>OW818642.1:0-2705000 GCA_942492875.1 uncultured Desulfuromonadaceae bacterium | reverse complement strand
AGTGCTGCCACCCCGCCACACACGGCACACGTCCCCAGCGCAATCAGATATTTACTCCGTTTCCGCAACTCCTGCACCAACTCCTTTTCGTGGGGCATAGAGAGGCACCCCTCCACCAATGCGGCGTCATACTCACCTGCCAGCAGAGCAGGCGAAGTGGCCATGGGAAAGAATTGAAAGTCAAACATTTCAAGCAACACCGGTAGCTCATCCTCACAATTCAGTAAGGAGAGCTGACAGCCGGAACAGGCGGTCAACCCCGCTATGGCAATCCGCAACCTTCTCATACGAGAGACCCCTCTATTCCGGCCAGATCTGCAAGACTGAACACCGGACCATCGACACAACACAAACGCGTCCCCACGGCACAATGCCCGCAACGCCCCACACCACATTTCATGCGCCGTTCCAAAGAGAGGTGAATGCGTTCATCGGGCAAACCCATCTGCTGTAAACGGGAGACCAGAAGCGGATAAACAACCGGAGGCCCACAAATCGCAGCGAATGTCCGACCGGGGTCCAAATCAAGCTGATCCAGCAGGGCAGGAAGCAGGGCTATCCGGCAGTATGGTGGCCCATCAAGGCAATGTCCCGGATGGTCTACCGCCATCTGCAGCTCTACTCCCCCGCACTTTTGCATCTCAAGCAGCTCATCTAAAAACAGCAGAGCGCCGGTTTCACGGGCGCCATACAATAGGGTCAGACGCCCCCAAAGCTGCCGCCGGTTCAGCAACGCGAGAAGAAGCGAACGGAGCGGCGCAATTCCCAAGCCTCCGGCAATCAGCAGCAGGTCCTGTCCGGCATAGGCCGACAGTGGGAATCCATGTCCAAACGGCCCCCTCACTCCGACAGCTTCGCCCGCCACCGCAACTTTCAGCGGTGTGGTCACGTGTCCGACGTGTCGGACGCAGAGTTCGATCGCCCCCTCTTGCGAGGGAAAGCCACAGTACGATAGAGGTATTTCACCGAACCCGGGGAGAGAGAGTTCCAGAAACTGGCCGGGGAGAAACGATGATGCAACCGGGCTGGACGGATCCGTATAAAGGGTAAACAGAGAGGTGTCGACCGTCAGTGGCCGGATTGTCGAAATGACTGCCGGAACGGGAAGATTGCTATTCACTGTATCCTCCCTCCAACCGCACCGCCAGTGGCCTCAGGTCCAGACCGGCCGGGCAGACAACCCGGCAACGACCGCACCCGACACAGGAGGGAATCCCCTGAAACGGCCCGAAACCGCGATATTTGTGACGGTAGCGATAACGGAAGCGCTCTGCCTTGTTCTTGCGGAAATTCACGCCACCTGCGACCTCGGCGTGGCTCTTGAAAAGGCAGTTGTCCCATTGCCGTACCCGGGATGCAGAGCAGCTATCCAGCCCGCAAAATTCCAGCACATCAAAACAGTAGCAGGTTGGACAGCATATTGAGCAGGCCCCGCACCCGAGGCAACGGTCCGCCAACTCCTGCCACTCCGGGAGCGTCGCATCAAGCTCGGGGTGCACCTGCTCTGCGACGACATGGCCGAAATAGCGGCGAGTATCTTCAGGCACGGTGCCACCACGTTCTTCAAAGAAATCCTTCACCCTCTCAAGGAGTTCCTCCCCACGGGAAGAGCCGCTGGTAACAACAAATCCACCATCGACAATGTTAAAAAACAGGTCAAACAACGCTTTCAGCGGGGAAGCCAACAGGTGGCACGAGCAAAATTCATCCGGAGTGCAGGAAACCCCGACCAGAGCAAGGGCAGAACGGCGCGCGGCATAGAGCGGATCCGGCTCGTCGCCCAAAAAGATCTGATCAAGATAGTTGATCCCGGCAAGATCGCAGGGATGGAGTCCAAATAGAATCAGTGGGCGCACGTCCTCAACCGGCATCTGATAACCGGCTTCCGCCGTATACTTCAGAATCGTTTCCTGAGGATGTAGCAGATATTTTTTGGGAGGAAGCAGCGTCCGGACAGCGGAGAGATCGGGAAGAGTCCCCGGGGCAATCACATTGAACCGCACCACCCCATCATCGCCACGGACGGGGCCGTGCAGATCGACACACTTTCGCAGCCTTCCCAACAGGGCCGCCAGATTATGGTTTGCGATAAACCGGGTTGCCATACATGTCACCTTGTTGGGAACGGCAGTAACAAGCTAATTGGATTATAATTATAGCAAGCAGCGGTAAACTGTCAAATCCGGGTACCTTGTGCGGCGGACCGTTTCTGCCCCAGACGCTCTCCGTTGTCCACCAGCCAGAAAAATGGCGCAAGCACCCCCATAAACCAGACAAAGCAGATCGCACCGGTCAATGCATCAAACAGCTTGAAGTTTGTGCATGGCCAGAAGAGTCGATCATGAAATCTCAAAAAGGGATAGCGGCCTGCCCCAAGCAACGGCCGTAACAATACGTCAATTAAAAAGTACATCTGCCAGGAGTTCTGCCGGATGTACTTCCCGAGAAGATAAAAGATACGCAGCGTTCCGACGCCACCCCACTCGTCTCTCATCATACGCCAGATGAGGCTGAAAAACGGCGACAGCATCAGTGTACCGGCATCCTGTTGCAGCCGGTAGACCCCCGGCGCGCGGACAAAGAATTCCTCCGCCCCGACAGCATGCAACCCCATCATCATGCTCATCAGGATGTAACGACGATGAAAGCCCTCCGTTTCAAAGCGTCGCGCTGAGGTTTTGATATAGCCGGGAAGAGTGATCCATTTCCCCGCCGTTCTTATTTTTCCGGCAATACGTTGGTCTTCCAGAAACGGCATGCTTTCATCGAAACCGCCAAGAGATCTGAAAAAGTCCTTTGCCAACAGCAGCCCCTGATCACCGTTTGTTGTATCAACCCGGTTGAAGGCGCTTTTTTCTTCGGCGTAGCGATAACCCATTGCATTGTTCTCTGTGCTGCGCATGAACCTCAAGGAGAAATGACCTGCCGTCCGTGCGTGCCCGGCTGATTCCAACATCAGGGCACGCACGGCATCGCCGAGAAGAGATGGGCCGTCAATCCGGGAGTCTGCATGCAGAAAGAGCAGATATTCACCGGAGGCCTGTGCCGCAGCTGCATTCATCTGCGTCCCCCGCCCTTGCCCTGCAGTTACAAAGCCGGTGGCGTATCTCTCTGCCACCGACCGGGTTGCGTCCGAAGAGCCGCCATCACCAACGATTACCTCAAGGGAAATATTCTGTTGCTGTTTGATATCGTCAAGAAGGAGGGGGAGCAGCTCTGCTTCGTTGAGAGTCGGAATAATGATGGAAAGCAACGGCGGTAGGTTTTGCTGCAGATCAGGCATCTATACGGCAGAATGATTTCTGTTCTTTAATCTGCCATATAATATCGGAACCAGTGCAAAAAGCCCCAACAGTGCAAAGGAGCCGAGCACACGGGGTGAGGCGATGCCGGACAGTGAATCTATCGTCGCCAAACTTGCTCCGGCATTCACATAGATAAAACCTCCCGGAATGATGCCAAGCATGGTGCCGAAGAAAAAGGTCCGCAATGGCAGGCGGGTCAAGCCTGCAGCAAGGTTGATCAAAAAAAACGGGAACACCGGCACGAGCCGCAGAAACAGCAGGTAATTGAAACCACGAGTTTCCAGTTCATTATTGATTCCCTTCAGTGCACTGCCGAATCTCTGCAGGACGATGTCGCGCAGCAGATAGCGGGTCAGCAGAAAGGCCAGCGTTGCGCCGAGGGTTGCTGCAATGTTGGCGTAAAGCGTCCCCATTACCGCACCGAACACCGCCCCCGCTGCCAGAGAGAGGATTGCGGCACCGGGAAGCGACAGTGCGGTTTGCAGAATGTAGACCACCATAAATCCCGCCACCGTGAGCACCCTGTGAGCGGCGTAGTAGTCAAGCAGCGCCTGATGGTTGGCCTTGAGAGCGGCCAGAGTTAAAAAGCGCTGCAGGTCGAAGAGAAAGAAGAGCCCCACCGCCGCGCCACCGATGAGCAGGAGAGCTCCTTTTCTCAGAGTCACGCTTTATTCCCCTTTGCTGCGACCCGCGCTGAAAACTTTTCATTATTAACGGTAAAACGCTCATGGGTACCGGTGCCGATTATCTCCACTTCATCACGAGCCTCTATTTCCCACAGCGTACGTTTGCCGTCAACCTCCAGACATTTCACATGGGCGGTAACTTTCATGCCGGGTGGTGTGGCGGCCTGATGGGTGATATTGATCATGGTCCCGAGGGTACGCTCCCCCTCTTCCAGATAGGGACGCAAAGCCTCCATGCAGGCCCACTCCATAAAACCGACCATAAAAGCGGTCGCAAAAACTTCCGGCATCTCGCGAAACAGGTCTGATTCCGGGTACACATGGGGGACGGTTTTCTCTTTTGACACCTGAATACTGAAGGTGTGTTCCAAGCCGGGCTTAAGAGTTTCTTTCATAACGCCTCCCTCTCTTTAAAGCTAGTCATCCTGTTCCGCCTGGCACTTCAGCGCGCCAGATACCCAGCCAAAACATACTGCAGTATCCCGCCAGCCCTAAAGTAGGCTACTTCGTTGGCGGTATCCAGACGGCATTTAAGAGTGATGTTTGAAGTCGTGCCATCGCGGCGGCTGATTTCTGCCGTCACATTCATGCCGTGTTCAAGCTCCGCCTCAACAACCTTGAGCTCGATGGTTTCGCTGCCATCAAGGCCGATTGTTTTTCTGCTTTCTCCCTCCATAAACTGCAGCGGCAAAATACCCATGCCGATCAGGTTGGAGCGGTGGATACGCTCGAAGCTCTCGGCTATGACCACCCGCACACCCAGCAGGAGAGGCCCTTTTGCCGCCCAGTCCCTGCTGGAGCCTGAACCGTACTCCTTGCCAGCGACGACAACCAGCGAAACCCCTTCAGAACGGTAGCGCTCAGCAGCGTCAAAAACAGTCATCCGCTCACCAGCCGGGTGATGGACGGTGAAGCCCCCCTCACGTTCCGGGGTCATCTCGTTTTTGATTCTGATATTGGCAAAGGTGCCACGCACCATGACGTCGTGGTTGCCGCGCCGTGAGCCGTAGGAGTTGAAATCCGTGACAGCAACCCCGCTCTGCTGGAGATACAAACCCGCAGGAGTGCTTGGCGGTATGTCGCCTGCTGGTGAAATATGGTCGGTGGTGATTGAATCGCCGAAGAGGGCAAGGACACGCATTTTACCCGACACGCGGGCCCCTTTGCCATCCTGTCCTCCCTGGAGGAACGGTGGCTGCTTTACATAACTTGACCCGCTACTCCACGGATACGTGGGGGAACTGCTGTTATCAAGCCCCCTCCATTCCGGGGTGCCGTCGTACAGATCCCCGTAACCACTATGGAACATCTCCGGGGTAATCGTCGCTACCAGCACATCTATCTCGGCCTGACTCGGCCAGATATCCTTCAGGTAGACCGGACGACCGTCCGCACCGTTACCGAGCGGTTCAGAGGTGAGATCGATACGGGCTGTGCCAGCCAGGGCAAAGGCAACCACCAGCGGCGGGGAGGCGAGCCAGCTCAATTTGGCCAGCGGGTGGATGCGCCCCTCAAAGTTGCGGTTGCCGGAAAGGACCGCTGAAACGGTAAGATCGCCTGAAACAATAGCGTTTTCGATATCCTGCGGCAACGGGCCGGAATTACCGATACAGGTTGTACAGCCATAACCGACCAGATCGAAGCCGAGTGCAACCAGATATTCGTACAATCCGGAGTGGCGCAGATACTCCATGACTACCTTTGAACCGGGGGCGAGTGACGTCTTGACCCATGGCTTGACAGCGAGGCCGGCCTCGACCGCCTTTTTGGCCAGAAAAGCGGCCGTCAGCATGACACCCGGATTGGAGGTGTTGGTGCAGGAGGTGATGGCCGCGATAACGACATCTCCATCCGTGAGGTCAACGCCGAGATTCGAGACAGTCGCTTTCCGGCCGCCCTCTGATCGGGGGACCGCCTGAGACACCACCGCCGGAAGTTCCGCAAGCGGCACCCGGTCCTGAGGACGCTTCGGACCTGCGAGGCAGGGAACGACAGCCGCAAGATCCACGGTCACAACCTTTGTGAAAACAGGATCGGGAGAATCGGCATCACGCCACAGCCCCTGGGCTTTTGCATAACACTCTACAAGCTCCGTCACTTCTTCACGGCCGGTGAAACGGAGGTAGTTGATCGTTTCCGCGTCAACCGGAAAATAGCCGCAGGTAGCGCCATATTCGGGCGCCATGTTGGCAATGGTGGCGCGGTCGGCAATCGTCAGACCGTCAAGGCCGGGACCGTAGAACTCCACGAATTTCCCAACAACGCCGGTTTTCCGAAGGAGCTCGGTAACCGTGAGAACCAGGTCGGTTGCGGTCACTCCCGGTTGTAGCTTTCCATCAAGCCTCACTCCCACAACGTCCGGAATGGTCATTGAGACCGGCTGACCCAGCATGGCGGCTTCCGCTTCGATCCCGCCGACGCCCCACCCGAGCACCCCGAGACCATTGACCATTGTGGTGTGGCTGTCTGTGCCAAGCAGGGTATCGGGATATGCGACAGCGACCTCCCCATCGCCCCTGCCCCCCTGCCACACGACCCTGGCAAGATATTCCAGATTAACCTGATGACAGATGCCGGTACCGGGCGGGACAACACGGAAGTTTTCGAAGGCATTCTGCCCCCAGCGCAGAAACGCATAGCGTTCCCGGTTTCTCTCCATTTCACGTTCCACATTGACCTGAAACGATTCGGGAGAGCCGAAGCTGTCAACCTGCACTGAATGGTCGATAACCAGATCAACCGGAATGAGCGGGTTGATCGATTCAGGATTGCCCCCCGCAGCAGCAACGGCGTCCCTCATGGCAGCGAGATCGGCTACGGCAGGCACGCCGGTAAAATCCTGCATCAACACACGGCCGGGACGAAAAGCAATTTCCCTCGTAGAGGTGCGCTGTTCCAGCCAGTCGCCAAAGGCTAGGATATCGTCCTTTGTGACCGTATCTCCGTCTTCGTTGCGCAGCAGGTTTTCCAGGAGGATCTTGAGAGTGCGGGGGAGTCGAGAGACGTTACCGCCGCCGGCCAGCTCGACGGCATCTATCTTGTGGATACGAAAAGACTGATCGTTCACTGTCAGATCTGCTACAGAGTTGAATGAATCAAGTGCTGTTTTCATCATAGGGCGACCTTTCCGGTGTTTTTTTTGTAACCTGCAGGAAAGAATACTCGTGAAAAATCAAGTTGTATACTGCCAAAGTAATGTATGGTACGCAGCCCGTCAGACGCTCTTTACGCCTTTGATTACATACAGCGCCGCAATTGCCGGGTCAGCACTGCCGTACAGTTCTTCACCATCAATCCCCAGAAAATACTCACCCTGTGTGTCAAACCATTCCGCTGCGGCCTGCTCAAGCTCCTGCAGGTCGGTGTGTCTGAGTTTGCGCACATAAGAGTCTTCAGTGGCGTATCTGTTTTTAAAAAACGCTGAGGCGGGGTTGAGCAACATTGCAATCAATCTTCCGCCCGGCTTAAGAACCCGAGCTGTTTGCTCCAGCGCCGTGCGGTGATTTTCAACAAACTGGAGTGAGGCGAGATAAAGCACCACATCGAAAGATGCCTCCGGAAACGGCATCTCCTCTGCGGAGGCAACAACGGACCTGACTGAGTCAGGGGCGCACGCCAGCGCCTCGCGAGAGATATCCAGGCCGACCACCATAAAACCATGGGCGGCCAGACCGCTTTCTATGTGTGCGGGGCCACACCCAACGCTGAGGATTTCATCACCCGGAATCAGGCGCTGCAGGAGGTAATCCAGCTCGGCTGCAAAGACTTTTTGCCAGAACTCACTCCTGCAGGATTTCAGATACTGTGCGGTTTCATCTGCGTGCTGCATGCACTGTCCCCTTGATTACTACGGTACGATATTATTGCAGATCTCCACCAGCTCGTCCGTTTCCGGGAAACGGTACTGTTCCAGACGGGAAAAAACAGCTACCTCATTTACAAACACGGCAAACTCGCTTTTTTCAAGTCCAGCTTCGATTCCTACCTCTGCTGCCGGCAACTGTTCCTTCAATTCTGCAGCGAGACTCGCCGCACGGGGCTGATGCCCTCAAGACGCACAATACTGAATTTTGATCTTCATATGTTTACCTCCTTTCGTGTGTTGGTTTGAACTACTGTTAGTCCGTCCAGAGCCAGTGCCGCCATGCAACCGGTGGCTGTGAATGTGGATGAATGCTTTTCTGGTTGATGCCCGTCTTAACGTTACAAACAACCGGCTCCCCCTCTTCCAAATTGACAAAAGGGAAGCATTGGCTTCCCTTTTGTTTTGAAAATTGTCTGGCTTCACCTTTTTCAGCAGCCGACATTAATTCTGTAGGAGCCGACTTTATTTTGCGAACACAGCCATTCCAGCCATTCCAGCCATTCTATCCGGTCACTCCACCGTAACACTCTTGGCCAGGTTCCTCGGCTGATCGACGTCAGTCCCCTTCAATACGGCGATGTGGTACGCGAGAAGCTGCAGCGGCACCGACAGCAGCAGCGGCTCAAGATCTTCGTCGAGGCTCGGTATTTCAATGGTCGTTTCCGCCCGGTCACGCACATCTTCATCACCGGCGGAGCAGACGGCGATCACGCGACCGCCACGGGCAATGATTTCCTCCATATTGGAGAGTGTCTTTTCGTAGGTGCTCCCTTTGGGCACCAGCACAACCACCGGCACATCCTCGTCGATCAGGGCAATCGGCCCATGTTTCATCTCACCGGCAGGGTACCCTTCGGCATGGATGTAGGAAATCTCCTTGAGCTTCAGCGCCCCCTCGAGAGCGATCGGATAGTTTTTGCCACGGCCGAGGTACAGGAAATCACGGGCGTTCATATATTTTTTTGCAATGGCTTCGACCTCTTCGTTCAGCTTAAGGGTCTCCACCAGCAGCCCGGACACCTGTTTGAGTGCCGCGATCATCCGCTGACCATGGGCGGCATCGATCGTACAGTTGGCTCTTCCCAGGCGAATCGTGAAGAGATACAGGGCGATCAACTGGGTAACAAAGGCCTTGGTTGACGCAACGCCGATCTCCGGGCCGGCATGGGTATAAATCACTCCGGCAGCTTCTCTGGCGATGGAAGAATCGACCACGTTACAAATCGCCATATTCATCGCGCCGCGCGCTTTTGCTTCGCGCAGGGCCGCCAGGGTGTCGGCCGTTTCCCCCGACTGGGAGATAACTATTGCCAGCGTGCCTTCATCCACAACCGGGTTGCGATAGCGGAACTCTGAGGCGAAGTCAACTTCAACCGGAATCCGGCAGAGGCCTTCCAGATAGAATTTACCCAGCAGAGCCGAGTGCCACGACGTGCCGCAGGCGATGATGACGATCCGCTTGACCGCCGCCAGTTGGCGATCACTGAACTGCAGGGTTTCAAGATGTACGTCCCCTTCTCCCTCAAGCAACCGTCCGGCGATGGTGTCGCGTACGGCACGCGGCTGCTCATGGATCTCCTTCAGCATGAAGTGCCGGTACCCCGCCTTTTCGGCCATCAAGGGGGACCAGTCGATATGACGCGCACTTTTCTCAAGAGGAGCACCGGCGATCGTCGAGAAATGAGCCACACCGTCTCTGAACACAACCAGTTCGCCATCCTCCATGAACACCATCTCGCGGGTATAGGCCAAAATGGCCGGAACATCGGATGCAACGAAGAACTCACCTTCGCCGAGCCCAACCACCATCGGCGACCCCTGCTTGGCGGCGATCAGAGATCCCGGATCCTTTTCGTTGAGGATACAGACAGCAAATGCACCGCGCAATTGTGCCAGCGTCAGCCTGACCGCCTTTTCAAAATCCGCTTCGGCTCTCAGCGTCTCTTCGATCAGATGCGCTATGACCTCCGTATCGGTTTCACTCTTGAACACATGCCCAGCCTGCCTCAGCTGACTTTTGAGTTGCAGGTGGTTCTCTATGATACCGTTATGCACCAGAATCACCGGCCCCGCCTTATGGGGATGGGCGTTGATTTCAGAAGGCCTGCCGTGGGTTGCCCACCGGGTATGGCCTATTCCGACCATACCGGAGAGTGGCTGCTCACGCAGGAGATTCTCAAGATTAACCAGTTTCCCCTGACTTCTGCGGATAGATGACCCGCCATCTGCGAGGGTGGCTATTCCGGCTGAGTCGTAGCCACGATATTCAAGTTTTTTAAGCCCTTCCAGGATGATCGGGGTTGCCTGCTGTCCACCGATGTAGCCAACAATGCCACACATATAACTCTCCTCAAAAACTGTAATAGCAAGTATCAAGCATGATACGTAGTACCATAAACAGGCCACCTGTGGCACGATTTTTTTACTGCCGGAGCCTGTTTTCAGCCACGCCCCGCTGAGCGTTCCAAAACTGAATATGTTTGAATTTCTGAGATGATATGTTATTTTGCTGCAGTCAGAAAACAGTCACGGCTTTAGCTCTGTAACCGGGCACTCAGCTTTCCAGGAAGGTTCGTTCAATGCAAAGAAAGATGCAAGTCACCTCCCCAAACAATAATTTTTTGTCAATGTTGCTGTTATTTGCAGCGACACTGGCAATTGTAATTCTCCTCGGCGTCTCCGGCTATGTGCTCTATCTGATGGCAAAACTTCCCAAAGTTGATCGGCTGACTGATTACAAGCCCCCCATCGTATCCCAGGTTTTTGGCGATGACGGCACCCTGGTCGGAGAATTCTACCTGGAACGCCGCATTGTCGTCCCGGTCAACAAGATGCCACGCAAACTGATCCAGGCATTTGTCTCGGCTGAAGATTCCAATTTCTATTCCCATAAAGGGATTGACTACCTGGGAATTATGCGGGCGGCCTTCAAAAACGTCATGTCCATGAGCAAAAAAGAGGGCGCCTCCACGATCACCCAGCAGGTCGCAAAATCCATGTTGTTGACACCGGAGAAGAAGTTTTCCCGCAAAATCAAAGAGGCCATCCTTGCCAAACGGATGGAGGAGCGCCTCTCCAAGGACGAAATCCTCTATCTGTACCTGAACCAGATATACCTTGGCAGTGGCGCATACGGAGTCCAGGCGGCCGCCGAAACCTATTTCGGCAAAAACGTCGAGCAGCTCAACCTGGCGGAAATGTCCATACTGGCCGGGCTTCCCAAGGCGCCAAACTCCTATTCCCCGATCAAACATCTCGATAAAGCCCGTGAACGCCAGGGATATGTCCTCGATCGCATGACGGCGGAGGGGTACATAACACCGGTCGAGGCCGATCACGCCCGCAAGACCCCCATCATTCTGCAGCCGATGAAGAAGGTCAACAACGAGCAGTCCGCCTATTATCTTGAGCATCTGCGGATCCAGCTGGAGCAGCGATACGGTGAGGACCTGCTCTACAAGGGGGGGCTGAAGATCTACACCACGATGAACGCCGGCATGCAGCGGGCCGCCTATGAGAGCCTGCGCAAAGGGCTTAAAGAGGTGGACAAGCGCCAGGGATTTCGCGGCCCGACCAAATATCTGAACGAAACGGATGTCGACGCGTTTTGCGCTAAAGTTGAGGACGGCATTGATTCCGCCATACTCAAGACCGGCGAAACCTATCAGGGAGTCGTGGTCGGGTTCCATCCCGAAAAGGGGGAAGCGCTGGTCAGGGTTGGAGAGCGCAAAGGGATTCTTTCCCGAAAAAACATGGCGTGGGCAGGCAAAATTGCCCTGGCCAACCACTACGGCAAGCCGGAAAAGAAGAACAGGGGGCTGACCCTCGGCTCCGTCATCGAGGTTTCTGTCCTGTCTCCGGAGTTCAACAAGGATGGCGCCCAGTTCGCGCTTGACCAGACACCCGAGGTGCAGGCGGCGCTGGTGTCTATCGACCCTCGCAGCGGCGGTGTCAAGGCGATGGTTGGCGGGTACGACTTCAAAAAGAGCCAGTTCAACCGTGCCATGCAGGCGAAAAGAAACGGCGGTTCGGCCTTTAAGCCGATTATTTATGCGGCGGCCCTGGACAAGGGACTGACCCCGGCGACGGTCATTGAAGATGCGCCGGTCGAATACCCGGACGGCGCCGGCGGGGTGTGGAAACCACAGAACTACGATCATGAGTTCCGTGGCCCGGTGACCATGCGTGAAGCGCTGACCTACTCCATCAACATTGTCAGCGTCAAGATCATGGAGCAGATCGGCGGGCAGTACGCAGCGGAATACGCCAGAAAGTTGGGGTTCACATCCCCGATCCCGGCCAATCTGGCGCTGGCGCTGGGAGCGGCATCAGTTTCCCCCTTTGAGTTGACATCTGCGTACGCCGTCTTCGCGAACAAGGGTGAACTGACCCCCCAATATTTTATTACCAAAGTCACTGACACCGACGGCACGGTCCTCCAGGAGACCCCTCCCCCGGTGCCGGTCCCGGTAATTCCACCCGAAACCGCATACGTCATAACCAATCTGATGCAGAGCGTTGTCTCCAGCGGCACCGGCCATCGCGCATCCGTCATCGGACGCCCGGTGGCAGGAAAGACCGGCACAACCAACGGAGCAAAGGACGCCTGGTTTATCGGGTATATTCCGCAGTTGGTAACAGGAGTATGGGTCGGCTACGATCAGGAGCGTTCTCTGGGAAGCGGGGGGACCGGCGGGCAGGCGGCAGCCCCGATCTGGGGTGATTTCATGCAAAAGGCGGTTATGTCACTGCCGGCTGAGGATTTTGAAGCACCGGAAAATGTTTCGTTTGTCCTCATAAATCCGCACACGGGCAATCTTGCGAAAGAGGGTACGGCGGGAGCGGTTATGGAGTGTTTTATAAAAGGGACCGAACCTTCTTCATATGACTAATCCTATAAACGGCTGTTGGTCCGCAGATGCCGGTAGATTAACGCAGATAAAAACAATAGTTATTTAAAAAAACATGATCTCCTTTTTGGTTAAACCAGTATTTGTTTTACGCCTTTGGTTTATCTGAGTTAATCTGCGGATAACTGCTTTTCAAGACTAATTCACCGCTGCATTCACGTACGGGCGAGGCACCGCCTTGCCCAATTGGGCGACCGGACCGGTCGCCACTGAAACCTTCAATGTAATATCCTCGGCAACGCCGCTTTTCTGTGTTACCACCGCCTTAAACTTCTCCCAATCAACCAGCCCCGCAAGCTTCAGCTTCTCTACCATCTGACGAGCTTCAGCCACAAGATTGGTGTGTTTGTTATACGCATCATGATGTACTTCCAAAAAGATCCGTCCATCCTCGGTCACCGCCAGCTTAACCGGCTTATAAATTATTTCACCCGGGGTATTAACCTTGATCTGTGGAAAGAACTCCTTCATTTGGGTCGGCGAGAGCCGAATGCAGCCATGGCTGGAGAAGCTGTAAATTGATGACGGCATGGTTGTGCTGTGGATCAGAATGCCGGGGATAGAGGTCCTGATGGCATATTTGCCAAGCGGGTTCTCCGGGCCGGGGGGGACACTGGTCACAACATCCTTGCCACGCTCTTCCATCTGTGTCTTGATTGAGGAGGGCACCGTCCAGGTCGGATCTTTCACCTTAGCCGTGACTCTGAATTTTCCGACCGGCGTCTGCCAGACATATTTTTCATTTTTTGTGACAGAGCCGAGCGCCACCGGAAGTGACGTAACAAGGGCCCCCCGCTGGAAATAATAGAGCGTGCGGTCCGGAATATTGATAATAATGCCGTTTTTTACCTGCTGGGGAATGATTTTACGGTTATTATAGACAAGCTGTTGCCCGGCTTTAAGGACCGCCTTGGCACCGAGACCATTCATGCTGCGCAAGTGCTGATGTGTAACCCCCAGCTTCGCCGCAACAAGGCGGACGGTATCAGCTTTCACCACCGTGTAGACCCCTTTTGAACCGACAATCCTCTCGGAATCCGGCTCTGCCGGAGAGTGTGCCGCCGGCCCCTCTTCAGCCACCTCAACCGGGACTTTCTGGTCAGGCGCGGGTTGCAGGGCAGATGCCCCGTGCACCAGCGCAATCTGAGATTCTTTGAGCATTGCATCAATGACCCGTGATTTCTGCAACGCCAACAGATAAAACCTGTCTGAGTTCTCTTTTTCATTATTCAAAAAATAGCGGCGGGCGACCTCAAAGACCAGCTCAAGGCTTTTCATGTCATCCGGAAACTGTTGGGCAGAGGCGTTCTGATGCAGGCTGGACACCGCCGCTTCAGCATCCTGCCTGACATCAGCGGTCGCAGGGGTGGCATACAAGAGCAAAGCGGCAAGCAGGTAAATGGATAACCTATGGCATGGTATTGGTTGGTTGTAAGGAAATTTCATGGCGGCGTTTTTTGTACATTATCATATATAGATATTGCAAACATATTCTAACAGGTTTCTTATTAAGGAAGACAGAACCTGAAGCGCCCCTTTCCGCTTACGGATAAAAAACACAACGCCCCCGACAGAATTCCCGTCGGGGGCGTAAAAGTTCAGCGTATGCCGTACGACTACCCAAGAATCGCCTTGATATCGGCCTCAGCGGTTGTAATCGGTGCAATACTGAAGTTCTCGACCAGGAAGTTGAGAACATTCGGCGTTATGAATGCCGGCAGAGTAGGGCCGAGCTTGATGTTCTTGATGCCAAGGTGGAACAGGGTCAGAAGAATGACGACCGCCTTCTGCTCGTACCAGGAAAGGATCATCGAGAGCGGCAGGTCGTTGACGCCGCATTCAAAGGCGCCCGCCAGGGCAACGGCAATCTGGATGGCCGAGTAGGCGTCGTTGCACTGTCCGACGTCAAGCAGACGCGGGATGCCGCCGATATCGCCGAACTCCAGCTTGTTGAAGCGGTACTTGCCGCAGGCGAGGGTCAGAATGACCGTATCCTGGGGGAGTTTCTCGGCAAATTCGGTGTAGTAATTACGTCCCGATTTGGCGCCGTCGCAGCCGCCGATGAGGAAGAAATGCTTGATCGCACCGGACTTGACGGCGGCTACGACTTTGTCGGCCACTCCCAGCACGGCGTTGTGACCAAAGCCGGTCAGAATTTCCTGGCCCGGGTTGTCGGGGAAGCCGGGGAGTTCGAGGGCCTTGTTGATGACGGCCGAGAAGTCCCAGCCGTCAACATGCTTCACATCCGGCCAGGCGACGAGGCCCCAGGTGTAGAGGCGGTCTTTGTAGCTGTCGGACGGCTTCTGGATGCAGTTGGTGTTGAAGATGATCGAGCCGGGGAAGTTGACGAACTCCTTGGCCTGGTCCTGCCATGCGCCGCCGAAATTGCCGACCAGGTGGGTATATTTCTTCAGGCCGGGATAGCCGTGGGCCGGAAGCATCTCGCCGTGGGTGTAGATGTTGATTCCCTTTCCTTCGGTCTGCTTGAGCAGCTCTTCCAGCATCTTCAGGTCGTGGCCGGTTACGAGGATGGCTTTACCCGCCTTGGTGCCGAGCTGTACCGCAGTCGGCACCGGGTGACCGTAGGCATCGGTATGGGCATTGTTCAGCAGACCCATGACGGTCAGGTTCTGCTTGCCACACTCCATGGAGAGACCGACAAAATCCATCAGTCCCAGGTTGGCGTCGGTCGTCGCTGCGAGCGCTTTCTGGAAAAAGGCCATGACGTCATCATCGGTTTTGCCGAGGATCATGGCATGATCCATATAAGCGGCCATACCCTTCAGGCCGTACATGAGGATCTCGATCACGGAACGGATATCTTCGTTGACATGCTGGGTGTTGATGCCGTGGGCCTCACCCTGCGTGGTCATACCGGCCAGATCGTCAGCCGGCTTCCAGTCGGCCACCGGGCCGGAAAGTGTCACACCTGCAGCAGCCTTGGCTTTCTCTTTCAGTTCGTAGCAGCGCTTGATCATGCCACCGATGCGGGCCGGCTCGAAATCCACATTGGTCACGGTGGTGAAGAGCCCCTCAATGGTAAAACGGTCGATCTCAGCGTCACGACCCAACTTGTCGGCGTAGAGCGCCAGGCTCTTCAGGCCGTACAGCAGGTGATCCTGCAGTGCCGCAACATCCGGTTTCTTGCCGCATACGCCCGAAATATTACAACCGACTCCGTTTGCCGCCTGCTCACATTGGTTACAAAACATGCTCATTTTTGTCTCCTCCCTGTTTGTGGTATTCGAGTACTCTCGAATGAAGTTTATCTGTAAAAGGTGTGTGAACAGTATACCAGCTTTCACGGGTATTACTTGACGTTGGTCAATTATCTTAATTTCACAAAAAATATTCTGAGCGATGGAGCGGGTAAGCGTAAAAAGACTGCATACATAAATATCAATTCACATTTGCCGGAAATGTCAGTAGAATAGTCGGCAATAGAAGCAATGGGCGCGCTGGGCACAAGCTGTACTTAAATTATTTGCGACTGGAATCAAAGCATGAACAAGAACTGCATAATCGGCCGCCAACCTATCCTGGACAGGAACGAGCACCTTTATGGCTATGAGCTTCTCTTCCGCTCCACCGATGCAAATGAAGCCGACATACAGGACGCCGGACGAGCCACAGCCAATGTGATTGTCAACACACTCGCATCATTCGGAATTGCAGAACTTCTCGGGGGACACAAGGGGTTCATAAATGTTGATCTCGACATGCTGATGGACGAAGTGCTGGAATTGCTGCCTCAGGAACATGTCGTCATAGAACTGCTGGAGTCTATTGAGCCCTCACCGCTACTGGCAGAGCGCTGTCTGGCGCTTAAGGAAGCCGGTTTTATCCTGGCACTGGATGACCATCAATACAGCCCGGAGTTTGCCGAACTATACACCATCGTCGATATTGTCAAAGTTGACCTGTTACAGACACCACTGGCATCCCTCCCCGACTTCATTGAGCACCTGCGCCCCTATCCCTGCAAACTGCTCGCGGAGAAGGTCGAAAACGTCGAGCAGTTTACGGCATGCCACACCCTTGGCTTTGACTATTTTCAGGGGTATTACTTTGCCCGGCCGGACATCATCAAAAAGAAGAAAATGGACGAGGATGCGACAAACCTTCTCAAGCTGATGCGCCTTTTGGCAGAAGAGGCCGACACCGAGACCATAGAACAGGCCTTCCGTGGCAGCCCGTCACTGACATACAAGCTGTTGATGCTGGTAAACTCGGTAGCATTCGGGCAGCGCCATAAAATCCAGGGAGTGGCCCACGCCATCGCAATGACCGGCAGGGTGCAGATCAAACGCTGGATACAGCTGGCCCTGTTTGCCGCTGACGGCGATGATGCCTTCGACCACCCTCTTGTTGATATGGCCGCCACAAGAGCCGGCCTCATGGAACAGCTGACATTTATCCATCCCCTCCTGCGTTTTGACGGCGAATCTGCCGATCGGGCTTTTATGACCGGCATCCTCTCCCTGATGGCTAACATCTATGACGTCGCGATAGAAGACATCATCGCCAACCTCAACCTCAACGATGAAGTAGCCTCCGCGCTGACTGATTACGGAGGACACTACGGTAGCCTTCTGCGCGTAATGGAGCACCTTGAGGATTTCGATACCGGGTCGGCATCCGCAGAACTCACCTCGATGGGCATCAACCCCAGCAATCTGGCTGAAATCCAGCTGCGCGCTTTTAACTGGCGTAAAGCGGCTTAAACCGGTAAATCCGGACAGGCGCTGCGCGGGATAACAACTTAAACAGTTCTATACAAGACAGGTAAATTCGTGGTGCAAACAGAAGTTCCTGATAATAATTTTTTCTGCCAACTGGAAGATCCGCGGGAGAGTCCGGTTGAGAACGACCTGCTTAAGCTGGCCAGCTCGGGGTCTAATACTGACGTCCAGCTTCTCAACTACTACAAAGAGGTACCTGTCTCTGCACCCGCCAGAATTCTTGCGGTGTCTGAAAGCGGCCTGGTTTGCCGCACCAACGAGGTTCAGGCACGCGCTATCGAATTTAGCGAGTACACTATTATCAAGGGGGCTCCGTTCCGGCATCACGTGTATGCCAATGCACTCTACGATAAAGAGAGCGGAGAGATAGCACTTTCCAATCTGCACTATGTCGAGGTACATTCCAACCGGCGTAGATCAGTCAGGGTGCGGATGCAAGTGCCTCCGCTGATCGGATTGGAGGCTGGCGCCACTAAATTCAATGGCCGTATGCTTGATCTGTCGCTCGATGGCTGCGCCGTCAATATTCCTGACCGGAGCCTGCTGGAAAATTTCTCGTTTTTTTACCTCACTATCGCCATGCCTTTAAAGCCGCATCAACCACCAGGCATGACACGTCTGTTGGCAAAACTGGCAAAGGTGTATCAGCACAACAGACTGTTTCGCTGCATCTTCCTCTTTGAGCATGACAAAAGCAGCGAAGACCAGATCGGCATGCTTATCGCGCGGCGGCAGACGGACATCATCAGAGAGCTGTCCCCCTGACCCTTCTCACCTTTTGCCTGTGGCGGACCAACAGGCACCCGACATAACAACTACCCGATTCGACCCCACACACGCCGCACGTCAAACCACCGGTTCATTATCAGCGCCAACGGCATTGCGCCATACTCCAGACTCTTGAGGCGAGAGGCAAAAAACAGGTGAACTGTTCTTGCCAGCAGCCGGTCAAGCGGGTATTCTATCGAAAATTATTACGCCCCCTCACAAAGGGGATAATTTTCAACATCTGTGCGGAGGGTACTATGACTATGAGCAAAGTTTATTTCAGCGATATGCGGGCCAGCCACAAGGAAAACCTGTTCGACAAGATTGCCAAACTGCTGACCGTTGCCGGTCTCCGGCAGGTCGTTGCCGAAGGTGACCTGACGGCGGTCAAGATCCATTTTGGCGAAAAGGGAAATCACACCTATCTCCGCCCGGTCTTTGCCCGGCGGGTCGTGGAGGAGATCAAAAAAATGGGGGGAATGCCGTTCCTGACCGACTCCTCGACACTCTATCCCGGCCAACGCAAGGAAGCGGTGTCTGCTCTCGTCTGCGGCATCGAAAATGGTTTTGATTACTCCTGCGTCGGTGCGCCGCTGATCATCAGCGACGGCCTGCGCGGCGTCACCGAAATCGAAGTCGCCATTGACGGGGAGCTGCTGAAAAAGACCTACATCGGCACCGAGATCGTCGAAGCCGATGCGATTGTCACCATGACTCACTTCAAATGCCACGAACTGACCGGTTTTGGCGGCGCAATCAAGAACATCGGCATGGGATGTGCGAGCCGTAAGGGAAAACTGGTACAGCACTCCACCGTAGCGCCGGTGGTAGCGGCCAAGGTCTGCGTCGGCTGCGGCATCTGCCCCCGCTCATGCGCCCATGATGCGATCATCATATCCGACGGCAAAGCCTTCATCGATCCAGAGAAATGTGCCGGCTGTTCGCGCTGTATCACCGTCTGTCCGGTCAAGGCGATCAATATTCAGTGGAATGCTGCCGCCGATATGGTCATGCGCAAGATGGCCGAATACACCAAGGGGGCGCTGACCGGCAAGGAGGGCAAGGCGATCTACATCAACTTCATCACCCAGGTGTCGCCTGCCTGTGACTGCTACGGCCACTCCGACGCCCCGATTGTCAACGACATCGGCATCTGCACTTCCACCGATCCGGTCGCGATCGACCAGGCCTGCGCCGACCTCGTCAACGGCGCGCGCGGCAACGAGGGGTCGGCCCTGCAGAGCGGTCATGAGCCGGGTGGCGACAAGTTCCGTGGCTGCTGGCCGGAGATCCCGTGGGAGGTGCAGTTGGAGCACGGGGAGAAGATCGGACTAGGGAGCAGGGCGTATGAGTTGGTGAAGGTGTGATAAGTTTCCCGTGAGAGCACAAATACAATTAAAAAGGATCTATGAATGAGCCAGTTACCAAAATGTCCAACCTGCAGTTCAGAATACACCTACGAAGACGGAGAGATGTTCGTTTGCCCGGAATGCGCCCATGAATGGCCAATCGCTGCTGCGGAGGAGACATCTGCCGCAACGGTCGTACGTGACGCTTTCGGCACTGAGCTTAAGGCGGGTGATTCCATAACCGTCATCAAGGATTTGAAGATCAAGGGATCGTCAGCGGTTGTCAAAACCGGCATGAAGATCAAGATCATTCGTCTCGTCGATGGCGATCATGATATCGACTGCAAGATCGACGGCATCGGTGCCATGCAGCTGAAATCGGAATTCGTCAAGAAGGCATAGCCAGGACACATACCAAACGGGGGGGAAACAGCATGACTTTATGGGATAAAGCGACAGCGGAACTGTTGGACATTATCGAATGGACCGACGATTCGAGCGACACCATGGTGTGGCGGTTCCCCCGGCTTGACAACGAGATCAAGTATGGGGCGCAACTGATCGTCCGGCAGGCTCAGGCCGCCGTTTTTGTGGATCGGGGCGAGATCGCCGACGTTTTTTTGCCCGGCCAGTATAGCCTGACGACCAAGAACCTCCCGGTCCTGACAACCCTTCTGGGGTGGAAGTACGGCTTTCACAGCCCTTTCAAAGCAGAAGTGTATTTTGTAAACATGCGTAATTTTACCAACCTCAAATGGGGGACAAAAAACCCGGTCATCCTTCGCGACCAGGAATTTGGGCCTGTCCGGCTCAGGTCATTCGGGTCGTACGTTATCCGGGTAAACAAGCCGACAAAATTCATAAAGGAAATTGTCGGTACAGGCGGACATTTCACGCTTAACGACATCAGTGAACAACTGAGGAACCTGATTGTGAGCCGGTTCGCCGACGCGCTTGGAGAAAGCGACATCGCGGTTCTCGATCTGGCCGCCAACTACAGCGAACTCTCGGCTTTCCTGACGGAAAAGATCTCCCCCGAATTCCTTGAATACGGCCTCGAAGTCACCAAGCTTCTCATTGAAAACATCTCCCTGCCGCTGGAGGTTGAGGCCGCGCTTGATAAACGGAGCAGCATGGGAATTATCGGCAACCTGGATAATTTCAGCAAATTTCAGGCGGCGCAAGCGATGGAAGCCGCTGCAAAAAATCCGGGCGGCGATGCCTCGGCGGGCGTGGGGATGGGAATGGGCTTTGCGATGGCAAACCAACTGGGGAAAATATTGGTCACACCGGGAGAAACGGCCCCCGGCGCGCCCCCTCCCTTACCCGGTGCTGAAGACGGGAACGCTTACTTTGTCGGCGAAAACGGCAACAAGAGCGGCCCGTTTGACCGGCACACCATCCACGGCCAGATAGCAGCAGGGGTCATAACCGGGGAGACCCTGCTCTGGAAGCAGGGGATGTCCAACTGGGAGAAAGCCGCCAGCTTCAGTGAGTTCAAAACGGCTCTCCAGACCACACCACCACCGCTACCGGCGTAACAATCCAGGGAGGGACCGTGGCAAACTGCACCAACTGTTCGGCGCCGCTTCCGCAGGCGTCAATACTCTGCGCGTATTGCGGCAGCCGCAACGACATTGATCTTAAAGGGGTCCATCATTACACGACCCATGAAGTCGAAGCAGAACGGACCTGCCCGCGCTGCAGCATCGGCCTCAAAACGATTGACCTGAACATAAACGGCACCTTTCTGATCGAACGCTGCGACGACTGTTTCGGGCTCTTTTTTGACCCGAACGAACTTGAAGCACTTTTGGAAGCAACTGTTTCAAATGTGTTCACGATCAATAAAAGCCGGCTTGACGCCAACAAAGCCGCGACAAGAACGGGTGAACAGGGCGCCTTCTACATCAAGTGCCCGGTCTGCGGCAAAATCATGAACCGGGTCAACTTCGGGACCAACAGCGGAGTTATTGTCGATCGCTGCAAAGAGCATGGCGTGTGGCTTGACGGCGGCGAGCTGCGGCATCTTTTTGAATGGATGAAAGCGGGCGGCAAGCTGCTGCAGCAGGAAAAAGAGCAAGAGAAGAAAAGGATTGAAACCCGCGAGCTCGAACAAGAAAAACGCCGAACGCAGAGAGAATCTGCAACCGGGGGGAGCTATCAGAAAGAGTCCGATTTCAGCATTTTTAGCGGCCCGTTAAGAAATTCGGACCCGGACCTTTTTGGTATCGTCATCAAAGCGGTCAAATTTTTTATGAAATAACCGTCCCGACGGGACATCTGAAAGACAGGAGCGATACACTGATGAAAGCGGTCATCCAGCGAGTCACATCCGCCAGCGTAACGGTAGAAGGGCAAACCGTCGGCCAGATCGACCAGGGCATCATGGTCCTGCTCGGTGTGGAAAAAGGGGATGCGGAGGCGCAGGCCGACTGGCTGGTGGAGAAGGTCTGTGCCCTGCGGATGTTCTCCGACGCCGACGGCAAGATGAACCTTTCGGTGCAGGAGACAGGTGGCGCTCTGCTGATTGTTTCCCAGTTCACCCTGGCCGGCAACTGTGCCAAGGGGAGGCGCCCCTCTTTCGACACTGCAGCGCCGCCGGACGAAGGGAAACGTTTATACGACTATTTTGTCGCGGCAGCCCGACGGACCGGCCTGCCGGTCGAAACCGGCATCTTTCAGGCCGACATGCAGGTCGCGCTGGTCAATGACGGGCCGGTGACCTTTATTCTGGAGAGATAACCATGACCACAGAACTTACCCTCGGTTTTTCCCCCTGCCCCAACGATACCTTCATGTTTTATCCACTCGTGCATGGCCTCGTCGATACCGAGTGCCTTTCTTACCGGGAGCGGCTGGAAGATGTGGAGACGCTCAACCAGTTGGCGCTAGGGGGGGAACTGGATGTCAGCAAGGTTTCCTACCACGCCTTCGGACACATCCGCGACCAGTACACGCTGCTCCGCTCCGGCAGCGCCCTCGGGCGCGGCTGCGGACCGCTGCTAGTGGCGAGCGAAGCGACCGATCCGGCGAATCTGCGCGGCAAGACCATCGCCGTGCCGGGACGCTACACGACCGCCCTGCTGCTGTTGAAATTGTTCGATCCGGGGTTGGACAACTTCATCGTCATGCCCTTCAACGAGATCATGGATGCCGTGCTGAGCGGCAACGTCGATGCCGGCCTCATCATTCACGAATCGCGCTTCACGTATCACGGTTTCGGCCTGCACAAATTGCTCGATCTGGGGGAGTGGTGGGAAGGGGAAACCGGTCTGCCGATTCCACTTGGCGGCATCGTGGCGCGGCGTTCGCTCGGTGCCGAAACGATCGCCGCGGTCGAACGCGCACTGCGGAGTGGAGTGGAATATGCCCACTCTCACCCGGGCGAAGCGGCCCGCTATATCGGGGAACATGCCCAAGAGATGAGCCCGGAGGTTTGCGCCGCCCACATCGGCCTGTATGTGAACGACTTTTCAACCGACCTGGGGGATGAAGGGATACAGGCGATAAACTGCCTGCTGCAGCGCGCCGAGCAGGCGGGAATCATTCCAGCCTCCGAAATGCCGCTCTTTGCCCAGTAACGTCACTTCCGGTATGTGGCACGCACCGACGGTATCAGCCGTTTGATGTTGGCGATGCGCGTGGCATCGGCCGGGTGGGTGCTGAGAAACTCCGGTTGCGCCTGCCCTCCCTTCTGGGCAGCCATCCGCTCCCAGAAGGCGACGGCAACAGAGGGGTCGTAGCCGGCCATCGTCATAAATACCAGCCCAAGGTGGTCAGCCTCGCTTTCCTGCATCCGCCCGTATGGCATGATTGCGCCGTACTGGGAACCGACGCCGTAGACCGACATCCAGAGTTGCCGGGTCGCTTCCGGTTTAGTGGCGAGCGCCGCTGAAAGCGCCGTCCCTCCGAGTTGCGCGATCAACCCCTGGCTCATCCGCTCGTTGCCATGCTCGGCAATCGCGTGGGCTATTTCGTGCCCCATCACTACCGCCAGCCCGGCATCATCCCCGGCAACCGGCAGGATACCGGTGTAAACGACAACCTTCCCCCCCGGCATGCACCAGGCATTTACCTGTTTGTCCTCAACCAGATTGAATTCCCATCTATAACTCTTCAGATGGTCCTGCAGACCGGCTGAAACAAAGTAACGCTCCACGGCATCCTGAATGCGGGCGCCGACACGCTTGACCGTAGCGGTCTGCTGAGCGTTCTGGCTGAGTTTGTTTTCCTTCAGAAAGGTGCCGTACTGATCGGCGCTCATTGACAGCATCGAAGAGCCGGGAATCAGGTTCAGCTGCGCGCGGCCGGTAATCGGAACAGTGCTGCAGCCTGACAGCAGCAGCGCAATGACAATCGCGAGAGAAAAACGGCTCATAACAACCCCCTTGGACCAGATAATATTTTTTCAGCAACTCCACTAACGACTCGATACCGACAGCAGGACCCCGCGACAATTACTGAATCTCCACCGGCAGCAGCCGTTTCAGAACACCCTTCGCCATTTCAAGAATACCTTCGAACGACGTATCCTTCAGGGTACAGACCAATTTATAATCAGGGGTGAACTGGTATTTCTTCGGCTCACTCCGCATCATGCCGATGATCGTGTCGGGCGAGGCTGGCGTGCGCGGGTGGAACGAGATGATGACCGCACGGCCGTCGAAGTCGATCTGGCGCACGATCAGTTTTTTCAGCAGCACCCGCAGCTTCATGACCTCGAACAGGTAGGAGGTCGCGAGCGGATACGCGCCGAAGCGGTCGAGCACCTCGTTCTGCACGTCCAGCACATCCTCTTCACTCTCGGCCTGGGTCAGCTTTTTGTAGATCACGAGGCGCTGGCCTGCATCCTTAACGTATGCCTCGGGGATGAAGGCCGGGACCTTGAGATTAATTTCCGGTTCGACCCGTTCCACGCTCTCCTCGCCCCGCATCCGGGCGATCGTCTCCTCCAGCATCTGGTTGTAGAGCTCGAAGCCGATCTCGGTGACCGTTCCGGATTGGCGGTTGCCGAGCATATCGCCCGCGCCGCGGATCTCCATGTCGTGCGTCGCAATGCGGAAGCCAGCCCCCAGCTCGGAGATTTCCTGCAACACCCGGAGCCGTTCGCGGGCATCGGAGCTGATGGCCGCTTCGCCGGGGATCAGCAGATAGGCGTAGCCACGCTGGGTGGAACGCCCCACCCTCCCGCGCAGCTGGTAGAGCTGCGACAATCCGAACTTGTCGGCATGATCGACGATCAGAGTATTGGCGCTCGGGATATCGAGACCGGATTCGATGATCGTCGTACAGAGGAGCAGGTTGGTTTCGCCATGCATGAAGCCGAGCATGACCTTCTCCAGTTCATGCTCCCCCATCTGGCCATGGCCGACGGCAATCTTCGCTTCCGGCACCAGTTGCGCCAGCAGCTCCGCCCGCTTACCGATGGTCTGCACCCGGTTGTGGACAAAGAACACCTGGCCGCCGCGGCGCAGTTCGCGCAGCACCGCTTCGCGGATCAGCTCTTCGGAGAACCGGGAAACGATCGTCTTGACCGCGAGACGGTCCACCGGCGGCGTATCGATGATCGACAGGTCGCGAATTCCCATCATCGACATGTAGAGCGTGCGCGGAATCGGCGTCGCGGTGAGGGTCATGACATCGACGACCGCCCGGAAGCTTTTCAGCCGTTCCTTGTCCTTGACCCCGAAACGCTGCTCTTCATCGATGATCATCAGCCCGAGATCCTTGAAGGCGACATCCTTCTGCAGCAGGCGGTGGGTACCGATGATGATGTCGACATCCCCCTTCTTGAGGCGCTCGAGAATCCCCTTCTGCTCTTTGGGACTGCGGAAACGGGAGAGCACTTCGACCGTCACCGGATAATCCTTCAGCCGTTCGCGGAAGGTTTCGTAATGCTGCTGGGCGAGGATCGTGGTCGGCACGAGGATACCGACCTGTTTGCCATCCAGAGCCGACTTGAATGCGCCGCGCAGGGCAACCTCGGTCTTGCCGTAGCCGACGTCGCCGCAGACGAGGCGATCCATCGGCTTCGAATGCTGCATGTCGGCCAGCACGTCCTGGATCGCGGAAAGCTGGTCAGGGGTTTCCTCCCAGGCAAACGACGCCTCGAATTCACGGTACATCTCATCAGGCGGTGAAAAGGAGTACCCTTCGGAGAGCTGGCGCTTGGCATAGATCTCCAGCAGCTCACCGGCCAGCTCCTCGATATTCTTGCGCGCCTTCCCCTTCGATTTTTCCCAGGAGACACCCCCCAGCTTGTCCAGCGAAGGAGCGCTTCCCTCCGGACCAACATAGCGCTGCACGAGCCCAAGACGATCAACCGGCAGAAACAGCTTGTCCGAACCGGCGTATTCCAGCAGCAGGAAGTCGCCGGCAGTATTCCCGACGCTGATATGCTGCAGGCCACGATACAGACCGATACCATGGTCGATATGCACCATGTAGTCGCCCGGCTTCAGCTCCGCCAGCGACGCGAGGAGTTGTTTCTTACGCACCTCGGACACACCGCGCCGCTTGACCCGCTTGCCGAACAGTTCTTCTTCGGCGATCAGGACCAGATGCGAGTAGGGAAGGCGGAAGCCGCGGGAGATGTCGCCGACAAGGATCTTGACCGTAGGCAGTGGCGCTTTCTGCTGCGCGGCTGCAGCGGCCACATCCCCAAAGCCCTCTTCAGTGATTGTGCAGGAAATACTGTACGGCAGAAGAAGATCCTTAAGCCGTTCGGCCTGCGGCTGCTGATGGCAGGCGATGACGACCAGATGCCCGCCGTCCAGCCATTGGCGCAGCGTACGGGCCAGCGGCGCCAGGGCATGACTGCTCTCCTTCGACACACTCACGCGCAGGTCGCTGTTTTCTTCGCAGGGGATGGCGATTGCCGCGCTCTCCCCCGGAGTTTCCAGTGCCAGGCCGGATATTTCAATGATGCGCCGTGCGGCGATGAGCTGTTCCAGCGCTGATTCGTTCAGGAACAGCTCGCCCGGCGGAGAGTGGGCCAAACCGGCCGCCGCAGCTTTGGCAACTCCCGCCTCGACCTCCTCGCCCAGGCTGAGGACGGCGTAGTTGATCGCTTCCGGATCGAGCAGGATCAGCGGTGCGCCGGGGGAATAGTCGAACACCGTCTCAAGACCGGGATGGAGGAGCGGCTGCAGGAAGTCGATCCCCTGAAAGTAGACCGCGTTGTGCAGATCTTCCAGTATCGCGCGGCGTCGATTGGCCGGGATATCGAGGTCGTCGCAGAGCTGCTTCAGGCGCGGGGCGATATCGGCCAGGATCTCGTCCGCCAGCAGCAGTTCCCGCGATGGCAGCAGCACCAGCTCCTCGACCGGCTGCAGTGATCGTTGCGTCAGCGGGTCAAAAGCGCGCAGCGTCTCGGCCGTGTCGCCGAAAAACTCGATCCTGACCGGCGTCGGCAGGTTCGGCGGAAAGATGTCAAGGATACCTCCCCGCACGGCAAACGTGCCGCGATCCTCCACCAGCGGCACATTGGCATACCCCATCCGCACCAGCCGCGCGAGCAGTTCATCCCGATCAAACTCTTCGCCGGGAAGAAGATAGCAGGAAGCATCGCTCAGGGTTTTCCAGGGGAGTACCCGCTGCAGCGCCGCCGCCACCGGCAGTACGGTCACCCGGGACAGGCCGTTTTGCAGCCGGAAGAGTGTATCCAAACGGGCACCGGTCACATCAGGGTGCGGAGACGCTGCTGAAAACGGCACGAGATCCCAGGCGGGAAAGAGAGCCGCATGCAGATCGCCACCCGAGAAGAACGTCAGCTCCCGACAGAACTCCTCGGCCGCTTCCTGAGTCGGAGCAATCACCAGCGGATTTTCAAGCCCTGCGCGCACCAGCTCCGCAACCAAAAGAGCCGGAGACGAACCTTTCAGGCCGGGAATGGTGAGGCGCCGTTCGCCGCGGCGGAGCGCTGCAATGCAGTCGATGGTTTGGGGGATCAGCATAGGCATAGTGGTCATAGACATCGGATGGTTTCTTCGATCAATGTTTGCGGAGGCCGGCTTTCAACTTCGGCTTGCCATCTTCAATAACGACCCTGAAGGCAAGATTTTCGGTACCGAGCTTTGCGGTCAGGAGTGGCTTCTGTTTTTCAATTGATGCCGCAACCAGCTCGCGGGTGATCTTTTCAACCGGCAGGTTGCAGGCTTTTCGTGCTTCACGAAATTCGTGAACAAGGCGATCAATCTCCGCTTCAGCGGTCGCACTCGCGGTATCGTGTTGCTCCCTCTCAGGTTTTTCCTTCTGACGCAGGTGCAGGTCGCTGATAAAACGGTCGCGGGAGTAGCGCCCCTCCTCCATCAGCCGCAGAATCCGGTTCCAGTGTTCACGATAGGTATTGAACCTCGCGACCAGCATGTTCAAGCGGTGCTTGTACATCGTATTATTGATAGGTACGCCGGTGTAGCGTCGTACCATCTTTTCCACCTCAGCCAGCAGCTGAAGAGGCTCCCGCTTCTCCAGACCGATAAAGTACTGTTCGTAGCGGATGATCAGCTGATTCAGTTTCTGGTCAAGGAGTATGACGTCCTCTGCAATAGCCATCTGCCAACCTTTTGTTCAGATTTGCGACCTGCGCCCCTTCGGGTGCGTTATTTTTTCTGCAGATAACAGGCTTTTTCACACTGTTTCTCCGCTTTATCCCAACCCGATAAAATCCATAAACAAACGTTCTTCACTATAGCCAAACCGACAGATAAGTAAAGGCGAAAGATCGGCCAAAACTTCGCCACGGTGCTAATCTCTTGACGCTTTGACCTTCAATCGCATATTGTGTGCGGAAATATTTTTCACATCTATTTGTATGGAGCTGATCGGCCATGGAATCACTTGCCTCCGTTGTACTCGCCGCCGGAAAGGGAACCCGTATGAAATCGGGCCTGATCAAGGTTCTTCACCCCGTAGCCGGACTACCGATGATCGCCTGGCCCGTTACAGCTGCCCGTGAGGCAGGCTCTGACCCGATCGTGCTGGTGATCGGGCATCAGGCCAGTGCGGTACAAGGGATTTTTCGCGGTGCAACCGATATTCGCTGCGCCATGCAGGAAGAACAGCTCGGCACCGGGCATGCCGTCGCCTGTGCCCTGGATACGCTGGCCGGCTTCCGCGGCACAGTCCTGATACTGTGCGGTGACACCCCGCTGCTGCGGGCGGAAACATTGAAGAACATGCTGGCCTGCCATCGCGACAACAGCGCTGCCGTTACGGTACTGACTGCTGTGATGGATGATCCCTACGGATACGGCCGCGTCGTTCGAGATCCATCCGGCCGCGTGGTCCGCATCGTCGAGCAGAAGGATGCGGACCCGGAGGAACAGGAGATCCGCGAGATCAACAGCGGCATTTACTGCATGGATTCGGACTTCCTCTTCAACAACATCAAGGGGCTCGGCAACAACAATGCCCAGCAGGAATATTACCTGACCGACCTGCTGGCGATTGCCGTCCGCAAGGAGCTGACCTGCCTGGCGGTACAGGCCACCGATGCCGACGAGATCATGGGGGTAAACGACCGCATCCAGCTTGCACGTGCCGACCGCATCCTGCGCAGCCGGATCAACCGTGACCATATGCTGAACGGCGTTACGATAATCGACCCCGACCACACCTATATCGACCATGGCGTTACAATCGGCTGCGACACGACCATCCACCCCGGCTGCCGCATCGACGGCGGAACCGTTATCGGCGAGGGCTGCCTGATCGACGGCGGCGTCAGCATCTCCGGCTGCCGGATCGGCGACGACTGTCATATCAAGGCGGCATCGGTACTGGAAGACTCCCTGCTTGGCGAAGACGTCACAATCGGGCCGATGGCGCATCTGCGCCCCGGCACCGTGCTGGGCGACAAGGTAAAGATCGGCAACTTCGTCGAAACCAAGAAGATCGTCATGGGAGAAGGCTCAAAAGCGTCGCATCTCACCTATCTGGGTGATGCTGAAATCGGCCGCAATGTCAACATCGGGTGCGGCACGATTACCTGCAACTACGACGGCGTCAACAAGCACCGCACCGTTATCGGCGATGACGTTTTTATCGGCAGCGACGTGCAGCTGGTGGCACCGGTCAGTGTCGGGCGCAACTCGCTGGTGGCAGCCGGCACGACCGTCACGGGCGACGTGCCGCCCGATTCGCTCGCCATCTCCCGGGTCCCACAGGTCAACAAAGAGGGCTGGCGCTTGAAGAAAAAGTAGCATTCTGTACAACAGGCTCTATCGCTTGAAGATCGCTTTTTGCGTACACACAAGGGAACCCGTGACTGAAACAGTGCAGAACAGAACAGATAGCTCACAGATACCGGTCAGCGAAGGTGGCGCCGGACTCTCTCAGCAGGAAAAGGACATCCGGGAGTGCCTGCGGCGCACCGAGCAGGCGTTACGCCTGAGTGAGACGAGACTTGCTCGCGCCCAGAAAATCGCCTGCATGGGGAGCTGGGAATGGGATATCGCCTCCGGTGACCTTTACTGGTCAGCCGAACTGTACCGGATTTTCGGTCTGCCGATCGGAGAACCGGCAACGATCACCATGGAATGGCTGTACACCCGCATACATCCGCTCGATGTGGCCGCATTCAAAACCGCGCTGCGTAATACCGTCAAAAACGGTGCCGCTCTCGACATCAACTATCGCATCATTTCCGGCAACGAGAGCGAGATTGTCGTCAACAGCCAGGGAGAGCTCGAACATGACGAATCGGGCTGCGTCCGCCTGATCTCCGCAACAACACTGGACATCACCGCCAGAATCAATGCCGAGAGTAAAATCCAGCAGCTGATCAACTACGACTCCCTGACCGGCCTTCCCAACCGCAGCCTGCTCCATGACCGGCTCCACCTTGCAATTGCCCAGGCATCACGGGAAAAACAGCTGCTTGGGGTATTGATGCTTGACCTTGACCGTTTCAAAAGCATCAACGAAACCCTGGGGCATCGAACCGGGGACAAACTGCTGAAAGCGGTAGCAAAGCGGTTGCATTCATGCATCCGCGACAGCGACACCCTGGCACGTTTGGGGGGCGATGAATATGTCGCCATCCTGACTAGCGTGGCGCATGAAGAGAGCATCGCCACCGTTGCAAAAAAAATTCTCGCTCTGGTCGCGGAACCGTTTTATATCGATGGCCACGAGATCTTCTCGACCTGCAGCATCGGCATCGCCACGTACCCGACGGACGGCGAGGATAGTTACACTCTGCTGAAGCATGCTGACCTGGCGATGTACCAGGCCAAAGAGGTGGAGCGTAACAACTTCCAGTTTTTCTCGCGCGAGATGAACAACATGGTCCTGGAACGAATGATGCTGGAAAACTCCATGCGCAAGGGGCTTGAGCGCGGCGACTTTTTTCTTGTCTATCAACCACAGGTCGATGCGCGCAGCGGCAAGATTTTCGGCATGGAAGCCCTGTTACGCTGGAACCATCCCGACATGGGACTGTTGCCCCCTGACCGGTTCATACCGTTGGCTGAAGAAAACGGCCTGATCATCCCGCTGGGAGAGTGGGTGCTGCGCAGTGCCTGCCGCCAGAACAAGGCATGGCAGGAGCAGGGACTGCCACCGGTGCGCGTTGCGGTCAATCTTTCGGCCAAACAGTTCGGGCAGTATCATCTTGACGAAGTTGTCGCATCGACACTGCTTGAAACCGGATTGGACGCTGAGTGGCTTGAGCTCGAACTGACCGAGAGTGCGATCATGAAGGATGCGGACAAGAATATTGCCCTTTTGACAAAATTCAAGGAGATGGGGATTTCGGTCGCTATCGATGATTTCGGCACCGGCTACTCATCTCTTTCCTACCTGAAAAACTTCCCGATCAACCGCCTTAAAATCGACAGGTCTTTTGTGCGCGACATCACGACAAACCCTGACGATGCCGCGATTGCACGGATCATCATCGACATCGCCCGTGCCCTCAACCTGAGCGTCATCGCCGAAGGCGTTGAAACCCGCGCCCAGATGCAGTTCCTCTCCTTCAACAATTGCGTAGAAATGCAGGGGTATCATTTCAGCCGCCCGGTACCGGCAGAGCAGCTGGCAATACTCCTCCGTGACGGCTTGAAATACTGATCAGGGCTGGCGAAGGTCAGCTAATGATATAGGCTCCTGTGCCGGTTGCAATCAGCTGGTCGGCTTCGTTTTTCAGCTCCATCTGCACGGAGGCAATGCGCCCTCCCAGACGCACGACTTTCGCACTCGCATAAAAACTGCGGCCAATGCCCTGGCGCAGGTAATCCACCCGCAAATCAATGGTTCCACAGCGCCCAAACCGCGTGACAATCTGCTCTGCCGTCTCACTCGCGTGTTTTTCGGCAATGGCCACCACGAGTGAGAAACCGGCAACCGTGTCCAATGCCGTTGCAATCACGCCACCATGAAGACGGTTATGAAGATAGCTGCCGATCAGTTCCGGACGCATCTCGAATGACAAACCGGGCGCTTCCGGGTCAAAAGATTCAACGCGAAAACCAATAACTTCATTAAATCTGAAGCGATGTTCAAAAATATCGATAAACACAGCTTCAAGCTCAGCCTGCTCCTTCGCGGAGCGACGTACGGCTGGAGTGGCAGAATCCATGGATACTTTCTCCTTCTAAAACAGCCAGTTAATACAAAACATGCTGGTGCATCTCCCCCTTAACGGAAAACGGAGCGCGTCCCTGTTCCTTTGCGCAAAAGCCGACCCTGCTGCATCCAGCGTAAACCGACGCAGTATATACCATGGATCAATATAAATATGAATTTTATACGCATTTTCAAATAAGCCGTGGCATCTGCCTGAATTGCTCCACGCCAACCTGACATCGACACCATTCTACCCTGCAAAGTCGCTTCATACTAAAACCGATGTGTGATATATTTTATGTCACTTTGCAACCAGAAGGATTCACCATGGCACACGACAAAATCATCGTAAAAGGCGCCTGCGAGCACAACCTCAAGTGCATTGACGTCGAAATCCCCCGCGACCGACTGGTCGTCATCACCGGTCTTTCCGGCTCCGGCAAGTCCACCCTGGCGTTTGATACGATCTACGCCGAGGGGCAGCGCCGCTACGTCGAATCGCTCTCTTCCTACGCGCGCCAGTTTCTCGAGCAGATGGAAAAGCCTGATGTCGAGTCGATCGAGGGGCTCTCGCCGGCCATCTCCATCGAACAGAAGACCACCAGCAAAAACCCCCGTTCCACCGTCGGCACCGTCACCGAAATCTACGACTACCTGCGCCTGCTCTTTGCCCGGGTCGGGCATCCGCACTGCACCTCCTGCAACAAGGAGATCACCTCGCAGACCGTGTCCCAGATGGTGGATCAGATCATGCTCCTCGCCGCCGGAACGAAGCTGACCCTGCTCGCCCCGATGATCCGCGGTCGCAAGGGGGAATATAAAAAAGAGCTTAACCAGCTGCGCAAAGAGGGGTTCACCCGGGTTGTCGTTGACGGCACCGTGCGGGAACTGGCCGACGACATCGAGATGGACAAGAAAAAAAAGCATGACATCGACATCGTCGTCGACCGGATTGTCGTCAAGGATGGCGTGCAGCGCCGCCTGGCCGACTCGCTGGAAACCGCCCTGCACCATGCCGAGGGGGTGGTGAAGGTTGAGGCGGTCGTCCCGGCGAATGACGAGCCTGCCGAAGAAAAGAGTAAAAAGGCGGCCAAACCGCTACAGATGCTCTTCTCGGAGAAACTGGCCTGCGTCGATTGCGGCGTGTCATACCAGGAGGTCACCCCGCGGCTCTTCTCCTTCAACAACCCGCATGGCGCCTGCCCGGACTGTACCGGACTCGGCACCAGGATGTACTTCGACGCTGACCTCGTAATCCCGAACCAGGAACTCTCCCTGCGCGAAGGGGCCATAGCGCCGTGGGAAAAACGCCTTTCCGGCTGGTTCCACCTGATTCTGGACGCGCTGGCAAAAGCCTATTCATTCGACATCCGCACCCCGTTCAAGGAGCTGCCCGAGGACGTTCGCGATGTCATCCTCAACGGCTCCGGAGGTAAAAAGATCGAATTCTGGTGGGAAGAGGACGGTGAACGCCGCCATACCTACCAGAAGGAATTCGAGGGGGTACTGAATAATCTGCAGCGGCGCTGGCGCGAAACGGAATCGGATACCTCCCGTGAAGAGCTGGAAAAATATATGAATATTATGCCCTGTCCGACCTGCCATGGTGCCCGTCTCCGCCCCGAAGCGCTGCATGTACTGGTGGGCGGGGTCACCATCCGCGACGTGACGGCGCTCTCTATCCGTGACTGCCTCCGTTTCTTCGAAGAGCTGACCCTCAGCGACAAGGAGCAGGAGATCGGCCGCCGCATCCTTAAGGAAATTCGCGAACGGCTCTCGTTTCTCGTCAACGTCGGCCTCGACTACCTGTCACTCGACCGCACCTCCGGCACCCTCTCGGGCGGCGAGGGGCAGCGCATCCGTCTCGCAACCCAGATCGGCTCAAGCCTCGTCGGCGTGCTCTACATCCTCGACGAACCATCCATCGGCCTCCACCAGCGGGACAACGCCCGCCTCCTCGGCACTCTCAAGCGGCTGCGCGACATCGGCAACACCGTGCTGGTGGTCGAGCATGACGAAGAGACCATCATGGAGGCCGACCACCTGATCGACATGGGGCCGGGCGCCGGCGTCCATGGGGGCGAAGTCGTCGCCCAGGGAACACCGGCGGAGGTCATGGCGAATCCGGCATCACTGACCGGCCGCTACCTCTCGGGTGAACTCTCCATCGCGCTGCCGGCAAAGCGTCGCACGGCTGATAAGTGGCTGCAGATCGTCGGCGCGTGTGAGAACAACCTCAAGGATGTCAGCGTGGAAATACCGCTCGGCATCATGACCTGCGTCACCGGCGTGTCCGGCTCCGGCAAATCGACCCTGATCATCGACACCCTGCACAAGGTGCTCGGGCAGCGCCTTTACCGCAGCCGCGAGAAGGCCGGTGCGGTCCGTGACATCGTGGGACTGGAGCACCTCGACAAGGTCATCAACATCGACCAGTCGCCGATCGGGCGCACGCCGCGCTCCAATCCGGCCACCTACACCGCCGTCTTCAGTGATATCCGCGACCTCTTTTCCAACCTGCCGGAATCCAAGCTGCGCGGCTACAAGCCGGGGCGCTATTCGTTCAACGTCAAGGGAGGACGCTGCGAGGCCTGCTCCGGCGACGGCATCATCAAGATCGAGATGCATTTTCTCCCCGATGTGTATGTGGAGTGCGAGGTCTGCAAGGGGGCGCGCTACAACCGCGAAACGCTGGAGGTGCACTTCAAGGGAAAATCGATCGCCGACGTGCTCGACATGACCGTGTCGCAGGCGCTGGAGTTCATGGGAGCGATCCCGCGCATCAAGAACAAGCTGGCCACGCTGGAGGAGGTCGGGCTCGGCTATATCAAGCTGGGACAGGCGGCAACAACCCTTTCGGGTGGTGAGGCGCAACGCGTCAAGCTGGCCAAGGAGCTTTCCAAACGCGCCACCGGCCGGACGATCTACATCCTTGACGAACCGACGACAGGTCTCCATTTTCACGACATTGCCAAACTGCTGGAGGTTATCCAGCGGCTGGTGGATTCCGGCAACACCATCGTCATCATCGAACACAACCTCGATGTCATCAAGACCGCCGACTGGATCATCGACCTGGGGCCGGAGGGGGGCGACCGCGGCGGTGAAATTGTTGCGACCGGCACGCCGGAACAGGTGGCGAAAGTTACGAGATCATATACGGGGCAGTATCTGCGGAAGATGCTGTAATCTCTTACGCATGCTTCGGTATAAGCATATGCGCTCCAGACAAGACAAAAGCGGCCTCACGCGGAGACGCAGAGAAAACCAGGATAAAAGCGTAACGTCTTTTGGAGTAAACCATAAGTACTTTTGTTTTTGACGTTCTCTGTGTTCTCCGCGTCTCCGCGTGAAACGTTTTTGCCGTTGGCTTGTCCGGCTAAGGAATGAAAAATGAATTTTACCAATGAAGCAGAAGGCAACTACCCGGCACTCGACCATTCGAAACTGCTGGAACTCGCCGCCACGAAGATGCCGTTCGGCAAATACCGTGGCCGCCGCCTCGTTGATCTGCCGGAACCATACGTGGTCTGGTTTGCCGGCCAGGGGTTTCCGCCGGGGAAGCTGGGGGATATGCTGCGGACGGTCTACGAAATCAAGGTCAACGGGCTGGAATATCTGTTTGACAAGCTTTAGCCGGGGTTGTCGACCTTCGCCGGCGTATCAAACAGTCGTCTGTTTATACCGCTAAGAATATAATCACATATTACAGCACCTGCTTTTTAGACGCTAACTTCCTTCAATTACAGCATTTGAATTGCAACAAACCCTGAAAATGCCATTCTAAAAACATACTCCGCTTAAATCCCCTTGCAAATCTGCTTTTTCCTTCTATATTTTTTACTTCAATCAAAAGACGTTCGACAGTAAAGGAGTCATTTTAATGGCTATAAAAAAGGAACTTCTTGATGAGCTCCGCCAGCGGCGCACCGATGCGTTAGCCGGTGGCGGCAAAGATAAAATGAAGAAGCGGCATGCCGAGGGGCGTTTGGGTGCCCGCGAGCGGGTCGAACTTCTGTTTGATGAGGCATCGTTCAATGAGTACGGCATGCATGTGAATCACGCCTGCCACATGCCCGGTTTTGCCGGGAAGTATATGCCGGGTGACGGCGTGGTAACCGGCACCGGCAACGTAGGTGGCAGACCGGTTGCCATCTACAGCCAGGATTTTACCGTTGGGGGCGGCGCACTGGGGCACATGCACGCAAAAAAAATCTGCGACATCATGAATATCGCCTGCGAAACCGGCATCCCGGTTGTGGCAATCAACGACTCCGGCGGTGCGCGTATTCAGGAAGGGATTCACAGCCTTTCCGGGTATGGCCAGGTATTTTATCAGAATGTGGCCGCCTCTGGTGTCGTACCGCAGATCGCCATCATTGCCGGCCCGTGCGCCGGTGGTGCCGCCTACAGCCCGGCGCTGATGGATTTCACCATACAGACCCGCACCCATTCCAGTATGTTCATCTGTGGCCCGGAAGTCATCAAGGCGGCTACCGGCCAGGTCGCGCCGATCGAGCAGTTTGGCACTGCCGAGGCCCATGCCAGCGTCAGCGGCAATATCCACTTCGTTGCTGAAGATGACCAACATGCGATCAGCATCGCCCGGCAACTGCTCAGCTTTCTGCCACTCAACAACCTGCAGGACCCCCCACACTATATCCCCGATGAAATCATTCTTGAGCATGATGAAGCAATGAACGAGCTGGTACCCGATGACCCAAAGTGCAGCTTCGACGTATACCAGGTGATCGAACGCCTGTTGGACCCCGATCAGTGGCTTGAGGTTCAGCGCGATTTTGCCCGCAACATCGTCGTCGGCTTTGGTCGGATCAACGGCATGGTAGCCGGTATTGTCGCCAACCAGCCGGCATTTAAGGCCGGCTGTCTCGACATCGACAGTTCCGACAAGGCCGCCCGCTTTATCCGTTTCTGCAACGCCTTCAATGTGCCGCTGGTCAATCTGGTGGATGTGCCCGGTTTCATGCCGGGACTGGCACAGGAGCGCGGCGGGATCATCCGCCATGGGGCCAAGATGCTGTTCGCCTACGCCGCCGCCACCGTTCCCAAGATCACCGTTATCATGCGCAAGGCGTATGGAGGCGCCTACCTTGCCATGTGTTCCAAAGACATGGGTGCCGATTTCGTCTTTGCCTGGCCCTGTGCCGAGATTGCGGTGATGGGAGCGGAAAGTGCCGCCCGCATCATCTACAAAAGAGAGATCGAGGAAGCGGAAGACCACAAGACCAAAGAGGCCGAACTGGTGCAATCGTACCGCGACCAGTTTGCAACCCCCTACCAGGCCGCTTCCCGCGACATGATCTCTGATGTGGTCGAGCCTGCCGAGACACGGGCACGGGTCGCCCAGGCGTTGCGGATTTCGCTGACCAAACGGGTTTCGCGGCCAGCCAAGAAACATGGTCTGATTCCGCTATAGCATCTTCTCTCATCGGAACAAGCTTCGGGGGAATACGCCACGGAGTAACTATATCGTTCAACAGTCAGGATACATGATGCCTATACAAGACAACTTACACGGAGCGCTTCTCATCAGCGCAATCGATTTCATTTTAAGCTTTGTCGTCATCGGCGGGATCGGGGTGATCCTGTCACTGTTTCCGCTGCTTAATCGGTTTGGCACGCAGGGCAACGCTGCTGCTCTGACCATATCACCGGAACAAACAGCACTCAAGGAATCCGGTTCGGCGACAGCCTCACCGACGGCCTCCCCGCAGGACCAATCTACCGTAACGAGCGGCATCCATCCCGGCCTTAGTGACCAGCAGTTGGTGGTGCTGCTTACCGCTGCAGCATGCGCGACGCTGGGGGAACCGGTGCGCCTCGCCAGGTTCCGCTCCCTGAGCAGCAGAAACGGGAACTGGGCCGCTCAGGGGCGTCACGCGCTGCAGTCACACCGTCTCAAATAGCGTGCTACTGCGCTTTCTTTCGCCACACGTGTATCGACACACGGTAATTATCCAAAAGATGCTTAGAAAGGAATCATCACCATGAAAATGTTGCGAATAACCCTGGAAGGTAAAACGTACGACGTCGGCGTTGAGGTTCTGGATGACTCCGCCTCGGCGTTGTCCCAGACAAGCCATTCTCCGGCTGCTCCGTCGCAGACTGTTCAGTCTCCGGCAGTCACCGCTTCATCTTCTTCAGCAGCTGTTCCGCTCACTCCACCGGTCACCGCCCCTGCTGGGTGCCGGCTTGTCGTCAGTCCCATGGCAGGAAATGTTTTCAAATGTCTGGTCAAACCGGGCGACGTGGTGGCATACAACCAGGTGCTGATAGTGCTGGATGCCATGAAAATGGAAACCCCGGTCGTTGCGCCGACCGCCGGCACCGTGCGAACGGTTCTGGTCAAGGTGGGAGATGCCGTGGATGACGGGCAAGGCCTGCTTCAGATTGAGGGACAACCGCAATAAAACGGAGTTAAAACATGCTTGCGCAATTAATCGATTTATTGAATTTATTGAAAGAGCAGACCGGCTTGGCCCAATTGAGCTGGGGCAACGTGTTCATGATGCTGGTAGGGGTCACCATGATCTATCTGGCCCTGGTCAAGAAATACGAGCCATTTCTGCTGGTCGGAATCGGCTTTGCCTGTATTGTCGCCAATGTGCCCGGCTCAGGCCTGACCCAGCCAGGGGGATTGTTTAATTACGCCTATCAAGGGGTGGCTCTGCTGATCGTGCCGCCGCTGATTTTTCTCGGGGTCGGGGCCATGACCGATTTTGGCCCAATGATCGCCAGCCCGTGGCTGGTGATTCTGGGGGCGGCGGCGCATCTGGGGATTTTTGTGGCTCTCATCGGGGCCAAACTGCTTGGATTTTCGCTGGCGGAAGCCGGCGCCATCGGCATCATCGGCGGCGCTGACGGCCCCATGGCCATTTTCGTCACCATGAAACTGGCTCCGCATCTGCTGCCGCAGATCTCGGTGGCTGCATACTCCTATATGGCTCTGATGCCGTTGATCCAACCGCCTGTCATGAGACTGCTGACCACAAAAAAAGAACGCAATATAATAATGGAAAAGCCACGGCAGGTCACCCGCCTGGAGAGAATTTCTTTTCCCATCATCATCGCCGTCATCGTCAATCTGTTTTTTCCTCCCATCGCACCGCTCATCACCATGCTGATGCTGGGCAACCTGTTTCGCGAGTGTCTGCTGGTGGACCGACTGGCCAAGACTGCAGCCAATGAAATCATGAACATCATCACTATCGTGCTGACGGTTGCCATCGGCTCAACCATGAATGCCGAACAGTTTCTGACCATTAAAACACTTGAGATCATCGCCCTGGGGCTTGTGGCTTTTATATTCGGCACCGGGTCCGGAGTGGTTGCCGCTAAAATCATGAATCTCATCAGCCGAGGGAAGATCAATCCGCTGATCGGATCGGCCGGGATCGCCTCGGTGCCGATCGCCGCCAGGGTTTCACACATGGTTGGCAACCAGGAAAATCCACAGGTCTATCTGATAATGCACGCCATGGGGCCGAACCTGGCCGGGGTTTTTGGCACAGCTATCTCCGGTGGCATCCTGCTGGCGCTGCTGGGAGTGAAGTAAGGGGACTTCAGGCAACGCACGCGCCCCTTTTGCATAAAAAAATCCCCCACCAGGGGCAACAAGGTGAGGGATTCGTGCTGTTATCCAAAAAAGATTGTGGGCCTTGCAAAAGTCTTAGAAATCTACTCCCCCTCCCTTGACGGGAGGGGGTTGGGGGGTGGGTGAAGTTGCAACCTGCTGATTTCATGGCAACCTCCCCCCTCCCTAACCCTCCCCCGCCAGGGGAGAGGGGACTTTTTGACTTTTGCAAGAGCCTCGATTATTTACGCTTTACCGACCAGCCCCCGCAACAGTGCAAGGTTGACCCCATCCATCTCGTCGTTGTCCCCTTTCGGAGTCTCCAGGATTTTCGGCACCGTCGTAAAACGGGGGTCGTTCAGGATGAAGCGGAACGGGTTCAACCCCAGCGTCCCCTGGCCGATATGTTCATGCCGGTCGACCCGTGAGCCGAGCCCCTTCTTGGAGTCATTGAAATGAAAACATTCCAGCCGCTCCAGCCCGATGATCCGGTCAAACTGCTCCATCGTATCGCGGTACCCCTCTTCGCTGGCGGTATCGTAGCCAGCGGCGAAGGTGTGGCAGGTGTCGAAACAGACCCCGAACTTTTCCGGGAAACGTGAGCCGGTGATGATCGTTCCCAACTCTTCAAAGGTCCTCCCCAGATTACTCCCCTGACCGGCCGTCGTCTCGATCAGCACCTTCCCCTCGAACTGCGGCACCTCGCCAAAGAGCTGGTCAAACGCCTCTACCACCCGCGCCAATCCCGTTTCCGGTGACTCTGTCAGGTGTGAACCGGGGTGCATGACGACCTTGTTGATGCCGAGGCGGGCACAGGTTTCCAGCTCATCACGGAACGCCACGAGGCTTTTATCACGCGTTTCACCGGGAGGAGCGGCCAGGTTGATCAGGTAGATGTCGTGGGAAACCACCTCGCGCAGACCGGAGGCGGCAAACGTGCTGCGAAACAGATCGGCATCCGCCTCGCTGACCGGCTTGCCCTTCCACTGGTTGGAATTGCGCGTGAAGATCTGCAGGACACTGCAGCCGGCAGCTACGGCCCGGTCAACCGCCAAATGCAGCCCCCCGGAGATCGACATATGGGCACCGAGATAATCATTCATACAAACCTCACTATCAGATAGTTTCAAATCAAATCGATGTAACTGCCAAAGAAGTGAACAGCCACCTCTTCACCGGCTGCCATGGAGCCGCGTCCGGGTGGAATGACGGCTATGGCCGCCGCATCAACCATTGTCTTCAGCATACCGGTCTGCTGTTTTCCTGAGACCGCTGCAGAGAAACGATCCCCTTCCCGCTCCAGACGCACACGGAGCAGGGTGGTACGGTCGCTTTCCCTGTTTTTGATGTCACTGCGCAGCGTGGCACTGAACATCGGGCGCAGCACCCGGCGCTGTCCCATCATGCGCAGCAGCGCCGGACGGACGAACTCCTCAAACGTTATCAGGCTGGCGACAGGATTGCCGGGGAGCGAAAACACCGGTTTGCCGTCCCTGACCCCGAAGGCGGTCGGCTTCCCCGGCTTGATGCCGACTTTCCAGAAAACCTGCTTGACCCCCAACTCCTCCAGCACAACCCTCACAAGATCGCGATCACCGGCCGAGACACCGGCAGAGGTCACGAGCATATCGGCGGTGAGCCCTTCACGCAACTTTTCGCGGTGGCTTTCCAGGTTATCCCGGGCGATGCCGATGACACGCGGAATCCCTCCCGCTTCGCGCACAGCTGCCGCCAGCGCCAGAGCATTGCTGTTGATAAGCTCACCGGCACCCGGAGTACGCCCCACTTCGATCAGCTCATCTCCGGTCGAGAGGATCGCCACGGTCGGCCGCATGAAGACCGCCACCCGGGAGCGTCCAAGCGAGGCCAGCATGCTCACCTCCGGTGCCCGGACGATTGTGCCGGCGCTGATGACGGTCTGGCCGGAGCGAACATCCTCGCCACGGAAGCGGATATGCTGGTGCAAAGCAACGGGGGCCTGAATGACGACCTGCTCGCCGGACGTTTCTTCGGTCTCTTCGAACGGCACCACCGCATCAACACCGTCCGGAACCGGCGCACCGGTCATGATCTTGACCGCACACCCCGCCTTGACTTCAACCCCGTCGGCACGGCCTCCGGCCGGAATATAGCCGGTTACCTTCAGTTTGCACGGGACCTCGCTGCAGTCGGCGCAGCGGACCCCATAGCCGTCCATGGCCGAATTGTCCCACAGCGGCATATCCCAGGGGGCAACAACATCCTCGACGAGGACGCGACCGATCGCCTCAACCAGATCTGCCTGCTCGACCCCCGCCGGGGTGATATTTTCCAGAATGACCTGCCTCGCCTGTTCGTATGAAAGCATGCTGGGACTCCCTTTCGGAATGAGATCTGCCGTAACAATAGCGGGAAGCAGTCAAAAACACAATACGATTGCCAATGTCCATGAGTTCGGTATAATGCTCCCGTTTTTAAGATCAAAAAAAACAGAATGCGGGCAGCAAAGGAGACGGGAATGAATGTACTTATGCGGCGAATAATTCTGGTTCTGTTCATGTGGCTGATGCTGGCGGGGGTCTGCCTCGGCAAACAGGTGTACCTGAAAGACGGCGGCGTCATCAATGGCCAGTCCGCCTGGCAGAAGGGGAACAAGGTGTTCGTCAAGATCAACCGCGATATCGTTGCCGATTTCAACCTGAACGAAGTCGACCTGCGCCGCACCTTCCCGAAAACCGCTGCAGCGCCACGGCATCAGCAGCGGAAGCCAACCGCACCAGTCCCCGTGGCAACCGCCAAGAGAATGCAGCCCGCATCGGCCGTTAAAGCGGAACCGAACGTTACCGTTCCTGCGCCACAGCCGGCAGCAGCAATCGTACCCCCCACCGAACCGGCAGCAGCTTCTGACAAGGCTGGACCGCAAGGTACGTCACAGGAAGCCGCGAAAATGATGGCTGATGCCGTGATAAAAAAAGATGCGGAGTTGATGAAAAAGGCACTCGAAATGCAAAGCAGCGCCGCGCCGCAGCAGAATATCACGGTGCCAAACGGGTCCGGCCTTCCGGTTTCAATCCTGCTGATTGCCCTGACGGTTTCCGTCCTGATCATCGCCGGCCAGTGGATCATCTTCCAGAAGGCGGGGCACGCCGGATGGAAGAGCCTCGTACCGCTCTACAACATGTATATCCTGATGCAGATCGCCGGTAAACCGGGGTGGTGGATGTTCCTGTTGTTCATACCGCTTGTCGGCCTGATCGTCTATCTGTTCGCCATGCTCTCCCTGGCAAAGAAATTCGGCAGAAGCGAACTGTTCGGCGTAGGTCTCCTCCTGCTGCCGATGATCTTTTTCCCGCTGCTCGCTTTTGGTGGATCACAGTATGAGGGTTAATCGAGGAGCGTTATGACCGAATTCGTCACCATCATCTGTCCGGAATGCGGCTTCCGCAAGGATGTCCCGAAAAGCGCCATTCCGGAGGGCGCCACACGCGGCACCTGCCCCCGGTGCAAACAGCCCTTTGCCCTGAACAGTGAGACGCTGGTGGCGTGTCAGCCACCAGTCACCGGGACCACCATGCCGCCGCCGTCGCCACCACCGGTGGACCTTCCGCCGGAGCCTGCGACGCCCCGTCTGCTCAACTTTTGTTTCAACGGCTCCGCCCGTGATTATTTCGGCATCTGGGTCGTCAACACCCTGCTCAAGCTCGCGACCTTCGGCATCTATTCAGCCTGGGCCAAGGTGCGCAAACGCCGCTTCTTCTACGGCAGCACGACCCTGCACGACCAACCGTTCGAATACCTGGCAGACCCGCTGGCACTCTTCAAGGGGTGGCTGATTGCTGCCGTTGCTTTTCTGCTCTACGCACTCGGCACGCGGATCAGCCCGCTGCTCAGCATGGTGGTCGGCCTGGCAATTTTTGCCGTTTTCCCCTGGCTGCTGGTGCGGTCACACCTGTTCAACTGCGCCAACTCGTCACACCGCAACATCCGCTTCGCGTTCCGCCCCGACTACAGCCAGGCATACATGGTCTATGCCGCCCTGCCGCTCATGACGATGATGACGCTGGGATTGCTATCACCCTACACCCTTTACCGGCAGCGTAAGTTCATCATCGAAAACAGCTCATACGGCACCACCCCCTTCATATTCACGGCAACGGTCAAAGAGTTTTACATGGTAGCCCTCAAAGTCGTCCTCGCTTTTGTCGTGGCGATGGTCCCGCTCGGGATCATGTTCGCCCTGAGCGGCGGCGCCATGGCGGCTGTTGCCGGTTCTTCCGGGCGCTGGGTACCACGCGGCATGGCGCTCGTCCCGCTGTTTGCTTTTCCGCTGCTCTACTTCATCGTCATTGTCTACTTCCAGACGGTTCTGGCCAATCTCTGCTGGAACGCCACCTCTCTGGCCGGAAACCGCTTCCGGAGCACCCTGCGCACCCGCAACATGGCGCTGCTGTTCGTCACCAACGCGCTGGCGATTCTGCTCAGCTTCGGACTGCTGATGCCGTGGGCCGCAGTACGCCTGACACGTTACCGTTTCGATAACCTGGCCATCCTCTCTGACAGGGGGCTGGACGGCATCGTCGCCGCCGCCGGAACTGCGTCTGATATCAGCGCCACCGGCGAGGAGATCGGTGATGTTTTCGGCATGTCGCTGGATATTTCGCTGTGACCGGAGAACCCCACGACAGAGGAGCCAAAACCGACGGCGGCTATTTTGACGGCATCGCCGTGACCCGCCGCGAGGTGTGCCTGACCATCCTGGCCGCAACCCTGCACATTGAGGGTGACGGCATCGATCGCTCCTATCCTCTGGACGGAGTATCAGTCACGCCGGCGGTCGGCTCTATTCGCCGCACGATCCGCCTGCAGGACGGCGGCATGTGTGAAGTGATCGATCAGGATTTCATCAGAGATCTGGAGAACCGACTGGGAACCGGCAGCCGGGCCGGACTGCTGCACCTTTGGGAAAAAAACCTGACTCTGGTCGCAGCCACCCTGGTGGCAACGGCGCTGGTGGTGGTGCTGTTCATGCGTTTCGGCGTACCGGCCATGGCGCGTCATGCTGCCTTCGCCATGCCGCTGTCAGTCGAAAGCAGCATGGGGCGCGAGTCTCTGGCCGTGCTCGACCGCATCGTTACCACGCCGACAAAGTTAAGCCCCGAGCGGCGAGCCGAACTGAGTGCCCTGTTCCGGCGGATTGCAGTTGCCTCTGGCACGCACCCCGGTTATCGTCTGGAATTCCGCACCGGCGGCAGTATCGGTGCCAACGCCTTCGCGCTCCCCTCCGGGATCGTCATCATTACCGACCAGTTAGTCGAACTGGCGAGACACGACGACGAAATTGCGGCGATCCTTGCCCATGAACTGGGTCACGTCCGCCAGCGCCACGTACTGCGGCATGTGCTTCAGAACTCGGTCACCGGCCTGATTATGGCCACCCTGACCGGAGACCTGGTATCGATAACCTCTCTGGCTGCGACCCTCCCCACGGCATTGGTGGACGCCTCATTTTCGCGCGGCTTCGAGCGCGAAGCGGACGACGCGGCCATCGCCTGGATGAAGTCGGCGGGAATATCACCGCGCCGCTACGCCGAGATTCTGGGAAGACTGCAGGCAGAGCTTGACGCACGGCACGGCGCTGTTGCGGCAGGCGACAACCCGGTGCGCAACTATCTTTCCACCCACCCCGACACCGGGGAACGGATTCGCCGGATCATGAACGGCAGGGCGGATTTAATGAAAGCTGCACGTCAGGGGAATTGACAAACTAACGGGAAAAATCCATAAGAGTAAATCTGAAGCCGCCAACTGGCCCAATCACGTGACATCGAAATAATATACGGAAACAAAAAGGAGACAACCTATGAACCCAAACTGGAGAATTGAAACCATTGCCGTACAGGGGGGCTACGAGCCCAAATCCGGCGAGCCGCGCATCCTGCCCATCATCCAGAGCACCACGTTCAAATACGACAGCGCCGAGCATGTCACCAAACTGTTCGATCTGGAGGAGGCCGGCTTCTTCTACACCCGCCTTGCCAATCCGACGTCCGATGCTTTCGAAACAAAGATTGCCCAGATGGAGGGGGGTGTCGGCGCCATGGCAACCTCGTCCGGCCAGGCCGCCACGACACTGGCGATCCTGAACATCTGCCAGTCCGGCCAGCACGTCGTCACATCCAGTACGCTCTATGGCGGCACCTACAACCTGTTCGCCGTGACCCTCCCCAAGATGGGCATCGAAGTGACATTTATCGATCCGGAAGCGTCCGCCGAGGAGATCAAGAAGGCGTTCCGCCCCACGACGCGCTGCCTCTTCGCCGAGACGATCGGCAACCCCGGCCTCAATGTCCTCGATTTCGCAAAGTTTGCCGCCATTGCCAACGAGATGCAGACGCCGCTGATCATCGACAATACCTTCGGCACGCCGTACCTCTGTCGCCCCTTCGAGCATGGCGCCCACATCATCATCCACTCCGCTACCAAGTACATCGACGGCCACGCCACCAGCGTCGGCGGTGTGATCGTCGACGGCGGCACCTTCGACTGGAGCTGCGGACGTTTCCCTGACATGGTCGAACCGGACATCAGCTACCACGGTATGGAATACGTCAAAACATTCGGCCCGATGGCCTACATCATCAAGGCACGCGTCCAGCTGATGCGCGACATCGGCGCGACCCCGGCCCCGCTCAACGCGTTCCTCTTCAACCTCGGGCTTGAGACCTTGCACCTGCGCATGCAGCGCCATAGCGATAACGCTCTGGCGGTAGCAACTTTTCTGGAGAATCATCCACTGGTCAGCTGGGCCTGCTATCCCGGCCTTGAAAGCCACCCAACCCACGACCGGGCGCTCAAGTATCTCCCCAAAGGGTGCAGCGGCGTACTGACCTTTGGCATCAAAGGTGGCGCCGAGGCGGGACGCAAATTCATGGAGGCGACCAGACTGGTGGCGCTGGTGGTCCATGTCGGCGATGCCCGCAGCTGCGTGCTCCACCCGGCCAGCACGACCCACCGCCAGCTTTCCGAAGAGCAGCTGCAATCGTGCGGCGTCTCCCCGGACCTGATCAGACTGTCGGTCGGCATCGAGAATGCCGACGACATCATCGCCGACATCGACCAGGCGCTGTACGTCAGCCAGAAATAGTTTTCAACTCATACGCCGAAGACAGAAAGAGGCTGATACCGCCATGGTGTCAGCCTCTTCTTTGTTGTAATTTCAAGCGTTTCCTACAGATATTTCCCGACAATCGGCGCGAGCTTCTGTTTGGTCTCCTCGGAAATGAAGGAGCGGTCGGTGATGACGGCATACTGCATGGCGCTGCCGCAGGAGCAGGAGCGCTCGGCGCCGATTGCCGCCACCGCATGGCGGATGATGTTTTTAGCCATCGCCACATTCTGGTGAATGATCTGGATGATCGCTTCGACAGTGACATCGTCGTGGGAATCGTGCCAGCAGTCATAGTCGGTTGACAGCGCGATGATGCCGTAGCAGATCTCGGCTTCGCGGGCCAGCTTGGCCTCGGTCAGGTTCGTCATGCCGATGACGGAAGCCCCGAGCCCAAGATAGGAAAACGATTCGGCGCGGGTTGAAAAGGCCGGACCTTCCATGCAGATATACGTCCCCCCCTTGTGGGTCGTCGCTCCGGCTTTCCGGGCAGCATCGTAGAGCGTCGCGGAAAGATCGCCGCAGACCGGATCGGCAAAACCGGCGTGCGCAACGATCCCGTCACCGAAAAACGTGTCCTTTCTGATCCCTTTGGTACGGTCGTAAAACTGGTCCGGAATAACGATATGCCCCGGCGCTATCGCATCTTTCAGGCTGCCCACGGCAGAGACCGAGATAATCCGCTCGACACCGAGTGTCTTCATGCCGTAGATGTTGGCGCGGTAGTTGACTTCGGACGGGAGCAGCCGATGGCCGCGACCGTGGCGGGGAAGAAAGACCATCTTGACCCCGTTAAGGACCCCGGTGACATACTCGTCTGACGGGTCGCCGAACGGGGTTTCAATCCTGATCCGTTCGACCTGTTCCAGCCCCTCCATGTCATACAGTCCGCTGCCGCCGATAACGCCGATCGTTGCTACACTCATGCTGTCTCTTCCTTTCGTGTGATGTTTATGTCTTATAGCAGAGATGAATATCTTCGTGAAGCCTATTCAATTGACAAACCGGACCCCAAAATCGTAGAGTTACGGGCAATCGAGGTCTCCGTGATACCAATTGACAAGATCAAAAAGCAATTCAAAAAAATCCTCTCGCTGGATGCCCACCCGGGACACATCGCCACCGGCTTTGCCGTGGGCGTTTTCATCAGCTTTACCCCCTTTTTCGGCCTGCACACCCCGCTGGCGGTTGCTCTGGCGTTCATCTTCCGCCTCAACAAGCTGACCTGCATCACCGGTGCCTGGGTCAATACCCCCTTGACCGTCTTTCCTGTTCTGGCAGGCAGCTACAAACTTGGCGAGACCCTGCTTGGCAACAAGCCGGCGCTGTTCCGGGTGACCACCCTGGAATGGAGCTCTCTAAAGCAGTACGCTTCGTCAATTATTCTCGGGAGCTCCATAATCGGTTTTTTTGCCGCACTGGCCGGCTATGCCCTCTGTTACTGGCTGGTGGTGGCGTTCCGCAAAAATGATCCGGCACTGAAACAGATCACGGAGGAGATGGAGGTCGTCGGAGAAGAGCTGGATTAGACATCAGCCAAGCTGGCCATACTCCCGCGCCCTGGTATAGAGGGCGATGGCGAGCGCCAGCCCCGTTATCGGAAACAGAAAAGCCGTATGAAACGCCCCCGCCGAGATAGTCCCCCCCATGGTGCCGAACGACCCCACGATGACCCCCATGACCTGCTGTGTCACCGCCGCCCCCATCAGTACATAGAAGTTAAGCGACGTCAGCGCCGTGCCGACGATCCCCACCGGGAACATGGAGCGGATGATCGGATAAATCATCACCCCGCTGGAAACGGCCATCCCGACCAGGAAGAACAGACCGGCCAGCAGCGGCTGGGGCAGCGCTTCCGCCCAGCCCAGAAAGGCGGTCATGAGTAGCAGCAGCACTACCTGCCCCGCCATAAGGGTTTTTTTGTAGGATCTGAAAAAACGCCTGGCAACGGTATCAACAAACAAGCTGCCGACAATAAACCCGACAGAGGTGAACATCAGCATACTGCCGGTGGTCTCACGGGAAAAATGCAACACCTCCATCAGATACGGCCCACCCCATAACGCCTGCAGTGCCAGATAATTGCCGTACCAGAAAAAGGAAAGTATCCCGAGCAGCCAGAAATCACGGGTGCCGAAAATTTCGCCCCAGGCCGCCATCATCGCCGTTTTCTCGATCGGTGCCGGCTCCTCATGGGCAGGGTTCGCGTCAGGCCTGTCCTGCACCTTGATGAATACCAGCAGCGTCACGACGGCCTGTATGGCGCCGATGACGAGAAAAGAATGGCGCCAGCCGAAAGCCCCGACGGCAAGCGCGAGCGGTGCCGTAGCGGCAAGATTACCGAGGTTTCCGAGCGCCACCATGAAACCGGACACCCGCCCGAACTCCTGTTTGCTGAACCAGTGGCTGAAGAGTGTGAAGGTCGCCATCAGCACCGCAGCGGTGCCGACACCGATCAGTACACGGGCTATCATGGCGACCGCGAGCGTATCGGCCTGAGAGAAGAGAACCCCGCCAAGCGTGGTCAGCACTCCGCAGCCGCTGATGACCACCCTGCTCCCGAGCCGGTCTATCATCGGCCCGAGCGGCAGCTGGGCTGCGGCATAGACGTAGAATAACACTCCGGAAAGGGTGCCAAGCTGTTCCGGAGTCAGACGGAGTTCCCGCGTAATATCGCCGGCCACGACCGCCAGCGAAACCCGGTAAAAATAGACGAGGATATACATCAACGCCAGTGTGGCGAAGACGACCCAGCGTGTGCGGTTATTTTGCGGGGGAGTGCTCATGGATTCCTGTCGGCAAGGGTCGATGTAAACCCGTCAGATTTGCTATCCAGCACCTCGCGCACCTTTACTGCCATAGCGGTCAGCGAAAAGGGCTTTTGGATGAAATGCACATCCTCGTCCAGCACTCCATGATGGGCGATCACATCGGCTGTATACCCGGACATGAACAGACACTTCATATCGGGATAGGCCGACAGCAGCTGCTTTGCCAGATCCCGGCCGTTCATGCCGGGCATGATCACGTCGGTCATCAGCAGGTCAATCTCGCCGACATGCTCACGCGCCATGACTATTGCATCAGCGGGCGAATGTGCCTTCAGCACGACATAGCCGAGCTTCTCGAGCATCATTGCAGCCAACTCGAGGATCGTCGCTTCATCCTCCACCAAAAGGATAATTTCCTGACCACCCGGGATCGACATCACGGTGCTTGCCGCCTGAGGTTGCACGCCCCTTGCCTCAAAGCGGGGAAAATAGATCGAGAATGTCGTGCCCTCTCCCGGCTCGCTATATACGTTTATGAAGCCGTTATTCTGCTTCACGATACCAAACACCGTGGCCAATCCGAGGCCGGTCCCCTGCCCCAGCTCCTTGGTCGTGTAAAACGGCTCGAAGATGTTATCCAGAACCTCCTTCTCCATGCCGCTGCCGTTATCGCTGACACTGAGCTGCACATATTCCCCCGGTAACGCATCGGGGTGATTTTCACAGTAGTACGCATCAATAGCGCTGTTCCGCGTCTCGATCGTGACCCGGCCGGTGTTGTCAATGGCATCTCTGGCGTTGACGCAGAGGTTGGCAAGAATCTGGTCTATCTGGCCGGGGTCCGCTTTTACCTGCCACAACTCAGGCGCCGGCTGCCAGGTGAGATTTATATCCTCTCCGATGAGCCGCTGCAGCATCTTGAGCATCCCGGCTACGGTCTCGTTCAGGTTCATTGTCTGCGGCGAGATGGTCTGCTTGCGGGCAAAGGCCAATAGCTGGCGAGTCAGACTGGCGGAGCGTTCTGCTGCACCGCGAATCTCCATCAGGTTGGCGTGGAAGGGATTCGAGGAATCCATCCGCAACAGAGCCAGTTCAGCATGACCGAGGATGACCCCGAGCATGTTATTGAAATCGTGAGCCACACCGCCGGCCAAGCGGCCGACCGACTCCATTTTTTGCGCCTGCTGCAACTGGGCTTCCAATTTGGCACTTTCCTCTTCAGCCCGTTTGCGGTAAGTAATGTCAGAGAAGGTAACAACAGCCCCACGGATTCTTCCGTTTTCAAAGATTGGATACGATGAATATTCGCACGCAAATGAGGTTCCGTCTTTCCGCCAGAACACCTCGCTGTCCACCCGGCAACTTACGCCGGTTTTCTTGGCTTTGAACCCGGGACAATCCTCCACCGCGTACGGCGAACCGTCCGGATGGCTGTGGTGGATGAGATCATGCATGTTCTTGCCGAGACACTCCTCAAGCCGGTAGCCCAAATAATTCAAACCGGATGTATTGACAAAGGTGCATTCCCCATTGGTATCAATGCCATAAATCCCCTGGTCGGTGGCCTGAAGCAGCTGGCTGATTTTATTTTTACTCTCCAGCAGCTCTTCTTCAGCCATTTGACGCTCGGCGATCTCATCTTCCAGAAGCAGCGCCTTCTCATTCAAGGTGTTTTCTGCCTTCGTCCGTTCGGCGATCTGGATTTGCAGATCATCGTTAGCAGCGACCAGCTGCTCGGTGCGCTGGCTTACCCGCCTGTCAAGCTCGGTGTGCCAGGCCTGCAACTGGTTCAGCATACTGTTAAAGGCCTGTGCCAGCACGGCAACTTCTCCACGGCTGGCGTCATCCGCCCGTGCGGTCAGATCGCCATCCTGGATAGTGCGCGCTGTTGAGACAATATTCCGTAACGGCTTCGTCAGACGGCTTGCAAGTACCAGTGCGATGATGATTGTCAGCGTAATGCCCAGCAGGAAAATCGTCCAGAACACCCGCTTTTGGTGTTCCAAACCGGCAAACACCTCTTGCTGGTCCCTCTTGACGACCATACCCCAGGACACCTCGGGAGTGAGCTGAATATGGCGATAGGCCGCCAGCACAGGAATGGCACGATAGTCATTGGCAACAATAGTGCCTTCGCTGCCGGAAACAGCGAGTTCAGCAGCCTTGCCTAGAGCCTTGGTCTGCAGCGGGACGGTCATGCTGCCATCAGCCTGCAGATTTCTGGTGCCGGTAAGAAAGCGTTTTTGGCTGTCGACCAACACGACTTCACCGGTCTTGCCCAACAGGCCGGCAAGGTGAGGGGTCAGCTGGGTCGCAAGAAACTCCTGCAGATCAGCTTCCAGATCCAGCAGCAGCAGCGGCGCCCTGTCAGGGTCGCCACCCGGCCTGACAGGCAGAATGATATGCAGCAGAGTCGACTGACTGTCGGCATCATAGGTGACCAGCAGCTGTTCATCACTCCCGGTATTCAGCGCAATGGCGCGTTGCTCATCCAATGAGGGGGCATGGCCGGCTCGGGGAATTGAGGCGAGCATCGTGCCGCCAGACGGCAGCATAAACCTGAGGGCAGCAAGCTGGTAATCGTCGCGTAGAGTGTTCAACCACCCCGTGGTCGCAGGTGACATTGCACCGCCTCCCTTGCCAGGCGCCAGGTTCTGGATCATCGGGTTTTGAGCAATGGTGTTTGCATTAAGGCGGCGGTTGCGAATCCATTTTTCAATGAGGTCTTTACGGGAATCGGCAATGGTGCTTAACGTCTCCAGCTGCTGGGTGGTCACCTCGTCGAGGGCACCAGCGTAGAGATCAAAGGGGAGGCCATACAGCTGGATCAACTGAATTGCAAGCAACAGCAGTCCGAACAGACTGCAGAAACCGATAGCCATTCTGCCGCGAATGGTTTGCCACCAGGGTAGTGGTGCCTGTAGCGGGACCGTTTTAGCGGAGTTCATAATCAAACCTGTTCAGCGAGGATGCCCGGGGGTTGCGGTAGATGCGCTCCATAACGCTGACGTCGAAACTGGTGCGGACGGTTTCCCATTGAGCGGTTTCCGGCAGTCTGCCGACATCCCTGAGAAAGCGAAACTCATCAAACAGCAGATTTTCGCCCAGGCTCTTGGGGACAGGCAATCGGGCTGAGTAACTAATGGCCTGAAGATCTGCTGTCAGATGGCGGCGAAGTTCTTCCGTTGAGAGAGGAGACGCTTTCCCGGACAGTTCCAGCATGGCAGCCTTATTCCAGACAGCCGCCTGCTGCCTGTTGGCGTCATCCTTTGCCAGCCAGTATATGGCACGGGCCAGTCCGGCAGCCAGCAGCGAGACACTTTCCGGGTGTTGGTTGGCGAACGTCCTGGAGACTGACAAATACCCTGAACTGCTCTGGCGCCCCATGCTGGAGAAACGATCGGGATGGCGTGCAATAAGCTGGGACGGGGTCGGTTCCCAGGCGGCAAAGGCATACACGCTGCCACTCATGAGCGCCTCGGGCATCTCGTTGACATCAAGCTGAACCAGCGTGACATCATGCTGGTTCAGCCCGGCGTTTTGAAGGGTTTTTAACAGGGCATAGTGCCCCGCCGAGGCAAATACATTGCCAATCCGCTTGCCTTTCAGGCTCCGGGGCGTCGCGCCTCGCGGGGCGACAACCGTCACGTAATTATGCCTGAACTGCCCGATGACCGTGATCGGCCTGTTAAGGGCGAGCTCTATGACCGGCATGTCACCCATGGCGATGGCGTCCAGACCACCACGCTTGAAGAGTGCTGCAGAGTCGCTCCCTTTCATGGCCGGCTTGAAGCTGAGCATGACGTTCTGCCGCCCCAACGCCTGACGTAACAGCCGATCCCTTTTCATGACCTCGAAAATGGCGCCGGTTGGTGAGGAAAAAGGCTGGTAACCAATCCTGCATTCAATCTGTGGCGAAGCCGGTACCGCAGCAGCGTTACCGGGCGCGCTCAGCCAGCAAAACGACAGCACACAGCAGATCAAGCCGACAGGCAGGTGCATCATATTACTTCGCATAATCAAACCTGTTCAGGCCATAGCGGGCCGGTGCAACGAGAACCTCCCGGAGCAGTGCGCCGGCAAAGCTCTTTTCAAGACGGCCACGGGAGGCATCTGCAGGAAGTTTTCCAATCCGCTGGAGAAATTCGAACTCTTTGAACAGTAGAGATCCATTGCGTGCCAGCTGCCGGGGAACCGTCGGGGCACCGGCAATGTTCAGCAGGTCGTTGCGGGTAACACTCGCTATATCATGTTCGTTGAACGGCGACGGTTTGCCGGTGAAATTCTTCACACCTGCTTGCGCCCAGCGACTGGCGGCCAGCAGGTTTTCGTTGCTGTCCTTAAGCCAGTAGATTGCCCGTACCAGGGCGGCGCTTATTTCTCGGGCGACATCCGGATTGTTGCGGGCAAGAGTGCCGGACAGCAGAAAGAATGAATAGCTTGCCTGACGATTGATCTGGACAAATTTTCCCGGATGTTTCTTCAGGGCAGCAGTGGGGGTTGGTTCCCAGGCGGCAAAGGCATCGACATCGCCCCTTTCCAGCGCCGCCAGCATCTGGTGGGCTTCCAGTGGCACCAGGGTGACATCCTTCTCGCTCAGGCCTGCTGAAGTCAGAGCCTGCAACAGTGCATAGTGCGATGTAGAACCGTGGGCGTTGCCGATCCGCTTTTTACGCAGATTGTGCATCCGGGTGCCGGAGGGTGCGACAACGGCCGAATAGCTCTGCTTGACAAAACCGAGGATCAACATGTCGCTCGTAGCTGCAGCCTCGATGGCCGGCATATCAGAAAAAGAAACCCCGGCAATGCGCCCGTCACGAATCAGCGGCAGCACATCACTCCCCTTGGCAAACGGCTTGAACATCAGCTGGAAACCCTGCCTGGCAAGGTTTTTTTGCAAAATGCGATCGCGCTGCATCGTCTCACCCAGGACCGAGATCGGCACTGCGGTTGGAAAATAGGCAAACGTTATTTCCGTCAGCGGTTGTTTTACGGGAGAATGTGGCTGTGCAGGCGTGGGCACGGCCACACAGGGAGCTGCAGTCAGTATCAGCACTGCCAGGAAAGAAATGATCAGTTTCATCGTTGCTCCGGATACAGACGGAATGGTTCAGCGAAGAACAGAGAGTCAGGTCGTGTGCCGATAACGGTAGTTGTGGACAATAGTCCACACGCCACATGCTAATCAAGTTTTTTATGGATGCTGACAAGCCCCCCCAAAAAACAGCTGAAGCGGGACCCGTGGGTCCCGCTTCAAAAACGATTGTGTGAGGATGATCGCGGTGACGACGCTTCTACGCGATGGTGTGGCGGATATCCTTCCCCTTGACCATGAAGATCACCATTTCGGCGATGTTGGTGGCGTGGTCGGCAATGCGCTCCAATGATTTCGAGATGTAGTTAAGCTTCATCGCGCGGGAGATCGTCGTCGGATCTTCGATCATGAACGTCAGCAGTTCGCGCTGGATCTGGATGTTCAGCTCATCGACGAAACTGTCGTCCTTGCAGACCTTGATCGCCAGATCGGCGTCGCCACGCACAAAGGCGTCCAGCGCTTCCTTGACCATCACCTCGGCGCGATGCGCCATGCGCGGAATATCGATATACGGCTTGAGCGGCGGCTCTTCATTCATCTCACGGGCACGCTTTGCGATGTTGGCACACTGGTCCCCCATACGTTCCAGGTCGGTGACGATCTTGAGCGCAATCGTGATGAAGCGGAGATCGCGGGCGGCCGGCTGGCGCAGCGCCAGCAGTTCCAGGCAGCGCTCGTCGATCGACACCTCAGCCGTGTTGACCTCGTGGTCCAGCGCAATGGTGCGCTCCGCCAATGCGCTGTCCCGCTCCACCAGTGCCTTTACCGAGTTGGCGATCATCAACTCGACCTTCCCACCCATGACCAGAATGCTCTGTTTCAAATCATTCAACTCGATGTCGAATGCGGTACTGATATGTTCACGTTCCATTATTTCTCCTCATCCGGGAAAACCGGTTAAAACTTATTTCACGCAAAGACGCCAAGACGCAAAGAAAAGATTTTAAATAACCAGATTTTGGTTAAACCTTTGCGTCTTTGCGTCTCCGCGTGAGACAGGTTTTGTCTGTATATTTTGTCCTTAGTTTTGTAATAACTCAAGTCACAAAAACTAGCCGAATCGCCCGGTGATGTAATCCTCCGTCTGCTTCTTCTCCGGGTTGGTAAATATCTTGCGGGTTCCCCCCGCCTCAATCAGCTCACCGAGATAAAAGAAGGCGGTGACATCCGACACCCGTGCCGCCTGCTGCATGTTATGGGTAACGATGACGATAGTATACTTGCTTTTCAGCTCTTCTATCAACTCCTCTATCTTGAGGGTCGAAATCGGGTCCAGCGCCGAGCAGGGTTCATCCATCAGGATGATCTCCGGATTGACGGCAATTGCGCGGGCGATGCAGATACGCTGCGCCTGGCCGCCGGAGAGTCCGAGCGCCGAATCATTCAAGCGGTCCTTGACCTCGTTCCAGATAGCGGCACTTTTGAGGCTGGTCTCGACCGCCTCGTCCAGGGTCGCCTTGTCGTTGACCCCGGCGATGCGCAGGCCGTAAACGATGTTCTCATAGATCGACTTGGGGAACGGATTGGACTGCTGAAAGACCATGCCGATCCGGCGCCGCAACGAGATGACATCGGTGGAGCGCTCGTTGACCTCATCACCGTTGAAGCGGATACTCCCCTCGACCCGGGCGCTCTCCACCAGATCATTCATCCGGTTGAAACAGCGCAACAACGTTGACTTGCCGCACCCGGAGGGTCCGATAAAGGCGGTCACCTGGTGGCGGGCCATGTCAAGGTTGATCCCTTTCAACGCATGGGCGTCTCCATAGTGGAGGTTAAGGTCTGACACTGAAAGAATCGTCGATTTTTCTGTTTGTTGATCGGTTTGGGCCATATTCATTCCTTAATAAGTACGTAAAATCTAAAAAAAGTTAAACACGGAGGCACGAAGAACACGGAGAAACCAATATCAAGAGTCACTACTGTCCGGTAAAATCTGATTGTACGGCTATAACCTGTTAATTTGTATTGTTCTTTGACACTACTGTTCTTTTTTCGATTTGAATTCGTTTCGGATGATACCTTCCGTTCATTACAGGAGGGTACCAATGCATTTCGGCCAAACTGTTTTCAAGCAACTCCTTCAGCATCTGCCCCGTTACGAATTCAATCTCTGCGTCAGCCGATATAGTGGAGAGCATTGGGCTAAAAAGTTTTCCACCTATGATCAATTTCTCTGTCTGGCATATGCCCAGATGTCCGGTCGTGAGAGCCTGCGGGATATTGAAACCTGCCTGAACTCTCATCAGGAGAAACTTTACCATATTGGATTTCGTGGCAATGTTTCCCGGACAACTCTTGCTGATGCCAACGAACGTAGGGACTGGCGTATATTCCAGGACTTCGGCCATGTTCTTATACGTATGGCTCAACAGCTTTACCAGAGTGACGTTCTTGCCATTGAACTGAAGCAACCGCTGTATGCATTTGACTCGACAACGATCGACCTGTGCCTGTCGTTATTCCCTTGGGCTGAGTTCCGTAAGACCAAGGCTGCTGTCAAGATGCACACGCTTATTGATCTACGAGGCCCTATCCCTGTCTGGGTTGCCATAACCACTGGCAAGGTTCACGATGTCAAAATGCTGGATGCAATGCCGGTTACCAAGGATGCCTTCTATACGATGGATAAAGGCTATGTAGATTTTGCCCGGCTTTATGGCATCCACAAACAAGGAGCGTTCTTTGTCATACGTGCCAAGGAGAACCTGAAGTGCCGTCGGCTATATTCGCTGCCAAAGAATAAAGAAACGGGCGTCAGAGCGGACCAGGTTATTATGCTGGTGACGCAGAAATCGAAAAAAGGGTATCCCGAGCGATTGCGGCGGGTCAGTTTTGTTGACAAAGAACGAAACAAACGATTTGTGTTTCTTACAAACAACTTCGAGATCCCTGCAGAAACAGTAGCTGCAGTCTATAAACAGCGCTGGCAAGTGGAGCTGTTTTTTAAATGGATCAAACAGCACTTGCGGATCAAGTCGTTTATCGGAACCTCGGTTAATGCAGTAAAGAGCCAGATATGGGTTGCCTTGTGCATCTACCTGCTTGTGGCAATATCGAAAAAGAAACTCGGCATACCGTGTTCGCTCTACACTTTTCTACAAATTCTTGAGGTCAATTTATTCGAGAAAAAGCCCATTTCATCGCTGGTTGCAGAAGCTCTCAAGCGAAAAACCGATGCATGTGATGACAACCAGCTGAACTTATTCAGTTATTAACCGGACAGTAGTGATCAAGAGTTTAAAGTCTTTGGGATAAGTCAAAAATCTTTTGGTTTAGACTCTCTCTGTGATCTCCGTGTCTCCGTGTTATTAAGTCTTTTGTTTTTTTCTTAAAACGTCGAAGTCGTGTATTTGCCGCGCATCCGGTTGCGCAGGTAAATTGCGGTACTGCTGGCTACGATGACGATAGCAAGCAGCAGCATCGTCGTGACATAAACCATCGGCTTGGCCGCCTCAACGTTGGGGGACTGAAAGCCAACATCGTAGATATGGAAGCCGAGATGCATGAATTTCCGATCCATGTGGAAGAACGGGAAATTCATATCGAACGGGAGGGTCGGTGCCAGCTTGACCACGCCGACGATCATCAACGGTGCCACCTCGCCGGCGGCACGCGCCATGGAGAGGATCAGCCCGGTCATGATGCCGGGGGTCGCCATCGGCAACAGGTTTTTGGTCAGTGTCTGGAACTTGGTGGCACCAAGGGCCAGCGACCCTTCACGGATTCCCTTTGGAATTGAGGCGAGCGATTCCTCGGTGGCGACGATCACGACCGGCACGGTCAGAAGCGCCAGGGTCAGGCTCGACCAGAGGATGCCGCCGGTGCCGAAGGTTGGCGTCGGCAACCGCTCCGGAAAGAAGAGGGAGTCAATGCTGCCGCCGATACCATAGACGAAGAAACCGAGGCCAAAGACGCCATAGACGATGGAGGGAACACCGGCCAGATTGTTGACCGCAATTCGCACCATACGGGTCATCAGGTTATCTTTTGCGTATTCGCGCAGGTAGATGGCAGCAACCACACCAAAAGGAAGCGAGAAAACGCTCATCAACACCACCATCATGACCGTACCGAAAATGGCCGGGAAAAGTCCCCCCTCGGTGTTGGATTCACGGGGGTCATCCAGCAGCAGTTCACGCACCCGCTCAAGATACGCGCCGCACTTGGCGATGAACGACATGCTGTTGGGACGCTGCAGGGTAACGATATTCACCAGGGGTATATCTTTAGTGGAACCGGTAACATCGCTGAACTGTGCGGTATACTCGCGGACTTCGGCCTGGGCAGCGGAAAACGTGTCATTCAGGCCGGTGAATTCGGCCATGACTTTTTCACGTACCGCCGTTATCTCACTGATCTCGGCAGCGTTCTTTTCCTTGCCGGCATATTCAAGCTTCAGCAGCTTCAAGCGCAGACTCTCTGCCGTATTGTTCAGCTCCGACATCTGCCGCCTGATCTTGCCTGTCTGTTCAAGCTTGCCCGCCACAAGCTTCAGAGCCTGCTGCAGCGTAGCATAAGGTGTCGCAGCGGCCGGCACCACCCCTTCCGTCGTCACTCCCTGCAAAAAACCGAAAAAATTGCCATGCTCACTTCGCTCGAGCAGCACCGCATCGGCAGGGAGAGTGCGGGCAGCGACATCCTGCTCATCGATCCAGCGGAAATCCTGACCGAAGACGTCACGATTGCCGACTTTCAGCTGCAGGCGGCGGGTGCCGTTGATCGGGTTCTTTTCCTCCGTCATGACTTGACCAAGTGCAAAGGAACCATCCTTCATTTCGAACTTGACGAGGTCTCTCGGCCAGAAGTAACCAAGGCCGTTGGACATAACCACCCCTACAAGGGTAAGACTCATGACCAGTATAATCGCCAAAGCGGCGCCGGTCGCCAGAACATAGGGCTCACCGGTTTTCCAGAATGGTTTCAGCTTCATAGATACATGCCTCTTGGGAGCCTTAATAGCGTCCGTATTTTTTACGGAATTTCTGCCGCATCGACTCGGCTACCGTGTTGATAACAAAGGTGAACAAGAACAACAGCACGGCCGAGAGGAAAAGCGTCCGATAGAGTGTCCCGTCAAGTGGGGCCTCAGGGATCTCAACCGCAATGTTGGCCGCCAGGGAGCGCAGTCCGTTAAACAGGCTCCAGCTCATGATCGGTGTATTGCCGGTGGCCATCAACACGATCATGGTCTCGCCGATTGCACGACCGAAACCGATCATGACCGCCGAGAATACGCCGGGCAGCGCCGAGGGGAGCACCACACTCCAGGCGGTCTGCCAGCGACTGGCGCCAAGGGCAAGCGACGCAGCAGTAAGGTTGCGCGGTACGTTGGAGAGAGCATCCTCAGCTATGGTAAAGATGATAGGCATTACGGCAAAACCGAGCGCAATGGCGATGATGATACTGTTGCGCTGGTCATAACGAACCCCTATCGCGCTGTACAGCCACTGCTTGAAGTCACCGGCGAACAGGCTTACCTCGGCCATGCCGCCCAGAAGATAGGCTATATAGACACTAATTATCACAACCGGAAGCAGGAAAACAAATTCGTACCCACGGGTGAACCTCTGAATGGTAGATGCTGTTTTAATCAGTTTCCAGAAGAAGATCGTAACCAGCAGCATCAGCGGCACAAGAACAATGCTGAAAAACACCGTCAGGATACTACTATCAATCAGCGGGGCCAGCCAGAGGCCGGCGAGGAAACCAATTACCACGGACGGAATGGCGGCCATGATTTCAACCACCGGCTTAACGCGCCCTTTGAGCTTCGGTGACATGAACTGGCTGGTATAGAGGGCCGCCAGAAGTGACAGCGGAACAGCGAACAGCATGGCAAACAGCGTCGCCTTGATGGTGCCGAATACCAGCGGCACAAGGCTCGTTTTCGGTTCGTAATCATCGCTCGCTGACGAAGACTGCCACGCATACTCGGGCTTGTCGTACCCTTCATACCAGACCTTGCCGAACAGGGTGCCGAACGATACATCCGGATGGGGCATGTCAAGTGTCCAGTTTGTTAGCACGCGATTGCTGTCCAGCGCGGTGAGAGCAGTACCTTTGGGTGAAAGTGCAGCCTGAATAATCGCTGCTCCCGGCGTGATTGTCAGCAGGTTGCGTTCCGATGTCATATGGTCTGCGTGAATTTCACCACCGGCAGCAGAAAACAGCGTCTTGTTACGCGGCGACGGGATAATAAACGACACGGCACCGACGTCGGGGCGCAGGGTATGAATTCGAGCAAGTCGCCTGTCCTCGCTACTGCCGGGCGTTTTTACCGGGAACCAGGTTGACAAGCGTCCCCTGGCGTCACCAACGGCAATAGAAACATCACCCAGAACAAGGGAGAGTGCGGTGATAGCCTGATGGTCTTCTGAGGCCTGTACCGTGTCGAGCAGGCGTGCCTGACCAGGCTCTGAGACATCCCAGCGCAGCAGCATGCCATTGTCGGTGCCGCCATAAAGATAATGCCCCTTGGTATCGACAGCAACGGCAGATAATCGACCCGGCAGCGGGTCACTGACCTCAGTTACAGACGTGCTCCGTTTCTCGTTCCCCTCCAGATCGCTTTCTACCAACTGACGTGTTACCTGCAAACGGTCCCCGACCAGCCTATCGATCCGTACGGCTCCACCCTCCTCCGTGCGGCGTACAAACGATTGCTTAATTCCGCTGGCAGCAGGAAATGAGATGTCAGTCTGAGAGGTAACATCCTGGGTGAAAGAAAAACTGCCATCCTCATTACGTGTTGAGGAGAACTCTACCACGGCAGAGGTAATCGCACCGTTGTCCCACAGCAGGTTATAGGCCGATTTGCCGCCATATTCTGCAGAAGCAACCCGTACCGCACCAACCGGGACATCTGGAGTTTTGACCCTGGCAATGACAGAGCCATCAGCAGCATTCAGAAAGCTGAAGGTACCGCTCGCATCAAGAACAAAAAAACCGTGTTGATTGTTATCGGCCCCGACCGCACGTATCTCACCAGTCGGGATCTCGCCGGGAACCTTCACTGTGGCCGCAGTTTTAGCAGAAGAGGGGTAAAAGAGCGGCAGGGCAACCCGGGAGATCATCACCAGGATCCAGACCACTGAGACTATGACCATAACGCCGCCGGCGCGAATCACGAATTCGGCAATGCGGTCGTTGCGACGGGATTTATCAGTAAAGTTTTTAGCCATAATCACCTGATCGTATTCGCAAAAAAACCCTCCCCGAAGGGAGGGAATAACAAGCTTACTGTCAAATTGCAGTAGATTATTTAAGGCCCTTCAGCTGCTCATTAATCATCTTGGCAGTAAGTGGGTCGTAACCGTCCTTCACAACGATTTCCTGGCCTTCTTTGGAAAGCGCAAATTTCAGGAATTCTTCCACGACTTTGGGCATTGGCTCACCCGGCTTTTTAGCAACATAGATGTAGAGCATTCTGGCAAGAGGGTACTTACCGGAAAGAACATTCTCGTAGTTAGCGGCTTCTGCACGGGCACCCTTCTTGTCGGAAAGCGCAAGGACACGTACACCGGAGGTAGCATAGCCGATACCGGAATAGCCAATGCCGGCGATATCATGGGCAACGCCTTCTACTACAGAAGCAGAGCCCGGCTGTTCCTTGACACTGTTTTTGTAGTCACCGTTCTTAAGAGTGTGTTCCTTGAAATAACCGTAAGTACCGGAAGCGGAGTTACGACCGTAGATGCTGATCGGTTTTGCAGCCAGCGCACCTGTCACGCCCAACTGCCCCCAGGTTGTGATGTCGGCAAGGCCACGTTTGTGTGTTTTTGAAAAAATTGCATCAGCTTCGTCAAGCGACAGGCTCTTGAGCGGGTTGTCCTTATTGACATAAATAGCGAGTGAATCAAGTGCTACGCCAATCTTGGTTGGTTTGTAACCATATTTTTTTTCAAACTGCTCAATTTCGGTAGGCTTCATCATGCGTGACATCGGACCGAGCTGGGAAGTTCCTGCAACCAACGCAGGTGGAGCCGTACTTGAGCCTTTTCCTTCGATCTGGATGTTGACATTCGGATACTTTTTCTTGAAACCTTCTGCCCAGTAAGTCATCAGGTTATTAAGCGTATCGGAACCGATACTGCTCAGGTTACCGGCGACACCGGCAGTGGATTTGTACTTGGCGATATTGGCATCAATACGGGTAGGTGCTGCGTGTGCTGCGGCCACGGTGACGGTCAGTAGTGCAGCGGTAAGGATTGACTTTTTCAACATTTGGATAGTCCTCCATGTGGGTTGGCTTCAAATCTGAAAAGAGTATATCAGACAATTGTTACAACCATGTTACAGGGAGGAAAATGATGGGTTAAATGTGACAATAGCATGATTGCTTCGGTTTGGAGTTGTATGAGAGGTAATCCAGCTTGCCTGTGCGGAGATTCTGGCCTGCATTCACCGCACAATGTGCGGTGAATAAAAGCTTACCGGAGTGACAGAACATCTCCCGGCAAACAGCGCTTCACTGTTCGCCGGGAGATGCCCCCTTCATGTCATATCGGTTACGCCAACGATGCATTTACGCTTTTTTGGCGGTGAACGTGAACATCGAGCCTTTGCCCGGTTCGCTTGTTACGGAAACAGCGCCGCCATGGAGCTGCACGATATGCTTCACGATAGCGAGGCCGAGTCCGGTCCCTCCCTGTTCGCGGGTTCTGGCCTCATCGACCCGGTAAAAACGCTCAAAGATGCGCGGCAGATCCTTGAAGGGGATGCCGATACCGGTATCCGCCACGGACACCCTGACAAAATCACCGTCATCTTCGGCTGTGAGGCGAATCGTGCCCCCTTCAGGAGTGTACTTGATGGCGTTCTCCAGCAGATTAACCACCACCTGTTCGAGACGCCCCTGGTCCGCCATTACGCGCGGCAGAGGAGCGGCAGCGGATTCATTGAGTATGGCAATGTTTTTTTGGATAGCACGTTCCTGAAGCAACATGCAGGCTTTGCCGATCGTCCCTGAAACATCGATCGGGTTGAGCTCAATAAGGGCCTCTTTTGTTTCAAGAGAGGAGAGTGTGAGGATATCATTGATCAGATTGGTCAGCCGCTCCGAGTGGCTGGCGATGATCTCGACGAAGCGGAGAGCGCGGGCCGGATCGGATTTCAGGGCGCCGTCGAGCAGGGTTTCGGCGTACCCCTTGATGATCGTGACCGGAGTGCGCAGTTCGTGGGAAACATTGGCAACAAAATCCCGGCGCATGTTTTCCGCACTCTTCAGATCGCTGATATCGTGAAAGACCGCGACAATCCCCTGCCTGACGCCATCGACGTTAAGCGGCACCCAATGGGTAAGCAGGGTGATGTCGTTCGGCTGTATCGAAATTTCTCGAACCAGCTCGTCAACATCCGGTTTGCCGAGGTCGTTAAAAGCCTCCAGCAGGTCGGGATGCCGCGAAATCTCAACGAGCTTTTTCCCCTCCACGCTGCCCGGAATTGAAAAGAGACGGCGGAAGGCCGGGTTCACCAGGGTGATGACACCATCCGGCGCGGTTACCATGATCCCCTCCCCCATGCTGCTGAGGATCGTATCAAGGCGCTGCTTCTCGGTGGAAAGACGCTGCACCTGATCTTCAATCCGTTCCGACATGTCGTTCAGCACCCCGGCCAGCATACCGATCTCATCATTGGAAACTACCGGGATTTTGGTTTTGGTAGCGCCACGACCTATGCAGGCGGCGGCATCGGCCATGTCACGCAGCGGCTTTGACGTCAGGTTCGAAAGAATGTAGCTGAACAGCAGAGCGATCAGGATGGTTACCGCAGATGCCCCGCCGACCATGCCGTGCAGGGTGTTGCGCGCTGACGCAAGATATTCCAGCGGCATGGCAATGCGGATGATGCCGTCTCCCCCCCCGCTGCCGTATGCCATCGCCGAATAAAGCATCGTGGTCCGCAGAGTGTCCGAATAACGCACGGCGCTGCCGCTGCCGTTCCTGAGGGACTCCTGCACCTCGGGGCGCTGCAGGTGGTTCTCCAGTTGCGCCAGGCGCGCCTGCCCCACATCCGAATCACCGAGAACCGTACCGTCCGGTGCGATCAGCGTGACCCTGGCCTTGAGGACCGTGCCGATTGATTCGGCCAGCTGCTGCGGTGCTGTCGCCTGTTTATTGCCCATCACCAGCATGCGGGCCAGCCGCGTCTGGCTGGCCAGGTTGCCACGGCTCTCCTCGATCATCTCCTGTTGCAGGGTGTGGTCGAAGTAAAGATAGAAACTCCCGGTCATCAGCGCGATCAGCACGATGTAGGACAAAACCAGTTTTGTTCGGAACCCCATATGTTACTCCTCGATCTTGTAGCCGAAACCACGGACGGTCTTGATGATATCTCCCGGTGCGCCCAGCTTGGCGCGCAAACGCGTTACATGCGTATCAACGGTTCTAGTGTCGCCGGCATTATTGTAGCTCCAGACATTCTGCAACAATTTTTCGCGGCTGTGTACATACCCCTTTTTCTCGGCCAGATATTGTAGCAGCTTGAACTCGGTACTGGTCAGATCGATCTCGACCCCGGCACTGGTGACGGTGTGACGCTTCTTGTCGATGGCGATATCGCCGATGGTGAACAGATCTGCAGCGACGGCCTGAACGCCACCATCAAGGCGCCGCATGACCGCCTTGACCCGCAGCGCCACCTCGCGCATCGAGAACGGTTTGACGATGTAATCGTCGGCGCCGACCTCAAAGCCGACGACCCGATCAATTTCATCCCCTTTTGCCGTAATCATGATAATCGGTATCTGGGCCGTGCGCTGATCTTTCCTCAGCGCCTTGCAAACCTCGGTGCCGAGCATGCCCGGCAGCATGAGATCCAGCAGGATGAGGTCGGGGATATCGCTGACGGCTCGCTCCAGCCCCTGCTTGCCGTCATGGATACAGGTTGTGGCATACCCCTCTTTCTCAAGATTGAACGCCAGGAGTTCCGCCAGATCCTTTTCATCTTCGACAATCAGCACTCTCTTCATGTAGGTCCCCTGTCCCAGATCGGCACTCAGCTCACACAATTCCACTTATGTGTCGTTCTCTTATACCATGCAATTGTTACAAACATGTTGCATGCGTATGAAGATTTTGTAGATTTTGTCCCGTGACACGGCTCCAGGGCAATAAATTAACAAAGAATTTATCCGATATTAACATGATTGTAATATCACTTGTATATACTGAAAAAAACTAAGGAGGACACAGATGAAAATCAAATTAAACGAAGACTACTACGTATGGTGCTGCGACTGGTGCGACTCGGAGAACAGGGTGCTCTGGGCACGGCTACAGGATGGAACCCGTTGCGGGGCCTGCCACCGGCCGATGACCGTACCGGGCAGGGAAAATGGTGTCACGACAGACAGCTCAATAGCGGCGGGGCTGTGTTAGCGATGGGCGGCTGGCTGGCGTCCCTGGCCGGATGGGTCCGCTTGCCGCTGCGGAGCGGCTTTGCGGAGCTTGACCTGCAGATCGATAAACTGCGCGCGCTGCGCGACTCCTACAGCCTGTCGCCACCCAGGCATCAACCGGAGCGGATAAACGATACGAAGCCGCTCTGCACACCGTAACGAGCAATCACCTCTCCCACTCTTGCCATACAGCTTTACCCGCTCTTTTTCCCCCATAAAAGCCGCACTGCAGCCGCACCGAAGCAGGCGAGTGATAACGATCCTGCTGCGGGAAATGCTGCCCCGCGCAGATAAAACGCCGCTGCCACCAGCAGGGCGCTCCAGGCCAGCCGTTGCAGCCAGAGGATCAGCGGCCGCACCAGCGCACACCGGTCCTCTTCCGACAGGCGCACAACCAGTTCCCCCTGCTGGAGGGTGTCCACCAGGTGGCGTCCCTTGACCAGCGTCAACGGCAGCTGGGCCAGCTCATGGCCGACCAGCCCCCAGACGCTGCTGTGTTCACCCAGGGCGCGGGTCAGGTTGGCCTTCAGGATCGGCAGGATATCCTTGATCCCGTTGAAGTTATCGATGTAGTTAGTGCCGAGCCCTTCGATGATCGAGCTGGCGCGCATGACGTAGACGATTTCCTGCGGGAGCTTGAAGGGATAATCCTTCAGGGCCCCCATGACGCCGAAGGCCAGCTCCTGCATGCTGGTGGCGCTTAAATGATCGTTGTCGAAAATGCGGAAGATCTCTTCCGACAGAGCGGTCAGCTCATCCTGGGGGGCGCTGTCGGTGATGATCCCCAGCTTGCGGGTCGCCTGGATCAGCAGCTCGAAATCCCGCTCGTACGCGGCCTTGACCGCATTAATCATCGCCAGGCGGGTCGCATTGGGAATCCGGCTGACCATGCCGAAATCCAGCAGCACCAGTTCGCCGCCGGAGGTGACGAGCAGGTTGCCGGGGTGCGGGTCGGCATGAAAGAACCCCTTGACCAGTATCTGCTCGGTGTAGAACAGCACCAGCTTTTCCATCAGTCCGGCAAAGGGAACCTCCAGCGTGCGGAGCCCTTCCCGGTCGTCAAAGCGGAAGCCCTCCTCGAAGCTCATCACCAGGGCATCGCGAGAGCTGACCGCGGGATACGGGACCGGCATGCGGATGCCGGAACCCGGATAGGCCTGACGGAAACGCTCCAGATTACCCAGTTCGGTCTGCATATCCACTTCCTGCAGGATGGTACGGCTGAAAGCCGCCAGCACCGCCTCAATGGAGTTGCGGGTATATTCCGAGAACAGTGGCCGCAGCAGGGCCAAAAACCACCCGAGCAGCCGGATATCCGCCCGCACGACCCGTTCGATCCGGTTGCGACGCAGCTTGACCGCCACCTGATCGCCGTTGTGCAGGCGGGCACGGTGGACCTGGCCGATGGAGGCGCAGGCCAGCGGTTCCCGGTCGAAACTGCTGAAACAGTCTCCAGCACCAAAAGCCCGGGCAAAGACCTCTTGAAAATCATCATCCGGCATCGGCGGCAGCCGGTCGTGCAGCTGCCTCAGCGTTTCCAGATAGCCGGCGTCGAAAAAATCGGCGCGGGTGGCCAGCACCTGTGCGAGCTTGATGAAGCTGGCGCCAAGCCGTTCGATGGCACCGACCAGCTCCCTCGGCGCCAACGGCCCCACGCCGAGCCAGCCGGGCCGCCCCCGGATCAGCAGAAAAACCGTCAGCAGCACCCGGAACACGGTGTAGATCCGGGCGGGGCGATAAAGCCGTATCAGCTGTGACACGCTGTTCACCGGATCAGGACTGCCCCTGACGCAGCCTGGCCAGTTCTTCCCGCAGCGCGTCCACGTCGGCGCGGGTCGCCAGGCCAAGCTCGTCTATCGCCTCCTTCAGCAGCTCCTTGATATTCCCCTTTACCTGCTCCCGCTCTTCACTTCCCTTTGCCACCGCCTGATCAAAGAATTCGCGGGCCTTCTGATCGCTCCCCTCCACGCTGCTGCGGGCTGATTCCCCCGCCTGTTCGATCTTTTCCTTGGCCATCAGGGCGCTCCCGAGGCCGAAGTAAAACAGTTGCTCAAGTTTGTTTTTCATGGCTGATCTCTCCTTTGCCGTTTGTATGGCGGTCATTCATATCCGCCAGAATACATTCATAGGCCGCTATGGAGGCGTCGAGCCCGGCATTGCCGATGGCCCCGCGGCCGGTCCAGTCATTCCCCTGCCTGACGTACACCCCCTTCAAGATCCCCCGGATGTAACACTCTGCCCGGACACAGTCCTGCTCTACCATCCGGGAGAGTGAGCGGTATACCGATTCGAAAGTATCATCATAGCGCTCTTCAATATAATCTGTCATCGCCATAACACAACTCCCACATTTATTTTGAATCAGCAGTGTCCGGTTTGGTCTTTGCATTTAGCCTCCCCTCCCGCAAGTGTAGGGGGGACTTTTAAGGTAATTGCAAAAAACTAACCGGAAGACGCTGAAAAGTTATAAACAAAAAAAACGGGATTCTCCCAAAAGAAGAATCCCGTTTTTTGCTTTAAGTCCTCTATTTATCAGCATTCTAGCTTAGAATACGCCTGATGACTACACGACCTTCCTGATTGTTGCCGGGTTGCCCTTTAACTTGCTGTTGCCGAAATAGCGCAGACAGACGTAGGTGATCCAGCCGACCAGCACCATCGCCAGGGTAAAGATGGTGTATGAGACCGGCCACGGTATCCGTTTCGTCATCATCGAGTATTCCGACATGCCGCCGACACCGGCCAGAAAATTGAGAGGCATGAAAATGATGCTGATGATCGTCAGCTGTTTGATGACCTTGTTCTGGTTGATGTTGACGAAGCCGACGATGGCGTCCATGAGGAAGTTGATCTTGTTGAAGAGGAATGCGGTATGCCCGTCCAGAGACTCGATATCGCGCAGGATCTCGCGCACATCTTCATGCTGTGCCTCCGACAGAAATTTACCGCGCATGAGGAACGACAGGGCCCGCCGGGTATCACGCACATTGCGGCGGATGCGCCCGTTAACGTCCTCCTCCTCGGCGATGGAGGCGAGAATCTTCGCTGACTCCTCGTCGGTCATGCTCGTCCCGTACACCTGCTTCCCCACCGCTTCAAGCTCCGAATACACATCCTCAAGGGCGTTGGCCGAATACTCCACATCGGCGGCATAAAGGTCCAAAAGGACATCCTTTGCCTCGGTCACGTAGCCGGACTGGGCCCTCGCACGCAGACGCTGGAGACGGAAGACCGGCAGTTCCTCGTTTCTGATCGAAAAAAGGGTCCCCTCTTTGAGGATAAACGCCACCATGACGTTGCGCGACTCGTCCTCCCGGTCAAGGAGAAAATCGGAGTGCAGATGCACCTCGCCGTTGTCCTCCACATAGAAGCGGGCACTGGTCTCCAGGTCGGTCAACTCCCGCGGATCAGGCAGCTCCACGCCAAACACCTCGCCGGTCCAGGCAAGCTCGTTATCTTCGGGGGTCACCAGGTCGATCCAGATCGGCCGGGCTTTGGCCAGATCGTCGCGGGTTTCGATGGGGATCTGGCGCAAACGCCCTTCGTGAAGGTCAAACACCCGGATCTTCCTGCTCTGTATCTGCGGGGTCACCTCAAAGAGCAACTCCACGCGGACCGAATCCTCGACCTCCAGCAGGATCTCCTCTTTTACCGCATCGGGGACAAACGGCCAAAGGGCCTGCTGTTCATCGGCGGTCAACTCCTCGAGAATGCGAGCTATCTGTTCGTTGGCGAGAGATTCCAACAAACGCCGCAATTCCAGCTCGATCTGTGTATTGTCCGCAGTTTCCGGCAGTTCGAGACTACCGAGCAGCGCCTTTATCTGGGCAAGATACTCCTGAATTTCTTCGTGGTTACTCATAAAACCTCTGCACCATCAATTGAACTGGAAAAGGGGCCCGAACAGAAGCAGCCGGGGCATGACTCTTCGGCAGCGGAGCATAGCGCATAACAGGCAGAAGAATCAATGTCCGCGATACATCTCCATCAGGTAAATAACAATCTCGATAGCAATGAGGATGATGATGATCCATTCGAGGCGGGCGGAACGACGGGCATGGGAAAGGTTACTGAAAACATCGGTCATATCCAGCAGCGTCTCGGATTTGTGCTTTATCTCCAGATAGCGCTGGTTCAGCTCGAACAGGCCGGCCATGGTGCTGTAGAGGCGGTCGGCCTCGGGGTTGTCCCAGGTGATCTCCGGTTTATCGAGCACCATGATATGGGCTATCGAGGTGAACTTGAAGCTGATGATTGAGGAGGCGAGCCGCGCCATGTCGCGGTCCGGCAGCTCCAGCTTGCCCCGCCCCAGATTGGCAATCAACACTTCGACCTCGTCGAAGACCACGTCGATCCGCTCTTCAATACGCTCCAGCGCCACCGATTTGGCGATGACAAAACAGATGATGTCAAGAAAGGCCAGACTGTAACGGGGCATGACAGCACAATCGTTGTCTATGACCGGCCTGGAATCCGGGTCAATCTTCAGCCGGTATTCCTCACGATACGGCAGCTGGGGCTGCCCCTTCAGAGATTCGGCGTATTGCGGGATGCTGTCGAGAAAGCGGGCGATGAGATCGCCGGAACAGTTGAGAAACACCACGCCGCCGAAGTAATAGAGATAGACCCGCTCCGTATCGTTGCCGGCTGCTAATGCAAACGTCACCGGATTGAGCTTCATCGGCTCTTCCCAACGATACTTGCGGGAGATGCCGAGCTTGACGGCCAGGCGGTTCAGGTCGAGTTCGCCGCCGAAGGCAAATGCTTTGAAGGTAAATAAGTCCATACTCTTCAGCCTTTTTTAAGCACCAGACAGTCAGGGCATTTCTGCCGCAGAAGCTCCGATTCCCGCACGCCGATTTCATGCAGTCCGGCATCATCCGAGGCACACAGCTTCTGCACAAGTTCCTCCCATTCATAGCTGGGACCCGGTGCATCAAGCTGCGTTTCCACTCTGTTGCGTAGTGTTTTACCAGCGTTTCTGCTGTTCATACATGCCATGGCAGTTACCCTCCATTGTTATAAAATATCACAAGCGCACGAGGTTACAAGCGACAAACCACATGTTATGCGGCACACGCTTCACTCGGTTTCAGCCAGGGCACGCGGTTCATTTCAGCGCGTCCGACGATTGCCCCCGTAATGACAGCCGGAGACCTTTGCCCGTTATGGTTGAAACGGCTGATCTCCTCCTTCAGTTCAACCGAAAGTCCGGCCAGGGCATCGGATTCAGCTGCAATCGCGGCAGCGGCCTTGACGGTCTCCGCCGAGACCCGCTCGATGGCGACAATGTCGGTGCTGATCTGTTCCGCTGTCGCGGAAAGCTCCACCGTTGCGGTCGCAATTTCACTGACCATCCCCTGCAATGAAGCACCACTCGCGACAATCTGCCTCAGTGAAGCCCCGGCCTGTTCAGAATATTCGACGCCAACCTTGACCCGCTCCAGGCTTTTATTCATGGCGGAGACCGCCTGCCCGGCATCGGCCTGGATAGCCTTGACCCGCTCGGTAATGCCGACTGTTGCCCGGGCGGTGCTGGTCGCCAGCTTGCGCACCTCATCAGCCACCACGGCAAAGCCGCGCCCGTGCTCGCCAGCCCTGGCCGCTTCGATGGCGGCATTGAGCGCCAGAAGGTTGGTCTGGTCGGTAATCTCGACGATGACATCGACAATCTCGCCGACCTGCTGGGAGCGTTCGTGCAGGGCCTGCATCACCAGGGTGGACTGCTGTACCGCCCGGGCGATCTCCTGCACCTCCTCTCCGGCCTGCCGTACAACATCGGCACCACTGGCCGCAAGTTCACGGGCATCAGCGGCAGATTGGGCTATTCGGGAACTGTTCCGGGAGACAAGGGCGATAGTCTGGGACATTTCCACCGCTGCGGCGGCAACCTGGCCGACGCTGGTCGATTGCTCCCGGGTCGTGCAGTGAATATCCTGAGCCGTGCTGGTCAATTGCTGCGAAGTTCCGGTAAGCTTTCCCGAGGAATCTGCAACCATGGCCAGAATCCTGGAGAAGGAGTCCAGCAGCTTGTTGAAGGCGTTGATTGTTACGGCGAATTCGTCATCATTCATGATTTCAGCGGTGCGGGTAAAATCTCCGCTTTCGGCTATCGTCACGATCGACGTATTCAGCCGTCCAAGTGATCTGACGATACAGAAGGTCGTTGATATCGTCAGGAACAGTACCAGCAGAACGACCGCCAGTGAGCCGCCGACCAGCAGCTTTTTGAACAGGTCTACCCTCTGGATGACAAGATTAACAAATTTCTGCTGTTCCTCTGCTGCGGACTGAACATTCGCCTCACTCTTATGTCCCTGTTCCCGGGCAACCTCCTTGACCTTTTTCACCGAGCTGTCAACCAGCGCCATATTTTCCAGCACCGTGCGCTGCGAAGCACTGATGGTGCGCAAAGATCTGCCCGCACTGCCAACCGAGGTGTTGATGGCCGCTACGGTGTCATCGACGTAACCGGAATTTTTGATCTCCTTGACCCTCCTGCCGGCCTCGGACATATTCCTGACGATACGCGCCTGGATCGCCTGGACTTCGGCGGTTGCCCGGTCCAGCTCAGCCGGATTCTCACTCAGCATAATCATGCGTGCTTTGGCATCGAGAAGCTTCGCATCCACACCAATAGAGTAGACGAGGTCATTAATATCGTTGATCTTCTTGTTCATCTGAATATCAATATCGACTTCATTGCGGAAATTTTTCACATCGACCAGAAGTTCGGGGACCTTGCTGCTATCGCTTATCGACGCATTCAAGGTTTTTGTGGCGGTGGCTGCCCGGCGTGAGGCGCTGATAACCAGACTGGATATAAGATCTTTTAACTCGGACAACGATTTATCAACACGGACCATCGACCCGTTGATGCGGGAGGCCTCTTCTTTAAACACGGCCATACTCTTGAATTTTTCGTCGGTTGCCCTCAACACCTGATCATGCAACTCCGAGAATATGCCGATATCCATCGGCGCCTTCTTAAGAGAACCGATCTCGCCGTTGATCCGCTCGAGGTTTTCCTTGCTGTGGGAAATTGACGCCGAGATCTGCTTCACATCCTCGGGGTCCTGTGCGAGGCCAAGCTGCAAAAGATCTGCGGAAAGTTTTTCCACCGCCTGCTGAAATTGGACGGTTTTTACCTGAAGCGGCGTGGAATGGGAGGTTAATTGCGTGATTTTATCCTTGACCATCAGAATCGTGACCAAACTGAAAACAGCGACAGCAATGATACCAAGAATACTGATGGCGGAACTCATGTAGAGTCTGGTTTTGATTTTCATTGTACGACTCCCCCGGTGGTTTTCAGGCACTATAACGCACTCAGGTTACAGACATGTTTCATGCGCGAAATTTTCCTGTGACATTAATGCCCGGGCGATGGTGCTTTGTGCTTCGGCCTGCAGGGTTGGTACGGCTGAGACCAGTAACCGCATATGACGCACCGCGTACCCTCCACAATACCCGAGCCGACCATTATCTCATGATTCATAACACCGATCTTGGCTTTACACTTTGGACAGTCCATACGAAACCTCCTGTGAAATAAAATACATACGCGACCTGACGTCAACCCTGCCAGCAGTTGGCAGCAGGAGATATCATGCGACATCTATACGCGGATAACATTCCGGTTCCACCACCAGAACCGATAAGAGTCAGTGGGCTTCATGCTCCAGATTATCGATAAATTCCTTGACCCCGGAGAGATATGTGCGTCGCCGTGATTCTCTCAGATTCAGGTACAGCGTATTGGGATCGGTCAGATCACCGGAGGAATCCCTGCCCGGATGGAAATCCTTGTGCCGGGGATGATTACACAAATAACTGAAACCGAAACTGAAGGCATACTCGCATGTCGGGTTCTCTTGCAGACAACCGGAATAACTACGTGTCAGTGGTTTTGTCATACATTCTCGCATTATTACCCCCCTTTTGAGCCTGTATCGTCGACTGCAAGCGGAAAACTTTTGCCTTCACACGCTGTTAATGTCGCCGAAACGTCCTCTTTCTTACATTGTCATGCCATTACACAGCGGCGCAATACTCGCTGGGATCAAAGGCGCTGTCGTTTTCAGCAGTAGCGCCCTGGCGGTTATATTCATCAAGGTCATGATACAACTGGATTATCGCTTTCGATGCGGTGACAATTGATTCTTTTGCCGCACAATCGCTGCATTGGTAATAAGCATTTTTCAAGGCGATAATGGCGGTGCTGGTAAGGGCGTTCGTATTGAGAGGTGAAATATTCATGATTGTCTCCCTTCGGATAATATGGGGAAAGTGTAGCAGAGTGCTCGTTACGACGGTGTGCCGTGTTGGCAAAGTGTTCGTTACACCATGACGGCACCCTCATGACCGGGATGAAAGAGCGGAAGGGAGGGATATTTATACAGTGCCCCTGATCGGGACCAGCCTATGGTGCGGGATGTTTTCGCGGGCACACCAGAATTCTTCCAACTCCTCCACGAGCAACCGGTCCAATCCCGAATCCCTGACGAACTCCTCCCTCAAACCGGCATCACCCTGTGAGACAATGATGGGGAGCAGCGTGTTCATATAGAGGAGCGAACTTTTTGCGAGCCGCAGGCCGACATCGAAGAGGTTGTCCGGAATATCCCCGTTCAGAAGACGCCGGTGTCGCAGCTCGATAGATATAATTCGCTTGATCGTATCACGCTCGCCGTCACCGGCAACCCATCCGTAGCTATTGCCGATCGCTTCCTGGATGGTGGTCACAACAGTGACGAGTATTTTCTCTTCCCGCTCAACCCGTTCCAGCCGCTGCTGGATATCCCATATGGTTCCCTCTCCCCGTGAAAGGCATTCGAACCCTTCCATAAGATTTGTCAATCGCTTGCGTCCCATTCTGCCCGGCAGGTCGCTGGCAAGGAGATTTTCAAGGAGCAATTCCCTGAAAAGCCCCGGCTTGACGGCATTCAACTCATTCCAGATGCCCGCAAGAATGTTCAAGGTCTCGTAATCGGGGATGCCCCGGGCAAAAAACACCATTTTGTTGATGCACTTCGACGCTTCCTCCGTCCGCTGGATCATTCCCACCAGGCGAAGAAAGTTATTCCGGGCTCTTTTCCCGGTATTGCCGGAAACATCAAGGCGTTCGTCGCAATACGTGCCAATGTCGAGCATAACATGCTCAAAGCGTTGGTCATTCCGCTCGATGGCCTCCTTTTTGGCCAGCAGGACAGACAAGACAATACTATCCGACATATCGGCGCATTCCGAAGCGGAAAACATGAAATAGGCGGCAAGAGTCTCGCGGGCCTTTTCCAGCATTGATGGGGGCATCTCACCAATCCGGGAGTTATCATCCACTGCAGTCGTATGCATGCTTATCGACGGGACAGCCATACTTCTACCCTGTTATTGCGGAGCTTTCCGACCTTGGTGCCACCCTCTGCCAGCTGCATGATTGATCCCATGCCCATTTCAACCGCCGGCTTGACACCGCGTGCCGTCAGTTCTCCCGCCACCAGTTTCGTCCACTGCTCGGCGACCTCCTTTGATTTATTCCCTTCGCTCGCATCGCTGAAGCCGAACAACATGACTTTACGTCCCTGCAACTCCTTGCGATCAAGAGCGTGAATCAAGCGGTCGAAATCGCGCCGGGAACGGTTGTCGAAACTGATTGTATCGGGGCGAAACCTGAAGGAGAGCGACAAACGTTCGGCACCATCGACTACGGCTCTGAACTCCGCCGGTACGTTGTCCGGCAGCACCGGTGTTTCGGTCCGCACTTTCAGTGAAACAAAACCGTTCTTTTCCGAAATTTCCTGACCATCGTCCGAAAGCACAAATTCCATGAAATCTCTGACGAGCGGATTACCGGTCTTTGGCGGAACATACATATAGAGGCGGCGTGACAGCGGGTACTCCTCCTGTGCAACGGTAAATGCATTCGGATAAATCGCACTTCCGGCAGCACTTGCAGATACGGCAAGCGCTTTGCTGCTTTTTATATACGGCAGCCCGATGAATCCGATACCACCCGGGTCGCTAGCGACATCGGCGGACAAATTGTTGCTATCCTCATAACGCTTGGCGTTTCCGCTCAATTTTTTCTTATCCAGGACAAGACTCTTGAAAGTGTCATACGTTCCCGACTTGTCATCGCGGGCGTAGAGTCCTATTGGCTTATCATTGCCGCCGACATCTTTCCAGGAGCCGGCTTCCCCGGCAAAAACAGCGGCAAGCGTATCCTTGTCGACAGTAGAAAGCGGGTTGGAGACATTAACAATGACCGCGAGGCCGTCAAGTCCGATGACATGTTCGCTGCCGTACTGGGTCAAATCGCCCAATGCGGACAGTTTATCAACTTCCTCTTTCTTAATAGAGCGCGAAGCCATCCCGACATCGCATTGCGCTTTTTCAAGTCCTTCAAAGGCGGTGGTTGAGCCATGGGATTTGATTTCAACCGCCCATGCCCGGGTCCCTCCCATACTGCCGACAACCCTGACCTCTTCCTCGTTCGCGCCGGCTTCACGCCTGACACTGCGCGCTCCCTTCCGTTTCAGGAACTCTTCCACCAGCGCCGGAGCGAGCTTTGCGCCGATGGTGTTCGACCCCTGCAGCCTGAGTACCGTTTCAATCCGCTCGGCAAAAAACTGGTACCACGCGCCCCACGTCAGCACCGCCAGCATGGCTGCGGCAAAGACACCGCGCAGTGCATATTTACGGCGGCGCTGTTTTGCTTCAGTCATCTTTTGTTGCTCGGCACGGACAAAATCGTCACGGTGCTGATAGCGTTCCAGAGCGGCTAAAAACTCATCACAGCTTTGAAAGCGCTGATCAGGCGAACGGGAAAGGGCTCGGTGAATTATTTCCACGAGATCCTGATCAAGCGTGGGAAGCTTTCCGCGAATATCAGGGATATCTTCCTCCATCTGCCGCATCAACTGAATGATCGTAGAACCCGCTTCACGGGGAGGTGCGCCGGTCAGCATCTGGTAGATAAGCATCCCGACCGAATAGACATCGGAGCGGTGATCGATCTCTTTGGGGTTCACGATCTGCTCCGGGCTCATATAAGCGGCAGCGGCAAAGAAGTTGGCTCCGGTACCCGCTTCCAGCGGCAGATGGCTGGACGCACCGAACCCATCCAGCTTGACCAGTCCGTTTTTGGCTACAAAAACGTTTGAGGCGCTGACACCCCGATGGATTACGCCGCGACTATGGGCAAACGAGAGCGCTTTCAGCACCTGCTTGATGACATGCAGCGTCGGCAACTCCTTGTTACCGCTGTGGTGCTTGATGATTTCATCCAGGCGGTACGAAACGACATGCTCCTGCACGAGGTAAAAGGTGTACCCCTCCTCGAAAAAATCGATTGTCTGGAGAATATTGCGATGGTTCAGGTGGGCAAGTTTTTTGGCCTCCCCATAAAAATAATCCCGCAACCTGTCGGCATCATTATTCTCCCCGCCCTTGAAAGCCTTTATGAAATACGAAACTCCGTTGGCGATATCCTCGGCAAGATAGAGCACCGTGCCATTATCAAATGTAGCCACCTCCTGCGTCAGCAGGTACTTGTTAATAATCAGTCTGTTCATGATTTTCCCTTGCAATAGTGGTGATGAGGAGGAGAAAACACCCGGATAACCTCAAGGTCATTAAGATAGCAAGAGTGAAGTTACATGGGGGTGACAAGTTGGTGAAATGTGAGTCAAGGAGAGGGCATGGGGCTTGGGCGTTAAATCTCATATTTTGGTCGAAAAAATAGCGCGGGAACCTTGCCACCGGTCCCCGCGCTATTGCAATCAGTCACGTAAAGAAAGTAGACAGACAGGTATTCCATGATGCATCTGCCTGAAGCTTTCTTTTTTACTCCATCGCCATTACCTTTCGTTTATCTGGTAGACGCTTACCGTACCACTCGTCTCATTGCCGATCAGCAGGAGCGCTTTGCCGGTAGGACTTGCCGTCGCGGATACAAACTTCATCCCTTCGGGAGCCAGATCACCCGCCGTGGCATAGCTGCCTGTATGAAGCGCCGCCCCTGTATCATCAATGGTGAAAACTGCCGACAAATCTCTGTTCATCACGTGCTCAACAAATTCCGGAGCAGTCGGGGTGGTTATGTCAAATATGAAAAAGCCGCCCATCCGCTCCAGTCCGACAAAAGCATAGGTCTTGGTCCCAACCTGTCCTATGGCAAGAGCTTCCGGTTCCGGCCCTTTGTCATCGGAGCGGCTGTCACCTTTGTTTTCGGTCGAACTGTTATTGAACTTGCTGCCGAAAAGCGCCGAGGTCATTCTTTCGAGCATTGAAGCTGAATCGAAAACAAGTGTGCCGCTAGAGTCCCATATACTGAACGAGCGACCTCCATAAGCATACAGCTTCTCGTAAAGCCCGGAGCTGTTGAGCCCCATGGCATTGGTAACTCTCAAACGGCCCAGACCGTTATCCCCTCCGGCGGCTGTATAGGCTGTTTGCATGGCTGGGTTTAGACTGCCAAAAAGATCCTTCACGCGCACCTCTTCGTTGTAGCCGGTGTAGGCACGGGCATCCCCTTCGTTGGCGGTAACAAGATAGGTGGCGCCACCAGAAATGTATGTTGCAATAGTATCGGGCTGGTACATTCCGTACAATCCGGCCACTGTTTGGAATTTGACGCTGGCAGCTCCGGCGGTACCATCCTTGTCGCTGATATCAAGGGCGTTTTTGGTCAGGCTGTAATCCTTGAATCCCAGTGGTTTGATGCTTGTTACGGTTTTAGTCGTGAGGTTTACCACAGCGATCGCATTATTTTCCTGCAGCGTCACATAGGCTGTTTTGCTGTCGTCTGAAATTGCAACATACTCCGGTTCAAGATCCTGGGAAACAGTTGTTGTAACGGGGCTGGCAAATTTTACACCGGCTGCCTCCAGGGTGGCTTTCTCGGCATCAAAGGCATTAAAATCGGCAATGGTGGCCGTGTCTGCCGGCTGCCCCGCAGTCACGTCGATGATTGCAACTGTTCCTTCCGGATCGGTCAGGTAATCGTCACTCGGCTCACCTTCATCGGCAACCACAACCTTGCCGCCATCCGGGGTAAACGTCACCATGTCAGGAAGACTGCCAACCTGGACCGCTTTGATAAAGTGCGGGCTGCGGGCGTTATAGCCGGCAATATTATAAAACATGACCACACCCTTGTCCGTCTTTGGCGAAGCACCGACAGCTATCGCCAGAAGATCACCATGAACCGCGATACTGTTCGGCCCGCCACCGATGTTTACGGCCGTATCGGCCCCAGCCACCTTCACCGTTGTCGTTGCCGGAAACGCCATCTGTGTCCCGGTCATATTATGTGCTGTGAGCGGGTTGGCAACGGCCGTTGTCCCCAATGTGGAAGCGTCAAGAATTTCAAGCCGATTGGCAGCGCCGTTAATCACATATGCCGTTTTTGATGAGGGGTGAAAGGCGACTATTTCGGCAGCTGACGTTCCGTATGTGCCGGTAACGAATCGTCCCACCATTGAAGCCATGGAACCCTGTTTGTTCTGGTCCGTCAGACCAAGGGACTTGAGCATTGCCCAGAATATCTGGGTATTATCGATAATTTTAGTTCCTGTGTACCATGACCCTTCCGAAGCACTGAGCAGATTTGTGCCTGCGCCCTTTGCATAGACACGGGTCATTTCATTGGTGTGGCCACCCGTACTATAGGTAACCTCGCCATTCGGGTATACATACGCCGGTGTATAAGAACCGACGGCGACGCTATTTGCATTCTGCAGCGGCAATTCACCCTTTTGCAGCGGCTTGGTGCTGTCCAGGCGCATGTAGCTGTTGCCATGATCGGACGTAACGATGACCAGAGTGTTATTCCAGTCAACGCTGTCACCCGGCTGATCCACATAGGTTTCAATGGCCTTGACCGTCTCGTTCAGGTCGTAAACGCCACCAACCATACTCTTGAAATCGTTGGCATGGTTTGCCCAGTCGATATCCCCCTGCTCAACCATGAGGAAGAAACCATTCTTGTTCTGGCTTAATACCTTCAGTGCCGCTTTTGATGCTTCGGCAAGGGACGGATTCTCGATTGATCCACGGGTTACGGATGGCGTCCCGGCTGTATCGGAAGGAACATTGTAGTCAAACTGGCCGCCACTGTTACCAAACAGACCAAACAGCTTCTTTCCGCCTGCAACCGCTTCAGTGGCCTTGGCAGCAATGGTCGTGTTGCCGTCCACGCCGGTCTGCCGCTCGGCAAGCACATATTCTGTAGACTCCTTGAGAATAGTGTAATCCAGAGTGTTCATATAACTGGTCGTGTAGTCTGGATGCCCGCCACCAATCACCACCTCGGGCTTGACCGAATTAATGATTTCATAGCCGATATCCTTGTAATTGTTGCGGGATTTATTGTGGCTTACAAAAGTGGCCGGGGTGGCGTGGGTGAACGGAACGGTACTAACAACGCCGATGGCAGCCTTTTTCTGATAGCGGTACATCTCGGCGATGGTCTGCAAGCGGCCGTTTTCCGGATCACCGGTTTTCCAGGCAACATTGCCGTCATCAGTTTTGTAGCCGGTGGCCAGTGCCGTGCCCGCCGAAGCAGAGTCTGTAGCGGCAGTCAGCAGATATGTTTTGTCTCCACTGGTGTCCAGCGGCCAGGGGAGCTTGCCCCCTTTGGACGGATCGTACCCCATCAGTGCGTCAAACGTCGTCGCATCTTCTGCACTGGATGCAGCCGCACTCCAAAGGGACGTGCCCGCTACAGTGGCGTACTTATTGTACGTGGTGACATCCCATGTCGTTGACTGCCCCTGATAGGGAAACTTCCAAAAGGCCAGCCCGTCAGAGTAGTTGCCGAACAAGTAGTTGTTGGCGGCACGTTCATGCTCCAACTGCATACCGTCACCAACAACCAGGATAACGTTCTTGACCGCTGACGTCTGTGTTGTCGAAGTTGTCCCGCACCCTGAAAGTGACAGGACAAATTGGGCAATTATCACGATTGCAACTGCCGATCTGGTTTTTCTGCTTCTGTTTAACATCAAAAGTTCCTCCTCTGCGAAATATGGTTCCTGATCGCAGCAAGGCTACCAAATGTTATATTTCAATAGGGTTCCAACTCTGAAAAACCTTAGTCACGATTAATACTTGACACAGCATGCCTACCTGTTTGTAACCATAACGTTGCTCTATTGCTACACAGATGCCCTGCGTAATCTGCTAGACTTTTAAGATTTGAGGGGGACTTTTGCTATGGCATCCGGCTTATGGTTCGATACTGTTGAGTGCGGTCAATGACCGCAACCTCGCCAGCGCCTGACAGTTCTTCTGCTGTGACGCGATTCACACGCCTGCTCATCTTGACCGCCCTCGCAGTAGCTTTTGGAGTGCAGATTTCCCACGCACGCCCCCTGGTCATTTCCATAGATGCTTCAAAGAACTTGCGCGCCAATCCTGTCGCCTCCCTGGCTATTATTGATTTTGAAGCACTGCTGCCCCGTTCTTTCCCCGGCGCTCGGATGACACGCAACGCACGCAACTGCCGGGTGCGGATTGTCCTGCCGGACGTCAGCGCAAGCAGGGATCTCTGTATCCCGGGACCTTCGGTGCGCCCCTATCTCTGTACCGCCGTACCCGATGCTTCCTATCGCTGGCGATCAAAAAGAATGGGCAGGACCATAACGCTTCGCCTCTCAGCCGTTTCCCCTGAAGGAGTTGCCGCCGGTTTATACGGCCTGTTGCAGGAAAAACTTGGTTTCAGATTTTATCATCCACGGGAAAGCATCATTCCGTCCCACAAGAGCTGGCCACTCCCGGAGCGGTTCTCATTTGCCGGCTCGCCCCGCTTCGAAAAACGGGGCTTTCATCTCCATACCCAGCACCCGATCGAACTGACGGAGCAGCTTATGAACCCGCTGCAGCCGAACGCCTTTGAGGAGGTGAAGGGTTACCTCGACTGGCTGGCACGCAACGGGCAGAACACCTTCCAGTTTTTTTTGCTGCGTGAGGTTGATCGCAACACATGGCCACCCCACGCCCGGCGCATCGTGGAGTATGCCCACCGGCGCGGCATTCGCTGCGGCATCGAGATTTCACTCTCCATGATCCAGCAGCAGGCCTTTCAGGCGATCACCCTGTTGCGACCTTTTCCGTCATATCAAAAGCAGGTTGACCATACGCTGGCCTGGCTTTTCCAGGCGCCATGGGACTACGTGAGCCTCGATGTCACTCTGGGTGAACACCTGCCGTTTCTGGACAAACTGCTCCCCGACGTGCAGATGCACATCGAACAGCAGGTAGAAAAACGCTACGGAGCGCGCCTGATGTATGCCACCCATGTCATCTGTTCAAAGGACGGCACCAAAGTCAGACGACCAAAACTCCCAGGCAGCGGCATCATGATCCATACCGTCATGTGCTACTCAGCGTCCGAAGCCAAAGCACCGGTGTACGGCAACACAAACCAGCGCTTCATGCTTGAGGCTGCCATTGCCGAAAGCAAAAAGCGCGAAACCTGGTACTGGCCGGAATCCTCCTATTGGGTCGGTTTCGACACGTCGGTGCCGTTGCTGCTCCTGCCGTACCTGGACGTCCGCCGGGCTGATATCGAGACAATGGCGGCCCTCGGCGTGAGCGGCCATCTCACCTTTTCATCCGGATGGGAATGGGGCTATTGGCTGATCGACTGGAGCATTGCCCGCTGGTCATGGCAACTGAAGGACAACGGCAGGGTGCGCCCGACAGCCCCATTGTCGCGACTAACGGAGTTGAGCAGCGACCGGGAGCTACAACAGTTGCTGGGAGAAGCTTTGATGTTGCAGAACAGGTATCTGAAGGAGAAGGAACTGCTCCGCTTCATGGCGGCGCTGACCCCTTTCTCGGAGTTGCCGCCCCCCTTCAACAGACCGTTTCAACCGGAGCCGAAGTTTCGCTACAACTGGCTGCTGACTGAGGCGACACCGGCTGAGGCAGGGCAGGCCTTAGCTCAGCCGCTAGCCGATCTTGAAACGTATGCGCTGCATATGGGTGAGGTTGTGGATCTGTTGGAGATAAGGATTGAACAACTGCGCGCTGCAGGACAAATTGGAGAGACCAAGACCAGGCTGCTGTCGGAGTTTGAGCGTGGCCTGCGGGTGACCGCTCTGCGGGCAAGCCACCGGGCGCTGACATTGAGGGCGTTATGGGCCAAACGTGGAGAACACACTGGCAACATTGACCACTCACATACTCCGGCGGCACTTCTTTCAAGGGCGCGGCTGGTGCGCCAACAGGCCCAAATCTTGGTTCAACGCCAGGAGGCTCACTACCGTTATCCGCTGGAGCTGGTCGCCCGGCGGCGCATCAGCATGACCGCCTATCCCTTCGGTTACCTGTACCCTGCCGGCAGGCTGTTTTTCTGGGAACGTGAAGAGGAGCAGGTGGCGCATGAGCGCTTTGATGTGCTCTTTATGAATCTGTGGGATGTGAGGCGGACGCTGGGGGTGGGGAGTCTGTTTTTCAGGTAAATTAGCCGTTGCCCTTTTCATCAGGCTAGCTGAATCTCGGAAAAAGGAAACAGACTGATTATTTAGTGCCATCATCCGGAATTTCTTTTGTCAGATAATTCTTTGTGCTGACAACGCTTCTGCCGAGCTCTTTCTCTGTTTCCCTGCGAGCGGTCCCTGCCACGCCACCGCCACGTTTGGCTACTTTTTTGTTCTTTTCGAAGGTGTCCGGTTTTTCTGTCTGTGATATTTCAGTCGTCACCTTTTCACCCAGCATGGTGAAGATTAATTCCAGATCGGTCATATGGTCACGCATGTTATTGTTTTTCCCGGCCAACCCTTTCAGCTCTTTATGTTCAGCCGGGGTCACACCGAATGTTGCCTTGGCAATTTCGGCGGTCAAAATTCCAAAGTCCCGCTCCGTCGAAATCCCCCGTTCTTTCCATTCATCTGTCAGGTTCTGGCGGATGGCGATACCACGCAAGCGTTTATCGATCCATTCCTTTGGATACCCCTTCAATTCGTAGAGTTGCTTCATCCGATCCTGGGCAAGCTCAGGGTTTTCGATCTCCTGGATTCGTTCATACCCCACCTGGGCAAGCCATTGTTTGAATGGCTCGGCTTTTGGTGAGGGGATGGATTGGATAATGCGCAAAAGCTGTTCCGTGTCGGCAACATCCGTAAGTCGCATTTTGCCGTCCGGTGCGGTCATTTTCAAACCGTTACAATTTGTAACGGTTTCGTTTCCGTCAGCAAGCAACCGTTTTTTCAGTACACGCCAGTAAACTTGCGGATTTGGACTATCAGTAAGGACAGCAATTACGTCAACTATGGCAAAATACCATTTTTGTTTATTTTCATCCCATTTGGTACGGACCTGCCGGTGTTCAAACAGTTTAACGGCGGTTTCTTTAGTCATTGTTTTTCTCCTATAGCGCGTTCCCGCTTCCCACCAAAAACAACCGCACTTTTATAGCAAATCGGCCGTTCAAACTCCACACAAACGAAAAGGGCGGCATCGCTGCCGCCCCTGCACACTCGTGGCTCACGTATCATCCCGGAAACGTTCAGCCACTGATCTAATCGTTCTTTCTCTCCGTTATCATCACCACCGTATGTAGCATCTGCCAGAGCCTCTCGCTTTATTGCCCCCTCATAATTAATTAACAAGAAGTTCACTTCCTCGCCACATTACTGCAACAAGCGTCTGATATGTTAACTCCGCACTGAGTTGAGGCGCACGGAATAAACCGGAATCAAACCACCAACTCATGTGTAACCTCCTGTTATAGGGGCAGTTATGAGATGCCCCCTTTTTTATGGAGTCAAACTATTAATCAAAAACCTAGGAGAGGAGAACATTGATTCAATCTGCTGCAAACGTTGAAGTAGGCAACGGTTTCAAACATCTTCGGCTGTACATTACTATCAGTGTGTAATCGTCTAAACCACCATTAAATCAGGGAGAAAACAAATGAATTTCAAGAAAACAGTAGCGATTGCAACAGCAGTAGGCGCATTAACGGCTCTTTCAATTCCGGCTATGGCATTTGAGAACGAATTTCACGGTATGTACAAATTTATGGGTTTCCAGACAAACTTCTTTAATGGGGTCGGTGCTAATCTTGCTGAAGATGCCGGTTCCGGGTTTATGGCAGAGCAGCGCGCCCGTCTTCAGTACACGGCAAAAGCCAATGCAGATCTGAAACTGGTAACTCATTTCGAACTTGATGCACGTTTTGGCGGAATCGATAATTATAAAGGCACCACAGGTACTGATGCCGGCAGTCTGGATGCCGACACGTTGACACTTGAGACCAAGAACATCTATCTCGATTTCAATGAGCCGCTCACTAAAACCAATATGAAGGTCGGCCTCCAGGGTTGGTCTGATTCGTATCAGAGCCTCTTCCTGAATGCTGATATGACCGGTGTTGCTGCCACGAAGAAATTCGACAAAGTTACCGGTATGCTTGGGTGGTTCCGTTTTGATGATAACGCTGTCAAGGCGACTACTGATGTTGCCAGAACGACTGCAGATCTGCTTGTTGCAAACGCAAAGTTAGCTGTCAGTAAGGATTTAACCGTTGGCGCGAGCTATTATATTGTTAACGATTCCACTCGGGCTGTGGCCGCAACTGTTGCACCTGCAACAGCCACATTACCTGCAAGGATCACAGTGCCTGCAATTACAAAAGCAACAAAATTTGATCGGCTCCACATGGTAGGGGTTGATGCCAACATCACTGCCGGACCGGTTAATGTCAAGCCGTTTGCTGCCTACCAGTTTGGTGACAAAACTGCGACTAGCGATATAAAAGCCGTTTTGCTTGGTGCCGTAACCAAGACCAAGGTTGGTCCCGGTGCTGTTAATCTGTCTGCCGTTTACCTCTCTGGTGATGATACTGCTACCCAGGAAAAATCATTCGTTACTGTCGGTTCTTCGCAAACTTATTTTAACGCTGCAAATATGTGGCTGCTTGTTCGTAGCGGTCAGCAAATCAACTCCTCCAATTCCGTACTCCAAAACGACATGACTGCTGGTGGAAAGGGTTTTATGGGTGTCTTCGGCGGATACGAAGGCACCATGGGTAAAACATTCTATAATGCCAACGTCGGCTATGCCCAGACAGCTAAGGGCACAGACAAGGGGATCGGCACCGAAGTTAATGCCCAGATCGGTTATAAAATTTTCGACAACATGAGCGCCAGCACAGCTGTTGCGTATGCCTTCCTTGGTAGTGCATATGATGCAAAAAATTATGATGACCCATATGCAGTCAACCTGCAGTTGAGCTACAATTTCTAGTCTTTGCTGCATGACATGAAACATGCGGGGGGCGGGGTTGATCCCGCCCCTTTTTTACACTTTGTGCTATAATCCGCCAACCTGATTGCGGATTGGAGAAAATAATGAAGAAGTTACTCATGTTGTTAGTCTCTCTACTGGTTCTCTTGACAGCCGCGAGCGGTTTTGCAGCGCAGATGCGGGTATTTGTAAACGAGATAAGCGCTCCCGGGGTAAAGAATGGCAAAGAGATGCGGCAGATGCTGCAGACTCTGTTGGCATCACGCCTGAATGGTGACCAGATAATTGCCGTGGAGAGCGCCGCAGATGCAGAGATCGTTGTCAGTGGCACCTACATCGCCCTCGGCAAAAGCTACAGCCTCGATACAATCGCCAAAACATCCGCCGGTAAGGTTCTAACCCGTGCATTCATCCAAGGGGAAAAAGATGGTGAAATCATCCCCGCCATGGGCAAACTGGCCGAAAAGCTTACTGCCGGACTGATCAAAATGCATCCGGCTGCGCGACCACCCGCCGCGACTCCTCACCCCTCCTCCTCAAGCATTAAAACTGTTGTTGCCGCTGATTCAGCGCAAAAGGGAGGATTCATCAAACCGGTTGTGCAGGAAGCGGTCGCGACTGGTGACTGGCTGAGCAGACGCCTGAACGGTAAAGCTAATCTCATGGCAATCGGGAAAATACTTGTCAACGGGGACCGTGAACTTTTTCTGGCGGAAGAGCGCCGGATTTCTTACTACCACCAGGGGGCTGACATGACCCTGATCTCGGAGGCGGACCTTGGAGACGGGTATAAAATCATTTCACTTGATACCATTGATGGCAACGACGACACCCTCCATATCTACGTCACAGCCATACACACAGGCGAACCGGCTTCACAGGTGTGGCAGATCAGAGGCGACAAACTCGTGCAGGTGGAGAAGGGTCTTCCCTACTACTTCCGTGCTGCCAGCCTCGCGGGTGCTCCCAAAAAACTCTATGCACAGACCACAGGGCGCGAAGACGATTTTTACGGCGATGTTGCCGAAGCAACCCGGAGTGGCGCTGTTGTAACAATGAAGAATCCTATCAAAATGCCCCGTTACGGCAATATCTACACCTTCAATCAGTTTCGCGAAAAGGATGGCAAGATTTTTACCGTTGTCATAAACCCGGACAACTATCTGATTGTGTATGATCAGGACTTGAACGAGCTCTGGCGCAGCAAGGACAAGTTCGGCGGATCAGATCTCTACTTTCTGAGAGATGATGTCGCCAATATGCGGCAGAGCGGAAGCAAGTCTCGCTGGATCTTTATGAATCAACGAATTCAAGTTTCATCCAGTGGAGAGATTCTCGTCGGTAAAAATGAAAGCTTCTGGGTGATGGGTAATTCCCGCTCGTATGACCATGGCGCGGTATATTCCCTGTTCTGGAACGGATCAAGTCTGGATGAAAAGTGGCGTACCAGTAAAGCTCAGAATTATGTTTCCGATTATTCCTTTGATGAAACACTCAAGGAACTTCTGATCCTTCAGGTCGTGCAGCAACCGAGTTTGACAAATCACGGTGCTTCTTCAGTGCTTATAAAAAAACTGGAGAACTGATCTGATCGTCAGGGAATGGTTCGATAGCAGGGTATGAGGATGATACTGGAATTTGAGTTTCGATGCGCTGTTTATGAATCTGTGGGATGTGAGGCGGACGCTGGGGTTGGGGAGTTTGTTTTTTAAATAAATGAGGTAAAAAAAGACGCGGGAAAATTTATCCTTGCTCTTCTTGTCAAGCACCCAGCCGCGCGAACGACTGGGTGCTTCTCGTATTAAAATGGCCTTCCGGCCTACGGCGGTATTTACTTTTTAACCTTCTTTTTTGCCTTTTTTGCCTCAGCACCTTCTTCAGACACTTCGACCTTTTTTACCGGCGCTGCTTTCTTTTTCTTGGCTGGAGCAGCACTCTCCTGCTCCTTGAGCCCCAGATGCTTCTCGATGCCAGGAATCGCCTCGCCGCCGTTTTTCCGGTATTTTTGATATCCGGCCGCGATCTCTTTATGCACTTTTATAAAGTTGTTCAGCTTAGGAACAACGGCGATCATCGCCTGAAAATCATCTGCCAATGCAAACTCCGCCTTTTCCTTTTTGCTCATTGCTGCCTCCTTGTTGAGTTGAAAATATCACGGAACTTATTGTGTATATCACTGTTACGAACAGTACAATGTTACGATTGTGTAAACTTTCACACAATTATGTAACGGATCAGCTCCGGCAACCAGAGACGTCCAGACTCAACAGAGCGGCCTTTTTCAACAGCCTAAGGGTTCTTGGCAACCACGATCTCCACCTTCAACGGCCCGGAATCCCAGGTGACTTCAGGATGGAGCAATTTATCAAGACGCAGATAGGTGCCGTCTACACCTGACGGTGCCCACCAGCATTCGTTGCCCCGCTTGGGCAGCTCGCTGAACAGATACAGGTCGTTATTTTCATCTCTGGCAATGTACATGGCTCGGTTCCTCCAACGGCGTCATATTGATTAGTGTGAAAGCTAATCTAGGTGATATATCACCAGAAAACAAGCTTGTCATGCGTGTCCCGTCCGGTGTCAAGATTCCAGTTTTCAAACGCGTGCAAAGGTGACGGGTCGTCGCTGCACACAGCCTGCTCCACCAATCGCCACACCGCCGCGACATTTTCGGCAGCATGGTCGAAGATCTCGTCATAATGCAACAGGTTCAGGCTTTCAGGCGACACGACCTGCTCTTCAACATACTGCCGGTCAACCGCTGCATACGCCGGGTAGGACAACTCCATCTTTGCGGAAATGACGCCGGCCAGAGGAAAGAGCCGTACCTCACCCGCCCTGCAATCGGAAGCCGTGGCGACGAATTCCCGGTGCCACGCGGCAATCATTGGCGGATGTGTGACAAAATGTTCCGGATACAGATCTTCCAGCATCCCCTCCCAGAGGGTGACGATGTCATTGTCCAGAACGGTGCCGTCACCGCCAGCGCTGCACCTGGCAACGCTGCGGGCAAAACTGTCGGATACGCCGATTTCTCCCAGATTCATCCTGCGGTAGATGTAGCTGTCCTGGTTCATTTCGCAGACGCGGTGGTGGCGCTGGTTTTCCGCATATACCCCCACCTTTGCCTGCACAACCGGATGAATGGTCACATCTGTCGTCACATGGGCGCAGTAGCCAAGCAGCCATGCCAGCCGTTTGGCCCGAGCGGCTCCCGTCATGCCGCCCAGGCGCCTGACGCCTTTTCCAATCATCTCGCCCGCCCTGCTGCAGTGCATGGCATCTGCCCACCAAGCGGCAGTGTCATCGCGCCGGGCAAGATTGGGATAGTCGGGACTGACGGCGCCCAATGCAGCGTAGTGGAAATACCGTTCCAAGGCTGTTTGAAACCCGGACGAAGGAGTAAATATCGATTCCGGCGTGCCCGGCCGCATGAGTTCATGCAACAGCGTGATATGTGCGTACGGTCCCGGCATGCCCCCTCCCGTGTATGGCAGTTAAGTGATCAGACCCAACTCTCTGTTGCGCCTGATTGTTTGAACATTATTCCTGAATGCAACAGCCATCAGTATCCAGTAGAGAAGCAGAGCGGCCGGAAGTGCGGTAACGACCCAGGCCGCGAGCGACTGAAGCGTTATCCATCCGAGGAGGTGCCATGAGTCCAGGGGGTGAGCTGCCAGCGTGGCAAAAACCTGCAGCGGCAGCGGTGGACCCCAGGGAAACAGCCACGCTCCCAGCTTGTAAAAGGGGACCAGCAGCGCAAGTTGCAGTGGATAGAGCAGATAGTTGACCGATTGGAGCGCCACCTGGTTGAGCCTGAGTAGATGCGCCAGCAGAATGCAGAGGAGCGACGTACCCCACAACAGCGGCAGAACCCCTACGGCGCACCCCAGGCAGAGCGTCAGGGCAAGTTTGCGCGGAGTCATACCGCACACCAGGAGCGCCTGAAACCGGCTGAGCGCAGGAGCGGCCAACCGCCTGACGACCCGTTTTATAGCTGGCGTATTAGATCCGCTCACGATGAACATGAAAACTGAGCGTGGCGCCGGTGACCGTGCTCCTCCCGGTGTAATAGAATATCGTCACCCAGATGCCCTGCAGGAACAGGATTAGTGCGGGACTCCAGAGGCTTTTCAGCCCGGCCGAAAGATCAGGCAGGCTGGCCGGTTCACCGGCGAGCACAGAGGCCGCAGCGATGGCGTAGACAACCCCGAGCGCGCCCATGATCTGGTAAGCGGAAATCCTGCCCGCACCGCGATAGTCGCAGCGGAGGGTTTCGGAAAAGGAGCGCCACCCCTGGGTGGTGATCGTGGCGAACAGAAAGGCAGCCGTGTGATGTGCCGAGAGATACATCCCGGCCGCAATGAGGCCGCAGACGGAATAAAAAACCGCCGTGACCGCCTGGATCGGGATCACCTCGATCGCCTCCATGCCGCCGGCGTAGGCGATTTTTTTGGTGCTGCCAAAAAAGGTGAAGCCGCGACCGGTGAACAGCGTCCTGATCAGCCCTGAGCTGCTTGACAGCGGTTTGCCGTAGCAACAGCCGAAACTGATGCAGGCCAGCCGACCCAGCCCTTCGCCAAAGGCGTAGGCAATGGCGATGGCGGCCCAGGCAGACATGATTGGGATATGGAACGCCAGCATCTCCCCGACCGTGCGGTTGAGCAGCATGATCACGAATGGGGTGATCAGGATGCCGACGAAGACCGCCCCCCCGACCGTGAAGGTATCGCGCTTCTTCTCCACGATCCGGGCCACCAGCCGCGACGCCGGCACGCAGCAGCAGAGCATGGCCGCAACCAGGATGGCCGTGCCGAGCGGCTGCACTCCGACCGCTCCCATCAACACCAGCAGCACCACCACCGCGACCAGATAGGCATTGGCACTGAGAAGGCCGTACCAGGTAAAATTTATGCCGTTCCACTCCCCCTGCTCTGTTTTGCATGACGGCACCGAGGCCACGACCTGCCACCCTTCGCCGGGAAGCACCCTGAAACCCCACCAGAAGTAAGTAGCCAGAAAAATGACGGCGATAAGCAGTGTCACGGATACTATCATTGCAGCCCCCTTTTTCGTGCCCTGCCGAGCAAGGATCTCACCTTGATATCCGTCTCCACGAGAGGTTTCTGGAACCCCTGGGTAAAGCGGCTGGAAGCCCCGCTATGGTTCATGTTGTCGAGAATGTCGCTGGCGAAATCGATGCGCCCCTCCTGAAACACGAGTATGTCGGTACTGCTCCCGGGGCGGTAAAGGCTCTTCGGCTGCCCTTTCTGCAGGAACATGCCCTTCTCCACCGGCTGCGGCGCATTATACGCTTCCGGGCTGTAGGCCTGGACGATATCGCCGATCATTAACGCAACCACTTCGACCATTGCCACCAGCCCGACACCGGTGCCGTCCGGCACATCCGTATCAATGACCGTCACGACCCGCTTGTTTTTGGAATAGGGCGTGGCAATGGCGACGACTGCGGTCGGATTGCAGGAGTGGTAGCCGCCGTCGATAGCGTAGCAATCGACCACCCGCCCGGAAACCGGGGTATGATTGTAGTGGTACTTGTCCGGTGTCAGCCGAAACACGGCGAAGTCACCGCCGCTGAAGGCGCTGTGCCAGCCGCGCGTATCACACCCCAGCAGCTCTTCGAAGGAGAAGAATTTTTCTTTGAGAAAAACCAGCGATGTTTCGTGTAACGACCCCACCAGCACCCGCGCATCGGCAGGAGACACGATGGCTTCCGCTTCTGTCGGCATCGGACGGCACTCCCAGTAGCGGATTTTTCGCTCGAATATTTTACGGGGCGTATCCAGCTGGCAGGACGGATCGAGGCACTCCGACAGGTCGATGCCGCAGCTCTCCAGAAAGGCGCGTTCAGACAGTACGGGACGGTCGAAATTTACCATACTCAGTATGTGAGACGACCAGCTGCTCGTCAGCATCCTGAACAGAGCCGTATTGTTCTCGCGTACGCCATGATAGAGCAGCTGCACCATCCGGTCTCCGATCAGTTGCTCGGTGACGACCCTGCCGCTATCCCGCTCGATATACTGGTGCTGCATCATCCGGGACACTCCTTTGCTTGTCTGATTGTTGTGCGGCTGCGACCTCGTCAATGGAGACCTTCAAGAGTATCAGGTTCATCAGCCGCTGCAGGGTTGGAATGTCGGCCCGCTCGTGCAGCACATCCTCTTTGGCCGCCGCGACAAAACGGAACGCCTCCTGCCCCTGGAGGATGACCCGCAGAGCCTTGCGGTGCGGGTCATCGAGAGGAGCCTGCTCCCGGTCAAGCGCACTGCAGTCCTGGGCCATAAATCCGAAAGCCTCATCCATATGGCGCCGGCGCAGCGTCGTACGATAGTAGCGCTCGGCGCCGGTGTTAAATTCGCGGGCATTGACGCGCAGCGGTGATGACGCGCCCACTTCGGCGAGGATGCCGGAGGTCAACCGCCCGGCGGCGGAATGGAGCGCCGGTTCGTTGATCCGCATTTCCAGATCGTTCAGCGTATCGTGCAGCCCCATCAGTTCGACCAGGTCAGCCGCATCCTCACGGATCACCAGGATCAGCGCCAGCCGGTACTCGTGGATCGGGACCCGAAGATACCCGGGATAGCGGCGGCTGGGACGGATAGCCTTGGTTTTCTTGAGGATCTTTTCCAGAAAGGCGTTGGGGCTGTTTTTCTGCACATAGAAGGTCGGGATGCCGATGGAAGAGCCGAAAAAAATCTGCCGCCGCTCGCTCTCCACCGACGGAACATCCGGTATGTGGGCATGGGTCGTGCCGAGCGCCATGTATTTGTAGGCCAGCGCCGTGATCAGAGTCTGCAGGTCGGCGGCCCGCCCCATATCTTCCCCGAAATTCTCGAACAGGCTGTAATAGCGCCCTTCGAAGCCGGAGAATCCCATTTTGCCATACTCTCGCTGCTTGTAGAGCAGGTAGACCGACATCTGCTCATCGAACACCCCCATATCGGCCAGGTCGCTGCGCAGACGGTCGCTGTTCCCCATCTGCCCGTTCAACCCGGGGCTCCGCTCGGTGGAGAGGAGGCTGACGAGATAATCAACCAGCCGATAGTCCGGGACAAAATCCCCCTTCAGCCTGAAAACGGAGCTCACCATCTTGTCCAGCGCCCCCGGCCCGAAAGGGGTGACCGGCTGGCCGAAAATAGACAGGTCGGCCTTCTTTTTCCAGCGGCGCCACATCATGCGCAGATGGGTGTAGTCCAGCTCGTGAGGAAGAAACCCGAGCGCCTTTTCCGGATGGAAATCGGTAAAAGCCAGCCGGTACGGTGCGGCGGTATAGGTGCCGACGAAAAGCGGCAGGAAGTGCTCGCTGATCTTGATGGCCAGATCGCCAAAATGCTTCTCGTGAATGGCGGAGAAACCGGAAGCGCCGTCGACCAGGGCCTGTGTCAAACGCCGGCTGCCGATGCTGATATGGGTGCCGTTGTTGGCCAGGCAGACATTGGAAAGATTGGGGAGCGATACCAGATTAGTCTGGATGATGCCGGCATCCCGCAACTTGGCGACCGCGTTGAGCTGGCTGCGCGACAGCACCTGGTGGCAGAGCTGCATGTAGCGAAACTTCTCCTCCCCGCGATCCCACCCGGAAAGGCAGGGGCTCATGAACAGCTCGCGGTAGAAGCTGTCCGAAACATGGTCGTTCAGCTCTTTCTGCCGGACCGGCGGGTGCGGGGCGAAATAGGTCATCGCCTGCTGACCGCGTTCGGCGAGACCGAAAGCCTGGTTGGCGTACATCACCAGCAGTTGCGTCATGAGAAAGCGGAGTGCGGTTTCCTTCGCAATTCCCCTCCCCATGCCGCTCGTGGCCGTGAGGGAGACAACGTTGAACGAAAAGGTTTCCGGCGAGGTATTGTCGTTCAGGAAGTGTTCCATCAAACGGATGCCGGTCTGACGGAGCATGCCGGGGAGAATGTGCTGGGAACCGATCAGATCGGCAAGGGCGAGTTTAATCAGATAACTGATCGGCAGCCGCAGCATCTCTTCACCCGACTCATCCCGGAAGATGAAGCGGGGTGAATCGGCGCGTGTACCGGACCCCGGCTTCTTCTTGTCCGCCAGCAGATCCTTTGCCAATACATCCCGGGCAAAACGGGAAAGGTTCCGCCGGGGGAAGCGCACCCAGCTGTTTTCCCACGCCTGTGAAGGGTTGTCCGCCAGAAACCGCTCCAGATCAGCCACGACCCTCCGTGGCGTTTCCCCCGCCGCCGCCCGCTTCATCATGTTGGCGAAAAAATTGGACTGTTCAATAATCAGCGGCAGATCGACATCTTCCTTTGCACCGCAGACAACCGCCTGAAGTTCGCTCTCCGAACCGGCGGTCACATCACCCCGCGAAAAGGGAAGCGTCGCCGCCAGCTCCTCCCGGGAAGCGAAGGAAACCCCCAGTCGCCCAAAAATCTTACGGGGGCTTTCCTCTGCAAACCCCGCTTCGGACCTGTGCTCTTTAATCATGAACACCCCCTCCAGGATAATGCTGTGGACTATCAGCAGGGTTTGTGTGCGTTTCAGTGGCTAATGACGTAGCTGTTTCGAAGGTGGCACAAAGCGGAAGAGCCGGGCTGATTCGTTGTAACAGGGGAGAGAATATCGATGTGCAGGCAGGTTTTATCATGGCTTTGATACTATAGTAAAATTGTGACGGCTCTGTTCTCGCTATGTAAAGGTTGTGTTACTTTTTAATATCACCTCTCTTTACTCACCGACGTCGCCTGCACGGAATAGGACTCCTTCTCTCCTCTGCCGTCCTGGCGGTACATCACAACCGCAGAGCCATCCCAGGTGATCCAGCGTCGGGCTTTTTTGTTCCGGTCCGAATAATCAACGATACGGCACGGGTATTCCTTCCCGCCTACCGTGTACTGCGCAGTGCGGACAAGGCGGTATTCCCGCTTGACCACCGCCATTTTTTCCACATCAAGCACCCTCAGTGTGACCTGCGGCTTTCCAGAGAATTCAATCCGGGCCTCCGGACATTCCATGGTGGTGTAGTCGTAGCTGCTGCGGGGGATGATGACCGAACGAGCCACACCCTGTTCATGGACATCAAAACGGAAGGAGGCATTCTCAAGCCGCCCCTCAATGTCGATTGCAACCCCGTTATCCCGCCCCTTACGTGAATAACTGACCAGACCACCTTTTTGCAGCGTGCCTTTTTCCGTGGTATCGAGATTGTATCCCATCCACAAAAACGAGGCCTTGACCGCTGTTCTGGTCTCAAACTGAACGCCGGGGACACCGCCTTCTTCAGTCATGCGCTGGGTGGTAGTAACATTACCGATGGGCAGCCCCATTGAGGAGACGTTGTAGTGCGCCACCGTTTTTGCACTGGTGCCGGCGGCATAGATACATACCGGCACCAGGCAGAAAGCGACGCTGGCAAAATAAAGGCAGCGATGTAACGAACCGTTCAAAGTCACAACTCCTCCCTGAATCTATGCGGAGAAAATCTGACGGCAACAACCCTGATTGAGGCCATGGAAAACACTAACGCAATGATCATGGCGACCTGCGGCCACTCCATCTCCTTGTACCAAAAAGCCATTACCTCTGTGAGCAGCGTTACGATAACGGTGTCGATAATGTATGTGACCTTGACCCGCCCTTCCGTGAAATAGGCCAGCGCGGTACGCAGCACCTCAACAATGGCAAGGACCGTCAGCATATCCACAATGATCGTTTTGAACGCGCTGTGAAAACTTTGCTGAAAAACCAGTCTCAGGTCGTACATGGTACACCCGATTCCAGCCAGTATTGCCATCAGGATTGCGACGATCAACAGCGACAGAACGACACGGGCAGACATCTCTAAGAAGCGGCTTGCATTCAGGTCTATAACATCTTCTTTCCACATGACACACCCCCCTTTCGACTATTGAGCCGACTCTATCAGAATCCGGTTAAGATCTGGTTATGGCCCGGTTACGATTACGAAATTTTTGAGCAGCACATATGTTTTTTGCCCCTTTTTTCTACACAACAATTACACAACCTCAACGTCCCTGTGACATTGATATGCAATAATCCCGGACATGAACTCATACAAAGCAGACCTGCACGTCCACTCGAGCCACTCCAACAAACCGACCTACTGGGCCATGCGCAAGTTCAATGTCCCGGAAAGCTATACCTCGCCCCGGCACCTGTACCGGGTCGCCCGGGAACGGGGCATGAATTTCGTCACCATCACCGATCATAACGCCATCACCGGCGCCCTGGAGATCGGTCATCTGCCCGGAACGTTCATCAGCTCTGAAATCACGGCCCATTTCCCGGAAAACGGCTGCAAGGTGCATGTGGTGGTGCTGCACATCTCCGAGAGTCAGTTTGCCGACATCATGCAGCTGCGCAAAAACGTCTACGATCTGGTGGCGTATCTTCATGCTGAAAAAATAGCCCATTTTCTGGCTCATCCGCTCTACGCGCAGAACGAAAAACTGAACCTGGAAATCATCGAACGTTCGCTGCTGCTCTTCACCACCTTCGAAATAAAGAACGGCTGCCGGTCACCCCGCTTCAACGGTTTTACCAAGCGACTCATCTCGTCCCTCAACGAATCCGTACTGGAGCGCCTGGCAAACAAGTACGATCTGAAGCCATACGGTGACACTCCCTGGAGCAAAGGCGTCGTCGGCGGCTCCGATGACCATGGCGGACTGTTCATCGCCCGGGCCCATACAACGGTTTATGACGCCACGACCATCGACGAGTTTATTACCGGCATCAGGAATGGTGATAGCTGGGCCGACGGTGAAGATGGCGGCGCCCTGACCATGGCCCACAGCCTCTACGGCATAGCCCACTGCTTCTACCGGGAACGCCTGGGTGATCGCCGCCATAGCGCGACGCCGTTTGTGAGCGCCCTGCTTGACAGTTTCTTTAACATCGGTGGAGACAAAGCGTCGTTTATCGAAAAGATCCGCCTCTTCGTCCTCAAAAACCTGCCCGCTTCGCGCAACCATACAAGGAAGAGCTTTGAAGAGATCCTCGACTCCGAGGCACGGTTGCTGCTGGGTGACACCTTGTTTCTAAAGAGTATCAGCACCGCTGACAGCGACCGCAAGATATTTGCGGTGACGAGCCGACTCGCAAACCGCCTGATTTTCCACTATACAAACCGCCTGATGACATTGCCGCAGGCCGCCGGTTTCTTCGACTATCTCAACACAATCGGCACGATCGGTCTCGTGCATACACTTATTTCCCCCTATTACCTGGCCTTTCACCACCAGCACAAAGGCAAGGGACTAATCCGGGATCTCACCACTGCGATTCCTGAAATGCATCACAAGGCCATCCCGGAAAAGATCGCCCTGTTTACCGACACTCTGGATGAGATCAACGGCGTGGCCATCACCATCAAGCGCCTGATAAGTACGGCAAAAAACCGCGGGGTCGAAATGACAGTCATCACGGCAGGCGATGATGGTGAAGAGGCCCCGGAAGGGGTGAAGAAGTTCCGCTCGGTAGGAGATTTTGTGTTGCCGGAATATCCGGAATTGAAGCTCAACTTCCCGCCGATCCTCGATGTAATGGATTTCATCGAACGTGAGGGGTTCACCCGCATTCACATCAGCACTCCCGGCACCGTCGGTCTTTTGGGACTTCTGATCGCCCGGCTGATGGACATACCGGTGGCCGGCACCTACCACACCGATATCCCCCAGTATGTGCGCAGCCTGACCAATGACGAATTTCTGGAGCAGGCGGCCTGGAGCTACATGATCTGGTTTTACGGCCAGATGGAAGAGGTCATGGTCCCTTCGGCAGGAACCCGGGAACAGCTGGTTTCACGCGGCCTGCCGCCGGAACGGATGAAACCGCTCCCCCGCTGGGTGGATACGGACGTTTACTCCCCGGAGATGCGTAATCCCAGCTTCTGGAAAAGTCGCGGCATCGGACTTGGCGGAATTGTGCTGCTGTATGTAGGGCGCGTCTCGCGCGAAAAGGGGCTGGAGATGCTGGTCGATTCTTTCAGAGCGCTTGTAGATGGTGGAGCGGCGATTGCTCTTGCCGTTATCGGCGACGGCCCGTATCGGGAAGAGATGGAAACAGCCTTAGCGGGGTATCCGACCACCTTTACCGGTTATCTGGCGGGAGAACAGTTGCAGCGTGGCTACGCTTCGGCCGACCTGTTCGTATTCCCGAGCGCCACCGACACCTTCGGTAACGTGGTGCTTGAAGCGCAGGCGTCCGGGTTGCCGGTAATAGTTTCCGACGAGGGGGGGCCGCGCGAGCTGATGATTGATGGTGAAACCGGTGTCGTGTTCCGCGCCGGCAGCACGGACGATCTGTCAAACGCCATCAGACTGGTGAGCTCCGACCCGGAGCGGATGAGCCTCATGGGGAACAACGCAAGGCGCTTTACGCTGGAAAAGGCACCCGACAGCAACCAGACCTACAGCACCATACTCCACCTTGCCCCGCAGCTAATTACCCCGGAAGAAGGCTCTTCTTTTGCCTGCGCCAGAATATAACCCATGGCCGGCACCCTTCATCCCAGAAGGCGGCATGATCCGAGCGGCGGCTATTGAGTGTCTCAGCTCTTTCACCCTCGCTCACACCCCTTGTTTAATAACTCTGACTGCTCTTCCAGAGTTGCACGTCCATATATGACCGCACTCAGGGCATTCCTTGGCTGGAGTCTCCGCGCTGACCATTCCTTCTGAATGCAAATGTATCTCTAATGTACGGTTATTACAATTCGGGCATTTCATTTATATATCCTCTTTAATGAGGTTGGAATGAGGCAAGGAGCTGCTCTTAACCTGAGAATACACGTACTATTTGTCAATACCGTGCAGAACATGAAACGTTTGTGTAAATTTTGCTGAACGTTTTTCTGAAAACAAGATCCCCATTCATCACGACGATCAAGACCGATGCCAGCCAACTGCCTGAAATGCTTTTCCCGAAACACGATCATCCCTAAACTTGAAAACTTTATTTTCAGGTTTGGGCGCTTAATTATATTTCGAAACAGTTACCCTCCTGCAACATAACTGTAATATTGCGATGCTATAGTACTCAACACATCCGCCGACACACAACGCGAAATGGCTGAAAAAAGACGGATTCCAAAAGGCAGTAGTCCCTTAGCAGCAAGAGCGGAGTAGTAAAAAATGTACACGTTAGCGATGCAGCAGGCGGAAACATCTTTAATAGGCATGAGAAGTAAACACTCACACCTGCAGCCACCATTCATGCCGCATCCGGCTGAAAACGACAGACGTGAGAGGCTCGAACTCGAGCAGATAATTGTCTTCAAAAAGATCATGCCGGTTTTTCAGCCGATTGTTTCTCTGGATGGCGGGCGCATACACGGTCATGAATCCTTGAGCAGGTTGAGCCACGGCGGAAGCATCACTAACCCTGAAGAGCTGTTCAACAAGGCACGCAAGCACGGCCTGACAGCGGAAATTGAGAAGCTTTGCCGTGAAAAGGCACTTTCTCGAGCCAGCGAGATTGGGTTGCAGGGGATGATATTTATAAATGTCTGCCCAGCTCTTCTGCATACCGAGGGACATCGCCCCGGCTTCACGGCCGAACTGCTCAATCATCTCAAAATAGACCACTCGCGGGTGGTGTTCGAGTTGACCGAAAAAACGTTGATCACTGACTACAAACTGTTCGAACGTGGCGTGGCCCACTACCGCTCACAGGGTTATCGAATCGCCATTGATGATCTGGGCGACGGCTATGCGGGCCTTAAGATGCTCTCCCAGGTTGTTCCGGACTACATAAAACTGGCTATGTTTCTGGTCAGCGACATCGACACATCCCCTGCCCGACAGGCTCTCGTCGAAGCGCTGGTTTGCTTTTCGAAAAAAATAGGGGCTCAAGTAATTGCCGAAGGGATCGAGCGGCCGGAAGAGTTAGCCTATTTCACCTCTATCGGCACCGAGTACGGCCAAGGGTATCTCCTGGCGCGACCTTCTCACACTCCATCAACAGACCATACGCTTGACATGCCGGATATAAGTAACCTGAACAACGGTAATCATGCCCATCTTCATTGCCGTTTATCAAAAGCGGGCTGCCCAGACAATCAGTAGGTGTCCTTATCAGGCAAATTTCTTTTCGATCCGTTCGAGAAACGACGACAACGTAAAGGGTTTTGAGAGCAGGTCGACATTCTTACCCTCCATTATCCCATCGATAGCTTCTCCGGAATATCCGGAGATGTACAGCACCGGCAGGTCAGGTTTTTGTTCCTGAATGCGCCGATACAACTCCGGTCCATTCATCTGCGGCATAACAACATCCGTCACGAGCAGATCAACGGACAAATCACCTCGCGTGACGAGATTCAGAGCAACACTCGGCAAAAAAGTGGACACAACCCTGTAGCCGTTTATTTCCAGCATACTGCGCGCCACCTCCATAACAAGTTCATCGTCCTCAACCAACAGTATTGTGGGTGTCCCAAAATGAGGTGAGTCATGTTCCACCATTGCTTACGTCTCCAGATTATTTACCTTACTGTTGGCATTGCAGGGCCAGACGACACCATTAATCCGTTTTCGGGACTGACTCCGCCAACAAAGGCACCCTGTTAATTCAAACTGGAGTCACTGTTCCGGGGTGGTCAGCGTGTAAAGTCCGGTGATTTTGAACAACAGGGCGTTCGTTTTACTCTCTCCAAAGACTGCAACTTCAGATCTTTTCTCAGTCTTGATGCTCTTGATAGAGCGGAGCAGGATAGCAATGCCCATTGAATTGATGCGCACAGCATTGCTGAAATCCATAATGACTTTTTTCCCCGTGATTCTCTGAACAAGCTCTTCAAAATGAGGCTCCGTATGTGAGTCTATGTTTCCATAAAAGGATATGTTGTCACCAAATCTGTCTTTGTAGATTTCGTATTTGAATTCAGCAGACATTTTATTCTCCTTTTTCCATATTTGCCGGACAGAGGCTGAGGATTCCGCCCATTGAGGTACGTACGTCAGGATTAATATTGACATAAAAATAATCCAGAAATTTCCACATGATAAACAGGCCGCGCCCGCCTCTGTCACTTCCGGGATCAGTTGCATTCTGGTTTAAAGTCAGATAATGCTCCACTATTTCAGGCGACAGCTTTCCCCAGCTGTCACTTATCTCCAGAAAGAGCTCATTACCGTCAAATGCACAGCGCAGGGAAATCTTTTCGTTCGGAAGGAGAGTGCGCTTGCTTCCCTTTGCAAAAAGGGGTGTATCGGAGACATCACGTGGAGCAGAATAGAGTGCATTTTCCAGCATTTCGTCCACTATAAGTTCGGCACGCTGGCCAAGGAAATCATGATCTTCATCTTTCCCGTCAAACAAACTATTCAGCTGGTCTATAATCCCGGCCTTGTCCTGCGATGAGGATATATCCCATTCCCGCGTCCAACAACGTGCCTTAAGTGATGGTACTGCACCGGACACTGATATAACCGTGCCTCTATCGCCGTATCTGAAAGACTGTATGCTCATTGTGGTCCCTTCCTGAAAGTCATCAACAGGTTGTTTCGTCGCCAACGATCAAAAGGGTCACGTCATCGTCAAAATTTTCAACCCCGGTAAAGGCACGCACCGCTTCAACCAAACCGCACCGGGCATGTTCCGGACACCCCCCAAGCTCCTCAAGCAGGTACGCCTCCAAACGATCGTACCCGAATTCTTCTTCGTTTGTATTGAGCGCCTCGATAATTCCGTCGGTGTAGAGAAACAACCGGTCGTTATAGTTAAAGGGCACTTCGGCCTCGGCGTACACGCTCTCTCGTTCAAAACCGAGAGGGAACCCGCTCGTGTTGTCAAGGGTAATGATGGTTTTTGTTACTGCCCGATAGATATAGGGATAATTATGGCCGGCATTGGCATACACTATTTTTCGTTCAGCCAGATCAATCACCGCAACAACCGCTGTCATCATCAACGAATTGGAGGCGGTAACAAGTACCGCCTGATTCATGCCGGACAATAGCTCTGCCGGAGTAGTGCATCCTCTTTCAAGCAGCAGGTGAAGCCCGGCCTTGGCTGCAGTTGCGACCATACCAGACTGGACGCCATGGCCACTGACATCTCCCACCATGACCCCCAGGCGGTGATCGTCGATCTTGAAGTAATCGTACACATCTCCACTGATCTCGCTTGAGTTTATCAGAACGGCATCCAGTACCGTGCCGGCAAAGTTACATGATGAGGGAGGCAAAAGGTTCTGCTGGATTTGGCGAGCCTTGTCCACCTCTTCGCGAATCCGCGCACTCAGGTCTTCCAGTTTTTTAAGGAGAGAAGCCTGCCCCTTGGAGATGACCATGATCAGTTCGGCTACATGTACGATGCCAACACAGTCTCCCTGGTCGAGCACAGGGAATGAGTCGCACTCAAGTTCCGGGTCATGCTCCAGCAGGAGCGACAGGGCGGAATTGATATCCAGATCAGGCAACATGGTTATTGGCTGTGTGTTTATAAGAAGGCGAATAGGTTTATTACCGTAGAGTTCTACGGCAAACTTGCGGGCAAGGTGATGAGAAAAGAGGTCCCGGCGGCTTACCGTCCCCTCAAAACCATCATTACCATAGAGCGGAATCATCAGCATGGCAGCGTTGTCTGTGAAGATTGAAGCAATTTCAGCGACGGTTGTAGAGGAGTGTTGCGACGTGACCGGACGCATGACATCTTTGAGTAGCGCTGCGCTATATTGACCGTGAAGAGACATGAACGTATTATGCCGCAGTCACTATTACAACGGTGTGCCGATATGATAATTTATTTGTTACAACGGGCCGTTGGGTAAGTGGCTTTATCCGCAAAGGACCGTCTTTTCGCCCCCCCCGCGTTACCACCCCAACGGGAGAAATTGTTTTGACTACAGCTCATTAAGAATGTTATTTATATCCATTAAACGAATCACCACCCTTCCTCGGCACAACTCCATTGGAAACAAAAACGGATTACAAGGAGAGTCATATTATGTTCAGTTTTTTTGACAATTTAAGTATCAGGGTAAAGCTCGTCGCTGCGTTTCTCGTCGTAGCGGTCTTTTCCGGGGTGCTGGGCACTGTTGCCATTATCAACGTAACAACCATGAAGAAGGCCGATGATTTCATGTACAAAGAGGTGGCCCTCCCGTTGGCAGAACTGCGGGAGATAACCCAGGCATTTCTGATGAACCGGATCGTGACCCGTGCCATGATCACCGCAACTGACCCTGACGACCGGGAAGAGGCGGTGGACAACATCAAGGAAAACCTTGATATGATGGCCGCGTTAACCGCCAAATACGAAAAACTTCTGGATCGTGCTGAGGAGAAGGCCGCCTATGCCGAGTTCAAGGGGGCCTACGAAGCCTATCAGCCGCTGCTGAAACAGATGATGGAGCTGTCGATGGGCGGCAAGACCGAGGAGGCGATGGTTATCGCCCAGGGGTCAGCGTCGCGGCAGGCCAACCTGATGCTGCAGGCACTTGACAAAATGTCGGCGGTCAGTGTGAAGCATGCCGGTGAAACGGCCGCAGCCAACGCAGCCATCGCCCGCAAGGCGCTGATAATCTCCGGAACTCTGGCGATTGCAGCGGTGCTTGCCGCCATTGCGATCGGCCTGATTATGTCGGGACGCATCAGCGCACCGCTGCTGCGCCTGCGCGACAGCTTTCAGCATGTGGCGGACGGGGATCTGACCGTCAGTGTGGTTTCAACCTGCAATGACGAAACCGGCAGCCTGGCCCGCTCCTTTACGGTCATGACCGAGCAGCTGCGGGAACTGATCGCCAAGGTAACCACCACCTCAGCGGAAGTCGCAGCCTCAACGAGAGAGCTGCAGGGGACCGCTACCGAAATCGCAACAGGTGCTGAAGCTGCCGCTTCCCAGACCATCAGTGTTGCCACTGCCAGTGAAGAGATGGCTGCCACGAGTAACGACATCTCCAACAGCTGCCAGGTCGCGGTGGAGAGCACTCAGCGCGCCAGCAGAGCGGCGCAGGACGGCGCTGATGTGGTTCGCCAGACGGTTGAGGGGATGCGCAAAATTGCCGTCAGGGTACAAAACACTGCCCGCACCGTGGATTCGCTGGGGGCACGCTCCGACCAGATCGGCGCCATCGTCGCCACCATTGAGGACATCGCTGACCAGACCAACCTGCTGGCTCTGAACGCCGCTATTGAAGCGGCCCGTGCCGGTGATATGGGTCGCGGCTTTGCCGTTGTTGCCGATGAGGTACGCGCACTGGCAGAACGGACCACCAAGGCCACTCGCGAGATCGGCGAGATGATCAAGGCGATCCAGTCCGAGACCCGCAGCGCCGTTATCGCCATGAATGAGGGGGTCCTGGAGGTACAGACCGGCACCAGCGATGCCGAACGTTCAGGGACAGCATTGCAGCAGATCCTTGACGAGATCGATGCGGTCAGCAACCAGGTACACCAGATTTCAACGGCGGCAGAAGAACAGAGCGCCACCACCAGCGAGATTACGGACAATATCCACCGCATGACCCAGAACATCCAGGACACTGCCCGTGGTTCCCATGAAACTGCCAGTTCGGCCTCCAACCTGTCCAGCCTGGCAGAGGGACTGCAAGGGGCGGTAGCGCGGTTCCAGCTCCACTGAGCTGCTGAAGGAACAACGCTGAAAAAACCTCATCCCCTTCAATACAGATGTATGACGGTGCGGAGAACAACTCCTCCGCACCGTCCACCCGTTACCCCACCGCCTCCTCACTTAACCTCCGATTGATAACAACCGATGATCCCGGCAACCCCTTGGCAGCCTTCTTGACCTCGGTGGAGATTGAAGCCAGCTGGGCGTATGAGGTAACCGGCGTCAATCTGGTGTTAACGATGCCGATGGAAAGCGAGAGCAGCCCGAACGTTTCCTGTTCACCCTTTCTGTTTACGGCGCTGTAGCACCCTGCGGCACAATCCTTTTCGCCATGGAACAGTGACAATTGATCCTCAACCGCCTTGATAACATGCGCCGAGATGTACTCGGCGTGGTGTGCCGCGGTAATGATGATGAAATCGTCGCCGCCGATATGACCGCAAAAACAGGAGAAGTCTGCACCGGACGTCCGCGTCACCGAGGTGATAACTTCTCCGATCGCCTTGATAACCACATCTCCCCGCTGAAATCCGTAGTAATCGTTGAACGGCTTGAAATTGTCGATATCGATATAGGCAATGTCGAACCCCTTTCCGGTCACGAGCCGCTCGGTTATCTCGCGCTGGATGCTCTCGTTGCCAGGCAGCCCGGTCAGCGGGTTGGCGCTTTTTGCCAGCGTCAGGTTAATATCGGTGATCGCGTTGATGAAACGGTTGACATCCACGATCCCGTGATAGATCCCCCCCTTGGCAACGCAGATATTGTCTACCCGGATATTCATCTCCTGCGACTGGATGGCCGTGGCAACGTCTCTGATACTGACGTTCGCTTCAAATATGAGCCTGACCGGTGCCATCAGGTCGCGCATCTTCTTTGAATGGTTGATGTGGAAGGCGAACCCGTTCATGCCGATGACATGCTGCTCGAGAAAGGTGGCACGGTTTATGACACCGACAGCGCTGCAACCATCCACCACGGGCAACACCTGCAGGGTCGGGTCGTTCTGGAAACGTTTGAGAACTGCGGCGAGGTTATCAGCCGGGTTTGCGGGCGGCACCGCGATGGCTATATCGCCGATAAACTCTGTGCTGGCGGCTGCAGTAGCCGTGTTACCGGCTGATTCCACTTGAACGGGTTCTGCGCTGACGGAAAAAGCTCTCTCCATGACGGCTTTCCCGAGAAACACGTCAGGCGTAGAAACTGACATATCTCCTGACGATATCCCCTGAACGATAAACGCTTCAAACTGCCGGGGGTCCAGTGGCCTGGCAAAGTAGTATCCCTGTGCCTGCTGGCATTTACGCTGCCGCAGAAATTCGAGCTGTTCCGCTGTTTCCACCCCCTCGGCAATCACATTCAGCTTAAGGGAGTGGGCCATCGCGACGATCGCGTCCACGATCGCCGCGTCATCAGGGTCGTTGACGATATCGCGGACAAATGAACGGTCAACCTTGATCGTGTCGATCGGCAGATGCTTAAGGTATGAAAGCGAAGAATACCCGGTGCCGAAATCATCCACCGAGAGGCTGATGCCCAGCTCTTTCAGGCGCAGGAGCTTGCAGACCGTATCGCTGCCATCGTCCATCAGGGCACTTTCGGTCAGCTCCAGCTCAAGATAATGCGGATCCAGACCGGTCTCAGCGAGAATCTGCATCACCAGCGGTACGAAGGCCTTGTCGCGCAACTGGCGGGCCGAGAGATTCACCGAAACCCGGAGCTTCGGCAAGCCGGCATCCTGCCAGGCCTTGTTCTGCCGACACGCCTCATGGAGCACATATGCACCCAACCGCACGATCAGGCCATTCTCTTCCGCAACAGGTATAAACTTGTCAGGCGGAATGACGCCGTGTCCCGGCCGCTGCCAGCGCACAAGCGCTTCCATGCCGATGATATCCTGGCCGTTGATATCCATCTTGGGTTGATAGCAGAGGTAGAATTCACCATCATCCATGGCCCGCGCCAACCCGCTCTCAATACTGAGACGCTCGACAGCCTTCTGGTTGAGTGCTTCGGAATAATACTGGAATGTTTCGCCGCTCTGGCGTGCCTGATTCATCGCAATATGGGCATTTTGCAGGAGCAGCTCACTTGTCACGCCGTCTGCCGGAAAACAGGCGACGCCGAAACAGGCGGGAATGACCGTTTCATCCCCTCCGAGACGGAGCGGCTCGGCGAAAACCGCTTGCAGCTTATGCAGGATCATGGCAACGTCCCCCTCACGGACGGTGCCACCGAGCACCAACACGAATTCATCGCGGTGGATGCGGGCAACCGTATCATACTGACGCACCGCAGACACGAGCCGCTCTGCTATGCCACACACGGCCGCGCTGCCACCGCTATGCCCGCGGGCATCAACAACGGCCTTGAAACCGGTCAGGCTTATATAGATAACAGCCGTATTGTTGCTCTTGCGGCTGTTGAACGCGATGACCTGATTTAACCGGTCCAGCAGCAGGTTGTGGTTGGGAAGGCCGGTCTCACGGTCGTAATAGGCCATTTTTTTTATCTCCAGCTCCGCCAGGTGAAAGGTCTTCTCCGTTGAGCGAATTTGCCGGGCATAATGGCGAATGAGCAGATACAGCAACGCGGCGGTCGCAATGACAAAAAAAATCCCCTTCACAATTGCAACCTGCTCCAACCGGTGATGATCGTTTATAAACCAGGCGGCGGCGACATCCGAGAGCAGTATCCACCCTATGCCGAAAGACAGGTACACCAGCACAATCTTGGCTGGTGTCAGCATGTTGTACGGCGCCATAAAAAACTTGGTGATTGTTACAGGCATGCGGTAGAACCTCCCTCGGCATCACGGCGCAGATGGGCGCGACACGGATTCCAAGCCTGATTCTACACGGATTCGGAGAGCAGCAGCGTTACAAGTGAGCAAAGAGATTGTGACGGTTTGATGGAGAGGGAAGCGGAAGGTGTTACATAGTTACGGCCTGAGTATTGTTACGGCAGCCGCACACGGAGGATATGGTAACTCCCTCCGGTATGGCTGCCGTACCGCGCCAATAATGGTAGATGGCGCGACAGAGATACGGTCAGGTGCGGGGAAAGACTTTTTTGAGCGACATGACCGGCTTCTTGCCCGGTACAAGGTGCCAGAGAAACCGGGCCGGTTTGTCGTCCTTATCCGGGTTAAATTCCAGCGCCACGCAGGCACCTTTTTTCAACGACACCGCACCACCCTCCCGGCCGAGCAGCGTTGCAACCAGCAAACCGAGCTGAGGCTCGTGCCCGACCAGCATGACACGTCCGGCATGGTCGCACCCCTTCAGGTGCGTAACCAGTTCAGCGAGATCGGCACCCGGCAGCAGAAGCTCGCTGGCGACAACCACATTTTTGCGGCACGCCTTTCCAGCGGCAATCTCGGCTGTTTGCACCGCGCGTGTCAGTGGGCTGGTGATGGTAAGTCGCGGTTTGGGACCGTATTTACTGATCGACGAACTCATTTTCTCAACCGCAGATCGCCCCTTTTCGGTCAGATAGCGCCACTCGTCCTGCAACGTATCGCTCCCTTCCACCGCCTCAGCATGACGCATAACATACACGATCATTGTAATCCTCCTGGTTGATGGTGATGAGAAGTCAAGTATAGATCTCACCACGGGCATTGCAATGCCGTTGGACAAAATATTTGCCGGTTTGTGATAATTATTCTAGCGATTAGCGGGTGGCATTGTATCTAATGAGACTTTGAATCATCGATGAATCCTGGGTCGGATCTATGTGCGGAATTTTACTCTGCCCACCCAGCTTACCGCGCTCAGTCTGCGACCATTGATAGATGGCATCCGCCGGCACGAACCTCACATCGGGCGTGTTGATGCGCCCCTGGCTCCTGAACGTGGCATAGTCGGCATTCAGGGCGCACAAGGTCGTGTCCAAAACGTGTGCAGCGCCATCAACATCCAGACCACCCTGAGCCGCCAGCACCCACTGATGCCGCCTGCCCGGGATATCAGCACCAACCATGAACTCACGCACATTCCAGCGGCCGTTCCGGTTCAGGTTGGCAACGGCCTGCTCTACCTCTCCCTGGGTAACCTTTTCCTCAAGCTTGTCCAGAAAACGGTCGCGACCAGTGAACTCGATGAAATGCGGAGAGGTGGAGGTAAAGCGGATCGTATCGCCGATATGGTAGCGCCACAGACCGGAGCAGGTGCTGAGGATCACCGCATAGCGTTGCCCGGTTTCGACCTGCTCCAGCGGAATCGCATCGGCGTAGGGCGCCGGCTTACCATGCCGGTCCAGGTCTTCGAAACGGACGAACTCAAAAAAAACACCGTAGTACGGGGTCAGACGCATCTGCACTTCACCCGGCTGTTGGAAGGCCATGAAGGCCTCGGATGAGGGAAGCAGCTCCATCAGATTCGGAAGGACGCCATCAAACAGGGCCTCTAATTCGTTCCGATAGGGTGCCATACTGGTGCCGGCGTGGATAATCAGTTCTAGATTCGGCAGCAGTTCACGAAGCGGTTTAGCGCCGATTTCCATGCAGCGCTTCAGCAGCAGGATGATCCAGGGCGGCACGCCGGAGATGACGCGAATGCGGTCATCACGCAGCAGCAGCTCAGCCATACCCTGAAGCTTACCTTCCCAGGGGAGTGCCGATATATCAGCGCCCGGCTCGACAAAAGGCGCCAGATACCAGGGACTAAAGCGAAGAGTAAGGGCGCTCATATCGCCGGACCAGACCCCGCGCTTAACTCTGGTCAAGTTGGTAGATCCGGACATGTAGAGAATCTTGCCGCCCAGTATCCCCGAGTCAGGATTGGCGGCCATGTAGCATGACATCATGTCGAGGGCAGCCCGGCGGTTCTCGGCAAACATCCGCGTGGAAAACGGGATGAATTTGGACGGTGCCGTCGTGCCGGACGTCTCACAGAACATCTTGATGGTGCCGGGCCAGGTAATGTTGTCCAGGTTCGGGGCCGTACGGCGTCGCGCTAAAGCCGGCTGGTCGTGATAAAAATAATCGGTCATGAATTCCTGATACGAACGGATCGGCACGACACTCTTATAACCTTGATAGGCGACGTCAAAAGATATGTTTTTCAACCGGGCAAATCTGTTGTCCCTGCCAAACTTCGTCGCCGCCGCTGTTTCGAGTAATTCCCGAAATATCCGTTGCTGAGCTTTCAGCGGATCCCGCCGGCTACAGCGTTCCGCCCGCTTTACGGCCTGTGAATGCAGCAGTCCCTGCAACACCCCTGCATCCTGCAAACGTGCCAGTATCCCCATCTAAACCGCCAGCTTCAGGCGCGGGTAAAGAAGTTTTTCATACCAGCTTTCCAGCAGCGCGTTGTACGCTTCGTGATGAAAGATGAGTGAAGCATGCGCGACGCCGTCACCGGCAATATCTGATTTCACCAGCTTTACCCGGCAGGAGGGAAATATCCTCGTGTAGAGCGAAACTTCACTGAAAAGCTTCTGCGTTGGTGACGACGACACCATAATGTCAGACTCATTTTCGGCCTGCAACACCAGTACCGGGCCGGAAAAAAGGGTTCTGGCCAGTAACGGAAAGCGAAAATCCCGGAGCGCCTTGACTCTCTCGAAGCCGCCCCGCGCTGTCGTGTACTCGATGACATCGTTGATTTTTTTCCGGATGGCGAGGTGACGGACGCCGAGGACGCGATTCTCTGCCCCCGCATTAAAAAGAGCCTGAAAACAGCGACGTGAGCGTTCGATATGCTTTGAAATATTGGACTCATCCGCCGGGTCGGCAGCCACGATTTTCTTGAGATTACTTTCCAGCATTCTGACGCCGTCACGTTTTTGTCCGATCGGCCTGATCAGGTCATCGGTGGTTATGACCGGACTTACCAGCACAAGGCCACGGACGCTTTCGTGCACCTTCTCTTCGGCATGTCGCATGAAGTGTGCGAGCAGTCCGCAACCGAAGCTGATCCCCATTATCAGGGGCTTTTGTCCCCTGCGGGACAGGTCTTCGATCAGGTCGTTCAGCTGGGCAGCAAACATCTCCTGGCAAAATCCGTTACGGGAATAGTTCAGATAGTAGATTGAACCATGCCGGCGCAGCAATGTGCGCTGGAATTCCACCGTCTCGGTGGCGTCCGGCACGAAACCTCCCAGCACTATTGTCGGCACATTGCCGGCACCTTTTTCCCGGAACAGCTGACAGCGTGTGCGGCGGGAATCCTGATTCAGCTCAAGGAGGGCAAACTCGCGACGACGCAATTTCGGGGCGAACTGTTTGATGGAGATGCTGCGCATGAAACCAGCCGCTGCGGTAAAAGCGGACACCACCGGACGAATGTCCTTCACAACTCGAAGTTTTGCCGTTTTGTCGCTCATATGACCTCCTGTTATTGTCTGGAAGTCAACGTAGCACTGTCAGGTTACATACACATTGCAGCAGGGTAAATATTTTGAAAATTTGCGGGGAGTCGAAGGCTCGGCGGAGATATCTGGAAAAAAAAGGGGGCTACCTGATGGTGCCCCCTCAACACAGCCAGTTTTCAGACGGAAGGTCACTTACGGTAGAAGCTGGGACAGCAGTGAAATAAGCGTATCCGGCCAGAGACCCGGCAGGACTATTGCCGCTGAGGCAACGATAAGCACCAGATATTCCGGAAGCGTCGGACGATTGTTGTCCGCTGTTACGGGATGTTTGCCGTAGAGGGTGATCACCACTCTCAGATAGTAATAGACCGAAATGGCGGCCAGAAGGATACCACTTACGGCCAGGGCAATTTCGCCGGAGCGTACGGCTGCGGTGAAAATAAGAAACTTTCCGGTGAAACCGACGGTGGGGGGAATGCCGGCCAGGGCGAACAGCGCCAGGGCGAGCACTCCGGAAGCGAAGGGCCTGCTCTGGCCGAGCCCGCGATAATCGTCCACTGTCTCTCCGCACCCTTGCCGTTCGAGGACAGAGATGGCACCGAATGCGGCCAGGCTGATCACACCGTACGCCAAGGCGTAGAAGGCTGCCGCCTGATACCCGCCACCCGTGCCGGAAAGGAGGGCAACCACGACATACCCCATCTGGGCGATGGATGAATAAGCCATCATCCGGCGGACACGGTTTTGCAGCAGCGCCGCCAGATTGCCGACCAGCATGGAGAGAAGCGCGAGCCCCCAGAGCGGCTCCCGCAGGAGCGGAGCGTCAACCGCGCGGGGGAGCAGGAGCAGGAGCAGCAGGATTGCCGCCGCTTTTGAACCGCTGGAGAGGAAAGCGACCACCGGGGCCGGAGCACCTTGATAGACATCAGGGGTCCAGAGGTGGGCCGGAGCCAGCGAGAGCTTGAAGGCCACTCCGACCAGCAGGCATCCCCAACCGGCCAGTGCGACCGGATCCGGCCTGCCGTCTGTCAGGCCGAACTGCACCGCTCCCTGAATGGAGAGCGTGCCAGAAACGCAGTAGAGCAGGGCGATGCCGAAGGCCAGGAAGGCGGTGCTGAGAGCCCCGGGGAGCAGGTATTTCAGCCCTGTCTCACCGGAGGTTGCCCGTTTGAGGTCGATAGCCACCAGGATGTAGAAGCCGAAACTCATCGCCTCAAGCCCCAGAAAAAGGGTCATCAGGTTGGTTGCCGAGGCGAGGGCGAGCATGCCGAATGTGGCAAACAGGACGGTGGCCGGATATTCCTCGCCATGGATGCCACGCCCCCGGTTGTAGCCAGAGGAAAGACAGAGCACTCCGGCGGCCAGCAGGGTAAAGAAGACGCTGAACAGGCGCGGCAGGCCGGCGGCTGACAGACCCAGCGTCGGTGCAACCGCTGCGGGAGGAGTCTGCAGCAGCCAGCAGGCGGCGCCCAGCGTTACCGTGACCCCGATGGCGGTTGTGACCGTTTCGTTGCGGGTGACGGCGCCAACCAGCAGCGTCAGCAGGGCGCCGACCGCAAGGAGCATCAGCGGCAAGGCTATCCAGAGATCCGCCGTTGTCATGGCGCACCTCCCGTCAGCACTGCCACCGGTGCTTTCAGTATCTCCAGCAGCGGGGCAGGATGCAGGCCAATATACAGGTCAGCGATGGCCAAAAAGGCCAGAATTGACAGCTCGCGCGGTGAAACATCCGCCAGTGACAGCGGTCGCCGCTCCTCCTGGAAGAGTACCTCCTGAATCAGCCGCACCGTGTAGACGAGCGGCAGGACCACGCCGATAAAGGCCAGAACGGTTGCAAGATGGGCCCCCTTGAATGATCCGGTCAGGATCAGAAATTCACCCACGAAGTTGTTCAGGCCGGGCAGACCGGCCGAGGCCATGAAGAACAGCACGAAGAAGGCCGAAAAGAGCGGGATCTTGCTCCAGAGCCCCCCGTAATCCTCGATCCGGCGGGTATGGGCCCGCTCGTCCAGCATGCCGACGAGGGCGAACAGTGCCGTCGTCGTCAGACCGTGGTTAACCATCTGCAGCACCGCTCCCGACAGCGCCACCGGCGTCCACGCCCCGATGCCGAGTGCGACAAAACCCATATGCCCGATGCTCGAATAAGCGACCAGCCGTTTCATGTCTTTCTGGGCAAAGGCGATCCACGACGCGTAGAGGATTCCTGCCACCGCCAGCCCGATCAACAGCGGGGTCAGGGTGCGGGCGGCCTCGGGGAAAAGCGGGTAGCCGAAGCGGATCAGTCCATATGCCCCGGTCTTGAGGAGCAGACCGGCCAGGATGACGCTCCCGGCGGTCGGGGCATCGGTATGGGCGTCGGGAAGCCAGGTATGCAGCGGCACCAGCGGAAACTTGACCGCAAAGGCCAGCAGGAAGGCACCATACAGCCAGAGTCCGGTGGCGGGGGAGAAGCTGGTCCCGGTCAGTGCGGCCAGACCGAAGCTGTAGACGCCGCTCTGTTCGCCGTGAATCAGGTAGATGCCGATGATGGCCAGCAGCATCAGCAGTGAGCCGACCATGGTATAGAGGAAGAATTTGACCGCCGAGTACACGTTGCGATCATGTCCCCAGATGCCGATGAGGAAGAACATGGGGATCAGCATCAGCTCCCAGAAGAGGTAGAAGAGGAACAGGTCCAGGGAGAGGAACACCCCCATGATGCCGGATTCCATGGCGAGGATCAGCAGGAAGTGCAGGGCGACCCGCTCCGTTATGGGACGCCACGAGACCAGCATGGCAATGGTCGTCACGATGGCGGTCAGGATCACGAGCAGCAGACTGATTCCGTCCATCCCCACGGTGAAGCGGATGCCGAGGGTTTCGATCCAGGGGCGGTCAGCATACAGGAAATATCCGGGTGAAGGTGTATCCCCCCGGCAGAACCAGGCGCTGCAGGCCAGCACCGTTTCCGCCACTGCGATGGTGACGGCGGTGGCTTTTGCCAAGTTCTCCCGCCTGGTCATCGCGAGGAGCAGAAACGCTCCGGCCAGCGGGAGGAACAGCAGCAGTGTCAGGAACGGGATCTCAATCATAGCACCACCCACGCCAGCCAGAAGAGGGTCAGAGCCGCTCCGGCGGCCATGCCGAGCAGGGAGAGGGAGACCCGCCCCTGCCCCCGGCTGCCGATCCACCGGCCGCATCTGCCGAACAGCGCTGCGGTGCGGTCAAGGGAATCATCGATAACACCTTCATCCAGTTTCTGCCAGAGGAAGGACGACAGCCGGGTATAGGGGCGGACAATCAGCAGGTCATAGAGGGCATCCACCCGCCACCCTTCCAGCAGGAAGGCGGCAATCCCGCTGGCAGGCTGCTGCTCCTTCGCCAGGCTCTTCACGCGGCGCGCACCGCCATAGCGGAGCCAGGCCGCCGCAATGCCTGTCACTGCGACAACGGCGGCAACGCCCTGCAGCAGCAGTTCGGTTGTGTGCGGCAGCGCCTGTTCATTACCCCCCGGTTGTGCGAGGAAAGAGTGCAGAAGGCCGTTCCCCAGATACTCGGGCAGGTTGAGCAGCCCGCCGAAAAGCCCCAGGAGAGCCAGCGGGATCAGCGGCCATTCCATGATGCGCGGCAGAGCTTTAAATCCCCCCTCCCTTGACGGGAGGGGGTTAGGGGGTGGGTGATGCAGCATGCTGGCCGGATTGTTGCTTTCCCCACCGAACACGATCAGCACCATCCGGAATGTATAGAATGCGGTGATCAGGGCCGTGACCAGGCCTGCGACATACAGCCCGCCATAGAGCATTCCCCCCTTGAGCCAGACCGCCCCAAGAATGCCATCCTTGCTGAAAAAGCCGCCGGTGAGCGGCACCCCGGCGAGGCAGAGCGCTCCGGCCAGAAACGGCCAGAAGGTTCCCGGCAGAGTGCGGCGCAGGCCGCCCATGCGAAAGATATCCTGTTCGTGGTGCATGGCGGTAATGACGCATCCGGCCCCGAGGAACAGCAGCGCCTTGAAGAAGGCATGGACGAGAAGGTGAAAGGTGCTCGCGGTTATGGCTCCGGCACCGACTCCCATCATCATGTAGCCGATCTGGCTGATGGTGGAGTAGGCGAGAATCCGCTTCAGGTCGCGCTGGACCAGGGCGCAGGTTGCGCCGTAGAAAGCGGTCACCGCCCCGGTGATGGCAATGGCGGCAACCACCGTCGGAGAGGTGCCGATCAGCGGGAACATGCGCATCAACAGGTAGACGCCGGCGGTAACCATGGTGGCGGCATGAATCTGTGCCGACACCGGCGTCGGACCTGCCATGGCGTCCGGCAGCCAGACCATCAGCGGCACCTGGGCCGATTTGCCCATGGCCGCCAGCAGCAGCAGCAGGCCGAGGGCGGTGATAATGCCCGGCGACAGAAGGAAACCCATACTGTTGAGCTCGGTGATGGATACGGTGCTGAACAGCCGGAACATCCAGACAATGGCAATACCCAGGCCGATGTCGCCGATGCGGGTGACGATGAAGGCTTTGCGCCCGGCGGTGGCATTTTTCGGATCGGTGTACCAGAAACCAATCAGGGCGTAGGAGCAGAAACCGACCCCTTCCCACCCCAGGTACAGCAGCGGCAGATTCTCGGCCAGTACCAGCAACAGCATGGCGGCAACGAACAGATTGAGCAGGGCAAAAAAACGGACGTAGGAGGGGTCTTCCTTCATATAGCCGACGGCATAGGTATGGATCAGGGCGCAGACGAAGGTAATCATCAGGCAGAGCGACAGCGAGAGCGGGTCCAGATAAAGGGTGAGTGGTGCCTTGAAATCAAAATCCGACAACCATGTGGCAATCTCGACACTGGCCTGAGCCTTGTAGGCTAGCGCCGCAGCACCTGTGGCGGCAAAGCTCCCCCAGATAACGGCGCAGGCCAGGAATTCGCTTGCCCGGCGCGGCAGCAGGCGGCCGCCCAGCAGCGCATTGACGATCCCGCCCAGCAGGGGAAGCAGGATTATGAGTTCAAGGTATGTTTTCATCAGTCACGCAGCTCCTTGAATTCATCCACATCCACCGTGTCTTTGCGGCGGTGCAGATACACCACCAGCGCCAGCGCCAGTGAAACTTCGGCCGACGTCATGGCCATGATGACCAGGGCGAACACCTGACCGTCGGCCGCACCCCAGTGGTTTGAACCACCCACAAAAACCAGCATGGCGGCATTGAGCATGATCTCGATCCCGATCAGCAGCATGATGACGTTGCTGCGCCAGACCAGCGTGCAGACCAGCCCGAGGCCGAAGAGGATGGCCGCCAGAACCAGCACATGTGCCAATGGAACGATCATGGCGTCCGCCTCCTGCCGAGGTACAGCGCCCCGACGACTGCAAAGAGCAGCTGCATGGAGATTATCTCGACCGCTACCCCGTATTTCCTGAACAGGGTCAGGGCGAAGTCCCGGACGGTAATTGCGCCGGGTGCAGAGGGTGCGCTTGCATACCCTGCCGCGATGACCCCGATCGACGCCAGAATGATTCCCCCCAGGAGGATCGGCAGAAGCCACTGTTTCAGGACGGGACGCTTTGCTTCATCGCTGCGCCCGAGGTCGAGCATCATGATGACAAACATGAACAGCACCATAACCGCACCGGCGTAGATGATGACCTCGAACATGGCGATCAGCGGCGCGGCCAGCAGAAAAAAAATCGTTGCGAGACTGAAGAAAGAGCTGACGAGGTAGACGATCGCGTGCACCGGGTGTTTTTCGGTAATGGCCAGGATCGTGCCGATGACGGCTACGGCCGCCAGTATGTAGAACAGGTATGTTTCCATATCAGGGTAGCAGCCCCCGTACATCAACCGGCGGCTTCTCTTCTGCTCCGGCGCCGCGCGGTTGGGTCACGCCGATGCCGGCATGACGGTAATAATTGTAGTCAGGCGATTTGCCGCAGCCGTCAATGAGCAGGTCTTCCTTTTCGTAAACCAGATCCATGATGTCCCTCTTGCAGATTTCGAAATCCGGGGTCATCTGTATGGCCAGGGTCGGACACGCCTCGACGCAGAAGCCGCAGAAGATGCAGCGCGAAAAATTGATCCGGAACCATTCGGCATAGCGCCTCCCGTCCTTATCTTCTGCCGGCTGCATGGTGATGCAGTCCACCGGACAGGCGCCTGAACAGAGTTGGCAGGCGACACAGCGCTCACCGCCATCAGGGTCGCGGGTCAGCACGATACGGGCCCGGTAGCGGGGGTACGGGGTGCGCTTCTCCTCAGGATACTGAATGGTAACCGGTCGCCGGAAGATGTGTTTCCAGGTGATCCACATCCCGGTCACAAGTGCAGCTATGTCAGATAGAATCTTCATTCAAGAACCTTTTTTCAGCTTTACGTGTACCGCCTCTCAGCCCCCCTTATCAGGGAAGACTTAACGACCTCCCCCCTGATAAGGGGGGACTGAGGGGGGTTAGCTTCTTATCCTCTTAGCACGAGCCACCAGCCGGTCACCAGAATATTGACGAGAGCCAGCGGTGTCAGAATCTTCCAGCCGAAATGCATCAGCTGGTCGTAACGGAGTCGGGGCAGCGTGCCGCGTACCCAGATAAAGAGGAAGGCAAAGGCCAGCACCTTGGCGGAGAACCACACCACCGGCGGCAGAAAGGGACCGTGCCATCCTCCGAGGAAAAAAGTGGCCGCCAGCCCCCCCAGGACGATGATGTTAATGTATTCGCCCACGAAAAACAGGCCGAAGCGCATGCCGGAGTATTCGGTGTGGAAACCGGCGACCAGCTCCCCCTCCGCTTCGGGAAGATCGAAGGGGATCCGTTTGCATTCGGCGGCGATGCTGATCAGGAAGATCATAAAGGCGAGCGGCTGATACACGATGAACCAGCAGCCGGCCTGGGCGTTGACGATATCCGACAGGCGGAAGGAACGGGCCAGCATCACAACCGGCACGAGGGAAAGCCCCATGGATAGTTCGTAGGAGATCAGCTGGGCGAGACCGCGGATGCTCCCCAACAGGGCATACTTCGAGTTCGAAGCCCACCCTCCGAGGGCGACTCCGTAAACCGCGACAGAGGAGAGCGCCATGAACAGGAGCAGCCCGACGTTCAGGTCAGACACCTGCAGCTGCACCGTATGGCCGAAAAGCGTCAGCGGTGCGCCAAAGGGAACGATGGCAAAGATCATGATCGCCGGTATGGCAGCCATGGCGGGAGCCAGGTAAAAGAGCCACTTGTCCGCCCCGATCGGCCGGAAGTCCTCCTTGGTCAGAAGCTTGATCAGGTCGGCCAGCGGCTGCAGCAGGCCAAACGGACCGACACGGTTGGGCCCTTTGCGGTCCTGGATCCAGGCCAGCACCTTTCGCTCGGCAAAGACCAGATAGGCCGCCAGGGTCAGGATAACGAAGAAGACCAGGGCAATCTTGCCCAGAAGCAGCGCTATGTCGATCGGGTCATAGATCATGGATCATGACTCCTTCGCTCCCCGCATCGAGCCCCCGCAAGCGCTCCCACTTTCCGGAAAAAGGCTCCGTAACCGGCTCGCCGCCCACCCTTTCGATGAGCAGGGCCAGCGTCTGCCAGGCCGGCTGCGCCTCTCCCCCCGGCGGGACCGTGCGGTGGAGGTGCGGCGGATGACCGTCAGGATCAAGCCCACGGATCGGCACTCCCGGATTCATGACCTTTTTGAAGCGCTGGACTCTCCCTTCGTTATTTATATACGTGCCGTCCATCTCCACCCAGGCGGTGGTGGGAAGGAATATCTGCGCCACCCGGACGGTTTCTGTCATGCGCCAGTCAAGCGCAGCAACAAACGGAATCCCCGCCAGCAGGTGCGCCGGAATATCGGCCTCCACGGAGATGATCCCTTTTATCTTCCCGGATGCAACGGCACGTTGAAGGCTGACCGCCCCCTGTTCCCCGGCCAGCTGCGCCGCACCATAACTGTTGGCTGCCGGAAAGATGACGGAAAGTTTTAGCTGGCTGTGCTGTACCAGCAGACCTGCCGGATGGTCAGAGTTACACGACGCAGAGCAGATCAGCACCGGTTTCCTGGCATCGCCCAGCGGCACCGCGTCCAGTGCGGCAACCGTCGTGAACTCGCAGGGAAGAGTGATGTCGTCTCCGACCAGATACACCGCAGCTCCGTCCCGCCACGCCTGCCGCACCGCAAGGGCCAGCATCGGCGCATCCTGCAGGGGATCGCAACCGTAGACAACAATACAGTCCGATTCCCTGACATCCTGCTGAGAAGCCGACGTCCCTCCGGAGAGCAGCCCAAGGTGAGAGAGTGTTGTCGCACTCTCCTCCTCTGAAGTGAAGTAGCAGAGCGCCCCGGCAGATGCACACTGTGCCAGTTGCGGCAGCAGCAGGGCGGCTTCGAGAGCCAACCGGGAAGAGCCGACTATGGCGATGCTGCCGGCACCGTACAGCTGTTCGGTCTCGGCTATGCGCAGCGCCAGAGCTTCCAGCGCCTCGTCCCGGTTTGATTCCCTGCCGTCAACCAGCGGGGTGCGCGGACGCTGCGGATCATTCACCGCGCTGTTCGAAAAGCGTCCCCGGTCACAGATAAACCAGCCGTTGACCGCGTCGTTCCTGCGGGCCGTGATCTTGAGCAGCTCCCGGTAGCGGGCCACCGGCGTCGTATTGCACCCGAGCGAACAGCCGGGGCAGACCGAAGGGGCCATGTCGTAGTCCCAATAGCGGGCCCGAAAGCGGGCGGTCTTATCGGTAAAAACCCCGGTGGGGCAGATATCCACCAGATTGCCGGAGAAGGGCGATTCAAGCTGCCCGTCCTGAAAACGTCCGAAGTAGACCCGCCCGGCGCTCCCCATGACGCCGAAATCCGTGCCGCCGGCATACTCCTGGTAAAAGCGGACACAGCGGTAGCACTGGATACAGCGGTTCATTTCGTGCTGGATAAAGGGGCCGAGATCCTGGTTGACGTGAGTCCGTTTTTTGCCGTTATAGCGACGGATACCGTGGCCACCGGCGATAGTGAAGTCCTGAAGCTGGCACTCCCCCCCCTCGTCACAGACAGGGCAATCATGCGGATGGTTTATCATCAGCCACTCAATAATGTGACGCCGCATGGCAACCGCTTCAGGGTCGGTCGTCGATACCACCATGCCATCCTGGGCGGGCAGCATGCAGGACATCTGAATCCCCTTGACCGGTCCCTCCAGCATCTTGACGGCACAGGCCCGGCAGGCCCCCGCCTTGCCCAGCGCCGGATGCCAGCAAAAATGCGGAATCGGGATGTCCACCGCTTGCGCCGCTTCCAGCACGGTGGTCCCCTCGGCAACCTCTACCGTTATGTCATCGATAATCAGCTTCGGCATGGACATTTCCCGGTGATTATATGTTCCCTGACTTCATCCTCAAAGTGCCTGAGCAGACCGTCCACCGGTCCCATGGCACCCGGCGCCAGGGCGCAGAAGGCGTAGTTCAGATACTGGACGTGCTCTTTCAAAATGGCGATATGCTCTTCACTCCCCTGTCCGGACTCGATCTGTTCCAGCAGATGGACCACGAACGGGAGCCCTTCGCGGCAGGGTGTGCACCAGCCGCAGGATTCGCGGGCATAGAATTTCACCAGATTGAGGGTGGCTGCCACCATGCAGGTATGCTGGTCAAAAACGACAATACCGCCGGTGCCGAGGCGTGAACCGGCTTTGGCCACCGGATCGAAGTCCATCGGCACCCCCAGGTGTTCGGGGGTGAAATAGGGGGTCGAAGCACCACCCGGCAGGCACGCCTTGAAGCTGCTCCCCGGACGCATGCCGCCGCAGGGGCCATCGATAATTTCACCGAGTGTCATCCCCAACGGCAGCTCGAAACAGGCCGGGTTGACCACATGGCCGCTGACGCAGAACAGCTTCATGCCGGACGCCTCGGGGGTGGCTGCTGTCCCCTTGAACCACTGGGGGCCTTGGGCGATGATGGCGGGTATGTTGGCCAGGCTTTCCACGTTGTTGACGACGGTCGGTCCGCCCCACAGCCCCTTGATCGCCGGGAACGGCGGCTTGGCGCGCGGATTGGCCCGTTTTCCTTCCAGAGCGTTCATCAGGGCGGTTTCCTCGCCGCAGATGTAGCGCCCGGCCGAGACGTGCACGTCGATGTCGCAGGAAAAGCCGCTCCCCTGGATGTTTTCTCCCAGCAGTCCCGCTGCCGTCGCCTCGGCAATGGCCCGGCGCAGGTTGGCGGCTGCCTGTTCGTAGCCGCGGCGGATGAAGATGAAGGAGTGGCGCACGCCGATGGCGTAGCAGGCCAGCACCATCCCCTCGACGAGAGAGTAGGGATTGGCTTCGAGCAGAATGCGATCCTTGTAGGTGCCCGGCTCCATCTCGTCGCAGTTGCAGATCAACCAGCGCGGCCCGGTCAGATTGCGCGGCACGAACGACCATTTTTTGCCGGTCGGAAAGCCGGCCCCTCCCCTTCCCCGCAGTCCGGAGTCGATCACCGCCTGCTGCACCTCGTCCGGGGACATGCCGGAAAGTGCCTTTTTCAGCGCAACGAAGCCCCCCTCACCCTGATATTCGGCGAAAGTGACGCAGCGGCCCGGCCTGTTATGTCGGAAGAGAATCTGTTCCATCAGCGGTTCCGTTGTTTTTCAAGGAGTTCGGCGGCGCCCTCGAGTGAAACCCCGCCGAAGATCGTGTCGCCGATCATCAGTGTCGGTGCCTCCCCGCAGTTGCCGAGACAGCAGCAGGGGAGCAGGGTAAAGAGGCCGTCCGCTGTGGTTTCGCCGACACCGACGCCGAGCAGTGCGGCAATATGGCTCAGCAGCGTCTCGCCCCCCATGGCCCAGCAGGAGATGGAGTCGCACACATGTATCACCTGCCGCCCGACGGGACGGCGGTAGATCATCTCGTAAAAGGTAGCCAGCTCTTCCACCTGCAGCGGCGAAAGCCCGAGCAACCCGGCCGCCTCGACGACCGCCTCATCAGTCAGCCAGCCGTAATGCGCCTGCAGCGCCTTCATCACATCCACCGCGGCTTCGCGATTGGTGACGGCTGCGGCGATGCGGCTCTGAAGTTCGGTTTTAAGTTCAATCGGGATCATGAAAAAATGCCTTGTAATGCTATTTGTTCCCCCCCTTTATGAAAGGGGGGCTAGGGGGGATTTGATTTCAAATTCAAAGGCAAAATCCCCCTAAATCCCCCTTTATGAAAGGGGGACTTGTCTACCTGTCCAGATCCGCCAACACAAAATCTATCGACCCCAGTATCGCCAGAAAATCCGCCAGCAGCCAGCCGCGACTCATGACCGGCAGCGCCTGGACATGGGGGAAACTGGGGGTCTTGATCCTGACGCGATACGGGATATTGAGCCCGTCCGAGACGACAAAATACCCGTTTTCCCCTTTGGGGGCCTCGATGGCACTGTAATTCTCACCCTTTGGTGCGCTCATGCCGCGGGTGCTGTTGACAAAGTGATGGATGAGGGATTCGATATCGTGAAGCGTATCCGGTTTCTGCGGCAGCACATAGCGGTAGTCATCGGTCATCCAGCGCCCGGACGGCATTTTATCGAAGCACTGCTGCACGATGCGCAGCGACTGCTGAATCTCCTCCATGCGCACCAGATAGCGCGACCAGCAGTCGCCCCCAGCGGCAGTCGGTACGTCGAAGTCAAAGCGGTCATACCCGGAATAGGGCATCTTCTTGCGCAGGTCCCACTCCATGCCGCAGGCGCGCAGGTTCGGTCCGGACAGCCCCCATTCGAGAGCATCGTCCTTGGAAATAACGCCAACCCCTTTCAAGCGGGCCATGAAGATCGGATTCTTGTCCAGCAGGGAGTGGTACTCCTTCAGCCGCGCCGGCATCCAGGCAATAAAATCCCGCACCGGCCGCTGCCAGTCATCGGGCAGGTCTTCTGCCACGCCGCCGATGCGGAACCAGGCCGGATGCATCCTGCCGCCGGTGATCATCTCAACGATGTCAAAAATCTTTTCCCGGTCGGTAAAGGTGTAGAAAACCGGCGTCATCGCCCCGAGATCGGCGGCAAAGGTGCCGAGCCAGACGAGGTGGTTGGCGATACGGAACAGTTCGGAGAGCATGACGCGAATCGTCTCGGCCCGCTCCGGCACGGTGATACCGCACAGCTTCTCCACCGAATTGCAGTAGGCGAGGTTGTTCTGCACCCCGGACAGATAGTCGATCCGGTCGGTGTAGGGGATGAACTGGTTCCAGTGCTGGCGTTCAGCGATCTTTTCCGCGCCGCGGTGGTGATAGCCGATATCGCTCGCCATATCGACGATCTCTTCGCCGTCCAGCTTCAGCATGCAGCGGATGATGCCGTGGGTGCCGGGGTGCTGCGGCCCGAGGTTGAGGATGAGTGTATCAGGATCGTTTTCGGCGAAGAACTGCTCTGCCGGCAGCGACTGGAACCGGCGGGCGTCTTCGAGGGTATAGGCAGGCATCTCGGTAGCGCGAAAGGGGTGCGACTTGCGCAGGGGATGCCCCTCCCAGTTGTGCGGCATGAGAATCCGGCGCAGATCGGGATGACCGGCAAAACGGAGGCCGTACATGTCGTAGACCTCGCGCTCGTACCAGTTGGCGTTGGCGAATACTCCGGTGACACTCGGGAGCGGCACGGATTCGTCCGGCAGTTCCGTCTTGATGCGGATATGGCCGGGGGTATCGAAGTTGAGCAGGTGGTAGTTGACCGTGTAGGCTTTGAATTTCTCAGGCTCGCGGCGACAGGAATCATCCACGCAGGCGATGTCCTCCAGTCGCCTGAAGGGGGAAGTGGTGCGATTCTTCAGGCGGGCGAGCACGTCCGGGAGCAGTTCCGGCGCAACCCGGTAGGTGAGCATGTCGGTGGCGGAGTCGTCGCGACGGATCTGCTCCCCAAAGATCGCCTCCAGTTCGCCGTTCATGCCGAAGTCGGGATACTCCTGTTTCGGTGCCGGAGGGCGCCACTGCCCGTCGCTGCGGGGCATCCAGCTGCGGGGGTGCCCAACCGATGCGCCGCGAATGGCGGCCCCCTCCAGGCCGGGGCCGCGCGGATCGCAGCTCTTGGAGACGCCGTCCACCAGGAGCGGTACGGTTGTTCCCTGACAGCCACCGGCAAGGTGCAGCACCGGACGGGACGGCCGTTCGCCGCTTTTGATCTTTTCCTGCAGCATCATCAGCCCCTGCAGGAACGCTTCGGGGCGAGGCGGGCAGCCGGGAATGTAGACGTCCACCGGCAGAAACTGGTTCACCCCCTGTACCACGCTATAGACGTCGTACATGCCGCCGGAGTTGGAACAGCTCCCCATGGAGATCACCCAGCGCGGTTCGGCCATCTGCTCATACAGGCGAAGAATGTTGGGGGCCATCTTGCGGAACGGGGTGCCGGCAATCACCATCAGGTCGGCTTCACGCGGCGAGCCGCGCAGGACCTCAGCTCCGAAGCGGGAGACATCATAGCGCGAGGTGAATGATGTCATCATCTCGACAAAACAGCAGGAGAGCCCGAAAAACATCGGCCAGAGCGAGTTGGCCCTCCCCCAGTTGATCAGGTCGTCCAGATTTGTCAGCAGAATGTTGTCAGGAATTTCCTGGTTCATCATGTTCCCCGTACAGGCTGATGTAAGAAACGCAAAGCCTTTGCAAAATCAAGGCTGTCGAGGAATGGCGCGGAGACGTCGCACACGTTATTCCGAAGACTTACCCACCGTTTGGACAGAAGCCCCGTTCCTCCTGGCGGAAGGACCCCATTCCAGTCCCCCTTTCACCCACACCCACGCCAACCCCAGCAGCAGGGCAACAATAAAGAAGGTGATATGCAGCAGACCGGGCAAGCCGAGCTGTTCCCATTCGGCGGCCCAGGTAAAGATGAAGGCGGTCTCAACATCGAAGACAATAAAGAATATGGCTATCAGGTAAAAGGGAACGGAGAGAGGGCGACGGGCAGCCCCGCTGGGAATGACGCCCGATTCATACGGCATTTCCTTGTTGCGGGAAGTGGTCTTTGCGCCCAGCCACCAGGCGGCGGCCAGCAAACCGCCGATAATCAGTACGGTTGCAACGGTATACGCGATGAGGGGTATCAGTTCGGAAGACAGTGGCACGCTTTATCCCTTCGCTGTTTCATCAAAGGTAAAATGCTGTGTTCAACTTTTGCCAACATATAACTTTTCATGGCCGGAGTATAGCTAATCCGTCTGTTCGTGAAAACCGGTGAAGCAACAGCACCTCATCCGTCTCCGTCACACGTGCGTCAGCAACACTCTTCAAACACCTATTCAAAAACCTTGGCGGGCAGTTGCTTCACATAAGAGCGGGGAATAGCCCCTTAATACCACTTGCAATAAATTCTATTGATATAGCGGCCAAAATCAACCCCATAATCCTTGTAAAAACATTTATACCGGTTTGAGTTATATATTTTGATATGTACGGAACAAATCTGAATACCGCAAACAGAAGCAGGCTCACGGCTAATATAATGAGCGCTACAATTAAATAATGCCTTAAGCCCGCGCCGTTGTGCGCATACAGAATAACCGTACTGATAGCACCCGGGCCTGCCAACAGCGGCGTTGCCAACGGAACAACCGCGATCGAATCTTTCCCCTCGCTCTCTTCCGCCTCTTCAGCAGTGCGTTTGATTCCACTTGTTTTCGCATGCATCATGGAGAGGGCCATCAACAGAATAAGTAATCCGCCTGCGACAAGAAATGAATTAATGGTAATTCCGAAAAGATTTAAAATCCATCCACCGAGAAACAGAGATAAAAGCAAGATCGCCAATACTGAATACGTGGCAACGTTAGACACAGTACGCCGTTCAGAATCATCACACTCAGAGGTGAGAGAAATAAATATCGGAATAGCACCGATAGGATTCACAATGGCAATCAGGCCAATCAGCATCTTCATATATTCTGAATATTCAAGCATAGTTAATCCATCCTGTTCTGCCCGTTTAATCGATCATATTCCGGGAACATTTCGCCCCAACGGCTCGGTTCTCGACCTGCGCAGCGTTGTTTACCGCGACTGGTCTGGGCGCACGTTGGTTAATCAGCTTCGCTTATTCGTAATGCGTCCACATTCGGATAATCTTTATAGTATTTATGTTGTCAAAAACCTCATAAACAAGTCGATGTTGAATATTGATTCTACGAGAATATGCGCCTGACAGATCGCCTACAAGCTTTTCGTATGAAGGGGGATTTTTGAAGGGATTTTCTTTGATAATTTCAAGTAGTCGTTCAGCTTGCGGCTTTAACCCGGAGTGCGCGATCTTTTTTGCATCTTTTTGCGCATGTTTGGTAAAAACAAGTTGCCAGCTTACCATGCCAGCTCCTCACTGCATTCGGATACCGGGGTCTTGAGACCTTTCTTGATGGATTCCCGCATACCAGGAATTGATGTGAGATACAATGTCTCCTGAATAGCACGCCAATCGTCTTCCGAGATGAGAACGGCTGAATTCCGTTTGCCAACAATCTGAATCGGGTCATGTGATAAAGCGACATCATCGACAAGGTTATAAAGGCATTTTCTTGCTTCTGTTGCTGATAGCGTTGTCATTTCAAACAACCTCCATTTCGTACGTTAAATCGTACGCCGATGGCTGTTTTAAGTCAAATTGTTTTTCATCCAGCTGGCATAAAGTTGACCCGCCCTCTTTTGTTTTTGGTGAGTCTCACTTTCTTGTTGGCTATGTGGTGTTCCCGCTGCTGGTTTGTCCGGTTTTGTCACATGTGTAGGCCGACACATTGTCGCAGAGCGGTGACGATCCGCCGGATGCGCCAACGCATCACCGCGGCATCAGCGCGAACACACCCCAGCCCAGGTATTCACGCGTGTAAGCGGCGTAGCGCTCGGGTTCCGAGGTCAGTTGGGCTCGAACATCTTTCGCGAACTCGTCGTCGGGATTGGCTTCAAGCCATCGGCGCATGGTGAGCCATTTGGCCGCCTCGTATCTGTCCCAGCCGTCCTGGTCAGCCAGAACCATTTCAACGACGTCGTAGCCAAGGCGGCCGAAAGACGCGAGAAGTTCCGGAAGCATAAGAAAGTCGGAGATTGAGTTGGCAAGACACCCCTTGGCAACATCTTCCGTCGGCGGTAACTGCCGCCAGTAGGGCTCGCCGATGAGGATGATCCCTCCGGGGCGGAGGCTCCGCGCCAGCAGCTCGATAGTGCCGGCGACTCCCCCGCCGATCCAGGTGGCACCGACACAGGCTGCCACACCGGCCTTGTCGTCAGAGACATAGCCGGCAGCATCGCCATGGATGAACGTGACGTGATCGGCGACGCCGAGTTCTTCAGCGCGGAGCTTTGCTTGCTCGGTGAACAACTGGCTCATGTCGATGCCGGTGCCGATGACGCCGTAATCGCGTGCCCAGGTGCACAGCATCTCCCCCGAACCGCTGCCGAGGTCGAGCACCCGGGTCCCCGCTTCCAAACGCAGCACAGCGCCGAGAGTGGCGAGCTTTTCGGGTGTGAACGGGTTATGGATGCGGTGAGCACTTTCGGTGATGTTGAAGATCCGTGGAATGTCCATTTCGGGAAATCTCCTTAGGGGTGTGAATAGATTCGAGCACGGGCTAACGCTTCAAGCCTGACCGGCTGTTATCGGCCGGTCTTGGCATTGGTTAAGTCTTATCTAGTGTCGCACGAACGTTTCGAAAGGCTTTTGCATAATAGAGTGTGGTATCTTTTGCATATGCCGGAAACGCTTCACTGTTGACAAGATCAAACCACCAATCGGAATGGCCATACGCACTTTGGCGATGGAAACGGCACCATTCTATCCTTTGGGGGAAATCGTTATTTATTGCCCATATTGGGGCGTCAACCACTATCACAGGATGGTAAAGATAAATAATGCTTAGTCCTATTAGTAAGTGGTCTACAGCTTCTTGAACTACATCTAACTTATGTCTTCTAGCACTCTCTACGAACAATGGTAAATCGGCTAGTGCAATATCAATATTTCCATCTCTCATTGATCGTAGAGTCGAAGACAATGTAAGATGAGCTTTCCATACTACCGAATTGTCCAGTTCTTTTTCATTTCCTAAATTAGTTTCCCTGTACCCACATGTGTGAAAAGGTGCAGGTAATGGATCAATTACCAAACTTCTGCCTTTCATCATATGATTTGGATAAGCCTTTTTTTTAAAAATATTCATTACCTTCGTAATTTCATCGTCGCATAATCCAGCAGTTGTGAGAGCTTTGGTGATAGGCAAGGTGAATTTATCTTCCATACCTATCCACACTTTGTGAGGCATAGCCCATTTAGGTTCGTCGATAGTAGAGGTGATCACATGGTATCCAGCTGCAGATTTGCACTCAATTACCATTGCTAATTGAGCACAGTTACTAATGTTTTTACCTTTACGAACCCAAGTTTGCCTTGCAATAACGTCAATCTCACGTAGTTTATTTGTGTCTGGGTCCGTATAGTAACTGCTATGAATACTGTGCCATTTCTGTTTAGTTAGAATATCGCTGACTTGGCGCTCTGCTAATAGTGAATTCCACGAAGTGCTTTTTATAATTTTCTCTTCCAAATTAGAATGTGTCATCAATTTACCTTTCGACTTAACTCGTATTTGATCAGATCCGGCCAACATGACATTTGGGCAAAATAGGGACATCCATGATAAGTTTTGTCAAGGGGAAAACGGAGATTTCCCATAACCTTCCGAACTCACCGGTGGCCTTGTTTTTATCCTTCATGCCGTCCAATCTTTTTAATCTTTCCAAGCGGTCCGCATGATCATGCGACCAGACATCCATTTGCTGCACCTGGTTTTTTATTACCTGTTGATTGCCATGACGTCGTAATCGGCGTCATGGCAATCAACAGCTACACCATTGCAGAAGATTGAGTTAGGGCCAACCCGCCAGCCTTGAAACACTTCCAAGGGCGTGCAACAGGATTTGTTCACGCAGTCCCTAATTCGGCAAGGCCTGGCGGGAAAATCGTTTTGACATGACGGTTATGTTTGTTTCAGTCAGGCAGCCAGCTTCGTGGTCTCGAATTCAGACTCTCGCCGATCTACTGCCATCATGAATTCTACCAGCTTGCGAGCTACCGCCAGGGTGGCGCGGTTTCTGTTGCCATGAGCCAGTTCTTTCTCATGCAGCACTGCGAGTTGCTCATTCCAGCGAGGTGCAAGTTTGGCCGCCTCAATCAGTGTGGTTTGCAGGTGTTTGTTGCGCTGTTTAGAAATCGGACCGCGCTGTTTTTTTCCTGCGGATTCATGTTGGGCACTGCATAAACCACAGTAGCTGATGGCATGGCGTGATGAGCTGAATCGCTCCAACTCTCCTATTTCCAGAACCCAAGTTAGTGCCGTAACTTCACCTATGCCGGGGATGGTCATCAGTCGCAGCACTCGCGCCTGAATCTGGTTGTTTTCTCGCAGTGCACTCACCAGCTTCTTCTGAATGCCATCATACAGTTCAAAACCGCTGCGGCTCAGTTTCAGCAACTCTTTGACTGAATTCGGAACATCTTCAACCCGCTCTAAAAGTGTGTTGAAGTATTTCTTGCCGCAAAGCCGCTTCTTGCTGTATTGGGCACCAACCTCCATTAGTAAGCCGGACATCTTGTTCTTCATCTTGACGGCAGTACGCACGATCATGTTTCGGTAACGCAGTATCCGTCTGAGTTCACGCAGTTCTTCCGACATCATGTGGCTTTCCGGGAGCAGATTTACTCGTAACAGATCAGCTATCATCTCGGCGTCGGCCTGGTCGTTCTTTTTCTTGGCTGCTGTGATCGCCTTGAGCATGGCAGGATGAGCTACTTTGAGATCTACGGCATACGGTTTGAGGAAGTCATAAACCCAGCCGGTGAAGATAGTTGCTTCCATTGCTCCGTACCAAGGACCGGGAAGCTCAGATTGCCACTGCTGCAATGCTTTGCGCTCGGCACAAACAGTGCCTTGACGGATGAGCGTCCCATCAATCTTCTTGACGCAATATGCGATTGTCTTCTTGTGGATATCCAGGCCAATGTAGTAAAATGCGTTCATGGAAGCCTCCTCGTGGTAGTTTGATTTCGGACGGCTAGGCCGGTCCGACCGCTTGCGCTTACAAGCTATTCAATACCACCGGAGGCTTCCACTTCAACTCTTACTTATGCATTCAAACACTCCCCCTATTAATTGAACAAATTTGGGAGTGCCCCTATTTATTCTTTCTTTCTGCCTCGGCTTAAAATTCACCCGTGCTTTCATTAAACTCCGGCATGCGTCCATATTTATGGCCGTTTTTTAACACGTTTATGGGGAATTAGAAATGCATTTATTAACTTTACTACGTTGGCGTTCTTGAATTTACTCAGTGGAAATACAATAGGGTCAGGTCTACAGATCACAGATATTAAGCGTAGACTTAACCCTTTTGATCTCCTCTACAAGTTTTTTGTTAGTTTTAATTTTCAACGGAAACGTACGTGCAGCCTCAGTGATTGCCGACTCACTCACTTTGAACAGGTTACTGACTTCCCGTAATAGTTTTCCGCTGTACCGGTGGCAAAGATACATACCCGCCTGTCTTGCCATCTTTTTGTCAGAGCGGAATACCGTATCCACAGCAGTAATAATCGCTTCCAGTGTTGGTCGTATAGTAAGCAGCCGCAAAGCTGGCAAATCTCGCGACAGTTCTCTTTTGCCTACATGCGTCTCCATGACCGACTCCACAAATCCGGGTGAGCCCAATACCGCGGCCCCAATTACGCCTTGCAAGGGGCTGTCGTATTCCTTGCCGATCAACTCTTCGACAAAAACACCATATTTTTTTGCAGCATCCAATTTACTTTTGCCGAAATAGCCCAAAATGAAGTCAGTCTTTAACCAATCCGGTCCCTTGCTTTGTCCGATGTAGCTTTGGAAGCTCGACCAGAGATATTCTCCGGGACTCTCGACTATACCCGCACGCACTGGGTTCAGGTGAATGTAACGTGACAGTTCCGCCGCGTATTCGTCGGCCTCAACCAAAATCGCCTTGAACCTCCCTTGGAACAGATGACCGGCCCTTTTGCGTTTAACGTTGAAATAGGTCGTGTACGCGCCGTTTATGTGCCGCATGATTTGTGACAGGTTTCCTTCAGGAGTTTCCAGCAGTAGGTGATAGTGGTTGCTCATCAGACAATAGGCATGAATTGCAGCGCCATACCGCTCTGTTGCCGAGGCTAGATACTCAAGAAACTTTTCCCGGTCCCGCCGACTTTTGAACACATCCTTTTGCTCGTTCCCTCTTGAGGTGACATGGTAATAGGCTCCGGGGTATGCTATCCGTAACGGTCGCGCCATGCTCTCCTCCTCGGATGGATAATATCCTTATTACCACATAAAAATAATACCACACATTTTCTGTGTTCTGTAGACCTGACCCTTTTATGTTTCTTTTTATGTTTCTTCTGCTTCCTGCGTAGCAGCCGCTGTGCTCATATTTAGAAACGCCTCATCGATAGATTGGCGATCAACAAGGTTCAGCTTGTATATATTTTTTGACCACTCATCCAATGCTACAAGTCACTACTGTCCGGTTAATAACTGAATAAGTTCAGCTGGTTGTCATCACATGCATCGGTTTTTCGCTTGAGAGCTTCTGCAACCAGCGATGAAATGGGCTTTTTCTCGAATAAATTGACCTCAAGAATTTGTAGAAAAGTGTAGAGCGAACACGGTATGCCGAGTTTCTTTTTCGATATTGCCACAAGCAGGTAGATGCACAAGGCAACCCATATCTGGCTCTTTACTGCATTAACCGAGGTTCCGATAAACGACTTGATCCGCAAGTGCTGTTTGATCCATTTAAAAAACAGCTCCACTTGCCAGCGCTGTTTATAGACTGCAGCTACTGTTTCTGCAGGGATCTCGAAGTTGTTTGTAAGAAACACAAATCGTTTGTTTCGTTCTTTGTCAACAAAAAACTGACCCGCCGCAATCGCTCGGGATACCCTTTTTTCGATTTCTGCGTCACCAGCATAATAACCTGGTCCGCTCTGACGCCCGTTTCTTTATTCTTTGGCAGCGAATATAGCCGACGGCACTTCAGGTTCTCCTTGGCACGTATGACAAAGAACGCTCCTTGTTTGTGGATGCCATAAAGCCGGGCAAAATCTACATAGCCTTTATCCATCGTATAGAAGGCATCCTTGGTAACCGGCATTGCATCCAGCATTTTGACATCGTGAACCTTGCCAGTGGTTATGGCAACCCAGACAGGGATAGGGCCTCGTAGATCAATAAGCGTGTGCATCTTGACAGCAGCCTTGGTCTTACGGAACTCAGCCCAAGGGAATAACGACAGGCACAGGTCGATCGTTGTCGAGTCAAATGCATACAGCGGTTGCTTCAGTTCAATGGCAAGAACGTCACTCTGGTAAAGCTGTTGAGCCATACGTATAAGAACATGGCCGAAGTCCTGGAATATACGCCAGTCCCTACGTTCGTTGGCATCAGCAAGAGTTGTCCGGGAAACATTGCCACGAAATCCAATATGGTAAAGTTTCTCCTGATGAGAGTTCAGGCAGGTTTCAATATCCCGCAGGCTCTCACGACCGGACATCTGGGCATATGCCAGACAGAGAAATTGATCATAGGTGGAAAACTTTTTAGCCCAATGCTCTCCACTATATCGGCTGACGCAGAGATTGAATTCGTAACGGGGCAGATGCTGAAGGAGTTGCTTGAAAACAGTTTGGCCGAAATGCATTGGTACCCTCCTGTAATGAACGGAAGGTATCATCCGAAACGAATTCAAATCGAAAAAAGAACAGTAGTGTCAAAGAACAATACAAATTAACAGGTTATAGCCGTACAATCAGATTTTACCGGACAGTAGTGGCTACAAGTCTAAAATGAAAAACCTGCAGTGTACGTTTTTTGGTGTACTTGAGGAGTGATTGATCTTTGATAAAGAATTGGAGGCGGATAAATAAGCTTTCATAGGTCGTATAAATAGCTACCAGGTATACGAAAGGCAGGAAAGCCAACGTTAAAAGGATAGGAAGGACGAAACTTTCCAAGGTAGCAATCGTTGCAAATCCTTTAAAATCTAAGACTGCCATTCGAAACGCATAGCCTGTTAGGAATATCCCAACTAACACCATGAATCCGTTCAAAAGCTTACGAACGGGGTCATACTGACTATCTCGCTCAGCAATTGCCATCATTCCTCCAATCACAGCCATCAGCGGGATGAACAGTAGCTCAAGCCAAAAGCTCAATGTGTAAAAATTAACTATGAACTCCATGATGACCACAACTCGTAAATTTTCTTTTACTTTGGATTTGAAAAAATCATGTTTGTTTGCATGATCTGACTTGAAGAGCATCATGAAGGCCACACATATGATCCATATTAGGATAGTAGCTGGTGAAGTTTTTCTCCAAACGCCTATGTAGCGAAGGACAATGAGGACGACGGATATATACATTCCCATTGCTACGTAGCCTAGTGTGAGCTTACAAGCAAAAAAAGCTTTCACGAGACTCACGACTGATGGCCTAATTTTCTTAGAAGAAACTGCCCACACAGCCAATATTATTATCCATATAGTGATAGCAAGTTCACGATTATTGAATTGCCCGATGAAGTCTAGCATCTATGGTTCTTCCTTCTTTTTTTTGCACAACGGTTCAGGGGGTGTGCGGGGCCGCGTCGTTTGCGGCATCCGACACCACCCCATTGTTAGCTGTGGATATTGACTGATATTTTTCTAGGAAGGAAATTGTCCGAAGATATTTCTGTATTATTCGGTCGTCATACTGTTGTTTCAACATTTCACGGAGTCTTTCTATTAGTGGGTTCCTGACTCCACTCAATAATGCCCAGTTGCCCACGACACATGCGGCTACGTCTCCGCTTTGCGGGTGAGGTTTTTTTAGTGGCACTTCGTACTTTCGGTAATTTAATCGCTCGTTAACTGGCAGATTCAACACTTCAAGTTTACAGGTTGCTGATGGAGTAAAGATATAACCAATCCAATCCTGATTCTCTCCCCAATCATGTGCCTCAACCAATGCCTCTCCAAGATATATTCCGTTTTCTGGATCAGCGTAAAAGTCACCTATTGCTAATGACCCACGAACTGGTATTTTTTCGTGCAGCAGGGCAAACACAAACCACCTACTTACCATTTCAATAGCGGCAAACGATTCGGCAGTACCGTCTTCTGAGTAAAGAAGGAATGTATCCGAGAACCAACATTGCGAGATTTGCGGGTGTCGCTGTTTCCATCCATCAAGTTTCTCTGACGCAGTTCGATATGCTGAAAACACTTTATGTGTCTTTCCTGATTTTATCAGATCCGTAGTGCCGAGAAGATCAAAATAGGCGAGCCAGCGGATACCGCCATTTTGTGGATTAAAACTTATCTTCTGCATTCTCCCCCCAACTGCCGGTTATAAGGAACCCGCTCGGTTACTTATATAGCTAACTTTGATTGTTTTTTTACTTATCTAAAAAGTTCCTTATATAAATAGCTTGTTGCCTATATAAGGAGCCGTGACAATTTGCTCAATCCGGCAAAACTCTGGATGTCCCTATTTATTCTTTCTTTCTGCCTCGGTTTAAAATTCACCCGTGCTTTCATTAAACTCCCGCACGCGTCCATATTTATGGCCGTTTTTTTTAACACGTATACGGGGAATTAGAAATGCATTTATTAACTTTACTACGTTGGCGTTATTAAATTTACGCAGTATGGGCACCCTCTTATATGAGGCGGTCAAAGATGGATCTGGTTTTTATGCATGACCTTTGTTGATTGAATGATGTGCACATGGAATGCTTGAAGAAACTTAGGTTAGTGGAAGAGTACAAACGTGACGAAGCAAATCAGGCAGGTACCAGAGAGCAGAAAATAAACAGCCTAACAACAAAAAAGAGTTACAGCACTGGCTGTAACTCTTTTAGAATTAACTGGTCGGGATGACAAGAATTGAACTTGCGACCCCCTGCTCCCGAAGCAGGTGCGCTACCAGGCTGCGCTACATCCCGAAGAGTGTTTTTTCTAGCACCGGCAAGGAGCTTTTGTCAAGGGGAAAGACGGGAAAGTGGAGCGGTAACGGTGGACCGGAGAAGCGGTACATCAGTTCTACAGGGTTTCAGCTTTTCGCCTTTGCCAGTCCAGCAACTATATCGAGGACGCTATTCCTGTGTTCTGCTGATTTGATTTTTCGAAAAGTTTGGAGGAGCTGTTTTTCCTCTTCCGTGAGTTGAAACGCTGAATACGACCCTTCGTGGAAAAATGCGGATATGGGTACTCTCAATGCTTCCGACAACTGCTGCAATTTGACCAGATTCACCTTTGTGACGCCACGTTCGTACTTCTGAACTTGCTGAAAAGTGATACCCAGCTCTTCCGCAAGCTTTTCCTGCGTAAACCCTGCCTGAAGTCGAAACTCCCTAATTTTTGAACCTATTTGAGTGTCATTGTGAACGTTGCTCATTGCCCGCATCCTTTCGGCAAAGGATACAGGTACGCAATCGCACTAACCACGCACAAAACAGATTAATATCTGTTGACAATACACCCTATTGGCTGCATAAAAGTCATCTTACCGCACACTCTCACCCGTTAGTCAGGAGATACCCTTTGAATGAGAAGTTAAAGAATTTAGCCGGGAAGATTAAAGAGGCGATCTCAACGACAGCAGTCCTTGTTGGCGATTTGAACGGAGACGGAAAGGTCGATCATGAAGACGCGAAGATTGCCGCTGAATGGGCGAAGAATCGTGCAAGTGCGGTTGGCGATGAAGCCGTCAAAATAGGAAAAGAAGCCATGCGTTCTGAAATGGTCAAAGATGCAGCGGCAGGTGCGGCAGTTGGTGCAGCTATTGCGATCCCGATTCCGGTCATTGGGCCTTTTGCCGGTGCAGCAATCGGAGCAGGGTTGGGAGTGTATAAAAACATCATTAAGAAAGAGTCCAATTCACACCAAGCAAAGGAACAACCTGTAGTTCATAAAGACGTCCATGCAGAACTGCTTAAATTTGATGAACTAAGACAAAAAGGCATCATAACTGATGCGGAGTTTGAGATTCAGAAAAGCAAGCTTCTAACAGTTTGTAATACAACAACTTAAAATTAATGGAGATGACATGAATTACCTAAAAATATTTTCGCCATTTTGCGTGTGTCTTCTGCTAACAGCATGCGTCAATGTTGAATCTGAATCAAAAAATGCGGTACTCAAAGAGTTGTCAAAATCTGATCCCTCAATCCCGATTGCCAGCGTGAAATTTGGAAAGTTTACGCAAGTTGGCGACGGTCATGCTTGTATTGCTGTAAATGCTCCAAATCATCCAAAGGCAGATAGCAAGGGTGACTTACAGGCTTATATATCTAGTCATGAAAATAAAGATTGGTATGTTCTACATTTCGATAACGCAAGCCATGAGGAGTGCTTAAAGTCAATGGGATTTGTTGCTAAAAGAGCAAATGCTAAAAAGATGGGTACCGATGAGCCGGACTGTAAAAAAGCTGTTCTTAAAAGTCTAAAAGACCCAGACTCAGCTAAATTTGGTCAATTTACAGTAAATGGATCAAGAGCTTGTCTGACGGTAAATGCCCGTAATGCTCTCGGTGGATATACTGGTGACCAGCAGGCTATTCTGCAATTACCGGATAACAGCGACACGTGGGAAGTTGTTGATATTACGAAATTAAGTCACGAGGATTGCAAAAGAGTGATTAATCCTTTCCCATAAGTAATGTGGAATCATCCGTCTGCTATCTCAGTACATATATGCCCCTAGCCCCCTTGGCATCCAGCCATCGGGGCTTTTCTTTTGTCCACCCAAAACACACGAAAGGAGCCACCATGCAGCATTCAGAAATCATTACCCGCCTATCCCGACGCACCGACCCCTCAGAAGCCATCTACGCCGTCACCAAGCAAGACGTCCTCACAGCCATAGCCCGAAGGATGGGAGAAGAAGCACTCACCCTATCCGCAGACGATCTTCAACTTGCAGGAGATGAGGTAAAAGAAGCCATCAACCATAATTTGGACATCCGGGAGTACATCGACATGGGCCTCGATGTATGGGAAATCACCCGCAAGCTGTAACAGCATCCATCATAGGTAGTTCATCAAAGCCCTCTGGGGCTATTTTCATTTCAAGGAGAAAACAAAATGTTCTGGATCATCCTCATCGTAGTAGGCGCTTTGCTCATCAAACTCGGTGCACTTTCCGTACTCGTAGCAGTTTTAATAATTTCATTGAAGGCTGTAATTGGCTGTATCACTGCAGCGGGCCTGCTGATGCTGTACATTCAGCATCGGAAATAATGAACCATCACAAAATACCGTCCATTCACACAGGCTGCCTTCGGGTGGCTATTTTTGCGCCAAAAATTCAAGGAGACACATATATGCCACAACCTATCTGGTTCACCACCATGCTGGACAAACTTTCCCCTGACGTACTTGAGGAATGGGACGAAAGATCAGGAATTCTACAGTATGATGCAGGATTCGGCAGAGAGCACAGTGAGTGTCTGGCGCTTCTGTTGGTCATCAGCAATCACAAGCTAATTCTGTAATCGGGAAAATTGCCATCTTATGTAGAGGGTAAAATCAACCACAAGGAGACTGAACTAATGGAAGAAATCCGTACCATCAAGACCGCATCAACTGAGTCGTTGAGTGGACGCAGCACAATCACATACGAAATCGGCTGCAAGGGTGACAAGGCCATTCACCTTAGGCTCACCAAGAACACCGGATCGGGAATGTTCAGCAAAACATGGGTACCGCTGACACAGATTGCAGTGTTGCTGTCGGCAGATGACAAGCCGATTACATCAACCTCCATACGGCCACTATATACAGGCAGCGTTAACAGCGCCGGGTTCCTTCTGGCCGTACTCAAAGATGTCGGCCTGATCAAGAATATCGGCGAGAATAGTAGAGGCTACGTCCGCACCGATCCACAGAAGTTCACCTTAGAGATTCATGCCCTGCTGGAAAACACACCATCTGTCGCCAAGGTCAAAAAGAGCAAGAATGACGGGGGTAGCTGATGTGGACAATAGCGTTCGTCGGCTTCATGGCCTTTCTCATCAAGTTCAGCACTGACCGCTGGTGGCTTGTCTGGTTTATGCTTATGGGCGTTGCGGTCCAGTGCGGATATAAGGTCAGCATTATTGGAATTGTTGTGTGGATAGGCATCTCACAGGTGCTCAAGGATTTGTGTCGAGCGAAGTAACGAAATTGACAGGCAAGATGACACCTCTCAAGGTTTTCAGCTCTGCAGGTTTTCAGTCTCGCAACGCTCCCTCAGATTCCTACCCTGCGGGGACTATATGGATTCTGTGTGAGTGCCGAAAAGCCGAAATCTTGCGAATCTGTGACGGTGACTCTGTGGGACGGAGTCAGACTACAACATATTGTGGTCCCAAGCAGGACCTATTCTAAATGAGGGCATCAGTTCAACAAAATAAATAACTGAAAATACCCTTGATTTTTTTGAGGACAATGTTGATATTGTATAGTAGGTAGATTGAACTGTGACTTTTCACAGTCAGAAGCACCATACAACTGAATAGGTTTTGCTGATAGATGTATATAGATACATTAGCAGGCAAACCAAACAAGTGATAGGATGGTTTCAGTATTAGCTGAGACTGTGGCTATTCCAACTGCAAGAGCCTTGGGTTTCCGGATTTCCCCCGGAGTTAATAACAGCACAGGCGCTCGCGTTGAGAATGGCTTTTTTTGTGCCTACTCCTTTGCGCAAGCACGCCCCCTGTGCTGACTAACTCGCAAGGAGTACCAAATGTCAGAAGATTCAAACAACAGCTCAACAGCCTCGTCCTCTCCTCCCAAGTCACCTTCTTCACACACATTATCTTTATGGCACAAAGTCTCATGCTCTCTTTCGGGAGCGATGTTCTGGTCAGGCTATGGCTTCGATGTCATACCTATAGGCCCCGGTTCCAAGGTAACATCTGAAAAATGGGATCCATGGTTTGCAGACCTTGATACAAAAAAGGTTTGCGACTTTTGGACCATGCACCCGAGCCATGAAGTCGGATTCATTGTCGGCGATGATATGATCGTATTCGATGCCGATACCATTGAAGCCGTGACCAGACTCTATGTAATTGAAGCCCGTTTCGGCTTGGAGCCCAAATTGGTTGTCCTGACATCGAAGGGGCAACATCACTATTTTCGCCGCGTTGCCGGGACTATTGCAAAATCAGATTCACACGGTACTGTGCAATTTCCTGACCGTATCGACATCAAAACAGGCCGGGCCATGGTGGTATTGCCGCCAAGCACTGGAAAATCAATAGTAACGATTACGGCTGAAAACAAAGACGAGTTGTCCGAAGCACCACAAGCGTTCATTGATGCCATTTTTGAACATAATGGCAGAACTGCACCTTCGGAAGTAAAAGCAGCTCCGTCACCAACTCCAAGAGTTGCTGCTGAAGAGTCAGATGATGATTTGTTGAAAAAGCTACAGGTGTTGCTGAATAGCATCGATCCAGATTGCGGCTATGAAGATTGGCGAAATGTTCTCATGGCCGTATTTCATGAGACACAGGGAAGTGATTACGGTCTGGCGCTGGTTGATGCGTGGAGCTGTAAGGGGAAAAAGTACGAGGGCACAAAAAGCATTGAAGCGAAGTGGAAGTCTTTCCGCTTGGATGTAGAAAGACCTGTGACCATCGGCACGTTGATCAAGATGGCTAAAGATGCCGAGGATTTTGAGATATGCGATTATGAGGTGATTGATACTACAGCTAATGTAGCCGAGGAAGTTGCTGAAATAGATACACCAGAGAAAACAACCAAAACGAATGAAGCTGCCACCCCTATTGTCGAAGCAACTCCCAAGGCTACAGACGTCAAAACCCCTCTTTCCAGATATTCCATGCAAGACCGAGTTGATGAACTTGAAAGACATGCGATGGTACAAATCCCGATTCTGGGCAATATTGCGCTTTTGAGTCAGTCCACCGTAATCTATGCAAAACCGAATACAGGAAAAACTTTGATCACTCTTCACCTGATTATTGAGGCCATCAAGCAGGGAAAGATTAATCCGTCTAAGTTGTTTTACATCAACATGGACGACGACAGCAGCGGCCTTATAGTAAAGGCAAGACTAGCAGAAAAATATGGTTTTCAGATGATTGCTGATGGCTATCAGGGCTTTGAGGCAAAGGCATTTCGAGACGCAATGGAAAGGATGATCGAAACTGACACAGCCAAAGGTGTAATCGTAGTCCTTGATACCCTGAAGCGGTTCGTGGACACCATGAACAAGGGAAAAAGCAGATATTTCACCAAATTCACCCGCAAATTTTCCCTCAAGGGTGGCACTGTTATAGCATTGGCGCATACCAATAAGAATCCTGACTCCAACGGAAAACCAGTTTACTCAGGAACCACGGACATTGTAGATGACTTCGATTGTGCATATACGATGTCTACTATTTTGGAGCAGGCCGATACAAACCAAAAAGTTGTCGAGTTCTCAAACATCAAACGCCGTGGAAATGTCGCCTTAACAGAAGCTTACAGCTACGCACAGGAGAGTAACATCTCTTACTATGAACGCTTACTTTCGGTACAAGAAGTAGATCCAGATCAGCTGGAATCAACAAAACATGAGGCGGAAACAAAGACGGATGCTGAGGTAATTGCAGTTATTACCGCCTGCGTCATAAACGGCATTAACACTAAAATGGAACTAGCCGCTCATGCAGCAGAACACGCGAATATCAGCAAACGCAGTGCCATCAAGATTATAGAGAAATACACAGGAAATGATTTCGTTGTTCATCTGTGGTCTTTTGATGTTCGGGAGCGCGGGGCAAAAGTATTCCGGCTGCTAGAGCGCCCCGCAGAACAGCCCCCCACTCCGGCCATGTCTACCCCCTAGGCAGCACCACGGTCGCCGGACAGGTGCGGAATTTGGAGGCCACTCTGGTCCCGCATCTGCTCCTGGCGTCCCGGTCGGGGTTCAGATAGCCAGTTTCGCAGTTTCTCAGGCTCTCAGGTCCGCGCGGCTGCCCCGGCACCATGGCCCAACACCGGCCCGACGGGTAAATTCTGGAAAACGTAAAAACCTGAAAATCTGTAAAACTGAAGGAAAAATATGGCGGCAGGGGAGACTAAACGGGGCAATGCAGACAACAACCTTTATGACATCCAAATGTCAAGCTGAAGTTACTTTCTTTTGTCAGGACCGGTCATGGACCAGAAAGATTGTCTAACTTCCACAGAGACGTTGTTAACAAAGTAACTACTAACCGAGCGCACCTGCTAACCAACCAAGTGTTCTAGCTGTGTGCGCTACAAAAACAAAAGAAAGGTTTCACCATGACATATAGAGCAAACACCAGCAGAAAATTCGCTTTCACAAAGAAGGCCATAGAAGCGTTACCGGCACATGACCCTGACAGCCCCTCAAGGGAAATGGAGTATGCCGACATAGAGTGTGTCGGTCTTCATCTGAGGGTATCAAAAAATGGTCGCCGTTTCTTCCAGCATCGCTACCGCTACTTGGGAAGAAAGATGTGCTTTTCACTTGGCGAGTTTCCGGCTGTCAGCGTACAGGATGCCAGACTTCGGGTAGGTGAACACAAATCACTATTGTCGAAAGATATCGATCCGGCAGCAGAAAGAGGTAAGATTCGCGCCGATCTGACATTTGAGGAATATGCCGAAAAGCACTACCTCCCGCATGCCAAGGCACATAAGCAAACTTGGGACGATGACTTCAACCAAATCAATCGGCGTCTCAATCCAATCATAGGCAAGCTGCGTATGAAGGCGATCACACCAAGAGATATCGCAATGGTGCATGCCAAGGAAAAAGAACGTACTTCGGCCTGTACCGCCAATCATCTGCTGACAACGGTAAAAAGGATGTTCAACCTTGCCGTAAAATGGGGGCTGTTGGAAAAGAATCCGGCTACCGATCAGGAGAAGTTCAATGAAGGGCCGTTGAGAGAGAGATACTTGAGTAAGGAAGAATTGCCGCGCTTCCTAAAAGCGCTTGATGAGGGTGATGATCATCTCTCTGTGTCAGCATTACGGCTATTATTATTTACCGGATGTCGTCGGGAAGAAATACTTTCGATGAAGTGGGAGAACGTGCGCCTTGATGAAGAGCGCATCTATTTACCAAAAACTAAAAATGGTCGGAGCAGAACTGTCCATCTGAATGCCAGAGCGAAAGAAGTAATCCTAGACCTGCAAACCCGCAAGGAGCAGGAAGATCGTACAAGAGATAGTGAGTACGTGTTCGCTTCACGAAAAGGCACAAAGAAGGGATATATCTACGATCTGCGAAAGCCTTTCGAAAGAACCTTGCAGTTTGCAAATATTAGTGACTTTCACGTTCACGACCTCCGGCACAGCTTCGCGAGCATGGCCGTATCAAGTGGCGCTGACCTCTACGCCGTGCAGAGACTGCTCGGACATCAGGACATAGCCATGACCCAACGGTACGCGCACCTTGCCGCCGATGACCTGAAGCGTGCCACAGCGGGTGTATCAGACATGCTTGATCGTGCTGCCTGACAATGACATTCCCCTGCTCAGCGATGGGTGGGGGAATTTTCTGCGTGCTACAGGTTGCCACCACACCACTTTCAGCTTTTTCAATGAGTTGCGATCAGGTGCTGGCACAAGTGGTACGGAAAAGTACCGGAGGAACCGGAGTCTTTTGGGCTCCCCTGACAGACTTTGCACATTTTCAGTTTTGTCAGAAAGCCAAGCGGATCAAGGAGTTGTAGAAAAGCGGAGTGGGCCGGCAGAGGGTAGTCACGAAAAAATGTGCTAACCATCTAGGATGCTTGATGTTCTAGTGTACCGGATGCGTACCGGAAGACCGGAGGAAATGGGGCCTAAAAACTAAAAAGCCCAACCATTTTGAGTGGTTAGGCTTGCATGAAATGACACTAATTTGAGCTCCCGAAGCAGGTGCGCTACCAGGCTGCGCTACATCCCGAAGAGTGTTTTTTCTAGCACCGGCGGGGAGCTTTTGTCAAGGGGAAAGACGGGAGAATACAGCGAAGAGAGTATCTGGAGTGGTGGGCACAAAGTTGATGGATAGGGGCAGGAAACAATTGGCTATGACAATGAAGCCAATCTGATTTATACTTCACAAAAGAGGTCAAATTCTAGCAGGAGGTATTCTTATGAAATATTTCATTATGTTTACGGTACTATTTGTTTTTGGCTTGAACCATGCTTATGCTGACCACCATGCGGTCAAAGTAGCAAAAAATGATGCGCTAGGCTCATTTCTAACAGATACAAAGGGAATGACGCTCTACTATTTCAAGAAAGATGCTCCCGGAAAGAGTATGTGTGCCGGTGATTGTGCAACAAAATGGCCCATTTACTACCGCGAAAAAGTTGCTCCCAAGGACGGTCTGAAGCCTGAAGATTTTGGTGAAATCACAAGAGAAGATGGAAAGAAACAATCTACATATAAACAGATGCCGCTATATTACTTCTTCAAGGACACAAAAGCGGGAGATGCTTCTGGGCAGGGCGTAAACAGTGTCTGGTATGTAGTCGTTCCATAGAAAAAAACTGATAGCTATAGTTTTTCAAAGCCCCTTTGGCCAGTCCGGTTCGAGGGGCTTTTTATGTTTCAAACAAGGAATCATTGTCAAGGGGAATGAGAACCTGCATACGGGAACAGAGCAGTGGCGGTTCACCGCTTTTACCGGTGAACCGGCCGAAAAAGAGGTTGCAACCCCTCTCAGACGCACATCGTCATTCTTGTATTTCAGGGGAGTTTCAGGTAGTGTATCCGGCCACAGTGACTTTGCGAAATCAACCGCAACTATGCCTGCCTGCAGGCTAATCCATCTGTTATCAAGGAGAGAAAAACAATGGCTCTTAAAAACATCTCGAAACTTATAGCAGCTTCAGCAGCAGTTACCCTTCTGGCAAGCGGCTGCGTAACAAACCCGGACGGCAGTTATGAATACCAGAAAACCGCCATCGGCGCACTCGGCGGAGCGGCTCTTGGCGCCGGTGTCGGCGCTCTGATCGGCGGAAAGACACATCGCGGGCGCAATGCCGCTATCGGCGGGCTGACCGGCGCTGTCGTCGGCGGCGGGGTCGGCAACTACATGGATCGCCAGGCGGCGGCGCTGAAGAAGAACCTCCCGGAAGCTGAAATCGTCCGGGACGGCGACAAAATCTACGTGGCACTGCCATCGGGCATCCTCTTTGACACCGGCAGAGACGTGCTGAAACCGGCTGCAAAAGATTCACTGAGCAAAGCGGCCGCCACGCTGAAGGCATCCGAAACCAATATCATCGTCCAGGGACACACCGATTCAACCGGCTCCCCCTCTATCAACCAACCGCTCAGCGAACGGCGTGCCGCCCATGTGCGCGATTTCCTCGCGGCCAACGGCGTCCCCTCTTCCCGGATGACGGCGGTCGGATACGGTTCCAGCAACCCTGCCGTCCCGAACGATACAGAGGCTAATCGCACCCTGAACAGGCGCGTGCAGCTGGAAATAAGCCCGACAGAAAAACTGAAGGCGCAGAACAGCGGCAACAACTAAAGGCGGCCAGAGCGAGCGCTTCGTTACACCATCATCTCATCACAAGACTCTGAAGCAGGAGCTGAAAGCATGAGCAACACGATAAAGCAGCAGATAAGAGAGCTTCTCAAAGAGCACAACGCCGTGCTTCTGGCCCACAACTACATGCGCGACGAGGTGCAGGAGATCGCCGACATCACCGGCGATTCGCTGGCGCTCTCCATAGAGGCGGCGAAGACGTCAGCGGACGTGATCGTATTTTGCGGCGTGCACTTCATGGCTGAATCGGCAGCAATACTTTCACCGGGCAAGAAGGTGCTCCTCCCCCGCCCCGATGCCGGCTGCCCGATGGCCGACATGGTAACTCCGGCGGAACTTGAGGCGCTGCGGGCCAAACATCCCGGCGTACCGGTTGTGACCTACGTCAACTCGTCGGCGGAGGTCAAGGCCCATTCCGATATCTGCTGCACATCGGCCAACGCGCTCAAGGTGGTGCGTTCGCTGCCGGAGAACGAGCTGATCTTTGTCCCCGACCGCAACCTCGGGCGCTGGATCGCTAAATTCGTTCCGGAGAAGAAGTTCATCTTCTGGGAAGGGTACTGCCCGACTCACGAACGGATGACGATGGCGACGGTGCTGCAGAAAAAAGCCGAATATCCGGATGCCCTCTTCATCTGCCACCCGGAAAGCGCCCCGGAGGTCTCCGCCCTGGCCGATCATGTCTGCTCCACCAGCGGCATGTACGACTACTGCCGCACCAGTCCGGCGACAAAATTCATTGTCGGCACCGAGGCCGGAATTCTCTACAAACTGCGCCTCGACAGCCCGGACAAGGAGTTCATCCTCGCCTCACCGGCACTGTTCTGCCCCAACATGAAGCTGACTTCACTGGAAGATGTGCTGGTCTCGCTCCAGACGCTGTCACCGGTTGTCACCGTCCCCGAAGAAATCCGCCTCAGGGCAAAAGGGGCACTGGACCGGATGCTGGCGGTACCGAGAGACTGATGATGTTTCGCGGCAAGGCACAGGTCGGACCGATCAAGCAGCTGCTGCTGATCATCTGCCTGTGCCTGCTCTGGCCGCTAACCTCGCCTGCCGTACAGACGCCCCCCAAAAAAGCCCCGGCCATCATTGTCGGCGGCGACCGCGACTACCCCCCCTACGAATTTATCGACAAAAACGGCCAGCCGAACGGCTACAACGTCGAACTGACCCGCGCCATCGCCGAAGTCATGGGGATGAAGGTTGAGATCCGTCTCGGCGGCTGGTCCGACATGCGGACCGCCCTGCAGCGCGGATCGGTCGATGTGCTGCAGGGGATGTCGTTCTCGGCGGAACGGGCCGCCGAAGTCGATTTTTCCCAGCCGCATACGATCGTCAATCACGCCGTGTTTGCCCGCCGTGACTCGCCCAACATCAACTCCCTCGAAGAGCTGGAAGGAAAATCGGTGGCGGTGCACCGCAGCGGCATCATGCATGATTACCTCGTCAGCAAGAAATTCAGCGGCAGGCTGACCTTGACTGAAACGCCGGTCGATGCGCTACGCCAGCTGGCCGCCGGGAAAACCGACTACGCCATTGTCGCCATCGTCCCCGGCATGTACATCATCCGCGAGCTGAAGCTGACCAACCTGATCCCGGTGGTGCGCAACGTCGCAACCCAGCGCTACTGCTATGCGGTCGACAAGGGAAACGCGGAGCTGCTGTCGCGCTTCAACGAAGGGCTGGCGATCCTGAAGAAAACCGGCCAGTACGAGCGGATTTACAACAGATGGCTCGGGGTGCTGGAACCTCCGCAGGCCGACCTGCGCACGATCGCCAAATATGCGGCTGTCGTGGTGGTGCCGCTGATCCTGCTGCTGAGCGGCTTTGCCCTCTGGTCGCGGGCCCTGCATCGCCAGGTGGCGCTACGCACTGCCGACCTGACGCGGGAGATCGCCGAACGGGTACATGCCGAGGAGGAACTGCTCTTAAACCAGCAGCAGCTGCTGCAGGCCGACAAGATGGCTGCCCTCGGGGTACTCGTCTCCGGCGTGGCCCATGAGATCAATAACCCCACCGGCCTGATCCTGCTGGAGGTACCGACGATCAAACGCTTCCATACCGATGCGGCAAAGGTACTGGAGAGTTATTACCGGGAGAACGGTGATTTCAGTTGCGGCGGCCTCCCCTACTCGCGCATGCGGGAGGAGATCCCGCACAGCCTTGAGAAGCTTCATGACGCCGGCAAACGCATCAAGCGGATTGTCGATGACCTGAAGGATTTTGCCCGCCAGGGAGACAGCGCCTGCAACGAGAGCGTCGACCTGAACAGCGTAGCCCAGGCGGCGGTGCGTCTCGTCGAACCTACCATCCGCAAGGCAACGACCCGTTTCAGCGCCGTCTACGCCCCCAACCTCCCCACGGTACGCGGCAACACCCAGCGCATCGAGCAGGTACTCGTCAACCTGATCCTGAACGCCTGTCAGGCGCTGCCTGACCCCGAACGCCGCATCGACCTGACCACCAGCCACGATCAGCACCGCGGGGTCGTGATCTTCCGCCTGCGCGACGAGGGGAGCGGCATTTCACCGGAAAACCTGGCGCGCCTGACCGACCCCTTTTTCACGACCAAGCGCGACATGGGGGGAACCGGCCTCGGCCTGTCGGTTTCGGCCGGCATCGTTAAAGAGCATGGCGGCACGCTGGAATTTGAATCCAACCCCGGCCACGGCACAATCGTGACACTGACACTGCCGATCCATACGGAGGAGAAACGCGCATGAAAGCTGCGACCTATCCCGATTTCACTGTTCTGCTGGTCGATGACGAGCCGGACTGGCTCGGCTCACTCTCCCTGACGCTGGAATCCTGCGCCGGCATCAGCAACATCGTCACCTGCAGCGACAGCCGCGAGGTCATGGCGATTCTCGACGGGGGAGAGGTCGGGCTGGTGCTGCTCGACCTGACGATGCCGCATCTGTCGGGGGAAGAACTGCTGGAGCAGATAAGCGAACGCCATCCCGAGATCGCCGCCATCGTCATCAGCGGCCTGAATCAGTTGGAGACCGCGGTGCGCTGCATGAAGCTCGGGGCGTTCGACTACTGCGTCAAGACCGACGAAGCGGACCGGATCGTCGGAGCGGTGCTCCGGGCGGTCAAGATGGTGGAGATGAAGCGGGAGTACCAGGAGATGGCGAGCCGCATCGTGTCGCGCGAACTGCGCCACCCGGAAGCGTTTGCCGCCATCGTCACCGCCGACCGCTCCATGCTGGATATCTTTTCCTACGTGGAGGCGGTGGCCAAGAGCCCGCAACCGCTGCTGATCACCGGCGAGAGCGGCGTCGGCAAGGAGCTGATCGCAAAAGCGGCGCACTCCCTAAGCGGCTGCCGCGGCAAGCTCGTGACGGTCAACGTCGCCGGCCTGGACGACACGGTCTTTGCCGACACCCTCTTCGGCCACGTGCGGGGAGCCTACACCGGTGCCGAGCAGGCCAGGCGCGGCATGGTGGAGGAGGCGGCCGACGGCACCCTCTTCCTCGACGAGATCGGCGACCTCAGCATCCCTTCCCAGGTTAAGCTGCTGCGACTGCTGCAGGAGGGGGAATATTTCCCGCTCGGGAGTGACCTGCCGAAGCGGCTCAAGGCGCGAATCATCGTCGCCACCCACCAGAACCTGCCGGAAAAAGAGCGGAGCGGCGTGTTCCGGCGCGACCTTTATTACCGGCTGCGCACCCACCAGGTGCAGATCCCTTCGTTGCGCGAGCGGCGGGGAGATGTTGCGCTGTTACTCGATTATTTCCTTGAAGAGGCGGCACGAACGCTGGGCAAGCAAAAGCCGACTCTCCCCAAAGGGCTGACCCACTATCTGGCGACCTACTGTTTCCCCGGCAACGTCCGCGAGCTGAAGGCGCTCGTCTATGATGCCGTCAGCGTCAACCGCGAGCGGATGCTCTCCATGGACACCTTCATCAAGGCGATTGAACAGCGGCAGTCCGAATGTGTGCCGACCGGCGCCGGTCCGTCACGACAGAACCCATTCTCGGGATTCGACGACCTCCCCACCTTCAGCGACGCGGCCGCCTTCCTGGTGATGGAGGCGCTTGAACGGGCCAGCGGCAACCAGACACTGGCGGCGCGACTGCTCGGCATCTCGCAACCGGCCCTCTCCAAGCGCTTGAAGATGCTAAAGGAGTCTCGCATGTACGGTACTCTTTCAGCAGATCGAGCAACCTGAAAACCTGACAAACAGCCTCACCAGCCGTCTGCCCCTTTCGCCAGGCACCGTCTCTACTTTTTTCAGACCGTAGACCTCCATATTGTTTGCACATTTCCGGAGTACACTCAACCCCGGCTGCGTTGCCGTAACTACACTCACCGGGGAGAAGCATGGTACATCACAGAAGACTCAGAATCATGATGGTGGCCCCAACATCCTTTTTTACGGATTGCGGAAGTCATGTCAGAATCTATGAAGAGGCCCGCGCCCTTATCCGCTGCGGGCATGCGGTCAGAATTATCTGCTATCATTCCGGGCGTGATATGCCTGGCATTCAGACCGAGAGAATCACGGTACCCACGTTGCTCAGAAAGCTGCCTCTGGAGTCCCCCTGGTTCAAACCTTATCTGAATTTTCTTCTGCTAAAGCAAGCGATCAGGTGTGCCCGGACCTTCAGGCCACACCTGATCCACGCACACCTCCCTCAGGGCGACCGGATGGGCGAACGGCTCAAGAAACGCCTCGGCATCCCGCTTTTGCAGGATTGCAGAAGAAGCGTGACCGATGTGGACGCCGTCACTCCCGTTTCCGTACTGCATCGATTTATACGCAGCCGGAAGCCGGCCCTCAACACGGGCTCCGCCGATTATACCATCACCAGTTCCACCGCGCTGGCGCAAGACCTGGTCACGCAGTGCGGCGTTGATAAGAATTCGATCTACCCGATGATTGACGGCGTCAATACGGCGCTGTTCCGACCGGGGCCGCGTACAGAAACACGCGCCAAACTGAAGATTCCGCCCACTGTGCCGCTGGTGGTGTATGTCGGGGCCCTTAACCGGGCCCATGGCATCGACACCCTACTCTCTGCCATTGTTCAACTTCAATCCATTGAGAGCCCGCTCCGTTTCATGATCATGGGAGGTGGTTATGAAGTCTACCGGGCCATGGCGCGTGACCTCGGCATAGAACGGATGGTTATGTTCACCGGTACGATTAACTACAAGGAACTCCCATTCTACCTTGCAGCAAGTGATTTTGGTGTGTCGCCGGCACGGTCACTCACCGGGGCCAACAGCCAACTGCTCAACTACCTGGCCTGCGGATTGCCAACGGTTGCTTTTGATACGCCGGGCAATAAAGAGATGCTTGGAGAGGCCGGAGTCTATGCGAAATATGGCGAATGCAGCGATCTGGCCGCCAAGCTGTCCGGGCTGGCGGCCAACCGGGAAGAGCGGATTCGTTTGCGTACTCTGGGGCTTGCACAGGTTGAACAGCAGCACAGCTGGGAGAGACGCGGAAGAGCGCTGGATGAAATCTACCGGGTAAAGCTGCGAAGATGACAGATTGCGATACACTTGCGGCAGGATGGCACTACTTGAGGAGAAATCATGGGAGACCTGACACAGCAGCAGCTCGTACGCTTAATAAGTGTCGGCACGGTTTTCTTTTATGTCATTAGCGGCAATGAGCAACGCAGCGAACGGGCTCTGACCCAGACGACAGCTCGCTTTGAAGGGATGGGCGCGCCCTATATCTGGACCTGTACCACCGGCCTGAAACAGGGTAGTACCGTACTGCCGGATACGGCAGATCCGCTGAAAGCTCTGGATTACGTCATGGCACTACCAGGTCCCTGCGTGCTGATTCTGAAGGATATACACTGGTTCTGGCGGGACAACCCGGTTCTGGTCAGAAAACTAAAGGATCTCGCCGCCGCCTCAAGCGGGAAACGAAAGGTGACCTTTATTCTCGGGGATGAGGAGTGGGTGCCGCCACGCCTCAGGGAGAACGTGACCATCGTGACGCAGGGACTGCCTGACGTTGGCGAAATCAAGGTGGCCCTGGAGCAGATGGTGAGAGTCGATCCGGCGCTGGACAAAGCGTGCCATGCTGATCCGGCATTGTTTGACAGCCTGGCGCTGGCCGCCAGAGGCCTGGACTTGATTGATCTTGAGCGTGCTGTGCGACTGTTGCGGCTTGCAGACAGGGGTGACAACACAAATCCGGTCGCGGCACTACTGGAAACAAAGCGGCGAATTATCCAGCAGAGCGGCATCATGGAACTGGTTGTTGATGTGGCCGGCTACAACGAGCTTGGCGGAATGGAGAACCTCAAACAGTGGCTGGAGCGGCGCAAAAACGCCTTCGGGCTGGACAACATTTCTGCGGGCGTTGGACTCCCCAGAGGCGTGCTGGTAATGGGGATAGCCGGGTGCGGCAAATCGCTGTTCGTGAAGGCGATTGCAGCAGAATGGCGGTTGCCGCTGATACGCCTCGATATGTCCACCGTTTATGGCGGCCTGTTCGGCACTCCCGAAGCAAGCCTGCACATGGCATTCACTACGGCGGAGGCTGTGGCACCCTGCGTACTCTGGATCGATGAAATAGAGTCAGGCATTACAACCCATGGTTTCAAATCGGAAGGAGGCGCGGCGTCCCGTGTGCTCGGATCGTTTCTGACCTGGATGCAGGAGAAAAAAGCACCGGTGTTTGTCGCCGCCACGGCCAACGCCATTGAGCTGCTCCCCGCCGAAGTGCTGCGCAAAGGACGTTTTGACGAGATTTTCTATGTCGGGCTGCCTGATGCTGCGGCGCGCGAGCAAATTTTTCTCATTCATCTGGCAAAGGTGAATGTGGATTGTGATGCCATCGATAGTTCGCTCCTGGCGGGATCAAGCAAGGGCTTTTCCGGGGCCGAGATCGAGCAGGCGGTCAACTCGGCGGTATTTGAGGCACACGCCGACCAGCGCCCCATGACGCAGCAGGATCTGATCGCCATGATCAGCCGGACGGTGCCGCTTTCCGTGACGATGGCCGAACAGATCAAGAAGATTGAGGCATGGGCTTTTAAACGGGCTGTCCCCGCATCCGGAAAATAGATGGCCGCCAACCGGCGGCAACTTAACTAAAGATAGATTCTTGGCAGAGAATGCCACACTTATTTATACGATAAGCAGCCTGTCACCATATTGTACGAGACGGGGCCGACCGGTTCCGTCTCGACTCGCCATTTTTTTCTCCGGTTTCGATAAACTCCTCACCTCCCCACCCACAACACATTGGTTCGCTCAGAGCCTGGAAGCTGGACAATGACGTAAATTTAAGTTAACACTGCGTTCAATAACAATTAAAACATCAAAGGAAAACACATGCAACAATACGATCTCACAAAAGCGGTTGAAATCAGTGACGGCATTCATTGGGTTGGCAACGGTACGAAGACTTTTTTAAGCAGAAATTCGTACCTGCTTTGCTATAACGGGTCCGGAAAAAACAATTCCCTGGTGATTGATCCGGGCCCCACCGTTGACCTGGATGTTTTGATTCATAAAGTCACTGAAGTGCTGGGTTCAATATCTAAAGTAAATGCCGTTTTCATGAACCATCAGGATCCGGATGTTGTTGGTAACGCACCGTATCTGGCCAGATCAAACCCTAATACGCTTATGTTGGCGACCGAGGACACATGGCGCCTGGTCTGTCTCTCCGGGCTTGATGCCACTAAATTTCGGGCAGTTGAGCGCTTCAAAAATCTGAGAATAGTCATGCCGACCGGCCATAAAATCCAATTTGTTCCAACTCCTTTTTGTCATTTCCGCGGTGCCTGCATGTTGTATGATCTGAACTCGAGGATACTCTTCTCCGGGGATTTTATGGGTGGAATTGCTGCAACACAGCTGTTTGCGACCCGTGCTAACTGGTCCGGCATTAAGGCGTTCCACCAACTCTATATGCCAAGTAACGAAGCCATACGCCTTGCCGTCCGGCGGATTCGTGAACTGCAACCAGCACCGCTGATGATTGCACCGCAGCACGGTGCGATTATCCAGGCAGACGATATACCCTTTTTCCTTGATATGATGGAGAACCTTCAAGTCGGACTGGACATTATCACTACATTCGACAAGATTATGCCGGAGATGATTGCCGGACTGAACGAGATTATTGCGACGGTAAGAAGGACGCTGGGAGAAGAGAGTGTGACAAAAACCATGAAGATGTTTCATGCGGATGGCAGTTATCCGGCTATATTTGCCTTGGCCAGCGACGGGAATATCACCGAGATAAAGGGAGATCCGATGGAGTCTATCGAGGCCCTCATCAGGATGTTTTTCAGAAACTGTGACGAATACCAAAAAAGCATTCTCAAAGCCATCATTCTAAAAATTCTCATACTACGCAATCTTCCAACCTTTGATACGCTACTGGCAGAAGAATACCCGTTGGAAGTTGAATTGTTTGCAGATGACACAGAGACCCTGAGCAGTGCCTCCTGTTGAATGTATGGATGATTGCCACCATGCAGCAGTGCGGAGACGGCGCCCACTGTCAGGCACTATCTATCCCTGAAACCGCCCGCAAAATCGACAACGCACATGCTCCCGAAGCGGGGATGATCGCCGCAGGCTACCCCGGCGGTTTTGTAATCCCTGCTGAAGGTGTTTATCCGATGTCCCCGCCCCGGCACTCCGTCGTCAACGATCAGCTGTATGACCATGTTGCGGGCGCCTTCCGGGCCATAGCCGATGTTCTCGCCGATGATTCCTGACCATTCCCCGTGCCGCTCGATCCGTTCCCGCATCCCGTGACTCTCCCGGCCGTTATGGCCGGTGGCGCCGGAGCGTCCCTGTTCTTCGGCCAGTTCGGCTGCCGCCGCAGCAAGCCCGGCAGACCACGCCAGCGGTGGCAGCGGCTTCAAGCGGGACAGGTATCTGATCGCCTCATCAACGGCAGCAACCCCCTCATCTGTCTGTATGCGGGTTGTGCTCCCCGGCTGCAGATAGTATTTCCCCCGGAATTGGCTCCGGAAGTCACGGACAAAACCGGCATAGGCATGCGGATCGGTGCGGGCCAGGTTGATCTCCGCCAGCACCTGCGTGTTGCGGCTACCGCTCGCGGCTGCCGCCGGGGCGACAAGCGCCAGGAGCAAGCAAAAGGTCATACAAAAATGTATCATTTTCCCTCCCGGGAGAAGCGCTGTTTCATGTCGCCGCAAACACCTTCACCATGTTACGCCATCTATTCGATGGAGGTACGGATTCTGACCCGGTCGCCAACATGATAGCGGGTTTTGGTGCGAAACTCCTCGCCGCTTTCAATCGTGACGATAAAACCATCCAGCACTTCCCGTTCGTGCTCGATATAATTGATCCGCTCACGCGGGTAGCATTTTGAGCCGCGGGCCATGCTCTGACCGGTGGCCGCACCAGCTGCAACCCCGAGGGCCGCCATGGCGCCACTCCCCGCCCCCCTGCCAAAGCGGCTTCCGATCACCCCGCCGACAACACCGCCCAGAATGGCACCGCCGATACCGCTGTCACCCTCACAAACCTCCTCCGTGGCAGTAACCGGCTCACGGATGCTAATAATCCTGAAGACTTCCCGGACATTGGTGACCGTTGCCATCGTGGCCGACGGCCCCTCGGCGTAAACGCTCTGACTTGCAAGAATAACAGCTGCAGCTACAACCAGCGCTATCGTTTTCATGATGCACCTCCTGTTTCGGGTTATAAATACCGATGCGTGAGGATGCTCTGCCGTTGCAGGCAAACTTCACAGGTCAATTATATACGGAACAGCATCAATTTCAAAGCGGAGACAATGAACGTCCACCAGGCAACGGCCTGATTATTTGACACATTCCAGGGAGGTGGTACGCTTCAGACACACACAATACACCCCGAAAACAGCTTCACGTAATCTGACACACGAAGGAGGCAAGCCATGGACTACATCATCGTTCTGGAATTTATGGTCATCATTGCATGCCTGCTGGTAGGCGCGCGCTACGGCGGTTTCGGCCTCGGCCTGATCAGCGGCCTTGGTCTCCTCGTATTTGCCTTTGTTTTCCATCTTTCCCCCGGCAAACCGCCAGTGGACGTACTGCTCACCATCATGGCCGTCATCGGCTGCGCCTCGGTGCTGCAAACCGCCGGCGGCCTCAATGTGATGATGCGCTTCGCCGAAAAGATCCTCCGCCGCCACCCGCACTACATCACCCTGCTCGCCCCTATCACGACCTGGACCCTCACGGTCATGTGCGGCACAGGGCATGTGGTCTATACGATGTTCCCCATCATCTATGATATCGCGATTAAAGAGGGGGTCCGCCCCGAGCGCCCCATGGCGGTTGCATCCATCGCGTCCCAGATCGGCATCTGCGCTTCTCCCGTGTCCGTCGCGGTTGTTTCGATGGTCGCGATCATGGCAAAATCGACGAATCCGGTCAGCATCGTGCAGCTGCTATCCATCAGCATGCCCGCCACCTTCTGCGGAGTGATCATAGCCGCCCTCTGGAGCCTCAGGCGCGGCAAGGACCTGGACAAGGACCCGGAGTTCCAGGCAAAAATCCAGGATCCGGTTCAGAAAGCGTACATATACGGCGAATCTTCCACCTTACTGGACAAGGTGTTCCCGAAAGAAGCCTACTGGTCCGCCTGGATCTTCTTCTCGGCAATAGCGGCGGTAGTTCTCCTCGGCGCCTTCCCGGAACTGCGGCCGGTCTTCCAGGTCGCCGGAAAAGCAAAGTCCCTCTCCATGAACCTGGCCATCCAGATCATGATGCTCTCCGCCGGGGCGATCATTCTGATGGTCTGCTGCAAGGACGTGATACAGGAGATCACCAACGGCACCGTCTTCAAGGCAGGCATGGTCGCAGTCATATCCATCTTCGGTGTGGCCTGGATGGCCGACACCTTTTTCGAAGCGCATTTCGAGTTACTGAAGGGGACTCTGGCCGGGGTTGTTGCCACCAAGCCATGGACCTACGCCATCGTCCTGTTTATCGTCTCCAAGCTTGTAAACAGCCAGGCTGCGGCAATCGCCGCCATGGCTCCGCTGGGTGTCAGCCTTGGTGTCGATCCGATGATCATGCTGGCCTTCATACCGGCCAGTTACGGCTACTTCATCCTCCCTACCTATGCCAGTGATCTGGCCTGCATCGGCTTCGACCGTTCCGGTACCACTCGCATCGGGAAATTCATCATCAACCATAGCTTCATAATCCCGGGGTTGATCGGTGTCGGCACCGGCTGTACCGTCGGCTATCTGCTGGTGAAAGTATTTTTCTAGGACTCTGTCTGACTTAGGAAATCGTAGCGAAAATTCGGCTGGGCGAGAGCAGATTTTGTCGATTTTGAAGGTCAATAGTTGACCTATTGGCCAAGAAAGCGGCGAAATATGATCCGTTCAGACGGATTTGCAGTAGATTTACCCCTAAGTCCGACAGGCTCCTGGGGCACAAGCGGATGACAGGGGCCCGCTTACGTTTTTTGCCGCCAGCCGCGATAAAACGCGAACGCATTGCTGCAGAGAACTTTTTTTGCCCCGGCATCCCCCAGCGCTTCGAGTACCAGCGCAGCGTCATCATCACGGTAGGGGCGTGGAGCACGGGTTGACGGAAGGTCGCTGCCGAACATCAGCGCATCCGGATTGGCGGCATATATTTCGCGCAGAGCCGTCTTTACATCGAAGTCCACCCGGCCGAACCCGGTTGCTTTGACGCGCACCCCTTTTTCGGCCAGCCTGAGAAGCGTGGTAAAACCCGCCCCGGAAAGGCCGAGGTGGTCGATGCTGACCGCCGGGAGAGAGGCCAGGGTGCCGTAAAGACCGGCTAGCTCAGTCGAATCGGCATACAACTCCACGTGCCAGCCAACGACCTCATGCACCCGCCGCGCCAGTGCATCCAGATGGGCAACCTCTTCAGAACCACCCCGTTTGAGATTGAAACGAAGGGCGCGGACACCGGCCCACTCCAGATCCAGCAGTTCTTCATCGGCAACGGTATACGGCAGCTGCGTCACCCCGACAAACAGCGGGCCGAGCGTGTGCAGCGCATCCAGCAGATAGCTCTGATCAAACGCCTGGAATGAGCCGGAAACGATCGCGCCACCCGCAAGCCGGTATCCCCGCATCCGTTCAAGATAGTCGGCACAACTGAAATCCTCCGGCAGGTACCCGTGATTGGCAACCAGCGGGAAACGCTTGTCGATGATGTGGAAATGACTGTCAAAAACCTCCGGACCGGCCGGCCGGCTATCGTCTGATGACATAATCCCCCCTCAGATCAGCATGTACCATATAAAGGATAGTGAATCGCTTTTGCTCTCCGGTCAACTAAACTAATATTCCACCCGCTGCAAGGCCCCACTCCAACTCCCATAACCGCTGGTTATAACCATAACCGGCGGTTATATCAGCGCCTATCACACTGAAAACATTACACTTATACCATGCCAGGCCTGTCCACCATAACCATTGGTTATAACGCCACTCTGTACCACAACCGCCACAATACCAGCTTTTGCCTATCATTCCGGCAGGTTACAAAAACATTGTGTATTGGCACTGTCCATGCTCCCGGTAAGGACAGTAGTAATGCGGTGACCCAGCGGCCCGCACATCCCAACCCTCACCGTGGAGGTCTGTCATGGCAATGTTCTGGATTCAATTCGTACTCGTACTGGGTGCCGTTCTTATCGGTATCCGCAGAGGTGGTGTCGCACTCGGCCTGATCGGCGGCTTGGGCGTTTCCCTGCTCGTACTCGGCTTCCGCAGTGCGCCATCTGAGCCGCCGATCGCCGTCATGCTGATCATCCTGGCGGTCGTCACGGCATCGGCAACACTGCAGGTCGCCGGCGGCCTCGATTACCTGGTGCAGCTGACGGAAAAACTGCTGCGCGCCCACCCCAAATACGTGACGGTCCTGGCACCGCTCTCGACCTTCTTCCTGACGGTCTGCTGCGGCACCGGCCATGCCGTCTACGCTCTGCTGCCGGTTATCTCCGACGTAGCCCTCAAGACCGGTATCCGCCCCGAGCGCCCCATGGCCATTTCCAGCGTCGCCTCGCAGATGGGCATCACCGCCAGCCCGGTTGCTGCCGCCGTAACCTTCTTCCTCGGTTTTGCCGCCAAAGCGGGCTATCCGATCACCCTGATCGACATCATCATGGTCACCATGCCGGCCGGTGTCATCGGCGTTCTCGCTGCTGCCGCCTGGAGCTTCAACCGCGGCAAGGACCTGGACAAGGACCAGGAATTTCAGGAGCGGCTGAAAGACCCTGACTTCAAGAAAGCGCTCGATGCCGATGTCACCACGCTGGACAAAAAGATCTCCACCAGCGCCAAGATCTCCGTAGCACTCTTCTTCGCCGGCGTCGGCTCGATCATCCTGTTGGCCAGCGTTCCCGAGCTGCTGCCGATGGGAGCCGGAAACAAACCGGTCGCAATGACCACGGTCGTCCAGTTCGTCATGCTCGCCTTCGGATCCTTCATCATGTTCTCCGCCAACGTCAAGGCCAAGGACATCGCCCATTCCAGCGTCTTCATCGCCGGCATGATCGCGGTCGTCTCCATCTTCGGCATCGCCTGGATGAGCGATACCTTCATCTCCGCCAACAAGAAGTTCCTGGTCGACAATATCGGCATCATGGTGAAAATGGCACCATGGACCTTTGCCATCGCCACCTTCTGCATCTCCGCCTTCGTCAAGAGCCAGGCGGCCACCCTCGCGATCACACTCCCGCTGGGGCTGGCCCTCGGACTCCCGGTCCCGCTGCTCCTTGGCTTGATGCCGGCCAGCTACGCCTACTTCTTCTTTGCCTTCTACCCGAGCGATCTGGCAGCGATCAACATGGACCGCACCGGCACGACCCGCATCGGCAAGTACCTCCTGAACCACAGTTTCATGGTTCCCGGCTTCATCGGAGTCGTCACCTCAACGGTGGTTGCCTATACGATTTCGCAGATCATATTTTAAACCAAAGTCCCCAACTAACAGAGCCAAATCAAGACGCAGCTTCAGACGGCCCACCGGAAACGGTGGGCCGTCTGCATGTCACGCAGTACCATGAAGAGATCACACCGTTGCACCACAGCGAATAAATATTTACGGCAAACACCAGGAGAACAGAACAAATAGACATTAAAACCCTTGACATCGCCAACAACATCAACATACATAGCCGTATACAGGGGACTTTCTAATAAAGGATGTATATCATTGTTACCCTCGTCAACTGCATACAAACATAATTCCAGGGGCACGCCCTCCCGCGTCTCAAAAGGCCCTTTTCTGCGAGCCCATTTGCCAAAAAGATACCTGTCCCATCTATTGGTTGTTATCCTGCTACTCCTCGCCCCCATTACCTTTTCAAGTGAAAATATTCCCAACTTCCAACCAGACTGTGAGATAAGTTCGACAGTTAGTATCAAGGCGGTGCCTGTTCTGGCTGTCCTCCACCAGGAATACTTTATTTTTTATCCCGAGTGGGCATCATCACCTCCACCACAACGGTCACCCTCCCCACTTCTTATCCCTCCAATTGCATTTGTAGCTATTGTCACTTCGCCACGGGCTCCTCCGGCCTGATATCCATAAAACGTTCCCCCGAAATACGTCACGTTGTCTTTCGCCACGAAGCTGAATTCCATCCCACAACCAAGGGAGTTAATGCCATGAACACGCTGAGACTACTCGCTATCACTGTACTTTGCCTGACTATTACCAACGTTGCAGAAGCCAAATGGTGGATCTTCGGCCAGTCTGAAAATGAGATTTCTACCCGCTATCTGTACCTGAACGGGGTCTCGTATGATGAACTGGGAGACAAGGTTACGGTCTATCGGGAGACCCTGCCGGAAGAGCGGCTGGTGCTGCGGGGCAAGGCGGGCACAACATCATCTCAGGTGGCGGTCGTCCAGGTAAGCCGTGACGGCAAAACCACCTGGCAGGAAGCTGCGCGGAGCGATGACGGCACCTTTGAATATGGCTTTAAACCCGAAATCGGTAAAAGCTATCTGCTGTACGTGAAGATCATGGATACCACCGGTAAGTCCAATGATATTGAGGCGACCCGCAAGGAGGTGACCGTCTCCGACCAGAACATCTCGGCGCTGGTCCGCAACGCACTGAATAACCTTATTGCCGCGTACCGCGCAGAGGATCCCCGTGGGTTCATGAACCTCGTCAGTCCGGATTTTTCCGCTGACGCAGCGATCCTTGACCGCGCCATCCGCAGAGACTTCACCGCCTTTGATAACATCGATCTTCGCTACACGCTCAACAACGTTACCAGCGCCGGGAGTGGCAAGGTGTTTGTATCTCTCTCTTTCACCCGTGGAGTGACATCCTCCAGGAGTGGCAAGACGCTGACCGACACGGGATCGACCGAATTCGTTTTTTCCATGGAAGGCAAGGGGCCGAAGGCCTTCAGCATGAAAAACCCGCTGATTTTCGGCCTGTCTGATGCGGACAATGTGGCAACCGGAACGGTGCCCTCCAGCGGGATGAACATTACCGTATCCGCCGATGGATCGGTAACTATCGGCACCACCGCCAGTGTCGGAAGCATTCCGGCTCCCAAAAATCTTGTTGCCGCCAACACTGCGCCGAATCACCACAATGTAGACCTTGCATTTTCCACCTCAATGGACCCGGCAACATCTACGGGGCTCTACGAAGTGGTTGTCGAGGAGAGCCTTGCCATGAACGGTCCCTGGCAGGAGACGGAGCGCAAGGATTTTGATACCTTTGTCCGGGTGATGAGCGACTATATTGCCCAAAAGTCAGCAATCCTTTATTTCCGCGCGAAAATAGTCAGAAATGCCGGTGGTGAATCGAGCCCCTACAGCAACACCGTCTCCTTTGACAACCGATAGTTAATGAAAGTAATTACGGTTTTCATCCGGCGGGTCAACAGTCAGTTTGCACTGGTTCTGCTTACGGTTCTTACCTGTCTGGTTTTGACGACAGCCAAAGCTTCTGCGGAAGCTCCAGGCCCTTTTGAGCTGGTGGTGCTCACCACCTTCCCTCCCGCCTATGGTGAACTGCTCAATATTTATGGCGAATCCCTCGGCAAAGGGGCGCCAGCGGCAGTAAAAGAGATCTCCGAAAAACTCAATTTTTATAATCAGGCCATCGGTCGGGTCTCCGGAGCCCTTGATATCGGCGGCAAGCTCTATCTCGGCGAAAATCAGGAGGCGGCGATTTCCGCGGGACTGCTCATCCTCGGGGAGGCTGCCGGCAGCGAGGCGGGCAAGGCCTATCTTGGCGCTATGGGATTGACTACTCTGCCGGTAACAACCCTCATCACCGCCTACCAGGTTTACCAGGTTTCGGCTTCAGAGCTTAAAAAAAGCACCGTTGGCCTTAAACTGGAGAACCTCTACGGTATGATTGAAAGCGACCCGAAGCTTAAGAACCGCAACCGGGATGTTGGCGTGGGCGACCCCATCCCGGTTACGTCTGAAGCGACTGAATACCTCTGGCGTAAAGTACTTTCTGATGATCGCTGGCGTGACCTGTTCAAAACCTACGTTGTCGAAGAGCTCGGCAAGGATGATTGGCCGGAAACAGGAATCTGGAACCACTGGACACTGCCCGGAAACGTGCTCGAAGAAGCGGGAATGTTTCAGCGCCGGGATGAATACAAGAGCTATATTGCCGGGTTATTGAGCTTTTTAAACCGGGCGGCGAAGGTTCGTGAGCAGCAGTACGTCATGCGTAAATACGCGGATGAGCTGAAACAAAAATCGAGCGGCATGAGTGCCGCCAGCGTACTGGAAAAATACATGAGCGCCGTCGGTAAGCTTCCCGAGGTTCGTGAGTTTGTTAAAAACTGTCCGGCACGCATCCAGCAGGGGGTCAGCGGCAATGATCTTTCGCCACTCATCCAGGTGATCAACAACTCCAAGCGTTATGCTGTTGATGTGCTGGCCTGGATTCCGACCACAGGCAAGCTCGGGACAGAGCGGGAGGTCTTGATTAAAGAGTTGCGCAGCTATCATGATCAAGCGTGGACGGCTCGCGAGTTTTTGCAGGACAAGCGGCGCCGGGAAGAACTGCGCAAGGCGGAAAGCGCCCAGGTTACCGCCTGGCGGGGCAGCGCATACGGCTTCTCTTTGGCTTTTCCAGAGTTGAAAGGGGCAATGGAGGAAGAATTCCAGCGGTCGGGGGGAATCTCCGACGTAAACAAGCGTATTTCTGATCAAGCCAAGAAAGTGACAAAACATTACGACGATCAGCTCGCCGTGGCGCGGGCCGAGTTTGACCAGGCCCAGCAGATGCAACCGCCCCCTCCCGAAAGGAGTAAAGATGCATTGGATCAGTTCGGCCTTCAACTGTCGGCTTATCGCACCATTGACCAACAGGCGCTGAACGATCTGAAAGAGGAGGTCGGGGCATATCTAGACACTCTTATGTCACAAGCAAAACTTGATGAGGAACAGATAGAAAATCTCTCCAGAAGCATTGATGATCTTATCCGGCCGTTTCAAAGCACCAGTTTCGGTGCCACGGGCCGGTTAAATGGAATCGGCCAACTTGAGGACACCCTGGCGGGATACTGCGGAGACTTTGCCACAACGGGCTATGTGGGGCTTGGCCGGCTGAAGTTTCCTCAGGGAACCTTTACGCCCGGCGATGATGTTGGCTCATTTACCGGGCGACATGGATCTTATCTGCAGTCGTTAAGCCAAAGAATAAGCGAGGAAGCGGCGCATACACCCTTTTGCGGGAGGACAGCTCCCCTGTCATCTCTGATCAGCGGTATTGATGGCATGGTTGCCCAGGTTGAGAGCTTGGCAGCGAGAAAAGGGGACATTGCCATTCTTGAAGAAAAGGTGCTGGAGCTTGAAACAGTACTGGCAGAAAGCTCGTGGAGTTCAAACCAACGGCTCATGGAATATCGGGTAAAAAACCTGAAGGAGAAGCAAAGACCTTTCGTACAAAAGCTCCGGGAACTACTGAGCAAAGGGGAGGCGCTCAAGGGATCGGCACGGTCGGCGCAGCAAATCTACCAAACCGATCTGGCCAATATGGAAAACGATCTGGCCTATCTCCACCAATTGCGGGCCATTCTCGGACAACTTGGTCCGGTGTTGAGAGAATTTGTGACTCACTACCCGGATGTCAGTATTAACGGGATGAATGGCTCCTTTGTGCTTCGTCCCGAGGTAGCGGCAGCTTACAAAGCGGGCAAATGCAGCGCCCTGGCAGGACAACGGGTTTTCATGTCGGCAAGCGATATTCGCTCGGCACGGCAACAACTTGACCGCTCGCTCGCCGAGAATCGCCTCACCTGGATGGATCAGAATTACAACCTGGGGCTCCAGGACTTCGTGAACAGGTATATTGCCGACCGTACCGGCCTGGTCCGCATGTCGGCCCCTGAACATTATACCTTTATCGAACGACAGGGCGAGTGCCGCATCATTACCAAGGATTATTTCGATAGCATAAAACTTGAACTGGAAAAAGTTGGTAAAGCCGACATTTTATTTGAACGAAATATGGAAAAGGCGGTCAGGGGAGATTCCCTTGGGTTATTATCCATCCCCCAGCGCAGTCAACCAGTGAATAATGTAACAATCGATCTTGCCAATTATTCCGATAAAGGGTTGGATTTTCTTCGGGAGGTCGCGGCTAACTGCTGGGAAGATCAAACCCGGTCCAGTATTCTCGGAGTGGTGGCCGTCTTTGAAAAGAAGCTGATGGCTTTCCGCCAATGGAAAAACGCAGAAGTCTATTTTGAGAAGATGATGGAACAATTCAGCGACGTAGTCGGCAACCTGTCGTCCCTCGAATTTGATGCTAAAGCCGCCTACGACAGGAACATGCACGATCCTGTCGTCAGAGAGCTTTATAAACAGGCAGCAGCCAAAGAATCAGCCATCATGAGCTTTCTTGCCTCGGCAGCCACTGATCCGAAGCTGTCTCCAAGCCAGCAGGATTTTTTTACGCGGATGGAACCCGAGTATAAACAGCGGTTTTTCTTTATTCGACAATGGGCCAGCAAGCCATCAGCTCCCCCGCCAACCGCGTTCGATGAACGTCTTGCACGGACATTTTACGATCAGTTCAAGGAAGCCTACGAATCCCGCAACGAGTCGGCGGTCATGGCGATGATCGGCGATGACTGGGAATCCGGCGACGGCACGACGCTGGCAGACCTGCAAGGGTATCTGCGCAACAGCTTCACGGTGTTTGATCAGATCACCTACCAGATGTCAAATTTGAACCACTCGTGGAACGGATCGGCGTACAGAGTTTCCTACGATGTAACTATCACCGGTCGTAACTTCCGCCATAATCTGAAACATGAGGAAAAATCCAGCGTCAACGAGGAGGTGTCTCTCGACAACCGCAGCAAACCGCGTATCAGCCGCACCATTAACGGGCGTTTCTGGTATGTACAATGACGGCAAACCATAATTTATTATAAAGTTTCAATCACCCCTTAAAAGTAACAACTCGAAAAAAAGGAGAGATGCCATGTATCAATTGAGAAGAAGCAGGCGGTTGCAGCTGTTATCAGCACTGATAGCGGTCGCAACTCTGGCGCCTGCGGCCTCCCGGGCGGCCGAGCACGAAATCCACGGTTCCAACGATTTTTCCCTTACCTTCAACGATGTTACCGGCCCTGGTGCGGGCAGCCAATCATCACTTACCGAAGGCGGACGGTATCTGGAAATCCTGAACCTCTTTGGCAACGGCCGGTTGGGCGAATTTGACTACAACTGGAACGTGGGAGCCAAGGCGACCAGCGACCCGCGCAACGACCAGAAAAGCTCTTCGCTGACCAACCTGCAGGGACGGATGACGAACAAGACCCACACTCTGACCGTCGGCGACACCTTTGAATCATTTTCCCAATATGCACTCAACACCGCTGTCAAGGGCGGTTCCTACAAATATCAGCGCGACGGTAACTACGGCACGTCCCTGTCGACATTGTACGGAATTGCCTATAGCCGCTGGGATAATTTCTGGGGTGTAGACGCCGTGGAGCGCCATGTTAGCGGAGCGAAAATCAAGCAGAACATCGGCTCCGACTTCTGGCTCGGTTTCAGCGGCGTCAAGACAACAGACCACGTCCGGGTAATGGGTGGCGACTTGGTGGATGAACAGGCCTACACCGTTGACTGGGAATACCGCCCTATCCCCGGCCTCACCGTGCAGGGTGAATCTTCCTGGGCAGATGGCGATACTTCAGCCCAAAGCGGCACCTCTACCGAATTCAGCGGCAACGCGCACAAACTCCTCGTCACCGGTGACGGCGGCCCCAGCAGGGTAACACTCGAATACGAACGGGTTGCTCCCGGCTTCAAGACAATGGTCGGCTCGGCAACTCCTGACCGGGAAAAAGCCAAAGCCAAATGGCGCTACAAGTATACGAAGAATCTGTCTATTACCAGCGCCATGCTCTGGTACCGTAACAACCTTGACGGCCAGTTGGGTGACACGACAGACCATTACAAACCGGAGATCAGTGTCTCCATCAAGCGGCCCTTCAAGCGCCAGTATGCCGTAGCCGACATCAGCTACAAGCTCGACCGTACCCGCAGCCAAACCGTCGATACCCTTGATCAGTTCATCAATACAAGCTACCGTGATCGTTTCGGTGTTTTAGACAGTGACACCAACTTCGGCATCATACTTTACGACACCAAGAGCAGCCGCAGGGCGCAGGAATACACCTATAACACCGCCCTCTCCAGTCGGCATACCGTTGGCATGTTCGTCCTGAAACCGGGCGTCAATCTTGGTGGTTGGACCAGCAATGAAGAATTAGCGGCACCACAGGCAACCGACCAGATTTATGAATATTCCGTCGGCCTCGGTGTGGACATCCCTGCTGTCAAGGTCACATCAACCTTCAAGGTTGGCGAAAACCGCCTCGTAAAAGAGGCCGGTACCGATACCACCAAGACCTTTGCCAATATGAACATTTTCTGGCGACCCGAAATGCTGATCAAACTACAGGGAATGGTTTACGCCAAGGCGTCAATCAACGACTTCAGCTACAAACCCAACGTTGCCGGTGGCAGCCAGGACTTCCAGGAAAACAGCATCACCGGCGGCGTCAGCGTACAGTTCTGAAAACAGCTGTCACCTGAAATTCCGTCATTAACACACATTCTACAGGGGGATACATGCGCAGACTTGTCATAGCCGGATTACTTTTACTGCTTCCATGCACCACACTCACCGCCTGCGCCGGAGTAACAACCGGCGGTGCCGGAGAATCGTCTTCAGCCATCACCATGGCACGGCATACCCAGATAAGGCAGTCCCTTGACCAACTCATTTCCGCCTACGAAACAAAAAACAGCCGTCAGTTCACAGAACTGACAAGCGGCAACTATACCGGTGAAGCGGGTATCCTCAACACCTCAATCCAGCGGGACTTCAGTGTCTACCACAACCTGTCGCTCCGCTATACGGTCAACAACATCACCCTTGACAGCACGGGCAACAAAGCATTTATTGCCATCACCTTCACCCGCGGCTGGACCGACATCAAGACCAGTAAAACCAAGAGCGAAACAAAAGAGACCTCTCTAGTTTTTGTACTGGAGGATGGTGTCTATAAACTGTACAGTCAGCGCGGCCCACGGCTGTTTGGACTACATTGAATCAATTCAATTCAAGGAGATTTTTATGAATCTGTTGCGTTATTTTATTGTCATCACACTTTTGGCCCTGCTACCGGCCACCAGCCAGGCCAAATGGTGGATCTTCGGCCAGTCTGAAAACGAGATATCAACCAAATACTTGTACCTGAACGGCGTTTCCTACGATGAACTGGGAGACAAGGTCACGGTCTACCGTGAGACGCTGGAAAACGGTCAGATTGTGCTGCGCGGCAAAGCGGCCACCAGCTCCTCGGCGGTCGGCTCGGTGCAGGTCAGCAACAACAACAAGGAAAGTTGGGAAAAAGCCCGCAAAAGTTCCGATGGCAGTTTTGAATACAGCTTCCGTCCGGAAGCGGGAAAAACATACGTGCTGTTCGTCAAAATCATCGACACCACCGGAAAATCAAATGAAGTCGATGCCACCCGCAAGGAAATAGCGATCAGCGATCAGAATATCGCTGCACTGGTCCGCCAGGCAGTGAATGAGATGATTGCCGCCTACCGGGCAGAAGATCCGATGCGCTTCATGGCTTTGGTGGGTGAGGATTTCGCCGGCGATCCGTCGGTGCTGGACCGTGCAATCAGAAGAGACTTCAGCGCCTTCGAAAATATCGACATTACCTACACAATCAACAACGTCACCGCCGCCACCGGGAAAATTTATGCGTCCTTTTCCTTCAGCCGCAAGCTGACTTCAACGAGAAGCGGTCAAACACTGCGCGACAAAGGGGTCAGTGAGTTTGTTTTCACTCTTGGCGAAAAGGGGCCACTGGTATTCAGTATGAAGAACCCGCTGATCTTCGGCCTGTCAGACGCATCGGAAGTCGCAACCGGCACGGTCAATTCGGCTGAAAACAGTGCCGTAATTCAGATCAGCTCCAATGGCACTGTTCTGGTTGCTCCGGTAGATTCGATTACCAACGGGGATAGTGATCTGGTTACAGGAAGTTTTACGCTGACAAACACATGCACTCCTCCCTGCACCAGCGCAGATGGATTCAATTTCACTCAAGACATACCAACAACACTGATTGCTGCATCGGAAATTTACAAAGAAAGTAATCTGATCTGGGGTAACGGTGCAGTCTTGCTGAGTTACATGGGCTCTTCTTTTTCCAATATAACCATACCGGACAGTGGCTGGGGCCAGAACGTTCATTTCTCAACTGAAGGTGCGGTGTTTGCCGTCAAATTACCCAACAACACCTACGCCCTCATCAAATATATCGGTGAGCAAGGTCCGGCAAATAATGTCTTCGAGTACAAGTACCAGCCGAATGGGTCACGCAGCTTCTGATACTGCCATAACCTTCTTTAGAAGGAAGGACACCAATGAATAGAGTTACTTTCCGGACCATTGCGTTGACCATGGTTACCCTGTTTCTGGTTTTCTCGACGGTGCAAATTTCTTGCGCCGCCGAGAAAATTGCTTTTGATCAGACGCCTGAAGGGAAGGCGGCGGCAACCCTGATTGCCGCCTATGATGTGGTTTTCCGCATCGACCCCGCGTACCAAAGACTGACCACAAACGAACAGAAGATGAACTTCATCCTTGAAAACGTGGAAGGCAAGGTACAGGCGGAGGTGGTAGACCGGACCAAAACGGCACTGCTGGCGGCGACCAAGGCGTTTGCCGCAAAACAGATCCGCCTCGGGCTGCTGCAGCAACAGGCTCCCCTCCTTGTCGGCAAGATGCTGATTGAAGATAAAAGCCTGAGTACGCTGTGGCCGGGTGTCAAGGCCGACATCGACGTGCATCTTGGCGTAAGCATGAAAATACTGGACGGAAGCATCAAATCGGCGGAAATCGGCTGGTCAACCTATCAGGCCTGGAACAGCGGAGGGGCCGAAGCGGGCCTGCGGTCACTGGGCGGTTCGGTGGCCGATGAAGTACTTGGAGCTTTGGTACCCGGCTGGGGAACCTTTCGCCTTGCCCAGGGGGCAGTTATCAGTCTGGGTGAATATGTCATGGCATATGCCTTTGACACAGCCCTGGCCGGCAAGGTCAATACTATCTTCCCCGATATTCAGGGCAATCCCCAGGGTTTCGGCGAGTGGGTGATAGACAAGTCCCCATCGGCCATCCGGGCCAAGATCGACACCGATTGGGAACTGGTCGATTACAGCGGCATGTGGGCCGGAACAGGAACCGATGCGGGCGAAGAGAAAATGAAACAGGCCATCGCCGATCAGATTATAGCCATGCGCAGCTCACTGATGGCGAAGCATCGCACGGAAAGGATTGCCCAGCAGGAGGTCATGAACCTCGTCGATCAGGCAGAGAGTGATAAAAAACTCGCCGAAAGCCAGGTGAGCGCCCTGACTGCAGCGGCCGCTATCCAGGCAGCCGAGGGGCTGAAGGTTTTCAATCAGTTTAAGGGGACGGTTCTTGCGCATAAAAAGGACGCCGCCGAGCAAATGGGGAAAGAGGCAAAGGAGCAAAGCGAAGAAATTGCCAGGGGGCAGACACAGCGAACCTTTCAGCCGATCGTTATGGAACCGGCCTTGCAACACCTGGAAATTGCTCTGAAGGAATATAACGAGTCACCATCCAAGGGATATGACCAGTCACTGATTGAGTTTGAGGAGAATGCTTTTGCGGATGAATATCGGAGCGCTATTCGTGCGGCGGCTTTGGCGAACGGTGAAAGCGGTTCCCTCATTGAGCTGCCTGGCAACCTGCTGGTTTTCAGTGAGGGAAGCCAGTCATATACGAAGGCCCGGAAAGCTCTTTTTGATGCCAAAATAGCCGCAATGCGTCTGGAGGCTGAGACCCGTCTGGAGCTGGCGCGCAGCGCCGCCCGCAGCGCCATGCAGAGCCTCAGCGACAGGATCAAGGGTTTTAATGCCGAGTCAAAGCAGATGGCTAAATCACTCGAAGAGAGCATCGGAGCTCAACTGAGCACCGCCAATATATATTTTTCCCGTCCGGGGGATAAGGAGTTCATGGCGCTGGCCTACGCCAACCTGTTCGGAAGCGAGGCCGGAACGTATCTTACCGTCATCAGCGAGCTGAAGGAAAATGGCACATTTTACGACGCCCGGCCTGGGTTTTATCTAAAAGCCTACCAGGACATGAAAAAAGCGGGAAAAAAAGCACAACAGGATGCCTCTCTGGCTGGAACTATGCTGGGGCAGGAAAAAACGTTCTTTGCCGATCGAGCCGTTGCAGCACGGGCTATTCTGGATGCATTTAGAAAAATGTTTTCCGAAAAAATCAGGCCGGCAGACAGCACGCTTGTTGCCCGCCTCGGAGCGGAACAGATTGCCGGCAACAACTGGTGCGGCAGCATTGCGACTTTTCACTGTTTTGAAAGCGGCGATGCTGCAGTCACCCTCTTTTTGACAGGGAAGTTCAACAGCATTAAAGCTGAACCGCTCTTTATGGCTCCTGAAATTCTTGACCACAGTGCGGCGCTCAACCGGTCCTATGTTGTACAGAATTACAACACGTCCCTTGCAGCAATACAGGATGCAGCCTCTACCCTCCAGTGGTATGCCGATATGGATGAGCTGGCTCTGGCTATTATCGACCGCAGTGCCCTGGCGGCAAAGGGACTGCAGAATTTCACCTACACAGGCGACGAGGCAGTGGAGTCGGCTCGGGCAACTCAGGCGTTCATGCAAAAAGATGGCGTCTGGCTTATTACGCCGGACGACACAGGATCATCCGACGGCACGAAGATTTATTCAGCATTGCAAAAGGCCTGGAAAGAAAATGGGCACCGCATTGAATCACTGCAGAAGTTGGTCCAGTCCTACGGCAAGGGGATTTATTATCGTGAAGGCGGCCCTGCTGTTGGTCCCGCTACACTGGAGGGGTATAAGCGCTTTTCGAAGATGCTCAGCATCTGGGGAGCGGCGGAAAACAAGGCGAAAAAGGATCTCACGCTGTTCGCCGGAGAGATCACTGCTCAGAGGAAAACTTTTCAGGAGCGCTTCAAAACTGCCCGTGATGAGACAACGGCAATTCGCCGCCTCGATAAGATGAGCGCACTGGAGAAGGATCTTGACAGGGCGCTCGACCTGGCCGCTTCAGGAGCAAACCGGGTTATGCTGGCGCTCAAAGACGAACTAAGCGCCATGAAAAGCGCAGCGCGGTTTTTCATCACCACTAACGAGCAGGAGTGGAAAGAGCATCTGGAAGAGCTTGCCAAGAATGGAGGGGCGTCTGTCAATCGCGATATTGAGGCGTTGGGGCAGCTTTCTCCCGAAGACGTTGAAGTCAGAAACATCCTGAACGACAAGCTGCAAATCCACTCTTTTTATCAGAAATTCAGCGAAGCCTATGAAGCAAAAAACGACTCCGGACTGATGGGGTGCCTCGACGACGACTGGTCGGCAGGTGACGGTACGACCCTGGCTGATGTTCAGGATTACTTCCGTAACATGTTTTCCGTGTTCGATCAGATTCAACTGAAGATGGGCAATGTACGCATCGAACAGAACGGCCTCAACGCCGGCTATCTGGTCTCGTATGAGTTGTCTATTACCGGTCACATCTTCGCTGAAAACCTCAAGCATGAGGAAAAATCTTCCGTGACGGAAATTGTCATGGTTGATTCCACCGGACGTATCAGGATAGCCCGCACCCCTCAGGGGCAGTTCTGGCTTGTCAGGTAAACCTAAGTGCAAGCTCATGCCATAACACGGAACTGATACAAATGCCCCATCTCCTCGACATAGCCATCGGCACCGTTACGATGCGCCCGTATGTATTCGCTTTCTTCGGAGCATTCCTGCTCGTCTGTGTGCCACACGTCGGGTGGAAGAGAACCATGACCTTCACACTGGTCGGCTACACCATCGCCTTCGGCTCGGAGTGGCTCTCCATCAACACCGGCTTTCCCTATGGCTGGTACTATTACATCGACACCACCAGCTGTCGCGAACTCTGGATTGCCGGGGTGCCGTTCTTCGACTCGCTCTCCTATGTTTTTCTCTCTTATTGCAGCTACTCCACCGCACTTTTCATCATCTCGCCGCTCCGAGCGTGGCGCTGGAATGTTGTGACGCTGGAGACCCGCCGCATCCGGCGTTCATTTGCAGCGCTGATTTTAGGCTCATTCCTGCAAACCTTCCTCGATATCGTGATCGACCCGGTGGCACTGCAGGGGCATCGCTGGTTTTTGGGGCAGATTTATGGCTACCGCGAAGCGGGACTCCACTTCGGTGTGCCGCTTTCCAATTATGCGGGGTGGCTGCTGACCAGCTTTTGCCTCATTGCGGCGTTTCAGCTGATCGATGCCCGGCGCCTCGACGAAACGGCGTCCGGCCTTGTCACCCTTCCCTTCCACTCCCTCATAGGCCCGCTGTTGTATCTGTCTGTGTTGATCTTCAATATCGCCATGACGCTGATCATCGGCGAGCGCTTCATGGCGTTTTGCGGCATACTGATGTACACGCTGCCGTTTCTGATCGTGGTGACGCTGTCGTTGAGGCGGGTTAATGCTTATACGAAAGAGCAGCTGGGGGAACATCTGCGCGATTATCCCTGGTCCCCGGCGGGACGTATTTTAAAGGGTGGGAAATAGGCGGGACAACGCCGCCGTCAGACTGCTTGCAGCGACGCGGCTGTTGCGGGAGAGGCGCACAAGCTGCGGGATTATACGGGGTTTCCGCAAAACAGTCAGCAGCACCTTGTGTATGCTGATGCGGCGTAACCCCGCGTCACAAAACTCCTCCAGCGAGAAGCCGAGTTCCTCATCAGCAGAATCGCTGACCGCCCGGATTGCCAGTAACGGAATACTGTTTTCAACGGCGATAATGGCAACCGCCGCACTCTCCATCTCGACCACCGGATTGGTACTTCCGGCCGGCAGCATTCCGGCCAGCCGTTTTTTTGACATGATGACCGGTGTACTGGCAAACAATCCTCCACATACGCGCATGCCGCTCTCACGCGCCACAAAGTTCTGCCCGGCTGCTGCAAAAAGCACCGGCACCTCCTCAGGTCCGTTACCGGTTACAATCACCATTTGCTTCGCCACCACAACATCTCCAACCTTAAGCTCCGGTGCTATCCCGCCACAAAAACCGGCAGAGACGAGCAGGTTGGGCCGCCACTCCCGAATGGCCGCCTCTGCGGCCCGGGCAGCATTATCAAACCCCATACCGGACAAGAGCAGCAAAAGATCGTGCCCGCCGGCATGGCAGCTGAAAGCTTTGAGGCCGGCCAGCCGCATGGCGGTGCCAGCCCCCAGACAGCGGGATACGGCGTTGAACTCCTCCGGCATGGCAGTTATGACGGCAATCTTCATGGGGCGGTTCTCCTGCACGGACTGTACAATTTCCCAGTATTTATTTCAAAGCATAATATGAAATGCTGGACAAATGGTAATTGATATAATATATGTACTGTTCAATTTTGTGGAGAGATGTCCGAGCGGTTGAAGGAGCACGCCTGGAAAGCGTGTGTACGTTAATAGCGTACCGAGGGTTCGAATCCCTCTCTCTCCGCCATTTTTTTTGATTTTGCGGTACAGCAAAAAGTTCATATGCAAGGCTTGCGAAACCCGAGGAATGAGGCGTGCTTTCAGGTACGCCGCAGTGACGTGGGTTGAGCGTAACGCAGCAGATGGGCTTTTGGCGAAGCCGTCCGGTTTGCAGGCGAAGATGATAGCCGGGCCTCGCGCAACGGCACGCCGTGAACTCCGCCAGGTCCGGAAGGAAGCAACGGCAGCGGCTCCTGCTGTGTGCCGCGGGTAAACCCGGCTATCATCTGCGTCTGCAAACTCTTTTCCCTTTCACATCCCCCTGAACCAACCGCTGATCCCCCGCTTCGTTGCGTGGCGAATCAGACCACCTGCGAGGTTAGATCTCTTGTCCAACGGCACGCACTATGAAGTCCTGGCAAGGAAATATCGCCCCCAAAACTTCTCCGAACTGGCAGGCCAGGAACATGTCAGCCGTACCCTGCAGAATGCGATCGATTCAGGTCGGGTTGCCCACGCCTTTCTCTTTACCGGAGCCCGTGGCGTCGGCAAGACCAGTACCGCCCGCATCATGGCCAAGACCCTCAACTGCGAAGTAGGGGTCACCCACGAACCGTGCAACGTCTGCCCGCAGTGCATCGAGATAACCAAAGGCACCTCAACCGACGTTTTCGAGATCGACGGCGCCTCAAATAACGGTGTCGACGATGTCCGCGACCTGCGCGACAACATCAAATACCTCCCCTCACACAGCCGCTACCGCATCATCATTATCGACGAAGTCCACATGCTGTCCACCAATGCATTCAACGCGTTGCTGAAGACGCTCGAAGAACCGCCCGAGCATGTCAAATTCATCTTTGCCACGACTGAACCGCACAAGCTGCCGGTAACGATCCTGTCGCGCTGCCAGCGCTTTGACTTTAAAAGGGTCACCCTCCCGAAGATCATTGCCCGGCTGCGTGAAATTGCCGAAAAAGAGGCAGTGACGGTCTCCGATGCTTCGCTGGCGCTGATTGCCCGCAAAGGTGACGGCAGCATGCGCGATTCGCTGACCGCGTTCGATCAGGTGCTGGCATTCTGCGGAAACAGCGTTAAAGATGAAGATGTCGCGACTCTGCTCGGAACCATCGACCGGCGACTGCTGGCGGACATTTCGGCGGCGGTCTTTAGCGGCGATACCCAGGGTGCACTTGCGGGAATCAAGCAGGTTGACCTGGTCGGATACAATATGCGCCAGTTCTGTCAGGAGCTGATCGAGCATTTTCGCAATCTGCTGGTCATCCGCTCGGTCAAGAAGCCGGAAGAGATCCTTGATCTGGCGGCGGCTGAGCTTGAAGAGCTGCAGAAACAGTCACTCCACGTCAGCGCATTGGATATTCAGCGCCGCTTGACGCTGCTGATAAAAGCGGAAACAGAGTTGGCATACGCCAGCTTTCCCCGCCTGATTGTCGAGATGGCGCTCCTGAAAGCCACCCTCCTGGCGCCGCTGGTGCCCATCCAGGAGCTGATTGAAAAGATCAAGTCACTTGAAACTGCGGCGGTTCACACGCCGGTGCTCCCCTGGGACACAACCAGAGCCACCCCCGCGCCGCTGCCGCAGCATACGGAGCCGCGCAGCACGACCCCGCCCCCACCACCCCAATCAATCCCGTCACCGGCTGCTGCACCCGCTGCCGCCACCGGCGCGAGCGGAGGGCAGGGTGATTGGGGCCGCTTTGTGGCTTTCGTAAACGGCAAGGACCGCCAGTTGGGGTCAGTACTTGAGCATGGCAGCCCGCTCAAGCAGGAGAGCGGCTTGATTGAAATCGGCTTTCCCGCCGGCAGCTACTACCTGACCGCCGCCCAGGACGATGAGTTTATCGCCGATGTGCAGGCTCTGGCTTGCAGCTTTTCCGGAGGTAACAGCGTCATCCGGGTAAAATCCATTGAAAGCGGCTTTGCTGACGCGCCACTGTCATTGGCAGAAAAAAAAAAGAGTGACACCGAGCAGCATCTGAAAGAGCTGAAACAGGAAGCCATAAACCATCCGGTGATCAAAGAAGCGGAACGCGTATTTGGCTGCAGCATATCCGACGTGCGGGAATTCTAGCGGAACCTGACGTTACTGAAGCAATATAAAAGAAAAGTTGAGGGGGAAAAAATGTCAAAGGGATTAGCAAATATCATGAAGCAGGCTCAGATGATTCAGCAGAAGATGTCTAAACTGCAGGAGGAAGCCAGCCTGAAAACTGCCGTGGCAACATCCGGCGGCGGAGCCGTAACGATAAAGGTAAACGGTAAAAACGAGATTATTTCACTGGAAATAAAAAAAGAGGCTGTTGACCCGAATGATATAGAAATGCTTCAGGACCTTGTCATTACTGCTGCGAACGAGGCTTTAAAGAAAGTTCACGCCGAGATGGGCGATGAAATGTCCAAAATCACCGGAGGCATGAGCATCCCGGGGCTTTTCTAGGTATATCAGCTAGTTGCCAGTTTACCCAGCGTATCATCACGAGGCTGTACTTTGATTTAGCTAAATGTTTTAGTTCGACTAATAGTAACACGTGTATACGGTGCCATAATCTGATGTATCGTCGCAGCCAAAGATTCCTGTTTTTAATGCTCCTCCGTGGTTTTAGGTCACACATTGACCCGTCCAGTGCGGGGGAGCTTCTTTTTTAACCACGCTATAATACTAAAAAAATGTTTTATTTGTGCCGGAATTTATGTTAACAAAATCATCATCACTCATGCGATTGGTAGGAGAATTGAAGAAGTTGCCCGGGGTCGGTGAGCGGACCGCGCTCCGTCTCGCATTCCATCTTCTCAAATCTCCGCGCAACCTGACAGCATTGTCAGAGTCTCTTTGTGAGGTCAGAGACCGGGTTCGCCCCTGTTCGACCTGTTTTGCCATTACGGAGAATGATCCCTGCGCCATCTGCTCAGGCAACCGGGATTCCAGCATCATCTGCGTCGTTGAGAACTCACAGGATCTGATGGCCCTGGAACGGAGCAACGCCTACCAGGGCGTGTACCATGTCCTGGAAGGAGCCATCTCGCCACTGTCCGGCATCGGCCCGGCCAACCTGAGGATCACGGAGCTTGTAGAGCGCATCGGAGCCGGACAGGTCAATGAAGTGGTAATTGCCACCAACTTCACCGTAGAGGGCGAAGCAACGGCGCTCTACCTGACGAGAATGCTTAAACCGGCCGGAGTCAAGATAAGCCGTCTGGCACACGGCATCCCGCTCGGGAGCGATATTGAATTTGTCGATGCGGCTACGGTACAGTGGGCGCTTCAGGGTAGAAACGAATTATAACAGCATCATATTCTCAAAGCTGACACTGTTATAAAAACAGAACATTTGCACACAACCAGATAGGTTAACGTACCAAAAAAACGAGGAGGCAGTACATGAGCAGAAAAATGGTAACCATCGACGGCAACACCGCCGCCGCCCACGTGGCCCACGCCACCAACGAAGTCATCGCCATCTACCCTATTACCCCGTCATCCGTTATGGGCGAAATCTCCGACGCCAAGAGTGCCGCCGGCGAGAAGAACATCTGGGGTACCGTGCCGCTGGTAGCTGAGCTGCAGTCCGAGGGTGGCGCAGCCGGTACCGTACACGGTGCCCTGCAATCAGGAGCTTTGACTACAACCTTTACCGCCAGCCAGGGCCTCCTGCTGATGATACCAAACATGTACAAGATCGCCGGCGAGCTGACCTCGACCGTCTTTCATGTTTCTGCCCGTGCAATCTCCGCCGCAGCCCTGAATATCTTCGGTGACCATTCCGACGTCATGTCCTGCCGCTCCACCGGCTGGGCGATGCTCTGCTCGAACAACGTCCAGGAAGTCATGGACTTCGCCCTAATTTCACAGGCCGCCACACTGCGCAGCCGCATCCCGTTCCTGCACTTCTTCGACGGCTTCCGCACTTCGCACGAAGTTCAGAAGGTTGAAGAGCTGACATTTGACGACATGCGTGCCATGATGGACGACGAACTGATCAACGCTCACCGCATGCGCGGCCTCTCCCCTGACCGCCCGGTCATGCGCGGCACCGCCCAGAACCCGGACGTCTATTTCCAGGGTCGCGAAACGGTCAACCAGTTTTACGCACCCTGCATCAAGATCGTCCAGGAAGAGATGGATAAACTCGGCAAGATCACCGGCCGTAAATACAAACTGGTAGAATATGCCGGTGCCAAGGATGCTGAGCGGGTTGTTGTTATCATGGGCTCCGGAGCCGACACCGTTCAGGAAACCGTCAACAGCCTCGTCAAAAAGGGAGAGAAGGTCGGCGTTATAAAGATCCATCTTTACCGTCCATTCCCACTCGACGCCTTCATCAAGGCGCTGCCAAAAACAGTTACCAGTATCGCCGTCCTTGACCGCACCAAAGAGCCTGGTTCCCTCGGCGAACCACTTTACCTTGACGTCCGTACCGCCATCGGCGAAGCGATGTCCGAGGGCAAGTTCAGCTTCAAAGGCTACCCTAAAATTGTCGGCGGTCGCTACGGCCTCGGTTCCAAGGAATTTACTCCGGCCATGGCCAAAGCCGTTCTGGACAACCTCAAAAAAGCCAAGCCGAAAAACCACTTCGTTGTCGGCGTCAATGAAGACGTCACCAACTGCAGCCTCGACTACAACCCGGAGTTCCGCACCGCTATGGACGGCACCTACGAAGCCATGTTCTACGGCTTAGGTTCCGACGGCACCGTCGGCGCCAACAAAAATACGATCAAGATCATCGGTGAAACCACCAAGAACTTTGCCCAGGCCTACTTTGTCTATGACTCCAAGAAAGCCGGCACCATCACCATTTCGCACCTCCGTTTCGGCAAAAAGACCATCAACGCACCGTACCTGATCGACCACGCCGACTTCATCGCCTGCCACAACTTCTCTTTCCTTGAGAAGTACGACATGGTCAGCAAAGCCAAGCCGGGCGCAACATTCCTCCTCTGTTCACCATTCGAATTCGGTGAAGTCTGGGACAAGATGCCTAAAGAGGTACAGCAGCAGATCATCGACAAGAAGCTGAAGTTTTATGTCATCAACGCCATCAAACTGGGTGAGGAGCTGGGTCTTGGCGCCCGCATCAACGTCATCATGCAGACCGCCTTCTTCAAGATTTCCAACATTATCCCGCTTGAGCAGGCTATTGCTGAAATCAAAGGCGCTATCAAGAAGAGCTACGGCAAATCGGGCGACAAGGTCGTCGCGATGAACTACGCCGCTGTTGACGAAGCACTCAAAAACATCCACGAAGTCAAAGTGCCGGCCAAAGCCACCAGCAAGCTCAAAATGCCGCCTGCTGTCGCCAAAACCGCACCGAAATTCGTCCAGGACGTCACCGGCCGCATCATCGCCGGCTTCGGCGACGACCTGCCGGTATCACTCATGCCGGCAGACGGCACCTTCCCGACCGCCACTTCGCAGTACGAGAAGCGCAACATCGCCGTCGACATCCCGGTATGGGACGAGAAGGTCTGTATCCAGTGCGGCATCTGTTCTTTTGTCTGCCCACACGCCACCATCCGTATGAAGGCCTATGACGAGAAGCTTCTGAAGGGTGCCCCCAAGACCTTCAAATCAACCGACTGCAAGCTGCCGGAATTCAAGGGCATGAAATACACCCTCCAGGTAGCGCCGGAAGACTGCACCGGTTGCGGCGCCTGCGTTCACAACTGCCCGGCCAAGAGCAAGGAAGATCCGAGCCACAAGGCTATCAACATGCAGTTCCAGGCTCCGCTCCGTGCAGCTGAAGCCGTAAACTACGACTTCTTCCTCGCACTGCCGGACATGGATCCGACCAAGCTCAAGCTTGACTCCCTGCGCGGCAGCCAGTTGGTCCGTCCGACCTTTGAATACTCCGGTGCCTGTGCCGGCTGCGGTGAGACTCCGTACCTGAAGCTGTTGTCACAGCTGTTCGGCGACCGCGCCATGATTGCCAACGCTACCGGCTGTACGTCAATCTACGGCGGCAACCTGCCGACAACACCATGGGCAAAGCGTGCCGATGGCCGTGGACCCGCCTGGTCCAACTCGCTGTTCGAGGACAACGCCGAATTTGGTTTCGGTATGCGCCTGGCGGTAGACAAATTCACTCAATCAGCACGCGAACTGTTGACCGAAGTCATCAACTGCAACTGCAAATCCTGCAAAACGGTCCTGCCGGTCATGAAAGAAATTTTGACCGCCGACCAGTCCGACCAGACAGGTATCGAGCTGCAGCGTGAACGCGTAGTAAAACTGAAAAAAGCCCTCACCGGCTGCAAAGAGCGGGCTGCTGTACAACTCCTGCCACTGGCCGATTATCTGGTCAAAAAATCCGTCTGGTGCGTCGGCGGCGACGGCTGGGCGTATGACATCGGGTACGGTGGTCTTGACCACGTCATCGCCTCCGGCAAGAACGTCAACATCCTCGTACTCGACACCGAGGTGTACTCCAACACCGGCGGCCAGGCATCAAAAGCGACTCCAACCGGTGCCGTGGCGCAGTTCGCCGCAAGTGGCAAGGCAATGGCCAAGAAAGACCTTGGCATGATGGCAATGGCGTACGGCAACGTCTACGTCGCCAACGTCGCCCTTTCCAACCCTGCTCAGGTGGTTAAAGCCTTTATGGAAGCGGAAGCCTATGACGGCCCGTCCATCATCATAGCCTACGCACACTGCATCGCCCACGGCATCAACATGACAACCGCCGTTGATGAGCAGAAAAATGCGGTTTCCTGCGGTTACTGGCCGCTGTATCGTTACAATCCTGCCCTGACAGCCGAAGGCAAGAATCCGCTGCAGTTGGACAGCAAGTCCCCAACCACTTCATTTGAGGACTATGCATACGGCGAGAACCGCTACAAAGTACTGCAGAAGTCGAATCCGGAAGGTGCCGCCGTATTGATGAAGAAGGCAACCGCCTGGACCGCCAGCCGCTTCGAGTACTACCAGAAACTGGCTGCGCTCACGTATGAGAAAAAGTAGTTTCCTGTTGTAAGTAATGTTACAATCCGGCCCCGCAGAGGAATCTGCGGGGCTTTTAAATTTATCCATCGGAGTGATGATATGCTGAACGACAACAACGACCTGGGCGCGTCACTGTTCAAAACCTGGACTGATAAACAGCGCAGCGACGAAATAGAAAAACTGGTGCAGGGGTTCCGTAACGGGGTACCGATCGGGATTCTCTGCAAGATGGCGGAAACAATAGCCGGAAGTAAAAAGGGTGCCAAGAAACACCTCAAACAGCTTATGACGGCCGATGAGCGCAAGGCGATAATTACAGCTGAAACCGGAGCAATGGCACCGATCGTAAAGTCACTTCTTTCCTAATTGTAGTATGGAGAATATCATGCAGAAGGTGTTTATCGCAGGGTGTGGTTACATCGGCGAAAGGATAGCGCGGGCATATCTGGAATCTGGAAGCGACGTTACCTGCCTCGTCAGGTCTCCGGAAAACGGATCACGACTCGAATCCGCCGGCTGTACAACCGTTATCGCCACCCTCGATGATCCAACGACTATTCCGGAACTGAATCTGACGGACAGCGTTCTTTTCTACCTCGCACCGCCTCCCGGGGGGGGGATCACTGACAGCCGGGCCAGAAACTTTATCGCCAGCATAGCGGAGAGCGGGAAACCGCTGAAGATCGTCTACATGAGTGCCACCTCCGTTTACAGCGGGAGCGGTGGCGATGCCATAACGGAAGAGTCTCCGACCTCGCCCGATTCTGCCATGGGCAAACGCCGTCTCGATGCCGAGTCCGCCTTTAAAGAATATGGTGCTGCCCACGCTGTCCCTGTGGTGATTTTGCGGGTGAGCGGCATCTATGGCCCGGGACGCCTGCCGCTGATGCAGATCAGCCAGGGGCAGCCGCTTCTGAACGAGGACGAGTCCGGCCCGAGCAACCGCATCCATGCCGACGACCTGACAACCGTCACTATTGCGGCGGCGGAAAAGGGGATGGCCGGCGACATCTTCAATATCAGCGACGGACACCCGTCGAGTATGACAGCATATTTCAACGCCTGCGCCGATATCCTCGGCTTCCCGCGCCAGCCGCAGGTGACCATGGCTGAAGCTCACAAGGTTATGTCACCACTGATGCTGTCGTATGTCAGCCAGTCGCGAATCATCGACAACAGCCGCATGCTGGAGCGACTGGACGTAAAACTTCGCTATGCCGATCTGTCTGAGGGGCTGGCCGCATCACTCCCCCCGCGTTAGACTCGGAGTGGCACGCAGAGTGACGAGACAACCCGGCTATCTATTAGCTGCGTGACCGTTCCCATTGCTCTCGTTATTATTGTTTTCCCTTAGATACCGGCCAGTTACAACTTATACGCTTGCCATCATACGGTGGTGCTGGTATATTTAAATGAGAGATAATCTTGCGAGGATTCCCACGAATCCTCATTTGCCCTGGTAACTTCCCCTCCTAGTTGCCAGGGTGTTTTTTGGAAAAAACGGGGGGTTACGGTTGACGCACCGGAGCCGTTATGCTTTAATCACCGGGTGGAAATCGAAGCCTACATAGCACTCGGCTCCAACATGGGAGACCGTGAACTCAACCTGCTGCGGGCCGTCGCCGAAGTAGGCAGGCTGCCGGGTAGTAAAGTGACTGCGCTCTCATCATTTTACGAGACATCTCCGGTCGGCAACGTTGAGCAGGACTCGTTCTACAACGCGGTACTCAGACTCTCGACACGTCTTGACGCCCACTCCCTGCTGACACACCTTCTGCGGATCGAAGATGAATGTTTCGGTCGCGTCAGAACGATCCATCAAGGGCCCCGCAGAATGGATCTCGACCTGTTGCTGTATGGCGACAGCGTCATTAGCGAAGCTGACCTGGTGATACCACACCCGCGGCTGACGGAACGCCGCTTCGTCCTGCAACCGCTCTGCGAAATAGCACCGGATCTGCTGCTCCCCCTGACCGGGAAGACAATTCACGAACTACTCGGCTCGCTGAAATCCGACGAGACCGTTGTAAAGATATAACCGGGAGAGCAGGTGTGATCAGATTCCTCATTATTGGCCTGCTACTGTATATCGGCTACCGCATTATTATCTCGTTAACCGCTGCCGGAAAACCGCTGGCAAAGTACCCCAATGACCGTGACCAAGGCGTAGACACCTACCGCGACCCGGTCTGCGGCGTATATGTTACCGAGGAAACGGCGGTCATCGGCAGACATGACGGCCAGCGCCACTATTTTTGCTCCATGAACTGCCTTGAAAAATACCGCGAACAACTTGACCATAGTTCACCATCAAATCCGGAGGAATAGATGAAATTTTTTATCGACACAGCAGATGTAAAAGAAATTCGCGAAGCACACGCACTCGGCCTGGTAGACGGCGTCACCACCAACCCGTCACTGATTGCCAAATCGGGACGTAAGTTCAAGGACGTCATCAAGGAGATCGTCTCCATCGTTGACGGCCCTATCTCTGCCGAAGTCATCGCGCTGGATGCCCCGGGGATGATCAAGGAAGGCAAGGAACTTGCCAAAATTCACAAGAACATCGTCGTCAAATTGCCGATGACACCGGAAGGACTCAAGGCCTGCAAGGCTCTCACCGAAAAAGGGATCAAAACCAACGTAACGCTGATCTTCACCTCAATGCAGGCGCTGCTCGCAGCCAAGGCCGGCGCCACCTACGTTTCTCCTTTTGTCGGCCGGCTTGACGACATTTCACAGAACGGCATGGGAATCATCGAAGAGATCCGCACCATTTTTGACAACTACGGCTACATGGCCGAAATCATCGTTGCCAGCATCCGCAATCCGATCCACGTCCTCGATTCGGCCATGATCGGCGCCGATGTCGCCACCATCCCCTATTCGGTCATGATCCAGCTTGCCAAACACCCGCTGACCGACGCCGGTATCGAGAAATTCCTGAAGGACTGGGAAAGCGTACCAAAATAACATGTCAGCAGCTCACGTGAAGAAACCGGCCAAGCCGATCTCCATACTGTTCTCCGCATCCGAGACCGCCCCCTTTGCCAAGGAGGGTGGTCTCGGCGACGTTGTCGGCGCGCTGCCCAAATATCTGGCCCGCATGGGGCATGATGTACGGATTGTGCTGCCACGCTACTACAGTATCAAGCCGGAGAAGTATGGCCTGAAGCTGTTACCGGGGACACTGGTCGTGCCGATGGGAATCATCGGCCACCAGTACTGCGGTGTCTGGGAAGGGCGGCTTCCGGGGAGCGACGTGCCGGTTTATTTCCTTGAGCACGAAGCCTATTACGGCCGCTCCGGCCTCTATCAGCAGGGTGGCGAGGGGTACCTCGACAACGACAACCGCTTTGTCTTCCTCTCAAAAGCCTCGCTTGAACTCTGCAAAATGCTTGACTGGTCGCCGGACGTGATCCACGCCCACGACTGGCACACCGGAGTCATCCCGGTGCTGCTCAACACCTCCTACCTGCACGACCGCTATGTCGGTAACGCCGCTTCGCTGTTGACCCTCCACAACATGCAGCACCAGGGGAATTTTTATCCCGGCCTCATGGACGTACTCGGGGTCGGCTGGAAGCATTTCAACTATCTTGAGCTGGAGATGAACGATCAGGTCAATCTGTTGAAAGGCGGCATCTATCACGCGACCCTGCTCAACACGGTCAGCGAAGAGTATTCCCGGGAGATTCAGACCGCAGCTTTTGGCTGGGGACTTGAAGGGACTATCCAGGAGCGAGCGGCTGATCTGAGCGGCATCCTCAACGGCGTCGATTACGAGGAGTGGAATCCGGCGACAGACCCATTCATCGCCGCCAACTATACGGCGCGCACCGCAAAAAAAGGGAAAGCCGCCTGCAAACGTGATCTCCAGGAAACCATGGGACTGCCGCTGCGGGACGATGTGCCGCTGTTCGGGATCGTCTCGCGCATGGTCAAGCAGAAAGGGACCGACATTCTGGCCGAGGCGATTCACCGCATCATGGAGATGGATTGCCAGTTCGTCGTGGTCGGCAACGGTGAACCGTGGGCCCATTTCTATTTCGGCGACATTGCGGCGCTCTATCCTGAGAAATTTGCCTGCTATATCGGCTATAACGAAGCTCTTGCCCACAAGGTTGAGGCTGGCGCCGACTTTTTCGTCATGCCCTCCGCCTTTGAACCGTGCGGACTGAACCAAATGTATTCTCTCGCCTACGGCACCCCCCCGATCGTCCGTGCCACCGGCGGCCTTGACGACAGTGTCGAGAACTTCAACGAAGCGGTCATGACCGGCGATGGCTTCAAGTTCTGGAATCACAGCGCCACCGCACTGTTCGATACGGTCGGCTGGGCTGCCTGGACCTTCTTCAACAATCCCAAGGGGCTTGCCGCGCTGCGTAAAAACGGCATGCAGAAGCATTTTACCTGGGAAGCGGCAGCCCATAAATACGACGAGCTCTATCGCCTGGCCATCCTGCGCCGGAGGGGGAGCGAGTATTACCGGAACCGCTTCGGAGGTTAAGAGCGGAACGGTTTTCCCGGAGGTCCACCCATGACATCCACCCGCAATGAAATCATCATCAGCACCGGCCCCGCACCCCTGGGGGCCGCACTTCATCTCAGCGACAAACTCCCCTCACTCTCCATCCTGACCATCTACAAGGAGCGCATCTGCTCCGGCGGTCTGCTGAACGACTGCACGCAGAATCACGCCTATCCGATCGGCTTTACTGAAGAGCATGATGAGACCGAGCGCAACCTACGCTTAGGAGCCTGCCTTGCAACGACGTGATTTTTTGAAAATGTTGGCCCTGACAGGCACAAGCCTGATGACCCCAGGCTGCGCCACCAGCCCTCACGTAAAACTCGACGACAGGATTCTGTCCAACCTGGCGCGGCTCCCCTATCACGCCCTGGCTGAATCCCTCCCCCAGGAGCAGGATTATGAATGCCGGATCGAAGGGAGCCTGCCGGAAGGGCTGCACGGCTCTCTCTACCGTAACGGCCCTGGCCTGTTCGATCGCGGGGGGCTGCGCAAGCGCACTATCCTGGACGGCGACGGCATGATCCAGCATTTCCGCTTTCAGGGGAGCAGGGTTCACTACCGCACCCGCTTCGTCCGTACGGAGAAATACCTCTCCGAATCAGCTGCCGGACGGTACATCCATCCCTCCTGGAGCAGTCAGGCACCCGGCGGCTGGTGGCCCAATTTCTGGATCACCAACGGGATCAAGAGCCAGGCCGGCATTACAGTCTACCTGGTCAACGGCCGGCTCTACGCCTTTGACGAATCTTCCTTCCCCTACGAGCTGGATCCGGACACCCTGGCGACCGTGGGTGAGACCACCTTGGGGGTACCGCGCGAAGAAACGATCTACGCGGCCCACTCCAAGATCGATCCCCGTAACGGCGAGTGGCTGCACTTCGGGGTCCGTTACGGAGCTACCCCACTGTTGCAGCTGACGGTCTTCCGCGCCGACGGCTCCCTCGCCTGGCGGCGCTCAATCCCCCTGCCCCGCTTCGTCTACCTCCACGACTGGTTCGTCTCTACCAACTACCTGATCATTAGCCTGCAGCCGGCGGAGATCGACTTCTGGCCAGCCCTGCTCGGCGTGCGCAGCATTTCCGACTCCATGCGCTGGCGCCCGGAAAAAGGCAACCTGTTGCTGGTGATACCGCGCGATCCGGTAGCGCACCCCATCCAGTTGGAGGCCCCGGCCTGCTTCATGTGGCATTCAATCAATGCCTTCGACGAGGGGGGAAAGATTACGGCCGATTTTATCGGTTACGACAACCCGGACCATTTCATCGGCAACGATCCGGTCATCTCGGCGGTCATGCAGGGGCGCAGCGGGGAGCATGCCTATCCCGGAGTGCTGCGGCGCTATCGTATCGATGTGAACGAGAAAAAGGTCAGCAGCGAAATCCTCGCGAGTGGGAGTTACGAGTGGCCGCGCATCGACGAGCGCCGTCTCTGCGGGCCGTACCGCTACGCCTATATGTGCGAGGCACATGCAGGGAGCTTTTTCTGGAATGCCCTGGCCCGTTTCGACACTCTGGGGGGCGGGTTTAACCGCTATGATTTTGGCAATCAGGTCTTCTGCAGCGAGCCTGTTTTCGTACCAAAACCGCATGGTACGAGCGATGAGGGGTGGCTGCTCAGCGAATGCCTCGACAGCCGGACAGGCACCAGCTTTCTGGCCGTGTTGGATGCGCAGCGGCTTGAGGAGGGGCCGCTGGCACGGGTGCATCTGCGCCACCACTGCCCCTTCAGCTATCACGGCTTCTGGCAGGCAGCAGGGTAACTGCCGCCGGCTGCCTGCCAAGGAAGCGTTGTCCTTCCGCCCCGGAAAGCCACACCCCCGCCGCTGATTAAGCCTGCAAAAACGCCTGAAAGCTGATATAGTTCCCCCATGTCTGCCAACGATCTCCACCAATTCATCGCCATCCTCGAAGCTGACCACGAGCTAAGCCGTATCACTGCTGAAGTCGATCCCCTCCTGGAGATCGCCGCCATAACCGACCGGGTCTGCAAACAGCAGGACGGCGGCAGAGCGCTGCTCTTTGAGCAGCCGACAGGAAGCAACTTTCCCGTGGCAACCAACCTGTTCGGGTCACGGCAACGGGTCAGCCGCGCGCTCGGTGTGGCTGACCTGGACGAGCTGACGGTTAGATTAAGCGCACTGCTCGACCGGATAGCTGAGCCTGATATCAAGACACTCGACCGCCAGATTGCCGCTCTGCCCGAATTCAGCCGCTTTGCCCCCCATGCTGACACGAAAGCGGACCCAGCACTGGTCGGAATGAATCCCCCGAATCTTGCACGTTTCCCTTTTCTGCAGAGCTGGCCGGGCGATGGCGAGGCCAGCGGCCACCTACGCTACATCACCCTGCCGCAGGTTTTTACGTGCGATCCGGAGGGCACCACGCAGAATTGCGGGATGTACCGGATTCAGCTGCGGAGTGAACGTGACGTTGCGATCCAGTGGAAAGCCGGCAGTGGCGGAGCGCGGCACGCCGAGCAGTACCGCCTGGCGGGCAAAAAAATGCCGGTCGCCATTGTCCTCGGCGGGGATCCGGCAATCCTGTTCAGCGCCATGTTCCCGCTCCCTGGTGATCTCGACGAGATGACCTTTGCCGGGTTTCTGCGCGGAACGCCGCTTGCCACAGCCCCCTGCCGGAGTATCCCGTTGCAGGTTCCGCTCGGTGCGGAGGTCGTCATCGAAGGGTATGTCGAACCGGGCGAGAGCGTAGTCGAGGGGCCGTTCGGCAACCACACCGGATTTTACTCCCCCGCCGCTCAGGCTGCCTTGCTGAGGGTCACGGCAATCAGCCACCGCCCTGACACCGTCATCCCGGCGACCGTTGTCGGACCGCCGCCGATGGAGGACTGCTGGATGGCTTTAGCCTGGGAGCGGCTGCTTCTCGCATTTTTGCGACGGTTAGTACCGGGAATAAACGATATCCACTTCCCGGCAGAGTGGGTTTTCCACCAAAGCGCGATCATTTCCCTTGAAAACCCTCACCCCGGCATGGTACGGAACGTTTCCGCTCAATTGTGGGATCTGCCCTGGTTCAGGTCGGCACGACTGCTGCTGTTTGTCGGCGCCGATACAGAACCGCTCACGCTCTCCCATGCAGCCTGGAGAGGCATCAACGTCACCGACAGCAACAGCGACATTATTCATGATGAAACCACCAGCCGGATTGCCATCGACGCAACCGGCAGCCGTATGCCGCGACCGGCGGTACACGTTTCTGACGAAACAGCGGCCCTCGTCGCAGGGCGCTGGAAGGAGTACGATTTACCGTGACCACCACCACTACAAAGACATTCGCAAAGATCGGCATCTTCCTGGAGATGATCAAGTTCACTCACACGATCTTTGCGCTGCCGTTCGCATTCACCGGCGCACTGCTGGCCGCAGGAGGATTCCCCTCCCTCCGCCAGACCGCCTGGATTATCCTGGCCATGGTCGGCGCACGCACGGCAGCCATGGCGATGAACCGCCTCATCGACGCCGAAATAGACGCCCGTAATCCCCGTACCGCCGTCAGAGCCATCCCTGCCGGACTGATCGGCAAGGGGCTGACCTTCATCTTTATTATCGCGTCAACCGCACTGCTGCTGTTCTCGGCATATATGCTCAATCCGCTCTGCCTCACGCTTTCGCCAATAGCCCTGGCCTTCCTGCTGCTCTACTCCTACTGCAAACGCTTCACCTCCCTGGCTCACGTCGTGCTCGGCATCTGCCTGGCGGCGGCTCCTATCGGCGCCTGGGTAGCGATTCGCGGTACAATTGACGCACCGGCGCTGGTTCTCGGCGGTGTCGTACTGTTCTGGGTTGCCGGGTTTGACATCCTCTATGCGCTTCAGGATCTTGACTTTGACCGCGCGGCAGGACTGCACTCGATTCCGGTGCTGCTCGGGGTAAAGGGGTCACTCTGGGCCGCCCGTGTTTTCCACCTGATTATGATCGCGCTGCTTTTCACCCTGTACAACCTCATGGGTCTCGGGCCGATCTTTCTCGGCGGCATCGTGGTGACGACGGCCATGCTGCTGTATGAGCACTGGCTGCTGAAAGACGGAAATCTGGACAAGCTCGATGCGGCGTTTTTCAACATGAACGGCTATATCAGCATTGCCATCGTGCTCTTTACGGCTGCTGATATCCTCGCGAGGTAACTAATGGCGCAAAAACACATCTTCATCGCCCTGACCGGCGCATCAGGTTCAATGTACGGACTGCGGCTGGCGGAACAGCTCTGCCTGAATGACTTTCAGGTGACTTTTTGTGCCAGCTGCAGCGGCACAGCCGTCTGCCTTGAAGAGACCGGTCTCGATCTCGGCGGAGATCTGGATAAAGCGCTGCAGCGGCTGTATGCTCATCTGGAAATAGATTCCGGCATCAGGCTCGTGCATCCGGATGATCTGTTCTGCGGTGCCGCCAGCGGCTCGTCCGCCCCGGACGCAATGGTGGTCTGCCCCTGTAGTATGGGGAGTCTGGCGCGCATCGCCTGCGGCATTTCCGGCAACCTGATCGAACGGAGCGCCGATGTCATGCTCAAGGAGCGCCGACCGCTGCTGCTGGTTCCCCGCGAAACGCCGCTCTCCGATATCCATCTCGAGAACATGCTGAAGCTTTCCCGCTCCGGAGCGCGCATCATACCGGCGATGCCGGCTTTCTACGGCAGACCGGAATCGGTGCTGGATCTGGTTGATTTTGTTGTCGGGAAGGTGCTCGATCAACTGGGGATTGAAAACGATCTTTATAAACGGTGGGGAACAGAATGATCTTGGGTAAAACTCGTGAGTGATGCCTTGCTTGATACGTGACTATGTCTGATACCTACCTCCCCATAAATATAGCCACCTATCTGAATAAACGAGCGGCAGGCAAACCATGGAGCATCAACGACGCCCCCCACCGCTCCTTTTCCGGCGCGGTCGTCATCCCCTCGCTGGCCGAAGCCGCCAATCTTCCGCAGACACTGGAGTCGCTTTCCCACAATCCTGCCGATCTGCTTGACCGTTTTTTAATCCTGATCGTCGTCAATCAGCGCGCCGACGCATCAAGTGCGGAGACAGCCGACAACCACAAAACGCTGCAGATGCTGCCGCTCTGGAAACAACAGTACGGGCTGAACAATCTGTGCTGGATCGATGCCGCCACACCCGGGGCAGAACTCCCCCCCAAACAGGGGGTCGGTCTGGCACGCAAAATCGGCCTCGACCTGGCGCTCCCGCTTCTTGATTACCGTGATGTCGATCCGCTCCTGATCTGCCTCGATGCGGACACCGTGGTGCAGCCGGACTATCTTCACGCCATTTCCAGCCATTTTGCCGACACGACAGCAGGCGGCGCAAGCATCCCCTATCGCCACCGCCCGGCAGCCAACGAGGTGGGACAGTCCGCCATTGACCGCTACGAACTGTTCCTGCGGATCTACGTGCTGGGGCTTGAGCTGGCTGGCTCACCCTACGCCTTTCACACCGTGGGGAGCGCCATGGCCTGCCGGGCATCCGCCTATGTCGCCTCAGGCGGGATGAACCGCCGTCTGGCCGGAGAGGATTTCTATTTTCTGCAACAGGTTCACAAAACTTCCAGCGTCGTGCCGCTGGAAGGAACGATCGTTCACCCCTCCCCCCGTTCATCGACCAGAGTTCCCTTCGGCACCGGTCGCTCCGTGGGCGACATGCTGGAGGACGGGGAGCAGCGCCTGCTCTTCTATCAGCCGGTTGTTTTTACAATAGTGGGGGATTGGTTGGCGTACGTAATGAATAATTCCACAGCGGATGCAGTAGAATTACTGAATGGTGCCGGGCTTATTTCACCGGTTTTGCACCGGTTTCTGGAGCAGTCAGGATTCAGGGATTCGTGGGATAATCTGAGGAAAAACAACCGCGAGAGCACAAAATTAATGACGTCTTTCCACGGCTGGTTTGACGCCTTCCGCACCATGCGGCTGATTCACGAACTGAGTGACCAGGTTTATCCACGCATCGAGCCGGAGGGAGCCGTCGCGCCGTTGCTTGAGCGTGCCGGGCATATAGTACCAGATATTATCAGCAAGCAACTTGAGCTGCTACGCAGCCTGCAGGGAATTCCCCACCTCACGTAGCATCTCCATCAGCTCATGCACCAGACAGTTTTATTCCATCAGGTTGTCTGATCCTGGAAACGGCAGTTAACCGCCGAAAAAAGCGGATGCACGCCGATAAAACCTAGAATTACATCAAAAAAGTTAGTCACCATATTGGTTAACCGCTTATTTTGTTTAAGTCTTTGATTTCTCTGCGTATATCGGCGTTCATCGGCGGTTAACTGCTTTTTTTAGGCTGATGCACACCTTGCGGCTTTCGCCGCCGCCGGCGTTTTTTCTTCACCGGCTGAGCCCCAGCCTCTTCGCTGCGTTTGGACAGCGGCAGCGGCTCCTGCTCTGCTGCCTGAGCCAGCCACCATTCGAGCCGCCCGGCAACGTCCTTCCTGTCACCACGGGTGATCCGGCAGTATTCGATGATGTCGCCGAAATCCTTGCGGGCGATAAACGCCTGGGGCTTGCGGCCGGGGATCAGATTCAGGCGCACCTGTTGGGCAATAATCTCGCGGAGCGCAAGCCCGACACGGTTCGCTATCTGTACGAACGGGCAGACTTCTCCCAAGAACTCCGCTGTCGCGGCGTCAACACTCTGCTGCCACGGCGCACCCTTGGCGCGGAAGTTTGCCGCCTTCTCATCGAGGTACTCGCCGAAAAGCAGTGCCAGGAGGAGCGGCGGTGAGACCGTGCCCCCCTGCTGAACAATGGAATCAACGGAGGTGAGCATCGCTCCAAAACGGGTGTGGGGGAAACCTTCACTTTCGGCGTCGAGCCAGGCGGAGAAAAAGGGAAAAAGCGCCGCAAAGAGACCGGTCTGACGGAGGAGGTCGCAGCACTTCGCCCCTTCTCCTGAGAGCAGGATTTTGAGCATCTCTTCATAGAGGCGCGGCGGCGAGGCGCTGACGATGGTGCCGGCGGCAGATACCAGCGCCTTACGTGTCTCTTCTTCCATCGTGAAGCCGAGCTTGGCGGCAAAGCGCACCGCCCGCAGCATCCGCACCGGATCTTCCCGAAAACGGACCGCCGGATCGCCGATAGTGCGGATGATGCCGGCGTTCAGGTCGGCGATGCCGCCGGCAAAGTCGATGATCGAAAAATCGGCGATATCGTAGGCAAGCGCATTGACGGTAAAGTCGCGGCGCAGAGCGTCTTCTTCGGGGGTGCCGTAGACATTATCCCGCAGGATCATCCCATCGTCATTCTTTAGTTGCCGCTGCCGGTTCTCCCTCCCGCGCTTCTCTTCTACCTCGGGCTTCGGCTCATCAGCTGCCTGGGAGCGAAAGGTTGCCACCTCGATGAGCTCTTCGTGGAAGTGGAGGTGTGCAAGACGGAAGCGTCGGCCGACAAGACGGCAGTTGCGGAACATCCGCTTCACCTCACCGGGCGTGGCGTTGGTCACAACGTCAAAATCCTTCGGTTCTCGTCCGAGCAGGAGGTCGCGCACACAGCCGCCAACGAGATACGCGACATAGCCGTTATCCTTCAGCCGATAGAGAACGCGAAGAGCGTTCGGGCTCATGAGCTTGCGGGAGATCCCGTGCTCCTGTCGGGTGATGACCACAGAACCACTCTTTTCGGGGGGTTTTTTATTTTTCACTCTGCCCCCTGCAAACTTTTAAGTACTGACCTTTCCGGCATTATAGCTTATCTTCCCATTTGAAACCGCTGCGCTTGATGCTGAGAACATTACCGTTCTCATCCTCAAGCCGTAGATTGGAATCTTCATGATACTGCTTACGAAATGCCCTGCGTTTTACATCCGCTAATCTCCTGGCCGTAAAGGCAATTGTTTCACTATCGGTATTAAAAACAAGGCTATCTGATTGACGTAAAATATACGTTATGTTCATGGTGTTCTCCTGTCGAATTTTTACGGGCATGGCTTTCTACATAGCGACAAACGGCTGATCAGCTTTGGCTATTCGTAATGCGTCCACATTCGGATAATCTTTATAGTCTTTACATTGTCCAAAACCTCATAAACCAGTCGATGCTGAATGTTGATTCTACGGGAATAAGCACCTGCCAGATCGCCTACAAGTTTTTCATATGGTGGGGGATTTTTGAAGGGATTTTCTTTGATAATTTCCAGTAATTGTTCGGCCTGTGACTTTAACCCGGAGTGTGCGATCTTTTTTGCATCTTTTTGCGCTTGCCTGGTAAAAACAAGTTGCCAGTTTACCATGCAAGCTCCTCACTACACTCGGATACCGGGGTTTTGAGACCTTTCTTGATGGATTCCCGCATGCCGGGAATTGAAGTGAGATACAATGTTTCCTGAATAGCACGCCAATCGTCTTCTGAGATGAGAACTGCTGAATGCCGTTTGCCAACAATCTGAATCGGGTCATGTGATAAAGCGACATCATCGACAAGGTTATAAAGGGATTTTCTCGCTTCTGTTGCTGATAGCGTTGTCATTTTAAGCCACCTCCGATTCGTACGTTAAATCGTACGCTGGCGAGTGTTTCAAGTCAAATCATTTTTCATCCAACGTCATAAGACTCGACCAGGCCGCCCAGCCTTTCCGGGCGGCCTGGTCGAGCCGCAAGTTGGACATTTCTTTTTTGAATACCTACTACTACCATTTTGCCGGCGCCGGCAAAATGGTAGTTGGGATTATTACCGGATTGCTGACAGGATATCATAGCCCGCTTGACCGCATCGTCAAACCGCCTCCACTGGCTGTAACCCAAAAGCCGCTGGAGTGCGTGAGACAGGTTTTACTGTTTCTCCGCCTGATCTCCTGATTTCCGTATCAACCCATTCAAATCCACTCCCGGCAACAACCGCGACAACTGCCCCATCAACCCGTCACCAGCCGTCCCGCCTCCAGTCACCAACACATCCGGCACGATCTTAATATTGCCATTCTGGATGGCGGCGGCAATCAGCTCCACGATCTTGATCTGCTTGATCGCCTCTTCACCGATGGCCTCCTGCTGCTTGTTGTAAGCCTGGGCGGTTGCTTCACCTATTGCCGCAATCTTTGATGCCTCACCGTCGCCGATGGCCTTGAGCCGTTTCCCTTCACCGATCCCCTCAAGCGCCTTTGATTCAGCATTACCTTCGGCCAGTGTGATCATCTCAGTCTTCTTCTGAGTCGCTACCTTCACGGCGATCTCCGAGGCAACCAGAGTCGGCTGCTGGTCGGCCGTGGCGCGCATCTTCTCCATCTCGGTGCGCTCGGCCTGTGATCTTTGCTCCATCTTGTACATCTCCTGCTGCTGCTCGGCGATTATCCGCTTCGTCTGGGTCTGCATCAGATCCTCAGGGAGTTTTATCTGACAGATCAGCACCGACACACACTCAACATGATATTTTTCCAGATCGACGCGGGCGCGGGTTTCGGCCTTGGTCTGCTCTTCCGAACGACTCTGCAAGAAGTTCATGGCCGAAGCGGTAGAAGCCTGGTTGCGGAAGGAGGAGTCAATCATCGGGTGGATGACGTGCTGGATCAGGTTATCGATGGAGCCAACTTTGGCCACCATATAGGGAGCCTGGTCCGGGCGGACGCGTATAACGACCTTGACGGCGACCTGGATCGGGAAACCGTCCTTGGAGATGACCGTCAACTGGTCGAAGCGGGTGTCTTCCTGGTCGTCCCAATCGATGGTGATGTTGGTGGTGTCAATGATGTAGCACATGAACGCCCGCCGGTTGAGGTAATAGCGCCCCGGGCCGGCCACCTCCTCCTGGATGCCACGAAATCCCTTGGGTACGACGTACTTTTCCTTGCCCTCTTCCGCCGAGGCCCCGGCCTGGGTCGAGCCGAGACGCTTCTTCATCTCTGCCGTCGGATCGTCGCCCACGTTCGAGACGATAACCCCGACCTGGCCGCGCTCGATGACCGCAACGTCATCAACGGCCACACTGAACATGAACGGGTTGATGTAATAGGTACCGGGCCGCAGCACATCCAACTGCGGACCGCGCTGCCCCTGTTTGGTGAGGAAGGCGGAACCATCCTGGTAATCGTTATGGCCGGTGATCGGGGAAGCCACGTATTCCCGCTCTGGAAGCGGAATGCCGTCCAGCGCGGTAACCAGACCGATTTTGTTGGCTTCGATGATCACAGCGGGGGCAATCTGCACCTGGAACAGATTCAGGTTGATACGATAGGTGCCGGGGAGCAGCACGTCAATCTGCGGCCCCTTCTGCCCGCCGTTTTTCAGGAAGGCCTCGCCGTTCTCGTAATTGGAGTGGCCCGTCACGCTCTGGGCCAGCAGCCGCCCCATGGGGATCGCCCCACCGTCCTGGGCGGTGACCATGCCGACTTCACCCTTGGCGATGATCACGGCGGCAGCCTTGGTGATCTTGAACAGGTTCGGGTGGATACGGTAGACACCGGGCGGCAGGATCTCGGTCTGCGGCCCTTTCTGGCCGCCGTTCCTGATGAAATCCTGGCCCGACTGGAAGGCGTTATGACCGGGCACCACCGTGGCAAAGATGCGTCCCGCCGGAATCGCCGCGCCGTCGGCCGATTCGACCAGGCCGATCTCGCCGTCACCGATCTTGGTGGCCGAACTTTTGGTCACCTTGAACAGGTAGGGGTTGATGCGATAGTTACCGGGGGGGATGATCTCGATCTGCGGCCCCTTCTGGCCGCCGTTGGTGATGAATGCTTCACCGTTCTGGAACGAGGAGTGCCCCTCCACCGCCTGGGCAAAGATCTTGCCTTCCGCGATAGCAACGCCGTCAACCGACTCGACGATGCCGATCTCAAAGTCCTTGATCTCGGTGACGCTCCCCATGGTCAGCTTGAACAGGTAGGGGTTGATACGGTACTTGCCCGGAGGGAGCACATCGATCTGCGGCCCCTTCTGGCCGCCGTTCTTGATGAAAGCTTCACCGTCCTGGAAGGAGTTGTGCCCTGCCACGACCGCGGCAAAGATCCGCCCGGAGGGGATCGATGAGCCGTCCACCGACTCTATCAGGCCGATTTCATTTTCCAGAATCTCGGTGAAGACGCTCTTGGTGGCCTTGTAGATGAACGGAATCAAGAAGTGCAGGCCGGGCCCCAGGGTGCGCGCCTGGATGCCGACCTCGTTCCCCAACGCCACAACGCGCCCCTGAGGCATCTTGCTGCCGAACCAGCGCCGTTCAATCAGGGCTATCTCGTTGCCGCTGACAATAACCACCGAGTTCCAGATAAGAACGACGAGAATGGCGAAGGCAAAAAGGTAGTAATAATGGTTGCCAATCCAGATAAACAGAGCTGCGGGATCGTTCATGTGTTCCTCCTTGGGTGCTGTCATATTTCACTGTGATATGTACAAACGATTAAAAATATATCGCCATTCCGGAACACCGTGGCGGCAGTCACCGCCAAACAGACCACACAGAGACCATGCAGGTACCCGTACAGAATGTATCAAGTCGTATTGTTAACACCACGTTGTTCCCTGAACGAGCCAAACTACCACGTTGGCATAGCGGAACGTAGTGAGCCAGCATGTCTGCCATAGCAGATTTTACCCGCTTTTGCCATTATTTTAAATTTTAATTAAGAAGGAACTTCTCATTGTCGGCATAAACATAATTACCAACCATTTCAGAGAGACTCTCAATTCTTGACCCAGATCATCAAAATAATGAGCCAACTTCGTTATGGTGGAAACATCACAAGCAAGGAGGTGCAGAGATGGAATTTAAAAACAATCTTGGCGACAGAGCAATTCAGGATGTCATGCAGAGCTATCCGGAGATAGGTGAGATTCTGGGGAGGTTCGACATCGGTTGCACCACCTGCAAGGTCGGCATCTGCCTGCTGAAAGACGTCGTCTCGATCCATGGCCTAAGCAAAGATGACGAAGCGAAAATAGAACAGGAAATAAACGAACACGTGACTCTAAAAGGAGAATAATCATGGGAAATCTTGGATGCGGCTGCTCCGGCAGCATGGCCAGAGTAATTGAACGACCGGAAACAACAGACACGACACAGGGCAAAGCACCATCGGAACTCCGGCAGTGGCCGGTACAACTCCATCTGGTGCCGCCAAACGCCCCCTATTTCCAGAACGCGGATATCCTTATCTGTGCCGACTGCGTGGCTTTTGCCATGGGGAGCATGCACCAGGAACTGCTCAAGGGAAAGGCACTGGCGGTCGCCTGTCCCAAATTGGATGACACCAGCGCATATGTGGACAAACTGGCCCACATCTTCAGTGCCAACGCAATCAAAAGCATTACCGTGGCCATCATGGAAGTGCCCTGTTGCCGCGGCATGGACATCATGGTCCGGGAGGCGCTGCAGAAAAGCGGCATGGACATCCCATTGGAGAGCATCGTTATCGGCATCGACGGAGAACGGAGGAACTGATGAACAATCAATGCACCCAAAAGAAGGATATTACCCAAGCGCTGGTTAACGAGCATCGCCTGATCCTGCGGATGATCACCCTGATTGAGCGTAACGCGCCACGGACCACCGACGGCACCTATTCCAACTGGCAGTTTTATCTTGATGGCGTCGATTTCATCCGCAACTACGCCGACAGCTTCCACCATGCCAAGGAGGAAGATGTACTCTTCGAGGCACTCGTAAAAAACGGCATGCCGCGTGAGCATAGCCCGGTCGCAGCGATGCTGATGGAGCATGACCAGGGGCGCGCTTTTGTCAAGGCAATGGAGATGGCCGCCTTAGAAGCACTGGACGGCCAGACCGGCAAGGAGCAGACCATCGCCACCAACGCCCTGGCATATGCAGCACTGTTGCGGGAACACATCTCAAAAGAGGATGAGGTCCTTTACCCCCTTGCGGAGCGGGTTATTCCTGATACCATGAGAGATGACATCATCGCCGGGTATGCCGCGGCAGAAGCCCGGACAGCGGCTGATTTCAGCGCAAAGTACGAAGCGGTAGTAGTCGGCTACGAACAGGAATAAGCTCACGTTTATGAGAGGGAGAGACATCATGCAGGGTACACCGACAGAGGAGTGGCTTGCCGGTTACATCGTTAATACCAGCAGCGATGCGGTCATGTTTGCCGATCGGGAGGGGATCATCCGCCTTTGGAACAGCGGGGCGGAGCGGATGTTCGGCTTCAGTGCCGGAGAAGCGCTCGGTCAATCGCTTGATCTGATCATCCCGGAAAATCTGCGCGGGAGACATTGGGACGGCTATGGTCGCGTCATGGAGAGCGGCAGCAGTCGCTACAGCGCCGATCTTCTCTCGGCACCGGCGCTGCGCAAAGATGGCACGCGCATTTCCACCGAGTTTTCCATGGTGATGGTAAAGGATGATTCAGGGGTGATGCTGGGTGTCGCTGCCATCATCCGCGACGTCTCGGCACGCTGGCAACGGGAAAAAGAGCTGAAGGACCGGATCAGGCTGTTAGAGGGCGTGTCGAACTGACCCCGGTGATATACACTGTCATATCACCACTCGGTTTACGGACGATTATTTCGTCATCAACCTTTTTGTGCAGCAGCGCCTGCCCCACGGGTGAATCGATACTGATCCTGCCGATGCTGACATCAATCTCGTCAGGGCCGACCAATTGGTAACAGCGCGTATCTCCCGATTCCTCTTCGTAGGTAACCCAACACCCAAACGTAATCTGCTTCGGATTCATCGGCACCGATGCTACTTTCAACACTTTTAGACGCAGGGTAAGATGCTTCAGCTTGCTGTCAATCTCGCGCAGTCTTTTTTTACCGTAAATGTATTCTGCATTCTCCGATCGATCCCCCTCCGCTGCCGCGTCGGCAACACCCCGTACAACTTTGGGGCGTTCCACTTTCCAGAGGTAGTCATACTCGTCACACAGTTTTTTGAGACCTTCAGCAGAAATCAGATTTGTCATTCAATAACTCCGGTACAACAGAAAAAAACAGCCCGCGCAGGCGGGCTGTCCGGTGAACAGTATTGGGACAAACTACTTTGCGACGGCGAGCAGTTCCACATCAAACAGGAGGGTGGCATTCGGCGGGATGACTCCACCGGCTCCGCGTGTGCCGTAGCCAAGTTTGGCAGGGATGATCAGCTTGCGCTTGCCGCCGACTTTCATCGTCATAACCCCCTCATCCCACCCCGGAATAACCTGGCCGACGCCGATCACAAACGAGAACGGCTCGTTACGGTCAACGGAGCTATCGAATTTCTTGCCGTTTTCCAGGGTGCCGGTGTAGTGCACCTTAACCTGTTTACCGGCGGCAGGAGATGCTCCCTTGCCGACAACAACGTCAATGTATTTGAGGCCGGAAGCGGTGGTAACCGTCTTTGCAGCAACCTTCTTCGCATCTTGTGCGGCAAAGGTGGGGACGGCAAGCAAAGCTGCCATGAGAGCTGATGCTACAATTTTACTGAAACGCTTCATCCTGAGTAACCTCCTGATCCGTTTTATCTGCATGGCGGCAAGGATAAATGGTTTCACTCCCGCTGGCAACAGAGATTTTGTCACGGAGCAAAACTGCCTTGCAGATTTGACGCTATATCATGTATTCTGGCTTGCTTAATATTATCGAAAGGATCGCCCATGCTTGAAGCACAACTGATCAATGAACTGACGTCAATTGTAGGTCCTGACAATATAGCAACTGCCAAACACGATATGATCTGCTACGGCTATGATGCCACCCAGATGGAGTTCCTGCCTGACGCGGTTGTCCATCCGGCAAACGCCGAAGAGGTCTCGGCGGTTCTGAAACTGGCGAACCGCGCCGGATTCCCGGTGTTCCCGCGCGGTGCCGGCAGCGGCTTTACCGGCGGCGCCCTTCCGAAAGGGGGCGGAGTCGTGCTGGTGACTACCCGCATGAACCGTATCCTGCGCATCGACACCGAAAACCTGATCGCCGAAGTTGAGCCTGGTGTTGTGACTGAACAGTTCCAGCTGGCAGTTGAAAAACTCGGCTTCTTCTATCCGCCCGATCCCGCCTCACTCAAATTTTCAACCCTGGGGGGCAATGTCGCAGAAAACGCCGGCGGCCCACGCTGTGTTAAGTACGGCGTCACCCGCGACTTCGTCATGGGTCTGGAAATCGTACTGCCAACCGGCGAGATCATCCGCACCGGCGGCGAAACCTACAAGGCCGTGGTCGGCTACGACATGACCAGATTACTCTGCGGCAGCGAGGGTACGCTGGGTGTCATTACCAAGATCATCTTCAAAATCCTGCCGTTTCCTGATGCAAAGAAGACGATGCTGACTATCTTCGATTCGATTGACGGCGCCGCCAAGGCGGTCTCAACCATAATCGGCAACAAGATCATTCCGACCACGCTCGAATTCATGGACTACGCCACCCTGCAGTGTGTGGAAAAACGCTTCAGCCTCGGTGTGCCGCCGGAGGGACGCGCGGTGCTGCTGATCGAAGTGGACGGCGACCGTGACCTGATCGAGAAACAGGCGGCGCACATTCATGAACTCATCAAACCACTGGGACTCGTACAGTTCCGCGCCGCCAGGGATGCTGCCGAATCGGAGGAGCTCTGGCGGGTGCGACGTTTAGTGTCGCCATCTTTGCGTGATATCAACCCCACCAAGTACAACGAGGATGTTGTCGTGCCACGCAGCAAAGTTCCCGACATTATCCGCACCATCGAGAAGATTCAGGCTAAATACGATATTCCTATCGTCAACTTTGGTCATGCCGGTGACGGTAATATCCATGTCAATATCATGGTGGACAAAGCAGTGCCCGGCATGGACGAAAAGGCGCATCTGGCCATCCGCGATGTTTTCCAGGCTGCACTGGATCTGAACGGCACCATGTCGGGTGAGCATGGGGTCGGTCTCTCCAAGGCGCCCTATATAGAGCTGGAATTGTCACCGCACCAGATTGCCGCCATGAAGTCGATCAAGGCGGCTCTCGACCCCAACAACATATTGAATCCAGGCAAAATGTTTCCCTGGGAGGAGAAAACAGATGACGCATGACCCGCAAAACGAGATCCAGAAGGCTTCACTAATAGGACGTATTCTGTCCATGGAAGCTTTACTGTTGGTAATGGGTATCGCCGTACTAACCTACGGCATAGTCAACAGCATGACTATGAGCATTTTCTGGGGCTGCGTCATTATTCCCGGCGTGTTCATACTTCACCACATCCGCAAGACCAACTGGACAAAGCATTGGCAGGAGATGGAGGCCGAGCATAAAGCGCTTGAAGAGCGTGAAGCACGGATAAGAAGCGTTGCCGCGGCCCGGAAAGGTGATGCTGATGGAAAATAACCACGGCACGATAGTTCTGGCGTCTGCCTCGCCCCGCCGTACCGAATTGATGGAGTTGGCCGGCATCAGCTTCAGCGTTGTACCGGCTGATATCTGTGAAGACGTTCTGCCGGGGGAGCTGCCAGCCGATCATGTCATACGCCTCTCCCGGGAAAAGGCCGATGCGGTTGCAACCAAAAAAGACGGGCGCTTCTTTATTGGAGCCGACACTATTGTTGTGCTGGATGGTGCTATTCTCGGCAAACCGGTCGATGCAGCTGATGCGATGAGGATGCTGTCCGGATTATCGGGGAGGGATCACGACGTTATCACCGGTTTCACGGTCTTTGACAAGGTCAGCGGCGTGCACATCAGCCGCAACGTCTGCACCGAAGTGACATTCAAGACACTGACAAAAAAAGAGATCGCTGCGTATATCGCCACCGGCTGCCCGATGGACAAGGCCGGCGCCTACGCCATCCAGGGTGGAGCGGTGCATTTTGTCCGTTCGATCAACGGATCATACACCAATGTCATCGGCCTGCCGATGACCGAGTTGTATGAAGTGCTGCTGACGATGCAGGCCATCGACTAATGACCATCTCCGCCAACATCGCTCTGATCAACGCGCGCATCCGGGCAGCAGCGGAAGCAGCAGAGCGGGACCCTGCGACCGTCCGCCTGGTTGCGGTGTCAAAGACCCGTCCGGCAGAAGATATCATTGCCGCTTTTCAGGCTGGCCAGAGGTTTTTTGGAGAGAATTACATCCAGGAACTGGTGCCCAAGCTGGCGGAGATACATGAAGACGTCCAGTGGCACTTCATCGGCCACCTGCAGAGCAACAAGGTCAAGTACATCGCCGGCCGGGTGGCGCTGATCCATTCGGTTGACCGCATTTCACTGGCACAGGAGATCGATCGGCAGTGGGGACGACTCGGGAAGATCTGCGAGGTGCTGATTCAGGTAAACATCTCCGGTGAAGCCACCAAGTCCGGAACGACCGAGGCGGGGGCTATCCAGCTGGTGCGGGAGTGCGCTCTGCTGCCGAACATCAACGTCAAGGGGCTGATGACGATGCCCCCCTTTTTCGATGATCCGGATGCTGCGCGGCCATATTTTACCGAGCTCCGGCGCCTGGCGGAAACTATCTCAGAGCTGCAGATTGCCGGCGTAGAGATGAAGGAGCTTTCCATGGGGATGTCAGGGGATTTTGAAACGGCTATCCAGGAGGGTGCGACACTGGTGCGGGTCGGTACGGCGATCTTCGGCTCACGCTGATACTATAATTCAGGGGTCGCTTTCCTGGCCGGCACAGAATCCGGTCGGTCCATCTCCTCAAGATATTTCAAAACAAAACGCTGGGCAGCTTCAACGGCTCGCGGTATATCCCACTTTTTAAGATCCCGCTCTTCCACAAGATTGCTGATCCCGCGAATTTCAAGGCAGTCAACGGCGCAGCGCAGACAGACCTGTGCCACCGCCCCCCCTTCCATATTTTCAATCAAGGCATTCCAGCGCCACAGCAGCTCGGCACCGTGCTGGCTAGTGCCGCTACAGGTTGATACCGTTGCCGAGCGGCCGCGCATCAGAAAAACGCCGTAATAATCAGCCAGCCGCATCGCCTTTTCCGCGGCGTGCCGTGAAAGCGGCAACACGTTATAACAGGTCAATCCGCCCTGCTCGACAGTGGGGAGTTTCATAAAAGACAGATCTTTCCACCCCTCCGCAACGACCACGCCGTCATCAGCCAGAACCTCCTCGCTTGCCACGACAAGGTTGCCGACGACAAGGCCGCTGCCGACGTACGCACCGGCACACCCGGTGTTGACCACGAGTTGCGGCTGATAGCGATCAATCATGACGGCAGTCGCAGCCGCCGCATTGACCTTTCCGATCCCACCGGCGCAGACAACGACCCGCAGATTGCCGACCGTCCCCTCGACATACTCAAAACCGCCTGATTTTACCCTGCCGGAATGTTCAAGCGCCTTTTCCAGCAGCTCGACCTCCTGCTTCACTGCAGCGATGATAACGATTGGTTTCATGTGGTTTCCATTGCTGCCGACAAGCGCGTTCTTTCCTGAAACGCCTGCAGATCTTCAATTGTATCGATGTCCTGCCATTCGGGGAGTAGCGCTGTTTCCAGCTCCAAACCCTGCGCCGCAGCCAGACTCTGCTCAAGCACATCAGCCGTGCTCCAGGGTATGTTCACAAAAAGCTGCGGCCGCAACTGGCGTAACCCGAGGAGATAATAGCCGCCATCAAGGCTCGGTCCAAACACAACATCAATCTGCATCGCTGCCAGAAGTTGATACGATTCCTGAATATACGGTAGCGGCAGGTCAGGGGCATCGCTGCCGATAATGCAGCAGAGTTCGCAGCCGTCAGCAAACATCTCTTCAAACGCCGCCTGCATGCGCTGTCCCAGGTTGCCGGCAATCTGACAACGGGAGTTGCAGCTATACTTTTCCGAAAGGACCGGTAGCGATTCTTTTTCGCAGTCCCAGAAAACAACGGTCTCTATATCGGTCAGCTGTCGGGCGGTTTTCAGCACATCCTGCAGCATGGATTCATACAAATCTGCAGCGACCTGATCACCAACCGCTGCCGCCAGACGGGTTTTCACCTCTCCGCGGAGCGGTTCGCGGGCGAAGACAATCAGCCCTTTTTTCATCGCCGATCCAGCTCCACGGCGGCATACGCTGAATGGTTGTGGATTGATTCGAAATTCTCCGCCTCGACCGAAAACCAGGTGATATTATCAAGCGCCGCCAGGCGGGAATGGGCTTCACGCACCATATCCTCGACAAAACGCGGGTTTTCGTAGGCCTGCTCGGTGACAAACTTTTCGTCGGCCCGCTTGAGCAGCGAATAGAGCGGACTGGAGCCGCACTGCTCGATCAACTCGACAAGATCCTCGATCCAGATAAAATCCCGGTAGCGCACCCGCACGGTCATGATGCTGCGCTGGTTGTGGGCACCGAAACGGGACAATTCACGACTGCAGGGGCAGAGCGAGGTGAGCGGCACCTTTATGCCGAGCACAAAATCCAGGTTGTCTGTCATGGAGGCGCTGAACTCGCAGGTGTATTCCATCAGACTCTTGGCCCCTGAAACCGGTGCGGCCTTGTCGATAAAATAAGGGAACTGGATCTCGAGATGGGCGCTTTCCGAGCCGAGCTTTGCTTTCATCTCGTCAAGAATTGTCTCGAGCTTGTCAAGGGCGATCTGTTCGCGGTATTTGTTGAGGATTTCCACAAAACGACTCATGTGGGTACCCTTGAAGTGGTGAGGCAGATCAACGTACATATTGATCCTGGCGACCGTATGCTGCAGGGTACGGTTCTTGTCCATGACCACGATCGGGTAGGTGATATCCTTGACACCGACCTTGGCAATCGGAATGCGGCGGGTGTCGGGACGCTTTTGCATGTCCGGCATCGGCGCCTGACAGGTGGTTGCTGAGGTATCTTTCATGGCTTGACTTCCGGCTTCAGATCGACTCCCAGCACGGTGCCGATCTCGTTCCAGATGGCGTCGCGCCCCTCTTTTGACAGTGCCGAGAAGGGGAGCATCATGCTCTTGTCACGCTTGATTGCAGCGGCAATAATCGCCTTCTGCTTGGCCTGCTCGTTTTTCGACAGCTTGTCGCACTTGGTCACAACCAGAATCGGCGGGATATTGTATAGCTCCAGCCAGCGCAGCATCTGCAGATCGCCGTCTGAGGGCACCCGGCGGATGTCGAGAATCAGTACGACCGCCTTCAAAGACTCACGGATTGAAAGATAGGATTCAATCATCGGCCCCCACTGCTTGCGCAGCGCCGGTGGCGCCTTGGCATACCCGTAGCCGGGGAGGTCCACCAGGGTCAGGATGCTGTTGATGTCAAAGAAATTTATCAGCTGGGTCCGGCCAGGGGTTGAGCTGGTTCGCACCAGCCCCTTGCGACCGGCCAGCACGTTGATCAGCGACGATTTGCCGACATTGGAACGCCCGACAAATGCTACCTCTGGCAGCCCCGGGGGCGGATAGTCTTTCGGCTTAGCGGCACTCTTTATAAAATCAGCCTGGAATACATTCATGGATACGCTCTCCTTGGAGCGGGCATTATAGTGTTTCTAACCCTTTAGATTCAAGTGCTTAATTTTTGCAGAGCATTTTTGTGCCTGTACCCAAATAGCAAGTGACGCCCATCCTGAATCTATGGTATATGAGAAACAGTGTTATTTTAAACAGCGAGCAATCACCCTGACGTTGAAGCCAGTGCTTAATACGGGCACAGAGAGCCCGATCATGTACCAACGGGAGGAGTCAGATATGGAAAGCGTGAATGCAAAAGATCGTCATGGCCACACCCCACTGATTAGCGCTTCCAAAGAGGGGCTCAAGGATTTCGTCCAGGACCTGCTGCTGCGTGGCGCTGACGTTGGTGCCGGCAGCGACAAGGGCAAAACTGCGCTCCATTATGCTTCAGCGAATGGACATACCGAGATTGTCAGGATGCTTATTGAAAAGGGGGCCGAGGTCGATGCCTGTGACCGTGAAGGGCACACGCCGCTGATGCTGGCTGCAATTTACGGTTGCAATCTGACAGTACAGGCTCTGCTTGATGGAGGCGCTGACCCGTCGTTTAAGTCGCCCGCTGGTAATACCGCCTGCCGGTATGCCGAGAACAATTGCCATCCGCTGGCAACAGCACTGCTGAAGAAGTCAGAACGGGCAAAAGTTGGCAGGGCCTGATCCGGCTGCCGCCTGGAATAGTGAAGAGGCTAAAAACCGGCAGTTTTTAGCCTCTTCTTTTACATCCAATTGTCAGCCACTGCAAACCGGATAACTGTTTCAGGGAAGATGCACCCTGTCAGGTATGCAGAAAACAGTTTCCAGCCTGCTAATGCACGCACTTCAGCTTTGCCTGCCCGGCATCTTCCTTGCGGGTCGGCAGCATACGGTTCTCTTCGTCCACAAACACAAGCTTCGGCTCATATTTTATCGCTTCGGCATTTTCCATGTTAACAAAACTGGCGATAATCACCAGATCCCGTGGTGCGACCAGCCGCGCCGCAGCACCGTTCAGACAGATAACACCGGAACCGCGCTCCCCTTCAATGGCGTAGGTTTCCAGGCGGCTGCCGTTGGTAACATTCCAGACCGCGACCTTTTCGTAGGAAACAATGTCTGCGGCATCCATCAGATCACGATCGATGGTAACGCTCCCCTCATAGTGCAGGTCAGCGCCGGTAACAGTGGCGCGGTGGATTTTGCTCTTCAACATGATTCTCTGCATGGTTATAACTCCTCTCCAAGTACGGTATTATCGATCAGTCTGGTTTGTCCTATTTTCACTGCCAAAGCCAGCAGCGTACTGCGGTCGGCGACTTCCTGCTCATGCAGCGTCGTGCCATCCCTCAACTCAACATACTCAATCGTTGCGGCAGACTCCTGTTCAACAACAGCTCGCGTTTCTCTCGCCAGCACGTCAACGGAGCGCTCTCCGTCGGCAAACAGCTCACGCGCCAGCTTGATGGCACGGGACAGGCAGAGCGCACTCTGGCGCTCGGCCGGGGACAGATAGGAGTTACGCGAACTCATCGCCAGCCCGTCGGTCTCGCGGACAATCGGCATGCCGACAATCTCGACCGGCACATTCAGATCGGCGGTCATACGACGGATAACGGCCAGCTGCTGATAATCCTTGCAGCCGAAGAGCGCCACATCAGGACGGACAATATTGAACAATTTTGTGACAACCGTCGCCACGCCGTCAAAATGTCCCGGCCGACTCGCACCGCAGAGCGGCGTAGCAATATCCCGCACCGTCACGCCGGTCTGAAAACCGTCCGGGTACATCTCCTCGGCGGTCGGAATGAAGACGATGTCAACGCCACACTCATCGGCGATCTTGAAGTCACGTTCCCAGTTTTTGGGGTAGCTGTCCAGATCTTCGTTCTGGCCGAACTGGATCGGATTGACAAAAATCGAGAGCACCAGGACATCGCCACGCTTGCGCCCTTCCCGCAGCAGGGAAATGTGCCCCTCATGCAGATAGCCCATGGTCGGTACGAAGGCTATGCGCCTCCCTTGCCGTTCCGGTGCTATTGCGAGCGCCTGCATATGTACAATACTGTTGATTATCTTCATTGTGCCCTCAGGAAAAGGAATGTTCTTCAGTCGGAAATTCACCGCTACGGACCTCGGCAACATACTGCGACACAGCAGCCGAGATGATCGGCGCCAGATCGGCGTAGCGCTTGACAAACTTGGGTGAATATTTTTCACACAGCCCGAGAATGTCGTGGATCACCAGAACCTGGCCATCGCAGGACGGCCCGGCACCGATGCCGATGGTCGGAATGGTCAATTCGGCGCTGATCTCTGCCGCAAGTGCTGCCGGTATCCCCTCCAGCGTGACGGCAAAAGCGCCGGCGTGCTGCACGGCAAAGGCATCATCCATGATCCGCTCGGCCTGATCGTTTCTCCCCTGCACCCGGTAGCCACCCATGCGGTGAACCGACTGCGGCGTTAAACCGATGTGAGCCATGACCGGGATATCGATGGAAGAGACGGCACGGATGACATGGGCCATGTTGCTTCCCCCCTCAATCTTGACCGCTTGCGCCCCACCCTCCTTGATCATACGGCCGCAATTCCGGCACGCATCCTCGATGCCGGTCTGGTACGACATAAACGGCATATCGGCCACCACGAGGGCCTTGGGGTCGGCGCGCACGACCGCCCGTGTATGGTACAGCATCTCATCCATGGTAACCGGCAGGGTCGTATCGTGGCCGGCCACCACGACCCCGGCCGAATCGCCAACGAGAATTATATCGACCCCTCCGTCATCAACAAGACGCGCAAAGGGAAAATCATACGCCGTCAGGACCGTAATCCGCTGACCGTTCTGCTTCATCTTCAGGATATCGGGTATTGTCGTTTTCTTTCTCATGTAACTCCCTGACACACTATACACAGGATAAGAAGATTAGAATCATTTCCGCTAAAAAGCAGAAAGTGATCCAACCTGCCATAAACAAAAAAAAACGCGCCGGAGGGCGCGTCGTGAACGGTCAGATCGGCACTTGCTGCTGCCAATCTGCAGGGGGTGTCCCCTCCGTCCCGGTTCGCTTCCGAATCCGTGCGGTATGTACTGTACTGACTGCCGACTTCCAGATCAACTCCCGTACACGGGTAGCCGTCAAGGCAGATGGACAAAATATCAGATCCGAATATTTAAATCTATATATTTATTTTTCAGCAGGGTCTTCCCAACAGACTTAAATCGGGCAGGTCAGGTTTTTCATCTGCTCCAGCTCTTTGACCACTTCTGCGCTCTGCGCCCTGCGCATCTCCATATTGTCAAACATTTCGGTAACCATGCTGCTGACCGATTCCACATTGCGACGGATCAACTTGCCATCATCAACCTGACGCGATGTGGAGTTAACCATTTCATGCGTCATATCCCTGATAGTTTCTATCGAGCGGGCGATGCTCTTGGTTGCTTTTGACTGATCAGTCGATCCCGCGAATATCTGGGTCGTCATGGAGCTTATCTCCTCCATGGAGCGCGCCACCAGCTGCACGCTGATAACCTGTTCCTGCGTCGCCTGTTTGATCTGTTTGGTCATTTCAAGCGAGCAGTCAGAACTGTCAAAAATTGCCTTGAGTGATTCCCCGGTGGTATGCCCCAGCTCAACACCGCGCTGCACGAGGTCCCTGCTCGTCCTGATGTTATTGGCGGCCGTTTTTGACTCGCTCATGATCTCTTCGATAATCGAGGTTATTTCTCCGGTTGAATGACCGGTCTGGAGTGACAGATTGCGGATTTCATCGGCGACGACACCAAAACTCTTGCCGTACTCACCGGCCTGCGCAGCAATGATGGAGGCGTTGAGCGCCAGCAGGTTGGTCCGCTTTGTAATGTCGTTAATAACGCTGACGATATTCTCGATGCGGGTGCTGTTCTCGGCAAGCCGCTGGATGGCGTCAAAGGAGAGACCAACCGAGTGTTTGATTTCGTCAAGAGCGGTTATCGTCTCGGACACGACGATCCGGCTCTCTTCGGCACGCTCTTTTACCTGATGCGAAACCTCGTGGGAAATGGCCGCATTCTGTTCAACATTGCCGATGGTGCTATGGATCTGTTCCATGGCGGATGCCGACTGGTGGACGACCCCAGCCAGGTGATCAAGATTTCTGGTGACCTGCTCGATGGCAACCGAGATCTCGTTGACCGCAGAACTGGTTTCGTCAATCGAGGCCATTACCCCTTCGGATGCCGCCGCGATTATGGAGGTGCCGTCGGCGACGGAATCAACACCGTCACGCAGGTTGCCCACATTCCTTGAATACTGGTCGCGGCTGCCGAGCAGGAAACGAAAGGAGCTCTCCATCTCTGACGTCAGGGTGTCAATTGATGTCAGCAGATTGATACGGGTGATCGCTGATGCCACCTGATCGGCAAAAAGCATGATGGTATCAACGTCTGAATCATTGAGGGCGCGGTGGCTGTTTTTGTTGTCGATACCGAAAACACCGATAGTGGAGTTCTTTACGACGATCGGACAGAGGATGAAACTTTTGGAACGGAGTGGGGTCAGGCCGTTGTGCGGCGGTTGCAGATGGTAATCTTCAGGATAGCGCGAGATATCATCAATCAGATACACTTTACGGTCATTAAAGCACTTTGCAATAACACCGATACTGGCATCTATCGGCATGACGACATCGGCCGAATCAAAACCCTCCGTGCCGATCGAGGCGAAGAAGCGGAGCCGCTTGCCGTCTTCAGCCATCAGGATATTGACCCGCTCGTAGCCAAGGATATCGTGCAGTCCCTCGGCGCATAACAGCAGGACTTCATCAAGATTGAGCGATTTCTGGATCTTGCTGCTGATATGGTGAAAGTTCTTGATATTCCTGTCCAGAACCTTGTAGCGATTTTCGAAGATCTCTTTCTGTTCGCCGACTTCCGTATGAAGGATGTCAAGCTCTACTGCGCGTTTATGCAGCTCATCACCGTTTTTACCGATCATGTAGCCAAGGACGGCAAGAACGACAGCGGTACCGCCCCCCATATAGGTGTAAGTCGCAAATTGCTCGCCGTCTTTTACAATGTCATTAATAATCTGCTCGAACAGACCGAGTCCGGCATCATAATATAAAAGCAGCCTGATCACCACCCAGCCAACAGGTGCAAAAACGCCAAGCAGAAACCCGCCGGCAGAAAAGAGCTTTGAACGGCTTTTCATAATGGCTTCCTCAATCCCGTGACCGGTCTTTATTTATCTGTAGCAAATTTTTCATCAATGGAATGCCCGATCTCTTCCATAACTTTTTCTGCATCATCAATATTATAGGCGATGATATTCTTTAGATGCGTGTACGAATCAAGGTCCATCTTTTCAAATGTGAACCCGACCCCATCCTCGGTCAGACGGGTAACAACGCCGGTAAAGTTCACCGCTATTTCCGGGAGTGTTCCCGTCAATGCGATCGTGATATCGGCCGTATCACCCTCTTCAAGCTGTTCGTTGGTTACCAGAAACATCCCGGTCATGCTGAGGTTTTCGACTGCGCCGTGGAACTGTCGATCGCCGATCCTGACCGTAGCCCCGACGTTAAATTGTACGCGAGAAAATTTGCGGGTACTCATTTGCAACCTCCTGAGATAACACGCTGCTGTGGCTATCAGGCCTTCCCGGCCGAACCGAGAACCGCCTCGTTCTTATGCTTCACCAGCTTGACCAGCTCGTTGCGCGCGGCACCAAGATATTTACGTGGATCAAACTCTTTCGGGTCTTTGGCGAAATATTCACGGATTTTTGCGGTAACGGCCAGCCTGCCGTCAGAATCGATATTGATCTTGCAGACAGCGCTCGCTGCCGCCTGACGTAACTGTTCCTCGGGAATGCCGACAGCCCCTTCAAGATTTCCGCCATACTGGTTGATCAGTGCAACATACTCCTGAACCACCGACGAGGCACCATGAAGTACGATCGGAAAACCGGGAATCCGTTTTTCGCATTCATCCAGAATATCGAAACGGAGTGGCGGAACCGGCTGTCCTGCCTTGAATTTGTAGGCACCATGACTGGTTCCGATAGAGATCGCCAGTGAATCAACCCCGGTCTTCTTCACAAACTCTTCAACCTCTTCCGGCTTCGTATAGGTGGAGTGTTCAGCGGAAACCTCATCCTCAATGCCGGCCAGGACACCTAACTCGGCCTCCACCGTAACATCAAACTGATGGGCGTAATCAACGACTTTTTTGGCAAGTGCCACATTCTCTTCAAACGGCAGATGCGAGCCGTCGATCATGACGGAGGAGAAGCCGCTGTCGACACAGGATTTGCACAGCTCAAAACTGTCGCCGTGATCAAGGTGCAGACAGATCGGGATATTGGATCCAGCCTCACGCGCCATTTGCACGGCTCCCATCGCCATACAGCGAAGCATGGTTTCGTTTGCGTAGCTACGGGCACCCTTGGAGACCTGGATAATAACCGGAGAGTTGGTTTCAACACAGGCGGTTATGATCGCCTGAAGCTGCTCGAGGTTGTTGAAATTGTAGGCAGGAATGGCATACTTACCGGCCATTGCCTTGCTAAACATCTCCCTCGTGTTTGACAACCCTAATTCACGGTAATGAACCTTCAGCTTTTCCATGTTCCCCCCTCGGGTGCTTTTATGTATGTGTAAATCCACATCGGTGTCTGGCTGGTACGGTAGATACAAATACCATGCAACTATCGTAGAATCAAGGTGTAAACTGGGAAATTGGTGGAGGATGCACGCGATATCAGAGGGATTGAAAGCGGCTCTTCGCGTGCAAAGACGGAATGATTCTTCAGGTCATACCTGCCGGCACGAAAGCAGGGACAAGGCAAGGGTGTTTTGCGTGTTTTCTCTGGTCGAAATGATAACAGCTAAGATGAGCCCCGGTCATATTTCAAGCACACCGCCACTGGCGGGCAGATGAAGCCGGCTGAAATGAGTGACACCCCACTCCAGAATGGCGCTGCAGGAGCATTCGGCAAGCTCCGCGGGTGGGTTCTGACCGAGAAAGCGAAGTACCGCAAAAAGCAGGGTCCGCTCCCTCCCGGCCACATTGCCACGTTGAGATGAAACAAGGTGGTCACGCTTGCTCAGCTTCAAACCATCCGGTCCGGTCACCAGCGGCAGGTGGCAATATTCCGGCTGCGGAAAACCGAGAAGGCTCTGCAGGTGTATCTGGCGTGCCGTTGAGCCGAGCAGATCCTCCCCGCGCACCACCTGGTTTACACCAGCCAGGTAATCATCGACAACAACCGCCAGCTGATAGGCGAACTCCCCGTCGCCGCGCCTGACGACGAAATCACCCGAGACGCATGAGAGCTTCTGACACAAAGAACCCTTGCGCAGATCAGAAAAGCAGACCTCCCCCTCCGGCACCCTGACCCTCCAGGAGCGTATGAGCGAACCAGCCGTCACTCCCCTCCGACAGGTACCGGGATATGGTATGCCATCTTCACCCGGGTGCGGCGCCGAGGCGCTCCTGGCGATCTCCTTGCGCGAACAGCAGCAGGGATAGACACTCCCCTCCTGCAGCAGCAGCTCAAAGAAATGCTGATAGTCGTTCAGGTGTCTGCTCTGAAAGGCGACCTCCCCATCCCAGAACAGACCGAACGACTCCAGTGTCCGCAGGATATCATCCGCCATTCCGGGCACCTGACGCGGCGCATCCAGATCATCCAGACGGAGCAGCCAACGGCCGCCCCCCTGCTTCGCCATGAGATAACTCCCCACCGCCGCCACCAGTGAACCGGTATGCAGCGCACCGGTCGGGGAAGGGGCAAAGCGGCCGACAACAGGATGGTCAGAAATAGTGGCCACGGTAATGGCAGGTTCAGCCGATGTAGGAGCAGCAGTAATCGGTGACGACCGGCACTTTCAGCAGAAAGACGGCATTGGCCGGCACATCAAACGCCTCACCGCCAACGACCTTTTGCCAATCAGACCCGCCCTTCAGCTGCCACTCAAGCTCCCCCGACAGAATCTCCATGATTTCAGCGGCAGCGGTGGAAAATTCATACTCTCCCGCCTGCATGACCCCCAGAGTCTTTTTGGTGCCATCAGCAAACAGAACCGTATGACTGACGACCTGACCGCCAAAATAGATATTGGCCTTTTTGACAACGGTGACATTTTTGAACTCTGACATTTTCTCTCCTCAAGTATGGATATGTTGTGGCACGTTATAGCAAATTTCAAACGGCCGGTGGCACATAAAAAAAACCCGCTGGATTCATCCGGCGGGTTCTGAACAGATGTTCCTGTTTTTTGGGAAACTAGTTGAACGTGCCGCGAATCAGATCGGCTTTCCAGGCAACGGTGGTACGCCCTGAGCCGGGCGTAATCAAAAGTTCGGGGGTGATGGTCGGAAGAGCAACCCGTACGCGGCCGTTTTCGACTTCAGCAAATGCGCGAGCTGACTTGGCCACGCCGAATGCAGTACCTGCCAGAACGCCGGTTGCCGCTCCGTACGCTATATAATTGAAATGATCAGACGGGTGCGATTTAAAAATCATGAGAGCACCGCCAACGAGCCCGCCGATGGCGGCGCCGTAAAAGGCATCGGTAAACACTTCCTCAAGCATATTATCTGCAGCAAATACCGAAGAAGCTGTTGATAGCAGAGCAACCAGCGTCATGACCGCGACAAGTTTTTTAAACTGTTTCATTCTGTTCCCTCATCAAACCCAGTGAATTTTACTTTTATGGAGATAACACGTCAAAGCCCATCCAGTCAAGTCAGTTTTCAATAACTACCCGGTTTTGCTGGCATTACCTCGGCTTGAACGCACTAAAACCAGGGAACGCACCAGAGCCTCCTCCTCCTCGCGACTGCTCACTTCGCCATCAAGACGCGCCTGCAGCAAACGCTCCTTGACCTGTCCCACCAGGGGGCCGGGCTCCAGACCGAGCCCACGCAGATCATCCCCCCCCAGCAGCGGGACAACGGTGCGCAGCCGGGCAAGGTAGAGCGACACAAAGCGCCTGACCTCTTCGCTACTGGCCCTTGCCGCCAGATACAACAACACCTCCAGCGTGAAATCGCCGAACCAGACAAACAGCTGGCTGTTACGTATTTCGGCTGCCTGCTTCAAACGGCGCTTGACCGCCTTCATTGTTGCAAAAACCAGATGGCGCTGACTGCAGAGACGTACGGCAAGACGCCCCGGAACTGCCAGGCGCCCGCAGGCATCCCTGAACTCGTCGGGCTTCAATCCGTCGCATAATGCCATAAAATACACCTGCCATGGCTCACAACGATCCTCCAGATAGAGCAGCCGGAACCAGGCCATGACCTCCCTCGCTTCCTCCAGCACCCGCTTAGTGGCAGGCACCAGCTTGAGCGCGGGATGAATAAACGGCAGGAGCCCGAAAGAAGACATGCGCCCGATGGCCGCTGACGGATCCTTTTCACACAGGATCTGCACAAGTTCACTCTGCAGGCGCTCCCCCCCCAACTTGTCGAGGAGGTGCATCCTCACGGCACTCCGTATCAGGTTTTCGGTATGCGGTGCAATATGGAAACCGAGGCGCTGTTCAAAGCGGATCGCCCGGAACACACGAGTCGGATCCTCTACAAACGACAGATTATGCATCACCCTGACAACCCGTTCCTGAAGGTCCTGCTGGCCACCGAAATAGTCGGTCAAATGACCGAAGCGGTCACCGTTGATGCAGATTGCCAGCGTGTTGATCGTAAAATCACGCCGGTACAGGTCATGGCGGAGTGATGAGCGTTCAACCGTCGGCAGGGCGCCGGGGGATTCGTAATACTCCAGACGGGTGCTGGCCACATCGATCTTGCTGTCGTCCGGCAGGACAAGCACCGCCGTACCGAATTTTTTGTGGCTGCGCACCCTGCCGCCATAGCGTTCGGCAAAACATTCTGCGAAGAAAACGCCGTCACCTTCAATGGTTACATCGATATCCAGGTTATCCGCACCCAACAGCAGGTCACGCACAAAACCGCCGACAACGTAGACGGAAAGACCCAATCCATCACCGACCTCGCCCAGCCTGTGCAAGGTTTCACGAACCTCTGCCGCAAGCCGTTTGCCCATCAGCCCTGCGACCGAGCGGGTCCGGGTCGGGATTTCCAGCGAATCGAGATCATAGAGCACGCCCCCCCGCCCATGACGCGCTCCGTAGATATGACGCATCAGATCTGTCCGCGTCACCGCTCCCGCAAGGAGCGTCCCCTTGAAAACCGGTACGAAACGGCGATTACCGGTCACCATGTAAGACTGGATATCGGCAATGGGGGTATCAGGAGTTGCGGAAAGGTAGTCGGTATGCATGAAGTCCGTTACCGGCAAGTCGCCAAGCCCGTGATGGAGCGCCTTCTCGACCGTTTTGCGCGAGATAACCCCGACCATTGTTTCTCCGACCACGACCGGCATGGCATTGCAATTGTAACGGGTAAGAAGCTCCCTGGCCCCGGAAATGCTGACCGAATCTGGCATGGTCTTGACCGGCGCAGACATGATGCTCCCTGCTGTCGCCTCTCCCTTGACGGAGAGCTGCAGCAATCGGTCAAGTTGCTCCAGCACAAGCTTCAGCGACCGGTTATGCACGACCGCCGAAGCGGCGGTGGCGTGGCCGCCCCCCTGAAAACCCTTCATGATTTCACCGGCATCTATTTCAGGAATGTGGCTGCGCCCCACCAGGTAAACGTGGCCTTCCATGGCTACCGCCAAAAAGAGCGCGTCCATGTTTTCCATATCGCGCATCAGGTGAGCCAGCGAAGCGATATCGCCGATATAATGATCGCAGGAGGCGTATGCAACAGATATGGCAACCCCATTCACCGAACTGGTCTTGAGCGTGGTCAGCAGCTGTTTCAGGAGCCCCATCTGCGCCTTGGTCAACTCCGGCGTCAGCGCATCGTTAACAATAGTGAGCCGGGCTCCCTGCGCCAACAGCCAACCTGCGACCCGGTAATCCTCCGGCGTTGTCGACGCAAACAGCAGGCGCCCCGTATCCTCGTGAATCCCGAGCATGACCATGGTAGCCTCTTCTTCGCTCAGTGAAACACCCTTCTCCATCAGCCTGGCGGCCAGAATAGTCGAGGCCGAGCCGCAGGCAACGACCACTCCTCCTGTCGCGGTGATGCTTTCGTCCGCCACCGGGTGGTGGTCGTAGATGTGAATTTCCAGGGAGGGGCGACCCAGGATCTCGGCGAAGCGGCCAATGCGGGTGCCCTGCTGGCAATCAACAATGATCAGGCGCGTGATTGCTTCCAGATTGATATCTTTGGCACGGGTGAATTGCGGCAGGTAGTCCGGATAGCGCCGGGCGAAATCACGCACCCCCTTCTCCTGCGAGCCCGGAAACGAGAGCTGCGCACCGGGGTAGAGACGCAGTGCCGCCGTCATGGCGCCCAGACAGTCAAAATCAGCATTCGTATGAGTAGTAATAACGTCCATACTCAACCAACACGTCCGGCAGCGGCAAAGAGACCTTTATTCCCCATCACAGATCGATGTTGCCTTCAGGTGCCAGATATCCTCGTTGTATTCGCTGATCGTACGATCGGTGGAGAACTTGCCGCTGCAAGCGGTGTTCATGATGCTCATGCGGACCCAGCGCTCCCGATCCTGATACGCCACCGAGACCCGCTGCTGAGCATCAATGAAGCTGCGGAAGTCTGCAGCAACCATCCAGGGATCATGAGGCGAGCAGATCGCGTCGATGATCGGATTGAAGAGCCCCCCCTCAAACAGGCTGAAGTGACCGCAGCGGAGGAGGTTCATAACCCGCTGCAAATCGTCGTCGTGGTTGATGGTCCCCTGCGGATCGTAGCGCTGACGCAGTTCATCGACCTCTTCGCTCGTCAGGCCGAACATGAAGAAATTGTCGTCGCCAACCTCCTCACGGATCTCGATATTGGCACCATCCAGGGTGCCGATGGTCACCGCGCCATTCATCATGAACTTCATGTTACCGGTCCCTGAAGCTTCCTTGCCGGCCGTTGACAACTGCTCAGACAGGTCGGTGCCGGGACAGATAACCTCCATGGCGGTCACGCTGTAATTGGGGAGAAATGCCACCTTGAGCCTGTCCCCGACCATCGGATCGGCATTTATCACCTGCGCCACATTGTTGACCAGCTTGATGATCAGCTTGGCCATGACATACCCGGGCGCAGCCTTCCCGCCGATCAGCACGCAGCGATCGGTCCAACCGGCAGTATCGCCGCGCTTGATACGATCATACAGGTGGATGACGTGCAGTATGTTGAGGAGCTGCCTCTTATACTCATGGATCCTCTTGACCTGGACATCGAAAAGAGCCTCAGGCTTGAATGCAACATCACACTGGGCCTGCACAAGAGCCGCAAGACGCTCCTTGTTCCCCTGCTTGACATCATGCCACTGCTGCCGGAACTGCGGATCATCCGCAAGAGCGGCAATCCTGTTGATCTGCTGCAGGTCGCCCACCCACCCCTCGCCGATCTTTTCGCTCACCATTCGACTTAATCCGGGGTTGCTGTTGGCGATCCAGCGGCGCGGCGTCACACCGTTGGTCTTGTTGTTGAACTTGGCCGGCCAGAGTTCATAAAAATCGCGGAACAGCCCCTGGGTAAGGAGTTGAGAGTGCAGCGCAGCGACACCGTTGACGGAAAAACTCCCGACTATCGCCAGATACGCCATCCGCACCTGGGGAACCGCACCCTCCTCAATGATGGACATGCGCCTGATCCGCTCGTTATCACCTGGCCAGCGGCCGGAAACCTCGAAGATGAAGCGGGCGTTGATCTCCAGAATTATCTCCAGAATACGGGGCAGAAGTTGGCCAAAAAGCGGTAAAGGCCATTTTTCCAGTGCTTCCGGAAGCAGGGTATGATTGGTATACGCCATCGTCTGACAGGTAATCCCCCAGGCCTGATCCCACCCCATCCCCTGTTCGTCTATCAGAATCCGCATCAGCTCGGGCACGGCACAGCTTGGATGGGTGTCGTTCAGCTGAAAACAGTTACTGACTGCAAATTTACTGAAGTCCCCCTTGCGCACCATTACCCAGCGTTCAACAACGTCCTGCAGACTGGCGGAGGCGAGAAAATACTGCTGGCGCAAACGGAGGACTTTACCGTTTTCGCTGGCATCGTTCGGGTAAAGCACCATCGTGATATTTTCGGCTTCATTCTTGGTGGCGACCGATTCGGCATAGTCGCCGGCATTGAATTCACCGAGATCAAAGACATCGGTGGCAGCCGCTTTCCAGAGGCGCAGCGTGTTGACGGTGCCATTACGATACCCGGGGATCGGAATATCGTAGGGGACCGCCAGCACATCCCGGCTGTCGACCCAGCGGACACGCGACCCGCCACTCTCGGTAGTAAAGTGTTCACAGCGGCCGCCGAAACGGACGCGCTGGGTATATTCCGGGCGCTCCTGTTCCCAGGGGTTACCGTCCAGCAACCAGTGGTCAGGCTCCTCAATCTGCCGCCCATCCACGATCCGCTGGCGAAACATGCCGTATTCATAGCGAAGACCATACCCCATAACCGGCAACTGCAGGGTGGCACAACTGTCGAGAAAGCAGGCCGCCAAACGCCCGAGTCCGCCGTTGCCCAAACCGGCATCAACCTCGGCCTCGGCCAGCTCTTCCAGCTTGATGCCGAGCTGCCCCATCGCCTCTGTAGCGGCATCGGTTATGCCGATATTCAGCATGGCATTACCGAGAGCCCGCCCCATCAGAAATTCAAGCGACAGATAATAACCATGCTTGCATCCTGACTCGACGTACGTGTAACGGGTCATCTTCCATCGTTCCATCAACCGGTCGCGAACCGTCAGCGCCAGAGCCTTGTAAAAATATTTGACCGAATGGCAGTATTTATTCTGGCCGAGGGTATAGGTGAAATACCGCCGGTAATCGTGGACCAGGCCGGATGCGTCCAGCGACAGTGGCGGCAACTCCGTCAAACCCGGTGAGTTAATTATTGTGCGTTTCTTTTTTTGAACCATCCCTGTGTCCTCCCGTGCTGATCCCATAATTTCTATTTTTCGAATATACCAGAAATATCCAGCCCCGCACGCACAATATTTTGTGTCTTGAACCATAAGCTGGTAACCAAAAGAAGCATAAAACGGCACGGAGGACAGGAATTTGACGTGATTTAGTTGGCTACCCGCGTTATTGAGGAAGCATAATATTGCCCAGAGTTCAAAAAGGGTGCATAAACTGGGAATGAGTACAGCGATTATTTGCGAACTTTCCATTGTCACGCATGGCGAACTGATCCAGCAACATCAACAGTTGCCATGACCTCGTTCCCCCCTCATCTCTTACCCGGCTCCAACAGCCCTGCAGTCTTTCTACTCTCAGGTTAATCCAGCTGCTGCCATGGCAGAACCCTTGTTTGCCTTCTCCATAACGCCCTTCATCCCAATCCCAAAATCGTACAGGCGCCATACATAGTGGACACAGACAGTAAAAAACCCAAATTGACTGGCGGTAAATTCTTGCATATTTAAGCTTAAAATATGCATAAAAATGTATATTTAATACAAATAAAATCAAAAAATATCTTTTTTATTGTAATGCAAATAAAATCAATCTAATATAGCCCGATGCAAAAAGATAAATCCTATAATTTCAGTAGCTTAGTTTGTGAAGCTCATCATTTGATTGCGGCAAGAGAGGCGTGTCGGATATCTCAAAAGGAAATGGCGGCGCGGATTGGCGTCAAGCACAGAACATACATTGAATATGAGCGATCGGGGAAAGCTCCATTAGCAATCGCTGCCTTTATGAATATGCTAAATCTATTAGACGATCAGGAAGTGCTGCGAATTGTTAGAAAATGGCCTAATGTACTAAGTGATAAAGAATAGGAGATGTATGTAATGTATGAAAGCTCAAAACAATTTTTGTTGGTAGAACCAATTGCAAAGACAGTATATCCTCCGTTGGGCTTAATGAAGATTTCATCTATGCTTAAGGATAAACATCGTGGGTGTGAAATATATAGTCAGGTTGGAATTGGCAATCCAGATGGCTTAAGAGAGCCAGATAAGATATTTATCACCACCTTATTCACCTGGGATCTAGATAAGGTCATTGAAACGGTTTAGTGGACCCTTTGGTCAAGACAATAATCCGTCTAGTTTAAGGTGGTAGCTTCTGCCTTTGATTTTGGTTCTACCTCTAAAAACGTTTTTCGTTCTTTGAATTTGTCTACGATTCTTGCTCCGCCGCCGCTGGCTGTTTGGTAGACCTGAATCGGTGTTCGGTTACCCAAAGATTGATGGGGCCTTTCGGTATTGTAGAACTCAAAATATTCTGTCAAGCCCAGTTGTAATCCCGGCATGCTGACATACCCTTTCAGGTATATATCCTCATGCTTGACGCTTCGCCAGAGCCGTTCGACAAAGATATTATCCAATGCCCGACCGCGACCATCCATGCTGATAGCGATGTCGTGTAACTTGAGGACGCCGGTAAAAGCATCGCTCGTGAACTGACACCCTTGGTCTGTATTAAAGATCTCCGGTGTGCCGTATGACCGAAGCGACTGTTCCAGGCAGTCAACGCAAAATTCGCTATCGAGTGAGTTTGACAATCGCCACGCCAACACTTTACGTGAGTACCAGTCGATTACGGCTGCCAGATACGCAAAGCCTCGTGGCAGGCGAATATAAGTGATATCGGTACTCCACACCTGATTCGGTCGTGTCACGTTCACGCCTCTGAGCAGGTACGGATAGATCTTGTGCTGAGGGTGAGGCCGGCTGGTATTAGGGCCTGGTGCCATACCAGCCAATCCCAGGATCCTCATCAGTCGTTGAACCCGCTTCCGGTTGACCGGATAGCCTGCTTTGCCCAGATGTACGACCATTTTGCGACTACCATAGAACGGATGGAGCGTATATTCGGCATCAATCAACGCCAGTAACAACAATTCTAGTTCATTTGGCTCGGCGACCAAATGTGAGGAATAAACGGTGGAACGAGCGACACCAGCTAACGCGCATTGTCGGGTTAGCGTCATGGGATCCAACAGACTCACCCAGTGCCTGCGGTCTGCTAATGGCCGATCCGGACTTTTTTTTAAGCCAGTCCAGTTCCATCTTCAACCGCCCGATCTCAGAGTAAAGACGCTCAGGGCTGGAGGAAGGGTCATCAGGCTTGGGGCCTCGCTTGATTTCGAAAATACTGGAAGCCTGCGCCAGCAGCTCTCTCTTCCATTCGCCAACCTGAGTCGGATGGACAGTGTACTCTTGGGCGATCTCATTTAACGTCTTGGTACCTCGGATCGCGTCAAGCGCTACTTTTGCCTTGTGCTGACTGGTGAAACTTTTACGCTTTTTTTCGCTCATTGCCTGCCCCTTTTGATTGCAGGCTACCACCTTAAACTATTGTCCGGATTTTGGGGTCCACTATACGGCTTCCTATTATCAATGGAAATATCCTTCTTCAGAAATTTCGATTGGAGGAATTGCGGCTTCCCTGATGCCTGAAAAGATTTTCGAATCCACAGGGATACAACCTCATGTAGGGCTTCTAAATGACGCTGAATATTATCCCCCGGATTATTCCGTAAATTTCAATAGAAAATTAAAGAGTTCCATAAGTTTTACTTCAAGAGGCTGCATCAGAAAATGTAAATTTTGTGCAGTTAAAACTCTGGAGCCGGATTTTTTTGTGAAAAACGATTGGGAAAAAGATGTTTCGCCAAGCCTTCCCCTGCTTACATTTTGGGATAACAACTGGCTGGCATCACCAAACTTAAAAAGTGATGTTGACAAGCTGGTTCAGATTGGAAAACGGGTAGATTTCAACCAAGGGATTGATGCACGGCTGTATACGAAAGAAAAGGCTGAACTACTAGCAAAAATAAACCTAGATCCAATAAGATTTGCATTTGATAATTTGTCCAACGAGAAGCATGTATTAAAAGCCATACGATTGGCAAAAAAGTATACAAACAAAGAAATTTCTAGTTATGTATTATATAATTTTAAAGACTCGCCTGAAGAGTTTTTCTATAAAATAAATCTTCTAAATCAGGAAGGTGTACTGGTGTTCCCAATGGGCTACAGGGAAGCAACCAATAATAAAAGAGCCTATCCAAACGAACATTGGAATAACTATTTATTAAGAGCTCTAAAACTTAGCTTGCTGTTTTACTATCGTGGCGGAATGATAACTAAAAGCAGAACATCATTTTTGGATATATATGGTTCCACTTTTAAGGAATTTGAAAGTAAGCTTTATGCTATATACGAATACGATAAATCTTTGAAGAGGAAGGTAAAGAATGACTAAACCTAGTGCTCTCAAAATCGATGTAAAAGCAGGGATATTATCCACCGTAGCTAACTCGGTATACTCCTCAACCTCAATGAAGATTAGAGAGGCCATATCAAATTCTTTGGACAATCATGCGGACAAGTGCATTTTATTTTTTGGCAATAAAGATGTCAAAGGCCAGCAAGTACCATACTTAAGTTTGTTCGATAATGGCAATGGTATTAGCGAGGGGCGGTTTAGAGAAGTTCTAACTAGCATTGGTTATGGTTTATCTAGGGCCGACGAGAATGCATATTCCCACTTCGGCTTGGGTCTAATGTCTATTTTTAAATTAGGAAAAAAAGTAACCATTATAACTAAACCTAAAGGGTTAAAAGGCTTAGTCCAGCTAGTAGTCGAATCAAGCACTTTGTTTAGCGAAGAAACTGAAGGAAAAAGTCTAAGTTTAATAGAGAAACTCTTTAAACTTACATCTGGTCATAACATTAATATCCGTGATTCGTTAAGTATATTAAGTAAGAAAACAATTTCGAAACATATAGGAAATTATAACTCATTTACGGAAATCATTATCGAAGGTGTATATGAGGAAGACATTGAGGAAATCCTTACACCGCAATTCGAAAACAATTTGAGAAAATATATACCGCTTGAACCTAATCCAGATGATCAGTTTTTTAAAAATATAGTGCCTGCTGATAAAGATAAAATATTCGACTTATATTCCAACAAATCATTATTTCCTACAGTAGAATATTTCTTCGGCGTAGGCCGAGAAACTGATATTAAACCTCTAAAAAAATATTTTCCTCGATTTACTACTGACACAAAACTGCGGTTATTCAAATGTGACACTACACCTGACTTCGGTTATTTCATTCTCCATTCCAACCGTGACCTCCAATCAGCAGATACTGAAAAAGAGACTGGATTGTGGATTAGGAATAAAAACGTCTTGGTAAAGGAGTCGGATTACCTAACATATCAAGGCGGTAAACATATTATTCACGATCCTTTAAGGAATTGGATCTTTGCAGAGATTTCTCATAAGAACATGAAAAAATTCCTGGATGTGACAAGGAACCATTTCATTGCCAAATCTCCTGCCTTTAAAGCATTCAAAGATCAGGTTCAAGACATAATTTCACCGTTAAATAGTGAACTCCGATTTATTTACGACAACGGTGTCTTAAAAGCTAAAAAAGTGACAGAGCCATTTTTAGCAATTGGTTCGGGCAAAAAGGAAAAGGATCCTTTTGTTAAGCTGCAACACAATTTGATGTCCTTAGCTGAAGGAAAAGATGACAAGGATAAGAGAGAATTTGTATTGGCTCAGCGTGAATAGGACTTTTGGTTCGTTTGTGATAAACCATCACGAACGGAGGAAAGTCCATGCGAAAGAAACGTCACAATTACACCCCCGAAGAGAAAGTTTCTATTTTACGGCGTCATCTGGTCGAGCACGTACCTGTTTCAGATCTGTGTGACAAACATCAGCTTCAGCCAACAATTTTCTACATCTGGCAAAAGCAGTTTTTCGAGAATGGAGCCGCAGCATTTACCCGTGAAGACAAACCTCAAAAGCGTGTTGAGGAAGTCAAAATCCAGCAACTCGAAGCCAAGTTAATCAGGAAGCATGAAGTGCTCTCAGAATTGATGGAGGAGCACATCAAGCTAAAAAAAGAACTTGGGGAGCTTTAACAGGCGGCTGGGTTCCCCATGACATTCGCGATGCCGTTGTCGATTACACCAAAGAATGGAGCGACAAAGCGGAGATTCCGCTGAAACACTTCATATCCTGGCTGGATGTCTCAAAGAGCAAATTTTACAGCTGGATCGAGCGGTACGGTAAGGCTAACGAGCACAACGCCCCGATTCCTCGTGACTTCTGGCTGGCATTCTGGGAACGGGAAGCCATCATCAAATTCGCCATAGACAACCCGCTTGAGGGCTACCGGCGGCTAACCTTTATGATGCTGGATCAGGATGTTGTGGCTGTCAGCCCTTCCAGCACCTGGCGCGTTCTTTCAAAAGCAGGCTTGCTTAACAAATGGAATCAGAAGCCGTCTCTCAAAGGCACCGGTTTCGTACAGCCGCTGCTACCTCATGACCACTGGCACGTGGATGTTTCTTACCTCAACATCCGTGGCACTTTCTACTACCTGTGCAGCTTCCTGGATGGTTGCAGTCGTTCCATTATCCATTGGGAGATCAGAGAGCAGATGACGGAACCAGATATTGAAATCATTCTGCAGCGAGCCAAAGAGAAATACCCTGCTGCACGACCACGGATCATTTCCGACAACGGGCCGCAGTTTATTGCCAAGGATTTCAAGGAATTCATTCGTATCTCCGGAATGACGCATGTACGGACTTCTCCGTTCTATCCGCAGTCAAACGGTAAGCTGGAACGATTTCACAAGACCATCAAGACTGAGTGCATCCGTCCGGGTGTCCCGCTTTCCCTTGACGATGCTCGCCGGATAGTAGAAAAGTACATCGAACACTACAACACCGTCAGACTGCACAGCGCAATTGGCTACGTTGCACCCGCCGACAAACTGAATGGCAGAGACCTGGAAATATTCAAAGAGCGTGACAGAAAACTTGAAGAAGCCAGAGAACTGAGAAAACAAAAACGACAGCAAGCTTATTCTGAAATCAGGCCTTCAGGGGAAGCTGACTTACCATTAGATCAAGCGGCCTGAAAGTCCAATTCCGACTGAGGCGTTACAAATTCATACAGGGAACAATTGATACGATCAGAGATGTGAATACCGAAAATGCTCCTAAACTTATTGATCAGCTACAATTAAATAAGCAAAGGTTTGAACTTGATAACACAGAACATACTATTATTTATATTGAACCAAATCTACCCGTTGCAAAAACCATCGAATATGATGATAAGAGTAAAAAAGCAATTGTTAAAATATCATCTAAAATATTTGAAGAAAAGAAAGTGGATTTTTTTGGTGAGACATACAAGCTTAACTATGTGCAGTTTAGTGGACCCTTTGGTCAAGACAATAATCCGTCTAGTTTAAGGTGGTAGCTTCTGCCTTTGATTTTGGTTCTACCTCTAAAAACGTTTTTCGTTCTTTGAATTTGTCTACGATTCTTGCTCCGCCGCCGCTGGCTGTTTGGTAGACCTGAATCGGTGTTCGGTTACCCAAAGATTGATGGGGCCTTTCGGTATTGTAGAACTCAAAATATTCTGTCAAGCCCAGTTGTAATCCCGGCATGCTGACATACCCTTTCAGGTATATATCCTCATGCTTGACGCTTCGCCAGAGCCGTTCGACAAAGATATTATCCAATGCCCGACCGCGACCATCCATGCTGATAGCGATGTCGTGTAACTTGAGGACGCCGGTAAAAGCATCGCTCGTGAACTGACACCCTTGGTCTGTATTAAAGATCTCCGGTGTGCCGTATGACCGAAGCGACTGTTCCAGGCAGTCAACGCAAAATTCGCTATCGAGTGAGTTTGACAATCGCCACGCCAACACTTTACGTGAGTACCAGTCGATTACGGCTGCCAGATACGCAAAGCCTCGTGGCAGGCGAATATAAGTGATATCGGTACTCCACACCTGATTCGGTCGTGTCACGTTCACGCCTCTGAGCAGGTACGGATAGATCTTGTGCTGAGGGTGAGGCCGGCTGGTATTAGGGCCTGGTGCCATACCAGCCAATCCCAGGATCCTCATCAGTCGTTGAACCCGCTTCCGGTTGACCGGATAGCCTGCTTTGCCCAGATGTACGACCATTTTGCGACTACCATAGAACGGATGGAGCGTATATTCGGCATCAATCAACGCCAGTAACAACAATTCTAGTTCATTTGGCTCGGCGACCAAATGTGAGGAATAAACGGTGGAACGAGCGACACCAGCTAACGCGCATTGTCGGGTTAGCGTCATGGGATCCAACAGACTCACCCAGTGCCTGCGGTCTGCTACTGGCCGATCCCGGACTTTTTTTTAAGCCAGTCCAGTTCCATCTTCAACCGCCCGATCTCAGAGTAAAGACGCTCAGGGCTGGAGGAAGGGTCATCAGGCTTGGGGCCTCGCTTGATTTCGAAAATACTGGAAGCCTGCGCCAGCAGCTCTCTCTTCCATTCGCCAACCTGAGTCGGATGGACAGTGTACTCTTGGGCGATCTCATTTAACGTCTTGGTACCTCGGATCGCGTCAAGCGCTACTTTTGCCTTGTGCTGACTGGTGAAACTTTTACGCTTTTTTTCGCTCATTGCCTGCCCCTTTTGATTGCAGGCTACCACCTTAAACTATTGTCCGGATTTTGGGGTCCACTATACAGGGAGATAAGAATGATTCAGGAGTGAGTATCAACAGGCTGAATAAGCGTATTTTTATAAACATAGCAAATAAAAATATCATTAATTATTCTATTACTTTCATAGATATACTCCTAATTCTTGAGTACTCACACAAAACATCTGGAGAAAATGTTGATGTAATGAAAAAGACCATGATTAAACTCTTAGGTGGGGGGTACCAGAGTAATAAGAAAGCATATGCAAACATGTCTGAACACACAGATTAAGAGGATATTATGGCTAAATACAAAAGTACTTGCAATGCGCTTATTTTATTTGCAGATGTAATAGACTCTTCCAAATACAGTGCAGTGCTGGGAATTAAAAAATACGTAGAAAATATACTGAAATTTCAAAAACTGTTTAAAAATCTCGCCTCTGAATATTTTGAGAAGGCCCCTTTATACTCAGACTTGTATTGTGAAACTAGGGTGCACGGTGACGAGGGTGCTATATTTTTACCAGTTCAAGGGATTTCAGATGAAGACGTAGTTTTCCGTGCTATCCAATTTTCGTTTGAACTGAAAGCAAGGATGGAGTTTGCTTTCTTTGAAAACGATCCAACTGAGAGAGTTGCGCAAAAATTTTCCATCGGAATAGGCATTCACTATGGACAGGTAGCAATCATTACTGGCAAAAGCGGCGAGGAAAAAGTAGCCAGCGGGGCAGGCGCATATTCAGGAGATATTAGCAGGGTCGAGGGTTACAACATAAATTACTGCAAAAGAATTGAATCCTGTTCTAGAAAAGGACTTTTTTCAAAAATATTTCTATCAAAAGAGGCAGCTAACCTTGTAAAAAACAAAACTATAGTCACAGAAGCACATGAAGTGAGTCTGAAAGGTATTTACGAAACAGATAAAGTTTTTGAAGTTAGAAGCGGATTTTTTAAGGAACTGCCATTGTTAAGCAATGCGATCGATTATGAAAAATTTGTAAAACATTACACTTCCGATGTACAGAAACTTGATTTAATACGTAACACATGGATGAAAAGTCTCATAATATCCGTAATGAACTCAAAAAATGAAAGAAACAGACTTATTTCAGCAAAAGAAGTACTTTGGAAAGCTATGGCTGATTTTGCATGGGCAGACCAAAATGAAGATGATCCTATTTTACTTTATGTGAGATCTATCGATTTAGGTTTAAACGAGGAGTACACAAGACGAGTTTCTGTTCTTAATGCTATTGTGAAAATGTTCCCTCATTTTGTAACCGCTCGAAAGCAGCTGGTCAAAGCACTTTGGGATGTAATTAGTAATGAACCTGAAAAAGATGACAAAGTCATATTTGTTCGCAACGTAGTCAGCGAGTTCTTGGTTCATTATAGTGAATTACTGCGTGGCAGTGAAAAAGAAGAATTTACGGCCATTATAGATGAAATCAGTAGCGCTAAGAGCAACACCTAGGGGGCTATGATGACTGATTCGGAGCGCGAAGAAGAAGGGGTAGCTGTTTCAGATAGAATTGATTTTCTCTTCAAGATTATTAACAGGTACGACACATATATAACTTCTACTAATACAAAGACTTCACTTGTTATTGCTTGGAACGGTGTGGTGATAGGGACGATTTTGTTAAAACACCAAGAGATTCTAAATCAAATCAAATGTGAGAACATTACTGCTCTTGCCGGCATACTTCTAGTAATTTGCGGTATTGCTTCTCTCATCTCTATTGGGCTCGTATTTGGCGTTGTTTTCCCATTTTTACGGTCTAATCTGGATGGCAGTGACAGTTTGATATTTTTTGGATCTGTAGCGAAAGTGCCTCCGGATGAATATTGTAAGACTATGCGGACAGCTGACGACCTGGTATTATTGAACGATATATCACGTCAGGTAACCGTCTTGGCTGTCGGCCTTACTTCTAAAATGCATTATCTACAAAACAGCATAAACGCTATTTATGTTCAGCTCGCAGCTTTGGCTATTATTGTGATTCTGCTTGCGATATGAAGTAAGTAGTGCCTCAGCTTAGTTGACTTAACGTACTTCATTCAAATGTTGTGCGTTCTTGTCTGATATTACCCGGCAAAGGTCAGGATATCGTTTATAAATGCTCAGTACACTGCATTTGTATACCTTGGCAATATCAGGAACACGCATCAGTGACGCTTTACCACTAGCCACATCTCTGAGCAGACCACACAATTGAGACCAGTTGATCTTATCCGGACTTAGCACGGCATCATCCATGTTTGCAAGCGTTACGGCATCTCTATCCGACATCTCAGCCCCGCTTGTTGTCAGGATATCCATTGCATCTATCTTGAATATTTTAGATATCCAAAAAGACACCCCAAGCGCTGGCAACATTTTACCTGAAAGCAATTCGTGGACTATTGAATCCGGAAGATGAAGCAGACGAGCTAACGAAGCAATGTCAGCTTTTTTCATTTTATTCCCGATCAAATATTTCAGCATGGATGGAAAGGTTGGTTGATGCCGACTCAAATCAGTTTTATTCTGCCATTCAAAGAGACGGACAAAGAAATCATTGCAATCAATTTTTTTAGTCTTAGATTTTGTTTCGTGTTCAACCCCAAGCCAGTTATTACAGCGGGGGCAAAACCCCACCACCGTTCTGGAAGCAACGACCGGCGATACTTCATAACAATGCGGACATACTGAAGTGAGAGGACATTGATGTACGGTGCATCTCTTTAAATGGTTCAAACTCCACAAGAGAAGGAAATATACAGGGGCTCCTCCTGCCTTCTGTTCTTCCAAGCAATATGGGCACCAAAAACTTTCTGAGGACATCAATTTATACGGGGAGATCACCTTGGAAAACGGCATCATTGTCAGAGCAGCCAAGTTTGTACGCCCAGTCAATTTTTCAATAACATCCACGAAACTTGAAGTTGCCACCTCCATGCCATTTATTTTTTTTATAATTCTCTGCGGCCCGATCTGTTTTTCAAGATTGTGATTATCATTTGGCAAGTGAATCGCAATCACATCCCGTAGCAGAGCAGAGACCGGCAACATATGAGCAGCGGCCAATCTCGCAAGATAGCTGGACAGGCTCTCCACTAAAGGCGTGCCAATGCCGATAGGTGCTAATCCATAAAGAAATGTCGGTTCTTGCTCGCTTGCCACGCGCACCGGAATAAAATCGTATAAATATGGAGCACTGTCTTCCGAAAATTCAGTACCCATAATTGAACTCACGACAATAATCCCACAGGATCTCGCATGGGTTTGCGCTTAAACGCTGTGAACTTATTTACCTGTACTTTGTCGTCACTTATTTTTGTCATACTGCCACCAGACACACCGAGCCGAGCCTTTAGCCGCTCTAGCGAATTTGCAGGCTGAGTCAACAATTTTTCGCCCTCCAATACTTCGTCGATCATCTTGTTCATCTGATCGTAGGAAAACATCGTCGTAATCAAATCATTTTTCTTTAAAACCCCGTTGCCCTCTTCTACAGCCAACTCAATTGCTTTGATAATCCAGTCGTTCAAAGTGCCAACACATCCCAACGACCCCACATAAAGATCTTCAACAATATCGGTCATATCGAAATCGCACTGAATGGGCAATTTACTGGCAAAGGACTTCACAACTCCGCCGAAGATCCGATACTCTTCTGCGTTATCGATACGATAGCGCGGCAAATGGACGTCGAAACTTCGCCTACTCAATTGCCCGCTCAAATTGCGGAAAGAAAGTAAATCGTACGTTCCTACTAGGACAATCACCGTTTCCGTCAAATTTGCTAACGACTTGATGTACTCCAATTGCTCCCGCAGTTCCAATTCAGAGGTACCCTTGGCTATATGATGGGCTTCATCTATCACCAACACGCGTACCTTGCGATGCTTTATTGCATTTTGGAATGCAAGCCTCAATTCGTATCCCGGAGCAGCTTTATCTGTACGCACCCATTCAAACGCCGAACAACGAGGGTCGTTCACTTTTTTATGAGCAAGCGGATCATGCAGGACGGTCAAGGCTCTTCTGTAGAAATCCTTCCAGCTGAACTTTTGTGCATCAGAATATGGCGCCTCGACCACTTCGGCCGGCATGATTGATCTGTCGTATCCACCCTCAGCCTGAAACTCACTGTTTATTTTCTTTTTCATATGACTTGCTAAAGTGGATTTTCCAACTCCAGTTGGACCGAACATAAATACTATGCTGCCCTTCCTGGCTTGACGAATGGCAAGCCCGAGCCTTTTTACGGCTAGCTTCAAATACGGATGGTTAATTGTTAATTCCTTGTATGCGCTGACAGCAGAGCGTTGATCCATTTCTTCTCCTTTCATATGGTCAACTCGTCATACACCTCAAACTCAATATCAATCTGTGGAGCATAAAAGGTAATTTCCTCTTTAGCTGTTGGGATTTTAATACGGCTATCTACACGCATTTCTGCCGCTTTCCGCATTTCTTTCAACTCCAGCTCGATTCCCTGCGTCTCGGCTATGAATGCAGCAATCTTTTGGGCATTAATAACAATTTTTTTGTTGTGATTGCTGCGACTTTTAAGAATTTCCAGCGTTATCATGGCGACTTCCTTTTCAGATCGACCATGGAGGAACGCGTAATACTGCGAAATGCAACGTATCCACTTCCCCTTGATGAAGGCATAGACAATAGCAACGTCATAAGGATCATAGCGTATCGGCACGTTCTGCCCATATGCAGCACGCAATTCATTATCCCAGTAGTAGAAGTTGTTTATCTTGATCCCACGGGATCTGATTACCTTGGCGTGCCCCTTGGCTGTAGAAGGTAGCGTGCCAAGAATGAAGACTTCATCGTAGCGGATGAACTTCATGGACCGTACGCCATGTTTGACAAGTCCGCGTTCGAAAGCCAAGCGTGGAGACTCTCCGAGCGCCGGATGATCAAGGTTTTCATAGACCTCCGCGAAATAACGCCCAATCCTCTCCTTAAGCCTCGGAAGTGTCCATACTGCCAGATTGGCTGGATTCACTGACTTGGTAACTTGCCGTACATTCTTGGTGATCTGGGTGTTACCACGTAACGCGTGGACAAACTGTTGATTGGTCACTCCGAAGAGTCTTTCCATAACGGAGCCGTATCGCGGCTTTGCACCGGGTCGGTTCTTTTTGATAATCCCGTGGAAGGCGATTAGCTGTTCGAAGTAGACACTGTTGAAGTCCGAACCACCGTCCACAACTATTGTTTGCGGTAATCGATTGTATACACGCACACATTCTCGGATGACCATCATGCAGGAGCGATAACTCGGCGGTTCGAATGACAGTAAGTAGGCCAGGATGCGCCTACTGGTGGCATCTATCATCAACGTAAGCCAAGGCCTTCCCAGGTTGTTGCCGGTAACCGAGTCCACAAGTTCAATATCCAGTTCGGTATGATCAAGATGGACTATCTCGAAAGGACGATCTCCGTGACGCGGCGTTGTTGGTTCAAGCTCCCAATAAAAAACCTCAAGCTGATAAGCGGCCCGTGCACCTTTACGGCTCATTTCCACTTCGTTTGCTTCAAGCTGTTTCAGTTTCACTGTGAATGTTTTAAAACTGGCGGCAATCACGTTGTTCCGCTCGCACAAATTGCAATAATGGCCGAAAACAGTAATGGGGCTTGTCTGTGTCGAATTGAGGTACTGTTCATCAACGGTAGTCTTCATCAATTCGTACGATTCGGCAGGCAGTTTCGGGAGGCGGTTGCCTCGCTCCGACTTCTTGTCGAGGAGCCCGAGGTATCCGTGGCCATAACGAATTTCTGCTTCCCTATATCGTCTTATCCATTCGTAGACAGTAGATGATGGCCGGGTAGTTGAGTTACCGGAAAGGTATGGTGCTATGACTGCATATTTTTTGTTGGCTTCAGCATGAGCTACCGGTCCCTTGTGACAAAGCAACTCAAAAATATCTCCATTTTTGAGCCCGTTGGTCAGTCCTTTAATGGTTCCTGTCTTAACCAATTCCTCAAATACAGCGTTATCTAAAGTAGTCATTACATTTTGCTCGTTCTGCAGCCAAATGCTGATCTCACCGATATTAACGATATGGAATAACTTGCCATCCCAAATGAGTTGTGCTCCAGGTTCAAGCGTAACAGCCGATTTTTCTTGTTCCGGAACACTGGGTTGAAAGTCCGTTGCATGCTCGGCGCAGGTATATACCTGTGTACGATCCTGTTCGACAATGGAATGGAAATGCAAATTAACGTAGAGCTCGTTATGGGCGATTAGCTGGAATATATCATCAGGGGAGTAGCGTTCGACATATTCAAGCAGTTCGGAGAGTAGTATGCCTTGTTTGCAGGAGACCAAGGCTTTGATAAAAGATTCCGTATTAGTGTCTACCATGACAGGGGCCTGGAGATAGTCGCTCAGGTATTCAATATTTCGCTGCCAAATCCAATTGATTTTTGAAGACGACCTAACCCGAAAACAGAGTCCGTACCTGGCAGCATATTCTTCACCCGGAGGGCATCGCCATTCTCTCTCATTATTTTGCACAAACCTCTCAGATTTTTCCGCCAAGCGCCCCAACTCCTGCTCGGCTTTGCACTCTTCCCAACTAGCCGACCCGTCGTTCCGTATGACAAAGAAATCAGGCGTGGTCAGGGCGGTGGTTTGGCGCCCTGTACTAGCACGGTAGGATATTTTTATGGGAGCAGGTTGATCGTAATATTCCAACACGTTATCGTCGAATTCATATTCCCGAATGAACGGCAATTCTACCTTGTGACTTTCAAATTGAATGGTGTGGCCCATCTTGTGACTTGGATAACGGCCGGAAACATTGGAACGGCCACTCTGAACCTTACGAGATGGGGGAGATGTACGGATACGCTGAATAAGTTGGGCTGTTTCTTCAGTAACTTTATGATTCCTCAGCCAAGCATCTAGTTCAGACTCATTCATCATGGAAACCTCTGTTGATGGATTTTGCAGTCTAACAACAGTTTACCCAAGCCACATGAAACGCACAAGCTATTGAAATAATGTGAAATAGTTTACAGTCGAGGTTTTTTTTATTCTCATATGTTTGGCAGATAAAGCGCTACAGAAAATGTTAGCACAACATTTTCAGATTTCTCGTTTATTTCCCCCCTCAAAATATTTGAACTTAATTGAATCATAAACACGTAATAGGCGGTTGAACCATAAATTTGGAAATTTACAAACTTATGGTTCAAGTCACATATTCCCTTACAAAATTCATATTTTATATTGACAGCGCCATTGACCGCCGGTATAAGTTCCCTTACCGTGGAAAAAAGTGGAACATTGTGGAAAATACAACCAGAGAGACCGCCATGTTCAGGGGCATTTACGAAACAACAATTGACGCAAAGGGGCGCACAAGTCTGCCGGCCAGATTCAGGGAGACCCTCGTCAGCACCCATGGCGACGAGCGTTTTTTCCTGACCAATTCGGTCCCGGTCGATCTGGGTGGCGGTCTGCACAGCTCCGGACTACTGATTTTCCCCTACGAGGAGTGGTTCCTCTTTGAGGAAAACTTCCGCGTCGCCAAAGGATTCACCGCTGAACAGCGCAAAAGTATCCTGCGCACGATTATTTCACCTGCTCAGGAGTGCTGTGCCGATAAGCTCGGACGCTTCCTGATTCCGCCGACGTTTCGCAAGACCGCGGCCCTCGACCGGGAAATCCAGTTCGTCGGCACGATGGACAAGATAGAGATCTGGAGCATGAGTGAATGGGACAAGGTCCGCGCCCAGGATGTGAAAAACTTCCCGAGCGGCACCGAAGCGGCTGCGGAGCTTGGTCTCTAGTGGCAGGGTTCCATCATCTATCGGTGCTCCCGAACGAGGTCATCCAATATCTCGCGCTGAAGCCGGGGGGGGTCTACCTGGACGGGACACTCGGGGGAGCCGGCCATGCCGCCCTGATCCTTGAGAATGCACCTACAGCGATGCTGATCGGCATTGACCGTGACAGGGAGGCGCTGGCCGCAGCCGGAGAGCGGCTGGCTGTTTACGGTGATCGCGTCCGGTTGCTGCATGGCGATTTTGCCGGTGTTGCCGACCACCTGAACAGCCTTGGCATAAGCGGGCTTGACGGTTTCATCCTCGATCTGGGCGTTTCGTCGCACCAGCTTGACACGAAGGAACGCGGCTTCAGTTTTCAACAGGATGCTCCGCTTGACATGCGAATGGACACCAGCAGCGGCGAAACGGCCGCAGACCTGGTTAACAGGCTTCCGGAACAGGAACTGGAACGAATTCTCCTTGAGTATGGCGAAGAGCGCTGGGCAAAAAGGATCGCTTCTTTCATCGTCAATGAACGCACCGAAGCGCCGATAACAACGACCTTCCGCCTGGTGGACATCATCAAGGGAGCGGTCCCAAAGGCAAAGTGGGATGAGCGCATCCACCCTGCCACCCGTACTTTTCAGGCTCTCCGCATTGCCGTCAACTCTGAACTGGACAGCCTGGAGCAGGGGATGCGCGCCGCCATTGAGCTGCTAAAACCGGGAGGGAGGGGCGTGATTATTTCGTTCCATTCCCTGGAAGACAGGATCGTCAAGCACATCTTCCGCGAATATGCCGAAGGGTGCACCTGCCCACGCCAGCTTCCGGTCTGTGTCTGCGGCAAACAGCCGCGGGTGAAGGTCCTGACCGGCAGACCGGTAACGGCGACAGAAACAGAAATAAACGGCAATCCACGGGCACGCAGCGCCAAGCTGCGGGCAGTAGCGAAACTGTAACAGAACCATCCCCCCCAACCTCCCACTAGGCCCCATCGGGTCGCTATTGGGAAGGAGCATTAAAAGCCTCCCCCCTGATAAGGGGGGATTGAGGGGGGGTCGAATTGGAGGCAATCATCATGGCACAAGCACGGACCGATTTTACCAAAGTTGCCGCCCCGCGCGCTCTTGGCGGAATAGAAGTAACTCCGCACCGGATTGACTTATTTAAATACCTCATGATCTGCATGATAGTGTTTACGATTGTATCCGTTTTTCACGTCTGGTCCCGCTTCAAGATCGTGGACCTCAACCTGAAGATGTCCGAGATCAGCCGCCAGCTGAATGAAGCCGATCAAGAGCAGAAGGGCCTGAGACTCGAAGCCGCGTCGCTCAAAGCCCCGTCCCGTATTGAAGCGATCGCCAAAAACGAACTTGGCATGGCTCTGCCGACAGAACAGCAGATCATTCACGTACAATGAAAAACGAACGGGAAAAATGGGCGCGCATCCGGATCATCATGATCGGGACTGTTTTCGGCCTACTGTTCCTGACCGTGGTCGTACGGGCGTTCTACCTTCAGATACTCCAGCACGAGAATCTTGTTAAAAAAGCTGAAAGGCAGTACCAGCACAAAGTTGATCTCACCCCGGCTCGCGGCAGCATCCTGGATCGCAACGGGACAACGCTGGCCGAATCCATCCAGATGGATTCCTGTTATGCCGAACCGCGCCGTATCAAGGATGTCGACGGAACGGCCGGAGTGCTGGCCCCGATACTGGGTATCCCGAAGCATGAATTGGTCGCCACTCTTTCCGTTAATAAAGCGTTCGTCTGGATCCAGCACTGCCTGGCTCCAGAAATAGCGACCCGGGCCAGGAACATGAAACTGACGGGGATCGGGTTTGTAGCGGAATCAAAGCGCTTTTATCCCAATATGGAGATCGCCGCACATGTGGTCGGTTTTACGGGGCGCGACCCCAACGGCCTGGAGGGGATTGAACTCAAATATGACAGCACCATCCTGGGAAATACCGGCTATATAATAACGGAGCGGGATGCCCTCGGCAGAAATATAGACACTGTAAATACGGCCATCAAGAACTCGTCTCCCGGCAAGAACATCATCCTGACACTTGATAAAACCATCCAGTTTCTCGCCGAAAAAGAGCTGGCCAAGGCCGTGATAGAAAACAACGCCAAAGGGGGAATGGCTCTTGTCATGGAAGCGGATACCGGCAAGATTCTAGCCATGGCAAACTACCCGACTTTCAACCCCAATGCCTATTCGCGCTACTCAGTATCACAACTGCGCAACCGCGTGGTGGCAGACAGCTTTGAACCCGGCTCGACCTTCAAGATTTTCACCATCGCCGCAGCAATAGATTCAGGAAGAATAAAGGCAACAGATGTGTATAATTGCGAGAACGGCACATACCGGGTTGCAGACAGGATCATACACGACGACCACCCTCACTCGCGACTGACTGTTTCCGACATCATGAAATATTCAAGCAATATCGGCTCGGCAAAGATCGGTTTCAAGACGGGCGAAGAGACCTTGTCATCTTATCTGCGCAACTTTGGCTTTGGCACCCGTACCGGGATCGATCTGCCGGGTGAGTCGCCCGGAAACCTGAAACGCAACTGGTACGGGGTAGACCTTGCGACTATTTCCTTTGGCCAGGGGGTTTCCCTGTCGACTATCCAGCTGGTTTCAGCACTCTCGGCTATTGCCAATGGCGGCAATCTGATGAAGCCATACCTGGTGGAACAGATCCTCGACGACAACGGCACGGTGGTGCAGAAATTCGAACCACAGATTGTACGAAGAGTCGTATCGCCCGAAACAGCCAGGAAAGTAACGAAAATGCTGGAGACCGTCACAGGTGACGGAGGCACCGGCACAAATGCGGCGCTGGACGGGTACCGCGTAGCCGGCAAGACCGGTACGGCACAGAAGGTCGACCCGGTGACCCGCACCTATTCGTTATCCAGCAGAATCGGTTCTTTTGTCGGTTTTGTCCCTGCAGACAAGCCCAAGTTAACGATCGCCGTCATTATTGATGAGCCTCAGATGGTCAAATACGGGGGCGTTGTCGCCGCGCCGGCATTCAGAGAGATCGCGAAGAATTCGCTGGCGTATCTTAAAATCCAACCGAACGTGCAGAGTTTTGCCGCAGCGAAGCCGGATGAAACAAAGGTATCTGTTGCTACGGCGGCTGAATCTTCGTCGTATGACAATGCAGGGGAGATACCGGCAGAGATGGGGGCCATGCCGGATTTCAGGGGCATGAGTATGCGCCGGGTACTACAGGTGATGGAGAAGCGCGGCATCAATATCAAACTTTTAGGAAGCGGACGGGCCGCTGAACAAAGCCCACCTCCCGGCCACCAGATCCGCGGAGTCGGCGAAGTCTGGATAAAATTCACCCCTTCAGCGTGACGCTGAAATCACCTGCCCGGCAACCGGCAGGTTTTACCGTTTTTACAGGAGAGCGCATGACGCTGCGTGAACTGATCGAAAAACTGCCGCAAGCAGAAACTCACGGGGACACTGATGTCCACATCTGCTCGCTGACCTGCGACTCGCGCGCAGTACAGCCTGGTTCTCTCTTTTTTGCACTGCGCGGCTCGCAGACCGATGGACACCGCTATATCGAAAAGGCGGTGGCGGCAGGTGCGGCTGCGGTCATCCTCGAGGATGCAGCGCACGCCCCGACCGGGGTTCCGTGGGCCAGGGTCTCTGATGGGCGCTCGGTCATGGGTCAGGTAGCGGCACGCTTCAACGGTGATCCGACCGCAACGATCCCGCTGGTCGGCATTACCGGCACCAACGGCAAAACGACGACCACCTACCTGATTGAAGCGATTATGGCAGCTGCAGGGCAACCGGCGGCGGTGCTCGGCACGATCAGTTACCGCTTCGGTGCAACAGTTATTCAGGCCTCACACACAACGCCGGAATCCACCGAATTGCAAAGCGCGTTCCGCACGCTGAAGGAGGCCGGGGCACACTCCTTCGTGATGGAAGTATCATCGCACGCACTGGAACAGAAGCGGGTTGACGGCTGTCATTTCGACGTCGGCATCTTCAGCAACCTGACCCGCGACCACCTGGATTACCATGGCACGATGGCACACTACCTGGATGCCAAATGCCGGCTTTTCAGCGACCTGCTCCTGCCGACAAAAGAAAAGCCGCGCCGACGGGCGGCAATAAATATGGATGACCCGTATGGTGAAGAGATCGCGAGGCGCTCTGCCTGTCCGGTGATCACCTTCGGAATTCAAGGGGAGTGCGATGTGCGCCCGACTGACGTGAAATCATCAGTCAACGGCATCAGCGCGACAATGAAGACACCGGCTGGCGAGTTTGAATTTACGTCGCACCTTCTCGGGCGCTTTAATCTCTCCAATATTCTGGCCGCTGTAGCGGCCGGCATTGCCCTCGATCTACCGCTGGCGGCAATCAAATACGGCATCGAAAACCATACGACCGTTCCGGGACGTATGGAACGCGTGGGAAACAGCCACGACGTCACCTGCCTGGTAGATTACGCCCATACGGGAGACGCGCTGGAGAATGTCCTTGCCACGCTGAAGGAAATCGCCTCCGGAAGGATCATCACCGTTTTCGGCTGCGGCGGCGACCGCGACAACGGCAAGCGTCCGATCATGGGGAGGATCGCCGCATCCATGAGCGACATCGCCATTGTCACCTCCGATAATCCGCGCAGCGAAGATCCGTCGCTCATCATTGACCAGATCAAGGGAGGCATAACCCCGCTTGGTCTCCGCGAGTACCGTCCGGAGGAGCTTGACCGAAACAGTGCCGAAAAAGCTTTCACCGTTGTAGAAAACCGCCATGAAGCTATCCGCCTGGCGATACGACTGGCCCTTCCGGGCGACATCGTCCTGCTGGCCGGCAAAGGGCATGAGGATTACCAGATCATCGGCACGACCAAACACCATTTTGACGACCGGGAAGAAGCTGCTGCCGCATTTGCGGAGAAAGTCACGTAATGTTCACCATCAACGAAATAGCCCTCGCCACGGGAGGCCGCATCATCGGGCCGACTGCCGGAGAGATAACCGCCATATCCACGGATTCAAGGAGCGTCGCCCCGGGTCAACTTTTCGTGCCGTTACGCGGAGAGCATTTTGACGGCCATACGTTCATCGCGGAGTTGCCCAGCCGTGGCGTATCGGTCGTACTGGCCGAGGAACATTGGCTGAAGCGGCACCCGCTGCCGGACTCACTCACCTGTGTCGCCGTTAAAAACACTCTTCACGCCCTGGGCGACCTGGCAGCCAGCTGGCGCCGGCGCTTTGACATCCCGGTTATCGGCGTAACCGGCAGCAACGGCAAAACAACGGTCAAGGAGATGCTCGGAGCGATCCTGGAGCAGAGCGGACCGGGACTCAAAACTGCCGGGAACCTCAACAACCTGATCGGACTGCCGCAGATGCTGTTCCAGCTCCGTCCGGAGCATCGCTGGGCCGTGCTGGAAATGGGGATGAGCGAGCCGGGAGAGATCGATCGCCTTGCAGCTATTGCCGCCCCACGGGTCGGAATCGTACTCAATGCACTGCCGGCTCACCTGCAGAGCATGGGCACGGTTGAGGCGGTGGCCGCAGCCAAGGGTGAATTACTGCACCGTATCAGTGACGGCGGCCTGGCGGTAGTAAACGCTGATGACCCTCGTGTCGCCTCGCTTTCCCAGAACGCCTCAGCGCGCCGGATCAGCTTTGGCATTGATCGCGGCGAAGTGCGTGCCCGGGAGATCGAGCCATTGGGACTGGAAGGGCAGCGTTTCCTGCTCGTTACGCCACGCGGCGAAGCGACCATCAACCTGAAAGCGTGCGGGCGCCACAATATCTACAACGCCCTCGCTGCAACCGCTGCGCTTCTCGAGAAGATGGAACTGGCGACTATCGCCGCCGGACTGGAGGCCTTTGTCCCCTACAAGGGGAGATTCCAGATCGAGCGACTGGGCGACATTACACTCATCGACGACAGCTACAACGCCAACCCGGCCTCAACAAAGGCCGCCCTAGAAACCCTGGCGCAGATTGCAGCGACAGGGCACCGCATTGCGGTGCTGGGCGACATGCTGGAACTTGGAGAACATGAGACAGAGGCACATACGGGTATCGGCGCCGTTGCAGGACGGAACGTCGACCACCTCTACCTGACCGGTAAACTGATGGCAAAATACGCCGCAGAGGGGGCCATGCTGTCCGATATGCCTGCGGGGCAGATAACCTGCTGCGCAAGCCACGGAGAGATAGCCCAGTTGCTGCTGCAGCGAGCAACGGCCGGCGACGTCATTCTGATCAAAGGGTCACGCGGCATGGCGATGGAAAAAGTGGCAATCGAACTGAAAAAACTGATGCAGCCCGCCAAAGGGGAATAACCGATGCTCTACCACCTTTTTTATCCGCTCGCGACGGACATAAAACTGTTTAACATCTTCAGGTACCTGACATTCCGCACTATCTACGCGATGATCACGGCGCTCGTGGTCTGCTTTATTCTCGGTCCATGGATCATCCGCAAGCTGGAATCGCTGCAGGCCCGCCAGGTGATCCGTACCGACGGCCCGGAATCGCATCTGCAGAAACAGGGCACCCCGACCATGGGAGGCGTGATCATCCTCGCGGCGATCGTCATCCCGACCCTGCTGTGGGCCGACCTCACCAATCAGTATATCTGGATAACGCTGTTCATTACGATCGGCTACGGCCTGATCGGATTTGTGGACGACTACAAAAAGGTCGTCAAGAAAAACACCAAGGGGCTCTCTGCCCGCCAGAAGCTGTTCTGGCAGGTCCTGCTGGCCGGTTCGGTGGCCCTATACCTGTTCCTCATGCCCGGATTCAGCGAACAGCTCTTTTTCCCGCTGTTCAAAAACTTTCACCCGGACCTCTGGATTTGGTTTATCCCCTTTGCCGCAGTGGTGATTGTTGGTGCCAGCAACGCCGTCAACCTGACCGACGGGCTTGACGGACTGGCGATCGGACCGGTGGCGATCAATGCCGCGACCTATATGCTCTTCTCCTACATTGCCGGCCACGCCACCCTGTCGGCGTACCTGCAGATTCCGCGCGTCGTCGGTGCCGGCGAACTGGCCGTGCTGTGCGGCGCCATGGTCGGAGCCGGCCTCGGCTTCCTCTGGTACAACTCGTATCCGGCCGAGGTTTTCATGGGAGATGTCGGATCACTCTCGTTGGGTGGGACGCTGGGGACCATTGCGGTGCTGACAAAACAGGAAATTCTGCTGGTCATTGTGGGGGGCATCTTTGTCGTTGAAGCGCTGTCGGTAATCTTTCAGGTTGGATCATACAAATATCGCGGCAAGCGGATCTTCCGTATGGCTCCTATTCACCACCACTTTGAACTGAAGGGCGTTGCCGAACCGAAAATCATCGTCCGTTTCTGGATTATCAGCATCATCCTGGCACTGATCGCAATTTCCACACTCAAGATGAGGTAGTATGCAGCTTAAAGACAAAAAGATCCTTGTCGTCGGACTCGCAAAAACCGGAGTGGCCTGTGCCCGCTTTCTGGCATCGAAGGGTGCAGTCGTGACCGTCACCGACATGCGCAATGAAAGCGCTCTCGAAGCGCAGTTGTCCGAACTGGCCCAATTCGGGGTTACCCGCGAACTGGAGCAGCACCTCGAAGCGAGCTTCCTCGCCAGCGACCTCATCGTGGCCTCCCCCGGGGTGCCGATGGATCTGCCGCAACTGGTGGCGGCACAGCGGGCCGGAGTGGAGATCATCAGCGAGATCGAACTGGCAGGACGATTTATTGATGCCCCGATCGCGGCGATCACCGGCACGAACGGCAAAACCACGACGACCACCCTTCTCGGGGCGATCTTCAAACACAACGGCTACCACACCTTTGTCGGCGGCAACATCGGCAATCCCCTCATTGAAGTGGCTGAGTCCCGGCAGATCGTGGATCAGGTCGTCGCCGAGATCAGCTCGTTCCAGCTGGAATGGATCAGCTCGTTCCGCCCGACCGTGGCGGCTCTTCTGAACCTCAGCGAGGATCATCTTGACCGCTATCCCGATTACCAGGCGTACATAAACGCCAAGCTGCGCATCTTCGAGAATCAGACCGAGGACGATTTTGCCGTGGTCAACCGGGACGACCCGCTGGTCTGGCAGCACGCGCTGGGGCTGAAAGCAACTCTCTTTCCGTTCAGCCGGAAGATGGAACTGGAAGAGGGTATTTTCTACAAAGACGGCGTCATCACCTACCGGCACAATGGCCATGAGGAGTGTTTCCCCACCGCCGCCATAAGGTTGCAGGGAGTACATAATCTGGAAAACATCATGGCCGCAGCGGCGTGTGCCCTGTTGCTCGGCTGCCGCCCGGACGAAACATTTGAAACGATTCTCTGTTTCGAGTCACTGCACCACCGCATGGAGTTTGTGCGCGAAGCGAACGGCGTCAGCTACTACGAGGACAGCAAGGCCACCAATGTCGGGAGTGTCGAGAAGGCGCTGGAAAGTTTTACGGATATCACACTCATCGCCGGCGGCAAGGACAAGGGGGGCAGCTACGCACCGCTGGCACCGCTGGTAAAGGAGCGCGTACGGCACCTGGTCCTCATCGGAGAAGCCGCCGAGCGGCTGGAGCGGGAGCTAGGGGCGCTGACAGACACGCACCGGGCGGCAACACTGGAAGATGCGGTGCGCATTGCTGCAGAGATAACAGCTGCGGGAGGCACCGTTTTGATGTCGCCCGCCTGCTCAAGTTTCGACATGTTCCGTGATTATGAAGAGCGGGCACAACGGTTTATTGCGGCAGTAAAAGCGCTGTAGGGAAAACGCGGATATGCTCAAAAAGCTGGAAGAATACGATCTCGTGATTATGCTGATGGCCATAGCCCTGACCTGCTTCGGGGTGGTGATGGTCTATTCGGCCTCCTCTATCATGGCGGCCAAACGTTTTCACGACGGCTTTTTCTTCCTCAAGCGGCAGGGGCTCTTCGCCCTGATCGGCTTTGCGCTGATGCTGGGAACGATGCAGGTGAACTACCATTTCTGGCGCAAGCTGGCCGTACCGATCCTGCTCGGATGTATCGTGCTGCTCGTGCTGGTACTGGTTCCGGGAATCGGCGGCAGCGCCGGCGGTGCTTCGCGCTGGATACGCCTCCCGGGATTCAATCTCCAGCCATCGGAGATCGCCAAGATTGCCCTGATCATGTACATGGCCTATTCGCTGGACCGGAAACAGGACAAGATCAAGCAGCTCGGCCCCGGTTTTGTTTCATACATGCTGATCCTGCTTGTGATGCTGGGGCTCCTGCTCAAGCAGCCTGACATGGGCTCGGCCCTGACCCTGGCAGCTGTCGCCGTCATCATGCTGTTTGGCGCCGGGACGCGTCTGGTCTATATAATTTCGATATTTCTGATGTCCATGCCGTTTCTCTATTTTCTGGTCATGAATGTCGCTTACCGGAAAAGACGCATCCTGGCTTTTCTCGACCCGTGGCAGGACCCCCAGAACAGCGGCTTCCAGATCATCCAGTCCTGGCTGGCTTTCGGCACTGGAGGGCTCTTCGGCCAGGGGTTGGGCGAAGGAAAACAGAAACTATTCTATCTGCCTGAAGCGCATACGGACTTCATCCTCTCTGTCGTCGGTGAAGAGCTCGGTTTTATCGGCATAATCGTCATAATCGGCATGTTTTTTCTGCTGGTGCAGCGGTCAATGCGTATCGCCGTCGCTGCTCCGGACACATTCGGAAGATTCCTGGCCTTTGGTATTGCCGTATTGTTCGGCATCGAAGCGTCGGTAAACATGGGGGTCGTGACCGGCCTGCTCCCGACCAAGGGGTTGGCACTCCCATTCATAAGTTACGGCGGCAGCTCGCTGCTGATTTCCCTGTTTGCAGTCGGTATCCTGCTCAACATTTCATCGGGCCTGAAGATCTCTTCGATCAGCCTCAAGGAGGAAAAATGAAACTGATCATCGCCGGTGGCGGCACCGGAGGCCATCTTTTCCCCGGTATCGCCGTAGCCGAAGAGTTTCTGTCACGCGACCCGTCCAACGAAGTGCTGTTCGTCGGCACCGAACGCGGTATTGAGGCGCGGGCCGTACCGGCAGCAGGCTATCAACTGAAGCTGATTTCTGCAGCGGGGATTCGCGGCAAAGGGATTTTCAGCCAGTTCAGGGGTACAGCGATGATGGCATACGGCTACGCCCAGTCGCGGAAGATCCTCAAGAACTTCAGGCCGGATGTGGTTCTTGGCGTGGGGGGGTACGCCTCCCTGCCGATGGTTCTGGCGGCCCGTGGCATGAAGATCCCCCGCTTCATTCACGAGCAGAACGCCATTCCCGGTTTGACTAATCGTTTCCTCGCCAGGTTTGCCAGCAAGGTGTTCATCACCCTGGAAGAATCGGGGCGCTATTTTCCGGCCGCATCAACCATGCTGACCGGCAACCCGCTGCGAAGACAGATACTGAACTCGTTAGGGTCAAGTACCACGGGTCAAGGGTCAAGAGAAAACCGTGAGGAACATTCCTTGCCCCTTTACCCGTGCCCCTGTTTCAACCTCTTGGTCTTCGGCGGCAGCCAGGGTGCGCACGCGATCAACGCCGCCATGACAGAGGCGCTCCCACTGCTAACGGATTGTCCGATCAAGCTGTCGATTACCCACCAGACCGGTGAAAAAGAGTGTGCCGACGTCACGGCAGCATACCGCTCGGCTGGTATCGAAGCGCAGGTCGCACCGTTCATAGACAACATGGCGGCGGAATACGCCAAGGCCGACCTGATAATCTGCCGGGCAGGCGCGACAACCATCGCTGAAGTAACCGCCTGCGGCAAGGCCTGCCTGTTCATCCCCTTTCCGTACGCTGTGGACGACCACCAACGACGCAACGCCGAGGCGCTTCTCAAAAAAGATGCCTGTTTTATGATGCTTGAACGTGAGCTTAGCGGCAAAACTCTGGCGGATTCCATCTGCACGCTGTCAGCAGACCCGGAACTGGTACAGCGCACCGGAGAATTAGCCTTCCTTCTGTCCAAGCTGGATGCTGCCCGGATAATAGTTGATGAGATGCAGAGTATAAACTGAACAGACTGGCGGGACGTCCCGTCAAGAAATTACTAACTTTAAGAAGGTGTGCTCATGTACGGAAAAATAGACAAGATCCACTTCGTCGGCATCGGCGGCATCGGCATGAGCGGCATCGCCGAGGTCCTTCTGAACCTGGGCTACAAAGTTTCCGGCTCCGATCTGCGTGGTTCTGACATTACCGAGCGCCTGACCGGACTGGGTGCCGAAATCGGCATAGGCCACAGTGCGGAGAACCTGAAGAATGTCGACGTGGTTGTCATATCCTCGGCCGTGCACGACGATAATCCGGAAGTGATCGAGGCGAGGCGTCTGCATATACCCGTTATTCCGCGCGCAGAAATGCTCGCCGAGCTTATGCGAATGAAATACGGCATCGCCATTGCCGGGACCCACGGAAAGACCACGACCACCTCCATGGCCGCGGCGGTTCTCGGACATGCCGGCATCGATCCGACGATCGTCATCGGCGGCAAGCTGAATGCCATCGGCACCAACGCCCAGATCGGACAGGGGAAGTTCCTGCTCGCCGAGGCTGACGAATCGGACGGCTCGTTCCTCCTCCTGTCACCAACTATTGCGGTTGTTACCAACATCGATGCCGATCATCTCGACCACTATTCCGGCATTGAAGAGATCAAGGACACTTTTGTCGAGTTTATCAACAAGGTACCATTTTACGGTCTGGCCGTGCTCTGCCTGGATGACAAGAACATCCGCGAGATTCTGCCGCGGGTCAAAAAACGGTACATGACCTACGGCCTGTCGGCCCAGGCTGACATCCGCGCCACTCATATCAGGCATGACGGCTTTAACACCTCGTTTATCGCCCATTTCAAAGGATACCGCCTCGGGGAGATATCATTCCCGATGCCGGGACCGCATAACGTTCTTAACGCCATGGCCTGCATCGCCGTCGCCCTTGAACTGGACGTGCCGTTCATCGCCATCCAGGAAGGTTTTGCCGGGTTCAGCGGTGTTGGACGACGCTTTACGGTCAAAGGCGAGCCGCAGGGGATTATGGTGGTGGACGACTATGGCCACCATCCCGCCGAAATCAGGGCGACACTGGCAGCAGCGCGTCAGGGGTGGCCGGAGCGGCGCATCGTGGCGGCCTTCCAGCCGCATCGCTACAGCCGCACTCACGAGCTGTTCGATGAATTCGTGACCGCCTTCTATGATGCCGATGTGCTTGTCCTGACCGACGTGTACGCCGCCGGTGAGCAACCGATCGAAGGGGCCTCAGCAGAACGGCTTGCCCATGAGATCATCCGCCATGGCCAGAAAGATGTCACCTATATACCGGAGCGTGAACGGATCCCCGAGCATCTGGCCGGAATCACCCGTGAAGGCGACATCGTCATTACCCTTGGGGCAGGTAACATCTGGCAACAGGGAGAAGCGCTGGTGCGGCTGTTAGGGGAAAGAAGCTGAAAACCTCCGTACCGGAAATACGCGGCCTGGTGCTGCTAAACGAGCCGATGAGCCTGCATACATCGCTCAAGACCGGGGGACCGGCTGATCTGTACGCGATTCCTGAAGATGCGGAGGATCTCCGCAATCTGCTGGCATGGCTTGGCCAGCGAAATATCCCGTGGATGCCGGTCGGCAGGGGCTACAACCTTCTCGTTCGCGACAAGGGGATACGGGGGGCGGTTATCTCGCTGGAGAAGTTCAACCGGATCAACCGGATCGAAGGGACTCTGGTTAAAGCCGAGGCGGGAGCGGAAAACCTGGCAGTGGTGCGATTTGCCCAGAAGATAGGGCTTGGTGGCATCGGCTTCATGTCCGGGATTCCCGGGACAGTCGGCGGTGCGATAAAGATGAACGCCGGCGCATACGGGGAGGGGATCCTGGAGAGGACCGACCATCTCACGCTGTTGCGTGGCGGCAGCATCCGTGATTACCGTATGGATGAACTTGATTACGGGTACCGCCACCTGAAACTGGAAGAGGGCGACATCGTGCTGGCAGCCGCATTCAGACTGGTGGAGCGTGATCCGCAGGCCACCGAGGAGGAGATCCGCAAGGATCTGGAACTGCGCCGCTCAAAACACAACGTCGGCCTGCCAAGCGCAGGATCGTTCTTCAAAAACCCCCAGGGCCAGGCGGCCTGGAGGTTGATAGACGCAGCCGGGATGCGCGGTGTAAAAGTTGGCGGCGCTCAGGTGTCAGAGGTACACAGCAATTTCATGGTTAACAGCGGCGGAGCAACCGCACAGGATTTTATGGAACTGGCGGCGCTCGTGATACATGCAGTTCAGGCAACATCCGGAGTGACTCTTGAAGAAGAAGTACGTATAGTGGGCGAAGTTTAATGTTTTTTAGTTAGGATACGTTTTGGCACGCCAGAAACCGTAAACCCGTTTTACACGGTACAAGACCACGGACACTGCGTATAAAGACGAGAAAGGTTTCAACCATGATGAAATCAAAAAAAATAGGGGTCCTGTTTGGCGGCCTTTCAGCCGAGCGGGAGGTGTCGCTGAAGAGCGGAGCCGCCGTTCACCGTGCGCTTGTTGCGCAGGGGTACGATGCGGTGACAATAGACGTCGGACGCGACCTGGCCGATGTTCTGAAGCGCGAGGGTATCGAAGCCGCCTTCATCGCCCTGCACGGCCGCTATGGTGAGGATGGCTGCGTGCAAGGTCTGCTGGAACTGCTGCAGATACCCTACACCGGCTCAGGCGTCCTTGCCAGCGCACTGGCCATGCACAAGCTTTACAGTAAACAGGCTTTTGCCGCCAGCGGCATACTGACGGCACCGTTCCGTTGTTACCGGCGCGGTGAAGCGGTAAAGCTGGCGGATCTGCCCTTCACGCTGCCTGTTGTCGTAAAGCCGGTACAGGAAGGCTCATCAGTCGGCGTATCGATAGTTAAAGAGGAAGCACAACTGGCACAAGCCCTTGAGCTGGCTTTTTGCCATGATGACGAGATCCTGGTTGAACAGTTCATCAAAGGGCAGGAGGTGCAGATAGGGATCATTGAGGACCGTCCAGTCGGCGCCATCGAAATAGTTCCCAAGAACGAATTTTACGATTTCGAGGCTAAATATACCGACGGCATGGCGGAACACATTTTTCCCGCACGACTGGAAAAGGATCTGTATGAGAAGGCACAGCAGATCGGCCTGGCGGCCCACCGCGCCCTCGGCTGCAAAGGTTACAGCCGTGTGGATCTTCTCGTGACGTCTGACGGCGATTGTTATGTCCTGGAGGTCAACACCCTGCCGGGGATGACGGCATTGTCGCTTCTGCCGGAAATTGCAGCAAAAGGCGCGGGGCTTTCGTTCGAGGACCTTGTTTCACGTATCATTGAATCAGCAGCGCTCTCAATAAAGGTAATCTGAAAAGTGCGGGATTTCGCGAATTCATCATACCAGCGCAGAAAAGTGGCGCCCAATAAAATCAAGATCCAGCGCAAACCGCTTGACCTCAAGAAGCATCTGCGCCTGCTGAAAAAGCTTGCCACCGGAGTGATCCTGCTTGCCCTCGCCTGCGGCATCCCGTACGGCTGTTATCGGGCGTTCACGGCGGTGACTATTTTCTCTCTGAAATCGATTGAGGTGTCCAGCGCAAAGCATCTGACCCGCGACGAGATCCTCGGCTTGGCTGGTCTGGAGCCGGGCAAAGACCTGCTCGGTATGGACCTGAAAAGCATGGGAGAACATATTCTCCAGAACCCATGGGTTGAATCGGTGCGGATAAATCGGTATTTTCCAGATGCCCTTTCGATTGCCATTACCGAACGGGAGCCGATAGCAATCGTCAATATGGGGTTCATTTACTACCTTGACCAGCAGGGGGAAGTATTCAAGGTCCTTAACCAGGGGGACAGGCTTGATTATCCGGTCATCACCGGTTTCAGTGAGGAAGCGCTGGGAAGGGACCCGAAAGGGACCAAAGAGGCGCTTCTTGCCACCTGTGATCTTCTGAAGATATTACGTGAAAAAGGCTCGTTTATCCTTGCAGATGTATCAGAGATTCATTACGATGAAGGGTACGGCTTTACGCTGTTTACCGCTTCAGGAGCACTTCCGGTCAAGGTCGGATCGGGAGATTTCACTGCAAAGGTTGAGCGCTTCGCCAGAATCTACCGCAGCCTGATGGTGCAGCTACCGGTAATTCATTATATCGACCTGGATTACAACGACAAAATAATCGTTAAAAAGAGCTAGTTTTCACATTTATATTCATCCAGCAGGGGGGAGTGGTATGTCAGCTACAAAAAGGGATAATCTGATCGTCGGCCTCGACATCGGCACCACCAAGATTTGCGCCATTGTAGGCAATATCACGGAAGAGGGTATCGATATCGTCGGCATCGGAACCAGTCCTTCCAGCGGCCTGCGCAAGGGCGTTGTCATAAACATTGAAAGCACCGTGGGTGCCATTCGCAAAGCCATCGAAGAGGCGGAACTGATGGCCGGCTGCGAGATAAAGTCGGTTTATGCCGGTATTGCCGGCGGCCATATAAAGGGACTGAACTCCAACGGCGTAATTGCGATCAAGAATCGCGAAGTTTCCCAGGAGGATGTGCGCCGGGTCATCGATGCCGCCAAAGCGATCAATATCCCGATGGATCGCGAAGTATTGCATATCCTGCCGCAGGAATTCATCATCGACGAACAGGACGGTATCCGTGAACCGCTCGGCATGAGCGGCGTCAGGCTGGAAGGCAAGGTGCATATAGTAACCGGCGCCGTTGCCAGTGCCCAGAACATCGTAAAATCGTGCAACCGGGCCGGCCTGGATGTTGCCGACATCGTGCTGGAGCAGTTGGCGTCATCACACGCGGTCCTGTCCGAAGATGAAAAAGAGCTTGGCGTCTGCATGGTGGATATCGGTGGCGGTACAACCGACATTGCAATCTTTGCCGATGGCGCGATTAAATATACATCGGTTATTTCGCTGGGCGGCAATCAGCTGACGAATGACATTGCGGTCGGGCTGCGCACTCCGTTCGCGGAAGCGGAGAAGATCAAGCAGAAGTACGGCTGCTGCCTTGCCTCCCTGGTTGGCAAAGAAGACAAGATAGAGGTGCCAAGCGTCGGTGGTCGCAAACCGCGTGAACTTTCGCGTAACGTGCTCTGTGAAATTCTCGGGCCGCGCATGGAGGAGATCTTCTCGCTGGTGAATCGCGAGATCATTAAATCCGGCCTCGAAGACTCCATCGCATCAGGCGTCGTCATTACCGGCGGTTCCAGCATTCTCGAGGGGATACCGGAACTTGCCGAACAGATTTTCAACCTGCCGGTACGTCGTGGGTTGCCGCAGAAGATCGGCGGCCTGACCGATGTCGTAAAATCTCCGGTATATGCAACCGGCGTCGGCCTTGTTGTGTACGGCAGCCGCAACTCCGGCTCCCGCGAGTTCCCGACCGGCAAACCGGAAGCAAACCTGTTCGGGTCTGTTTTCGGACGAATGAAAAGCTGGTTCGGCGAATTTTTCTAGTCGACAGTTTCTAACTGCTATGTAATGTACGGCCGTTTATTTCCACCCGGATAAGCGGCCGGTTCTCCATCAGTGCAGCGACAACCGCCCGCCGTTACCGCCCACAAGCCCCTAACACACTGTTTTTTAAAGACACCTTTTTTCGCTGAAAATTATATTATTTTTTCTTTTGATTCTTGGCTGAATTGAGGTTACATTTCGTCATTGATTATTGAATTTAAGCCATAAACCATATAGGGGGGACCGCATGTTTGAATTTGATGAAACCATTGAACAGAGCGCTGTAATTAAAGTAATTGGAGTCGGTGGTGGTGGCGGGAACGCCGTCAACACCATGATATCCAGTTCCATACATAAAGTAGACTTCATCGTTGCCAACACTGATGCCCAGGCACTCCGCACCTCGAAAGCTCCAGTCAAACTGCAGCTGGGCCGTGAACTGACCAAAGGACTCGGCGCCGGTTCAAAACCGGAAGTCGGAACGGCGGCGGCTCTCGAAAACAAGGAGCAACTGACCGAGGCCATCAAAGGCGCTGACCTGGTTTTCATCGCTGCCGGTATGGGCGGCGGCACCGGTACCGGTGCGGCTCCGGTTATCGCCGAAGCCGCACGCGAAACCGGTGTCCTGACCGTCGGAGTCGTGACCAAACCGTTTACCTATGAAGGCAAGGCCCGCACGCTCCTCGCCGACCAGGGGATTGCGGAACTGAAGAAGCATGTCGACTCACTGATCATTATCCCCAATGATCGCCTCATCAGCCTGGCCAGTAAAAACATGTCGCTGTTCGATGCCTTCAAACCGTCAGACGACGTGCTTCGCCAAGCGGTTCAAGGGATTTCCGAACTGATCACCTCCACCGGCCTGATGAACCTGGACTTTGCCGATGTAAAAACCGTCATGAGCGTGCGCGGCATGGCGATGATGGGAATAGGCATGGGCAGTGGCGAAAACCGTGCGGCTGATGCCGTCAACAACGCCATCTCAAGCCCGTTGCTGGAAGACAATGACATCTCCGGAGCTAAAGGCGTGCTGGTTAACATCACCGGCTCCACCTCCATGACCATGGACGATTACAACTCAGTCAACCGCATCGTTCACGAAAAAGTTCACGAGGAAGCCAACATCAAGATCGGTGTTGTCCGCGATGACGAAATGGGTGAAAACATCAAGGTAACCGTCATAGCGACCGGTTTTGGTGATCGTTTTGATGCCGAGAAAGGACGGGATTCGCGCAGAAGCAGCCTGTCATTGGCAGACAAGCATGTCGTCGCCAGCCCGGTATCTCTCGACCGCCCGACATTCCAACGCGATCGCGACAAAGCAGAAAACGTTACAAGGATACGCCCTGCCGTCTCTTTTATCGAAGAAGACGAGGACCAGTACGACATTCCGACTTTTTTACGTAAATCGGTAGACTAGCAACAACACTGCACAAAGGGGCGGACCGGAAGGTCCGCCCCTTTTATTTTTGCCCTCACCATTATTTTTCTGGACTATCAATGTGGTCTCCAGTACCCTAGACAGTTGCATCAATATCACTATACACGCAATGAGAGGCAAAACAATGGCACAAGCAGAAAAAGGCAACACCGTAACAATCAACTTTACCGGCAAACTGGAAGATGGAACGATATTCGACTCGACTCTCGAAGACATGGAATGTGGCGATGAAGGATGCTGCGACGATGATTGTTGCGAGGACGGCTGTGACGACGATGAATGCGGCTGTGGCGGACACGAAAGCGGCCCGATGACATTTGTTCTCGGAGAAGAGATCCTTTTCCCACAGATTGATGCTGCAATTGTCGGCATGACTCCCGGCGAGAAGAAAACCGTTCAGATCGCTGCTGCCGACGCTTTCGGCGAGTACGACAAAGAAAAGATCTTCACTGTACCGCGCAGCGATCTTCCGGAAGACCTCATCCCTGAAGTCGGCGATGAACTGAGCCTCTCCAACGAAGATGACGAAGAGCTGGAAGTTGTCGTTCTTGAAACAACGGAAGACCAGGTTACGTTTGATGCCAATCACCCGCTCGCCGGGGAAGACGTTACTTTTGAGATCGAACTGATAAGCATTCAGTAGTACTGATGAGCCTCCTCTACTCACTGGACCTCCTGGGGACAGCCGCCTTTGCCGCTTCCGGGGCGTGGGCCGGTATCCGCCGCGATATGGATCTGTTCGGAGTAGTGCTGCTGGGGTTGGTAACGGCAAACGGGGGGGGAACTGTGCGGGATTTACTGCTCGGGGCTCCCCCCTTCATCCTTAAAGACGAGACCTACCTGTACCTCTCCCTCGTCGTTTCTCTTCTGGTATTCATCTTTCATCACAAGATGGAATTTTTGCAGCATCCGCTCCAGTATTTTGACGCTGTCGGCCTTGGCACGTTTGTCGTTATCGGCACCGGCAAAGCACTTGAATATCATATCGGTTTTTTTGGTTCTGTCATGATGGGAGTTATGACCGCCACGGCCGGGGGGATGATCAGGGATGTACTATCCAACCGGGTCCCGCTTGTGCTGCAGCGGGAAGTGTATGCTTCCGCCTGCATTGCAGGGGGAACGTTGTTGTATCTGCTCCATCTGACATCATTGCCCGCTAACTGGTCACTGGTTGTTGCAGCCGCGGTCGTTATCATCGTGCGACTGCTGGCTATTCGTAAAGGATGGTCATTACCACGCGCAACGGTGAAAAGTCAGCACTGACCTTTAAAAACCGGGTAGTAACAAAAAAAACGGCCAAACAGCCGTTTTTTTTGTTACATGGAACTATCAGACATCAAACAGATCAGATGAGGTCAAAGTTGTTCTGATACGCCATCAGTGTATTTACCATCAGAGCGGCCACGGTCATCCTGCCGACACCACCGGGCACCGGAGTTATCCATGAACATTTCTTGCTGACATTTTCAAAATCCACGTCCCCCACCAACTTGCCGTTTTCGAGACGATTGATGCCGACATCGATCACCACAGCCCCCTCTTTGACCATATCCTCCGTAATAAATCCGGGAATACCGACCGCTACGACAATAATATCCGCCCGCTGCGTCTCGTCCAGCAAGAGCTCAGGTGGCGTTTCTATATGGGCGAGCGTAACCGTTGCATTACCGATTTCGAAATCGTTGGACAGCATGATTGAAATCGGCTTACCGACGATGTTGGAGCGGCCGATAACGACACAATGCTTCCCTTTGACCGGTATCTCGTAAAACTGCAGCAGCTTGCAGATGCCGTACGCAGTGGCCGGCCGGAAAGCCTTCTGTCCCAGGGTCATGCGGCCGAAATTGGTGGGATGAAAACCGTCAATATCTTTTTCCGGATCAATTGCATTGATAATGTGTTGCTGATTGATATGTTTCGGCAGCGGCAGCTGTACAATCAGACCGTCAGTCGCCGGATCGGCATTGATTTCGGCTATCTTTGCCAGCAGTTCCGCCTCCATAACGCTCTCTGGAAAGCGGAGAAGTGCACTTTCAAAACCGGCGCTTTCGCATGACTTGATCTTTGATTTAACATACGACTCACTGGGCGCATGCTCTCCGACAAGGATCACGGTCATATGCGGCTTGCGTAAGCCGGAAGCGACATAGCCGGTTACCTTTTTAGAGATCTCCGACACCAGGCTTGCAGCACATACCTTTCCATCCAGTAACTTCATCGTACATATCCCTCTAGTTTACGCTGTGCGCTTGGTGACTTCGATCAGGTGATAACCGAATTGGGTCTGTACAGGCCCGAGAACTTTCCCGACCTCGCCTGAAAATACAACGGTATCAAACTCTTTTACCATCTGCCCAGGACTGAACTCGCCGAGATTTCCGCCATCTCTGCCTGAAGGGCACTGGGAATTTTCACGGGCACAGGATGCAAAATCCTCCCCCGCTTCGATCTTTACTTTCAGCGCTTCACACGCTTCTTTGGTTGCCACCAGGATGTGGCGGGCTGATGCTTTGGCCATTCTAAACTCCTTCATTATGTGGTCTGCAAGGTATTCCCTGCTCTGCTAACGATATCTCTTTTTGACACTAATACCGTCATTAGTCAATACGTCAACTCTTTTACAGAAAAGATATTGCTTTACCCATGGTTGCTGGTACGATTGAATTCATTACTATTCATTATTGTTCAGACGAACAGTAGAAACCATCGCAGGAGGAAATCGTCATGGGAATGCTGAAGGAGTTCAAAGAGTTCGCTGTAAAGGGAAATGTAGTTGACATGGCGGTTGGTATAATTATCGGCGCGGCATTTGGCAAGATAATATCATCCCTTGTCGGTGACGTGATTATGCCGCCCATCGGCGTACTATTGGGAGGTGTCGATTTTTCTAACCTGTCGGTTATCGTCCAGGAAGCGGTGGACAAAAAGCCGGCTGTGGTCATCAGCTACGGGAAATTCTTACAGACAATCATCGACTTCACCATCATTGCCGCCGCCATGTTTATGGCTATAAAGGCGATAAATACTCTGAAGAAAAAGGAAGTAGAGGCTGCTGCTGAACCGGCAGCGCCACCAAACCAGGAACTGTTGCTCGCGGAAATCAGGGATCTGCTCAGGGAAAGAAAGTAGCCGCTGCAGACTCACTGGTTCACCGCACCTCAAGGGGAGGTTCACACAGCGCGGCCAGCTGTTCACGCAACTCCAGAATATGCTCACCCCAGTAGCGCGTGGTATTAAACCAGAAAAAGGTGTGCGGAAAGAGCGGGTCCCCCCAACGCCGGGCCAGCCAGGCGCTGTAGTGCAACATGCGCAAGGTACGGAGCGGCTCAATCAGGCGCAGCTCCCGAGGGTCAAAATCATTAAACTCCCGGTACCCCTCCAGCAGCGAATCCAGCTGGGCCAGCTGCCGGGGCCGCTCCCCTGAAAACATCATCCAGAGGTCCTGTACAGCAGGAGCCATACGGGCATCATCGAAATCGACAAAATGCGGAGCGTTGTCGCGCCAGAGGATATTCCCGGCATGGCAGTCGCCATGCGTACGGATGACCCGGACCGGACCGACCTCAGCCAGGATGGCATCAATAGCTTCGAGCAGCTGCCCCGTCACCGCGACATAACTGGCACGGTACTCGTCAGGGATAAAACGCTCTTCAATCAGACGCACGCTCTCCGTGCCGAAACTCTGACGATCCAGTGCCGGACGATGTGCAAACGCCTTGACCGCCCCGGCACCATGAATCCGTCCGAGCAATCGCCCCAGTATTTTCAGATTATCGAGATTATCAAACTCCGGAGCATGCCCCCCCTGCCGTGGGTACAGAGCAAAGTGAAACCCATCGTACTGCAACAAACTTGTCCCCGCGGAATTTTTAAGCGGCGCAACAATAGGGAGTTCATGCTCGACAAGCTCAAAGCAGAAATTGTGTTCCTCCAGGATCTGCGCTTCGCTCCAGCGATTCGGACGATAAAACTTGGCAATCAGCGGCTGCGCTTCATCTATGCCGACCTGATACACACGGTTTTCATAGCTGTTAAGTGCAAATATGCGGCTATCACAGAAAAAACCCTGACTTTCCACGGCGTCCATGACAAAAGTGGGGGTAAGCCGCTGGAAGGGGTGGTGGCTTTCGGTCATCATGTACGTCCTCTTGTGCGTCATTGCCCATCAGTGCAGATATTATGGTCTCATTTTCCCGGCTGTGCTAGGTTATTGTCTGATTGTATGCTAGATTTATAACCGGCTGTCAAGATTGGCCATTTAGTCCCGACAACTCCGGTCAGGATAATCCATTTATAAAATCGGAACAGAGTCCCATGAGCAGTTTTACGCCTAACGGTCTGATAGTTGCGCACCACGGCATATCGGTTGAGGTTTTGTTTGAAAGCGGCCAGCGCCGGATGGTGCGGGTCAAGCGCAACTCCGGGCATGTGGTCGGTGACAACGTCGTTGTCACCGGAGAGGTACTGAAACGCCTGCCGCGCCGGACCGAGCTGCAGCGGCGTGATGCGAGGGGTGGGGTCCATCTGGTGGGCGCAAACCTGGATGTCCTGGGGATTGTTGTCGCACCGCTTTCGCCGGGCGGCTTTATCGATCGTGCGATTGTTGCCGCCCAGTCAGCACAGTTGCAGCCGTTTTTAGTCGTCAATAAATGTGACCTTGAAGGTACGACAGAACTTCTGGAAGAACTCAAAAGGGTGTATGGCGGCTCCGTGCAGATTTTCCCGATCAGCGCCGCCGAGCGGAGCGGACTTGCTCCGCTGGAAGAGTTTCTAAGCGAAGGACATCGCGGCGCCTTTGTCGGCACGACCGGCGTCGGCAAGAGCTCCCTGCTTAATGCGCTCTGCCCTGAAATAGATCTCAAGGTTGGAAGCCTCAGTGAATACAAGGGGATGGGGCGACACACCACCACCGTTTCCACGCTGCACGCGCTTGCGGGTGGCGGTGAGCTGGTTGACACCCCCGGTTTCCGCGATTTTGGCCTGGTCGATATAACGGTCGAAGAGTTGGCCGAGTATTTTCCCGGCTTTGAAGCGCATCGGGATGTCGCCTGTAAATTCCGCAACTGTCGCCACCGCACAGAACCTGGGTGTGCCGTGCTGGAGCTTGTCGAACAGGGACGCATCCCGGCAGAACGCTACGCCACCTACATGGAAATCCTCAAAGAGGTAGAATCCCTCCAGGCGGCTGCCCGCAGCAGAGACTGGAAAAACTAGCTACCCCCCCTCACTCCCCCCTTATCAGGGGGGAGGCTTAAAAGCTCTCCCCTGATAAGGACTCTTTGGGGCCTAAAGGGAGCGGGGAGGGGTTAAATCCATATCACCGAGACCATTATGATCAAAACCACGTATGTTATCGGCCACCGCAACCCTGACACCGACTCCATCGCCTCCGCTATCGGCTATGCTGCACTGAAACAGCGCCAGGGTGACAGCAGCGTCATTGCCGCCATGGCCGGCGCGCCAAACCCTCAGACCCGCTACATCCTTGACCGTCTCGGCATTCCTGACCCGCTATTTCTGGCGGATGTCCACCCCAAGGTGCGCGACACCTTGAAACGACAACCGGTCACTATTGACCGCAAGGACTCGGCCTATGTAGCGCTGGAACTGTTCAACAAGAGCGGTGTTCGGGTTCTGCCGGTGGTTGATGATGAAAACAGGCCATGCGGCATCCTATCGTTGCTGCATCTGTCGGAAAGTTATCTGCTCCCCTGCCGGGACAAGCTCCGCCAGGTCACAACCAGCTTACTGAGTCTGGCCAAAACTCTTGCCGGACATCTTGAAAGCGGAACAGGCGACGACACCCTGATCACCCTGAACCTGTTCATCGGAGCGATGCTGGAGGAATCATTCAGCAGCATGATCGATGGCTACGACCCGCGCGAACTCCTGATCATGACCGGAAACCGTCGCACAATCCAGCTTGCCGCCATTGAACGGGGCGTACGGGTACTGGTGGTGACCGGCGGCCATCGGCTGGAGGAGGATTTACTCGAGCTGGCCCAAAAGCTGGGGGTATCTGTGCTGCTGACACCCCACGACACCGCAACCGCCGCCTGGCTGGCGCGGCTCTCCACACCGGTCGCCTGCCTTGCCGAACAGGAGTTTGCCGATATCGGCGTCGACAAATCGCTTGTCGCCCTCCGCCAGAAGCTGCTCGGAACCAATATTTCAGCGGTGCTGGCACTGGAGGGTGACGGCACACTGGCCGGAGTCGCGACCAAGTCGTCCCTCCTCGCACCACTCCCCTACAGCCTAATCCTGGTGGACCACAACGAACTGGGACAGGCGGTGCCGGGTGCCGAACTGGTAGAAATTGCCGAAGTCATCGACCACCACAAACTTGGCAACAGCCACTCAAACTCCCCGATCTCCTTTATAACTTCACCGGTCGGCAGCACCTGTACCCTCGTAGCCCGACGCTACCGGGAAAGCGGCCTGGAGCCGGACCGCCAGATTGCCACGCTGCTGCTTGCGGGGATCCTTTCCGACACGGTTATTCTCAAATCACCGACCACAACCGATGCCGACCACCAGATGGCTTCCTGGCTGGAAGAGCGCTCCGGAGTCATTGCCGCCGATTTCGGCCGTGATATTTTTGCCGCCAGCAGCTCCCTCAAAAACTACGGCTCGGCCGACCGGGTCGTTGCTGCCGACTTCAAACTCTTTACCCATGAAAAATACAGCATCGGACTCGGACAGGTTGAGGTGATCGGCTTTGACGAATTTTACCGCATGAAGGAGGAGCTGCTCTCTGCGCTGGCGGAGATCAAGCGGCGCGACAATCTCTTCATCGCCGGGCTGATGGTGACCGATATAACCACTGAAACGACGCTATTTTTGGTAGAGGGACACACCCGCATCGCCCATGTCATGGAATATCCGCAACTGGAGCCACATCTGTACGAGCTGAAGAACGTCATGTCGCGCAAGAAGCAGATGGTGCCGCACCTGCTGAAAATCCTGGCCAAGGTCTGAACGATGCAGGCGGCTATTGCAAAACGGTCACGGGACATTGTGCTTGAACAGTGGCATGAGCTGCTGCGCTTACGGCGCGAGGTGCTGAAAACCTCCGATATCGAGGCCATTCACGACCTGCGGGTATCATCCCGCCGCTTCCGGGCCGCGCTGCGCCTGTTCGAGCCCTGGCTGCCGCCCAAAATCACGGCACGGCTGAAAAAAGACCTCCGGGGGCTGACACGGACGCTGGGTGGCCTGCGCAACATTGACGAGGCGCTGCAGTTCTTTCGGCGGCGCATCCCCGCCGAAGCGGTTGCAGGCTTTCAGCTATCCTACTTTCTCACCCTCATGCGCAGCGGCGAGCTGCTCCGCATTGAAAAAGTCCTGAAGGATTTTGACCATCGCCGTCTCAACCGGAGCGTATGCAAAGCGGCGGATACGCTTGAAGAGAGCCAAATCGCGCACAACACCACACTGCCCCTCGCAACCTGTTTTTCCGACACCGGCGCCGCCCTGTTTCAGACTATAGAGCTGCTCCTGCCCACAGCACTCGCCCCCGGGCAGCGTGAATCCCGTCACGCCCTTCGCATCGCCATCAAAAAATGGCGCTACTTTCTGGAGATTACCGCACCGGTACTGAAGCGCGATTACACCTCCACACTCGGACTGCTCAAGGAATACCAGACCATCCTCGGGTGCATGAACGACGTCGCGGAGTTCGGCACCCTCTGTAGCGACCTGTCACTATCCCGGCGCGAACGCACGTTTGTCGAAACGACCCTGCGTGCAGAGGATGAGCTGCTGCTGGAGGAGTTGGGCAGGCTCGTCGCGCAGAAGCCGCTCGTCCACACCCCACTTAACTGAGCTCCCCCCTTAGCGGGACACGTCAAAATAACGCCCCTCTGGATGATGGAACACGAGAGCGGATACGCTGGCCTCCGGATCCATCATGTCTCCCTCGGTCAACTGAACGCCGATAGATTCCGGTTCCAGCAGGCGGAACAGCTTCTGCTGGTCGGCCAGTTCCGGACAGGCCGGGTAGCCGAAGGAAACGCGGATACCGTGATATCCGGCGTTGTACAACCCTTTCATGCTCATGGCCGGATCATCCACAATGCTCCACGAGGTACGGATCCGCTTATGCAGGAACTCGGCGGTCGCCTCCGCCAGCTCCAGCGCCAGCGCCTGCAGCAGGTGCGAATTGAGATAATCTCCCGACTCCTTCATCGCTTCGCTCTTCTCCCTGACACCCCGACCGCAGCTGACCACGAACAGCGCCATATTATCGCGTACGCCGCCGGCAAGAGGACGGACAAAGTCCGCCACACAGAGCCGCTCACCGGCGGACTGACGCGGAAAACTGATACGCATCGTCTCTTTCACCGGATCTGCCGGATCGAACAGGATCAGATCATTCCCCTCGCTGTTGGCCGGATAGAAGCGATAGATCGCCTGCGGCTGGATGAGCCCTTCGCGCTCAACTCGTACCAGCATCTCCTCAACCGCACCGTGCAGCTTGAGCGCCTTTTCGTCGCCGGCGGCCAACAGTTTTTCAACCGAACCGATCAGCCCCAGGTGTTTTGTATAGAGCATCTGACGGTTCAGGAACGGAATCACCTGCTTCAGCGGGATGTCGCGCAGGGTGTGACTCTCAAGATCCGGTGGCGGGAGGATTGGCGCATCATCCCGCAGCGCGGAGCGGACGCTGCTTACTGCGGCAGTTGGAGCCGCCGCACTCCTGGCGGCCCTCTCCACGCAGGCAGCCTGCTGGCGGAGCGCCGTTTCTTCCAGCAGCGCCCCCCGCGTGCCCGGATCGGCCAAGCGGTTTGCCAGCTCAAGCCCTGCCATGGCGTCCTTGGCGTAGAGTACCGGGGCGCCGTATTCCGGGGCGATGCGGGTGTCGGCAAAGGTACGCGACAGCGCCGCACCGCCGACCATCAGCGGCACATTGATCCCCGCCGCTCTCAGGTCGGTCGCCGTTATCGCCATCTGCAGGGCGCTCTTGACGAGCAGGCCGGAGAGGCCGATGAAGTCCGGCTGTTCCCGCCGCGCGGCCTCGATCAGCGCTTCGGGGCCGACCTTGATCCCGAGGTTGACCACCTGGAAACCGTTGTTGGAAAGAATGATCTCCACCAGATTCTTGCCGATGTCGTGAACATCCCCCTTGACCGTTGCCAGCAGCATTTTCCCTTTGCTTGCACTCTCCCCCTTCTCCAGATACGGTTCCAGATGGGCCACGGCAGCCTTCATCGCCTCGGCCGACTGCAGCACCTCGGCCACGATCAGCTGATTGTCATTAAACAGCCGCCCGACTTCGGCCATGCCGGCCATGAGCGGTCCGTTGATGATGTCCAGCGGCTTGTCGCCCCGGGTTAGGGTTGCATCGAGATCGGCGGCTAAGCCGTTTTTGATCCCTTCGATGATGTAGAGCGGCAACCGCTCGTCCAGCGGCAGTTCCGCCGCAGGAGCATGGGATACCGGCTTTTTGTCCCGGAATGCGGCAGCAAACGCGGCGATCGGATCGTCACCACGCCAGAAGATCAGATCGTCTGCCAGGCGAAGCTCTTCAGGGGGGATGGAGGCGTAGCGCTCCAGCTTTTCGGTGTTGGCGATGGCGTAGGTCAGGCCAGCCTTGACGCAATGGTGAATGAAGACGGCGTTCAGCACCTCCCGTCCCGCCTGCGGCAGGCCGAAGGAGACGTTTGATATCCCGAGAATCGTACTGCAGCGCGGAAAGTGTTCCGTAATCAGCCGCACCCCTTCGATGGTTTCCACGGCCGAACCGATATAGTTGACGTCGCCACTGCCGACCGGAAAGACGAGCGGGTCGAAGATCAGATCTTCCGGGCGGAGGCCGTATTTGTTGACCAGCAGGTCGTAGGAACGCCTGGCGACCGCCAGCTTCCGCTCTCTCGTGACCGCCATGCCATGCTGCGGGTCTTCATCGATGCAGCCGACGACCACGGAACCGCCGTAGCGGTGAATGAGCGCCGAAACCTGGGCAAAGCGACCTTCGCCATCTTCCAGGTTAATGGAGTTGAACAGGCATTTTCCCTGCAGCCGTTGCAGCGCCAGCTCCATCACCTGCGGGTCGGTGGAGTCGATCATGATCGGCGCCCGCACCTTGCGCGGCAAAAACTCCAGAAGGTGCGTCATGTCGGCAGCCTCGTCGCGATCCGGGTTGGCGACGCAGACGTCGATTACCTGTGCGCCCCCTTTGACCTGGTCCCGGGCGATCTCGGCCCCCTCCTCGAAACGCTCCGCCACGATCATGTTCTTGAACTTGCGTGAGCCGATGACGTTGGTGCGTTCCCCCACCAGCACCGGCCGCGCATCATCTTCGATGACAAGCACCTCGATCCCTGACACGACCCGGCGCCGTGTGACTGATGGGCGGCGCGGCGACTTGCCGGATACCATGGTGGCGATGGCGGCGATGTGAGCCGGCGTCGTACCGCAGCAGCCGCCGACGATATTGAGCCACCCCTCATCAACAAAGCGGGACAGCTTTGCGGCGAGAGAATCGGGTGATTCGGCATAGTGGCCGTTCTCATCCGGGAGACCGGCGTTCGGATAGACCGAGACATGGCAACAGGCCAGATCAGACAGCGTTCGGAGGTGGTCGGTCATGAACTCCGGCCCGGTGGCGCAGTTCAGGCCGATGCTGATCAGACCGAGGCTGTCCTCCAGATGGGCGAGGCTCGTGTAGAGCGCCTCTACCCCCTGACCGGCGAGCATCGTTCCGGTCGGTTCGATCGTGCCGGAAATCATCAGCGGCACCCGCTGACCGGACTCTTCAAACGCCAGCCTGATCCCTTCGGCGGCGGCCTTCAGATTCAGCGTATCCTGGGCAGTTTCCAGCAGCAGCAGATCGACTCCCCCCGCCAGCAGCCCCAGGGTTTGCCCGCGGAACGCCTGCACCAACCCGTCAAAGGTCACCCCGCCGGTAACGGAGATGGTCCGGGTGGTCGGCCCCATCGAACCGGCCACCCAGCGCGGCTTGTCCGGGGTTGAGAAGGCGGCGCACGCCCGGCGGGCGATCAACACCGCCTGCCTGTTCAGCTCAAAGACCTGATCCTGCAGGCCATACTCTGCCAGCACGATACCGGTCGAGCCGAACGTGTTGGACTCGACGATGTCGGCCCCGGCAGCGAGATAGTCACGGTGAACGTCTTCGATGACATCCGGGCGGGTCAGGGTCAGATATTCGTTGCATCCTTCATATTGGGCGCCGCCGAAATCTTCGGCGCTTAGATTGCGAGCCTGAAGCTGGGTGCCCATGGCACCGTCAATCACCAGTATACGTTTGGAAAGTGCGGTAAGGATGCTCAGTGGCATGCGGGGAAATCCTCCATTTGTAAAAAATCTGCTCGATACTACATTCTCAGGGGACAACTGTCACCCGCTAAGACACTTTAAAATCTTCAGCTATTGTTTGCCGGATCGGTTGGCAGTATATGACGAACGTACACATTAAAAGAGGAATGACTGGAGGGGAGAAATAACGACAGCGGCGAATCGCTACGGTGTCAGACCGGCCGCATTTCACGCCGGTTTATACTGCGCTGCTATAAAATTTGATCAAAAATCCAACCGCAGGGAAGAGGCCCTATCAGGACTAAATGCCGCAAGTGAACGATAGGAGCTTAACACGTTGCCGCTCTGTTTATAGGAAGATTTGTCTTCATACATACGCTTATCGGCCTGGCTTATGAGCGTCCCCATATCGCTTGGCAGATACGCTGTTGCACTTCCCATGGAGAGTCGTACCTGAACCGCCCCGTTTTCACTGTTCAGCCGCATTTCTGCTTCGCGGATCCGTTTCTGCAGTGCACAACTCTTCTGCTCATCCGCCTCAAGCAGCAGTACGACAAATTCATCACCACCGGTACGCGCCACAAGGTCTTCAGATCTGAACGCACAGTTCAGAATTTTTGCCGCCGATTTGATCAACGCGTCACCAGCCTCGTGCCCGTGGGTATCATTTACCTGCTTGAGACCGTCAAGATCGGCAACGATGATACTAACCGGGTATCTTCTCCCTTTAACCGCACGCTCCAATTCTGTCTCAAAGAATGAGCGGTTGTACAGTCCGGTTAAAGAGTCGTGGGAGCTGAGATACTGAAGCTTTGTCTCAATTTCCTTCCGGTCGCTGATGTCTCTCATGACAGAGAGAACGCGCCCCTCCCCGCCGATATGGGATGACGTGAGCGACACTTCAGCCCAGAACAGCTCACCGCTGCTCTTCTTGCCGAGCCATTCATAGGACTGCGGTCCCTCTTCAGAAGCCTTCCGTATCCAGCTGATGGCATCACCCAACGAATAGGGAGGCTCTCCCGAGCTGAAATCATTGACGTTCATGAAGAAAATTTCCTCGCGGGAGTAACCGTACATCTTCTCGACCGACTTATTTGCCTCAACGATGGCGCCGGTATAAGCATCATGGACAAATACCGCGTCATTTGTCGCGTTGAATATTTCCCAATAGTTGTTTTCTACGATGCTTAATGACATCTCCTTGTTGCGAAGCTCCGTATCGTCGTAAATGGTAACCATGACGCCCTGCAGAGTGCCGTCTCCCTTTACAAGAGGCTGCGCGGTGAGGTCACCCCAGAATTCACTGCCGTCTTTACCGACAAAGCGGCGTTCCGCCTTGATCTGGTCAACTTCTCCGGTGATCATCATGTGCATATCAAGCTTGGCGCTTTCAATTTCTGCGGGATGGACGTAATCGAGAAACGCTGTGCCGTCAAGTTCGGCCAGAGCACATCCGAACAGCTCTGCCATGCGCTCGTTGGCATATGAAATGGTCCACCTGTTGGCATGAGTCATGAATATTCCGGCCCGGGACATATCCAGGACCGCCTGGAGCTGTTGTTCCCTATCACGTAATGCCCGTTCCCTCACCGTGGATCACCGCCTGTCAAAATAATTTGAAATAAGTTAGCACCAATGTAATCCAAAGGCAACGAGTTAAAGCAGCACATTAAACCGGGGAATAAATCGGCATCCCTGCACCGCTTCATCATGTCGCAAAGAGCCGTGCGATCTTTTCTCTTCCCGCCTCGATCTGCTCGAACGGAACAACGCGCAACAACTCCTCCAGTGTCGTTTCTCCCGCCTGTACGCGGCGGAAACCGTCTTCAATCATTGTCTGGCGGTTAGATTGTGCAAACACGGTATTACGCAGGATTTGGTTATCGGGTTGCCGGTTGAACAGCAGCAGTTCGTCACGACTCGGTATCCACAGTTCGACAATCGGGAGGCGGCCACTGAATCCGGTATAGTTGCACACAGGACACCCCTTTCCCTGGACAAAGAGCATACCACCGTCAACCGGCACACCGAACTCCATCAGAATCTGCTCTGCCGGAGTATAGCGTACCCGGCACTTCTGACAGACGCGGCGTACCAAGCGCTGCGCCAGCACACAGCGGAGGGTCGTGGCAATCAGGCTCGGCTCAACCCCCATATCGATAAGCCGTGTTACGGCACTGGTTGCATCGTTGGTGTGCAGAGTCGAAAGCACCGTATGACCGGTCAAGGCGGCACGCATCGAGATCGTGGCGGTCTCGAGATCACGAATCTCGCCAACCATTATGTTATCCGGGTCCTGGCGCAAAAAAGCACGCAACAGCCGCGCAAAGGAGTTGCCGATAACTTCATTGACTTCAGTCTGGGTAATGCCGTCAATGGCGTATTCGATCGGATCTTCAATTGTCAGAGTCTTAACGCCCGGAGTGTTGATGCGGGAGAGAAGCGCATACAGCGTGGAGGATTTGCCGGATCCGGTCGGGCCGGTCACCAGAAAGATGCCGGTCGGCTTGTCCAACGCCTGATGCAGCGCCGAAACATGCTGGGGTGAATATTCGAGCGACTCAAGGGAGATGGGGCCGCTCCGTTTGTCCAGAATTCTGACAACAACATTTTCGCCATATTGGGTCGGCACCGTGGAAACACGGAAATCAACCCCGCGAACGTCCCCGCCCTTGGCCACTTTCATCTTGAAACTGCTGTCCTGAGGCCTGCGCCGCTCCGCAATGTCCATGTCGCACATAATCTTGATCTTGGAAACTATCTGCCGGGCATTGGGACTTATCAACACCTCGTCAGCCCCCATTTCGATCATTTGCAGAATACCGTCGATACGGTAACGAACCTCCATCCCCTGTTCGGTAGACTCCAGATGGATATCGCTGGCACCGTCCCTGATACCGCTGGTGATAATGCGCTTAACGAGAAAATCAACATCGGCGCTGATAAAATCAGCGACATATTTAGACTTGCCGCTTTCCCGCATCTGGTCTTCGGACAACTCGAAATTAAGCTCTTCATGGCTCGCAGTACCGTTCAACCTGAACACCTTCTGCTGGGCAAGAACAATATCACTCTCCTTGGCGATGACCGGAACAATCCGCATATTGGTCCAGCTCTCAAGCTGGGCAAGCTCGTCACGCTGAAGCGGGTATGCCATGGCGATCGTCAGACAATTGTCCCTGCACCTGATCGGCACGATACGGTGGCGCTGCGCAAACGATGCGTTGATAAATGCAGACATTTCCCGGTCAAAGCGTACGCCGGCCAGGCTGACGAACTTAAGGTCATGCTGGGATGCAACCGCACGGGACATCTGCTCTTCCTCAACAAGATGCTGCCGGATCAGCGCCCTGCCGAGCGGAATTTTTTCCAGCTTGCTGACTTCAAGGGCGATATTGAGACGCTCTTCATCAATCAGGTTCAGGGAGATAAGAATATCGCCCAATTTGCGCCGCTTGTTGTTGTGATCCAGAACGTATTCCAGATCGACATTCTTCAACAGCCCCAGCTGGCACAGCAGCTGGCCGATCGGCTGTGACGGGTTCATCCGCTGAAGCTCAAGAGCCTCATTGAATTGCTCGGCCGTTAGCAGCTTGTTTTCTACCAGCAGTTCCCCGATTTTCTTTTCCGGCATGGTGGCACCCCCCGATGAAGAAATAATTTCACACTCTCAGCGTCACCACCGTTGCACCATCGCGGCCTTCATGGGGCTCACCCGGGCGGCACCCCTCGACCAGCGGATGCCGCGCCAGCTCCTCCCGCACCGCATCCCGCAACCGGCCGCTGCCAAGCCCGTGAATAACGCGTACTTCACGCAGTCCGGCGGCGTGGGCGTGGTTGATGAACGGCTCCAGCTCCGTCAACGCCTCCTCCACCCGCATCCCGATCAGCTTCAGTTCACCCTGCTCGCTACCGACGATATCGACCTTCCAGGGAGCGGCAACACGCCTCCCCTTCCCGGCCTCACCTTTTCCCTGCGCTTTGGCCAACTCGGCAAGAGGCACGTCCAGCTCCATCCGGCCGGCCCTGACCCGTGCTTTACCGCTCCGGGCATCGTAAGAGAGGACAACGCCGTCACACCCCAACGTGCGGATATGAACCGTGTCTCCCGGCGTGACGGCTTTCAGGGGCAGCAGCTCCGGACGCACGGCTTGCGGCTTAAGCTGTTCAATCAGCTCTGTTTCAGTACGGCGCAGCTCGTCGACAATCTCGCTCCGTTTCTCGCGTTTCAGCTCGTCGAGCAGTGCGTTGGTACGACGCCTCGTCGCGGAAATCAGCTCGCGAGCATCATCCCACCCTTTCTCGGCCGCTTCCTTGCGGATTTGGAGCACCTGGTCGGCACGCTCGTCAAGCTCTGCGCTCCGCTGGTCAAGGAGACGTTCGCGCGCTTCCAGGCCGCTTCGAAGCTTTTCATACTCGCTGCGCCGCTGGCGCAATTCGGTCAACAGCCCGGCAAATTCACTGCCGGCATTGCCGAGCATCTGCCGGGCAAAGGAGATCACCCGCTCCGGCATCCCGAAACGACGCGCGATCTCCACAGCATGCGACTGCCCCGGCTCACCGACAATCAGGCGGTAGAGCGGCGTGAAGCTGGCATCGTCAAACTCCATCCCGGCATTGATCATACCGGGGGAGCGATGGACAAATCCTATTATATCGCTCAGGTGCGTGGTTGCAATGACCATACTTCCCTGCTGCTGCAGTTCATGCAGGACCCCGCAGGCGATAGCCGCCCCCTGCAACGGCTCAGTACCGGCACCAAGTTCATCCAGCAGCACCATGGTGCGGGCGCCGCTCTGCCCAAGAATGGCCGTGATCCTGGCGGCATGCGCCGAAAAGGTTGAATGGCTCTGCTCGATCGACTGGTCATCACCGATATCGACCAGCAGTGAATCAAGCACCGGAAATGTCGAGCGCGAACCGGCCGGCACCGGCAGACCGCTGAGCGCCATCAGCACCAGCATTCCCGCCGTCTTGAGAGCGATGGTCTTGCCGCCGGCGTTGGGGCCGGTGATGACCATGACGGAATCGGAACCGGGTGCAGAGCCCCCCAACGCTAACCCGAGCGGTTCGACGTTATCAAGCACTCCCCGCCTCTGCATCATCAGCAGCAGCGGGTGGCGGGCATCCACCAGACGCAGCTCACCACCATCATTAAGCGTTGCCGGCTCCAGGTCATATTCAATGGCAAAGCGTGCCATACTGTTCAACCGGTCAATTTCCAGCAGCGTTTCAAAATTGGCGGCGATCTGAGCGGCGTCCTCGCGAATCCAGCTTGATAGCTGACGTAGTATCCTGATCTCCTCGGCCTTCTCTTCCGCGGTCAGATTTTCCAGCTCGTTGACGAACGGAATAATCTCCAGCGGCTCCATGAACGCGGTTTCACCCGACGATGAGACGTCATGCACCACCCCCTTGACCATCCCCTTCGAATCCATGCGCACCGGAATAACCCAGCGACCGGAGCGCTGCGTGATAAAATCGTCCTGGAGGAACTTCTCAATACCGCTGTCGCGGATGATCTCCTCGATCTTTTTACGGATGCGCCCCGCCAGGCCGCGCTTAGCGCGACGGGTCTCCTTAAGCAGTGGCGAAGCGGAATCCATGATACTGCCGTCGCTGTCAATAGACGCCACCAGCGGCTCGAGAATATCCGGCATACCACGCAACTGCGGCTCTAATGATTTCAGCAGCGGGATATCGTCACGGTACGCAAGCTGCTTGGCCAGATCGGCGTACAGACGCAGTACCGGAATAAACAGCAACAGCTCAAGCGGAGCCAGGATCGCCCCGACCGGCCTCAACAGCTCAAGAAGCGGACGGATCTCCTCAAACCTTCCCAGCGCAAGCGAAATACCGGAACGATCAAGGGCACGGATTTCAGCGACCCGTCCTGACGTGGTGCTTATTTCCAGAAGGTCAGTGCATGGCCGGATGCTGTTGATCCGTTCGGCGGTGCAGGAGCTATGGGCATGGCGGGAAATTTCGACAAGAAGCTTGTCGAATTCAAGTCTGGCAAGGGTTTCTGACGCTATCATATGGGCAACCTGTCTGTTGTAAAATGATTAGTGCGCGAACTGTATCATAGTTGAGCCCCTCGTATAAAGAGTATGCAAAAATCTGAATTTACCGGCACCTCTGGCAATTTATGGACAGGAGAATGTTTTGTGGTTGCTTACCGGTACACTTAGTGCTAAGTGGTTATCACAAAACGCATTTCAGGACTTATGAACATGAGTGAAGAAAGAAAAACGCCAGATATCGAAGAAGCGGTGAAATCTGCCCCTCTGCAGAAGCTACCTGATCTTAAAGCCCTCAGAGAATCCCGGGGGTTAACACTCGAGAACATCTTCCTCATGACGAGGATCAGCATCACCAATCTGGAGGCTATTGAGAACAGCGACTTCCATCTCCTCCCGGCACCTGTTTATACAAAAAAATTCATTGAAAGCTATGCAAAAGCTATCGGCATTGATGCGGGGGACATCCTTGCCCATTACCTGCGCCATGTAGACGAAACACAGGCGGTGCCTGAAGAAGTCGAAGTTGTTACAGCTCAGATCACTTTTGACCGCACACCCTTCAAGCGCTACCTCTTGTACGCCGCCGCTATCGTGGCGATTTTTGCCACCGCCTTTGCTATGTATGCCTTCTTTCATGAAAAAGAAATTTTCAGGACCATTCAGCACATCGTGACCGGCACCGAGCTGAAGGAAACCGCTCCCAAACCGGTTACCGCTGTGAAAGAGCGGCCCCTCGAGGCTGTGGTCGATGTACCCCGGACACCGCCTCCGGCGATGGTCGTTCATGAAGGTGCTACGCCCCCTCCGAGCAATGCCGAACTTAATCTTCATATTGAGGCTACTGAAAACACCTGGCTCAAGATCACGGAAGACCGCAACCCTTCATACCAGATCACCTTAAAGGCGGGGGAGACATTGAGCCGCAAAGCACGGGAGTTTTTTATCGTTGACGTGGGAAATGCCGCCGGCATCAAGATCACCTTTAATGGCAAGTCCTTGGGGGATCTGGGCAGGAAGGGGCAGGTCGTGCATCTTCGCCTGCCGCAGCAGTAGTGCGGCTTTAAAAGGTGGTTAGAGGGGGACGACTGCTGAGTACCTAGCTGTACGTTGCCTTATCAGACTACTCACTAAACCAAGGACAACAGCGGTATACCCGCTACGCTTAACGTCTTAGTCCCTCCACCACACTCTCACCGGCAGGAGCAGTAAACACCCCCATGGCTCTTGAAAAACTACAGGCCTTTGTGCTTTCCAATTCCGACTACGGTGACAGCGACCGGATCGTGTCCCTGTTCACCCTTGAACATGGCCGGCTGAAAGGTTTTGCCCGTGGCGCCCGTAACAGTCGCAAACGTTTCGGACCGGCTCTGGAGACGTTTGCCCGGATCGACCTGCAGCTGAACCACAAGGAAGGCCTCTCCTCCCTGCGCAGCGCCGACGTCATTACCCTGTATTCCGGAATCAGGGGTGTACTCGGTGCAATTGCCCATGGGTTGTACGCCTGCGAACTGGTGGAGTCCCTCACTCCGGAAGGCCATCCCTTGCCGCGCCTGTACCGCCTGCTGGCGGCCTATCTTGAGCGGCTGGACACCGGCCATGTTGACGATGCCGACCGCCGCCTCTTTGAAATAAACCTGCTCAACATCCTCGGGTACCGGCCTTCGCTGCAGGAGTGCAGCCGCTGCGGGGCAACATTTGACCACCGTGGTGCGCTTATGCAGCATGGGGGGGAGCTGGTATGCCGTTTCTGTGCGGCGACCGGCCGGCAGATTTCGTCATCCGCCCTGCAGGGTCTCAGCTCCTGTCTTGCCACCGGCCGTTTCGGGAGGGTCGCATTTGAGCGCGAAGAGCTTCAGCTGGCCGGCATCCTGCTGGATGAGTCATTGGCCGGTCACGCTTCCAGAAAGTTCAAAAGCCTTGAATTCCTCAGTCAGGTGTGTGGCGACGACGAATCTTGACATTTCGTAAATCGTTATTATGCTCTTAGTGACAGGTTATTTACCCGAGCATGCATCAAAGGAGGATAGCGCCATGGCACTTGTAAAGTACAACCCATTGAGAGAGTTACGCACGATGCAGGAGCAGATGAACCGGATCCTCAACCTTTCCTGGAATCACGACCTGCCAAGCGAAGACATCAAAGAGGGACTCTGGCAGCCGGCGGTAGATATTTACGAAACGGCCGAATCTATCGTGATAAAGGCCGAGCTGCCCGATGTGGACCAGAAAGACATCGATGTACGTATCGAGGAAGGTACCCTTATCCTGAAAGGGGAGCGCAAGCACGAAGATGACGTAAAAAAGGAGAACTATCACCGCATCGAGAGATATTTCGGCAGTTTTCAGCGCAGCTTCAGCCTGCCGACGACAATAGACCAGGAGAAGGTTGCCGCAAGCTGTGAAAGAGGGATCCTGACGATTACCCTCCCCAAGAAAGAGGAAACAAAACCGAAACAGATTAACATTCAGGTCAAATAAAATCGTTTGTAAATTGATCAAACGCGAGGGGGAGCCGGATTACATACGGCTCCCCCTCGCGTTTCGCCCCCCGGCGACATTAAAAGCCGCCACACTGCGTACTGTGTTCGTCGCACAGTCTTTATCTAAAATAAAAAAATTTACCAAAGGTAAACAATATGTTTGACTTTTATCTGAAATGAATTATTTTGCCACTATGCATAATCTGATTATAAAACAGTTTTTATGAGAATATGCAGGCATCTGATCCACTAATAATACCGTTTCAATCATCAGCAACCGCTTGAATCTCCGGGGGTACGTGTGCATGACTACAATATCGGGGCCAAGATAAAGGAACTCCGCCGTGCAAAAAAACTGACTCTCCAGGACGTGGCTAATGAAACGGGGTTTTCTACGGCACTTATCTCACAGATAGAGAACAACAACGTATCCCCTCCCATCGCCACGCTTTCAAAGATCGCCTTTTTTTTTGACGTCAAAATCGGACATTTTTTCATCGAGAAGGAAGAGGAATGCCCTTATGAAATTCTCAGGAGTAACGAGCGCACCATCGTCCCGAAAGTAGTATCACAGGACGGCACGAACCATGGCTACTTTTACGAGTCACTCTCTGTCCGCAAGCAGAACAAAAAGATGGATCCTTTTCTTCTCACCCTCAACGAGAAGATCACCAATACGGATACCTACAGCCATAACGGCGAGGAATTCATCTTCGTCATGAAGGGGAGCGCCGAACTGCTGCTTGATGACCAGCGCATCCTGCTCCATGAGGGTGACAGCGTATATTTCGACGCCAATCTCAAACACCGCCTGCTTTCAACCGATTGCAACGAAGTAAAGGTCATGGCAGTGGTAATGCGCTAAGAACAGAATTGAATCGCTGCAAGCCGTTACAAATTGATTAACAGCCACATTGCAGAAAAAATTTAAAAACGGGAGACAACGCACACATGAGTAATAAATTAAGCCCCCTTGAGTATCATTCGATGGGCCGTAAAGGCAAAATCGAGGTTGTATCCACCAAGCCGTGCCAGACCGCAGCCGACCTGTCGCTGGCCTACTCTCCCGGCGTTGCAGAACCATGCCTGGCGATCCAGAAGAACCCCGAGGACGCCTACAAATACACCGCCAAGGGAAACCTGATAGCTGTTGTTTCCAACGGCACTGCAGTCCTCGGCCTCGGCAACCTTGGTGCCCTGGCCGGCAAGCCGGTCATGGAGGGAAAAGGGATCCTCTTCAAGCGTTTTGCCGACATCGACGTTTTCGATATCGAGCTCGACACCGAAGACCCGGATGAGATCATCAAGGCCTGCCAGCTGCTGGAGCCGACTTTCGGCGGCATCAACCTCGAGGACATCAAGGCTCCCGAGTGCTTTTATATCGAAGAGACACTCAAGAAGACCATGAATATCCCTGTCTTTCACGATGACCAGCACGGCACGGCGATCATATCATCGGCCGCCCTGATTAACGCCCTGATGCTGGTCGGCAAGAAAATCGAAGATATCCGTATCGTTGTCAACGGCGCCGGAGCGGCCGCCAACTCCTGCGCCAAGCTGGCCATTGCCCTCGGCGTAAAACCGAACAATATGATTATGTGCGACACCAAGGGGGTCATCTACAAAGGGCGCGTCGAAGGCATGAATCCTTACAAGGAGCTCTTTGCCGCCGACACACACTTCCGCACCCTGGAAGAGGCGGCCGACGGTGCCGACGTCCTGTTCGGCCTTTCCGTTAAAGGTGCATTCACGAAGGAGATGGTAGCCAGCATGGCTCCGAACCCGGTCATCTTTGCGATGGCCAATCCGGATCCGGAAATCACCCCTGAAGACGCCCATGCGGTACGGAATGACGTCATGATCGCCACCGGCCGCTCCGACTATCCGAATCAGGTCAACAACATCCTCGGCTTCCCGTTCATCTTCCGCGGGGCGCTGGACTGTCGTGCCACCTGTATCAACGAAGAGATGAAACTGGCTGCCGTGCAGGCTCTCGCAAAACTGGCCCGGGAGGAGTGCCCCGATTCCGTCAGCAAAGCCTACGGCAATGTCAAATTCGCCTTCGGCCGCGACTACATCATCCCCAAGCCGTTTGATCCACGCGTCCTGCTGCATGTTGCCCCGGCGATAGCCCAGGCCGCCATGGACAGCGGAGTTGCCCGCCAGCCGATCGAAGATATGGCAAAGTACATCGAACACCTCGAATCGACCCAGGGCAAGTCCAAAGAGATCATGCGCATGATCATCAACAAGGCCAAGAGCGATCCCAAAAGGGTCGTGTTCCCCGAAGGCGAGAACGAAAAAACCCTCCGGGCTGCCTTGACGCTGGTAGAGGAGGGAATAGCCAAGCCGATCCTTGTCGGCGACCGCAAGAAAATCAGCCAGAAGCTTGCTGACCTTAATATCGAACTGGATGTACCGATCATCGATCCGGCTGACTCGGAACTGACGGCAAAATATGCCGAAGAGCTCTACCTCCTCCGCCAGCGCAAGGGGCTCACGCTCTCCGAATCCGAGCGGATCCTGCGGCGCAAGTCGCGCACCCATTTCGGCTCGATGATGGTGCACATGGGGGACGCCGACGCGCTGCTCGGCGGTATTGACACCCATTATCCGGAGACCATCCGCCCGGCTCTGGAAGTTATCGGCAAACAACAGGGGTTGTCCAGCGTCCACGGCCTCTACATGATGGTATTCAAAAATGACGTCTACTTTCTGGCCGACACGACCGTCACGATCGATCCGACCGCCGAAGAGCTTGCCGAGACCGCGATCCTGGCCGCAGAGAAGGTGCGCATGCTCGATATTGAGCCCCGCGTTGCCATGCTCTCTTTCTCCAACTTCGGTTCGGTTGACCACCCCCAGGCAAGAAAGGTCAAACGGGCGGTAGAGATCGTTAAGGAACGTGCCCCGGAGCTTATCGTCGAAGGGGAGATGCAAGCCGACACCGCCGTTGTGCCGGAGCTGCTTGCCGGCTTCACCTTCTCGAAACTCAAGGGTAATGCCAACATCCTCATCTTCCCCGACCTGAACTCGGGCAACATCTGCTACAAGCTGCTGCACCACCTGGGTGGCGCCGAAGCGATCGGGCCGATCCTGATGGGGATGCGCAAACCGGTGCATGTCCTGCAACGGGGAGACAGCGTCGAAGACATCGTCAAGATGGCCGCCATTGCCGTGGTGGACGTGCAGAATATTTAAACCGTAGCGGCGAACCATCTGTTCGCCCTGCTGCAGCAACGCAAAAAAAGATCAGGGCGAGAACAACAATCGCCCTGATCTTTTTTGTTATTATTCCGTGGTTGAAGGGAGCGGGCTTCTGTGAGATATTCACTCTGGCAGCAATGCTGATGCTGGAGTGAACCGGACTGTTTGTCAACCGTTACCATCACAGGTTGAAGCAGTCGCGAAATTTTAAAAAGACTATTCTCTGTGAGGCACCCATGAACCTGCTCGATTCCATTCTTACGGCTAACCGTAAATTTGTCCACCCGGGGGCATTTCCGCCTCTCCCGAAAAATCCGAAAAAACAGTTCGCCATCTTCACCTGTATGGACACCCGCCTCGTTGACTTCCTGGAACCGGCCATGGGAATAAGGCGGGGAGATGCCAAAGTTATCAAGAACGCCGGTAACATCCTCGTCGACCCGCTCCACGGCGGGGTCATCCGCAGCCTGGTGGCGGCCATCTTCATGCTGGGAGTGGAGGAGATTTTCGTTATCGGGCACAAGGATTGCGGCATGGCAGATGTCGACCCCGACAAGCTGAAAAGCGACATGATCGCCCGCGGCATCTCCTCAGAGGCGATCGAAACCCATGTCCCGGACCTGGCCCAGTGGCTCGGCGCATTTTCCTGCCCGGAAGAGAACGTCAACGAGGTCGTCGCAAAAATCCGCGCCAACCCGCTCATCCCCGCCGATGTCCCGGTTCATGGCCTGATCTTCTGTCCAAACGACGGGCATCTGGAGATTATGGTAGATGGCTACCGTGCCGAGGGGTTTAATGCACAACAGTGAGAACAACGAGAGGAAAAAAAATCAGATAACCGCCAATGCACCACAATTAAAAGGGGGAGATGCCAGTATAGCATCTCCCCCCTTTTAATTATCCCTCAGTGATATCGCCGGACTCGGCATTATGACGGGAGGCTCTCCTTCTTATCAGCCGGTGCGGCGTCGGCCGGAGTGACGGGAGTGTCAACATGGGCCTGCACATCGACCGGCACCTGTTGTGTTGCCGCTTCCTTCTCATCGCTTTTGCGGGATTCTTCCTGAACATTTCTCTGGAAGTCCTCCGAGGCTTTCTTGAACTCTGCCAGCCCCTTGCCGAGCGACTTGGCCAGCTCTGGAAGTTTATGCGGCCCGATGACAATCAGGGCTATTACAAGAATGACTATCATTTCCGGCATGCCGATTCCAAACATCTGGCTTCTCCTTGTACACACTTCAATTTTATAACTATTTAAAACAGAAATTTGTATATTGGCAATAGAAATCTATTTTTAGCTCTTGCCATTTATTACGGCTGTGCTACTATGCACAAAATTTAGGCAGACAACAGCCGTTTTACTCCCCCCGGTTTGTATCGTAAGTGTGCATCATGCTAAAACCATTAACAATCGGCTCTCTCGTCCTCCAGCACAACGTCGTGCTTGCACCCCTGGCGGGAATTACAAATTTACCGTTCCGACTGATCTGCCGCGAGGCAGGAGCTTCACTTGCCTACACCGAGATGGTCAGTGTCAACGGACTGGTGCGTGAAGGGGCAAAGACCCTCGCACTGCTAAAAAGCTCTGCCGAAGACCGTCCGCTCGGCATTCAGCTGTTCGGCGACAAGCCTGCCGACCTGGCCGAAGCGGCGCGCATGGTAGAGGAACACGGCGACCTGCTGGACATCAATATGGGCTGCCCGGTACGCAAGGTGGTCGGAACCGGTGCCGGCAGTGCACTGCTTCAGGAACCACTCAAAATCGCCGCGATCGTTCGCGCCGTACGCGCCGCAACCACTCTGCCGCTGACAATCAAGATCCGTTCCGGATGGCATTGCGGCGACGACGTCTTTCGTGAGGTGGGGCGTATCGCCGAAGCCGAGGGATGTGACGCCATTACCCTGCATCCCCGCAGCCGGAGCCTGATGTTTTCGGGAAAGGCCGATTGGAGCCATCTGGCGGAGATGAAAGCGGCACTTTCGATTCCGGTTCTGGGTAGCGGCGACCTGTTTACCCCCGAGAACTGCGTGCAGATGCTGACAGAAACCGGCTGCGACGGCATCATGATCGCCAGGGGAGCGCTCGGCAACCCATGGATTTTCAGACAGGTACTGGAGCTGGAGCAGTCCTGCAACTACACCCCGGTCAGTACGGTAGAGCGGGCCGATGTCATCATGAAGCATCTGCAGTTGTTTACCGCAGAGCGGGGCGAGGCGGTGGCCGTCCGCGAAATAAAGAAGCACATCGGCTGGTATGCCAAAGGATTTGCCGGCGCTTCAGAAATCCGCCGGGCAGCCAATTCAGCACAGTCAGTCCAGGACATACAGACACTTACAGAAAGGATCCGGAGCGTATCCGATGACCCTGACAATACCACATATATCGATGCCGAATGACCAACAGCAGAAAGAGCGCGATGATTACTACGCCACCGTGATCGACAGCGTCGGTGACGGAGTTATCGTTGTCGGAAGCACCGGCTGCATCACGCTTTGCAATCCGGCGGCCGAAGAGATCACCGGATTCTCCAACAGGCAGGCCAAAGGGGCAGAATTTGAGAAGCTGTTCGCTTTGGAATCAACGCTGGTGGATATGGTTGCGAAAACTATCCGCACCGGCATTACGATCTCTGACCAGGAAAATGTTGTCGTCCGTTCCACCGGACGAATCACGCCGGTTGCTGTCACCTGCTACCCCCTGGTTCAGGGGAGCGGGGAGAATATCGGGGCGATACTGACCCTCAAAGACATCACCTACATCCGCGAGCTGGAGGCTGCAGTACGTCAAGCCGACCGCCTTTCGACGCTTGGAACCCTGGCCGCCGGCCTGGCACACGAGGTTAAAAACCCGTTGGGAGGCATCAAGGGGGCCGCGCAGCTTCTGGAGCGGGAGTTCCCACCGGAGAGCGAGATGCTCGAGTACACGAGGGTCGTCATCCGCGAAACCGAACGCATCGACCACATCATCCGCGAGCTGCTGGAGCTCGCTTCGCCACGGGCGCTCAGGCTCGCACCGGTAAATCTGCACAAGGTTCTCGGCGATATTCTGCTGCTGCAAAAGCAGGCCGTTGCTGATCGCGAAATCGCGTTTATTCAGCATTTTGATCCCAGCATCCCCGAAATCATGGCCGACGAGGAGATGCTGACGAGGCTGTTTTTGAACCTGATCTGTAACGCCATAGATGCAATGGGAGTTGATGGCCGCCTGACGGTGACCAGCAGGGTGCTTTCCGATTACCGTATGACGCAGAACGAGAAGCATTCGCGCATGGTTGCCATCGAGGTAGGGGACGACGGTCCCGGCATACCGCAGGAGGATCTGGAAAACATCTGGACGCCGTTTTTCAGCACCAAATCCGGTGGCACCGGCCTGGGGCTGACCATCTGCCACAAGATCGTCTCTGAGCACCGCGGCATGATCAAGGCCGAATCGGACCCGGGACATGGCACAAAATTTACGGTCCTGCTGCCACTGGTACGATAAAGACAGGGTCAAGGGCATGGGGCACGGTTTTAAAACGACTTTGATTCTACTTGCCCCTTGACCCTTGACCCTTGACCCATAAGAAATGAGGTAATGCTATGCCGCTTAACAGAATACTGGTTGCCGATGATGAGGAGAGTATCCGCTGGGTGCTTTCAAAAGCACTCAAACAGAAAGGTTTCAGCGTAGATCTGGCCCATGACGGCCGCCATGCCCTGGAACTGATCAAGGATAACTGCTATGACCTGGCCATCCTCGACATCAAGATGCCCGGCATCACCGGCCTTGACCTGCTGGACAAGATCCGTGACCTGAAGAGCGATCTGCTGGTGGTCATCATGACCGCCGAGGCCAGCATGAAAAATGCGGTCGAAGCGATGAAACGCGGTGCGTACGACTACATCACCAAGCCGTTCGATCTGGACGTGATCGATGCGATCATCGAAAAGGTCGCCAGGGCTCGCGATATCGCCGGACAGGTTTCAACGCTCAAACAGGAGCTGAAGGATCGCTACCAGGCAGAGAAAAACATCGTCGGCAATTCCGCGGCGATGCAGGATGTCTACAAAACCATCGGCAAGGTGGCCGTCAGCGATGTCACGGTTCTGATCCAGGGGGAGTCCGGTACCGGCAAGGAGCTGGTGGCACGGGCCGTCCATTTCAATTCGGGGCGACTCGGAAAACCGTTCGTGGCTATCAACTGCGCTGCAATCCCCCGGGACCTTCTCGAAAGCGAGCTGTTCGGTTCCGAGAAGGGCGCTTTCACCGGCGCCGGAGACAGAAAACAGGGCAAGTTCGAACAGGCCAACCACGGCACCCTCTTTCTCGACGAGATCGGGGACATGCCGCTGGACCTGCAGGCCAAGATTCTGCGGGTGTTGCAGGAGCAGGAGGTTACCCGCATAGGGGGCAACCAGAATATTACCGTAGATGTCAGGATTGTTGCCGCAACCAACCAGTCGCTGGTAGAAAAAGTGCGGCAGAAAGAATTTCGCGAAGACCTCTACTATCGCCTCAATGTTGTGCCGATCATGCTCGCGCCGCTGCGGGAGCGACGTGACGACATTGCGGATCTGGCCAACTACTTTCTGGCACGTTCCTGCACCGAGATGTCGGTTTCCCCGAAACGACTGACCAACGATGCGCTGGCGCTCCTCAAATCATACTCGTGGCCGGGCAACGTGCGTGAGCTTGAAAATGCCATCAAAAGGGCTGTAATACTATCGAACGACCCACTCCTGACTGCGCTTGATTTCGGGGGGTTGCTCACCGCGACCGAACTTCCCCAGAACGACACCAAGGAAACATCACTGGAAGCGCTTGTCGACCTGAAGCTCCGCTCCTGCATGAACGGCATCGAAGGGCTTGATAAGGGAGACATTCATGCGATGGTGCTGGAACAGGTCGAGCGTCCCCTGATCCGCCTGGTGCTGGAGAAATGCCGCTGGAATCAGGTAAAAGCCGCCGATGTACTGGGCATCAACCGCAATACACTGAGGAAGAAGATTTCGGAGTTGCAGATAGAAATGAAAAGGGGCTGAATAACAGCCCCCGTACTCGCTAATTTAGTTTTAAATTTTCCAGCCCCTTCAGCGCCTGGTTGTTGAACGATTGCCGCTCCTCACGCATGACCACCCTCTCCAGCGGCTCCGGGCGACAGCTCTCATCCGGCACACAGACCACTTCCTGCTCACCGGCGCCCTCATCATCCATGCCGTTGCACTTGAAAAAATAGCGGTCATACAGCCGGTGATGTGCGGTCCAGCGTGATGTCGAAGCGGTTTCCTTGGCGATGTGAGACTTGATGCCGTTGATTTTTGAATCCATATCATCCAGATAATTGAGGATTGTCGCTTCAATCGTCTTCGGACGCTTGGGCGAGCCGTATTCATACTGGCCATGATGGGAAAGCAGCATATGCTTGAGCAGCAGCGCCAGCTCTCGCGGGAAGCCCTCCACCTGGCGGATCCTTTCATCAACCAGCTCCACACCGATCGTGATATGCCCCAGCAGCTTGCCTGCGTCGGTATAATCGAAGGCCCGCCCGAAACTCATCTCGTAGATCTTGCCGACATCGTGCAGCAGCGCACCAACGATCAGCAGATCCTCGTTGATACCGCCGTATAACGGTACAATGGCCTTGGTCAGCTTGACCAGGGCGAGCGAGTGTTCCAGCAGCCCCCCCAGATAAACGTGATGCATCCCCTTGGCGGCGGGAGCCTGGCAGTACAGCCCCATAAACGGTTCATCCGCCAGGAAAGCCTCCATCAGCCCGCGCAGGTGAGGATTGCCGAGCGCAGCAACCGTATCGACCAGCTCCCGGCGCATCGCGGCACCGGCGCGAGGTGACTCGGGGAGGAAATCTGCCAGTACGACCTGATCTTCCGGCACCTTGGTTATTTCTGCAATGACAACCTGCATCTTGTTCATGTATACCGACGCCTTGCCGCGCACGCGCACGAAGTCGTCCTTGCCAAACTGCTTGTCGAGCAGCTCCGTATTGTCCCACACCTTGGCTTCAATATCGCCGCTCTTATCCATCAGCCGCAGGTTCATATACGGCTTGCCGTTCTTGGCCATGGCCAGAATCTTATCCTTGACAAGAAACACGGCATTGACCGGATCACGATCTTTTATCTCACTGACAAACTGTTTTAACACGCGATACCCCTCTTGCAACGGCTGAATAATGAACTGAGAAACGTTAGCACGATGAAGGTTCAATAGACAAGACAGAATCGGGCGTATACAGCACAGAAGGTGCACACCCTCAAATAAATGCTTGCTTTTACAAAACGAAACATCTATAGTGATTAATTGTTGTGCCACATGAAACAGCGGTATGGTGTCCGTTGTTTCTCTTTTGATCATCGCATTCTGCCCCTCCTGCACCTTCAATCCCTATTGAAACCAGCAGACCGTACGGCAGGCGAAGATTTATTGTCTGCCCGCACGTTACTGCATTTAAACTTTCCCGGAATCATCTGTTTGATTCCTCGGTTCGTGTGCGCTTCTGTCTTCACACCGCTCCCAGAAAAGGAATCAACATGACATTTGAAGAACTGGGCCTTAATCCGGCCATCCTCTCGGCGATTACCGCCTGCGGCTACACAACCCCGACCCCTATCCAGGAACAATCAATACCGATCGTACTGGCAGGCAACGACCTGATCGCCACCGCCCAGACCGGCACCGGCAAGACTGCAGCCTTCGTGCTCCCGGCTCTCGAGCTCCTGACAAAAAAATCAACACTCCCCGGCAAAGGACCACGCATTCTCGTTCTGGCACCGACCCGTGAGCTGGCCGGCCAGGTTATGGAATCCGCCCGCAACTACGGTCGCGGTATCCGCCCCCGCTGCGGTTCAATCTTAGGCGGCATGCCATATCGCGAGCAGCTGCGTCTGCTGTCCGCACCGGTTGACATTATCGTCGCCACCCCGGGCCGCCTGGTAGACCACATCGAGCGCGGCAGCATCCGCCTTGACCGCCTTGAACTGCTGGTACTTGACGAAGCCGACCGTATGCTCGACATGGGCTTCAGCGAAGACATCAATAAAATTATCGATCGCACCCCTGCCGATCGCCAGACTCTTATGTTTACCGCCACCATGGAAGGCGACATCGCCCGCTTGGCCGAAAAGATGATGCGTGAACCGAAGCGCATTCAGCTGGCTGTCAGCACGTCATCCCACGCACTGATCGAACAGCGCCTGCATGTGACCGACAACCTGAATCACAAAAAAGAACTTCTCAATCATCTCGTTAGCGATTCAGAACTGACCCGCGCCATCATCTTCTCTGCGACGAAACGCGATGCCGATGAACTTTCCCGCGAACTCTCCCGCAACGGCTACCCCGCAGCTGCCCTGCACGGCGACATGACACAGATGGCCCGCAACAAGACCATCGACCGTATGCGTCGCGGCGGCATCCGCCTGCTGGTGGCCACCGACGTTGCCGCCCGCGGCCTGGACGTAACCGGCGTCAGCCATGTCATCAACTTCGATCTGCCGCGCTTTGCAGAAGACTATGTCCACCGTATCGGCCGTACCGGCCGCGCCGGAGCCGCCGGAATCGCCATCTCATTTGCATCGGCCGGCGAACGTAACTACCTGGAGCGCATCGAGCGCTTCATCGGAAAAAAACTGCCTGAGCTTCAGATCGCCGGACATGAGCCGACAACCTCTATCAGGAAACCTGCCGGTCGTAGCGGCGGCCCCCGCAAGAGCGGCCCTGGCGGCCCTGGTGGACGCTTCGGCAAGCCGGGCGGAAGCCGTGACGGCCAGGCAAAACCGTGGAGCAAATCGGCAAAACCTGCCGGCAGCGCCCCACGCAGCGCCGCTCCTGCTTCACGTCATGAGCCGGTAATTGAATACCGCTCACGCCGCCCACAGGCGTAAGCATCTTACAGCAGCAATAACAACGGCCTCCGGAGGAACACCTCCGGAGGCCGTTGTTATTTACACCATCGGGCACCCACATGGGAGCGCCCCTACGCTCATTTCTTTTCCAGCTTCCCCTTCAACTGTCCACACGCCGCCGATATATCACCACCGCGGCTGTCGCGGGTGATAACCGTCACGTGACGGTCGATGAGATACTTGTGAAAGGCATCGATGGCGGCACGGGTCGGCGCCTTGAAATCACACCCTTCGTGCTCATTGAACGGAATCAGGTTGACCTTGTTGGGAATATCGCTGATCAGCTTCAGCAGCCGCTTCGCATCCTCCAGCGTATCGTTTATCCCCCCGAGCATGACATATTCGAAGGTGACCTTACGACGCCCCGGCAGCGGAAATTCCTTGCAGGCTTTCAAAAGCTCCTTAAGCGGATAGCTCCGGTTCACCGGCATGATCCGGTTGCGCAACTCGTCGGTCGTGGCATTCAGCGACACCGCCAGATTGACATTCGGTATCTCGCGCCCGAGCCGCACCATCTCCGGCACCAGGCCGCAGGTGGAAACAGTCACGCGACGGTTGGAAAGTTGCAGACCGTTGCCGTCGATCATGATCTGGATCGCGGGAATGACGTTATCCAGGTTGTGAAGCGGCTCGCCCATCCCCATTAGAACGATATTACGGAGAGCTGCCGGTGAATCCGTCCCTTCGTCTTCGCCGTCGTCACCGTCATCACTCGTTCCGGGACCGGTCCCTCCGTCTGCCGACATAGCCGGCGGATTACTGGCCAGGTCCCGTTTGACGGCCATGATCTGGTTGACGATCTCCGCCGTTGTCAGGTTGCGAGTCAGCTTGAACGTGCCGGTTAGACAGAATTCACACGCCATCGCACAGCCAACCTGCGATGAGATGCAGAGCGTATTGCGCCCCTCAATGGGGATCAGCACCGACTCGACCGCATGACCGTCACCCAGAGTAAAGAGGTATTTGCGCGTCCCGTCACTCCCCTGCTCGACGGTTTCAGGCTCGAGGTTGCTGATAAAAGCCGTTTCCGACAGTTCCGCACGGAGCGCCTTGGAGATATTGGTCATCTCCTCGAAGCCGCGGGCATCCTGCTGATAGATCCACTTGAATACCTGGAGGGCGCGAAAACGCTCTTTCCCCTGCCCTTTCAGGAACTGTTCCAGTGCCGGGAGGGTAAAATTTTTCAGGTCGGTTTTCTGTTTCATTTTATCTCATTCTGACTTTCACTTGGATTGGTTGTAGCGGTACCAGCGGCTTGAGGCGGCGGTTCGCCATTGGTTGTCTCTTCTTTTATTATTTCCTCAGTACCAGCAGGTTTTTCAACAGGCACAGCGCTGGCCGACGACGGCGCGGTAAAGACCGGCGGCGTACTGATGACCTCGTCAACCTTCTTCTGCAGGCGACCGACATTGGGCGACTCCGCCAGAGCGACTTGATATTCGTCCGCATCCAGCACGCCCTTCTGCCGCAACAGTCGCAGGATCATGTTGGAACGCTTCAGCACCTTTCCCAGGTTCTTGTAAGGGTTGTAGGCGACGCGCGGTCCCGGGAGCATGGCTGCCAGAAAGGCACATTCGCGCGGCGTCAGGCTTGAGGCCGGTTTACCGAAATAATACTGCGCTCCGTGCCCGATGCCGTACACCATCGGCCCCAGCTCGACCACGTTCAGATACAGCTCGACGATACGCCCCTTGGTCAGCTCCTGCTCCATCCGGTACGCCAGATAGATCTCTTTCAACTTGCGGGTAACGGTCTTTTCGCGCGAAAGAAACAGGTTCTTCGCCGCCTGCTGCGTAATCGTCGAAGCGCCGCGCTTCAGGCTCTTCTTCTCCAGATCATACTTGATGGCATTCTTGATCGCTTTAACGTCAAAGCCTTCATGCGTATAGAAATTGGAGTCCTCCGCCAGAATCACCGCCCACTTCATCTCAGCCGGAATCCGCCCGGAGGGTGTCCAGTAGCGATTTTTAGGGCCGACCACAAACGGATGATAATCACCATGCCAATCCTTGACCTGAATGGTCGTGCTGAACTTTTTGTCGGACAGATCAGAGACCGGCGGCATTAAAGCCAGTGAAATGGTGATATAGGCAAGATAGGCGATGACGGCCAGAAATAGGTAGAAGATGATTTTTTTCATTATTTGGATACCCGCTGCATTACTGCCAGAATTAACCTGCCCCCTCTACACAGAGCGGTGCATGAGCCTACGTTTTTTTCTGCAAACAACAAATAAAAACCCCGTTCATTTTGAGTGACGGGGTTGATTTAATTGCGCTTAGTTTTGAGTTGCATGGGAGCACCTTAGCAACGGAGGAATATAAAGTCAAGAGAGTGGTACTTTTTCTCCGTGCCCGGTACATTCCTGCAACTGCAATGGCCGCCGTGATACGGAAGATTCCATAGGTAAATGTCCTCCCGGATTGTTCACGGCTTGGTGTGCTCTTCCTTTTCCACTTTTGTATCAGTTTTCTTTGGACCCCGGTCCCCGAGGTCACAGGTATTAGACAGTCAGGAACGAACACCGAGAGCGGGGAAGATGTACTTTTGCAGCACAAACCAGGCGGCAACAATTGCCAACATCAGCAGAACATCTTTCATTTTTTCACCTCGTTAAATGAATAGCGCAACCGTTGTCACGGTAATATACGAATACAAGGATGTCAACAGTGATCCGTCCCCCCTGGAAAACCATCGTCTGTTGCGGCACAGCTATGTAAGGGCTTTTGCTGCCCATCGTCGTCCCATGCCGGATACAAAAAAAGCAGCCAGCCCCTTTGAGCCGACTGCTTGAGGTATGATGGCGGAAGTACATGGGAATCGAACCCACCGAGGAGATTTCTCATCCCCCCCACCGGTTTTGAAGACCGGGCAGCCCGCCAGCGACTGACGTACTTCCATTGATAACGGTGATACAAATTTACAGACAATCCGGATGAATCAATCCTGCGTACCAGCCATACTTATACCTGTTGGCTTCGCCCTGTACAATGAATTTTTAAAACCATGCCATTCGTGCCCGAATCCGCCGGGGGACAAAGCGCGGCGTTACGGTCACATATCCCTCAGCACCGGAATCTCGCGCCTGAAGCAATACGGATCCTTATCGGTAAACGGGTCGAGCCCGAGACTGGCGGTAACAGCCGGACAACCGCGGCACACAGCATTCAGAGAACAGCCGGCACAGGCGCTACTGCCGGAACGATAGCGGCTTGCAGCCCGAGAGGCGTACACATCCTCCAGGCTGTCGGTGAGAATGTTGCCGATGGGTGAGGGGAACTTGCGGCAGGCGTGCACCTCACCGTCAGAAAGGATCGAGACGAAATTGAAGGCGGCACCGCAACCATAGCCGGCACAGCCGCCGAACAGTCCGCTGTTGTCACTCTCAAAGAGTGTGTTGAGCAGGCTGTCCTTGAGGGTCAGGACCGGGTGACTGTCCAGGGCCGCGGCATACGCTTCGAGAAACTCACGGTATTCAGCGGGAGTCGGCAATTCCAGAGCGGCACCTTCGCCAAACAGCGCCAGACGATTAAAGGTCAGCCCCCCCGCAACACCTTCCAGCTCCTCCGCCAGTGGCAAAACCTGCCCCAGGTTGTGCCTGGTCAGGGTCAACATGACCAGGTTCGGCACGCCCATTTCCGTGAGAGTCCGGAGAAAGGCCATCGTACGCCGGTAATTCCCCGCACCGCGGATTTCGTCGTTATGCTGCTCGAGCCCTTCCAGGCTGACCTGATAGTAGACCGGCATCCTGATTGACACAAGTTGCTCGACCGTCGCACGGCCACTGGCGTTGCCCAGAATGGCGATCATGAAATCCCGCTCTGCGGCGGCACGGTATAGCTCCATAAACTGCGGGTAAAGCAGCGGATTTCCGCCCGACAGTGACACCTGCCCACGGATAAAGCGGCTGCGGCAGAAGGCCCGCAGTTCATCGAGCAGTGTGAGGGCATGCTCGAGAGGAAAGGCCCGGCGACTGGAGCGGTCATAACAGTGCCGGCAATGCAGGTCGCACTCCTGCGTCAGGTGCCACTGCAGAGTAAAGACCTCGGCCGCCGTGTAGTCACCGTCCGGAGCCGTAGCGGCAATTTCCTCTGTGCGGCAGAGCATAGACGGCGGCGACAGGACCAGACCCTTCCAGACAGCTTCACGCATAACAGCATCGACAACTCCGACCGGGACATCCCCCTCTCTGGCCGCATCCAGAGGATCAATGCCTTCGGCCACCAGCTTGATAGCCAGCAGATCCCCCGGTTCTGCGACGCGTGTCACCACGGTCCCCTTATCCGGCAGGCACCAGGTGATGACAACTTCATTGCCGGGAACAACCTTGTCGAGGTCGCGTTTCTTTGCCCGCACGAGCAGCGGGACGAGATTTTGCCATGCGACAGGAACGACGTGCAAACGGGGATTGAGGGTGAGTGCCTTTATTTCCAGGGGGGGAATTTCTGCTGTACCTGCTGTATGCCGCGACAATTCAATGCGGGCGAGCCCGGATAAAAACGGTGGTATGCCGGGCCCGCCCTGATGTTCCAGAAAATCCGGAAAGCTGTCCGGATTCATGTACCCCCCCTCTGCAATGCGCTCCCAGGCCTTGACACCAAGGAGCGCGCGACAGATCGGAAATATTTTGGAAAGGTTATTCATGACATGATAGTACCGAACATCTTCTGTATGGTCAATCCGCCTTCCGGATGCTGCGTAGCGCGACCGCGCTACTTGGATGAACCGCCTCAACCACTTTTACCGGGCGCTTCTTGAGGCTTCTCGCCCTCCTTCTGGTCCTTTACAGCATCTTTCTTGACGTCTTTTTTTACTTTTTTTGCCTTTTTCGCATCCTTCTTCTCAACCTTTTCCGCGGCTTTTTCAGTCACCTCGGCCTTGTCTTTGGGGGCGCTCCCGGCGCCCGCTCCACCACCTCAACCGCTTTGAGCTGCGTAGGTAGGGGCAGCAATTGAGACACCTGCCACCAAACTGGCAATGCCAAGCCCTGCTACGAAGCTTTTAATCTGATCCTTGTCCATGTTCTCACCACCTTTCCCTGTCTAATGTAGGTGCTACAAGAATGTATACTACCAACAGATACCAACAAATCAACAGGCTCGGATTTAATTATTATGTCCTCTTAGATGACCGTGCAGAGCTGCAACCGATTGGACACACTCCCTTGCCTTGCCTCTGTTGTACTGGTATATATCTGGGGGCCGCCACTCACCGAGACACACGATTTTCGCAGTCAACAGCAATCCTGGAGTTACTATGACAAAAAATTTCGCCTCAATTCCGAAGGTCGACAAGGTATTGACTCTTCCTGCGCTGGCTTCGCTCCTCGAAGCAAACCCCAGACCGACTGTTCTTACGGCGGTACGGAATGTTCTGGCGGCACTCCGAATTGATTCGGTAAACGGCGTACTCCCGGCGGCGATTGACGAGAACCATCTTTGCGGGTTGGTCGCAAAAGAACTCGAGCAGATCGTTGCCCCCAGCCTCCACGCTGTCGTGAACGGCACCGGAGTCGTGATTCATACCAACCTCGGGCGATCACTGCTTGCAAAGTCCGCATGCCGGCAGTTGCTGGAGGTGTCGGAACGGTATTCGAATCTTGAGATGGATATGGCGACAGGTGAGCGCGGTGAGCGCTATTGCCACGTGGAGGCGCTCCTGTGCGAACTGACCGGAGCTGAAGCGGCACTTGTCGTCAACAACAATGCGGCGGCGGTCCTGCTGGCCCTTTCAGGAATGGCGACCGGCAAAGAGGTTGTGGTTTCGAGGGGCGAGCTTGTCGAAATCGGGGGATCATTCAGGATACCCGATGTCATGAGATTAAGCGGTGGCATACTGAAGGAGGTCGGCACGACAAACCGTACCCACCTGAAAGACTATCAGGCAGCCATCAGCCAGGAAACGGCCCTGTTTCTCAAGGTTCATACCAGCAATTTTTCGGTCGTAGGGTTCACGGCCGAGGTCTCCATTGATCAGCTCGTCCAGTGCGGGGTGGAGAAGGGTATTCCGGTAATGGCCGATATCGGCAGCGGCTCCCTGCTCGACCTCTCCAGATACGGCATCACCGGCGAGACTCCCGTGCAGGAGTACCTCAAGGCTGGTGTGGATATCGTAACCTGCAGCGGCGACAAGATGCTCGGCGGACCGCAGGCCGGCATCATCCTCGGCAAAAGGGATATCGTTGACACGCTGAGAAAAGAACAGCTGTTGAGGGCGCTCAGGATTGACAAGTTAACCCTTGCGGCGCTTGAAGCGACATTACGACTGTACCGGGACGAGCGGGAAGCGGTGGCAGAGATACCGACACTGCGCATGCTGACCACACAACCGGGAGCGCTGAAGGCAAAAGCCGCGTCCTATATCCGCCGGATCAGGCCGAAAACAGCCCCTTCAGTCAGCCTCACCATTGTCACCGGCAACTCCCAGGTCGGTGGCGGCTCGCTGCCGCTTCTGGAACTGCCAACGTTCCTTATCGCAATTGCAGCCGAAGGGTGGTCGCCCCAGCAGATAGAGTCGGCCTTCAGGCTCTGCAGTACGCCGGTGCTGGGGAGAATCAACAAGGGACAGTACCTGCTCGATCTCCGCACTCTTCAGGACGCCGACATTCCGGCACTCGTTGCTGCGATCGGTGTCTTTTCATGACCAAGCACCTCATCCTCGGCACCGCCGGACACATCGACCATGGCAAAACATCACTGGTCAAGCTGCTGAGCGGAGTCGATACGGACCGACTCCCTGAAGAGAAATCGCGTGGCATAACCATCGAGCTCGGCTTCGCCAGCATGGAGCTGCCGGGGGATATCCAGCTCGGCATTGTGGATGTCCCGGGGCACGAACGCTTTGTCCGTGCCATGGTGGCCGGCGTGGGCGGCATGGACATGGTCATGCTCGTGATTGCGGCTGACGAAGGGATTATGCCGCAGACTCGCGAGCACCTCGACATCTGTCGGCTGCTGGGAGTGAAGCAGGGCATCATCGTCCTCACCAAGAGCGATCTCGTCGATGCAGAGTGGCTTGAACTGGTTACCGAGGAGGTACGCGACTTTGTTGCCGGGAGTTTTCTGGAGGGGGCACCGATAGTGCCGGTGTCGGCCCGCCTTGGTACAGGAGCCGAACAATTGAAGGAAGAGCTGCGCCGGATGGCACGCAGCATTGAGCAGAAAAGGAATGACGGCGCTTTCCGTCTTCCGGTAGACCGGGCTTTCACGGTTGCCGGATTTGGCACGGTGGTCACCGGCACCCTGCTATCCGGCCAGGTCAGGGTTGGAGATGAGGTCGAGCTGCTGCCGTCAGGGATCTGTACGAAAATCAGGGGCATTCAGGCTCACGGCAGCGCAGCTGAAATCGGTTCAGCCGGACAGCGCCTCGCCCTCAACCTGCAGGGGGTTGACAACAACCAGGCACAGCGGGGCGATATCGTCGCCCCCCGTGGACTCTACAACACAACCAGAGTGGCCGATGTTGAGATCACCTGCCTGAAGTCGTCGCCACGGCCGCTCAAACACCGCTCTACCCTGCGCCTGCACTCGGCAACATACGAAGTTACGGCCCAGGTTATCCTGTTCGACAAAGCGAGCCTTGAACCAGGGGAGAGCACCTTCGCCCAGTTGCGGCTCGCAAGCCCCGTTCTGCTCTTAAACGGTGATCCATTCGTGCTGCGCACCGCCTCCCCTTCTCACACCGTCGGCGGCGGGACGATTCTGGACCCCGCTCCGCCACGAAGGCGGCGACGGTCGGTGGAGGCGCTCGGACTCCTTGAGTCGATGTCTCTTGGCGATGAAGCGGAAATGGTAGAGCGCCTTGTTGCTGCGGCACTTCTTTCCGGGATTTCGTTCAAGGAGCTGCTCTGGCGCAGCGGCCTGTCTGCCAAACGGCTGGAGGCGGCACTTTCCCTGCCGCTCTCTTCAGGAAATGTTGTCCAGATGGTTCGCGACCCGCGCCTGTTCCTGAGCCGTGACAGCTTCATCAACCTCTGCGACACGCTATACAACAGATTGGAAACATACCTGGAAAACAACCCCATAAAGGACGGCATCAGCAGAGAAGAGCTGAAAACCCGGATTCCGGCCCGGAGTGACCAACGATTCTTCAACCAGTGTCTGCTGCAACTTGAAAGCGAAAAAAAGGTTGTGGCGGAGCGGGATCAGGTCAAACTTTTGGGGAGAAAGATGGAGACTGCTGACGACACTGCCAATATTCAGCAGAAACTGGAGGCAGAGCTGATTAACAGCGCGGCTGAACCGCCAACCGTGAAGGAGTTGTGTGAACTGCTCCGGCTTGCGGAGAAGCCGGTGCTTGAACACCTGAGCCTGCTTGTCAGGCAGGGACGGGCAGTCAAGGTAAAGAGCGATCTTTACTATGCCCCCGGTCCGTTGCAGCTGATTTCAGATACCCTGCTCGAACATCTCCAGGCCAAGGGGGAAATAACCCCGGCTGAATTCAGAGAGATTACGGGACTCTCCCGCAAATTCATGATTCCGCTTCTTGAATATTTCGACTCACTCAAAATGACGGTGAGGGTTGGTGACAAGCGCCTCCTGCGAAGAAGGTGAGTAAAATCGTGTTCAAGGTTCTTCCACGCGGTTTGACAGTGACCAGCCGTTTCACCTTTCAACACCCCGAACAATCCGTTTTGGGGCATGTCCTGCTTGTCAATTCACAGTACCGGGAGTGTTACTTGTTTTTCATCAGGCCGGCTAATCCGCTCTGATGACACCAGTTCAGCCACAACCCTTCCAACCGGCGTAGTAACCTCAACCCTCACCGGAACCCGGTTCTCGTCATCGGTCAGCCAGATCAATACTTCACGGTTGTTCCTGAAAAAACCGTTCTCGCGGAACAGCGGCCTGATCACCAACGTTTCTGCAGAGCGCATGCCCGGCAATGACAGCGTTTCCCGCCGCAGCACCTCCACCGGCACCGTAGAACTTTTGTCGCCGTCATACAGGCGCAGGGTGAGGGTCGTGCCCACTGCCAACGACTGCTGCCGGATAAAATAGAATCCCGAAATAATGTCAAGCGTGTCCAGATGTTCGAGCGGCTCGGTGCTTGAAATATTTTTCAGGCGATCAACCCAGAAGGTTTTACGTTCCTGAAACATCAGGTTAAATCCTGTGTCACTGACCAGAGAGCCTTCCCGCTGACGGATGCGGGTCAACAGATAGCGTCCCTTGATCAACCGCGTATCGGTCGAGTCGTTTACCGGATAGATGGCGGACATGACGCTGTTGGAGCGGACGCTGGTGGTTATGCGCAGCTCTCCCTGCCTGTTCGTCGCCTCCAGCAGGGCGCTGCCAACCGGCATCCCCAACAAGCTGATCTGGTAGGCAAGCTTTTCCTGCAGTGCCGATGCAATGCTGTCCGGATTGAGCAGAAACTCCTCTGACGAAGCTTTGACTAACACAGCTGAGCTTAGGTTGGTTGGCTCCGGCAGAGGCGCGAGAGTTTCGGGCTGTTCAGGCTGTAATGATGCGGGTTCCTCTGGTTGAAATGAGTAAGGCGGAAGTATCGATTGGGGTGAAGGAGGAGGGCTAACCTTGACTGAATTGTGCAGTTTCGGAACTGCTGGTACAGGCGGAGAAACTGCAGCAGGTGCCACGGGCAGATCTTTCAGCTCCACCATCACCGCTGCTGGTTCGCTGACCGCCTTACCGAAATCGTAGGAGCCAAAACGCTCAAGAAAGATACCGGCCAGACAGTGGCCCAACACGGACAGCACGATACATGCGGTCAGCAACACCTTGAGAGGAAGAGTATGTTTGACAGCCAGTTTTTTCATGGTTTATGTAAAAATACCGCCCCCGGGAGGGGGCGGTAAGCGGTACCGTTTGCGGTACATCAGAGAATGTAAACGAATGGTTCCCCGGAGGTGTGAAGCCTCCGGGGTGAGTGCTCATGCTTAGTAGCGATGTCCACTAAGGGTCACAGACGGCTGAACTCCTGCTGTTGCAGAATCAGTATCAACAATCAGGAAAGTGATAGCATTGGCTTTGTAAGTAGTTGTTGCATCCAATGCATTGAGTGTTGCATACACGCTGTAGTTCAGGATTCCATCATCAAGTTTATCGATGGAATCGTAGATAAGGCGACGTGTATAATAACGGTTGTGGGCGACAGCGCCTGGGTCATGCTTAAGCAGGTTGTAGTTGAATGCCGTACCCATGGCATCTTTCCACTCAGCAATACCAAAAACGTCTACCCATCTTGTGAACGCACCACCTGTGCCTCCAGGCCCTGCATAGAAGTAGGGATAAGCTTCGGAGAAATACACTCCATTTGCATCCAACTGCGCTCTAAGTGCCTCTAGAGCTGCATCGGAACGGGCTTTCCAGGTACCCTCAAACCATACTGCCTTAGCATCAGTGCCAGCCCCGCGCGTAGAGTGGCAGGTCACACAAAGCGGATTGAGGGAAATATCGTTGGTGACCGCTGGAGCGACAGGTGTGTACTCACTGAACGGACTGTATTTGTGAGAGGTCTTGACGCCAAGCTTCTCACTTGTCATGTGGCAAGCGGCACAAGGGCCACTGGTGCTGAGGCCATTGCTGGCGATGTAGGCATCAGCTGCGGCTGTCCCGGTAGACGAAATACCAAGTTTGTCATGCACAAAACCCTTGGCAGCTGAGTCATAATCTCTGCCGCCTAGTGCGTAGCCGGTCTTGCCAAAGACGGTACCGCCGGCTGCCAGGTAGTGGGAGTTAATAAAGCCTAAAACGCCATCAGCATCTTCGGTGTTTTTAATGTTGTCGCCAATTTGACGACCGAGATGGCAGGACATGCAGACGTTGGAATTTCCTGCATTAGGATACGTTACGGAAACTGCGGTGCCAGTTGTCCCAGTAGTGGCGTTAACCACTGCAGAATAGTTCTCAGTGATAGCGCCAGGTTTTCTTAAGGAACCGGTGCCGGCGTTGGTGTGGCAGCCCCAGCAATAAAGCAATTCGTTTTGTCCCGATGACACTGTTGCCGCTGTAGCTGTAGCAGCAGTCCATCCACTCAGATGACTAAAATCATTATTTTTAGGGTTATAAGTAGTCGGGCTTGTCATGAAATTAGCAGCACCTGTAGCCGTATGGCAACGTTGGCAATCAGATCTGTTGTTCCGATCGGTTGTATTCGTGTTATTCACCGCATAGGTTAAATCCCAGTCATAATGACTCCAGGCAATGCCAGTTGCATCGGTGACACCAGCTACCATTACTGATGCTACGGTGGGGCTACCACCGTTCGATGCGTATTTATTAGCTAGCAGTCCGCCAGCATGTGCTGATTGTGCCCAGTCGGTGTGGATAGTAGCGTTGGCAAGGGTACGAGTTTCTGTTTTGGCCTCATGTCCGTGGCAATCAAAACATGGATTAGCACTGTTCTTGCGAAGGTTATAACCTTCAACCACAGCGGTGGTTAAAGGATCATCATAGTGTGTAGTCGCGATTATGCGGTACCAACTCGTTGGGTGGTAGCCAACAGGCTTTGTTAGCGATCCATTTACTGTGACTACTCCGTCAACCAGCAAATTATTACCAGTATAGTCATACATAGTATGGCAGCTGGTGCAGAGGTTAAACTGGCTCCTAGGATTTGTTGTCATACCTGGGTTCCACGCCACATCTCTTCCAGCGGTATCTTTTGCAAGAATACTGCGCAGGCCGCCGCCATGATCATGACAGGTATCACACTTAATTCCAGTGTAGGCGCCTGTGTATGCTGGCGGAATAAAAGTACCACCGGATATCACGGTTCCATCGCCGGTGAACCCACTATTATTGGACAGCACAGCGCCTTCATGAGTATGGCAGCGCGTACAAAGAACACCACTAGTAAGATGGGAAGGGGTGCCCACAGCATGATTGGATGTTGCAAAGGCGGTATTTGCGTTGGTAGCTTGTGCAGTGACCCCGTCGTGGCAGGTTGCACAGCGGTTAGCGTCAGGTTTTGGGTAAGCTATCGGCCCAACGCCATTATGCTGTGCGCCACCGCCGTGACAAGCCTCACAGCCATTGCCATCATTAACATCTTTGTGGGGGGAGCTGTTCTGATACTGGGTAACAAGCCCCTCTCCAGTCAATGGCTCCGTAACGGCACTGTGGCACTGAATGCAGGCCGTGTCCCCAACCGTTGCCACACTACTGAGCGTTCCGCCCGTTTTGCTGGACGAGCCGCAGCCGTACATCAGCGCCGCTGCGGGCAGCAGACAAAACATCGTCATGATTAATCTTCGCATCTGCATACTCTTTTCCTCCTCTGTTGTAGTTTAAAAATCAAAACGTTCCCGGCATGTGGCACTTCAGACAGACCCTGCCGCCGGACTTATCTTTGAAATTTCCTGCTTTCCAGTTTCTTGGGTGCGGACGCACCTTACCGCTGCTATGGCACTGGATACAGACATCACCCTCGGGATGGCAGGCCTGGCATGACTGCAGGTTGCGCCGCGCTTCGTAGGTGTGGTCGGTTCTCCAGTTGCTTGCCACATACTGCTGTGATCCGGCACCAAGCGGATTGTGCGACTTGATCTTCAGCGATCCCTTGGGGAAACGGCTGTGACAATCGGTGCAATATTTCTGGTTGTGACAACGGAGACAGGTCTGCGGGTTGTCCTTTGCTTTGATCGGATGAATGCTGATGAAGTCACTTCGGTGATTCTTCGGTAGATAGTTCAGCTTGAAAGTGCTTCTGTTGAGTTCGGCATCAACGCCGCCGCCGGTGTGGCAGTCATTGCAGTAAGACTGGGTGTGACAGTCGACGCAGTTTGCTCCGCCTTTCCCCGCCAACGCCCGGTGCTCGCCCATCCAGTCGGTATTCTGGTGGTGCTTGCCCGCCCAGTCGTTATCGTGGGTCAGGGGGATGCCTTGATCCTTGTGACATTCGTTACAATCTTTCAACGGCATGTTGGCGTACTCTTTGTGCGACATCTTTTCGGCACTGGACTGCTGCTGGAATGCCAGCAGGCCGTAAATAAGCAGTGCGCAGATAAAAAAAGCTTTTTTCACAATAATCCCCCCTTTCTAAAAGTCGTAGTTGAAGGCGGTCCGACCGGACCAGTCGTGTTTGAAATCGCCGACATCAACGTTGTCCTGAACCCGCAGATCAAAAGACATGGCCTTATCAAGCTTGTAGCGTGTCCCAAGCCAGTAGGTCTGGGCAGTTGTATCGCCGGTCATGCTGTCTCTCTGGTACACATCGTAGGCTATACCGCCAGCCAACTGCAGCTTCGGGGTATAGTCGTACAGTACGTCAAGGGTTGCACCGTCCAGATCACCGGCATACCCATGGCGGCGATCGTAGGCCACATCAACCGTCAGGTTGGTGATCGGGCGGATCTTCAAACCGACTTCATACACATCGCCGGCGGTGTCTTCGCCGAAATCCTGCCGTTTATATGCGGCACGAACAGCAAACATGTCGTTGATGGTGTAGTCGGCCCGTAGTGAGCCTTCCTGATAGCGGTCTACCGCAAAGACGGAGTAGATGGATGTGTAGTCGAAAGTTGGGTAGCTCTGGAACCATTCCGCGGAGAGAACCAGATCGACGGAGGCAAAATACTTGGCTCCTACCAGCACCTCTTCAAAGGTTTCGCTGGCCGTGTCAAACCGGGCGTTGCCGTACACTTTCATCCCTTGAAAGAGGTACTGCTTAAACATGGCGCCGACCGTTTCGCGGGCAATGCCGTCCGTATCCTTCTTTAAAAAGTAGCTGATCTCAGCATCGGTGGCAGGGTAGCCGGTCAGGGTTGCGGCGGCACCAAAAACCATGTCTCCACCTTTGGTCAACTCCTTGTCGATACCGTAGATCACGTTGCGACCACCTAAGAGTGAGAATGCCACCGGACCGACGTTTTTCAGGTTTACCATGCCGCCGTCAATCAGGGCGCTTCCGGCAGAGTTATTGACAAACTGCCGCCCCGCGCGGATATCCAGCTTGTCAAACAGGTTGCTGTAATCAGCGTACAGATAGAACAGGCGGTTTTCAAACCCATCGCCGTTCTTGACATCATGGCTGAGACGACCGTAGCCATGCAGCGTAAGCTTATTTTCAGCGTCAATTTTGGTTACTGAAAATCTCAATAGCTCTGCTAATTCAGACTGCTTTTCACCGGTAAATATGCTGTTGAACCAGAGAAACTGGGTGAATGACCGGCCATGAAGCTCGGCAGACCATGCAGATACGGCGGAGAAGAGAACTGAGCCGCATATGATTGTCCTGAAAATATGTTTCATACGCATTCAACGGACCTCCTTTCGTAAATTTAAAACAGAATTCAATCTTTCGAAGTGACCTTCCCCCTTTCATCAAATTTGCTGTTTCCACTAACGGATAAAATAATCGTGAAGGCCACCTCCTTTCCTAAAGTTTGTTCCGGATCAGCGTTTTCCGGTTAGGTTTTTGCTAATGTCTTCAAAGTCCCCCTACCCTTGCGGGAGGGGGTTAGGGGGTGGGGGAATTTGCCATATGTGACGCTGACGACACTTTCACCCACCCCTCAATCCCCTCCCGTCAAGGGAGGGGAGGCTTATTGCAAGGACTAAACCGGGCACCGTTGAATCTAAAGCTGTTTTGCAACGTCACTGCCCTTTATTTTTTCTGTATATGCTTCTGATAAACCGGACATTCCCAGTAGCGGTCCATGCAGTAGGTTGCAATGTTGTGGGTCGAGCGTCCGGTGACGCTGCAGCAGTAACAGTCATCAAATGGATGACTCGAAAATTCACACAGACAGGGTGTGATTGTCTGTTTTTTCCCTGCGTCCGGGGCTGTCATGGTTTTGTAATGTTAGCACAGAGGGTGCCAAAAGATGTTTTGCTGCAATATCAGTATGTTGCACAAGAATATACCGTAAGCGGGGGTATTCAAAAAGGATGGCAGTATGCAAAATAGATAGCCAAAATAGATAGTACTTAGAGCGGTCGGTTTACCGGGGGTGTATTACTGTGAGATTTTACGTCAGGAAAGTTTGATCCGGTGGATTATTTCGTGCGGTTGGCGTTCGATTGTCGTAGTGGAGCTGGGGGAAACGGCGGGCTTACTCCTCCCCCGCCGTTATACCGTGCTTTTGAAGCCGACGGCGAAATGTGTAGTAGTTCATACCCAGCATTGTGGCGGTTTTCATCCGTTTGCCGCCGCAGTAACGCAGCGCCTGCTCCAGAGACCAGCTTTCCAGCTTGTCCATGCCGCACGGGAAAGGGGGTGGCACGGGTATGTCGCTGTTGCCCGATAGTGCGGGAACAACACCGACAGGATCACTCTGCATCTCGATGTCTGTCGCGCCGATGACGTTTCCGGCTTTGAGCGCGGCACGGCGAATGACGCTTTTAAGCTGCCTGATGTTGCCGGGCCAGGACATGCTGATAAGCAGGTTGCTGGCTTCGTCATTAAGGAAAGCCATGTTGCGGCCAAGCTCATCGCAGGTTTGCCGCAAAAATTTGAGCGCCAGGGGGGCAATGGCGGCCGGGGTTTCCCGCAGTGGCGGCAGGATGATAGTTGCGTCGGCCAACCGGTAGTAGAGATCTTCACGAAAATGCCCGGCCTGCGCCTCTTCCTTCAGATTACGGTTGCTGGCGGCGATGATGCGCACATCAGCCTTCTTTTCCACCGTGCTCCCCACCGGAATGAACTTTTTTTCCTCTACGAAGCGCAACAGCTTGCCCTGCAGCTCCGGCGGGCAGGATTCGATGTCGTCCAGGAATAACGTGCCGCCAGCGGCCGCCTCAACCAGCCCTGCATGGTTGCGATCAGCGCCGGTAAAAGCGCCTTTGACATGGCCGAATAGTTCGCTTTCAGCCAGATTCAGCGGCAGCGCCCCCATCTGGACAGTTATAAAAGGTGCGCCACGACGGGGACTGAGCGAGTGAATAATAGCCGCCAGCCTTGATTTTCCGGTGCCGGTTTCACCTTCCAGCAGAACATTGAATGACGTTCTCGCCACTTTGGCGGTCTGTTCCACAACACCCCAATGGGCCGGTGTGTCACCCATCTGTATACGCAGCGAGGCCATCAGCTCATCAGAGACCCCTTCGATTTCACGACGTTGAAGCAGCGGCAACGTTACCTTGGCAATAGCAGCCAGCAGCTCGTCCGTATCAACCGGCTTGCGGACAAAAGCATCCACACCCAGCTCAATGGCCTTAAGCAGGTAGCTGGTTTCTGTAAAGGCGGTGCAGAAAATCAGCGGTGTATCAGAGGAGCGCCCCTTCAGACAGGCGGCCAGCTCCAGGCCGTCCATAACCGGCATGCGGATATCACTTATCACCAGATCAGGTCGGTGGGTATCGAACAGCGCCAGTGCCTCGCGGCCGTTGGGAGCCTGAAGAACACGGCCGCAGTACAATTCAAGAAAGGCGGCGGTCTCACGGCGTAAATCATCTTCGTCCTCGGCAAGCAGAACCGTCAGACTTTTTAGTGGCGTACTGTTCTTATCGTTGGCGTAGCTGGTCATGATGTTTTCCCCAGTGGCAGTTCTATTCTGAAGGTAGCTCCTTCCTGCCCCTGTATCAGGCGCAGAACCCCTCCGAGACTCTTTTCCACGATCATGCGCGACATGTACAGACCGAGACCGCTACCACCGCTGTCCTGTTTGGTAGTGAAGTAGGGGTCAAGTATACGCGGGGCGATGTCCGGCGCTATGCCGCAGCCGTTATCGCTGATATCAATGTTAATGACATTATCTTCCCTGACGGTTATCAGCACGCTTATGCGCCCCTGGTGCGGCTCGCCGTTGTCGTTGCGACTCTTCAGTATGGCGTCCCGCGCATTGCCGAGCAGGTTGAGAACGACCTGCTTGAACTCGTTGGGAAAGCCCTCCACCAGCTGTTCCTCGCAGCCCCGGCAATCGACATCCACGTCAATGCTGCTGCCGGTGAATTGCGGCTCAAAAAGTTTGGCGGCGTCATTGATGCAGCTCAAGGGTGAAAAGGGCACCTTCTGCTTCTCAGGGCGATAGAAACCGCGAAATTCCTCGATAGTGTCGGACATATACTTTATCTGGCGCATGGCGTTGGCCTTGAACTCGTCCAGATATTCCGGCGTAAGCCCCTGCATGCCTCCCACGGCATGAGTCCGCTGAACGATCATCCCCAGAGTGGCAAGAGGCTGACGCCACTGGTGGGCGATGGCGCAGATCATCTCGCCCATGGCCACCAGGCAGGAGTTATTGGCCTGCTTGCGCTCGGAGATGTCCCGCAGGATGAGGACAATAGTTGCAGGCTGCCCCTCCGGGTTGCAGATAAACTGCCCCTTGGATTCGATATCGTATTTACTGCCATCGGCCCGTATCGCCCGATAATCGCCAACTCCGGAAAAAGAGCCTTGAAGCAGTTGCCGCATATTGGCTGCGGCGCGCTCCATGTCCTCGGGGGAAATAAATTCGATCAGGTTACGCCCGAGCAACTCCTCTTCTCGTTTGTAGCCGAACATGGCAACACCTGCAGGGGAAACCATGCGGATTGTGCCCTTTGTATCCGTTATCGTAATGCCGTCCGGGGAGGCGTTAAGGATCGACCGGTACAGCGCTTCGCTTTCCTGCAACGCATCGCCAATCTGCTTATAGTCAGCCAGGGTGTTTTTCAGGGCCGTTGACAAGCGGGAAAAGCGGACGGCGATCAGGCTGGCGATGAGGACCAGTGCCAAGGCAGCGGCAAGACTGGCATAAATCCAGCGAAGATCCTGCAGCGGCGTTTTTGAATCGTAGAGAAACCCCTTCAGGTCGAAGCCCGGCTTTATCAATCCCATTTCGGCGTACACATCGGCAATGTGCCTCCAGTGGCCCGGGTTCATATGGCCGATTTCCAGCAGCGGTGTTTGCAGCTGCGACTCCATCTGGCTGGCTTCGAAGCGCAGGTGTTCAACGCTGTATCGTTGCGCGTAGCGGGCACGAATCAGCTGTGCGACCTCTTCCGGGTGGCGTATGGCATACTTCCACCCCATCAGGCTCGCTTCCCGGAAGGCCCTCACCATGTGCGGCTTCAACTTAATCTGACTCTCGGTAGTGAAAAGATTATCGCCGTAAAAATCAGCATCGACCGCCCAGCGGGAAGACATCCGTTTCTGCAGCGAAGCTTTGTCCAATTGTGCCGGCCCATCACCTTCATTGGTACAAAAGATGTCCATTGTTCCGGCCGCCAGGTCTTCGGCGCGAAACGACTCGGCCAGCTGATCTATTTTATCAGCAGGGACACCTTCGTTGCGGAGATAGTCGCGTAGAGGGGAGTGACCCGGTTCGTTTTTTATACTGCGCCCGGTTAAGTCATGCTCCATCTGCTGAAAGATTACCGCCAGCACCACCACCGGCGCACCCTGCTCCCGACGGATAAGCAGGTCACTGGTGCCGACACCGAACTCTGCCTGGCCGTCCAGAACCTTCTGCACCGGGTCTTCGCCCTTTTTGTTGGGAATAAACTCTACGTCCAGCCCGGCCGCTTGATAATAGCCCTTTTCCTTGGCGGCATAATATCCGGCAAACATATAGTGATGCGGCCATTTGAGCTGCAGGCGCACCTTTTCGTTAGCCGCAGCAGAAAGCGGGCTGAGCATCACCAGCAGCAGTGACAGGAAGCTGAAAAAACGCCGGTGCGCACCGATGGATGTGAATAACGCGTAATAATTCATTGTGTTGGCCTCTATTTAATTTCAATACACTATAACAAGGAAAAAAGTAAAGAAACAGCGTGATGGTCAGCTGCAACATTGACAAACCCACCCCCGGATTATTATAGTATAGAGTGATTATTAACACTGCCAGAGGAGCTTACACGTCATGCCGATGTACGAATACCGTTGCACGAGCTGCAATCACGAATTTGAACTGCGCCAGAAATTTTCAGATCCACCAGCCAGCCAGTGTCCCCAGTGCGGCGAAAAAGTGGAGAAAATGATCTCTGCCACCGCTTTCAGCCTGAAAGGTGACGGCTGGTTCAACACCGGTTACTGTCCTAAAACAGAGGCTCCAAAGCCGGCAGGATGCGGCGGTTGCGCCTGCTCCGGGGAATAAGATTTCAATTTCTTTTCAGCGATGTCCGGTTAGGTTTTTGCAGATGCCTTAAAAGTCCCCCCTACCCTTGCGGGAGGGGAGGCTAAATGCAAAAAACCTAACCGGACCCTACTGATTTCTTTTTGAATTATTTTTCAGTACCACCGGAGGGTCCCCCCAATGAAAGTCAAAAAAGCCGTTTTTCCGGTTGCCGGTCTCGGCACCCGCTTTCTTCCGGCGACCAAATCATCCCCCAAAGAGATGCTGCCGCTGATTGACAAGCCGCTTGTGCAGTACGTCGTTGAGGAGGCGGTGGCGTCCGGTATTGAGCAGATTCTTTTTGTAACCGGTCGCGGCAAACATAATATCGAGGACCACTTCGATATTTCCTTCGAACTGGAGGCGCATCTCTACGACAAGGGAAAGGACCGTGAACTTTCGCGGGTGCATGAAATAGCCGAGATGGTCAATATTTTCTACGTGCGCCAGCGACAGGCACTGGGACTCGGCCACGCCATCCTCTGCGCCAGGGACTTCATCGGCAACGAACCCTTTGCCGTACTGCTGGGGGATGACATTATTGACAGCGAGCGCCCCTGCCTTGGCCAGCTGCTCGATGTTTTCGACCAACGGGGCGGCTCGGTACTGGCGCTGGAAAAAGTGCCGATGGAGAATATCTCTTCGTATGGTTGTGTTGCGGCTGAGCAGATAAACCAGCACACCTTCCATGTTACCGATATGGTAGAAAAGCCGTCCCGCGCTGAAGCTCCCTCCGATATGGCGATCATTGGGCGCTATGTTCTGACACCGCGTATTTTTGACATTCTTCTGGACCAGGAACCGGGAAAAGGTGGGGAGATCCAGCTGACCGACGCCATCCTGACGCTGTCAAAAGAGGAAAAGGTGTACGGCTGTCTGTTTGACGGAATTCGCCACGATTGCGGCGACAAGCTGGGGTTTCTGAAAGCGACCGTCGATATGGCGCTCAAGCGGAAGGAATTCAGCGCTGAATTCGAGGCGTATCTGCGCCAGCGGTTGGCCTGAAAAGAAGTCGGATTTTTATGGCAGCAGAAAAGGCGGGCCGCATATCGGGCCCGCCTTTTCTAATATTCACTATCGTTTGCGACCGCTACTTCTGTTCGGCAACGGCCTGCGACGTCTCTCTTTTCGGTTCCCATCCCTGCCAGACATACTCCGGGTCCATCATTGGATCATAGTAGCCGGGCTGCGGAACCATGCAGAATACCGTTTCCGTCACCCCGATCAGGGCGCGATAGAGAGTCATTCCGACCCCCTTGATCGGTCCGATGACATAGCCAACCGCCCCCATGTCCCGAGCGGTCAGGATCGTCTGTTTTGGGAGCTCGACAATACTGGTCACGGCATTGGTAACCCCTCTGGTAAGCTTGATGGCCATCTTCTCGGCAATCATTTCCGGCTTCTGCTCGGCAGTAGCCGGAGCCGGGCCCACTGCAATAAAAGCAAACAAAAATGCCGACAGCAACAGAACCTTTTTCATACGTTCTCCTTTTTAGCACGTTATAAATTATTTGTTTGTCAGGCCCGGATACGACAATTAATGTAGTCTTACATCTAGTTTCAGACTCTTACCACAAAGAAATAACCCTTGCAAGCATCACACGTCAAAAAGAGTCGGCTCTTGCGGCAGAAAGGGCTCAAAGCGTTTTTGCACATGGCGCAGCTTGTGGATGTAGTAAAGAACATTGATATCCGGATGTACGGGGTCAAAAGCGGCCACCGGCCTTCCCTGCTCATACGCAGCAGTATCCCTGCCGGAACCGCTGACATAGTAGCTGACACGGTCACCGGCGCGGAAAGGCCTGCCCGAAACAAGGGCGATTTCAAAAGCAGCCGAACGGTTGCGTTTACCGGAGCGGACCTTTGCCTGGTAACTATCCGGCGACTCGTTGAGCGTCTCGTTCCGGGCCACCCATGCAACATCCAGCGTGCGTGAACGGAGCCGGGTGACATACCGGGCAAAAAGCTGTGCCACCATTTCACCTTTTCCCGCCAGCAGACATTCAATGACCTCCCGCATGAACTCACGCAGATACGGCTCCAAACCGCGTGAACGGAGCCCGCTCCCCTTGATGATAATCCTGCCGGCATAATCCTGCAGAGCGTAGTTTTTGGTTTTATAGGCAAACATGGCCCGGTAGCGCCCGTCCAGTTCAACATCTATTCCTTCGGGCAACCCGTGGGAAATACGCCCCACCAGCTCCAGTTCATCCTCCTCAGTCATGCATCCGCCCGGCGGTTTGAAATAAATACCGTCGGTATCCACCTCCACCGGCATGGCACCTTCAGCGACGAGCAGATCGATCATGTTTCTGATCGTGACCCGCCCCAGGCGGGTAACTTCGGCAGCAGCCGCCGGATCGGAGAAGTTGTGTATCGGCGCTCCCAGATAACCGTAGAACGAGTTGATCAACACCTTGAAAACCTGCTGCAGCGCATCATAGTAGTAACGCTCGGCATCAAGAACCGAATCCAGCGCCAGCTGTTTGGCGGTCAGGCGGAAACGGCGCAGGTCTGCCAGCATCGGGAGAAACAGCCCGAGAGTATCCCGGGAGGGGGCCAGACGGTATGTCAGCATCAGCGACGGGTAGAGCGACGCCACGTCACAATGGACGATCGGCCCGATGACGCCCTGTAGAGACGACTCCGTATAGCCACCTTCGAAAGTGGCGCCAGCGGTTGTACGGGCGGGGATGGCCTGCCCGCTCTGCAGGTATTCACGGAGAAAAAGCGAGTTGATGCGGGTGGCGTTGCCGCGGATGATACAGTTTTGAAAAGAATAGGGGAAAATCCGGCTCTGCAGGAACCAGGGGTAGCCGAGCAGCCGGAACAGAGCCAGCGTTTCCCGCACATCATCCAGGTTGTAGCGGTAAAGTTGCTCCGGATCATTTTCAAATGTTGCCGAAATGTCGGCACCGTCCAGGTAGGTGCGCTCTTCGGCGGCAATGCCGAAATGCCGCGCAACAGCCTTTAGTCCGTGACTTTCAAGGTTGCGGCCGGCACCATCGTACAGCTGCACGAGAAAGTAGGTATCGACAATATGCCGGCCATAGACGTCCCAGCGCGGGTATTCAAGCGTTTTATCCGCCAGGCTCCAGCGGGCGTGCGGGGTAATGTGGGGCGGCGACCCGTTGCGCCCCCAGGCCAGGCGAATGCCGTGCCGCTGCGCCCGACGCCCGATGTAGTCGAGGTCAAAACGAAAGATGTTGTGTCCGGTGATAACGTCCGGGTCGCAGCGCTGTATTGCTCCGTTCAGCGCCTGCAGCAACTCCGGCTCGGTCAACCTGTCGCCGCGCAGCACTATCTCCTCACCGTGGGAATCCTTGAGCGCAACAGATATAATGCGGTCTTCCGGACGCTCCGGATTCGAAAAGCCGTACCCGTCTGCACACGCGGTTTCGATATCAAGCGCCAGGCAGCGCAGCTCCGGGAACTCCAGCCCTTTAAAGAGCGTGGTCCCGCTGGCCAACAGGTATTGGTGAGAAAGGTCGGGAAGAAACAGGTAGGGAGCATCCGGCGCGGAATGGACTTTGCCGGTCTTTGCCGCCAGAAAGTCGCGGGCGCTCAGACAGTCACCCCACGAATCAAACAGCAGCTGACAGCGAAAGAAATTGTCACCGGCCAACTGGCGCACGGCGCACGGGACAAGACAACCGGAAACCAGCGCCGGGTCACCGACCAGGATAAACGGCTGGAACGGTTCATCATGGAAATGAACACGGCCGGCGCTCCTGAAAAAGAGCCGGATGAAGTGCCCGACCGATTCCACCGCGATGATGCCGGATCTTTCGTCACGCCCGAAAAGCAGCGGGTTATGTCCGATTGTGCTGATCGGCATAGGTAAGATCAACCCCTCCCCGCTCCCCTTATCAGGGGAGGGCCTTTAAAACTCCCCCCTGATAAGGGGGATTGAGGGGGGTTTGTTTTGGCAGAACTAAATGCCTGCTTTCTGTTTCAAAAGCTCAGCCTTGTCGGTCCGCTCCCAGGTGAATTCAGGGAGTTCACGACCGAAATGACCATACGCCGCCGTTTTACGGTAGATCGGCCGGAGCAGGTCAAGCTGCTCGATGATTGCGGCCGGACGCATGTCGAACACCTCGCGAACCAGTTCGGCAAGACGGGCTTCCGTCACCTTGCCGGTACCAAAGGCGTGAACCATGATCGAAACCGGCTGTGCCACGCCGATGGCGTACGCCACCTGCACCTCGCAACGGTCGCAGAGACCGGCGGCAACCAGGTTTTTGGCAACATAGCGCCCCATGTAGGCGGCTGAGCGGTCAACCTTGGAAGGATCCTTGCCGGAGAAAGCGCCACCACCGTGCCGCCCCATGCCGCCATAGGTGTCGACGATGATCTTGCGGCCCGTCAGCCCGCAGTCGCCCATCGGACCGCCGACAACAAAGCGGCCGGTCGGGTTGATGAAGTAGCGGGTTTTGTCATCCAGCAAGTGGGCAGGAATAACCTTCCTGACAACTTCCGCAATAACCTCTTCCTCGATCCTTTTGTGCGTAACATCGGGGGTATGCTGGGTGGAGATAACAACGGTATCGATGCGGCTCGGCTTGCCGTCCACATATTCAACAGATACCTGCGACTTGGAGTCGGGGCGGAGAAAATCGAGCTTGCCGGACTTGCGGACTTCGGCGAGCTTGGCGACAAGCTGGTGGGCCAGCTGGATCGGCATCGGCATAAGCTCGGAAGTCTCGTTGCAGGCATAGCCGAACATGAGCCCCTGATCACCGGCACCCTGCTCCTTATGCAGCCCCTCACCCTCCGAAACGCCCTGGGAGATATCCGGCGACTGGCGGTCAACGGAAACAAGCACCGCACAGGTATCGGCATCGAAACCTATTTCCGAGTCGGTATAACCGATATCCTTGATGGTCTGACGGGCGATCTCGGAATAGTTGATGACCGCATTTGTCGTTATCTCACCGGCAATGACAACCATACCGGTCGTAACCATGGTTTCACAGGCTACCCTGGCTGTGCGGTCCTGAGTGAGAATCGCATCCAGAATTGAGTCTGAAACCTGGTCGGCAACCTTGTCGGGATGTCCCTCGGAAACTGATTCGGAGGTGAAGATGAATTTTTCTGCCATGGCGGTGAGCTCCTCTCTATGTAACAAATGATATTCATGTCGGATATATAAGGTCAGTAAAAATATCGTCAGCACGCTGATTTGTCAAGCGAAGAGCGGTCAGCCACTATTCCATTTGACTTGACAATGGCATAGTGGGCAGTATGTTTAAAAGCATATGCTGTTCCAGAGGCGGTCACCATGTCCAAAGCAATCTTTCTTTTACTGGCCCTTATTTTCTGTGCAGCCATACCTGCAGCAACCTACGCTGCCGCTAACCGCCCAGCCGCCGCCTGGAACTATTATCACTTTGACGGCAGCGCCTTCACGCCGGGCCCGGCTGTTGACGGCAGTGCTTTTATTGCAGTGCGGGAAAAGGCTCAGCCGGTAGTCTTAATGACACCGACTGCAACTATTGAGCAGACACCTCTTGCCGATGGAACCGGTGTCATTGCCGGCATCTGCTATCTGCAAATTTCCGGCGGCAAGCTCGGCGGCGGTGGCGGATTCCAACCGTGCCAGCGGGTGCCGCTTACCATCTTCTCCGCAGGAAACCCGTTTATTACTGTGGAAACCGGCGACAATGGTTATTTCGTTGTCGTTCTGCCGGCCGGAACCTATTCAATCGGCGGTGAACCATTCAGCACCAAGATCACCGTTGAACGGGGCATAACGACCTTGGCTCCGCTCAGGGCCGGCAAAAGGATGGTGGATTAATGAACCGCTTCCACGCTCGGTTTGCACTGGTTATATGTTGCTCTCTCCTGTTCTTTACATATGCCTTTGCCGGGACTCTTGATGATTATTATCTGCAGCAGTTCGGCGAGGTAAAAAGCTCACAGCTCCAGAAAGCGGTACTTTCGGACATAACTACAACACAAGAAACCTCAAAATGCGGCATGCCGCTCAAAAAGAGCCTGCTGCGCGACTGGGATCTGCTGGAAGCATCGACACAGAAAGTGCTGGTAAAACAGCTGGCGGTGCCGGTACTGGTGGGAGAAGCCACCTTTGATTCCAGCCTTGGGCACTTCAAAGTGCATTACGCCACATCGGGGACAGACGCGCCGCCATTGGCAGACTCGAACAGCAACGGAACCCCGGATTGGGTCGAAACCGTTGCCGTTACTCTTGAAAATGTCTATTCAAGTTACGGCTCTCTCGGCTATCAACCGGCGCCAACCACGTCCGGCACGGCCTATAACATCTATCTGCGCGATCTCGCACCGCTAAATTATTACGGGGTAACGACCAGCGGCGTGTCGGCTGCTTCAGCGAGTTATCCCTACGCCGTCACCAGCTGGATGGAGCTGGACAATAACTATACCGACGACATCTACCATCCAACCACCTACACTCCTCTCCAGAGCCTGCAAATCACCGCCGCCCACGAATATCATCACGCGATTCAGTACGGCTACAACTACTATTTCGATATCTGGTACGCCGAAGCGACTTCGACCTGGCTGGAAGATGAGCTGTATGATAACGTCAACCAGCTTTACAACTATATTCCAGGCTGGTTCAGCAACAGTACAAAGTCTCTTGACCTTGATGTCGGGGCCGATGCCGTCACGGTTGGTGCCGGCTATGGCCGCTGGATATTCAACCGCTACCTGTCAGAAGCGCATGGCCCAGCGATGATCCGCAGCGCCTGGGAAAAGCTGGCTCTCCTCCCCAGCCCCGGTGGAGGCGCTGACATCCCAATGATTCCAGTGCTGGACAGCCTACTTTCCACCACATACAGCACTTCTCTTGGTAACGACTTCTTCGGCTTCACCACGCGTGTCTACAAAAGGGATGAGTGGACAGATCATTCATACGACGTCAGCAGAATACATGTCTATTCACCCGTAACCACCTATTCAGCTTACCCGGTAAGCGTCACCAGCAATTCGGTGCCAGCGGTGACACTCCCTCATTACTCGTTTGCCTTCTACAGGTTTCTCCCTTCATCAAGCTCACCTGACACCCTTACTATTACCTTAGTCGGCACGAGCGGTGTCAAGGCGACCGCTTTCATTAAAAGTAGCGGTGGCATCATCACTGAATACCCATTCGCCACCGTGAACGGCACTACCGTGACCATTCCCGGCTTTAATTCATCCAGCGAGGTGGCCTTGCTTGTAGCAAACACCACCAATACGGATAACCACCAGGCCAGCTTCAGTACCAACTACACGTTAACAGGGGTAACCGAACCACCTCCCGCCACGGCCTCCATCAGCGGCAGCAGCTCCGGTGGCGGCTGTTTCATCGCCACAGCGGCCTACGGCAGCTATCTGCATCCACAGGTGCAGCTGCTGCGCGATTTCCGCGACGACTACCTGCTCACCAACGCTCCGGGACGGGTTTTTGTCACACTTTACTACCGCTACAGCCCGCCGCTGGCTGATTTCATCTCCCGCCACACGGTGCTGCGCAGCATGACCCGGCTGGCCCTGACACCGCTAGTTGTCTCGGTTGCCCACCCGCTGCTCTCGGCCGTTTTCCTGCTCCTGTTCATGACAACAATGATTGTTTCGCTGCTGCGCCGCATCAAGGCCGCCCACTCGACTGCCCACACGTACATTATTCACGACACACCATCACAACTATAAAGAGAGACGTCTATGCCAACTGTTTTCAGACTAATGCTGATCGCCTGTTTATTTGCAGTCCCATCGTTTGCTTTTGCAGCTGACACCACGGCCGAGGCGAAGCCGGCCACGCCATCACAGCCAGTCGCAGCAACCCGCCTCGGCTATGTGGATATCACCCGTATCGCCGCAGAATCAGAGCAGGGTAAAGCACTCAAAGTTCTGTTAACCACAAAGAGAGACAAACTTCAGGCAATAATTGACGGGAAAAAGAAACAGATTGAGAAGCTGAAAGTATCTATAGAGGCGAAGGTTGCAAAGATGAGCCCGCAGCAGCGCGAGGCTAAGTCAAAGGAATTCCAGAAGAAGGTAGAAGAGTTTCAGAAGTTTGCCCGGGCGTCGGAAGAAGAGTTTTTTGCCCTGCAGGACAAAGAGACCAGGACTCTCTACGGTGCAATTGAACAAGCAGCTGTGGCTCACGGCAAAGCCAACGACTACGCCGCCATCGCAGTCAAAAAGGAGCTGCTCTACGTCGGCAGCTCTGTCGTACCACAGGATGTCACTGACGCCCTGATCAAAGAATTGAATCAGGGAATTCAGAAAAAGTAGCTCAGGGGCACGTCAACCGCTCCCACCCGGCCAGTATTTCCAGCGCCTCGGCATCACTGGCGCCGCACATCTCCGCGCTTGCCCTCAGGCTACTGCATACGAGCGGCCGTTCACGGCTGGCAAACAGCTTGCAGCGATTGTCTGCCGTTAACTGGGGGCAGCGGATTCCGGCCGGCTTTCCGGCAGCCATGCCCGGAATCGGCGACGATATTGACGGTGCAATACAACAGGCGGCACAGCCGACGCGACATTCCATAATCGTTCATCTCCCGAAAAAACATAAACGGGGCGGAATCAGATGATTCAGCCCCGTTAGTTTATCTGTCAACTGCCATTTTGGGACTAATACCGGTACATCTCCACCTTGTACGGCCCTTCCTTCGGCACGCCGATATAGGCGGCCTGCTCGTCGGTCAGCACACTCAACTGCGCGTTCAGCTTCTTCAGCTGCAGACGGGCGACCTTCTCGTCCAGATGCTTGGGGAGAACGTAGACTCCGACCGGGTATTTGCCCGGATTGCAGAACAGTTCGATCTGGGCGATCGTCTGGTTGGCAAAGGAGGAGGACATAACATAGCTGGGATGTCCGGTACCGCAGCCAAGGTTAACGAGGCGCCCCTTGGCCAGCAGGATGATCCGCTTGCCGTCAGGGAAGATGATGTGGTCAACCTGAGGCTTGATCTCCTCCCACTGGTACTTCTCAATGGCGGCCACCTCGATTTCATTATCGAAGTGGCCGATGTTGCAGACGATGGCCTGGTCCTTCATCCTGATCATATGGTCGTGGGTTATGACGTGGTAGTTGCCGGTGCAGGTGACAAAGATGTCCGCCTTGTCGGCGGCGTACTCCATGGTTACGACACGGAAACCTTCCATAGCGGCCTGGAGGGCACAGATCGGATCGACTTCCGTTACCCACACCTGGGCCGACAGCGCCCGCATCGCCTGCGCAGAGCCTTTGCCCACATCACCATAGCCGCAGATCAGGGCGACCTTGCCGGCAATCATGACGTCGGTGGCGCGCTTGATGCCGTCAACCAGCGATTCGCGGCAGCCGTAGAGGTTGTCGAATTTGGATTTGGTGACCGAGTCGTTGACGTTGATGGCAGGAAACTTGAGTTCGCCGCGCTCGTGCATCTGGTAGAGGCGGTGAACGCCGGTGGTGGTTTCCTCGGTAACACCCTTGATCTGGGCCAGACGGGTGCTGTACCAGGTTGGGTCAACGGCCAGCTTTGCCTTTATCGCGGCGTAGAGGATCGTCTCCTCTTCCGAGCCCGGCGTGGCCAGCACGGAAAGGTCCTTTTCAGCCCGGGCACCCAGATGCAGCAGCAGGGTGGCGTCACCGCCGTCATCCAGGATCATGTTGGAGAAACCGCCGTCACTCCATTCGAAGATGCGGTGGGTATAGTCCCAGTACTGCTCCAGTGTTTCACCCTTAACGGCGAAAACCGGCACTCCTGCGGCCGCGATAGCGGCGGCGGCATGATCCTGGGTCGAAAAGATATTGCATGAAGCCCAGCGAACTTCGGCACCCAGCGCGGTCAGTGTTTCAATCAGCACGGCGGTCTGGATTGTCATATGAAGCGAGCCGGTTATACGGGCACCTTTTAGTGACTGCGTTGCGGCAAATTCTTCCCGTATCGCCATCAACCCCGGCATCTCGGTCTCGGCGATCCGGATTTCCTTACGCCCCCAATCGGCCAGCTTCAGGTCTGCTACGATGTAATCCTGTGACATGGTATGCTCCTTTTATGTTTTTAAATCGGCTCTTCCCGGTCTTTACCCAAACTGTCAGCACCACCCTCAACACGCTGTAATAAGCGGGCGCCTACAATATGATGAATACTGTTTCTGGTCAATGAAAAGTGCCGGCCGGGAATATCCAGCGGGTCCGGAGGCGCGTCAGCTCACGTCCGTCACTCCCGTTCTCTATGCAATGGAGGTAACAGCCAGCGTCAACTGTCCGTGCCGTACGGGCGATTATGGTGTCGCCGTAGAGGGCCTCGGCGCGGAAACCTATTTCTATGGAGGCAAGACGACAGGTGTCGTCCACCTCATCCGGAATTGTTTCAAGTGCCCATCCGGCATAGACCGTATTGTTTACATGTCTGTTGATGTCCAGATCGCTCCGCAACACCGGCAGCCGCAATTCATATTCCGGCTGTTCAAGCTGCGGGAGCGTACTGAACGCGTCATTCAATGCCCGTTCCGGGTGCAGTGAGTACAACGGCAATACGCCGGCCAGTTGCACAGGGCGTCTGGTTTTCAGATTCAACACCGCCCATGAGGTCGTTGCCCTGCCCAGCAGCTCCCCTTTACCGTCAAACAGTTCAAAATCCCTTACCGTGAAGAGGTTCAATCGGGACACCGGCCAGGTCCGTATCCGCACAGTGTCGCCCACGCGTGGGTAGCGCTCCATGGCGAGATGAAGCCGTGACAGCACCCAGGTATGACCGCTTTTGCGCAGGTCTGCCACCGCAACGCCCAGCAGCGCGGCATGATCCCCTGCTGCGGACTGCAGGTAATTAAGCAGCGCAACCGGACGGGCAAAACCGCGCTGGTCGGTTTCATAATACTGAACGGCAAACTCCTTTTCAAACAGTGGCGTCATACGGAACGCCGACCGTTATTGTTCAGCTTGACCCCGGTATCATGCATATTTTTCCCGTAGCGCGACCTTGCTTACCTTTCCGACACTGGTCTTGTCGATCGCCTCCACAAAGCGGACCTTTATCAACACCACCTGCTTGTTGACGAGCCCCTTGTCAGCATACTCCCTGACAAGGTGGGTGATATCCTTTTCACAGAGGCCGCTGTCAGACTTCGGCACGACAAGTGCCAGCGGTCGCTCTCCCCACTTCTCGTCAGCGGTGCCAATCACCGCCACCTCAGCCACACCCGGGTGATGGGCGATGATATCTTCCAGCTCAAGCGAGGAGACCCATTCACCCGCGACCTTTATGATATCTTTTGTACGATCCGTAATCCGCACATAGCCACGCTCATCGCGTACCGCCACGTCGCCGGTATGCAGCCAGCCACCTTCCCAGAGCCGCTCCGAAGCCTTGTGATCCTTGAGATACCCCTGTGTCAGCCACGGTGCCCGCGCCACGACCTCGCCGGCGCTGCCGTTATCACGCGGCTGTTCCAGCAGAGCGGCATCAACGACCTTCAGCTCTACCAGCGGCAGTGCACAGCCGGTCTTGCAGCGTATGACCGCCTGCTCTTCAGGCGACAGCTCCAGCATTTCCGGAGTCAGCTGGGAAAGGGACAGGAGCGGACAGGTTTCGGACATCCCGTAGCCGGTGAAGACGTCAATGCCCCGACTCAGCGCATCGATGCAGAGAGCCCGTGACATGGATGCCCCGCCGATGATCAGCTTCCACCCCGACAGGTCGATACGCTGGGCGTGGGGGTGCTTGAGCAGCATGTGCAGAATGGTCGGGACACAGTGGGAAAAGGTCACCCCCTCTTTTTCCACCAGCTCCAGCAGCTGGTCGGGGACATAGCGACCGGGGTAGACCTGCTTGACCCCCAGCATGGTGGCCACGTATGGCAGCCCCCAGGCATGCACGTGAAACATGGGGGTGATCGGCATGTAGACATCCTGACGGTGAAAACGGCCATGTCCCTGCACAGAGCCGAGGGCACCCAGCACCGCCATACTGTGCAGCACCAACTGCCGGTGGCTGAAGTAGACCCCCTTGGGCATGCCGGTGGTCCCGGTGGAGTAAAAGGTGGTGGCGCGGGTGTTCTCGTCGAAGTCGGCAAAAGCGAACTCCGGCGCCGCAGCCGCCAGCAGGGCTTCATATTCACCGGCAAAGGAGATTGTGCCGCCCGGCTCGGTCGGTTCGTCGTTCAGCAGGATAAAACTTTTTACCGTATCCATTCGGCCGCGGATCTGCTCCAGAATCGGGATGAATTCGGAGTTCACCAGCAGAACATCGTCCTCGGCGTGGTCGATGGTGTAAAGGATCTGCTCCGGCGAGAGTCTCACATTGATCGTGTGCAGCACCGCCCCGATCATCGGCACGGCAAAAAAGCATTCCAGATAGCGGTGCGAGTCCCAATCCATGACCGCAACCGTATCGCCCGGCTGGACACCGAGAGATGTCAGGGCGTTGGCCAGGCGCTGCACCCTTTCACGCAGTTCGCGATAGGTGTAACGAAAACTGCCCCGGTAGACGATCTCCTGTTCCGGGGCATCAACAACCGGGCAGAGGAGCAGGTTCTTGATCAGCAGCTGGTAGTCGTGAGAAGAGGGGGTGCGGGGGATGGTGAATTCAGGCACGGCAGCGGGCCTCCCTGTATGGCAATTGAATATCGAAAACCCTGTGTAGCATGATAACCGCCTTATTTCCAGACACAAAGAATCGCCGCAACAGACTGCCGACGGTAAAGGTTGACGTTATCCTCACGATTCAAAGAGCACGTCCAGCGCCGCCTGGACTGTGGCAACCCCCTCCAGGCGGATGCCGCGTTTTTTAAGACGCTTCATACTGCCGGACGGAATGATGCAGCGCTTGAAACCGAGTTTTTCAGCTTCGGCAATACGTAATTCAGGCTGCGTGACGGCCCTTACCTCACCGGCCAGACCGACTTCACCAAAGACAACCGTATCGGGGGGAATAGCCTTGTCGAGGTGACTGGAGGCAACCGCCACAATCATGGCCAGATCAGCCGCCGGCTCGTTCAGCCGCGCTCCGCCGGCAGCATTCAGAAAAATGTCCTGGCCGGCCATGTGCAACCCGACCTTCTTTTCCAGAACGGCAACGAGGAGAGCCAACCGGTTATGATCGACCCCGATGGTTGTACGACGCGGAACGCCGTAGGAGGAGGGTGTCACGAGCGCCTGAAGCTCCACCAGCAGCGGCCGGCTCCCCTCCAGCGAGGTGGTAACGACCGAACCCGACACCCCGAGCGGGCGCTCGGAAAGAAACAGTTCCGAAGGATTTGCCACGCCGCACAGCCCCTCCTGCTTCATCTCAAAGACACCGATCTCGTTGGTCGAACCGAAGCGGTTCTTTACCGCCCGCAGGATGCGGAAGGGGTGGCTGCCGTCACCCTCGAAATAGAGCACGGTGTCAACCATATGTTCGAGCACGCGCGGACCGGCGATAGAGCCGTCTTTCGTCACATGGCCGACAATAAAAACCGGGATGTCGCTCCCTTTGGCAAGCAGCATCAGCTTGCCGGCCGATTCCCTCACCTGGCTGACGCTGCCGGGGGCCGATTCCAGAGCAGAGGTCCAAACGGTTTGAATCGAGTCAACCACCATTGCGGCCGGCTTGAGAGCGGCAGCCTGCCCCAGGATCGCCTCCAGCGAGTTTTCCGCCAGAATCAGCAGGTTTTTGCTTGACGCACCGAGACGCTCCCCCCTGAGCCGTGTCTGCGAAGCGGACTCCTCGCCGGATACGTACAGCACCTTTCCCGCCTCTTCAGCCAGCATGTGCATCGCCTGCAGCAGCAGCGTCGATTTGCCGATGCCGGGATCACCGCCGATGAGCACAAGTGAACCGGGGACGATGCCGCCTCCCAGTACCCGGTCGAGCTCTCCGATGCCGGTGGGGCGGCGCGTCTCCGTCTGGGGAGGGACATCACAGATCGGTACCGGGATGGCGCCCCCGGCCAGACGGGAAACAGACGATGCCTTGATGACAGCCTCTTCGACCAGGCTGTTCCAGGCGCCGCAGTCCGGGCATTTGCCGAGCCATTTGGGTGACTGGCTGCCGCATTTCTGACAGGTGAAGATCGTTTTCTGCTTCATACAGCCCTCTTTCATACGCTAAACAGCTGATATAATCGGCATGTTATGTATTATTTGGTAAGACATTTCCGGCGCAGTATGGCATAATTTCAAACCTTAATACAAGGAACCACAATGGATTTCTATCGACCACCAACAACACAAGGGGCACTCAATGCGCTCGGCACTATTTTTCGTGCCGTACGGGCATGGAACTTTTACCCGAAAGGGCACCCGACGCGGCGTAACAGCCTGATTGCAGCTCACACAGCGATGCTGAAGATGCTTGACGGCAATACGCTTTCGCTCTCCTGCGGGCGCAACTGCTTCAGCTTCCCTGACGGAGAACAGCTGAAAGATGCCACCAAACAGACCTGTGCCATGTCATTCGAACTTCTTATACGCCGGGTCCAGAAAATAACGTTTTCCGGCGACCTGTTTCAGGAAGATCTGCTCGAACTGCTAAAAATACTGTGCCTGTCGCCCGAGGAGATCCAGCAATCCGGCGGTGTCGATACAATCATGGCTACGCGCGGCGTTCGCTCCATCTCGGTCAACGAATTTGATCTGACCGCTATCAGCGGCAAACGCCAACAGATTGAACAGAGCGGGGTCGTCCCCCAGGGGATTGATGAAGTTGAAAACGGCGACGACATGACACCTTTGGCTGAAGAGTCAGAGCCACAGCCTGATGCGCTCCTTCCGGAGCAGCAGCTTCTGACTCTACTGGAACGGTTGGCAACCTGCGTTGATGACGACAACTACCTGATACTGATCCGCCTGGCCGCTTCCTGTGCCGACAGCCTGCTGGCACGCCATGAAGCACAGCTGCTGCTACCCCTGGTTGAATTGCTTGCCAGTCATACCAGCGATGAAACGCGCAGTAAAACCATACGCGAAGCTGCACAGTTTGCTATCGAGCAGATTATAGCCACTGATGAAGTCATACAGATCGTTCTTGAGCGGACGGGACAGGACGATGGTGTGTCCCAGAAGGCTCTTTTTACGGTTATAAAAATCAGCGGAGCCACCGCTATTACGGCAGCAATCGAACTGATGGGGCGCACCAACAGCCTTAAGGTCAGAAAAACGCTCTCCACCATACTGGGAAGCCTCGGTGAAGCCGCCGTCCCGGCTCTTCTGGAAATGATGCATGATTCCCGCTGGTTCATTATACGCAATATCTGCGCAATACTCGGTGCCATCGCCAACAGTGAGGCGCTGCCGGCGTTGACAAAGTGCCTGCAGCACGCGGACCTCCGCGTACGAAAAGAGGCCATCCGCAGTCTGGCACAGCTTGGCGGGAATGAGGCCGAGATCGCTATTTTGGGGATTCTGCGCAGCACGGATACCGAGCTCTACCCACAGGCAATCGCTTCGCTGGGGGGGATGAAGAGCAGAAGATCCCTGTCAGATCTCATGAAAATAGTGTTTTCAAGAGACATGTTTCTGAAATCGCTGGCACTCAAAACAGACGCTCTGGCGGCCATCGCATTAATCGGAGATCACCAGGTGACTCCACACCTCATCACCCTGCTTGACGAGCGCTATTTACTGGCGGCCGCACGCGGGAGACAGCTGAAAACAGCGGTGATTACGTGCCTTGGCAAGCTTGGCGATAACAGGGCATTGCCGGCCCTTGAAAAACTTGCTTCTGGTGGCGGAGCTCTTAGCGCTGCCTGCCTGGATGCAATCTCACTGCTGGAAAAAGCAGAAGGAAGGCAAGATGGCATCTCTTGACAAACCGAATGCGCTCAGACTGATCACGCTGTTTTCCGGCGCAGTTAAAGGAATCGCCTTTTACCCCGCCTCTCACCCGGCAATCAGTCAACCGCTGACGGAACTCCACAAAATCATTGCAACGGTTCTCAGCGCAGAATCACAGTTTTCCTTCGGACTGGTCGACGACATCATGTTTTTGGACGACCATCTCTTTATCGCGCCGTCAGGAGCTATCTCAGACTTGACTATCCGGATGCAGGAGAAGGAGATAGGCAGGATTGTAGTATCCACGGCTATCAGTTTCGATGAGCTGGAAGCTTTTATCAAGTTATTCTCTGCCAAGGGTGTTGGCTTCGACACTCTTATACGCCTGATGGCGGAGGAGGGGATCACCAACTTTAAGCTGATCCGACGTGGTGACGACCGTTTTGAGCAAAACGGCGACGGGCCCGAAAGCGACCCGGGGAGCGACCACATTGCGACATATAACCGGGCGCTCTCTGCCATCAGCACTATATGCCTTGACATTGAACGCGGACGCATACCCAACAGCGCACCGCTGATTAAGGTTGTCGACCAGATGGTCGGGATCACGATGCAGGAACCATGGGCACTGCTCGGGTTGACGATGATCAAGGATTACGACAACTACACGTTTAACCATTGTGTGAATGTCGGCGTCCTGTCGATGGCTCTGGGGACCACGCTTGGCATGGATGCCGTTGCCGTCAAGGATCTGGGCATCGCCGGACAGCTTCACGACATCGGCAAGACCATGATTCCGAAAGGCATTCTCAACAAGCCGGGCAAACTTTCAAGCGCCGAGTTTGAAGAAATGAAGCGGCATCCCGAGCTCGGCTCCAAGATTATCCGTGAGATGGAGGGACTGGCCCCCCATATCTATTCGGTGGTGTTGGGGCACCACCTGCATTTTAACCGGAGCGGCTATCCCGAATGGGCAAACACGCTTCCTGCCAACAGGATGATTGATATTATTGCCGTTGCCGACACCTACGACGCCATTACAACGCTGCGGGTGTACCAGTCTCCGGTAAACCCCATGACAGCCCTGAATGAAATGCAGAAGATGTCCAATACCATTCTTAACGGGGCAATTGTTGAGCGTTTTGTGGAAATGATGGGGAGCTACCCGGTTGGAACGCTCGTGCGCCTTGACACCAACGAGGTCGCACTTGTGTACCGTCCGGACCAGCGGGATGAAAACGCCCCGCTGGTGCATATCCTCATTGACGAAGACGGGGAGCGGCTACCTGCGCCGCGTATACAGGCGCTGATTGATTCTGACGGATCACGTTACGCAAAAATAGTCGCGGTCGTCGATCCCTTGTTGAAAAACATCGATATCGGGCGTTTGATTGGAAGCGGAGCCTACTGAATGGACATGCGGCTGAGCGCCGTGGCGGCCGCTTGCCGGGATGAGGCGTGATGAGAGGTCAGGAGTTCATTGATTTGACCCAGTGAATACAGATCGTTCAGCCAGGACAGGGTTAATGCTGCTTCGGCTTCCAGCACACCATCACTCGCGTTCAGGAATGGACGCAACTTGTTAAGAATATCGGCCGTAACCTGAAAATTGCGAAGCCCTGCTATTGCCCGCCCCTGAACAGTCGGATCGACATCATCAAGAAGTTCCACCAGAACAGGGAGAGCCGCAGGCAAAGCCAGCTTTCCCAGCACCGCTGTAGCCACCGAACGGATATCCACCTCGGGGCGTCTGGCACAATAGACCAGCGGCGGCAGGACTCTCTCCCCGCCGATCTCTCCCAAAGCATATATAGCGCCGATTCTGGCCCCTTTATTCCCTGTTTTCAGCGTGGCAAGAATTTCATCGACACTGCTGGTCGCTTCCAGTCTTTCAATTGCCTCGGCGGCGGCGATTCTTACCTCCGCTACGGGATCTTTAAGCAATGGTCGCAACGACTCTATCCGTGATCTCGCCTTCTCTTTCATGTTTACCTGTGTAGCAGAAACAGGGCGGCAAAACAATTGCAAACTGATTATTTGCAGCTTGTACAGGAGATATGAGTTCTGATATATTGCCGGTAATTCCACTGGATAGTGAAACAAAACAGCGCATGCAGCCCCTCAAAGTTGCGGACAGCTTCACGCCAACAAAGGAGAACAGATAATTATGCTTGGACCGATAGAAATCAAACCCGGGTTATACTGGATCGGATCAGAGGATCCGGATCTGCGCGTATTTGACGACCTTTTCCCCACTGAGCACGGCACCAGTTACAACGCCTATCTGCTTAAAGGGAACGGCAAAACAGTTCTTATTGATACCGTAGAAGAAAAGTTTGTCGATGAATACATGGACAAGGTCAGGTCACTGGTTGATCCCACGACCATCGACTATATTATCATCAATCATACCGAGCACGACCATTCAGGTTCACTGTCGTACCTGCTGGAACAGGCTCCCCAGGCGCAGGTTTACTGTTCGACGGCGGCCAAGAATTTCCTGGCTAATATCCTGCTGAAGCCTATCGCCTGTAATACCGTTAAAGATGGCGACACCCTGGATCTGGGCGGCCGTACCCTCCGCTTTATTATCGCCCCTTTTCTTCATTGGCCCGACACGATGTTCACAAGACTTGAAGAAGATAACATTCTTTTTTCCTGTGACGCTTTCGCCGCTCACTACTGGCAGACAGGCCATATATTCAATGACGAGGTAGAAGACTTTACCTCGGCGCGCCACTTTTATTTCGACTGCATTTTCCGCCCCTTCAAGGACAAAGTCCTCTCAGCCGTAGAAAAAATTCGCCATGACGTGATTGACATGATCTGCCCCAGTCATGGCCCGATCATCCGCCGTGACCCTTGGAAAGTGATTCAGCAGTTTGAGAACTGGAGTAAGCCGACCTCACAGAACAAAAAGATCGTTATCCTCTTTCTTTCGCCACACGGCAGCACCGAAAAGATGGCTCACGCCGTCGCCAACGGCGCATCTCAGGGGGGGATCGAAGTCGCCAGCTATCACATTAACAGCCTGAATGCCAGTGAGCTGCGTAACCTGATGGAAGAGGCTGACGCCCTGCTTTTCGGCATCCCGACGTTTAACCGCGACATCGCAAAACCGATGTGGGAAGTGCTGGCCTATCTCAGCACCGTGAAACTGAAAACCAATCTGGCTGGTATCTTCGGCAGTTACGGCTGGAGTGGCGAGGCCTGCAAAATGGCGGAGGAACGGCTCAAAAGCCTGGGCTTTAAACTCGTGGCTGATTCCGTCAGAACGACCTTCTCTCCTAAACCGGAGGTTCTCGAACAGTGTGAAGCACTCGGACGGGCAGCAGCAGACGCGGTGGCCGCCCGCTAACGCTTTTACGGCTTCAGATCCTGATCATAAAAAAGAGGCGGGCACAATGCTCGCCTCTTTTTTATGATCTTTGAAAAGAGCCTCTACGAATTGATCTCATGACCGTACATCATCACCAGCCGTGCTCTATTTTCAAGACAGAGATGGCATAGCTCACCGGCATCATTCCACACCTCGCCAGCCAGCCACTCTCCGGCCTCTGCGTATTCTGACTGCATGGCGTTTTCGTCATATTCCTTTTTACACATCGTACAGATTTTCAACTATTTTCTCCCGTCAGGGCACGCTCGTACTCTCTCCGGAGCATGGCCGTACCTGCCGTACCGACAACGCTCCACGGCATGACTCCATCTCCGCTTATTGTTCGCTGCACATACCCGTCCGTATCGATCGCGCATATTTTTGCGGCCTTTTTGAGGTTGGCTCCTTCAGCCATCGCGATTAACAGCGGGGCCAGGCGGCGGTCACCGCGCGACAGGAGTGCCTGCAGGTAGCATTCGCGCAGGCTCTCGACCTTCAGCTTAACATTCGACAGGCGCTTTAGTCTGCTCTCCAGCAATTTAACCTTGCGCTCAAGCGACGGGAGCGGCTCCATACCGCACCACTGAAAAGGGGTAAACGGTTTCGGGATGAACGGGTTAACCGACACACTGATTTCACCCAACCGCTTGTTGGCGCGCCCACGCTCGATGACTCGCTCGCGTATGACTTCAATCAGCCGCACCATCTCGTCAAGATCGGCGTCTGTTTCGCCCGGCAAGCCGATGATAAAATACAGCTTCAGATTGAGGATATCCCTTGCTATCAACATCTCACAGGCAGCCAAAATCTGCTCTTCGGTCAGGTTTTTGCGTATCACGTCCCGCATACGCTGTGAGCCACCTTCAGGAGCCAGCGAGATCGTTTTGTGGCCGCTGGCGATCAGGGCATCGAGCATTTCAGCATCGATCCGGTCAATCCGCAAAGACGAAACTGAAACCTTGGCACCCTTTGCAACGATGTACTGACAGAGCCGACCGATTTCGGCATAGTCTGATACCGCCGCACCGACAAGCCCCACTTTTTTCCGATGAGCAAGCCCCTCGTCAATCAGGGCGACAACGTTACTGAATGGTTGCTGACGAAATGCTCCATAGATAAAACCCGAACTGCAGAAGCGGCAACCGCGCGGGCAGCCCCGGCTTACTTCAACGAGGAACATATCGCCAAACTCGGTATTTTCGGTCAGGATCTGTGTGGCGGAGGGATCATGTTGTTCAAGGCATACCGGCGTACGCGCCACCGGCAGCGGGGCGCCGGACTGAGCGGTGTACCCTGCCAATATGCCGCCATGATAGCGTGGCTGATAAAAAGCGGGAACATAGACACCCGCAATCGTGGAGAGAGCCTGCAGCAGGCCGGGTCTGCCATCATCAACGGGCGATAACAGTGTCGCGACTATGTTCGGGATAACATCTTCGCCTTCACCGATGCAGATGGCATCAATGAAATCTGCTACCGGTTCGGGGTTGATAAAAAAGGCCGCGCCGCCGGCGATGACCAGAGGGTCCGACTGACTGCGCTCGCTTGAATAAAGCGGAATGCGTGCCAGATTGAGGATAATCGGGATATTCAGGTAGTCCGGTTCAAACGAGGTGGAAAAGGCAATCACGTCAAAATCAGCGAGCGGAGTTGAACTGTCCAGCGAGAGTAGCGGCGTCCCGCTCCGGCGATATTCTTCCAGCTCCTCACGATCGGGAAGATAGGCGCGCTCGCAACGGATATCTGTTGCTCCGGCCAGAAGGGCATAGACAGCCTGAAAGCCAAGACTGCTCATACCGGTCTGATAACGGTTTGGGTAGACAAGGCAGAAAGAGAGCTGTCCTACCCTGCCGTGCCGCTGCAAATGAGTTTCAGCCTGCAGCAGGGCTTTATGCCGGTGGCGAATCAGGTTGCTCATGGGTGCAGGATCGCGGGGAGAATAGAGTGCCCAAAAGGGAAACGCCGCAGAAGCGGCGTTTCCATGATCATATTCAGGGGAGCGGGAATGGTATCACCCCTTGGCAATAGAAACATACTGCGGATAGGAGGCGGAGCCGGTCAGAGTGTTTATGGCCGCATCCCTGAAATGCGCCGGTACGAACAGGGCACCGGGCTGCAGGTGCCCGGACACCTTGGCTTTCAGCGAGACCGAGGCTATATCCGAAGTGATGGTAACAAGATCCCCGGCAGCGACACCGGCTGAAGCGGCATCCTGACAGGAAAGTTCAACGTACGCCTCTCCCACTACCAGCAGGTTGTTCTCCGACCTGGTCGTCATGGAGCCGTTATGGTGCTGCAGAGAACCGATCGTCAGGGCAAACGGACGTGAGGCAGCAGCAGGCACAAGTGGTGTCAGCGGTACAGCAGCAGATGTAACGGTGCGGTTTTTGATGCGCCCCATTCGGCACCCCTGGTGATCGCACGCTTCACTATAGAGATTTGTCAGGGCAGTTATCTCGTGGTGCAGAGCATCGAGAGAATCAGGGACAGCTGCAGCATCCGCAGCAACAGTGCGGTACAGCGCCGTCAGAATATCAGCATCGGTACGGGCATCGCCGGCAGGCTTGACCGCGGCAGTGAAGCATTGTACCCGGTTATCGGCAGAGGTGAACGAACCGGACTTTTCGGCTCCGGTTGCAGCCGGAAGAATTATGTGTGCCAAGCGTGCGGTATCAGTCAGGAACAGGTCCTGGACCACCAGCAGTTCGAGCTTTTGCAGGGCTGCAAGTACCCGGCCGCGATTTGGCAGGAATTGCAGCGGGTCACTGCCCATCACATACAGCGCCTTGATCTGCCCCGCTTCAATTGCATCAACTATCTGGAACAGGTCTTTTCCCGCTATCGTCGGTATGGCTGTTTTCCAGGCGGAACTGAACGTTCCAGCGGCACGTTCGTAGGTGTGGTAACCGGGCAGATACTCGGGACAAACGCCCATATCGAGCATCCCCTGGGTATTGTTTTTTTCGTCCAGCGGATAAATTCCGGCACCAGCCTCAGTAACAGCGCCGGTCAGCAGTGCCAGATCAACAACACCGGCAACGGCGTTCTTGCTGTCGGCTGAACGGATGATATCGGCGCCGTAGATGACGGCGGTACGACCACCTGAACAGATCATGGCAGCTGCTTCACGAAGTTGAGTCTCGGAAACACCTGACATTTCATTGACCTGCGCGAACGAAAGTGCCTCGAGGGACGCCTTCAATGGCTCAAGTCCCGTCACATGAGCCGACGAAGCAAGTCCTTCCGCCAGTACGGCTTTGTTAAGACCGGCAACCAGCCATGCTTCACTGCCGGGACGACATTGAAGGAAAGCGTTGGCAAACTTGTTCATTGAAGTGGCGCGGCTTCCTGCGAGCACCAGTTTGGCATTGTTTTTTGTGGCAGCCTGAGTGACGCGATAGGCAAAACCGGCGGACTCGCCTTTGAGGTCGGCGCCGATAACAACGACGGCGGTCGCACTTTCAATGACATCCATACCGAAAGTACCGCCACTGTAACCGAGCATTTCCCACTGGGTTACCTGGGCAGGAAGATATCCGAGACGAGCCTCGGAATCGATATTATTGCTGCCAAGTGCTCCGCGCAGGAACTTCTGGAACAGATAACTTTCTTCGTTTGTTACACGCGGTGAGCCGATACCGGCAACAGCAGCCCCGCCTGATGCAGCGGCAATATTTTTGAGACCTGTTGCAGCAGCATCCAACGCCTGATCCCAGGATGCTTTTTTCAACCCACCCGAACTGTCTTTCATGAGGGGTGAAACGAGGCGATCCGCCGAGTTGAAGGCGGCATAGCCGAAACGGCCATTAATACAGAGGTTGCCCTTATTGTAGCCGTCGTCGGAACTGGTAACCCGCTCCACCCTGCCGTTACCGGCGTGGTACTCGATCTCGCAGCCGGATGAACAGAATGAACAGATGCTCTTGGTCACATCAAAGGTCCAGGGACGGCCACGGAATTTGAATGGCTTGCTGATCAGGGTGCCGGTAGGACAGGCACCGATGCAGTTACCGCAAAAATCGCAGTCAAGCGGCTCACCGCTAATCGTGTCGATAATGGTACGGTCACCGCGATCGACAATCTCGATCGCTTCACGCCCGACAACCTCGCGGCAGACCTTGACGCATTTTTCACAGAGGATGCAGCGATTAGGGTCGCTTTCCAGCAGCTTCCAGTCATAACGGATTGGCAACCGCTCCAGCTCAGCAGTATATTTGGTCTTGTCCACCTGCAAACTGTAGCAGGTATCCTGCAGATCACACTCTCCAGCAGCATCACAGACAGGGCAATCAAGCGGATGATTAACCAGCATCAACTCCATCGTCTTCTTGCGAATAGCTTCCAGCTCAGGAGTGCTTGTGACCACCACAATGCCGTCCTTGACCGGAGTATTACAAGCGGTCATTGGTCGCTCAACCCCTTCAACATTAACGACACAAACGCGGCAGGCGCCGGTCGTTGAAACCTTCTTCAGCCAGCAAAGGGTCGGGATTTTGATGCCCAACTCACTGGCGGCTTCCAGGATGGTAGCGCCAACTGGCACCGTTACCTGCGTGCCGTTGATGGTTAGCGTTGCTGTACTCTTCTTGTCGCTTGGCTCTGTATGTGACATGCCTTATATCTCCAATACGTTCTTAAATAAATAGCAATAAAACCTACAACGTCACCATCGCCATGCGGTAACATCTCAGACAGCGATCAGCCTCAACCTGTGCAGTCGTGTCGCTGAAGCCGAGTTCAACCTCACGGTAATTGCCCTTGGCAGCACGCTCACGGCCATGGACCTCTTTCTGGCTGGCGCGTTCACCTGCGTCGAGCCAGGCAACAGCCTCGTTCTTGTCGTAAACGCCGAGATAGCTCAGCAGGTCATCAAAAATATCCTGCTCGGAAAGATAGGCTTTCCCCTCTTCCAGCCAGCGCTGGATAACGTGGGCGGCGCGGTGGGCATTACCGATACAGGCAACAACAGTCAGCGGCCCGATCTCGGCATCACCGCCGGCAAATACGCCGTCACAGTCGGTGATGAGTGAACGGGAAAGCATATTGCCCATGCCGTCTTTCAGATCTTTACCGGCGGCATCCTTCAGCGGCAGATATTTGGTGACAACCGTATTCCACTTGGTAATATCGATGCCCATGTCCGGCGGGATGAAACCAAGATCCGGATCCTGGCCGATGGCCGGGATAATCGTGTCACACTCGACGATAAATTCGCTGCCCGGAACCGGCTCGGGACGACGACGACCGGAAGCATCCGGCTCACCCATCGCCATGCGCACGCATTCAACACCGGTCACCTGATCGTTGGCATCCACGACGACTCTGGTCGGGAGCACCTGGAATTCAAAGCGGACCCCTTCCTCGTCAGCGCCGTCAACCTCCCAGACATCAGCCGGCATCTCCTTGCGGGAGCGGCGATAGAGCAGGATGGATTCTTCGGCGCCTTCACGGAGGGCGACACGCACACAGTCAATGGCGGTATTACCGCCGCCGACGACGCAGACTTTTTTACCCATACCGGTCGGATTGCCCAGATAGGCCTCACGCAGGAAGTCGATACCGCCGGAGAGAAACCCTTTGTACCCTTTGTCTTCGCCCTCTACACCCATCGGCTTGGAGCGGTGTGCGCCAGGTGCCAGGAACACGGCGTCGTACTGCTGCTTCAGCTCGGGAAGGGAGATATCCTTGCCGACGCGCATGTTGTATTTGATCTCTGAACCGACCGATTCGATGATATCCACATCCCGCTGCAGAATGTGGCGCGGCATACGGTAGGCCGGGATGCCGACAGCGATCATGCCGCCGCCGTATCCTTCGGGCAGAGCTTCATAAATGGTTGATTTGTATCCTTCCAGTCCGAGGTAATACGCACAGGCCAATCCGGCAGGGCCGGCGCCGACGATGGCAACCTTCTTGTTCTTGGCCGGCTTGGTCTGCGTCGGCGGAGTGACGTTATGCTGCCACTCATAGTCTGAAGCGGTCCGTTTGAGAACCATGATGTTGATCGCATCATCGACGTTTTTGCGGCGACAGGCTGTCTCGCAGGGGTGCGGACAGACCCGGCCACAGACAGCCGGCATCGGCATATTTTCACGAATGGTGGCCAACGCCTCACCGTACTGGTAGTTTTTGATTTCCTCGATATACTTGGGGATATCGATATGGGCAGGACACTTGTCCATGCAGGGTGCGGTGATCTTGTGGATATAGTTGGCAGGGGCAGGGGAACAACCACCACCCAGATAGGCAACAAACTTCTCCCGAAAGTGGGTAACCGCATCGAAGACCGGCACCGTTGCACTCTGACAGAGGGTACACTTGCAGTTTTTCAGCAACTCGGCCAGATCACCGACCGTATCAAGGTCTGCCTCTGTCGCACTGCCATTTAATACATTCTGGAAAAGGTCCATCAACACCTTGGTGCCTTTTTTGCCGGGTGTACAGCGACCACAGCAGAACAAGGTCTGAACCCGCTTCATGTATTCTGCGGTCATAGCCGGGACATCGACATCCTTGTCAAACAGGATGATTCCGTCCCATCCCATAAACGCCCGCAACGGCCGCTCTCCATCAAATGCAACCGGCAAACGGTAGCTGACCGCCTGCGGTTCCCCGGAAACATTCCTGTTATCGACTGTATTTCCGCCCCACGTAGAAAAAACGACCTGTGCCACAAAAACCTCCACCAACCAACCCTGAAAAAGGATTAAGTACTCGCAATTATTGGATAAAATTGTTTATGAGAATTGTATACAGTATGCATCATTATCACACTAACACCTTATTAATCAAGGAAAAAACTGTTAAGCATTTCATCGGTTTTACCTTTTGCCCCTGATGTGCTACAACCATACACAATTGAGCTTTTTGACACCTAAAGGGGGAAAATTGTATGCATGACCTTCTGGATTTTGCCGATGCTTTCCGGTCTCTCTTTGAAACCAACATGGGCATACAAACTGGCGAACGCGTGCTGGTGTTTAGCGACATCATCCGCTCCAACGAAACCATTTCCGCTTCCGACAGGGAGCGACGCCTGCGTCTGAACGCCACAGCACGGGCAGCAGCAGATTTCGCCGCAGCAAAGCATGGCAGCGGCTGCTTTATTGAATTTCCATCCACGACAGCCTCAGGCGCCGAACCACCACTGAACCTGTGGCAGGCAACGTTCGGCACCCGCATCATGACGGCATTGGAATCAGCCGGTTTACAGGCAAAGCTGCTTGCTAAGTCCGCCTCGCCGGACGAGATCGCGTCCGCCAGATATATTGTCCAGACACACCGCGAAGATGTGACCGAAATCATCATCGCCATGGCAAACAACTCCACCAGCCACACCCGCTACCGCGCTCTTGCCTGTGCAGCCGGATGCCGTTTTGCCAGCCTGCCGCATTTTGACCCGCAGATGTTTCACACTTCAATGACCGTAGACTGGATCTCCCTCGCCTCTCGAACCGCCCGCCTCGCAGAAGCGGTCAACAGGGCGGAATGGATTCGTGTCACCACCCCCAACGGCACCGATATGAGCATTTGCAAGCAAGGGCGACATGCCAAAGGGGACGACGGCCTGCTGACATCAGCAGGGAGCTTCGGCAACCTACCCGCAGGCGAAGCATACTTTGCCCCGCTTGAAGGAAAGAGTCGCGGGATCATGGTCATAGAGTGGGGACCGACCCGCAAGCTGGACGAACCGCTCCGCCTGACCGTCGAAAACGGTGTGGTTGTGAGAATTGACGGCAATGACCAGCACCGTGACAACCTCGAAACCCGCTTTGCCGACAATGCCAGCTGCCGCAACATAGCCGAACTGGGCATCGGCACCAATGACAAGGCGAGCCGACCGGATAACGTTCTGGAAGCGGAGAAGATTCTCGGCACGATCCATATCGCCCTCGGCGACAACACCGGCTTCGGTGGCACCGTGAGCGCGCCATTCCACGAGGATTACGTATTCTATCAGCCGACGCTGACTGCAATTATGGCCGACGGCAGCGAAAATGTAATTATATCTGACGGTTTATTGCTGTCTTGAAAGTGTGCCAATTCTTGCACATATGTTTTTTTTCGTGTAAGCTGCACATACTAAACGTAAAAGCCGGGCACCATGGAACCAATTGTCACCTATAAAGAGCGTTGCCGCCGCTGCTATTCCTGCGTGCGTAGCTGTCCCGTCAAAGCCATCAAGGTTGATGGAGGCTTCGCGCAGATCATTTATGACCGCTGCATCGGCTGCGGCAACTGCCTTAGCTGCCCCCAGAAAGCCAAGGTCATCGTCGACCGCATGGCCCTCACACAGGAGATGCTCGCATCCGGCGCTCCGGTCGTCGCCGTGCTCGGCTGCTCTTTTCCCGCCTTTTTTCACGACCTGTTGCCTGGCCAGCTCGTGGCAGCCCTGAAGAGTCTTGGCTTCTGTGAAGTGCATGAAGGTGCCTATGGCGCCAAAATGATTGCCGACAGCTATCGCAGCGCCCTTGGCTCCGCTGACCGCCCCCTGATTTCATCGCACTGTTCGGCGGTGGTCGATCTGATAGAGCGTCACTATCCAACACTGGTCCCAAACATCATGCCGGTCGTTTCGCCAATGATTGCGATGGGGCGCTTTATCAAAAGCGTCCTCGGGGAAGAGACCCGGGTGATTTACGTAAGCACCTGTATTGCCGCTAAATTCGAAATCCAGGGAGAAGCATCGGGAGCCATTGACGTCGTACTGACGTATCAGGAAATTGACAAATTGTTTAAAAATCGCGGCATCTCCCCATCGAGCATGACCGAGCGACCCTTTGACGGCGTTGATCCCGGCAACGGTCGTTTTTTCACACTAACCGGCGGTCCGCTTAAGGTGTTTGATATTGAGACAGATTTTCAGGACAACGAGACTATCAGCGCAGAAGGCGAGGCACACACGATCGGCATAATTCGTGACTTGGCTGCCGGGCGTATCACGCCTGCATTTGTCGATCTTCGCTTCTGTGACGGCGGCTGCGTCGATGGCCCTGCGCGCGACAAAGAGCTTAATCACTTCTTCAAACGCAAGCTGATTCTGTGCCATAACAGCGCCCAACTGCCGTACGACACCGCCGGCCACTACCGCTCCAACACGCGCAAGCCCGACATGAGGCGTTCATACTCGGACAAGATGCTCAAGCTCCCGACTCCCGGCAAGGACGACATCAAACGCATCCTCCATTCCACAAACAAATTTACTCAAGGGGATGAGCTTAACTGCCGGGCCTGCGGATACAACTCCTGCCGGGAACATGCCGTGGCGGTATTTCAGGGCTTTGCTGATATTCAAATGTGCCTTCCGCACAATATGCAGCTGATTGAGGAGGAGCGCGGCCACCTGATGCAGAAGTATGAACTTGTGCAACGCGAACTGGACCGGCAGGCAGGTGAAGACATGATCGTCGGCAGCGACCCCGGCATCATGGAGGTAATGGAACTGATCCGCCAGGTAGCTCCCACCCCCACAACCGTTCTGATCAGCGGAGAAACCGGCACCGGCAAGGAGCTTACCGCGCGCTCCATTCACCGCCAAAGCCAACGCAACGACAAGCCGCTCATGACCGTCAACTGCACCACACTCACCGATTCACTCCTCGAGAGCGAGCTGTTCGGCCACAAAAAGGGATCCTTCACCGGTGCCATTGCCGACAAGAAGGGACTGTTTGAGGCCGCCAACGGCGGCACCATCTTTCTCGACGAGATCGGTGACATCACCCCCAAGCTGCAGGCCGAACTGCTGCGCATACTCGACCTTGGCGAGGTACGTCCCGTCGGCGGCGTAACCGCCAAAAAGGTTGATGTTCGCCTGATCGCAGCCACCAACAAAGACCTTGAACTAGGGGTGCGGGAGGGGTGGTTCCGTGAAGACCTGTATTACCGCCTTAATGTTTTCTGCATCGGACTTCCGCCGCTCCGTGATCGTGCCGAATCAGTACCGGAACTGGCCCAGCACTTCCTCGACAAGGCCCGTAAAAAACTCAACAAAACCATCGCCGGCATTGAAGACAGGGCCGTAAAAGCCATGCAGCACTACCCATGGCCAGGCAATATACGCGAAATGCAGAACGTCATCGAGCGCAGTGCCGTCCTTGCAAAAGATGACATCATCCGGCTCGAGAATCTCCCCACTATTTTTATCGACACCTACGAATCCTGCCCCGGCATTGACGTCAATCGCCGCCGCGTCTCATTCAAGGCCGAGCGTGAGCTGCAGGTGGTGCGCACCGAGAAGAACATCATCGCCCGCTACCTTGAAGAGACCGACGGCAACGTCACTAAAGCCGCCCGCCTGGCCAACCTTCCCCGCAGGACCTTTTACCGATTACTGGAAAAACACGGCATCGAGGTCATCAGGCACCCGAAATCCGCTTCCAGCTGACGCACCCATCGCACCACTAACCCTGCCGCTGCCCGCATATACCTGTTTCATAATAGTGTATACTTTTGGCCATCAGTGTGCCTGATTTGGCACACATTATAGCTAGCCACCCAACCAGCGAGACACCAACACACCACAACATGCTGTTTTTGTACGCGTATATTTATTTATCGCCGCTTGGCACGATATTGGCTAATGTATACAGTATATTCAGTTCACAAAAACCTGAAGTAAACTATAAAAGTGAAAAGAGAGGAACATTACCATGGGAAGAATGAGAGAAAACCCGCGCTACAACGTAATCTCCATGAGAGTGAGCGACGAAGAACGCGACCACCTGGAAAACCTGATGAAAACCACCCACAAGAGCGTCTCGGATATCATGCGCGAAGCTATGGGGTATTTTTCTGCACACTACGAGCAGAATGAACTGAACACAAAAGCCGCATAGATTATCATTTGCCCCTCAAACGCAACGAGGCGGGGAATCATTTCCCCGCCTCGTTGCGTTTGGCACGCCGGAACCGGCATTATTGCAAAGGAGCCTAGTTGATCAGAATCTCAAACTGCTCCTGATGAAACCCGGGCTTGGCCCGCACCGTGATTCTTTTTTTGAACTTCTTCTCCAATTCTTCCAGCCCCCGCCGCTCTTCATCATAGAGCAGATCAGCCACCTGGGGATGAACGGTCACCGTCGCTTTGGCACCACGGGCATCAAGCATTTCCCGCCGTAACTCACGGAATATTTCATGACAGATCGTGATTTTTGATTTGATGTAGCCACGCCCCTCACAATAGCTACATGGCTCACACATCATACGGCTGATATTCTCACGCACCCGCTTTCTGGTCATCTCGACCAAACCAAGCTCGGAGATTTTCAGAATATTAGTCTTGGATTTATCCGCTTTCAGAGCCTCTTCAAGCGCCCCGTAGACTTTTTCCCGATTAACCTCTTTTTCCATATCGATAAAATCAATAATGATGATCCCGCCGATGTTACGCAGACGGAGCTGATAGGCGATCTCCTTGACCGCCTCCAGATTGGTCTTCAGAATTGTGTCTTCCAGATTATGCTTGCCGACAAAACGACCGGTGTTGACATCCACGGCGCTCAAGGCCTCTGTCTGCTCGATAATTATATACCCACCTGACTTGAGCCAGACCTTCCTCCCCAGCGCCCTGCTGATCTCGACTTCCAGCCCGTAATGATCAAAGATAGGCTCCTCTTCATCATAAAGCTCGATCGTATACTTCATCTTTGACGCAAAGGTGGAAATGAAATTAACGATCCTGTCGTAGTCCACCCGAGAGTCAACGATGATCTTATCGACCTGCTCGGACACAATGTCCCGAACAACCTTCTGAACCACATCCAGATCTGAGTGCAGCAGCGATGGCACAGCGGCCTTATCCTGACGTTTGGAAATTTCCTCCCATAAGGTTGTCAGGTACTCCATATCGGCGATCAGATCTTCTTCACTCTTTCCCTCCGAAACGGTCCTGACAATGTAACCGGAACCCGGTTTCTTGAGCCGCTCGACAATTTCACGCAGCCGCTCGCGCTCTTCCTCGTCTTCTATCCGCCTTGAAATCCCGATGTGGTCAACCGTCGGCATATAGACCAGATGACGTCCCGGCAGGGAGATGTGCGAGGTTATGCGTGCACCCTTGGTGCCGAGCGGTTCCTTGGATATCTGTACCAGCAGCTCCTGTCCCTCCTGCAGCAGATCCTCGATCGGATGGAGCGGACGGAACTCGGTACGGTCCTGATCATCCCGGTCCTGAGTCGGTTCATCATCTTTTTTACTGCCGGCATACAGCAGCGACTCATACTCCTCAATGGCATCGAATACATCTGCCACATACAGAAAAGCCGCCTTCTCCAGACCGATATCCACGAATGCGGCCTGCATTCCCGGCAGTACGCGAATAACACGCCCTTTGTAGATATTGCCCACGATACCCTTTTCACGGCTCCGCTCGATGTAAAGCTCGGCAATAGTACCGTTCTCAATCAGCGCGATCCTGGTTTCGTGGGAAGCGGCATTGATAACTAACTCAGCTCCCATGGTGATTTTCTCCGTTTATATGAAATATGAAATTATTCGTGATGTTACGGACTGAAGATGACCGCAAGCTTTTCGACCTGGATATCATCGCCTTGAAGCTCACCCTCTCCGGTTATAGCCCGGGCAAACTCAACCGGCTTACCCCTTTTGGCGATCAGCACCAAGGTCTGTCCGTCTGCGGACAGTGAAACCGTTTCACCCCTCAGGTCAACCGTCGTGGTCTGTCCCTTTTTGGTCCGCTGAATGACAAAAGCATCCTGTGCCATAAACTGCACACACTGCTCCGACAGTCGGCCAGCGTCGGCTCCGGCAATCAGTATCCGATAGCTGGTTGCCTCGATCAGAGTCGAGATTGAGGGCGATTTAACGTCAACTTCCTCCGACTCCAGAATCCGTAGCCCTTCCGGCAGTACCGCATTAAGACGCTCCTGTACCTCCCCGGCAGATATGCCGGAAACGACAAACATATCCATATATTCAGCCTGTGACTCAACACCCACAGATGTTGCCGTGCCGAACGAGAAGCGTGGGTGCGGATGGAAACCGAGTGAAAAAAGGATCGGTACCCCTCCCCTGCTCACGGCTCGGGTAAAAACAGTGATCAGCTCAAGGTGGCTTAAATAGCGCATGACCCCGACTTTGGAAAACCTGAGGCGCATGCGGGCAGCCGTCGATTCATCAACAACTCTGTCTGGGCGCGGCGCAGGCGGCGTTTGCGGAGAAATCCGGTTTGTCACCACACTGAAATCGCAGACACCACAGGCGCTGCAGCTACCGTCACGACAATCCTTCGTTGCTGCCTCAGCAAGGGCCCGCTCACGTTCAGCCAGCAGAAATTCACGGTTCACACCGCAATCGAGATGATCCCACGGCAGGACTTCATCCAGCTCCCGGCGACGCAGGTACCATTCCGGCTCGATGTTGCAGTCGGCACATGCCTGAAGCCAGCGCTCCAGAGAAAAATGTTCACGCCAGCCGTCAAAACGACACCCCAATTCGACGGCACGGATCAGCAGAGGCGCCAAGCGGCGGTCGCCACGGGCAAAAATCCCCTCCATGAACGAGAGCGGCGCATCCTGCCACTTGAATTTGAGTTTGCGTTTCTTGAGATCACAGTGAAGCTGGTACTGCAGATCAGTGGTTTCCTGCATCGAAATCTGCGGCTCCCACTGAAAGGGGGTATGAGCCTTGGGGACAAAGGTACTGACAGCGACATTGACATCGCCGGAAACGCCGCTCCCCTTGGCCTGGTCCTTGACCTGGCGCCCCAGGGTTGCAATCTGGGCGACATCATCAGCCGTTTCGCCTGGCAGGCCGATCATGAAATACAGCTTGATCAGACGCCAACCGGCCTGATAGATTGCGGCAGCTCCGGCGATCAGGTCTGCTTCGGTGATCCCCTTGTTGATAACCCGCCGCATGCGATCGCTTCCCGCCTCAGGGGCAAGAGTAAAACCGGTTTTGCGTACTTTTTTTATCTCCTCAATCAACTCATCCGACAGACTTCCGACCCGCAGCGAGGGGAGCGAAACCGCCACACGATCCTCGGCATAGCGTGCCATCAACTCGGTCACGAGTGGTGTCACACAGGAGTAATCGCCGGTTGAAAGCGAAAGAAGCGATATTTCATCATACCCGGTGGCCTTGAGTGACTGCTCCACCAGATTAAGAATGGTTTCCGGAGAGCGCTCACGCAACGGCCGGTAGACATAGCCGGCCTGACAGAAGCGGCAACCGCGGGTACAACCGCGAGCTATTTCGACGGCAACCCGGTCGTGGATAGTCTTCATAAACGGGACGACAGGAGAAGCCGGATATGGCGCCGTGTCAAGATCCGCCAGAAACCGGCGGCGTACGGACGCATAGCCCGGCTTTAGGGGTGTCATTGCCGACAGGGTGCCGTCAGCTGAGTACTGCGGTTCAAAGAACGAAGGAACGTAGACCCCTTCAATACCCGAGAGCCGCTCAAGCAGTTGAACCCTGCTTTCACCAGCTTTTTTAGCATCGCGGACCACCATGGCAATTTCAAGGACAGCCTCTTCGCCGTCACCCAGCAGCACGGCGTCAAAGAAAGGCGCCAACGGCTCGGGATTATAGGCACAGGGACCGCCGGCAATTATCAGCGGAAAATCCGGGCCGCGATCGTTCGCCAGAAGCGGGATCCCGCCCAGCCGGAGCATGTTGAGTATATTGGTATAGGAGAGCTCATATTGCAGCGTAAATCCGATGATGTCACACTCTGACAGCGGCGTGGCGGTTTCAAGCGTTGCCAAAGGAAGGCCATCGGCACGCATCTGCGTTTCCATGTCCGGCCAGGGGGCAAATACCCGCTCGGCAGCAATCCATTCGACCTCATTGAGAATATGGTAAAGAATGCGCAGCCCCAGATGGCTCATGCCGACTTCGTACACATCAGGAAATGCAAGGGCAAAGCGAAGATCGGCAGCATCCTTGCGGATGGAGCCCATTTCGCCCCCCATATAGCGGGCAGGTTTTTCGACGGAGAGAAGATTCATTAATAAAATTCAGTTCTTGTGCGATATTTAGAAGGTCTGGGAATATAGCAAATCGGCAGTGGTGATGCAAGGGAAATAGCCCTTTTTACTGACATTTCAGCCGAAGGCATCACCCCGCTATTGCACTTTTTACTCTTGATGCTTATCATGGTGACAGATAGCTCCTGCCGGACGTTCACCAAAGAGCAAAATGAACGCACCTGAAAGACATCTTTAAAGCCACAACAAGCACGCACCACCACTATTCCGGCACGTGTCCAGCGACTGGAAAAAATATCGAGGACACATGATTATCAGACGTGCTGCAAAAGGAACCTCATCAGCAAACCCCCGTCAGGCAGCCTGCGAAACCCTGCTACGCATCAGAAAAGAGGGTGGATTTGCCGACCGCCTGATTGACATCGAGCTTTCCAGCGGCGCACTAAGCGGTCCTGACCGCGGCCTGTATGCGGAACTGGTGTTCGGCGTGCTGCGGCGCCAGGGCACACTGGACCACATCCTGGCTCAACTGCTTGAGAAACCGATGGTTGAGCTTGATCCACAGGCGCTGGTCATCTTGCGGATCGGGCTTTACCAACTGACATGCCTCGACCGCATTCCTGAATCGGCCGCCGTCAATGAATCGGTCAACCTGGCAAAGGAGATCACGCCAGGCACCAGCGGGCTGATCAACGCCGTCCTGAGGAACTACCTGCGGCGGCGCGACACAATCAGCTTTCCCGACATCACCACCAATCCGGCGGCAGCGATAGCAGCCCGGCATTCCCAACCGGAGTGGCTGGTGGAACAGTGGCTTGACCAGCTTGGTGCAGCCGAGGCCCAACTGCTGGCAGAGGCCTCCTCACAGCAACCACCCCTGACGCTGCGCGTCAACACGCTCCGCTCCAGTCGCGAAGAGTTACTGCAGAACTTTAAAGAGCATGGCATCGAAGCGGCCCCCTGCCACTTCTCACCAGATGGCATTGCCGTTGCGGGACGCCACACCATCAGCACCCTCCCCGGCTTTGAGGCCGGCTTGTTCGCCGTACAGGACGAGGCGTCACAGATCGCCGGCCTGCTGCTGGGCGCCGCACCGGGCGAGCGTATCTGGGATGCCTGCTCGGCACCCGGCGGCAAATGCTGCCATATCGCCCAGCAGATGGATGATCGCGGCGAACTGATCGCAACCGACATCTCCCGTTCAAAACTAACGCTTGTTCAGGACAACCTGCGACGCCTCGGGATCAGCTCCGCTTCAACGGCAGTAGCCGACCTGCATCAGCCCGATACGTTCCCTGACGGCTATTTTGACCGGATTCTGCTGGACGCCCCCTGCTCGGGACTTGGTGTTATCCGGCGCAATCCGGAGGCGAAATGGCGGCTCTTCTCCGGCGACGTCACCCGCCTTGCCGCCGTGCAGAAGACTCTGCTGAAGAACGCCGCCAACAAATTGAAGCCTGGCGGCACGCTGCTTTATTCGACCTGCTCAACGTCAGAGGCTGAAAATGAACTGGTAGTAGAGGATTTCCTCCTGCACCACCCCGGGTTCGTCCTGGAAAATATGAAAGAACTTTTTCCCGCCTGGAGCGAATTGATTGCATTTTATGGCATGTTCAGGGTCTGGCCGCACCGCCACGGCATGGACGGCTTCTTCGCCGCACGAATCAAACGAGTCAAATAGAACGTACATCAGGGAGCTTATTCATGAAAAAAATCGCCCCATCCATCCTGTCTGCCGACTTTTCACGTCTTGGTGATGAAATCCGTGCCGTCGAAGCGGCTGGCGCCGACTATATCCACATCGACGTCATGGATGGCCATTTCGTCCCCAACATCACCATCGGCCCCTTGATCGTCGCAGCCGCCAGAAAAGTAACAACATTGCCGCTGGATGTGCATCTGATGATTGATAATCCCGATCTTTATATTGCGGATTTTGCCGCGGCCGGTGCCGATATTATCGTTGTGCATGCTGAAGCGACCAATCACCTCCATCGCAGCATCCAGCTGATCAAATCATGCGGAAAGCGGGCCGGTGTTTCCCTCAATCCGGGCACCCCGCTGAATATGCTCGACTATGTTATCGACGACCTGGATCTGGTGCTTCTGATGACCGTCAACCCGGGATTTGGCGGCCAGAGCTTCATTGATGCCTGCCTGCCCAAGATTCATTCACTAAGGGCCATGCTCGACCGCCGCGGCTCCGAAGCAGAACTAGAGGTTGACGGCGGAGTAAAACCAGCCAACATCGCCACGATTTCCCACGCAGGTGCCGATGTCTTTGTTGCCGGCAGCGCCGTTTTCGGAGCGCCTGATTACGCAGCCACGATTTCGGAAATGAAGCGCCTGGCGCAGGAGCCGCTGCTGTAATCTATTCGACCAACCGCCGCTATAGAGCCGTTTTATTAATTGAGTTTTGAGGTCAGTTGAACTACACTTCCACCCTATGTCCTCTACCGTACTCATCATAGATGATTCCGTTACCGTCCGGGAGCAGATCATCAGGACTCTTGAGCCCTTTAACCTCTTCACGCGCTATTACGAAGCCGATGACGGATTGGAAGGTTTCAAAAAGTTGCTCTCATACCCTGCAGACATCATTCTCTGCGACCTGGAGATGCCACGCATCGACGGCTTTAAGTTTCTGAGCATGCTTAAAGCCCGACCGGAGCTGCAGGATGTTCCGGTGATCATCCTGACCGGGATGAATGATCGCGAGCGCAAACTCAAGGGACTTGAGCAGGGTGCCAGCGACTATATTACCAAACCGTTTGATCCGGAAGAGCTTGTTGCCCGGGTCAAGGTCCATCTCAAGTTAAAAAAATTGCAGGATGAGCTAAGGCGCTCCAACGAACTGCTGCTTGAGCTCTCCAATACCGACCACCTGACCGGACTCTTTAACCGGCGCTATATGATGAAGGCCCTTGACAAAGAGCTGCAGCGCTGCGTGCGCAAGGGGGGCACCCTGTCGCTGGTTATGCTGGACATTGACCATTTCAAGCACGTCAATGACGACTTCGGCCACCTTCAGGGGGATGTTGCGCTGCAGACTGTCGCATTAAAACTGCAAAAAGAATTGCGCAGCTATGATTGCGCCGCCCGCTACGGCGGTGAGGAATTTGTTGCCATCCTGCCTGATTCCACACTTGAAGAGGCACTTTTCGTGGCCGACCGCATCCGCCTGGCGGTGCAGAACACCAGTTTCAGTGACGCACTTTCAACTCTCAACCTGACCATCAGCCTTGGGGTTGTGTCCTTTTCTCCGCAGCACTCCACGACTGTCGATGGTTTTATCAAACTGGCTGATGACGCCATGTACCGCGCTAAAACCGGTGGTAGAAACCGGGTCGAATTTTTCGATTCGGAAAACGCTAAAATCCCCGCCACAGCTGCTGTCGAAGCTGCCCATGACAAAACAGCCGAACAAAACTAAAGCAAACAGCACTAAATCAATCCTGCCAGCGTTACAAAGCTACATACTTCAGACTCTGCCATTACCCTGTATTGGATGGTTTAGGGTGGCTGACGCTTGCGTATTCACGTTAAAAGGGCTTATCAATGAATATATATTTTCGATTTCTTGCTGCTGGTGCGATCGTGCTCTGCAGCAGCCTGACCGTTCTGGCAGATCCGTTTGGCGGGATTGATTCTCCCCCCCTTTCCGAGCAGTGGTTCGGAATTTATGTAAACAGCGAACAGGTTGGATTTTACCGGCAACGGATTGAAAAGTCGGAGTATGGTTACCGGATGGAGGGGAACGGCAGCGTCCGGATGAAAGTCATGAACTTTGCCAAACAAGCTTCCATACGTGAAACATATATGGTTTCAAAGAAACTGGCACTCCGCTCATTTGATGTCGAGCAGACAATAAACGGCTTATCGTCACACGTCACCGGCAAAGTCAGCGGGAGCGCCATATATATTAAAAATGAGGTGAATGGCAAAACCACCGACAAAATGCTCCGCTTTAAAGGCGATGTCTATCCTGGTCCGGCCCTCAATCTGTATCCGCTTATGCATGCGGCCATGGCGGGAAAAGAGTATAACATCCAGGCATTCGATCCGGAAGAGCTGAAAATCAGGGGGATACAGATCACCGTACTGGGCGAGGACAAAACGACTGAAGGTCTCCCCGCACTCAGGCTCCGCAACAACCTGTATCCATTTGTCAACAACGATATCTGGGTCGACACGCACGGGAATACGCTTGAGGAATCAGTCCGCGAAGGCCTGGTCATAACAAAGAGGGAGCGTCCGGAAGATATCGGTGCTTTTATCAGTCACTGGGCGCTTGCCAAGAAAGATCTGATTTATGACTTCAGCCTGGTGCACGTAACGCCGGCAATCAAGGAACCAAAGAGCTTGGCCGGCCTGTCGGTAGAAATAAGCGGCTGGAATGAGGCTCTGACTCTGCTTCAAGACGGCGGGCAGCAGATGGAGAGGTCCGGCGCCGGCAGGGTTACCATCAGGACCGGTTCACTTGCTGCGGACATCCCTCGCTCACCACCGCAAAAATATGATGGTGCCCACCTCAAACCGGCCGACAAGATTGAGTCTGATGCACCGGAAATCATGACCCGGGCCAAAGCCCTGGCTACCGGCGCCAAAAACCGTGAGGAGCTGGCCAGATCTCTTGTCTCATGGTCGGCACAATGGCTCGATGACACCGTTGATGACGGCGGCAGCGCCGCTGAGAGCATCAAATCGAAGGGCGGCAACTGCCAGACACACGCACGCCTCTACACCGCGTTGGCGCGTGCTGCCGGGATTCCAACCCGTTTTGTTTCCGGCCTCGTGTACCTTGACGGAAAAGGGTTTCTTTATCACAGCTGGGCCGAAAGTTTTATCGAGGGGCGCTGGGTCTCGGTCGACCCTACCTACAATCAGCTGCCCGCTGACCCGACACATCTCAAGCTGTTTGAAGGGCATCTCCCGCAAAACATGGCCCCGATCATCGCGATCATCGGCCGGATCAAGATGACTGTCCTGGAAATGAATTACCAGAAATGAGATTGCTTCTTATCCGGAACAGCGAAGCCACCAGCAGAATGCCCTTGACCGCGTGGTAAAGTCGTGTAAAATCCCGGTGTCCGTTTTGTCCTGATGGGAGCAGAAAAACAAAAAGTAACCGCCCGCGCAGGCTGTTTAATGTTGCAAGTTGGATGATGAATGAGACAGCTTTGCCGTTAACTTAACAGGGGAGAAGAGAACATGCCGATAAAGCCAGAAACACTTGCCGCTATCAACATGACAGAAGATGAGCTGATAAAAAGCTTTATCAAGGATGTCCAGGATGTGTTCATCAATATGGTCGGCGTTGAGGACCTAATGCACCTGCCGATTCAGGTTGATGTGACGACACACTTCAAGGAGTGCCTGACCGCCATGGTTGGCCTGGCCGGGACGTATAACGGGCTGGTGAGCGTTCACATGCCATGGCCGCTGGCCATATCTTTCACCTCTTTGATGCTCGGCATGGAGGTCACCGAAATTGATGATGACGTCAATGATGCCATGGGCGAGATTGCCAACATGCTTGCCGGCTCCTTCAAGCAGCACCTTTCCTCAGGCGGGTCAGACATCCAGCTTTCTACCCCCTCGGTCGTAAATGGCGCCGATTATGTTGTCTCTTCGGGAAACAACCTTGAAAACATCACGCTCAAATTTGCCACTGACACAGAATGGTTCATGGTAGCACTCTCTATCGAAGAGTAGCAGATGGCGTTACCACCGTACCAGATCCTGGTGATATCGTATACCGATGAAACCCGGGCCGCTCTGACAGCCGTCCTGAACAAAAGTGGCGCAATTGCGGCCCCCTGTTCCAGCTTCTGCGAAGCGGAGAATCTCGCTCTTGATGGTTTGTACAGCGGGATACTGGTGGACCTCCCATCGATTGTCAAATCCAAGGGCGAAGAAAAGATTGTCGCCTGCACACTCGCCAACTTTTTTCCAATCTTGCGGGTACGGACGATGGGTGGAATGCTCGTACCAATGGCGATGCCGGGAAGCGCCAAGCAGGATAAAAACCTTGACGATTTTCTGTCTAAAACCTGCGCGGCATTCAACCCGAGAAAATTACGCCTGTTTAAACGCCACCCTGTTTGTCTTTCCGCGCTTGTTAATTATAATGGTGCTGAATCGAGGGGTTTCACTCTGAATATTTCGTGGGGAGGCATGTTCATCGTTGATTTGTGTGCCGAAAGATTCCGCATCGGAGACCAGTTAACCATCGTGATTCCGGAATTCGACTGTCATATGCACGCAGAAGTCAGCAGGACCAAGCCATGGGCAATAATGCGTACCCCCCCAGGAATGGGCCTCCGTTTCACACGCATGGACGAAACTGTTGAATCTGTTATTGCCGGCCTAACGAGGAGTTGCAAAGAGTTCGACCGCGACCGGGTGTCTGCCTGAACCCGGATTTTATTGGAATCGCTGCTGATACCGTGTTACCAGCTCCAGCAGCGCCTTCTTCATGCCGCGCTTCCACGGCCCTACCGCTACCAGGCGTAGATTTGCCGGTGCAAACAGTGCCAGGGCGGTTTCCTGAATATCTGCCGCAGTGACCCGGCGCGCTTCACATTGGTCCTCCTCTATACTTCTGACGACCCCCATCAGCTCACCCCAACCGTATCTTCCCCCCATTTCATACGCAGAGTCCCGGCTAAATTCAAGATCGAAAATATAGGAATTACGCACCCGCTCCAGTTCATCTCCAGGAACCGGCGTAGTTGCAATGCGGCACAACTCCTCGAATGCAGCTTCGACCGCATGGATCAATGTTTCCGGAGCGGTAGAGAGATCGAAAGCCATGCAGCCGGTTTCATCGTAGGCCCCTATGGCACCATCCACAGAATAAACTATCCCGAGCTCCTCCCGCAGGCGTAAATGGAGGCGGGAACTCCCCCCGCCGGCAAGGATTCGCCGTAAAAAACGCAACGCCATGAAACGACGGTCATCCCGGGCAAAGCCAAGGAACGCCAGCTGCAGGTTCATCTGGCTGTCAGAGTCGTCCACACAGCGGATCTGCGGCATGAAGCGGCGGAAGGTCACCTGGTGCGTTGCCGGCACCCGTTCATCAGCCCACCCGCCAAAACAATCCCGTGCTGCGGCAAGGACGGCCCGGCTCTGTACCGGCCCGGAGACGACCAGAACCGCATTTGAAGGTACATAAAATTTATCCAGATGCTGTTTCAGGTCACGCTGATCGATGGCAGCGATACTTTCAAGCGTTCCGATAGTCGGCATCCCGAGCGGGTGCCGTGGCCAAAGCATCCGGCTGACGATGGTGTCGGGATTGACCTCTTCGCCCTGTTCATTCAGGTCCTCCCTGGCTTCCTCGGCGATAATCCGCTTTTCGATATCGATGCCGCTCAGCAGCGGTCTCGTCAACATCGAAGCAAATATTTCCATGCCGCGCTTGATGCTGTCCGGATGTACCCGTGAGTAATAATAGGTCGACTCGGCATCGGTAGCGGCATTCGGAGCACCTCCTATGATCTCGAAGGCCGACTCGATCGCCAGTGACGAGGGAAACTCTGCTGTGCCCCGAAAAAGGATGTGCTCCAGAAAATGTGAAAGGCCCTCACGACCGGGGGGATCATTACGACCGCCGACTTTGAGATATACAGCCAACTCAGCGGCGTGCAGATGCGGCATTTCGACACAGACAACCCGCAGGCCATTTTTAAGGGTATGGAGAGAGTGACGGATCATACCAGTGTTCTCCGGATAATTTCTATTTGCTCCCGGTATTCACCGGCTGACAGGCAGAGTTCCTGGTGCGACTCGGCCCAGATCGGACGCGGCCAGAGTGGTTCGGACGAGAAGCGCGGCACGATATGCCAGTGGATATGCGGCACCATATTACCAAGAAGCTCATAATTTATCTTGGCTGGGGCATATACCGTATAAAGCGCCTGTGCCACGGCAGACACCTCCTCCATCAAAGCGGTACGCACGCCCTGATCGAGGTGGAAGAGTTCGGTGGCATGACACTTCGTGAATAGCAGCGTATAGCCGGGAAAATACTGGTCACGGTTGAGGGTTACGTAGGAGTGGGGCAGTTCAATGATCCGCAGATCTGAATCCGTATCCCAGCGGCAGCACATCGGGCAGTCAGTCATTTTATTCATACCTCAGAGCATCTATCGGGTTGAGCCCGGCCGCTTTCCTGGCGGGATAAAAGCCAAAGAAAATACCGACCGCAGCGGAAAATACGAAGGCAATGGAGATGGATTGAATCGAAATCATGGTTGGCCAGTCGAGCAGACGGGAAACTATCGTCGCGCCTCCGGTCCCCAGAACGATGCCGATCACCCCCCCGAGCATGGTCAGCAGCACCGCCTCGGTCATAAACTGCAACAGGATATCATTCTTTTTAGCGCCGATCGCCATGCGGATACCGATCTCACGGGTGCGTTCAGTCACTGAGACCAGCATGATATTCATGATCCCGATCCCGCCGACAATCAACGATATGGAGGCCACAGCCCCCAGCAGCAGCGACATGGCCTTCGCTGATTTTTCAGCTACCGCCAGAATTTCAGAGAGGTTGCGCGTCGAAAAATCAGGCTCTTTCCCCCCCGTAATGCGGTGGCGCTGGTTGAGCAGACTGTTGATTTCCTCCTCAGCCTTGCCAAGCAGCTCTTCACTTTTTGCCTTGACGATCACCGCTCCGACACTATTGGTGCGAAGGGAGCGGGACAGGTTGCGCTGGGCGGTGCGCAACGGCACAAAGATGGTGTCATCCTGATCTGTCCCCTGAGGAGATTGCCCCTTGCGCTCCAGGACGCCGATAACGGTAAAAGGAATCTTTTTGATGCGCACAATGTTGCCGACCGGATCGGCTGAACCGAAAAGGTTGTCCGCTACCGTTTGACCTAAAAGGCAGACCTTGCCGGCAGAGTCGACGTCCTGCTGCGTTATGTTGCGCCCGGCGGCGACAGGCCATTCCCGGATCTCGAACAGTTCAGGCCCACCGCCCATAATAACAGTTGACCAGTTCAGGTTGCCGTAGACGACCTGACCGGAGGAGCGGACAGTACCCGCTGCAAGGTCTACCGAGGGGCACTCACTCATGATGGCCTTGACGTCATCGCTGGTAAGCGTCTGGGCGCCGCCACTGCCGGTGCGCAGCCCCCCGCTGGTGGTAGAACCGGGGATAACCAGAATGATGTTGCTGCCGATGCTGGCTATCTGTTGGGAGATGACGTAACTGGCTCCTGAACCAACCGCCATCATGGCGATAACGGCGGCAATGCCGATAATGATGCCGAGCATGGTCAGGAATGAGCGCATCTTGTTGGTGCGCAGCGCTCGGAGGGCTATTTTGAGGGTTTGCAGGAAATCCATATTTAAACCGTCAGACCATTGTGACTATCCGAAATTATTTTCCCATCCTTGAAAGTGATCTGCCGCCCTGCGTACGCCGCCACATCATGCTCATGAGTAACCATGATGATGGTGATCCCCTGTTTGTTGAGGGCGGTGAAGAGGTTCATTATCTCTTCACTGGTGGCGCTGTCGAGGTTGCCGGTCGGTTCGTCGGCGAGGATCACGGCGGGATTGTTGACCAGGGCCCGGGCGATGGCAACCCGCTGTTGCTGGCCACCGGAGAGTTGGCTGGGGTGGTTGTTTTCCTTGCCGGACAGCCCGACCTGCTCCATTGCCACAAGGGCCTTCAGGCGGCGCTCTTTAGAATGAAGTCCGGCGTAGACCAGCGGCAGTTCGACATTTTCCACGGCAGGCGTGCGTGCCAGCAGGTTGAAGCCCTGAAAAACAAAGCCGAGTTTTTTGTTGCGAATGTCAGCCAGTTGGTCTGGCCCCATGACGCCAACGTCAAGTCCGTCCAGCAGGTACTGACCGGAAGTTGGACGATCAAGACAGCCAAGGATGTTCATACAGGTGGATTTACCACTGCCGGAAGCACCCATGATCGCGACAAATTCGCCAGCGGCGACGCGGTATGAGACGCCCTTGAGCGCTTCAAACTGCTGGTCGCCCATAGTAAAGACGCGGCGGATATCAGCCAGGGAAATGACGTCACTCATTTAGAACGGTCGTCCCATGGAGGAGGCGGCGCTCTTCTTCTTGCCGCTGTCGCCGCCGATCTGCTCGACGATGACTTCGTCCCCTTCCTTGAGGGTGCTCTCAACCAACTCGATGCTGCTGTTGTTGGCAATGCCGGTCTTGACCGGTACGGCAACCGGCTTCCCCTCCCTGAGGAGATAAACCTGCAGAGTCCCCCCCCCTTTGCGTCCCCCCGACCTGCCACCACCGTGGTCGGTTGCACCCGCCGCCGGGCGCTGCGCGCCTGCACTCTTCCGTTCCCCGCCGCCTTTTGACATTGCCTCGTCTCCCTTACTCTTCGGCTTGAAACGGAGAGCGGCCGGAGGCAGCTTGAGCGCATCAACTTTTTTGGCTACTTCTATCGACACATTGGCGGTCATGCCCGGCTTCAGCTTCAGATCGCTGTTGTTGACATTAACGACGACGACATAGGTGACCACATTCTGGGTGATAACCGGTGCGCTGCGAATCTGGATGACTTTACCGCGAAAGGTCTGCTCCGGATAGGAATCAACGGTGAAGCTGGCATCCTGGTCAAGCTGGATACGGCTGATATCGGCCTCGTCAGCGCTGACTTCGATCTGCATTTTAGTCAGGTCCTGGGCGATTGTGAAGAGCGTCGGGGTAGAAAATGAAGCGGCCACGGTCTGGCCGACATCGATAGCACGGGATATGACGACTCCATCGACCGGCGAGCGGATGACAGAGTAGCGCAAGTTGGTTTTAGCTTGCATCAAAGAGCCGCGACTCTGGGCAAGGGCCCCTTCAGCCGCTTTAACAGCAGCAGCAGACGATTGTACGGCGGTCTCTGTCGCGTCGAAATCTCCCTGGGATATTATCCCGTCGGCCAGCATTTTTTTATAGCGTTTGAATGTCCTCACGGCATCCGCGAGGGTAACCCTGGCTTTTTGGAGGTTTGCCTCAGCGCTGAGGTAACTCCCCTGAGCCTGCGCAACCGAAGCGTTGAACAGCGAGGGATCGATTTCGGCAATGGGCTGCCCCTTTTTAACCCTCGAGTTAAAATCAACGTAAAGCTTCTGGATCGTGCCGGACACCTGGGTGCCGACCTGAACGGTAGTTACCGCCGAAAGGTTCCCGGTGGCGGCCACCGTCGAAACAATTGTGCCACGCTCGATTGCAGCGGTCTTATAACTAACCTCCGGCGCATGCGTATAAAAAAAATAGCCGGCCACGCCGCATACAAGGATAATTACTGCCAGGATAATGAGATATTTTTTCATGCGCTGCTCTCTTGTTTTTCATCAAATCTTGATACGTATGGCGGCCATGATAGCAGATAATGGCCGTCACAACAAAAAAAAAGCCCCCTGTCTTTCGACAGAGGGCTTTTTTCAAACGCCCGCCGCCTCTCGGCTGCGGGCTAACTAGGGCACCCCTCTTTGCAGTGGGAAACCGGACGAATCCTAAATCTTGCAGTCCACATTGGCAGGGTCTCCTTTCGATATAATATTTAATTCCTAACAGGATAATTTTTATCTTAATACAATTTAGAAACTTGTCAAGCGCGAATTTCAATGGAGATAATTTAGATTGCAATATCTGATGCTGGTGGCAAAATGGCTCCATGCCAACACACACACCATTTCTGGAAGTAGCCTGCCAGCAGGTCATGACAGAAGATGCTTCAATCTTTTCCGTTCAGCAGGCTGACCTGCCGACCGCAATAGCCGGGGCACTTTCTGCAGATGAACTGCTCCGCCGTTACCTGTGCTATGTAAGAAAATTTACTTTAACGCTGATTCGCCCAATAACCCTGGAGAGCGGCATCGAGTTCCGCCTGATCGGCACAAGCCTGAGCCTGATCAGTTTTTTGCCACCGGCACGTACCGATGCCTTTGTAACTCTGCGCATCTGCGGCGGCTTTCTGGTGCAGCCGCGCCAATGCGATAGAGGCGAACTCCGTTTCGGGGCCGAGCCTGGGCTCGAGAGCGTGCGGATCTCACTCCAGCTCAGCGATTTCTGCCCCCTGATTCTTGGCAGCAACTCTCCGTCACCGCTCCGTTTATGGCTCTACCGCTTTACCCAGGCGGCGCTCCATCGCCTGGTGACGGTACGTTTTCTGGCACTGCTGTATCATGAACTGGTCTCCCCTCATGCCGGGGTGCGGGTTAAAAATATTGTTGTCCGGGCCGGAAGGCCTGTCTGAAGATTTGCTTGTGGCCTGAAATGTGCTACAATTTCAACCCAGTAAGAACATAGTTACTGCCCCACAGCGGCGGGTTTATAACACAACAAAAAGGAATGCCATAAGATGCCGCACACAAACATCGAAATACCTTCCCGGCTCCCGCTTTATTCCCAAAAGGATACCGTCGTTTTCCCCTATATGCTTTTTCCGCTGTATGTCAGCGAAAGAGATACCGCTGTTTTCCGTGAAGCAGACAACTATGAAAAGTATATTGTGCTGGTTTTCGAGCGGCCGGAGGATCCGGCAAGCGACCTTCCGGCCGGCAGGTGCGAGATCGGAACTCTCTGCAAGGTTAACCAGATTAAAAGGATGGATGACGGACGCTACAAGGTTTCTCTGGAGGGGGTCACCCGTTTGCGAATCCTGGACACCGAGCCTGCCGGGACACTGACCATGGCTCACTGCGAGATCGTGCGGGAATTCGTTGAAAAGGACCTTGTATCGGAAGCGCTGGTCCAGAGCCTGAATGCACTGTTAAAAATAGCACTTTCGCACGGCAAGCCGCTGCCCGACGATGTCATGAAAATGATCGATTACATCGACAACCCGGCGCGCCTGTCCGATCTGGTGGCACTGTACGTCAATCTGCCGGCGGTTGATCTGCAGGAGTTGCTGGAAACGACCGATCCGCTGGAACGTCTGAAAAAGGTCTATGTGCATCTCACCAACGAAGTGCAGCGAATGCAGGTCAAGAATGAGATCGCCGGTGAAGTGACCAAAAGGGTCGGCAAAAACCAGAAGGAATATATCCTGCGCGAGCAGATGAAGCACATCCAGGAAGAGCTGGGTGAGGAAGACCCCCGTTCGGCCGACATGAACGAACTGCGACGCAAGATCGAAGAGGCGGGACTCCCTGAAGATATCAAAAAGATTGCCGACAAGGAGCTGGGACGCCTTGAGCGGATCAACCAGGCTTCCCCTGAATATAACGTCGCACGGACCTATCTCGACTATCTTGCCGGCATGCCGTGGAACATCAGCACAACCGACAGTCTCGACATCGTGCGGGCCGAAGAGATTCTCAATGAAGATCATTACAACCTGAAAAAAGTCAAGGAACGGATCCTGGAGTTTCTCGCGGTGCGTTCTCTCAAGGAGAACATGAAGGGGCCGGTGCTCTGCTTTGTCGGCCCGCCCGGCGTCGGAAAGACGTCTCTCGGCAAGTCGATTGCGCGCTCAATGGGGCGTAAGTTCGTGCGTATTTCGCTCGGGGGGGTACGGGATGAAGCCGAGATTCGAGGCCACCGCCGCACCTACATCGGCGCACTGCCGGGACGAATCATCAAGGAACTTTATCGCTGTGGCGCCAACAACCCGATCTTCATGCTGGATGAGATCGACAAGTTGGGAAATGACTTCCGCGGCGACCCGGCCAGCGCGCTCCTGGAGGTCCTTGATCCGGAACAGAACTTCAGCTTCAACGACCACTACCTCGACGTCGCGTTCGACCTCTCTAAAGTGATGTTCATCACCACCGCCAACCAGCTGGACCCGATACCAGGGCCGCTCAAGGACCGTATGGAGGTTATTCGCCTCGCCGGCTACAGCAGCCAGGAGAAACTGCAGATCGCAAAATCCTTTATTATCCGCCGTGAGCTGGAGGAGAACGGCCTTGCAGACCGTGACATTACGTTCAATGACGGTGCATTGGAGAAAGTCATCAGCGACTACACCCGCGAAGCCGGAGTGCGCGGCCTGCAGCGCACGATCGCCTCGATCTGCCGCAAAGTGGCCAAGGAGATCACCCAGAACAAGGGGGCGCGGAACTGCATCACCCCTGAGGTCGTAACGGAACTGCTCGGTGCAAAAAAATTCCACAACGAGGTGGCGGCCGAAAATGACCGGATCGGCGTGGTAACCGGACTGGCCTGGACGGAGACCGGGGGTGACATTCTTTTTATCGAAGTCACCTCCATGCCGGGCAAGGCGGAGCTGATCCTGACCGGCTCACTGGGTGACGTGATGAAGGAATCGGCACGGGCCGCGCTCTCCTACATTGAGGCACATGCCGAAGAATTCGGCATCGAGGCGGGCGCTTTTGAAAATCGCACCATACATATCCACGTTCCTTCCGGGGCTATCCCGAAAGACGGCCCTTCAGCGGGGATCACGATGGTCACGGCGCTGGTTTCACTGTTGACCGGAAAACCGGCGCGACGCAATGTCGCCATGACCGGAGAAATAACACTGACCGGCCGGGTGCTTGCAATCGGCGGTTTGAAGGAAAAGGTTCTGGCAGCCCATCGAGCCGGTGTCAGCACCGTCGTGGCTCCGGAGCGGAACCGTGACGACCTGGAAGACATTCCGGATAACGTGCGGGACGAACTGCAGTTCATCTTCGTAAATGAAGCCGCCGAAGCGCTGGCAGTGGCGCTCTAGCTTGAAGATTAATGCTGCCGTCATCGACAATATTCTGCTGACTTTTTTTTCCGAGCTGCAGGATTACTTCACCCTCGCCGGGCGTACCTTCGCCAGGATCTTCCGGCGCCCCTTCTATTACCGCGAATTCGCCATCCAGTTCGACAAACTGGGGTTCTCATCCCTCTTCATCTGCGTCCTGACCGGCCTCTTTTCCGGCATGGTCATGGCCCTGCAGTCCCTGATCCAGCTCAAGCCTTTTGGCGCCACCAGCTATGTCGGCGGTATGGTGGCGGTCACAATGGTCAAGGAACTGGGGCCGGTACTGGCCTCATTGATGGTTGCCGGTCGCGTCGGCTCGGCCATCACCGCTGAGCTCGGAACGATGGTGGTGACGGAGCAGGTTGACGCGATGCGGGTGGAAGGGACCGATATTATCACGCGCCTTGCAGTGCCGCGCCTTAAAGCCATGCTGCTGGCGCTGCCGCTCCTGACGATCGTGACCGATGCGGTCTCTGTTGCTGGTGGCTATATCATGTCTGCCGGCTACAACATCAACCCGATCATGTACATCAGCGGGCTGCCCCAGTTCATGGTGTTTCAGGATCTGATCGAGGGGGTGGTAAAGCCGGCGGTGTTCGGTGCAATCATCGCCATAACCGGCTGTTACGTGGGGCTTAACACAAAGGGTGGCGCCGAGGGGGTCGGCTCAGCCGCCAAAAAGGCTGTTGTGCTCTCTTCGGTGCTGATCCTTGTGTGCGATTTTTTCATTGCAAAAGTTTTTGTCGTTTTCAGAGGATAATATGAACTACTGGCTGTTCAAAACCGAACCGGGCTGTTTTTCGTTCGATGACCTTAACAACCGCCCCGACAGAACAGAGCCGTGGGACGGGGTGCGCAACTTCCAGGCACGCAATTTCCTGCGGGATACCGTCAGTGTCGGCGACCGGGTACTGTTCTATCACAGCAACATAGCGGAGCCTGCCGTTGTCGGTCTGGCAGAGATCACACGAAGCGGCTACCCTGACACAACCGCCCTGAATCCGAACTCTGAGCACTTCGACCCGAAGGCCTCCGTTGACAAGCCGATCTGGTACATGGTTGACGTACGGTATCGTGAGCCGCTGCGAAAAATTGTAACCCTTGAGGCCATCAAACAGCACCCGCTCCTGGCAGAGATGCCGCTGGTCAAGCGCAGCCGCCTCTCGATTCAGCCGGTAGCAGAGTTCGAGTGGCAGATCATACTGACCATGGGGGGGATGATGGCAGGGACGGGGCGCCAATGACCCCGAGCGACTCGATCCGCATGGAAAAATTATGTTACTCGATCGGTGGGCGGAAGATCCTGGAGAATTTTGACTTTCACCTGGAACGTGGTATCAACCGGACCATCCTGGGGGTCAGCGGGGCCGGGAAGACAACCATTCTCAAGCTCCTGCTGGGGCTTTTGGAACCTGATTCCGGCGCGGTTTTTCTCGGCGACCTATGCATCACCGGCTTGCCCGAATCCGCCTTCATGCGGCAGCGGAGACGAATCGCCATCGTTTTTCAGGGGGGCGCGCTCTTTGATTCCATGACGGTCGGAGAGAACGTCGGCTATCGCCTGTTTGAGGAGGGGCAACTCTCCCAGACAGAAATAACGGCGATTGTGCGCGAAAAACTCAGCTTTGTCGGGGTGGAACCGGCCCTTGATCTCTATCCGGCCGAACTGTCCGGCGGCATGAAGAAGCGGGTGGCGATAGCCCGGGCCCTGGCGGCCGACCCTGATTATATCTTCTTTGACGAGCCGACCACCGGCCTGGACCCGATAGGGGTCTACAATATCTGCAACCTGATGCAGCGATTGCAGGCAGAGGGAAAGACCACACTGATGGTAACCCACGACCTCGCCACCGCCTTTGCCACCTCACAACGCTTTACCTTTCTCCATAAGGCGCGCATGCTTTTCGAGGGGAGTGAAGAGGAGATGAAGGGGAGCAGCATCCCCGAAGTGTGTGAGTTCCTGGCCCCGACGACCAGCTCGCTGTTTGTATGATACTCGAATCAGAATGATAAATAGACGGGAACGGGTGGAATATATATGAAGAGAAGTAATCAGATCGGCTGGGCTCAGGTGCGGGGAGGTATTTTCATCTTTCTGGCACTGGTCTTTTTTGCCGGCGGGGTCCTGCTGATGGGACAGAAAACCAAGATGTTTGTCGCCAAAGAGGGGCTCAGGATCGTGATGAGTGATGTCGTCGGCCTGAAGGTCGGCGCCCCTGTCTGGCTGGCGGGGGTGGACGTCGGCCTGGTAACCGGCATCCTCTTTGCCGATCCGCAGAACAGTAATGAGGTCAGCATCGACATCGAAGTCGAGACTGATGCCATGAAGAAAATCGGTCCCGATTCGACGATTACAATCAAAACCCGTGGCCTGATGGGGGAGAAATACGTCGACATACTTCCTTCAAAATATTACTCGGACAAGCACCCGTCCGTATTGACCGGGACAGCGGTTGTCAAACTGGATGATGTCATTCAGAAGGCCGCCAACACCTTCGACAAAGTAAACGGTATTATAGGCAACATCGAGCAGGGCAAAGGGACGCTTGGGAAGCTGAATAAGGACGAAACGCTCTACAGCAATGTTGCGCGTCTGGCTGTCGAAATGAAGGAACTGGTCGTCACGATAAACCGCGGCGAGGGGACTCTTGGTAAACTCAACCGTGATCCGGAACCGTACAACAAGCTGGTCAGCATTCTTAACCGTGCCGACCGCACCCTGCAGGACATTCAGTCCTCTGACGGGACACTCAATAAATTGATCTACGACAAGGCGCTCTACTCCAAGCTGACAGCGCTTGCCGACAAAAGTATCGAGGCGGCAGACGATGTACGCATCCTGAACAAGAAGATTCTGTCGAAGGATGGCTCTGTCGGCCTTTTGCTTAATGATCGGGAATTTTATGACAAAGGGATGTCACTCCTTACCAGAGCAGAATCGTCGGTCAAAGCGATCGAAGAGGTGACCGCTAAAGTCAAGAGTGGGGACGGCACCGCCGGCAGACTGGTGAACGACCGGGCGCTTTATGATAAGATGAACAAAATGGTCGATGATCTGGATGCGCTGATAAAGGACATCAAGGAAGATCCGCAGAAATACATCAAGTTTTCGGTATTTTAAGGGAGTACGGATATGAAGTATATTGTGCTGGTAATTACGCTGTTGGCAGCGTGTGTGACAGGCGTACAGGCAGCGAATCTTGAGGATAAGGTCGTTGAGCACACGCTGAAGAACGGCATGAAGCTGCTGATGGTGGAGCGGCACACCTCACCGACGGTCTCAGCCTGGATCCGCTTCAAGGTCGGGAGCGTCGATGAGCGCAGCGATGAACGAGGGATCGCCCACCTGCTGGAGCATATGCTTTTCAAAGGGACAACCACGCTCGGGACAACAAATTACTCCGCCGAAAAGCCTCTCCTCGACAAGATAGAGGTGGTGGCGCAGGCATTAACAGCCGAGAAAGCAAAACGTAGCAAGGGTGACGCTGGCAAGATTGCCGGACTGGCAAAACAGCTGGCAACACTGGAGTCCGAAGCGGCCGGATATGTCGTTAAGGATGAGTTTTTCGAGCTGTACTCCAAGAACGGCGGCACCGGTTATAACGCGTTTACCAGCCGCGACGGCACCACCTACCTTATCAGTCTCCCCTCGAACAAGCTGGAACTGTGGGCCGCCATAGAATCTGACCGTCTGCAGAATGCGGTCCTGCGCGAGTTCTACACCGAACGCGCGGTTGTCATGGAGGAGCGCCGCAGATCGTATGATGCAGCCCCTGAGAGCAAGTTATGGGAAACGTTTGTTGCTTCCAGTTTCCTGGCTCACCCGTACGGCCAGCCGACGATCGGCTGGATGTCCGACATCGAGAATCTGACCCGCAGCAAAGCCGAACAGTTCTTTCATAGTTACTATGCACCCAATAATGCCATTGTAGCGGTTGTAGGAGATATAGACACCAAGAGTACGATCGCCATGGTCGAACGCTATTTCGGCTCGATCAAACCGGGAAAAGAGTTGTTGCCGGTAACCGCAGAGGAACCGCAGCAGGCGGGGGAGCGGCGCATAGAGTTGGTAGCCGACGCTGAGCCAACCGTGATCATGGGGTTCCACAAACCGGCTGTCGGCACCCCGGATGACTATGTTTTTGACGTGATCAGCATGATTCTTGGCAGCGGTCGCACCTCCCGTTTTTACAAGAAGCTCGTGATTGAGAAACAGGTCGCCACCGATATCGGAGCATTTGACGCACCGGGATCCCGCTATCCGAATCTGTTCGTCGTCAGCGCCAACCCGCGTGCCCCGCATACCATCAAAGAGGTGGAAGATGCTGTTCAAGCGGAACTGGATCTGCTTAAAACAACCCCTGTTACCGAGCGGGATCTGCAGCGGATCCTCAATAACATAGAGTTTGAGGAGGCGCGCCGGATGGGCACCAATGGTGGTCTGGCCCGCAATCTGACTGAATATGAGGCGACAACCGGCAGTTGGCGTTATATGATCGAGCATCGCGGCAAGATTGCCAAGGTTACACCTGCTGACATCATGCGGGTAGCCGGTGCCTACTTTACCAGAGAGAACCGCACCGTCGGATTTATCACAAAAGCAGGTGGTGACAAATGAAATATCTCATTGTTCTTATCTGCCTGCTGGTCACCTCAATTGCTCCGGTCTCTGCCGCTGATCACCAACTGGCAAATCCCCGCATCATGACGTTTCCCGCGTTGGATTTCCAGATCCCCACAGCCGAGCGGGTTGTCCTGGAGTGCGGGATGCCGGTTTATCTGCTGCGTGACACAGAACTGCCGATTATCAGCATGACCGCCATGGTACGGGCAGGATCGGTCTATGAGCCGGCCGCCAAATCCGGATTGGCCGACATGACCGGCAGCGTTATGCGCAGTGGCGGTGCCGGAGGCATAGCTCCAGAGAAGCTGGACGACGAGCTTGAATTCATGGCCTCGGCGGTCGAAAGCGCTATCGGCAGCGACATGGGAACGGTCGCGTTAACCGCACTCAAGAAGAATTTCAGCCGGACCCTGCAGATCTTCAGCGATGTCCTGCTTCGCCCCGACTTCAGTGAAAGCCGTGTTGAAATAGCCCGGAGACAGAGCAGTGAAAGTCTGCGGCGTCAGAACGACGACCCCAAGGAAATAGCCGCACGGGAGATCAATCGAGCCATATACGCCGGCCACCCTTTGGGTGAAACACCGACCTTCGAGTCGATCAACGCCATAACCCGCCAGGATCTGGTTGCCTTTCACCGTCGCTATTTCCGCGTTGACAACATGATACTGGCGGTGTCCGGCGACTTCGACCGCAAGGCGCTCCTGGCAGAACTGAATTCGGCCTTTCCTGCTGTAAAGAAGCGTTCTGCGCTTGCACTGCCTGATGTACCGCAACCGAAACAGCAGCTTCAGGGAGAGGTCCTCTACGGCAGAAAGGATGTCAACCAGACCGTCATCCGCATGGGACACCTGGGGCTGAGCAAGGACAACCCGGACATCTATGCCGTGCGGCTTCTGGACTACATTCTCGGGGGGAGTTTTACATCGCGGCTGACGGTGGAGATCCGCACGAACCAGGGGCTTGCCTACAGTGTCAGCAGCCGTTTTGACATCGGTCGCCGCTTTACCGGCAGTTTTATCGCTGAAACTGAGACCAAGGGGGAGTCTACCGCTAAAACAATCAGGCTGATGAAAGATATTATTGCCGGAGTGACGAAAGAACCTGTCAGCGATGATGAGCTGAATAGCGCCCGGGAATACATGATAAACTCGTTCATGTTCGCTTTTACGAGCCCGGCTTCAATCGTCACCCAGCGGGCCCGGCTCGAATATTACGGTTATCCCGACGGCTACCTTGAACAGTACCGCGACAACATTGCCAAGGTAACCAAAGCAGACGTACTTAATGCGGCCCGGAAATACCTGCACCCGGATGCATTCAAGCTTGTTGTTGTTGGTGAAGCCGCAAAATTCGACCTGCCGCTTTCAACCTTTGGCAGTGTGCGGGAACTTGATCTGAAGCTGAATATCCCCAGACCATGAAAACACGCATAGCTTTCCGCAAACAATATTATACAGCTTCTATCCTGACTATGAGGTGACACGGAATGGCATTTTTTGAATGGGACGACAGCATTGCCTTGGGAATTCCAACCATTGACGCGCAGCACAAGGCTCTCTTTGACTGGGTAAACATTCTTGACGCTGCAATCAGAAACGGGGACGGGTCTGAAGCGGTTGGAGAGGCAATCTGGAACCTGATTACCTACGTGACGGAACACTTTAGCGAAGAAGAGCGGCTGATGCTCTCCTGCAACTATCCGGATCTGGCGGCTCACCGCCAGGAGCATGACCAGTTTGTTTCACGCTTGCGCGAAATTCAGGTCAATTTCCTGCAGGGGCACAAAATGGCGGCCAGCGTCCTGGATTTCATGGTGGAATGGCTTGTCTGCCATATAAAGGGAACCGACCAGAGTTACAGCCGGTTCATCCACCAACAGGTGTAAAGCGGCTAGCCGGCAGAGAGTCTTCCCGCGATACTGTCCGCGATTTTGATGCCGTCTACGGCCGAACTCATTATGCCTCCGGCATAGCCGGCCCCTTCTCCGGCCGGATACAGCCCCTTGACGCCTACGGATTCATAACAACTGTCGCGCAAAATCCGCACCGGCGACGAGGTGCGCGACTCTATGCCTATCAAGGTCGCCTCAGCGGTTACAAACCCCTTCAGTTTCCGTCCAAAATCAACGATCCCCTCCCGCAGTGTGTCGATAACAAAAGGGGGCAGGACAGAGTTCAGCTCTGTCTCCAGGATACCCGGACGGTAGGTTGTCGTGACGGCACCTTTTCCCGGCAGGCGCAAAAAACCGAGTAGATTTTGGGCCGGAGCCCGGTACCCTCCCCCCCCCAGTTCAAATGCCCGCCGTTCCCACCTGCGCTGCAGCCGGACCCCGGCCAGAGGGCCTGTGCCGTCAAAATCCTCTTCCCTGACATTGACAACAAGAGCGCTGTTCGCGTAGGGCGAGTTGCGCAGCTGGCCGCTCATGCCATTGGTAACGACTCCCCCGGCCTCTGAGGCCCCCCCGACAACAACTCCGCCGGGACACATACAGAAGGAATAGGCACTACGGCCGGTGGAGCTGTTGTTCCAGGCCAGAGCATAGTCAGCCGCCGGAAGGGACGGCTGTTTCCCGGCACCGTACTGTATCCGGTTTATCAACTCCTGCGGGTGTTCGACCCTGAAACCCATTGCGAATGGCTTCCGCTGCAACGGAACATTCAACTGTTCCAGCAGTTCAAACGTATCCCTGGCGCTATGTCCGCTGGCCAGAATCAGATGGTCACAGGGCATTTCATCCGTATCATTGAGCGTCAACGATTCGACCCGGCCGTTTTTGATGTTCAGGCCGCTCATGCGACAACCGAATTTGATGACAAAGCCCTTCTCAAGCAGGTGGCTTCGTATGGCAGCCGTCACAACTCTCAAGCGGTCAGTCCCGATATGCGGCTTGGCAAGATAACGCACCTCCGGCTGAGCCCCGAATGCGGCTAATTGTTCCAGCACCCACGGCACCAGCGGGTCCTTGGAACGACACGTCAGCTTGCCGTCAGAAAAGGTCCCGGCTCCACCCTCGCCAAACTGTACATTGGACTCGGGATCAAGAATACCGTCTTTCCAAAAACGCTGCACAGATAACGCCCGCTTTTCCACCGGCTCACCACGCTCAATAAGCGTTGCCTTCAGCCCGTACTCTGCCAGGCGCAGGGCGGCAAAAAGGCCGGCTGGACCACTACCGACGATGACGATACGTTTGGCGGACTGAATTTGCTTCGGGACGGATACAGCTTTTTCATCCTGCCACTCAAGCGCCGGATCAGTTCCCAGCAGCTTACTGACCGCTTCATCGGCCGAGAAGGAGAGTGTGTAAACCATTTTCATGTGCGGTTTTTTACGGGCATCTATCCCCTTGCGCATGATGCGGACATCATTCAGGCATGCCAGCGGAACGGAAAGTTTTGCCGCCAGCAATGCAGGGAGAGCCTCTTCCGACTCATTGGGGGTGAGTGAAATACTGCGATAGATAAAAGGCATGCCGTCAGCTCTGCGGGTACTTTTCGCGTTCGAGGATCTGTTCGATAATGATGACGATATCCACCGGGCGGGTGGACTTGGGGATATGAATCCTGGCGCCCATTTCAGGAGCGGCGTGTTCATGTGGTGACTCCTGAAACATGGATGTCAGCAGGGCTATTACCGGAGGGGTGTCACCACCCAGCCGGCCGATCTCCATGCAGGTACTGACACCGCCCATGCGCGGCATTACCAGATCGGAAATGACCACATCAGGTCGCTCTTCGAGATACGCCTTTACACCTTCAATGCCGTCATTGGCGTTCAACACGAAAAAACCGTTGTCTCTGAAATTGTCGCTCAGAACTTTCAGGAAGAACGGATCATCATCGATGATAAGAATTTTTCTGGCTAATTGGGGCATGTCTGCACACACTTACGATAAATTGTCGACGTTGCGGCATACTACACCACCGGCACTAAAAAAAGAAAGGGAGAATGTTTCAGCTGTAGAAAGGAAATTCCAGGCGAAAAATTGTACCTTCAGGAGAGGAGCATTCAACCTCCATGCTCCCATCATACATCCGGGCTATCCGCTGGGCAACAGGAAGCCCCATCCCGGTGCCGCGCCCTTTTGTCGTGAAGAATGGCTCAAAGATGCTGGGCAGGACATCCTCCGCAATGCCGTGGCCGCTGTCACTGACCCTCACAATCACCCGGCAATCCTTGGCAAAGATCTCTATTGCAAGGCGGCCGCCACGACTCATGGCATCCAGAGCATTCAGAAAAAGATTGGTAAATATCTGCTCCAGCTCGGTCGGGTCTGCGGTAATGGGAGGAGGCACACAATGGTATTGTCGATCAACCTGAATTTTTCTGGTCTCAATTTGCGGCGTAAAGGCTTCGATGGCATTATCAATTACCTGATTGATCTGCACAGCGGAGGAGATGACACGGGTTCTACGGGATGCATCCAGAAGCTTACGGATAATAGAATCTATCCGGTCAACCTCTTTCATGATTTTTGTCTGGTGTTCAAGTTGATCCGGCTCCGTAGTTGTCTGGCGCATAAGCTGGACAAACAGGGCGATGGAGTTAAGTGGATTACGGATTTCATGAGCAACCCCCGCGGAAAGATAGCCCATCGCCGCAAGCTTTTCAGACTGGACTATCACTTTGTGGGCATTATGAAGTTCCTCGGTCTTTTCGCGTACCCGTCGCTTCAGCTCCAGATTCCACTGCTCTATTTCAAAAAGCAGCTGTTCCTGCTGTTTTTGCAGCTCCCTGTTGTGAAGTTCTATTTCCCGGATTCGCAACACGTTTTTCAGGCGTTCAACAAGATTACGGTTATTAAACGGCTTGAGAATATACTCTGAAGCGCCGTTTTTCATCAATTCGACAGCGACCTCTTCGCTCCCCTTACCGGTAAGCATCACGACGTATGTATCAGGAAACCGGCTCTTGATACATTGCAGCGCCGACAGCCCATCCATCTCCGGCATCATGTAATCGAGCAGCACCAGCTCCGGAGAATGGGTGGCAATAAGTTCAAAACCTTCGTTGGCACGATCGGCAACATACGGCTGAAAACCGTGCTTTGAGAGGATCAGCGAGGTCAGTTCGAGGATGTTTCTGTCGTCATCGATAATGACAACAGTGTTTTTTGTAACATGCGCTCCCGATTCTGTCATCATGGCAGGCAAACACTTTTCATGGATATGACGTCATTCACGGCTAGGCAGCCGGAAGCCTGACGGTGAGAACAGGACAACCGGCAGAGCGTACGACCCGTTCAGCGGTACTGCCAAAAAGGATACGGTCAAGACCGGTTCTGCCATGAGTACCGAGTACGATGAGGGACGCATCGTTTTTCGTAGCTGCAGCGGTGATTTCATCACAAGGGATACCGGTGACGATCTCTGTTCTGTAATTAGAAAAATTGGCCAGCTTTGAAGAGCAGAAAGCTTTCATCATCTTGGCGGCGCTTTCTTCAATCTCTTTCTCAAGCTGTTCGAAAGAGATGTGTGGCACATAAAAGCCGCGTAGATCAACCGGTTCGTTGATCACGTGGATAAGTATCAGCTCTGCATTAAACTGGGTTGCCAATGTAAGGGCATAATCAAAAGCACATTCGGCGTTTTCCGAAAAATCGATGGCGGTCAGAATTTTTGTAAACGGTTTCATAGAAGGCCTCCCTATAGGCTTAGAAAACAGGATGAGTGCGTAAACTATTTTTTCGCACCTGAATACTCAGAGTGATCATACCCCTTATCAATACGGCCGATTGTTCAGTTGGGCCTGAAAATCTTGTCGATAACTTTTTTGAGATCGTCATATTTGACCGGTTTATTGATATATTCAAAAGCGCCCAGCGTCATGGCTTCAAGATACGACTCAACTTCACCATAAGCAGTGACCATAATGACATTACTGGCGGGGTGGCTGCGATTCAGCTCACGCAAAAACATCATCCCGTTCATCTCCGGCATATTAAGATCGGTAATTATCAGCTCGACATCTTTACTGCGCAGATAATTGAGAGCCTCCACTCCGTTCCTGACGGCCGATACTTCATAGCCATCATGGGTAAGAATCTTGGAAAGTGCCACCCGGGCATTTTCCTCATCGTCCACAACCAGTATCCTTTTACATCCCTGTTCCACAGTGGTTCTCCTGCACATCTATAAAGTACAGGAAGTCTAGCATGGAGCTCAGGACTGTCAAGACCATGATTTTTTTTGTTTGTGTTTTGTAGAGAAGAGCACAGGAGCGGAGAAGCGGAGCGGTATTACTCTTTTACACCGCTGGCATCAAGTTCGACATACGCCGGTTTGCCGGGCGGCCCGAGCGGCCTGTAAGGTTTCCCGTTTAATTCCACGTCAACGCCACCGGCGTTGCTCAGTTCCAGCGTGACATTTTTTTCAGCCTTCCACTCAATGACATCTCCGCTGGTAAGCTCATATTTTTGCGGGCCGGAATCGTCAACGTTAGAGGTTAACGTGCCATTTTGCGTAGCCCTGATCTTCAGAATGAATCCCTTGGGTACATCTGCCGGTCGTTGATGTACTGTCACTGACTTTTCAGCTTCAGAAGGAACTGCAGAAATCACTTCTGCCTTGGGCGGCGGGACAGCCTTCTCTACCTTTCTGATTCGTACTGAACTTTGGACCGGCTGAACCGCCGCCTCTTCACGGGGGGGGACAACAATTGCAGCCGGTTGCGGCTGAATAACAGGCGGAGAAGGGGGGCGCTTGAAGAAGGTCGCCGTAATCAGGATAACAATCAGTAAAAAAAGCGGGAACAGCATTTTCTTAAGGAGCGTGAAACGACGCGGCGAGCGGGGAGAAGCGGATGGCGGGTGGATACGATCCGGCTTATCAACCTGAACGCCTGAGAGCTTGTCGTACATCGGTGCTATATCGTCAAAATTCAGACCGAGGTAGGTAGCGTAGATACGAAGAAATCCCTTGAGATATGCCTGATTGGCAAATTCACGGATCTGGTCATTTTCCAGTGAGCGGAGGTAAGATACGCCGATTTTTGTAGTTTCCGAGGCTTCTTCAAGGGTAACCCCGTGAAACTCCCGACAGCGGCGTAGAACCGCCCCGGGTGAGCCGCTGGCGGTTTCAGGTGAAGCACAAACAGGATCTGACACTCTATCCTCACTCACTTGATAAGATCCAGATATCCAAGGGCAGCGCGCCCCTGTTCGCTATCAGGAATCAGCCGTACCGCCTCTTTGAATGAGGCACGGGCGGCATCAATCCTGTTCAGTTTGAGCTGTACCTGCCCCAGATAATAGTGGGCCGCACCATAATCACTATAAATTTCAAGTGCCTTGGTATATTCGGCGAGCGCCTGCTCGCTCTTGTCCATAGCAAACCAGACACGCCCCATGCAAAGCTTCACAACGGGGTTACGCGGGTTCATGGTTTCCACCGCCTGCAGCTCCGCCAATGCCTTGGAATAATCGCCTTTTCCCAGATAGGCCAACCCCAGATTGATGGCAGCATTTTCAGTATTATCGTAAAAAAGATCGTCCTTGACAACTTTGAACTGCTGGATGGCGCTATCCCAGCGTTGCATATCGAGGTATGCAACTCCCAGATCATTGCGGGCTGTAGAGAAGGCTGGTTTCAGGAGAATTGCTTTCAGAAATTTCGCTTCAGCAAGGTCAGGCCGTCTTTTGCCGACAAAGGCCACCGCCAGGTTATAGAGGACATCCGAATTTTCCGGGTCAAGCTTCTCGGCCTCAGTCAGCTCAAACAGTGCGGAGGTATAATTGCGCTCTCCCAGATAGGACAGCCCCATCTGGTAATGGTAGGAAGCGGGATTCGGCTCAAAATTGCTCTGCCCCCCGCGGGATACACAGCCGGAAACAGTCAGGAACAGAAAAATTGCCGTTATACCGTTGATAAGACTTTTCATCATATGCATGCCCCTGACCCTGGCAAACGGAATACGCGCTGCCGTGCCACGCAAGACCTCTCCCTCAAAAAGAAATGTCCTTGAAGCTTGTCAGCGCCTTGAAACTGCCGAAACGGGATTGTATCTCTTTATACTCGAGCCGCTTCATACGATTGAGACTGAAATCTTCTACGTTGAAGGAGGCCATCACGCTGCCGAAGACAATCGCCTGACGGAGTCCCTCCTCCGACAGATCCCCGGTATTTGCCAGATAACCCATGAAACCTCCGGCGAACGTGTCTCCCGCACCGGTCGGGTCGAACACCTCCTCCAGTGGATAGGCAGGTGCAGCAAAAACCGACTCGGCGGTGAACATCAGCACACCGTACTCTCCCCGCTTTATGACCAGCCGTTTGCAGCCGAGCGCGATGATCTGCCGGGCGGCCTTGACAAGATTGGCCTCTCCGGTGAGCTGTCGTGCTTCCCCTTCGTTGATGACAACGATATCGACTTTCTGAAGCACTCTCTTCAGAGTTTCCGGTTTGGAAGAGATCCAGAAGTTCATTGTATCGCAGGCAACAAGTTTAGGGTTCTTCACCTGTTCCAGCACCTTTAACTGCAGGTCCGGATCAATGTTTGCCAGGAAGAGATAGTCAGCGTCACGATAGGATTCCGGAAGCTCCGGCTGAAAATCCATGAGAACGTTCAGTTGGGTGTCAAGGGTCTGAGCTTCATTAAGGTCATACCCGTAGCGCCCGCTCCAGTGAAACGTCTTGCCGGGAAGGCGCTGCAAGCCGGTCGTATCAATGTTGCGACTCTGCAAAAAGCTGATATGCTCTTCAGGAAAGTCTTCTCCAACAACCGCAACCAGTGAGACATCGGTAAAGAAACTGGCCGAGGTAGAAAAATAGGTGGCCGACCCGCCCAGAACGTTTTCCCCCCTGCCGAAAGGTGTTTCAACGGTATCAAACGCGACAGTGCCGACAACAACAATACTCATTGGTTTCTCCAGATGGAAATATTTGGCAAAGTACCACGCAGCTCGACATGAGTCAAAAGGATTATAGATACTTATAAGTAATATTGTGCCCAACATTCTGCCGCAACCTACTCCCCCGCAACCCCCATGGACCACAGATAGTTGACCAGCGCAACGCGGATGTCGCGCTCCGCTCTGACCAGGTTGCTTCTCGCCTGCAGCAGGTTCAGCTGGGCGTCGTCAACCTCAAGCCTGATCTTTACTCCGAGCTCGTACCCCTTTTCCGCCATCTGGAGCAGTCGTTCAGCCTGCTTGACCGTACCGGAGAGCGCCGTGCGTATCTCTGTTGCCTCGCGGTATGAGTACTCTGCCTGACGAACTTCCAGAGAGATCGAGTCGAGAAGTTTCGCCTCTTCAATCTGTTTTGTACGCAGGTCGCTTTTCGCCTGAGTAACCCGACCGCTGGTGCGGAAACCGTCAAAAAACGGGAACGACAGATAGATGCCGGCATTCCAGGCCGCACCGTCGGCATCCCGTGCAGGGCCCGGATCATCCAGGCTGGCCCAATGCCACCCGGCACCTCCCTTCAGGTCAAGGCGAGGCTTATTCTCTGCTTTGGCAATTGTTACCAGTTCTCCATATATACCTATGCGCAAACGCAGATCTTTTAGTTCGGGGCGGTGCTTACCTGCGATCCGCACCGCTTCTTCATGGTCAGCAGGCAGGAGGGTAGCGACGGCAGGGGTTTCCAGAGTCCCGACCACATCAACCTCCTGTATGCCGCTGGCGAGCAGAAAACGGAGCCGTTCACGGGTCATACGGATGGCGTTCACGGATCTGATTACCTCGGGCTGCGTATTTTCAACGGCCACTTCAGCCGCAAGAACATCATATTCTGTTGCAACTCCGGCGCTGAACTTGCGGGAAGCTTCATCCAGATGACGCTGCTTTTGCGCACGGTTTTCTATGGCCAGCAGGTTCAACTCCCTCGCCAGCTGCACATCAAGGTAGGCTGCAACGACATCTCGGTAAGCTGCATGGCGGTACAGGCGCAACTGCTCGTCAGCTGTTTTAAGGCCGACTTCGGCCGCACGGATGGCGGCATTTAATTTGCCCCAGGTATAAAGCGGCTGGGATATCGTCAGATCAACCGCTCGGCCGAACTGACGCTGAGCGGCAGCTCCGTAGAGCATCTCGCTTTCATCCTTTGAAAGCTGTGCAGTGCCGTTAAGGCTCAATTGCGGCAGTGCAGCGGCCCTCTCTTCGACGTATTTACCCTGAACAGAGCGGGCATATTCACGCGCCTTTTCGATATCACGGTTATTATCCATGGCAATAGCGATCGCCTGTTCGAGTGTCAGCAGGCGTGTTTCGGCTGCACAGACCACCGGCAGTATCATGATAAGAATTATCAATGCTATTTTCATTTCGCCATTTCCCCTTTCAAATCACGGTACAACGCCGCCAGCCACGCACCGAATTAATCAGCCAGATCTCATCGGCACGCTCAAGATCATGTGGATGCAGGATCCGCTCAGCAATCTGCCCCTTTTCAAGTAGTTCGCCACGCAGCACTCCTGGCAGCAGGCCGCAGGCAAGCGGAGGTGTAAATAGCTGGCCGGCCAGCTTTACAACCAGCGTATGGTAGCTCCCTTCCGTCAGCTGGCCATGTTCATTACGCAACAGCACTTCATCGCAATCGGGTCGCGCCAACCTGGCTCTGTCGAGCAATACACGACGTGTGGTCTTGTGGTAGCGCATGACATCGCAGGAATCTACACGGATGGCACTGACGGCGACACGTAATACAACAGGGTTCTCAGGCAACGGCTCTGAAGAAACATCAATGTCGCCATCTACCGACAGAACAAGGCGCACCTTACAAAGCCCCGGCATCGGTGCGGCGTGACTTGCCAGTGCGTATCGGACCGTCTCTTCATTGCAGGAAAATCCGAAGTATATCGCTGAAGCCGCCAGTCGTGCCACATGCCGGTCGAGAAGTGTGTAGCTGCCATTCTCCAAACGCAGCGATTCCATCAGCTTAAAATCATGGCTGGGCTGATTAATAAACGCTGCCTTACTGATGCATTCAGCATATTCGGACGACGCTTCGGAGTCCCACGTAACGGCGCTCCCGACCCCCATCGCCAGAGTTTTTTTGGCAACATCAACAAGCAGGGTGCGGATAGCAACGGAAAAAAGCGCTTCACCACCGGGAGCAACGCATCCGATCGCTCCGCAGTAGACCCCGCGCGGTGCGTTTTCGAGTTCGGCGATGATTTCCATACTACGCCGCTTGGGGGCTCCGGTCACCGAACCGCAGGGAAACAGAGCCCTGAAAACCTCCGTAAGCCCAACACCGGGACGGAGCTTTGCGGATATGGTGGAGGTCATCTGGTGTACGGTCGGATACGTTTCCACCTCGAACAGCGCATCAACAGACACGGAGCCGGTCTCGGCCACAATCCCCAGGTCATTGCGCAACAGGTCCACGATCATCAGATTCTCGGCTTTTTCCTTGGAGCTGTCCCGTAACCGCTTGATTGCCGCCAAATCTTCTTCAACCCAGCGCCCACGACGGGCGGTACCCTTCATCGGACGGGTGGTAATAACGCCATCCTTGAGGGAAAAGAACAGCTCCGGCGAAGCTGAAAGAATAACGAAACGACCAGTATCGAGATAAGAGCAGAACGGGGATCTCTGCGCGGAGCCGATCCGCTTGTACAGTTCATGCAGATCACCGTCGAACATGCCTTTCAGCGAAAATGTGTGATTGACCTGATAACAGTCGCCGCCGGCAACATAGTTGTGGATGCGGCTGATGTCCCTGCCATACTCCTCGGAACACTTCAGAGGTTCCAGCGTAACAGCGTCAGCTGCGACCGCCCCATTAGCTCCGGCATCAGCCGCGTATCGTTCGCGAAAGAAGGCAAACCAGGCTAGCGGCAACCCCTCGGCAGGCGGAAGAGAGGGCAAATCAGGATTAAGTGCGGAGGCCGCTTCGTAGGCGATAAAGCCTACTGCGTACAAACCGGACTCTGCAGCCTGCTCTACCTGGCTCAGCACCTCAACTACCTCGGCCGGGTGATCAGCAACAACGGTCTTGACGTAACCACCGAAACGCCAGGAAGAAGCGAAACGGCCAACTCCGTATGAGTCGAGCAGAATCTCAGGGGAATCAGGCATGTTTTCCACGCCATCTCCGTTTCAGCCACTGTGCCAGGTCGTCCATCAGCGTGTACATGACCGGCACCACTAGCAGGGTCAGCAGGGTTGACGTCAGCAGCCCCCCAACCACGGCACGAGCCATCGGGGCACGCCCTTCAGCTCCGGCACCGAGCGCCAGAAAGAGCGGCATCATACCAAAAATCATCGCGAGGGTCGTCATCACGATCGGCCGCAAGCGGGTGCGCCCGGCAAGGATGACCGCTTCACGACGCGCCATGCCGTCCCTCTGCTGGAGGACTTTGGTATAATCAACCAGCAAAATGGCGTTTTTGGTTACCAACCCCATCAGCATGATCAGGCCGATCAGAGACATGATATTGATCGTGTCACCGGTCAGCTTGAGCATCCCGGCCATACCGACAATGGAGAGCGGCAATGACAGCATAATGGCAAAAGGTTCAAAGAAGGATTCGAACTGGGCGGCGAGAATCAGGTACACAAACAGTACCGCCAGCAGCAGCGACTCACCCATATAGCCGAACGATTCGGCCATATCCTCGGCCTCTCCCGACAGGTTGATGGAATAACCGGGGGGCATATTAATCCGCGCGGCGGCAGCTTCAACGTACTTGGCGGCCGTGCCGACCGGTAGTCGGTCGAGGTTGGCGCTGACGGTCACCTGGCGGGCCAGGTCGCGACGATTTATCTCCGTCGGCGAAGCGGCAACGACTGTACTGGTGATACTGGAGAGCGGCAGCAGCTTGACCCCGCCGCTGCCGTCCGGAACCGACACTTTCAGATCAAGAACCTGAGCCGCATTCTGCCGCAGCTGAGCTGGGAGGCGCACCCTCAGGTTGACGGCATCGCCGTCCTCGTCTTCAAAGGTCGAAACATCTTCTCCCCCTACCAAGCGACCGAGTGCGGCGACGATATCGCTGGTGGTCACCCCGGCTGACAGCGCCTTGTCCCGATCGACCCTCAGGCGATATTCCGGGATATCGTTCTCCAGTGTCATCGAAAGGTCGACTATACCCGGGATCTTGTAGAGTTCCTCTTTCAAACGGGCACCGAGAACTTTCAGGATCGCCAGATCATCCCCCTTAAGGTTGACGTTGAGCGGCTTCTGTGCGCCTCCGATCTGCCCGACCTCCTCAATCGAGAAGGTGATTCCCGCCACTTTCTGCAACCGCTCCCGTACTTCCCGCTGCAGAAGAAACTGATTCTTGGACCGTTCCTTACGCTCCTTGAGTTTGACGTACAGCAGACCGTCACGCACGGTACCGCTGTCTCCGGCCCCGATCGTGGCATACGTATGATCAACCTCCGGCGCCGCTTTCACGGCGGCCAACACCGCCTTCATGCGGTCTTCCGTTTCAGCTATGGACGCGTCCGGCGCGGTTTTGAAGGATATCTGGAACTCACCTTTATCTTCCGGAGCCATAAATGATGACTCCAGCGTGCTGAAAATAATGATCCCGGCAACGAAGGAGGCAAGGGCAAGCGCCATGACACTTGTGCGGTGATCGAGCGCCCAGGCGATGGCACCGCGGTATTTGTCGGCACTCCTGTCAAACCACGCATTGAAGGTTTCCAGATAACGGGCGACACCTTTGCGTTTACCCTGCAGGTGGATCGACGGATCATGCCAGCGGGAGGAGAGCATCGGGTCAAGCGTAAATGACACAAAGAGCGAAACCAGCACGGCAAAGGCGACGCTGATGCCGAACTGGTAGAAGAAGCGTCCGACGATCCCCTTCATGAACGCCACCGGCACGAACACCGCAACGATCGACATGGTTGTAGCAAAGACCGCCAGCCCGATTTCCGACGTGCCGAAGCGGGAGGCCTCCATATGATCCTTGCCCATCTCCAGATGGCGGACAATGTTCTCCCGCACAACAATAGCATCATCAATCAGCATACCGATCGCCAGCGAGAGAGCCATCAGTGTCATAACATTGAGCGTCATGCCGAGGGCGTTCATGACGATGAACGATGATATAACCGAAATCGGCAGCGTCACCCCGGTAATGACCGTCGAGCGCCAGGAGTTTATGAAGCAGAAAACAATCAGCACCGTCAGAATGCCACCGATGAGCAGGGTTTCCTTGACGTCAGCCAGCGACTCGCGCGTCATGATCGAACCGTCCCGCACCAGTGAGAGTGTCACTCCCGGCGGCAGCTCCTTCTGCACTTTGCCCATCACCTTTTTGACCGTATCCACCAGCTCTACCTGATTACCACCTGACTGTTTGTAGATATCCAGACCGATAGCCGCTTTGCCGTTCACCAGCGCCAGCCTGCGTATTTCCTCTATACCGTCGCCGACCTGTGCCACCTCACCGAGGGCTATCGGCCGGCCATTCCTCTGAGCCACGACCATCTGTCGATACTGGTCGGCCCGGTCCGGCTTCCCCTCAATACGCAACGGATATTCTGCACTTCCCCTGGTTATCCTCCCCAGGGGGGTATTGGTGTTCTCGGAGCGGATGCCGGCAACAACATCGTTGACACCGAGCTTGAGAGCATCCAGCCTGGACGGATCAAGATCGATATTGACCTCGCGCTTCTGCCCGCCGACCATATCGACTTTACCGACTCCGGCGACGCTCTCGAAGCGTTTTTTTATCTTCTTCTCTACCAGCGTTGTCAGCTCACGCGATGACAATGTTGTCGATTCGACCGCCAGTGCGGCTATCGGCGCTGCATTAAAGTCCAGCTTTTGAATAATCGGCTCTTCGATGGATTCAGGCAGGGCTCCACGTATGGACGAAATCTTGGCCCGTACCTCCTGGGCCGCATCGTTGACCCTTTCCTCAAGACGGAATTCGACCACAACGGTCGAAACCCCCTCGCGCGACGTGGAAAAGACATGCTTAACCCCGGCAATCTGGTTGACCGTTTCCTCGATACGCTTGGATACTTCGCGCTCAACCGTTTCGGGAGAGGCGCCGGCAAATGTCGTGACGACCGAGACCACCGGAAATTCTACATTGGGGAACATTTCGACTGAAAGACGCCGGTAGGAAAAGATGCCGAGCACGACGAGCGCCAGAATCATGACGGTCGCAAAAATCGGTCGTTTGATGGAGGTGTTGGAGAGAAGCATAAATGTCCTTGTGGTTAATGTATTGCCGTTACGCTAACCTTGTCACCATCTTTCAGGCTGAACCCGCCCCGGACGACATACTGTTCGCCCTGTGTGAGCCCAGCCGTGATCTCGACCGAATCGCCATCTACAATACCGCTCTGTATCTCCCTGCTGCGGGCCACCCCGTGTTCAACAACAAACAAACGCCCTTTTTTTGCTTGGATATCAAAAGAGCCGACTGCGCTGCGCGGCACCAGTAAAACCTCTGCGCGGGTGCCGACAATGATGCGTCCCTTGGCAAACATCCCCCCTTTCAGATTTTCAGGGACGTTATGCACTTCAGCAATAATTTTCAGTGAACGATCTGCCGCTGAAAGCTCGGGGTTGATAAACATGACTTTACCGGTAAAAGTACGACCCGGCTGAGCATCTACCGTAAACTCCAGCGTCTGGCCGACCTTGATCCGCCCGGAATCAACAGATGAAACGGTCACGGTCAGATTTAGCAGACGATTGTCTACAATCCGGAAAATCGGTTTTGCCGCGGCCGCGTCGCTGGCCAGATCACCAACATTTACATCCCGCAGGGCAACAACACCGTCGATCGGCGCGACAACCACCCCTTTCGCCCGTCGCGCCGCTGCCTGACGCCGCTCTTCCTCTGAAACATTGATGTTGGCAGCGGCTACGGCAACCCCCGCTTTGGCAGCTTCTGCTTCGCTGCGGGCGTCATCAAGGTTCTGCCGGGTCGCGAGGCCTGATTCTTTGAGTTTGAGCATGCGGCTCAACTCCCGCTCTGCACGGTTGACCGCCACCCGCGCCTGAGCCATATTCGCTTTTGCGGAAGCGATTCCGGCCTCGGCTCGCCTGTATTGTGCCTCGGTTTCAGCAACATCGATACTGACGAGCGGCTGCCCTCTCCTGACATGAACCCATTCCGACACCATGACCTGCCTCACCAGTCCAGGAATCTGGGTTTTCACATCCACCGAGAACTTCGGCTCCAGACTGCCGGTCACCTCGATTCCCTCAGAGACGCGCGAAGGCGCAACTGAGCGTATTTCAACAGCGACCGGTGGCTTGGAAACCTCTTTGGCACTTTTATTTGAATCACCCTTGCCACAGGCGCTCACGCCGGTCAGCAGCAACGCTAATAAAATACCGACTGTTATTTTTTCCATTTTAACTCCTCGACCAGATTGCTTCAACAACCGCCGCCGGAACCACATTATCGGCCGACATACACAACTAAATCTCTATACCTTGCCCTTCAATTTGTAGACGTATGCCAACACTTCGGCAACGGCTGAGTAAAGAGCTTCCGGTATCGGTTCATTCTCCTGGACCTGATCGTACAGCTCACGGGCCAGGAAACGGTTTTCCACCAGAGTGATACTGTGTTCACGAGCGATTTTTTTTATCGCCTCAGCCATGATATCCATCCCTTTGGCAAGGACAACCGGCGCCACCATCTTCTGACGGTCGTACTTCAGGGCAACAGCAAAGTGAGTCGGGTTGGTAATAACCACATCGGCCAGCGGGATGATTTTGGTCATGCGGCGGCGGGCCATCTGGAACTGCATCTTCTTTATTTTTCCCTTTGTCTCCGGATTGCCATCGGACTCCTTATGCTCGTCCTTGACCTCCTGCTTGGTCATTTTGAGCTTTTCGGTATGCTGCCACTTGATATAGAGCATGTCGAACACCCCGAGAATAATCATGATGCCGCAGGTGTGGGTAACGATCTTGAAGGCGATGTGCCCGACGAAGTTAAAGATAGCCTGAATGTCAGCTTCTGCCAGAAAGGTGATATTCTGCATCTCGTCCCGCACCACCCCGTAGGCGATCCAGGCAACAACAATCAGCTTGAGCAGAGATTTCAGCATCTCAACCATGGCATCTTTGTTAAACAGCCTCTTGAAGCCGTTGAGCGGATTGAGTTTGTCGAACTTCACCTTCATACGCGACGTCTCGAACTCAAATCTGCCGTTGTCCTGAACCAGCTTGGACAGTACTGCGGTGGCTATAATTGTTACGACGATAGGCGCAAGCAGCAGCACAACGGTACCAAACAGCTTGAGGACAAGAACATACAGATTTGCTTCATTCAACTCGAAGGTGCCAACCGTTGAAAGGATCGAGACCGTACTCTGCTTGAGTCCATCCATCATGAAGCTGCCAAAGATATAGAGGCTGGCGACACCGGTGAGAAGGGTCAACGACGACGTCAGCATCTGACTCAACGGTGGCGGACTGTCTTCGCGCGATTTTTCTAATCTTTTACTGGTTGGTTGTTCTGTTTTTGAGTGTTTGTCTGAATCTTCAGCCGTAGGTCATCCCCCCTTTGCCATGATCCGAAAAAGCGCATTTATTTGGTCAGAAAGCTGCCCGAAAGAGACCTCCAGGACATGAAAAAATATGGTGAGGGTCATCCCCAGAATGACCATCCCCAACCCGACGTTCAGCGGCAGGCTGATCATGAAGATGTTCATCTGCGGGAAGGCGCGGGCCATGATGCCGAGCGCCACCGTTGTCAGGAGCAGGGCGACCATGACCGGTGCGGCCAAACGGATGCCGATAATGAAGATATCGGCCGTGCGCATGACAAGGAAATTAACCAGTTCGCCACTCAAATGCCACCCTCCGAGCGGGATAACCCTGAAGCTGTCCATGATTGCCCGGATAAAGAGGTGATGAATATTGAGCGCCAGGAATATCAGTGTTGCAAACAGCGTCTGCACAACCGACATGATCTGAACCTGCGTTCCTCTGGACGGGTCGATGATTGAGGAGATCGTGAGCCCCATCTGCATACCGATAATCTGGCCGCTGAATTCGACGGCCGCAAAAATTATCTGGGTTATAAATCCCAGTGTCAGGCCGATCATAATTTCGCTGAACGCCAGCAGGGCGAGACTGAAAGCGTCGGACGGCATCGGTGGCACTGCAACGGAGAGCGTCGGAAAACAGACCAGGGTGATCATGAAAACCGTGATTGCCTTGATGCGTACCGGCAGCATACGGCCACCGAAAACCGGCAGCGCGGCAAAAATACCGGCCACGCGACTTAATACCAACATGAAAAAAATGACTTCGCGGGGAGACGGAAAGGGGAGTAGCGGGAACATGGGAGGCTAACGCCTCATGATTGCGATGAACGAATAGATCTCACGGGTAAAATCGCTCATGTAGCTCATCATCCAGGGGAAAAAGATGATCATGGCAACCATGACGGCAACGATCTTGGGGGCGAATGCCAGTGTCGCCTCGTTGATGGAGGTAACTGCCTGAAAGATACTGATCATGAGGCCGATGACCAGGCTGGCGATCAGCAGAGGAGCAGCCAGCAGCATTGTTGCTTCAAAGCTGCGCCGGGCAAGTTGTACAACTAATTCGGGAGTCATGAGGTATCACCTAGCCAAAACTTTTTACAAGCGAGCCGATGACCAGCCCCCAGCCATCCACCAGAACAAAGAGCAGTATCTTGAACGGGAGCGATATCATGACCGGCGGCAGCATCATCATACCCATGGACATCAAAACAGACGCAACGACCATATCAACAACGATGAAGGGAATATAAATCAGAAAACCGATCTGAAAAGCTGTCCGCAGCTCCGAAATCATAAATGCGGGGATGATCGTCAGCGTCGGTATGTCCTCAGCATTCTTCGGCCTCGGCAGCTTGGAGAGGCTGACAAAGAGCGCCAGATCCTTTTCGCGCGTTTGGGACAGCATGAATGTGCGCACGGGCCTGACGGCCCTCTCCATCGCCTGTTCCTGGCTGATCTGCTGCGCCTTCCACGGCTGGTAGGCATCCTTGTTGATCTGTTGCCACACCGGAGTCATGATGAAGAATGTCAGAAACATCGATAACGCCAGAATGATCTGGTTGGAAGGAGCCGCCTGCGTTCCCATGGCTGTGCGCAGAAATGACAGTACGACCGAGATGCGCGTGAATGAAGTCGTCATGATCAGCAGCCCGGGGGCGAGCGACATGATCGTCAACAGCAGGAATATCTGCATCGTTACCGCAACATCGTTCGGTTTGGTGGCTGTGCCGACACCTATATTCAGCGACGGAAACGGTATTGGCGCCGCATACACGACAACACCTCCCAACAGCATCAGGGCGGTCAGGGTCAGAACAAATGTGCGTTTGGTGAGGTATCTGGTAGTCATGACGTGTGTCTCAAGCGGGCCAGCAGCGTGGCGAAACTGCTCTGTTCCGGTTTTTCTTCGATAACTTCAATCTCTTCCAGCATATCGATCTGTTTAACAAACGTCAAAGCGGTATCACTGCTTGCCAGCAGCAGATATTCCCCACCCACTTCAACCAGCAATAGAGACTTCTTTGGCCCCAGATACCGGGTCTCTATCAAGCGGATATGCTTTGAGACCAACTGCTGTCCTATCGGCAGCCTCTTCATCAGCTTGCCGGAAAAATGCCAGGTAATCAGGATAAGGCCGACAACAAGGGCCAGGGCCGCGACCATTTGCAGGAGACTTGCCAAAAAGCTGAACTCCTGACCGGAGCCGTCAGCGGCAGACACTATGGAAGGAAGAAAGAAAAAAAGTGCGGAGACCGCACCTTTCACAGAATTTTCTCCACCCGCTCATTCGGTGTAACGATATCAACCAGGCGGACACCAAACTTTTCGTTGACGACTACCGCTTCACCACGAGCCACCAGCTTTGAGTTGACAAAGATGTCCAGCGGTTCGCCAGCCAGCTTGGTCAATTCAACAACCGCACCCTGGTTCAGCTGCAGTATATCTTTAACCAGCAGCTTGGTTCTGCCCAGTTCGACAGTTACCTGCAGCGGAATATCGAGGATGAAATCAAGGTTTTTCTTATCAAGCGGCGCTTGATTCTCTTCAGGCGTATCACTCACTACTGCCCCCTATTGCTGCATATCTTGCTGATCTGAATCGCTTTGTTGCCATGTTTGATCCCCGGAATGCCAAAATACTTGGGCACGCCCTCAACCTTGACAAGCATTTCACTCGAGCTCGCCTTATCAAGCATGATGGTATCTCCCGGGGCCAGATCGAGCAGTTCGCGCAGGGTGATGTTGGCATTCCCCATCTCGACCGTCGTCTCCATAGGAGCCTCCATTATCTCGGAGGAAAGGCGGAATGACCACTGCGGGTCAATCGCCATCAGGTCGAACTGCATGCCGGTCTTGAGCTTGTCCCGAATCGGATCGATTGTCATGAATGGCACGGCAAACATCATATTGCCGGAGACATCATCAATCTGAATCTTGAGCGTCATGGTTACAATCTGATATTCCGGAGGCACAATATTAACGAGACGCGGGTTCATTTCCATCCGCAGCAGGTTCATGTGGGTAGCATACAGAGGCGCCCAGGCTTTTTCCAGATCCTGCAGGGCATCTCCGACAATCTTCTCCATCAGACGCAATTCAATTGACGTGAACATGCGATTGGCAAGCGGTATTTTAGCGTTGCCACTTCCCCCCAACAGGCTGTCAACAAGCGACAGTACGAGCGTACTGTCAAAAGAAATGAGGGCCGCCCCCTTGAGCGGCTCAATCTTGAAAATCCCCATACACACCGGCGACGGCAGGGTCTGGAGAAAATCATCAAATTTATAGGAACGGGCACCAACTTTTTTTATTTCGACGGACTTACGCAGGCGATTGGAGAGATTAACCCGGTTATAGCGGATGAAGCTGTCGTAAATAATGTCAAGATTCGGAACATATCCCTTGTGGGCATCGGCGTTGATAAGGTCGTAGGTAGCAACCGCACCCTCAGCTTTAGATAGCTCCTTTTCAGGTTCTATTCGACCTTCAAAGACCGCATTGAGCAGCGCTTCGATCTCGGCTTTTGATAGGATTTTTTCCATTGCTGCCACTTTGGTACCTATTGAACCACGAAATCAGTGAAGTATACTTTGACAATCTTGCCGGGGGAAACGTTCTTGTTAATGGCTCCAAGAATTTCTTCCTTAAGTGCATTTTTTCCCTGGACATCTTGAATATCCTGAAGTGTTTTTGCGCTCAACAAAATCAGCACTGAATCGCGGATCGGGGCCAGCCGCCCGTCAATTTCAGCCTTTATGCCAGGAGCGACCATCTCCAGTTCAACCTTCACCTTAAGATAGCGCAATTCCTGGCCGTCGTAGATGTTTACGATAAACGGATCCAACGGGTATATATTGGCAGCAGGGCTGGCCGCTGCACCTGCCGCAGGAGCACCGCCATGGCCACCGGCTGCAGGTGCAGCGGCAGGGGCACCATGAGCGCCAGCAGCGGCATCTGTTTGAGCGGCATCACCCTCTTTTTTCGTTTCCTTGTCACCACCGCCCAGCATCATAAAGGCAACGACGCCCAAGATTATCGCGACGCCCACTGCCGCGCCGATAATGATAAACATCTTTTTCTTGCCGCCGCCTTCTGCTTCAGCTTCTGCCGGCGCCTGTTCTTCCCTGGCCATGTCATCCTCCGCGAATGGATAATGAATTCAATGGATTAATCATTGACTGTATTATGTAAAACGAATCGACTGTTTTTGCAACTAATTAAACTGTTACGGAGGCGTATCCTGAATTTGCAGAATACGCCTCCGACTTGTCATTGCCTGGTTAATATCGTATTACCGCTTCAGATTCAGTACTTCCTGCGTCATCTCATCCGCTGTGGTAATGGTTTTGGAGTTGGCGGAGTAAGCCCGCTGCGTCAGGATCATTTTGACAAACTGGGCCGCCATATCCACGTTGCTCTGTTCTAGCGAGTTTGTGTAGATCTTTTCACTGCTGCCATTGGCAGAATTGTCTGCCAAGCTGAATGCAGCTGAGGTAATACCGGATGAGGTTGTCGGCCGGAAAAGGGTGCCGCCGGCTTTCTCAAGACCACCAGGGTTGGCAACCGTTACTACTGCCAGCCGCTGTACGGTTGCGGCAGTGGCGACATTGGCGGCAACTCCGACCTGCCCGGAGATGTTATAATAGTTAGTAGTGATACCATCTTTGCCCAGATAGGTAATCAGGCCGCTGGGGTCGATACTGGTGATCTTGCTGAAAGCCAAGCCGTTTGCAGTGCCCAGCAGGGCCTCTGCAGTCGCTATAGGAGCTGCCGCTGTAGTCATAGCGGCGGCGTTTGCCGTATTCGCTGCTGTAAGCACCGTATCGAAGGTTGTGAAAGCTGCGGCAAAGTTTGTAGCAAGGATGGCACCGTTGGCCGCAGTCGTTGACGTTAGTGTATCAAATGCTGCTTGAGCAGCAGTAATGGTAGCTGAACTGGGAGCTACAGTCGCAGCGGTCGCAGCGGTTTGTGCGGCGGTTGCTGCTGCTTGGATTGCTGCAGCGGCTGCAATCTCCGGAGCGGTTCCTCCTGCCACCGCTGTCACAAGAGCACCGGCAGCGGTATTTACTGTTCCTGCCTGGGTGTTATAAGCCGCAGCAGGAGGGGTGTATGCCGTAGTGATAGCCGTATTTGCGGCTGTAATCCCCGCTGCGTTGTTACTGAATTGGATTGGGTTTCCCTGCGTATCCAGAACCTGATAGCCATCAGGATTTATCAAGTTGAAGTTGCTGTCCAGGCGAAAAGCGCCCGCGCGGGTCAGCATGGCGCCATTCTGGTTGACCGGTGCCGTGGCGTTCGGATCCATAACGGCAAAAAAGCTGTTACCCTGAATAGCCAGGTCGGTTACCGCCTCGGTAGTTTCGAATGAACCCTGACCAAAGATGTTATCCACTTTCTGAATTTGAGTTCCGCGGCCAATCTGCGACTCGTTACCGATGTTGGCGGAAAGCATGTCGGAAAAGAGCATGCGACCACTCTTGAAACCGACGGTGTTGACGTTGGCGAGGTTGTTGCCGATGACGTTGATACCTTCTGCATTGGCCAGCAGGCCGGATACACCGGTAAACATTGCGGATGTGATACTCATTGTGTTGCCTCCTTGTACGTGTGAGAGAGTTGGTGTGTGCGAAACGCGTCAATCGGTCGGCGTTTCAGGGGCTTCCTCTCGGAGGACCAGCCCGGTAATACTAAATTTTGGATTTTAGATTTTGAATTTAATTCAACATTCATAATCCAAAATATTAAATTGCCTTTAAATAACTACTGCTGAATCAATGTTGGTAAAAACATTGCCCTTCATCTGGGCCCGGTCCATGGCGGTGACCACGGTGCGGTTCTTGATGCTGACGACCAGTGCTGAATCACCCATCATGACCAGCGATTCCTTCCCCCCTTTTTGGGCGACGCTGTTGACAGCTCCTTCAAGGTTGGCAAGATCATTGGCTGAGAAGTTGATGTTGCGTGCCCGGAGCCGATCCTGAGCGTGCTGTGAAAACTTGACCCCGCCCGACGGAAGTTTTTGGTCCAGAACCTGGGCGAACGACGAGTTGGAGGTCGGGGCGGTTGCCGGCTTATGCTGCTGCGGCCGGTCAATCCTGCCGGGCTGAACCGGATTAGGAATAAAAATCTGATCAATCATAGTGCGTTACACCCCCATGCTGATAACATCACCTAATGCCACCGAAACAGTTCCGACTGCCAGTACCGGGGTGCTGCCGGAAAGGTTGACGCCATCGATCCTGCCTGTGGTGTAGGTTGTCGCAGCCAAAGAGCTGCCATCTGCTGCCGTAGCAGTTACGGCAAAAGTGTACGCTCCTGCGGGAAGCAATGCGCCGCTATTGTCACGACCATCCCAGGTAAAACTGTTTTCACCGGCGCCGCTTGATCCAAGTGCCGCAGTTCTAACGGTTTGACCAGAACTATTAACGATTGAAACCTGTGTCGATGACGCAGAAAGCGGCAGCTTGAACTGCAGATTTGTCGACGTACTACCGTCAAATGATGCGCTGTTGCCGTATGCCTTGACATCTTTGCCGATAAACGAAACGGCGGTCAGGCTGATGGAGTTGTTCTGTGCCGTCAGCAGATTATTCAATGCGGTGTTGCTGTTGTATGACTGCTCCACCAGAGTCAACTGGGAAAGCTGATCCAGCATGGCACTTGAATCTAAAGGCTCCAATGGATCCTGATACTGCAATTCGGCAACAAAAAGCTTCATGAAGTCATCCTTATCCATTCCTACTGACTTTTTCATCGCCGCTGCCGCTGCGGTTGTGTCGGTTGTAGCTGTTACCGTACTTACCATAGTACCTCACCCCACTTTCAATAGTGAATATCGAGCATTGTCTGCCCTTGCTGCCTCTGATATGCCGCGCTATCAGAGGGTGCGCCTGCCTGTGCCAGTTGATAACCACGCGGAGGAGCCCAAAATTGCTGCTGTTGTTGCTTTGCCAGCTCACGCCAGGCATTCTGGTTCTGCCCCTGGCTTCCTGATCCTTTTCCTCCGGTTGTAACATCAAAGGATTCCATCGTGATGTTTTGCCGGGCAAGGGATTCCTTCAGTGCATCGGTATGCTGCACGATAGCATCGCGTACGGTCCGGTTTTCAGTTACTATTTCAACCGAAAGCTTTTGCCCCTGGAGGTTCAGGTTCATCTTCAGCTCACCGAGACTGTCAGGAGACAGCGTCAGCGTTATTTGCTGACTCCCCGGTTTTACGTCGTGCTGCCCCAGACGCTCCTTGACCTGTTGCATAACCTGTTCCTGCACATCCTGTCGGACAGGTTCACCAGAAACAGCCTTGGCGGCAAGCGCAAAGCCTTTCTGCTGTTCAGCTCTCAAATGACCACGCATGTCCTGCGCCAGCATCTGATTGTCAGAGGCAACATCAGACTGCCCCTGGCTACTGTCGCTGCCGAGCGAAGTATCTGCGCCCAATACCGATGCGCTTTCATCTGCCAGAAGCTCCGGTGATTGGCCGGATTCTCTGACTGCACTGCGTTCGTTCCCGGGCCGGAGCGCTTCTATCTGCTGTTCAGGAACGAGCTGCAGTCGTGCATTTACTGCGACCCGGGCAGTAATAGGTCGTGGTTGCGAGAGCTGTATATCCAACTCCGATTCCGCTGACGGATCTGCCAAAGTAGCGGCCGTCAGTTCTGCTTGAAGCGCCGCTGATGATGCTGCGTTGTCGACCGCCTTAACCGGCAGAGCACTCTTGTTTGACACCTGCGTAATGCTCTTCACTTGTGCAGCTGCAATCGTCCCGGCTTCTGCTGAAAGCGTCACAGGTGCTTTTACCATTGTCGCTTGTAGCTGTTCACCGACCAGCTGCTTTGCCTGGGCTTTATCTGGTGAAGCTGAAGCATCAGCTACCTGTTCAGATGCAGCTTGCGTGCTTACATTCTGTAGCCCGTCAACTTTATGTGTTGTCAGTTTGTTGACGTTCGACATTCTGTCGGATTGTTGCGGTTGCGATGCGTCAGTCGTTGCAGCTGCCACAGCAGACTGCAGCAGATGCTTTGCGTGAGTCTCCTGTTCTGACTCCGCCTCACCAGGATTAACCCCTGCCCCGGCTGGAGAAGCGACATTGGCGACAGTTTTTTCTGTGACGGCGCCGCCGTTCTGTTGCATGTCAATCGCATCTGGTGCCATGATGCTGACTCCCGGCATTCTGCCGGCCTGAGCATACGCTGACATGGAGCGTTGAGACGTAACGTCGGATGATTCGCTTCGAAGCGAAGCATCATCATCGCCGGCTTCCCCTTTTTCCAGATTCCCGGGCAGCAGATCCGCAGGCGTTGCCTGAGTGACGCAAGGTAATGCCTGAAGCAGTGCCAACAGATCAACACGAGGTTCATCTGTAACGGCATCAACGGTATCGTCCTTCCTGTCCGACGCTTGTCCGCCATCCTCTTTTGCCTGCAGCTCACTCAATACCCCAGCAAAATTCCCGTCATCTTGTTGCACACTTCCCGCCGGCACGGCGGTAGACACGGTTGACTGCTGTGGTACCGCCTGCATGGCTGTTGGTACTGATACGATGTTCAATTGTCCATTATTCATTGTTTTCACCTCCTCTCTGCATGAATTTTTTATGGGCATGGACATAAGCTGCCCATAAAATTTATTTGTTATTAAGATTATCTTTAATCCACTTAAGAACCAGCGGTTGATTAAGATACGGGATCAATTTCAGAACCATCTTGTTGTCCAGATCGTTAAGGATTGAAATAATCGCAACTTCTTCCATTTTGGCAAGGAACTGTCCCGCCTGTTCTGGACGCATTTTTTTGAGAAGCGTCAACATCCTCTTCCGTTTTTCGTCCAGCACCTTGTTCTTTTGTTTTAGTGATTCATCCAGACGTTTCTTGCTCTCTTCGAGAGCCTTCACCTGAGCTTCGATCTTGTCGCTCATCTTCTTAAGTTCTTGTTCTTTTGCTGCCAGAGCAGCTTCCTTCTCGGCCAACTGCTGGCGCCGTGCATCCTGCAGTGCTTTTTCATCTCGCGCTGCCCGGGTCGCATTGACAGGCTGCTGGCTCATAACTGCACTGTCCTTGCCTGTTTCATTCTGAGCTGCAGAACTGGTAGAAACAGCTGGCAGCCAGTACGGTGCAAGAGCAATAACGGCACACAAAACGAAAGCTGATAAAATGTTTTTTTTCTGATTCACGTCGGTTTAACCTTCTTCTGGATGGAAATTTCGTCGAGAAAATTCCGCTCCTTCGTCGCCATCTCCTGCCGGAATTCTGCTGCCTTTTTTAATTTCAATGAATCAAGCACCTTTTTTTCCTTGCTTGCTTCCATCAGATCGGATCTTCGTTCGTTCATGACCTTATCGAGGTGTACGATGTGCTCCTTTTGCTGCTTTATCTCTTCCCGCTTGCGGGTGAAAAACAGTGAGTACATCCGCACATCATCAATACAGCCAAGATCCTGCTGGTTACGCTGAAACTCTTGCGTCAACAATCTGACAAGATCCTCTTCACGCTGTAACTCCTGATTGGCGTGCTCAACACCCTGCTTTGCTGTTGCAAACTCCTGTTTGCGGAGTTTTTCCATCTCCCGCCGGTATACCAGCACCTGCTCCAGTTTGAATGTTTTACCTGCCATTGCGCGTTACTCCCAACCTCACGGCCCGTATCAGGATTCAAACATCGACTTTAAATCCTGTACCGCTTCTTCCAGCATGACCGGGTCATGAACCGCCTGCTTCATGAACTTCTGCATTTCCGCAATATGTGCTACAGCATAATCTATACCGGGATTGCTACCTGATTTGTAGGCGCCGATATTTATCAGATCCTCGGATTGACGATAGGTGGCAAGAACTTCTTTGAACTTTGAGGCAACGTCAAGGTGCTCTCGGGACGCCACGTCAGTCATGACACGACTTGCGCTCGCCAGAACATCTATCGGCGGGTATATGGCGCGAGCCGCCAGATCACGCGACAGTACAATATGCCCATCCAGAATGCTGCGCATGGCATCCGAGATCGGCTCATTGAAGTCATCTCCCTCAACAAGAACGGTATAGAGCGCCGTGATGCTGCCTTCAGGAAAGTTGCCGGTGCGCTCCAGCAGTTTAGGCAGAGCGGCAAAAACAGAGGGGGTATACCCTTTGGTTGTAGGAGGCTCGCCAATTGCAAGCCCGACCTCACGCATCGCCATTGCGAAACGGGTTGCCGAATCCATCATCAACAGAACTTTTTTTCCCTGGTTTTTGAAGTATTCCGCGATCGTAGTTGCAATGTAGGCGCCGCGCATTCTAACCAGAGGCGGCTGGTCGGATGTTGCAACAACGACAACTGTTTTTTTAAGCCCCTGCTCCTGTAGATCCTTTTCGATAAATTCACGCAGCTCCCGGCCACGCTCACCAATCAGGGCAATGACGTTTACATCCGCCTCCGTATAACGTGCGATCATACCCAAAAGGGTTGATTTTCCGACTCCGGAGCCTGCCATTATACCGACCCGTTGTCCCTGCCCGCATGTCAGCAATCCATTAATGCTGCGTATGCCAAGATCCAGCGGTTTCCGGATCGGAGGACGTGACATCGGATTCACCGGCAGTGCATAGATCGGATATTCTTCTTCGACAGCGATCGGGCCCTTATCGTCAATCGGCTGCCCCAGTCCATCGATGACACGCCCCAACATCTGCGGTCCGACCCCCATGGTGGCATTATCACGCCGGACCGAAATCAGGCTGTCGAGGCCAACCCCACGCAACTCGCCAAGCGGCATCAGCAGGGTCTTGTTGTTACGAAATCCGACCACCTCGGCCGGGATCGGATCGCCTTCCAGCGGTTTTATCTCACAGATAGCGCCAACTGATGTATCGGGGCAATATCCCTCGATAACCAGTCCGACCACCTGAGTAACTTTGCCATGCAGCCTGACAGGTTTCGCTGCCGCAAGCGCGGCATGGTATTTTTTAAGATTGAGCTTTATGTCAGGCATATAGCGTCATGCCGGTGTCACGGTTCCTCAACAGCAGCAACGGTCCGCTGTTCAATGAGGCTCCGGTATATTTGTTCCAGTTGCCCCTCAAGTGACGCGTCAACAGTTCCCATCTCCGTTTCTACAAGACAGAATCCAGAGCTGACGGTGGGGTCAGGCTTGAGCAGCAGCCGCTCGTTGATCAGCTCATTGTGCAACAACTGGTCATGTCCGGAAGTAACCAGCAGATAATCATCAGGATTTATGTGAACAACTATCTCTTCGCGAGCCGACAAAGCGGCAATTGCGTTCTGGACAACCCCGGCCAGAATTGTGCGGTCCTGGGTTACCTCGTGGATGATCACCTTGCGGGCAACAAGCATGACCAGATTAATTAACTCGTCCTCTGATTCACGGAGTATTTTGTCCCTCAGGTTGTGTATCGTTTCACTTGAGGAGCGTAATGCTCTGAAAACATTGACAAGGCCCCGTTCAGCGAGCTCTTTACCCTCTTTAAGTCCGGAATTGAAGGCATCACTGGTTCGCAGGTTGAGATCCTCTTCACTAATTTCAATGACCGGAGGTCCGGCATCAATCGCCTGGTCCTGCGAATCGCCGACTTGAAACAGTGCCATTGGAACGAAACCGCCAGTACCCTGCTCTGCAGGAGCTAAGCCGCCTGATTGGCCTATGTTTCTGAAGCTGAATTCAGAAACTCCGGTGCTGTTACGGTCTGCCATCTTTATAATTTTAGACGAGGACATCTTCACTTCCACGGCCGGCCAGGACGATTTTCCCTTCTTCCTCCATCTTGCGAACAATTTTGATGATTTCACCCTGTGCCTTCTCGACATCTGAAAGACGTACCGGCCCCATAACCTCCAGGTCCTCCTTGATCATATCGGCGGCACGGCTTGATATGTTTCTGAAAATCTTGTCCTTCACCTCTTCCGCTGACGTTTTCATGGCCAGCGTCAGGGTGTCGTTTGACACTTCGCGCATAACGGACTGTACACTGCGGTCATCCAAGGCGAATACATCCTCAAAGGTAAAGAGATGCTTGCGGATTATTTCCGACAGCGGCGGACTGAGGACATCAAGCTTGTCGAGGATCTGTTTTTCCTTGCTCCGGTCAAAGTGATTGAACATGTCGACAACTTTATCAATACCGCCGACCTTATAGCGCTGGGTGCCCCCCATCGACGAAAGTTCGCGTTTCATGACATCATCCAGTTCCTTGAGGATTTCTGGAGAGACCTGTTCAACATCGGCGATTCTGAGAACGACTTCAGCCTGCAACTCTTGCGGCAGAAGGCTTATGATTTCACTGGTTTGCTTTGATTTGAGTTTAGCCAGAATGACTGCAATTGTCTGCGGGTGTTCCTGAGAAAGGAAATTGGCGATACTCTTCGAGTCCATGTTTGCGAGAATATCAACGAGGTCCCCATAGCTGGAGGCCTGTAACTCGTCCATCAGCATCTGGGCTTTTTCAGCCCCAAGCGCTTTTTCAAGAATTTTCAGTACGAATTCATCTCCCTGTGAAAAGATCCCAGATTCAGGATCAATCACATTGGTAAAATCGGAGACGACCGTCATGATTGTTTCACGCGAGACATGGCCGAGTGAGCCCATGCTCTTACTGATTTTTTTTATTTCAGTATCATCAAGATGCTCAAAAACCTTGCCTGTCACATCATTACCAAGGTAGAGCAGCAATATTGCAGCTTTTTCCGAACCTGTCATAGTATCCCTTTAAAAAGTTTCTCAGACGCTAAAAACAGCTATTTATCCTCAGAGACCCAGTTCTGTAAAATCTGAGCAACCTGGTAGGGGTCTTTTTTCGCCTGCTCGATCAACTCCTTCTGTTCAGCCATCTGTGCATTTATCTGTGCGCGTTCTGCTGTCGTCAACTGTTCACCAGTCGCCCCGATCGCTTCAAAACTTTCAAGAGTAGGGCGCCGGCCAATCCGCAGTGAAGCCAGAAGCGGGCGTATTACAAACATGATCAGTACCAGAAAGCCGACAGCTACCATCAGATTTTTGGCAAGAGACACGAAAAATGGATTTGTCCACCATGACGCAATTTCACTGGTTCCGACCTCACCAGCATCCTGAAATGGTATATTCTGGACACTCAGCTGGTCACCCCGTTCAGCGTTAAATCCTACAGCATTTTTTACAAGAGTCTCTATTTTCAGTAGTTCATCAGGTGAACGAGGCACGTACTTTGCTTTTGAAACCTGCCCCTCCTTTACTGCGGCCGGTTCCTCATACTTACCATCAACGAGGACAGCGACCGAAATCTTGCTAAGCGCACCAACCGGCTCAATTATTTTGGCCGTTGAACGGCTTACCTCGTAATTAAGGGTTTCATCATTCTTTGAGCCCCCACCAGTAGTGGCCCCGCCTCCTGGTGCTGTACGTCCCAGGTTTGTCTGAACCCCCGGGACACCGGCTGCGCCGGTCGTTGACGAACCTTTCTCCTCGGTCCGCTGTTCGCTCCTGACAGCTATTGATTCCGGATCGAACTTTTCCTCAAGCCGTTCAACCTGCTTGAAATCGAAGGATGCGGTCACGCGCGCCACGGACTTCCCTCCACCGACAATCCGGTCAAGCAGCGACTGTATACGCTCCTCAGCATTTCTTTCGTATGCCATCTGGGCTTCCTGCATAGCAGAAGACATACGGGCCGTTGGGTCACTGCTCCCCCCCTTGCTGAGAATCTTGCCACGGCTGTCAAGCAGGGTAACATGTTCCGGGTCCATGCCTTCGATTGAAGACGCGACCAGATGAACAACACCCTGCACCTCCGACTCACGGAGAACCCGGTTTGATTTCATCTTGAGGACAATTGATGCCGTAGCCGGTCTCTCATTGTCTTTGAAAAGGGATTTTTCAGGGATGACCAGATGTACGCGTGCCTGTTCTACTCCCGTCAGCTGCGCTATTGTCCGGGAAAGTTCACCCTGCAGGGCTCGCTGGTAGTTGAGTTTCTGTACAAACTCGGTCATGCCGAAGTTCTTCCGGTCAAAGATTTCGAAGCCAACGCCCCCACCCTGGGGAATACCCTCTGAAGCCAGCGTCAGACGGAGCTCGTAGACCTTGTCCGACGGCACAAGAATACCCTTGCCGTCAGCAGTTATCTGGTATGGCGTTTTGGCATCCTTCAGTTTTTTGACTATCTCCCCGGCATCTTCTGAAGTCAGATTTGTGAAGAGCGGCTTGTAATCAACGCGGTTTGCGACAAATATCAGAATCGCAAATGACACTGCAGATAAAAAAGCGACTGCAGCAACAAGCATCTGCTTGCCCGGAGAAAGCGCGAGAAACGGCTCTATAAGTCTACGGATTCCTTCTGGCATTGGTGAGGTTCGTCTTCCTTTCGGTTTGTACTATTCCATAGGTTGTTGTTTCGACGAAGGCAGCGAGATCATTACACCTGCATCCGCATGACTTCCTGGTAGGCTTCCAGCGCTTTGTTGCGTACCTGCGACATAAACTGAAATGATATGCTGGCTTTTTCGACTGCGATCATGACCTCATGCAGGTTTTTGTTTTCACCACTAGCCAGGCCCTCAATCGATTTATCTGACTGCACCTGGATGTCATTAACTTTTGAAACAAGTTCACTGAAAAATTTACCGGCACCGTCCGCCGTAGAGGAAGAGCTGATTTTGTTCATTTCAGGGAACGCCTTCGCCATTCCGATTCCACTTTCAATACCTGTAATAGCCATGGGCATATCTCCGTACGCTTTAATTCATTTCATATGTGCTGGTGCTTCCTGTTTGCGTATTTGAGATTACTCCCCAAATCGCGCACCTTGATAATTGCATTCGCGGACTACAACGACATGCTGTTATTTGCCGATTTCCAGTGTTTTCATAGCCATACTCTTGGCCGCTTGAACTGCGGTTACATTTGCTTCATACGCGCGGGTAGCACCAATCATATCGGCCATCTCTTCAACAACATTGACGTTTGGCATCGCAACGTATCCTTGCGGGTTGGCATCAGGGTTGCCTGGGTCGTACTGAAGGCGAGGAGCGTTCTGGTCTTCAACAATTTCCGAGACTTCAACTCTTCTCACCTGCTGAGCGGTTGCACCATCAAGAGCCCGATTGAACCTGTTTTCAACAGGCGTGGCGGCAAAGACCGCATCTTTACGCTTATATGGACCGCCCTCGGGAGTGCGTGTAGCATTGGCATTTGCAAGATTGCTTGAGATAAGGTTCATACGTGTCCGCTCAGCGGTAAGAGCCGACGAACTGACATTCATAGAACTAAAAAAGTCCATTTATTTACCCTCCCTTATAGCAGTCCGCAATCCCTCGAACTTTTTGCTAAGCATCTGAACTGAGGCGTTAAACATGATCTGATTTTCAGCCATGCGCCCCATTTCGTTTTCAAGCTCAACCGCATTGCCGTCTCTACCGGGCGTACTGGCCGGGGTCTCAATAACCTTGCCCGTAACTGACTGCAATGAAGTTGCGCCACCTGCGCCACGAATCGGAATATGTCGCGCGTGGGGGGCTGATGAGCTGCTCTGTCCGGGTTGACGATCTTTGATTGCCCCCTGCAACTCCTGTTCGAAGGCCAACGCCTTGGGAACAAAATTCGGCGTCTCGGCATTGGCGATATTGGAAGCGATCAGATTCTGATTTTTAGCTCTCAGGTCTACGCTCTTGCCCAAAACATCAATTGTCCTGCTGAAGATACCTTCAATCTGCATATCGGACTCCTTCCAAAGCGCAAATAGTGCAATAAACATACCACACGCAGCGCTCAAAACAGTGCATTAAATATGTAAAAACAATATGGTAACTGACCGGAATTGTACCGGCGCGAGCCCCGGATCTTTTCATAAAAAAATGCATAGAGTTCGCCTGAGTACACACCAGGCTTTTACTTACAGCGTCGAAAAAACCAGACAATATTCCGCCGACCGGATTAGTTTTATTGTAACATGAGGCGTGTCACAATAAAGAATAACAACCGAAAGTCGCTTGAATAACGACACGCTCCGCGCCATTCTTTTGACCAGGTCATAATATTGACTTATTGTCGTTTTTTACGGGGTGGTTGTTCCGGTTTCAAATGCTGTCAGAGCCTGCCGGGCAAGCTTCTGCCAATCGGGGTCCTTGCCGTTTTTGACAAGCCGGTCGAACAACTCTTTAGCCCGGCTGGTCTTACCTTCGCGAAGGTTAATCTGTGCTGTTCTGTAGACGAATTCATCATTGCGGGGATTATCCGGCAGCTTGAGTGCCGCTTCAAACAGTTTCAACGCCCCTTTCCGGTCTCCCATGCTTTCCCGGGCGGATCCGGCAACGAAATAAGCGTCCGGCAATGTTCGCGAATCACCCCCCTTTGGGGCAGCAAGATAAAGCCCCATAGACTTTGCCGCCTGCTGATAGAGCTGAAGCTCCCAGAGAGATCGTCCCAACTGATAATAGCTTTCCGTGCGCCGGGCACGCTCTCCCTTGTTGAGCAGCCAGAGGAGTGTTTCTTTTACCTGCCGGTGTTTTCCACTTGAGAAATAAATTGAACCAAGCCGTTCCGTCATCAACCGTGCGTTCGGATCGGCAGGAAATTTACTTAAAAACGCTTTAACAGTTCGTTCAGCAGTGGCTGTGTCTCCGATAAGCTCTGAATTGTCAACAATACTGATATACAGCTCCGGTGCTATCGGCGTAGACCACAACCGCTCGACCAGGACCGCCAACAACCTGACCAACTCAATCGGACGCCCCGCTTCATTATACGCCCGTGTAACTGCGGCAAGAAACCCCGGCTGCCCAACTGTGTCAGCAAGGTAATCGCTCTGCTCCTCCATAAAACGTACCAGCGCGGCGGGCTCCTTTGTCCAGTCAGTGCGACGATACACCTCCGCAACCAGCACCTCTCGAATTGTCCTCACCACCGCGACATAGACTCCGCGCGGGAACTTGCGCTGAAATCCCATGACAAGCTGCAGCGCTTCTCCGGCTTCACCATGAATCGATTCCAGCAAAACGTATTTAAAGTGGGATTCTTCACGCATATCCAGATCCCCGCTATGCTGCGAAGCATTAAGATATACGCTGCTGATCGCCCGGTAATTCCACGGGGTAGACTGAAGAAATTCACTGTCGGCGATACGCATCAGTGCCATCTGGCTGGCTTTGTTATCCTTGAAGTGATCCGCCACATTTTGATAGATTGCGCGGGCTTCACGCTCATGCCCCTGGCGTGTCAGGATATCGCCAAGCCTCACCAGCAGTGCCGGAGCAAACGTTTTGTCAGCCAACCGGGAGGCCAGACTGGCAAGCAACGAGCGGGCGGTGCCCAGCTCTCCGCTCCTGGCGATACTGTCGCCATAATAAAAGGTTACTCCCGGATTCAACGTCAGATAGGCAGGCCACATTTTTTCTGCTTCACGAAAAGCCGCCAACGCCTGAGGATACTTTTGCAGCTTGTACCATGTTTCACCAAGGCGATAGAGCGCCAATGCACGGATCGGCCCCTGGCGTGACGAAAAACGCGAGAACAGCTCTTCGGCCTCGGTCAGGCTCCCCTTGTACAGGCCCGCCTCCGCCGCCATAAAATCCTTTTGCTCCTCTTCAGAAAGAAAATTCCTCAGAACCTGTCGATCCGTTTGAGTGAAAGGGATCTCTGACTTGAGCGGCGGGTCAAAGTCCCGCACCAGCTTTTCAAGACCTTTCCAGATTTTTTCACGTCCAACCATTGATGACTGAGGCACTCCCGACTTAAACGGGGCACCGACATCGACAGTTATGGCACTGATATCCGGACGCGACAGATCACGCCACCCGGTCTTTGGAGACACCTGAAAGGTTATGAGCAGACTGTCGCCACGCCTTTTAAAGACCAGTCCGCCAATATTTTTGTCGGAATAGCGGCGGAATTTTTTGAACAGCGTACCACCGGTATCCTGTATGACAAGGCGCAGACGATTGCCAGGAATTGCAGCCAGAGCGTACTGTGGCGGATCTGCCAGGCGCACCGTGAGGCGGGTAAAGTCTTTTTGCGGCCGGATGTCTACCCTATAGAGATGATTGGGGATTGAGGCGTACGCCTCGGCGGCGAACAGCGTGAGAGCAACGACCACAAGTGTGACGCCGAAAGATATCTTGCGGCGGCAGAGTCGCGCACCTGCTGGTTGGAAAACGTGTATTGAAGCCATAATCAGATCCGCATGAGAACTAAGCCGGCGCAATTTTGCAGTAGCGACGGACCTTTGAAGCCACATCGTCACCAGTGAAAGGCTTTATTATAATATCCCTGGCACCGTATTTGAGCGCCTTCAGGACGGCGGTCCGTGTCCAGCACTCCGCACTCATGATAATCGGCGGCGGCGAATCCTGACGGATTGCGTTAACTTTTATACAGACGGCCAATTCACGATCATTGGCATCTTGGGAGCCGATGATGACCAATTTCACGTTTCGGCCCGCAAACAGTTCCTTTATATCAGCATTAAGCGTACCTTCAGCGACCTGAAACCCGGTAAACGAGACCAGATCGATTAACTGCTGACGCTGTTCTTCATTGTCTTCCAGCAAAACAATGCTGTCAACCCCATCGTTTATTGCCTGGGCTGCTTCCGCACCCGCCTCGCCATCCCCACCGACGTTTTCTCCACCAGCCTCAGCTCCCGCTTCTGCCTCGATTTCCGGCTCAGCCTCTGCTTCGGCCTCAACCGGCTGCGGGTCAAACAAATTACCAAGTGCGGTCGGAATGAGAACATCCAGATAGTTCATTTCCTGCCCTGGCATTTCCAGTTTTGAGCGGAACATCAGGAAATCGCCATCGGGAATCGGCTCTTCTGGAGTTAACGGATCAATATCAGGAATATACTTGGAAGGTGGCAGCAGCTTGAGCCGAACTTTGTTCGGTAGCGCCCCCTGGAAAACGGTGTTCAGTGCGCCGTTTACCATATTGGCAATCTCGGAGAAGGCGTCTATATCATCGTTTTCAATGATGGAAAGCCGCTTTTTTTCCTGAATACGGGCCGGAGGAATTCCGAGCAGAATACTGCTCATGACGATGGCATCACGCAGTGAAAACAGCAGGTAAAACTGACCGACGTACGCCTCGCTCGAATCTACAGCAAGAACGAAGCAACCATCGTCAAGCCCTCCAAAATAAGAGCTTTTGCTTGTTGAAAGAGAATCGGAAAGGGCAATGGAAAGTTCCTGCCCCAGCAGCATGCCGCTTTCTTCGCCAGCCTGTTTGAGAGCTGTTTCCAGCATCCCGTATAGTGTTGTGTAACCATCCATCAGAGAGTGTCTTCCCGTGCATATTCCGTCTGACGGTCATGCATTAATTGCAGAGAGTGGTGCAAAATCAATCTTCCTTCTTAAGCGTAAGCCCAACCAGCATGGTATGATCTTCAACGGTGAACGGGACAACCACGCAATCATTGTCAGAAAGGGAGTTGACGGTGTAGTCTTCTCCCGAGATTACGGTGGGGATCGACAGCTTGACGTCCAGCCCCCCCTTGGAGAGCACCTGCTTAACGCTCCCGCCAACCATGTTGGCAATTTCACCAATCGCGTCATTCAGGTCTTCGTTAACCTCATCACAGTCAACGCCAAGCATGTTGGAGGTAATTTTCAACGCCAGACTAACCGGGCAGTGTATGGAAATAACTCCTGAGTAGGTCCCGGCAAAACCAACCATCCCGGTAATACTGCATTTGAAGCGGCTGACCGGCTCCTTAAGCGGGAAGTCGTCAACCACCTCCATCATGATCATGGTAGAGAACACTTCCCTGGTTGCAGCAATTACATAACCCGCCACCTGCTCTTCGGTCAGGGAAATGTCCGAGCTGAGACTCATATCAGACCTCCCAGTTTTTCCTGAAGCTGGTCTGGAGTGAATGGTTTTTTAATACTGTCGCTTGCGCCGCTTGACATCGCTTCGGCGATGATCTCCTCGCCACCTTCAGTGGTGATCATGACGATGGGAGTTGAATTACCGTTAGCACGCACCGCCTTGACAAACTCAAGACCATCCATGTTCGGCATGTTGATATCGGACAGAATCAGCTGAATGGACTTACCGGATGCAATCACGCCCAAACCTTCGATACCGTCGCCGGCTTCGTAGATTTCATCGACGGTAAGGCCGGCCTGACGAAGAGATCTCGAAATGATTTTACGCATGGTGGATGAATCATCAACAATCAGAATGTTTGCCATAGCAGTGTGCCCCTTTTCGTAATTTTCCATAACGGTATGGATGGATAATATTCGCGCGTCGCTGTCTGAACACACGACTCAGCGTCGCAAGATTATAGCTGATTTTTTCGCCAGTGCAACCGTGTAGTGACGACAAGCCGATTTATTTTAAATAGCGGCGATCATGACTCCCTGTCGAAGGAAGCGTTCGACCTGATCCTGTGTTCCCGCTTCGCTGTACAGGCGCAAAACAGGCTCGGTTCCTGACGGGCGAATCAGTAACCAGTCGCCGCTGGCGAAGATAAATTTGAAACCGTCGCTGAAATTGGTGGCAACAACCTGCTGACCATCAATAGCATCCGGAGGGGTGGAGCGCAACCGCGCTATCAGCTGTTCTTTGGCGGCATCTTCGATACGGCGATCAATCCGTTGATAATAAAAATGCCCGATATCGTCCATGGTCTCATCAAGTAACTGCCGCAGCCCTTTGCCGCTGACCGCGACCGCCTCAAGCAGCAGCAGCCCAAGCAGAATCCCGTCCCGCTCCGGGATATGCCCCTTCACTCCGAGCCCGCCGGATTCTTCACCCCCCATAAGGATATCGCGCTCCAGCATCAGCAGACAGATGTGCTTGAAGCCGATCGGAGTTTCGAAAAGTTCCAGACCGAATTTTTCCGCCAGCAGATCCACCATGCGAGTTGTCGAGACCGTCTTGACGACCGCTCCGGTCATCTTCTTGTATTCGATCAGATGGCGCAGAATAACCGTAAAGATGCAGTGCGAAGAGAAGAAGTCGCCATTCTCATCAACGGCACCGATCCGGTCGGCATCGCCATCCAGCGCCAGACCGACCCGGTATTTACCGCTTTTGAGCAGTGCCGACAGCTCCTGCAGGTTCTGGCCGATCGGCTCGGGTGCCTGCCCGCCAAACGAGGGGTTTTCTGTATTGTGGATTTCGTCAACACCGGGGAGAAGTCGCGGTATGAAACCGCTGCCGGCACCGTACATCGGATCGACCACCGCCTTGATCCCGGCCTTTGAGATCAGATCAAGATCAACATAGCGGCCAATCTGGTGGAAATATCCTTCACACGGATCAAAAAGCTCAATAGATCCCTTTTTAAGAGCCTCTGCATAGGGGACCGCGACGACACGCCGGCCGTTCTCCAGATTGTACGCAACAATTTCTTCGAGAATCCTGGTCGTCGCCGGGAGAGCGGAACCACCAAACGCTTCCTTAACTTTAAAACCGTTATACTCCGGCGGGTTATGACTGGCGGTGATCATCACCCCTGCACCAGCGCCGCTCTCGCGCACGGCCCACGAAACCGCCGGAGTCGGCGCATAATCCTCCGTCAAGCGGACAGAGATGCCGTTTCCTACCGCAATCTCGGCAACCCGCCGGGCAAAGTCCTGTGACATAAAACGGCGGTCATAGCCTATTACCAGCCCTTTGTCACCCAAGCCCTCGCGGTTCAGATAATCCATTGTTGCCTGTGCAACCCGTGAAAGATTTTCAAAAGTGAAATCTCTGGCAATAACGCCACGCCAGCCATCGGTACCAAACTTTATCTGCATCATTCCTCCACAACAATATATTATTTCTGCCGGCTTTCCATCCACTGCAGCCATACCAGCACTTCCGCAACGGCCCGATACAGCTCCGGGGGAATGAACTTATCACTGTCAACCTGCATCAGCAATTTTACCAGTTCCGGTGACTCATGGACGTACACACCGGCTTCACGGGCACAGGCGATGATCGCCTCCGCGACAACACCCTTCCCCCGGGCAATGACAACCGGCGCATAGTACCCCTGTTTGTAGGAAAGCGCCGCCGCTCGGCGTTCTTCATCATCACGCGGTGGCATGACGTATGCTCATCTCATCCGGTGTAAGCCCTGCACCCTCAAGCTGCTCTACCAAACGCGCTCTCCCCTCTTCGAGGGCCGCCACTGTCGTGTCATTTTCAGCCTTGACCTTGACAGCAAGCCGTGTACCATCGAGTGTGAGCGTGGCAGTAACCGGCCCCAGACGGGGCAAGGTGATCGTTACGCTTGTTTCCCAGCTTCGTTCCCTGCCGCCGGACTCATCACGCTGCGCCTCACGTTCGGCAACCGCCCACTCCATCGGCTGCCCCGGAAACAGGTCCCCGCGAAACATCATCTGCCCACTCTGAAGTGTGGAGAGCTGTTCACCGACAATCCCCAGAGAACGCTGATCAGCGATCCCTGCGTGCGCCATACTGCTGCCGGCTTTCTTAAAGAGCGCCTCCATTATTTCAGCCAAACCGCTCCGTGTGCTGCCCATGGCAAACTCATCAACCGGGACGCCACCCTGCGGCAAGCGCGGAGACAGGCGCCCCTGCGGTTCCCTGAGGACATCATCCAGCCGGTAGTCACCACCAAACCAGCGGGCAAGATGAGATTCGTAAAACAGGCCGCTTTCGCGAAGACCCTGCTGGAGCATCCGGCTGAGCAGCGTTGCATCAGTCGCCGGCCCGGCCAGCAACGTCTGCAGAATTCCCAGCGCTGACTGTGCCGGCACCTGACCGGCCGCTTCGCCCAGAAAGCCGCTCAACCACCGCCCGGTGTCGCTGACTTTTGAATCACCCGGCTGCCCAAAGCGCGCCATCAGGAATGTCAGGCGCGGCTCGTCGGTTATGAAAAACAGGGTGACCAGGTCACCGCGCCTGATCCCTTTCGGCATCATGAACTCCAGCATCTGCGCGCCGACCTGAACGGAAAAACGCCCCCCGCCAAGGGCAGCCAGCACCTCACCCCTGATCTGCTGACCAGGCGCAAAACCGGCCGGCAGGGCCTGCTGGTTGAGCGCCTCAAGAAGTGCCAGGCGGTTCCCCTTTATTACGGCCTGGAGCAGCTTGGCCATATCATCACTTAACACAATGCCGTTACCGGTCCCGGCGGGGTTCTGCACAGCGCCCTGCGCTGCGATGGCAGCAGATGCGTCCGGCATACTTCTTCCATAGGTAAGTGCTTCATCCGAAATAACGCTGAAAGCCGGTGAATCGGGCGGAAGACTTTTCAGCACGCTGTTCAGCCGTTCCAGCACGTACGCCTGCTGGGTGGAGACACCCCCCGCACTGTGTTCCAGCACGCTCAGCCAGCGTCCGGCTTCGCTCAGCAAAGGGGGGGTACCGCCGGAAACGGTGCGCCCAAGCGCAAACGTCGGCTTCGGCTCTCCCGACAGATAAGTCAAACGTAGAATTTCACCCGGTGTAACCTTCTGGGGCAGCACCAGTTCCAGTGTTGTTCCGGCGACCTGTACAAAGGCCCTGCCACCCGGGAGTGTGCCGGTAACCGTAGCATTAACCTCTTCACCCGGCAGCAGCGGCAATGGCGTCAGCGGCTGGTTGGCCGCCTCAATCAGGGTAAAACGTGAACTCTGGGCGATGTTTTTGAGGATCTGGGCCGCATTTGATTCGAAGGTTGCCAGACGGGCCTGTTCCGGAGTTAACCGCCCGGCGGCAGCCAGAGATGGTGCCGGGCCACCTCTGGAACCATAGGTCATGGCTTCATCCAGCAGGTTTGCCAGTACAGCGGCTTCGCCTGACGAACGCCGCAGCATGTCGCCGATACTCTGCAATGACGAGCGGAACTGAGTATCGACCACCTGTTCATCTGAAACCAGCAGGCTTAACAGGCGGGATGCATCGGAGAGACTTACCGGAGGTGTGATGCCGGCCTGGCGGGTTATGGCAAACGTCGAGCGCGGGGCAGCGGAGACAAAGGTCATCTCCAGCGACTGCCCGACCCTCACCGCCATCGGCAGATCGAGATTGAAACGCTCAACTCCGACCCGAACCTGGGCGCGGTTATTGGGCAGCGTCGACAGAACTTCGGCGCTGACCCGTTGGCCGGGAGCCAGCATACTGACGCTGCCCCCCTCCTGATCTGCCGTGACAAAAGAGATATTGGAAGCGCGCGAAAGGAGGTCGAAAACCTGCTGCTGGATGTCAGTTCCAATAGCCATACTATCCCCGTACCATCAGGTAACCAGTTTCATGGCAATGTTCAAACGATGCGGTTCCGGCATAGCGAACACCCTACTTTATCAGCTGGTTCAACTCAAAAATAGGTAGAAGCACCGCCAGCACCACGATACCGACCGCCACCCCCATGGCCAGCACCAGCAGCGGTTCCATCAGCCCCATCACCTTTGTCAGACGGGAGCTGAACTCGCGCTCATAGGCGACTCCGGCCTTGATCAGCATACCTTCCAGGTTGCCGCTCTTCTCGCCAACACCTGCCAAGTGTACGAGAAGCGGTGGAAACAGCGGGCTCTTCTTCAGGCTGCCGGAAAGACTTCCCCCCTGGGCAACATCCTCCATCACACCACGCAGAAAAGCGCGGTAGACCCGGTTGACAACAACCTCGCCGGTGATTTCCAGAGCCTTCATGATCGGCACACCACTGGAGAGGAGCAGCCCGAGAACACGGGCGAAGCGGGAGAGAATCAGGCGTTGCAGCATGCCGCCGGCCATCGGGAGGCGCAGCAGCAGGGCGTCACGCTTCAGACGGAGATCATCGCGCTTCATGGCACGGCGGTAGAGTGGGACCGAGGCGATTATCAAGGCGGTGGGAATCCACCAGTAACCCTGCAGAAAATGACTTACTTTTATCAGGGTGACCGTGATCAGCGGCAGAGCAGCTTTGCTGTCTTCAAAAATTGTCACGATGCGGGGGATGACAACCGTCAACAGAAACAGCATGACGCCCCCACCGACAATAACCATCAGGATCGGGTAGGCCAGGGCCGAGGTGACCTTGCTCCGCACCTGCTCTTGCTCCTCCAGAAAATCCGCCAGCCGCTCCAGCACCGCATCGAGAGCACCACCGGCCTCGCCGGCCGCCACCATGCTGACGTAGCTTTCGCCGAAGATGCCCGGCTCTGCAGCGAGTGCCCGTGACAGGGAGGCCCCTTCGGCGATGCGCTCTTTGACCCGGACAAGAGCCTGACGGAGCGGTCCGTTTTCCTCCTGCTCACAGAGTGATCCCATCGCTTCGAAGAGCGGAATCGACGATGCAACCAGCGTGGCAAGGCGGCGAGTGAATAGTGAAAGCTCGTCTGCAGGCACTCCCCGGCGGAAGGAAAACGAACCGCTTGCCCCTTGGGCGCCGCTCTCTTCAACCACCTCCCGCGGCAGCAATCCCTGCCCTTTCAGCTGCTGCAGCGCCTGCCGTTCGGAATCGGCTTCAACGGTGCCGGAGACAGAAGCGCCGGTTGTACTGTAGGCCTTATAGCGGAACGTCGGCATAATCGTCCTGGGTAACGCGCAGAACCTCTTCAATGGTGGTAATTCCGGCGGCGGCGCGGGCAAGGCCGTCATCGCGCAGCGTCTTCATGCCGTGTGCAACCGCATACTCCTTGATTTCTCCGGCATGGGCACGGCGGATGATCATCGAGCAGAGCTCCTGGTCTATCGGCATGATTTCATAGATGGCGGTTCTCCCCAGTGTGCCGAGCCCGAAGCAGGCATCGCAGCCACGGCCGCGATACAGTTTTTCCGGGAGAATTACCCCGGCATACTGTTCCACTGGCCGATACTCTTCGCGGCAATGCGGACAGATCACCCGCACGAGGCGCTGGGCAACCACGGCCGACAGGGAGGAAGCGATCATGAACGGCTCGATCCCCATATCCACGAGACGGGTCACGGCGGTGGCGGCATCGTTGGTATGTAGCGTCGAAAGCACCAGGTGGCCGGTCAAGCTGGCCTGAATGGCAATTTCTGCCGTTTCGGCATCGCGGATCTCGCCGACCATGATGATGTCCGGGTCCTGACGGAGGATGGAGCGAAGACCGCCGGCGAAGGTCAGGTCGATCTTCGGATTGACCTGAATCTGGCCGATCCCCCTGATCTGGTATTCGATCGGGTCCTCGATGGTGATGATATTCTTTTCGCTGGAGTTGACCTTGTTGAGGGCGGCGTAGAGCGTCGTCGATTTACCGCTGCCGGTCGGACCGGTCACGAGGATGATGCCGCTCGTCCGGTTCAGCATCCGCTCCAACGTCCGTACGCCATGTTCACCCAGGCCAATGTCAGCCAGAGAGAGGATACCTTTTTTCTTGTCCAGCAGACGAAGCACGGCCCGTTCGCCGTAGTAAGTCGGGATAATAGACACACGGATATCGACATCGCGCCCGGCGACCCGCACGCGAATGCGGCCATCCTGCGGCAGACGTTTTTCGGCGATGTTGAGTCCCGCCATGATCTTGATGCGCGAAACCAGAGCATCCTGGATGATCTTGGGTGGGGAGAGTTTCTCGTAAAGGATGCCGTCGATACGGAAGCGCACGAGGAGATCCCGTTCGTACGGCTCGACGTGCACATCGCTGACCCGCTCCTTGACCGCTTCCGAAAGGATCGAGTTGAGCAGGCGGATAACCGGCGCTTCATCAGACAGATCCAGCAGGTCCGTCGGGTTGTTCAATTCAGTGGCAACGGTGGAGAGGTCTTCCCCCTGCAACTCCTGAAGGACATCAAGGGCCGTTCCGGAGGCCCCGGCGTAAACATGGTTAATGACGTCTGCCAGGTGTGCGGCCGGAACCAGTACCGCTTCGACCGGCTTGCCGAACAGCAGACGGAGTTCGTCAAGCTGCAGCAGAGCGGCGGCGCTGGAAACGGCAACTCTGACGACGCCGTCGACTTCGCCGAGCGGCAGGATGGAGTTGGCCCGCGCGAACGTCAGCGGCAGCAGGCTCAGAAGTCCGGAATCAACCTCATCGGCCCTGACTTCCGGCTGATAGCCTACCCCCAGCCTGGCGGCAACATCCAGCAACTGCTCAGGTGAGCTCAGAGAGTCGCTACTCATTTGCCTGATATCTCTTTTTGCACATCGACCGCTTCACTCTTCTTTGAGGATTCCCCGAACAGCTGGCGCTGGCTCCGTGTCATCTCCGCGAGGTCGGCCGCATCCTTGACGATGTGCGGCGTCAACAGGATCATCAGGTTGGTTTTCTTGCGTACCTTGGTTTTTGTCTTGAACAGCCAGCCGAGCAACGGAATATCTCCGAGGAACGGCACCTTGCTGATCGTTTCCTCTTCGGTGTCCTGAATCAGGCCGCCGATCGCGACCGTTTCTTTATCCTTGACAACAACGCTGGTTTTGGCCGAGCGCTTGGTCGTGACGAGATCGATCGCCTGCCCTTTGCTGTCCTTCACCGCCGAGATCTCCTGGTTGATATCCATGCGGATATAATCACCCTCGCTGATCTGCGGCTTGATCTTCAGATTGATGCCGATATCCTTCCGCTCTACCGAAGTTGTTGTCCCAATGGTGCTCTGTGTGGCCGACCCCTGAAACGGCACGTTCTCGCCAACATTAATCTCCGCCTCTTTATTGTCCGAGGTCAGGATATTGGGGGTGGAGAGGATGTTCAGCAGCCCCTTTTTATCGAGGGCCTTGAGCACCGCCGTTACATTGATTGGGCTGGCGGTGATATCAGGGGTTAGCGTCCCCCCGGCAGTCAGAAGAGTGCCAAGCGTCGTGAGAGTGCCGAGCGGATCATACAATCCGGCAATGGTCAGGTTGTTGTTCGGCGATCCCCCCCCGACCAGTCCGGTTTGCAAGCCGAACTCGTTTGATTTATCCAGCGACACCTCGGCGATCAGCACCTGCACAAATACCTGCTTGCTGCGCCGGTCGAGCTTTTTTATGACCTGGACCAGGTTGTTATAATCGGTGGGGGAAGCCATGATGACGAGTGAATTGGACCCCTTGTCGGGAGTGATGGTGACTTTACCGCTGTCAAAGGGGGATGCTTGCGCTGCGGCAGCTCCCGCCTGAGGCGTTGCCTGGGTGGCAATCCCCTTGACGACACTATCGAGGACTTTCGCCATCTCGGTCGCATCGGTGTTTTCCAGATAATAAACGTTGACCTTGCTGCTCGCTTCAGGAGCAACAACATCCAGCTTCTCCACCAGTTCGCGGATCGCTTTCTTTGTTGTTTCGTTGCCGAAAATCAGCAGCGCATTCAGACGCTGATCCGCAAGGACACTTGTCGTGCTCCCACCACCGGCAGTAGCCGGAGGAACGCCCGGCTTGCCCTCTGATCCGCTCAGCCACCCCCGGACGGTTGTCGCGGCGCTTTCGGCCGAGGTATTTTTCAGATAAATGATCTCAAGCCCTTCGCGGGTCCGCTCGGTGTCAATCGTCTGCAGAAGCCCGTGCAGCTTACGAACATTAATCGCAGAATCAACCATCAGCAGCAGATTACCGGGGCCAAAGGCCGATATGTGCCCGTCCTTGGAAATCATCGGCTGGAGAAACGTCTGCGCTTCCTGGGCGGTGATGTATTCCAGCTTGATCACCTGGGCAACGTAGCTCTCGTTGACCGGAGCCTGTGCCCCTTCAGGCAGCAACCTGAACCCTGACTGCCGGGCAGAAGAAGAGGGGACAATTTTGGCAACTCTGCCACTCTGCACGACGGTAAACCCCTTAAGCTCCAGTACGGAGGTAAAGACGTTGTACGCCTCTTCGATCGAGAGCTTGGAGGGGGAATAGACCGAGATCTTCCCCTTGACCCGCTCATCAAGGATGAAGTTCTTGCCGGTCAGGTCGCTGATGAACTTCACCATGGTGGAAATATCCACCTCGTTGAAATTCAGGACGACCCCCTTGCCGCCGGCGGCCAGAACCGTGGTGGCAATGAGTACTCCCATCAGAACAAGGGTACAAAGTATCCGTCGAAAATATCGTGTCACGTATGCCTCCGTGTTGCTACCGTCATCATCGTATATCGTAATTGAACGTCTGCGGCTGGCCGTCGCGTATGATGTCCAGCTTCAGCCGGCTCTGTCCTTTGAGGGAAATGAATGACTGCAGCGCCTTGTCCGGTGAATCCATCGGAAAATCGTTGAGCCGCAGCAATACGTCGCCGTTCTTGATGCCGATCAGGGCAAAAACCCCATTCTGCTTGACCTCCGAAGCACGGAACCCCTCAACCTTGCCATCCTTCTGGCTGGGGAGCAGACGGGCGTCACTCATCGCCTGGGCCGGATTATCAAGTGCGGCGTTAAGCGCACGCTGGTCGATCACGTAACTGCCCGCTCCCGTACTGGTCACCGCCGTGGGCGCAGACGCTGTTCCCGCTGCCGGCTGCCCGGCCGGAGATGCCATGGGGGGGGTCATCGGCGTCAACAGCTCCACCTTCCTGTTATTGATAACGATGGAGGCGCTTTCCTTGCGCACCTCAACCAGGCGCCCGGCGTCAAAGACCATCTCCCCCAAGCGGAACACCCGCTCTTCCTGTTTTGTCATGTGCCGCACGAGGGCAAAGGTTTCGCGGAACGATCCGACGACTGTGCCCAGAAGCATCAGCTCGGCCGGTGCAGTGGCCTGAACGCCTTGCCCCGTCGCGGAAGCGGTCGTAATCGCCGTCAGCTGCCCCTGGGCCGCTTTACCGAACAGGCCGGCCGTCAGGATCGGAGCGTAAAAAGAGAGGTCTTCCGTACGCGCCGCTGCGGCGACCGGGGCAGTGGTAGTGCCCCCGTTTTTACGCACCGTTTTCCCGAGGCGTGCCGACAGGCGCTCGGTAAAGATCCCTGCCGCCAAGGCGATGATGACGACCCCAAGAAGGAGATTTATGATAGTAACGGCACGTGGCATAAGACCCTGGGAACAATGTTGAATTTTGAATTATGGATTTTGAATTCAATTCAGAATGTAACATTCAAAATTCAAAATTGATTTACGATTTCTCCACTAAACACCTCTACCGCCGGGCCGGTCATGTAGATGTTGCCGTCCTCAGCCCATTCCATCTCAAGGTCGCCGCCGGAGAGGTGGTTGAGAATCTTTTTCTCCGTCAGGCCGTTCAGCACACAGGCTGCCGTGACGGCGCTGGAACCGGTACCGCAGGCCAGGGTTTCACCGGCGCCCCTCTCCCAGGTGCGCTGACGAATTTCAGTGCGGGAAATGATCTGAATGAACTCTACGTTGGTGCGGCGCGGAAACATCTCGTTGTTTTCTATCAGCGGTCCATAGGTTGTGACCGGAAAAGTGGCCACATCATCGACAAAGATAACACAGTGCGGGTTGCCCATCGACGCGCAGGTAATCTTGAAGGTGCGGTCAAGGACCGTCAGCTCTTCGGCGATGACTTTCGCATCCGGATCACCGGTCATCGGGATCTCGGCACGCGTCAGGCGTGGCGGCCCCATATTAACCCGCACCTTCGCGATTTTCCCGTCGGCACCGGGAACAAGCTTAAGCGTCAGGATACCGGCGCCGGTCTCGGCAGTTATCTCGCTCTTGGCAACGATACCATGGTCATGTGCATACTTGGCAACGCAGCGGATGCCGTTGCCGCACATCTCTGATTCGGAACCGTCGGAGTTGAACATCCGCATCCGGACATCGGCCACCTCTGACGGCATGATCAGGATCAGCCCGTCCGAACCGATGCCGAAATTGCGGTTGGAAACCTGTATCGCAGTTTGTTGCGGATTGCTTACCGTCTCTTCAAAACAGTTCACATAGACGTAGTCATTTCCCGCGCCCTGCATCTTGGTGAATTTCATCGTATCATATCCCCTTGCGTGTAATAAAATGGTGCGTGCAACATAGCAAAAACGGAGCGGCGCAACAAGCAGTTTAATCTTCTTTCCCCAGCGGAAACAGCGTGATTGCCAAGACATTGTCGAGCGGTTATACTCCGGCACGCTGTTACCATTTAATTTCGGAGATTATGACCATGATCAAAGCTTTTCAGGGTATCCACCCCACCATCAACCCGACCGCCTTTGTCGCCGAAACCGCGGTGATCATCGGCGATGTGGAAATTGGCGCTGAGTCCAGCGTCTGGTACAACTGCGTTGTTCGCGGCGACGTCAACCATATCCGCATCGGCGCCCGCAGCAACGTGCAGGACCTCTCCATGCTGCACGTCACCCACAAGAAGCATGCTGATGACCCGGGGGCGCCTCTGATCATCGGCGATGACGTCACCATCGGCCACAGCGTGACCCTGCATGGCTGCACCCTGCAGAACGGCTGTTTCATCGGTATGCAGGCGATGGTGATGGATCATGCCGTCGTCGGGGAAGGCGCACTGATAGGGGCGCGGGCACTGGTTACCGAAGGGACGGTCATCCCGCCCCGCACCCTCTGGGTCGGGGCACCGGCCAAATACAAACGCGACCTGACGGCGGATGAAGTGGCATGGCTGAAGAAATCGCCCGGCAACTACGTGAAATACTCGCTGCAGTACATTAATGACGACGTAGACAGCTCAAATTACAATCCATGAACTGGCTCTCGCACATAGGCAAACAGGCCTCGCGCCTCGCCTCTATGGAGCTGTTCCGTTATATCGGCCCCGGCTTTTTTGTCACCGTCGGCTTCATCGACCCGGGCAACTGGGTCACCAACGTCGCCGCCGGCTCACAATTCGGCTACCAGCTCCTCTGGGTCGTGTCTCTCTCTACGATTATCCTGATTGTCGTACAACATAACGCCGCCCACCTCGGCATCGTTACCGGGCTCTGCCTGTCGGAGGCGGCATCCAAGTATTTCAAGCCGTGGCTGCGGGTCCTCATGCTCGGCAGCGCCATGATCGCCTGCGTGGCCACCGCCCTGGCGGAGCTGCTGGGAGCGGCTATCGGCCTCAACATGCTGACCGGCCTGCCGCTGGCAGCCGGAGCTGTTTTATCGGCAGTTTTCTCCGCCTGGATGCTGTTTTCAAAAAACTACCAGCGCCTGGAAAAGTGGATCATGGGCTTTGTCTCGCTGATCGGAATGGCGTTCATCTTCGAAATATGGCTGGCCGACGTTTCGTGGGCCCAGACTGCGGTCGGCTGGGTGACGCCAACCTTTCCGCTCGGGGCGTTGACCGTTATCATGGGTGTCCTTGGCGCCGTTGTCATGCCGCACAACATCTTCCTCCATTCCGAAGTCATCCAGAGCCGCCAGTGGAATGCGCAGGGGGCCGACGTCATAGAGAAACAGCTCAAATATGAGTTTCTGGATACGCTGACCGGCATGGGAGCCGGCTGGGCGATTAACAGCGCCATGATCATCGTGGCTGCCGCCGTATTCTACAAAAACGGGATCGTCGTACATGAGCTGCCGCAGGTTACCCTGACGCTCGAACCGATCTTCGGCACAGCCTCGGCCGTCGTCTTTGCCCTCGGACTGATCTTTGCCGGACTTGCATCGTCCGTCACCGCCGCCATGGCCGGTGGCAGCGTTTTTGCCGGGATCTTTATCGAACCGTTCGACATCAACGACCCGCATTCCCGCATCGGCCTCGGCATCACGCTGCTTGGAGCCCTGGCAGCGATCATGTTGCTGCCGGACCCGTTCAAAGGCATTCTCTGGAGCCAGGTAGCACTGTCCATGCAGTTGCCGCTGACGATTATCCCGCTAATCCTCTTGACCTCTTCAAAAAAAGTCATGGGAGAATACGCCAACAAACCCTATGGAGCTGTTGTCCTCTGGACTGTAGGTCTGATTGTCATCGGGCTGAACATCGCCCTGCTCGTTGACATGGCACGCTGATGCGTCCGAAAACCGCCTTGCCTGCGTGAGGCGATTCTGTTATTTTCGCGCAAATCAAAAGAAAGTTGACCGCCATGAAGATCACTATTTTAGGTTGCGGCACCTCCACCGGGGTACCGATGGTCGGCTGCAACTGCCGGATATGCACCTCGGCTGACCCCCGTGACAAGCGTACCCGCGCATCAGCGCTGATCTGCTATAATGACCGGAACGTGCTGATCGACACATCCACTGACCTGCGGCAGCAGGCGCTGCGGCAGCATATCCACCGCATCGATGCCGTGCTTTTCACTCACGCCCACGCCGACCATGTCAATGGCATAGACGACCTGCGCGGGTTCCATTTTATCCACAAGGAAATCATCCCCTGCTTTACGTCACGGGCGACCCTTGATACACTGCAGGGTGGCTTCAGTTACATATTTGACGACCATCAACGTTCCGGCTACACCCCCTTACTGTCGGCCAACGAAATCAGCGGTCCCTTTACGCTGTTCGATCAGCTCATAACGCCCATCCCTCTGCTGCACGGCAAGACGAATTCGCTCGGCTATCGAATCGGAAATTTTGCCTATCTGACCGACTGCAATGCCATTCCGGAACAATCACGGGAGCTGCTGCAGGGAGTGGAACTGCTGGTGATCGATGGCCTCCGCTGGACAGAGCATCCGTTTCATTTCAATATTCCGGGGGCAATTGCTGCAGCCAGGCAGATCGGGGCCGGACGCACGATACTTACCCATCTCACCCATGAGATTTCCTCTGCTGAAGGTGACGGGCTGCCGTCCGGGTTTGAGTTGGCATATGACGGCATGGAGTTCGATCTGTCGTAATACCGGAAGGGATCTGCACGAGGAGAAAGCGATGCACAAAGACATTCGGCTGCACGGCATGATGGGAGAGCAGACAGAGTACTTTGTCATGGTAGCCGGCAACGACGCGTACCAACGCTATTTCTTCAACATCGTCCAGGAAGAGGAGAGGCTGCGCATCTTCTCTCCCGGCAACGAGATGATCCTTTCACCCGAGGGGATCAGCTACCATGGCAATGGCGGGAATTTCTGCGAATACATGTTCGGCGTGGACCAACCGGCTTCAGACCTTGCCAAACCGGACATCATCAACCGGCTGGTTATGTACGGAGCCCGTTCCGACGAAGATGGCAGCGTCCGCTTCAGTGACCGCACCTCTGGCAGCGCAACCTACGATAATATTTTTTTCGAGGGGAATGCGGTCTGCAACTATTTCTACTTTGTCCACTCCCCCCTGCTGTCGCGCAAGCTGAAAAATCAGCAGGAAGAGCTGGTCAAGCGGCTCGGCAAGTGCATAAAACGCTCGGAGGCGGTTGGTGACGAGCGTGACGATGTCATTATTTCCGAGCTGTTTCCGTTATTGGGTGACGCATCCTCCCAGCTGTTTGTCGTCAAGTTGATCAACCGCCGCCATCGCGAATACCGCGACCTGTTTCGCAGCTTCTATTTCAGAAACAAGAAGATTTCCGATGAGGATTTCGGGCAACTGGTGACTGTTGCATCAACCCATAAGATCGATCGTTATCAGCAGGAGCGCATCAGAATCGATGCCATGTACCGCAGCCCCGCCAACAAGCGGATTGTCGACGAATACCGCAACATCCTGCTTGCGTGCAATACCAAGGGGGAGATAAGCAACCTCGACAATGCCCGCCTGACACGCCTGAAGACGTTGTCGGTGCGGAACAAAATCCCGGGGGCTCTGTTTTACACTCTCGATGAGATGCTGAATAAAGGGCGCAATCTCAAAAATGACCGGGAGCGCGATTACATCGCCGCCACCCGCGAAATACTCGAAGGGATCTTTTTCCGGGAGATCGCGATTGAGAGCCATATCGACCGTGATGACATGCTCAAACTGATCCAGGCCAAGAAAATCGCGATGGAAAACCGTGATCACTCCTACGACCAGCTGATGCTGGATGCCAGCAAGGAGTGCGATGAAAAGATCCGCGACGGCGCCGATTCATCACTGCTGGACGGCTTCTCGTATGTCATTACGTATCTGGACCGTTTTGACACCGTTTCAAATTTGATCAACCAACTGGCCTTTATGGAAAACGTCCGTGTCAATGAAGATATGTTGCACGGCCTGCTTGAACATAAGGCCGCCTTTGACAACCTGCATAAAGACTGCTTTCAGGAGCTGTTTATCCGTGATCTGTTCGCCAATGCCTATCTTGGCAACTTCGGCCGCCGTAAGGTCAGAACACTCATGGAAGGACTGGCGTCCATCGAAGCACTGGAATCAACGATTGAAAAGCTGCACCAACAGCTCGTCGGGATAGACCGGGAGGAGATAATTGCGATCGTTCTCCTGGAACACGTGCGTGATCGCATCCGCAATTTTTACTCCAAGTTTACCACAAAGGCCGATCAGGAAGCGTTGCGGCGTGAAGTGGTCGAGGAGCTGAAAACAAAGAAGCTGATCAACACCGACATTCCGGACCATCTCTTTAACGAGACAATCTTTACCATCAAGAAAGAGGCCATGTACCTGCATGCGCTTTTGCCGCAGATTATTGCCGAACGCAACGTCGGCCTGCGGGAGGACTTTCTTGAAAACTCCGGGCTTGACCGTTTCTATGTCGAAGAGCTGGAACGTGAGTATTACGAAAAAAACGGCCTCAATATCGAAGAGCTGTACCAGATCAGAAAAGGGCTCAGCTGACCTATAGCCGTCCGTCACGACTGCCGGGCTTACACATTGCCACCTAAAGTTTTATCCGGTTTCCGCCGATACAGACTTCATAAGCACTCAGGCGGCCTGACTGGAAAAAGACAGGAACGCGTCAACGGAGTCCGTTATGAAAATAGATGAGCGAGTTTCAAATTACATGGCGCTGCTGAACGGAGAGACGGCCACACCTCCCGCCAAGACTGCGCCTGCGTCCAACGCACCTGCACCAGCCGAAACACCTCCCGCTGAAGTAGCCCTTTCGTCTGCCGCCATTCAGCTGGCCGATGACGAAGCCCGCCGCGAAAGAGTTGACGCCATCCGGCAGCAGCTGGCAGAAGGCTCCTACAACATCAGCGGCAAAGATGTCGCCGACAAGATACTGAACGTCCTCAAGGGGTGACAGCGGCATTATTTCCTCCTTGACCTTCCCCTCCCTCCCACGCTACATTCCTGCTGTGTGGATTTTATACTCACACGAGTTCCATCCGCTTTTGCCAATAAAAGAACAGTGCCTTGACTTCCGTACACCGACCACAGGTTCACAGAAGGATCAGCGATAATATTCGGAAGGGAGCCGTGGTTTTGCCGCTCCCCTTTCCGGTCTGCGTGACCTTTTACGCGCCGTTATTACCCTGCCTTGCTGACACTGTGCCGTGGCACGGACGACTCAAGGCACAACAGGAGCTCCCGTGCCATCTACATCGGCCTTCAACAACTTTCGTATTGCCGTCGCAGCCTACGGCAAGGAGAACCTGGGCGAACTGCTGTATGCGCTGGCTGAAAACGCCAGGCAGCTGTCCGGAGGCGAACAGGTCCGCATCTACCTGGAAGACCTGACCCGGGGGACGCTTGCCTGCGTCCACGCCACCGGCCCGCTCGCCAAGGAGCTTGTCGAAACAACCTTCCCGATCGTCTCAGAGGAAGCGGTCGCTTCCCGTGTCTTTGCCAACCAGATTCCGATAATCTTCAAGCAATCCGACCAGAACAAGAGCTCGGCTGATTACGCATTTGCCGCGCGCTTCAGATTCCGCTCCAGCTATGTCGTGCCGATCGTCAGCCAGGGGAAGTCCATCGGAGCGCTCTGCATCGACCAGAGTAACCCGGGCGAAACGCTGAACAGCCGGGTAAAAATGCAGCTGGCAGAGCTGGCCGCTATTGTCGCCGACCACCTTGACCAAGCCAGGATTTACCACCAGCAGGTCCGCCTCGCCCGGCGGCTTGAAGAGTTCAAGGCGCGCGAAGCAGCCGGCATGATGGTCCGGTCGGCGGTCAAACTCATTGGAAAGGTTTCTCTGGCAGCAGTGCTCGCGCCGACACACCAGGAGGGGGCTGCCGGTGCTCTGGAGAATCTGGCAAGCTACTCTGCAGACGAGCATCTGAAGAAGGAATATGATCAGCTTGGCGCGCTTGATCTGCGCAAGGGAATGTCGCTGATTTCCAACTATATTAACGATCAGGGGGTGATCACCGATGACCGCCTGCTAAAGCCGCTTTTCATACCCGACCTGACACAGCACAACCTGCAGAAGCGCGCTTTGACCGAATCGCTGGAGCTCCGTTCACTCTACGTCGTCCCCCGCTTCGACCCTGAGACACGACGCATAATCTGCCTGCTCAATTACTATTCCCACGATCTGTACCAGTTCAGCGATTTCGAAATGGGACTGCTGCAGACCCACGCCGAAATGGTCGAAAGGGTCATTAGCGAGGTTGGCGGTGAACACCTTGAAATCCGCGTGCTCTCGGAAATCAGCGATCTTCTCAACGAACGGACCGAAACGCTCCAGCCGTTTCTGACCAGAGTGCTCTCCAAGGCAACGGAACTGATCGGCGCCGACACCGGCAGCATCGCCGTCGTGACCGAGAGGGAGGGCGCCAAATGGCTGGTGGTTGAGGATGAGAACGGCGCTATCATCGGGGCAAAAAACAAGGAATGGCTGAAAAAATATATTCCGCCGCTTCAGGTTGGCGGCAGTGAGCTGCCGCGGGAAGAACGCAGCCTGACCGGGTATGTTGCCTTCACAAAACAACCCAGGATCACCTCCCGGGTCGAGACTGAGCTGCAACGTGACGGCTTTCACCGCTCAATGAGCGACCTTCTGAAGAGTGAAATTGCGGTACCGATAATATGCGATGATGAAGTCATCGCCGTTGCCTGCCTCAACTCGCTGCAGTACGACTATTTCCGCGAAGAGCACCGGCGCATACTCCAGATTATCGGTTCCCTGACGGCGCGCCATATCTCGGACCTGCAGCGCATCGAGCGTCTCCAGGGGGAGGTAAACCGCCTCACCACCGACGTTGCCTACAAGGACCCCCACGTTTCTTCCTACCGACTCGGCAACATTATCGGCAACAGCCAGAAATCCCAGGAGATGGTGGATTTCATCAACACCGTCTCGCCGCCGCTGTTCAACCGCATCCTCTTCTGGTCTCGCAACATTCTGCAGGAGGCGACCATCGGACTCCCCTCAATACTCGTCACCGGGCAGACCGGTTCCGGCAAGGAGTTCTTCTTCAACAACCTCTATAACAAACTTAACGAACTGTACCGACGCGACATCAATCCCAGCGGCGAGCTGCCGGTCAAGAAAACCAATATTGCCGCCTATTCCGGCGACTTGACCTATTCAGAGCTGTTCGGACATAAAAAGGGTGCTTTTACCGGCGCCTATTCCGATCGGCGCGGAATTCTCGAAGAGACCATCGGCGGCATCGTCTTTCTCGATGAAATCGGTGATGCCGACCCGAAAACCCAGGTGCAGCTGCTTCGCTTTCTGGACAATGGCGGTTTCATGCGGCTTGGCGAGAACACCGAGCGTTACAGCAGGGTTCTGCTGGTTGCAGCAACCAACAAGAATCTGGCTGACGAGATTGCCGCCGGCCGTTTTCGTGAAGATCTCTACCACCGGCTTTCAGAGCTTTCGATACGCCTCCCCTCACTTAATGAACGGCGCGAGGACATCCCGGATCTTTCGGTCCATTTTCTCGGCAAACTCTACCGCACCTACCGCTCCGCCAATGATGCGGAAGAATCTCCCCCGTCCCTGGCCGAAGACGCAAAACAGATCCTCATGCGTCACAGCTACAAAGGTAATATCCGCGAGCTGCGCAGCATTCTGCTCCGGGCGCTTTTTTTCAGACGCAAAAGCGTCATCACCGGGGAAGCTATCAGCGAAGCCATCGCCGGAACCGGGCGTCTGGAGGCTCGCCCGCCGTCATCGATCACGCATGACCTGGACCAACGACAGGCAGATGAAATTATAGAAAAAATTGCAGCGGGCGGCGATTTCTGGACAAACGTGTATGAGCCGTTCTCCCGTAATGATATTTCACGCGAAACGGTGCGGCTGGTGATAGAGAAAACGCGAAGCAGCGCCGGCAAGACGATGCCGGCGGTGGCTCGCCACCTTAAAGCTTTTGCGGAAGGACAGGACAAAGACGAGGAACAGCGTCAACTGTTCCGATTCAAGAATTTTTTGTATAAGACCGTAAAGATCTGAGAAAAGACTCGCACGAGTGCGCAGCAACGAAGAGGCCTGACACGGACATGCCGGTCAGGCCTCAACATAATTACCTTTTTTCTTTTGAGCAGCATTCAATCTCAATCGGACAGTGACAACCCGACCAATGCTGCAATACAGACTACACTCCGTCAGCCAGCCGCTTCTGTTTGCTGGTCAGCCGGTTGAGAGCATGGATATACGCTTTGGCCGACGCGACGATAATATCGGTCGACGCCCCCTTGCCGACAACCGTATGCCCGCCTTCGCTCACCCGCACGGTGACCTCGCCCTGTGCATCGGTACCGCCGGTGATGGAACCGACATTATACTGTGTCAGCTTTGCCTTTGACTTGGTCAGCTTCTTGATAGCCTTGAAGGTCGAGTCAACCGGACCGTCGCCCAACTCTGCCGTCCGCACGGTCACGCCGTTGATTTCCATCTGGACCGTCGCCGTTGCCACGGCAAAAGAGCCGCAGGTGACAGTGACATGATCCAGTTTGTAGCAGGCTTCTTCCCTGGCTTCATCGGTCACAATGGCGTCCAGATCTTCATCAAAAACCTCTTTTTTCAGGTCAGCCAACTCCTTGAAGCGATCAAAGGCACGATTGAGCTTCTCATCATCCAGGTCGTATCCCAGCTCCTCCAGGCGTTTTTTGAAAGCGTGACGACCGGAATGCTTGCCCAGCACCAAGGCGCTTGCAAGAAGTCCGACCGATTCAGGGGTCATGATTTCGTAGGTAGTCTTTTCCATCATCATCCCGTGCTGGTGGATGCCCGCTTCATGGGCAAAGGCGTTGGCCCCGACGATGGATTTATTCGGCTGCACCGCAATACCGGTGACCGACGTTAACAGACGACTGGTCGGCGTAAGCTGCTCTGTCACCACGTTGGTGGTAAAGGGGAGGATGTCGCCACGGGTTTTCAGAATCATGACAAATTCTTCCAGTGAGCAGTTGCCGGCGCGCTCACCAATACCGTTGATCGTGCACTCCACCTGACCGGCACCGGCCTGTATGGCGGCGATCGAGTTGGCTACCGACAGCCCCAGATCGTTATGGCAGTGAACCGAGATGATCGCTTTATCAATATTAGGCACATTGTCTTTGAGATATTTGATGATGTTGAAATACTCGAACGGGATTGTATAACCGACCGTATCCGGGATATTGACGGTCGTTGCACCGGCGGCGATGACAGCCTCCACCACTTCGGCGAGAAACGGCAGACGGGTACGCACCGCATCTTCGCAGGAAAATTCGACATTGGGGGTATAGGAAGCGGCACGCTTGACCGCCTTGATCGCCGCGGCAAGAACCTTGTCCGGCTCCATCTGCAACTTGTACTTCATATGGATGTCGGAGGTGGCGATAAAGGTGTGAATGCGCCCCTTTTCGCCGGCATACTTCAGTGCTTCCCAGGCACGGTCAATATCTTTTTCACTTGAGCGGCACAGTCCGGCTATTTCCGGCCCCTTGATGCTCTGGGCAATCTTTTTAACCGCTTCGAAATCCCCTTCGGAGGCGATCGGGAAACCGGCCTCGATAACATCGACATTCAGTTTCTGCAGCTGTTTGGCAATGCGCAGTTTTTCCTCGATATTCATGCTGTTGCCCGGCGCCTGCTCCCCATCCCTCAGCGTCGTATCAAAAATCCTGATAATCCTGCGGTCATCTTTCTTCGCTGCTTTTGCCATTGTCTGCACCCCTTTCAATGTCCTGCGAGACTGCTTGTCTTCTCGCATAGCTGTTTCTGCCCAGAAAATAAAAAAACCTCTGCCCCAATATTTGGGGCAGAGGTTTTGAACCATCCGCGGTACCACCCAATTCGCCTTGAAAAAACAGGCCTTAATACGCCTTTAACGCAGGCTCACGACTCTGACTACCTGTCACCAGAGCGGCTCCAAGGCGAGTTCACCACAATGCTTACCGGTTTGCACCACCCACCGGCTCTCTGAAAAGCATTTAAATGGTTACTACTCCTCTTCATTGCCTTTACAATTGAATACATAGTAGAAAAATTATCGCCTTAAAGTCAAGCTCAAAATATAACCCTATTTTGAATGCTTGGCCAGATACGTAGCAACTCCCTCAGCGGTCGGTTTCATCGCTTCGTCACCCTGTTTCCAGTTGGCCGGACAGACATCACCGTGCGTATCATGGAACTGAAGAGCGTCAACCATTCTGAGTGCCTCGTCAACGCTTCTGCCGAGCGGCAGGTCGTTGATGACACAGTGGCGGACCTTTCCCGTAGGATCAATCAGGAACAGGCCACGCAGGGCAACCGAAGCGCCGAAAAGAATGCCGTAGGATTTGGCGATATCCTTGTTGAGATCCTGCACGAGCGGATACTGGATATCACCGATGCCGCCGTTCTCAACAGCGGTATTCTTCCATGCCAGGTGGGTGAACTTTGAGTCAACCGAAACGCCGATAAGTTCACAGTTTCTGGCTTTGAATTCATCCAGCTTCTTATTGAAGGCAAGAATTTCTGACGGGCAGACAAAAGTAAAATCAAGAGGATAGAAAAACAGTACGACATATTTGCCCTTAAGAGCTGAAAGAGTGATCGACCCAAAGCTGTTGTCCGGCATAACCGCCTCGGCGGTGAAATCTGGGGCTTGCTGTGTCACGAGAGTAGTAAGGCACATGGGGTGGTTCTCCTTTAAAATTGAAGTCAAAGCTTATGTGATATTTAATACCAGCCAATCCACAACATGTCAATAGGATAAAAATACTCTTTTAGTCTTTTTTGCACCGCCAGTTGAATTACAAAATGACAAAATAAGTTATCACTGGACAACAAGAGTTGTCACTCTGACATGATATAATTGCAAATGATCCATCGTATTGGATAGCAGCGACAACAACAAAGTAGATACCAATACTTCACAACCATAACTAAAACAAACAATCCGACTATGGCAATTACGCCGCCACCAATAGTAAGCCAGATTCATCGCTCAATGGAAAACGGGTTGAGGAATTGACGTCCCCACAGATAGTTTTTATCAACCGGGCTCAGTTCAGCTTCTTCGCAGACCCACTCCCAATTGTCACGGATGGCTGCCTCTATCCGGTCAATTACAGTGACAGCTGCCTGCCGGGAAAGCAAGAAGTGATGCGTAGCAGCCAGGCAGGTTTTGAGCTGGCTGAACCTGTTTTCTCCGGTTATAAGCATGGCCTGAGTCGCTTCATTGCCGGTACGACCTTGAGGACAAATATCATAGGCTGGCGTCAAAGCCAGCTCTCTCCCATCCCAAAAAGCGGCGTGATTACGCGCATGATCATCTGTATTACCGCTCAAAACATTAAAAACCAGCCGCCCATAAAGCTCTTTGAGGGTTTCTCCAGGTAGCGTAAAGCGATGCCTAATTATTTCCGCAAGATCCTCATAACTGGCATATCGTGCCGTCATCTCACCTAAACCGAACAGGGTCAGAGCTGAAACCATAGATTTTCGAGCCCATCCTGAATCAAGCGCAATGCGGTCAAACCGCTCAATCAACAAAACATCCTTACCGGCCGCTTTCACCAGCTTGACTGCTGCTACCTCCAACCCAGCAATTGAAGCTAATCTCATGGCAACGTATTCAGCTTTGACGACCATGTAGAGGTCACTGCTGGACGAAAATTTAGCAATATACTTGAGCCCCCGATCTTCTATCAAAGCTTTGGGGCGGGCACCGCCAATGGAACTGCCATGAAAGAGTGCCTGATCAAGCTCGGCTGTTAATGGAATACCTTGCTCAACCCGTTCGGCCGATTCCAGTAACTCTTCCAGGCTAGCGTTGTTTGGAGATCTGGGAACATATTCCGTCGGTGATCGTTGGAAATCAAGTGCACCAATTCGATCAGATCCCGATTCCAACAGATAGGTGAGCTCATCCAGACTACCGGTATCCGCATCTCGACCTTTCAGTCCAAATTGCTTGTTGATGATAACGCGTCGTCCCCAGGCATCAGGCGCAGCATCCCGAATGCAATTTGGTATATCCAGATCGTTGATCAAGGGCAAAACCCCAGGCCTCAGAGGTAATTCCGGTGTATAAATCGGAATGGCAGGGTTCTTGTCGTCTCTCCGATCAAGGTAGCTTTTGCCGTAGTTGAAATGGACAGAGCCGTCATCCGCTTCAAGCTTGCCGGCGACCACAGGTTGCGTCTCTCCGGGGAGCCATATCCAGACAAAAGCCTCTCTATTTTGCGGTTTAGAAGTCATCATCCACCAATTCTGTTTTGTTTTTGATCCGCTTGGGGAGGAGAGCTATTTTGCTTTGCGTCAGTTCAATACTTGTTGCAAGTGCCCGACTATCCTGCTCGAATAGAGGAACGCCAACCAAAGCGGCGATTTCAAATACAAGCCCGATTGACGGAGACATTTCACCGGCCTCTATCTTCTGGAGTGTCGCTCTAGAAATGCCGGCTCTCTCCGCAAGGCTTTGTTCAGACCATTTGCGCTGTTTGCGTCCGAGCTTGATGTGTTGACCGAGCAAAAAAGCGGCTTCTTTTGCGTATTTTGAATATGTTCTTTGTTTTATCATAACCACTCCAGACGCGTAACAGCCGAAATAATAGTCGTTAACATGACTAGTGGCTATTATATTATCCATTTTACTGATTAACAAGAAAAATTGATACTTTGCTAAAACATATAGCCACAAGCTGACAGCAATGACCGGTATATTGGTCATTACACAAAAAAAGGCAGGCAGACTACTTTATAAAAAGCTGCCTGCCCCCTATTCCTTCCTGAAACCATCGTCTCTTTTGTTTATTGTATCAATCCACGTTATTCCAGCCAGTTTCCCATATCATTATCTGCCCTGCCAACAGTGCTGCCTTTTATCGCCAAACCGGATACAACCTTAGCAATCGGACAAAGTTTTGATATCACACTCGCTGCTTCCCAGGCCACGACCAAGATCAATCGCAAGGACTACGGCGTGGTATGGAATGCCGCCCTTGAAACCGGCGGAGTTGTCATTGGCGACGAGATAACAATCACCCTGGAAATTGAGATGGTCAAATCACAGCCAAAATAGCGGCACACAGACCGCTTCAACAGAACACCATAAGAAATCATCCGCGCCATGGGCTGCAATATCAGATTACATGTTGCAGCCCATGGCGCAGTGCAGCTCTCCATTGCCGCTTTTCTGTTCGGTTCGGCGGCAGGACAGCTGTTTTATGGTCCCCTTGCCGACCGTTTTGGCAGGCGCAGACCGCTTATCTCGGGTTTGGCGCAAGAAGAAATGAAACAGCACCTCTGCCTGTCGAATTATTGATCACCCTGCACATTTAATTCACATCGAATCACCATACTGCAACTCGGCCAGGCCGGCCATCCCCCCGGAGTATCAAGACATAACCACCCGTTACCACAGCGCATTGGATCACGATTTAATACTTTCACAACAATTAGTATTACGATGGCATGACGTTTGCTTCCCCTGTAGTCACGAGGTCAAAGGCGACCGGCGCAAGCCGTCGCCTTTTCTTTTTTGTCGCCGGCCATCTTGTTGATCAAAACAATCTGTAGCAAACGGAGGAAGTCATGAGAATCAAGCGGTGTTTATGTGTGATGGTGGCGGTAGCGGTGTCTGTTCTGGCGCTTTCGGCCTGTAAACCGGGGGACAAGGAAGGTGCCCCGGCCAAGCCGGCGGCCGCGGCAAAGGGTCCGCTGAAGATCGCCTACAGCGACTGGCCCGGCTGGGTAGCCTGGGAGATCGGCATCCAGAAAGGGTTCTTCAAGGAAGCCGGCGTCGATGTCCAGTTCCAGTGGTTTGAGTACGCCCCGTCCATGGACGCCTTTGTCGCCGGCAAGGTCGATGCGGTGGCCATGTCCAACGGTGACACGCTGGTGAACGGCGCCAACGGCAAAAAAGGGACCATGATCCTCATTAACGACTACAGCAACGGCAACGACATGATCGTCGCCCGCCCCGGCATCAAATCCGTCAAGGATCTGAAAGGGAAGAAGGTGGCCCTGGAGGTCGGCCTGCTGGAGCATTTGATGCTGAACAACGCCCTCAAGCAGAACGGCATGAAGCCTGACGATGTGAAGCTGATCAACACACCAACCCACCAGACCGCACAGACGCTGGCTTCCGGCGACGTTGACGCCATCGCCGCCTGGCAGCCCAACTCCGGCCAATCGCTCAAAGCGCTGAACGGTGCCAAAGCTATTTATACGAGCGCCGACGCCCCCGGACTCATCTATGACGCCCTGGTGGTCGACCCGCAGAGCCTCGCCGACCGCAGGGAGGATTGGCAGAAGGTTGTCACGGTTTGGTACAAAATCATGGATTACATGAAAAACCCGGCCAACGAGAAGGAGATCCTCAACATCATGTCGGCACGCGTCAACGTCCCTGCCGCCGAGTATGCAACCTATATGAAAGGCACCCGCTTCCTCTCTCTCGCCGAAGGGAAGGAGGTCTTCAAGAAGGGTGACAGCCTGAAGTCCCTGTTCGGCTCCAGCAAGAACGCCGACGATTTCAACGTGGCGAACAAGGTGTATGTCAAGTCACAGAACCCGGATGACTACATCGATGCCTCTTTTGTCAACAACCTGAAGTAAGCAGAGAATAATGCCGATTTCAAATCAGAGATGAAATCAAGGCGGTGAGGATTGAGGCGGCGAAGGCGTACAGATAGTACGTTGAGGTGCCGAAGACGAGCCAACGAAGATAGCGCTTTGATTTGGAATTGGAATAAGGACACGCCATGGCACGCACACGATACTTCATCATCTGGAAAGAGCTTGATCCCCGGCGCCGCAGAATGCTCCAGGTCTTCTCCTTCATCATCCCGCTCCTGCTTTGGGCCATCATCAGTTATTGCCCGCTCGTATGGCACCCGATGGTAATCGTATCTGATCCGGGGGAGATCGCCCATTTCAAAGTCGATTCAATGATTTTGAAAGAAGCGTTCTACCGGGAGAATGCCATGGCCCTCGAACAGCACCGCAAACCAGCCCAAGGGACGCCGGCCAACCCGGTTTATCTGCCGGCGCCCCATGAGGTTGCGGCCAGCTTCTACAAGGCCTTCGTCACGCCGCCAAGACTGCCGGACGAGCCGTGGCTGCATCAGAGTCTCTGGCACAGTATCACGGTTATCCTCTGGGGGTTTCTGATCTCCTCGGTGATCGCCGTGCCGCTCGGCATCCTCTGCGGCACCTACCGCTTCTTCGCTTATCTGACCGAGCCGTTCGTGGAGTTCTTCCGCTACCTGCCGGCACCGGCCTTTGCCGCGCTGGCGGTGGCGGTGCTCGGCATCTATGACGGGCCCAAGGTGGCAATCATCGTACTCGGCACTTTTTTTCAGCAGGTGCTGATGATCGCCAACACCACCCAGCGGCTGGACCCGGCTCTGCTGGAAGCTGCCCAGACCCTGGGGGCCAAGGGGATCAAGCTGTTTTCACGGGTCGTCATTCCGGGCATCCTTCCCGATGTGTACCGGGACATGCGCATCCTGCTTGGATGGGCCTGGACCTACCTGATCGTGGCAGAGGTAGTCGGCAACAGTACCGGCATCACCTGGTTCATCAACCAGCAGGCCAAGTACCGCATCTATGACAACGTCTACGCCGCCATCATCATGATCGGCATCATCGGCCTGACAACCGATCTGGTTCTCGCCTGGATCGGCTCGCAGCTTTTCACCTGGAAGAGCCGGAAAAAGAGTGTGCTCTCCCGACTGAGCGCCGCGTATGCAGCATCGTCCAGCATCAAACCGAAACTATCTCCGGAGGCGCCATGACGACTCACGATGTTGCCCTCCCGAGCTACCGGGAACAGACGCCTGAAGTCCGGGCGCGCTTCCTGAAAATCACCGAACGCCCCGTGGTGCTGCGGGTCAACAACCTTGACAAAACCTTCGACAGCGTCAAGGGCACAGTGCAGGCCCTGAGCCAGGTCTCCTTCGAAGTTCGCCGCCGCGAATTCATCAGCATTATCGGCCCGTCCGGCTGCGGCAAATCGACCCTGATCCGTATTCTTGCCGGGCTGGAGGAGCACAGTTCAGGAGAGATCCTGCTTGACGGCCGCGAAGTGAGCGGCCCGGGGCCGGAACGGGGCATGGTGTTCCAGGGATACACCCTCTTCCCCTGGCTGACGGTGCTGAAAAACGTCATGTTCGGCATGGAGGTATCAGGCGGCTCCAAGGGTCTTACCGGAAACACCACGCAGCAGGAGGCGCGGGATTGGATCGAAATGGTCGGACTGACGGATTTTGCCGACTCATATCCGCATGAGCTGTCCGGCGGCATGAAACAGCGGGTTGCCATCGCCCGCGCCCTGGCCAACCGGCCGCGCATCCTGCTGATGGACGAGCCGTTCGGCGCCCTTGACGCCCAGACGAGAGCCAAGATGCAGTCCTATCTGCTACAGATCTGGAAGAACGTGGATGTGACCATCATCTTCATCACCCACGACCTCGACGAAGCGATCTACCTGTCGGACCGGATCGTGGTGCTGAAGGCCAATCCGGGCGAGGTACAGGAGATCATCGAGGTGCCGGTGGAGCACCCCCGTTCGCCGGAGCAGTTCCTTTCCCGGGAGTTTCTCGCAACCAAGAAGCGCCTTGAAGAGCTGATTCACCCACCGCGCGAAGCCGAGGAGATGCTCCCGATCATCAGAATGACCCAGATCGGCGATGACGTCTATTGAGACAGCTTTTTTTCACCACGAGTATTACGATTACGCTCATTAGTCATACCGGCAGACAGAAGGCGGACATACCATGAAGAAGACACAGGGGGTAAAACGGCTCTGCATCGCCCTGCCGGAAGGACTGGCCGAAGAGCTGGACCGGGCCACGGCCAGCAGTAGCTTCCCGAACCGGAGCAACGCCGTTGCCGAAATGCTCCGGGACGCCCTTATCTCGCGGCGGGAAAAGATCAATCAAAAGGAGGTGATGGCCGGAAGCATCACCATCTTTTATGACGAGTCGCGCAACCAGATCCAGCAGCGCCTCGCGGAGATTCAGCGCGCCTACCTCAAGGAGGTGGTCAGCTCCCTCAATGTGATGTTGGAGAACAACTACCGCATGGAGGTCTTTATCGTCCAGGGGCCGGTCTTCCGGCTGCGGGAGATGGTGCAGGAACTGGTCGCCTGCAAGGGGGTCGAGACCGGCAAACTGGCCCTGACCGGATCGACCCTGCCACCGCTCCATGCACGCAAAAAACAAAAACAGGAGACAACACCATGAGTCTTGATTCACACCTAATACGCTTTGAAGAGCTGCTCCCGGGCGGCTGGAATTTTTCACACATTCTCAAACGGGGGACGGCGCTCCGCCTGACCGACCTTGAGGGGGGAGCCAATATATCGGCACTGTTCTACAACGCCGCGAACACCCATGAGCGCTACAACATGTCCGACACCCTCAAGGCCCAGTTCATCTCCCGTATCGCACGGGACAACGTCTGCTATTCGGACATGGGGCGCGTGCTGGTCTCGGTGATTGGTGACAGCTGCGGCTGGCACGACACCATCAGCGGCGTCTCCAATGCCGCCACCAACCTGCGCAACTACGGCGAGCGGAACTATCAGGAGGCCCGTAACGGCTTTTACCGCAACGGCTACGACTCGCTGCTGGTGGAACTAGCCAAATACGGCATGGGCAAGCGTGACATGACCGCAACGGTCAACTTCTTTACCAAGGTTGCCGCGGATGATGCGGGAAACCTGGCATACGTCGGCGGCAACTCTCCCGCCGGGAGCTACGTGGATCTCCAGGCCGAGATGGACACCCTTGTGGTGCTCTGCAGCTGTCCACACCCGCTGGACCCAAAAACGGAATACGCACCGGGGCCGGTCAGGTTGACACTCTGGGACTCCGCCATCACAGCGGAGGAGAATCCCTGCCGCAGCTTCTGCCCGCAAAACGAGCGCGGCTTCACCAACACCGTCCGTTACCATCTCTGATCTAACCAACGCCTGAAAGGAACAAGCCATGACCATAGCACCGCTCAAGGAGAGCCCGCTCAAACCCGAGGATGCCCTGTACCAGACGGTGCTGCCGGCCGGAGAGCCGTGGACGCAGTTGATCAAAAAAGGGCAGACCTTCCGCATTGTTGACCTGGAAGGAAACCAGGCCGTGGACACCCTTTTCTATAATGCCCATGACTACAGCGAACGTTACAGCGCCGTTGACACCATCCGCGAGCAGGGGAACATCTATCTCTCCACCGGCAGCAAACTGCTCTCGATCGACGGCAACACCATGCTGACCATCACCGCCGACAATTGCGGTCTCCACGACACCGTCGGCGGTGGCTGCTCCGCCGAAAGCAACTCGGTCCGCTATCCGCTGGAGAAGCGCTACATGCACAACTGCCGCGATATTTTTGTGAAGGGACTGCTGCAGCTGGGGAACGGCATGGACAAGCGCGAGATTACCCACAATATTAACTTTTTCATGAATGTACCGATTTCGCCGGACGGCACACTGATCTTTGCCGACGGCATCTCCGCACCCGGAAAGTATGTTGAGATGCGGGCCGAGATGGATGTCATCTGCCTGATCTCCAACTGCCCGCAGCTCAACAACCCCTGTAACGCTTACAATCCCACCCCGGTCAGCCTGCTGATCTGGGACTGACAAGAGGAATCGCCATGTTCGATAAAGTGCTCATTGCCAATCGCGGAGAAATTGCCTGCCGCATCATCAGAACCCTGCGCAGGCTGGGAATCAGGTCGGTCGCCGTCTACTCCGAAGCCGACGCCGACGCCAGGCACGTGATCGAGGCCGACGAAGCCTACTGCATCGGTGAGCCGGCTCCGGCCGCAAGCTACCTCAATATCGCCACGATCATCCGCACCGCCCTTGACTGCGGAGCCCAGGCGATTCACCCCGGCTACGGATTTCTGAGTGAAAACCCCGGCTTTGCCGAGGAGTGCGCCGCCAACGGCATCGTCTTCATCGGCCCATCGACGGAGAGCATGCGCGCCTTCGGCCTCAAGCACCGGGCCCGCGAACTGGCAGAGCAGAGCGGCGTGCCGCTCCTCCCCGGCAGCGGTATCCTCGGCGATGAGCGGCAGGCGGTAACAGAGGCGGCACGAATCGGCTATCCGGTCATGCTGAAGAGCACCGCCGGTGGCGGCGGCATCGGCATGGCGCTCTGCCGTGACGAAGAGGAATTGGTAACCTCCTTTGCCGGTATCGAACGACTGGCCCGCAACAACTTCAGCGAGTGCGGCCTGTTTCTCGAGAAGTACGTGTCCCGCGCCCGCCATGTGGAGGTGCAGATCTTCGGCGACGGCCGTGGCAATGCCATCACCCTCGGGACCCGCGACTGTTCGGTGCAGCGGCGTAACCAGAAGGTGATCGAAGAAACCCCGGCTCCCGGCCTGACGACGCTTCAGAGCGAGGCGCTCTGTCAATCGGCGCGGCGTCTGGCCGAGACGGTGCGTTACGAGTCGGCCGGAACGGTGGAGTTTGTACTCGACGCCGACAATGGCGAGTTCTATTTTCTGGAGGTCAATACCCGCCTGCAGGTGGAGCACACCGTCACCGAGGAGGTGCACGGCATCGACCTGGTGGAGTGGATGATCCGCCAGGCGTGCGGCGAACTGCCGCACCTGGCCGAGTGCGCGTCGCAGCCGCACGGTTGTGCGATGCAGGTGCGCATCTACGCCGAAGATCCGGGCAAGAACTTTCAGCCCTGCTCCGGCATCCTGACCGATGTCTTCTTTCCGCCCGAGGCCCGCTGTGACGGCTGGGTCGAGCGGGGAACCGTTGTGACCGCCTATTATGACCCGCTGCTGGCCAAGCTGATCATCACCGGCAAGGACCGTGGTGAGGTGCTGGAGAAGATGGCCCGCGCCCTTGACCAGAGCCGCCTCGCCGGGATCGAGACCAATCTCCCCTATCTGCGGATGATCTGCGCCGATGAACGTTTTATCAGCGGTAATGTCTCCACCAAGATGCTGGAGTCGCTCCGGTACCAGGCGCCGACAATCGACGTGCTGGTCTCCGGTACCAGCAGCACGATCCAGGACTACCCCGGCAGGGTCGGTTACTGGGAAGTGGGGGTGCCACCATCCGGCCCGATGGACCACCTGAGCTTCCGCCTCGGAAATCGCCTGCTCGGGAATACCGAAGATGCCGCCGCCCTGGAGATGACCATCAACGGCCCGACGCTCCAGTTCAACGCCGACAGCGCTATCTGCCTCACCGGCGCGACCATGAAAGCGACCTTGAACGGTGTAGCGCTGCCGTTCTGGCAGGTGGTCCAGGTCAGCACGGGCGATCTGCTGAAGCTCGGGAATATAGAAGGAGCGGGGCAGCGGAGCTATCTGGCGATCCGGGGCGGCTTTGATGTGCCGGAATATCTGGGGAGTAAAGCCACCTTCACCCTCGGTGAATTCGGCGGCCATGGTGGTCGTGCCCTCCGCGTCGGCGACGTGCTGCATTTCTTCCCCCAGGTCGGTACGGCCAGGGAAGCGACGCTCCCGAACGAGGTGCGTCCAACCCTCGAGAGCCGCTGGGAGATCGGCGTACTTTACGGCCCCCACGGCGCACCGGATTTCTTTACGGAAACGGATATCGGCACCTTCTTTGCCACCGACTGGGAGGTCCACTACAACTCGTCCCGCACCGGGGTGCGCCTGATCGGCCCCAAGCCGGACTGGGCCCGCCGGGACGGCGGAGAGGCGGGGCTTCACCCCTCCAACATCCATGACAACGCCTATGCCATCGGCACGGTGGATTTCACCGGCGACATGCCGATCATCCTCGGTCCGGACGGCCCGAGCCTCGGCGGCTTTGTCTGCCCGGCCACCATCGTACAGGCCGAACTCTGGAAGATGGGACAGCTCCGCCCCGGCGACCGGGTACGCTTCCGCCGTATCTCCCAGAGCGAGGCAGAACAGCTGGAACAGCGACAGGAACAGCTGTTGCTGACCCTGCAGCCACAGGCGGAGATCATGCCGTCCGACCCGGAGCAGGTCGCCGCCACCGGACCGATCGTCGCCACGCTACCGGCTGCCGGTGAACGTCCGGCCGTGGTCTACCGTCGCTCCGGCGACAAATACCTGCTGATCGAGTACGGCGAGCCGCGCATCGACCTCAACTACCGTTTCCGCGTCCACGCCCTGGTGGAGTGGCTGCGGAAAACCGTTACGAGCGGCATCATCGACCTGACCCCCGGCATCCGCTCGCTGCAGATCCACTATGACAGCCGACTGCTGCCAATCGGCTCCCTGCTGGCGCTGCTTGAGCGTGGCGAGGAGGCGCTGCCGTCCCTGGAGGATCTGGTGGTGCCGAGCCGCATTGTCCACCTCCCGTTGAGCTGGGACGATCCGGCAACCCGGCTGGCCATCGAGAAATACACCCAGTCGGTACGCCCCGACGCCCCCTGGTGCCCGAGCAACATCGAGTTCATCCGCCGTATCAACGGCATGGAGAGTATCGAAGCGGTTCAGGAGATCCTCTTCAAGGCCAGCTACCTGGTGATGGGTCTGGGTGATGTCTATCTCGGCGCGCCGGTGGCAACCCCGCTCGACCCGCGCCAGCGGCTGGTGACCACCAAATACAACCCGGCCCGCACCTGGACCCCGGAAAATGCGGTCGGCATCGGCGGCGCCTACCTCTGTGTCTACGGCATGGAGGGACCGGGCGGCTACCAGTTCGTCGGCCGCACGGTGCAGATGTGGAACCGCTATCGCCAGACCAGCCAGTTCGAAGCGGGCAAACCGTGGCTGCTGCGCCACTTTGATCAGCTCAGATTTTATCCGGTTTCCCATGATGAACTGCTCCGGAACCGCCGTGATTTCATCACCGGCAGCTTCAACCTCAAGATCGAGGAAACGAGCCTCAGCCTGCGTGACTATCACGCCTTTCTCGCCTCGCATGAGGTCGAAATCTCGGCGGCCAAGGAACGCCAGGCCAGCGCTTTTGAAGCGGAGCGGTTGCGCTGGGAAGCGAGCGGCCAGGCCCACTTTGTCTCCGAAAGCGCTGACTGCCATGTAGAGAGCGAAGAGGGTGCGATAACGCCAGGCTGCGAAGCGGTGGCATCACCGGTTTCCGGGGTGGTCTGGAAAATTGTTGCCCAGATCGGCGACCGGGTGCAGGAGGGGGATTGCGTGGTGATCATGGAGAGCATGAAGATGGAGAGCGCCGTGCTCGCCACCTGCAGCGGCGTGGTCGAACAGCTACTCTGCAGCGAGAGTACCTATCTGAACGGCGGGCGCAACCTGCTCAGCATCAGACCAAATTGAGAGGAGGGGAGTCACTTATGCACATCAGATCATTACTGCAGCAGTACCGCAGCGGCTCACTGACGCCGCGCAGCCTGATCGACCGGGTACTGGCCCGGATTGAGGCGGCGGGGGAAAACAACGTCTGGATCCATCTGCTGTCACGGGACGAACTGTACGCCCATGCCGACCGCCTGAACGGCCACTCCCCGGAGACATTGCCGCTCTACGGCATCCCCTTTGCCGTCAAGGACAACATCGATCTGGCCGGGGCGCCGACCACGGCGGCCTGCCCGGAATACAGCTACCTGCCACAACAGTCGGCGTTCGTCGTGCAGCGACTGCTGGATGCCGGTGCCATCCCGATCGGCAAAAGCAATCTTGACCAGTTCGCCACCGGCCTCGTCGGAGTGCGCACCCCCTTCGGCACGGCCCGCAACCCCTACAGCAGCGACCACATCCCCGGCGGCTCCAGCTCCGGCTCGGCGGTAGCGGTAGCCAGCGGCCTCGTTTCCTTTGCCCTCGGCACCGACACCGCCGGATCGGGCCGGGTCCCGGCCGCCTTCTGCAACCTGTTCGGCATCAAGCCGACCAAAGGGCTCCTCAGCACATCCGGCGTGGTTCCGGCCTGCCGCAGCCTCGACTGCGTCTCGATCTTCGCCCTTGATGCCGATGACGGCGCACGGGTGCTGGAAGCGGCGCAGGGGTATGACAACAGCGACCCGTTCTCCCGCCGGTGCCAACCAACACCGCAGCAGAGTGGTCATAGCTTCACCTTTGGTGTCCCTGCGGCTGACGAGCTGGAGTTCTTCGGCAACGTGGAGTATGCCGCCCTGTTTAAGCAGGCGGTTGCACGGCTGGAACGCCTCGGGGGGATAAAGCATGAAATAAACTTCCGCCCGTTTCGCGAAGCGGCCCGGCTCCTGTACGAAGGGCCGTGGGTAGCGGAGCGTTATGCCGCCCTGCGCGAATTCATCGAAACAAAACCGGAGTCGTTCTTTCCGGTCACCCGCGAGATCATCGCCACGGGGGTCAACCCAACCGCCGTGGACGCCTTCACGGCAAGCTACCGGCTCCAGGCGTTGCGCCGTGAAGCGGAAGCGGTCTGGGCGGAGATTGACCTGCTGCTGACCCCTACCGCCGGCACCATCTACCGGATCGACGAGGTTGAGGCCGAACCGCTCCGCCTCAACTCGAATCTCGGCTACTACACCAACTTCATGAACCTGCTCGACCTCTCTGCCCTGGCGGTACCGGCCGGCTTTACCCCGGGAGGGCTCCCGTTCGGCATCACCTTGGCGGCACCGGCCTTCAATGATGACTACCTGCTGGCCATCGGCACACGCTTCAGCAGCGTAGCTGATCAAGAACCGCTGCAGGTGGCGGTCTGCGGCGCCCATCTGCGCGGGCTCCCGTTGAACCACCAACTGTTGGAACTGGGGGGACGCTTTATCCGTGAGGCCAGCACCGCCCCCTGCTACCGGCTCTTTGCCCTGGAGAGCGTCCCACCGAAACCGGGCATGCTGCGCAGCCCTGACGGCGGCGCGGCAATTGCCCTGGAAATCTGGGAGCTCCCTGCCGCCGGGCTCGGACGCTTCCTGACCGCGATCCCCGCACCACTCGGGCTGGGGAAAGTCGAACTGGACGACGGCAGTCAGGTGACCTGTTTTCTGGTGGAGTCGGCAGCGGTGGAGGGTTCCCACGAGATTACGGCATACGGCGGCTGGAAGAGTTATCTGGGGATCTGAAGCGGTCAGGCGAAAGGGAGTTGTGCTACGAACGAGTGCGATGGAACAACTAAAACCAACCCCCCTCAGTCCCCCCTTATCAGGGGGGAAGCCTTTAAGCCTCCCTTGATAAGGGGAGGTTTGGAGGGGTTTGGTGTGAAAGATTAAGTCTTAGATTGTACTAGAGGTACGGTGAGAAAAGCCGGGCAAAATTGTCACGCAGCTTGACCGGCATCGAGTACCCCTCGATCTCCTGAAACGTCACCTCGCGGGAATGTTGATACGCCCGCTCAAAATGGCGGCTTACGGTGGCAGAGAGCTCAGTGTCAAACACGCTCAGGTTCAGTTCGAAGTTCAGCCTCAGGCTGCGCGGGTCCAGATTGGCAGAGCCGACAAGCGACCAGATGTTGTCAACCAGCAACAGCTTGGTATGAACAAAGGGAGGGGGCTGATAAAAGACCCTGATGCCATAGGCGAGAAGCTCCCACAGCATCGAGCGACTGGCCCAGTGAACAAAAGGGAGATTATTGTATCCGGGGAGCACCACCCGTATATCAACCCCTCTGAGTGCCGCCGTGATGAGCGCTGAAATCATTTCGCGATCCGGGACAAAGTAAGGGGTCATGATGCAGACCTGCTCCTTTGCGCAGGAAAGCGCCCCCTTGATAATCTGATCAATCTTACGGAACTCCCTGTCCGGGCCATCGGCAATGCAGCAGACCAACGCATTCCCGGCCGACTCGAGAGCCGGGAAGAAGCGGGGATTATCCAGTTTTTCCCCGGAGACAAAGTACCAATCCCCCAGGAACGTCCTCTGCAGGTCGGCAACGACCGGGCCCGCGACCCTGAAATGGACGTCACAGACGGCGTCAGCCGGTGATGCAAACGTTTGCAGATGGCAGCTCCTGATGTTCATCCCGCCGGTGAACGCTTCCCGGCCATCAACAATCAGAAGTTTTCTATGGTTGCGCAAATTGATGTAGGCGCCATGCCGGAGCGGCAGGTAACGCTCAAGCCTGACCGGTGAATTGCGGAAAGCTGTTCGCGGCGACTTCCGGCTGTACTTTTCACCCAGGGCGTCAATGATGATCCGCACTTCGACGCCCCGCCCGGCCGCTTCAAGCAGATATTCGACAAACTCCGCGCCGATGCCGTCGGCATCAAAGATATAGCTGGAGAGGTTAATCGTACCCCGGGCGCGGCGGATCGCTGCGAGCATTGCCGGATAGGCCTCTTCACCACCGACCAGGGCAACGACACGATTACCTCCACGCATGTTATTTGTGACAATCCGCTTTGAGAGCAGCAGCAGACCCGCCAGATGTGCTGCAGAATCGGGCAGCTGGATGTGCCGGCTGCTGTGGTCAACGAGGGGAAAGAGTTCCACGCGGTTCAGCCACCGACCTCTTTCGTGCCAGCTCCGTGCCCGCCTTGAAATGCGGTTGATGCCGAGGCACCAGTACAGAAAAGGGCCAACGAGCGGCAGGCTCAGGTTCAAGCTGGTCCAAACCAGCGCCGAACGGGAATCGCGCTTGTACAGCAGCGCATGACCAGCCGCGACAAGCGACAGCAGAACGGCAGCGATAATAAGAAGTGCGATCAGGACGTGATCCAAGGATCAACCCAGATCAACGCTAATGTCATCGCCTGTCAACTGTACCGGAAAGGTTGTTAGTGTAAATTCCGGGTGCTCGGCACACTGTCCGTCCGTCAGATTAAAACGATAGCCATGCCGCGGGCAGGCAATATAACCATCCTTGACAACCGCAGCGCCCAGCGGGCTCCCTTGATGCGGGCACTCGTTCTCGACGGCATAGATTGCCCCTTTGACGTTGATCAGCAGGATCTCCCGCCCGGAGATTTCAACAACCTTCTTCCCGAAATTCGGCACTTCACTGATTTTCGCAACGTTGTCCATACAACACCTCCTTGTGAATAATTCCAGTTACTAAACCTACCTGAAAAAAGCCGCCCGGGTCAATAAATCATATTATATTCTGACCAGTTGGTTTCCCGCCAGTACTCGTTTCACGACCGTCACAGAAATATTATTCCATCATTAATTGCTGAAGTAAATTTCTCTCGGGAGTTTTTTGCTTGATTTTTGTTTTCGAAATCTGTAATGCTTACAAAAACGATAAGCAAACATACTTATCAACCATAGATACACGACAATACTAAACTATCCGCAAGGATAGGACGGAAAGCCTACAGGGTCTCAACGAGATAGCCGGGTCGCCGAAATATCGCACACACGATACGAAGCCCCGGCATTTTTATGTTCAAAATACGACACAGGAGGTGACCAATCACGATCAGGTAGCAAAAATTTCAGCTGGCGATACACGATAATACTAAACCATTCGCGAGGATGGGGCGGAAAGCCCATAGGGTCTCCAGAAGACAGCCGGGTTGCCGAAATATCACGAGATTTCGGCAACCCGGCTTTTTTGCGCCCATTTCCGGTAACCGCCGCTATCAATTAACGTGAACAAGCCGCGAATCATACTGTGACGGGCCACAGAATTTGATCGCAAAGACATCGGCCCCCTGCTGACACGGTGCAGTGAAGCCGGTAGATAAAGGAGAAATGATGAAAACTATCGTAAAAAGGTCACTTGCAGCCATAACAGTTTTTTCCCTGATGACGCTTGGCCTTATGCTCGCCGGTTGCGGCGGTGGATCAGGGGGGGTCTCGTCAGAGGTCGTAAGCGGCACGGCAGCTGTCGGCTCAACTCTGTCCGGACAGGTAAGCCTCAAGGATTCCGCCTCTCCCACGCAACAGAAATCGACTGTCATCGCCAGTGATGGCACCTTTGCCATTGATGTCACCGGCATGAAAGCGCCGTTTGTGCTGCAGGCGGTAGGAAGCGCCGACGGAGTCAATTACAAGCTGCACTCGTTTGCCGACAGACACGGCACCGCCAACATCAACCCGCTCACGAATGTAATTGTAGCCAGTGCTTCAGAGTCAAACGATGATGATTACTTTGAAAGGGTGAATTCCGAAAGAAACCACAGAATAAGCAACAATCTCACAAAGACGGTCTCTATGTTACTGGCCAAACTGGAGCCGCTCCTCAAACAGTACAACGCAGAGCACACAAACCCGATCACGAGCCACTACATTGCCAATCATCTTGGCCTGGATGGCATGTTTGACAATGTTACAATCACCGTCTCGGACGAAACTATTTCTGTTATCAACAGGAGAAATCATGCCGTCATTTTCTCCGGCCTGATCAGCGACATTGCCAACGGCGTCTTCGATAGCGGCGCATTGCCGTCAACCGTTTCCTCTCCTGCAACCCCGAACGGCCTGACTGCTGTTGGCGGCGCAGGCCAGGTGACTCTCTCCTGGACCTCCGTCAGCAATGCAACCTCATATAATGTGTATTATGCAGCCACATCCGGTGTGACAACCACAAGCGGCACCAAGCTCACCTCGGTTTCCAGCCCCTATATCCAGACCGGATTAACGGCCGGGACCACCTATTTCTATGTTGTGACCGCCGTGAACAGCTCCGGAGAAAGCGCAGCATCGGCCATCGCCTCGACAACCACCGCTTCAGCACCGCCGGAGCCGGCTGTTCCGGCCGCGCCAACCGGTGTAACCGCCACCGGCGGCACCAACCAGGTGGCCATCTCCTGGGGAGCCGTCAGTTCAGCCACGTCATATAATCTGTATTATTCAACCACCAGTGGTGTAACCAAGACGAGCGGAACCAAGATTACCAACGCCACCAGCCCAACGGTCCAGACCGGATTAACTGCCGGCACTGCATACTACTACATCATTACAGCGGTCAACAGCACCGGTGAAGGGGCTGCTTCCAATCAGATTGCAGCGACCACTCTTGCCGCCGTACCGACCCCGACTGTTCCCGCACGACCTACCGCTGTCTCTGCAGTTGGCGGGGCCAACCAGGCTACCATCTCCTGGCCTGCAGTTTCGGGAGCAGACTCGTATAATGTGTACTGGTCATCTACAACTGGCGTCACCACAACCAACGGAACGAAAGTCGCCGGAGTTTCCAGCCCCTACGTCAAGACCGGGCTTTCCGCCGGCACCACTTACTACTTTATCGTCACAGCGAACAACAGTGTTGGCGAAAGCACCGCTTCGATCCAGACCACGGCAACAACCAACGCTGCGCCTCCCGCAGTTCCTGCAACACCAACGGGAGTTACAACCACCGGCGGTGCCAACCAGGTTTCCCTCTCCTGGTCCGCAGTTCCCGGTGCCACCTCGTATAACATCTACTGGGCAACGACTTCCGGCGTGACCACCTCCGGGACAAAAATTACCGCTGCAACCAGCCCCTATGTCCAATCCGGCCTTGCCGCATCTACCACGTATTACTATATCGTGACTGCGGTTAACACAGCGGGCGAGAGCAACGCATCGGCACAGGTCTCGGCTGCCACCAATGCACCGGTTGTAACGATTCCTGCTGCTCCAGCGGGTGTCACCGCTGCCGGCAGTGCCAATCAGGCAACTATCTCCTGGTCGGCCGTTTCCGGCGCAACCTCATACAACATCTATTACGCAACCACCCCCGGGGTAACAAAAACCAACGGAGGAAAGATAACCAATACAACAAGTCCGTATACCCAGACCGGTCTTGCAGCCGGCACCACCTATTACTACATCGTCACGGCAGTAAACAGCGCCGGTGAAGGTGCTGCTTCGGCCCAAGTCAGCGCCGCAACAAACGCTCCCCCGGCTCAAACCTGTGGCACCTGCCATGCTATTCCTCCTGCGACGGGTCAACATAGTTTTCACGTCGGCAGCATGGGCTACGACTGTTCCAGATGCCATGGTACCGGCTACAGCAGCACAGCGGTAACTGCAACAACACACATGAACGGCGTATCGAATCTCGCCACCACCATCGGCTGGAACGCAACATCCCGAAGCTGTTCAAATTCCTGCCACGGAAACAAGTCGTGGTAAACAGGATGATATGCCGGTAGCTCTTATGATATAAACGCGGCTACCAGCGACAGATGCGCCCTCGACAGAGTGAACATCGCTACACGGAGGGTGTTTCCCGAAACCGTTACACTCAGACACAGTCAGCACAACAACAAAAGGGGCTCCGATAATCGGGGCCCCTTTTGTTGTTGTTTCGACGCACCTGCGCTACCAAATGCTAATAAGATAATAATTTTACAGCAGGCGTGCCTAAAATATAATCACATGTACAATCAAAAGAACAAATAACGGCACTTAAATACTGGCATAAAGAGTATATCTACCTATAATTTTGATGTTTTTACATATTGGCACGTTCTCTGCTCAATGATGAATAACTTCAACAGAACGTGCAGCGATGGGATCAACGGAGCTTTCATCAGATCACCGTTCGAAATCAACGATGAAAAGGAGAAGATGATGAAAAGTTTTAAAATGTTGGCAGTTGCAGCAGCACTCGTGGCAGTGGCAAGCGGTTCGGCAATGGCTTTCCCGACAGGACAGATCAATATTCCTTCCACTGACGCAAAAGGCCTGAAAGAGGTAACAATCGGCATCAACAACTACGCCAATTTTTCATCGAATGCAGATCCCGGCGTAAACACCTTCGGGATTGGCGTCACAACCGGCGTGCTGCCGTTTGAAAAAGTCAAACTCGAAGTCGGCACCGACTATACACCCCACTCCAAAAATCCGTTATACTTCAACGCCAAACTCGCCACGCCAGAAGGTGCTTTTGTCAGCGGTCTTCCCGCTTTTGCAATCGGCGGTTTCGCCCTCGACTCATCAGATGGCGCAGCTAATATCATGTACGCCCTGGCAGCAAAAACCCTGCCGGTTGTCGGCCGCTTGAGTATCGGTGGTTACAGCGGCGATAAAGACATTCTTGTCAACGCCAACGGCAAAAAGGACAACAGCGGTATCCTCGCTTCCTGGGACCGCACTATTTCAGAAGTTTCCGACAAGCTGTGGCTCTCTGTTGATTACATGGGCGGCAAAAATGCTTTTGGCGGTGTCGGCATCGGTGGCGCATGGGCTTTCTCCAAACAGGTATCACTGCTGGTCGGCGCAACACTCTATAATGAGACCGAAACCGGCGGCAAACCAACATTTACCACCCAGGTCATCATCAATCTTCCCTAGCTGTCCCTCCTGCAATCCGGGGGCGGTGTGGGGTGCCACCCGCCCCCGACTTTTTCAGTGAGTTAAACCATAAACGCTTACAAGGAGGTCTGCACAATGAAACTTATCGAAGCTATAATAAAACCGTTCAAACTTGACGAAGTGAAAGATGCCCTTAACGCGATCGGTATAGAAGGGATCACCGTCAGTGAAGTCAAAGGGTTCGGCCGCCAGAAAGGCCATACCGAGCTGTATCGTGGCGCTGAATATGTTGTCGATTTCATTCCCAAAATCAAAATGGAAATTGCCGTCAGTGATGAACTGGTAGCCAAGGTTGTTGAAACAATTCAAAACAGTGCTAAAACCGGCCGCATCGGTGACGGCAAAATTTTCATCATCTCGCTTGAAGAAGCGATCAGGATCAGGACCGGCGAAAACGGCACCGACGCAATCTGATAACGCAGCGACATACTTAATGAGGAGGAACACCATGAAACTCAAACTATATCTTGCTTCACTAATGCTTGTCGTCCTGGCCGGACTGATTCCGATTGCTGCAATGGCTGAAGAAAACAAAGATGCCGCACCGGCGGCAGCAGTTGCTGTAGAATCCCCCGCCGCTGCAACAGCAGCACCTGCAGCAGAGGCGGCAACGCCTGCTGACGCAGCAGCCGCAGCACCAGCCACACCGCCAGATGTCAAACCGGTCCTCAACACCGGCGACACCGCCTGGATGCTGATTTCATCGGCACTGGTACTGCTGATGATCCCCGGTCTGGCACTGTTCTACGGCGGCATGGTCCGTCAGAAAAACGTGCTTTCAACGTTCATGCACTCATTCGTCGCCATGGGTATCGTCGGCGTACAGTGGGCGGTAGTCGGCTATTCGCTCGCTTTTGGCGGCGACGTGGGGCATATGGGGCTGATCGGCGACTTCAGTAAAGTGATGCTGAACGGCCTGATCGTTGTAAAAGATGCCGCCAGCGGTGCCGTAGATTTCACCCTGTTCCAGAACTACACCAAGGAACCGGGCGCAATCCCTGAACTGGTCTTTGCCATGTATCAGTGCATGTTCGCTATCATCACCGTTGCCCTTATCTCCGGCGCCATGGCCGAACGCGTCAAGTTTTCCACCTACTGCGTATTTATCCTCCTCTGGACGACACTCGTTTATGACCCGCTGGCTCACTGGGTCTGGATGACTGAAGGGTGGTTGTTCAAAAAAGGCGCCCTCGATTTCGCCGGCGGTACGGTTGTTCACCTCTCGTCCGGTATTTCCGCTCTCGCCTTCCTCATCTTCCTCGGCAAGCGTCACGGCTTCCCCAATGAGCGCATGGCTCCGCACAACCTGCCACTGACGCTGCTGGGCGTCGGCCTGCTCTGGTTCGGCTGGTTCGGTTTCAACGCCGGTTCGGCAATCGTGGGTGTCAATACGTCTGATGCTGCCGGCGGCTTGGCTGGTCTGGCCTTTGCCACCACAACCATCGCACCGGCCGCAGCCGGCCTTTCATGGATGATCGCCGAGTGGATTCACTCCGGCAAACCCTCCGCTCTCGGTTTCGGCTCCGGTGTTGTTGCCGGACTGGTTGTCATCACCCCGGCTGCCGGCTTCGTACAGCCTGGCGCAGCGCTCCTCATGGGCCTGATGGCCGGTCTTGTCTGCTACGGCGGCATCCTGCTGAAAGCCAAGCTGAAATATGACGATTCACTCGATGCCTTCGGCGTACACGGCATCGGCGGAACATTCGGCGCAATCATGACCGGTGTATTTGCCACCGTCGGCGCCACCGGCCTGCTGTCAGGAAACTTCAAGCAGCTGATGACCCAGTTGATCGCCGTTGTGGCAGCTGGCGCCTACGCCTTTATCGTAACTTTCATACTTGCCTTCATCCTCGACAAGACCATGGGTCTGCGTGTTGACAAAGAAGACGAGATCATGGGCCTCGACCAGACCCAGCATTCAGAATCAGGGTACAACATGTAACAACCCTGCATTACATCAGTTCACACACAACAGGAAGCCGCCCGGCTGCGGGCGGCTTCTTTACGATCTCTGGAGCATGTATGAAAGACTCAGCTACCAGACAGAGCAATGAAGCTGTCATACCCACAGATGTGTTGCGCCAGTTGGCCTATAACGAGAAGATGGCCGAACTGGGCAAGATTTCTGCCGGGGTTGTCCACGAACTGAATTCCCCGCTCTCCGTTATAATCTCGGCATCACAGATGATCATGCGTGAAGAAGGCGTGCCGGAAGGGGTGCTGGAAATGATCTCCCGCATCAGCTCGGAAGCGCAGCGCCTGTCGCATATGACCAAGGGGCTACTTAACTTCAGCAGCCATGACGAGACGGTCGGCGAGGCCGACCTCAACCTCACCACCGATTTTATTCTCAACTTCCTGAACTTCGAAGCTGCCAGACGCGGCGTGATCGTCCTCAAACAGCTTGACTATACACTGCCGACCATCCGCCTCAACGCAAACATGCTGAAGCAGATCCTGCTCAATATAATCATGAATGCCCTGCAGGCGATGGAACAGAGCGGGGGGAAGCTTCTCGTCGAAACGGCGAGCGCCGGCAGCGACCGCGTCTGCGTCATCATCGTCGATAATGGCCCCGGAATTCCGGCCGGTTCATTAAAGCGAATCTTCGACCGCTACTACACAACAAAGGGACCGGATGAAGGGACGGGGCTCGGGCTGTTTGTCACAAAAAAACTGGTTGAGAGCATGGGGGGGGATATCACGGTGGCAAGCGAATCCGGCAGGGGAACAACATTTACGGTAACGCTGCCGGTGGACCAGCAGAACAACCGCGGCGCATAAACATTACACCAGCTTGTCGCGCCAGTTGTAGGCTTTTTTCTGGCAGGCGATAACGGTCTCCAGCGATATATCCAGCTTTTCAAGACAGACTGCAGCTTCATCAAGCTCAAGCAGCTCCATCATCTCCGCCAGACAGAGCAGGGTTCCGAGATCTCCGCCCCGATTAATAAGGGCCTCCTGAAGCTCTTCCGATAAATTCAGGTTGGTTACAATCGTCTTCATATCCACATCGTAGATATCTTTCAGCATCGAGAGGGTGCCGACCATAAAGGCTTCCTCAGGCTGCGCATGGCGCAACAAACGGGGACTTTGCGGTTTAATTTTTGCCAGTTCCTCCATGAATGCCGCCCGTACCGCTGCCATGTCGAGAAGCGCGCTATTCAGACTGACACCGCCGTCATCAGCAAAAAGAGCAAGCTGTACCCAGCGGTTGAGCTGATGGATGCCGATCAGGGTAATAGCATGACGGACGGTGCGGATTTTCTCCAGCGTTGCAAAAGAGACCGAATTAACCAGCAGCAGCAGCTTGTAGGTGAGTGCCGGGCTCTGCTTGAAGGTCTGCTCGATGTCGTCAATATCGGCATCACACGATAATTGCTGCATCAGCTTGAAAAAAGTTCCGGCCGAGTTTTCCATGCGGGACTTCTGCATCAGGGACGGACGGGCAAAAAAGTATCCCTGGAAAAGCTCAAACCCCATCCTGCGGCAGCGAAGATACACATGCCGGCTGTCTACCTTCTCCGCCAAAAGCTTGACCGGATAGCGCCTCAACAGCTCAACCTCCCGGTAAAGTTCTTCCAGAGGTGTCGCAATCAGGTCAAACTTGACAATATCGACCACGCCGGCGTAGAGCTCCTCGTATGCAGGATTATAGCGGTGGTCATCAAGAGCCAGGACGAATCCCTGGGACTTGAGTTTCCGGCAGCGCGCGATAATTTCCGGAGTGATGACAACATCCTCCAGCAGCTCCAGCCCGATCATCTCCGGCGGCAGCAGTTCCAGAGCCTCGTTCATCAGCATGTCGGCATCCACATTGATGAAACCACGGTACCCCCCGAGGATTTCACGGATGCCGAAATTGGAAAGCACATTGAGGATGACACTGGATGTGGCATGGGAAGCGTTTACGATATCTGCAGAGGAGGTGGATTGGGGCGAACGGAAGAGCAACTCGTAAGCAACGATGTCTTCAAGGCCGTCCAGAATCGGCTGCCTGCCCATGAGATGGCTGGAATGGTGCAAAAGTTACTCCGTAAGACCCAACTGCCAAGACTGATTAAAGAGGTTGCCGGGGACATGGAGCGCCCCCGATATGACGCGCGCTATTTTTACATGCAACCTAATCGATTGGCAAGCTCTTACTCACCGCCTGCTGCGGACCATGCCCCCCTCCAAGCTAACTGACGGTGCACATCACCTGCCGGACCCGATATTCTCCGCCGATGATCATATATTCCCCCTCCCCCTTCATGATACTGCCGGGGAGCAGGTCATTGTAGAAGAAAATCTTGCAAAGCGGCACGTGGGCTTCCCAGACCGTCGAGCCGAACTCCCAGGCGCGTTCTTCATCGGAGGTGAACGACACCAGATTGTTCAAACGCACGATCTGCTCACGTGTACCGAGCTGCTCGATAAGGTCATGTTCGCTGGCATCATAGGTGCCGCGGTACAGTGGAATGATCGGATTCTGTGGATACTTCTTCGCCAGTTCAAACTGGCAATATTCGTAGAGGATATCGAGCTGGGATTGAATCGCGTTGGTGCGGGCGCTCCCTTTCATGACATCCACCGAGTAGTCGAAGTACGCCTCGCTATGAATGCCTTTGATGCGGGAGCGGTGGAAGCTCGGCACGATGCCCATGCGGCTCTCGACCCAGCGTTTAAGTACGGCCCCTTCAACCGAGTTTGAATCCATCATCCAGCCGCGCAGATAGCGCAGATAGCTGTTTTTGATGCTTTTCCGGGCCGTGTCGGTCTGGTCCTGCCAATGGTGCAGCTGAAACTTTACCGACATATAATCATTGAAGATCAGGGCCCGCTCCTCCTGAGCGCTGGTGGTGGCGAGCTTGTCAAAAAGGAAGCGGTTCCCCTCCTTGACCCCCTGAATCTCGAGCGTCTGGGGATTGTCGTTAAAATGGCGCGAGGCGATGACCCAGGGCGGCAGGTTGCAGTTATTAAAGGAGCCGTTGTGCATGACGGGTCATCACCTCGTTGTGAAGATTATGTTGTGGGGCTTAGAGAATCTTTGCCAGCTCAATCAGGGTCGACTTGATCGGGCCGCTGGTCACAAACGGCTCGACACCGAGTTTTTCCAGCTCACCCTTCGGATGCTCTCCCATCTGGGCGGTCACGACCGCCCGGCAGCCGGCAAGAGCTTCGGCAATACTGCGCAGCAGATGCCCGCGCAGCGGGTGCTCAGGATCAAAGCTGCAGTAACGTTCCACCACCCGCTCGTCAACCAGCTTGGCAGCGCCATCCTCGACATCAAAGATCAAAAAGCGTTCGGCATGGCCGAAGTGCTGGTTGATCTCCTTACCATCTTTTGATGCGACCGCGATCAACATGACGGTACCTCCTTGGCTCAGGCAGCAACAGGTTCAAACGTAAAGCATTTTTTCGAGCAGGTCCGCTCGCAGGCCTGACAGCCGATGCAGTTGCCCGGGCTGGCGACCCGCATGTACATCTTGGCGGAATCGTCGCCGTCCAGTTCTTCAAATTCCAGGACATCGTGGGCACAGACCTTGTAGCAGCGACCGCAGCCGATGCAGAGCTCCTCGTCAATAGAGACCACAAACTGCGGGGTCCACTCCTGTTTGTCCCGTGTCAATCCGGTAATGTAAGCCATTTTTTCTACTCCTTTATTTTGGATTTTGGATTATTAATTTTGAATTGAATTCAACATCTAAAATTCAAAATTCATAATTGGTTTGTCGCCATTCATGGCCTTGCGCAACCATGGCGGCGGGTTGCCGCGCAGTACCTCCTGAAAACGCTCTACCGTCTCTTTCAGGCTGACCTCGCTATTGGTCTTCATCGGGTGAATCCTCTGGGCCACCAGCTTTGCCGCCGCCGGACCGCCGATCTGCATCGTGTAGACTATGGCACAGTCGGAAAGCAGCTGCGCCCGGGCAGAGATACGGTCCTCTTCGTCGCTGCCATGTTCACCAACCGTCAACACCTCAAGGAAAGATGCGTCATCCGGACCGACCTCCCAGATGTGAAAGCTCTGGCACTGGCCGAAGTGCTGGTCAATAATTTCGCCGCTTGATGTCGTAAATGCAATTTTCATTGGTATCGTCCTTTCTAAAACAAACAGGCGCCACCATTTATTTACGTATGGTGGCGCCTTTGCCGGTTCAGCAGCTTATTGTAGTATGTAGAGCAATTGGAGCTGACATCATATTTAGCACATAGCGTGCCAACCGCTAAACTACTGAAATAACAGGACAACGTCTCGACACCCCTTTCTGCTCGAACTGCACATATGCATATATTTTGTGCAAGCGTGCCGTGATCTGTCGATGCACCATGATACCTTGCCATGGCACACTTTCATGCAGCAATCAGCATGCACCTCTGCATGTGCACCACCATACACTGGACAAAACGCAAAAGCGTCGTACAATTCGTTAGTATTCAGACCAGCAGCCGCGTATACCGCCTCTACAGAGGAGTTATCTGCCATGAACACAACCTTTATCCGTGTCACCCTTTGTCTCATCCTGCTTGCTCAGCCACTTGTCGCCAGCGCCGAAGCAAAAGGCGCTACACATCCCTACATCATGGGGGTGTTCCCCTTTGTGCCCACCACCACTATCGAGGGGATTTTTGCCCCCCTGGCGGCCGAACTTTCCCAGGCGCTGGGGCGGCCGGTCAAAGTCAGGAGCGCCTCATCATTCGATAAATTCACCGATGAGCTCAAAAACCGTGTCTTTGACATCGCCTTCATTCAGCCTTTTGACTACGCCCGTCTGGCAAAGTCTGCAGGGCTGCTCCCGCTGGCGTCACGCAACGAGATTTTAAGCAGCTATATTGTTGTCAAAAATGACAGCCCGGTCCGTGACATGAAGGACCTCAGGGGTAAAAACATGGGCATGCCGCCCAAGGCCTCCGCAGTCAGCTTCCTCAACAGCATCGTCACAAAAAATGCCGGCCTGACCCCGGGCAAGGATGTGATGTTTATTTTCATGGCCTCGCATCAGGCCTGCCTGCAGCAGCTTATGATCGGCAACGTCGCAGCCTGCGGCGTATCACCAACCTCTGTACGCCTGGCGGAGCTGCAGTTAAAGACAACGTTTCGGCTGATCAAAGAATCGCCCGCAATCCCCACACCGCTGTTCGTCGTCAAAAAGGAGCTGCCGCAAAAGGACCGCGACACGATGCTGAGAGTCCTGCTGACCACCGACCTGGCCGGTGTCAGCCCCGAACTGCGCCACAAATTTGTCGAGACGAATGAAAAACCGTTCCGTAAAGCAACCGACAAAGAATATGACGTTGTCCGCACCATGATGCATAACGACCACTCCAGATAACCATGTTCACCTCCCTCAAGTACCGGATAGCCGTCATCATCACTATGATTGCAGGCGTTCTTCTCGCCATGGTTGTCTGGCAGAACGTCACCATGTCCAACAATATCGCGCAACAGCAGCTGGCGACAAAAGAAGAGGTCTTTGCCTCCTTTCTGGAGGACATCAGCCGCAGCGCCATCCTCAACAGTGAATATGAAGTCCTGCAACTGTATCTGGACAAACTGCTCCAGGACCCCGACATTCTCCATATCAGGGTAGCTGATTATCGCGGTGTTGTCGTATCCAGCACCAATCCGGCAGAGCTGGGGGCGCAGATATCTGCTCTGCCCTCCCCGGTCGCCGCCGAGTGGCGACAGAGCAAGATTGCCAACGCAGCAGGGGAACTCGGCACCATCGCCATACGTTTTTCACACGCCGAGGTCGATAAACAGCATGCACTGGTGATGAAAACCAGCCTGCTTACCACCATCGCCGGCCTTGGCCTGCTGCTTGTGGCCGGGTACTTCATCGGCCTCCTGCTGACGAGGCGACTGGTCAGATTAACCGGAGCAGCCCAGACCATTGCGGGGGGAGACCTGACCGTCGTGGTGGATGACGATACGAACGATGAAATCGGCCACCTGGGCACATCCTTCAACACCATGGCACGCCGCCTGCAAGCGATGGTGGCCGAGACGCAGCTGCTGAACGAGGAGCTGGAACAACGGGTGATCGAACGGACAACAGAGCTGGAAACCGCCAACATCATGCTGGCCCAGGCTCGTGATGCCGCCGAGGCGGCAAACGTCGCCAAGGGAAGTTTCCTGGCCAACATGAGCCACGAGATTCGCACCCCCATGAACGCCATTATCGGCATGACGCAGCTGGCCCAGCAAACCGAGCTGACCCCCAAACAGCAAGACTATCTCCGCAAGGTCGGCTTTGCCGCCAATTCGCTGCTGGGCATCATCAATGACGTCCTGGATTTTTCCAAAATCGAGGCGGGGCGGCTGGAAATTGAGCACAGTGATTTCCTTCTTGAGGAGGTGCTCGGGAAACTTGACGCCATCGTCTCCCCCCAGATCAAGGAGAAGAATCTTGAACTTCAGATTGATGTTTCGCCCGACCTGCCGCCTTCTCTGGTCGGAGATGCGCTCCGGCTTGGACAGATTCTTCTCAACCTTGTCACAAATGCCATAAAATTTACCGCATCCGGTACCATCTTGCTTTCCGTACGCCAGCTGCATCGAGATAACACGAGCGTTACCGTGCGCTTCACTGTTCGCGACAGCGGCATCGGCATGACAGATGAAGAGCAATCGCGACTTTTCAATCCATTTACCCAGGCTGATGCCAGCACGACGCGCAAGTTCGGCGGAACCGGGCTGGGACTTGCCATCTGCCGGCAGCTGGTGGCGATGATGGGCGGGGAGATTTCTGTTGCAAGCACGCCGGGCCAAGGCAGTGAGTTTACTTTTGTACTCACGTACACCATCGGCACGCTACTGCCACAGCGGCTTGAGCCAAACGAGCCCGGGCTGAGACACAAACGGGTACTGGTCATTGACGACAGCTGCAGCTCCCGTGAAATTTTTTCTTCACAGCTTCTGTCGCTCAACTTCCACGTGACGGCTGTAGAGGATGCCAGCCGGGCGATCACAGAGCTGCAACTGGCTTGCGCTGACAATCCTTTCGATCTGGTTATTATGGATTGGGCCATGCCGGAGGTCGATGGATTTGAAGCGGCGCGGATGATTAAAAGCGACCCGACCATTACACCGCAGCCAAAGATCATCATGACCACCGCCTACGGCTCCGAAGAGGCAAAGACACGGGCACGTCAGGCCGGGCTGGACGGCTTTCTCTGCAAACCGGTCACTCTTTCGACCCTTTTCGACGGCATCATGGGAGCACTCGACAAGGACGCACGTGTATCGGCCGCATCAGGAGCACCCAAAGATGCCACGGAAAATAATGATGCAATCCGCGGGGCACAGGTACTGCTGGTGGAGGACAACGAATTCAACCAGATGGTGGCCACAGAGATGCTGGAATCGGCAGGACTCTGCGTTACCCTGGCGGTCAATGGAGAGCAGGCACTCGAAAAACTCCGCGCAGAAACGTTTGATGCCGTGCTGATGGATGTGCAGATGCCGGTATTGGACGGGTTGGAAGCCACCCGGCAACTGCGCACCATGTCCGGCCTCAGCACTCTTCCGGTTATCGCCCTGACCGCCCACGCCATGGCCCAGGATCGCCAACGCTGCCTTGATGCCGGTATGAATGATTATATCTCGAAGCCTATCGACAGTGGTGAACTGAGGCGGTTGCTGGCCAAGTGGATCCGGCCACGGCAGCAGTTCCTTCAGGCTCCGCCGCCGGCAGCGGTTGAAAAAACCGACCTGCCCGCGTCCCTGCCCGGCATCAGCACCACAACCGGCCTGCAGATGTGTAACGACAACCACACCCTGTACCGGGAAATGCTGCTGAAATTTCAGGCGACCAAACGTGACGACCTGAATGAAATACGTGCGCTCATAGGCAGCGGAGACCGTGACGCTGCCAGCATGATGGCGCACAGCATGAAGTCGGTAGCCGCGATCATCGGTGCCGCCGCTCTCTCGGCGGCAGCCATGCTGCTGGAAAAAACCATCGCTGAAAAAAGGGATGACCAGCTGGAAGAGCACCTGACCGGCTACGCCCGGGAGCTGGATCTCGTCATAAGCGGCCTGGATGCTTCCTTTACCGCAGCAGAGCCGGTCACCCACGGCGGTGAAACCATTCTTCTGGCGGAAGACGACCGCATGCAGATGGAGTTGACGACAAGCATATTGGAATCTCATGGCTACACGGTTCTTAAGGCTCGTGACGGAATCGAGGCGGTGGAACTTTTCAGGAGTTACCAGGGGCAGATAGACCTGGTGATTATGGATGCCCTCATGCCGAAGATGACCGGCAAGATGGCCTGGGACGAAATCCGCGCCATCCGACCGGACGTCAAAGCATGCTTTGTCAGCGGCTACACCGATGAAATCAGCGGTGGAAAACTGGCGATTGACTACAGTCTCCCCTTCATAAGCAAACCGGTACTACCCGCCACACTCCTGCGCAGAGTGCGTGAGCTTCTGGGTGATGCAGAAAGAGAGGATACTTCTTCGCCACTGAACGTATCAGACTGACAACCTCCGACCCACACTCTCCCACGCCCGGCACACATAAATCAGTCACCCCCAGCTTCCACACAGGCCCTGCCCTTAAGAGACTTTCCCTGGAAACCATCAAGGGGACCTTATCCAGCAAAGCTGTGGAGCCAACCATCCTGCAAAGCTTGAGGGAGGCAACGCCCTGCATCTGCCAGTTCCCTATTGTAATAGCGGCAATGCTGTGCTAGCAAAGTTACTGATCTTATTGTGCAGTTCACACTGGCAGGGGCAGGACAACAGCTGCAACTGAATAAGTCCGGACCCGTACCAATTATGAATATTCGGAGGCTCTCGGAGAATGACCATGTTTGATGAAGTAACCATCCTGGCTGTTGATGATGACATCATGAGCCTGCAGATGCTTGCAGTCTTACTGTCTGAACTGGAGTGCAGACTGCTCACGGCAGAAAATGGTCAGGCGGCCATTAATGTGCTGGAAACCGAGCCAAATATTGACGTCATCCTTCTCGATCTCGGCATGCCGGTCATGGATGGGTATGAGACGATAAAGCGCCTCAAGCAGAGCTCAGACTGGCGGGATATTCCGGTGATTGTGGTGACAGCCGGGACACACGAGGTAAACCGCACGCTGGCGTTGGGTGCCAATGATTTTATTGCCAAACCGTACAACCCGGAGGAGTTACGGCTGCGGGTTATGAACCATGTGCGCAGCAAGAAACTTTCCGACCTGGCAAAGGATATGAACAGTGTTCTGGAAACAGAGGTCGTCAAGAAAACCGCCGCACTGCAGAAAGCACTACTACTCTCACGCGAGGCGGAATATGAAATATCACTCCGCCTTGGGCGCGCGTCGGAATTCCGGGACCAGGAAACCGGCATGCATACCAGGCGCATCAGCGAACTTTCAAAACATCTGGCAAATCTGGCCGGCCTCTCCGACGGCGAGTGCGAAACCATCCGCTTCGCTTCTACACTACACGACGTCGGCAAGATAGGCATTCCGGACCGGATCCTGCTCAAACCGGGCAAGCTGGACGAAACCGAATTCAACATCATGAAGATGCACACCACCATCGGCGGCAAAATCCTTTCGGATGCAGATCGCTACCCGGTCATCGATGCCGGCAGAATCATTGCCCTGCAACATCACGAAAAATGGGACGGCAGCGGCTACCCCACCGGAATTAAGGGGGAAAATATCCATGTGTTTGCCCGGGTTGTTTCCATTGTCGATGTTTTTGACGCTCTCAGTTCGGAGCGCCCGTACAAGAAGGCCTTCCCGCTCGAAAAGACCATCAGCATCATGGTAGACGGGCGGGGCACGTTCTTCGACCCTGACCTTCTCGACCTGTTCCTCGGCAATATCAAAAACTTCGTTGAAATCAGGGATCTGCTGAAGGATGAAGCGGAAGAGCAGACCGATTTCAGCGATATAGAAAAATTGATTTAATTATAAACGTCATATATATTGTTCACCCACACATTCGATAGCGATGTCAGTTTGTTTTTTTGCAATTGCCTCAGGGGAGGCTAACCGCAAAGACTTACCCCACACTACTGAATAAAAATCAAGGGGGGTTAGACAATGAGTTTAAGCATTAAAACCAAGATTCTCATCATTTTGCTGGTAGGTTGCGTGTCTGTCACCATTGCCGGGGCACTCGGCTTGGTCGGGATGAAATCAGCGAACGAGACTATCGAAACATTGTACAAGGAAAACCTGACAAATGTCACACAGATCAGTCAGATCATGGCACTGATGCGTGACAACCGAATACAGTTGCTTCTTGCTCTTCAGCACAATCCGGAGAGTCCGGAAATTGTCAAACTGCACAACCATGCAATGGAACTGCACCTCAACTCCGTAGGTAAAAACATCGAGGAAATTACCTCCATCTGGAAAGAATACACCAGCGGTGCACTGAGTGCCGATGAAAAATTATTGGCAAACGATTTTGCCGAAAAACGGGAAAAGTTTGTAAAGGAAGGACTGTTGCCGGTGCGTGACCTGATCCTGGCAGGCAAGTATCATGACGCAACCGAGCTCACAATAAATACAACCAACCCCCTTTTTGCGGCTGCTAACGAGCCTGCGCAAAAGATGTATGACAATGAGAAAAAACAGGCGAAAGCAGCCCACGAGAAGGCCGTAAGCAGGTATCACAGGACTCTGGCGTTGGTCATTGGGGCCATAATCGCCTCTATCCTGGTGTCATTAATACTCGGTCTCATGATCATCCGCTCTATTTCATCCGCCGCATCAGTTCTTATCAACATCAGCGGTGCAATGGTCACCGGCGATCTGTCACAGCGGGCCAGATTGACAACCATGGACGAGTTTGGAACTATTGGAAAATCATTCGATGACATGGCGGACTCGTTCTGCCAGGCGCTGTCAAAAGTAGCGTCCAGCGCCACACAGGTGTCTGCAGCGGCAAGTCAGGTGTACAGTACAGCCGAGAGAATCGCCACCGGTGCGGAGGAAGTAGCGGCCCAGACTGGAACTGTTGCAACGGCCGGAGAGGAGATGTCAGCAACATCTGGCGACATCGCACAGAATTGCCAAATGGCCGCCGAAGGTGCGCAGCGTGCCTCTCAAGCTGCAAGCAACGGCGCAGAGGTTGCGCGTCACACCATCGATGGCATTAAATCCCGTGGTGAAAAAACCCGGGAGAATGCCGTTATCATTGAATCATTGGGAACACGCTCCGACCAGATCGGTGCAATTGTAGCAACCATTGAAGACATTGCTGACCAGACCAACCTGCTGGCGCTGAATGCAGCAATCGAGGCCGCCAGAGCAGGGGAACAGGGGCGTGGATTTGCGGTAGTTGCCGATGAAGTCCGGAACCTCGCGACCAGAACAACAAATGCCACCAAGGAAATCGGCGGAATGATCAGGGCTATTCAGACCGAAACGAAACAGGCTATCATCTCGATGGAAGAGGGAGTAAAGGGGACCGAAAAGGGCGCCGCAGAAGCTGCCCAGCTCGAAACATCACTCAACGACATCCTGCAGCAGATCAACGATGTCGCCATGCAGGTCAACCAGATTGCCACCGCTGCCGAAGAGCAGACCGCCACCACCAGCGAGATCTCCAATAACATGATGCAGATTACCGAGGTCGTTCAGCAGACGTCGCAGGGTGCGCAAGAGTCGGCAACGGCTGCGTCACAGCTGAATGGCAATGCGGAGGAGCTGCAGCGGTTAGTAAGACAATTTAAATTCTAAAAGAAACCGACAGGTTTGTTATTATCAAATGGACTGGCCCCCGTACAAGGAGCCGGTCCATTTTTTTCAATTATGCGCCAGCTTCTGCGCCTCTTTCGCGTTGGCCTGAAACAGGTTGGCGGTCTCGAACACCAGATTCAGCGTACCGCGATACCCCACCCATACTTTCTGGTGAGAACCCAGGCGGTCGAAGGATGGCAGGCCGGCCCGCAGATGGGCGCCGATTTTGAGTTTGCCCGCCGCCTGACGGCCGTTGGAGTTGGCGACGATCAGGTCGGCACCGACGGCCGCGCCCTCCAGATCCTCCAGATCCCCGACAAACACGTTATCGCTCGGCAGCGCATCCAGCCCGCGCGTCCTCGTGGCAGACAGCGCCGCCTGGATCTCGCACCCCATTCCCGCCAGGAAGCCGGTCAGTGTCTTGAGATTATCCGATTCCAGTGCAATCGCAACCTTCTTGGTGCCGAACTGGTAATGGCTGTCCACCATCGCATCCATCAGGCGACTCCGCCAGCGGCGCTGCTTATCGGCGATCGGACGGCCGCTGATGGCCGACAGCGCCTCCATGAAGCCGTCCGTTTCGGCAAGTCCGGTCAGCGACGTGAAGCCGTAGGCGGGGATGCCGAACTTTTCCTTCAGCTTGAGAGCGGCCTTCGCCAACGAATCTCCGACATATAATGTCGCAACACTGCGCCCCCCCCTTCTGATGTCTTCAACGGTGATGCCGCCGGTTGACAGCGGCGATACGACCTCATCGATATGACCATCCATGGCGTTGGAAATGTCGGGAATGCAGAGCACCGTCAGCCCGAAAGATTCAATCAGCTCCTTCAGTTCCTCCACATCAGCAGGGGTCAAATGAGCTCCCGGCAGCAGGTTGACCTGATCCGCGATGACCTCCCCCCCTTCCGGCAGAGTCGTGACGATCGACTCCACCGCAGCGGCGTACCCTTCCTGCATCGAGCCGCAGTAATCAGGTGTGGATGCCCAGATAATCGGCACGGCATCATGCTCCGGATGTTCCGCCCGGAACTCCTTGATGATTTTGTGAACATCATCTCCCATGGTCTCCGTCAAGCCGGTTGTCATCACCCCCACCACCTCGGGGCTGAACTTCTCGATCACCCGCCCGATCCCCTTTTTCAGGTTCTCCCAGCCGCCGAAGATCGCGCTGTCCTCGCTCATGGCGGTGGCGTTGAGGGCGATTGACTCCTTGTAGTGCCGCGACAGCTGGAGCCGGATAAACGTCGAACACCCCTGGGCGCCGTGCAGCAGCCCGAGCATGTTGTTAATCCCCAGATAGGCCATGGTAGCGCCCAGTGCGGGGGAGTTCTTCTGCGGATTGACGGTGGCCGCCTTCAACCCCTCCCGACCTCCCCTTATCAGGGGAGGAGTAGACTCACGCTCCCCCCTGATAAGGGGGGCTGGGGGGGTTAGCTCTTGCTGACTGGGCATGGGGAGAGCCATAAATGTCTCGCCATGCCCTGCCGCCGCGGCAACATCAGCTTGCAGCGCCTCAGGGCTCTTCTCCCATGGCGCCGGAGCATTAAGGACCGGCCAGATCGGATTGTTGACCGTCATGTCCAGCTGTTTTGAAAAGGTCACCATCCCCTCATAGCCGGCATAGGGGTGGGAACGGCCATGATTGATATCCAGAAACGGGGTCTTGGTCTTCAGCGCCAGGAACTTGGTCTTGCCGCCGGCGACGATCAGATCGGGCATTTTCTCGCGCATGACCGCCAGCAAACCGGCAGTGGAGGTATCTTCGATAATCTTGGCATCCTTGTGCATCAACCCCTTCATGCGGTAGAAATCCTCGAGGGTCGAGTTCTGCGTGCCGGCCGCCAGCACCTCGACCCCCAGCTCGCGCAGGGAGTTGACCATCGACCAGGTCTTGACGCCACCGGTGAACAGAACCGCCGTCTTTCCTTCCAGACGCGCACGGTAGGGTGCAATCGCGTCGCGGCATTTCCCCTCCTCCTCATCGATCAACCGTTCCACCCGGTCCTGCATAGTCCGCTTCTCCAGCCCCCCCACGATGTTGTCCAGCTCGCGGGCGATGTCGCGCAGCGCCTTGGCCGTATCGGTCATGCCGTAGAACGATTCCTCCAGATATGGCATGCCGTAGGTTTTCTGCATTTTCTTGGCAAGGTTGGTCAGCGATTTTGAGCAGATGATGATATTGAGCTTGGCTCGGTGGGCGTAGCGCAGCTCCTCGAACTTCGAGTCGCCGCTGAAGCAGGAAAGTATCTGGATCCCGAGCCGGTCAAAAAGCGGCAGCATCCCCCAGAGGTCACCGGCGATATTGTACTCACCGATCAGGTTGATCGGATAGTCGCCCAGAACCGGCGGTTCGGTCGTGCCGATCACATATTTGAAGAGGATCTCTCCGGCCAGGCGGTTGCCGATGTTCTTGTCGCCGATGAACCCGGGGGTGTTGACCGGGATGACCGGGATCGCGACCTTTGCCTGGGCGGCAGTGCAAACCGCCTCCACATCGTCGCCGGTCATGGCGGTCACGCAGGTGGCATAGACGAAGATAGCCCGCGCCTGATCATGGTAGCGTTCGGCCAGATCGAGGATCGCACGGTAGAGCTTCTTCTCGCCGCCGAAGATGACATCGTTCTCCAACATCTCGGTCGTAAAGCCGCGCCGGTACAGCTGGGAATCTGACGACCGGGCGCCCCGGTTATCCCAGGAGTTGCCGGCACAGCCGATCGGTCCGTGTACGAGATGGATGGCATCGGTGATCGGCATCAGCACGACCCGCGCACCGTCATACGCACAGGAGCGTTCGGTCCCCTCACCCGGCTCAGACTTTTTACAGAACTTGGGCGCGCCCTTGTCGTTGGTTTCGCAGTCGGTTACATCATAATAATCGGGCTTTGCCATAATGAGTCCCTCGCTGAATAGAAAAGGCGCCACCATTGCGTAAAATGGTTGGCGCCTTTGCCAAAGTAGTAGTATTGGAATGGTGATGCTGTTCTCTTACTAGCATGTGGCGTGCCAATGTGCCTGCAACACCATCGTAATCATCATTCCTGGACACGGCTGTCCGCAGATTACGCAGATGTACGCAGATTAAAGCACAAACCTGTAATCCTATAAAAACAGTTAAACAGAGAGAAATAAGGACCTTGGGTAAAATCCTGGTTTAACCCAAAAGGCAGGTTTGATTTTTTATTTAATGCTTTGTTTAATCTGCGTCAATCTGTGTAATCTGCGGATCGACTGCCGCTTTTGGGTTGATTGCCGCTTCAACCCAGAATCACCGTGGCCAAAGCCAATTCTGCTCATTTAATAAGCACTGCAGATCTATCAAGCAGCAATACCTTGGATAACCTCCTGGAGCGCCGAGAGGCGGTACGGTTTCTGGATAAAACCGGCCAACCCCTTTCCGACAAACTTCTGCGTCACCTCCTGCTCGTTGTAACCGCTCGACATGATCACCTTCACCATCGGGTTGAGCAGACGAAGCTCCCGGAAGCACTGCTCCCCGTCCATGTGCGGCATCGTCAGATCGAGAATCACGAAGGCGATGTCGGGGTTCTGCCTGAAAGCCTCCACCGCTTCACGGCCGTCTCCGGCGGTGATTGTGGCGAAGCCAAGCTCTTTGAGCATCTCGGCGCCAATGCCGCGGATGGTCTCTTCGTCGTCCACCAGCAGAACCTTCCCGCTCCCTTTCCACGCATCCTTCTGCGCAGCACCGTTGAAAAGTTCGGCCGGGCGTTCACTCGCCGGCAGCAGAATCTTGAAGCTGGTCCCCTTGTTCTCTTCACTGTAAACCTTGATAGCCCCCTTGTGCCCCCGCACGATGCCGAGCACCGCAGCCATCCCGAGGCCGCGGCCGGTAAACTTGGTTGTAAAAAACGGGTCAAACAGCTTGGAGAGCGTTTGCCTGTCCATGCCGCAGCCGCTGTCGGCAATCTCCAGATAGACATAGAGGCCGTCGGTCAGGTTTTCATCCAGCCAGACGTCTTTCAGGTAACTCCGGTCGCAGTCCATACAGCCGGTGGTGATGGCGATAACACCGCTCTTGTCCCCGATCGCCTCGGAAGAGTTGATGACAAGGTTCATAATGATCTGGCGCATCTGGGTGGCATCGGCCTCCACAAGGGGGAGATGCTGATGAGTATTGAGTCGCAACACCACCTTCTTGGAGATTGACACCTCCAGCATATGGAGCATCTCCTCCAACAAACAATTAAGGTCGATATTCTCGACAACGAACTTTCCCTTGCCGGAATAGGCAAGCATCTGCTTGGCCAGATCGGCCGCCCGGGCGGCGGCCTGTTCGATGCGCTGCAGGTTATCCACGGCAGGTGATTCCTTGTTGATCCGCATCAGCGCCAGGTCGGCATTGCCGATGATGGCGGTAAGGATGTTGTTGAAATCGTGGGCGATGCCCCCCGCCAGCACGCCAAGGCTCTCCAGTTTCTGTGCGTGCAGCATCTGCTGCTCGATTTTCCGGCGTTCCTCTCCGGCCAGACGGCGCTCGGAGATGTCTGTCGAGGAGCCAAACAGTACCAGTTCCCCTTCGGTCTCCCCCGCCTCGCAACGGGATTTCTCGGATATCCAGCGGGTTTTCCCCTCCTTCGTCACGAGCCGGAACTCCAGCAGCTTCACATCACCGGGACGCAGGCCACGCAGATACGAGGCAACCGTTTCCCGGTCATCGTGGTGAACAAGCGGCAGCCAGCAGCCCATTTCATAAATTTCCTCGGCGGTGTAACCGGTAATGGCGGCAACCGAGCCCCCGATCCAGCGGACCCGAAAAGGCGCTTCCCCCGCCCGGGAGCATTTATACACATAATCTGAGGTGAGCCCGGCAAAACAGCGGTAGTTCTCTTCACTGACCGTGAGCTGTTCCTCGGATCTGATCCGCTCAACAATCTCCCGTTGCAGTTCCCGGGTCCGTTCTCCGACCCGTACCTCCAGCTGCCCGTTCAACGCTTCGAGGGCCGCCTCTGTTTTGTGCCGTTCCTCTATTTCCCGCTGCAGCGAGGCGGTGCGGGCCTTCACCGCTTTCCGCAGCGAATAGCTCCACACGGCGACAATCAGCAGCAGCAGGGCAAACGTGGCAGCGGCGGCACCGGCCATGAATAATTTGCTGGGGCGCCACTGCTCCCCTTTGATGTGGATCCAGCGACTGGTTGCATGCGACCGTTCTTCTTCGCTGATCGTCGCCAGCCCCTTGTTGAGGATACCCTGCAGCTCCGGCCAATCCTTGCGGATACCGATCCCCCAGCGGTAGTCAAAGTCAGTCCTGCCGACCAGCTGGAGGTTGGTGATGCCCGCCTCCTGCAGATAGAACGTGGCATTGGCCATGTTCTCCACATAGGCATCCACCGTGCCGAGCGACGCCTTGGTCAAGCCGGTGGCAATATCGCCGACCACCTCCAGTTTTATCCCGGGGTAGAGGCTTCTGATGATGTCATGGGCAGCATAGTTGGAAACGACCGCGACCTTCTTCCCGTTCAGATCCTTCAGGGTCAGATCGGCAGGCGAACCGCTGCGGGCAAAAATCCCCCCAGGCACAGCCACCAGGGTCTCACTGAAGAGGGCAAACTTCTCCCGCTCGGGAGTCCTCACCATCGCTCCCAGCAGGTCTACCTCATGGCCTTTGAACCTGGCCATCGCATCGTCCCAGTTTTTCGGGCGGACTATCGTGATGGTGATGCCGAGCTTTTTCTCCAGTATCCGGACGATATCGGCGGCGGCGCCCTGATAGGCGCCGTTCTTGTCAAAATATTCGATCGGCTTGAAATCGGGATCAGGGGCAAGGGTGATGACCGGGTGATCACGGAGCCATTGGCGCTCCGCATCCGTCAGCGCGACGACCCCGGCAGAGTTTACGGCGAAAGAGGGAAAGGGGGTGGCTGCCGAAAGCAACAGAATGAGCAGACTGAGCAAAAAGCGCATGATTGTTGGTGGCTGCATAGTACTTCTCCTCACATTTCCATCGCCCGTTTAATCGTACTATTACCGGGCGATCTCACCCCGGATTGTTTTTCTGATCGCATCTATCAGCCGTGCCGGCAGCACCGGCTTGCTGATAAATTCTCATCGGGATCGCGGGAAGCAGAATCTTGAAGGAGCTCCCCTTGCCCGGTTCACTCTGCACCTCTATCGCCCCTTTGTGGCCCCGTACGATCCCCTGCACCGCCGCCATACCAAGGCCGCGGCCGGTGAATTTGGTGGTGAAGAACGGGTCAAACAGTTTTGCCATTGTCTCCGTGTCCATGCCGCAACCGCTGTCGGCGACCTCAAGATACACATAGAGCCCTGCGGGGAGATCCTCTCCCGGCAGGATATTTTTCAGATAGTCCCGGTCACACTCCCTGCTGCCGGTAGTGATGGCGATCTCGCCGCTACTGTCGCCGATAGCCTCGGAAGCGTTGATGACGAGATTCATGACAATCTGGCGCATCTGGGTGGCGTCGGCTTCCACCATCGGCAACGGAGTGGTCAGGTTGAAGCGCAGCTGCGCCTTGCTCGAGATCGAGACCTCAATCATGTGGCGCATCCCCTCCAGAAGGCGGCTCAGGTCGATGTTCTCGATGATGTACTTTCCCTTGCCGGAGTAGGCAAGCATCTGCCTGGCAAGATCTGCGGCCCGGGAAGCCGCCTGCTCGATCCGGTTCAGGTTGTCTGTGGCGGGCTCCCCCCTGCCGATCCGCATCAGGGCCAGTTCTGCATTGCCGATGATGGCGGTGAGGATGTTGTTGAAGTCGTGGGCGATCCCGCCCGCCAGTACCCCAAGGCTCTCCAGTTTCTGGGCATGGAGCAGCTGCTTCTCCATAGCGCGGCGCTCTTCCTCGGCGCGCGTGCGCTCGGTAATATCTATGGTGAACCCTGCAATAAGATCACTTTTCCCTTCTCTGATGATCGGAAACTTTATGGTTGTATAGTTCCGGCCGTTGAAATTCTCATCGAGCTGAATCATCTTCCCTGCACTCACGACAGCCAGATCGTCGTCCGTTATTTTACGGGCAAAATCCTCAGGGAACATTTCATCCATGGTGCGGCCGCGCAACTCTTCAGCCGGCCTGCCGACCATATCGATAAAATTGTCGCTTATCTGGATGACACGGCTTTTTTCGCCTTCGATCTGCTTGATGAACGTATATACCGGCGTATATTTCATGAAGAGGGTAAACAGTTCCTGAGTCTCCCTCAGAACCTCTTCCGCGCGCCGGCGCTCGGTGATGTCACGCCACGTGACCACCGCGCCGACAATCGTGCCATCCTTGCGGATCGGATACGACGAGTATTCCACCGGGAAACAGCTCCCGTCGTTGCGGAAAAATAATTCATCGCTAACGGTTGCTCCGGCCCCTTCACGAAACGCCTTGAAGATTCGGCACTCATCCACCGGTATCGGCTGACCGTCCGCAGTATGGTGGTGGATCAGCTCATGCATGTTGCGCCCCAGCACCTCGCAGATATGGGTGTAACCGAGCAGTTTCAGGCATGATTCGTTGGCAAAGGTGCAGTACCCTTCGGTATTTATCCCGTAGATCGCTTCGACCGTAGAAGACATGATCAGTCGCAGCAGCTCCTCGCTTTCCGCGAGCTGCCGCTCGGCCGACCGACGCTCCTCGACCTCATGGAGCAGACTCGCCCGGAAGCGGCTGAAATCCTCCGACGCCCGCTGGCTGTTCAGTTCGAGGCGTTCGTTTTCCAGTACGAGGAACGAGCGGAGATCTTCCGCACTGACACGCCGGTCGATCTGCACGAGCTGGTGGACGGCAAAGTCGGCAAGATAGGGGAGCATTGCCGGCGAGACGACAATCTGCAGAACAAGTGGCGCCAATTCCTCGGAGTAGAGGGCGTTACCCGGAACAAGGATGACGCCGGACAAACGCGGCAGGTGATGCCCCAGAAAATCGCGGGCAGCCTCTAATGACGGGGCATACAGGGCAAAGGGGGCTCTGCGGAAATCATGCGCCCGGAATTCGCGACAGAACGTGAAACCGTCGGGACAGGGGGTGCAGAGCGAAAAAAGGCGATCATTCATGGTTTCACCTCAGCAGGCAGACAACAAATGTCACGTTGTGGAAACTGACGGCGGTATAGGTACCGTCTTCATGGCGGAAAGGGCCGATCTCGCCGAAGGAGGGGAAACCGACCAGCGGAATGGGGTAGCCGAGACATTCAAAAAAAGCGGAAAGCTCCTTGTCACCACGGTCGGCAAGCAGCCACTTCCTGCCTGCGCAGCTGATGATGATCGCTGCCGACGGGGTGAAACCGAGGGAGGCGGGCGTCAACCGCGCGAGAGCATCGGTGACCCCTCTGATAACATCGTCGCGCGATGCGCTGCAGACGCGCACAACAGCACCCTGCTCGACGCTGCCAAAGGTCGTCACCGCACCGCTAGCGGCGTGAAGATGCGCAGGAGTCCGCAGGCAGAAGTGTTCCGTTGATCCGGCATGGTAGGCCGCCAGCGGCACCACCCCGAGGTCGGACTCTCCAAGCGGCTTGCCCAGCTGTTCTGACATGAATTCCTGAGCCGTCTGTCCGCTGATCGTACGGATTTCGCAGCCGCTGTTATCCTCCACGATCCCCTCGTCACCGATCGGTGTCCAGCCGCTGGCGGCATTTACGACAAAGCCGATATCACCGGAGCCGCTCAGGATCGCAACCGTATCTTCATATTCGACGCCGTTCAGGAAGAGCCTGCTGCTGGTAAATTTGCGGTCGTCACCGGTCAGGCCGCCAAAAAAAGGGCCCGCAATTTCCGCCGCAATGCCGCTCACAATAGCGTTCCCGTCCGCCTTGGCGCCGTCGGCCAGCACCATGCGGAACGCCGCCCCCTCCGCGCAGGATGCGAGCGCTGTACGGGCGCACGCTCTGGCCGCCGCGAAAGAGTCGCCCAGAACCCCCCGTTCAAAAGCGACCGACCAGGAAACCCGGCCGCGGCTGGAGATACCGAGGGCGCTGACGCCATAGTTATCGGCGCCGCTCGTTTCGTAGATGCCGTCACCGGTACCGCCGAAGAGTATGACCGATTCGGTGCCGAGCGCAGCGTAAAGCCCCTCGAAAAAATCGGAGAAATCCGGATCATAGGACATCGAGGCGAACAGCAGTATGACTTCCGGCGAGATGGCGGTGAGCGCCGTCCCGATCTCGATGCCGGCACGGTACGGGTTGGTGAGGAGACTCTTTACCGACAGATAGCGCATGACGTGTACCCCCCTTCACCTATGGGCAGCTCCCGGAGCAGCCACCGGGTGCTGTCTCACAGTCCTCTGATCGCCTCTTTCAGCACACTCAGCGTGTACGGTTTCTGGATAAAGCCGGCCAGCCCCTTGCCGACAAACTTCCGGGTCACCTCATGCTCGCTGTAACCGCTCGACAGAATCACCTTGACGTCAGGGTCCAATCGCCGCAGTTCACGGAAACACTGCTCGCCGTCCATATGCGGCATCGTCAGGTCGAGGATGACGAAGGCGATGTCCGGAGTGGAGCTGAAGATCTCTACCGCTTCCCGGCCGTTGTTGGCGGTGAGTGTGGCAAACCCGAACTCCTGCAGCATTTCGGCGCCGACGCCGCGCACCGTCTCCTCGTCATCAACAAGCAGCACCGTGCCACTCCCGAGCCAGCCGTCAGCAGGCGCTTCACCGTGAGAGATATCCGCCGTCTTACCGGATGCGGGGAGCAAAATTTTGAAGGCGGTCCCTTTGTCCACTTCGCTGTAGACTTTGATAGCCCCCCTGTGCCCACGGACGATCCCAAGTACGGCGGCCATTCCGAGACCGCGGCCGGTGAACTTGGTGGTGAAAAACGGATCGAACAGCTTGGCGAGCGTATCCTTGTCCATGCCGCACCCGCTGTCGGCAATTTCCAGGTACACGTACTGGCCGGCGGAAAGGTTCTCATCGAGCCAGACGTCCTTCAGATAGTTCCGGTCGCACACCATGCAGCCGGTGGTGATGGTGATGAAGCCGCTCCGGTCACCGATCGCCTCGGAAGCGTTGATGACAAGATTCATGACGATCTGGCGCATCTGGGTGGCGTCGGCCTCAACGGGGGGGAGTGGCTGATGCTGGTTGATCCGGAGCACCGCCTTTTTGGAAACGGAGACCTCCAGCATGTGCAGCATCTCCTCCATCAGCATGTTCAGGTCGATGTGCTCGATGACGAACTTCCCTTTGCCGGAGTAGGCGAGCATCTGCTTGGCCAGGTCGGCCGCCCTGACAGCGGCCTTTTCGATGCGATGCAGGTTCTCGACGGCGGGGGATTCCTTGCTGATCCGCATCAGCGCCAGGTCGGCATTGCCGATGATCGCCATCAGGATGTTGTTGAAATCATGGGCTATGCCCCCCGCCAGCACGCCGAGGCTTTCCAGTTTCTGGGCGTGGAGGAGCTGCTGTTCAAGCTTGTGGCGATCATCTTCGGCCTGCTTGCGCTCGGAAATATTTCTGGCGACGCCCAACACCGATTGCTGACCGCCAAAGTCAATCAGCCGCACGTTAAGCTCAACCGGAAACTGCGACCCGTCCTTCCGGCGGTGGATGGCTTCGTGGAACATCTCCCCGCTTTCCTGCAGGTTCACAAAATGTGCGGAGAGCAATTCCGGTGTTGCATACACAGCATCAAGGTCAAGGATATTAAGCGCCAGCAGCTCTTCATTGGAGTAGCAGAGTTCCCGGGATGCCTGGGCATTGGCGGCAATGATTTTTCCGCTCATGTCCGCAATATAGACCGGATCGGCGATGTTATCGAAGATATCCCTGAAGCGCTGCCGGCTGACGATGGCGATCTGTTCCGACCTGATCCGCTCGTCGATTTCCTTTTGCAGTTCGGCAGTCCGTTCCCGGACCAGTTTTTCCAGTCCATTCCGGTATGCCGTCAACTCCTCTTCGGCCCGCTTCCGAATACGGATTTCCTTTCCCATCCGCCGGTTCCAGAATAAAAACAGCAGGATGACCGCCGCTGATACGGCGACCACCTTCCAGAACAGGGCATAATCCATCCCCTTTTCGTACTTCAATCCGACCCATTTGTTATAGATGGCATGCTGTTCATCATCAGTCATTGATTGGAGCGCCTTGTCGAGAATCGACGCCAAAAGCGGCCGATTTTTGGCCACCCCGATCTGCAGCAGCGACCGTGACTGCTGGAGCCTCCCCATCAGCTGCAGATTACCCAGCAGCTCCTTTTCGATCAGGTAGATTGCGACCGCCCGATTACCCGCATACGCATCCGCTTCCCCCCTGGCAACTGCGTCGAGAGCCTCGGATGTTGATCCGTATTCCCGGACAACAATATTCAGGGCGCGCCGCCTGAAATGGGTAACATTATAAAAGCCGCGTTCCAGCGCCACGGTTTTGCCGGCAAGATCCGCTTCAGAATTGAAATAGGCACCCCCGCGGCGGCCGACAATGACATGGGGGATGCTGATATACGGCCGGGTAAAATTGAACAGTGCTTCTCGTTCAGGCCTGGCCGTTATGTCCATGAGGGCATCGAGCTCCCCGGTGCGAACCTTCTCGTAGTTTTCCTTGAACGGCGCCGGGTGTATCACGGCCGCTCCGCCGAGCCGTTTATTGATGGCCTCGATGTAGTCAGCCCCGATCCCGTGCGGCTTACCGGAGCTGTCCGTAAAGTTAAGCGGGGGCCAGTTACTCATGGTCCCGATGCTGATGAGCGGATGGTGCCGCAGCCAGAGCTTTTCCTCAGCCGTCAGATTGATATCATAACTGGCCGCACACGCGGCAGAGGCCAGACAGAGACAGATCACCAGCAGCAGTGTCAGTTTTTTCAGCATCATCCGTTTCCGCCTTTTTTCCGTAACGCTACAGAGGAGACAAGGACCAAACCCTGTACCGCTTTCTGCCCGACCATGTCACGCCATGGGAACGACAGGCAGTAATAATAAACAAATGAGAAACGGTTTTACTATACCTGATAACGGTGCCAGTTCAAGGGATTAGTTCGCGCAATGCCGATGGCATTTCTCGGCTTTAGTGGTTATAGTTGCAACCATGAACCATTCCGAAGAACAGCACCATGAGGACAGCAACCGCTGGAGAGCTGTCCCGTCGGAAAACAACACGTGTCTGTCCAAGAGTCAGGCGCGCTCCTGGGCGCTCGTACTCGATTCCCGCTCCATCCCCTGCTGCATCGAACCGCACGGTGACGGGTGGCAGTTGCTCGTGCCGGAACAGCAGCTGGAAAGCGCCCGCAGGGAGCTGCAGCTGTTTGAGGAAGCCAACCGGGACTGGCCCCCGGCGTTGCCGGCCGCGCGGCAACTGATCGACAACACCCTGCCAACGGTTTCAGTGTTGCTGCTGCTGGCAACCTTTTACAACCTGATACTGGTCGGCATTTCTCTTCCAGGACACGGCATCCCGGACCTGTACGAACTCGGCACCGCCCACGCCGCAAGCATCAGGGACGGTCACTGGTGGCGCTGCGTCACCGCCCTCACCCTCCATGCCGGACCGCTTCACCTCCTCGGTAATCTGGCAATCGGCGGTGTCTTCATTATCCTCCTCTGCCGCGAGCTCGGCTCCGGCTTGGCCTGGAGCCTGCTGCTCGCCTCCGGTACATGCGGCAACCTGCTCAATGCCTGGGTGCAATCGCCGGAGCACCGCTCGGTCGGCGCGTCCACCGCCGTTTTTGGCGCGGTCGGCATCCTTGCCGCCATCAGCACCGTGCGCTATCGCCACCACCTCCAGCGGCGCTGGTTCATACCGGTCGCCGCGGGATTGGCGCTGCTCGCGATCCTCGGCACGGAAGGGAAAAACACCGACCTCGGCGCGCACCTGTTCGGCTTCTGTTTCGGGCTGTTTTTCGGCACGGCTGCGGAGGTTATAGTCGGAAAACAGGGGCGTCCGGGAGGGGTTATGAATTTCCTGCTGGCAGTTCTGAGCGGGGGCGTTGTCGTTGCGGCATGGTGGTGGGCGATCGTCTTTGGCTGATTCGCTTCCGGCTATCCGAACCGGTAAATCTGCGTACCATTTTCATACAGCTCGATGGGACCATCCTGTGAAACCTTGATAACTTTGCCGAAATGTGACGCAGCGCAGGCGGCCGTCGTCCTCCCGCCACCGGCCACCATCTCCGTGGCGTGGGACGTATCGATGATGAAACCGGTATCAACCAGCTTTCCCTTCGCATTGAACACGGTCAAACCGTCCGATGACAGGATTCTGAGGAGTGTCCCGGCCTGCTTCAGTTCGCCAATGCTCCGCTTCTGCACCCTCTCTATCAGCAAGCGCCCGATCGGGTCAGAACCGCCAACCGCCCCTTTTTTCAACTGGGCAAGCTTCTTCCCGCTGCCGCCGTATACCATGACAACCGTGCCATAGCGCATCTTGGAGAGTGCATAGAGCGTCCAGATGAGGTCTTCAGCCGACTCCGCATCAATACAGTCCCCGAGGAACGCGCGGAAGATGTCTGGATCAAAGATGCTCCACATCCCTTTTCTCCGCACCATGATCCGGGCCGGGCTGGTGAGCACCTCGATATCCGAAGCCTCGTTCACCGTAACGGCAAAGGCACCCGCGCCGCATCTCCTGATGATCGAAAACAGCTCCCGCTGGGTCTGTCGCTCCACCTCATTCAAGAGGGCGGTGCCGGAGATCGTGACAATGCCGTTTACCTGCATCTGGATACCGGCGAGAAAGAACAGATTCGTGCCGTCGATAAAGCGATAGGTCAGGGGATTGTCGAAAAAACCGGGGCCGATGCTTTGTGCACTTTTCAGCGGCACGAGGGTATGTTTGCGCTGTTTCACCACGGCACGGAGTTCTGCCGGCGTCGTGCGATGAATGATGACGCCGGTCGTAGCCGGCTTGCCCTCGTACTTCTGATAGGAAAGGCTCTTTAACAGCTGGATGAGCTGCTGAATGGGCCAGAAGCCCTTGTTGTGATCCACGCGCAGCGAGCGGGCCACCGTGATGTCCATGATGGAGGAAAGAAGCGCCGTGCGGAATTGCGCCACATACCCCTCCTGCCTGAATCCGCCGTAGAGCATGGAAAACGCGGTCAGCAGCTCTCGGCAGAAGGACTCTTCCATACGGGTGAAGGGAACGCTTTTACGGGTTGCGCTGAACATGAACTCGCGCCCGTCCGTCAGTACCGGAAGGGAGATACTGTGCATCTCACAGAGCAAAGGCTCGGAACCGGGCGACAGCACGACCTCCGCACCACCGAGAAAGGAGCTGATATTATCGCTCATCGCCTCAAAAATTGTCATCGGCATCGGGGGGATCCTCCACTAATTAACAATCGACAGGACTATACACTTTTGGACTTGTTTAATGGAATCAGACATCACCCAGGCCGTCATCAAATATCCTGACTATGGCAAGCAGCTTGTCAACGATACGTTCAAAGACATTCTTACGTTCCAGCAACTTGGGCTTGGTGTCGAGCGCGGCAAAGACGGTCTCACGGAGCGGCTCTTTGCCGGAGAACTGATAGGCATCGAGCATCTGCAAAACGGCTTCCCGATCCATTCCTTCTGTTGTGCACAACTGTTTGATCGCCTCAACCTTTGCTTCCGTCCAGAACTCGCTAAAAACTTCCTTGATGTTCTGCTCGGCGGTAAGGCGAGGCATATAGTCGTTAATGAACTTTTCGATCAGCTCCCGCTTGCTCCGTAACGTGCCGTTCTTGCTCAATAGATCAAAAATGGCTTCGCGCTGTTGCTTCGCTTTTGTGCGTTCCTTTGTGTCAGGACTCTGCTCCTGCTGTTGCAGTTTTGCCAACAGTTCAAGGATATACGCCACATTGATTTCGTCGCGCCGGATCAGCTCCAGTTCGAAATCCACTTCCTCGATAATGGACGCGCCCCCCTCTTCCTTGAGAGTCCGCATGTGGTCGTAAATATCGAGATATTTACTTTTGTAATCCTCAAATGTCTGGGCATCCATATCCAGGTCGGCAAAGTTGAACTCCGCAAAGGTTTTGAGGATATTGAGCAGACGCATCAGCTGGCGGAAGGCCGGGACGAATGCCAGCAGGTCTTTCTCACTGATCAGATCGGATACCGCGTCCGGCGTTGACGCCACCACCATTACTTTGATCACCCCTTCATTAAACAGCTCGACATGCCGATCATAGGGCTCGATAAAAATGATTTCCTTGGCGTCAGGGTTAGAAAAGAGCGCAATGGCGTCATCCGTATTCTGCTTCAGATTGCGGAAACAGACGATATTTCCCTGTGATTTCAGCTCGCCAAGTATCCGGTTGGTACGGGAATAGGCCTGAATCAAGCCGTGATATTTGAGGTTCTTATCGACATACAGCGTGTTGACCTTCTTCACGTCAAACCCGGTCAGGAACATGTTCACCACCAGCAGGATATCGGCGCGATCCTTGTCCTGAAAGCTCTTCTTGTCGCGCTCCTTCATGCGCTTGGCAATGTCGTTATAGTAACGGTAAAAGCTCTGGCTGTCTTTCACTGAAAAGCTGGTCTGATACATGCTGTTATAGTCGGCAATAAACTCTTCGAGCTTGTCGCGGCTATGTTTGTTGACAGGTGTGTCGGCCCCGATATCAAGGAGCGGGTCGCCGATCAAACCGTCAGCATCGGCATCATCTTCGTTGGCGGCATAGGTGAATACCGTTACTACGCGCAGGTCATGCTCGCCCGCCAGCTTTTTGCGTTTGAACGTCTCATAATAGGCAATCAAGGCATTGACACTGCTCACACAAAAAATTGCTGAAAACGCCTTGTTATGGGTTTTCCTATCATGATTCGCAATGATCCAGTCAGCCACCTTTTCGATCCGTTGCGGGCTTTCAAAGAACTCCTTGACGTCGATGGATGCAACCTGCTCATCCACAAGAGTGTCATCGTTCCGTTTCAGCTTGCCCCAGTATTCAACCGAAAAACGCAGGACATTCTCATCACTGATGGCGTTGGTTATTACGTACCGGTGCAGGCACTCGTAGAACAGGTCTTTGGTGGTTCGCTTGCCGTTCTGGTTGCCAACCGCATTTTTTGCAAAAATCGGCGTGCCGGTAAAGCCGAACAGTTGCGCCCTGGTGAAAAACCCGGTGATGTTTTTATGGATCTGCCCGAACTGGGAACGGTGGCACTCGTCAAAGATAAAGACCACCCGTTCATTGCGCAGCGCTTCGATGCGCGGCGAAAAACGCTTGCGGCATATGGCGTTGTTCAGCTTCTGAATGGTGGTGACAATCAGTTGGTGGTCGCCTTCCAACTGCGTGACCAATGATCCGGTATTGTTGGTGCCGTCAACGCTCCCATCACGGAAAAAGTTGAACTCGCGGGTGGTCTGGTAGTCCAGGTCGGCCCGGTCAACCACAAAAACAACCTTATGCACCTTGGGGAGGGAGACCAGAACCTGTGCGGCCTTGAAGCTGGTGAGTGTTTTTCCCGAACCGGTGGTATGCCAGACATAGCCGTTTTTGCGGCCGTTCTTCACCCGCTCGACGATAGCTTCCACGGCATGATACTGGTAAGGGCGCAGCACCATCAGCACCTTGTCAGATTCGTGCAGGACGATGTACTTGCAGATCATCTTGGAAACATGACATTTTTCAAGAAACAGGTCGGTAAAGGCGTCCAGTTGGGTGATCGGGTTGTTATCCCTGTCCGCCCAATAAAAGGTCTGCTTGAAATCCTGATCGCGGTTGTTGGCGTAATACTTGGTGTTCACGCCGTTTGAAATGACAAAAAGCTGCACATACTGGAATAGCCCGCTTTCCGCCCAGTAGGAATGCCGCTGATAGCGGTTGACCTGGTTGAATGCTTCTTTCAGTTCCATGCCGCGCCGCTTCAGTTCGATCTGTACCAGAGGCAAGCCGTTGATCAACAGGGTCACGTCATAGCGGTTTTTATAGCTTCCCGCCACCGTAATCTGGTTGGTTACCTGGAACTGATTCTGGCACCATTCTTCAGTGTTAAGGAATTGCAGGTAGAGGGACGAACCATCATCACGGGTGAGCTGCATCCGGTCGCGCAGGATCTTGGCCCGTTCGAAGACATTTCCCTTGTCAAGATGGTTGAGCACCCTGGCAAACTCAGGAGTAGTGAGCGTTACCTCGTTGTGCTTTTCCAGTTGGCGTTTCAGGTTGGCGCGTAGATCGTCAGCGTTGCAGATGGTGACGGGCTCGTAGCCAAGGCCGTTCAGGCGGCGGATCAGGTTCTGTTCCAGTTGTGCTTCCGATTGATAGGACTGCTCGGCATAGCGTCGCGCGTCGGCCTTGCGCCGTTTCTCGGCGGCAAAGGTTTCGGCATTGTAGAATTCGACACCGACGCGCTGGATATGGTCAACCAGATTGGGATTATTGATTTGCTGGAGCAGAGAGATGTCAAATGAATAAGGAAGATCGAGATCGTCCAAAGCAATGGCGACCCGGTTTAAAAAGGAATTTTGCAGCTCGCCCACGGTGGTCAGGGTCAGGTCGATATCGGAGCCTGGCTTGTAGTTTCCTTTGGCGCGGGAGCCGTAGAGCGTAGCCGTTGTAATTTGTTCGAAACCGGCCAGGGCGGCGCGGATGCGCTCGATAACGTCCGCTGTCAGGCCGAATTGCGTTTTATTGGCCGTCATTTTGCTCTTTCCGTGCAAGCTCGGTCAGTTTTTGATGCAGAGCGCATAAGGCGGCGTAGTAGCGGTCAACAATGTCCGCGACAATCTCCTGGGTGATCTCTTCATTGTAGGTGTGTGAGGTAAGATTGCGGCTTTCTATCATATCCATCCAGACCTTGCCATCATCGATCAGACCAGTAGCAAATGCCTGCTTAGCAACATTCTTGGAGCCGAACAGGTCGGTGACTCCTTGTGCCTCCAGGAAGTCCTTCTGGGTTTTCCAGGCCAGTTCATGGTTGTATTCAAAGCACTGGATCAGCCCCTGTTCTTCCAGTTCGTTCAGCTCATTACGATCCATGAATCTGGTAAGCTGATTGAGGGCTTTCGTCCAGTTGTCCAGGCGTTGTATCCAGCGGATATCTTCGGTCATGGTTTTATCCTTTCAGAGCTTAAAGGCAAATCCCCCTAAATCCCCCTTTCTTAAAGGGGGACTTGAAAGGCCACTCTCTTTACTCCACCCTTTTTACGAAAAGAGGGCTGGTTTTTGCTCCCCCCTTTGTGAAAGGGGGGTTGGGGGGGATTTGCTTCTCCGCAAAATTTCTTCGGCGATCTGCTCCAGAACAGCATCAGTTTCCAGCAATACTTCCCGGTTGTTGAACCGCAATACCAGCAGCCCTTCATCAGCAAGACATTGATCCCGCTGCCGGTCGCGTTCGAGATGATCAGGCTCAAGGTGTTGACTGCCATCAACTTCAATCACCAATCCGGAGCTGGGTGCAAAGAAATCCAGAATATACGGGCCAAGCGGTTTTTGCCGATAGAACTGGATTCCATGCAACTGTTTACGCCGCAGTCGTGACCAGAGCAACTGCTCCGCATCGGTCATATTCCCGCGCAATTCGCGGGATGGTTGTTTCAGGTTTTTGCTGTAGGTGCGCAAGGCAAATCCCCCTAAATCCCCCTTTCTTAAAGGGGGACTTGAAAGGCCACTCTCTTTACTCCACCCTTTTTACGAAAAGAGGGCTGGTTTTTGCGCCCGCCTTTAAGAAAGGGAGGCTGGGGGGAATTTGCTGCCCCCGCACCAGAGAAGAAGGACCTTACACAAACATCTGCTGCAAGAGACCTTTTTTGAACTGTTTCATTTTATCGATCTGCTCTGCAACCGCATCAATTTTGGCGTCGATAGCGGGGAGGAAATCGGCGTGCATCTTGCCGCGCAGTTGGTTGGCGACATTCCAGAGCTGTTGTTCAAGTTGTTTTTTTTGATATTCCGTCATTGATCTTCCGTTTTCATTTTTAAGAGCCGAAACACTTCGGACTCATATTGCCAGCAGGTTCCATAAAGCAGGTAACTTAGCTCAAGACAGGGTTCAAGTCAAAGAATCCATCACTCCCCGACATCCCGCAGCAGCGCCATCAAATCCTCCGCCGAAACCCGCGCCGATGTTTCCGTCCCTTCCAGCAGCGAATCCGCCAGGTCGCGTTTCTGGTGGTGCAGGGCGACGATCTTCTCTTCGATGGTGTTGGCCGCCACGAGGCGGTAGACCGTGACCGGGCGGTTCTGGCCGATGCGGTGGGCGCGGTCCGAGGCTTGATCTTCCACCGCCGGATTCCACCAAGGGTCCATGTGGATAACGTAATCGGCGCCGGTCAGGTTGAGGCCGACGCCCCCCGCCTTGAGACTGATCAGGAACAGCTCCCCTTCGCCGGACTGGAAGGCGGCGACCCGGCTTTGCCGCTCTTTCTGCGGCGTTGAACCGTCGAGGTACTGATAGCTGATCCCTTCGTTATCCAGATCACGCCGCAGGATCGAGAGGTGATCGACAAACTGGCTGAACACGAGCGCCCGGTGCCCCCCTTCGCGCAGCTCCGCGACAATTTCCCGGAATGCCGCCAGCTTGGCGCTCGGAATGTCGCTCCCCGGCATCACCAGCTGCGGGTTGCAGCAGGCACGGCGGAGGCGCATGATCTCGGCGAGGATGCGGATCTGCTTCTCTCCGGGAGGCGAGTTCTCCGTACCGGCAAGTTTTTCCACCGCTGTGCGCCGAAGCGCTTCATAGAAGGCGTTCTCCTCGCGGGAGAGTTCGATGCGGTGAAGAATATCGGTACGCGGCGGCAGCTCCTCCAGCACCTGACTCTTGGTGCGACGGAGGATGAAGGGACGGATGAGCCGTTTCAGCAGGGTACGGGCGGCTTTGCTGCCATGCTTTTCGATCTGGAGTGCAAAGCGGGTGCTGAAACCGGTGTGAGAGCCGAGCAGACCGGGGTTGAGGAAACGGAACAGGTTCCAGAGTTCGTCGAGGCGGTTTTCCACCGGAGTGCCGCTCGTAGCGAGGCGGAAACCGGCTTTGATCTGCATAGCGGCCTGGGAGCGTTTGGTGGTCATGTTCTTGATCGCCTGGGCCTCGTCGAGCACGGCGGTTTCCCACTGTACCCCGGTGAGAAGGTCGGCTTCCTGCTGAAAGAGGGTGTAGCTGCAGATCACCAGATCGAACGGCGCGAGCGAGTCGATGAATTCGGCACGGTTGCCTCCCCCGAAGATGCGCGGGTTGAGGGTCGGCGCAAAGCGGCGCGCCTCGCTCTCCCAGTTGAAACAGACCGAGGTGGGGGCGAGCACGAGCGCCGGACCGGCGGCAGCCCTTGTCAACAGCAGCGCCAGCGCCTGCAGCGTTTTGCCGAGTCCCATGTCGTCAGCGAGGCAGGCACCCACACCCCACTCTGCGAGGCGGCAGAGCCAGTCGAATCCTTCGCGCTGATAGTCGCGCAGTTCGGCCTGCAGCGTCGGCGGGAGGACCGGAACAAGTTCCTGAGACGTTTTGAAGCGGGCCATATCGGCCTTCCACTGCTTATCACCCTTAACGAAGGCGGCCCCCTGCAGGGTCTCCTCCACCAGCGGCGCGATCAACGGGGTGAAGCGGCCGTTCTTCTCCACCAGTCGCCGCAGATCCTGAAGCTTGCGGCGGAACTCTTCCGTCAGCGCGAGAAAGTCACCATCGGCCAGCCGGATGAAGCGCCCCGTTTCGCCATCCACCAGCTCCATCAGCCGCTGCAGCGACATGACCTCGTCATCGGACACGGCAACTTCGCCGCTCAGGGTGAACCACTCCTTGCCGGAGCCCACCGACAGCTTCATCTTCGGCCACTCGGCCCGTCCCCGCAGTTTGAAGCTCTCCCCTTCCGGCCAGTTGATGCAGTAACGCTCTGCGTGGCTGGCGACAACTGTTTTCAGCTCTTCAAGCAGCTCAAGGGATGATTCCGGATCTTCAAAGCGCCAGATCCCGTCCCGTATTTCAGACAGTTCGAGCGCCGGGCAGGCGTCCACCAGCGTGGCAAAATGATCTTTCTCGCTCGCCAACTGCCTGCTCGTCTGCAGTTTTTTACCCTTCACATCGGCGATGACCGTTGCACCGCCGCGACCGGGGATGAAACGGGGGCCTCCCTCACCGAGCGGCAGCAGGACGATCTCCATCACCAACCCGCCGCTGTTGGGGCGGAGCAGGATCTGCAGACGGCTGTCCGGCTCGACCACATCGGCCGCCACATTTTCACCGGCCACGTCGGAATGGACCGTCACGTGGGGAGAAACCGCCGTGATTGCCGCCATCACCTGTGTTTCGCCGGCCTGCGGCACGATCAACTTGTCACCAATGATCCCGGCGATGCGGCGCTGGTCCGCCGTCGGCTCGAACAACAGCAGGCGGCTGTTCCCTTCCCAACGGAAAAAGGCATTATTCTCGACATTGATCGTCGGCTTCAGCGTGATGCAGAGATTGCCCTTGACCCGCTTCACCTCCAGGGCAAACTCACCCTTCGCCACGCTGATCTGCTCGTCATCGTGCAGCGCGTTAAACACGAGCGGATGCCCGGCCATGGCCCTGATTGCCCGTACCGTGTCGAACTCGTAGACCTCCTTGCCGTAATAGCCATAGCCGCTCCGGTTCTTTTTTATGCACGCCACGATCTCCCGATCCTGGGGGGAGAGGAAATCGAGCTTGACGCCATCCTCTTTCAATCGCTTCAGCGCCGCATTGCGGCCCGTGCTCCACCCCTTGCCGCTCTGTTTCTGTTCGAGCGGCTGGATATCGACGTACGTCTCGTTACCGGAAAGCATCCAGATGATGCGCGTCGCCTTTGCCGCACCATCTTTTGCCGCCATCGGAACGGCACCCCCCAATGACAGCAGCGCCTTGAGCGAGCGCTCCCAGTTGTCGGCGCTATCGGCATTTTCGCTGATACTGACGAGCCCGCCGCTTTGAAACAGCTGCACACCCACGGCAGTCATATCCCTGCCGTCCGGGTTGATCCTTTTGCAGAGAAAAGCCGCTTCTGCCGCAAGCCAGAGATAGCCGCTTGCTGTCGCCCCGGTACGGATGCGCTCCAACGCCTTCAAATGTGGCGGTGCAACCGTTTCCGGCATCCAGTGACCGATCAGCGAATGAAACAGTTGCGACATCGGCCCCAGGCTTTGTTCGCGGTTGCAGAGCTGGACAAGGTCCTGCTTCGCGCGGTTTTTACCCAGCTTTACCTCGGCGTATTGGGACAGCATCCAGATCACGAACTGCTGCGGATGGTTGCGTTGTTTGACCACCCATTCACCCAGTTCAACGGCCGCCTGCAACTGCTGCGGCAGCCCGCTCCGGATCAGCGCCAGCAGGTAGAACAGGCCGGATAGGTCGCGAAAAAACACCTTGCGCTTGCCTGTTTCCTTTTTAAGTGCCGCCACCCCCTTCTCAAAATGGGCGATGGCCTGGTCATCATCCCCCTGCAGCACCGCCAGCCAGCCGCGCAGTTCATGGAGCGGCAGCGCGTCACTGTTGTTCAAGATCAGCGTTGCCGTGTTGATCTGCCCGCGCAGCAACAGCTGGGTCAGGTAGAACTTCAAGGTATCGAGAGAGAACTCCTTCCGTGAATTTATGAGTTCTTCGAGTAATCCGAACGAGGTGTCGGACGGCTGCAGCCGCACGAGCGACTGTTCGAGATGAAAGATGAGAATATCGGCCTGGAGCGGTTCCGGCATCTCCTTGAGCCATTCGACATCGAGCGGTTCAGGGCATACGAGCGAAAAAGGATGATTATTGCTGACTTCCCACGAATAGTTAGCACCACATACGGAAAGCAGCCGGGTGACGTCGGCATGATTGCGGCGATACAGGGCGATGCGGATGTCCTGCACGCAATGCGCGTACGAGCGATAGTAAACTCCGTTCCAGGATTCACGGGGGACAATCACGCTCTGCACCACCTGTGTGAAACGGTCAAACAGCCCCTCCTTCTCTATCTGACGCATGAGAAGGTGAGACAGCTGCGGATTACAGCAGTAGGAGCCCTTGACATCCACCGCCAGATTGAGGCCGACAAATTTCTCCATCAGCAGCGGCACTTCGGTCGGAGTTACGGTCTTTCCCGTTACGCTCCTGATACCGGCGTTCTGGAGGCAGTGGGCAAAAGGGGTGCGGGCGACCGGTGCGTACATAACCGCCAGCATGGCAAGTGCGGCACGTTCTGCCGGGTGCAGCGCGGTGATTGTGTCAAGGATTGAGAGGAGTTGTTCTTCTGATTGAATGGTTGACATACGAGTGCCTTTAAATCAGGTGTATGGGTGGGACGAGCTATTTGTGTAACAGTAAGTTGAGACTATTTCAATAGCGTAAGAGCTGAATAGTGAGGATCCTGATATCCTCACGCGGTACACTGAAACACGCATCCCGTTTCTTTCGCCACCAGCAGGCAAAACAGAGTCTTTTCTTCAGGGAAAGGCCGCAGTGCCTGCTTTACAAGCAGCACCCCGCTCGGGTATAACGGAGCGAATCTAAATCATCAACGGGAGGAGTACCGCATGGCTGAAATCAAAGGAACAAAAACGGAGCAGAACCTTAAAGAAGCATTCGCCGGGGAATCCCAGGCCCGCAACAAGTACACCTACTTCGCATCGGTGGCAAAAAAGGAAGGGTACGAAAAAATTGCCGCTATTTTCCTGGAGACCGCCGAAAACGAGAAGGAGCACGCCAAGCTTCATTTCAAACTCCTCGCCGGCATTGGTTCAACCGCCGATAACCTGAGAGCTGCGGCAGCCGGTGAAAAGGAAGAATTCACCGACATGTACCCACGCATGGCAAAAGAGGCAAACGAGGAGGGCTTCGCAGAGATCGCCTTCCTGTTCGAATCCATCGGCAAGATCGAAAAGCATCACCAGGAGCGCTACCAGCGGTTACTGGAAGAGCTGGAGGCCGGCACTGTTTTCTCCCGCGCGGAGAAGGTCAGCTGGAAATGCATGAACTGCGGCCTCGTCCACGAGGGAAGTGAAGCACTCAAGGTATGCCCGGTCTGCAAGCATCCCCAGGCGTATTTCGAGCAGATCTAACCTCATCCGCATAACCGGATCACATAAAAACAGGCCGGGAGGAACATCCTCCCGGCCTGTTTTTATGCCCGAATTGAAACAGCCTGAAATCAGCGCATCATCTCAAAGAAGCGATCCTCACAGGTATCGTCCTTGATATCGATAAACTTGTTGCAGATTTCGGTCACCATGTTGACCACACCCTGATAGCCGATGATCGGGTAGCGGTGTTTGTTGACCCGGTCGAAGACCGGGAAGCCGAAGCGGAACAGCGGCACCCCGGCATCTCTGGCGGCAAACTTGCCGTGGGTATCGCCGATGATGGCATCGACCGGATCGGTCATCACGAGGGAGCGGAGATGCCAGAGATCCTTGTTCATGTAGATCTTGCAGTCGTTACCGTACATGGAACCGTCCAGCAGAGCCTGCAGTTCCTTCTCCGCCTTCTTGCTGCCGCGACTGCAGAGGATGTGGTGCGGACGGGCCCCCATCTCCAGCAGGAACGAAACATATCCCATCAGGTAGTCAGGGTCGCCGTAAACGGCAAACTTCTTGCCATGCATATACTGCTGGGAATCGGTCATGGCATCGACAGCGCGGCCACGCTCGTTCTTCAGCGATGCCGGCACCTCCTTGCCGAACAGCTCGGCGATCTTCATGATAAAAGCATCGGTCTTCTCGATACCCATCGGCATCGACATGGAAACATGTTTGCCGGAATAGGTGTCCTTGATCCAGCCGAAGGTTTTGGGGGTTGCATAAGGGCCGAGCGCGATGGTGGCCTTGCCGTTGATCGAGTCGGCGGCATCCTCCAGCTTGGTCCCGCCGGCATAGATGTTATAAGTACCGTCGCAGGGAGAATCGAAGGTGTCGCCGATATCTGCGAGCATCGTATATGGCACGCCGAACTCTTTGAGGATGCGCTTGTATTCACGGTAATCACCGGTGTTGAAGTCGCAGCCGGCAATCAGGTTGAGCTTGCCGGTGCAGCGTCCCTCGATCTGCTTCCCTTCGGTCAGATCCTTCAGGATCGACACGAGCATGGAATCATAGCCGTGAATATGGGTGCCGTTGAAGCTCGGGGTGTTGGCGTAGGGCACCGGCAGATCTTTCGGAACATGCCCTTTCTGCCGGGCGTTCTTGATGAAGGCGGTCAGGTCGTCGCCGATAACCTCCGGCATGCAGGAGGTGAAGACGGCAATCATCTTCGGCTTGTAAAGGGCGACCGCATTCTCCAATCCTTCATGGAGGTTGTTCTGGCCGCCAAACACGGCGCTGTCCTCGGTCATGGAATCGGATACGGCGGGGGCCGGCTCACGGAAGTGACGGTTGAGGGTCGAACGGTAGTAGGAAGCGCACCCCTGTGAACCATGCACAAAGGGCAGCGTCCCTTCGAAGCCGTGGGCGGCCAACTGGGCTCCGAGCGGCTGGCAGGCATGGGCCGGGTTGATCACCAGCGCCTGTCGGGCAAAGTTCTTCTCTTTGTACTCTTCACTGTTGATCCAGTTTTTGACCCGCTCCACCTCTTCCGGCGGGGTCTCAACAATCTTTTTAACTTCGAGTCCCAGTAGGTTTGACATGATATTTCTCCTTTGCATAAATGCTAACGGCGCCCATAACTCGTGAAATAAGAGTTAGGGCGCCGTTGCCGTGCTGATCGTTGGAATATATAATTGCCTGTGACAGCTTCTTTGCAGAAGGTGTGCCCAAAACGGTTCAAAACCGTAATATCTGCAGATTCAGGCAGTTACCGTTATTGCGGCGACCGCTTTATGCTCTTGAGCGGGTCTGCTGCTGTTTTTTTATGCAATGACCACAAGCCGGCTCAACCTAAAACCGGCAGTTCAATAACACGGAGACACGGAGAACACTGAGAAATCAAAGGCTCAAGGTCTAAAACCAAAAAAACTTTTTGGTGAGTCATGAAGCTTCATATATCATTTGTTACTCTTCGAATTTTCTCCGTGTCTCCGTGTTTCAAATGCTTTTTATAGGTCTAATGTTTTAAGCTGCACCTCATACGAAAAACAGGCGCCGGATATACTCCGGCGCCTGTCTGGGATGCTATGTCGCTGCCGCTTAGAGCAGGTCTGTCTTCTTGAGGATAAGGACGGCTCCCTGGTACGAGACAACAATTACCAGCAGCCAGCTTACGAGCAGAATTGTATTCATGGGCTTACACCTTTCTTTCGTTTAGTACATCTCGTTGGAATCTTCGCTGGTCAACTCGGCCAGGGTCAGTTTTTTCGCATCCATCAGCTTCCACACATAGGCAACATAGCCGAGCACAAACGGCACGGCGATCGCCACATAACTCATGACCGTGAGCGTGTATTTGCTGCTGGAGGCGTTGTATATGGTCAGGCTTGATTGCAGATCAGTCATGGACGGATAGAAGGCGGTGTTGTTATAACCGGCCAGCGAGAAGATCGCCAGCCCAACCAGCACCGTACCGACACCGCCAAACCAGATGCCGCTGTTCTTGCCGAGAAACGCCGTGGCGATCACGCCGTACACCACCGAGACGAGTCCGCCCAGCAGCAAAACCAGCACGACCGGCATCCCGAGCAGGTTGTGGAGATACTTGCCCTTTTCGATGAAGACCGTACCGGTGACCGGATCGACGGCATACCCGTCCATCGTGACAAGTTTGAACAGAATGATCAGCAGAAACGGCAGCGCCCAGAGGAGGTTGATCAGGGTTGCCTTACGGGCGCGCGTGACCAGCGGCTCATGATCAACATGGTTGACGATGTACATGGCGCCGAGAACCCTGGCGAGAAACACCAGGAACAGCCCGAAGGAGAGATTGAACAGGTTCAGCGCCGCTTCCAGACCGTGGAACGGCGTGCCCCATGTCACGGAATTGTACATATTGAGACTGAAACGGGAGCCGCTGAAGAATGTTCCGACCGCGGCGCCGATCAGCAGGATCCCGACGCTGCCGTTGATGCACATGAAAATTTCATAGGTGCGCGCGCCGAGAAAATTGTCCGGCTTCTTGCGGTACTCGTAGCTGACCGCCTGGAGGATAAAGGTGAACAGTATCAGCATCCAGACCCAGTAGGCCCCGCCAAAGCTGGTGGCATAAAAGAGCGGGAAGGCCGCGAACAGTGCGCCGCCGAAAAGCACCAGCGTGGTGAAGGTCAGCTCCCACTTGCGCCCCATGCTGTTGATGATCAGCGACTTTTCTTCTTCTGTTGTCGCCGTGGTAAAGATCAGGGTCTGTCCCCCCTGGACAAAGGTCAGGAAGAGAAAGAGTGACCCGACGACGGAGCATATCAGCCACCAGAGCTGCTGCAGAGTTGAGTAATCCAGATTTCCTATCATATCTTTATGCCTCCGGTCCGATCTTGATTTGCTTCACCATAATGCGAATCTCTGCCAGCAACATCGCCGTAAACAGTGTCAGAAAGATGAAAAAAGTCGTCTGCACGTTGCTTGAGGCAATGTTGGTGCTTGCCACACCGACAGGGAGCATCCCCTGAATTGCCCAGGGCTGACGCCCCACCTCGGCCACAACCCATCCTGCCTGTTGCGCCACATAGCCTAAAAAGATCGAAGCAAAGCACGCCAGGTTCAGCCAGCGTTGAGATTCTATAGTCCCCTTGAACGTGAAGTAGAGAACCAGCAGGAAGACCAGCGGGAACATGGTGCCGAGCACGACCATGATATGGAAGCTGTAGAATGTGGTTGATACCGGCGGCACAGCCTGAACCGGACTCTTCAGATAGCCGTACCCGAGATCGCCCTTGTGCTGGTCAAAAACAGCCAGAGCGGCCGTTGCTGCCGCCATATCTCCTTTAGCCTTGGCTTCCTTGTAGCGGGCCAGTGCGGCCACGGCAATCTTGCCGGTAACCATGCGCTGCTCGGCACCGATAATATTGCGTCCGGGATTACCGAAGACGAGATCATCGATACCGGGAACAAAACTGTTAAGGTCGCGGTTGGCGAGCAGCGAAAGCAGCCCGGGTATTTTAACTTCCTGATGGAACGCCGGCTGGTTATCGCCCGGTTTCTTGGCGGAGTTAATGATGCCCGCGGCAATGAGCGGCGCTCTGTCCGCGCCGACATAGAGCCCCTCCATAGCGGCCAGCTTCATCGGCTGCCGGTGAGCGACGTTGAAGGCCGCCTCATCTCCGGTAAAAGCGCAGAAAATTGATGCGACAAGACCGAAAGCCGCTGCCACCACCATGCTCCGCTTGGCCATTTTCTGATGCCGCTTCTGCAGCAGAAAGAGCGAGGAAATCCCGACAACAAAGAGGGAGGCGAGCAGAAAGGCGGAGCTGGTCGTGTGGGTAAATTTATGTACAGCCACCGGTGACAGGGCCACATCCCAGAAGTTCTGCATTTCAAAGCGGGCCTTGTCCGGATTGAAGGCCATTCCGGCCGGAGACTGCATCCAGCCGTTTGCCACAAGGATCCAGACAGCCGAGAGGTTGGAGCCGATCGCCACCATCCAGGTTGAAAAGAGGTGAAACCCCTTGGGAACCTTGTGCCAGCCGAAAAACATGACGGCGAAGAAGGTCGCCTCAAGGAAGAAGGCAAAGATTCCCTCAATGGCGAGCGGGGCGCCAAAGATATCGCCCACCATCCACGAATAGTTGGACCAGTTGGTGCCGAACTGGAACTCCAGGATGATACCGGTGGCGACCCCTATCGCAAAGTTGATGCCAAAGAGAGTCATCCAGAATTTGGTCAGTTTTTTCCACTCTTCATTGCCGGTCTTGACGTAAATCGACTCAAAAAAGGCGATGAGAAAGGACAGCCCCAGGGTCAGCGGCACAAAAATCCAGTGATACATTGCCGTCAGGGCGAATTGTGCCCTGGCCCAGTTCACCGTGTTCAAAATTTGATCTTCCAAAATACCCTCCTTTGTGTGTACTGGCGGCATGAACGTGCTGCCACCATGGTAAAATTATCCGGCGGTAACGGCTGCAGTGCCGTCCCCGTCAGCGAGACTGCGGCACGAGCGTAAGGTTTTCCAGAACATGACCGGCACGGTCCTGCTCGGTGCTGAAGTTGGTTTTAAGATAGTTTGGAAAGAAGAACATCTTGAGGACCGCAAACATGATGAAAAGTTTTATTATAATGATCTTCCAGAGCGTCCGCCCCACCACCATGGAGCGGAAACCTTCCCGGTAAAAAAGATACAGCTGTTTTGCCCTTGCAGTCATCTGCCCCCCTGACGAATAAAAGACAAGTTCTATCCTTTTTGTCCTAACCTCAATATGACTTTTACTTACGCGAGTCAAGTATAATATTTTTAATCGATCCGTCAACTCCACTCCCGTCGAATTATTGTCCCGGCGATAACGGCTCAAGAGTTAAAAAATCCGGTGGCTGCCACACGGGGGCACTGCTCGAATACTTTTTTCCCGTATAGCCTCTTGCAAAAGCAACAAAAGTCCCCTCCCCCCTGGGGGGGGAGGGTTAGGGTGGGGGTGACGTTGCCATGAAATAAGCACTTTGCAACTTCACCCACCCCCCAACCCCCTCCCGTCAAGGGAGGGGGAGTCTGAATTCTAAGACTTTTGCAAGAGCCTCCCGTATTGTGACTATTTTTTGCCGTTGACATCGGCCTTTTAATAAGTGAAACCTGTACAGTTGCAGTTCAATAAGGTACCGGGCAGAAAGGTGAGTAATGTGCGACAGCATCAGGACCAGGTAAAAGCCACGAAATACCGGCTGCTGATCGAGCAGGGCGGCTACGGCAACAGCATCCGCGGCGCCGTCAAGCGGGGTGATGAAGCCGTGTATGGCTGGACAGCCAGCGGTCTGCCGAGCGGACTGGCACGTTTTCTGGCGACAAATTTTTTCTATGAATCTTCAGCGCGTTATTTCGAGCGCTTCCTCCAGATGACCGACGGGGCCTACCCGATCGTATTCCGCGACCGGGAAGGGGATGAAACAACCCTTGCCTACAGAGGTAATCAACCGTGCAACGCCGGGATCACCTTCGACATCCGCAGTGATGGGGTTCACATTTCCCGTTCCCGTGCGGACGGCACGCCGCTCACCGCCAAAGCCATGGTGCACGGACAGCTGTTACTGGATCTTGCAGCCGGTGTCATCGTGCCGATCGCGAACTGCAACGCCTGGAAACTCTGGGAATCGATTTTTGAAGAGTTGGACAGTATGCAGGATGATTTTTATGACGATGAAGCGGAAGAGGGCACCGATGCGCCGCCGGCCGATCCCGGAGCGGGACTCCGTACCCTTCGTCACACCGTCATTGCGCCGCTGGAGCTCTTTAACAGCGTACCGATCCGCCTTGCTGCGCACACCGTCACCGGCCCGGAGGGTCATTGCCACTTCCGCCTGAACGGCGCAGCGATCGTCATACCCGAAACAGAAACCCAGAGCTATCTGCTCGACATCCCGCTGGGACTGGACGGCAGCTCCACGTACCTTGAACCGGTGAGCCGCTATCACGGGCAGACATTCCCCTTTTCTCCTTCCGCGTTCTGGCTGTTCAACCCGCAGCGCCGTTCGACCCTTTCGGCACCGATGAAGGCAAAAAAACGCGTCCGCGCGGTGATCGAGGGGGCCTTTGTGCTGATGGATGAAACCAAATCCACCGCACGCAACAGCATTATCCGTTCCGTGACCGGCACCTCGGATTTTTTGAAGCGGGATGTCAAGCGGGAAGGGAAGCTGCTTCTCACCTCTCTGGCCGAATCATGGAACGGAGTGATGACGATCATCGTCGCAACGCCCCATGGGTGGCGCTTTCTGCATGACGATCTCCGCAGCCAGGCGCGCTTGATGCGCATTCTGTACGACACGTTCGGGCTGGAATCCTTTGCCGACGGCTTTGCAACCGTGAACGTAGAGGTTGCCACGAACAGGCTGCTGGATGAGTTGCCGCACCTGACGGCGCGCCTGCAGGCAGAGGGATTTACACTCCGCATCGACAGCGAACCGCTGGCGGCGGCGGCGTGGGAATTTTCCCTCGACGCGACCCGCAGCGGCCTGGACTGGTTCGAATTGAAGCCGGAGATCCGCTGCAACGGCGAGATACTCTCCGATGAAGAGCTGCGCGGATTGATGGACGGCAGTGGCATACTGCGCCGGGACGGCAGATTGATGCTGCTGGATGATATCAGTTCACAGGTACTGGCCATGTTCGCCGGAGTCATGCCGTTCGCCAAAAAGAAGAAAAAGGGGGAGCAGGATCTGGTGCGCGTACCGCGACTGCAGATTCTGGACTGGCTCCAGCTGCGCAGTCACGGCGTGCAGGTCAGACTGGCTCCGGACGATGCCCTGATTCTGGAGAGCCTGCTTAATTTTTCATCAATAGCGACACGGCCGCTTCCCCAGGGGCTGAACGCCACCCTGCGCCATTATCAGGTCGATGCCTGGCACTGGCTCGCCTTTCTCTATGAGCACCGCTTCGGCGCCTGCCTGGCCGACGACATGGGACTCGGCAAAACCGTGCAGGGAATCTCGCTGCTGGCCGGCATCATGTCCGGCGAACTGGCCTCCGCCGCCCCGCCGGGAACGCCCCACCTGGTAGTTGCGCCGCCGTCGCTCCTCTTCAACTGGGAGGCCGAGATTGCCCGCTTCCTCCCCTCCGCCAGGGTCATGATCTACAGCGGCGCCGGACGCAGCAGCGCCGAATTCGCCAATCACGACGTGATTATCACGAGCTACGGCATTATCCAGCGCGACTGCGACCTGCTGACCGAACAGCGCTTCGATGTCATGATCTTCGATGAAACCCAGGTCGTTAAAAACCTGCAGGCATCCACCACCAACGCCGTGCGCAAGCTGAAGGGGGCTTTTGTCCTGGCGCTGACCGGGACGCCGGTGGAAAACCATCTGGGGGAATACTTCGCGATCATGGATCTCTGCCTGCCGGGATTGCTCGGGACGCGCGAAGAATTCAGCCGCCGGCTGAGCCGGGAGGGCGCGGCCGCTACGGCACGGCTGATCGGCCGCACCCGCCCCTTTGTGCTGCGGCGGACAAAACAGCTGATCGCCAGCGAGCTGCCGCCGAAGATCGAGATGGACATCCCGCTGGAGCTGACGACAAAGCAGCGGATCTTTTACCAGCGCACCGTCGAAGAGGTGCGCGGACAGGTCAAGGAAGCCTACGCAAGTCACGCTCCGGGGCAGGCGCGCATCATCGCCCTTACCGCTATCCTGCGTCTGCGCCAGATCTGCCTCGCCCCCGCCCTCGCCTCCCCCGGCGCCAGCGACACCTCGCCAAAGCTTGATTTTTTGGCCGAGCAGCTGGCCGAACTGCGTGATGAGGGACACAGCGCACTCGTGTTCTCCCAGTTCACCGGTTATCTTGACATCATCGAGAGTGGACTGAAGTTGCAGGGGTTTGCCTGCCTCCGTCTCGATGGCTCGACCCCGATTCCCCAACGGAAGAAGCTGGTGCAGAGTTTTCAGAACTCAACGGAACCGTCCGTATTCCTGATCAGTCTCAAGGCCGGGGGCAAGGGGCTCAACCTGACCCGTGCGACCTATGTGTACCACATGGACCCCTGGTGGAACCCGGCGGTTGAGAATCAGGCCTCCGACCGCGCCCACCGCATCGGCCAGACCGAACAGGTCACGATCACCCGCCTGATCATGCGCCATACGATCGAGGAGAAGATGATGGGGCTGAAAGAGCAGAAAACAAAGCTGTACAAGGCTATCCTGGAGGATGGAGCGGATGGCGGTGGTGCAGGGTTGACGCGGGAGGATTTCGAATTTCTTCTGGGGTGAGTCTGGAAAATAAACCTGAAGGTGCGGTTATCCGCAGATTACGCAGATCACACAGATTAGCACCGACGAATCAGAGAGTTGGAACAACTACTGGCTTAACCAAAAGGTGACCCGGTTTTTTAAACAATGATTGGTTTTATCTCAGCGATTTCCGGTTTGTTTTTTGCGAATGCCTTAAAAGTCCCCCCTACCCTTGCGGGAGGGGGTTAGGGGGTGGGGGAGTTTGCCATATTTGATACTGGCGGCAGCTTCCCCCACCCCTCAATCCCCTCCCGCCAAGGGAGGGGAGGCTAACTGCAAAGACCTAACCGGACACCACTGGTTTTATCTGCGTTAATCTGCGTAATCTGTGGATTGACTGTCGTTTATAAAACAAAAGAGCCGGGGTAGCGATACGCTTCCCCGGCTCTTTTACATTCGTAGCTGATGATACTTAGAACGGTGATTTTACCAGTTTCCACGTCGGGCTGTTGACCGCCATATCGACGTCGCGGGCAAAGATCTCAAAACCCTGATAGCCGTGATACGGGCCGGAATAGTCCCAGCTATGCATCTGGCGGAACGGGATACCCATCTTCTGGAACACGTATTTTTCCTTGATACCGGAGCCGATGAGGTCAGGCTTCAGCGCGTGGGCAAACTTTTCGAACTCGTACTCTGACGGGTCGTCATACACAACCGTCGCATCCGGCATTTCCGATGCCGTACGATCATAATCGTCGGTGTGGGCAAACTCGTAGCCGGAGCCGACGCAATCCATCCCGAGATCTTCATACGCACCGATGGTGTGGCGCGGACGGAGGCCGCCCACCAGCAACATGACTTTCTTGCCATCGAGACGCGGCTTGTATTCGTCAATGATCGCCTGCATGATCGGCTCATACTTGGCGATCGCCAGTTCGACCTTTTCCTTGATCACATCGTCGAAACGCTCGCCGATGGCGCGCAGGCTCTGCTTGATCTTGGTCGGTCCGAAGAAGTTGAACTCCAGCCACGGGATACCGTACTTTTCTTCCATTACCTTGCACATATAGTTCATCGAGCGGTAGCAGTGGATCAGGTTCAGTTTGACGGTATGGGTGGCGGCGATCTTTTCCAGCTCGCCGTCGCCGGTCCAGACCGACTTGACGTTCAGGCCGATTTCTTCGAGCAGCGCCTTGGCCGACCAGACGTCACCGCCGATGTTGTAATCGCCTATCAGCGCGATGTCATAGGGGCTGGATGGTTCGGCGAACTCGCGGGTTTCAATGATATAGTCGCGAATCGTGTCGTTGGAGATATGGTGACCAAGCGACTGGGAAACACCACGGAAACCTTCGCAGTTGCAGGGGATGATCGGAAGGTCCAGCTCCTTGGCGGACTGCTTGGCGACCGAGTTGATATCGTCGCCGATCAGACCGACCGGACATTCGGAGAGGACCGAGATCCCCTTGGCGAGCGGGAAGAGGTCAACCGCTTCCTGCAGCAAGGTCTTCAGCTTTTTGTCGCCGCCGTAGACGATGTCCTTTTCCTGAAAATCGGAGGTGAACTGCATGGCAAACTGGGTGACGCCGTTGATACCGGTCACAAGGTTACGCCTGGTCCCCCAGGAGTACCAGCCACAGCCGACCGGGCCGTGAGACACATGGACCATATCGCGGATCGGCCCCCAGACAACGCCCTTGGCTCCCGCATAGGCGCAGCCACGGGCACTCATGACGCCGGGAACAGTCTTCTTGTTGGACTTGACACAGGCGGTGCCGGAACCCTGGTCATTCGCGCCAAGGTGCGGCGCACGTTTTTTCTTGGCCTTCTCCGGATACACAGACAGTGCATCATCGATCATCGCCTGAGTGGATTCCTTGGTGATGCCGTCTATTTTTCGTATTTTGTCTGACATGGGAAACTCCTTTAAGAAACCCCTCCCCCGCCTCCCCTTATCAGGGGAGGAGCCTTGATCATCCCCCCTGATAAGGGGGGACCGAGGGGGGTTAAGATTTTGAAATCATTTACGCCGCTGCTTCGACTACACCAACAACCGACTCGTCCTCTGGCTCCATGATACCGAACTCCATCAGCAGGTCTTCCAACTCATCCATTTCCAGCGGGGTCGGTATTACCAGCATCTTGTTATTGAGGATTTTCTCTGCCAGGGTGCGGTATTCCTGTGCCTGCGGATGCTCAGGAGAGTATTCGATAACGGTCATACGACGCATCTCGGCACGCTGAACCTGATTGTCGCGGGGAACGAAGTGGATCATCTGGGTGCTCAGCTTTGCGGCCAGAGCGCTGACCAGTTCAAATTCCTTGTCAGTTTTACGGGCATTACAGATCAGGCCGGCCAGACGAACCTTGCCGGAGGAAGCGTATTTAAGGATACCCTTGGCGATGTTGTTGGCGGCATACATGGCCATCATCTCGCCGGAACAGACGATATAGATCTCTTCAGCCTTTCCTTCGCGGATCGGCATGGCGAACCCGCCGCAGACAACGTCGCCGAGGACGTCGTAGAAAACAAAGTCGAGGTCAGGTGTGTAGGCGCCGTTTTCTTCCAGGAAGTTGATGGCGGTGATAACACCGCGGCCAGCACAACCGACACCCGGCTCAGGTCCACCGGACTCGACGCATTTGGTATCGCCGTAACCGATCTTCATGACATCTTCCAACTCCAGATCCTCAACAGTACCTTTTTCGCGAACAAGGTCCATAACCGTATTCTGGACTTTAGCGTGCAGGATCAAACGGGTGGAGTCCGCTTTGGGGTCACAGCCGACGATCATAACCTTTTTGCCGAGGTAGGCGAGGCCTGCCACCGTGTTCTGGGTTGTGGTTGATTTGCCGATGCCGCCTTTGCCGTAAATAGCTATCTGTCTCATGTGATTCTCCTTTTGCTCACCAATCCGTGAGCATGTGTGGTTTTAGTAACGATAGTGCGTTGGTATGGGGCAAACAAAAAGGCGCCCCATTTTCTTAGAATGGAGGCGCCTTTGCCTGTACTGCTAACTGTTTTTCAATGACATTCAGTGAAATGCATGGTGCGTGCCACTATCTTAAATAAATTAATATTACAATGTTTACAGATAGTTAATTGCGATTACACTAAGTGCTGCCTCAGAGAGGTCGGGAAGGAATTGCGCGGTGGTACATCTCGGCTGTTTAAAAAAAAGGCAGTGGTGTGATTTTATCAATGCAAGATAGAGAAGTAAAAGTCAGCGTTGTTCGTTTTGTTTTTACGTCCTTTGTTTCCTTTTAAGCTGCTTAACCGACGACCAGTATTGCTTCAAGCCGGCAGTGCCGTAAGCTGCGGGAGACCTCACAATTTCCTTCCTGGCGAACTTGTAAGTAATCCTTACAGGTTGCCGCCTCACCCAGTTCACCTTCAGCAAAGATGGCTTTCAGGTGGAGAGTTACATTTTGAGGCGTGGCTTGAAACAGTTCTGCAATCTGCTAGCGTTACTTTGCACAACTCTTCATACACTCCCTCAATGTTTCTCAACACGTCATCATTGGTGAAGCGGACAACGTGCAAACCCAGAGATTCCAGCACCTTTGTACGCACAGCATCATACTCAAAGGTTTCGGCGTGACTGTCGCGATCACCAGGCGAAGCTCGGAACAGTAGAAATCGACGATATAGTTATCGATTGGTTTTTGGCGAAGAAATTTGAAATCGGTAAATTGTCTCATGCGTAAGACTTCATGCCAGATTTTGCTTTCTGCTTTCGTTGGATTTTTTCGATTTTCTCGGGCACGTTCAGTAAGGTTCTTGTTGTAGGGCAGAAAGGGAAAGTCAACGGCAAACCCCTCACCAGCCCTCCCCTTATCAGGGGAGGGAGCAAAACCTCCCCCCTGATAAGGGGGGATTGAGGGGGGTTGATTTTGACTTTGTTTTTGATTCATACGATTGTATTCAACTCAAGACTGCCAGGACTGTAAACAAAAGTCCGGCAACTAGCAAGATTTCAGCGTTTCTTGAAAGCTATCGATACAATCAGCACAATGGTAAAGGATCGCCGACAAGGTGGCTGTATTCCTCACTGCGCCACCGCCACAGATTTTACCTGCACCCAGACCGGCAAGCCGGGGCGGAGCTCCAGCGCAGCCACCGAGCGTTTCGTGATGCGGGCAAGCAGCACCGATTCGCCAATTTTGACCCGTACCAGCGAATGCGCCGGGTGGTCGTCATCACCGATCGCTTCCACGACACCAGCCAGCGTGTTGAGGATGCTGCTGTCCTGCTGCGGGACACGGCTCAGACTTATCCCCCCGGAGGGAATCCGTACCCGCACACGGTGACCAATCGGAAGAGCGCGATCCCGCATCCAGAGGGAGCCGCCCGGAAACTGTACCCGTTCGAGATGCCACGTTTCATCACGTTCCGTAATGACCCCTTCCAGCACCACACCCCGCTCTTCTCCGAGGCGGATCGGCAGGTCGATGCGCGCGAGGGTTTCGGCCAGCGGTCCCTCGGCGACGACAGAGCCCGCTTCCAGCGCCACGAGGTGGTTCGCAAGGCGTCCCACCTCGTCGGGAGAATGGGTGACGTACAGTATCGGCATTTCCAGTTCGTCACGCAGCCGTTCCAGGTAGGGGAGAATCTCCTGCTTGCGCGCCAGATCGAGGGCAGCCAGCGGCTCATCCATGAGCAGGATGCGGGGAGAGACCGCCAGTGCCCGGGCAATGCCGACCCGCTGCCGCTCGCCGCCGGAAAGGCGCTCCGGCTTCCGTTCCAGCAGAGCGCCAATACCGAGGAGTTCTATCGCATGATCCAGACTGATAGTCTGCTCCGCTGGTGATCTCGTCAGCCCGTAGCGAAGGTTCCCGAGTACGGAGAGGTGGGGAAACAGGCTCGCTTCCTGGAATACATACCCCAGCGGGCGCTTATGGGTCGGCAGAAAGGTGCGATCACTCTGCCACACCTCCCCCTTGAACGAGAGGAAGCCGTGCTCTGCCTTCTCCAGACCGGCAATGCAGCGGAGCAGCGTCGTCTTGCCGGAGCCGGATTGGCCGAAGATCGCGGTGACGCCGCGACCGGGAAGGTTAAGACTCACATCAAGGGTGAAGCCGGGCCAGCTGACGTGAAAGCGTGCGCTGATCTTGTCCATTGGCTATCCTTTCCGGGCGCTCGGACGCCATGCGTAGAGTGCCAGCAGCACCAGAAACGAGAAGACCAGCATGACAGCGGCAAGACGGTGCGCCTGGGCATATTCCAGCGCCTCCACATGATCGTAGATCTGCACCGAGGCGACGCGGGTGACACCGGGGATGTTGCCGCCGATCATCAGCACCACGCCGAACTCACCGACGGTATGGGCGAAGGTCAGAATGGAGGCGGTGAGGTAGCCGGGGAGAGCCATCGGGAGGGCGACGGTAAAGAAGGTATCGAGCGGCGAAGCCCGCAGCGTTGCGGCAACCTCCAGGGGACGGTCGCCGACCGCTTCAAAGGCGTTCTGCAGCGGCTGCACCATGAACGGGAGCGAGTAAAAGACCGACGCCAGCACCAGCCCCCAGAAGGTGAAAGGCAACGGCTCAACCCCCAGGGCGCGGGTCAGGTGTCCCACTGGTCCGTACGGTCCCATGGCCAGCAGCAGGTAGAAGCCGAGCACCGACGGCGGCAGCACGAGCGGCAGCGCGACGACCGCACCGATCGCCCCTTTCCAGCGGGAACGGGAGCGGGCGAGCCACCAGGCGATCGGGGTACCGACCACAAGCAGGATGGCGGTGACAATTGCTGCGAGTCTGATTGTTAAAAGTATGGCCTGTATGTCGTCGCTATCGAGGAACATGTTAGTACCTGTCAGTTTTCATATCCGTACGAACGGATGATTTTTTTGGCCTTATCGGACTTCACGTAGTCCAACAGCGCCTTGGCAGCAGCGTTATCCTTGCCGACGGCAAGCAGCACCGCGTCCTGGCGAATGGGGCTATGCAGCGCCCCCGGCACGATCCAGGCCGAACCACTCGTTACCTTGCCATCTTTCATGACTTGAGACAGTGCGATAAAACCAAGCTCGGCATTGCCGGTGCTGACAAACTGAAAGGTCTGGGAGATATTTTCCCCCTGAACGAACTTTGGCGCAATTGCTGCCAGCAATCCCCTCTTTGTCAGCAGTTCTATGGCGGCAGTTCCATAGGGTGCCAACTTGGGATTGGCAATGGCAATTTTGTTGAAGGTCCCCTTGTTCAGCACCTCTCCCTTGGCGTCCACAAATCCCGGCTTCGCCGACCAAAGCACCAGCGTTCCGATTGCATAGGTGAAACGACTATCTGCAACAGCCAGGCCATCCTTGACCAGTTGGGCCGGCTTTTCATCGTCAGCGGAGAGAAACAGCTGGAATGGGGCGCCATTCTTGATCTGGGCGTAAAATTTCCCGGAAGCGCCAAAAGAGAGCACGACCTTATGGCCGGTCTCTTTTTCAAACTCAGCGGCGATCTGCTTTATGGGCGCGGTGAAGTTGGCCGCAACGGCAACATGCACGTCCGCTGCCATGGCAGGAATGGCGAACAATGTACAGACAACTGCGATGAGAATGCTTTTCACGATGGTTTTCATAGGTCAGTGCTCCTTTTAGTTTGTCACTATACAGGAATAATTGCCGCCCCGATATCGGACGGCTTGCCGAAATAGACCGACGACAGGACGATGATGTCGATGCCGGTAGCGGCGTACTCCGCCGCATTGGCTTCGTTGATGCCACCGGCGGCGGAAATAAGGATGTTCGGGTTGGCCGTCCGTATTGCGGCCACCGCCTCTGCCAACCCGGCAGGTGCTATTTTGTCCAGCTGCACGACGTCGGCCCCGCTCCGGGCAATCAGCAGGGCTTCTTCGCACGTATCCGCCTCGATGATGATTTTGTTTTCATGCGCCTTCAATTTCAGCCCTGCAACAGTGCCGAGAAAAGCGTCCAACCCACCGAAGAAGGCGGTGTGCTGTTTGAACACAAGCACCGTCTCCGACAGACCCAGACGATGCGGCAGCGCGCCTCCGGCGCAGATCGCCTTGATGGCAACCTTCTTGGTGCCGGGAAACGACTTGCGCGTCGTTACCACCGAGAGAGCAGAATTGACAGCCCGGCACTTTTCGACGATACGCCCGGTTCGTGAGGCGATGCCCGAGGAGTATTCCAGAAGGTTGAGCGCCACTTTCCATCCGGTATGCAAGGCCCGCGCAGGCCCTTCGGCCAGCAGAAACTCTCTTCCCGGCGGCAACAATGTACCGCTCGGGCTCTGTATAATAATTGAGCAGCCACATTTTTCCAGTATCCTGCCCGCCTCTTCCGTACAGCAGAGAATCGTCTCCTCGCGGGTGGAAAATACGATTCGCCCCGGACACTCGCCAATGCCGAGCAGATGGGTAGTCAGGTCACCGTAGGGAACATCCTCTTCAATAAATCGTTCAATATCACTGTCAGAAAGGCAGGAAATCATACACACCTCATTTATAGTTTTTGAATTGCGGCTTACCCGGATAAAGATCGCTATAGCCACATGCACATAACGATATGCTACAAAAAAGGGACTGCGTCATTGTTGTCCCTTGCATCAGCTCAATTTACGCCGATGATGACGCTGGACGCCTTGAACAAGGCACAGGCGTGGCCGCCGACCTTCAGTTCGAGATGGACGGCGCTGTCGTGGGTGATAACGGCACTGATCGTGTTGCCGCCGCCGATTTCAATGTTCACCTCGGTATTGACCGGACCCTCGATGATCCTGGTGACGGTACCAACGAACATATTGCGGGCACTAAGCTTTGCGTCTTGCAGGTCGGTGCCGATGATTATCGAACTGGACTTGACGATTGCATAGGCCTCATTGCCGTTGCTGAGACCCAGATTCTCAATGGCGCCGTTAGTTACGACTGCAGTCAGCTTGGCACCCCCTTTGAGAGTCAGGGTCACTTCTGCGTTGACTGCACCCTTGGTGATGTTGGTTACGACCCCGGCGAATGTGTTACGTGCACTAACTTTCATGGATATCCTCCGCAGAAATTGGTACAGGCTCCCGGTATCACCGAGCCTGCTCTCCAGATTATCCAGGAATTTGCGATGCTCTTCCTGGATAGTTTTATATTGTGTGACGATCATTTTCCCGGCGGCGGTAAGGCTCGTGCCACCGCCGCCCTTTCCACCCGCAAGGCGATCAACCAGCGGTTTTTCCGCCATATTGTTGATCAGGTTGACCGTATCCCAGGCGTTCTTGTAACTTATGCCGACAGCTTTGGCGGCCTTGGTGATAGAGCCGAGTTCATCTATTTTTTCCAGCAGGTTGATGCGGTCGCCCCCCAGAAATTTATTCTCGGCCCGATTGAGCCAGAGGTTGCCGGTGAGACCGATACTGTTTTTTGTGTTGTTCATGTATGAATGCTCCGTACGACAAAGATTGCTCATGGTCGCTATATCCAATAGTACACAACGCGTGCCAATGTCCAGTATAAAAATTATGTTGTCAAAACAGGCTGTTTGAATTTTGGATTGCAGCATCAGCATTCATACTGCCGTAACTTTTAGCAGCAATTGATGCGGTGCCCGGGAAGTAGTCAGAGTGCAGATCATGGTCTTTGCAGTATTGATTTCAAGCCCCGCAGCGGTGGCCGATGGTAGCCGTGGGATTCATCCCACGGGTGAAACATCACATATTCATTCATCACGTACGTGACGATACGAAAAATGCCCCTCATTTCCGGGGAATGAATTCCCCGGCTCCCATCAATCTGTCGCTCTGCGACGTAAGTAAAAAGCTAACGGACAACGCTGGTGATTACTGAAAGTTTTGACTGGCCAAAGTTGGTCTTTTTAAATGACATTTAATGTGCTATTAGATTGCAGCATTTCTGTTTTCACAGGATTACGTATTCCATTTGGGAAGATCAGCGGTTCACGCGCATGCGCGCGGGGGGAGCTGGTCAACAATGAGTTGCAGCAAACCAGCCTACGTAACGTGAATAGGCGGCTAACTTTGAAGATGCCAAGTTGCTTTATTAAAACACCACCGGAGGAAAAATGAGAAGAAGAATTTGTAATGTAATGGTTTGTATTGCAGCTGTCTGTGCGCTTTTTAGCGGCACGGCGAACGCCGAAGGTGAACACATGCATGATGGTTTCTTTCTCAGGGTGGCACCAGGTCTCGGGGTGATGTCAATATCCGAAAGTTTCGACGGGAACAAGTATGAATACAGCGGGGGGAGCGGGCATTTCAACGTTGCCATCGGTGGGGCTGTCGTTGAAAACGTTATCGTACATTTTGACCTTTCCGCCACAAGCATGTCGGAACCCAAATTGAAGGTTAACGGACAAAGCACAAGCGACGCTACCGGCGATCATGCTACAAGCGTTTTGGGGCTTGGGCTTACTTACTACCTGCCGTCGAATTTCTATCTTACGGGTGCCTTCGGAACGGCACGTACGACAATAAAAAGTAATGGCAAAACCTACGCAACAGACAGAGGTCTCGGTATTAATGTGATGGTGGGCAAAGAGTGGTGGGTGAGCAATAACTGGGGTCTCGGCGTGGCCGGACAATGGTTGTACACGAAATGTCCCGATAAGCCGCTTAATGGTTCAACTCCGGACGTTACCGCATCATCCCTGGGTATTCTGTTTTCGGCAACGTACAACTAGGGCAGCACTATCGTTGCATAGCAGAGAGGCGAACGAGGAGCACCCCAGAGGTTCAAGCTCTTGACATGAGACAAAAGTGAAAATCAGAAATAGAGCGAGGTTCCAACCAAACGGCCAGACCGTTGACCCCGGTCACTCGCTGGCCCGTTGGGCATAGATACCACGAGAAAGTTTGATACTTAGTTGAGACGATTATAGCCTGTGAGCATTTTTCAAAACGAAAAAGGAGGGTTAACGTGGTAAAGGTTTTTTCGGATTATAAACGCCGCTGACACCAACCGTGGCGCTGACAACCGGAAAAAACCGAGAAGCCGCTGCTGGAGTAGTGTAGCAAGAGAGAGAAATCCTATGCTGTTTCAGCTACTATAGCCAGCTTGAGACCCATGCCATGCAGTATATTGTAAAAAGTACGCAACTCGGGATTGCCGCCTTTTGAGAGGGTGCGATAAAGGTTTTCACGCTTAAGGTTGGAGCGTTCGGCTACCGCAGCCATGCCGCCCCTGGCTTGCGCTACCCGGCGCATGGAAAGAAGCAACACATCACGGTCACCCTCTTCTATGGCTGCCGTCAGATATTCTGCGGCATTATTCGGGTCTTTCAGCCATTCGTACAGGTCTTGTTCGTAGTCGGTCATTGGTCGCATGTTTTGTTCTCCTGATAGTGTTTCCAGTATGCAATAGAGGTTTCAATATCCTGCTTTTGTGTGGTTTTATCGCCGCCAAGGAGCAAGAGGACGATTTGATTACCGGAATACGCGTAATAAACACGGTATCCGGGGCCGTAATGTATGCGTAGTTCAAAAACACCAGAACCTACTTTTTTGTGATCGCCAACATTGCCAAGCTCTACCCGTTCAAGCCGGGTGGTAATACGAGCAAAGGCAGAACGATCACGCAGGCCATAAAGCCATTTCTTAAATGGCTTTTCTCCAGTTACGTCTGTGAAGTAGGTAAGTTGGAATAATGTTGTCTGCATGCCAACTTTGTATCATATACGATACTCAATTGCAAGTGATGATTCTCTGTATTGTGGAGACATTAAAAGAAACGTGGAGCCGCCGGTTACACAACTGACAGAATCACGCAAAAATGACAAATTGTGTAATGTGTAGCCCCGACACCATTGGGCCAAGTTTTGTTTAGCCGAACTTGGTCTTTCTAAACGGCATTTAATGTGCTACTAGATATCTGCATTTTTGTATTCGACAGGATATGTGTTCGATTTAGGAAAATCACCGGTTCACGCGCGTGCGCGCGGGGGGCTGGTCAACAACGAGTAGGCAAATATGGAGGAGAAATGAAATTATTACTTTTGGTGTTTTGTCTGTTTGCAGTATTTCTTGGAGGATGCACGATGCTTATGCGGCCAGTAAAAGCACAGCCTGAGGCTGAAGCTGAAGATATCAATAATGTTACTGTCCTCCGTAACTACAATTATATAGGCGGAGGAGGGCGTTATTGGCCAACAATCGATGGTGTAGAAGTTGCTGGAATCTTCCCGAAACAGCATGTTTCAATCAAGCTGCCAATAGGTAAACACATTATCGGTGTCCGATGTGGGTGGGGTGAAGATCAGCTTGCAATAGAAATAAAAGAAAATGAACAAAAGTTTTTCAAGGTCAGTCCTGATCTCTGGGCATTCGTCAGTCCTTTTGCATGCGCAGAAATCGAAGAAATATCGAAATCAGATGCAGTAAATCGTCTAATGAAATCGACTCGGATCAAAACGGGTTTTATCTCGGACTGCAATAAAAAAAGCGTCCTCTATGAATCCAGCCCAGACTATGTATGCTTTTCATACGCGTTTGACTGGTGATACTTTCTTTATGGGCGCCCCTACTGGTGCCTTGCGAGGGGCCATCAAAGGCCATCTACGCAGGTGAATTCTATTCGTAAGTGCTGATTCATTGGTTCTAATAGCGTGTGGAGTAATTATGATTGGATGTGGAGCATACAAGCTGAAAAGACCAAGCAAGTAAACAACTGGTGGAGAAACAAGAGAAAACTGAAAAGGAGAAATGATTATGCCAATAATTGCGAGGTTTTACGGGATTCTGATCAAAATGTACTTCAAGGAACATGGTGTCCCCCATTTTCACGCCATCTATGGAGAGTTTAACGGAGTATATGACATTCAAAGCTGCGAGATTATTGAAGGTGACTTACCATCCAGAGCAGATCGTATGGTGCGGGACTGGACACAAAGTTACCAAGCCGAGTTACTGGAAATGTGGAAGACACAGCAGTTTAAGCAACTTCCCGGATTGGAGTGATATTGCCATGGCCACTTACCCAAAAGTTAAGTCAGTGACGCCTCTTTCAGGAAAACAGCTCTTTGTTACATTCATCACAGGGGACACGAGAATTTATGACTGCGCCCCTCTCCTCAACGAATCCTCTTTTTATCCCCTCAAAGATGAAGCTTTCTTTAAAAACGTCCACGTAGATCAAACGGGTTACGGAGTCGTTTGGAATGACAACGTCGATCTTAGCGAATCTGAGTTATGGATAAATGGAAAGCTTGCAACGTCCAACTAGCGGCTCGACCATACCGCCCGGAAAGGCTGGTCGGGCTGGTCAGCCTTATGGCGTCAATCACACAACAAAAATAGAAAGGGAATTAATTATGATTACAAACACAAAAGGAGGAAGAATGGAAATCACAAACATCGAAACTATCCCCGGCAAGACAATCACAACGCATTATGGACTGGTTTGCGGAAGCACGGTTCGCTCGAAGAATGCCTTTAAGGACATTGGCGCTTCTTTCAAGAATATGTTCGGAGGCGAGTTGAAAAACTACACCCGCCTGCTGGAAGAAACGCGACAAGAAGCCATAAGCCGAATGATTGAACAGGCGACCGCTATCGGCGCCAATGCAATCGTAAATGTGCGCTTCGCAACATCTGATGTCGCTGCCGGTGCGGCAGAGATCTACATCTACGGTACCGCTGTCAGGGTAGAATAGGAGAACAAACCATGGCAGATCTGATTACCTGGGGAATCTGGATTTCTCTCTTCGTTTTTTCCTATTTTATCGGGACGTATAGAGAAAAAGCTCATTTAAAAAATATTGTTGAACGAGAAAAAGTACTTGTCTCACTTCCGGCGTTAACCATAAAGTTTGCTGAAGACCGGCCTGTTGTCAAAACAGAACTGGTAATGGGTAGTGTCGTGATTGGCGGTGATTTTTTTAAGCAGGCCGTAGCAAGTTTGGCCAGTCTTTTTGGTATGAGAATTTCTGTTGCGGAAGCCATGATGGACAGAGCACGCCGCGAAGCAATCCTGCGCATGAAAGAGAAAGCTGTGGGCGCGGATGCAATTTTAAACGTCCGGATAGAGGGTATGAAAATAGGCGAGCGAAAAAAAATAACCGGGATTGAGGCCTTGGCATGCGGCACGGCGGTTTATTATTCTAAATGAAATTTGAACCGCGCTACTGTGAGAACAATGTAAATGTCCCGTCGCACGACCATTTCCGGGAATTTATCCGCCTGAGTTTATGGTTATTGGGGATTATATTCGCACTATACTTCGTTCTGGGGTACGCAGCCGAGAAGATCGCAGAACGTCTGCCCCCAAAATTTGAAGCAGCTATTGCTGCCGGCATCACCTCCAGTTTTGATAATAGTGATTTTCCCCGCACCAACACGTATTTGCAAAAAGTACTCGACTCTTTAGTGTCCTCGGCTGAGGGGCTGCCGCCATTCACGTACAAAGTTACCGTTCATGATCAGGCCACCGTCAATGCAGTGGCTTTGCCAGCAGGGAATATTGTCATTTTCAAAGGGCTGCTCTCTGAATTGAAAACCGAGAATGAAGTAGCAATCATTTTGGCCCATGAGTTGGGCCATTATGCCCATCGAGACCATTTACGAGGATTGGGCCGAGGGCTTGTCCTTATGTCCATTATGACTGCGTTGGGCTTGTCCGGTGATCTACCCGGTTTTATAGCACCTTCAGTGCAGACGTTTGATTTGAAACACTCCCGTGACCGGGAGTCGGCTGCGGACCGTTACGCCATGGATCTGTTTGTCCGCGCGTATGGTCATTCCGGAGGCACGATTGACGTGTTTAAGGTACTAGCTCGTCAGGAACATGGAATAAAAACGCCAGACATAGTTTCGACACATCCGGACACCCTCTGGCGCATACAATCACTTACCAATTACCTGCAACTGAAAAAATATCCGCACGGCCCTATCCTACCGTTCCCAGAGCTTGGTGTACTTCCTTTTCCCAATGATAAAAAGGGAAAAACAGAATAAGACAGAGTGGCAATTGGTACGTTATTAAACGTATTGAGAATGAACGACCTGTTTCTAACCACGCACAGTAGCGGTGAAGCCAGCTCGCCGCCCAACGGGGACAGGCTACTTTATGAAATGAGCAGGGAAAAGTAGCCTGTCCCCTTTATCCGCAGGCAGAAGCTCCGACCAAAAACCACCGGTGACCTCCCAAGCTGTTGGGCAAAATTAGGCCACCCAATCGATAGCAGTAAGGGTGGGGATACTCACAAATTCTCGGGTGTTATTGGTCACCAAGGGAATTCCTAACGAAACGGCATGAGCAGCGATCAGCATATCCATGGCACCGATTGGTGTGCCTGCCTTTTCAAGAGTCGCTCGAATATCACCATACATATGAGCTGCCTCTTCATCAAAAGAGACAATTTCTAAAGGTGTAATAAACTCATCAAGGGCTGTGGTGTTTTTCTCTTGGTGTGTGCTTTTGGCAACTCCATAGCGTAATTCTGAGAGAGTAATGGAAGAAATTCCTATGTCGCCAATCTGATATTCAAGAAAACGTTTTAGCACGGCAACCGGCTGTTGCTTGATAATGTAAATACAGATGTTTGTGTCAAGCATCAGTTTCATCAGAAAGTCTCCCGCTTGTCCAATTCCGGCTGTACACGATCATCCATGAAATCGCGGGAGAACTTTTTAAGACTTCCAAACAAGGAGTTCCATGAATCGCTGCGAGGGATCAGCTGTACGACATTACCGGTCTTTTTAATAAAGACTTCACTGTCATCAAAACGAAATTCTTTTGGCAGTCTGACCGCTTGGCTTTGCCCATTTTGAAATAATTTTGCTGTTTTCATGGTCTGCCTCCGGAATAATATATATTTTAGATATATACTTCTGTTCTTGCCTTTGCAAGTAATAATTCAGAAAAGAAAGCCAACACTCGGCACAAGACGCCGCTAGCCCAATCGCCTGAAAGCCGATGCCTTTATGGCCGCAAACAGGGTGCTGCCAACGGCAATATCCAGTTCTCCAACAACTTGACGGACGACTTCCGCCACCAAACGTTCGTCGCCACAGCCAAGCTCTATACCAACCTTACCACCTGATTCGAAAATTCCGGTCACCACGCACTGCAGCAGGTTCCGTGCGCTGATCGCTTCAGGATGGCGTTTGAAAAGCATGATATCTTTAGATGAAAGCTCAAAGAGCGAGTCAGGCTGATCATTTTTTCCGGATATAAGCAGCTCGGTATTACCCCAAAGATAGGCGCACATATCCTCACGCGGATACGGAGAGATTAATTTCAGAAGATTGACATAGCCGGACGGATTTAACCCCATGTGAATTCTGGAAAGATTCTCCGGACTCGTCTCTTCAACAATCCGTCCCTGCTCAATACTGAGCACCTGATCTGTCATAAGGCGCATTTCGAGGATTGAGTGTGAGATAAAAATAGAGGGGATAGCAAAGATCTCGCAGGCGGATTTCAGATAGCTGATGATCTGGAACCTGAGCGTATCATCCAAACCTGACAGCGGTTCATCCATCAAAAGCAGGCGTGGATTGGAGAGCACCGCCCTGCCGATGGCTACTCTCTGTTTCTCACCGCCGGAAAGGTTATTGACCCCGCGGTCAAGGAGATGGCTGATACGGAGGACGTCTGCCAGGGTATCAAAATCGATTCTGCGATTGCCTGCCGTGGATCGTTTGAAACCATACAGAAGATTGTTTTTTACATTCAGATGCGGAAACAGCTGGGGGCGCTGAAAGATGATCCCAATGTGCCGTTTGTCCGGAGAAACGTTAATTCTCTTAGCGGTGTCATAAAGCAGATCACCATCCAGAACGATGCGGCCGCTCTGCGCCTGCTGCAAACCGGCAATAAGGCTGACCAGGGTTGATTTGCCGCTGCCGGAGGGGCCGAACACGCCGATTCTGTTGCCACACAGCGTGCTGCCTACATTGAGCGTGAACGAAGCAAAATTTTTCTGTAGAGCGATCTGTAGTTCCATATCAATCCGCCCGCATGGTTCGTTTGCACAGGTATTCATGCAGCAGCAGGACGACAATTGAAATCGCTATCGATACCACACAGAGCATGAGGGCCATCGTGTCACCACTCGGAGAAGAGGCGTATTCAAAGATTGCCATGGGGATCGTCTGGGTTACTCCGGGGATATTGCCGGCCACAATGATTGTTGCGCCGAATTCACCCAGCCCGCGGGCAAACATGAGCGATGACCCGGCAATGATCCCCCGCAGGGAGAGCGGGAGAATGACCGTCAGAATCGCATTGAGCCGGGATGCGCCCAGCGTTCGCGCCGCATGAACCAGATCCGGATCAATCGATTCCATAGCAAGACGGATTGAGCGTACCATCAGGGGAAAACCTACCACGGCCGTGGCTATGACAGCGGCCCGCCAGGTAAAGATCAGCCTGATACCGATGCTGTCCAGAAGTTGTCCTAACAATCCGTTACTGCCAAGCAGCAACAGTAGGAGATAGCCGATAACAACCGGAGGGAGGGTCAAAGGGAGGTTGGTCAGTACCTCAAGAACCAGTTTGCCACGGAAGCGGCCATAGGTGATCAGCCACGCAACAGCGAATCCGAAGGGAAGCGACAGCACGGTGGCAGTAACTGCTACTTTAATCGAGAGCAGAATGGCATTGTAATCGGAAGGTGCGAGGGTAAACACGGTATATGCCTTTGCGGTAAAAAGTTCAGTTCGGTCAGGATGAGGGGGATATCCCGGCTGTCGCTCTTGTGACGGGAGTACCATGTTTACGGGGGAGAGGGAGTTCCGCTTCTCCCTCTCCCCCGTAGATTCGACGTGCTTGGTCAGAACACCAACTGGAGCTGGAGCCGTGCCTGTTTGTCATCCGTCGGCTGAGTGCCGCTTGTCGAGGCAATTGCTGATTGCTTGTGAATCGCCGTATAATCGGCCTGGAGCTTCAGGTTATGTTCCTTGATGTACCAGGAAACCGCCATGCTGTTCTCGACCCAATGGTCATTGCCGGCATTTCTGTTTGGATCCAGATAGGCATACCGGTAGGCAAGCTCAACCGTCTTGGGGATTATCATGTAGCCAGCCTGCGCGTATGCACCCAGAGCGTGCTGCTTGTAGTTGTTCCGCTGCATATCCCCCTCGCCGGTCATAAATTCGCCGGTCAGAGAAAGCCCACGCCATTTGAAGGCGGTGTCCACGCTGAACAGGTTAAAATCAATTTCTTCCTTACTCGTTGCGCTGACTGAACCTTTATTATTGAGTGCAAACCAGCCGGACTTTTTTTTGAGAAATCCGAGGCTGTTATTTGTGTTGGCGGTGCTCGCCTCACTTTCAGTGACCGTATTGCGGTAGAAACTTGAACCGATTGACAGGAGCGGTTTCTCACTGTTCTCAACATCCGATTCAGAGTTCTTCATCACCCCGAACGGGTTGACAGTGATACGCGCTGCAAAGGCATTATTCTCGGTAGCACGCGCATAATTCTGCCCCAAACCGCCGCTTCCGGCAACGCTGTAGGTCAAGAGCCCTTTGGCTATCTTGCCGTGAAGATTCACACCGGTATCATAGGTCGGTGCAAAGGCCACCGTCACATGAGACTGATCGATAAACTGCAGGGCCGTAGCCGGTGTCAGCCATTGCCTGCCGAACTGCACCTTGTCCTGACCAGCGCAGATCTGAAGATCGTCACGCAATTTATAGTTTATCCAGGCATTTTCCAAAAGCCCGCCATTTTTAGTGGAACCACCGGAGATGTTGGAGAAGTTCGTTGTCAGGTTATAGGTGATATCCTTGGAATACGCATGCCCGCTTACAATCAGTTTGGCGCGTTTTACTTCAAATGTTCCGGATCTTTTTTGTGCCGGCGCTCCATTGGCATCATCATAATTCAGCAAGGTATACCTCGCCTGCATAAAGCCGCCGATACTGGTGCTGAACTTACCGTCAGCCGATGTCAGATTGATCCCTGTTCCCGGCTTATACGTGACGGCGGCGCTCTTCATAACCTCTTGGTAATCTTCTTCTGAAATCACCCCTTTTTCCTTTAGTACATCTTCAAGACTCTTGGCGGAAACCGTTCCTGCCTGGGACGTGATCACGAACAACCCGACTGCAATGCCTAACCTTTTCATTAAACTCTCCCTTTTGACGAATTTGAATTCTGGCTATTCAAGCCAATCGATATAAACAATGCTATATAACGGTATGCGATAATAATTTTATTGAACTTCAAATCCATGCTTCTTCAGGACCTTCTTTGCTTCAGTCGATTTCAGGAAATTGTAAAGCGACATTGTTTCATCTCTTTTTGCGCCCGTAGTTGTCACGGCCATCATGTAGACAACTCGTGGATATAAATCTGTAGGCACACTGAAAAGGATTTTTGCATTTTGTGCCATCATGGCGTCAGTCCTATACACAAATGCGCCATCCACTTCTCCTCTATCCGCATACATCAAACAATCACGTACATCACGCGCCATAACCAGTTTTTTATCCAAGGCCTTCTCGATTCCCACCTTTCTGATCGCATGCATTGCGTAGTCGCCGGCCGGCACGATCTTCGGGCTCCCCACAGCGATCTTGTTAAGTCTGACAATATCCTGCATCCCCTGGATGCTGCCTTTGTCGACATGGCGTGGCAGCCCGACAAAAACAAGAGTGTTATAGGCAAAAGCATCAACAGTGGACACATCAACCTGCTTCTTGATCTTCAAGTACTCGATCCAATCAATATTTGCCACAAAGACAATATCAACCTTCAACCCATTATCCATCTGCTTGGCAAGCGCCCCGGAAGCAAGATAGCTTTTAGTAATGGCAACACCCGGGGTTTTTACTGAATAGCTGGCAGACAGCTCATTAAGAACATCCTTCAAGCCGACTCCGGCTCCGATGATAATGTCAGTTGCATGAGCGCAGTACGGCAGCAGGATCAAGAAAATGGCGAAAATCAGTTTATTCATGGAATAGACTCCTCTAAGTAAATTATCAGCGTGATGTGCCTTACGAATCCACGGCGCAGGTGATCTTCTGAGCACATCATGTAAATGATCAGTTACGCTTCCCTCTGCGTTACGGTGCACGGTCTTCATGGGTAGAGATTTGTAAGCACATACATTCCCATCCTCTCACTAAAATTCTCATACCGAGAAAGCTTATCATCAAAATGACAAGCCCAGGCTTTTGCCGGTTCTGAAATTTCCAGGCAAATACAGGCTCCGCTTAGTTCGTAAGTGCGCAAACAATCGATATATTATATTTTATATAACGACTGATGCAGCTCGACACACTCAGAGAAGAGTGACTTGCGCCAACCTTATCGCTATATAACTAGCTACATATTGCATGCCAAAAATTATTTTACATATAACTTGTTGTAATTACTTGGATTGAATGCAAAGGTGGGCGGGTCGCTATATTTTTAGCTATATAACGATGCATGTTGTTTAAAAAAAATGCACTACTCGGTATCAAAACGATATTTCTGCACCGTAGTTGTGTAATGAGAGGTCTATCCTTCTGACAACTGCTACAGCGGTTTTTGAAACGTCACCCAGGCGCCGCTTTCATCCTTGATGATCTCAGCGCCACTGATCCCTGCCGCTGCAATAGCGTCCTCAAACAATGCATCATCAAACCCGTGGTACATGGCCTGCCAATCCGGATCGATCACCTGCATCTTGAGAATGATCTCATTCATAATTTCCTCTGATCCAAAACCACCGCCGATGTAAACCCGACCGCCCGGCGCCAGCACCCGCCAAATTTCACGTAGCACCTGGGCCATATTCTCCCAAAAATAGATCGAGCCGCGACTGACTACCAGATCGATACTGCCGTTTTCAAGCGGGATTGCATGCATAGAGCCGCACAGCGCCACAACCCGTCCCTTCATCAGTAGCTGTTCAATATTACCCGTGGCAATCTCGCACATGTCGGCAGACTCATCGAGCAGATAAACCTTGAACCCACTATTTCGGGCTATTGCCAACCCAAGACAACCTCCACCGCTCCCAATATCCAGGCAGACGCCTTCGGTTAAACCGGTACGTTCGAATATCTGGTGCGCCAGCACCGGGTACACCGGAGCAAATACGGTGCGGGCAATGTAGTTAAATTTCTGGGCATCTATTTTCATATCTCGATCTCCTTAAAAATATTCACATGTTTCACCATACAATGTCTGACACAAAGTGTCAGCACATCTTTCCGATCAGCTCGCCATTCCGCAGACCATTGCACACAGCGCCAAGGTGTAAACACGACACCTAAGAGTTTTGGCAGATACTGGCGCGCTGCCCGGTAAAGAGTCAGTGCTGATAGCGCGATGTACCCACTTCCATGACGGAACTACGGGGGGTAGCCTTTTTCAGGCCATCGCCAAATGCCTGGCTCAGCCGTTCGTGCAGCGCCTTCAAATCTTCGTCCGATGGTGCGGAGAAACCGATACCCTTCAGCCAGAATCTGTCATGGACAACCGTGCCCTTGGTCGAAATTTCCAGCTCCGTGGGAAATAGTGAATAGAAGCTGAACATCCTCAGCATCCCGTACAGAAACCCTATGCAATCCTTGCCGGAAATTTCAACGTAGAGACTCCCTCCATGGCGCGTTGAATGCTCGACCACAAAGTCGGATATTTTGAGCGGCGGAATGACCGCGCGGGCATCAAACGCCATGATGGCGGGGAGCGGATTAAACCCTTTAAGCGGGTTGGGAAGGGCGCTTTTTGCCTCAATTTCAAATGCGGCATCCCAGCAAAGCGAGCCGCATTTCCGGGCGGAACCGCTGATCATGTTGATCGTATTGAGTGACAGGTACGATGAAAGTCTGCCGAGCCAACCCGGCTTCAGATTGCCGCGAATGTTCAGCATGTCGGCACCGGAAGACGCGGTGGACATATCCCAGAAAATGTCACCGGGATCAGCTCCGGCGGATGTTACGGGTCTGAATGTGGTCTCTGTTGACGTCATGGGTATCTCCTTCTGCTTCATTGAATTGGAGTAGGTCACGCTGCGGAAACCTGTGCAGCAGCAGCTTCGTTGTTCGCCTGCACGATCTGCCTATAAATCAGGCCGTTCATCGGGGTCTTGCTTTATATGCAGGCTGACAGCTCGATGAGCAGGGTGAGTCCGGGCAGAAACAAGGCGGTCGGAAATGTAACGTGCCGGGTGATGTGCAAATGGAAAAGTATGCGGGATTGTTTCACAATGACCTCCCTGTCGCGTGAACGTCGGCAGCTGTGCCGTCATATATTTCACAAGGGACAGAGCAAGGGGCGTGCCATATGACAATTTGGTCGGCTCAGCGGTTGCGGATTGGGTTATTGAAGAATGGCGCAGAGGGGCAAATAAATTAACATCTTTTTGCACGATAAAATGGCATGTGTTTTCGAGCAAAGGAAATGTTACTGAGGAGCCATAGATACACGAACTACTACAAAACTCAGAACGTCACCTTATAAAAAGCACTAACTAATCGTTCAGGAAAGTTTCCGCAAGCCCGTCTAATCGGACCTTGTGTCGTTCCCAATCCGGCATCAACTCGGTAAGTAAACGATAAAATTTTTGGCTATGGTTATGCTCTTTCAGGTGGCAGACCTCATGCAGGATCACGTAATCCACACATTCCCTCGGAGCCTTTACCAAATTAGGATTAAGTATTACCATTCCGCTTGGTGAGCAACTCCCCCACTGGATACGCATTGACAACAGTTTTACAGGCGGTAATTCACGTAGCCACACTATCTGCCCTGCCAATGCAGAAAGCCTTCTGGCAAATAATTCTTTTGCCCGTGTTCTGTACCATCCCTTGACTAATCGTTTTACCAATGCCTGCTCTGCTGTCGGAGTGGTTACCTGCAGATATCGACCGGCCAGCTTGGCTCTACCAACATCATCAGGACTTTCAACCACCTTTAACAGGTAGCGCCGCCCAAGGTAGAAATGGCTCTCACCACTGACATACTCGCGGGGCAGAACATGGAGGTTCCTTTCGCGGATCTCTTTAAGTCGTTTTGATATCCAGCGGGCGCGCACCCTGACAGCGTCTGCAATCCTGCCTGGTTCTGCGTCTTCTGGCGCGTCTACCTGTACCCTGCCATCCGGGTAGACGTGGATGGCAACCTTCTGTTTTCGACTAATGACTAGATTAATCAGATAACAAATTTCTTCGTCACCATACTGGAGGCATTGCCGCATTGCTCAGTGCCTCCCCCTGCTTAAACCTACCCGCGTGATCTGAATTACATGCTCGATGACATCTTTGGCCTTGTCCAAGCCGATTAATACGAAGAGTCGCGGAAGAAGTCCCTTACGAATGGCGGTTTCAATATTCTGAGGATTGAGTGAGTTCTCTGCAACAGCATTCTTTACCATCTCATCAATGGCCAGTGCCTCGTCTACGTACTTTTTCTGCTGGTCTTCATCGAGAGTAGCAAGCGAGTCGTCACCCAGCACCAGTTTGAAGGTGCCGAAGTAGGCCTTGGCATGGCGGTTCTCGCCAAAATAGTCAGGCTCACCCTCAATCTCGCGATTTTTCACCTTGCTTTCAAAATCCTTGAACAGTGCATATTGCTTGAATGGGTGCTTAAACATCGCCTCTGCCTCGGCAATGGCCATTTTTAAGAGTTTTGAAAAAACACTCTGGGCATAAGGGTCATCTGCAAGATCCTGCTCAATGGTCTTTTTCAGGCGTGTCCGAATAATGTCGGTCTCGTTGCGGGTCTTCTCTTCTGACCAATTACCAGGGTCCTGTTCTCTGCCAAGCTCGTTTACCAGATAGACCCCTTCGGATTCTCTGACCTCCAAGCCGATAACTTGCTTGTCCACAAGACGACTGATTTGCTCCTCATAAACGCTGTAATCAACCGTTTCCAAAGCATCCTGTCGGGCTATCTTGCGCAGGTTACTGAAGAAACGCAGATCTTCCTTGTAGGTCTTGATAAGATCCTCGGAAAAACTCTTGTCCTCGAAGAAAGAACGGGAAGAGAGCGACACCTGCAAGCAGACACCAAAGTCAGTCAGGGCTTCATAGAAATCCTCACGTAACTTTTGACGCGAATCGAAACTGTTACCCTCGGCATCTTCGACAAACTTCGGCATGAGGACCTGTCGGTATTGTTCCAAATCCCGGCGATTCTGCACATCCTTGAAAAACGCCCAGAGCCCATCATGGAGCATGGGCAGACGTTTATACTCCGTGCTCATCTGGTTATAGAGCCCCTCAATATCCTGGATGTCATACCCTTGTTGGGTATTGGTTTCCAGATCCTGATAGTCGCGGATAGCCGTATCCAGTTGTTTCAGAATGCCGCGATAATCAATCAACAAGCCGTAGCGTTTCTGCTCATGCAGACGGTTAACACGGGCAATCGCTTGAATAAGATTGTGTCCCTCCAGCGGCTTATCGATGTAAAGAACAGCATTACGCGGCTCGTCAAATCCTGTCAGGAGTTTATCTACAACGATCAGCAGGTCTGGGTCTCCGTCAGTGGCGAAATCCTCAATGATCTGCCGCTCATAATTTTCTCCATTATTGCCGACGTTAGCTTTCCACCACTTTTGAACTTCCGGCATAGTCGATTCATCGACTTCAGTATTTCCCTCCCGTGTATCGGGAGCGGAAATCACAACGGCACTTGTCACCAATCCCGTGGCGTCCAGATGCTTCTTGTAACGGATGGCGTCTAGTTTTTTATCTGTCGCTACCTGCCCCTTGAGACCCATACCAAGCTTTTTGAAATTCTCACTGAAATGGACGCCGATATCCCAGGCAATCAACTCAATGCGGTTCTCAGAGCCGTAAATGGCTCCCTTCCGGGCAAATTTCTTTTTCAGGTCGGCTTTCTGAGCATCGCTTAAACCGGCAGTAATTTTTTCAAACCAGTTATTGACCGCCTGCTCGTTGATATCAAGGGCTGGCTGGCGCTCTTCATAGAGCAGCGGCGTGACTGTCTTATCCTCAACAGCCTTCTGCATAGAATAGGCATGAACAATAGGGCCAAACTTATTGGTGGTCTTTTCGCCTTTGATGATCGGCGTTCCGGTGAATGCAACAAAGGCGGCATTGGGTAGCGCCATGCGCATGCGCTCATGGTTTTCCTTTTGACTGCGGTGTCCTTCGTCCACCAATACAATGAGATCACTGGAAGAGTTGAAGCATTCCGGGAGCTTTGAGGCTGTATTGAATTTATGTATCAGGGTGAAGATGATCCTCTCGCTACCATTGCCAATCCGCCGTGCCAAGTCCCGGCCAGAGGTGACCTTGGACTTCTCTCCTTCCTTCTTGGTGCCCACCATGGAACCAAAGGCGCCGCCGCTCATGAAGGTCTTTGATAGCTGCTTTTCCAGGTCGATGCGGTCAGTTACGACGATGAACCTGCAATTACCGAGACTGTTATGGAGCAAGAGCGCCTTGGTCAGCATAACCATGGTAAGAGACTTGCCCGAGCCGGTTGTATGCCAGAGCACACCACCCTCCCGGCCACCATCCGGGCGACGCAGGTTGATCCGGTTGATAAGAGCGCGTATGCCGAAGAACTGTGGATAGCGGGCGGCTATCTTGCCGCTCTTCCTGACAAAGAGGAGAAACAGGCGGATGAATTCCAACAGTCGCTGCTTGTCGGCGAAACTTGCCAGAAGTCGGTCCTGGTCGGTGGGTAGCGATTTATTGGCCCAGAGGCTCTCGAAATAGTCGCAAACCTTTTCCGGCTTGTCTGCAAAAAGTGCTTTCTTTATTTCCTGAGTGAGTGGCGTATTTTTCAATTCCTCATACTGCGCCTCGGTAAACTCCTCGTCGTGCCAACGGGACCAGAATTTGGCGGGTGTGTGGGTGGTGCCGTAACGGCCTTCGCTATGGCTAACCGCCAGTAGAAGTTGGGCATAGGCGAACAGTTCTGGGATCTCGTCCAGTCGCTGGTTGCGCAGATGCTGGCTCACTCCTTCGTCGATCATCGACTTGTCCGGGTTGCCGGAATCAGGGCGTTTCGCCTCAATGATAAACAGTGGGATGCCGTTTACAAAGCCGACAACATCAGGGCGGCGGGTATGGGTGCCCTGGGCGGAAAGGACTTCCATCTCTTCGGAGACATGGAAGCTGTTGGCTGCATAATTCTGCCAGTCAATCACCTGGATGGTGGGTTGGTGTTTCTTTCCGTCCGCCATGAACTCGGCAACGGTGATGCCAAGGGTCAATTTTTCGTAGATCCGTTCATTGGCGGCCAGGAGACCTTCGTGCATGGAGGGAGAAGATAGATCGCGGATAATCTGGTCAATGGCGTTATTGGAGAGGGGATACATTTCCCCCTTATACTCAAAGCGGCGGTCCCGCAGCGCCGCAATGAGGATCGGCTTGAGCAGCACTTCACTGTTATTGCTTCGCAGGGAAAGGCATGCAGAGGGCGAAAGATACTCCCAGCCCAATGCTGACAGCAGGTGAAGCGCGGGGATATGGGCGCTGAACTGTTCCTGGGTCTGAGGTACTGACGACATAAAACCACCTTAGCCTATCTATTGAATTACAAGCAGATTTTATTTGCCTTAGCTCGGAGTTTGTCGGCCAAAGTTTGTTGAGTGATCGCATTTTTCTCACTCTTCAATAAGCTCAGATTCTTTTTCAGCAGATTGACTTGGATTTCTGATTTTTCAATAATTGAAGAAATTGCTAATTGTTCATCAATTGGAGGGATTATGAGTCTTATCTTCATAAGTTCTTTTTTTGACAAATTGAATCTCGTTGACCCTTGAGCTAATACATTTAGTTTTCTTCTAACAGCCCCAGCAAGCAGTAGGTATCGCGCATACTCCGGTCGAAGCAAGTTGAAATTGTTCAATCTAAAGCCAAAGCAAAAACTATTTAAAAACAACTCCGAAACATCATCAAGTAACACAGATGCCATACCAACTTCCTCAGGAGTTTCCGAAGAAGTTGTGAAAAATATATCCCCATATTTGCATTTATTTTGTTTTTCATGATCGTTTATTCTAACTTTTTCAAAATCAGCTGTATCTACACGGCTATTTGAAAATATGTTCATATACGGGATATATTGTGCTCCATGCCCAAAATCTTCTTTCGATTTTCCTGACAGGCCAGAATATGTTGTGCCTAGCTCACCCAAACTCATTTCCTTCCAGGCCCCGTTAAATCCGCTTAGCCTTTTTCTTCCAGTTATCAACTGTTGCATAAGAGCTTTTTGCTGTGATTTTCCGTTTACTATCATTTTTTCGACAGTAGCTATTGCTTTGTCCCAAGTGGTGAGGATATTAACGATCTTTTTTTGCCCATCCAGCTTTGGTATGTTAACTGGAATTTTGGCGAAGTCAGAAAAATAGAGTCTTAAGCGGTCCTCAGTCAGCCCGTATGAATATGCCCAAAACAGGTAAATTAGCCGCTTGGTCTTGAATAGGTAAGAAGCGTATTCGGAATCTATTTCCGCCTTTGGAGCCAACACGACGTATGCCGGGCTTATGATACCGTCTTTAGCGGCTAGGCCAGAAGCACCCTGCCACATCCGCATCATATTGTAGGCAATATCCCCTTCACGCACCACCAAGTGTTCTTCGTCCGTAAGCTCTGTATCCTGTTTACGTTTCAGTTCGTCACGATCAACCATGCCATTTGTAAGTGTCACCGATAAGAGAGGTAAACCGAGACTTCCTTTCTCCCGACGACTCTCGAACAGCTCACCGAGCCTATAATTACCGGTGTAGACCATACCCTAACTCCTCCAGGTACTTTGCCATTTCGCGTTCAATTTTTTCGAGTTCTTCTTTTAAGGTTTCGCGTTCTTTGCGAACTGCCACAAGATCAATTACTTCTTCCTCTTCAAAAGTATCAATGTAGCGAGGGATGTTGAGATTGTAATCGTTCTCCTTTATCTCATTATGGGTAGCGAGATGGGCGTATTTTCCAACGGTTTTCCTCGCCGCATACGTTGCAACCACTCGCGCAATATCTTCATCACGCAAAAAGTTCTGATTCTTTCCATCCTGGAATCCGCGGCTGGCATCAATGAACAGCACCTTCTTATCAGCCTTTTTCTTCCTGAACAGCAATATTGCCGCCGGAATTCCCGTGCCATAAAAAAGCTTTTCAGGTAGGCCAATCACTGCGTCAAGAAGGTTTTCTTCGATCAGTTTTTGTCGAATAACCCTTTCACTGGAACCACGGAATAAGACTCCGTTCGGCACAACCACACCCATTCGACCGGTGCCGGGCTTGAGGGTCTCAACCATATGCAGGATGAAGGCATAATCACCCTTGGTTTTCGGCGGGATACCGCGACGGAAGCGACCGAATTTATCCCCCCCGGCGTTGTCATGACCCCATTTTTCCAGGGAGAACGGGGGATTGGCAACCACTACGTCATAGTGCTTCAGCCGCCCTTCGGCTTCCAGCAGCTTGGGATTGCGGATGGTATCGCCCCACTCGATACGGTGATTGTCCTCGCCATGCAGAAACATATTCATCTTGGCAAGCGCCCAAGTGCTGCCGATAGCCTCTTGACCATAAAGGGCGTACTTTTTTGAGTCAAAGTGCTTGCGAATCTGCTGACCGCATTTTAGCAACAAGGAGCCAGAGCCACACGTCGGATCACAGATCTCATCACCTTCCTGCGGCGCTACCAGCTCTGCGATCAGCTCTGAAACTTCCGGCGGTGTATAGAATTCGCCCGCCTTTTTGCCGGAGGTGGAGGCGAAGTTTTTGATGAGGAATTCGTAGGCGTTGCCGATGATATCAAGCTGGCCGACGCGGCTTGGTCGAAGGTTAAGCTCGGGTTTTGCAAAATCCTCAAGGACATGGCGAAGGATGTCGTTTTTCTGTGCTTCATCACCCAGCTTGTTGGAGTTGAAGATTATGTCCTGGAACACGTCGCGCAACTTCTGGATGTTCGCGGCTTCAATTGCATGCAACGCCTTGTCGATACGTTCACCATTGCCCGGCTGTTGGCGTTTCTCATAAAGTGAGTAAAAGTTGGCTTTGGGCGGCAAAACGAAGCGCTCGTTTTTGAGCATCTCCACGATCAATTCCGGGTGATCACCATACTCTTTTTTGTACTGATCATAGTGATCCTGCCAGACATCGCTGATGTATTTAAGGAACAGCATGGTCAGGACAAAGTCCTTATAGATGCTCGGATCGACCGTACCTCGAAAGGTATCGCAAGCGGCCCATACCGCTTTGTTAATATCGTCCTGGCTGATGGGGGTAGTAACCATTAAGAGTTCACCTTTCTGCAATAGCAGGTTCAAGTAGTTTTTTCGCGATTACCCGGAGTTCTTGTTCACGATTGTTGATGAGCGCCTCAAAGATCTCTCGTTCGCGTGAGGCCGAATTGGCTAGTTCGACAATTATTCGCTGCTGGTTGAGGGGGGGGATAACAATGCTCAGATCTTCCAACATGCTTCGTCGAACGCTGACCTGTGCTGATCCTTCAGCGGATTTAACAAGATATGTTTGCGCAGGCTGCTGGTTAATTTGCCATGCCACAAATTCCGGAAGAACACTCTCTGACTTGATTCTGAGCAAATAAAAATATTGCGAGCAGACACAAGGGACTGGGACTTCATCGACATACGCCGCTACAATTTTTGTGCCTCTGGCAACAAACAGGATGTCGCCACTTTTTATCCAATCAGGTTCTTTCCTGCCCTCCAGGCGGGTTTTCGTCAGGCCTTCCCATTTCACACTTCCAGCCCAATCAACATCCTTTATCTGAATGACAGATACCGATCCATTTACGTCTTCCGGAACACTCCCGCGAAAAGGGTGCCCGGCACGTATTTCGGATATTCCGCTTAAGGTTGCACTTATAGAAAACGCATCATTTGCCATGATGCAATTTTTTACTTGCAATAACAGAAAATGTCAACTATGTTATTTTTAACATGCATCATTGAATATGATGCAAACTATCAGGAGGCAAGACAATGGCACAGGGTATAGGTTATGAAGTTGATTTTCTTCCCGTTGGAAACGGGAGCCGGAGCGGGGACGCAATCGCGGTACGGTATGGCTATCCAGGCAGTTACAATGTAATGGTGTACGACGGTGGCACCAAGGAATCCGGTCAAGCATTGGTTGACCACATCAAACAGTACTACGGGACCACGCGGGTTGACTATGTGGTGAACTCTCATCCTGACGGTGATCATGCTTCGGGATTATCCGTGGTCCTCGAACAGCTCGAAGTTGGTGAGCTATGGATGCACCAGCCATGGAACTACTCCTCGGTGATTCGGGATTACTTCAAAGACGGGCGCATAACCCATAACAGCCTGGAAGAGCGACTGAAGGAGAAGATGGGGGCAGCACATGCCCTGGAAAAACTGGCCAATGAAAAGGGGATTCCGATATTTGAACCATTCCAAGGGTCAATGATAGGTGACTTTGAAGTCTTGTCGCCGGAAAAGGATTGGTATGTCCACGAACTGATCCCGGAATTCTCAAAATCACCGGAGCAAAAGGCGAGAGAGGAAGCTTCGCTCTCTTTTGCAGCATCGGCAATGAAGTCGATCACTGAACTGGCGAGAAATGCAATTGAATGGGTTGCAGAGCACTGGCATATCGAATCTCTCCGAGACAGCGTTGAGACATCTTCTGAAAACGAAAGCTCGGTTATCTTGTACGGGGTGATAGATGGCCGAGGCATTTTGCTTACCGGCGATGTCGGTGTTCGCGGGCTCCATGAGGCGGCAGACTATGCAGAAGCGCGAGGGATATCCATTCCTGCCAGCTTGAAATTCAGCCAGATACCCCATCACGGTAGCCGTAATAATGTCTCGACGGCCGCCTTGGACCGGATTCTTGGCCCCCGGAAGGCAGTGAACGATGGCATTCAATCGTTTTCCTCATTTGTCTCGGTGGGAAAGGAGTCCACCACTCACCCTAGAAAAGCAGTTACTAACGCCTTCATCAGGCGCGGCGGCACTGTTGTCGAGACAAGGGGGGAAATAAAATGCCACACTCACAACATGGATTCTCGGGGATGGGGTCCAGCTTCGCCATTACCGTTTTCAAACGAGGTGGAAGCATGGGATTAACCGATATTCTAGGAAAGGTCACTGACCCGTACGAAAGACAAGCGAGGCTGTATCCCGCACTATTGGCTGGGCTACCGGTGATCGTTATGGCGACAGTTCTCTACGGCTCGAACTCTGTTGTTACAGCAGCCAGCACTGTAGCCGCTTCATGCGGTGGACTCTACCTGCTTGCAAACATTGCGCGAGAGCGGGGAAGGCGCTTGGAGCCAATGCTATATGCAGCCTGGGGTGGCAAGCCAACCACGCAGCTTCTCAGGCACCGGGACCGGAACATAGAAGGCCCCACAAAACGCCGCTATCATGCATTTTTGTCCCGTATGATAAATCTTCAGTTCCCAAACGAGAGCGAAGAAGAAACAAATCCCGTTAACGCAGATGATATTTATCAATCAGCGGTGCGGTGGTTACTGAACCACACGAGAGATAAGAGCAAGTACAAAATGCTCTTTGACGAAAATATCGCATATGGTTTTCGAAGGAACGCCTACGGTCTCAAAATTATCGGAATGAATATGTGTATCGCAACATCAGGATGGGTCCTGCTTTCAGAAGAAATTGTCAAAGTTGGAACTGAAAGTAGCGTTCATTTTTTTCCAGCAAATGCTTCAACTGCTGCAAATATTTCACTGGCAGTTTCAGTTTTCATGCTGATGGTATGGATCTCGTACTTTACTAAGACGACTGTACGAAATGCCGCGTTCACTTACGCAGAGACCCTTCTTAGGGCATGCGATAAAATTTAATTGTTGAGTGCCACTACATCGTGGACGGAATTAAGTGCCATAACATCGTAGACAAAGTTCTCTGACAATCGAATAACCACCACGTCATTCTGTGAACACCAAAATTATTCTGGAGGTGTTCGTGGAAGATGAAAACAAGCAACATAGAATTCTGGCAGTTCAAAGATTCGAGTCTGGTGAAAGTCCTGAAGCAATCTGCATATCGCTCGGCAAGTCAAAAGCCTGGCTGTATAAATGGGTTGGACGTCACCTTGAAAACGATACGGCTTGGAATGAATCCCGCTCAAGACGTCCTATCTCTACTCCAACGCACACGCCGTCTGGGATCATAGAGATTATCAAGATGGTTCGCCTCAATCTTTACAATCAGGATCTGTTTTGCGGTGCCCAAGCGATCCTGTGGGAGATGGAAGATCTTGGCGCCAAGCCGCTGCCGTCGATCAGGACGATCAACCGAGTTCTTGCCAAGAATGAACTGACGCATCGACGAACCGGTAAATATGAAGCCAAAGGAACGTTGTACCCTGCTCTCCCGTCAATGTTTCCGAATCAGACTCATCAGGCTGACTTCGTTGGGCCGTGCTACCTGAAAGGACCGGTTCGCTTCTACAGTCTGAATATCGTTGATACAGCTACAGTTAGGTGTGGACTGCATTCTTCTCTCTCCAAGTCAGGCCAAACAATCTTTGACGGATTCTGGGGAGCATGGAAGCGGATGGGAATACCAGAGCGAATTCAGGTTGATAATGCCATGTCTTTCTTTGGAAGCCCGACACATCCTCGTGGAATGGGGCCACTCATCCGACTCTGTCTGCACAATGGTGTTGAGCCTTGGTTCATACCAATGGCTGAGCCGTGGAGAAACGGGATGATCGAAAACTTTAACCACCGTTACGAGCAGAGATTTCTTGGCAAAGTTACCATGGCGTCTTTAGAAGACCTGCAATCCGGTTCACTTGCGTTCGAGCAACGTCACAACAGCAGATATCGTTACAGCAAACTCAAGGGACATACACCGCTGAAAGCTCTTGCCGCTTCGAATGCAAAGCTGAGGTTTCCAACAGAAGAGGAACCTCCCAAACATCGGCTGAATAAGCCGGAGACGGGCAAATATCACGTTGTGAGGCTTATTCGCAGTGACTTGAAACTGAATATCTTCGGAGAATGCTTCTCGGTTCCGCCGGAGACTGCGCTTGAATACGTGGTGGCTACTATCGATGTCAAAGAACAGAAGATGAAACTCTTCCTGGATAAAAAACAGGTCGAGGAATTCAACTATAAATTGCGTTAAGCAAGTTGAGTGTCCACGATGTCTTGGCACAAAAAAGCGTCCACGATGTAGTGGCACTCAACATTTAATATTTAACAAAAACAGGAGGTAGTACATGCAAGACACCGATAGAGATGATTCCTTTGATACTGATCAGCACCTATTTGAAAAAGAACGGACAGATTGGATTCATTTCTTAAACGAAGTGATTGGGCCATTTGCAATAGGTGCTGCACTTTCAGCTACAGCAACAAATAATGCTAATATGTATGCTATGCTGTACCTGTTTGTAATCTTCGCAATGACCGCCTATAGAACGTCGAGGTACAATTCAATGTACTTTCAGCTTTCAAAAAAGTTCTATAGAAACATTGGCGAGGAATTCACTTACAAAGAATGGGGCAATCGCTATTTTAAATTAAACGACATTAAGTGCATGTGGCTGTACATACTTGGCTTTATGTCGCTGAGCGGCATGATGTTAATCAGAAAATCAGATTTAGAGTCGATGGGAAAATTGATTAATCACTACTTCTGGGCGGGAGTATTGCTCATCTGGTTTGTTTTGACATATCTCTTGATCAGACAATACATAAAGAGAACGATGGAGAATCGCAGGTTTAAAGGCATGATCACTAGAAAATAGGTTACATCGAGCAGAAAATCTTTCGAATGGAGCAAACATCATGACCGCAAAAGAACTCACAAAACTTGCCCTGTTTGATGGACGACAAATCAGAAAAACTATTCACAATAACGAGTGGTGGTTTTCGGTCGCCGATGTGGTTGAAGCGCTGACTGACACACCGAACGCAACAGACTATATCAAAAAAATGCGTAAGCGTGACGATGAGTTATCCAAAGGGTGGGGACAAATTGTCACCCCCCTTTGGCTTACTACTGAAGGTGGCAAGCAGAAGGTAAACTGCTCCAACACCGAAGGTCTCTTCCGTATCATCCAATCCATTCCCTCACCAAAAGCCGAACCGTTCAAACGTTGGTTGGCAAAGGTGGGACACGAGCGCATTCAGGAGATCGAAAACCCCGAACTTGCCATGGCCCGCATGCAGGAGCTGTACGAGAAAAAGGGCTATCCCAAAGAGTGGATCGACAAGCGGGTGCGGGGTATCGCCGTCCGCCAGGATCTGACGGACGAATGGAAAAACCGGGGCGCTGACAGCAATGCGGCATACGCCATTCTTACCAACGAGATCATGCAGGGGGCTTTTGATCTGAAGGTGGATGAATATAAGGAGGTCAAGGGACTGGAACGGGAGAACCTGCGCGACCACATGACCGACATCGAATTGATCCTGACCATGTTGGCCGAGGCGACCACCACAAAACTGCATCGGGACCGTGATTCACAGGGGTTTGCCCCGCTGAAGAAAGACGCACATGATGGCGGCGCGGTTGCCGGGAGAACGCGCAAGGACATTGAAACCCAGAGCGGCAAACCGGTTGTCAGCAGCGAAAATTTTACGCACCTGACAGGCAAGAAACCACGCCAGTTGAAGTAGTGTTTTTCACCTCTTACGTTTTTTTGCCTTGGCTTTACGTGGCGTTGTGGCGTGAGACGGTTTTGGGGAGACCCTGCCTTGTCATAGTGTATTGGCTCAGCGTGAATAGGACTTTTGGTTCGTTTGTGATAAACCATCACGAACGGAGGAAAGTCCATGCGAAAGAAACGTCACAATTACACCCCCGAAGAGAAAGTTTCTATTTTACGGCGTCATCTGGTCGAGCACGTACCTGTTTCAGATCTGTGTGACAAACATCAGCTTCAGCCAACAATTTTCTACATCTGGCAAAAGCAGTTTTTCGAGAATGGAGCCGCAGCATTTACCCGTGAAGACAAACCTCAAAAGCGTGTTGAGGAAGTCAAAATCCAGCAACTCGAAGCCAAGTTAATCAGGAAGCATGAAGTGCTCTCAGAATTGATGGAGGAGCACATCAAGCTAAAAAAAGAACTTGGGGAGCTTTAACAGGCGGCTGGGTTCCCCATGACATTCGCGATGCCGTTGTCGATTACACCAAAGAATGGAGCGACAAAGCGGAGATTCCGCTGAAACACTTCATATCCTGGCTGGATGTCTCAAAGAGCAAATTTTACAGCTGGATCGAGCGGTACGGTAAAGCTAACGAGCACAACGCCCCGATTCCTCGTGACTTCTGGCTGGCATTCTGGGAACGGGAAGCCATCATCAAATTCGCCATAGACAACCCGCTTGAGGGCTACCGGCGGCTAACCTTTATGATGCTGGATCAGGATGTTGTGGCTGTCAGCCCTTCCAGCACCTGGCGCGTTCTTTCAAAAGCAGGCTTGCTTAACAAATGGAATCAGAAGCCGTCTCTCAAAGGCACCGGTTTCGTACAGCCGCTGCTACCTCATGACCACTGGCACGTGGATGTTTCTTACCTCAACATCCGTGGCACTTTCTACTATCTGTGCAGCTTCCTGGATGGTTGCAGTCGTTCCATTATCCATTGGGAGATCAGAGAGCAGATGACGGAACCAGATATTGAAATCATTCTGCAGCGAGCCAAAGAGAAATACCCTGCTGCACGACCACGGATCATTTCCGACAACGGGCCGCAGTTTATTGCCAAGGATTTCAAGGAATTCATTCGTATCTCCGGAATGACGCATGTACGGACTTCTCCGTTCTATCCGCAGTCAAACGGTAAGCTGGAACGATTTCACAAGACCATCAAGACTGAGTGCATCCGTCCGGGTGTATAGTGGACCCCAAAATCCGGACAATAGTTTAAGGTGGTAGCCTGCAATCAAAAGGGGCAGGCAATGAGCGAAAAAAAGCGTAAAAGTTTCACCAGTCAGCACAAGGCAAAAGTAGCGCTTGACGCGATCCGAGGTACCAAGACGTTAAATGAGATCGCCCAAGAGTACACTGTCCATCCGACTCAGGTTGGCGAATGGAAGAGAGAGCTGCTGGCGCAGGCTTCCAGTATTTTCGAAATCAAGCGAGGCCCCAAGCCTGATGACCCTTCCTCCAGCCCTGAGCGTCTTTACTCTGAGATCGGGCGGTTGAAGATGGAACTGGACTGGCTTAAAAAAAAGTCCGGGATCGGCCAGTAGCAGACCGCAGGCACTGGGTGAGTCTGTTGGATCCCATGACGCTAACCCGACAATGCGCGTTAGCTGGTGTCGCTCGTTCCACCGTTTATTCCTCACATTTGGTCGCCGAGCCAAATGAACTAGAATTGTTGTTACTGGCGTTGATTGATGCCGAATATACGCTCCATCCGTTCTATGGTAGTCGCAAAATGGTCGTACATCTGGGCAAAGCAGGCTATCCGGTCAACCGGAAGCGGGTTCAACGACTGATGAGGATCCTGGGATTGGCTGGTATGGCACCAGGCCCTAATACCAGCCGGCCTCACCCTCAGCACAAGATCTATCCGTACCTGCTCAGAGGCGTGAACGTGACACGACCGAATCAGGTGTGGAGTACCGATATCACTTATATTCGCCTGCCACGAGGCTTTGCGTATCTGGCAGCCGTAATCGACTGGTACTCACGTAAAGTGTTGGCGTGGCGATTGTCAAACTCACTCGATAGCGAATTTTGCGTTGACTGCCTGGAACAGTCGCTTCGGTCATACGGCACACCGGAGATCTTTAATACAGACCAAGGGTGTCAGTTCACGAGCGATGCTTTTACCGGCGTCCTCAAGTTACACGACATCGCTATCAGCATGGATGGTCGCGGTCGGGCATTGGATAATATCTTTGTCGAACGGCTCTGGCGAAGCGTCAAGCATGAGGATATATACCTGAAAGGGTATGTCAGCATGCCGGGATTACAACTGGGCTTGACAGAATATTTTGAGTTCTACAATACCGAAAGGCCCCATCAATCTTTGGGTAACCGAACACCGATTCAGGTCTACCAAACAGCCAGCGGCGGCGGAGCAAGAATCGTAGACAAATTCAAAGAACGAAAAACGTTTTTAGAGGTAGAACCAAAATCAAAGGCAGAAGCTACCACCTTAAACTAGACGGATTATTGTCTTGACCAAAGGGTCCACTAAAGTGTCCCGCTTTCCCTTGACGATGCTCGCCGGATAGTAGAAAAGTACATCGAACACTACAACACCGTCAGACTGCACAGCGCAATTGGCTACGTTGCACCCGCCGACAAACTGAATGGCAGAGACCTGGAAATATTCAAAGAGCGTGACAGAAAACTTGAAGAAGCCAGAGAACTGAGAAAACAAAAACGACAGCAAGCTTATTCTGAAATCAGGCCTTCAGGGGAAGCTGACTTACCATTAGATCAAGCGGCCTGAAAGTCCAATTCCGACTGAGGCGTTACAATAGGTTCTGTGAATTGGAACTATGTGGCACCGATAAATCAAAACCAGCAATCGCCATTGATACTTGCTTAAACCTCTTCCCGCCTTTCCTCCCCATACCACACGACACACCCCGCCAATCCAAGTCTGCTGACTATTCCTCCAATTGCTGCCGCTTTTTCTGCTCAAATCCGGCAGCAAAGTTGCAACAGGCCATTGCCAACACGAGGAGAAACTGCAATGGAACCACTTGACAGGGACACGGCAAAAAAACTGTTCGACCACTACCGCAGGCACCGCGACGGCATCAGGAACAAGCCGGAGATGGCGTCGATCTGCCTGATCTGCGGCTCTGTCCACATCATTCCCCAGCACGACAATCCGCATAAGCTGTTCTGCCGTGACTGCGGCTTTGCTTTCTACCGCTATCAATGTCCCGCCTGCGGCAAAACCGTTGACGGACGTGACCCGCACAATCCGGCATGCCATGAGTGCGAACTCAGGATCTGCACCTGCGGAGCCTGCGGCTGCGCGGCAGCCGACAATAAGGGAGAGAGTTGATATGACGCGGGCAAAGATCGGCAGCAGTGTCACCATCAGCTATATCGGCACACTGGATAACGGGAAGATCTTTCACAGCACAGAGGTGAATGGCCCGGTGACGTGCGCAATCGGTGCCGACCAGCTCTTTCCGGCGCTGGAACAGGCGCTGATCGGCATGCGCAGCGGCGAGACGAAGAATATCGTGCTGACCGCCGAGGAGGCCTATGGACCGCGACACGCAGCGAACATCATCAAGGTGGCACGCCAGACCTTCCCTGCCGGGAAAGAGATCAGCGTTGGTCAAAAATTAAGCATTGAGTTCAAGGGTGGGGCATCCCGGGTGATGATCGTCACCGCCGTGGATGAAGACGATGTGACACTGGACGGCAACCATCCACTGGCCGGACTGGATCTGACGTTCGCCCTCACGGTTGAACAGGTGGAGGAATAATGCAGCAGGAAACAAAACCGGACCGCTACGTGTCGTTCGTCGGCATTGAAGGGGATAAAAACTCGCGCGAGTTGATGAAGATGTTACGGCGGCATATCGATGACCCGCAGAAGACAAACCGCTTCTGGGAGCTGTTCACGAAAAAGCTGGATCGGGTCGGCCTGACGGATGGCAACGGCGGACGCTGTCTGGATGAGCTGTTCCTTATCCACTCCTATATCAACAACATCAGGGAACTGTTCGAGGAGTACGACGATCAGCCGGCGCTGGCATTACTGGAGAAGATCGAAACGGAGAGTTGCTGATGCGTTAGCATCCTGCTATCGCACCATCCCGGCACTCTGGAGAAAGTTTTGTAAAAGCCGCCGGGCTGTAGCACGGTAATTCTCTTCGTTTTCTAAAAACGCCGCAACCAGTTCTTCTGTCCGTTCCAGCGTCGAACGATCCCAGGCGCACCAGTCACGGATAATATCTTCCGTTACCTCGGGGTGAAACTGGAGCCCCCAGGCAGCTTCACCCATCCGAAAGGCCTGGTGTGGGCACGCAGACGAAGAGGCAAGCAGCACGCCGCCCGGAGGAATATCGAAACTGTCGTGATGCCATTGGAAGGTCGTAAAATTCCCTGTGACGCCCTCGAACAGCCGATCCGCTTTTCCCTCCGCTGTTTGCGAGACATTCAAAGAGCCGAGCTCTTCCCACCGCCCGGAAACAACCTCCGCCCCAAGAGCAGCCGCCAGCAACTGCCCGCCGAGGCAGATCCCGAGATAGGGGGTCCGGGCTGCCACCACCTGGCGGATCAGATGCTTTACATCACCCAGAAACGGATGACGCGCGTCATCGTGCGCCCCCATGGCGCCCCCCAGAACGATCAACGCCCGGATCCGCCCCACCTCCGGGAGAATGCCGTCACGGTACGGGTGGTGGACAACATAAGGAATCGTCACATGATCGATGATATTGCCGGGAGGCACTTCGGGGTCATTTTGAATTATGTGCAACACGAATGGCTCCTCAATTCCGGGCATGAGATTCCCTCATTTATAGACCGCTGCCTATTACTGGCTGATAACGGTGAAGCGGTCGTCAAACCACGGGGTGAGCAGCGGCTTGACATCCTGCCAGGCAAGCCCACCGCCACCACAGCCAGGGTGGGGAACGACAACCTGCTGCCATCCCGAACTGTCTGCCAACTGGCGCAACTCTTCAGCCGAACGGGCGACGATACGCAGGTCCGGGAGCGACCAGGGGGTTTCTTCCACCGGAAAGGTAACGATCCCACACCCAAGATCAAATACGTGGCTCCCCTGCGCCGCAAGCAGCCCGCCCAATTTTTCAGCAAGTCCAGGGTGACGGAGTGCCGCCTGGCGCGCCACACCGCGCCCGAATATCGCCCGGCCGTCAGGCGTCAGCGAACCGTTGGTGGTGATGACGATGACACCCCCCCAGTCGGCATACTCCCAGATGTCCCCTACCGTCTCAAGCATTCGAGAGCCGATCCGTGCAGATAATCAAAGACCTCACCGCGACTGGTGATAAAACTCGGCATCTCGTTGAGAACATCCTCGATCAGATGCAGCACCTCGCCGTCGTTGCTACCCAGCTCATTCATAACGGCTGACAGCAACGGCAGGATTTCGTACAGGTCATGACGGTTGAAGGGGGCAGGATCGGGGAGACCGCTAAACTTGGGCTTTTCACGATTGGCAACGTCGCGCGGATATTTGAATTTCAGGTCTGATGCTTTGACGATGAGGGACATGGGAAACCTCCTGTATTAATGCCCGCCGCAGCCGCCACCACAGCCACCACCGCACCCGGGCTTGATGATGTCGCTAGCCTTCGGCTTGTCACAGAGCTGCAGTGATGAGCGATCCACATACCAGGCTTCATCCACCATCTTCCCCTGCAGTTCGTTTTTCTTCAGCATCATCAGCACCCGCATCTCGGTCGTTTCCAGAAGCTGTGCCGCCTCGGCAATCGGTACAAACGAAGTTCCTGCTTCACACATGGTCTTTCTCCTTTTTTGGGTTCGTCACATTCAGAAGCAACCCCTACCGGCCTCCCCTTATCAGGGGAGGAGCAAGACACTTCCCCCCTGATAAGGGGGGACTGAGGGGGGTTGGTTCACGCCGCCTTCAGCAGCGTTTCATTTTCAAGATAGATGTCCATAAGTTCACGGTTTGACAGATCGCGTTTGCGTCTGCAGGCCGTCGCCCGTGCCAGTTCCAGAAGCGGCTCCGCCAGCTTCCGCCCGACAACAATTCCCAGGCCACGATAGCGCTCGATCAGACCACCAGTGCCGGAATGTTTGCCGATCACGATGCTCCGGGTCAGCCCCACTTCTGCCGGGTCAAACCCTTCGTAGTTATGCGGGTCCTTGATGACCCCGTCGGCGTGCAACCCCGATTCGTGGGCAAAGACCCGTGAACCGACCACCGGCTTTGAGACGGAAAGCGGCCGGTGGGAGGCCTTGGCAACAAAGAGGGACATCTCGCGGAAACGGTGGGTATCGATGCCGGTTTCAACGCCGCAGGCGTGCTTCAATCCCATGACAACCTCCTCCAGCGCCGCATTGCCGGCACGCTCGCCGAGGCCGTTGATGGTCGTATTGACAAACTTCGCGCCGGCGCGAACCCCGGCAATGGCGTTGGCGGTCGCCATCCCGAGGTCGTTGTGGGTATGCACCTCGATATCAACCTCCGGAACCGCCTGCCTCAGATACGTCACCTTGTCGAACATCGTGAACGGGTCCATGATCCCGAGCGTGTCGCAAAAGCGGAAGCGGTCACCGCCCAGCGAGCGGGTGATTTCCATCAGCTCCACGAGAAACCCGAGATCGGCACGGCTCGCATCCTCTCCGCCGACCGACACGTAGAGGTCATGCTCTTTGGCGAATCCGAGCGCAATCTTCAGCTGTTCCTTGACCGCTGCACGATCTTTGCGCAGTTTATGCACGATCATCTGGTCGGACACCGACAGGGATATGTCTACCGCCTGCACACCACACGCGATACTTGCCTCTATTTCAGGCACCAGCGCCCGGTTCCAGGTGATCAGGCGGGCGTTTAAACCGAGATCAACCAGATCGCGGATGCCGGCCTGCTCTTCCGCACCCATGGCCGGAATGCCGCACTCGATCTCCCCCACGCCGATGGAGTCCAGCATGCGGGCAATGGAGATCTTCTCCTGCCTGGAGAAGACCACGCCGGCGGTCTGCTCGCCGTCGCGCAGGGTGGTGTCGTCGATAACGACCGGCTGTCTGCTTGCCGTGTTTGCCATGTTCCCTCCTTGAATACAGAAACGCCGCGCCCCCGAAGGAGACACGGCGCCATTGCCGGATCAGAATTCAACTTGATCACTGCATTCGGTGTGCCAACGTGTATCAAATACCCGCACCACCTGGACCGCTTAAATCCAGACATGCTAATAGTTGGATCTCCCTATGATTATTTTTTTAGTTACGTCACCGGCATCACTATTGTATAGTTCGATCTCGGCTTCCTCACAATACTCTTTATCCTTCCGGAGATTATTATGGGTATTTCCGCAACCCGCAACGGAACCACCGACTGCGGTTCAAGCCCCACACTCCTGTTTGCCCTGATCGCCGCCTGTCTGGCTGGCAACTATTTCAATTATCCCCTTTTTCTCACTATCGATTTCCTCTTCGGCAGCATCTTCGCCCTGCTGACACTGACGCTCTGCCGTCTTGGCGGGGGTGCTATGGCCGCCATTGCCAGCTATAGCTACATTCCCTCTGCCATCATTATCATGACCACAGAGGCGGCAAGCGTCGGCTTGCTCATGGAGCGGCGCACGGCAGGCATGGCGCTGAACAAAAATCCGCGATCATCAATCGGGAGAGAGGAAACACCATGACAACTATCCCAACATTCAAGCTCGATGGGCTCGAGATTCTGGTTGTTGATGATGACCCCACCGCCTGCCTGTTGAATGAGAGGATTCTTTCACGCCACGGCGCAATCGTACAGACCGCCAATAGCGGCGCCGAGGCATTGAAACTTTTTGCCGAGCGCCATCACCCGCTGGTGATCACCGACATCTGCATGCCCGGCATGAACGGCATCGAGCTGGTTACAAATCTGCGTCAACAGGACAGCAGCGTCCAGATAATTGCCGCAACAGCGACATATGAGACAGAGCTCCTGATTTCGGCCATTCAGCTCGGTTTCAACGACTACATCATCAAACCGGTCGAGAACGAGAAGCTGCTCTGGGCGGTCAAACGCGGACTGGACGCCGTCATGGTCCGCCGCAGGCTTGAGGAAGAGCAAATCAAGTTTCAGACCGTTGTGGAGTCCATGGGCGAGGGGATCACCATCAAGGATCTGAACTTCCGGGTCCTGCATCAAAACAGGGCAATGACGGAAAAGTTCGGCAATCTGATCGGCTCATTCTGTTACCAGATATTCGGCTTGGATGAACCGTGCAACAATTGTCCGACCATCAGAGCCATGAAAGATGGACAGCACCATTCATCCTGCCGGGACTACCAGCGCGACGGCGCCACGTTCCATATTGAAAGCACGTCTTCCCTGATACGTGATTCACGCGGCATTGTGACCGGATCAGTTGAGATAATACGTGACATCAGCGAACGGATTAAAAACGAGCAAACGATTCGCGACATGGCGTTCCATGACCCGCTCACCGGACTGGCAAACCGGAGGTTGTTTGAAGACCGCCTGCAGCAGACGATTGCGAAATCGCGGCGCTACGGGATGAAGTTCGGGCTGCTCTTCCTCGATCTGGATCATTTTAAGGAGGTCAACGACACATTCGGCCATGAAGCGGGTGATCTGGTACTGGTTGAAGCCGGGGAACGCATCAGAGCATGCTGCAAGCGCGATCTTGACACCATCGGCCGCCAGGGGGGCGATGAATTCTGCATCATCATCACTGACTGTGGAGGGAGGGAACAGCTGGCCGCCATTGCAAAAAGGCTGCTGGAACAGTTCGTACGCCCCTTTCTGCTTGCAGATTCCCGCTTGACAGTGACCACAAGTATCGGCATCAGCATGTTCCCCGACAATGGTCAGATCATGAAAGAGCTGCAGATCGCAGCCGACAGAGCCATGTACGCGTCAAAGCAGGCCGGGCGCAACGCCTACCACTTCTGGGAATGGCCTCCGGAGTCCGACACACCCGCAGATGCTGATTGACGTGCTCAACCTGACGATCTATCCGCAGCTTCCCATCGTTGCCAGTCCATAAAGAAGTTCAGGCCGGTAGGCCGGTTTCACTCCGGCGTACATCAATTCATTGCTGCCGCTGATACGCATTCTGTTCCGGCTGAAGAGCTGCAGGGCGGTACGATTCGAAGCCGGAGCGTCCAGACAGACCTTTGTCCCTGACGGTATCGCATTCAGCCCCCTTTTCAGCAGGGCTTCCGCCGTACGGTATCCCGGTGCCGAAAATGGTCCTAACTGCATGTCACTCCCGGCCGCTTGTACAATGAGAAAGCCGGACTCCTGCTGCAACACGCTTCCCCGGCCGGTGGTCACTGCAAGCAGCGCCGTGCGGCGGTCCCCCCATACCCGGCTATCGATATTGTCCAGCAACGTTTCTGAATTGTCGCACGCCACTTCGGCCTCATGACTGGTGCCCCGTTGCCGGCCACTGCCGCTCCAGCGGATGATGGTGTCAACGCGGGTGAAGCCGAATTTCTGATACAGAGGCAGCCCCTCTTTCGAGGCCGTCAGCCAGACCGTTTCAAGACCGCTATAAAGCAATGCACCCTGAGCTGCCCTGAACAGCGCCTCACCGATCCCTCTGCCACGGCTTTCCGGACGAACGATGAGATTGCCGATCCAGCCGCTCCGCAGATGGCGCAGCGAGGTGACAAAGCCAACCGTTGCCCCGTCCTCCGCTCGGGCGGCAAAACACCCCTCGGGAAACTCATTAAGCAGAAACTCGAACTCCCACGGTTCCGCCACCCACCCCTCCGAACCTGCAAGCTCCAGAAAGAGTGCAATATCACCGCTGCAGAAAGGTTCGATTATCATGCTGTCGGACAGGCCGCCTCGGCAATTGTCATGTTCAGGTCCTGACCGATAAGCCCGATGGCGTCGGCGCGGCACTGCTTGCAGTGGGCGAACTGCCCGATAATGCCCTCGTTGGCCTTTCGCACCGCTGCAACGCGCTCCTCACTCGGCGGGACGATGTGCGCCAGCTCTGCCTGCGGAATGATCGGCATGATATTCATGACGAAGGCCCCCAGCTCCTTGACCCTTTTGGCGATCAGCGGCATCTGGTCGTCGTTCACTCCCGGCACCAGCACCGAATTGACCTTGATCGTCAGTCCCAGCTCGCCGGCCCGCTTGAGCCCTTCAAACTGGTTGGCGATCAGGATTTTGGCCCCTTCCAGGCCGGTGTAGTGTACCCCGTGGTATATGACATGTCCATAGATCTTGGCGCCGACCTCGGGATCGACCGCATTGATGGTCACGGTCAGGCTGTGCAGCCCCAATTCGTACAGACGATCGATTGATTCGGGCAGCAGCAGGCCGTTGGTGCTCATGCAGAGCATCAGGTGCGGGAACTCCTCCTTCACCAGACGAAAGGTCTCGAAGGTCTCTTCATTGGCCAGCGGGTCGCCGGGGCCGGCAATGCCGACCACCTTGATGATCGGCCCGACGACCGGGCTCGCCATGACCTCGCGCACCTTGACGATCGCCTCTTCCGGAGTCAGCAGCCGGCTGGTCACACCGGGGCGGGATTCGTTGGCGCAATCATGCTTGCGCGAGCAGTAGCCGCACTTGATGTTGCACTTTGGCGCCACTGCCAGATGCATACGGCCATTTTTATGATGATTACCGCCAAAGCAGGGATGTCCCTGGATCTTGTTCTTCATCTCGCATGCAGTTGCCATGGTGTGTACTCCTTTAAAAATAAAAAACGCCCATGGGAGGTTATCCCACGGGCGTCGTTGCCTTTGCTGAAATGGTTACAGCATAGATTGTGCCAGCTTGGATTATCAGAGCAACTCAAATGCTAAAGCTGAAATCATTCACCGCAGAGGACGCAGAGTAACGCAGAGTAAAATCAAAAGGTTAAAACAGCATAGTCCTTCGTGTTTGATGTCCGGCTAGTACCTATTAAGACAAGCTCTTCCTCTGCGAACCTCTGCGAACCTCTGCGTCCTCTGCGGTAAAAAAGAATGTAAGAACAAATTCAAGTTCAGAATATGCACTAAATTTAAGCAGATCGATGTCGGAGTACTCTTTGCATGGAAGCATTCACAGTTGCTCTCTGTTTTTATCGTGGAGGATTTGATGTTCAACCAGTACAACCTCGAAGAAATCCGCGACCGCAGCCGGGCGGCCTTTATCGGCATGGCGATCGGTGATGCGCTTGGTGCCACGTTAGAGTTCATGACCGCATCGGAAATTGCCGCAAAATACGGCACCTTCAAGGACATCGTCGGCGGCGGCTGGTTGCGCCTGAAGCCGGGACAGGTGACCGATGACACCGAGATGGCGCTCTGCATCGGTCGGGCAATTGTAAAAAGCCAGGGGTGGTCTAAGGCGGCTGTTGCCGAAAACTTTGCCACCTGGCTCAAATCGCGCCCGGTTGACTGCGGCGATACCTGCCGCAAGGGGATCCGCGCCTATATGCTCAAGGGGCAGCTGGAATCGCCGCCCAATGAATGGGATGCCGGTAACGGCGCCGCCATGCGCCTTCTGCCGGCGGCTCTCTTTTCGCTACCAGATGGAGAGCTGCTCAAAAAATATGTACTCGAACAGGCCCACATCACCCACAACAACCCGGTTTCCGACGCCGCCTGCCTCTGCCTGGGACAACTGCTGCACATGGCGATCTGCGGTGCATCAAAAAGCCGCCTGCGCCGCCATGTTGACGGCCTGGTTGCCAGGTTTCCCACCTTTCACTTCGTGCCATATCGCGGCCTGGCCACCGGCTATGTTGTCGATACCATGCAGACGGTGTTCCACTGGTTCTTTCTCGGACGAAGTTTTGAGGAGTGCCTGATCGGGACGGTCAATCAGGGCGCCGATGCCGACACAACCGGCGCGATCTGCGGCATGCTGGCAGGGGCCTATTACGGCATGGATGCGATACCAAAACGGTGGGTAAAGAAGGTGGACAGCAAGGTGATTGCCGAAATTGAGATCATGGTTGAGCGGCTGGTTGCAGAGAGTCCGCTGGGAAGGAATGAGTAGTACCGGGAATCACGCGCTGAGCTTGCCTTTTGCAGCCTGAGTCTTCTGAAAGAATCGTTGTTTCAGAAGACTCAAAGCAGATATTTTATTGTAATCGTTAAGAATTGCGCTAGAATAGCAACTGTTCTCGCCCTCTTTCAGGTACAGCCATTCACTCCTCTCAAGGATCCTCAATGGAAACGCAAAGTCACTCGACACCGTGTGCTAAAGAAATCAATCTTATCCGCTACGGGATAATAGTTGCCGTTATCTGGTCACTGCTCATAGCGTATTCACTGTTGTGGAGTCACCATCTTCATACGAAAGATGCTCTGCGGCTTGGCAAGATGCAGGGACAGGCCTTCTTTGAAAAAGACATTCTCTACCGCCGCTGGGCGGCCCGCCATGGCGGTATTTACGTACCGGTAACGGAATCCACTCGCCCCAATCCCTACCTTGCACACATTCCTGAACGGGATATCAGCACCCCTTCCGGCAGGCAGCTCACGCTGATGAACCCGGCCTATATGACACGACAAGTCTTCGAGATGGCGCAGGAACGTGAGGGATCGGGGCGGGGTCACATAACGAGCCTCAAACCGCTCAGACATGAAAATGCCCCCGATCCGTGGGAAAAGGAATCCTTACTTGCATTTGAACGTGGCGTATCGGAAGTCGGCAAAGTCGATACGATTGACGGTAAACCCTATTATCGCTACATGAAGTCTCTCTTCGTTGACAAACCTTGCCTTAAGTGCCACCAGTCCCAGGGATATCACGAGGGTGATCTGCGCGGTGGCTTGAGCGTGTCGGCTCCCATGGAACCGATCTATGCCATGATGGGCAATGAACTGCGCGGCACAGACATACATCATGCCCTCATCTGGCTCATGGGTCTCGGCATAATCGGCTTTGGCACTCGCAAACTGGATCGCAATGCAACGTGCCTCCACAAGAAGAGCACTGAGCTGGAACAAGAGATTGAAGAACGCAAGTTGGCACAGGAACAGCTCCAGGATCAGGCAGCACTCCTCGAGGAGGAGATCGGGGAGCGGCAGGCGGCGCAGGAATCTCTTCAGGAACAAGCGGCCATTCTGGAAGAAGAGATCGAGGAGCATCGACGCACGGAACAGAAAAGACAGGACCTTTCGGAAATAATCGAAAAGAGCCTGAACGAGATTTATATTTTCGATGCGGAAACCCTCAAGTTTGTGTACGCCAATCAAGAGGCTCTTGACAACCTCCACTATACTATTGATGAAATTGTCAACTTATCACCCGTAGACATCAAACCTGAATTCACGGAGGAATCATTCCGCGCATTGATACAACCATTACGGGGTGACTCTCAGGACGTAATCGTTTTCCAGACTATCCACAAACGGGCGGATGACACAACCTACCCGGTGGAGGCTCACCTGCAACTGGTTGATTCCGGGGGACACAAGGTATTTTTGGCGATCATCTTTGATATCACCGAACGCAAGCATGCAGAGGAAGAAAAATCCCAGCTCGAAGCGCAACTGCAGCAGGCCCAGAGAATGGAATCGGTTGGTCGCCTGGCAGGGGGAGTGGCACATGATTTCAACAACATCCTGACGGTCATCCAGGGGTATTCACAAATCGGCCTCATGGAAACGGATCCGGCACAGCCGGTCTTTTCACACCTGGAGGAGATCCGCAAGGCGTCGGAACGTGCCGCCAATCTTACGCATCAATTGCTGGCATTTGCCCGCAAGCAGACCATCGCACCCAAGGTACTCAACCTGAACGAGGCAGTTTCGGGAATGCTCAAGATGCTGCAGCGGCTTATCGGCGAGAATGTGCAGCTTATTTGGCAGGCGGGGGCAAATCTGTGGCCTGTCAAGATCGACCCCTCACAGGTCGACCAGTTATTGGCCAATCTCTGTGTCAACGCACGGGACGCGATGGCCGACGTGGGCAGGATCGCCATTGAAACTGAAAACTGTGCCATCGGCACCGACTACCGCACCGTTCATGGGGATGTTGTTGCCATTGGGGAGTATGTGAAACTGACCGTCAGTGACAACGGTTCCGGCATGAACAGCGAAACACTGGCCAATATCTTTGAACCATTCTTTACGACCAAAGGGATCGGCGAAGGAACCGGACTCGGGTTATCAACGGTTTTCGGCATCGTCAAGCAAAACAACGGGGTTATCGATGTCAGTAGTAACGTGGGCGCGGGCACGACGTTTGCCCTCTATATCCCTCGGTATCGGGGTGCGCTTGAACGTTCACCAGAGGCCTGTCTGGCCGACCTGATTCCCTGCGGTCATGAAACCATACTGCTTGTTGAGGACGACCAGACCATTCTGAACATGGCAACCATGATTCTCAGCAGGCAAGGATACACCGTGTTACCGGCGAACACCCCGCTGGACGGCATCCGTCTGGCCAAAGAGTATGCAGATGAAATCAATCTGCTCGTAACCGACGTGATAATGCCCGGTATGAACGGCAAAGATTTGGCTCTTGACCTGCAATCCATGAATCCTCAGCTTAAGTGCCTCTTTATGTCCGGATACACTGCCGATGCAATTTCCCAGCATGGTGTGCTTGATGAAACCGTACATTTCATCCAGAAGCCGTTCACCCTGCCTAATTTGGCGATCAAGGTTCGGGAAGTGCTGGATAGCAAACAGGATTGAAATGGCGGCAGGTCGTCACTTTCTCTTTCAGATTTTCAACCTCTTCAACATGTTTCAGAGACGACATAAACGCATTTTGCAGATATGAGGCAACACACAAATGGATGCAAGCGACTACCAGAAGATTCGACAGCTGTTTGACGACTACATACGGATGTATTCAACCCGCGATGACCTGCTCACGTCTCATTTCAGCGAGGACTTTTCCGGCATTACCGGCAGTGGTGACTATCTGGTCAAAGACAGGGAAGCGTGGATCGCCGTTACCCGTCAGGATTTTGCCCAGGTCAAGGATCCGATCAACATCGAACTGAAGGATCTGGCCATTCAGTTGCTGGCCGATACGATCGCCGTCGCAACCAGTACCTTTTTCATCCACCTGCCAATCGAAGAGCATGTTCTGTCAAGAAAGATGGTCCGCCTCGTGCTTATTTTCCGCGACGAGCCCACCGGCTGGAAAATTTCGCACAGCAGTATCTCTGTCTCTTTTGGCGTTGCCGGCGAAGACGAAATTTATCCACTGAAAGACCTGGAGGAGCGTAACCGCTTTCTGGAAGAGCAGGTTGCCGAACGGACGGCTCAGCTTTCCGAGGCAAATGCTGAACTGCAACGGACAAATGAAGTACTGGCTATAGAGATAGCAGAGCATAAACAGGCGGAAGAGCACACCATCGATGCAATGAATTATATCCAGACAATTCTGAGCACTTCCCCCGTGGGCATGGGAACCTACAAGGCGACCGGTGAGTATGTCTCAGCCAATGAAGCAGCAGCCAGAATCGTCGGGGGGTCAATCGAGCAATTGATGCAGCAGAATTTCCGGGACATCGAATCCTGGCAACGTTTCGGACTGCTTGAGTTTGCAGAGAGAGCCCTGGCGACAGGAATTGAACAGCGGAGTGATTTTCATATCGTCACCACCTTCGGCAAGGAGGTGGATGTCGATGTCCTCTTTGTTCCGTTCATGTTCGGTGGTGAGCAGCACCTGATGCATACCGTCCGTGACATTACCGAGCAAAAGAGACACGAAAAAGAACAGTTGAAAATGGAAAAACTGGAGTCTCTCGGCCTCCTTGCGGGGGGGATTGCCCACGATTTCAACAACATCCTGACAGGTGTCATGGGAAACATCTCCTTTGCACAAATGTTCCTTGACTCCTCTCATAAATCCTACAAGCCACTGGTGGAGGCAGAAAAAGCCTCCAGGCGGGCGACCGAACTCGCCCATCAGCTCCTGACCTTTGCCCGCGGTGGTGAACCGATCAGGAAAGTCATTTCACTCCAGCATATTGTCAATGAAACCGTCGAACTGGTGCTGCGCGGATCAAATGTCAAGGGAGTCGTTCTGATTCCGGATTCGATCCATGGCATCGATGCGGACGAAGGACAGATGTGTCAGGTGTTGCATAACATCATCATCAACGCCTCGCAAGCCATGCCGGGTGGCGGCACGCTGACAGCCAGCGCACAAAACGAGACACTTACCGACAATAACACCCTGAATCTTCCTCCGGGGAGTTATGTACGATTGACAATTTCCGATCAGGGGTGCGGCATACCGGATGATGTGATGAAAAGGATCTTTGACCCTTATTTCACAACCAAGTCGGCAGGAAACGGGTTGGGGCTGGCCTCGGCCCACTCGATTATCAACAGGCATGGCGGACGCATCGGTGCCCGATCCACAGCAGGAGAAGGGGCAACGTTCACAATCCACCTGCCATCAATCGGCGAGACCTACGCGAAATATCAGACCGACTCAGTCACGCAGGATGTGGATAACCATACAGGCGGATCAATTCTTGTCATGGATGACGAGGAGATGATCCGTGATATGACGACGGAAATGCTGGAATATCTGGGGTACCAGGCAACAACATGCGCAAGTGGCGCGGAAGCGGTAACACGGTATAAAACGGCGGGAGATTCAGGGACACCTTTTTCGGCCGTTATCATGGATCTTACCATCCCCGGCGGCATGGGCGGCAAGGACGCGGCAGAGCAGATTCTTTCCATCGATCCGCAGGCGCGCCTGATTGTGTCGAGCGGCTATTCAAACGATCCGATCATGTCTGACTACCGCGCCTACGGCTTTACCGGCGCAGTGGCAAAACCATACAACATAAAGGAACTGAGTCAATTAATAAGCGACCTGTTGTCCGTGTGACCGGCATCAGGTCGCAGACATACCAATGCTACACAGTAGAGGGTCTTGCAAAAGCCTTAGAAACCTGCTCTCCCGCCCGTTGCTAGCTTTCCTTCAGAATGCCCCCCGCGACCTGCAGCAGCGTCTTCCGTTTGTCCATCGCCGCCTTCTGCATGATGCGGTACGCTTCCGCTTCTGACACGCGGTTCTTTTCCATCAGAATCCCTTTCGCTTTTTCAATGATTTTGCGGTTCTCGATAACTTCGCGCAGATCATCGATCTTCTCTTTCAGCTCTTCAACCTCTTCAACATGCTGCAGCGCAATTTCAATGGCCGGCAGCAGATCCTGCTGGCGGAGCGGTTTGGTTAAAAAAGCGGCAATGCCGCTTGCCGATGCCCGTTTAACAGTCGCGCTGTCACAGGCACTGGTCAGCAGCATAATCGGGATTTTCAACTTTTTTTTGATCTCGGTCGCGGCGGTTATTCCGTCCATACCGGGCATGGAAACATCCAGAATCGCCATGTCAGGAAAGCACCCTAAAGCTAGCTCCACGGCTTTTGCACCGTCTCCGCACTCCAGGATCTCATCGAAACCGAGATCTGCCAGCATGCCCTTCAGGTTCATCCTAATAAGCGGTTCGTCATCACAAATCAGTATTGATTTTCCCATGGTTGTTTCCCTCCGTACCGGGGAATTAGCATGAGGTGTGCCACTTGTGGAAAAAGGTTTGGGGGAGGGATACGACGGGCTGATGGAACGGAACTACTCGGAATTGGTTTTATCCTATAAAAAGCACTTGAAACACGGAGAGACAGAGAACACGGAGTAAAAACTGAGAATTACATGCTAAAAAATGGTTTTTATGGTTCACCAAAAAAGATTTTTTGTTTTAGACCTTAAGCCTTTTATTTCTCCGTGTTCTCGCTTAGAAGCGCCTACTTTTGGCCGTCTCTCCGTGTTATTGAACTGCCAGTTTTAGGTTTATACCGGTTTTTCCAGTTTCTCTTCGAGGAGCGGCATGATCACAACCTTGATCTTCCCCTTCCCCCACAGGCCAATTTTTTTGGCGGCAGCACGGGACAGGTCGATGAAGTGGAATGATTTCGGGGCGCAGCGGTCATTGATGGTGACATGGACTTCCTGCTTGGTGGCGGGGTTGACGACCCGCACCACCGTGCCGAGAGGCAGACTCTGGTGTGCGGCGGTGAGCTTGTTCGGGTTGTAGCGATGCCCGGAGGTTGTACGACGCCCCTCGAAGCGGCGCGCGTAGTACGATGCAAAGCCTTCTACCGATTCATATGGACTGCTTTTCAGCACCAGTTCTTCCAGCTTGATTACCAGCGGCTCTACCGGCTCATGAACAGCGGGGGCGGCACCCTCCGGCAGGCTCTCCGCAGGGGCTGTCGGAGGGTGGGACAGTACGGAGAGCAGCGCGAGACATACAGCTATCATATTGAAATACAATCGATTCATGCGTACCTTATACAATATGTGCGCGCTCAGGTCAAGTTTTGCTCAAATATTCGGCAATTCCGTCCTGTAAACCGCGCGGTACAAAGCCAAAGGTACTCTGCCATTCATCTCCGCCGATACTCTCCTCCAGCAGCATCTGCAGCTGATCCATCGTGATCGGGAATTGCGGAATTTTCTGCATGTACGGGATGATCGACTTCATCAAACCGAGCGGGAGATGCGGCTTGAATGGTCGCGATCGCCCCATGGTGACAGCAATCATATCCAGCAGCCCTTCGTAGCTGACGCGATCCCTGCCGCACAGCTCATACGTATGGCCAATTGTTTCCGGAAGTTCCAGCGCCAGGGCAAAACAGCGGGCCACATCATCGCCATGAATCGGCTGCAGCCGGTAACTGCCGCTGCCGATGACCGGCATGACCGGAGCAAGCCGGAGTTGCGCTGCCAGCATATTTATGAAACCATCCTGCGGCCCGAAGATCATTGAAGGGCGGAAGATCGTCCACTCCAGCCCGCTTCCCCGCACGAGCTCCTCGGCCCGCCACTTGGTCTTGTGGTAGGCAGAAACCGCATCCGGCCTGGTCCCCAGGGCCGACATCTGCAGATAGCGCTTGATGCCGTTCCCGGCTGCAGCCGCCAGCAGGTTCGACGTGGCCTGAACATGCAGCCTTTCAAAGGTGACACCCCGTGACGGAAGCTCCCGGATAATGCCGATCAGGTTGATCACCGCATCGCACCCCGTGATGCTCTGCTCGAATGTTTCCACCCGGGTGATGTCACCCTCAACCTGCTCGACATCTTCGCAGGTAGTGCTGCGTCGGTGCACCAGAGCGCGGACGGAGTGGCCGCTACTCAAAAGCGCCTTGAGCAGGTGCCCCCCGACAAAGCCGGTTCCTCCGGCGACAAAGATTTTCATGACAGCTCCTTTCATATTCGGACTCAACAGTGCCCTGCTCTCCATTCAGCGTCAAAACCTCATCGATAAAAACAAAATGAGGGAGAAAACTCATTCCAGAAAGACATCCGTCGTACTTTTGAGTTTGTCATGTAACGCGCCCGCCTCCTCGACGCAAGACAGAAGCACCTTATTGTCCCACGGCTTGATCAGATATTTGAAAACAGTGCCACGGTTAATGGCGTTAGTGGCGGCATGAAGATCCAGGTCACCAGTCAGGATGATCCGTACGACATCCGGGTAGATGATCTTGACCCGATCCAAAAAATCGCTACCGTTCATGATGGGCATTTGCAGATCCGAGATAACAACAGCGATGCGTCTCGTCGCCAACAGATCAAATCCTTCCGAGGCACACGATGCGGTCAGCACGTGATACCCTTCCAGAACAAGCACTCTTTTAAGAGCCTCCAACACATTGTTTTCGTCATCAACGACAAGGATGGTGTGTCGAGTGCTTTCCAGCTGGTGGTCACCAAAGGTTAAGGATCTGTTCTCACGGAGAAGGTCACCGAAATCCTCCGCGATGATCGGTCTGCTGAAGAGATATCCCTGAATCTCATCACAATTGTGCAAGCGGAGATAGTTAAGCTGTCCGGCTGTCTCAACCCCCTCGGCAATCACCTTCAGACGGAGATTGTGGGCCATTGCAATGATAGCCTTTGCAATGGCAGCGCTGTCCGGATCGCTGGTCATGTCACGGACAAACGACTGGTCGATCTTTAACTTGTCGAAGGGAAAGCGCTTCAGGTAGCTGAGGCTGGAGTAGCCGGTACCGAAGTCGTCCATGGAAAGGGTTGTACCCAATGCCTTCAACTCATTCAGAATGGTGGTTACCCGGTCCAGATTCTGCATGACGAGACTCTCGGTAACTTCCAATTCCAGATAGCGAGGCTCCAGCGTGCTCTTCCGCAAGATGCGCTCCACAACCGAGACCAGATTCTTCTGGCGGAACTGGCAGGGAGAGAGGTTAACGGCAACCGGTATTGCCGGCAGGCCGGCATCCTGCCAACTCTTGTTCTGCCTGCAAGCGGTTTCCAGAACCCACTCGCCGATCGGCTCAATCAGCCCGGTCTCTTCGGCAAGCGGGATAAAGCTGACGGGCGAAACAAGTCCCAGCTCCGGGCTCTGCCACCGCACCAGCGCTTCCATACTGGTTATCTTCCCGCTGTTCAAACTAACCTTGGGTTGATAGCACAAAAACAGTTCGCTCCGTTCCAGTGCCCGCCGCAGATGCATTTCCATGGTCATGCGCGACAGTAAGCGGGCATTCATCTCACTGGTATAGAAACGAAAACGGTTGCGCCCTTGCTCTTTGGCCTGGTACATGGCCAGATCAGCGTTCTTTATCAAGGTCTGTACTTCCTCGCCGTCCCGTGGTGAAGTGCTGATGCCGATGCTGCACGTAATGACAAGCTCCTGCTCATTGATCCTGAACGGTTGCGAAATAGCTGTCTGAATGGCTCCCGCAATACGAACAGCGACAGTACCGACATCAGGGTCGGAGACGGTTATGACAAATTCGTCCCCCCCCTGACGTGCGACGGTATCACCCGCCCTCACACAGGCAACGAGTCTCTCGGCAGCGATCTTAAGCAGTTCATCGCCGATATTATGGCCCAGGCTGTCATTAATGAATTTGAAATTGTCCAAATCTACGAAGATGACCGCTACCTGATGGCCATTGCGCTGCGACATGAGCAGCGCCTGGTGGATGCGATCAACGAGGACGTTACGGTTGGGGAGACGGGTCAAGGCATCATGGCTGGCTTGGTATTCCAGCTGTTTTTCATAACATTTCCGTTCGGTAACATCTTCAAACGTTTCAATTACGGCCAGCAACTCCCCCCTGCCGTTGCGTATCGGCGCGGCATTGAAGGCAAGATAACGATCCTGACCGTTCATATTGTCGAACCACCCTTCAGCCTGCAGCCCTTCGGGGATAAAAGTTGATTTACCAAGCTCCTGATAATAATCGGGCATATGGTCCGGGATGCCGTCAATGACGATTTCAGCCAGAAGGGGGCTTGTTGTCTTGTAGAACGCTCTCCAGGCCTGATCACTGCCAAGCATCTCCTCTGATTTAATGCCGGTAAGCTCTTCGCACGCCCGATTCCAGATCACCACCCTCCGATCGGTATTGATAACAAATGACGGCACCGCGCTGTTACGGATCAGACTCTCGGCGAACTCCTTCTGTTCTGCCAGAGCTGTGGCGGCCTGTATCTGTTCTGTTCTGTCTTTTTCCGCCACGGCAAAATTTTGAAACGGTTTGACGATGAGCCACCAGAGGAGCGGGGCACTCAGCACAGATAAGCTCAGGGAATCGATTATGTTCCGGACATGGACCGGAACACCTTGCAGAAAGGTATCCAGTAGATACATCACCACAGTTTCAACGGCAAAAATGACCAGCAACATGCGCAGGAACAGGCTTGCCGGTCTCATAATGCGCGGGGTTGCGATATTAAAACTCATGGTGCTTATCCCCTCTGTAAAAGTGCTAACATCTCTGGCCACCTGCCGCAAATCGCTCGCCAAGGCCGGAATTCCTGACCGTGCGGCGTTCTACCGCCTGGCACAAGACCTCTTCGGTCCCCCATATTTCAATGTGCTGCCGGGCACGTGTGACCGCGGTGTAAAGCAGTTCACGACTGAGGGCGCCCGAGAGGTGGTCCGGCAGGACCAGCAATACCCGATCAAACTCGGACCCCTGGCTTTTGTGGACGGTCAGGGCACATGCCGCCTCGCCGGGTGGCAACCGCAGGGCTGAAATGTGGCGCAGCCCCCCATCCGGATTTTCAAACCAGACCGCCGGTGAACCGTCGTGGTCCATAACCACCCCGGTATCACCGTTAAACAGCCCCAGTTCATAGTTGTTCCCGGTGATCATGACCGGCATCAGCCGGAAGCTCCGTGCATCGATTTTCCGCTCCGGAGCGAGAACATTCAGGCAGAGCCTGTTCAGGTTTTCCACCCCGAACGGGCCGGAGCGGAGCGGCGATAACACCCTGAATGAGCCGAGTTCTGCAAGAGCCTCTCCGGGAGATTCCGCCCGGGCATACCCTGCATAACCGTTGCGAACGGCGGCGCTGAACGCGGCATCAAACGCCCTGCCGACAGGCAGTTGCCGCCAGACCACGTCCGGATAGCTCCCCGATCTCAGCAGTTCCGCTGCCGCTCCGCTGTCGCCGCCGTTAATCAGCTGGCTCAGCGCGGCGATGCCGCTGTCTGCACCGAAGCGATAACTCCTCGTCAATTGTGTCACCGCAACGTTCGCCTGGCCGGCGTTGTCGCAGATATCAGCCAGCACCGCTCCAGCTTCGACCGAAGCAAGCTGGTTCCGGTCTCCCAGCAGGATGATCCGGGCATCATCACGGAGCGCTGCCATCAGGCTGGCCATCAGCTGCAGATCCACCATCGATGCTTCGTCAACCACAAGTATATCGCAGGAGAGGCGCTTGTCACGATTGTGACGGAAACCCCCACTGCGCCCCTGCGCACCGAGCAGGCGATGGATCGTACTTACGCCGACCGGCATGCCGTTCCTGATGGCAGCAGGCAGACCGAGGCGCCCGGCGGCTTGCAGGATCGACTGATGGAGGCGCAGTGCGGCCTTGCCGGTCGGTGCGGCCAGGGCGATCTCCGGGATGGAATCCCCGGACAAGTCGAGCAGTAGCGCCAGGATACGGGCCACCGTTGCCGTTTTGCCGGTGCCAGGCCCACCTGATATGACCGAAAAACGGTGCGTCAGCGCCATCCGGGCCGCCTCACGCTGCAGATCAATCGTGTCTCCCTGGGGAGGAAAATAGCGATCCAGAGCCTCATCAAGGCGGTTTTCGTCGCATTCCAGCGGGCGGCTCCGCGACAGGATGCCGGTCGCAATCTGTTGCTCGTATCCCCAGCAGCGGTGCAGATACAGCCGGCCACCATAGTCCAGCACCAGCGGGGTATAAGCCCCGGGAGCGCCAACGGTGTCACACGTTTTCAGAGACGCGAGCCAGATCCCGATGTCTGATGGTGGCAATTTCCGCGGGGTTGCTGAAAGCGGCAGGGCAGTATGGTCCAACCCGACAAAAAGATTGAAGCAGGTATGGCCACGCCCGGCAGCATGGCTCGCCAGTGCCGCGCCCCACCAGAGTTCGTCAGAGGGGTTCCGGTCGATGCGGACGATAAAATCGGCAAAGTGAACGTCGAGAGTCGAAAGTTTGATGGTTTCAGTCATCGGCAGGTGCCTTCATCTCTTACAAATGATGTGTCGTACATGGCGTCTAGCCGGCGGCCGCATGGGCGACCAGGGCCGTTATCACATACCGGACGAACTTCCCTGATGCAACCAGCAGCGAAAACAGTCCGAAATTAACCCGCAGCATCCCCGCCACCAGGCAGAGTGGATCCCCCACCACCGGCAGCCAGGAGAACAACAGCGAGTAGGCCCCGAAGCGTGTGTAATGCTGACGGGCCCGCTCCTGCTGGTGGACAGAGACCCGCAGCACCTTCTCAATCAGCCAGCTCCCGCCGGCTATACCGAGCAGATAGGTTACCACACCCCCGAGATAATTGCCGACGGTAGCGACGGCAACAACGGACAGAGGATCATACCCGGCCGCCAGCATCATGACCAGCAGCCACTCCGACCCGAGCGGCAGCAGCGTCGAAGCGAGAAAGCTCATGAAGAACAGCGAAGCATAGCCGGGCTGGTTGAGCCAGTCATGAAGCATGACAGTATATGTCAGAAATTGGTTGTCAAAATTGTCCAAACCGCTACAATGCCCCCGGATACTGATGTGACGTTATGCTGGCGTATTGTAACGATTAATTCAGTTTCGGCAAGGAGGAACTATGCTCAAAGGAAAACCGGCTAAAAAATACTCCCAGGCGGGACGGCTGCACTCGATCATCCGCCTGCTGGAAACAAGACGCGGGCTGACTCTGGACGAACTGGCGGAGGAGTGCGACGTCGACCGGCGCACCATCCACCGGGACCTGAACGCGGTGGAACAGGCCGGTTACGGCTTGACAACGGAGTGGAGCGACGGCAAAAAGGTCTACAGCTTTCTGGCCCGCTCACGCAACCTCCCGCCGATTACCTTTACCCTCCCGCAACTGATGTCGCTCTACCTGCTCCGCTCGCTTGGCGCCCATCTGGCCGGCACCCCGTTTCAGGCCGAGATCGACGAGCTGTTCAAAAGCATCCATTCGGTGCTTCCGCCCCGTCACGCCGCGCACCTGGAGCGGATAGCCCGCGTTTCCCTGCCGCTGCTGCACGGAGCACGTGACTACTCACCTGCGGCCACTTTTGTCGCCGACCTGCAAAAAGCGCTGCTGCAGCAGTACCGTATCCGGCTGAAATATGCCAAGAAGGGGAAGGATGAAGCCGGTGACTACGAGGTCGATCCCTATACGCTCGTTTTCCACAAGGGGGGGATCTATCTGCTCGGGAATGCTCATAACCGGGCCGGCATGCGCCTATTTGCCCTGGAGCGGATCCGTGGGATAGAGGTTACCCGGCAGCGTTTCGAGATACCGGACAGTTATCAACCGGAAGCCCATTTCAGCAGCGCCTTCGGCCTCGTGAGCGACACTCCGATGAAGGTGCAGGTCCGTTTTTCACCCGAGATCGCCCACACGGTGAAGGAGCGTATCTGGATGCCGGGACAGAAGATCAGCAGCGACGCCGAAGGTCGGGTTACCGTCGAATTCGAGGCGGCAGGTCAGATGGAACTGGTATCGTGGATTCTCTCCTACGGCATGCATGCCGAGGTGCTGGAACCTACGGAGCTGCGCAAGGAGGTCAAGCGCCATGTCAAGGAGATGCGGGAGATGTACCGCGGGAAGGAGAAGGAAAAAACGGAGAAGAAAACCAGGAAAATATGACGACATAAGTGCGCTCATGAACCGCCTGCGCCGCGCTTTTTAACATTTAATACAAAACAGGGAGCACTGAATCACATGGCAACTGAAACAACACCACTCAACGACATCATCATCGCCCGTATCGCGCAGCAGGGGCGCATCACCTTTGCCGACTTCATGGCGACCTGTCTCTATGAACCGGGGCTTGGCTACTACACCTCACCGGGGCGAAAGGTCGGCGCCGAAGGGGATTTCTATACCAGCATTACCGTGCATGCCGCCTTCGGGCGCGTGATCGCCCGCGAGATCGCCCAGATGTGGCGCAACATGGGGAGCCCGGCAGAGTTCACCATTGTGGAGTGCGGTGCCGCCAGCGGACGCCTCGCCTGCGATATCATGGACTATCTCGCAGAGCGCGAGGGCGGGCTGTACCGGAATCTGCGCCTCGTACTGGTAGAGCAGGAGCCTTCCCTTGAGTCGGCACAGCGCGAAATGCTGGCCGCTCACATCAATACTCTTTCCTGGGTTTCCCCGGATGAGTTCGCTGCGGGGAATTTCACCTTCAGCGGCTGCCTGTACTCCAACGAACTGATCGATGCCCTACCGGTACACCGGGTCGTCATGGCAGCCGAAGGGCTGAAGGAGATTTTTGTAACCTGCAGTGATGGCGAGTTTGCCGAAGAGGCGGGCGAACCGTCCACCCCGGAGCTTGAAGCCTACCTGAAACGCGTTGGTATTGAGCTCCACCCCGGCCAGCAGGCCGAAATCAACCTCAACGCGCCGCAGTGGTTGGCGGCGGCGACGAGGGCGCTCCAGCGGGGCTTCATCCTGACGATCGACTACGGGCACCCGGCACCGGAGCTGTTCACGCCGCGGCGCAAGCTCGGTACGCTGCTCTGCTATTACCGCCACCAGATCGAGGAAAATCCGTACATCCGCCTCGGGCTGCAGGACATCACGTCTCACGTCGACTTCACCACGCTGATGAACTGCGGAGAAGAGCAGGGGCTGCAGAACCTCTGGTTCGGTGAGCAGTACCGTTTTCTAATGTCAGCCGGCATCATCGAGGAGATTGAGGAGATTGAGCGCTCCGCCATTGCTGAAGAGGAAAAACTGCGGCTTCGCCTGGCGCTTAAAAAGCTGATTCTGCCCGACGGGGGGATGGGGGACACGTTCAAGGTGCTCATCCAGTCCAAGGGAGTGACCGCTCCCACGCTGCTCTGTCAGCGCAGGATCGGAGGCTGAATGTCTTCGTTGACCGATGGTAAAATCCGCGCCATTGTTTTCGATCTGGACGGCACCCTGTATGTCTGCGACCGCTTTGCCGCCGAGATTCATGATGCTGCCGCAACATACATCGCCGGACTCAAGGGGATCAGTCAAGAGGACGCGTCCCAACTAATGGCCGTGACCCGGACGAGGCTTACTGAGGCGAGCGGTACGGTCCAGACAATCTCGGCGGTCTGCAGGGAACTGGGGGGGGATGTGCGGGAGCTGCACAGCTTCTTTGTGTACAACCTGAGGCCGGAGGCATTTCTTGTGCGGGATGAGCGGGTAATACGGCTTATGGAAACTCTTGCCGGGCAGTTTCCGCTCTACATATATACGAACAACAACCGGGTCCTGGCGACCCGCATCATCAATTATCTGGGGCTGGAGCGTACGCTGCGCGGCACCTTTGCCATTGATGATACGTGGCGGGCCAAACCGGATGAGGAGATGGTGAAGTGTGTGTTGGCAGAGATCGGGCTCACCCCGAACGAGGCGCTGTTTGTCGGGGATCGCTATGACATCGATCTCCGCGTGCCGGAGCAGCTCGGCTGCCCCGTGTATCTGAGCCAGAGCCTGGAACAACTGCTCCGGCTGGAAGAGCTGCTTATTCCTTCCTGAGATACGTCAGTAGTTCCTGCAGGTCCTCCGGAGGCTCGGTCGTAAATTCCATATACTCCCCACTCGAAGGATGAATGAAGCCGAGACAACGGGCGTGCAGGGCCTGGCGGCCAAGATGGTTGATCATACCGCGCAGCTTGGTGTCGGGAATGTTATTGCAGCGCCCCCCATCCGGGTACAACGGATCTCCCAGCAGCGGAAAGCCGGCCTCGGTCAGATGTACGCGGATCTGGTGGGTGCGTCCCGTCTCCAGCCGCAGTTCCACGAGCGAAACCCTGCCGTAACGTTCTTTCACCTTCCAGCGGGTGACCGCATGTTTCCCGTTTTTGGCCTTGCCTGACAAGCGCAGCCGCTCAGTCGGATGGCGGCCGATAATCCCCTCGATCTTGCCGGTATCCTCCGCCGGTGAACCGTATATGAGCGCCTGATAGATGCGTTTGACACTGTGGGCGCTGAACTGCTCTGAAAGCGCCTGATGGGCACGGTCATGCTTCGCCGCCACCAGTACCCCTGATGTCCCTTTGTCGAGGCGATGGACGATGCCGGGGCGAAGCTCGCCGCCGATACCGGCCAGATCGCTGCAGTGGGCCAGCAATGCGTTGACCAAGGTGCCGCTCGTATTGCCGGCACCCGGATGCACCACCATTCCGGCCGCCTTGTTGATGACGATCAGGTCGCTATCTTCATAGAGCACATCCAGCGGGATCGCCTCGGCCAACGGCTGGGCCGGCAGCGGCGGCGGGATATCAACCTCGATCTGCTCCCCCCCCTTCAGCTTGAACGACGTACGCACCTCCTTGCCATCAACCAGTACGTTGCCGGTTTCGATGAGTCTCTGGACCATAGCCCGGGACTCCCCCCCCATTTCACGGCTCAGGAAGAGATCGATTCTGGACGGCTCGTTTTCGGGCGAGAATGTGAGTGAAAGATGATTCATGTTGCTCCTCAATAAATAGCAAAGGCGCGCCGGAACAGGCACGCCTTTGCAGAAATGATGCGTATGCGCTTCGTTACCAGATAGACGATTCGATCTTGCCGGCCCGCTTGATCAGCACATCGACGACGGCGGTCCCGTATATGGTCTCAGGATCGACAACGGTGGAGACCCGGGAAAGGAAATGCTGCCGCCCCTCCTCAAGCTCTTCTTTGAGAAGGTCAAAAATATCGTCGTTTTTGATGCCGGCCTCGACCTTTTCCTTGTTGTACATGGCCACATCGGAGAGAATGGCTCTGGCCAGCCGCTTTGCCTGATCCGGATTATCTATCAAGTTCATGGATGATGTTCCTCATGTAGTAAAGTAGTTTAGGCACCATAGCACTATTTTAATCGCAATGCAAAGTAGATGCTTGCATCGCCGCGACGCGCCAGAATTATCAGGCGGCTCCCCCGCCCCGCCTGCTGGAGAGCCCGGACATATTCAGCGGTAGTGGACGTTCTTTTGCGATTTACCGACACAATCACATCCCCGCGCCTGATCCCCGCTTCAGCGGCTATCCCGTCACGAGCAACATCAACGACAACAACGCCGCCACCATTCTCGGCATTTTCGACGAGCAGGCCGAGCAGATCAGCCTCGCCATCCCCTTGCTGCCCCCCCTCTTCCGCACGCTGCCGTTTCGGAGCGGTCTCGGCACTTGCCAGGGTTATGCTCGCCTCAAGCGTTTTACCGTCACGGAATATGGTGATTTTGACAACCGTACCGACACCCGCCTCGGCCACCAGCCGCTGCAAGTGGGAGGGGTCCTTTACCTCGTTGCCGTTCAGTGCGGTGATGATATCCCCCTGACGAAGACCGGCCCGGGCAGCAGCCCCCCCCTTGACAACATCATTGACCAGCGCGCCTTTGGCCTGTTTAAGGCCGAAGGACTGTGCCAGCTCCTCTGTTACCGGCTGGATCGTGACCCCCATATAACCACGGCTGACGCTCCCCTTCTGAATCAACTGGGAGAAGATCGGCTTGGCCATGTTGACGGGAATAGCGAAGCCGATTCCCTGTCCGGCTGCCACGATGGCGGTATTAATGCCGATCACCTCGCCGTAGACATTCAACAGCGGGCCACCGGAGTTGCCGGGGTTGATAGAGGCGTCCGTCTGGATAAAGTTCTCGTAGGTTTCAATGCCCATATTGGAGCGCCCCGTGGCGGAGATAACGCCGACCGTCATCGTGCGATCAAGGCCGAAGGGGTTACCGATGGCAATCGCCCACTGCCCGGATTCAAGCTTGTCGGAGTCGCCCAGAACAACCGTCGGCAGGTCGGCCGCGTTGATCTTGATCACGGCGATGTCGGTCTTATGGTCACCGCCGACAACCTTGGCGTCATACACCTTGTCGTTGGAGAGCTTGACCTGAATGCTCTCGGCATCGCGCACGACATGGTCGTTGGTAACAATATAACCATCCGTGCTGATCAAAAAGCCGGAACCGAGGCTTTTATCCCGCCGGGTCTGCGGTCCGCCAAAAAAATCTTCGAAAAAGGGGTTGGCTTCAAAGAAAGGCTGGATGATTTTTTTCCGGCTGACGGTCGAGATGTTGACAACGGCAGGAGTCACTTTTTTTGATATCGTGCTGAATGCTCTCTGGGTGGAGAGGATATCGGCCGGCACGTCCTTGACCGGGGCTTCGGCGACGCCCCCCTTGCGATTCGATTCGAGATAGAGCGGGGTGTCACTTTTACCGCTGCAGCTGACCAGGGCAGCAACACACAACGACACGGCAACGAGGAAGGTAGAGATGCGGGGAATAGGGTTCATTGTGGCACCACCTGTGATGGCATAAATTGCAGTTAACCTGCCGAAACAGTAATCATAATCTCCCGGAGTGTCAAGGGATTCGGGCCGCATGCACCCCGGATCTTTTCCCGTTTTATCCAGCATAATTATGTTATTGAAACACCGGGCTGTTTGTGCAAAAGTGCCTGCTTAATCAAACAAAAGTTTGGAGTGTGTGATGACCGACATCAAAGCGCAGATAAGAGAATTCCGTATTGGTGAGAAGATCAGGGGGCTCCGCCAGCAGAAACGGCTGACGCTCCAGGAACTGTCCGAGCTGACGACACTATCCAAACCGCTGCTGTCACAGATCGAAAACCAGCAGGTCATCCCCCCCCTTGCCACCCTGCTCAAGATCGCGAAGGGGCTTAAGGTCGATATCCATTTTTTTTTCGAGGATGCCGGTAATCGGCAGAAATACGTGCTGACCAGACGCGAGGATGTGCGTGAGGATGAAAAGGTTCCACGGGCGACGGCAAATGAAGTCACCCGGCCATACACATACCATTCACTTGCCCAGGGGCTCAGGCACAAGCATATGGAGCCGTTTCTGGTCGAGTTCGAAAACAAGGAGTGGGATGATTCGCTCTTTTTCAAACATGAAGGCGATGAAGAATTCATCTACATCACCGCCGGCGAACTGGATTTTCACTATAACAATGAAGTCCTGCGCATGCGGAGCGGCGACAGCATTTATTACGATTCCAGCCAGCCGCACGGCTGGGTAGCTGTCGGTGACGGCAATGCCCGGGCAGTGGCGGTCATGTACACGAAGGAGTAAATTTAGCGCGGATACAGGGAGTTTGAATTTCAGATAAACAAGGACACTACGTGGACTCTCATTCTAATGCTGCACCTGCCGCCTCTCCAGAAAGCGGCATGATCACAAAGCTGCTGCTGAAAGAAAATGTCATTTCGAATCAACAGTTAGCTTATGCTGTTCGGGTTCGCAGTAAACTCACTACTCCAAAAACCATGATTGACACGCTGCTTGATCTTGGTTATTTGTCGCAAGATTTACTCCAGTCTATTTTGAGAAACAACCGCGTAAGCATTCGTTTGGGTGACTTTCTCGTTGAATTGGGGTATCTCCGCGAATCCGACCTGAAGCAGGCGCTCGGCATACAGAGTGAGTCCAAAACCAGGCAACGCTTGGGAGAAATACTTGTTGATCGGGGCTTCATCGAGGACAGAAAATTACTGGAAGCACTGTCGTACCAATTCGGTTATCCTCTTATTGAGCTAACCTTTGTCGCTATTGATCGCACGCTGCTTTCAGTCATTCCACTTGCCATTTGCCGGGAGCTCGAAATAGTTCCGGTGCGGCGCGAAGACTCTTTTGTCATCCTGGCACTGTCAGACCCTCTCGACCAAAAAGCGCATGATTGTGCCAAAAAATTTCTGGGAGACCAGGTTCACTTCGCCATTTCTTCCAAAGAATCCATTGTCAATGCCCTTAACGCCCTGGAACGGTCTGCAACCCAACCTGTCCTTTCTGATGAAAATACCATTATAGGGATGATTAATATTCTGCTGGATGACGCCGTAGAAGAGGGTGCCAGCGACATTCATATCGAACCGATGAAAGATCGCATCAGAGTGCGCTTCAGGCTCGATGGCGTGCTCCACCACCACAAAGATTTTCCAAAAGAGATCGCCCCGCAACTCTCCACACGCATTAAAGTCATGGCACAAGCTGATATCGCCGAAAAACGCCGTCATCAGGACGGCCGCATGCTCTTTAAAAGCCATAAGCATGGCATAGACCTGGACCTGCGAGTCTCCATATTTATCACCATCTTTGGTGAGAAAATTGTTATGCGGCTTCTCAATAACAAAACATCGCTTCTCGACATCAAAGAGATTGGCATGGCGCCGCGCATGCTCGAACACTTTATCTACGAAGCGGTAGAGGTCCCATCCGGCGTTATGATCATCACCGGGCCAACCGGTTCCGGCAAAACATCCACTCTCTACAGCTGTGTAAATTACCTCAATGACGCCAATACCAGCATCATAACGGCCGAAGATCCGGTGGAAATAGTCATTGACGGAATTTCTCAATGTTCCATCAATTCAAATATCGGGGTTACCTTTGAAGAAACTCTGCGCCATATAGTCAGACAGGACCCCGATATCATAGTTCTCGGAGAAATTCGTGACAATTTTTCTGCTGAGACCGCCATCCAGGCGGCCTTGACCGGCCACAAAGTTTTAACGACCTTTCACACCGAGGACAGCATTGGCGGCTTGATCCGCCTGATGAACATGGAGATCGAGGCTTTTCTCATTTCATCCACCGTCGTATGCGTAGTTGCACAGCGGCTCCTGCGACGGGTTTGTCCAGAATGCGCCGAACCGTATATACCAACACCTCTCGACCTGAGCAGATTGAATGTCACCGCCAACGATCTGGCTGGTAGCGAATTTAAACACGGGCGCGGCTGCAAAGCCTGCCGATTTAGCGGCTATCGCGGCAGAGTAGGGGTTTTTGAACTTCTGGTTATGAATGAGATGGTAAAAAGTGCCATCCTGGATAAAAAAAGTTCTTACGAAATCCGTAAAATCAGTATTGAAACCTCCGGCATGGTGACCCTGATTGAGGATGGTCTTGTCAAAGGAGCCCGCGGGGAGGTTTCAATGAATGAAATTATCACTGATCTACCGCGATTAGGTAAACCGCGGACATTGGCTGAATTGAGAAGGATCTTAGGAGTTACAAAATGATTCCAGCTGAAAAGCCCCTTATTGAATTGATCAAAGAGCACCTTCAAGGGGATCTGCAGGGTCTGCCGGTATTTAATTCTGTCGCAGTCAAGCTCCAGCAGATGCTCGTCCGTCGTGACTTCAAGATGGAAGAAGTTATCGAGATGATCAGTGAAGATCAGTCCCTGGCCAGTCAGGTGCTCAGAGTAGCCAACTCATCCTACTATGCCGGGCTATCATCAATTGCCACAATCAAGGATGCCATCGTCAGGCTTGGTGCCCAGGAAGTCGCTAACATGGTTATGATAGCTTCCCAGTATGAGCTGTATCGTTCTGAAAACGAGTTCCTGAACAGTTCCATGCAGAAGCTCTGGATTCATTCGCTTGCCTGTGCAACGGGAGCAAAATGGCTGGCCAAGAAGGCCAGCTATGCCAATCTGGCTGCTGAAAGCTTTATGGGTGGGCTGCTACACGATATTGGACAGCTGGCTTTGCTCAAAGTACTTGATGACATCCACCGCAACAAGGAAACAAAAGCCACCTTTTCGGAAACGCTCATCAATGAAATTCTTGAGAGAATGCACGAAGAGGTCGGCTACAATCTGTTGAAATCCTGGGGCCTGCCGGAAGCGTACTGCTCTATTGCCGCCAATCATCATAAAGATAGTTTTGACGGAAATGATATTCTACTGGTGATTGTAAGGCTGTCTGACCAGGCCTGCAAAAAAGTCGGAAAATCGTTACACCCGGATGCTTCCATATCACTTGTCTCTTCTCCAGAAGTACCGTTTTTGGGAATAAAAGAGATGGCTCTGGCCGAATTGGAAATTATCGTGGAGGATGCTGGCGAACTCGATATATGATGACTTATGTGATTTTTTTATTGAATAAATAACGTTCAGCGAAAGGCCTATTCGCACACAATATTGACCGGATGTTTTTCGGATGAGGAACAAGAGCGTTTCAGCTCAGAATAGTTTAAATATCCCCGTTAACAAGTGGAGGTTCTCATGCAATGGTTCAAAAATCTGACTATCGGCGCAAAACTTTTAATATCTTTTCTGTCCATTCTTACGCTGACGGCCGCTCTGGGAATCTTTATGGTCATCAGGCTTGGCGTCATTAGCCATACTGCCGAAGATGTCGCCAAGCAGCAGCTGCCGGGCTTGTTGTCAATTTCAAGGATCAGTGACTATTTTGGCAGCTATCGCCGGGGTGAACTGCTTGAAGTCCTGTCTGAAAAGCAGGAGGACATCGAAAAATACATCAAGCGCAACAAGGAAACCCAGGATAAGCTACAGAGCGAACAGGCGGCCTATGAGAAGTTAATCGACTCCGAAGGTGAAAAGAAACATTACGCCGAATTTGCCAAATCACTGCAACTCTATATGGCTGAAAATCCCAAAATAGCAGAGCTGGCACTGGAAAACAAAGATGCGGAGGCGAGTGAGCTGGCCCGCGGAGCATCCAGTAAGTATTTTAATCAAACTCTGAAGGCTCTGGAAGCGATCATGGCAGCGCAGGTCAAGCAGACCGTTGATGAAAGCGCCTCCGTAGTGACTATTAGCGCTGCATCCCGCACATGGATCATCATCGCCCTGATTATTTGTATCATTGCAGGCTTGATTGAGGCGGCAGTGGTCGCGAGCCTGCTCAGTGCACCGCTCCGGGATCTTGCCCGCAAGGCAGAACAGATTGCGAGCGGCGATCTGAATGTAACCATTAAACAAACGTCTCACGATGAAGTCGGCCAGCTTAGCGGCGCTTTCGCAGCCATGACCCACAACCTCCGCGATCTCATCGGTCGCCTGAGTGAAACGTCCAACCACTTGTCATCCGCCTCCACCCAGTTACGGGCTACTGCCGAACAGATGTCTACCGGTACCGAAGAAGTCGCCGCGCAGGCCGGCACTGTGGCTGTCGCAAGCGAAGAGATGTCGGCGACGTCTTCAGATATCGCCAACAACTGTCACATGGCCGCTGACAGTGCGCAACTGGCGGCGACAACGACCCAAAACGGCTTTAACGTGGTCAAGCAAACGGTGGACGGCATCCGTCATCGGGGTGAGGAAGCTCGTGCCAATGCCAAAAACATCGAATCATTGGGAGAACGATCCGACCAGATTGGCGCCATTGTGGCTACCATTGAAGATATCGCCGACCAGACAAATCTGCTTGCCTTGAACGCTGCCATTGAGGCTGCCCGTGCCGGTGAACAGGGTCGCGGTTTTGCCGTCGTTGCCGACGAGGTGCGGGCACTGGCGGAACGTACCACCCGTGCAACGAAAGAGATCGGCAGTATGATCAAAGCGATCCAGAACGAGACGAAGTCGGCTATTGTCTCGATGGAGGCAGGGGTAAAAGGATCTGAGCAGGGAGCGGCGGCAGCAGCACAGCTTGAAGACGCGCTGCAGGCTATTCTGGAGCAGGTTAACGCCGTCAGCATGCAGGTCAGCCAGATCGCCACGGCAGCCGAGGAGCAGACCGCGACGACCAGTGAAATAACCAACAATATCCACCAGATAACCCAGGTGGTACATGAGACGTCACGCGGAGCACAGGAATCAGCCAGTGCGGCCTCCGGTCTTTCACGCCAGGCAGAGGAGTTACAATCCATCGTCAGCAAGTTCAGGTTGTAATATGGCCGGTAAAACCGTTTACTCCGCAATCAGGTTGCCGTACTCAAGCAAAAACATATGTGCGATAGCAACCATGGGGTCACCGGTGCCTGTCAGACGTGGCTGTTCCCAAGGCATGCATCTTGTCGGTCATTTTCGGTAGGTGATCCGGTAAATGGCGCCGCCCTTGTCGTCCGATACAAGCAGGCTGCCGTCGGGCATAACCTGCAGATCAACCGGGCGCCCCCAGGCGCTGCCGTTCTGCAGCCATCCATGGGCAAAGTTTTCATAAGAAACGGCCCGGTTGCCTTCAAGACGTACCAAGGTGATCCTGTAGCCGGCAGGAACGGTACGGTTCCAGGAACCGTGCTCGGCAATGAATATCTGATCACGATACGTCTCGGGAAACATGGTGCCGGTATAGAACCTCATACCGAGCGCCGCCACATGGGAGCCAAGTTCCATTTCCGGAGGGACGTACTCTTCCATGCGTCGATTCTTGCCGTACTCGGGATCGGCGATTTTACGTCCATGACGGTAGGGGAAGCCGAAGTGCAACCCGGCCTTGGGAGCACGATTAAGTTCATCCGGCGGCTGGTTGTCACCCAACCAGTCACGGCCGTTATCGGTGAACCAAAGATCGCCGGTCCGGGGATGCCAATCAAACCCGACCGTGTTACGCACCCCGCGGGCAAATATCTCCAGGTTGCTGCCGTTCGGAGTCATACGCATGATCGAGGCGAAGCGCGGGTCCTTCTCTTCGCAGACGTTGCAAGGGGCTCCAACCGGTATGTAAAGCCTGCCGTCGGGCCCGAAGCGGATGAACTTCCAACCATGGTAACTCTTATCCGGAAAGGACGTATTGACCGGAACCGGACTGGGCGGGCTTTTCAACTGTGCCTCAATGTTATCGAGGCGCAGCACACGACTGATCTCCGCAATATAGAGGGCACCGCCTCGGAAGGCTACGCCGTTGGGCGATTTCAGGCCGCTGGCGATGGTAATCGTTTCGTCACCCTTATGGTCATTGTTGCGGTCGACAATAGCATAGACCTTTCCTTCACTGCGGCTGCCGACAAACAGGGTGCCATTGGAGCCGAGGGCCATAGAGCGGGCTCCTGGCACATTTGCGGCATAAACGGAGAGACTGAAGCCTGGGGGGAGTTTGATATCTGATGGCCGCAACGGTGCGCTGCTGCAGCCGGAGCTCATTGACAGACTGAGTATTACCGTGGCAAGAAAACTACATAGGGCTTGATTATGCATGCTTGCACCCCTTTTTCAGGTGAGCGGTGTCTTGATCTCCACCTCACTTTTGGCCGGGTTGGCGGACCTTACGACTCTTCAGTCCGCAGCTTTGGCAACGTTTATCCGACACCAATTGCTGACAGGTTGCGCACCAGTAGAGCAGTGGCGCTTCGTTGCCGCATGTCAGGCACGCAGCCTCAGCTTTTTTAGCGACGCAGTTGCATTCCTTCTTATCCATATCCATTGTACCTTCACCGGATTGTTATAGACAAGCCCGGACTACAGCAGAAGCGAGACCGGTTTCTCCAGACTATGACTCAATTCTGCCAGGAAAGAAGCTGCGTAGGCACCATCGACCATGCGGTGGTCGCTTGAGAGGGTGACCCGCATGGTTGATGCCACTGCAAGCTGGCCGTTGCGCACCACCGGGCGCCGGCTCACGGCGCCGACTGCCAGGATAGCCCTCTGCCCCGGCGTGATAAGGGCGGTAAACTCATCAACACCGTACATTCCCAGGTTCGACACAGAGAAAGAGCCCCCTGTCATCTCTTCGGAAGTCAATCGGCCGGCCCGGCTTTTATCAGCCAAACGGGAGGACTCTCTCTCGATCTCGGCAACGGTAAGACTCTGGCATTGCCTGATGACCGGCATCAGCACTCCATCGGGCTTCGACACGGCAAAGCTTATATGGATATCGCTGGAGGAAGCGAGGCCACCCGAACGGAGCAGCGGGAAATCCAGCAATGCCCCGGCACATGCTTTGATCACCAAGGCGTTGTAACCGACCGGATTGGGACGTTCCTTCAGCTCACGGACGATCTCACGGCAAGCATCCATGTCTATTTCGACGGTAACTGAAAAATGTGGGATGGTCTGCCAGGCGAGCGTTACGGCGCTGGCAATGGCCTGCCGCATGGGGGTTAACACGACACTCTCGGTAGATATTACTGGCGCCACTTCCGAAGGAGGTACTGATGGCGCTGCAGTTTCCGTTTCCCCCTTCTGTCCGACGAAGTTGGCCAAATCACTCTGGGTAATCCTCTCTTCCGGGCCGCTCCCCTTGATCCTCTCAAGGTCAATACCCTGTTCACGCGCGAGGCGGCGTACCAGAGGAGACGCCTTCTCATGCTCAATCTCGATGTGAGATGGAGCCGCCTCGGGTGCGGCATGCGGGACTTCAGGCTCCGAAGATGCAGCGACTGCACCTGTTTGCGCCAACGGAGTTATCGGCTGGCCGACGGCGGCCGAAGCGGCCATTTCACCAGATTCACCGATCAGGCCGAGCACCGTTCCGACCTGAACCTTTTCACCGCCAGAGACCAGAGTCTTGATCAGAATGCCTGAAGCAAACGCCTCCAGCTCCATGACCGCCTTGTCGGTTTCCACTTCGGCAAGGATGTCTCCCCGCTCGACGCGCTCCCCCACATTCTTTATCCAGCGGGCAAACAGCCCCTCGGTCATCGTGTCAGATAACTTAGGCATCGTGATTTCTGTAGCCATTGAATCTCCTTAATCCGATAAAGCAGGATAGGTGCATCAACAAAATTATTTCTGCAAGAACCCCGGAGATACGTTTCAACGTGCTAATATGCCCCGGACATGACATCCGACACAGCCTGCCGGATGGTTTCGAGGCGTGGTATGCAGAGCATTTCGATCTTGCGTGAATACGGCATCGGCACGTCAAGACCGGAGACTCTTATTACCGGCGCCTTGAGGATATCGAAACAGTGCCCGTAGATTCGGGAGGTGATCTCGGCCCCCAGACCGCATGTGCGCCAGCATTCCTCCACGACCACTGCGCGGCCGGTTTTACGAATCGAAGCCAGGATAGTTTCCTCATCCAGAGGGGCAAGACTGCGCAGATCGACGACTTCACATGAAATCCCCTCTTTTGCCACCTCCTCGGCCACCTGCAGGGCCAGCACGGTCATGCGGGCATAGGCCACGATGGTCACATGCTCCCCGGGTCGTTTCACTTCGGCCGTGCCGATCGGAATAAGGTATTCCGGGTCATCCGGCACCTCTCCCGTGCTGTTGTAGAGCAGCTCGTGTTCCAGAAAAATGACCGGATTGTTGTTGCGTATGGCGCTTTTGAGCAGCCCCTTGGCATCGCCTGGTGTAGACGGATAGAGGATGTACATGCCGGGGCAGTGCATGAAATAGGTTTCAAGACTCTGGGAGTGCTGGGCGCCGAGTTGGCTGCCACCTCCACCCGGCATGCGGATTGTCATGGGAAGAGAGGTCTGCCCTCCAAACATGGAGCGAATCTTTGCCATATGATTGATGATCTGATCCATGGCCAGCAGGGCAAAGTTTACTGTCATCAGCTCGGCTACCGGCCGTAGCCCCCCCATGGCCGCCCCGATCGAGACTCCGATGATTGTGTTCTCCGAGATGGGAGTATCCTTGACCCGCTCTTCACCAAACTCGGCCAGCAGGCCACGGGTCACCTTGAACGCCCCCTCGTACAACGCTACGTCCTCACCGAGGACAACAACGGAGGGGTCATAACGCATTTCCTCTTTAAGGGCCAGATTAAGTGCATCGCGATAGGTCATCTCAGACATATAAATCCTCCCAAACTTCGCCGTCTTCAGGCCAGGGGGACTCTTCGGCAAATGTGACCGCCTCGTTCACGGTTGCCCGGCAGCGCGCCTCGGCAGCATCCAGCATCTCACGAGTGGCAATACCTTCCTCAATCAACCGTTTCGCATAATTGGGCAACGGATCGCGGGCCTTCCACATCTCGTGTTCAGCCGCCGAGCGGTATTTTGCCGGATCGGCCATGGAGTGCCCCCGAAAGCGGTACGTGGTCGCTTCGATAAAGTAAGGGTGACCGGTTTCGCGAACCTTTTCCGCAGCGTACTTGACCGCCCGATAGACGGCGATTACGTCCATGCCGTCCACCTTTTCGGAAGGAATATCGTAGCCGCAGGTACGCTTGTGGATGGACGCCAGCGCTGACGAGCGATGGACTTCGGTGCCGATGCCGTAGTAATTGTTCTCGCAGATAAAAAGGACCGGCAATTGCCATAGCTGTGCCCAATTCAGTGATTCGTGAAAGGTGCCCTGGTTGACCGCCCCGTCGCCGAAGAAACAGGCGGCGATGCGATCCTCACCACGGTAACGTGCCGCAAACGCCAGACCGACAGAGATCGGGAACTGCCCCCCAACGATAGCATACCCGCCCATGAAATTCAGGCCGGGGTCAAAAAGGTGCATGGAGCCCCCTTTCCCCTTGCAGATTCCGGTTGCTTTGCCGAAAAGCTCAGCCATAACCCGCCGGGGTTCAGCACCTCGCACGATAGCCTGGGCATGTTCACGATAGGCGGAGAGAATGTAGTCATCTCGATGCAACCCTGCTGTTGCCCCAACAGCTACCGCCTCCTGTCCGCTATAAAGGTGCAGGAAACCGGTAATATTCCCCTTGGTATACTGTTCTGCACACCGCTCCTCGAATTCCCTCGATATGAACATCTGTTCGTATAACCTGAGCAACTCCTGAACCGGCAATAACATGCGCAACTTGGCATCCATTGGTTTCCTCCGGGGTGTCTGTTCTGCCGCCTGCAGTTGAACTCACTACAAGGGTATATGAATCCTTTTCCACCCAGATGAATTCACTAAAACTCCTTCAGGTTGCTGAACTCGCCCCAAGCCAGGAAATTTTGCGGAGCGAGGACAAAATCACACAGATTATCCAGAATGTTGAAATGCTTCTTCTCCTCAGAAGCAATCCTGAGCAGGAGCTGTACAATTTCCGGATCGTCTTCCTTTTTCGCCATATCCTCATAGAGTTTGACGCTGTCGGCCTCTATTTTCCTGGCATACTGGTAACCATCCAGAGATTTTTTCAGGACAACTGAGGCATTTTTGTCCGTCATCAATAGCTCAAAAAGGTTTTTTGCCTCTTCAAGTACCGCACTATCAATCATTTTCAGCTCAGTTCCTGATTTAATGGACAGGATGACGTCATAATGTTTCTGTTCGTCCAATGCCAAGGTGGAAAAAATACTTTTCAACCCGCTATCGGTAGTATCAGCAGCCAGTTTTTGATAATATGCCTTGCCATCAAGTTCCATTTTCATTGCGAAATCAAAGACTTTCATAGGAATGCCCTCCTCTGATCAGATGTTAGGGTGCGGTGTATTAATATAGAGAGGGGGATCACCGATGGTGACGGAACCAGGCGATGACTGCTTCACTGCTCTGGGCTCCGGAAAGCTGGTCAACAACCTTCCCCTTCCTTATCAACAAGAGCGCCGGAATGCCTCGTACACCGAAACGTCCTGCCAACCCCGGATTTTCCTGGGTATTGATTTGTACTACAGCTGCAGTACCCGCCAGTATTTCGGCCACCTTCCGCACTGCAGGCTCGAACGACCTGCAGTGCGGGCACCATGGTGCCCATAATTCGGCCAACACCGGGCCACTGTACCTGTTGATAAATGTGTCGTAGGAGCGCTCATTAAGTTGCTGCGGACGGTAGTACATAAGCGGCAACTCATTGTGGCACTGACCGCAACGCCCGCTTTTGCCCTCTTTTTCGGTCGGAACTCTGTTGGCGGCACCACAAGAACCGCAGGTGACAACATATGCCGGCATGTCCCACTCACTCCGATCCTGATACCGTTTTGCCGGTATCTATAACGACGGCTCCGAAACGGCTTCCGTACATTCATCCCGACTCCATGTATCCAGTTCACCGTTGGCGAGCTTAACCTGGACGGTTTCCCCTTCTCGTGTGCATCCGAAGGTGTATCCAATCTGGCCGGTTTTGAGATTGCGCAGGGCAACATTTTCCTCCTGCTGTTCTGTCCGGTAACACACCTTGTCGTAACTTATAGTGCTCATGTTCGCGCTCCTTTCTGCAGCTGCAGCGTCTTGGAATTTCAAAAACAATCCCTTTCGGGAATATCCTCAAATCCTCAGCAAAGGAGTAGAGGAGGCTATTTCCAGCCGATACAGGTCACCGGACATAAATCGATGGCCTGAAGCTGTATTTCCTCTTCAGTAGCCCCGTTCGGATCAAAGCATTCCGCTTTGCCGTCTGTGCTCAGATGAAATACGTCCGGAAGATTATCAACGCAAATTCCGCATCCGATACACATATCCTGGTCAACAAAAGCCACTTTTGCCATAGTGTTCCTCCTTTTCAATGATGGTTCTGTTTAACTAAATTAAGCGCACCACCGGCTAAAAGCTCCTGACGCTGGCGGTCTGATATCTCCAGATAACAGGACGCAATGGCGACATGTTCGTGTGAAGGTCCCTGCCCATAATTCTCGCCGGAGCCAGTGCTCCGCCAACGCAGATGGTTTTAAGAATCTTGGTGGTAAGATTCTCAGGCATAGTCCCCCCATATCCGGGAACGTGCAACTCTGCTGTCCTTGGGAAAACCAATCCCCATACGCTATGAAGGTGGGTCCCGCCACCTGTGGGAATTATTTATAAGCAGCGTCTATGCCATTTTACTATAAATTTATGTCGTGTCAAATCGGTGGGTTGTAACGGTGCCAACCGGCTGATCGCGTAAGAGCGGAGTACTAAATATTGCAGGCGGCAGGGGATGTTGCGGCTGTAGTACCGATAAAAACTGAGCTGGAACAGCCGCAACGCAAATTAACAGATGTAACAAAAGTTGCAGAGTTACCTCCATCTCAAGTAACGTTGTTAACTCAAGAAAGTCATCCTGAGGGTGCGAACCCGTTCAACTGCCGGCGGATGTGAGTAATAAAAAGCGGCGTAGAATGGATGCGGGAACAGGTTGGACAGGTTCTCGACCGATAGCTTTACCATCGCCGAGGCCAGATCCTGTGGCCTCCCGGTCAGGTCGCAGGCGTAGCGGTCGGCCTCCCGCTCGTGGCAGCGCGAACGCCAGGCCGAAAACGGCCCGAGCGGAAACAGAACCAGTGAGGCGACAAAACCGAGCACCACCATTTTAGCCGGAAGCGAGATCTCGGCAGGGAGACCCAAAAGTCCCGGCAGCCCTGGCCACGCCAGCAGCTTGAAGCTGAGCCAGGAACCACCAAAGGCCATGAGCTCGGCCCACAATAACCGTTTCCAGATATGCCCCTTTTTCCAGTGGCCGATCTCGTGGGCCAGCACCGCCACGATCTCGCCATGACTCATCTGCCTGATCAGCGTATCAAACAGCACGATGCGCTTGACCCTGCCAATACCGGTAAAATAGGCGTTGGAATGCTTGCTCCGCTTGGATGCATCCATCTGCATGACCTTGCCCACCTTCAGCCCGGCCTTCTCCATCATTGCCCGGATTTCGTCCTCCAACCCGGCTTCGACTACCGGCTCAAATTTGTTGAAGAGCGGCTCGATCACGTAGGGCGAGATAAACATCATAAACAGGCTGAAAAGCGCCATGAAGCCCCACACCCAGAGCCACCAGCTCTGGGGACTCCACTGGATCAACTGAAACACGACCGCCACCAGGAACGACAGCATGACCGCACCGATAAGCTGGGATTTGAGAAAATCAGCTATCCAGAGCCGCGGTGTAGTCGTGTTGAAGCCGTAGCGCGCCTCGATGCGAAAGGTGCCGTACAGGTCAAAGGGGATGCCGAGTAGCGTCGAAACCCATGTGAGCAGCAGGAAGAAAAGGATTGCCGTGATGGTGGGGGAAGAGCTTAACGTCCTGACGTAGCAATCATAGACTCCAATCACCCCGCCGAAGAGAAAGATGATCAACAGTGCATTATCGAGTAGTGAATCCCACAACCCTAAACGGCTGGAGTCAAAGGTGTAAGCTGAGCTGCTCCGTAATTTTTCAGCACTGATTGCGCCTTCAAAACCTTCCGGCACCGTATCGCCATGTTGCTTGAGATGCTGCAGATTGATATGGCGCAGCCAATAGGTGAAGGCGGTAATTGCAGCGAAAAAACAGAACAGGTACAGTTTCATCAGAGGTATCCTTTTTTTGAAGAAAACGGGCGAAACACGCTTCGCCCGTGTGAAGCAAATCACGACAAAGATTCAGATCAGACCAACCACTTCTTTCACACATGCATCGATTCCTTCAGCCACTTCAGAGATCCGGTTGGCCAGCATATAGGCCGGCGAAGTGACGATCTTGTTCTTCCTGTCCACGACACATCCGTTCACCAGGCATTCCTGATGTTTTGCACCAGCCTTCTCGATCTCGGCGGCGGTAGCGGCATCGTTACCGATCGTTACCGCCGGTGAATATTCCTTCCCCAAGACTGCTGCGAGCAGAACCGGCGCAATGCAGACCGCACCGATCGGCTTCCCGGCAGCTGCCATCTCCTTCAGCAAACGGGCAACGTCGGGGTTGACGACCGCCACTGCACCTTTTACGGCAAAATCAGAGAGGTTCTTTGCCGCGCCAAAACCGCCAGGAAAGACTATGGCGTCCAGCTCAGCAGCCTTGACCTCTTTGATGTCGCGGATCTTGCCGCGGGCGATGCGGGCCGATTCCACCAGCACATCGCGCTGTTCACCCCCCTGCTGGCCGGTCAGGTGATTGGTGACGGCAAAGCCGCCAGCCGGTGCCATGCAGACCGCTTCACACCCCTGGCGGTCTATTGCCAGGAGGGTAAGGACCGCCTCATGAATCTCACTGCCGTCATATACACCGCACCCAGACAATACGACTCCGATTTTCTTCATTTGGGTATACCTCCGCCTTGTTGGATTCTAAAGATAGGTTCATACGGGGTAATTGTGCCACAGCAGACACAGATCGCACGCGCCAGGACGCCGATCTGTCACCAGAGGTAAAGAGGGACCAACACCGCCGCCATGACACAGACGGAAGGGAGAAAAAGGCGGTGGTAAACCGTAGCAATATCCGCCTGAAAATATTCGCAGGTCAGCACGTAGCAGAGATGAACGGGAGAGAGCATGACTCCCGCAAAACCCGACCCGAAGGCGAGGGCGACCAGAGCCGGTGACGGATCAGGAGCGCCCATCAACGGGAGCAGTAGCGGGAAGGTGATGCCGACATAACCAACGGTCAACCCCGTCATGATTCCGGCAACAAACGGGATCAGGAACAACAGCAGATATACCGGCATGTGCGAGACGGTAAAAAAAGTTGAAATGCCCGCCAGGGCACCGGTTGTACGCAGTACCTCCTGAAAAACCATGATGCCGATCACCATGAAGAGCGCTTTTCCGGAGACACTCTCACGCAGGTTTTTTAAAATCATGGCCGGTGTATAGCGGTGGAAGCCGTACAGTGCGACGACCGCCCCACCCAGCGCCAGGACCGCATTAACCCGAAAGAGCACGACCAGCAGCAGTGCCAGCACGATCGGAGAGATCATGGCGAGAAAAGTGAGAAATTCGCGGTGGCGACCGGCTGACGATGGTCTGTTCTCCTGTCGTCCAACACCACGAAAACAGAACTGCGCCCCCCAGACAACAACGGACAGGGCAAAGGGAAGGTTGACAACAAACAGGGTCTGGGTGGAAAGCCCGGTGATACCGGCGGCAAGGATGATGCCCGGGTACAGAGGCGAAACGTACTCCCAGATATGCCGATACCAGTAGTTTATCAACGCCTTCTGTTCAGGAGCCATGGCGGCATCACCGGACGCTTCCTCAACCATGGGAGCCGAGAAAACCGCCCCTCCCGGAGAAGGGAGCATTCCTATCATGGCCGGCAGGGCTGCCATGACAAAGCGCCGGTCCGGAATTGCCGTAGACAGCGAGCTGACCATACGCTTGAGCATGCCGGTGGTACGCAGGATATTTTCCATGACCATCGTCAGCATCAAGGTCAAGGTCATTTCAAGGGATTTAGGGGCAAAAACGGCAACCGCGGTTGCCTTGAGAAATTGGAGGGGAGGAGTGAGGTAGAGAATTCCCAGCATCAGTGCGCCGAGCGGCATGACGGCCGACATGGACACCTTGCGCCGCAGAAGCACGACAATAACGGCCATGACAGCGGCTGTTTTCAGCAGATCAACCATGGCTGGTCAGGGCACTTCGGATTTTTTGTTGAGTGAGTTGAATACCATGTCAAGCACGCTCTTCTGACGCGCTTCGAATTTGTTCAACACAGCCAGGCAGGTTCCCATCGGACAGATACCATGCAGAAAATCCGCATCCCGACCCGAGAGTATGACGATCCGGTTTTTGTCCATGCCGGCGCCCACGGCAAAGTGAAGGAGCTTCATGCCATCCATGGCCGGCATTTCAAGATCTATAAGCATAAGATCATAACCGCCGACTTTTATGGAATGGAGCGCCGAGATCGGGTTGTTGCAAACCTCTACGGACAGCAGCGGAAAATTGTCCGCAATATAGGCCGCTAAAAAACGGGTAAAGGCCGGATCGTCATCAACTAGTAGTATTCGTCCCATAGCGTCTTACTATAGCTTATTCGCCGTGGCGGGGGAATAAAAATGATGCCGGCAACGGGCTGTGGGACAAATTATCATTAAAATTGCCGGCCGCGTATCTGCTGGGCAAACGCTGTATTGATGCTGATTAATATCAGAAGAGGTACTTTGACCGGTTGGTAAAATGGTCGCGATGGTGAAAGATAAAGACGGAGAGAAGCAGAATAGCCACTATAACGCCCGTGTTGCTGGCAACCAGTCCGGCCGGATCGATCTTCTCACCGACAACTTTCTCCAGTTCGGCAGGGGTTATGACCAACAGGTTTACTATCGTGTTCACCGCTTCAAAAGCGTTGTAGGCAAGAAGAAGATACCAGGTCAGGTTTTGGTGTTTCATGAGCCCTAGAAACAGGTAGAGACAGATTATACTGTCAAAAAAAACCAGTATCCCGGCCGGTGTGCCGTGATAAATGGTTCCCAAAAACGGGATCGGCTGACCATAGGAGGAAACCGTTAGTATAAAAAAGAACAGATAGAGCCCGCCGAGCAGAGTCATCCCCAGCGGCCTCCGCAGCTCGTGCTCGTTATGAATGTCGCTATCTTCCACGCCTGCCCCGCTCTGCGATATTTTTAGCATTACTGACTTTTGGATTTGCGCATATCGCTGACCGCAACACACACAAAGATGACTGCCAGGATAAATCCGCAAAAGATCCAGTCTGCCGTACTGAAACCGAACATTATCAACTCCTCTTGAAAGCTTCTGCCGCTTCGTCCATCAGGCCGATCTCCTGATAGCAGGTTCCAAGCAGATAGTATACCTCGTTCAGCGGAAACTGATCGGCAAATATTTCATCGGACAGCACATCCTTTATGATCGCAGCGGCATCATCGACGAAACCGCTATGGCGCTGTTCGACAGCGACCGCAAGCGCAGTCAGGTAGTCCAGCGGTGGAACCAGGGGAAGCTTACCGGCCAGAATCCCCGCAATGCGCGCTTCGACACGTGCCCGTTCAGCCGGACCCACCAGATCGATCAGCTCACTCCATACCTCAGCGGCCTGTTCGTAACGCCCAAGGACGTACAGTGTTTCACCATATTCATATGCGGCATGCACGTCGCCAGGGTTGAGATCAAGTGACGTTTTCAGCTGTTTTTCAGCGGCATACCAGCAGGGCACGGCGTGCTGCATACTGGATAGTCGGGAGCCCTTGTCGACATATGTTCTGGCTATTTCCAGCGGCAGCCCCGCATTGTCCGGGTCAAGTAGTGCCATGATCTTGAGAAAATTTATCTTGCGGTCCAGATAGGGGGTGTCAACCTCCTTGGCATCCAGCATGATGATCTGGCCGCCCAGGTCGGAGACGATATGCGGATAGGCCTCTTTCAGAATGGCCGCATACCCGGCGGCGCCGACACAATCCGGGTTGAGGCGCAGCGCCTGATAGATGCCGCGCCCCACCATATCATAATCAGGCGCGCCGCTTGCTTCAGCCGCTGCGAGATCCTCCTCCAACAGCGGGACAGGCGGTTTGTCTGCCCACTGAATCGCAACACGGCCATCCCTGCCGCAGAGCAGATAGTCTTTCGGCGGTGTGAAATATATGATCCCTTCCATTTCGGTTGGCTGACTCTGCTGCTCGTTATTCATCTTTTCTCTTCCTCTCTTCCCGGAAACGTGTTGATGCCGGCATGAACGCCGACTATTCGATAGATCTGCACCTCATCCCACGGTTTATCCATAATGCCGTCGTGAATCGCCCAGCTTCGCCCGCTTACGATCCGCTCCATCCCCGGCATCCGGAAGGGAGTTGAACCGTCCAGCCTTGCGAAATACCGCCCCCCGGGCTGGAATTCCCGGTCTATCTCCAGCATCAACAGCCTGCCGCGCAGATAGTCAAATCCGTATTTTTCGTAACGGATCGCATTGTCGTAGGAGAGCGGCTCGGCCACGATCATATGTATCCCGAGCGCATCGGTAAAACGCTCCAGCAGCGGAAAGAAGTCAGCAAAAAGCTGCAGTCCGTGGTGTGTCTGGTTGGGGAAAAGTCCGGCACGCATGGCGCGCAGCTCTTCCGGAATGTTGCGCCCCTGGGACGCAAACCAGTTATTTTTACCCGTTTCATCGACATCGACAGCGTAGCTGGGGGAACCTGGATCGCGAATGATGCAGAAGCTGAGTTCCATCTGGTGAAACTGGGTATCGGACAGTTCCAGAAAAAAAACTGTGACGCCGTCTTTCGGCTTTGATCTCGCTTCGATGCGGACCAGCGACAACCCCTTGGGGGCGATGATAGTTACCAGCCGTTCCCCGGCGGAGTTGCACAGCCCGTTTTCCGCCAAGCCCAGAACATCGCGCAGCCGCTGTGGCAGCAGACGGGAATAGATACACTCCTTTTCAGCTTCATCCAGCCGGTTAATCGCCTGAAGTGAAGAAAGCGGCCTCCCGGCGGCATCCAGCAGTTGGCTGTTAGAGGGTAGTATTGCCATAGCTTCCGAGTATACCAGGGAAAATGGTTGCTTTGACACGGGCAATGCTTTTTTCAACCGCCGTCAGTGCCAGCTCGCGCTCATCCTCATCTGCCCAGTGCATGGCGTCAAGAAGGACACGGTTCCGGTAGCCCATCGGCGCTATCTTGTCGATAAACGCAGCGGGGAGACGCGGGTTGAGTTTGACGTTGTTCATGATCGCCCAGGCAAGTGTCCAGGCCCGGGCGGTGTTCATAAGATCGTACCCGCCACCACCCAGCGCCACCCAGGGAATTTTCAGACGTTTTATTTTTGAAAGCATCCAAGAGTAGCTGTACGTCGTGATCTCCAGATTAGTGAGCGGGTCGGTGCGGAAAGTATCAGCTCCGATCTGCGTGACAATAATGTCAGGGTTAAAGGCGGCGATCAGCGGATAAGCAACCTCGTCAAAGGCTTTCATATACGTGGCGTCGTCAGTGTGAGCAAGGAGCGGCACGTTGACTGAATAACCGCTTCCGCGCCCCTCTCCTGTTTCGTCCTCAAACCCGGTGCCGGGATAAAAATATATGCCGCTTTCGTGAATGGATATGGTCAGCACCTGATCGGTGCCATAATATGCCTCCTGAACACCATCACCGTGATGAGCATCAATATCAAGGTACAGCACACGCCGGCCACGGGCGACCAGCCAGTTTATTGCAACTACCACATCGTTGATATACGAAAAACCGGAGGCACGGCCAGGGTGGGCATGGTGCCAGCCACCATTCATATTGAAGGCGACATCGAACCCTTCTTCCTCCACCAGCCGCACCGCCTCTAACGTCGCCCCGGCACCCAGCGCGGCATAATCGTACAACCCCTTGAAAACCGGACAATCCGCATCTCCCAGCCCAAACCTGAAATCGGCCCGTGGCTCTTCGGATGAGCTGAACTCTTTCAGGCGGGCGATGTACTCCGGAGTATGGAAAGAGAGTAACTGCTCATCCGTTGCCGGCAGACAATCGCGCACCTGCATGTCCGGAAGCGCCAGCAGACCATAGGCGTCCATCAGATCATACGCCATACGGTTACGCTGCAACTTGAACGGGTGGTCCACGCCATAATTGAAAGTACCGAAAAGCGGTGTATATATCAGGGCGGTACGGCAGGGGTGCATCAGCAGGCCTCACGGCAGAACAAACAGAAATACAGAATCAAAGCATACATGCAACAGCAGATTTTGAGCCGGCAGATGCGACTATGCAACAAATAGTGCATATGGTAAATGGTGGAGCTGAAGAGGATCGAACTCTCGACCTACGCATTGCGAACGCGTCGCTCTCCCAGCTGAGCTACAGCCCCATACTGAACAACCGGCTATTCCAGCAACGGCAATATTATCGTGAAAACTGCACCTTGCTCGCTATTGTGAGTCTCTATTGAGCCAAAGTGATTGATAATGATACGGTTGGCAATCGAGAGCCCAAGCCCGGTACCGTGGTGTTTCGTGGTAAAAAAAGGGTTAAATATTTGCGACTGCATCTCTTTTGGAATTCCGCCGCCGGTGTCCTCAACGGTGACAATCACAGATTTCCGGTCAAGAAGCGCTCTCTCCAGGGTTAAAACCAGCCCCCCCCCTTCAGGCATGGCATCACAAGAGTTAAGTACCAGGTTGAGGAAAACCTGTTTCAACTGGTGCGCATCACCGGAAACTGTCAAAGGGGGGACATCACTGATAAGCGACACCTTGATATTATGGTCTTCGAACGTGGTGGCGCAGCTTGCAAGGCAATCCCGAACAATTTCCTCCAGGTCGCAGGTACTAAAGCAGATGGTCGGCTTGCGCGAAAACGCAAGAATCTCAGTCAGCATCTTTTCCAGGCGGCTGACTTCAGAGACAATGACGTCGGCATAGTGATGTTCCCGCGCGTCGGCTGGTAATGATTTGATCAGGCGCCCGGCAAAGCCACCGATGGTGATAAGCGGGTTTTTAAGTTCGTGGGCAAGGCTTGCCGCCATCTCGCCAATAGCAGCCAGACGTTCACCGTGAGACAGGCGTTCTTTGGCCTCACGCAGGTTTAAGTGAGCCTCTTCGATGCGATTATACAGCATCGAGTTCTCAATCGCCATGCCGGCCTGATTGGCAAAGAGCTGAAGAAAACGAAGGTTATTACTTGATATTTTACGGCCGGAATCCGGATTGTCGACAACTATCATGCCGATGGCTGTTTCGCGGGCGATAAGCGGTGCGACCGCAAATGACCCGCCGCATAATGGCTTTATGAAGCTACAGGCCTGGCATCTTTGGCATTGGACCTCATCGGAGTGGCAGAGGACCTTTTCTGAAATTACCTGATTTACCAGAGGACAGCCTCTGTCGATTTCAATGCGGGTAAGTCGTACCTGCACACAGAATTCATCAGATCGCTGTCGCGAAATTATTTCATCACTTATATCCCAGCGACTGCCAAGCGCATCATGGCCGCCGACAATGCACAACCCTTCAGAAAGCTGGCGGGTCACGGCCAGCATACCTTGCAGGACGTTGGTTTTTTCATTGCGCAGAAAAAGAATAGCACGTTCAAAGAGATTTGACGATGGTGTGGTAACAGCGGTAAGAATCAGGTGTGCCAGCTTGTTGAGGCGTATGGTGGAAAGCATTGTGTTGCTGAGCTGATACAGAAGTGTCAGTTCAGACAGGCGATTATCGGTTTCAGTATGTTGTAAAGAATCATCAGTCATGTCTGATCCCGCGCACTGTCATTTACACAGTTTATAAACTTTAAATTCGGATTTCCTTTTCCTCTGCAGCCATCTTGCAGTTGATGCATTGAGTTGTAACCGGTCTCGCCTTCAGGCGGGCCTCACCGATCTCTTCACCGCAGTCATCGCAAATGCCGAATTCTTTAGACTCGATGCGCTCGAGGGCGTCTTTAATCTTATTGATCAGTTTCCGCTCCCGATCCCTGATACGCAACTCAAAGTTACGATCCGATTCCTGTGTAGCCCGGTCGGTCGGGTCAGGGAAATTTGAAGCATCCAAGGTCATTTCGGATACGGTTTTGCCCGCCTCGCCAAGTAATGATTTCATTTCTTCATTTAGCAAGTTCTTGAAATAATCCAGTTTTTCCTGTTCCATAACAGACTCCTAATTTCAAATAAACTGTCAGATTTTAGTGAGAAACAGCCAACAAGTCCAGAAAAAAATGGCCGGGTACATTTGGTAGGTACCGCCGGTTCGTTTTACAAAACTATTACATTTATTACGCACGATGTTTTGCTATTATGGCTGGATATCATCTTATGCAGGAGTGACTATGGCACAGCCGCTACAAATTGGAAAGCATACTGTTCGCTACCCCCTTATCCAGGGCGGCATGGGCGCTCGGATATCTGCCGGCAGGTTGGCCGGGCATGTCGCAAAATGCGGCGGTGTTGGACTGGTCGCTGCTGCAGGCATTGCCCTTAACAGCGGTCTCTATGATGGCAAGAACTTTTTTCAAGCTGAAGCTGAAGCTTTCAAAGCCGAGCTGCGCAAAGCGTACGAAATTGCTCCTGACGGCGTTATCGGCGTTAATGTCATGGTTGCTCTCTCGGATTTTGAACCGCTGGTTAAGGCAGCCATTGAAGGGGGCGCCAAGGTAATAGTCTGTGGAGCCGGGCTGCCGATGGGACTGCCTGAACTGACGGCAGACCATCCTGATGTGGCGCTGGTGCCCATCGTCTCATCACTTCGGGCTGCCCAGCTCATAGTACGAAAGTGGCAAAAGGCGTATCACCGGTTGCCGGATGCGGTCGTGGTCGAAGACCCTGATACTGCCGGCGGACATCTGGGCGAAAAAATGGAGAAGATTGGCACCGGGGAGTACGATCAGTACGCAACAGTACGCGCAGTCAAGGCCTTTTTCCGCGACGAGTGCGGTGCTGATGTACCGGTGATTGCCGCCGGGGGAGTTTGGGACAGGGCAGATCTTGAGCACGCTCTGGCTGAAGGAGCTGACGGAGTCCAGATGGCTAGTCGCTTTGTCTGTACAGATGAGAGTGATGCCAGTGATGAGTTCAAGCAGCGCTACCTTGACTGTACAAAAGACGATATCGGGTTGATCATGAGCCCGGCCGGACTTCCGGGGCGGGCCATTTATAAGAATATAGAAAAGATCCGCCAGTACGACCTTGACCATCACACCCCCTGCAGAATGGGCTGTTTAAAAAAATGCTCCTACAAGGAGTCAGGCGAACGCTTTTGTATTGTGACGGCCCTGGATCGCGCCCAACGCGGAGATGTCGATACCGGCCTTGTTTTTTGTGGGACCAACGCCTGGAAAGCCGACCGAATAACGACGGTACAGGCCATCTTTGACGAACTTTTTGGTGACGCGCACGAAAAATAGCTGCACATTAAGTATGTGCAACACCGTATTTATGGCGGAGCAGCAACAGGAGTCGTGGGTCCGATTTACTTGATGTCATTTTCTGCTTGACTTCTCAAGTCCATCTATCTATATTCCATAACTCTTTAAAAATTAGAAGCGGATGGAGATGGCATATGTACGCAGTTATCAAGACAGGTGGTAAGCAATACAAGGTAGCCGAGGGTGAATTTCTCAAGGTCGAAAAGCTTGAGGGCGAAATCGGTGACAGCATAGAATTTGCTGAAATTCTTATGGTCGGTGGCGAAAAAACTGTTGTTGGCGCACCACTGGTTGCCGGGGCTTCCGTAACAGCTAAAATTGCCGTACAGGGCAAAGGCAAAAAAGTCCTCGTATTTAAATCGAAGCGTCGCAAAGACTCACGCAAACTGCGCGGTCATCGTCAGCACCTGACCGTTCTCAAGATTGAAAAGATTACCGCTTAATCAAAACCGCATAAATATTTTTCCCAGGAGATACGGAAATGGCACATAAAAAAGCTGGTGGTAGTTCAAGAAACGGCAGAGACTCAGGCGGACAGCGCCTCGGCTGCAAGAAATTCGGCGGCGAGAGCGTCAAAGCCGGCAACATCATCTATCGCCAACGCGGCACCCAGATCCACCCGGGCAACAACGTTGGTTGCGGCAAGGACTACACCTTGTTTGCCCTTATTGAAGGTGTAGTTGCATTTGAGCGCCTTGGTAAGGATCGTAAAAAGGTTTCCGTATACCCGAACTAGGTCACGCACGCTAATCTGTTCACCCCCAAAGGCCCTGAAGATTTTCAGGGCCTTTTTTTCGTTACTTCCCACACTCTACACAATCTCCATCTGCATGCGCTCGTACTTAGACCCCGTTATTTAATGAGCTCCCGGTATTTTTACTCGTGCCATGTCAGCGTTCTGTGCAACACGAAACAGAGGCCACAACCTGCCTAAAACAGCCGCTTTAATGAGAACCAGAGGGCGGTACAACTGTGACCAGTCAGTAAAAACATGGTTTTATAAACCAAGAAACCGTTTGTATATTCCCACCTACTGGTGTAGAATTCACCATCTTAATCTCGTAGCATAATCTGCCAAAAGGTGACTATCCTATGTTCAAGTCAAGCCTGAACCGCAAGATCCTTCTTATTATTGCTGCCACGCTCTTCGTTGGTTTTGCCGGCCTGGGTATCATTTCAATTTACCTTGAGTATACCGCAACCATTGACCTGCAGAGGAAAAATGCCCGCCAGCTCGCATCCACTGTCACCCATGACCTTCTTAACCAGATGACAAAGGGGGACATGAAGGATTTTGGTGCGTATGTTGCTGAAATCAAAACAAAGGGTGACGTCAAGGGGATCAAGCTATTCAATGTCGATGGCAAAGAGTGGGGCGGCGATTCCGTCAGCGAGGAGGTCCGCTCGGCAATCGCGTCAGGTTCACCTAAGGAATTGTCAGCGAGCAAGGATGGGAAGCGTTTTCTTGACCTGGCAGTCCCCCTACTGAATGAGGAGCGCTGCCGGAGTTGCCACAGTGGCGATGCAAAATATCTGGGCGGCATACTCTTGACGACATCCCTTGAAGACGGATTCACCTCGGCACTACGCCTGACAGCGTATATGTCGGCGATAGGTGTGCTCTTCTTTTTTGCCATGCTGGTGACGTTATATATTTTCTTCAACCGCACCGTGGTTCAGCAGATCACAGAACTTTACAAGCAGTTGGGTGACCTGGCCGGCAGCGAAGGGGATCTGACCAAGGTACTCGAGGTCCGGACAACCTGCGAAATCGGTCGGCTCGGAGATGAGGTCAACAATCTTACCGAGAAGATCCGTCATACTTTTTCCGACCTGTATTCACAAACATGCCTGATCGGCACAAGCGTCTGCGAATTGGCTGCCGGCACCGAGCGGACGCTGAAAATGACCCAGGATCAGAAAGACCAGGCATTCACCGTTGCTGCTTCCTCCGAAGAAATGGCACAGACAATTCACGATGTGACTGAAAACACCCACCGGGCAGCTGCGCTCTCCAGTTCGGTCGACAGCGCTGCCAGCAGCGGTATGGCGGTTGTTGAAGAAACATGGAACTGCATGCAGCAGATCAGCGGGAGCGTAAATGACACGCTGGTTATCATCCGTGAACTTGAGGCGGCCTCTACACACATAGGCGAAATGGTTGTTCTCATCGAGGATATCGCCGACCAGACCAACCTGCTGGCACTTAACGCCTCTATTGAGGCGGCCCGTGCCGGCGATGCCGGCAAAGGCTTTGCCGTGGTCGCCAGCGAGGTCAAGGGCTTGGCGGAAAAGACAACCGCTTCAACCCGGGAGATCAAGAAGGTTGTCGCAAGCATCCAAAAAACCAGTCGCAGCGCTGCCGACATGATCGGCAACGAGAGCGTTCTCGTCCGGACCGGACTTGCCAAAGCGGAGGAAGCTCGCGACAGCCTGGAAAACATCAAAAACCATGCTAACGAATCACGCATAATGATCGAGCAGATCGCTACGGCCTCCGAAGAACAAAATGCCACGACAAATAATATTTCCGAGATGATTCACCTTGTTTCTCACAGCGCTGAAGAAACCTACACGATGATGCAGCGAACCAGTGAGGCTTTTTCAACATTCTCCGAGGTAGTTGAACAGATATACAGCTCCGTCGGAAAGTTTTCGGTCGGTAACTACCACGATACGGTAAAATCATACATTCGCGAAATAGAATCACGGGTGCTGGATGCTATTGAAAAAGGGTTGCAGGATCGTAGCATCACCATTGACAACCTTTTCGACAGGAACTATATACCGGTTCCGAATTCATCCCCGCAGAAGTTCACCACACGTTTTGACACCTTCTTCGACCGGGTTATTTCACCCTTCCAGGAAATGATAGTCAACCGCGACCCAAAGGTCATGTACGCTATCTGCATTGACAACAACGGCTACTGCCCATGCCACAACCTCCGTTTCAGCAAACCTTTGACCGGTAACCCTGAAACAGACAGAAACAACAACCGCACCAAGCGCATTTTTGACGACCACACCGGCATCCGCTGCGCCCGTAACACTGACGGGTTCCTGCTGCAGACCTATCGCCGCGATACCGGCGAGATTTTAAATGACATGTCAAAGCCGCTGGTTATAAACAACAGGCATTGGGGGGGAATCCGCATCGGTTATCTGGTTCCCAAATAGCACCGAACATCTTTTTGCTGCAAAGGATATGTGTTCATTTGGCCGAACGGTTTCGGGTCTGCTTATTGGTAATTAAGGGCGTGATTGCATGAAGCATTTGGGTGACATTCTGGTCGAGGCTGATATTATCAGCCAAAAAACACTTGAACGGGCACTGGAACGGCAAAAAGCTAAAAAAGAGCGTTTGGGTGCCATCCTTGAGGGAATGGGGGTCATTACAGAAGATGAGCTGGTAGATGCCCTGTCCAAACAGTTCAACTTCAAGACCATCAAAAACTTCGTTGGACATACATACCCGCAAGAACTGCTGGACATGCTGCCATCCGATTTTGCAATGAAGAAGCTGGTATTCCCACTTAAACAGAAAGATGCCATGCTGGCGGTTGCAATCACCGACCCGTTTGATCTGGAAACCATGGAAATGCTGAACCGCATTACCGGCCTTCAGGTAGTTCCAGTCCTTGCCACGCGCAAAGAGATTCTGGATGCAATTTCGGTACATTATTTAAAAAGCAGTTCGGAGGGTGGAGAAGCTATTCTGGTAGTCGAGGATTCGGCACCTGTTGCAGCAATCATCCAGCAGGCACTTGTAAAGGAAGGGTACAAGGTACTGATGGCCGGGGATGGCCTGGAAGCACTCAAAATAGCCCTGTCGGAACGGCCGAAACTTATTATAACCGATTCGGTGATGCCGCGAATGGACGGTTACGGTTTATTAAGAGCCATCAGGGCCAATCCGATGACCGCCGAAACGCCCGTTATCATGCTGACCTCCAAGACATCCACCGAAGATGAGCAGCAGGCTCTGGAGTTCGGATTCAACGATTTTATTCCCAAGCCGGTACAGCCATTGCGGGTCATTTCCCGTACCAGACACATCCTGGAAATGACGAAGAAATACCGCCATTAAACTGGCACACCTGCATTATGCGACCATCAGGGAAACTAATGCCTTCCCCTCCGCTGACGCCCGTTTCTGAATTCCCACGGGGGCTGAGGATTCGGCTCTCTCCAGATTCCGGCACGACGTGAACGGGCAAGATTTTCCGCTCCGATATACTCTGACGCATACGCTCCTTGCAGATACTGCCGATACGCCCACGCCATCCCCTCAGACACCATCTCGCGATTGATATCTCTGCCGGCATACCTTATGACTGCAACCGCCCGCTTGTACTTGTCTATATCAACCAGCTCTGCAGTAACACGCCGCCCCATAACCTTGTACATCAACGTCCGCCTCGCTATTGAACCGTACGCTTGGCCTGGCCTATCAGGCTTCTGCGTCTCGGGGGCATCAATCCCATACAAACGCACCTTGAGCCGACTTTCCTCACGTGTTGTCAACAGCACGGTATCACCATCATAGACCGCGCGCACCATCCCTTCTACAGTTCTCCCGGCATGTGCGCTGCCAACAAGCAACAGGAGCTGCAGTAACAGTACGAGAAACGTTCTCATCTATACCAGCTCTGCTGCGTAATTAAATTCGGTGGTACCGGAGAGATCCCGGCCGGATTTGAAAGCAGCCATGATTTCATTCCACCGTTCACGCGGCTCATCACCTAGATCGATAACGAAGGAGCTGCAACCTTTCTGGCGCAGTTCACTGTGTCGTGCGGTCAGCGAGAATGGCAACGTAGAGCTGATCGTCTGCAGGCCATCGTGGCTTGTCACTCGGTAGGTTTCCCCGCGATCGGAGCGGAGCGGGGTATTGGCATGCACGTCCTTTATGCGAATTTTTGTCGTCATGACCGGCAGTGGTGAATAGACGATCATCCGCTGTTCGATATCAACTCCGCTCGCCAGCAGCTCGCCGATATTACCGTTGTCATCCTCCAGATAGAGGGTTGCCGCTTCTGCACCAAGCTCTTTCCACGCCAGCAACGCCTGGCTGTTGAGCGAGAAGCAGCGGTGCCAGGTCGAGAGGCGCAGACCATCCAGACCATGAAAAAGCTCGAAGTGGGACAGATTGGCAGCCTCGAAACGGCGGAAACCGGCCCTGTACAAGGTGTGAACTGTTTCGCGGTACAACGGCATATCACGATCGAAGATTATGAATGGCAACTGCCAGATAATGAGTTCTTCCGAACCACGCATGCGCGGCACTGCGGAGGTAATCTGATGGATAGCAGCTTTTGAGAGCGGCAATAATGTAGCATCAGCTCCGTTTTGGAGCGGGAAACGCCATTCTTTCGGCTCAGCCATGACAACTGTCAGCGTTTCGTGCGACACAGAGCGGCGTTTGCCATCCCGCACACCCTCCAACTCCCGAAGCGCCCCCTTCCGGGCTGATGCGATCTGCTCGCGGAAAACAGCCGAGGAGACGTCACGCAACTGCTCGTAAAAACGGCGGCGGAGATTCTTGAACAGGGCTGACGGGATCAACACCGCCGGGAAATCCGGCGCCTCCAGCGAATCGAGCCTGAACTGCGTATCACCACATTTTGAAAACTGGCTGAGCAGAACCGCCTGCATATCTCCGCTGCGAGCCGGTTCCAACGGGCCAAGCGGAAAACTGAAGTCATGGACATATCCACTGACGGTTGCAGAGATGAGAAGCTGCCCGTCTTTTAGCGAAACAACCAGCCTGCAGGGGAGCTTGTCTCCCTGATACCCCTCGAGTCTCCGCTGGCAGGCGCTGTCACTGAGGGTATACGCCTCTCTGGAGGAGACCTTATAGATCGAATCTCCGACCGAGAAACTAAAGGGAGTTTCTACCTCCACCAGGCTTCCTGCCGGCGCCTCCATAACCTTCTTACGATTAAGGAACATCTCGCGCACGGTCCACGCCTGACCGGCCATGTCACTTTTCGGCTGCGCCCGCAGACGATCTCCGACATAGAGCGTATCCCTTGTTTCAAAGGCCAGATTCTTCCCTTTGATGCTCTTGATCTGACCGGTAAAACGCCCCGTCCCCCCCTTTTGCCAGGGATTGGCGATGTCATCTGGCTGCTGTGACGCCAGAAACCCCTTGGTCGGGGTGCGCCCGAAGGAATACTTCAGTATCCCCTTGGCAACCGTCAGCGCCTCTTTGCGCGAACTTTCCGGCGCGTCCAGCACGGTACGATAGGCTTCTACGACAGAAGCAACGTACTCGGCCGATTTCATCCGCCCCTCAATCTTGAGAGACTTTACCCCGGCCTTGACAAGGTCGGGGAGAAGGTCAATTGCCGACAGGTCGCTGGTTGAAAAGTAGTGCCCTTCTTTGCCGCGATGGCTGTAGAGACGCCGGCATGGCTGTGCGCACCGTCCGCGATTGCCGCTATGCCCCCCGAGAAGTGAGGAGAAGAAACATTGTCCGGAGATGGAGAAGCAGAGCGCCCCATGAACGAAACACTCAATCTCTACCGGAGTCGAAGCGGCTATGGCGGCTATTTCATCAACCGCCAGTTCACGGGCAAGCACTGCGCGCTGGAAACCAAGCTCCTGCAGCATCTTGACCCCGGAAGTATTGTGGATCGTCAGCTGCGTTGAGGCATGCAAGGGGATGGAGGGAAAGTGGTTGCGAATCAGCCGAGCGACCGCCAGATCCTGCAGAATAACACCATCAACACGCATTCCTGCCAGGGCTGCCAGCGTATCCACCAGCTGAGGCAACTCTTTCTCCTTCACCAGGGTATTGAGCGTGATGTAGATCCGCCGGTCATGCCCATGGGCATACGCCAGCATCCGCTCCATCTGTGCCAGTGTGAAGTTTTTGGCGCGGGCGCGGGCTGAAAAGTCCTGCAGCCCCGCATACACGGCGTCGGCGCCTTTTTCGATTGCAGCAAAGAAGGATTCCAGTGAACCGACCGGAGCAAGGAGTTCGGGTTTAATTGTTGTTAGTTTCATAAGTTCTCACAAAGTGAAAACGCCCCATTCGGGGCGCTTTCAAAAGTATCATTTGGAGCGAGTGATTTTTCGTGAGAGCAAGGCTGTCGAGTCGGTGCGCGGAGGCGTACCACTTGGTACGCTGCACAAGTGCCGATGAAGACTTACGCAGCTATCGCGGGAAAGCGCTCGCTCCATCTATTTCTCCAGCAAAATCCGCAGCATCCGGCGCAACGGCTCTGCCGCTCCCCAGAGGAGCTGATCGCCGCAGGTGAAGGCCGACAGGTACTGCGGACCCATCTTCATCTTGCGGAGACGACCGATCGGAACGGTGAGAGTGCCGGAAACAGCTGCCGGAGTAAGACCCGCCAGAGAATCAGCCTTGTTGTTAGGGATCAGCTTGACCCACTGGTTATCGTTTTTGATCAGATCCTCGATCTCGGCAATCGGCAGATCCTTGTTCAGCTTGATCGTCAAGGCCTGGCTGTGGCAGCGCATGGCGCCGACACGGACACAGAGACCATCGACCGGGATCGGAGTCACGGTGCCAAGGATCTTGTTGGTTTCCTGAAAACCTTTCAACTCTTCGCGGCTCTGACCATCTTCAACCTCGCGGTCAATCCAGGGGAGCACGTTTCCGGCCAGCGGAAAACCGAATTCTTTGGTCGGCATGGAGCCGTCACGCAGTGTCGCGGTGACCTTCCGGTCTATTTCAAGGATCGCCGACCCCGGGTTTTTCAGCTCCTCAGCAACGACACCGTTCAGAGTTCCCATCTGCGCCAGCAGTTCACGCATATTGGGGGCACCGGCACCACTTGCTGCCTGGTAGGTCATGGAGCTGATCCACTCCACCGCGTTGGCGCGAAACAGCCCCCCCAGAGCCATCAGCATCAGGCTGACGGTGCAGTTGCCGCCGATGAAATCCTTCTCACCCTTGGCAAGCGCCGCATCGATTACGTCACGGTTCACCGGGTCGAGGATAATGACGGCGTTTGGCTCCATACGCAGGGTACTGGCGGCATCGATCCAGTAACCGTTCCACCCCTGCTTGCGCAGCTCAGGGTGAACCGCCTTGGTGTAATCGCCCCCCTGACAGGTGATAATAACATCAAGCTTTTTGAGTTCGGCAATGTCCGAGGCGTCCTTCAGTGTGCCCGCATTCATGGGGGCAGGCTGCCCAGCCTGGGAAGTCGTAAAAAATACCGGCTCAAAGTCTAAAGCAAAGTCGTTCTCCTCCTGCATCCGTTGCATGAGAACCGAGCCAACCATACCGCGCCATCCAACGATTCCGACTTTCATAGTCATGTTCCTTTTATAATTGAGGTGAGTTTTACAGTGCTGCGATGATCGCCGCACCAATTTCCTTCGTATTCACCAACTTCTCGCCAGCAGTTTTCTGATAGATGTCAGCGGTACGATAGCCCTGATCGAGGACTTTCTTTACCGCGTTGTCAATGGCATCTGCAGCGTCCAGCATCCCGAATGAAAACTTGAGCATCATTGCCATCGAGAGAATCTGGGCAATAGGATTGGCAATGCCCTGACCGGCGATATCCGGAGCTGAACCGCCGGATGGTTCATACATGCCAAACGTTCCCTCGGCCAGCGATGCGGATGGGAGCATGCCGAGCGAACCGGTCAGCATTGCAGCTTCATCGGAAAGGATGTCGCCAAACATGTTTTCTGCCAGAATTACGTCAAACTGCTTGGGCCATTTGACCAGCTGCATGGCGGCATTATCGACGTACATGTGAGTCAGCTCGACATCAGGGTATTCTTTGGCGATACCGATAACAACTTCACGCCAGAGCACGGATGAGGAGAGCACATTCGCTTTATCGATGGAACAGACCTTTTTGTCGCGCTTGCGGGCAGCCTGGAAAGCAACGTGAGTGATGCGTTCAATCTCCGGTACGGAGTAACGGAGGGTGTCGATGCCGACCCGCTCACGTCCAACCCCTTCGATACCTTTCGGCTGGGAAAAATAGATGCCACCCGTCAGTTCACGGATAACCAGAATATTGAAACCACCGCCGATAACCTCTTCCTTCAAAGAAGAAGCGCCGGTCAAAGAGGGGAAGATGATGGCAGGGCGCAGGTTTGCATACAGGCCGAATATCTTGCGAAGCGGCAGCAGCGCCCCACGCTCAGGCTGCTCGTCAGGCGGCAGTGTTTCCCATTTCGGCCCACCAACCGAGCCGAACAGTATGGCGTCGGAGGCTTTGCAGATATCAATCGTACTCTGCGGAAGTGCTTTACCTTCGTTATCGATACCGGCGCCACCAACATTGGCAACGGTGCGGGTAAAGGTGACATCGAATTTTTTCTCTACCGCATCAAGGACATTAAGAGCTTCGGCCATAACCTCAGGACCTATTCCATCACCTGCCAGAACCGCTATTTTATACGTTTTGCTCATAAATCCTCCAATAAGTTCACATAAGAATACCAATCTTGTGATAATAATTTTCACCGTACCATTTTGTCAAACTAAAAGCACACGAAACAGTGTTCTTGTCCAGCATAACGGTTGATTAACGCACTTCCATCCAGTACAATATTTACATTTCCGGTTAAGGGGTTCCACGTGAGCAATATTCTATTAATCACTGATGTTGCACGCCTAAGAAAGATTTTCAGCCGTCTTGGCGAAGACAAGAACATTCGTCTCCGCGTCGTTAACAACCTTGAAAAGGGTGGTGAAGAGATCTCTATTGAAAAACCGGATGTGGTCTTTGTCCAGACCCATCTATCCGGTCTCTCCGCCGAGATTTTACTCATGCACCTGAAAAAACAGTTGGGGCGGAGACGATCGCGGTTTGTGCTGCTGGCCTCTCCCGGCGAGACAAGTGACGCAATCCTGAAACCATACCAGGGATGGCTGGATACTTCAGCGGAAGACGGGCCGCTGTTGTCCGAACTGCAGCACCTTCTTGTCACCCTTTTGAGCAAAGCAAAGAAAAGCGGGGAACCAGCACCACCGGCACAAGAAGCATCAACCACCTTCATGGCGCAACCGGTAAGCAGCGAGGAATCTTCCGCTCTCCTCGCACCACTCGCTGCTTTGGAGGAAGCCCCGGAACAACAGACCGGCACAGAACTGCAACATCCGGTTGCGACGTCAGGCTCAAGCGAACCATCTCTGGAAGAGCAGGGGCTTACCTACGCTCCGCGCCAGCGGTTATCGGTCTATTCCGAATTCACCAGCTCCTTTGACAATGCGGTCAGCAGCACACCCGAACCGGAAACTCTCGAGCAGGCGACACCAACTGCGGCCCATGAATGGGATGCCGAAGACATCGACACCATTGAGGCCAAGCCGGTCCGTTCAAAAAGGACCATGTTTTTGCTCTGGTTGGCACCAGTCATTATCGCGGTGGTAGCCTTAACATACATTCAGCAGCAAAAAGCAACACCCAAGCCGGAGACGGTCAAAACACCCGCCCTCACCAGTGCCGCCACCCCGGCTGTACCAAAAGACCAGGACAGTATGAGCGACAAAGCGGTACTGAACGCCATCGCCGAGAACCGCGGCGCAAAAAATCCTCCCCCCGTTGCCGCGTCAGCCGCGCGCCCCGTAACCCTGCCAGACTTTATTCCACGTTCCGGGCTTGACAAGCAGTTCAGCACAGCAAACCCCGACTGGGAGAGATATAAAGGGCGGGTAACCGAGTTCAAAGTTCTGCGCGAGGCACAGGCCATCAGGGCGATCCAGGTCATTGATCGAGGGGGACAGGGTGTGCCGGAATCATTTATGAAGGGCGTGCTGCAACAGGTGGCAAAGAATCCATCCTTCGCCATCGATACTTTTGAGAAAAAAGAGGGGTATCTGATTCAGCGCGGGCGTATCGCAGAAAATATCAAGGTGGTTTATTACCGTGATGAGAATGGCGGAAAGCTGCGCGCCTTTGTAATGACGTGGCAATGAACCAAAGAGCGACAGCGGCCATTCAGGCACATATCGCGAATTGTATATACAGGAGCTAAAAAGACAAAGGTTCTCGGCAGTCGCTGAGAACCTTTGTCTTTTACTGATGAAGACCGGACGGAATTGATTATTACCTGTTATGCAACGTCATGGTGCGAAACCCCATGCAGTTCAGATTTTTTACACTTTACACTGAGCGGCTATAACAACGCCTTGACCTGCAATCTGAACAGCTTTCTATTACAGCAGAGCCTTCTCAGCAGTTGCTTTTTCAGCGGCAATGCTATCTGCTGCCGCTTTTTCAGCGGCAATGCTATCTGCTGCCGCTTTTTCTGCAGCCGCTTTTTCTGTGACAGCTTTTTCTTCCGCTGCCTTTGCCTCTGCTTTCAGTTGAGCCATTTTCTCAGCAGCAACCCTTTCAGCTTCAACCTTCTCGGCGGCAATCTTTGCCTCATTCGCAGCTTTCAGTTGAGCTGCCTTTTCTGCTGCTTTTACGGCCAAGTCGTACTTTGTCACCGATATTTTCAACGTATTAAAGAAATCGGTATAAAAACCGGGCTCGGTAATATTTCCTTCCTTGACAACCAGGGTCTGGTATTCAGTCCCGGTAGGGATTATCGGCAGAATCCAGAGGAGGTGCCACCAGGTTGTCGTTGAGCGATGAAGTATGGTCTGCTGACTTGCAGCCAAAGTGACATTTGTTTCAACGCCTGTTACTTCCGAGATGTCAGCGGAGGCGTGAATATTATAAGATATTTCAGCATCGTCCCTGTCCTGCATATTTCGCACAGCTTTTACTGTCCCGGACTTGAAGTCCGCGCTCTCAACAGTGAAGCCTTGCTGAACAAATGTTTGTTTTACGATTTTAAAAACACTTTCTGCGGGTTGGGAAAAGGAACTCTGGTTTTGGGTCAGTGAATGTTGGCTATCAAAGGCCCTTTGATACCCCTGCTGGTTATTTGCACATCCGGCGAGTGCCATGATTACCACTGGCAAAAACATCACCAAAAGTCTGTTGCTTGTTTTTTGCATAATTTCTCCTGTTATTTAATTAGAACCCACTCTATGTATATGACTGGTTAGCCACAAGGTCGATTATCTACACGATTTTATGCAGCTTTACCACTAGAAAACAATTAAAAACACCGCGGTATGCGGCTCTTTTGCGATAGTAGTGCACCCTGCCAGCTTTTCCATGTGGCACCACTAGCGGGCGCGGTAGTAGTAGCGGTTCAAATCAAACAGTCCGCCCAGCACCGGCTCATCTTCATTAAATCGGCACTGAAACCAGTCATAGGTGTCCCAGAATCTGTCGTCCGCCCTGTTCACACCGTACTTGGCCAATCGCTCCATGTTTTTGGGACTTTCATCAAAATTACCAAGAAAATCAAGAAAATCGGGCAGTTCCTTCTCCTGAATATCGAAAAAGTAGTTCGGGTAGGACCCAATGAGACCATTGATGAAATCGGCACTGTCCTTTGATGGGTCGAGGCGGGCATCTTCTTTAATCAGGAATGCAACATTGTCATGCCAACGATTGATAACCATGGAAAAGGCGATATCGCGATCATTATCTCGCCGCACCCTCACATAGGCCAGATTGGAGTTACTGCCATTGACCAAGGCGAAAAATGATGCTCCGGGCTGGGAAATGGTGCGAAAGGCACGCAGATAGTCATCTGGTGTTTTGTAACTGTCCGGCAAACGCGGATACAGCGCACCCGCCCGCAGGTAATTCACCTTGTCGAAGGCGATCCGTGTCTCAGGCAGAAGGTGGCTGTCCACAACATGCTCGACGAACTCGCGCTGCGGGTCGTCCGTTTTGAAGCGTATCTTGGCCGGAAGAGCAGAAGGGTAATAGTTAATCTTCTTGGGGCTGAGACCCTTATACCACGATTGCATTTTCTTCTGCCGATCCGCTGGGGGAAGAAAATCCAGGAAGTAACTCTCCGCCTCGAGGCGCAGCTCATCCATATATAACCTGGTTACCAACTGATGGCCGACCGTGCCGTAAACGTCAAAACCTGCAACGAGAGCATAGTAGAGCCGTTCCAAAAGAGGGTAATCAAGGATCCACAACGTCTTAGGCAGGCTGCCCAGAGCCCCTTTGTGCAGCGAGGCGCTGTCGAAATGGCGATAGACGGTCATCATCGGGACGTCGGCGGCACGGTTCCCCTTCCAGATCGACTCGTAACCAAGGCCGGCGTAGTTCAGGGATGCGTAGTGGTCCTGCCGGGCCCTGTAGAACTCTAATGCCGCCTGACGGTGCCCGTCGGTCAGTGCCGAAAAGACGCGTAGATCGCTCCCCTGCTCAATGGGCATCCGCAGCTTGTCGCTGTGTAACTTCAGAAAGCCTGGATTGGCTACGCTGAGATCATGGTCAGGGTCCATAAACATGACCCAGAAATGGTCATCTATGGCATTGAGGGCGATCTGCCCCTTGCAGACCGGGCCGTGGATGAAAGTCATGATGATGTAGCTGACATTGTCCAGCAGAAATTGATAGCGCGAACGCGGCGGGATCTGCTCGAAGGCAACAAACGGGTTGGCGCTCAGCTTCGCGTCATAGCCCATCAGATGCGGCGGCTGCAACCACTCCGGCTGGATGAAAAGCTCGTTGAAACGCTGCAGTTGGGCGTCATCAAGATTGAATACCATATGTGTCTTGAAGACGATGGTCGAGTGGATCTTGCGGAAGCGATAGTAAACCCGCACTGTGCCGGGATCGTCATAGGGGCGAACGCTGGCGATCAGGTCGATGGGTTGGCCCGGTGCCGTCTTCGAGCGCACCAGCTCATAAAACTCCTTGGTCGGAGTGCCGAATTTCAGGTGGGCAAGAAACAGGTGTTCGTAAAGATAACGTGCCGTTACGGCGTGCTTGGCATCTTCCTGGTTCAGGAAGGCTTCCCACTGGCTGATGGCTCGCGCGTCGCTCTCTTTCGGCGTCGTCAGTTCCGCCTGTTGGGCAGCATCTGGCCCCCTGGCCCCCTGGACCAACCAGCCGGCAATGACATCGAATTCGTCTTGTTTGAGGGGGGGAAAGCCAAATGGCATACCGTTGTTCGGATGCTTTTCCAGATAGCCGCCAAGCTCCTTCGCGTTTTCCGAGCAGGTCAGATCTTCCGCTTCAGAGCGGTACTCCCCCACGCTCTTCGAGTTTTTCATCTTGTGGGACAGCATCTGAATCATGATTGAGTCGTTCAACCCATTGGAAACGGTGCTGTCCGTAACGCTGGAGAAGTTTCTCTTGCGCCACTCAGCGGTTGACTGTGCATCGATAAAGAGACGCGTCGGGTCCATGGAACTGAGCCTTGATGAATTATAGACAGCCATCTTTGTGGCGCCGCGATCAGCCCCCTCAAAGGAGTCAAGTTTGAGTTGACAGGGAGAATTGTAGCAGGAGTGGCAAACCGTGCAGCGCTTGTCGAGAAGAGGTTTAACCTCCTTCTGATAATCGATGGTTCTGGTCGGTATCTTAATCGCGACAGGTGGGAGCGCTTTAGCGGCACATCCGGTAACGAGCAGGACCAGCAGTAGACCTGGAACAAAAATATTATTCATGAATGGCTCACCTCTGGGGAGTAGCCCGGCAGAAAAGATCCTGAGGAAAAGACAAGAAAAAAGGCTTTACGAAAAAAATCCGTAAAGCCTTTATTCTTCTGATGGTGCCCGGGACTAGACTCGAACTAGCACACCCTTGCGAGCACAAGAACCTGAATCTTGCGTGTCTACCAATTCCACCACCCGGGCGAGTGAACTGACTTCTTATCATCTCCATTTTCATATTGCAAGCACAAAAAGAGAGTCAACCGTAAAAAAGCCGTAAATACTTGACAAATAGACTCCCGTGGTGATATCAGGAGTGTTCACATTTTCAGATACCTATCGGAGGAAACATCATGGAACGTACTTTCGCAATCATCAAGCCGGATGCAGTAGAGCGCAAACTGGCTGGCAAAATCCTGGCCCGTATCGAAGAAAAGGGCTTCAGCATTGTTGGTATGAAAAAAATCCAGTTGACCAAAAAACAGGCAGAGGGCTTTTACTACGTTCACAATGAGCGCCCTTTTTTCAATGACCTGTGTGCCTTCATGTCACGCAGCCCGGTGATTGTACTCTGCCTGGAAAAAGAAAATGCGATCGCCGACTGGCGCACCCTGATGGGCGCAACCAATCCTGCCAACGCCGAAGCAGGAACAATCCGTAAAGACTTCGCTGTCAACATCGAAGAGAACTCTTCCCACGGCTCAGATGCTCCAGAAACTGCTGCTTTTGAAATCCCGTATTTCTTCAGCGCTCTGGAACTCGTGTAACAACCAGCCCTCAGCAGCACGATACAAAAAAAGGCCTTGTGAAATCAGGGCCTTTTTTTGTATCAAATCAACAATGTTTCTCAGCCGAAATGGACTTCCAGCGCTTCAACCAGCGCATCCATCGTGTACAATTGCGGTTCTATATCGACCTTCAGCCCCAGGTCACGACAGCTTTTTGAAGTTATCGGGCCGATTGACGCCACAACAACCCCTTTCAGCATATCAAGCATCATCTCTTCACCCAGCATGGCGGCCAGATTCTGGACCGTTGACGATGATGTGAACGTGATGCAGTCCACCGAGCGTTTTTCCAGAGCAAAAAGCGTTTCAGGCGGAAGCCGTTCCGGAAAGATGTTGCGATAGGCCACCGGACTGTCAACGTGCGCCCCCATCCGCTTCAGTTCGCTCGGGATAACGTCACGCGCTTTGTCTGCACGGGGAAAAAGAACACGACTTCCCTGCATATCCAGACGGGAGAATTCGTCGACAACTCCTTCGGCTTTATAGTCGGTCGGCACCAGCTCAGGTTTTACACCAAAAGAGCGAACCTCGGCTGCTGTTTTCGGACCGACTGCACAAATCCTGCATCCCGCCAAAGCCCGGGCATCAAGCCCGAGCGCATCCAAGCGCTGGAAAAAATATCGAACCGCGTTCACAGATGTGAGCACGAGCCAGTCATAGCCTGGCAATTCACGAATGGCCAGATCGAGCAGCTGCCAACTCTCCGGTTCCACGAGGCGGATGGTCGGACATTCAAGCACCGTTGCACCGCGGGCCGCCAGTTTCGCCGAAAACTCACCGGCCTGCTCGGCAGCTCTCGTAACAACGATCTTCTTTCCGCAGAGAGGGCGCTTTTCAAACCATTGCAGCTTCTCACGCAACGCCACCACTTCACCGACAATAGTGATGGCCGGCGGCTTGAAGCCGCACTCTTCAGCCCGATCGGCAATATCAGCCAGCGTGCCTACCAGCACCTGCTGACAGGCCGTTGTGGCCCAACGGACGAGAGCCACCGGCGTATGTGGTGACCTGCCATGCTCCATCATACGCTGCATGTTACGCCGCAGTGTCGTGACCCCCATATAGAACACGACGGTACCGCCTCCCAATGAGAGACGATCCCAGTCTATATTTGATCCACCCTTATGCTCCCCCTCCTGACCGGTAACAAACGCAACCGAGGCGGTTATGTCCCGATGGGTAAGCGGAATACCGGAGTATGCGGAGGCACCGACGGCAGCGGTAACGCCCGGAACAACCTCAAAAGGGATTCCGGCCTCACGCAGCGCCTCGCACTCTTCCCCCCCCCGCCCGAACACAAAAGGATCGCCCCCCTTCAGACGGACAACAACCTTTCCAGCCCCGGCTTTTGTAACCAGCAGACTGTTTATCTCGTCCTGCCCCTGATTGTGGCGCCCCCCGATCTTGCCGGCATAAATCCGCTCAGCCCCCTCAGGGGCGTGACTGAGCAGCTGTTCATTCGCCAGATAGTCGTAGACAACCACGTCGGCTCTGTGCAAACAGTCAACACCGCGCAGCGTGATCAGGGACGGATCACCGGGACCGGCGCCAACCAGATAAACGATACCGTTATTCACCTATCGACCTCTGGTATACCTCTTCCAGAATCCCCTTGCCCCCTTCGGCCAGCAACTGGTCCGCCAGGCGTATGCCCAGCTGTTCGCATTCAGCAACCGGCCCGGCAATTTCACCGCGTACGGAACGCTGGCCATCGACAGCGGCGATAAAGCCGACCAGCCTGAGCTGACCATCGCTGACGGTCCCGTGTGCCGCTATCGGGACCTGACAGCCGCCTTCGCACCGCTTAAGCAGGGCCCGTTCAGCCCGTACTGCGTAGCTGGTGTCGGCATGGTTAAAGAAAGCAATCGTCTCGGTTATAACCGGATCGGCAAGACGGCACTCGATCCCCAGAGCGCCCTGGCCGATAGCCGGGATCGAGAGTTCGACGTCCAGATATTCCCCGACGCTGTCGGTAAATCCGAGGCGTTTCAGGCCGGCAGCCGCCAGAATGACCGCGTCCAGATTGTCTTCGGTAAGTTTTCTGATGCGGGTCTCGACGTTGCCACGAATAATCACCATCTGGAGGTCCGGGCGCACTTTCAGGAGCTGAGCCTGCCGGCGCAGGGCACTGGTACCGATGCGGGCTCCCTGCGGCAGATCTGCAAATGTAAGGTTACGGGATATGACGGCATCACGCGGGTCTTCGCGCTCGGTAATACAGTGCAGCCCCAGCCCTTCCGGAAATTCAGTCGGGACATCTTTCATGCTGTGCACGGCGATGTCGATCTCGCCGCGCAGCATCGCCTCTTCGATTTCCTTGACGAACAGACCTTTCCCGCCAACCTGTGCCAAAGGGACATCGAGGATCTTGTCACCGATTGTCTTTATCTTGGTCAACGTGACGTCCATACCCGGATAACGATTCTCAAGCTCAGACTTGACCCAGTTGGCCTGCCAAAGGGCCAGTTGACTGGCGCGGGTTCCGATACGTATCTGCTTGGGTGGCATAATTGTCTCCGTTTTTATTTAGTTATAACCTTGTCGTACTCAAACAATCACCGGCAGGCGTTCAGTAAGCTTTATTTCCTCAGGCGTTACACTCGCCCGGTATGCCAGCGCCTCCACTCCGCTTTCCATCGCAAGGCGCAGCAGGCGCCCGTATTCCGGATCGATCATGTCGGCCGGGGAAACAGAGTTGCCATCACCACGCTGGACCGTGAAAAAAATCACGCCGCGGTCACCTTCACGCACGACCCGCATCAATTCACGCAGGTGTTTTTGTCCCCGCGTCGTAACGGCATCCGGGAACAGAGCCCGACCGGACTCTACCAGCGTGACATTCTTCACTTCAACGAAGCAGCGCCCGGCCGAACCTTCCAGCAGCAGGTCGATGCGGCTGCGCTCACCGTATGGCACCTCGGGGCGGATCGCAGCATATCCCTGCAACTCCGCCACCGTGCCATCCTCGATCGCCTCACGGGTCAGCCGGTTGGGCAGCCCGGTATTGATACCGACCCAGAAGCCGTCAGCATGCACCAGCTCCCAGCCAAAGGGGTACTTCCGTGTCAAACTGGAACTGCGGGAGAGTAGCACCCTGCTGCCGGGGGTTGCGCATCCCATCATGCTTCCTGAATTCGGGCAGTGTACGGTGACGAGACTCCCGTCCTCCAACGTTACATCCGCCAGGAAGCGCTTGTAACGCTTTACCAGCGTACCGGCAACCAGTGGCGGCAGACGCATTATTCTTCCAACTCCAGCTCTTCATCGTCACGCTGCAGAGCCTCCAGCTCAAACAACTGGCGCAGTGCATCCACATACAAATCAACCCGCCCCCCCTGCCCCGCCTGCTTCAGTACCGATGTGGGGGCATGGAGCAATTTGTTCATCATGGCGAGCGTAAGTGCTTCCAGCCGCTTCTCGGCATCAGGAGGTAAATCCTTCCAGCCGGCCATAGTCTTGTCAAGTTCCGCCCTGCGAATTTCGTCGAAGCGGTTGCGGAGCGCAACTATTGCAGGCGTCACTTCCAGCGTCGAAAGCCATTTATGGAACTGGCCGATCTCCTGACTGATGATCTGCTCCGCTTTTTCAGCCTCCAGACTGCGCTGGGCAAGATTGGCCTGAATTATCTCCTGCAGATTGTCAACAGTGAAAAGGTAGGCGTTTTCAACTTCGTCAACCTTGGGGTCGATATCGCGGGGCACAGCAATGTCGATGAAGAAGATCGGCTTGAATCTACGGCGTTTGAGGACCTCTTTAACGTCTTTGGGACCAATTATGTGATGCGGTGCCCCGGTGGAGGAAAGGACGATATCCGCATGATGAAGGTGCTCAAGGAGCGCCTCGAAACGGACCGCCTCGCCACCGAATTCTTCCGCCAGCTTCTCCGCGCGCTCAAAGGTGCGGTTGGTAACCATGACCCCTTTGGCCCCGCTGTTAAGAAAGTGCTTGGCCGCCAGTTCGCACATCTCTCCGGCACCGATCAGCATGACCGTCTTGTCGGAGAGGTCGCCCAATATTTTCTTGGCCAGTTCCACGGCGGCAAATGCCACGGAAACAGCGGAAGAGGCAATTTTCGTTTCCGTGCGCACCCGCTTGGCAACCGAAAAGGCTTTATGAAGGAAGCGATTGAGAATAATTCCCGAAGATTTGAATTCAGCCGCATAACCATAGGAGGTCTTGATCTGCCCCAGTATCTGCGGTTCGCCGACCACCATCGAATCGAGGCTGGAAGCGACCCGGAATACGTGGCGAATGGCGGCTTCAGCATGGTAGCTGTACAAATGCGGCTCAAGCTCTTCAAAAGGCAGGTGGTGATAATCAGCCATAAAGCGCTTTATGCGGGCAATACCGCCGGCAATATCGCGGGTTGTGGCATAAATCTCGACCCGGTTGCAGGTAGAGACAATCACCCCCTCAACAATCCCCTCAAGCCTGATTAATTCAGCCAGCGGCTTTTCGATATTGTTTGGAGAAAAAGCCACCTTTTCACGGGTCTCAACTGCAGCAGTTTTGTGAGAGAGGCCAACAACAATGATATTCATGATTGGAAACAGTCCGTGGTGATTAATGTAATACTGGGAGCATGGCTACCAGCTGATACTGTGCTCCATCGCAAAGAACGTAAAGAGTACAACGATAAAACCGAGGATTGAAAGAATCGCGGCACGCTTGCCGCGCCAGCCTATAGTCAGGCGACCGTGCAGAAGTGCTGCATAGATAAGCCAGATGATCAGAGACCAGGTCTGCTTGCGGTCCCACACCCAGTAGCTTCCCATAGCCTGTTCGGACCAGATGGATCCGGATATGATGGCAACCGTTAACAGCGGGAAACCAACTGTCAGGCAGCGGTAACTGATTTCGTCCATAGTTTCGAGCGAAGGGAGCTTCTGGAACAGCGCACCAAAGCGCTTGGTTTTAAGGAAATAGTTCTGGGTCAGGTACATAATGGCAACACCTGCGGCAATGGTGAAACAGGCATAACTGGCAAAAGCCAGCAGCGCATGAAACCAGAACCAGTTGCTCTGCAGAATGGGATGGAGCTGGCGCACCTCCGCATGCAGAGAACTTGAGGCGATCAGCATCATGAGTGCAACAGGGGCAATAAAAGAACCGAGCGTCGTCACTTTGTATCTCCGCTCGAAGAAGATAAAGGCCGCGACTATTGCAAGGCTGAAAAACGACAGTGATTCCTGCATGTTGGTGAGAGGAAGATATTTCATCTTGTTGGCTAGATGAATTGTCGAGAGCAGATGTGCGGTGAAACCGGCAGCCAGTATGCGAGCCGCCCAGCGCGTCAGCCATGGGGAAGTACGCACCAGGCAGGCAAGGTATGCCGCGGTGGCACAACCATACAAAGCCACGGTCAGAATAAAAAACAGGTGCGTCATGGTTATGGTTCCTTGTTTTCGGTAGGCTTGGCGAGTAACCGCCTGGCAAGCGAGCGTAAAACGTGGGTATTGTATGTACTGGGGCTCCCGTTCGTCAACAGCTTTTCTCGTTCACCGGCGAGCTGTTCAAGGATATCCCCATATTCATGGCCGATCACTCCTGCAATACAATCGCGTACATCAGCGGCAAAAGCCGGGCAGCGCCCACCTGTTGAAACGGCTATTTCGAGATCATTGCGCCGCAGCAGTGCCGGAAACGTGCAGTCTCCCTCTGCCGGGCTATCGGCGACAGCGACAAGAATCCCCCGTTCACCGGCATCAACGGCAACCCGTTTGTTTACCATGGCATTGTCAGTAGCAGCGATCACAAGAAACGCGTTGTCAAGATCTGTCGACTCGTAGCATCCTACCCTGACCACAAGAACGCCCGACTCTGCAAGCGCAACAATTTCAGGCCTGACATCCATCGCCACCACCGCAATCGAAGCGCCGGTTTTCAACAGCGTGCGGAGCTTACGCAGGGCCACAGTACCGCCGCCGATGACAACTGCCAGCTTCCCGTTCATTTGTATGTTAAGCGCCAGCGTCGCCATGCCGTTCCTCCATGAACCGGCATCATACTCTCCTCTTGCTGCTATTTCAACAGATGCAGCCCGCCGAGTTTGCGCTTGATTTTTTCACTGTCTCGTATATCATCTCGGGGCAGTTACTATGCATTCAAAGGAGAACAAAAGATGGCAAGTGAAAACGTACTCGCATTTACCGATGCAAATTTTGACAGTGAGGTATTGCAGTCCGACATTCCGGTACTCGTTGATTTTTGGGCTACCTGGTGCGCACCCTGCAAGGCGATTGCCCCGCTTATTGATACCATTGCTGCTGAATATGCCGGAAAAGTCAAAGTCGGCAAGGTTAATGTCGATGAGAACCAGGCGACCCCCGCCAAATACGGTGTGCGCGGCATCCCTACGATCATTCTCTTCAAAAACGGCGCGGTGCTCGAGCAGGTTGTTGGTGCTGTCCCAAAATCGCAGCTGGACGCATTGATCGCCAAAGCGCTTTAGTACGAAGAGACAATTCTGCGCAGTTTTGCAGAGAACAACTTCGTTAAGACACATCATTCATGCTTTAAAGGGCAAAAGCTGTGAGTAACGCATCTGCATTCCTAAAAACCATGCTGGTCATAGTGGCCGCATCATTCCTGTCCGCACCCTGGCCGGTTGATGCGGCTCCCCAGCAGGGGCAACCTGTTCCGCACTTCAAGGTAACCTCCACCTCGGGGCAAACCATATCTCAGGACAACTATCGTGGCCATGTGCTGATTCTTGAGTTCTTTGCCACCTGGTGCCCGCCATGCCGTCAGTCGATCCCCCACCTGGTGGAATTAAACCGCCGATACGGCAAACAGGGCCTTCAGATACTTGGGTTGAGTATCGACGAAGATGGTGAGTGGTTGGTCAAGAGGCTTGCTGACCAGCTGCGGGTCAATTATCCGCTCGCATTGGCAGGAGATGCTACTATAGCTGACTTTAACGGCAGATCGGTGCCGGTCATGTTCCTGGTTGATAAAAAAGGCAACATTGCTGAGGTGTACCGTGGGTATACCGACGAGATAGGCCGTGCGGTCGAACAGTCGGTCACGCGCCTTCTGGCAGAGAAGTGAATTCTTCGGGGTAAACTACCTGTATCAGACACAAGCCGCAAGCCGGAGCGGTACTGCCGGCTTCTTTTCTATCACCCTCCTGCAACAACCGCTCTATATCTGATGGCGTAAAGCGCCCCTTACCGATGTCAACAAGCGTGCCGACCATTACGCGCACCATGTTCTTGAGAAATCCACCACCGACGACATCAACCGTAATGCGGGCACCCTCTCGGGTGATCCGGACAGAATCTATCCGCCTGACCGTGGTCCTGGCGACACAATTAGAGGCGCGGAACGCGGCAAAATCATGGCTGCCGACAAAACGAGAGGCCCCATCCTCCATTGCACCAAGGTCGAGAGGTTCCCGAACCTGCCAGCTGTACAGCCGGTCAAGCGGCGCACGAACGGACGAATTGATGATCGTGTAACGATAATGCTTGGCATGTGCCATGGTAATCGGCTTGAATCCTTCCGGCACAATACGGGCGCTCTGGATGGCAATGTCGGCAGGAAGAAAACGGTTTGCACCCTCCACAAAAGCCCGCAACGGCAGCTCCCGGCTCGTGCTGAAAGATGCCGCCATGGCACGCGCATGCACACCGGCATCGGTCCTACCGGAAGAGCGCACCTGCACGCGCTCCCCCAGCAACTGCTCAAACGCATCCTCAACCACCTGCTGCACCGCCAGGCCGTTCGGCTGCACCTGCCAACCCGAATATTTGGTGCCGTCGTATGAAATTGTCAACAGTACCGTCGACACGCTAGCGCCCGGACGGTTCTGATGCCTGTACAATCAGCTTATCAAGTTCCGCAGCATCCAGATGATACGCCTTGCGGCAGAATTCGCAGGTCACTTCGGCACCGCTCTCCTTTGACTGCATATCCTGCAACTCCAGGCGTCCCAGCGTAAGGAGAGCCCGCTCAACCTTTTCCTGCCCACATCCGCAGCGAAAAAAAATGTCGTGAGTTTCAAGGACGGTATAAGGGATATCACCAAACAGCTCTTTAACAACCCCTTCTGCCCCTCCCGCTTCGAGCAGCCCGGACAGTGGTGGCAGTGCCGCTATCCGTTCCATAATTTTATCAATTTCAGCAGTGTCTGCCTTTGGCAGCGCCTGAACCAGAAAACCGCCGCAGACCGCAACCTTGCCATCGTCAGCCAGAGTGACCCCCAGCCCGACGGCGGAAGGTGTCTGCTCGGAGTCGGTCAAGTAATAGGCCAGATCCTCGCCAACCTCGCTGCTGACCAGCTGCACAACCCCCTGATACGGCTGACCGCCTACACCAAGGTCCTTGGAAACGGTCAGGAAACCGGCCCGCCCGATAAGCCCTGCCACATCCCATTTACCTTTTAAAGCTTCCAGATCGGCGGCGGGATTCCCGACACAGCCGCGGACCGCTCCATCACTGTCTGCTTCAATAATCATCTTGCGCAGCGGGCCGCTCCCTTCGAACTTCAGTGCGGTCCGCTGGCCGTCCTTGAGAAGAGCGCCCATCAAAGCCCCCCCCGCGAGTCCCCGGGAAAGTGCGATACTGGCCGTCGCCGATGCCTGCTGAAGTGCGCAGATTTCACGCGCTAGAGCACCGGCAGTGCATACAAGCACTCTTATTCCACCTGACAGGCATAGCGCCCGAACAATCTGATCTGCCATAATTTTACGTAACCCCTTGAATAATCTAACCAGGCAATTCTGCAGAAGCTCCGTACAGAGGCAACAGGTTGTCCGTACTATACTACTGCTGCGCGCACAAAAAAAGCCGCATCTTTCGATGCGGCTTTTTTTGTTTTCGCTAAAAGCGAATTACTTTGCAGCAGGAGCAGCAACTGGAGCAGCTGCGTCTTTTTTCTCTTCTACTTTTTTAACTGCTTTCTTTGCTTTTTTAGCTTTCTTAACTGGTTTCTTCACTTCTTTTTTCTCTGCAGCAGGAGCAGCAGCTTCTGCAGGTGCAGCAGCAGGCTTGGCAGCTTCAGCAGCGAAAACTACAGCGGAGAAAGAAACAGCTACGAGGGCGGCTACGATTGTGGACAGAACTTTTTTCATGTGTACTACCTCCAAAGGATATGTGTGTACTGTTTTAGTGCAGTCGCCGTGCCAAAAACAAATTAGCGTGCAATAGCCGCTGTTACAGTGACTTTGCCAGGCACGTCCTTCTTGGAACCGCCGCCATCAACACCTCATACACAACATACATCACCTTATATGCGGTAAAGACGTTAGACTTTTGCTTAGCTTCAAAAGCTTATTTCATATAGTATTGCCATCTGTACACGACACATGACAGCTTTCTGGCTAAAAGGATTAAACAAGAATGGCGTTACCTGAAACTGAACGGCTGAGAGCAGATACACTCCTTGCTCACCTTTGTGAGCAACGAACCGTACCCGGCCAGATTAATTTGCACCACACCATCAATGGCAACAGAGTCACCCTGACCGAAGCCCGTCCGCTCTTCATAGACCCGGCCATCTGGAATGAAATCAAGATTGCCCAGTTTGAGTACAACCCTGAGGCGCTTAACTGGACATTGTACTGGTATGACCGAAAAAACCGGCGACAGCCCTATCCTACGGGAAGAAACAGGGACACCCTTGAAAAACTGCTTCGTGAGGTGGACGCGGATCCTACAGGGATTTTCTGGGAATGAAGCTCAGCAATTCACACACTATCGACTGAACTATCATCTGCGTTGCGATAATTCAGTGGAAGGACAGGTGACAGAGAGGATGCGTGACGATGCAGTAGAGAGATCAGACTTCCACCGGCATCAAGGAGGGGTTCTGCGTGAAATTAAGGACCTCCCTGATATTTGTGAATAACAGGGATGGCAACATCGGCTTTTGAATGAAATTTAAATTGTCAATATTACCCAGGGACACGGCGGAGTACCCACTCATCATCAGTATCTTGACGGCCGGATTCAACGCCAGGATTTCTTTGCGAGCAGTCACCCCATCCTTGCGCGGCATCATAATGTCCATCAGTATCAAATCCACAGCGGCACTATTATCCTTGTATTTATCAACTGCTTCCTGACCATCAACGGCTAGTATAACTTTGTACCCCACCGACTCCAGCGCATCGGCCAGGAATTTTTGCACATGCATTTCGTCTTCAACCAGTAGTATGGTTTCTGCGCACGAGGTACCTAATTCGCTGCCCATAAAAGATTCTCCAAAATGTTCCCACAGCTTGTCATATGTAAGATGGAGCTGATCCGTTTTGTTACACTGACCTTTGACATTGTGAAACCATAGCAGTAACTCGACTTCGGTGACAATTCTTGTCGCAGAAATACCCAGCGCTGAAGAAAGCTCAAAGATAGTCACAAGAGTTGGCTGCTGTTTTCCACGCTCAAGCCTGGAGATAAAAACCCTGTCGAGTGAACTGATATTCGACAACTCATCCTGAGACAAAAGGCGTTCTTTCCTCATTCTCCGTAGAACTATTCCGAACGCTTCTTCTATAGTCAAAATCACCTCTAAACAAAGAAATCTAATGAGACAGGCCACGCTTTGCTCAAAGTCATAACTTCTTAATCATTAGCATGAGAAAGTGTACACCGTCTGTAGTCTACTGACATCACAAGTCTCCTGTCAGGAGAAAAACAGCTTACCACGCCGAAACGGCGTGACAACAACAATCTGTGTTTTTGACTGTTGCAGGTGGATACTCCCGCATACGCGCCACATTATGCAAAAAAGAATGGAAGCGCATCGTCACGAAAAGCGGTGAGTCAAAATTGGCCGATGGAAATAAATATGTTTCCACGGGCGCAGGAAAAACATGATACGTCGCGGTAAATTTACATGACCTGCTTCACCATTTCGAGTATCCTGATGTCCACATTTTTTTCGTGCTGTTCACCCCATCCCTGTACTATAAAGAGGGCTACCGCTGAAAAACATGCGGTGGCTGGATAAAAAGCTCACCCACTGAAACGTTTGAATGCCGTGCCGAAGACGGTACAAGATTAAGAACGCCCCGGAGTCATTATGAAAATTCTTACCGTCACCTGCTGGAGCCATAAAATAAAATACTACCTGCTTGCTTCGGGTGGCCGGACAATACTTGCCTCGGGAATAATTGAAAGAGTTGGCCTTGACAGCTCTTTCATCTGCCAGAACATTCCAGGCCGGGAACCATTGACCCTGGAGATGGACAATGATGATCACCAGAGTGCCTTAGCCCTTATTATGTCAACACTCACGGATCCACAGCACGGAGTCATTGCAAGCGTCTTGGAGATTTCTGCCGTGGGGCACCGGGTAGCGCATGGCGGCAAGGAATTCACTCACTCTGTTCAGATCGACGACAACGTCCTCAACTCAATTCGTCAATTACAACACCTGGCACCTCTGCACTCGGCTCCCAACATTTTGGGTATCGAAGCGGCAATATCACTCATGCCTTCTATTCCCCATGTGGCTATTTTCGACACCGCCTTCCACTTGTCAATGCCCGACTATGCCTACATCTATCCTCTTCCCTATGAATGGCATGAGAAACATGGTGTCCGCCGCTATGGCTTTCATGGCCCATCCCACCTGTACCTTTCACGTCGAGCCGCAGTGCTTCTCGGCAAACCGGTAGAGAGCTGCAACCTGATCACCATCCACCTGGACCGGGGGGTGTCGCTGTGTGCCATACGGAACGGACTTTCCGTTGACACCAGTATGGGTATGACACCGCTTGAGGGCGTTGTCATGGGGACTCGCTGCGGTGACATTGATGCAGGCATTCACTCTTATATGATGAGAACACTGAATCTTTCGACAAAAGAATTTGAACTGGTTCTCAACAACAGAAGCGGTATTTTTGGCATTACCGGACAACACATGGAGCGACAGGATTTTGTACAGGCAGCTCTTGAAGGCTCCCCCCGGTGTAAATTGGCCCTCGATATTGAAACCTACCGGCTCAAAAAATATATCGGATCATACCTGGCGATTGCCGGACCATTAGATGCAATTATTTTTTACCACCGGTAGCGGCGCGATAGAATCAACGGTACGGGAGATGGTGTTGAATGAACTTGATACCATCGGCATACGCATTGACCGGGACAGCAATCGTGCTATCCGGGCAGACCATGAAGAGGCGGAAATCAGCGGCAAAGGGTCACTGGTCAAAACCTTTATCATCCCAACAAACGAAGAACTTGTCATTGCCGAGGATGTGGCAGCAATCCTGTCAGGAGTTTGCTGCGACCATCTGCATTACGACTATTCCTTTGCAAACAGCGACTTTGTTCCTTCTGCATCGATGCGATAGGCAAAGGACCTCCTCGGTATAAACACCGCCTTTTTTTGTGTTATAATAACCATAATCAAGTGCACCTGCTACGCAGCATAGCTGTCCTGCAGGTGCACTTTGTTATTGCAGGTCTGATTTCATACGCGTGAGGTGTATTGTGCCAAAGCTGAGAAGAAACCTACTCATCGCCAGCGGGATCATAGCGGCTCTCCTTCTCTTCATAACTGCCGTCATGCCGATGATCGTCAGAGCCAAAGGTGTGGCAGCCATAGAGGAGGCGACCGGGCGCAAGGCACACATTGAATCCGTATCCATCAACCCTTTCACCCTGACGGTGACCGTCAACGGATTTGCCATCGACGAGAAGGGGGCGGCTCCCCTGGTCGGCTTCAGCCAGATACGCGCCTCGCTTTCCCTCGCATCCGCCTACAAGCGCGCCCTGATACTCTCCCGGGTAGATATCGACACCCCCACCTTCAACCTTACCCGCACCGGTCCCAACCGCTACAGCTTCAGCGACATTCTCGATCGGCAGAAGCAACCTCCCAAGCAGGAAAAAAAAGCGCCGTTTCTTTTCTCCATCAATAATATTACCGTCAACAACGGTTCCCTGGATTTTAATGACCTGGTGGTTGACGGGGGGAGGAAACATACCGTCCGCAAGCTGAAAATCGCAATTCCCTTTATCAGCAACATCCCCTACCTTGCCGAGAAATACACCGATCCCCACATATCCGCCGTGATCAATGGCGCACCCTTCAGCTTTGCAGGCAGACTGAAACCACTCAGCAAGTCTATGGAGACCTCCGTACATGTGGGCCTTACACAGCTCAACCTGCCCCGGTACATCGCCTATTCCCCCGTTAAGCCGCTGGCCGAGTTGACATCAGGCAACCTGACTATCGACATGGATGTATCCTACCGCATTTCCGCCGGCAAAAAGCCCGAGCTGACAATCAAGGGTTTGGCCAGCCTTGATGACGTCAACGTGAAGATGGCGGACGGTCAGCCTCTTGCCAGATTCGTCAAGCTGGAGACCAAGGCCGCCCGGCTGGAAATATTCGCGCAGCAGTTCGAGTTTGAGGCGATCAGGCTTGATGGTCCGGAGTTGTTTGTCAATCGCGACAAAAAGGGCCAATGGATGTATTCCCGGCTGCTGCCACCGAAAAAGGGAAGCGAAAAAGCTGAGGTTTCTTCCGAGAAAAAGGAGGGGCACCTACTGGTCACTGCGGCGTCTCTCGCATGCAGTAATGGTACTGTTCATTTCAGTGATGCCATGGCCAAGGGTGGATTCAGTACGTCCGTTTCCGCAATTGACTTTACGGTGAAGAGCTTCAGTACAGCGCCGGCTAAAACTGCGAATTACGAACTTTCTCTTTTGATCGATAAAGAAGCCACCCTCAAGAGCGGCGGCACCTTTTCCGTCACACCGCTGGCGGCAACGTCAGCGACAAAACTCACCGGACTAAAGCTCCAGCGGGGCTGGCCCTATCTGTCACGCTACCTGACATCACCGGTCAAGGGGACGCTGGATCTGGCAGCGGATCTGGCATTCACCAAAGCTGACGGAGTGAGCATTGACCATGGCAGCCTCTCACTCAAAGGGCTTTCCGCGCGATACGGCGTAAAAGACGGTTTCGACCTGGCACTTCTTCAGGTTAACGACGCCACTTTCCGCCAGAAGGAAAACCGTCTGGAGATTGGCGGCATCCATCTCTCAAACGGCAACATGTCCCTGTCCCGGGAGACGGGAGGAAACATCTCGCTGCTATCGCTCGTTGACAAGCAGCAGGGTAGCAGTTCCGGGTCGCCTGTTAAAGCCGGTGCGCCAACGGCACTCTCTGCAAGTAGGAAACCCGCTGCCGACAAAGCAGAAGACACCAGGGCGCTCAGCTATCTCATCAAACAGTTCCAGCTGGACCGATTTAACCTTGCCTTCACAGACAAGAGCCTTGAGGATCAGCCGCGCTTCACCCTGCGCAATACCAGCCTGACCCTTGCAAATCTGAGCGGCCCGAAGTTTACCCCCACCCGGCTCCGTTTCTCCTCTACCTTCGGGAAAAATACCACTCTCAAAGCCGCTGGCGACATAACTCCGCTCCCGTTCCGTTACAAAGGCAGCGTGAACGTCGGCGGGCTTCCGCTCCGCGACTTTGAGCCCTACTTCCCCGACAAACTTAATTTCTATGTTATCGGCGGAAATTTGAGCAGCACCATGAATCTTGATATCGCCATGAAGTACGGTAAGCCGCGCGGAAGCTTTAAGGGCAGCGCTGCCCTGCGCGCCTTCCACAGCGTAGACGCCGTTGACGCAGAAGATCTGCTGAAATGGGAGAACCTTCAGTTCGATGATATCAAGGGTAATCTTGAGCCTTTCAACCTGAGCATCCACCAGGTCGCACTAAACGGCGTCTACTCGCGCATCGTGGTTCGCAAAGACGGCAGTCTCAACCTGCAGGATCTGGTCGGGAAGCAGGGGACTGCGGCGCCTGGCTCGCCTCTTCCCACCACGGCAACCTCGTCAGCGCCAAAAACGGCAGCACAAATATCCGTGCCACCCGTGCCGGCAGCCGCAACACCGCGGCAGATATCGGTGGGGAGCATCACGGTACAGGACGGCACCATAGCCTTTACCGACAACCATCTGCCACAGACCTTCAGCAGCACATTCTTCAATCTGGGGGGGCGAGTCAGCGGACTGACGTCAGAAGAATCAAAGTTTGCCGACGTCGACCTGCGGGGCAATCTGGAAAATCATTCGCCAATGCAAATCACCGGCAGGCTCAATCCGCTACGCGATGATCTGTTTGTCGACCTGAAGATCTCCTTCCGCGATATTGACCTCTCTCCGGCAACCCCTTACTCCGGCACCTATCTTGGGTACACCATTGAAAAAGGCAAGCTGTTCCTCGACCTCAAATATCTGATCGACAAGAAACAGCTTAATTCGGAGAACAGGGTTTTTATCGACCAGTTTACCTTCGGCAAGCGGGTAGAAAGCGACAAGGCCACCAACCTGCCGGTAAATCTGGCGGTGGCTCTGCTCAAAGACCGCAAGGGGGAGATTCATCTGGATCTGCCGGTCACGGGGCGTACCGATGACCCCCAATTCAGCCTCTGGTGCCTCATTGGACAGGTCCTCAAAAACCTTCTCGTCAAGGCGGCGACATCACCGTTTGCCCTGCTCTCTTCCATGACAGGCAGCGGGGAAGATTTCAGTGTCATCCAGTTTGCCGCCGGCTCCAGCGTTCTGCCGGCCGGGGAGGTTAAAAAACTTGCGCAACTGTCGAATGCTCTGGCTGACCGCCCCGCCCTGAAGATGGAGATCAAGGGCTTCGTCGACAAAACAAAAGACTCGGAGGGATATCGCGAGGAGCTGCTCAACCGCAAGCTGCGTAATGAGAAGTTCCTCTTCCTGGTAAAGGTAAAACAGACGAAGGACGGCGATAGCGCCGAAAGCGTTCAGGTTATGCCGGACGAGTATTCAAGATTTCTCACGGCGGTCTACAAGAAGGATAAGTTCCCCAAACCGCGCAATGCCATCGGCCTTGTGAAGGATCTGCCCGACAATGAAATGAAGAAGCTGATTATTGCCAATACCGAGGTGGGCGAGAACGAACTGCGGTCGCTGGCACGGGAGCGCACCGCAGCGGTCATGAGCTACATGATCACCAAAGGTGGCGTGCCACCGGAGCGGCTTTTTCAGAAGAACGACGATATCTACAAAGCAGCGGAGAAGGAGACCGTCAGCCGGAGCAGGGTTGAGTTCAATGCGATCGCGCAGTAAAGGCGAGGCGGTCAGTAACCAGTCCAGCATGCGATTGCCGCTCTCGTCCAGCGCGCAGTATTTCTTGATGAAGCGTGGCGTCATCTGGGCGTTGCAGTGGATTTTGGATATCAGCTACCAGCTTGTATTTTCAGCACCGCATCCAGCAAAAACGGCACATCATCAACGACCGACTGCCATACAGTTGACAAGTCAACACCAAAATACTGGTGGATCAATTTGTCACGGAAGCCGGCGAGATCCTTCCAAGGCAAGCCAGAGTTACTCTCCCTAAAACGTTCCGAAAGATTTTTGGTTGCCTCACCGACAATTTCGAACTGCCTGATGACAGCGTCCTGTACCATGCGGTTTAACCTGAACATTTCACCATCCATTCCATTGGTGTATGTGGTTATCTGCTCCAGAGCGTCCACGATATGCGCAAGATAAACCTGATCGTCTCGAATCATGATGAAATCACCTTGAGTTCCTGCCTTATACGGTCAATCAGATGGGGACTGACCGCCTGCTCAGTCAAAAGGTCAATCTTAACCCCGAGGAGCTCTGAAAGTTCACGTTCGATTCTAATGACACCGAGGAGGCTTTTCTGCTCTTTGAACCAGACCATGAGGTCCAGATCACTGTTGGAACCTGCTTCATTGCGGGCATAAGAACCAAAAACACCGATTTTTTCCGCACCGTGTTGACGCATGAAACTAATTATCGTGTCGTCGAACCTAGTTACTTGAGCCATGATTATTCCTCTCTATGTAGAGATCTTTGTGATTTCTTTTGCAGTTCGCGTCAACTCGTCTTCCTATCCAGACTCCGGTACTGAATCGCCTCGGCGATATGCTGTTCATGGATGGCATCGCTTCCGTCAAGGTCGGCAATGGTTCGGGCCACCTTGAGGATGCGGGTATAGGTACGGGCCGAAAAGCCGAGGCGGTCGGTAACCAGCTCCAGCATGCGATTGCCGCTGGCGTCCAGCTCGCAGTACTTTTTGATGAAGCGGGGCGTCATCTGGGCGTTACAGTGGATTTTAGTCCCCTTGTAGCGCTCCAGCTGGATTTCCCGCGAACGCTCAACGCGCTTTGCAATGGCAGCCGAACTTTCGGCTTCGCCACGATCGGCCAGATCGCGGTATTTGACCGCCGGCACTTCGATATGAATATCTATCCGGTCCAGCAGTGGGCCGGAGATACGGGAACGGTAGCGGTGAATCGATACGGGAGTGCAGGTGCAGGGGTGGGTCGGGTCGGAAAGATAGCCGCAGGGACAGGGGTTCATCGCCGCCACCAGCATGACTCGGGCCGGATAGGTCAGTGACAGGAGCGAGCGGGAAATGGTGACTTTGCCGTCTTCAATTGGTTGCCGCAGGACTTCGAGGACGTTTTTCTTGAATTCAGGGAGTTCGTCGAGGAACAGGACACCGTTGTGCGCAAGCGAGACTTCACCCGGCTTCGGAGTTGTGCCGCCGCCGATCAGACCGACATCCGAGATCGTGTGATGCGGGGAGCGGAAGGGGCGAACCGCCAACAGCGCCCGCTCTTTTTCGAGCATGCCGCTGACACTGAATATTTTGGTGGTTTCAATCGCTTCGTCAAACGACATCCGGGGGAGGATCGTCGGGATGCGACGGGCAATCATTGTCTTCCCCGAACCGGGTGGGCCGATCATCAGGATGTTATGACCGCCGCTGGCGGCCACTTCCAGGGCACGCTTGGCATGTTCCTGCCCCTTGACCTCGCTGAAATCCTCGCCATATTCGCTGTTACTTGAAAAAAGCCCCGGCAGGTCAACCCGGTACGGCTCGATGATCTCACGGCCGCTCAGAAACTCCACGACCTGGGATAGAGAGGTGGCGCCGATGACATCAATCCCCTCGACAACAGCCGCTTCGGGGGCGTTTTCCGCCGGCAGGATCAGGCCGGCCAGACCGGCACGCTTCGCGGCCACCGCCATCGACAACGCACCGCGAATCGGTTTGAGCCCGCCATCCAGGGACAATTCTCCCAACAGGATGTAGTCATGCACTCGCGGCCCCTTGACGACACCGGTGGCAGCGAGGATGCCGATGGAGATCGGCAGGTCGTACGCGGTCCCCTCCTTCTTGATATCAGCCGGAGCCAGATTAGCGGTGATACGCCGTGGGGGGAAATCGTACCCGGAATTCTTCAGCGCCGCCTTGACGCGATCCTTGCTCTCCTTGACCGCACCGTCCGGCAGACCGACGGTAGCAAAGGCGGGGAGACCGGGGGCGATATCGACTTCGACATCCACGAGAATGGCATCTATACCGATCAGGGCACTGCTGAAAACCTTTGCGAGCACGACATACCCCCTACTAAAACAATGTTGAATTTTGAATTACTAATTCTGAATTAAAATTACTTATAATTCAACATCCAAAATTCAAAATTGCTTTTAAGGCTTTAACATGATGAAGCCCATCTGGCGTCCTGACTCTTCTTTATCTCTGCGGTACGAGAAGAATTGTTCACTGCGGCAGCAGACACATTGGTCCGAGAGCTGGATCGCCGCCGCCGGAAGACCGGCAAGCAGTAGCAGTTCCCGGTTGGCGGCAGGCAGGTCGAGCTGCCATTTACCGGGACTACTCAACTCCGCACATGAATCCCAGGCGAGGCCGCCCTGCAAAAATGCCTGCCTGACCGGCCCGTCAACTTCGTAGCAGCATTTCTGGATGCAGGGACCGATCGCAGCTTGAAGCCGGGCAGGATCAGAACCGAATTCCGAGCGCATGCCGGCCACTGTTTTGGCAACAAGCTTGGATGCCGTGCCTTTCCAACCGGCGTGAACGACGGCAATAACCTTTTTATCCGGATCACAGAGCAGGATCGGGGCACAGTCTGCAACACAGACACCGATAATGACGCTCGGCTGATTGGTAATGACTGCATCACCCTCAACAGAGAGAAAATGGCTGAAATCATCATTTGGTTCGTTGATCACCAGAATGTCACTGCCATGAACCTGAACAGGAGTCACCAGCGCCTCCTGGTTGACACCGAATGCACGGGCGAGCAGACTGCGGTTCCCCTCTACATTTGCCTGCTGATCCTGCGTATTCATCCCCAGGTTAAGCGAGTTATAGGGTGGGCGGGAAACCCCTTCGTGGCGGGTCGTGAAACCTTGTGTCGAACACACTGATCCCGGAAAATCCACTTCGACATACTGGATACGTCCGATACGATTTATCTGCATTTGTCCTACCTCCAAAAATCTACTTCTTCCCACATTCCTTTTGCGTTCCTGCACGATTTAGTAAGTTAAACGTTGTTTTCTGCTCCTTTTTCTGGCAGAAAATAACTATGTCAATGCATGTATCATCATTTATTCTGGCGAGCCCTTACTGCTGTTGTCGCGTTTTGCCGCCAGACATAGACAGCGACCAGAGCGGCGCTGAACAGAACCACCCAGAGCACAGCTTTATGTGAATACTGCAAGATTAACTGTTCATTCTCACCGATTGCATAACCGATCAGAGTCAGAACAGTGCACCAGATACCGGCGCCAAGCAGAGTGTAGAGGGAAAACTTGAAGTGATTCATTCCTGCCACACCGGCCGGAATTGAGATAAGATGGCGGATAACCGGCAGGAGGCGGCCGATAAAGGTCGATATCTCGCCATGGCGGAGAAAGAAGCGCTCCACCCGTTCAAACTTGTCCGGTGGGATCAGTACGTACCGGCCATACTTGAGGATAAGCGGACGCCCCAGATAGTGGGAGGCGTAGTAGTTGGCATACGCACCGATCAGGCTCCCTGCGGTTCCGCACAGAATGACGACCGCCATGTTCATTCTTCCCTGGTAGACCAGATATCCGGCCGGCGGCATGACCAGTTCGCTTGGGACCGGAATAATCGAGCTTTCCATGGCCATCAGGAGCAGAATTCCCGGATACCCCATGGCTCCAATTGTGTCCAGCAGCCATTGGACAAGGGTATGCATCACGAGAAACCTCCTCAGTCAAATAGTACGATTGCCCTTTATACCTCAACTAGACCATTCGGGCAACAGCAGATAGGAAATGCATGAAGGAAAACAAAACCCATATCATAACGCGGCTACGCAACGAAGTCCTCGTCGGCGACGGTGCTATCGGCACCATGCTCTATACAAAAGGGGTCAGCCTCGACAGTAATTTCGAACACCTGAACCTGATCCGTCCGCATCTGGTTACTGAGCTCGCACGCGAATACGTCGCTGCCGGGGCCCAGGTAATCGAAACCAACACGTTCGGCGCCAACAGCACTAAACTTGCGGCAATCGGACTTGGACACAAGGTCGTAGAGATCAACCTGGCCGGTGCCGCCATTGCCCGTGAAGCGGCCGGACCGGACGTACTTGTAGCCGGTTCGATCGGACCACTGGTGGCTCCCCGAGGGGAACAACGCGAACTCAGCAGCGTGCAGATGGAGGAGGCCTTTCGTCTTCAGTGCCAGGCACTGGCTGACGGTGGCGTAGACTTCCTGCTGCTGGAAACATTCTCTTCGCTCCGGCAGTTGCAGCTGGCGGTAAAGGTAGCACGGGAAACCGGCCTGCCGGCCTGTGCCTCACTGGCTTTTCTCGAGGGGGGACGCTGCGGTGACGGCAGCTCGGTCGAGAGCTTCTGCCGGGCTATGGAAGAGGCTGGCGCAGACATGATCGGGGCCAACTGCGGCGCCGGACCGCTGGAGCTGCTCAAGGTCGTCAAACGAATGGCGGGGGTGACGGATAAGCCGATCAGCGCTTACGCCAACAGCGGCTTCCCGGAATATCTTGATGGCCGCTATATCTACCGTGCCACCCCTGATTATTTCGCCGCAATGGCGCAGGAAATGGTTGCTGCCGGGGCTAATCTTGTTGGCGGCTGCTGCGGTACCACACCGGACCATATTGCGTCGCTCGCCCATGTCATCTCCGGCTGCCGACCGGCTGTACGGCAGAAAAGGTCACCCGTCTCCTTTTCTGAACCGGCACCGACGACACCGAAGCAATCCTCTTTCCTTGACAACTGGGGAAAACGCAAGGTCATTACCGTCGAACTGGACCCGCCCAAAGGACTGGATTGCAGTAAAATTATCACCGGTTGCCGGCTCTTGAAGGAAGCCGGAGTCGACGCCATAAATCTTGCCGAAAACCCGCTGGCCCGTCCGCGGATGGGCAACATCGCGCTCGGGAGCATCATCCAGCGCGAAGTCGGCATTGAGGTCATCGTGCATATCACCGGACGTGACAGAAACCTTATCGGCATGCAGTCGGACCTGATGGGTGCCAGCCTTCTCGGCATCCGTTCAATCCTGGCGGTAACCGGCGATCCCGCGACGATGGGGGACCACGCCGGCGCGACATCGGTGTTTGACCTGCACTCGCTGACACTCATTAAGCTGCTCAGCGATCTTAACAGCGGTGTTAATGCGATCGGCAACCCGATCGGCGCCGGGACCGGCTTTACGGTCGGTGCAGCCTTCAATCCCAACACCGGTAACATGAGTGTCCAGGCGGCGAGACTGCACAAGAAGGTTGCCGGCGGTGCCAGCTTCACCCAGAGCCAGCCGATATACGATCCGGAGATTCTCTTTGCTGCAGTCGGAGCGATCGGCGACTGCAGCGTGCCGTTTCTCCCCGGAATCATGCCGCTGGTAAGCGAACGTAACGCCGAATACCTCAACAACGAGGTGCCGGGGATAACGGTGCCTGATGCTGTCAGGGCCCGCATGAAGGGGCTTGAGAAGGAGGCCGGAGCCCGGGAGGGTCTGGCGATCGCCAAGGAGTTTATCGACGCGACGTTCGATGTCGTCGGCGGTTATTACCTGATCCCGCCATTTGGCAAGCACGAGCTGGCGGTAGAGCTGGTCGAATATATCAAAAACAGCGAAAAAGGGAGACGGTGATGGGTATGACAAGAATGGCAAAAGTATTACTCTGTATCGCCTGCCTCACACTGGCTGCCTGCGCTACCCAGACCGGTCTGAGTGAGGAATTTGATCGGAGCGTAAAAGCCTATAACCGGATGCTGCGCTGGCATGAGATTGAAAGCGCCGGCATGACCTACATCGATCCTGAACTGCGGGAGGAGTACCTGAAGCGGGCTGAATCCCTCAAAAAGCAGGGGCTCTCCTTTACCGACTTCCGCATACTCTCTGCAAGATACCTTCCCGAAAAGAAAGCCGGTGATGCCGTGGCAGAGTTTGACTATTACATGCTCCCGTCAAACAGAGTCAGAACAGTTTCCTACCGTCAGGAGTGGGTCTACACCGAAAGCGACAAAAGGTGGAAACTCAAGAGCGGACTGCCTGATTTTGAATAGAACAGTATGACGTTACTCGATCAACAGATTCAGCTGTTCACCGCGTATCTTCAAACCGAGCGTAATGCTTCACCACACACTCTGGCAGCCTATCGCAGCGACCTTGCACAGATGCTGGCGTTTGCCCTCCATGACAAGGGTGAGACGGTATCAGCTCACGATATAGACCACCTGTTCCTCCGGCGTTATCTGGCAGGACTGGCAAAGGGGACTAAAAAGAGTTCTATCGGGCGCAAGTTGGCGGCGATACGCTCGTTTTTTCGCTTCCTGCTGCGGCGCGGCATTATCGCAAAAAATCCGGCCGAGCTGATCGCTACGCCCAAAAAAGAGCAGCGCTTGCCGTTTCACCTGGACATTGATCAGGCCACAACGCTGATGGAAGCTCCGGATAGCGGCGATAAATACGCCCTGCGCGACCGGGCCATCCTGGAATTACTCTATTCCAGCGGCCTCCGTGTCTCCGAGTTGACCGGTCTCGACTTCACAGAACTGGATCTGGCGAGCGGTATGGTACGGGTGACCGGAAAGGGGGGGAAGGAACGGATCGTCCCGGTTGGCTGCCGTGCGCAGGCGGCGCTGCAGGAGTATCTTGACCAGCGGGAAAACAATACCGGGAAAGGCGCCGTGTTTCTCAACACCCGCGGCGACCGTATCAACCGTCGCAGTGTGGCACGCATCATCGACACCCATGTGATGCAGATTGCCGCCTTCAAACGGATTTCACCGCATACCCTTCGGCATACTTTCGCCACCCACATGCTCGAAGGTGGAGCGGATCTGCGCGCCATCCAGGAGCTGCTCGGCCACGCCTCACTCTCCACAACTCAGAAATACACCCATGTCAGTATCGATCGCCTGATGGAGGTCTATGACAAGGCGCACCCAAAGGCCCATACGAAAAGCGGGGAATAAGTCACCTTATCCCCCGCTCCAGAACTTCTGCTCGACATGTGTCTATCAGCCGATTTTGACTTCGACCTTGTCCCCTTCACTGACCTTGAGTTTTTTCTCAATTCCGGGGCCGACAACGACGGTGCCGTTATACTGCATATCCATATCTTTCATCACCATGACCGGAAAAGTGCCGCTTGTACCTGCAGCAACATTTGTCAGCGTGAGTTTCTTGAAGGGGGTCTTGTAAAAATCGGAGATATAATGGGAGGTCGGCTGGCTGACGGCAACCATTCCAAGTGAATCAAAACTGGCACTGGCCTGTTTATCGGCCAGATGACTGATACTCATCCGCAGCAGGGTGTCGTCTGACACCGGCTCTTCGGCATCAGGCTGCCCGGATGCTGTGGGGGCTTCGCTTATAAGCTTTTCTTTCAGTTTTTTTACCGCAAGATTAAGCGTTATCGACAGAACCTGAATATTTATACTGTTGGCGCATAACAGGTAGAGCATCGCTTCCGGGAACGCCTTGACGAGGATGCGACCGTTTGAGTAGCGCCAATCAAGAAGCTCGAGTGTCTGAGAGACCTGCAGACCATGCAAACATTCCACTGTCAGTGAAGCCACTTTCTTTATTGAAGCGGCATCGATGAGTGGAGGAAAGGCATGGACAAGCACCTCTCCTTTATAGCTGCAGAGTGCACTGCCAAGCACGCCATCAACGCTGTTTATATGCTGCAGAATGTCCTTCATGAAACAACTCCCCTACTTGGCCTGTGCAAATGCAGACTTGATCTCGGCTTCAACGCTTTCCAGGTTGCAGTCCGGCTTGACCGCAATACTCAAATAGTGCTGTTTGGAATCGTACAATAACAGATTATAGTTTGTTGTATGGACAACTGCAGCCTTGACTTCGCCCAGGCCCATCAGTTCACCGATACTGCTGCCGGTTGTGGCCAGAAAAACACCTTTTGCTGCCAGCGCTACCGCTTCAATACTGGAGTCCTGAACCGGCGCACCCTGCTTATCAAGCAATACGGCATAGGTGATATTATTTATTTCCTGCAGACGGGCCGCTATTTTGCTCATTGTGCGGCGTGGTGTAACGGAAGGAGCGGCTGATTTATGTGCTGTGGCGCCGGCACTTTCTTCATCAAGTCGCCGCAGTGCTTCAAGAAGCAGAAAATCGGTACGATAGTGGATCGTACATACGTTGGAAGTCATCTCCGGGTGGATATTAAATGTGCCGCCCGGCCATTTGATAATTTCGTAAATAGCCTGTTCGCCGGTTTCATCGCCCTGTTCGGCGTGAATAATCTCGCCATCAACGAAATAAATGACACCCTTGCTCTCTCCGTATTCTACAGAAATAGCACCGGTATATTTATTGTGCCCTTTAAGCTGAATGACATCAGTCAAGGAGAGACCGGCCACCGCACCATTGAAACCGCTTATGTTTTGAGACATCTGTGCCAACCTGTCGGAGGGATAACATCCAATACTGTCACATGCAATTAAGGACATTTAAACCATAACCGCGATGCAAGTTCAAGCATGAATATCATGTTTTCAAATAATAAACCCCGCCGGTTGCCCGGCGGGGTTTATTGATGCCTTACATACAAAGTATTCTAGCCTTCGCAGAGGTCGACTTTCACATCCCAGTTTTTCAGCTTCATCGTGCCGTTCTTCTCGAGGTTGAGGTGCATCTTGAAAGCACGATCCCACATCTGCGGCTCGTGCCCAACCTTGCGCTTGAGGCAATCAGCTTCGGCAATATTCAGGTATTCTGTTAACTGCTCTTTGTAATCAGGGTGGGCACACTTCTGGATGATCAGACGGGCACGCTCCTTCGGTGCAACACCGCGCAAGTCGGCCAGACCCTGCTCGGTGATGACGCAGTCGAGGTCATGCTCGGTGTGGTCGATGTGTGAGCAGTGCGGCACGACACAGGAGATACCGGTCGGATCAGTCTTGGAAGGACGGCTCGACGGAGTGTGCATCATCTTCAGATAGCCGTTGCGCAGGAAGTCGCCGGAACCGCCAAGACCGTTGATCATGCGGGTACCGCCGACCAGGGTTGAGTTGGCGTGTGCATAGATATCGATTTCAACCGGCGTGTTCATGGCGATACAACCCAAACGGCGAATCGGCTCCGGTGCATTGGAGATGGAAAGCGGACGCAGGGTAATCTTGTCAAAATATTTGTCCATGTTCGCAAAGAATTTCGGGAAGCCCGGCTCTGCGGAGAGAGAGAGCGAACAGGAAGAAGCATGGTCCAGCTTGCCGGAGTCGAACAGGTCAAGCATTGTGTCCTGAAGAACTTCGGTGTAAACGGACAGGTTGGTAAACGGCCCTTTGGCCAGACCGCCGATAACTGCGTTGGCGATAGAACCTACACCTGACTGGATCGGCAGCAGGTTCTTCGGCAGACGACCGGCCTTTACTTCCTGGGTGAAGAATTCGATAACATGGTTGGCGATCGCTTCGGAGGTATCATCCTGCTCGGCAAAGGCACGGCCCTGGTCACGGAGTTTGGACTCGACAACAGCGATAACCTTGCTCGGATCACAAGGGATCGAAGTTGAGCCGATCCGGGAACCAGCTGAAGTAATGTTGAAAACCTGCCGATTAGGCGGTGTCAGCGGTGTCAACAGGTCGTGGATACCCTTGAAAGAAGGCTGTCCGGTGTTAACCTCGATGATGATCCGGTCGCAGATCATCAGGATCTCAGGAATAACGCCGCAGGAAGAGGTCGGTACGAGGCTGCCGTCTTCCAGAATCTCGGAAACTTCAATAATTGCGAGGTCAAGCTTGCCGCTCTCGGTGTCCTTGGTGTAGAAGCCGTAACCCAGATCCTGAGCGAACAGGGAAAGATGCTTGTCACCCATACGGATGCGCCCCTGGTTGATACCGGCGGCGATATCTTTACCGGTCTGATATGGCCAGCGACGGTCGATCATGTCGTTCTGTGCCCAGCGGTTTTCGGTCTCGGCACCAACAGATGCGCCAATAAAGAGGTTGAATTTGAGTTTACCCTGCAGGTTGTTTTTCTCGACATGCTCAGCAAGGGCGATCGGCACCACTTTTGGGTAACCGGCCGGCGTAAAGCCTGACCAACCAAGGTTCATGCCGTCCTTGAAGAAATCAATCGTCTGCTCTGGAGTCATCACCTTACTCAAAAGGGACTTGCATTGTACGCGGTCTTGAAGAGTTCCGTAATCCGACATTTACTACCTCCTGTTTGTTTTTTGTGTTTACAGGTAGTGAACCTGTGGTGATAAGCAATCTGGGCACCGTGTGCTTCGAAAGTTAGTTTGCAATAATACCAGGGCGTTACATCTGCTACCTGGTTAGTGGCCCGAGTAGAACTGGATTCTACGCATACACCTATGTTTCGTCAAGCTAAAAAGTATACAGAATAACCGCTCAGTTTTCGTAATCAACCGCCACGATAGATGAGCAGACCGCCTTCATATGCGGGACGACCTCTCCGGCGTGGTACGGATGTATCTGATAGGCCTGCAGATCATCGAGGGAATCGAAACGGGTCGTAAGCGCAATGTCGTATGAACGTTCCGACCTGATCAGGTCAACGCCAACCTCAAGGTAACGCAGCAGGTCTATTTTGCCGTCCATGCTGAGCAGCTTGTTTCTGGTTGCCGCCAGGTTTTCGGTGCTTGGGTCTGCCAGTTTGAATAACACAATGTGGGTAATCATTGATCTTTTCCTTTCTAGTATACTGACTCTTTTGGTAGTGGCACTGCTTTGAAAATATTTATATCGAAGGGGGTAGCTGGCGGAGAAAAACCACATACGCCCCGCTGCCACCCATTTCTCGCGGCGCCGGAGCAAACTCCAGAACCATCTCCCGCCCGGCATCACGCAACCATGAAGCGACCGCCTGATGAAGAACCGGTTCTTCCGCAGAGTGATTTCCCTTACCGGTGATAACAAGAACAGCCTTTTGCCCCCTTTTCCTGGCGGAGTGCAAAAAACCGGGCAATGCAGCAAGAGCCTCCTCACGTGTCAAGCCATGGAGATCCAGCTGATGTCCCACTGAAACAACACCGCGCTTCACCTGGCGGAGCCGGTTGCCGGACAGTGGCTGCAACTCACCTTCATCAGGAACCGCATCGATAAATTTTGTATCCATCTTCAGCCGGCCGATCTCCTCGAGAAAAGCACCCTCTTCGACAACCAGAAGTTCATCCCCGGCTTTTCCAGCGGTTTTCTGCAGTGGATGCGAACCGGCCTTCACCGGCTTTTTGGCGGAGTTTTGGAACGGCCGCACATCTGCAACCGCCTGAAAAAAAAGATCAAGGCCGTTATCAACCGACTCCGTCGTTTTCTGTACTGCCGGTTTAAGCGGCGCTGCCGGCTCAGCCTCCGGAACAGCAAGCCCCTTCAGTGCCCCGAACGGAGAGACCAGAAACGCTTTCTCTTTCGGCGTATTTTGCTGCTGTTGCTTTTTCTTTGCCACCGCTTTAATCCTTCGCAACCAGCGTTATTTCGATGCGACGATTCTTCGCCCGTCCTTCTTTAGTCGCATTATCCGCAACCGGTTTATGCTCGGCAAAAGCTGCTGCCGAAAGGTTGCGAGGATCAATCCCCTGCTGTTGAAGAAACTTGGTGACATTGATCGCACGGGCTGCCGACAACTCCCAATTGGTGGGGAAGGTGCGAGCCAGGCCGCCTGTTATCTGGACCACATCGGTATGTCCCTCAATCCGGATAGCCTTATCACCGACGTTTTTCAGCGTTTCAACCATTTTGTTCAAAATATCGAGCCCTTCCGTCTTGACCTCGGCGCTGCCGGAGTCAAAGAGGATAGCGGCTTCCATATTGACCGTCAGCTTGCCCTTCAACTCGGAGATGGTCACCTGCCCCTTGGCAATCTCGCTCTTCATGTTAGACAGGAGCTGTTCGTACGTGCCACTCACCTCTTTAACCTTTTCCTCTTTAACCCGCTGGATTTCAGCAATGTCATCGTTCAATCTGCTATTTTCAATCTTCAGCTCAGCCACCTGCTGGCGCGCCTCACTGATATTTTTTGACAGCGTGTCTGATTTTGCCCTGAGAATCTCCTCCAGCTGTTTTTTATCGGCAGCAAGGGCTGCAGTAGCCTCGGTGAGCTTGTTAAAGCGGGTCGTTAACGCACTGTTTTCCAGGGCAAGCTTCTTATGCTCCTGCTGCAGGCCGGCGAGTTCTTGCGACAGAACATCAGCCTCGCTAACCTTTTTCAGATATTTACTTTCGGCAACCAGGCAGCCGCTGGCAGACAGCATAAACAGGGCAACAACGACATAACCAAGCACACGTTTAATCATGACCCCTCCTTCTACAGAGATTTATTCACCGGCCTTATATCATATATCAGGAAATTTGGTAATGCGGAATATGCAGTTTCTTGTATGAGCAAACTCAACAAAACCGGCTCCGGCTTGACATAGCGGCTCTTTAAGACTACAAGAAACTCCGGAGTTCAGTTAAAAATCTTCTCGTACGGAGAGCCAATGGCTGCAAAAATATCGTTTGTAGGTGCAGGCCCGGGAGCGACAGACCTGATCACTATCCGCGGCGCTCGCCTCCTGAGTCACGCCGATGTCGTCATTTTTGCGGGCAGTCTCGTGGACCGGAAGCTTGTTCAATTATATGCAACAAAGGCCGATATCTATGATTCCGCCGGAATGACCCTCACCGAGGTCATAACCGTCATGACTGATGCCATTGCATCTGACAAGAGCATTGTCCGGCTGCATACCGGCGACCCATCCATTTATGGAGCAATTCAGGAGCAGATGGAGGCGCTTGACCGGCTGGAAATCGACTATCAGGTCGTGCCGGGCGTAACAAGCGCTTTTGCCGCCGCAGCCGCACTCAAACAGGAGCTGACCCTGCCGGAGCTTTCGCAGACAGTCATCTTCACGCGTGTCGAAGGGCGTACTCCGGTACCGGAGCGCGAACGACTGAATGCAATCGCCAGGCTTGGGGCCACGATGGTGATCTACCTCTCGGTCGGCATGGCTGAAAAGGTTGTCGACCAGCTGCTCCAGGGAGCCTATACTCCTGAGACTCCCGCAGCGGTTGTCTGCCGGGCCTCATGGGACGACGAGCAGATTATCCGCTGTACTCTCGCCGATCTGGCCGAAAGGGTCCGGCTGGCCGGCATCGACCGTCAGGCACTGATCATCGTCGGCGATGTGCTGGCAGCCCGCCGCGAAGGGCTCAAAGCTAAATCGCTGCTGTACGACGGCGAGTTTTCGCATGGTTTCCGCGAAGGACACGTCGCCTGAGATGCGGATCGCGGTCATTGCGATAACCGGCGGTGGAGCCCGGCTTGGCGCGCTGTTGCGTGAACGCATGGCCGATGTCGATCTGTACGTATCCCGGCGCTATGGTGCTGAGGCCGATGGCCCGTGCAATCTTTTCGAACCGGCTGAACTGAAGCGCCTCGTCGCGTCGCTTTGGAGCAGCTATGGTGGCTTAGTGTTGATAATGGCAACAGGCATTGTCGTGCGCATCATTGCGCCGCTGCTGGAGTCAAAAGAGACCGATCCGGCGATAGTAACCATGGACGATGCCGGCAGATTTGCGATTGCGCTCCTTTCCGGACATCTGGGGGGCGCCAATGAATTGGCTGAACGCTGCGCGTTTTCAAGCGAAGCCAGAGCGGTTATCACCACCGCCACCGACGCGAACGGACTCCCCTCTTTTGACCTGCTGGCCAAAGAACGGGGGTGGATCATCGATGATATCCGCCGGATCAAGAACCTCAATACCCTGTTGCTGGACGGCAAAGAAATCGCCGTCGTGGACCCGACCGGCCAGACCGCTTCCTGGCTTCAGGGCCGTGGCGTAGTCACCTTTTACGATACGTTTGCCGAGGCGGCCGACCGCTCGGCCAGCGGTTTTGTGATTGTCACCAACCGGCTTCTCCCGGACCTGCCCAACCCCGATAACATACTGATTCTCCGCCCCCGTAACCTGGCACTCGGCATCGGCTGCAACCGGGGCACATCAGCCGATGAGATTGAAGCATTTGTCTCCGATCACTTAAACGCCTTATCACTCTCGCCGAAAAGCATCTGCTGTATCGCATCTGTTGCCGCCAAGCGCGATGAGGTCGGACTTGTTGAATTTGCCCGGCGCATCGGCGTATCATTCCGCTGCTTCGCCAGCGATGAACTCAGCCGGGTATCCTTTCCCTCGCCCCCTTCGGGGCATGCGCTGGCGGCTGTTGGTGTTGCCGGTGTAGCAGAACCGGCAGCTATTCTTGCCTCCGGCGGCGGACGGCTGCTGCTTAATAAAGTAAAATCAGCCAATGTCACTCTGGCGGTAGCAAAATTGAAGGAGGGGTAATCGCTGTGCCGAATAAGCCATGTATCGCCATAACAATGGGCGACCCCAGCGGAATAGGCCCTGAAATCATCATCAAGGCGCTGCAGTCACCGGAGATCGCGAACATTTGTGTACCGCTGGTAATCGGCGACCGCTTGGCACTGGAGCGAGCGCTCGACACCTGCGGCTCTCCTCTGAAGATCAGCGAAATTTCAGCCGCTGCAGATGCGCGCCAGATGAATGGTAACGTTATCCCGCTGCTGGCACTTTCTCACCTCACCGAATCTGACATACGCTACGGCGCTCCTTCTGTAGCGGCGGGTGATGCGGTTTACCGCTACATCTGCTGTGCGGCGCGTCTCTGCCTTGAGGGGCATGCGGCTGCCATGGTGACCGCCCCGATCAGCAAGGAGGCGATGCACCGGGCTGGCCACGACTATCCAGGCCACACCGAACTACTGGCTGAATTGTGCGGCACCGACAACTTCGTCATGATGCTGGCAGGTGATCTGCTCCGAGTCAGCCTGGTGACAATCCATGAAGCGCTCGCTGACGTCCCCCGTCTGGTGACGTTCGAGCAGGTGCTGAAAACGATCCGCATCACTGCAGACGGGGTGGCACGCCTGACCGGCAAAGCTTCGCCGAGGCTGGCGGTATTGGCTCTCAACCCTCATTGCGGTGAGGGGGGCAAGTTCGGTTCCCAGGATCATGACATCATCGAACCAGCGGTAAAGGCCGCCCGCCTGGAAGGGATCGACGCTGAGGGACCGCTCCCTGCCGACACTCTGTTCCATTTTGCTCAACAGGGAGAGTATGACGGCGTGGTGGCAATGTACCACGACCAGGGGCTGATCCCGCTCAAGATGCTGCATTTCGACGACGGCGTTAACATAACTCTCGGACTCCCCATCATCCGCACCTCAGTGGATCACGGCACCGCCTATAACCTGGCCGGCAGCGGCACAGCCTCTGAAAAGAGCCTGCTTGCCGCGATGAGGATGGCCTGCAGGATGGTACGATAAATCTTCTTCCTTTCCTCTTGCACTAGCGCCCAGTTTTTCGTAGACTCCCGTCCATGACAACCTTCGCAACCATATCCGCAAAAGTCCATGCTCGTCAGCGCATCACCACTGACGAAGCGCTTTATCTGTTCGAGTCAAACGACCTGCTTGCCATTGGTGAGCTGGCAGCACTGATCAACGAACGCAAAAACGGCCGCAACGTCTATTTCAACGTTAACCGCCATATCAATCCGACCAACGTCTGCGTCAACCGCTGCGCCTTCTGCGCCTTTTCGCGTACGGCCGGCGAAGAGGGCGCCTACACCCTGGAACTGGATGAAATATGCCGACGCGCTCGTGAAGCGGAGGGGGAAGGGGCTACCGAAGTTCATATCGTCGGCGGACTTCACCCCGAGCTGCCCTTCGAGTTCTACGAAAAGGCGCTGCGAGCCATACGCCGCACCGCACCGGGGCTTCATATCAAGGCGTTCACCGCCGTGGAGATCGAATACTTCGCACGCATTTCCGGCCTGACTATCAATGAGGTCTTTGAGCGCCTCATCAGTGCCGGTCTCGGCTCCATGCCGGGGGGCGGTGCCGAAATTCTGGTCGAAGAGGTCCGGCAGAAGATCTGCCCGGAGAAGATTTCAGGAGCGCGCTGGCTGGAGATCATCCGCCTCGCACATCTGTCCGGCCTTAAAACCAACGCAACCATGCTCTATGGCCACGTTGAAACCACAGCCGACCGCGTGGCGCACATGGAGATGCTTCGTGTGCTGCAGGACGATACCGGCGGTTTCCAGGCCTTCATCCCGCTGGCATTCCAAACAGAGAATTCCGACCTGAAGCTGGATATCAAGGGCACCTCCGGACTCGACGATCTCAAGACACTGGCCATTGCACGGATTTTTCTCGATAATTTTGACCATATCAAGGCCTACTGGATCATGCTGGGTGAAAAGATCGCTCAGGTTTCACTGGCTTTCGGAGTCAACGATCTGGACGGGACTGTTGTTGAAGAGAAAATCGGCCATGACGCTGGAGCCGACAGTCCGCAATCACTGACCAAAGAGGGGATCATCCGCCTGATCAAAAAAGCCGGAAAAGTCCCTGTTGAACGGGACACCTTGTACCATCCTATTCGCAGTTACTGATGCGGCCGGCGACGTCCACCTCCGTAACCGGGCGTGCCGGTCTCGAACCCTTGCTCACCCCCAGAGGAGAAAGCCGCTTTCAGAGTGACGTCCGCCGACTGCAGATCCTCTTCAGTATCTACGCATCGACCTCCCCGGAGCCGCTCCCCGCTCCCGGGCTGATCATCACGCCGGAAATCCGTGCCCAGTGCGAGCGCTACCTGCCGATCGCCGAGGTAAGCGCCGTATTCAACCACCTCTACTCTGCGGCACTGACCTATCCCCCGATCTTTTCCAGCACACCATTCCACAACTCCTCCAGCTGGGCAGACACCTTCGCATCCCTGCCGCATAATTTCCAGATCAGCGCCAATCCGGCGCAACTTCTTGAAGCGTTGCTCCGTGACGGTGACCTGATGACCCGCTTTCTGTTCGCCTCGTTCCTTCCGGGACGCTTTTACGGCGGAATCGGTCGCTATCCACGGCAGTACCTGTTTATCCGGGAGTGGCTCAAAGCCAGGGGAACAGGGCAGCTGACCTGCCTTGATGCCGCCTGCGGTACCGGCGAGGAGACCTACGGGCTGGCTCTCCTGCTGTCTGAACTGGGCTTTTCACCAGACGACATACGGATCGAAGGCTGGACATTGGAACCGCTGGAGGTCTGGGCCGCAACTCATCGCTGCTTACCGCACGATCCGAAGCGCGAAGCGGTGTTAAAAAATACAACGTCATCCCTGTTACAACGCGGATACGGCCGGAGCATCAGCTTCAGTTGCCGGGATGTCATAGAATCTGGCTCAACCACCCCCTGTGCCCGGAACGATGGCAAAACAAATCTTTTCGATCTCATCATCTGCAACGGCCTTCTGGGGGGACCGATTATCCACGCAAAAGAGCCGCTGGACAGGGCAGTAACCCACCTTGCACGCCTCCTGGCGCCAGGCGGGATTCTGCTGGCTGCGGACAATTTTCACGGTGGGTGGAAACAGAAATGCCCGCAGGGAAAACTGCGGGCATTATTTGAAACTGGTGGGTTAAAGGATGTAGAGATCAGCGAGGGTATCGGCGGACTAAAACCGTATTAACAACCCGCCCCACGTCAAGCCGCCCCCAAAGCCCATGGCGAGAACCAGGTGGCCCGGCTTTATCGTACCGTTACGCAGATTTTCGTCCAACACGAGCGCCACCGAGGCGGCCGAGGTGTTGCCGCAGCGATCGAGGTTCAACAGGAAACGTTCCTTCGGAAAGCCACTTTTTTTGGCGATAAAATCGATCATGCGCACGTTGGCCTGATGAGGAATGATGTAATCCAGATCAGCCGGGGTGATGCCGGCTTTTGCGCAGAGTGTATTGATTATGTCGGGAATAACATCGGTTGCAAACACGTAAACCTGTTTGCCGGCCATCTGGAAATAAACCTCCCGGGCCTCTATCGAATCGGGTGTCACCGGTTTGCGTGAACCGGAAGACGGCACCTGAATCAGAGGCCATCCCTTACCGTCACTCCGCATATATGTGTGCTGAACCCCTTTTGTCGAGTCACCACCACGGCTTAAAATTGCGGCACCGGCCCCGTCGCCAAAGAGTGGGCAACTGTTTTTGTCGTTGAAGTCAAGTATTTTGGAGTAGGTGTCTGCGCCGATTGCCATAACTGTTTTGTATTTACCGCACTTGATGAAATTATCCGCAATTTCAAGCGCATAGACAAAGCTTGAGCAGACTGCGTTTACATCAAAGGCAAAAGCGTTTTTTGCACCGATGTTCTCCTGAACCATGCAGGCGGTGGAAGGAAGGCTCATATCAGGAGTCGAGGTGCCGACGATTATGCAGTCTATCTCAGAAGCTTTAATACCGGCCGCTTCCAGCGCATTTTTAGCGGCAACCGTAGCGAGATCTGAGGTGGCCTGATCAGCATGGGCAAAGCGCCGCTCGCGGATGCCGGTACGGCTGAAAATCCACTCGTCCGCATTTTCAACCAGATAATCAAAATGACTGTTCGGTATAACCCGGTCCGGCAGACATGAGCCGCTGCCGATGATTTTTGAAATGATCATTTGTTTCCCCGATTCCACCCGCACGAAGCGAGGGATTTCTTTTTGGATAAAACTGACTATACTTTGTATCGCAAAATAACACCGTTTGTCAAGATCGACGCTCGACAGCAACCTCCGTCCTTATCTGGGTTTGAGGATGTCTACGACTGAAAACAGCCACAATACGCCGAACGCCGCAAGAACTCCCTTGCCAAATCCGCTTGCCCCCTCCAGCGCCTTCAGCACCTCGGCCTGGGTTATGCCAACCGCCCCGCCGCCAATCTGAGCAGCTATAACAGGCGAAAGCCCTCTCAACAAAACAAACAGCGCAAGCAGCAGCACCAGATTAACCAATGCAAGAATAATCCCCCCAACCATTTTACGGCCAAGATAGAGCTGCCCGAGCCCCGGTAGGACGAGGGCCGAGAGTAGCACGGCCGTCAACTTTTTGTTCATAATCCATTTCCTTTATCCAGGCAGGTCGATACTGACGCTGACTGCGACGATAACCGTTTCTGTTTTGACTTTGGCGGCGCGTTAAGGCATAGTGATGCCTCTTTTAACCTGTAGTTCAGGAGCTAACCTATGGTTCTACTTGCAAACATTCTGCTCGCGCTGGCAAAACTGGTTGAACTGGCCGGCGGACTTCTCACCATCTACAAATACATTCTGCTGGCCAGCGTCGTCGTTTCATGGGTGAACGCCGACCCCTATAACCCGCTGGTCAACTTTATCTATCGTGTCACAGACCCGCTATTGCGCCGTATACGTCGGCACATGCCGGATACCGGCATGCTGGACCTGTCACCGCTGGTCGCCTTTGCCGCAATCTATGTTCTGCAGATAATTGTTCTTGATACCGCTTACCACTATCTCGTAAGCACCGGCATGTCGCTCAAAATGGGAAGTTAATACGCGGAGTTCTGTATCGGGCTAACTGATGTTTGCCCGTGGCGCAAAAAATAATCCAAAAAAAAACCCCGGAGATTATCCGGGGTTTTTCGGTTTTGAAACGAAGCCAAGCGTTAAATTCTTGTTACGTTCGCGGCCTGAAGCCCTTTCGGACCCTTTGTTACTTCAAAAGTTACTCTATCGCCTTCTGCAAGGGATTTGAAACCTTCGCCTGCGATTGCGGAAAAATGGCAAAATACATCTTCGCCGCCTTCCTGCTCAAGAAATCCAAAACCCTTGCTGTCATTAAACCATTTTACTGTTCCGTTTACCATGTGCTTACTTCTCCTGATTCTTCTTAATGATTTTATCCGGAAATATCCGAACTAATGTAAACTTATCAGCATAGCGCAAACGATGTCAAGCAAATTAAATTGCGGGCTGTTGTTTTTATAATACACATATTCCGCCACCCAGCACACGACTGCTTGGTCCAGGTACGAGAATCAAGCAGAGTGCAGAGAGATGCCGCTGTCATGGACAATTTTCATGGCCTGCGCCAATAGGTCACCATCACCATCAACCCAGTTGATCGCAACCCCGTGCCGCTCCATGCGCCGAAACCAGTTACCCTGGCGTTTGGCAAAAGTATGGATTGCAGCGTTGAGCCGCTGAAACATGTCATTTTTATCCATGTCACCCCGCAGATACCCCCCCACATAACGATACTCAAGACCGTAATAATCGAGCCGCTCCCACGCGATACCCCCTTCATGCAACCGCTCAACCTCTTCTATCAAACCATTATCAAGCCGTTCCCGCAACCGATCTGTTATGCGCCGGCGCAACGCGTCACGCTCCCAGCGGATACCGATGACTGTAGACCGTAACCGGGGGAGTGGCTCACTCACAGTACATTGTTCGATCTCTCCCCTGGCAATTTCAATAGCCCTGACAGTACGCTCCCGATCCAACAAATCAGTACTGTTATGCAGATCCGGCTTGAGACGCCTTAATTCATCTACCAGTTCGGCATCCGTTTTCTTCGCCAGCACGTCCCGCAGAGCGTCGTTACGAGACACTTCAACCATGCGGTACCCCCGCAGCACCGCATCCAGGTACATGCCGCTGCCGCCGCAAAGAATCGGCAAAGCCCTGCGCCTTGCAACATCCTCATAGACACCCAGAAATCTGCGCTGAAAGTCGAATACACTGAATTCTCCGCCGGCATCGAGAATATCTATCAGATGATACGGCACCCGGCCATACTCATGCAGGTCCTTGCCGCTGCCGATATCCATCCCTCTGAAAACTTGGCGCGAATCAGCCGAAATAATTTCTCCACCAAGCCGCTCTGCCAGAATGACAGCCAGGCGCGTTTTGCCTGAAGCGGTCGGACCAAGGATGGTAAGCACATCAGGCATTGTACACGTTTCAATCATTGTGCAGACCCCTATAGACAGCTTCTGCTGTTGCCCGGTTCATACCGGGGACAGCCATAACTCCCTCCACCGTAGCCTCCTTGATCAGCTGCAGACTGCCGAAATGCTTCAATAGTGCAACCCGGCGCTTCGGCCCGACCCCGGGGATAGTTTCTATCAGCGATGCAATCCCCTCTTTGCCGCGGAGCTTCCGGTGGTATCCTATTGCAAACCGGTGTGCCTCATCACGGATTGCGGCCAGCAGAAGCAGCGGCGCCGAGTTCTGACGAAGCACCAGCGGGTTTTTTCGCCCCGGAAGGAATATCCGTTCGTCACTTTTACTGACGACACCTGCCGAAGCATCATGCAGAACGCGGCTCTTGGCCAGCGACACCAAGGCAAAACTTCCTGTCAGACCGAGTTCGGCAACGATCTCCTGCACCGCGTTCAGCTGTCCGATCCCACCATCAACGACAACCAGGTCCGGCAAGTTACCTGACTCTACGTTGTCGGCACGGAATCGACGCATAAAAACCTCGCGCAGCATGGCGAAATCATCCTGACCGTCAACCGTACGTATGCGGTAATGACGGTAGCTGCGCCGGTCTGCTGTTCCATTCGTGAACACGGCGCAGCTCCCCACCGAAAAACGGCCCTGGATAGTTGATATATCATAGCACTCAATTCGGCGTGGAATCCGATCCAACTGCAACCGCCTGGAGAGATCAACCAGCACCGCCTCGGCCGCTGACCTGCTCTCATCGCGCTCCCTGCAAGCAGACATGGCATTCTTGACCGCAAGCTCGACCAGCTCACGCTTCGTTCCGCGCTGGGGAAGAAGAATGGACACCTTACTCCCTTTGAGCTCACCGAACAGCTCGTCCAGCGCCTGGCGACCTTCGACATGAAGCGGAAGCAGTATCTCTCCCGGTATGAAAACAGCACCGGTATAATACTGTTTCATAAATGCCGCCACAGCGGCCTCATCGTCCAGTTCCCAGGGAAAGCTGAACAGGCGGCTCCCGGTGAGAATCCCGGCACGAATGAACAGCAGGGCCATCTCCACCCGGCTCCCGTCACGATAGAAACCAACCACGTCGCTATCACCACCGCGCAGCACTACTTTCTGCTTCTCCACCGTCACTTCAATGGAACGGAGCAGATTCCTCCAGCGGGCAGCCTCTTCATAAAGCATACGCTCCGAGGCATCGGTCATGCGCTGCTTGAACTCAGCCACAAGCTGCCGCCCCTTCCCCTCCAGAAACAGCATGGCCGCGCCGACCAGGTCCGCGTAGGCTTCCGCTGTAATCAGGCCGTGGCAGGGAGCAGAGCACTGACCAATCTGGTGGTACAGACAGGGGCGCGCGCGGGACATACAGGTAGCAAGGGGATAGTGCCGAAGCGGGAACATCCGGGCCATCTGCCTGAGCACATCCCGGGCCGCCGAACCGGATGAGTACGGGCCGAAATATCTGGCACCGTCGTCAGGGCGCTTACGCACGATCGTAAACCGCGCAAACTCCTCCTGCGGATCAATCCGCAGTGAAAAATAGGTCTTGTCATCCTTGAGATCCAGGTTGTAACGGGGGTGATGCTGCTTGATGAGTGTATTTTCAAGCAGCAACGCCTCCTTCTCGGTATCGGTCAGAACAACTTCGATATCCACGACTTTCGCCATCAGAAACTTGACGTGAGGGCGGGAATCGCCTGACCGGCTGAAGTACGAGCGCACGCGCTGTTTCAAGCTGCGCGCCTTGCCGACATAGATTATTTCACCGGCGCCATCGCGCATCAGATATACGCCAGGTGAGGCCGGCAATAGCAGTATTTTTTCTTCGAGGGACATGGTCGGAATTCTACCTGTTTGCACCGGGAATGGGAAGTGACTTAATTAAACAGGCTGCTGCACAATTATGCGGCAGATGCCAATTACCCGGGCAGCCTTCACCATGATGGAGCGTTTGCCAAAACCAGCTATATTCGACAGGTTGCCTGAATAAAGCAATTGGCCGCTTTCTTGCTTCCAGGAAGGCTCGCCCAACGACGGGCAACAGACACCAACGGGGGTAATCTGTATGGAAACCATGTCAACGCTGACAGGTCTTAAAGGTAGTGCGGACGTTCTTTTTCTTATGCTGGGCGCAGTAATGGTGTTTGCGATGCATGCGGGCTTTGCATTCCTTGAAGTCGGCACGGTGCGCAAAAAAAACCAGGTGAATGCGCTGGTAAAAATACTCACCGACTGGGCGGTTTCTACGCTCGTATATTTTGTAGTCGGCTTTCCGATCGCGTACGGGATCTCCTTCTTGAAGCCGGCAGGCGAGCTGCTCGGTGCGGCAGAGGGGTATAACCTCGTTCATTTTTTCTTTCTCCTCTGCTTCGCGGCCTGCATTCCCGCCATTATTTCCGGCGGCATTGCAGAACGGGCCAAGTTCTGGCCACAGGTAACCGCCGGCGCCATCTTCGCCGGGATCTCCTATCCCCTCTTTGAATCCCTGATCTGGGGGCAGAACGCCTCGGGGCTCCAATCTTTTTTCAAATCGGTCGGGGGAGCTGAATTTCACGATTATGCCGGATCAGTAGTCGTCCACTCACTCGGCGGCTGGATAGCGCTGCCGGCGGTTATCATCCTCGGCCCGCGCATGGGTCGCTATATCCGCGGCAAATCCCATCCACTTACTGTCAGCAATATCCCGTTTCTGTCGCTCGGGTCATGGATCCTTGCGGTCGGCTGGTTCGGCTTCAATGTCATGAGCGCCGGCAATCTTGAGAAGATATCCGGTCTGGTTGCGGTCAACTCGCTGATGGCAATGGTTGGCGGAATCATCGCTGCACTGGTCGCCGGCAAGAACGACCCCGGCTTCATCCACAATGGGGCCCTGGCCGGACTGATTGCGGTCTGTGCCGGCAGCGACATCATGCACCCGCTGGGCGCCTTTGCGGTCGGATGCATCGCATCCGTAATTTTTGTCTACGGCTTCCACTTTGAACAGGAGAAACTCAAAATTGACGATGTTCTCGGAGTATGGCCTCTCCACGGCATAATTGGCACCTGGGGAGGGATTGCCGCCGGCATTTTCGGGCAGAAGTTTATGGGGGGAGTCGGCGGAGTCAGCTTCATTTCCCAGCTCGGCGGAAGCTTTCTGGCGATTGCTTTCGCCTTGGCCAGCAGCTTTACCGTCTATGGAGTTCTGAGCAAAACCGTTGGAATCCGCCTGGATCAGGAAGAGGAATTCAATGGCGCCGACCTTTCGATTCACAAAATCGGAGCCTACCCCGAAGACAGCATTCGCTAACTTCGAAAGTGCTCTATTTATTTGCATGATACCGCGGGAAACTGACACGATCACACATTGCTAACGTACTGACATAACGTTTCTTTCGTTGACAATGGCACCGGGAGGTGCTACTTAGGAGGCATTTTACCTGCAGACTCCATCTGTATTCCGTGCGCCAGCAGTAGCGGAGCCGGACAAAAGAGGTCCATTAACGTGATATTATTGAGATTATGCCGCAACATCCTTCCCCGGCTTCTGGTCGCCCTGGTCATAATTTCATCTCTGGCTGCATCTCCTGCGTATTGTCAGGAGACTGAGGATTCCCAGGTTTTTATCGCCGGATTTAACGCCTACCAGCAGAAAGACTATGCCTCCTCAATTGAAAAGATGAGCGAGGTGCTGCAGAAATATCCCGATACTCCTCTCAGGGATATGGCGCTGTTCTGGCTTTCCCGATCCTACTACAAAGCGGGCAACCAGCGTGAGGCTGCCCGTTACCTTTCCCAGTTTTCTAAAGAATACCCGGATAACCCGCTCAGAAACACCGCCGAGAGCGATCTCCTCGCCCTTACCGCCCGCTATGAAAGCGGTGAAGAGCTCCCGACAGGGCTGCCTCAGCCTAAACTCGCCGCAGTGCCGGACACCAAGACTCTGACTGCCGCCAAGGGACAGGAAGCCAAAATGGCTGCCGCTGCCGAAGCTGCGCGCACCGCAGCTCGTGAACAGACAGAGCAAAAGGCTGCAGCTGAAAAGAAAGCGCTGGAGCACGTTGCTGCGACCAAAGCCGAGCAGGATCGGATAGCAGCGGAGACGGCGGCACTTGAAAAAGCCGAACAGCAACGCATTGCAGCCATCAACTCCGCATCGGAGCGCAAAGCGGCTGAACAGGCCGCAGCAGCAAAGATAGAGCAGGACCGTCTGGCGACTGCCAAAGCAGAGGAAGCGCTCCGGGCTGAAGTAGAGGCTGAAGCTGCCCGCATAAACGCGCAGAAAGCTGAAGCGGCACGTGCTGCCCGGATACAGGCCGAGGAAAACCGGATTGCCAGTGCGAAGGCTGCAGAAGCACGTCTGGCAGAGCGTAGAGTTGCCGAAGAGAAGGACAGAGCGACAAAACTGGCGTATCGCGAGAAGGCGATCAGTCAGTACAAGACCATAATCGATAAATTCCCGACATCCCGGGCGGCAGTGGCAGCTGTGACAAAACTGCGTGAACTGGGCGTTGCTGTCGCGCTGCCGGTTCAGACTGCCGAGGTACCCGCAGTAGCGGAGAATGCCCAGATATTGCGCTTTGAAGTTGCCCAGTTTGCCGGCTTTGAATTCAACCTGTTACCTCGCCCGGACACGTTCACGGTTGGTCGGGCTATTACGGTCCCCTTTGAAGTCATCAACCGCGGCAACGGCAACGACTCTTTCTATCTTGAATCAGCATTCCCGGCAGATTTCAAAGCCCGCTTCGCCTCGGCGGCGGCTCCCGCCGTTGCCATCAGCCAAACGCCGGAACTTGTACCGGGCGAAGCATTTAAAGGGATCATCGAACTGGTCATTCCGCCCGGCAGCATCGACGGCCTGCGCATTACGCACCCTGTCAAAGCGGCCTCACGGCTGCTGGCAGAAGCCAGCCAGTCTCGTGAAGTCCAACTGACCGCCTCTGCCCCACTCCTTCGGGCAGTCGTGCGCACAGAAAAAACCAAGATTCTTCCCGGTGACAAACCGGTGTATCGCATTGCTATTCTCAACGTCGGCTCTACCGCCGCACAGGATGTAACCTTCCGCCTGAACTTCCCACCGCAGTTCGAGCCTGTTGATTATGCCGCTTCAGGATTCAGGCAGGAGATGAAATCTGCACTGGTGCTGGACGGGCTGCAGCTTAAATCGGGCGAGAACCGCGAGTTCAGCGTCACCCTGCAGCTCAAAGACGACTCGCTGGCCGGCCAGGAGCTTTCTACCCGCGCCGAACTGATCAACAACCAACTCAAAACCACAACCGCCTTTATGTCTAACCTATCCTACGTAGATTCGCGCCGTGGCATCTCCGTTCGCACCGGATCGAATAGCCTTGTCGCCATTCCGGGGCAGACGGTCAACGTCCCGTTCGTGGTGACTAATACCGGCAACATGAGGGAAAAGTACAAAGTCTCTCACGTCGTTACCGGTGCACAGGGCGCAACTGTTTTCAGCGACCTGAACCGTGACGGCATCCATCAGGCCGGTGAACCAGAAATCAGCGAGATCGGGCCGCTTGCCCCACGCGAAGAGGCCGGCATCCTGGTAGAGATCAAAACTCCGGCAACAGCCGCCGATGGCAGCAGCGGAAGCGTGCAGGTTTCTTTTGTGCCGGACGGGGATACCACCATCTCTGCAGCCGGCACAATTTCACTCGCCTACTCGAGGCCTCTCCTCAAGATGATCATGACCGGACTTAACGGCCGCCTCAAGCCGGGTGACGTCGCTTCATTCGACCTGACGGTCACCAACAGCGGCTCTAATCTTGCGCGTATCGTGGAGTTGCAGAGCGCCTGGCCGGAACAGCTGGAACTGGTGGCAGCAGAGCCTGCGACGAGTGCCGTCAGCAACGGAGCGGTTGTCTGGCGCTTCAAGGAACTGGGTGCCGGTGAAAAGCGCAGCATCAAGGTTTCATTCAGAGTTAAGCAGGGGACCGGAGTCGGGACGGCCATTCAGGTTAAAAACATGCTGAGCTACGAAGACCAACTGGGAAACAGGTATTGATATGACGCCACGCTTCGGCCGCACGACCCTTCTCGTTATCATGATCTTCTGCATTGCACTGCCGGCCTGGGGGGAGCAGAATCTCCTGTACGTTCCCCAGCCAGCTCCGGCTGACCAGCACGTCCCATCGCAGAATGGTATTCTCGTCCGCGAGATTGAAATACAGAGTGGTGACACCCTTTATAAGCTTTCGCGCAGGTTCAGCGGCCACGGGATGTACTTTCCCCAGATTCTTCTTTTCAACGACATCAAAAACCCCAACCTCATTTACACAGGAAATACGCTTAACGTGCCGGTAACGCAGGCGGAGACATCTGCTTCAGACCATGCCGGCTCCACTCCAACCGCTTCATCGACAAGAAAGAAGGCTCCAGGCCATAAAAATTCTCCACGCAAAAGCAGCGCTGCTGCACCGGCTTCTGCCGCGAGTACTGAACTGTCTTTGACTGATTTAAACAAAAGTGAGACCAAAAAGGGCACGCCGGCCAAGGAAAATAAAAAGTCGGCCAGTCATGCGAAGAAGGGGGCAACGCAAGAATCCCTGACCACGACACGCAAAGATCCTGCGGCAGCCAAAGCAGCCGCAGGACAGCAGCTCTACCAGGCTGCGGTAAAGGCGTTTCAGCAGGAGGATTGCCGTACCGCTCTCAGTCTGTTTGACCGCTATCTGGCAGACAATTCCACGTCACCTCTCGCCGCTGAGGCGAATCTGTATAAAGCCGAATGTTATTTAAAACTGTCTGCCCAGTAATCATCTATTCCCACTTCACGCTACACACCTGCGAGGTTGATACACAATGAAGATCTCTCCACTCGACATTCAGCAACAGCAGTTCAGGGTAAAGACTTTCAGAGGCCTCGACCCGGACGATGTTGATGCCTTTCTTCAAACTGTTGCCGGCGAGATGGAGAGTCTGCTTCGTGAAAACAGCGAGATGAAAGAACAGCAGTCACGGCACAACCGTGAGACACTCGACATGGCTGAAAAAGAGCGGGAACTTCGCGAGACCCTGCTTTCTGCCCAGCGCGTCATTGAGGAGATGAAGGCCAACGCCCGCAAGGAAGCCGAGTTAATAGTGTCTGAAGCCGAGCTGAAGGGTGAACGTATTGTTGCCGACGCCGAGCGGCAACTGGGTGAATTGAAGAGTCGTATTGAAGAGATCCGGCGGCAGAAGATCCAGTTTGAAATGAGCTTCAAGGGATTACTCGACAGCTACAGCCACCAACTTACAGGCGATGCACAGCACTGAACTCCCCTTTCTGAAAATCATCCGCAACGACCTTGTTCTGAGCGTATATGTTCAACCGCGGGCCTCAAAAAACCAGCTATGCGGCCTTATCGGGGACGAGCTCAAGATACGGCTCACCTCTCCGCCTGTTGATGGCGCTGCCAACAAGCTCTGCCGGGAGTTTCTGGCTGAACTCTTTGACGTTTCCAAATCAGCGGTTGAGATTGTTTCGGGAGAAGCCTCCCGCCATAAACGGCTGCGCATAAGCGGCAATCACCCCGGACAATTCAGCAACCAGATATCCGCACTAGAAGAATCCCTGAACACCGGGCACACACACTGAAAGGATGCAACCATGGCAAAGGCAAAAACAGGAGACAAAGTAAAAGTACACTATACCGGCACACTCGAGGATGGATCCGTCTTTGACTCATCGGAAAGTTCACCGGAACAGCCTGAAGATCATTCATGCGGCTGCGGCAGCAGCAAAGCGATCAATGACGGGTGTGGCTGCGGCAGTCCGTCAACAGAACCAATGGAGTTTGTCATTGGCGCCGGACAGCTGATACCAAAATTCGAAGCTGCCGTGATCGGCCTTGAACCTGGTGAAAGTATCACCGTATCCATCCCTGCAGATGATGCGTACGGGCAGCGCGCAGAGGAGATGGTGGCTGTTATCGAGCGGAGCGAAATCCCCGCCGACATCAAACCTGAACCGGGACACCAGATGGAAGTGATTCTGGAAGACGGTTCACCTCTGCCGGTGCTGGTGACTGACGTTACCGATACCACGATAACACTGGATGGCAACCATCCTTTGGCCGGTCGTGACCTGACCTTTGCAATCCGTCTGGTTGAGATCCTGTAGAACCCTTTCATAACTCGACATAAAATCAAGAAAGGCCGCTGACATTAGTCGGCGGCCTTTCGAATTTCAACGTATGTACGCGATGTACGCGCCTTAAACCCTACTGTTTACCGGTTGCAACCGTTGACCCGGAAGACTGGACCGCGAAATCCTTCGCACCGCCGGGGAGGTTGGCAAGCACGACGACAAAAGGTATCGCCTTGCCCGGGGCAACCTCCATATTAGCCAGCGAATCGCCAAACTGATTGGCCATCGCCGCCTCTATCTTGTCGAGCGGCAAACTCGCCAGCTGCTCCTCTGTCAACGGATTTCCACCATATGCGCTCTTGGTGGCAATACTTTGCCCGGTGGCATCAAACACCGACACCTTGACCTGCAGCGCCGCCCGGGGCTTGGGAAACTCGTTGAGCGCCTCACCTGAAATAACCAGTAGCTGGCCGGCAGCCTCATTGTCGACAAAAATAGCTTTCACACCCCGGACGCCAATCCTGCCGGATTCAGGAGTGGCGCTCTTCGCCGTAGAAAACGAAGAATAGCCGATGTAACCCAAGACCGAAATAACCAGCAACGCTACGACAGCGATCAGCACACCGAAAAGCGGACTCTGTTTACGCCGGGAAGCGATTGAGAGCGGCGGCAGCTCATGCTGTTCATCAATACCCATACCCTGAAGAGGCGACGCAGATTCAGCAGATGCCGACTTGACCTGTGCTTCAGCCAGAGGGGCAAAAAGCATTTCCTGAGACGGCTTCAGATCTTCCGGGTTCACCTGCTGCACCGCGACCGATGTCAGCTCATCGCCGAAATCGATTTCATCCAGGCTGAATGGCGCATCGCCGGTTGTATCAAGCGAAAACAACTTGCCGCTTTTACCGCTTGAGTCATGCCCACCCATATCCATTGATTCGGCAAAGCTGTCATCACCTTCAAAATCAAAGGATATGGCGGCGCCCGATTCTTCAGGAGCCGGCTGGACAACGGCTCCGAACATATCGTCATCAGAGAAATCGAGTCCCTGCAGAGCCTCTTTCCGTGGGGCGACCGAGGGAGCAGAATCGGTCTCGCCGTCAATAAAGTCGGCAGCGGACACCGTAGAGAACGGAGCGGAATCCGGTTCAGAAACCGCCTCACCAAAATCGAAGCCGGAGAAGCCGACCTCTTCACCAATGGCAGCAGGCTCAGATGACTCTGTCGTCAGAACGTCAAGCTCATCTGACTCAAACGCCATCGCTGATGCGTCAAACGGCGCTGTATCAGGCACGCCGAAATCATCGGCGCTGACGTCAGACGTATCTTCGGAACTGTCAAAACCGACAGGAGCATACGCTGCATCACCAGCAGCGAATTGCCGATCATCCAATGGTGCAGCCGACGCGTCACCCTGGCCATCTACAGGAGTGAAACCGGTCAATTCAGCGCCCGGCACAAAAGGCTCCGCGTGCGACCCCTCCTTATGCACCCTGAATACATGCTTGCACTTGGTGCAACGGACCTTGACACCCTTATCAGTGACCCTGGAATCGTCAAGCCTGAATCTGGTCTGACATTTTTCGCATTGGATGATCATCTGCAACTCCTCGATGATGGCAGCTTATGGTGGAAATCCATGGAACTATCTGAAACAACGCTAGTCCTATATCAGAAAGGGTGGAGGGTGTCAATTCATTACGCCGTGACATTTCGACTATTTAAGTCAAGTTTTGCCCACAGATTCCGGTTATCGGACATGATGTGCAGCGGCTTATGTCTTTGCCGTCACAGCCATCACTGATACCCAGATGGGCAAGAGAAAAATCATATTTAACCGGATCTGCCGGGTCAAAGACACGCAGGGCAGCGGTAATTTCCTGGGCCATACGCCAGTCGGCGGCCTTCCTGCGGGACAGCCCGAGATAGCGGCTGATGCGGCAGATATGAGTATCAACCGGAATAATAAGCTGCGCCGGAGAAACTCCACCCCACAAACCGAGATCGATACCATCTGCGGGGCGTACCACCCAGCGTAGAAACATACAAAGCCGCTTGCAGGCGCTGCCGGAAACGGGGGCGGGGAACAGGAAGCGAAAGTAGGAGTCAGACGGGATGCTGTCGCCGCCGAAGAGCGCACTATAGTCAAGATTCTGTACCGCAGCTGAATACCTGTTCAAGGAACCGCTCACATCAGCGTCACCGGCCGCATACCCGCGCAAAAAAAACGACTGGATGCTGCCGCACTGTTCCACCATCTGCCGCATCCCCCACAGCAGCGCACAGAGGTCACGGCCGTCATTAAAGCGGTGCTTGAAGCCGGAGAAAGCACGCAGGCCGGCGCGTGGATCGAAGCTTTCGACATACTTCCTCGGCGACGGACCGAGCTCAGCAAAGATTGTTTCCAGTGTACGAAGGATTATGACTATTGAACCGTAGGCGAATGAAGAGGCGACCACCGCAGCAATCTCCCGGTCTGACGGGTCAGCGTAGCGATGGCAGAAAGAGAGCGGATCATTGCCCAGGTGCTGAGAAGATCTGGAAGCGTAGAGCGCGTCGAGCGCTGTCTGTATATCAGACATCCGCCTCTCGCAGGAATTCGGCCGCATCCTCGGGCGACGTCGGGTTAATAAAAAAACCGGTACCCCACTCAAAACCGGCCACCTGTGTCAGACGCGGCACTAACTCGATATGCCAGTGGTAATCATACTCCAGTGCGATCCATTGATCGGGCTTGCCCGGTCGTGGATGCGTGGGGGGGGCGGTATGCAGAATAAAGTTATACGGCGCATCCCGCAGTACCGTTTTGACCCGCAGCAGCATATCCTTCATCGCCACCGCCAGTTCTGCCAGCTGGGCATCGTCCATCAGGGCGAAGTCATGGCTGTGACGCTTGGGATACAGGCGCAGCTCAAAAGGAGAGCTTGAGGCGTAGGGTGTCATTGTCACGAAGTTGGAAAACTCCTTCACCACACGCACCCCTTCGCGCAGTTCGAATTCGATCAGATCGCAGAAAATACAGCGTTCCTTGTCATTGAAATAATTGCGGGCGACCTTCAACTGGGTACTTGCTACCGGCGGCAGCAACGGCACCGCAATGAGCTGGCTATGGGAATGGGAAAGGGAAGCTCCTGCGCGGGTACCGTGGTTCTTGAACAGCACCATGTAGCGAAAGCGGATATCCTTGCGCAGATCAAGGTAACGATGGCGATACGCCGTCAGGACATCGTTGACTTCATTAACCGTCAGATCGGCCAGCGTACGGTTGTGATCAGGAGTTTCAATGATCACCTCGTGCGCACCGATGCCATTCATGACATCATACATGCCATAGCCGCGGTTGTTCAGTTCACCCTCGACCCGCAACGCCGGATACTTGTTGGGAATGACACGCACCCGCCAGTTGGCTGCATTGGGCTGGCCACCCGGGCGAATGGCGAAAATCTCCGGCGGAGTTTTATCCTCATTGCCATAGCAGAACGGACAGGCGATCATCCCCCCCTGCTCCTGCTCCACCTGGAAATCTCGCGGACGACGGCCGCGTTCGGTGGCAATGATTACCCAGTGCAGTTTTAACGGATCCCAGCGTAGCTCGGACATGCTATCTCCCTTTTATGCTTTCATTCACGTCGAGCCCAGCTACTGCGATGACAGATTTGAGATGATGACCAGGCGGCAAGGAGAAAGCGTCGGAGGCATAGCAGCGCTATGCTGACGAGCTTTCGACGAGCCAACGCCGTCAGCGCTCAAACATGGCATTGCATCTATATCAGCCAGTTGTCCAGTTCGATGTCCGCTCCCGCATAATACAGCATCAGCGGTGCATCGCTCGGCCAGCGACCGATCTCCTCGTTGTCACGCAGCAGTGACAGCGACGCGAAGAGCTTGCTCTTCGGCGACAGATGCAGAACTTCCAGCGGTATGCTGACCTCGCAGGTACGCAGGATCTTCCAGTTGCAGTAACAGCTGGTTGGTGTCCAGACACCATTCTCCTTGACCTGTAACAGCCCTTCATCCGAACGGATCTTGAGCGGCAAACGGAATTCGCGATCGTGAATCAGGTGAAGGTTGAGAATATCGCCCTCATGCAGCAGCAGATGCAGGTCCTGGATTCCGTCTATTCTGAAGAAGAACGTCTTCTCGTTATACCCGTAGTAGAAACTCTGCAGCATACGATCCGATGAATGCATCGCAGAGCCCTGCCGCGTCAGATCATACAGCCCTGCCGCCAGCCATTCAAAGTAATCACTGATCCTGCCGTTGATCTCGGGGTCGATAAACGCAGCCGGTTCCCGGATCAAGCCGGCCGGGCTCTTCTTCTTGATCGGTTCCAGCAGCCCGCGTGGAGAATCCTGCCCGAGAAGGCGGTAGATATTCATCAGATGCTGGCGGAAGAGCCGGTCAAAACGGTCGCTGTGCGGCGAGAAATGATCATCCCCGTACCACCAGAACCAGTCACTCCCTTCGGCGGCGTACAGTGAACGGCAGATCGCCTCTACCGTGGCGTCTGCAGATGGCTCGCCGTCAAGAAGGGCGGCTGCAACCAGCGGGTTACCGGAAACGGCGGCTGCGCGTGCCTGCGCAAGCAGATCCCAGGCAAGGTTTTCTTCAGGGTGACCTATCCAGATGCCGTAGCTGCCGTTAATCCATGAACCGGGAAAAATGGTATTCAGCCGGCCGTCGAAGCTCGTCTCCCTCAGCACCTCGCTGCAGGTGGCCAGGCGGAGATGTGCCGATCCGGCAATCCCTCCGTACATCCCCTGCAGAAAAGCGTAGGCGTTGTCCGGGTAATACTCCCAGGCATTCTCCCCGTCCAGAATGATCGGAACGACCCGCCCGGCTCCACCCAGACGGGATTTGATGGCGTTCAGGCGAGCGCAGAGGTCGGCCACGGCGCGCCCCGCCTCCCACTGCGAATAGGTAAAACCGATCAGGTCGGAGAGTTCGTGATCGCGGAAGAACGCACCGATCTCTCCCTGGCTGCTGCTGTAGCGCCACGGCCGGTACAACCGCTCCTTGCCGTGGCCGAGACCGCCATCGAGGCTCTTTGCCAGGATCTCCTCATCGGTGGCTATCCAGCTGATGCCGCTCCCGGCGATGATGGTCACCGCCTCGTTGCTGACGGAACCCTCCGAAGGCCACATGCCGTCGGGCTGGAAGCCGAAAATTTCGCGGAAGTAGCTTATACCACGCCGGATCTGGGCGCGCGCGTCTTCAGGGTGACGAAAGGTGCTGGTCGGCAACGCCGCGCGCGGCATCGCTGTATGAGCCGAGCGAATATCGCAGAGCAGCGGCAGAATCGGGTGGTAGTACGGCGTCACCGACAGCTCAATCCGCCCCTCAACATGAAGACGCTTGTACAGCGGTATTATTGCCTGCAGTACTTCCAGTTGGGTAGCAAAAAGCTGCTCCTTGTCGGCAGCGGTAAAATTTTCACCCTTGGCCACCAGAGCGGCAAAGAGCGGATAGCGGCGGCGGGCCGCCTCACCCGTCCAGGCCAGGAAGAACAGCACCTGCAGATCCAGCAGATCCTGATCGCTGAAATGCTTGACCCGCTCGGCAGCAAGGCCGGGCTTCCCTTCACCGGCCATATAAAGCAGCTCGAGGTAGCGCCGGGATGGCTCGATCATATGCTGACGGTTGGCCGAAAAGAAATTCTCCAGTACGAATACCCGCTCATCCAGACTCATCACCGACGGATCAGCTTTCCCCTTTGCAAGAAACGGATCAACCGCACTGCCGGAGGCGTAATCCAGGAGCTGCTCTATCAGCGATGGCACAAGATTGAACACCGCCTTGGCACCCGGCGTATCCTCAACGATTGCAGGCATGTCAAAATAATCCTTGATGCCGTGCAGGTAGGTCCAGGGAAGAGCGTATTCGTTTTTAAGCGGGTCCTTATAGTACGGCTGATGCATATGCCATACGATGACCACATCCAGGGGCTGGGTATGCGGCATAATCGGCTACACCATCTCCTTTTTCCACGCCACAACCTTCTTTTCGTATTCGCCGAGCAGTCTCTGGGCCGACTTTGGATCCCTCCCCTCAGCCACTATATGGACCACGGGGAGGTTCTGGTCGGGCAGTACCAACGCCCACTCCGCACCGAAGTGCACCTTGATGCCGTCGATGAAGGTGGCCTCCTTTTCGAGACTGTCCTCGCTCATCTTGCGCATGATCCCCCCCTTCATCTCCCAGGGGCAGGGGAGGCTGGTCTGGAGAAAGGATGTCGGCGGGACATCCGCAAGCGCCTGTGACAGCGGCACTCCACAGGCAGCGCTCAGCTCCATCAGCTTCGCTATGGCAAACATGCCGTCAAACGCCGACTGGAAAACCGGGTAGGCAAAGCGGCCATCCGTAGTACCGGTCGTAACTATTTCCGAAGAGGAAGTAACCTCCAGCATGGCACGGTCCGAGCTCTTGGTGCGTATCACCTGGCACCCCTTCAGCCCGGCCATCTGTTCTATTGTTGAAGGAGCCTGCACCGGCACGGCAATCCCGCCTTTCTGCCCGGTCTTCATCAGCAGCGCCACCGTCAGGGAGAGCAGCTCGATGCCGGTACAGATCCGCCCGTTCTCATCGACCAGTGTGATTGACTCGGCGGAAGGATCAAGCCAGAATCCCCCCTGCGCCCCGAGCGAAGATACAATGGCCGAAAGCTGGGTCAGCGCCTGCTCTTTATCCTTTATCTGTACGCCGCGCCCTTCGTCCACATATGCGTTGAGTGCAATGACCGAGAAGCCGAGAACATTCAGCAGTTGCGGCAGCATCTGGCTGGCCGGGGAAAAATTGAAATCCACCACCACGGTAAACGCGGCTTTCTTGAGCAGTTCTCGGTCAAGCGCCCGCAGAAATCCCTCGCGGTAAAAATCCCCGACATTGTTGATATCGGTAATAACTCCCGGTTCCGTATGGTGCGCACGGCGGAAATTCTCCTTGAAAAAGATCCGCTCCACGTTCTTCCCCATATTGCTGGAAAAATCCAGGCCGTCACCATCGAGAAAAACGATCTCCAGCGATGCCGGATCATCCTGCCCCTGGCGTAAATGTACCCCGCCAACTTCACCAAAGGTCTTCAGTTTATAGCGGACGAGCGGCAGTGACGTCATCTTCATGTCGCGCACATTGATGCCGGCCGAGAGCAGTCCCCCCACGAAACAGCGCTTCAGCATGCGTGATGACGGATTGGAATCGCGGCCGGCCAGTACAAAGCTCCCCTTGGGAAGCGAGGTGCCGTAGGCGCACCCCAGCTTGGCGCAAAACTCCGGAGTAAGCTCCATATTGGAGAGCCCCTTGATGACGGCACCTTCAAAAAGCGCCTTTTTCCATTTTTCTCCCCAGATCATGTTGGAGGTGACGGTTGCACCCGCCTCTATGGTCTTCTTTGGCCAGATCTTGACATCGGACTTGATGACCGCTTCGTCACCAACCGAGGTCTCGTCGGCAACAATAACCCCCTCCTCAAGGGTTACCCCCTGGCCGATACGGACGTTGGAGCAGATGACGCTGTCGGTTATCTTGGCCCCTTTTTTAACGTACGAGTTGTCCCATATAATGCAGCGGTTGAGCCTGACCCCGGCTTCCACGGTACAGTTGCGGCCGATCACCGAATCCTTGATGCGCACGTCCCCCAGGATTTGACTGTTGTCGCCGATCACAACCGTACCCTCAAGACCCGCAGCGTGTTCAAGCTTGACATCAGCGCCGATGCGCAGATCCTTGCCGACAAAGTCCTGCTTCGGCTCGTCGATCTTCAGGTTCACCTTCCCCTTGAAAATATCGTGGTACGCTTCGCGATACGAATCGGTGTTGCCGATGTCGCGCCAGTACCCCTTGGCGGTCACTCCGAACAGCGCCTCTTTCTTTTTCAGCATCAGCGGAAACAGATCCTGCGAAAAATCGAAATTTTCCCCCTCCGGGATGTATTTCAGAATCTCCGGCTCCAGCACGTAGATGCCGGTGTTGATGGTGTCGGAGATAACCTCGCCCCAGCCCGGTTTTTCCAGAAACTGGGTAATGCGCTTCTCCTTGTCGGTGATCACGACACCGAACTGGAGCGGGTCCTTCACCGATGTCAGCGTAATTGTGGCCTTTGCCTTGTGGTCGGCGTGAAAATCTACGATCTTCTGCAGATTGAAATCTGTGAGAAGGTCACCGCTGATCACCATGAAACGCTCATCCAGATACTTTTCGGCTGCCTTCACCGCCCCGGCCGTCCCCATATCGGAAAGCGGGGTCACATAGGTGATCTTAACGCCGAAATCAGAGCCATCGCGAAAGAAGTTTTTGATATAGAAGGGCTGATGATACAGCAGCATCACGAGTTCGGTAATGTCGTGCTTCTTCAGCAGCTCCACGATATGAAGCATGATCGGGCGGTTGAAGAGCGGTATCATCGGCTTGGGCATACTGCCGGTAAGTGGCTGGATGCGGGTGCCGAAGCCACCCGCCATAATAACTGCTTTCATAGGAACACTCCTTGACAATTAAAGATCCCCTCCCCCTTGCCTAGAGGCACCTACTTCTGGTGACGCGGGAGGGCAAGGGAGGGGGAATATTTTAGACTCCTGCCTTCACCTTCAGCGCCTTCTTGGCCAGCACCCGGGCAATTTCCTGTTTCAACTCTGTCAGGTCGCCCGACTTGACCACATAGCCATCCGCCAGCCACGCCGAAAAATCGTCCTTGTAACAGGAAAACGCCGAACAGAGGATCACCGGCATGTCGTGGCGCTCCTTGACAAGCTTCTGCAGCAGCTCTATGCCGCTTTCATTCTTCAGCTTTATATCCAGCACGGCAAGATCAAATGCACCCGACTGCAGCTTTTCTATCGCTTCCGCGCTGCTTGCCGCAGTCACTACCTCATACCCCTCATCCTGCAACTCTTCGGAGTATAGTAACCGGATGTTGGCCTCGTCATCTACTACCAGAAGTCTGCTCATGATTGTTCCTCCTTGCGAGTGGGAAGTGTAATGGTATAGCGGATGCCATCGTCCTGTCCCGCCTCTGCCACAAATGGGATCCCCTGCTTTTCAAGCATAGTTTTACACAGCGCAAGCCCCAGTCCGGCACCAAGCTCACGTGTTTCCGAAAACGGCACCAGCAGGTGGTCAAGTTCTGCCTGAGAAATGTGCCGGCTGCGGTCTTCAATCCTGAGGATCACGCAATCGTTACCACTCTGCGAGCTGATCGAAATAGAACGGTCGGTGCCGATACCGGTGATGTCATTGTGCAGTACCGTCCGGAGACAGTTGGAAAGCTGTTTGAAGTCGATATATACATGCGGCAGGTCATTGCCCGGTGAATAGAACGTCGCGTAGCCATGCGCCGTCAGTACATCGGCGGTGTCATGCAGAGCGGTCTCCACCAGCTGGTTCACATCCCAGAAGTCACGGGTCGGATATAATGAATCGGAATAATTGAGTATTTCATCCAGCACACCTTCCAGCTGACGGGTTTCGGCAACAATCGATTCGATGAAGGTACGTTTGGAGTCGGAAGCGGGACTGTTTTTGAGCATGGAACGGGCAAAGCCGCCGATGATCATCAGCGGGTTGCGGACCGAGTGGGCAATACTGGAGGTAATGCGCCCGACCAGTGCCATGTTCTCCATCCTGACGATCAGCTCCTGCTGTTCTTTCAGCTTTTTGCCGGCCTCGGTGACGCGCTCCAGTTCAACATGCAGCTTGTCGTACAGTGATGCTCTCTCGATCGCAAAAGCGACCGGAAAACTGAACGTTTCCAGCGAATGCATATCTTCTTCGGTAATGGCGCGGTGCGTGATACAGTTATCGGCGATGATCATACCGACCCGGCGGTTGCGTGAAATAAGCGGCATCGCCAGGAAAGAATCAACCCCCAGCAGACGTGCCAGCTCCGGCGGCACATCCGGATGCTGAAAAGCCCCCTCGACGAGGACCGGCCGTTTACCGTCCAGGGTTTTGACAAGAATATGGTCTTTGTTGGAGAGGGGAACCGTCAACTGTTCCAGGACATCGTGAAATTTAGCGCGTTCGGAGGAGAGCTTGTTCAGCCTGAAGTTCTGGGCCAGGGTCTGCAGATCCATATCGCTCTGGATGATCTCATTCCAGACCCGGCTGGCCTCCTCGAGGTTACGTGGACCGAGGCCAAGATACCCTTTCAGGACTCCGTCCTCTCGATCACACAGCAGCAGGAAGGCGCGGTTCATGCCAAAACCCTTGCCGGAGGTAATGGCGGTCAGTGCCACGGAAAGCACCTCATCCAGATCGACCGAGCTTTGAAGAACCTGCCCAAGCTCATGCAGGAAGCGGATTTCGAGGGTTTTGTTATCGAGAAAACTTACCAGAGACTGGATCTGGGTTTTCTGGCGGCGGAATTCGGCAAGAAAATCGGTCAAAATCGGCGCCAACGGGTTGTTCTCATCGTTCAATCGGGCCAGGTCATGGAGAAAAAGGCGGCAGTCTCCGCATTTTTCCAGCATCCGCTGCCGTTTTGAAACGAGCAGATCCTCTTCACCCGCACCAACCTCCGGGCAATCCGCCAGCTCAATAACCTCTCTGTCCCAGCAACACTCCCGATCCACACAGAACCTCTTCAGATGTTTTCATGGTAGGATCAAATCATATCAGCCAAAATCGAGTATGCAACCCGAATATCCGTTTCCGGATTTAATTTACTTCACATTCCAGGTTGTCCCCTGTGCCGAATCAAGCAGCTGTATCCCGTTTTCCAGCAACAGATCGCGGATTTCGTCCCCGCGCTTGAAGTTTTTTGCGGCGCGCGCCTCGGCACGCTCGACAATCAAGCGCTCGATTTCGTCCGACGCCATGGTGATCCCGCCCGCCCTGGCGGCCTTGAGTCCCTCCAGCCACAGTGCCGGCGCCGTTGTGAACAGCCCCAGCACGCCCCCCGCCTCAACGAACAGGGAGCGAACATGCGCGATCAACGCCAGAGAGGCGGGGGCCATCTCCTTCGTCTCGGCGACAAAACGATTGGCACAGCGCACCGTTTCGAACAGCACACCCAGCGCCAGCGCCGAATTGAAGTCATCGTCCATCGCCTCGGTGAAACGGGGCAGAAACTGGTCCACCTTTTCCTGCAGTTCCAGACCGACCGGGGACAGAGTACCGGACGAATCTGCAGCAACCGCCGGAGAAGTTCCGGCCATTATTTCGTCCAGCACCGCCAGACAGCTGTTGATTCTCTCCAGACCTGAGCGGGCCTCGTCCAGATTCTGATCGGAGAAATCGAGCGGTGAACGGTAGTGGGCGGAAAGGATGAAAAAGCGGAGCGTTTCCGGGTCGTACTTCTTCAGCACCTCACGGATCGTGAAAAAGTTCCCCAGCGACTTACTCATCTTTTCGGCATTGATATTGACAAAACCGTTGTGCAGCCAGTAACGCACGAACTGGCAGCCGTTAGCCCCTTCCGACTGGGCGATTTCATTTTCATGGTGAGGAAACACCAGATCTTTGCCGCCGCCATGGATATCAAAGGTTTTACCCAGAAACTCCATACTCATGGCCGAACATTCAATATGCCAGCCGGGACGGCCGTTCCCCCAGGGGGATGACCACCACGGTTCTCCCGGCTTTGACCCCTTCCAGAGGGCAAAATCCATCGGATGGCGTTTTTTGTCGCCCACCTCGACCCGCGCTCCCGCCTGCATATCCTCCAGATTCCGCCCGGAGAGCTTCAGGTAGTCGGTAAAGGTCTCAACGGCGTAATACACGTCGCCGCCGGAGACATACGCATGCCCCTTGGCAATAAGTGCCTCGATAATACTGATAATACCGCCGATATGGTCGGTCGCCTTCGGCTCAACCGTCGGCTTGGCCATCCCGAGGCTCGCCATATCCTCATCGAACGCCTGTATGTAGCGGTCGGCAATCGTACGGTAATCGGTCCCCTCCTGATTGGCGCGGTTGATGATCTTGTCATCGATATCGGTATAGTTACGGACGTAGGTGACATCGTAGCCGGCGTATTGCAGGTAGCGATAGATGATGTCGAACACGATCCCGGCGCGGGCATGCCCGATGTGACAATAATCATAGACCGTCACCCCGCAGACATACATCCCGACTCTGCCGGGGATCAACGGGACGAACAGCTCTTTTTCACTGGTGAGGGTATTGTAGACGCGCAATGCCATGGATAATCTCCGCTTGTAAAATGTGGGGCATTATGCCTTGTTGCTGTGGTGTTGGCAAGGAGGGAAATGGGAATTTTCGGGTAACAGGCATGATGCTATTAAGGCAGTCAGACCGGGTCAGGTTGCGGACAAGGCCTTGCGCAAATTGCGCACCCTCTGCCAGACCAGCGCTTTTGGCAGCGCCATGGCCATCGCCTGCATACATCGCTCGAGCCAACCCTGGCGCTGTTGAAGCCCGTTAATGGCTTTTTCCAGATCTATGCGGATCGCATGCCCGTAAGCGGCCTCAGCTTTGACAAAGGCCTGGCGCAACAAGAGCAATCCGGGTTGCATCATCGCCAGGTCAATCACGTCGCGACTAAAAGCCCCGTCGTCTGCCCAGCGGTCAGAGTTAGCCAAGAGCTTGCTCGCTGCCATGTCCAGAGGCGTCAGGGTTGGAATGCCACATACAATATCTTTCGCTGTTGGCGCAGCCAGTTCGATTCGTCCTTCCAGGATGATCTCAAACTTGATGGGCTGCCCGGCAACAGAGAGCATTGTCCTGATACCGTATTGATCAGCCCGGATTCCGCGCAACTGAGTTAATGGCAGTTGCCCGGGCAACAGTATTGCGTTGATACCATCAGTGCCCATCAACAATTGTCGCAAGCTACGGTAGTGGTTTAAATCAGATAGCAGTAAGTCGATGTCGACTGACTCACGGTATTCGCCGAAACGGAGCGCAATCAGCGTTCCGCCGCCGAACAAGCAACAGTGCTCCCTCAGCAGCGCTCCATTCAGGGCGCCGAGAACCAGAGCGATGCGTTGATGGAGGGGGCGCTCAAACATGGCTGCCGCCACCACCAAACGCCATACGCAAGGCATCAATCAGCTGCTGCTCTCGCACCGTCAGGAGCTGCTCATCCATGTGTCGCCAATTGCGCTCGTAGATGTCCCAGGCCTCTGTGGGCGACAGGGTCTCTGTACCTTGCACCTGCCAGGCAAGTTGCCTGAGCTGCGGGTAGTCTGTCAGCCGAATGCGTGCAGGGATCCAACCCTCCCGGTTCACTGTATGATGGGATTCGATTAGTTCGGCAGGCGTAAGCACACCGAAGTTCAAGCCCAGCGCAGTCATGGCATTCACATAGGCCCCCATGGTCACAGCTGGTTCACCTTTTTCGATGCGGTGCAAAGTCACCCGCGACATGCCCGCGGCTTCCGCCGCCGTTGTGGCGCTGATCCGTAGTGCCTTGCGATGGGCACGAATCTGCAGCCCCAGAGCAATCAGCTGATCTGCTGTAATACTTGAGGTTATAGGTGACTTGGCTGGCATAGTGTTACCCATTATATGCAATACGCGATAAATGTCAAGAATGAGGAACGATTACAGCTTTTTTGCAGAGTTGCAGAAAGCAAAGAGAGCAATCTTTTCTTGGCCGTAGCTAAAAAACAAATCTTTTGATCTCTGTTTTGGGATAGGAAAAATAACCGGAAGTTGGTTGGTCTTTTTACGTTAATGCCTGGTTTAATCGGCTTTCATCTGCGAGTTTGCTTAGAAGCGCCTGATGAAACGACTAACTGGCTGTAAGTTTGTTATAAAGCGAACAAACAACACCCAATAGTACTTCTGGCGGCGGTTCAACTGCTGCTTCCAGGTTAAATAATTTTTCTATTCTGAAAAAGCTTGATCGCAATCCAGGCAACCCCGGCCCCGACCAGATCGGCGGCAACATCACCCCACTCGGCGGCTCTGCCGGTTGTCATCGCCCCCTGCAGCACTTCGATCAGAACCCCGAGGAAGATCCCGTAGAAAAAAGCCGCACCGCCAGCCCAACGACGGGGCTCAATGGCGAGGTACGCAAGTCCGGTAACGACAGCAATCGCCCCGGCATGATTCAGCTTGTCCCAACCCAGCCCCGATGGTGCCGCAGCGGCCGGCATCAGCGCCAGCCAGAGTATCAGCAGCGTCACCCCGAGAAGGGCGATTTTGAATTTGACCCCAGTGGGCCTAAATGAATTATGAATTTTGGATTTGAACACAAACCAAGCCTTTTACCGCCGATTAACGCCGAAATACGCCGAGAAATCAAATCCTTGAAAAAATGCTGGTTTAACCCTAAGGGTGATTCGTCTTTTTGAAGTAGATCCTGGTTTTATCGGCGTGTATCCGTCTTTATCGGCGGTTAACTGCCGTTTAGGTGCATGATCCAAAATTACCTTAAAATTTTATTTCAGGCCGATCAAAATAGTACCGGCGGTCAATGCAACATTAGCCATAATCTGGGTTATATCCTTGATATCCCGCATCCACGAAATCTGTTCCACTTTTTGCGGCACCACCAGGGTATCGCCGGCCTCCAGAGATGCCGAGAGGAAACTGCCGAAACTCCAGTGTCCCCCTTCATCGCTCCATTGAATACCGAACGATGACTGCTGGCGGCTGAAAACGGTACCGTCCGCCCGGACGATATACATCTCGCTCTCTTCGGCATTCTTTACCGGCCCGCCCGATTTTTGCAGATAACTGTCAACATCCTGCCCGGCCAGGTAGATAAAGGAGGTCGGATTATACACCTGGCCGAGCACACTCACGACACCCGGCCGCGGCGGTACCTCCAGCTGGTCCCCACCCTCCAGCTCCAGGTCATAACTCCCTCTCTTCAGCTCATCAAGTGCAGACAGACGCATCACCACGCGTCCTTCCGCCTTGAGCCGTTTCATCCGTTCGAGATTCTTCAGCAGGCTGTCAAGAGCCGCCTTGGTTGCCTCCAGCTCCTCTTTTGATGTTGCCACCGCGGCAGCGGCCGCCTGCTTCTGCAGCAGATCCTTTTCGGTAGTGGCAATGATCTCATCCATCCGTTTCTGCTGCGCTTCCTGTGCCGAGCGCCGTGTAAACTTGGCGCCACGCAGATACGCCTTGTCGGTATAGCCGCCGGCCCGGGCGATCACCGAGCTCAGCTTCTCACCGCGCGCCAGCGAGTAAACGCCGGGAAAGCGGACCTCGCCACTAAGCGTCACAAACTTGTCGGTCGCATCCTGCCAATCGGTGACGCCGCGCACGATCAGGACATCATCACTCTGCAACGGCAGATTATGAGCTCTATCACCCGCCAGTGCCTTGCCGAGATCAAGCTGGATCCTGCTCGACTGTGCCTTGTCACCGCTGATCGTGATCCGGCTCAGCTCCGCCTGATCAAGGAACGCATTCCGCCTGGCGCTTCCGGCAGCCGTCACCAGATCCCGAACCGACATGCCGGGGAAATAATCATAAGTGCCGGGGTTGACGACCGCGCCGTTGACAGCTACCTGCGGTTTTTCCTCCATATCCCAGCGCGAGAACACCTTAACCGTATCCTGTTCCTGCAGCATCAGATTGTCGGAGCCGGTGCCGTCAAGGGCACGGCGCAGACTGACGGTAATAAGCTCGCGGCGGTAATCGGGAGGCGACATACGGGTGATCTCTACCGAATCAAGATATGATTCGGGGAGCAAAACCTGCGTTGACGGTATCAGGTCCGTCAGGCGCATCCCGGGGCGGAACTGGTAATCCCCCGTTTGCTGGACGTTGCCCTTCAGCACGACAACCTGACGAACCGCACTCTGCACCGGGAAAACCTTCACCATATCGCGATCTTTCAGCTCAACCGCCCCTAATTCGGCCTTGGGATCGCTGCTTTTCAGCGAGTAGTCAAGCGCGATGCGCGCACTGTTATTCTCGATCCGCTCAATCTGAACCCGCTTAAGCGAACCGCTGGCAGCCACTCCGCCCGCCATCTGCAGAATTTCCGGGAGGGTCGTTTTTCCCTTCAGCTCATAAATCGCCGGACGGCGCACCTCGCCGGCCACCGCCACAACCGGGCCGATCACCGGAACAAAAATTGTGTCGCCATTTTGCAGTTGGACATCCTTGTTGCGATCGCCCGCAAGAAACATGTCGTACAGGTCAACCGTTGCAACGCTCTCACCGCTACGGGTTATCCGCACAGATCGCAGCGAACCGTTTCGTGACGGGCCACCGGCAGCCGCAAGCGCATTGACAACGGTAGCGAGCGAGCTTACCGGATAATTGCCCGGCGCTTCAACCTCTCCCACCACATACACCTGGATGCTCCTCAGTTTCCCCAGCGTCAGACTCATCTCATAATTCCGGTAGGAGCGATCGAGGGCATCCTTGACCGCCCGCTGAGCCTTGTCAAAGGGGAGCCCCCACACCCGCACCGGACCTATTTTTTCGACTATCACCTCGCCATTCCTGCTGACGGTCAACTCCTGACGAAAATTAACGGCGCCCCAGACGTTGAGGTCAAGCACATCCCCCGGGCCCAGCTGATAGTTTGTTGCCGCAGGCATCGCCTCGATGGCGGTGGTCAGCTGCAGGCTGTTCTTAAAGAAATCATAGCCGAACTGCTTCAGCTCACGGTTCATCAGCTCAGCCTCTGTTTTGTCGAGCAGAGTCACCGCTTTTTTAGAAAACGTCTTCTCTATGCGCGAGCCCTGTTCCTCGGCCGGCAGCGGGATAGCCTGGATTTCATCTGACTTGAAGAGAGCCTGCTGTTCCCGATCGAGAGCGATAACCTGAATGAAATACGGCTGGTAATTACGCAGCTCCCGCAGGACAAAAGCGGTCCCCGCCCCTACCATGGTGCTCTTTGTCAGCTGCCCCGATTCGATCCCATAGCGTATTGTAAAGCGCAGCAGCGCATTATCAACTTTTGGAGCCACGTCCGTCAGCTTCCAGTTGAGTTTGAGAAGGCCGTCACCAGGCTCAACTCTGACGACCACTGCCGGCTTATCGGTTTTCTGTTTAACAGACATCCCATTTGTCTTGATGATATTCAGTTCCGCACCCTGAGGCTGCTGCAACTCACGCTCCTCCAGGGCCTTGATCATCTGATCATCTCTGGTCAGCGGCGATAACGCGGCTGACGGCGTGGTTGCCCCGAAAGGGTTGACCGACATTTCAACAGCAGTAGCGGCATGCGTACTCCCGACAACCAACAGTAACAACGGCACAAAAAGCAGGTGCAGTACGGTTTTCATTATAATAAGCTCCTATTAAATTCAATGTTGAATGATAAATTGCCCTTCAGTATCTATAGCGCAGTTCAAACTTCACCAGCTGGTTGGTACGCTCAGCCCCGGCGATCAGGTTCAGATTGGAGATCTTCTCGATGCCGTACCCCAGCTGGGCATCCATGTCGCCATACAGCGGCAGATTCCAGAAGATCCTCCCGGCATGCTTCCTCTCGACCGCCTGCTCAACGCCTTCCACCGGAATCCGTCCCACCTTGCCGCGGTTGGTATAGATATACTCCAGCGCCACATTATTGCGCACGCTGAACCAGTGGCTGCCCCGAAAGAAGAAATCCTGGGTTGCCCCCCCCTGGGAGTGGCCGAGCGGCAGATCCTTATAGATATACCCCTCCGTAAAGGTGCCGTGGGTGTAGAGGATCTGGTTCCCCTGAAAAAACTCGAAGCGGAAATCGTTCCTGCCGTCATCGCTCAGACGCGGCAGATACAGGCCGGCGACGTAGCTCTCGACAATCGGCCAGAACAGCGCCGTATCCTCTCCCGACAGCTCCCCGTACAGCTCCGCATTGCGCAGCCAGGGGATGCGATAGCGCGCTTCGAACCCGGCCATGCCGTTGGAATTATCGGATGCGGTGCCGCCGATCAGACCGCGCAGCGAATCACCGAGGCTGTTCTTGACCCCGGGACCGCCCACCTGCCGCCCCAGATTGAAGCCGACCTCCAGATTGTCAACCGGCCGGGCCGACACTTTGAACGCATAGAACCAAGGCTGCCGCACCGCACCGTCAACGATTGTCTTCTCAAAACGGGACGCGACCAGCGCATACTTCAACGCGCCGAGATACTTCACCGCAAACGGCTCGGGACTGGAGATCTTGACCTGGGTGAAGTTTTCGGCATTGTTGGTCAGCGTAATGTTGCCGCGATATCCAAGCCCCAGCCAGTTTTCATCCCTCCCCGCTTCCAGCTCGATGGCACCGCCCCCCAGCTTCAGATAGCCACGGTTCAGGCGCACCCGGTTCTCATCGCCATCTGCCAGCAGCGACGGCTCCAGCAGCGCTACGGCAAAGTCACCCAGATACCATTCCGATCCCCAGCGGAGCTCACCGGAGTGCCCTTCTTCATGAACGACCCCGTTGTTGTTTTCGAGCAGCGGTGTCCCTTCTCCTCCCCGCTGATGCACCGGAGAAGGGTACGGGTTTTCCGGGCGCAGGCTGGAACCGATGCCGAACACGCCATCGTCACCCGGATCATGGACATCACGGCGATAATCGCGCGGCGCCCCGTCCAGGTATACGTAGCGCACCCGCAGCGACGACACCGGGTTGCAGTCAAGAAGGCGCGGTTTCTTCTCCGGATTCGCCCGCAGCGAAGCCTCACGGGGAATCAGCTCGCGCAGCCGCCTGATCAAGTCAGCGGGAAATCCCGGGAGTCCTCCGGAGCCGGACGCCAGATTTTTTTCCGCCTCCAGCAGCAGCCGGGCCGCCTCGGCCTTGCTGAACGGCTTGATCCCCTTGATATCCGTAGAGACAAGCCCGAAACCGGCCAACTTGTCCAGATAGCTGTAGATCGGGCTGTCAAGCGGGATGTTGGCGGAGGAGAGGCTCCACCCCGGGCTAGCAGAAAGTATAAGGCAGATGAATGCGACAACAATTGATTTCATGATTTCCTGTATTCCATAAAAGCCTCATTATCGCGCAGAGCCGCAGAGGCACGCAGAGAGATTCAAACCAAAAGCCTTGTAGTGACGGTATGTTGGTTAACCTCTACGTCGTCTTGCCTTTGTTTACAGCAAAAGATTGACCGTTTGTCGTCTTTCTCTGCGTTACTCTGCGTCTCCGCGTAAGACGAGCCTTTCAAGCTATTTCCTTATTGGTATCACCTTGCCGGAGCCGGAAGGGAAGAATGGAAACAGGTCAGGACGCACGCGCTGGAATGTCAGCGGTGCTTCACCGTTAAAACTGTAGGCGGGCTTGAACTCGGGGACCAGCCGCTTGAGCGAAGCCATCAATTCATCGACACAGTTTGAACGGGACGCCTCATATAACCTGTCCAGTTCATCCCTGACCGGTTGCAGATCGACATGCACCGGCGCCAGCACCCTGATCTTGCTGTGGGCGGTCGGCAGCACCCCTTCGCCATCGATCAGCAGCTCTTCGAACAGCTTTTCTCCCGGACGCAAGCCGGTAACGACGATGTCAATGTCCTCATACGGCACCAGTCCCGACAGCCTGATCAGCTCCTCGGCCAGATCGATAATCCGTACCGGCTCCCCCATGTCCAGCACCAGAATCTCACTGCCGCTCCCCATGCTCCCTGCCTGGAGGACCAACTGGGTCGCCTCCGGGATGGTCATGAAATAGCGGATGATCCGCTTATCGGTCACCGTCACCGGCCCACCATTGGCAATCTGTTCCTTGAACAGCGGAATGACACTGCCGTTGCTCCCCAGCACGTTACCGAAACGGACCGTCGTGAACCGGGTGGCGCTGACCCGTGACAGTGCCTGGATGTAAATCTCCGCCGCTCTCTTGGTTGCTCCCATCACATTGGTCGGGTTAACCGCCTTGTCGGTCGAGATCATCACCAGATTACCGGTCTTGAACTGATGGGCGGCATCGGCGATGTTGCGCGAACCAAAAACATTGTTCAGCACCGCCTGGGTCGGATTGTACTCCATCATCGGCACATGCTTGTAGGCGGCGGCATGAAACACGATCTCAGGGGCAAACTCCTCGAATGCCAGCATGATCTTGTCACGGTCACGGACATCGGCGATCAACGCGAGGATACGTACATCAGGGAAGCGGGCGGTCAACTCCTTTTCTATCTCGTAAAGCGGCGTCTCAGCCTGGTCCAGCAGAATCAGCTTCTCCGGGGTGAACTTGGCCACCTGACGGCAGAGCTCGCTGCCGATGCTTCCCCCTGCGCCGCTCACCAGCACGCGCTTGCCGCTCAGATAGCTGCCGATCAGCGCACGGTCCAGCACCACCGGATCCCGCCCCAGCAGATCCTCGATCTCCACGCTCTTGATCTGCGATATCGTCAACGTGCCGTCAATCAACTCACCGATACTGGGGAGGGTTTTAAAGGTTACGTTACAATTTTTGCAGCAATCAATGATCTTCTTAAGTGTCTTCCCGTCAGCCGAAGGCATGGCGATGATGACATCCTCGATCTCATTGCCGGCAATCAGCGCCTGAAGCTGTTTTGTCCCGCCAAGCACCGGGACACCATGCAGCTTCATCCCTTTCTTCTCAGGGTCGTCATCGACAAAACCGCACACTTTATACGCAGCATGCGGCTGACGCCGAATTTCCTTCAGCAGCAGGCTGCCCGCCTCACCGGCGCCGACGATCAGCGTCCGCGCCCCTGTGCAGCTTCTGTCGACCACGTACGTTTCCCGCCAGATGCGCCACAAAAGGCGGCTGGCCGCCAGCAGCGCAAAAAGGAGGATCCAGTCAAGGATAAAGACGGAACGGGGGATCGGGGTAAACTCACGAACGAAAAAAACCGTTGCAACCGACAGGAAAGAGGAAAGGGTAACACCTTTGAGGATTTCAACACCATCTTGTACCGAAGCATAGCGCCAGAGGCTGTTGTAGAAACCGATGGCAACAAACACCAGCGGCTTCACGATCATGACAACCAGCAGGCATTCCCAGAAAAGTTCATATTTCTGGTACGGAATAGCAAAATCATGCCGCAGCAGAAACGCCAGAGAGAGAGCAAGACAGACAAGAATTGTGTCGCTGATAAAGACCATAAAACGTCGTGTCGTGAACATACAGAATACCGCCGTTTATCTTAAATAGGTGTGCCCTGTTTATACATTATATTCGATATTTTTACAAACCTGATTGGTGGCTGTCTCCATTCTCACACAGCTTGTCTCAATGTGAGACGATATCTCATCCTCAACCGGCAGACAACACACATGACATTGCAAGTCACCGGCATTTATCACAAATATCACAGCACATCATCGGCACGCTTCTTGGATGCAGCATGAGCATGGCAACACAAAACAGTACTCATACTCTCCATGCAGAAGCTGCGCTCAATCAGGAATCTCACCGGGTGCTGATAGTTGACGATGAACCGGCGATCTGCTTTGCGTACCGCAAGCTGCTTGAGTGCGAACGATTTAATTTTGACATCTGCGAAACGGTTGAAGCCGCAATTTCTCTGTTACAGAAAGAGACCTATTTTGCCGTTATTTCGGATGTCCGTTTTGGCGGATCGAGTGATGAGGAGGGTGTGTATCTGGCAACGGTTGTCCGCCGGGAGCAACCCGAGTCAAAAATGATCCTGGTGACCGGATACGGCAGCGACGAATTGAAAAGCACCGCATACAAACTTGGAGTATCACACTATTTTGAAAAACCTGTTAAGCCGTCACTGATCCTCACGTTACTGAGGGCGCTGCATGTCATTGCAGACAAAGCCGATGAAAACAAATATTTAATGAGTATTCTCTTGACCAACACTTCATTAAGCTAATACTATCTAGTGAATCAATTCATACCTATCGGAGGAGGCCCCCTGATGAAACCGACATCATTTTTGTACCGTATACCCCGCACCGTGAGAACCGTCGGCTTTTCTCTATTGCTGCTGACACACACAGCACTGTACGCCGCAGAGATTCCGGCAATGACCGAGGAGCAGAAAACACTCTATGCCATCGGGCTTTCGGTATCACGCTCGCTGGCCGTCTTTGACCTGACAGCAGCGGAATTCGCATCCGTCACGCAGGGCCTGACAGATGCCCAGACCGGAAAAAACATCAGCGTTGACCTGGCACAATATAATGCAAAAATCCAGGAACTTGCCAAAGCCCGCCGCAAGGCCTCCGGAGAAAAACAGAGTGGCGCCGGCAAAATATTTCTCGAAAACGCTGCCAAGGAAAAAAACGCCATCAAAACAGCCTCCGGAATGGTTTATATACCAGCCGGTGAAGGCACGGGAGACGCACCCAAGGCGAATGATATCGTAAAAGTCAATTATCGAGGCACACTGATCGACGGCAAAGAATTCGACAGCTCATTCAAGCGCGGCAATCCGTTGGAATTCAGACTCGACAATGTCATCAAATGCTGGGTCGAAGGGATACAGATGATGAAACCGGGCGGCAAAGCAACCTTTGTCTGCCCATCACACCTTGCATATGGAGAAAATGGCGCCGGTGAGTTTATTCTGCCGGGAGCTACGTTGAAATTTTATGTAGAGCTGCTGGAGGTCACACATGAGGCTGCCGCAGTAAAACCGGCCGTTGACGCACCGGCAAAAGCTGTAGTACCGGCAAAGAAATAATCAACAGCTATTTAACCGCCGAGGGACGCAGATGCACGCCGAGAAAACCAGACAACACGTAAAAGCAAACCAATCTGTTTTGGTTAAACCAAGATTCTCCTTAGGGTTTTGATCTCTCGGCGTACATCCGCTTTTATCGCTTAGAAGCGCCTACTTCTGGCGGCGGTTAATACCGTCTTTGAATCAAAAAAACAGGTGCCTAATGAAAATTCCATTCCAGACATTATTGACTTACCTGCTGCTCCTTATTATGGCTGTCGTTTTGCCGTCTTCTCCGGCCCAGGCCGAAAGCAAGAGCTACAAACGTTCTGTTGAGAGATACACCATTCCCGACATTGTTCTTGTAAACCAGGACGGCAAAAAGGTCCGTCTCCAGTCGATCCTTAAAGGTGACACGCCGGTCGTCGTCGACTTCATCTACGGCACCTGCACCACCATCTGCCCGGTACTTTCAGCAGGCTTCCTGAATCTGCAGAACAAACTTGCTGCCACCGGAGGCACGGTCCGACTGGTATCGATAACAATTGACCCGGAGAACGATTCCCCCAAAGTCATGAAGGCATATTTGAAACGGTTTCGCGCTAAACCAGGGTGGGACTTTCTGACCGGCAGCAGAGCCGATATTGACACGGTAATGAAGGCATTCAACGCCTACATTCCGGACAAGATGTCCCACTACCCGCTGAATATGATCCGTTCACCGAAAGACGGTACCTGGGTACGGCTCTTCGGACTGCTCAGTTCCCGCGAATTTCTGGCGGAGTACCAAAGCGTGGCCGGGAAATAATCAAACCTGAAAACATCTCTCGCAGAGAACGCAGAGGAAAGCGGAGAAAGACAAGGTCTGATTCATCCTTTGGGGTAAACCAAAAAATGATTTTCTACGGTTTTCTCATGGTTTTCTCTGCGTCCTTGAGTGAGTGCAACGAACGGGCGAGAGATAATAGATTAAACGCGGAGAGCAAGGTTTGATTCGTTCTTTGGAGTAAACCAAAAAAATGATTTTCTAAGGTTTTCCCATGATTTTCTCTGTGGCCTCGAGTGAGTGCAACGAACGGGCGAGAGATAAAGATTAAACGTTTTACGGCGGCCTCTCACAGAGAAAGACGGGGGAAACAACACATGAAAGATCTTTCTTCTCAGATAATCGGAGCAGCTATCGCCGTACATAAAGAATTGGGCCCCGGACTGCTTGAGTCCGTTTACCAGTCTTGCATGCTCATCGAATTAAAAAGTATCGGTCTTAACGTTGACGGTGAGGTTCCTGTACCAGTTGTGTATCGCGGAATTGAGATACAAAGAGATGGTTTCCGAATTGACTTGCTTGTAGAAAATAAGATCATAATTGAACTTAAATCCGTTGAAAAAGTACTGCCGGTGCATAAGAAACAGTTATTAACCTATCTAAAACTAACCCGGATGCAATTGGGACTACTGATCAATTTCAATGAAGAGCGACTTGTTAGCGGAATAACCAGAATTTGTAATGGACTGCAGACCGATATCTTTTCTTAAACCATTATTAAACCTGAAAACTTCTCTCGCAGAGAACGCAGAGAAAGGCGGAGAAAGACAAGGTCTGATTCGTTCTTTGGGGTAAACCAAAAAAAAAAATTTCTACGGTTTTCTCATGCTTCTCTCTGCGTCCTTGAGTGAGTGCAACGAACGGGCGAGAGATAACAATTAAAGGTTTTAACGGCGGGCTCGCGCAGAGAAAGGCGGAGAAAGACAAGTCTGATTCGTCCTTTGGGGTAAACCAAAAAATAGATTTTCTACGGTTTTCTCATGCTTCTCTCTGCGTCCTTGAGTGAGTGCAACGAACGGGCGAGAGGTAACGATTAAAGGTTTTAACGGCGATCTCTCGCAGAGAAAGGCGGAGAAAGACAAGGTCTGATTCGTTCTTTGGGGTAAACCAAAAAAAGATTTTCTACGGTTTTCTCATGCTTTTCTCTGCGTCCTTAAGTGGGCGCAACGAACGGGCGAGAGATAACGATTAAAGGTTTTAACGGTGGGCTTTCGCAGAGAAAGGCGGAGAAAGACAAGTCTGATTCGTCCTTTGGGGTAAACCAAAAAAAGATTTTCTACGGTTTTCTCATGCTTCTCTCTGCGTCCTTGAGTGAGTGCAACGAACGGGCGAGAGGTAACGATTAAAGGTTTTAACGGTGGGCTTTCGCAGAGAAAGGCGGAGAAAGACAAGTCTGATTCGTCCTTTGGGGTAAACCAAAAAAAGATTTTCTACGGTTTTCTCATGCTTCTCTCTGCGTCCTTGAGTGAGTGCAACGAACGGGCGAGAGACGGATTTATTGGGACTACTGGTTAATTTATATGAAAAACAACTTGTCAACATAATCCCTAGAATTTTCAATGGACTGCAGCCTGCAAATATTTTTATGCCTTTCTCTGCGTTCTCGAGTGAGCACAGCGAACGCGCGTGAGACAGCCTTTAGGATACCACCATGAATTGGATTAAATCTGTTACTGCAGTCCTCGTATGCACACTGTTGACGGCCTCTGCCTCCCTTGGAAACGCAGCCCCCGTTCCCGAGCTCAACCCACCCAAAGCCGAGATCCTGCGCCTCGGCGAGAGGATGTACCGGGAAGGTGTTCTCCCTTCCGGAGCCCCCATGCCGGCCTTCATCCGTGGCGATGTGGAGGTTGACAGCAGCGCTTTTTCCTGTTCCAGCTGCCATCTTCGCGCCGGACTCGGTTCTTTTGAAGGCGGTGTCGTCACCCCCCCCACGACCGGCAACAAACTCTACACACCGTATCGCCGCCCCCCCTCACTTGGCGATACCCCGGACCGGACCGGCCGTTACATCTATGCCAAAACCGTACTGGAGCGCCCCCCCTACAACCGGCAGACCCTGGCACACGCCCTCCGTTTTGGCACCGATCCCAGCGGACAGCTGTTCAATGATGTCATGCCCCGCTATCCGCTGGACGACACAGACATGGATGTCCTGATATCCTATCTGGAAGCGCTCTCTTCGGACCCATCACCGGGGGCAACCAGCACGGGATTCTCCTTTGCCACTATCATTACCGACGATGTCAGCCAGGAGGATCGCCAGGCGTTACTGGAACCGCTACAGAACTTTATTGCCCAGAAGAACCATCAGCTCGACCTGTATAATGATTTCATAAAATTTGGCTATTATCCCACGATCGAGATGAAACACGCCTTTCGCCAGGCATCGCTGGATGTGTGGGAATTGAAAGGGCCGCCCGAAACATGGCGCGCTCAACTTGCCGCTTACAACGCCGCCAAACCGGTGTTTGCCGTATTGGGGGGCATGTCCAATCGCAGCTGGCAGCCGATTCACGATTTCTGTGAGGAACAGCGCCTCCCCTGCCTCTTTCCGATAACCGATTTACCGGTAATCTCCGAGACCGGCTGGTACACCTATTATTTTAACAAAGGCTACGCCCAGGAGGGGGAAGCGGCTGCCCGCTACCTCAACAGATTACAATCCCTTTCCACCAAGGCGTCGATCCTCCAGATAGTCCAGGATTCCCCGGTTGGCAAAGCGCTGGCGGACGGCTTCCGGAACAGTTGGCGCGAACTGGAGCGCCCGGCCGTGACCACCTTGACCCTCACGGCACGGCAGCTGAACAACAAGAATACCGTGGACAAACTTTTAAAAAAACATAAGCCGTCTGTGCTGCTGCTCTGGACCGATGCCGGCATTGTGCCGCAGCTGCCGAAACTCGTGACAAAACTTGCACCCCATGGAAGCATTTTCGTATCGTCAGGCTATCTGGGCAAAAAAACAGCCACTATTCCTGAATCAATACGCAGCAAAGTCTACATAACCTATCCCTACCGCCTGGCACCGTATGTCGGATCGCAGGAAGGCGTGCGAGACGCCAACGTCCCCATCCTTTCCAGCGCCAAAGAATTCGGCGAGCGCAGAATCACGTCCCGAACGACCACCATGCTTAAGCAGACCGCTCTACGCGGCCTGAATCTCCTCTACGACAATCTGTATCGTGATCATCTTATGGATATCATGAGCATGCAGATGGACCTGACCGTGCGTGATTATGAGCGGTTAAGTTTTGGCCCCGGACAACGCTATGTATCGAAGGGATGCTACATAATACGCCTCGGCAGCGGTGACACCCCCGACATTCTTCCCCAAAGTGACTGGGTCATTCATTGAATCATGATTTAACCCAGTAGTGTCCGGTTAGGTTTTTGCATTTAGCCTCCCCTCCCGCAAGAGTAGGGGGGACTTTTAAGGCATTTGCAAAAACCAAACCGGACATCGCTGGCGAGCAACACACCATCCTCAATTGAAATAGACACACTCAATGTTATATCTGAATGATTTGATTCAGACGCTGGCACACCTGCTTAAAAAGCGAATCGTCCAACTTCCCGAGTTGGTGCGGCTTAGCGCTTCGCAGGCGCCAGTCAAACGATTTTGGCTGATGACAAAGAACGTAGCTGGTCTTCTCTGTTTTCTTTCCCTTTGCCTGTCCAACCACCACGGCAAAGGGATTGTCAGCATTGTAATCTGCCGTTGTCATGGGTAATCCGATGACCAGTGAAGTCCTTTCATTGAATGTTCGTGGTGAGAGAACAAGAAACGGATGTACATCGCGCATCTCCTGGCCTACTTGCGGATTGCAGTCAATCCAGATGATGTCCTTTCGATCAGGGCTCCAGGCGATATTTTTCACTGCTACCAATGTTGGCCTGGCTACCATCTCTCCGCCCCGATGTTGTTTGTGGCCATCACTTCCCCGCCGTGACGCGCCGGATCAAAGCATTCCAGTCGTTGCTCCAAAGACATTGGAGCATCAGTAATAGGAGTAATAACTACGCAACCATCAAAAACCTCTATACTAACCTGTTGATCAATGTGCAGGTGCGCCTCACTTAATACTGCCACGGGCAAACGTACGCCCAGGCTGTTACCCCACCGCTTTATGCTGAGTATGGCTTTCGTCATGATTAATCTCCTCTCAAAAGGCGCAATGTATAAACATCAGTATATACATTAGGGGAAAAACCGCAACAAGAACTTCCGCTGTCCACGACCAAAAGTATTGAGACAAAAATCTCAACCTGAGACAAAACCGTTCCTATCCCCGTACAATCCATTCCAATACCATCGTAATTTCATTTAGTTACAGACTCACATCCGTTGGCATGCTACCTGCTATCACACTATTATAATCAACAAACAACATAGTTCTTTTGATCTTTTTGTGACGCACTTTTTGGAAACCGGGCGTTAGCCACTAAATCAGGTTTCAAATCACGACTACGAAAGGAGCACAGCATGAGAAAACAGATGTTCGGCACAATCGGATTAACCCTGTTACTGACGGCGCTGCTGTCAATAACAGGAGGACTCGCCCTTGCCCGCAACGACAGGCCCATGACACCGGAGTTAGCCGCAAAAAAAGAGATGGTACGCAAACAACATGAACAGCGCATCACCCCGGCAAAACGCAAAACGGCAGCAGATGCGCTGAAAGCACAACGGCAGAAAATATACGATGCAAAGAAAGCAAAAGAACGAAACAGCGCCCCGCAGCCATTAGATACGAACAGATAAACCTGAAAAAAGCAGTTAACCGCCGATGTACGCCGATACACGCCGATAAAAGCGGAAGAAACAGAACAAATAGATTCTGGTTTACCCCTAAAAGATTGTGCCTTACTCGGCGTACATCCGCCTTTATCGGCGGTTAACTGGTGTTTACAGGGTAAAGAATCCTTTACAGGGAGGGAATATGAAGATTCAAAGAATGATGACAATGGGGAAATTCGGGCTGATGCTCGCGCTGTTCTGTCTCTGGAGCATCCCCCACCTTGCGGCGGCGGGCAATGTCCCCGCTATCCCGACCGGGCCTCTTGATGCACTGGGGCGCCCGGCAACTCCCGACTATTATACAACAGCCAACTGGGCAAACAGCCCGCCGCTGGCCAAGTTTGTCGATACCCTTCCCGGCGTCGGTTTTGACAAGAGAAACAATCTTGGCCAATACCTCCCCGTTGCCAAACCGGACATCACAACCTACCCCGGTTCCGATTATTACGAGATCAACCTGATTGAGTACCGGGAGCAGATGCACTCTGACCTGCCAAGCGCGGGCACCCTGCTGCGCGGCTATGTACAGGTCAACCGGGGAACGAATATCTCCGCCAATACGTTGCCGAGCCAGAATTTATGCGGAGCAGACCTGCACGCATGCACAGCCGCCGACACGGCTGCCGGCACCGGCATAACGCCCGATACGATCCACTATCTGGGACCGACGATTATCTCGGAGAGAGACCGTCCGGTGCGCATCAAGTTTACCAACAGACTCCCTTCCGGTACGGCAGGCGACCTCTTCATACCGACCGACACAACGGTCATGGGTGCAGGCCCCGGTCCTGCCAATCCGAGCAGCTCGAGGGGTGTCAGCACGCCCTGCGACAACACTCAGAACAACAACACCTGTGCCAGTTACACCCAGAACCGCGCGGTCATCCATCTCCATGGCGGCCGCACCCCCTGGATCAGTGACGGCACACCACACCAGTGGATCACCCCGGTTGAAGAAAACACCCCCTTTACCAAGGGAGTCAGCTTTCAGAACGTACCGGACATGCCCGATCCGGGCGACGGTTCGATGACCTATTACTACACGAACCAGCAGAGTGCCCGCATGATGTTCTACCATGACCACGTCTGGGGAATCACCCGGCTTAACGTCTATGCCGGTAACGCTGCCGGATATTTCATCACCGACAAATATGAGCAGGATCTTAAAACACGGGGAATTATCCCCCCTGACCAGATTCCTCTCATACTTCAGGACAAGACCTACGTTGACGCAACACCGGTAACTCACCCGGTCACCGGGGCAACAAACGTTCCCAAAATCCGCCTCACCGATCCTCTCTGGAACTGGGGCAGCGCTCCGGCAGTTAACGGGGTGCGCGCTCCGGTCACCGGCGATCTGTGGCTTCCTCACGTCTATATGCCGGCCCAGACCCTTGCCGCAGGATTTGGCGGGGTTAACCCTTTCGGTCGCTGGATGTACGGTCCCTGGTTCTATCCGGCCACTGATGTCACCTATGGCCCGGTAGCCAACCCGTATTTTGATGCCGACTGTACAAGCGATAATCCGTTTGTTTATGCCCAATGCACAACCCCCGGACAACCACCGCTCATTCCGGGAACACCCAATGTTTCAATGGGTATGGAAGCATTTCAGGATAGTGCCGTCGTGAACGGTACCGCCTTCCCTACGCTGACCGTTGATCCACGGGCCTATCGCTTCCGCGTTCTGAACGCCGCCAGCGATCGCTTCTTCAACCTCTCTTTCTATGAAGCAGATCCGGGACAGCTGAGCCCGGACAGCAGACTGCTCGGAGCCAACCGTTCCAACAGAACCGAAGTAAAAATGGTATTGGCATCGGCTGAGCTGGCAGCTCAGGCAGCGGCCGGCGGCAATCCCTGGCCGGAGTTCTGGCCGACAGACGGCCGTGACGGTGGCGTACCCGACCCCACCCTTGCCGGTCCAAGCTTTATCCAGATCGGCACCGACAGCGGCTTCCTGCCCAAACCGGTGGTTATTGTGCCGCAGCCGATTACCTACAACACCGACCCGACCGCCTTCTGGGTCGGCAATGTTGACAAAATGGGTCTCGCCGTCGGTCCGGCAGAACGCGTTGACGTTATTGTCGACTTCAGCGCCTACGCCGGCAAAACCCTGATTCTGTACAACGATGCCCCGGCCGCATGGCCCGCCCGCGTTGCCGGCTATGACTATTACACCGGCGCTCCGGACATGCGTGATTCCGGCGGCTTTGGTAACGGCGGCACCTTCAACCCGGCAACCGGCGCCTGGGAAAACGGTCACGGCCCGCTGGTCGGATACGCCCCCAACACCCGTACCGTCATGCAGGTTATTGTCCGTTCATCTGCCGGCACAGACCCGGCCTACACCTTCAACCAGGCCAACCTGGAAAAAGAATTTACCTCGGCAGCGCCGGTTACCGCCCTGAACCCGGCCCCGGCCAAGACACTCTTCGAAAGAGCTCAGGAACCGATTATCGTCGGCCAGGCCGCCTACAAGGATGCCTATCCGAATTCATTCTTCCCCACCAACTTCCCGTGGGAGGGTATTAACCAGATCAATGACCAGTTCCTGCAGTTCAAGACCCTCGCAGGCGAAAGCGTCAAGGCCATAACCGAACCCAAAGGGATTCATGATGAGATGGGCGCTTCCTTTGACCCGGTCTACGGCCGTATGAGCGGCAACCTCGCCATGCAGCTCCCCAATCCGACCACACTTAATGCCCTGCTGATACTGTACGGTTTCTCCGATCTCCCGACCGAAACCATCAATGACTCGACCCAGGTAAATGTGTCCGTTATACCGGGCACCCAGACCCTGGCAGACGGCACCCAGATCTGGAAGATCTCGCACAACGGTGTCGATACGCACCCGATTCACTTTCATATTTTTGACGTGCAGGTGATCAACCGTGTCGGCTGGGACGGACAGATCCTCATGCCGGAACCGAACGAACTCGGCTGGAAAGAGGTCGTCAAAATCAGCCCGCTGGAAGACACTATCGTCGCCGTGCGTCCACGCACGCCGGCACTTCCCTTCGGCATTACCAACAGCCTGCGCCCACTCAACCCGGCGATTCCAATCGATTCACCAATGGGTTTCAACAGCGTTGACTGGACCACCGGCAATGCCCGCACCCCGGTTGTCACCAATGTCATGTATGATTTCGGCTGGGAGTACGTCTGGCACTGCCACATCCTGAGCCACGAAGAGATGGACATGATGCGGCCGATCGTACTTAACTACAAGGCCCTCATGCCGCCGTCCTTCAGCGCAAAAGCTGCATCAAACAATGGCGCAGTGACGGTAACATGGAACGATCCGACACCCGTAACCTATACGTCTCTTTCAACCTTCGGCAACCCGGCCAACGAGATCGGTTACAATATCTATAGTTCAACCGATGGCGGCTCGACGTTCACCAAGCTGAACAGTGCCAATCTTCTCGCCAACAGCACCAGTTATAGCGTTACCAATCCGGCTGCAGGCGCTATCTACAAGGTTGAGGCGTTCAATGCCAAAGGCTCCACCTTCTCCGGCATAGCCACCCCGCTGTCAGTATCAGTTGCTGCTTCGGGAACATTTACCGCACCAGGGTCGATCACACTGACCGCCACCCTCAGCGGCGGACTGCCGAGCGGCGCAACCATCAGTCAGATAGCCTTCTATGAAGGCGCAAACCAGATAGGAGTTGACCCCACTCCGGCGTCTGCTCCATACGCATACACCTGGACCGGTGTCGCAACCGGTACGCACACCATCACCGCCAGCGTAACAGACAGTCTCGGCGGCGTGGCGGTGTCAGCACCGATTGACGTGGTCGTTACCGGAGCACTCACCGCCAGCTTCACCACCGCACCGATCAGCGGTAATATCGGTTTCTGTGACTCCATATCTTTTAACAGCACTTCAACCGCGTCTACCGGTTCGATTACCGGTTACAGCTGGTTGATTCAGGGCATCAACTACGCGACGCAGAATGTAACAACGACACTTCCTATCGGTACGCATCCGGTTTCATTGGGTATCATCGACAGCAATACCGGTGAAGTCGTTCAGGTCACCCAGAATGTGACGGTAATTAACCACAACCCGATTGCAATCCCTGGCGGGCCGTATACCGTTGTACCTGGTGGCAGTGTGACTTTGGCTGGTTCAGGGACGGATACGCTCGATGCCTGCAACACGGCACCGCTTACCTATGCCTGGAACGTGGATAATACCGGGGGGTATGATTACTTCACCGCCAATCCGACTATTTCCTACAACACTCTTAAGACAGTTCTGGGGGTTGGGACTCATACGATGACGTTTAAGGTGACGGATTCGAATGGGGGAATTGGGACGGGGACGACTACGGTGACGGTGTATTCAGTAAATATATCCTCGCCTGCAAATCATTCCGTACTTACGGGCGCAACCCAAACTTTCAGCTGGGCCTCATCCGACATATCCGTCAACCTTTTCCAATTGATGGTCGGTTCTTCCCAAGGTGGTATGGATATTGGAGTTTTTCCAACTGGCGGTTATACTACGGGTACAACCGTTAATGTAACTGGCCTCCCTACTGACGGTAGTACGGTTTATGTTCGATTAAACTACAGAACGGGAGTAAATTGGCACTATGTTGATTATACATATACTGCCGCAGGAACTCTCCCATCAATTGTCACACCACCAAATGGTTCTATACTTTCAGGGGCAAGCCAGACATTCAATTGGATACCAGGAACGGGAAACCCCGATCTATTCCAGTTATTAATTGGATCTACTGTCGGCACATCAAACTTGGGCATCTACCCTGCTAGCGGCCCTTCTGCAGAATTATCAGCAATTGCTACAGGACTCCCCATAGACTCAAGCGCTGTTTTTGTACGTCTTAAATTCAGGATTGGTTTAATTTGGAAGTTTGTTGACTACACATATGCTGCTGCGGCAACTCCGCCTGCGATGACGGCCCCCACAAGTGGTTCAACTCTTACAGGAGCAAACCAGACTTTAACCTGGAAACCTGGCGGTGCTAATCTTTTCCAGATATGGGTGGGATCTTCTGCAGGCTCGTCAAACCTGGGTGCTTATCCTGCCGGTACTTACACTACAGGGTCTACGGTAAATATCACTGGACTCCCAACTAACGGTAGTACTGTGTATGTAAGGTTAAATTACAGGATCGGAACAAGTTGGAGTTTCGTTGACTATGCATATACGGCTATTAATTTAACTCCGCCTGCGATGACGGCCCCCACAAGTGGTTCAACTCTTACAGGAGCAAACCAGACTTTAACCTGGAAACCTGGCGGTGCTAATCTTTTCCAGATATGGGTGGGATCTTCTGCAGGCTCGTCAAACCTGGGTGTTTATCCTGCCGGTACTTACACTACAGGGTCTACGGTAAATATCACTGGACTCCCAACTAACGGTAGTACTGTGTATGTAAGGTTAAATTACAGGATCGGAACAAGTTGGAGTTTCGTTGACTATGCATATACGGCTATTAATTTAACTCCGCCTGCGATGACGGCCCCCACAAGTGGTTCAACTCTTACAGGAGCAAACCAGACTTTAACCTGGAAACCTGGCGGTGCTAATCTTTTCCAGATATGGGTGGGATCTTCTGCAGGCTCGTCAAACCTGGGTGCTTATCCTGCCGGTACTTACACTACAGGGTCTACGGTAAATATCACTGGACTCCCAACTAACGGCAGTACTGTGTATGTAAGGTTAAATTACAGGATCGGAACAAGTTGGAGTTTCGTTGACTATGCATATACGGCTATTAATTTAACTCCGCCTGCGATGACGGCCCCCACAAGTGGTTCAACTCTTACAGGAGCAAACCAGACTTTAACCTGGAAACCTGGCGGTGCTAATCTTTTCCAGATATGGGTGGGATCTTCTGCAGGCTCGTCAAACCTGGGTGCTTATCCTGCCGGTACTTACACTACAGGGTCTACGGTAAATATCACTGGACTCCCAACTAACGGCAGTACTGTGTATGTAAGGTTAAATTACAGGATCGGAACAAGTTGGAGTTTCGTTGACTACACTTATAAATCAGGCCCATAGCAAAAATAAGAACTTCATAGAGATCTGATAAAATTATAAGGCATCCGAAACGGATGCCTTATAATTTTGGTTCGTCACACAAATCTTGCTTGGCTCAGCGTGGACAGGACTCTTGATTAGTTTTTGATAAGCCACATGAACTCAAATATTCTGGACACTACTGATAATTTTACTTCAGTGCTTAACACCCTCTTTTTTCAGCACCTTTATAAAAGTCTGCAGGATAATCTTCAAATCAAGATAAAAAGAGCGATTATTAAGGTACCATTCATCTAGATCAACCTTGAGCGATATCGGCAGTTCGTCACGCCCATTAATCTGCGCCCAACCGGTCAAACCGGGAGTAAGTTGGTGAACTCCTTTAGCAGTGCGCATAGTAATTAAGTCATCCTGATTGAACAGAGCCGGGCGCGGTCCGACAATACTCATGTCACCGGTCAAGATGCTGAATAACTGAGGAAGTTCATCAAGACTTGATTTGCGGAGAAAACCGCCGACCGGTGACAGCCATTGGTCTGGATTACCAAGCAAATGTGTGGCAACTGCGGGGGTATCAATTCGCATGGAGCGAAATTTAGGCATTTTGAAAATGATGTTGTTTTTCCCAACGCGGTCAGACCAGTAGAGGATTGGCCCCTGTGACGTCAACTTAACAGTTAAAGCTGTTATCAGCATAGGAATAGCGAAAATAATAAAAGCCATAAATGAACAGACAAAATCAAAAAAACGTTTCATAAAAACCTTTAACAACTTTCAGCGTTTCAATCTGTCAATATATCCAGAATCCATCCCCGTAATGAATAATAAGCAACGAACTCATCTGACAGCTCAGGCACAGGCGTAGTAAGAAATTTATCCGGTATACTCGGGTTGTTCCGGTCTATGACATAAATACGAGCGGGGTCATAAAAATCATGTTCAACTATTCTCTTGTTCGTCGTTATCAGTTTTTTTCCAGATGCAATAACCTCAAATGTTCTCATCGTTAACCCCGATTGATTGGGGTGTTCAATATCAAGAACCGCTGCACATTCATTGTAATGCTGAGAGATAACCTCTGCAGACATCGGTTTATAAATTAGATGAGATGCTTCTATTTGTTTCAATGACTTATCAATTACCTTACGAAAATTTAGTTCGAATCGACTGCGAACAAACAGCCAAAACCTGAAATCGGAAGGGGACTTACATGATTTGACGAGATGATTGATAACATTTGGCCTATCTCCATTCAAAGTGCCAATAAAGAACACACCATGCCCTAGATTTATCTGTTCACGATTTAAATATTTATCCAGAAAGAATAAGGGCCGGTACTTAAACTGCGGTATTTTTTTGCAATCTTCGGGATCAAAACTAGATAAACGTTCGAAATACTGGAATTTTTGCTGGATGTGTTTGCAATTTATGAGACTGTCCCAAAGATGGAGAATCAAACGAGAATCAGGGTAACGTCTTTTCAGGTTTTGAAGGAAATTTGGAGATAAACCCTCGCCTTTAACTATAAATACAAGATCACATGTTGCAGGGCCATGCTGTTTGAGCCAAGAAATAAAATAGCGATCTGCATACCACCATGCTAGCTTCGGAAAGAGCCTGAATATTGCTTTAACCCAAGCATGCTCTGAAGGCAATTGTCCATGAAATGTTACTTCTGCCCCCAATAACTCCATTTCGCGAACAATTGCGCTCTCATATCCAAAAGTTTTTGGACAAAATAGAATAATTTTTTTCCCTGACAAAGAAGCATTATTCATTCACGCACCTTCACAACTGCCGGGACGCCAATTGCAAATCCATTCGCTGGAACCGATTCAGTAAGCAGTGAGTTCGAGGCGACCACCCCTTTCCTACCTATTCGAACCCCCCCCAACACCTTCGCACCCGAACCGATGACCACATCATCTTCAAGAACAGGTCGAGTTTCAGGAGTAAAACCCAAGTCAGCAAATTTAGCGCCCAAAGTCACCCCTTGAAATATGGTAACGTTTTTACCTAGCTCCGCAGCGCCAATGACCGTGCCTGAAGTATGGGGGATCAAAAGACCTGGACCAATCTTGCAGCGCGGAGTTACTTCAAGGCCAAAAAGTATGACATTTGCAAGAGAGAACACCATACTGAATGGACGAAGCAGACGACTTCCATAGCATAATTGAGAGAGGCGGATGAGCAGGACAGGTACAAAACGTGGATGGAGGACCTTGACCCACAACCTAAGCCCTGAAGCTTGACCAAGCCGCAACAAATCCGCTTTAACAAGTCCCAATAAAGTTGACATAATTATGCTATTACACCTTGCACCATGAGGCCACGTTCCCTGAGTTCTGACACCGACTTTTGGTAAGCAGCTTTGTCTTCAAGCGGTTGGGATTCTGCCCAAGCAAGAAATTTATGCAAACCTTCTCGAAAAGAAATGGATGGCTTAAAGTTAAGAACCGATTCCAAACGACATGTTGCAGCTTTATTATGCCTGATATCACCAAGCCGGAAAGCACCCGAAACACTAATTTCAGATTTGTTGCCAAAATAACTGTTTATCTCTTGAGCAACAGTAATAACCGGTACAGCCTCACCGGTACCGACATTTAAAGCACCCACAAAAGGACCATCGTGCATTACCGCACGCATAGTTGCTTCAACAACATCGTCAATGTACACAAAATCTCGAGATTCCAAACCATCCTCATATACATCAATTGGTTGACCTTGCCGAGCCAGGTTTGAGAAAACAGCAAGAATGCCGGTATATGGGTTTTTGAGGGATTGCCCTGGCCCAAAGACATTTTGATAGCGTAACGCAAACGCATTTATCCTGTTTGTGCGGGCATGCATCAGAATTGCCTGTTCCTGAACCTGTTTTGTTAATCCGTATACTGACATTGGCCGAAAAGGAGCCGACTCTTCTGTGTCAAAAAGCTCTACAACCTGACCACATTCGGGGCAATGTAGATCAAAATCTCCGGAAGACATACAGGCGTTTGTGCGTGAATCAGGGAAAACAAGGCCATGTTCCAGACACCTATAACTACCTTCACCATAAATTGCACGACTGGAAGCAACAATAATAGATCGGACAGGGTTTTTGCTGTTCTGCAGTACATCTAGCAGGTTTGCCGTTCCCTGAACATTTACATCAAAATAGCGAGCTATCTCATACATTGATTGCCCAGTGCCTGTTTCGGCAGCCAGGTGTATTACAATATCAACGTGTTTCGCTGCATTGGACAAAGCAGTTCTGTCTCTTATATCCGCTCTGACAAGTTCAACTTGGGAAACTATGTCATCAGGGAGTTTGTTATCAGCACCATGTATCTGGGGGTGAAAGTTGTCAAGAACTCGTACCGAGTATCCATGCAGCAATAGTTTTCTACAAACATTTCTACCGATAAACCCAGCTCCACCGGTAATCAATACTGATGGCTTCATAAAAATCCTTATGCACATTATTTCAAAACGTCTCTTTGATTTCTAATACTTGATAGATGTACTAAGTATTTCATAAAAGAAAAATATCTGTTTGGACCTACCACCCGTAAAAATAGACGTAATAATCTATTTATTATGTTTATAGCAGAAGAAAACTTATCCATGTCTTTAAATGTATAGCGCTGTGCAGGCTTATATCCCTTAAGCGCTAATCGCTGTTTAATGGCAAATTTATATACCCTCGAAATACTTGAGAAGGGATTTTTGACGTCAGTAAACGTATCCTCAAGCGCAGCATAAAATCTTCTCAAAGCAGGTGTAATATAGGTTCCATCATCAAAATAATCATTTGAATATTTCGTTGATGAAAATTTGGCATCATCCTTTGCGCCCAACAACGATGCATATTCATCTACAAGTTCGTGTAGATCTGGTCTGCTACCGGAAGCAAATCTGGATTGTTTATGTGCTATTGCGTGGGGGTCTTCTGTGCTGAAGGAACTAAAATGGAAAAAATATAGCGGAGAATCACAATTCACATACCATTGTTCATCTCGCTTGGAGAGCTTTCTCTCGTGAAGATTCCAGAAAGCTACATTCAATCCTAGATCTCTCATGACCTTAAGGTTCGGGAAAAAACAGGGGGCAAGATCAACCCATTTCTGATCAACTGCTAAACCAAGTTGTGGCTCATAATATCCAAGCTTCAAGCAACGCTCTGACCACCAATCGAGAAAGGCAATACCCTCTTCACATCTGCTAACCCCAACAAATCCAAGATTAAAAGAGCCCATCCTTGAAAAATCTACATCCGATGGATTTTTTCCGTCCAAGACTTGAGTCATAGTGTGGGGGGTTACAACTATTGAATGTGCAACAAGATTTTCATAAACAGGCTGTAGATACTTATACACTTTGATATCTGGATCTATGTAAAGTACTGTTCCGTATTTCGCTAACAACATTCTAAGAGCCGTTGGCTTGACGTTAGTGCTAAGCTCAATAATATCGAACTTGAACGCATAACAAGTAAAATCAGAGATTGGAAGGTCTTCTGCCCACATAATATTAACGTTTGCGCACAGTGCCTCAATTTCAATGTCTTTCTTATCAATTAACAAGATATAAAAATCCGTATCGTCATGACAGTCCAAAAAGGATTCACGCAAGACTAACGCCTTTGAAAGATAGTTAATCGCACAAATAGTTATTGCTGCATTAGTTTTAATTGTTTTCATGGATATCTCTTGTGATTAAAGACATTACACTGGGTATTTTTTAATTATTGATGCAACTTTCCTCTTAAACAGAGCTAGTAACCAAAATATAAAACCATAGTTTTTTCTTACTATAGCAGGCATATCTTCTCGAAACGGCCAGTCATGAACTGTTGATGAGATTCCACCGAAAGCAAAATACGATATAATGTCCGGTTGATAGCTAATCAATGTTTTCGGATTAGCTACTAATTCCATATTAAACTTATGATCCGCCTGCATTTTATATTTTGTATCAAATTTATTTGAGTCAAATACACTTGAATGATAAAGTAATCCTTGTTGGCACCAGTTCCTAAATATTAAGTTGCTTCTTATTCTACTTGGTTTTGAAATACCAATGTTTTGCATAAGAGCACATGCTGCTATTAGTTTTGGTGACCCCAAATTATTGATTTTGGATAAAACAGCATCAAGACCAGGCAGAATCAAATCATCTGCGCCAATAAAGAGTACATAGTCCGCTAATGGTTCCTGCAATCCTCTATTAAAAGCACTATACACACCCTCTGGCTTTTGATTTATAATGATAAAATTAAAAAAGCGGTCTTTTATAAAACTAGAAATTGGTGGTACAGTACCTGAAGCAACTACTATAATATTAATTTTAACTGAGCTCTTTAATGCCGCGACCGAATTTAAACAAGCGTAATACTGTGCTCTGTCAACATCTTTAATTGCTAATATTATTGTTAGTTCGGCGTGCCCTTGTCGCAACATATAGAAACCTCATATAACTACTTATTATACAAATCATAAATATTACCGTTAAACTGCTTACGCCGAAATCATAACTTTGTGCATAGCCACTTATGGCAGCCAACATAAATGGTAACAACAAGATTGTTAGACTAGATTTGTTATTTATGATAATTAGTTTAAAAAAAATCCATATTATTGAGAAAAATGTTACAATTGCTAAAACCCCAACCACATTGTACCATCCAGGGAAGTTGCACATCATATAACTTGAGATTTGCGAGTTAGGTCCGGTAAAGTTGTGACCTCCATAATCGATAATGCTCAATGCAAATCCAAATAGTGTATCAACATCTAATGCACTCGGATCGCGAAATAGTTTTGCAACTCCTCGGTGTAATGCCGCGAACATCGATGTGTCTCTACATGCCTCTGTTGGATTATCAGAAAAGTAAACGATAATTGTGGCTTCACCAGTTCTAATAAATCTCAATGCCAAATCTAATAAACCAACGCGAAGACGATCCAGAGAAGATTTTACAGCGTAAACTACAAACATTATCATTAATATTTTCAACTTATTCGAAATTACAATTTTAGAACCCTTTAGCTGTTTATAAATAAGAAAAGCCGATAATATAGCAATAACAAAAGAGGCTTTAGACCCTGATGCGATATTCGGCAATACCAGCGACACTAAGAGCAAACTTGGCAGGAGCTTCTTCCCATGATCATAGAAATAAACAACAAGGAAGTAGCCTAATGGTTGTAAAATAAAATCAATCGGACGAACAAAAGAAAACCATCTACTTGTCATAAACTCTATTCTTGATCCTTCTCCAGCACTCGGAACAAAAACATAATACATACACATCAAGCACAGATTAAATACAATAATAATAATAGTTATTTTAACTATTGGTGCTTCAAATAATTTGCTAAATATAATTTTTCTACTAGTGATCGTTTTTATATAAATCGTATATATTCCTACCGTGACGATAAGTTCGTAGAAAATAAAATGCATACTTCTTTCAAACGGTAATAAATTAAAATAGTATCCGTAAAAAATAATTGAAAAGTTAAACACAAATGACATTTGAAAATTTATAAGCCCGGAGTATATTTCACGAAAATACATATAGTTGATTATTGATAACAACAATAATGCTGCTAGAAATGAGTATAGATATATTTCAGTGTGTAGTGCAATGTGTTCCAAGGTGCTCATAACTAGCATTTACTCTATTTCCTTATAAGGTAACATATTCACTTAATATTTTTTTGTATAACTCCACATACCTCCTTACTATAATTTTGCTATCAAATTCTGTGATAATTTTTTCTCTTGCATTATGGCAAAGCTCATCATAATTTTCAGCGTTCAAAACCCATTCGATGCCATTAGCTAACTCATTGGTATCAAATGGTTTAGCTAAATATCCGCAGACAAGATGCTCTACCATATCAATATTTCCACCAATCTCAAACCCAACCACAGGTAGTTCACATGCCAACGCCTCCATAATTGCATTAGAAAGATTTTCCTGTAAACTCGGAACGACCATAACATCTACAGCACTATAAAGAGTCACTAAGCTCACATCATCATGAATATGACCCAAATAGTGTGCTTTAAAATCAAAGTATTGAGGCTTTTTAGGCTCGCTGCTACCAAACACTACAAGCTCTACATCATCGTTTTTTAGTTTATGTAAAGCTTCACTAAGTACATTAAAACCTTTTCGAGGATCACTTGTATCAGCCATCGCGCCAAAAAGAACAAGTTTTTTATCTTTTGGCAAATTCCAAAGCTCCCTTGCTTTTCTTTTGTCAAATGATTTAAACCTATCTGTATCTATAGGGTTTGGGATATTGGTAACACTTTTATTTGTGAACAGACTACTATTTTTAGCGCAACACTCCAACCATTTACTGAGTCCCACTATTGTGATATTAGTAATTTTAGCAAACGCTTTCTTTTTGTGACCCCATATTTTTCTGCTTAAATCAAATGAGTTATTGCTGCCTAATACAATACAATTTCCACAATTATTTATATAACCTTTGCACTCTTCATCATAATGGCACCCACCAGTAAAAGCCCACATATCATGTAAGCTCCATACAATCGGTACTTTTATCTTAGCAATATCTTCTGTTCTCATCATAGCCGAACAAATCCAGTGCAAATGAACAACGTCAGGGTTAATTTCGTTAATTTTACCGACAATATTTGAAAACGGAAGCCATGAAGGGCTAAAAGATGTCATCGTTCGCTTCTTATAAAAGCGTAACGGTAACGTATCCAATAAGGGGCGCAACCTATTAAGTTTTATTTTTAATTTGTTAGTTTCAGTAATTACAGTACGATCATCACTGTATTTGCTTTGCACAAGCATTTGAGAGTCGATACCATGGGTAAGCAAAGCCCTATGAAGCCTATAAGCTGCCCTTGCCGCGCCACCTTCTATATCCGATGTATTGACTATTAGTATTTTCATTTGATTATTTGACCCAATAAGCACCGCTATCTGAAACAATACCATTCATATTCAAAACTATACCCATTACAAATCACTTTTTCACTCTAACATGATCCGGGACAATCCGGCCACCATCTCATCACTAAAAGTTGGATTAAAATCCAGCGTTTGTATGATGGGAGCTTTCAGCAAGCAATCAATTTCACGAACAATAAACTCGGCATCAATATTTGCGAGTGATTTATAAGGTACACCAAATTGTTCTGCCAATGAACGAACCTTACCTTTGCCGAGAGTATAGTCGATTGCAATAGCAGGCGCCCCTAAACCGAGTGCAAAAACAAGAGAATGAAATCGCATGGCCAATACAACATGTGCACCTCTAAATGCCTCGCAGTACTTTAAAGGGGTCAACTCGGGGCCTAATAGAGACAAATCAAGACAATTTATCAAACGTTCATTATTACGAAACAATCGACGATAAAACCAACGGTCATCATTACCAAAATGGTTTGTGCACATTGGTAACGGGCGAATGAGTAAATCGCTGTGCTGTGAACTAAGCTTTTCGAGTGCGGTAATTACTGCATTTTCATAATGGTCTTTTGCTTCCATGCTCTTTTCCGTACTTAAGTGCTTAGCATATTCAACGTATGGAAAATCACGCAACCCTAGTAACAGGATCTTATGGTCAGCAGGTGGTTTTGTTTTTAAATCCCCCAGTTGTTTTTTTAACCAAGTGAAGGCAGGGTCTTCTGCCACAATATCATTCGTTACATCGACACCCAGAATTGCAGCTAATTCTAGTGATTTGGCATCACGATAAATACGCATCGATGCTGCTGAAAGAATTCGGGCTATCGACTTGTTATGCCATTGATTACCAAGCGGCCCAACACCACACCCAGCAATTAAAGTAGGTATCCCATGTTTATTGGCAGCACTGAATATAACCTCCATCTCTGCTAACTGATCGATTTGTGCCATCAGTGGACCGCCACCAAAAACGACTAAATCCATGCTAGCTGTAATACGTATACCCTCTTTGGGATCTACGATTTGGATATCAACAAGCTCTGTCATTTGAAGGCGAGTCATCTCACTGACGTAAGGAAATAGCGAAACTAAGGTGAATTGAACGTCACCCAGCGCTTGCCGGATAGCGGAAATTACACCACCCAAAATAGCCTTATCACCGAGAGTTTCAGTGCCATACCAACCGCAAATCAATACTCGCTTTGTCGACGATTTAAAGAGTGCCAAATTTTGTTGTTTTGATTCTATTTTTTTACACAGTTTTAATCTGGTGGCAAAACGATACTGTTGCAACCATCTCTGGGTTATGATTGTACTCTTAATCTTATTTGCAAAATCTGCAGGTCCAATTTTTTTGAGCGTTTGCATTGCCAACTGTTTGGCATATTGTTTTTTTGGAGGTACGCCAACATAATCATGGTTACAATTATCGCACTTAGTTGAAATTATTTCTTTGAGATGTGTCGCATTTCCAAAATAGATCTTTTGGCTGTCATCCTCCGTAATATTGCCCAACACTTTACTCTGAACGGCACAGAAAAGTAATTCGCCCTTAGAAGTGATGGTTACTCCCCGATGTTGCCAATCACAACCGGCCTTGCGTGGCGATTTATGTAATATCTGGTCGATTAAAGAACGATAGAAGAATTTCTGATGCTCGTTAGTTTCATAATGTGTTATTAGCCCTTCAAGAAATTCCGCAATATGGTATTTTTCTTCTAAGTTTAGGGCATAAGGCTCAATCAGATTTCGCGTATATAATCGTTGATGTGGGACGCCGAGTCGGTACTTAATATACAGGCCGCGTGACTGGCAATATTCAAATAGGTCCGCCAATCCGTAGACATTTTCTTTGATAATGGTACAACCGATTCGCACGTTATGGACCAGCGGTGAGGCTAAAGCAAAATCTATTACCTTTTGTGCATGTTCGAAATTGCCTTGTCTACCACGCACACGGTCATGCAAATCACCATAACCGTCAAGCGAAACCATGACGTCATAATACCCATTGTGTGCGCGAATTACCTCGCCGACCTCACCAATTCGATCAATTACCTCTTGATAGTTATATGCGTTTGTAATCAGTGAAACAGATCTCAGTTTTGGCAGACCTTCGAACAGCACCAAAGCCAATTCTGCCAAATCTTTTCGGAGTGTAGGCTCGCCGCCGTTAAGCCCAACACCCGTCACTTCACTGTAGAGCGGATTACACAAACCACGCCGCAATTGTTCAGGTGTGATGTCATTTGATTTTTTATTTTTCCAAATTCGACACATTTGGCACGCAGAGTTACAAATATCTGTGACTGGAAATTGTAGAACAACCGGTTTTTCTATAGAATAAGGCTTCTTCAGCAAGAGATAACTAAAATTGCTGATAAATGACTGCAAGCGAAGACAGCCAGTTCTAAATGTGTTTAACCTCATAGGATTAACCATTTTTTCTCCAAACAGGATAAAATAATGCATTTACTTTCAATTTAAACTGTTGGTGCAATCTTTTATCAAAAATATCATATCCGATATTAACAACAGCCAGGCTAATCAAAGTTGAAAATGCTGCACCGGTCACACCATAGATTTTAATGAAAGGATAGTTTAACAATATGTTTAAAGTTGCACCCAATACGGTTCTATATGTATTTATTATTGCTAAGTTTTCAGCTATTAAAAATTTACCAAATGCAGCGCTTAAGAAGACAAAGACACCTGCCCAAATATTTATCATCAGTACTTTACCCGCAGCCTTATATGCTTCTCCATATAAAAGTTCTACAAGCCAGTTGCTGAGCAATGACATGGGCACAGCGATTACTATCGCCGACCATATCATTAAGGTATAAAGCTTTTGAAGCCTCGCATAATATAACTCCTCACTTACTTTCTTTGCCGATAAAATTGCAGGAAAAAGAGAATTAGTAATGATCACTGGGAGAAAATAACACACCTCGCTGAGTCTTACTGCCGCAGAATAAATTCCTACTTCTTGGTCACCTAGCATCTCCTTGATCATAACTTGGTCAATACGCATATATATCATTGCCATTAGTGCACTCAATATGAGAGGCCAGCTATCTTTCATCAATTTCCACGCTATTAGCTTGTCAAAACTACGATAAAAACTCCCAATTTTCTGGGTGCGATAGGATAGACCGAGCGAAACCGCCAGAGAAAACTGATCAAACAGGCTTACCAGAACAAACCAAACCAATCCAGCCCCCGTGAGGACTAAATAAATCTTTATGAGTGAGGAAAACAAAAGTTGCGCCATTTTGCAAATGGAAATGAATTTGGAAAGAACCTTGGATTGGAAATAAAAATCAATTACCTCAAAACTTTGGAAAATCATTCCACCAGCAACAATACATATATAAAAATTTGTCGTGGTGTCGTTTGATGTAAATGAAGTGGCGAAGACAACGACAACAAATGCTACAATAGCACCAATAACTTTAAGCCAAAACGCTGTACCTAGATACACATCTCGGTTATCTGAATCCAGTATCAGATCTCGTACCACAATGTTATCCAACCCCATCTTTGCAATCCCAGCAAAAATTGAGGTAAACGCCAATACATAGCTAAAAACACCAAACTGCTTAGGACCCAAATATCTTGCTACCCAAATGCCAACAAGAAGTCCAGCGATCATCCGCAAGATTTGCTCTGAAAACATCCATGATGTATTTTTGAAGTAGCGTCGAAATCCTTGGTGTTCTTTGGCGCTATCTATAAGACACTGTAGGCGATTCAACACAATAATTGACTGAAGCTTACGTGAAAACCAGAGATAGCCGCAATTTTTATTGTACTTCGTTTTCCCCGCACAAATATTTTCAACAAACTTTCTCCTGTTCAATAAACAAATAAATAGGGGACATCCATGATAAGTTTTGTCAAGGGGAAAACGGAGATTTCCCATAACCTTCCGAACTCACCGGTGGCCTTGTTTTTATCCTTCATGCCGTCCAATCTTTTTAATCTTTCCAAGCGGTCCGCATGATCATGCGACCAGACATCCATTTGCTGCACCTGGTTTTTTATTACCTGTTGATTGCCATGACGTCGTAATCGGCGTCATGGCAATCAACAGCTACACCATTGCAGAAGATTGAGTTAGGGCCAACCCGCCAGCCTTGAAACACTTCCAAGGGCGTGCAACAGGATTTGTTCACGCAGTCCCTAATTCGGCAAGGCCTGGGGTTGCTTGGGGGTCGGACCAAGGTAACCATTTAATATTTAAAGTTTTACACCCCATAAACAGCTGTTTTTCGTGCTTAAAAGCCTCTTTTGGTGGTCAAAAACACTATTGCAAGCGACAGGTTCTTCTCTCAGTACAGACTGATCATTTCTCTGCTCTTCAACTCTTCTGCCTATTGCCTTGATCCCAAAGGCCTTAAGTCTGTTAGCTTCACGATTATTTCACGATTTAAAACCTTCAAACCTTGCCTATAAGCCTTTGGGGACAGGCCTTCAAGATGACAAGTTATCATTAGGGTTCATTTTTCTTCTTTCTGATGGTGTGTTTGAATTTCAACACGACAAATTTAAGCTCAATTGGACTTCTGAGGGGGACAGGCACCTTTTAATTAAATAGCCCTTCTGACCTTTTAGCGTCACTTCAATCTATAGCTTCAACGGTCATCGGTTGAGTCGCCAGATCCAATCATACTGTTTTTAAGCGTTTTCTCGCCCAAGCTGGATTTCTCCTGCAATCAAGTACGGCATAAACCATAACGTCGTTGCCGTCTATGCGATAGTAGATTGCAAACGGAAATCTTTTTGACAAGAGTCTGTAATATGCTTTGAAAAAAATCGAATGAATTCCTGCGTAAATGAGAAGCGAATCAATATCAGAAAAAAGTGAATCAAGAAAATAAGCCCCAAGATCTTTCTCTTGTCTTTCATAGAAGTCAGAGCCTTCCATCAGATCTTGAAGTGCCGTGTCAAGCAGACGAATCTTCATGACAAAGATTCACGGATTTTTTTCTTTGCTTGTTCCCAATCAAGAAATTGAGATTCGCCTACAGTAACGGCATCATCGCGCTGCGCGAGAAGGTCTCCATGCCAGGGGGGTGACAATGAGTCACCAGCATGTCTACACAAGTCGTCCCATAGGTATTCCATTGTGCTGATCTTGTCAGCTATTGTCATCTGTTCCAGTTTTATCGCAACACTCATAAAACCTCACTTTTTGCATATGCCCCGAGGGGACGCTGTTATCCATTTATCTATTGTGATCCACGCCTCGAACTTCAATAAATTGGGACTCCCACTATTTAAATGCTAAATTCCACTTTAATACCCACTTTGAAGTACTGTATTGGCTCAGCGTGAATAGGACTTTTGGTTCGTTTGTGATAAACCATCACGAACGGAGGAAAGTCCATGCGAAAGAAACGTCACAATTACACCCCCGAAGAGAAAGTTTCTATTTTACGGCGTCATCTGGTCGAGCACGTACCTGTTTCAGATCTGTGTGACAAACATCAGCTTCAGCCAACAATTTTCTACATCTGGCAAAAGCAGTTTTTCGAGAATGGAGCCGCAGCATTTACCCGTGAAGACAAACCTCAAAAGCGTGTTGAGGAAGTCAAAATCCAGCAACTCGAAGCCAAGTTAATCAGGAAGCATGAAGTGCTCTCAGAATTGATGGAGGAGCACATCAAGCTAAAAAAAGAACTTGGGGAGCTTTAACAGGCGGCTGGGTTCCCCATGACATTCGCGATGCCGTTGTCGATTACACCAAAGAATGGAGCGACAAAGCGGAGATTCCGCTGAAACACTTCATATCCTGGCTGGATGTCTCAAAGAGCAAATTTTACAGCTGGATCGAGCGGTACGGTAAGGCTAACGAGCACAACGCCCCGATTCCTCGTGACTTCTGGCTGGCATTCTGGGAACGGGAAGCCATCATCAAATTCGCCATAGACAACCCGCTTGAGGGCTACCGGCGGCTAACCTTTATGATGCTGGATCAGGATGTTGTGGCTGTCAGCCCTTCCAGCACCTGGCGCGTTCTTTCAAAAGCAGGCTTGCTTAACAAATGGAATCAGAAGCCGTCTCTCAAAGGCACCGGTTTCGTACAGCCGCTGCTACCTCATGACCACTGGCACGTGGATGTTTCTTACCTCAACATCCGTGGCACTTTCTACTACCTGTGCAGCTTCCTGGATGGTTGCAGTCGTTCCATTATCCATTGGGAGATCAGAGAGCAGATGACGGAACCAGATATTGAAATCATTCTGCAGCGAGCCAAAGAGAAATACCCTGCTGCACGACCACGGATCATTTCCGACAACGGGCCGCAGTTTATTGCCAAGGATTTCAAGGAATTCATTCGTATCTCCGGAATGACGCATGTACGGACTTCTCCGTTCTATCCGCAGTCAAACGGTAAGCTGGAACGATTTCACAAGACCATCAAGACTGAGTGCATCCGTCCGGGTGTCCCGCTTTCCCTTGACGATGCTCGCCGGATAGTAGAAAAGTACATCGAACACTACAACACCGTCAGACTGCACAGCGCAATTGGCTACGTTGCACCCGCCGACAAACTGAATGGCAGAGACCTGGAAATATTCAAAGAGCGTGACAGAAAACTTGAAGAAGCCAGAGAACTGAGAAAACAAAAACGACAGCAAGCTTATTCTGAAATCAGGCCTTCAGGGGAAGCTGACTTACCATTAGATCAAGCGGCCTGAAAGTCCAATTCCGACTGAGGCGTTACAGTACTTCGTCACTCAACCTTTGATCTTTTAGACTTTTCAAATCTTGCAGTAAGACAGGGATATCATCTTGGATGATACTCCACAGAATATCATTGTCTATTCCCAGATATCCGTGAATAAGTCTATTCCGAGTTGCAATAACTTTACGCCAGGAAATTGACGAAGATGCTTCTCTAATTTTATCAGGGATATGTGTTGCGGCTTCACCTATTAATTCCAATTTTCTTATTGTCGCATCATAAGCTTTTTCGTCAGCTTCAAAACTTTCCTGATCAAGTCCTTCCGTATAGACCAAAACTTTTTCAGAAAACTGGATCATATCATCCAAATAAAAACGCCATTCTCGTTCAAACATAGATTGCATCCTGCTCAACGAATTTTCGGAACTCGAAGCGCAGTGCTTTTTCCGTCACCAGATCGACCCTGCAACCAAACGTGTCTTCCAGTAAAAATTGAACACCAAAATATTTTGCAGAGGTGGCAGGACCATCAAAAGCCACTAGAATATCAATATCACTTTCCCTGTTAGCAAGATCACGGGCTGTTGATCCGAATAGGGCGAGGCGTGTAACTCCAAAACGCCCGGTTAATTCAGGTTTTAGCTTTGTAAGGGTGTTTACGGCTTCTTTTCGATTCATTTTATTACCTCCAACGACAGTTCTAAAGGGGACAGGCTACTTGTTTGGGGGTCGGACCAAGGTAACCATTTAATATTTAAAGTTTTACACCCCATAAACAGCTGTTTTTCGTGCTTAAAAGCCTCTTTTGGTGGTCAAAAACACTATTGCAAGCGACAGGTTCTTCTCTCAGTACAGACTGATCATTTCTCTGCTCTTCAACTCTTCTGCCTATTGTCTTGATCCCAAAGGCCTTAAGTCTGTTAGCCTCACGATTATTTCACGATTTAAAACCTTCAGACCTTGCCTAAAATCGGGGACGGTTCGTGAAGCTTAAAGGCCCTACAAGTTGTTGGCCTCGGGATTACTGCGATTACTCTGGATTCTAAACCAAAAAGTCTTTGCCATAATCCGTCGAAATCCTGGGTAATCCTGAAGCTAAAGGCTTTGAAATCCTTTTTAGCCTCGGGATTACTGCGATTACTCTGGATTCTAAAACCAAAAAGTCTTTGCCGTAATCCGTTGAAATCCTGGGTAATCCTGAAGCTAAAGGCTTTGAAATCCTTTTTAGCCTCAATAAACAGGGTCACTCCCCATTTAATTACCAATTTCTCGTACCCGTCATGTTTTGTGACTTCTGAGGGGAACAGGCACCTGTGGAGCTAGTCCCCGGACAAATTCACTTTAATAGCAATTCAGAATAGTTGGCCTGTAGCCACATTACCACTTCTGCCCGAAGATCTCGTACAAACTCTATCAATTCAAGAGCTTCGCTATCGCTGGTTGCGCCGATCCGATCATACTCAACGGTGTTGCGCTTCACTCTGCATGTATCGAGATACGCTGCATCAACTTCCCGATTGCTGCCAAGTATTAATGGCAACGCCTGAATTGTTCGATAGTGCTGTAATCCCTGGCCAGCACGGTATCCTTCGGCATAGAGCAAAATCGTGCACAATTTGAGTGCCGCATTGTAGGCTATTCCAAACTGCCAGTCTGTCGAAATCCTTCCGGTCTGTGCATCGCTTAGATCGCGGTCAACAATTCCCAGCAGATCAGCTATTTCCTGTCGCGTAGTTTTATGCTGCCGAAGCCATCCGTATTCAACCCATTTAGACAAGGTCATTTTCAGTCCCTTTTATGAACATCCTGGATGATGAAATCACATTGGTAATGAAATGTTCACCATTCTTCCGACGTTGCATAAACTCGTCATGGGTAAAAACATGAGGATTCACTTCGCGTCCAACCCTGCTTTTAAAATCAATCAAGACCGTTGATAAGGCACGCAGACCAATTGTCCCAATGACAATAAGGTCTAGATCACTTGCAGCGGTCTCTTCACCGGAAGCAATTGAACCGAATATAAATGCTGTTTCAATGTCATCTCTGCTGCAGAAAAGTTCTTTGAGATAATCTCCGAGCCCCGATGTTTTAAGCACCATTGAGCGGATATCCGGGTAGAGCGGATGTTCCTGATTTGCCCTATAGTAGAGACGGTTACTGCTACGCCGGGCCGAAACTAATTGCACTGCAAGAAGTTTCTTCAACTCAACTTGTACCGGACCGATAGTGCAGTCAGCAACTCTCTGTATTTCTCGCATGTGGAGTTCAGAAGCACTGAATCCAAATAGATTCCGAAATATAGCCGCCCGAACTTTTGATGATAGTATTTGTGTGAGAATGTCCATATTGTACTTTTATAGCATACATTTGTATTATTAAAAGATACATTTATTGCTTGTTCATGGCAAAGATTCACGGATTTTTTTCTTTGCTTGTTCCCAATCAAGAAATTGAGATTCGCCAACAGTAACGGCATCATCGCGCTGCGCGAGAAGGTCTCCATGCCAGGGGGGTGACAATGAGTCACCAGCATGTCTACACAAGTCGTCCCATAGGTATCCAAATACTTTTATAGCCTCACGATTACTTCACGATTTAAAACCTTCAGACCTTGCCTCTAAATCGAGGACTTTTCGTGAAGCTTAAAGGCCCTAAAGCTGTATGCAATGATACGGGCAATGGCTGCATACACCTCTTCAGCAAATTCAAGACCAAGTCCTGAACTACATTCTTCATAGTAGCGTACCGCCTTGTCGAGCTCCTGCTCGGCGCGCGGGTGAAAACTGAATGTCATTGTCCGTACTTCCGGCGGATAGTATCAAAAACCTGTTCACCAGGGATTAGTTTGATATCGCCACGATCTATTTCAGTGATGCGGCGCTCAGCCTCTTCGGCCCACAGATGGTCAATGTCAGCCTGAGTCGGGAGGTTAAGGCTGTTGAGCAGACGCTCAATAAGGCTAATACGCGCCTCTGCCGGGAGATACAGCGCCTCATTACAGATTTTATCCACGGTAGTTGCCATTTTATCTCCTTTTGCGGCCTCTGCAGACCCGTGGGCCGGGGTGGGCCTGGAGGGACGCTATTATTTGGGGGTCTTGGGGGTCAGACCAAGCTAACCATCTAAATTATAGGAATTAAGGTCACAAAATAGCTATTATCTGCACTTAAAAGCCTCTTTTGGTGGTCAAAAACACTATTGTAAGCGAAAGGTTCTTCTCTCAGTGCAGACAGATCATTTCTCCGCTCTTCAACTCTTCTGCAATATTCCGGGTAGATATACCAAGATCTTTATCTGATCTTTCTTCCGCTTTTCTCGGCGTGCATCATCGTCAATCGGCGGCTCCATGATTCAAAAGCTTTTAACCGCCGATAAAAGCGGATACACGCCGAGTAAGCCTAAAATCTTTAAACTGGGGTGAAATCAAAATCCGATTATCAATAATCAAGCACTATTCTTCTGACTTCCAGCTTCGGGTTGCCAAAATTTACCAATAAACAAACGCTATAACCAGTGGCCTTCAGATAGTTCAGACATTGGGCTCTATGGACATTATCCAGCGCCTTGGTAGCTTTCAGCTCCACAATAATTTGGTCATCCACCAGAATGTCAGCGACATAATCACCAACCTCGACACCGTCATATATTACTTTTACCGGATGCTGTTGAAGTGCCTTCATTCCAGTTTTTCTTATTTCATGACCGAGCGCGTTTTCATAGACCTTTTCAAGAAATCCCGAGCCAAGCTTGGAGATAACAGTATAACAGCAACCTATGATTGCTTCGGTTATCAGGTCAAGTTTTTCTCTGCGTGTATCTGCGTCCATCGGCGGTTCCATGATTCAAAGGCTTTTTAACCGCCGATAAAGGCGGATGCACGCCGAGTAAGACACCATCTTTTAGGGTAAACCAAGAGTTCTGCCTGGTCTTTCTTCCGCTTTTATCGGCGTGTAATCAGTTGGCTCGAAATCTTTGTTAAAACCTTTCTGGCCATAACCATGAGGAGTGATAAACCCTTAAAATTTCGATTCGTTCCCCTTTTTTGCGATACGGGACGATGTACGGTGTCCCATCAATAACCAACTCTTTTGTCCCTTCCACACGTCCAGCTCGACCGATCCCAGGGAAATGCTCAAGACGTTCAACCACCAAAATAATCTTCACAACCATATCAACGGCTGCTTTAGGATTGTCCTGAGCAATATAGGTTTCAACCTCTTCAAGGTCGCGTTCTGCATGCCTAAGCCATTTGAGCACACTTTGTCTCCCACTTGGCTTTTAGTTCGTCGTGACTGATCCATTCGGCTGTTGGTGATTCCGCTTCTTGAAGAGCTTCCTGAATCCCCTTAATTTGCCACTCATTCACATCAAGATATGATTCAAGCGCGTTACCAACAATAAATGATTTGGAACGGTTGGTAACTTTCGCAAGTTTTTCCAAGCGTATTTTTATACTCGGCTCTATTCTCAAATTGATGGCAGCAGCTTTTTGCATAACGACCTCCTTGTGATACAATGTATTGCAAATATACCTTGATTGCCGGTACATGACAATCACTTAAAACCGCCACTTCTGGAATATTCGGGATTTCCGGAACTTCTGAGGGGGGACAGGCACCTGCCCTTCTGACCTTTCAACGCCACTTCAATCTATATCATCTGCCCCGAGGGGACATTCTATTTATCTATTGGCATCAAAACGGACTATTTCATGCGGTAAAGAGGACGGTCTACTTTATCGGTGCCAACAGGAACTCGGTGATAAACCGGTACTGCCCGTTTTTTACCAGGTCAAGCACCCGGTGCATGTCAATATTCATGTAGTCATGGACAATGCGGTTACGTAGACCAATGACCGCGTTCCACAAGGTAAGATCACCGGTTTTCACGACACCGAGCTCTGCCAGCCCGAGAAAACTATCATAGGCAGACAGCGGCACCTGCCTAGATGCTGCCTTTAACAGCTGTTTAGCCTTGCCAATCCCGTTTTCCACCAGCACCTGGATTGCATGCAGTACACCATTTTGCTCCAAACGGGACAGTGTACCCCCGGCAAGGATGGTAGCGCGAGCTTCATCCAGCAGGGCTGACTGCTCCTGAGCGATGAGCGCGGTTTCGGACTGATACAGGTCAAGCCGCATACGTTTTCTCCCAGTACTGTTCTTCAAGCTCCCGCCACGTGCGCTGCAGAAATCGGTGCCAGGCCAGACATTCCCCCCCAATGATCGGAAGCCCCTCTTCAGCAACGACCGCTCTCATTGTAAGCCGGGCAGTGGGGAGATCAATCAGGTCTATACTCTGTACGGGAACAGCCAGTTTTTCTGCCAGTGTCATGCGGAGCCGTTCTGTTGCGGCGAGTTGCGGGATAAAATCCATTCCACGTCTCCACTGGATTGCGATATCCCAATCGCTGTCCGGCCGGGCGGTACCGGTAGCCCGACTCCCGATCAGAATTGCCAGTTCAAGGTCGGCGATGACGCCAAGTATGTCATACAGCTGATCTGTTATCACTTAGTTTAGAACCCCTTTATATCTCTCAAAATAATCCCTTTTGTGGCTCAAAGAGACATTTATTTATCTATTTGAGCTTCTGAGTGAGTCAGGGTACCTTACCCGGGATTTAACTTCAAAGGCTTTAGGCATTGGTAAAGCAATGCACTGAAGCTTTAATCCTGAGAAATCCAGAGAAATCCTGAAGCTAAAGACTTTGAAAACCTTTTTAGCCTCGGGATTACTACGATTACTCGGGATTTAACTTCAAAGGCTTTAGGCATTGGTGAAGCAATGCATTGAAGCTTTAATCCAGAGGAATCCTGAAGCTAAAGGCTTTGAAAACCTTTTTAGCCTCGGGATTACTACGATTGCCCGGGATTTAACTTCAAAGGCCTTAGGCATTGGTGAAGCAATGCATTGAAGCTTTAGTCCTGAGAAATCCAGAGAAATCCTGAAGCTAAAGGCTTTGAAAACCTTTTTACCCCCCGATAAACCACCTAAAAGCATATCGCGCAACCAGGAGTAGGGGACCCCAAGTTTTGCACATACTTTCTCTTTACTTCGACACTTTTTCCAAAATTTATAAGCAAACCAACTTCAATCCCAGTCGCTTTAAGATAATTTTTCAACTGTAGCTCATGAATATCATGAAGTTTGTCAAGCGCCTTAAATTCAATAATAATAACGTCTTCTACAATAATATCAGCAACATAATCACCAACATTGATGCCTTTATATTGTACTGTTATGCAACACTGAGAGTCTGCCTTCAAACCTCTGGATTTTAATTCTTCAAACATCGCTTTTTCATAAACTTTTTCAAGAAATCCGATACCCATAACCTTATGGACTTCAAAAGCACAGTTTATAATCTGATCTGTCAGTTGAACATATTTAAGAGTCTGTTCCAATATTGTCCTCAATTTCCAACTTACCTGAAAATTCCTGAAGCTAAGGGCTTTGAAAACCTTTTTAGCCTCGGGATTACTACGATTACTCGGGATTTAACTTCAAAGGCTTTAGGCATTGGTGAAGCAATGCATTGAAGCTTTAATCCTGAGAAATCCTGAAGCTAAAGGCTTTGAAAACCTTTTTAGCCTCGGGATTACTGCGATTGCCCGGGATTTAACTTCAAAGGCTTTAGGCATTGGTGAAGCAATGCATTGAAGCTTTAATCCTGAGAAATCCTGAAGCTAAAACCTTTTTTTAGCCTCGGGATTACTACGATTGCCCGGGATTTAACTTCAAAGGCTTTAGGCATTGGTGAAGCAATGCATTAAAGCTTTAATCCTGAGAAATCCTGAAGCTAAAGGCTTTAAAGTTCGTTCTGCCGCGAACATCTTCTCGTCATTCCTGCCTGAACCGCCTCGGGAGTGGCAGTATTCTTTTCAGTTCCTGCCAGCGCGTACGATCCTCGTCATTCATGTTAGAACCAAACTCGCGCACAAAAGCCACCAACACCATCAGAAAACCGCTGGCAAAGGCAGCCATAATAACAATCAGGCTCCGCTTCGGCTTGCTCTTCAGCTCCGGCACCCTGGCCGACTGCAACAGCTGGAACGGCACCACATCTTTGGCCTCATTCAGCTTGGTCATCTCGTACTGCTTAGTCAACAGCTCTACCAGAGTCTCCTGGATCTTGAACTCGCGCATCAGGCGCATGTACTCCTGCCCCAACTGCGGCATGGCGCCGACGCCGGGCATGGAGCCTGCCGAACCGCCCCCCTCCAGACGGGCTACCTGCCCGCGCAGACTGGCGATGGTAGCTTTGATTGATCTGATCTCCTGGCTCTCGTCGGTGAACTGCTGCCGCATGGTTGCCATCTGCACTTCCTGGGCAACCAACTGGGCCCGCAGCTGCGCCACCCCTTCCAGTGTCGCCTTGGCCTGGTCGGTAACGGCCACGACCTTGTTTCTGGTCTGGAAACTCTTCAGTGTCTCCTCCGCCGCCGCCAGATCAACCTTGGCCTTGGTAAGACGCTCTTCGAGAAAAACCCGGTTCATGCCGGCACCGGACATGTTCAGCTTTGCCGCCATTTTGCCCAACTCATCCACATACGCATTGGCAATGGCCGCCGCCAGCTTTGGGTCCTTGTCGGACACCGCAATGGTGATAACCCCGTCCTTTTTGCCGGTACTGATAGCAGCATTGCCGTCCAGCGCAGCATAGGCAGATGCACGAAACTTGGCTTTATACAGCTGCATCAGCTTGAAGCGGTCTATGAGCGGATCTTTCAGCGTTTCGCTTTTGAGCATGGTGACATAAAGATCTGTTTTGGTGGCACCTCCCAAACCGCCGGCGAGACCGGCCAGGCCACCCAGTTGGCCCATCATCGCACTCATCATGCCGCCGCTGTTATCGTCTCCCGGCAGAATCATGGCCTTGGCGGTATAGATGTTGGGCATGAAGAGACTGAAGATGGCGGTGATGACCGCGACGACAAACGGGACACCGATGATCATCTTCCAGTTTTTTGCCAGGACAAGAAGAAGGTCGAGCAGGTTGATTTCGTCAGGTTCAGGCGGAGGGGTTTGCATATCTGGATGGGTGCTTTCAGGGTAGGACATTATAACTACTCCGTTATAGATCAGGTGCTTTGGTATAGCATACTATTATTTAGCCTCAGGATTACTGCGATTATTCTGGATTTAACTTCAAAGACTTTAGGCATTGGTAAAGCAAGCATTCAAGCTTTAATCCTGAGAAATCCAGAGGAATCCTGAAGCTAAAGGCTTTGAAAACCTTTTTAGCCTCGGGATTACTACGATTACCCGGGATTTAACTTCAAAGGCTTTAGGCATTGGTAAAGCAAGCATTCAAGCTTTAATCCTGAGAAATCCAGAGGAATCCTGAAGCTAAAGGCTTTGAAAACCTTTTTAGCCTCGGGATTACTACGATTACCCGGGATTTAACTTCAAAGGCTTTAGGCATTGGTGAAGCAATGCACTGAAGCTTTAATCCTGAGAAATCCAGAGGAATCCTGAAGCTAAAAACTTTGAAAACCTTTTTAGCCTCGGGATTACTACGATTACTCTGGATTTAACTTCAAAGGCCTTAGGCATTGGTAAAGCAATGCATTGAAGCTTTAATCCTGAGAAATCCAGAGGAATCCTGAAGCTAAAGGCTTTGAAAACCTTTTTAGCCTCGGGATTACTACGATTACTCGGGATTTAACTTCAAAGGCCTAGGCATTGGTAAAGCAATGCATTGAAGCTCTAATCCTGAAGCTAAAACCTTTTTTAAGTATTTTTATTGCTCTTAAATCACCCGTCCGCCCGTTTTTCACGTTCGGCGAGGACGAAGTCGGCGTCGGTCATCATATTCACGAGCTGCTCGAAAGTGGTCGCGAGTTCCCATCCCAACTGCTTCCTTGCCTTGGTCGGGTCACCGAGAAGCAGGTCTACCTCTGCCGGACGGAAATATTTCGGGTCTATGCGGATGACAATCGTGCCGGTTGCAGTGTCGATCCCGACTTCATCAACACCGCTCCCCCGCCATTCCAGCTCCATGCCGAGACGGGCAAAGACTTTTTCGGCAAAGGTGCGCACCATGTAGGTCTCGCCGGTAGCGATGACGTAATCGTCGGGCTGATCCTGTTGCAGCATCCGCCACATCGCTTCGACGTAATCACCGGCAAAGCCCCAGTCTCTTTTCGCGTCGATGTTGCCGAGGTAGAGACAGTCCTGCATGCCGAGCTTGATGCGGGCGGCGGCGCGGGTGATTTTGCGGGTGACGAAGGTTTCGCCGCGGCGGGGCGATTCGTGGTTAAAGAGAATGCCGTTGGAGGCGTGCATGCCGTAGCTTTCGCGGTAGTTCTGGGTGATGTAGAAGGCGTATGCCTTGGCGCAGGCGTAGGGTGAGCGCGGGTAGAAGGGGGTGGTCTCCTTTTGCGGGGTTTCCACGACCTTGCCGTACAGTTCAGACGATGAGGCCTGGTAGAATCTTGTCTCCAGGCCGGTTTCACGGATTCCTTCGAGGATGCGGACGGCACCAAGACCGTCTACTTCAGCGGTATATTCGGGGACGTCGAAGGAGACCCGGACATGGCTCTGGGCGCCGAGGTTGTAGATCTCATCCGGCTGGATATTGCGCAGCAGCATGTTGATAGAGCTGGCATCGTTCAGGTCGCCGTAGTGGAGGAACATGCGCACATCTTTTTCGTGCGGGTCGCGGTAGAGGTGGTCGATACGGCCGGTGTTGAAAGAGGAGGATCTGCGGATCATGCCGTGAACTTCGTACCCTTTGGCAAGGAGCAGTTCCGCCAGATATGAGCCGTCCTGACCGGTGATGCCGGTGATAAGCGCTTTTTTCATAAGTGGTTTCCTCCGGAGAAAATAGTAATTGAGTATACCGCTGACTCTAAAACCAACCCCCCTCAATCCCCCTTTATGCCCCAGAGGGTACTTATCAGGGGGGAAGCCTTTAAGCCTCCCTTGATAAGGACCCTCTGGGGCCTAAAGGGAGGCTTGGAGGGGTTAGTTTATCTCCCTAACAGCGGGCTCATAACCTGATAGGTCAGGTAGGCGACGAGGGCTGAAGCCGGGATCGTCAGAACCCAGGCGATCAGAATCCGCTTGGCGACGTTCCAGTTGACCGCGTTGAGCCTTTTGGAAAGGCCGACACCGAGAATCGTCGAGGTGATGACGTGGGTGGTACTGGTCGGCATGCCGAAGGCCGAGGCCCCCAGAATAACGCCGGCTGAAGCGGTCTCGACACAAAAACCATGGACCGGCTGCAGCTTGACGAAATCGCGGCCAACCGTCTTGATGATACGCCAGCCGCCGGCCGCCGTGCCAAAAGCCATCGCCGTGGCACAGGCCACCATGACTTCCCAGGGCACTTCAAAGGTCTTGAGCGTTCCGTAGCTGACGAGAGCCATGGTGATAACCCCCATCGATTTCTGGGCGTCGGCGGTGCCGTGCGAGAAGGCCATCAAGGCCGCCGATGCGACCTGCAGGCGGCGGAAGTTTTTGTTTAAGCCGCTCGGGGCGCTGTTGCGGAAGACCCGGTAGAGGATAATCATGAAGATGAAACCGACAATGGTCCCCATGATCGGCGATAGAATGAGCGCCATGATAATCTTCTTGAGGCCGGCCCACTTCAGGGCGGAAACCCCGGCGTGGGCAATAACCGCCCCCGAGATGCCGCCGATAATGGCGTGCGAAGAAGAGGATGGCAGCCCGTAGTACCAGGTGATCAGGTTCCAGATGATTGCCCCGGTTACGCCCGCCAGCACGACCATCTGGGTTATATTGGAACTATCCACGATCCCCTTGCCAATGGTCGTGGCAACCTTGGTGGAGATCATGGCACCGGCGAAGTTCAGCACCGCCGCCATGATGATGGCCGACCTGACCGAGAGGGCGCGGGTCGAGATGCAGGTGGCGATGGCGTTGGCGGTGTCGTGGAAACCGTTGATGTAGTCGAACAGGAGCGCTGCCACGATCACGAGGCAGAGCATCAGGAAGGCCGGCTCAAGCATTCTTTACCACCACGCTTTCAAGGATGTTGGAGGCGTCTTCGCACCTGTCAGTCGCCTTTTCGAGTGTCTCATAGATCTCCTTCCACTTGATCAGCTGGATCGGGTCTTTCTCTTCATCAAACAGGCGGCTGATCGCTTCACGGGAAACGCGATCGGCTTCATTCTCCAGCGAGTTGATCTCCACACACGCCTCAAAAATCTGCTCGTTGGTCTTCTTGCCGAGCATAGCAACCGCTTTGTCAATTGCAATGCACGACTGCAGGATGATGAAGCCGAGCGATTTGGCTTCGGCAGGGATGGCTTCGACGTTGTACATGATGATCCGCTGGGCGGAGGCGTCGATCAGGTCAAGGATATCGTCCAGCTTTGAAGCAAGTGCGTAGATATCCTCCGGATCGAGCGGGGTGACAAAGGTCTTGTGCAGCGTCTGAATAATCTCGTGGGTGATTGAATCGCCCTTGTGTTCAACATCCTTGATCCTGCGCTGACTTTCAGCCGGGGTATCAAAGTTATCGAGCATGTCTTTGAGGAGCTTGGCTCCTTCGATGATATTCTCGGTCATATCCTTGAAAAGCTTGAAAAATTTTTCTTCCTTGGGAATCAATCCGAACATAGGTTACGCCTCCGTAAATTTTCGTGCCGACCGCATTAAAACTTGCCACCAATAGCATACTTTTAGCTCTGTTCACAGCGTAAATTTATTCATGACCGCCAGCTAACGGAGCAACATGGATTGCCTTTGCCGTTCAGTTGCAGTATCCTGCTCACTTTCCACATTAAGGAGTACATGATGAATCTGCTTCACGCCGCCGTTCTTGGCACTCTGCAGGGCTTTACCGAGGTGCTCCCGATCAGCAGTTCGGCCCACCTTATTCTGGTCCCCTGGCTGCTGCAGTGGCCGGAATCCGGCCTGACATTCGATGTTGCACTGCACCTGGGGACATTGCTGGCACTGTCGCTCTATTTCTGGCGTGACATCATCGAAATGAGCGTCTCTTTCTTTGATGCGCTCGCCACACGGAGGCTGAATACCCCCGCCCGGAGATTGCCGTTTCTGATCATCGCCGCAACTGTCCCGGCTGCAGTCGCCGGCAAGCTGCTCGAAGGGCCGATCGAATCAATGTTCCGCTCCAGCCCGCTGCTGATAGCCGCGTTTCTGATCGTATTCGGGTTTATCCTCGGCTTGAGCGACTATCTCGGGCGCAAACGCCTCGTTCTCGACGAGCTCACACCAGCCAGCGCCATGACGGTCGGACTGCTGCAGTGCCTGGCGCTGATTCCGGGGGTTTCCCGCTCCGGAATCACGATCACCGCCGCCCTGATGCTCGGCTTCACCCGTGAGAGCGCCGCCCGCTTCTCCTTCCTGATATCGCTGCCGATTGTCGCCGGTGCGGCCCTCCTTAAATCCATCCACCTGTTTGAACATGGTATTCCGGCCGGAGAGGGGCTGCCGATGCTCGTCGGGATCGCATTCTCCACCGTTACCGGCTATATCAGCGTCGCGTTCCTGCTCCGCTTTGTGCAGAAGCGGAGCCTTGCACCGTTTGTCTGGTACCGGGTGGTTGTCGGATGTGGTCTGATTGTCGCCATTCTGGCAGGATGTAAGGGGTAAAAAGCAAATCCCCCTCAATCCCCCTTTCATAAAGGGGGAGGTTTGGAATCATTCCATTTTGCAAAGTGAGTGATTTTAAATTCTCCTCTTTCACAAAGGGGGGATGCTTAAAAACGTTCTCTTTTACATTCGGTGCGGTGATTTCAGGGTTCCCCCCTTTATGAAAGGGGGGCAGGGGGGATTTATGGCTGGCGGTATCAAGGAGTGGCCCGAGGACGAGCGCCCGCGCGAAAAGATGCTCAAAAAAGGCGCGGCGGCACTTTCCGACGCCGAACTGCTGGCGCTGGTCGTCAGAAGCGGCGATCCTGGCAGCAGGCAGAGCGCTATCGATCTCGGCCGCCAGTTGATCACGCATTTCAGCGGCAACCTGCGGGAGCTGGCCGGAGCGGATATCAGCGAACTCTGTGCAGTCAAGGGGATGGGGCTGGCCAAGGCCTCCAGCATCAAAGCCGCTTTCACCCTGGCTTCACGCTTCCAGGGGCGCAAGCTGGAACACCTCGACCGCTTCACCTCGCCGCAGCAGGTGTTCGACTATTTTCACCACGAGTTCCGCGACAGCCGCAAGGAGTATTTCCTGATACTGCTGCTGGACGGCAAAAACCGGATTATCAGACGGGTGCAGGTCTCAGAGGGGAGCCTCAACCAGAGCATCGTCCATCCGCGCGAGGTCTTTGCCCCGGCGGTGAAGGAATCGGCTGCCGCCGTTATCCTGGTGCATAACCATCCAACCGGTGACCCAACCCCCAGCAGCGAGGATATCGCCATCACGCGGCGGCTGAAGGAGGCGGGGGAGATCATGGGGATCAAGGTGCTGGATCATATCATCGTCGGGGATGGAGAGTACCTGAGTTTTGTGGAGCGGGGGCTTTTGTAGCATCTAAAGAGTTAAAGCGACTCACGCGGAGGCGCGGAGTAACGCAGAGAAGGTCAAAGACAAAAAGATGTGTGGTTTAACCAAAAATGCCCCCTCTCCATAAGGACCAAAGGAGAAGGGGCTTTCATGATATTGGTACTACTCAGTAAACAAGTTCAGATTTTATTCCGGCTTTCTCCGCGTTACTCCGCGTCTCCGCGAGAAACTTCTTTCGCTCTGCATCTGTGAAAAATCACTAGGCCAACTCAAGGGCCTCATCCGCCGCCCGCTCGGCTGCCGCGACACAGTCATTCAGGCCGATGCCGCGATATGAGTTGCCGGTCAGGATCAGCCCCGGATGTGCACGGAGCACACTCTCCAGCTTCTGCAACCTGTTGCCGTGTCCGACGGTATACTGCGGGATGGCCTGCGGATGGCGAAAGACCCGGACAAATTCAGGAGCGGCATCGATGCCCATCGTCAACGCCAGATCCTTCCTGACCCGGGCAACGACTTCGTCATCACTCAACGTGACGTATCCAGGGAAGCAGGCTCCCCCCATCATGCTCCGCAGCAGCACTTTCCCTTCCGGAGCCCGATTCTCGAACATGCTTGAATCCCACAGCGTGCCGAGCGTGCTCAGCCCCTCCTTTTTCGGGATCAGGTATCCGAAGCCGTCCAGTGAACGACCGATCTGCCCACGGCTGTAGCCGAAACAGATCACCGTCATGCTGGCGTAGGGAATCTGGCGCAACGTTCCGGCGATGTCGTCGTCCATGGCGGAGAGCATCTCTGCCGCGGCGAAGGCGGGCGAAGCGATGATCACCTGATCGGCTCCGTATTCGCTGCCGTCGCTGCACTTCACCAGATAGGGGAGATCAGCCCCCTTCTCCACCCTGGTGACTACCGTGCCCGGCTTGACAAGAGCCCCCAGCGATGCCGCCAGTGCATCGGCCAGATACTGGATCCCCTCGCGGAACGACGTCAGGGTTCCACCGGGACCGGCGGCGCTGGAGACAACCTTGCCGGCAGCCTGTTCGCGCTTTTTCTTTTTGGCCAGCATGATCATGGCGCGAATCAAGCCGCCGTATTCACGTTCCAGTTCGGCAATGCGCGGAAAGCAGGAGATCAGTGACATGGTCTCCGGATCGCCGGCGAAGATGCCGGAAACCATCGGCGCGATCAGCTTGTCCAGCGCCTCCCCCCCCAATCTGCGCCGACCGAAAGCGGCGAGGGTTTCGTCTACGCCCGCGGGTGGGGGTGCTATGAACGGGGTCGGTTCCAGCGCCAGGCGCAACTTGCCCGGCCATGAGATCAGACGGCTCTTCAGAAAAGCGGGTGCGCCGTCCGGCAGCTGGTGCAACTCACCGCCGGAGAATATAAATCGCTTGCGGGCATTGTCGTTACTGCGATGCAGGTTATTCTCAACTCCAAGGGCCCTGCAGAGATCCAGTGTCTGCGGCTTGCTGTCCAGAAAACCGTTCGGCCCCCATTCACAGGTGTACCCTTCGGCCTTGATGCTGCGGATCTTCCCCCCCGGGCGCTCTTCCTTCTCAAGCAGGGTGATCTCCAGCTCTTTTCCGGCAGTATGAGCCTTTGAACGAAGCAGCCAGGCGGTCGCCAGACCGGATATGCCGCCACCGATGATGATTATTTTTTTCATGGGATCGTCTCTTTTCTGGCACATTCAGCCCGTGCCGAACCGTCATATTTCGATATTAATCGGCGTTGCAATTAAATTCCGCACAGCGTTGTAAATATCCACATCAACTTCCGGCGCTCGTATAGAAATAAGGAGAGCATAGCGCCCTTGCTTGTTGTACCGTTGCAGGAGTGTTCTGGTTTTCCACCAACCCAAAGCAGGATATACCGCCAGACTGCCACGCGCAGCCAGTTTTGCCGCTTCGCCACGCCACGTATCGCAATGAAGCGAACCGAGGTGGCGAAGATTTGTTCCCAAGTCCCAACCCGGATCGCTGCCTCCTGTCGGAGTCCCCTCCTCTTCATCCCTGATTATCCGGTTGATCCTCGCCCGAAATTCCAGCTCAGTTTCTTCTGGACGCTTCACGTCGAAGCGTAATCCATGGGATTCATACCGATAACGCCCCTTGATTCCGCGTTCAGCAGGATTAGGTTCGATAAAGTAAGAGAGGGTTACACGCATTTCCACTTGAGTTTCGCCCAAAGCCTCAAGCTCGGTAATAGGCCAGGGGAGCCGATGCAGATGCATATCTCGGGTTTTCGGCGGGGTGGCGGCAATCTTTTCAAAAGGCTGAAGTGCATCCTGCACAATCAATGTTAGCGAATTTGCGGCGCTCCACATGGCACGATCAAAATTCGGCACACCGAAACCGCAATGCCTGATAAGTCTTCTGAATTGTTCCTTGGGTGTCCCACCGCTTTTGAACATTTGCATCATTGGCACCGTCCACTCGGCTGAATGAACAATCAAAGCCCGAACGGTTTCCGGCCAAAAGTTCGGATATTCAGCCATCAGTTGCGCAGCCATTCTGGAACATAGGTACGTTGCCGCGCTAGTGGCATTCGCGGTGGTCAGAAGCCTCTCTTCTGGCTGGTTATTTGTGGTGAGGAGACTCAGGCTCTGCATCCAGATGGCCCCGAGTCCGTCATTGGCCGCATTGCCTCCTTCCATGACAACATCCGGCTTTAATGGCCAGGGACATGGCTTGCCCCATGTCATGGATGTAGTGCTGAACGGGCTAAGGCCACCATCAGGTGAAATTGCATTATAGGCTGACGCACCTTCTTCGGTAATGCGAACCTTTTCGGTAAAAGCCCCCACTGTCAGGACGTTCCAAGCCTGTCCTGGGTCATGAATGCCATCGGTTGAATTACTCACCGGGTAGTCATGCCAAGCGTGATTATCATTGATATTTCCAGCCGAGACGACCAACAGGCGTGGAGACAAACCATCCCCATCACTATCCGCTGCAAGCCGGTCCAATGTGGCGGACCACGCGGAAGGGCGACCACGATCCCGATTGTCTTTAGCCGTAACCGCCATACCGAAAACCCGCTGACGGTTAGGCGTTCGTGACTCAGGGCGCGAGACAGCCTCCACCGTCAGATGGCCATGGTGTTTTCCTTTGTTGTCGCCGCTATTCCTCAACAGCTTGACCGATTCCAGCCGATGGGAAAGTAAAATTCGCCCATCTGAATCAAGAACGTTAACTAAATCGCCATACAGAGAGATTCCGGCCATGCGTGTGCCGTGACCGTCCTCATCATTGACTCCATCAGCCGGTTCTATCGTATGCAGATCATTATCATGCAGTGAGTGAGAAATCAGGGGATGACCGTTATTCACTCCGGTGTCAAGAATGCAGACGTAAGGGAGCTCACCCTTTCCTATGACCGTGCGCTGAAGCAGTTCATCAACCCATTCCCGCTGTTCCACCGGATCGAACGAATCGAAAAACTCCGCCGTCTCCTTGGCGCGGCGCAACTCGGCAACACTGTTCAGAAGCATCATCGACTGGCTGATCTGTTGCTTCGTCCCATTCATGAGGAGAACTGAGCGCTCAGGGAAAGAGATGACGCCATCGCCGATACGGAAACCGATCCGTTCGGCAATCGACCGAAATTGCCGAAGCACTCCCTGCCGGTCCCCACGAACCGGAAGCCACACTTCCCACCAGACCGCTTCATTCTCATCGTGAGGCAATGCCTCCGCGCTGTCGGTCCAAAGAGCTTCCAGGGTTGCGCTTCTGATATCCTCGATAGTATTGAGAAGGGCTTTGTGATCTCGTGCCCTTCCATTGCAATCAGTCTTCTCTTCCAGATATTCGGTGATCAACTTTTCAAAGTGCTCGAACTTACCCTCCGGCACAAAGACAGTAGCAAGGGTACGCTGCGCATCCTGCTGCACATTTAGCAGCTCGATACCGGACTTTTCCCGTGGCAGACTCTCAAAGACCAAGGCAACATCCTCAAAGCTCCGGAACTGCACCTGAATGCCATATCCCGATTCCATGCCCGCTTCCTGCTGGGCTTGCTTTGCCTGTGCAGCAGCAACTTTAAGAGTTTCAATCCGGTTCAGGAGCCCCTGACCATGGGTTGCGCGGTCAAGTTGCGGGAGAATCGGAGGGTGCCCGCCACCGGTGGCTATGGCGCTGAATCGTTCGGTCGCGGAGGTGTTGGTGATAACAAGGTGGGGAAGCTGATTACGAGTATTGTTAGGCATTGTTGTGGTTTACCTGACCGGCGTCATGCGGCTACGCATGGCTTTGCGTTCTTCGAGGGTCTTTTCTAGGTTTGCTGAGGAAAGTCCCTGTTGGTCGTGGATGATGGCGTCCTTGATCGCCTCTTCGGCAGCGCGGGCCACATCTGCATAGCTCAACCCTTCCGCCGTGGCGGCCAAGGTGCTCCAGCGCGGATTACGCAGCTTGAAGTTAACCAACCGGGCCTTCAGAAGAGCAACAATCTGCTCCTGTTGGGGAAGGCCGTATTCAATAACATCATCAAAGCGGCGAAACACCGCGTAATCCAGCAGTTCCGGATGGTTGGTCGCGGCGATGACGACGCTGTTGGAATTATCCTGCTCGATCATCTGCAAGAAGCTGTTGAGCACTCGTCGAATTTCCCCTACATCGTTGGTCAGACCGCGTTGGGAGCCGATAGCGTCGAACTCATCGAAGAAATAGATACCGCGTACATCAGAAATGGCCTCAAAAATCTGGCGGAGCTTGGCGGCGGTTTCTCCCATGAATTTAGTGATGAGGGCGTCCAGCCTGACGAGGAACAGCGGGATATTCAATTCTCCTGCCAGCACCGAAGCGGACATGGTCTTTCCGGTGCCCGGCGGTCCGACCAGCAGCAGCTTGCGCCGGGGGGAGAGACCGTGACCGCGAATCTTGGAGAAGTTACGCTGCTCCAGAATAATCCTCTTCAGGCTGGTTTCAACAGCATTATCCAGCACCATGTCGTTCAGTCTTGAGGAGGGATAAGTGACTTCAAGCAGGTTGGAAAGCTCGCCGCGCGGCTGGGCAATGAGGGTCGGTTTTTTAGTTATTGATTCAGCGGTACGGCGTGACTTGGCGGCGTCAATCAAAGCACGCATCTCTTCCGCCAGCTTGCCGTGCCCCAGCTTTGCTTCATGGGCGGCAATCTGCATGGCAACGGAGAAAAAATGAGTGTCGTCGCTGTCGATGTGGGATTTGAGTAAGGCTTTTAGCTGGTCGGCGCTGGCCATGTTCGCGGGTCTCTTTCAGGGTTTCTTGATTTTCTTTATAGCATAATATTTGATGCGGTTGGGGGAAAGTTGGTTATCGCTTCTCTCCGGTTACCCATTTTGACCCGGTACGTTTCATCTCTTGCCATGCTTCAATATGGCGCTTTAGCTCAGGGTGTTTGCAACCATCGGCGATAAGTGCCTCACGTGCGGCGGGATCAAATGGAATGGCTCTCGCTCCGAGACATTCGTTCCAGATTTTTGCGATTAACGATTCTGGAGTGCGCTCAACTTTTTTAATCCTGAACTCGGAAACATAAAGAAGCTCCGGCACGTATGATCTGCGTCGAGAATGGTGCTGCTTAATTTTATCTCTAAAAGCGTTTTCAATCGGCTTAATCACTGTTTTGAAAGATTTGTACTTGGTAATTGTACCGGTTTCTGCCATGAACCATCGCCTATCGGAATATGATTCCTTTGTTCCCCATAAAGTTGCTTTAAAAAGATATTTATCGGCTTCAAGTTCTTTCCATAACAGTTGCTCGTATGGTTTTAGATTAAACTCTCTACTGGATGAGACAAGAATCCGACAACCAACCACTTCATGCCCTAAGTTCATCACCCCTTGACTTGCAAGATCAGAAAACATTTGCATTGAAAATCCAGAAACAATTTGAGGTTCCTCTAAAATCTTTTCATCATCAGTTTCATGGCTAAAGATGCCATGATGTGAAAAAATGGCAGAATTCACCTTAATCATCTTTTGCGCATTTAATGCATTATCGTCTGTCAAAAACTTATTTTTACCATCAGAGCTCTGGCTTAACGTCCCATATACAATACAAGATTCCGTGCCCAGCAATGTGAATAGCCACGGGTCGGCAGGGATCATCTCAATTTTTGTTACACACCAATTCAGCGGATTTTCTACGAGGCGCAGTTCAAACTTATCCTCGTTGTATCTTGTATAACTTTGCTGCTTAATCATCAGCGGATGAACATTATGCAAGGAAAAGGCGTCTGCACGAGAAGTTGGCCCACAGACAAGAGCATGAGCAATAAATGACAGTGTAACATCGCGGGTCAAATCATTTATAAATGGAACAGTTTCCTGCGATAGGGAGTATCGCTGGGTTGTCAAGGGTAAGTTGGCTGCGCTGTCGAGGACTGCAATACAAGGAGACTTAAGCTGCGTTTCCTTTGGCCATTCAAACCCAGCTTCCGATCTACCAGCTGGCTTCGCTATTATCAAACCATTACACGAAAGTTTTGGCATATCACCAAAAGCCCAGTATACGGCATCGAATCCATCCGGATGAATTTCCGCCAAATCCGGCGGATGTTTAGCGTTACGAACAGGGCAAATATATTTTTGACCTAATGGTTTGATTTCCAATCCGCGTACAACACGTTTTTTCACCTTGGGTCTATCCCAACAATACCAGTCGATTTGAGGAGTACTAATAATCGAAAACAAACCAAACTTATCTTCTTTTTCTAATAAATTAAATGAGTTAACTGTGTCGCTACAAACATCAATCTCTATCGTAGTTCCTATTGATAAAGCATCCATGCGTTTGATTTCAATGAGTTGACTATTAATGGATGCCTCTATCATGTAACCCATTGATATATCGTCACCGACATGCCTAGTCCACAAACGAAACGATGGACCGAGAAGGAATACGGCAAATGCGCCAATTCCGAATCTTCCAGCACGAGTCACACGCGGTTTTCCATTTTCATCGAGAAATTCTTTTGCCCACTCTTTACTGCGGCGGAACGACGCTCCAGCTCTAAGAAAATAATTCTGAATCGTATCACTCGTCATTCCGATGCCTCTATCACGCACTCGAAGAAACCATGATCCATCATCCCGCTCAATAAACTCAATCAGCACGTCACCATCCTGCTCAGGCAAGTCGAGAGACTCAATCGTTTTTCCGTGGGTAGCGCACCATGCTTCCAGTTCGCATACCGCATCCACTGCGTTTTGCATCAACTCACGCACCCCGACACTCGGTTCTTTTCCGTACAACGGTTCAACGAGGAGGGTCAGCAAGTTCGGGTCTGCAGTGAATCCTGTTTGATTCGGAACGTAGGGAAGGCTGTCACGGAAGGCAGGGCTTTCTAAATTTGAGTACACTCTCCTAGTGGAGAGATTAAGTTGGTTCAGCCCAAGGTCGGTGCGAGCGCCATATGCTTCATCCAAAACGGCGGTGGAATGATCCATTTCCGCTTGTAAGCCTGCCAAAAGATCGCGCAACTGAAGGTAAAGCGACAGGCTGAGGTCTGTGCTGACTGTTACCATCTTGCCGCGAGGATCGGTGGCGGGCCCCATGTACTGAACGGCTCGGTGCTTTTGCCATTCCTGAACTGAAATGGGGCTTTGGGGATTGCGGAGCTGGAGTAGTACCGCAGGCGCCCGTTGCCGGTCAATCTGAAGGTAGTCGGCGATACGCAGCAACGCCATGGGGTAAAGTGCAGCAGTACCCATTGGTCTCGGTGTGCCGGGGTAGTGATGTTCCAGATATGTTTTGCTGACACGCAGAGACATTCCGTGGGATCTCGCTGTCAAGCCGATCAAGTCTACGAGCCGCATCAATGAGTGTCCCTCTTCCCTCCCCATGGCCGGAAACTGGTGTTCTCCCGATCCTGCCGGTAAACCCGGAAAGCCATAAATGGCAATTTCATGGGCCAGGCGTGCATGATGACGGCGAATGAACTCGCCGATGACCAAGCAATGGTTCCTTTCCCACTGTCCAGCGTCTTCCGGTAGTTCATGGAATTTCCAGGCACGAGCCGACTCTTCGCCGATAATGTTTGCTAAATCGCGATCACTAAAGCGACGAGCCTCCCGAACGTAGTCTTCCCACAATTCATGCCAGTGACGATCAGCTGAGTGACCTTCGTGGCTCTCTATGAACCAAGGTAGCGGCTTAAACCGTGAATCCTTGCCAACCAGTTCCCGAAAACCATCCGGACACAGGTGCATGGCAATATCGTGCAAAAGCGTAGCTCCAATAATCACCGCAGCATCGGCATCACAAAGTAATTGCTGGTCCGAATCCTTCTCGCACCCCGCCCAGACCTCTTTTGGGACAAGCTCAACCTCTGACTTCAATACGAGGTTGACATGGTCAATGCCATGATCGGTGTAATCGGGGAAAAATTGGAGTTTGTTGTCAGCAAGGATTTCACCGACACGATCAGCAAGCGCACGAATGGGGGCTTCGAGGTCGCTATCTAGCAATAATTGCTTCAATTGTTTAGGAATTTCTATTTTGGCCATAGAGCAGAAATGAACCTTTCAATGTTTTGCTACTGATCTGAATTAGGTAAAAACAGCCTGTTTAAACCTTCTTACGCCTATACAATTCCCCACTCATCAAACCACACCCGTACCCCATCCGCCTTGAGCCGCTCGGCGATTTGACGCACGACATCCTTGTCTTTAAAGCTGTGACTCAGGAAAACGTCATATGTGCAAGTCACGGACATGGGAAACACCTCTGAAATTTAATCCTTAAAATTAGTGCTCACGCAACGGCGCATCGACGCAACTAATGGCTTTTAAACAAACTCTTGTTTTGGTTTAGCGTCGCGTCCTCGCGTTCGTTGCGTGAGACAGCATTTGTCTTATGAACATTCACGAAAGCCACAAATGCCAGACTGCTATGGAGCCGGGGCTTTTCGGGAATCCGCGTCCATGAAGGGATTGGGCCAATTCATGGTTCGGAATATTTATGGTTTTAGGAAGTTGCTCTGTAAGAAATAAATTCTGTTTTTGCTGATGCTTTATAAGGTGGGGAGTCAAAGCATTCGCAATCGTCGAGTTGTCGCGCACATATGCAAGCATAAACGCTTCGTTGGTTCGCCAAGCATAGTCACCTGATACAAATCGATAAAGACCATCTTTGCAATACAGGCGGATCATTTTTCCATCGGTTTTATCGATTATTTTGCATTCAACAATGAGGGGAAAATTTGAAGGTCTTCGTGTAAGGTGGATAGAGAGGTCAGGGCGTTTTATCAAGCTCAGGCCATTATAATTTGTCGATTCTGTGCCTGGGGTCACCACAGATACCATATTACGAATTTCAGGCCTTCCATCACGAATATTATTCAATCGTGCAGCCATCAATGCATTTATGTCCGGTTCATCATGCGTGCGTAGTATGGTCAAATGAGATGTCAGCAATTCATCCCATGCCAGCATTAAAAATTCCGAGATAACCCGAAGGTGGCGTGTTGACAGTGGAGGTGGTGACAATTGACCGTCACACGTCAATTCCGCAATCTGATAGTCGCGCGGCAGGTTGCGAGGTGAACTCATTCGGCTTCACTCCCAAAGAGCGTATCCAGATGTTCCCAGACAATCCGTCGCGCGACCAGCCTTGCTTGGCTGCGGCTCCAGTAACGAGCCTGATTAAGGCGGGCAATCCACAGGCTCTTCGTTTCCGGATCAGGCAGAATGACCTCGGTTGACGCCAGACGGTCGGCAACCCGCAACACTTCCGGCCATTCATCCGCTGACATGACACATAGCCCGTTATCTGTTGCCGATGCGCAGATGCGAAACACGCTCCACGGGGATCCAGCCGGAAGACTCAGCGGCTGAACTTCTACGATCATCCCTTCCCGTTCTGCCCATGGCGCAAGCTCATTTTTTAGAGAACAGCAAAAAATTGCTACCTCGTCCTTGGTCGGCGGCGTCTGCGCCGCCTTCTTGTTACTAGCAAACGGGAGATTGTAGCGTAGCGTGTCATCAATGACCTGCAAATCCTGTTCATTCAGGCCGTACAACGTGGCGGCCCAAGCATCTACCTTGGCCCAGTTCTCGGGACTATCCTCTTGAACAATAGCATCGAACAGGGCATGAACAGCCTCCAAAGCGGCAGAATCAAGAGATTCGAAAGGGACAACCGGAATGTTGTCGATAGTGATTTTTTCGACAACTTCGCGCTCAACCCCGAATCTTCCGCTTGTTATCAACACCCACCACATAGCGGGCTTGCTACTTAAGAGCAATGTCAGGTAACGCGCCAGAATACTCTCGTGTGGATGACCATGGGTACTGTAACCATGATAAGACTGGTTATAAACCATGTCGGTTTCGGCAACAGCAACCCGAATTCTCCCGGACGCAACGGGAAGCGACTCATGAACAATAAGCAAAGGTTTCCGATAAATTTCTTGGCACCTTACACGATGAAGGAATGGTATATCGAATGGCGAAAATGTTTTCGTGTCAATCAATAATGGTAAAGAGACATCAACGGACAGATCTGGCAATCCTTTGAGATGCACGGCATCCTGAGGTTTTTTGGTACTTTTTCTTAATTGTTGATACCCATTTCCGGTTTGTCGAGGCTTGCCCTTATAAATTCCAAATAACAAGCGCCAATATTCTTCGAGCGCGACTAATTTACTTGCCGCCATTCGAGTGAATATCTCCAAATCAAGCGAGCTGCCACGAAACAAAATCTTCAGCAATTCAGGACTCTCTGCAACCTGGGTTGACGTCACAAATTCTGAGTTTGCAGCATCTATCCGCATAACGCCCGCTCCGTTAAGCCCTTCCTCTAGATGCGGAGTTACAAAGCGGAAGGCAGCATCCGGTGGCGGGAGTCGATTGCGGGCGAACATCAGACAGAAAGGGGCTGCTACTTCCGGCCAAACCTGAGTTTGACGCAACTCAGATCCATTGATGACCCCACTTACGTCAAAAGCACTGAAAAGAGTCGAACGCGCATGTGCCATGCCATCACTTTGAAGAAACAACAACCTTCCATGCAGGGCAAAAGCAATTTGTCCGCCCGGTTTTGCCCATTCCATGGCTCGCCAAATGAACGGCAGATCAAGCACTTCGTTGGGTAGAAGCGATGAAACTGAATCGTCCGAAAGCCGTTCCCTCGCTATCTTCGACACGATTTCCGACACTTCGGACCAATCCTCAAGTTGCGTAGAACTGGCCCATGGCGGGTTGCCGATCACCAGATTATAGCGCCCGACATGTTCGGCACTCACCGATTTACCCAAGCTGCCAAGTCCACCAGCGGTTCCATTACTCAAATCATGCAGCACGACACCCCGTAGGTTCTCTTTAAACCGCAGTTTTTCAACCGGCTCAGGCTCGGGGTCAAGTTCGATGGACATGAGGTACAGCCCCAAAGCCGCGAAGCGCAGCGCTGCTTCATTGATATCGAAACCGACAACCTGATGATAGAGAATGTCTCGCAAGACACTCGTATCCGGACGTTTACCGTCGCGACTCCAGCGCTCCGCCACCAGTTGACGGAAGGCAGAAACCAGAAAAACCCCCGCCCCTGCGGCAGGGTCCAGCACGATAGCCTCGGCAGCCTTATTGTCTCTCCGAAGCGCATAAAAAGATGCCTTTACCATCAAATCGGCAATGGCACGGGGAGTGTAGTAACTACCCTCCTTGCGCTGTTTGTCCGGGTTGTGCTCGCGCATGTAGTGTTCATAAGCTTCACTGAGCACCCCAACAGGAATATGAGCAAAATCGAGGTAATCCCACTTCTCTTGCCATCCCAAATAAAGTTGCCCATCCGGCGCACGATGCAGGATATTACCCAAGGCTTGAAACGCTGCTTGCGGTAGCGTGGTAAGAAGTCCATCGGTGAACGGAAGAAAATCGCCGTTGAAGATCTCATCGAGCCAATGTGATGAAGACTCTGCACGGCCTGCATCGCTAAAAAGCTGCTCAGGCGGTCCCATCGTCAGCGGAATAAGTTTGCGGTCACCAAGAAAACGGAGAAAGAGGGCACGACCGGTAAGAGAAATCGCATCGTCGCCGGTAATATTGAATTTTCGCAGGTCACGGATTGTATCCCGTAATAATTTGAGAACTATCCGGGATATCCATTTACGGTTGGAAGATGCGGCAGGACGGAAGTTTGCCAGAAGCGGAAAGGTAGTTCTGGTGTCTTTACCTGATTCATTCTTGAGTAGCGTGGCGACGCGGCCATCGTTATCCAACGAAACTTTGTGAATGGTTAGTTGACCCGGACGAACCACCCCCAGATAAGGCGCATCACCACGCAGTGCAACACATCTGCGGATATGGCGAAAATGGTCGTCATTCCGGATTTCATCCCCATTTACCAGAAAGACGAGGGGCGTGGACTGCCACTCGTACACACCGAGCAAAGCCGTGAGGTCTTTATCACCGGCATTACGTGCGGCTACAAGGGTGGTATAGGGAAGCAGGCACGGGGCATCCACGTCGAACAGGCGCACGCCGTCAAGATCAGCACCAAATTTTTCAAGGGTTGAGGATAGTTCCTTCATTTTGCCGCCCCCAAGGGTGTTCGCGTCAACAAAGCATCAAACAACAAATTCTGACGATCCCCGCCAAATTTGCCTTTTCCTGCTCCGCGTGCTTTCTTGGGAGCAATGTCGGCCTTGGCCAGCACTTCCTTGTAGTTGACTTTTTGTTCCGCCAGCTCACCAAGGAGAACAACAATTACGGCCAAATGAGAGGGGACCTCACCGGTTTTCGAATAATTGGAGATAGATGCAGGGTTAAGCCTCAAAAGCTCGGCAAAGGCTCTAATCGTCAATCCCGCTTTTCCCATGTGTCGCTTGAACTCATCGTAGGTCATTTGAAGAAATAATACATGGATTCACGATAAAAGCTATGTTTTTAATGTATTTATTACTATAAAAAATGTGCTTAATACATAAAAATATGTATTTTTAAATTCATCAGGTATGTTATACACCGCGGCTGCAGTTGACAGCTCCGCTGTTAGCGCTTACATTGTACCCAAATAATGAAGGATGGGGACGGTTATGGCACAGGCAGATTATTACAAGGCGTTGGGACTTGAAAAAGGGGCCACGCCAGACGAGATAAAGAAGGCCTTCCGCAAGCTGGCGGTGAAGTATCACCCCGACCGCAACCCTGACAACAAGGGTGCCGAGGATAAGTTCAAGGAGATCAACGAAGCCTACGCGGTGCTCTCCGACCCGGAGAAGAAGCAGCAGTACGACACCTTCGGCTCCAGCGGCTTTCACAAACAGTACAGCCAGGAGGATATTTTCCGCGGTTTCGATTTCGGCAATGCCTACAAGGATATGGGTGGTGGCGTTGGCGGAGGGGGGGGAGATGACCTTTTTTCACGCCTGTTCGGCGGTGCCTTCGGGCGGGGAGATGCCCGCGGCGGGTTCCGCAGAGGGCCGCAGAAGGGGGGCGATCACGAGATGGAGCTGACCGTCTCTTTTCGCGATGCGGCGCAGGGAGCGGAAAAGCAGATAGCCTTCCGGCGCGGCGGCCAGCGGGAGGAACTGAGGGTCAAGATTCCGGCCGGCGTCGATAACGGCAGCAAGATCCGTATCACCGGCAAAGGGGCTCAGGGAGAAGGGGGGGGGCAGCCGGGCGACCTGTTCCTGATTATCCATGTCCTGCCGGACCCGGTCTTCACCCGCGACGGCGGCGATCTGTTTGTTGATCGCATCATTCCGTTCAGCGCCGCCTGCCAGGGGATTTCTCTGGACGTACCGACCCTCGAGGGGGACAAGCGAATCAAGGTGCCGGCCGGTATCCAACCGGGCACCAAGATCAGGCTGAAGGGGTGCGGCATCAAAACAATCGGTTCAAACGCCAAAGGGGATCTGTATGTGAAGATCGGTGTACATATTCCGGAAACGCTGAACAGCGAACAGAAAAAGCTGGTGGAGGAGCTGGCGAAGGGCGGGTTGTAATTCTATTACTACAAGTACCGGGCACACAAACAACATGAACTTGTCTTCTCCTCAAATAGCACTCAGTGTGCCTTCTGCATTCTTCCTGTTCTTTTTTGCTTTTACTGGACCAGTCGGTGCGGAAGCCGTTATTAGCATCAGCGGCGATAGGGCTCCGCTGCCTCAACATATAGAAAACAAACAGGCGGTTGTGGAGTCTCCACCTTCTTCTGTCGGAGGCAAGACCTTCATCAGGATTATCGGCGACAAACAGACGACATCCCCGAAACCAGCCCGCAAGCAGGCGGTGCGGCCAGAGCATGGTCAGTCCGCTTCTGCGGCGGGTGAGGGGCATAACGCTGCGGAGAGAATTGAGCAAGAGCAGCTGGCACGGGTACAGGCCGAAGAGGAAAATGAAGCGGCGCTGCAAACAGCCCTGGCACGACTGGAGGCCGGCAGAGAGAAAGAGTCACGCAAGGCTGAGGAGGGACGCCTGGCTGCAGCCAAGGCGGCATTAATTGAAAATTCCTGCCAAGAGGCTGAAACACTGGCCAAACTGAAAAAAGTTACCCCCTCGAAACAAGCCGGTCGCCGGCACAAGGGGGTAAAAAAACGGCACAGGAAATGCCTGAAGTATTCAACCCGCTGAGGAGTTATTTAACGCTGTAGCTCACGATGCCGCCGGCACAGTTATAATCAACCTCGCGCATGGCCATCCGCGATATCTTGCCGGACACGACATTTATTTTACGCACAAAAATAACGATTTTATTGTTGAGGTAGCTGTAGGTGCCGACAACAGCCTCGGTTTGATCGTACTCATCCTTCTTTATCTCGGAAACCTTCCTCGACAGCACCACCAGCCCCTTCTCATTCAGATTGAAAAATTTCGCGAACTCAACCTGCGTTATTTTCGTGCTGCAGACCGAACTGAGGCTGCCGCGCATCAATTCCCCCATCAACAGCCCTTGAGACGCGGGAGCGAAGGATTGAATGTCAACAAAATCGGTAATAAGAATAGAATAATCAGTGCTGTCGTTGCCGCTGGAACATGTGGCCTTCGTTCCGGTCGGAGCACCCTCTTCACCAACACACGGCTCCGAGCAGAGCTCACGGGCGATGTCGTTGAAGAGCGGTTTCAGCTCGGTTGACTCCAGCAGCTGGTTGAACGATTTGCCGGAGCAGGTACTATAGCGTTTGACCGCGTTCTGGGAAGCACAGCCGGTGAGAACAAGCGTCAGGCAGGCTGCCGCCATTGCAGTTTTTTTGTATATATTCATGCTATTTGATCCCGTCGCTGACAATTTTCATTGTTTTATTGACCTTCTCATTCTGGACCGGGGCCTTGGGCATCATATTTCCCGGTACGTACGTCTGTCCCGAAGAGATGACTTCGCCGGTATTGACGTCAATAACACGGGCATTTATCGTCAGGTTACCTTCGGCAACAGAGTAGGTGCCGGTAATAACACCGCTTATCTTGTATTCATCGCGCAGCTTGTTGATATCCCTGCTGAGGAAAAACTCTCCCGCCGCATTGACGTCGACCCCTTTCGTGAGCCTGATCTCGATGATCCGCCATTTATGCATCTGCAGGCCATATATCAGGTTCTCGGAAATCAGACGCCCAAGCGCCATCGTGTCGTCGATTTTGTCCAGATTTGTAAAACTTGTGACGATGTAAATATTGGAAAGAGTGTTGGCGCCGGCGTTCTTATCAAGCTGATCGGCAAGGTTCTTCATTTTGTCGTTAAAGTCACCGACCTGAGGAAGGGCGACATCTTTTTCTATCGGTGCGCTGCCGTCGGTAGCAGAATATGTTGCACAGCCGCCGGCAAGACAGGTAATGGACAGAGCCATCATGACCCCCAACAGTCTCTTCATAATTTTCTCCTTTGCCACTCTTTGCTCTGATGTATAACCGGATTCGGATACCGCTTACCCTTTATATCACCTAACCGTAAATGCTGTAAAGGGAGCTTGCGAATACCCCTTACCGTACACATCAGCGATCAATGAGTTTCGGCTCCGTCTCAGGCGCGATAAATGCCTGGCTGTAATCTATGCCGGTCGCCGGCGGCGCAATGTTGAAATAACCATCATAATGTTCCAGCATCCCCATGGTGCCGAATCGTTCGGCATTGACAGCCAGGGAGCTCGTAGCCGCTCTCAAGTCAATCGTCTCGTTATAATGATCCATCTCGCCGCCCATAACGATCGCACCGTTATATAAACCGAGACTCCTGATTTGTGTTCTTATATCACCTTCGAGCGTCAGGAAGGGGAGGTCGCCGGTCAGATTAACGGTAATCGGGTCATGGTCACTTGTTGTCGTAAGATTAAGCGGGCTGGGGTTGCTCATGGTACCGACAATTGTAGCGCCGGTTACAGAGAGCAGTGAAGTCGTCGGGTTGAGCAAGGTTACCTTGTCAACGGCTGTTGCGGTAACGGCATCGGTACTGATACCGGAGAGAGTCAGGTTTGCGCCTGCTGTCACGGTTGTCGGACCGGTCGTATTCAGCACCACGGCCAGATCATTTTGGTCGGCTATATTGGTTGCTGCGCCGGCCACGGTCACGGGGCCGCCAAAGTCGTTAGCAAGATTGGTCAGGGTAATCGGCTGACCGACTGCGGTTATTGACGTTGCTCCGCTTACCGTCAAGGGACCGGTGCTGGTAACGGCACCGCTGTTTGTTATGTTGAGGCCGCCGGACTGGTTAATGCCGGCAATGGTCAGCGGATTCGCACCGTTAGCCAGGGTGATATCCCCACTGCTGCTGTTGGTGGCAGCGAAGAAAGCAATGGCATTGTCACCGTTGCCGACGAGGTTTTGGCCGCTCCCTGTCAGTGTGGTCAAAAGCCCGGCAGTAGTGATGGAGCCGGTGCTCCCCTCGGTTATTGCGCCGGGTCCGGCATTGAGGATGGTGTCAATACCAAGAACAACAGCGTTGTTGTACGTCTGGCCGGCCACTCCGCTCGTTGTGACCGCGCCGCCGTTGAGATGAGTCGTGCCTCCGGCATTAATCGTCAGACTGTTCAGAGGGGTGGTTCCGACGACGCCGGCAAAGGTGATAACACCGGCGGTGCCGACCGCCAGGTCACGGGCAGTGGCGTCACTGGCTACCGTACCGGCAAAGGTGATGTCACCGGACCCGCTCGAAGTCATGGTTGTCGCGCCTGCAAGCGTTACCGGGCCGGCATAGGTCTGGGCGCCCCCGGTCTGTAGGTAGCCCTGGACGGTGGCAGCGCTGCCGCTGTCGCTGATTGAGCCGGAGAGTAGAGAGCCGCTGATCCCGCGGTATGAGTTGTTTCCGCCCGTGCCAACGATATTTTCAAACGAACTCCAGCTGAGGCTGCCGTTATTCCCTGCGTCGACGCCGGTCAAGTTGTATGTCTGATTGCTGCCGGTGATGGTATCGGAGCTGCTTGCACTGCCGCCCACCGTCGTAATCCCGCTCCAGGCGGTGCCGATATTAGGAGCGCTCTGCGCCGTCAGATCCACCGTTACCGGCCCGGTCATAGCGGAATAGTCCAGCATGCCGCCTGTTGCCGTGATGCCGCCCGACACGGAGCCACCCGCAGCAAATCGGAATATTCCGGCAGCCGTATCATGCAGGTTCTCAAATGATGTCCAGGAGACAGCGCCGCTGTTGCCGGCATCGATCCCGGTCAGGTTATAGGTCGCATGAGTGCCGCTCAGCGTATCCGAAGCCGCGCTGCCGGTCACCGTGCTGATGCCGCTCCAGGTGCCGCCGATGCCGCTGCCGCTCGCTGCCGTCAAATCAACCGTCACCGGCCCCACAATCCCCGCCGAGTAGTCCAGGGTACCGCCGACCGCAGTGAGGTTGCCGGTCACGGCTCCACCGGCAGCAAATTTGAAAACACCTGCGTCGGAGTCGTTAAGCGTGCCTATACCGGTGTAACCGCCCGGCAGCAGCGTTGTCACATTACCGGCATTGGCGCCCGTCAGGTTGTAGGTCCGGCCACCGCTCGTCACGAGCGTACCGGCGCCGCTGTCGGCAATTTTCTCGAACGACGTCCAGAAGACACCGCCACTGTTGCCGGCGTTGGCCGCCGTCAGATTATAGGTCGCGTTACCGCTCCCCATCGTATCGACAGCACCGCTGCCGGTCACCATGGTAATGCCGTCCCAAACGCCGCCGATGCCGCTGCTTGTTTTCGCTGTCAGATCCACCGCTACCGGTCCCGTGGTTCCTGAATAGTCAAGCACTCCGTCTGCGGCGGTGATGTTGCCCGTAATGGCACCGCCTGGGACAAACCTGAAAGTTCCGGCGCCCGAGTCGACCAGATCGGCTATACCGGTGTAGCCACCCGGCAGCAGCGTCGTCACGTTGCCGCTGTTTGTGCCGGTCAGGTTGTACGTCTGACCGACGGATGTCGCTATTGTGCCGGCACCGCTGTCGGCAATCTTCTCAAACGATGTCCAGGAAATGCCACCGCTGGTGCCGGCATTGGCCGCTGTCAGGGTGTAGGTCGCGCTGTTGCCCCCCACCGTATCCGAAGAGCTGCTGCCGGTCACTGCGGTGATACCGTTCCAGACCGTGCCGATGCCGCTGCCGCTTTTACCGGTCAGATCCACCGTTGCCGGTCCTGCGAATCCAGCAGAGTAATCCAGCGTGCCACCGGTTGCCGTGATGCCGCCGGCGACGGCACCACCCGAGGCAAACCTGAATATACCGGCCGCCGTATCATGCAGATTCTCAAAGGAGTTCCAGAAAACGCCGCCACTGTTACCTGAGTTGGCTGCCGTCAGCGTATAGGTACTGTTGCTGCCGCCGAGCGTATCGGACGCTCCGCTTCCGGTCATGGTGGTAATGCCGTTCCAGGTGCCCCCAATGCCGCTGCCGCTCTTCGCCGTCAGATTCACCGCCACCGGGCCTGCTATCCCGGCCGAATAGTCCAGCGTACCACCGACAGCGGTGATGTCGCCTGTTATGGTTCCTGTTGCAGCGAATTTGAAGATACCGGCACCCGCATCACCGAGTGTGCCTATCCCGCTGTAGCCGCCCGGCAGCAGCGTCGCCACGTTACCGCTATTGGCGCCGGTCAGGTTGTACGTCCTGCCGCCGCTCGTTGCCAGCGTGCCTGTCCCGCTGTCGGCAATTTTTTCAAATGATGTCCAGGAAACACCCCCACTGGTGCCGGCATTGGCCGCCGTGAGGGTATAGAGCGCGTTACTACCGCCGACGGTATCCGCAGCACCGCTGCCGACCAGCGTGGTAATGCCGCTCCAGCTCCCGCCGATGCCGTTGCCGCTCTTCGCGGCCAAATCCACCGCTACCGGCCCCACAATCCCCGCCGCATAGTCCAGCGTGCCGTTTACTGCAGAGATGTCACCCGTTACCGCCCCGTTCGCAGCAAACCTGAAGTTAGCGGCACCCGAATCGGTCAGATTCGCTATACCGGTGTAGCCACCCGGCAGCAGCGTCGTCACATTGCCGCTATTGGCACCCGTCAGGGTATAGGTCCGTCCGCCGGTCGTCGCCACTGTTCCCGCGGTGCTGTCGGCAATCTTTTCAAACGATGTCCAGGCTATCCCGCTGCTGTTGCCGGCATTGGCACCGGTCAGATTGTAGGTTGTGCCGCTCCCGCTCACCGTGTCGTTGTTGCTGCTGCCGACTACCGACGTGATATGGCTCCACGAGGTGCCGATGCCGCTGCTACCGGTGCCGGCCAGATTGAACGTGACCGGATTGGTGTAGCCGCTGTAGTTGAGTGTGCCGTTCAGGCCGCCGTCAAGAATGCCGCTGACGCTGCCGCCACTCCCCATGTTGAAGGTGCCGCTGCCGGTATCGGTGATGTTGCTGAAACCGGTCCAGGTCACACTGCCGTTGCTGCCCTTATTGGCAGTACTGTTGTCCAGGGTGTAGGTCTTGTTTGACCCGACAACCGTGTTTGCATTGGCGTTGCCGGTAACGGTGCCGATATTGCTCCAGACGCCGCCAATTCCACTGGTACCGGCGGTACCGCCAAGATTGAACGTAACCGGGTTGGTGTAGCTGCTGTAGTTGAGATTTCCCGCCGAGCCACCGTTAATGCTGCCGCTGACGCTGCCGCCGCTCCCCATGTTGAAGGTGCCGCTGCCGGTATCGGTCAGGTTCTCTATTGCGCTCCAGGTAACAGTGCCGTTGCTTCCCTTGTTTGCCAGCGTGTTATCGAGGGTGTACGTCTGAGTGGCGCCGGTAACGGTATCGCCACTGTTAGCACTGCCGGTTACCGAGGTAATACCGCTCCAGGTTCCGCCGATACCGGTGCTGCTGCCGGCACTTCCGGCCAGGTTTACATTGACGGCCGTCGTGTGCCCGCTGTAATCAAGCGTGCCGCCTACAGCAGAAATGGTGCCGGCAACACTGCCGGCGGTGCCGAACTTGATGACACCGGCGCCGATGTCGGTGATGTTTTCAAAGGCCGACCAGGTTACACCGCTACTGCTCCCTCTGTTCGCGATGCTGCCGTCCAGGGTGTATGTTTTGCCGAGGCCTCTGACCGTGTCAGCAGCAGAGCCGCTGCCGGTAACGGTGGTAATATTGCTCCACGAACCGCCGATGCCGGTGGTCAAGTTACCCGCCAAATCAAGCGTGACAGGGGTGCTGTAGCTGCCGTAGTTAATATTGCCGGCTGTGCCGCCGTTGAGGTTGCCGGTGACGCTGCCGCTGCTCCCCATGTTGAAGGTGGCTGCGCCGCTGCTGGAGAGATTGCCTATGCCGGTGAAACCGCCCGCAAGAAGAGTCGTCACGTCTCCCATGTTCAAGCCGGTCAGATTGTAACTCTGGGTACCGGCGGTCGACAGTGTTCCGGTGCCGGAATCAGCTATCTTCTCGAAAGAGGTCCAGGAGGTGCCACTGCTGTTGCCGGCATTCACGCCGGTCAGGGTATAGGATCTGTTCGCGCCGGCGACCGTGTCGGTATCTGCGGCACTGCCGGTGACGGTGGTAATATTGCTCCATGAGCCGCCAATACCTGTTGTGCCGCTGCCGGCAAGATTTAATGTGACAGGTGTGGCGTAGCTGCTGTAGTTGAGTGTACCGCCCGTGCCGCCGTTGATGGTGCCAGTGACGCTGCCATTACTCCCCATGTTGAAGATACCGGTGCCGCTGTCGATCAAATTACCGGCAGCGCTGAACGTCAGCCCGGCAACATTCCCTTGATTAGCGCCGCTGAGGTTCCATGTCCCTCCAGCCGCCTTTATGCTGCTGGTGTCCCCCATGCCGGTGGCGCTGACGGTCGGGCTGCCCACAAACGTCGGCGCTGCACTGAGATCCAGTGTTCCGGCAAAATTGAGATCGAGTACGCCCGTCCCACGATAGGTGCCGTCGAGGTTGATATCGGCTGCCGACTGCAACGTAAGCGTGTTGCCGTTAAGAGTAATATCTGCGTCAGCCGCAGAGGTAATGCTACCGGTTGAGGTTTGCACGGTGACGTTAGCAGGGGTTGCAAGCTGGGCGTTAATGGTGAAGTCGGATATGTTTGAGGGGGCTGCCGTGCTGTCCCAATTAATAAACGGTTCAGTTGCAGCTATGTTGTCTGCCGTATCCGAACCTGCATCAACGGCGTGAATAATGGTGATATCATCCGGATCGAGCAGCAGCGTTCCTGTCGTACCTTTTGTCGCGCCGAGATTGACAAGCCCCGCATACGTCAATGAGTGCCTGCCGGAAACTTCGGCAAAGCCGCCATCACCCCCGAGAGTCCCACCCTGCGCAGAAATGGTGCCGTAAAAACGGGTCGCATCATCCGACCAGACCGCCACCTGGCCGCCGTTGCCATTGGCGAGCGCATCGGCCTTTATGGAAGCATCTTTGTCCACATAGGTCATGGAGGCGTTCTGCTCCGTCCCGGCACCGTGGAAGTTTCCGCCGACCAGTACCGTGCCGCCACCGGCATCACCGGACACATCAATGGTTGAACCGGCGTAAAGAGCTACCTTGTCACCAAGGACCTTGACCGTACCGCCGACCTCTCCCGCGTTTCTGCCCGACGCATCAAGGGTGCCGCTGTTTGCCGCAATCCCGTAGTCGCCACTGTCCAGAAGGATGAAGCCGCTCCCGTCAAGAGTGGAATTTACTTCGATAATCCCGTCGTTGTTGACGATGCTCTTCATGATGTCGCCGGCAACTTTTGCCGTCATTACCACCTGGCCGCCAGCGGCGCTTATGCGGCCGCTATTGGTTACTCCGAGCGCCTGTGCCGCAACCGCACCGTCTACCGCCACGTTGATGAGGCTGCCGTTATCGATTGTGAGCGTCGCTGTGTCACCCGATGCGAGATGAACGGTACCCAGGTTCGCGACGATCGTGCCGGAATTAGTCACCGAGGGGGCGGCAAGGACCACATAGCCGCCGTCTGCGATCGAGATAGTTCCCTGATTGACGATTGACGCCTGGGACCCGGGCGCAGCCGTGAAGGTGTATTTACCGGAGAGGAAGTTTTCATCGGTGATGTTCATGGTCGAGGCGAGAAAGCCTCCGGTCTGCACCGTTGCCCCGGGACCGACCAGCAGGCCGTTGGGATTTATCACCCAGACCTGGCCGTTGCCGGAGAGGAGACCATATATATGCGAAGGGTCGACACCGGTCACCCTGTTGAGCGCAATCGAACTGCTGCCCGGCTGAAGGTATTTCACCGCTTCATTGGCGCCGATGCTGTACCCCTGCCAATTTATAATGGCGTTGGCGGAGGTCTGATTGATATTCATGGTTGTCGGGTTCGGCTGCGAAATGGTCGCCGCTCCTCCGACAACTGCACCATCCTGCGGCAGGGCATGGCACGGGGGGGCTGTTAAACCGGATAAAAGCGTGAGGGCACAGACTGCCGTGCCGGCCGCACTAACCTTATGATGTTGTTTCATGAGTTTCCTCCTGAATCACTACGTATTCAGTATCCTAGAACGACACTACCGTCTGAAAATAAATCCGGCTGTTATCCACTTTAAATCCGTTATAGCCGCCATCTGCACCGGGGAGGGCCCAATCCAGCTTGCAGTAAAGCGTGTTGCCGCCGTACAACCTCAGTCCGGCACCGATGCTTGAAAGTGTCGCGGACGTTATTTCCGAGGGGCGCGGACTCGAGTTGATGACCCCGCCGTAGTCGGTGAACAGGGCAAACTTGAGGGTATTGCCAAGCTTCTGGCCGAAGATCTCTGCTTCGGGATAGAGGGGTGACAGTAACAGTTCCAGTGACGCGAAGTAGGCACTGTCTCCGCTTGCGCTGGCCGGCTTGAATCCCCTCACGGAGCCTTCACCGCCAAGCTGCATTCTTTCTGCGGAGAAGAGGCGGTCCGGTGAATACTGGAAGCTCCCCTTTGCAGTCAGATAATTATAACCGGGCAGCTTTTGCAATCGCATGGCATCCAGGTTGAATTTACTGAACATGTTGTCAGCGCCGAGATAACTGGGACTGGGATTGAGCGCCCCTTTTTCCGTGCCGCCCAATAATGCGCCAATACCTTGCGCATAGCCGAAACTGATGAAATTTCTCCCGAGGAATCTGTCCGCCGCTTCGTAGGAAATTCCCGTCACGATCTTGCGGATCTCATCCTTGTCCTGAATGCTCCCCAGCAGGTTGTCGTACAGGGAAATGTATTCGCCGCCAAATCGTATATCAAGACTTTCAGCGCGCGTCCTTATTGCCGGGTGGGTGACATAGATGCCGGCAACATGGGCTTTACCGTTGAGCTCCAGAGTGGCAAGCGGATCCGCTCCACCAACGCTGTATACGGCGTTCGAATAGTATGCGCCCACCTGTGTACCAGCTATTCCCGCCGGGACGACATATTCGGCACGCCCGTATGAAAGCCTGCCCGGGTCCAGGTCATCCAGCCCGATAATGCCGTGCAGCTTGATCACATCGCCGCTCGTGATCGAATTGCCGACGTTCAGTGATGCCGAGAGACGGTTCTTGCTCGTGGACTTCACGCCAAAGTTGTCATAGGCAACAGAGCCGGATAGCGGGAGTTTATCCGATACCGTCGCGATGATATCCGTCGTCCCAAATTCCGTTCCTGCTTTAAGCGTCGCCTTTACCGACAGGGACTGGTACTCCCCCAGGAGGAGGAGCGCTCTTTCCAGGGCCTCCTCCTTCAGGGAGGGATCCTTTCTGACCGTATGCAGGTAACCTTCAATGAATGAACTTTTGTAATACTCGTTGCCGGTTACGGAAATCGTCCCGACTTTCCCTTCGACAACCTTTATCATTACCGCCCCAAACGCATTTACAATATGAAAGCCGCTGTTGCTTTTTATGATGGTAGCCCCGTCGAAGATGCTTTGCGACGGTACATAGGCATTAACGAGAAGATACCCTTTGGCACGGTATTTGGCCGTGACCGTATCCGCCACAGCTTTAATTTCGTCCAGAGTCATCTCTTTACCATTGCCAAGCTTGATTCCTGACAGGAGTTCCTTCTCGCTCATCAGGGTATTCCCCTCAAGACGAAACCTCTTCACAAAAACCATAACGTTGGCCGGTTGCTGCTCCATGGGCGGCTTTTTATCCTCTTTTTCCACCACCGGCGGCGCCTGTTCCTTGAACTTGTACGTCGTACCGCTTTTTTCAAGTTGCTGGAGAACTCCTCCGGCTCCATCGGCAGCGTATGCCGCGCTGCACGCTGCCGACAGTATAAAAGCTGCTACGACAGAGGCACCCGTAATAAATTCTGACCGCATGTTTTTCATTAAATACCTCCTCTCTATACATCTGCCGTTCTCAACTGAAACTTGAGCAGAAAGAACAGGCCTGGATTACCTTCTTATGAGTAGCACCACTGCATGAGCGGAAATACCTTCTCCCGAACCGGTGAAGCCGAGCCCCTCTTCGGTGGTGGCCTTGACATTTACCTGTCCGACCGTACTGTTCAGCACCCGCGCGATATTCGCGCACATGACCGGTATATGTGGTGCCATCTTCGGGCGTTGGGCAATGATCGTGGCGTCCAGGTTGCCCAACCGGTAACCGCGCTGGTCAGCCAGGGTCATGACGTGTGCCAGAAGCTTCAGACTGTCGGCCCCCTTGAAGGCAGGGTCCGTGTCGGGAAAATGCCTGCCGATATCCCCTTCGCCGAGAGCACCCAGGATAGCATCCGCAATCGCATGCAGCAGCACATCGGCATCCGAATGTCCCAGCAGCCCCTTTTCATAATGGATGTCAACTCCACCCATGATCAGCTTTCTTCCCTCCACCAGACGGTGGACGTCATAACCGTGACCTATTCTCATACCCATGCCCTTTCAGATAAAAAAATAACAGGGATGCCCAGGATTGTCTGGATCTAAAATATCCGCAGCATCCTGCTCATCCCTGTTTATTTTGGCTCGTATACCAAGTAAATCAGCTATTGAAAAGTTTCCGTTCAGCCTTCAGCCTTCAGATCACGCGCCATCAGCTCGATGACCGCCTGCCTCGCCGGCTTGTCTTCATGGAGAATCTGATAGGTCTTCTCGACAATCGGCATCTCCACTCCCAATCGGCGCGCCAGCTGGTACACCGATTCGGAACTTTTGACCCCTTCGGCCACCATGCGCATCTCGGCAAGAATGTCAGCCAGTTTCATCCCCTGGCCGAGCTTGAAGCCGACCGTGCGGTTGCGGGAAAGATCTCCGGTACAGGTCAGCACCAGATCGCCCATGCCCGCCAGACCGGCAAAGGTGGCTGCCTGTGCTCCCATGGCCTGCCCGAGGCGATTCATCTCCGCCAGCCCCCTCGTGATCAGGGCCGCCCGGGCATTGTGACCGAAGCCGAGGCCGTCACATATCCCGGCAGCAATGGCGATAACGTTCTTTACCGCTCCCCCGAGCTCGACACCAACGACATCACTGTTGGTATACACCCGCAGACAGGGGCAGCTGAAGGCGCCCTGAACACGCTCGGCGGCAGCCGGGTTGCGTGAAGCGGCAACTATTAATGAAGGGAGTTCCTGAGCCACTTCGCGAGCAAATGTGGGACCTGACAGCGCCACGTAGCGGTTGAGCGAAGCCTCGCCGAGCAGCTCCGCGCAGATTTGTGAAACCGTCCGGAGCGTTTCGAGTTCAATCCCCTTGGACGCATTGGCAATGATCGTATCGGCCCCGATGTACGGGGCAAGCTGTTTCAGCACGCCGCGCATGACCTGCACCGGCGTCACCAGCAGCACGATGCCGCGCCCGCGGACCGCCTCTTCCAGATCACCGGTACAGGCCAGGGCCGGATGCAGGTTGATGCCGGGAAGATAGGGCGAGTTGGTGTGGCTGGCATTGATCTCCGCCACCAGTTCCGGCTCGTAGGCCCACAATACCGTGTCATTGCCGTTCGCCGCCAGCCGTCCTGCCAGGGCGGTTCCCCAGCTGCCACCACCGATAACGGCAATCCGCTCGATGTCGGTTTTCCGCGTAGTCGTCCCGTCAGTCATCATAGTCATCGTCCTCGTACCCTTCCTCAAGACGTGGATCATACCCCTCTGCCAGCGTTTGCCGGGCAGCGTCCACACTATCCAGCAGCAACCGCCGGATGAACGGGTGGCGGCAATCGGGCAAAAAACCGCCGACAAGACTTAGTGCGGTGGCCAGTGTCTTTTGCACCGCGGTTTCATCGCTTTCGATCTGCTGCAGGTAATCCGCGGTCAACATCATCCGTTTGATGATATCGGCACGGCGCGGCACGATCAGCTCTTCACAGCAGCGGGTAATCTCCCGCTCAACATCCTCCGGCATGACGGTGTCAATACCGGCAGCTTCCATGGCATTGAAACGGTCGGCGGCATCGTACAGCGACGTCTCGGTCAGCACCCACCCTTCAAGCCCCGGCTGGTCCAACAGCTCGTTGCTGGTGGCGACGTGGGCAGGAATTTTCTCAACGATGTCTTCCAGATGCTTGATTTTGAAACGGGGGATGTACGCTTCCGGTTTCAGGGAATCCTGGCGAAAGAGGCGCATATCGACGTAGAAGTCCGGGGGGAGGTAAAAGCCCCCTTCGCGGCTGCGGTGCAGCGCGTCGCGCAGCGAAGCGAGTGCGTAGTCATGCTCGACCGGCATCAGCATCTCGCCGCCGGCCACATCTTTCAGGATATGTCCGTACTCTTTCTGATCTTTCATGCGGTAGCTGATGGCGTTCAACATGCCATCGGCCTCACCGGTAAGGATCAGCATGGCGGCAAAACTCCGGTTGTCGAGCCGCCACGAAAACCAGAGGGTGCGGGAACCGTAGAAATCGACCGGACCGGCATACACTTCGTGGAACGGCAGCGGCTGCTGGAAGGAGTGCGGCAGCGACACGGCAGCATTGATGCCGATGAAGGAGAGCCGCCTGATGCTGCGCCTGATCATGTTCGCCGTTTCCCCGTCGAAGCGCCCTTCGGCACGCTCCAGAACATCGAGGGCGTAGCCGCTTCTGGCGCGTCCAAGAGCGCCTATCGCCTGGAGTACGATCTCCTGCTTCTCGAATGAGAGGAGGATCTCCAGAAGCGCCGCCGCTTCAGCGGAGCCGGTCTCGGCAAGGCGCCCCATCATCCGTTCGCGGAACTCGTCCGCGACATCGAGAAAACTATCTACAAAGCGGACCAGACCGCGCTCGTGGTCACCAAGGCAGTCGTCAACAAAACCTTCGAGGGTTGGTGAGCCGTAACCGGTCATGGCCGCGAAGGGGGGGGCGGTGACGTCGATGCCGCTGTCATGCAGCACATCAAGCAGTGCCAGCTTGCCATCCTCTTCAAGATCCGTGCGCTTCAAGGTTATCTGGATGAGCTGGTCCATCCAGGCCGAGGCGTCGAAAAAATCAAGCATGCAGGTATAACGATAGATGGCCGTGCCGTTCTGCTCGCGCCAGAGCTTGCGCACAAGCGGCGAGAGCGCCCGTTTGCCGGACTTCTGCAGCCGCCGCCCGATACGTTCCATCTGATCGCCGGTCAGGTCATCCCGCTTGAGAAACTCCAGCAGGCGGTTGATGCTGCGCCGTTCGCGCAGAGTTTTATCTAGTTTCATCACCATCGTCATATCTTTGAAAGCCTCAATCACTTCTGAATTAGGGGAAAACAGTTTATCACACGAACGGTGTGAAGGCAATCACAGGGACACATGGAATGATGAGCCAGAAAAAGCATTTGAAACACGGAGACACGGAGAACACGGAGTAAAATCGGAGAGCTCTAGATAAAATTAGAAGCCTTATATGTCACCAAAAAGGTGTTTTTGTTTTAGACCCTAAGCCTTTGATTTCTCTGTGTTCTCCGTGTCTCCGTGTTATTGAACTGCCGTTTTTGAGTAAAACTACTCCGTTATCGGGTACGCAGCGCCATGACTGCCGGCAGGGTCACCAGTGCGAACAGGGCGGTAAAACCGACCCCGAAATTGGTCGCCCAGCCGATTGAGGCAAGTGCAGGGAAATCCGCAAATGCAAGCGAGCCGAAACCGGCAATCGTCGTCAGCGCCGACATGATGACCGCCCGGCCGGCCTGGATGAAGCGAAATTCCGTCCCCTGCGGATCCCCTGCTGTAATCCGGTGACTGATGTGCAGGCCGTAGTCGCTCCCCATCCCGATGATCGTTACGAGCACCATGACATTCATAAAATTGAGCCCCATCCCGAACAGCGCCATGACCCCCACCATCGCCAGTGAGCCGGCGACAACCGGAAACATGGTATAAAAAATCCCGCCAGGCGATTTAAAATGGGCCACTAGCAGAAACAGCACGAGCAGGCCGCCGATCAGGAAACTCCAGAGAAAGCCCTGCCTGACAGAAGCGGCCAGTTCCGAGCTGATGAGGTCGACACCGGTAACCCGCGCCGTAGGGTCGATGCCCTTCAGCTCGTGCAGGAATGCCGCCTGATCGAAGCCGGTATCCTTGTAGTACAGGTACAGTAGCGCGTGATACCCCGACGCATCCCTGACCAGGTGGCGATCCACCAATCCCCGTAACGGCGATGCCTTCAACCGGGCAATCGCCTCCTCATCGGGCACCGGCGTCATCACGGACTGTGTCGCTATCGCAGCAATGAACGGCTGGAAAGGCTCCGGCTCGAACCCCTGCCTGATCAGCGCGGCGCCCAGCTCCCCCACCGGCAGACTACCCCCCGCCCGGGCGTTAATGGCCCGGCTGATCTCAACCTGCCGGGCCCGGCTGTTTATGACCTGCCCCAGTGAGGACCAGCTGCTGATGCTGCCATCTGCCTGCCGGCTTCGTGCCACCCCGTCCAGAAGGGCCGCACGTCGCAGGACATCTGCCAGCTCCTTTCCCTCCACCGCCACCATTAACTGCTTCGGTGCAAGACTCAGGTGGCGCTCGATCTTACCCTGGGCCATAAACGCCTCGGAGTGACGCGGCTGAAGGTTTTTAAGCTCGCCGTCGAAGCAGGTCCGGCTGGAGGCCGCAGCCAGAAGGATGATAACCAGAATCGAGACCGCCACCACCGCACGGGGGAACCGCCCGGCCAGACGCCAGAGCGAGCGCATGCCGAGGCCCGGTATCGGCCGGTAGTCGGCGGGAAAGCGGCGCTCCATGTACACGAGCAGCGGCGGCAGAAAGAAGAAGGTTGTGTAGAGCGAGAAGACCACCCCCAGTCCGACCAGCAGCCCCAGTTCGGACAGGGCCCGCACATCGGAGATCATCAGGGCGAAGAAGGGGACCGCCGTGGTGGCGGCGGCGGTAAAAAGTCCGTGACCGGTATCGACAACGGCCAGACGCAGCGCAGCGTCACTGTTTTTACCGGCGGCCCGTTCCGTGTGAAAGCGGTCGTAGAGATGGATCGAATAGTCGGTCCCGAGGCCGACGATCAGCGCCATGAAGGCGAAGGAGATGATATGGATCGAGGGGAGCAGCAGCCCGGCAACACCCAGCGCCAGTGCAACGCCGACAGCGATGATCAGCGGCAGGAGCAGCGTGGGAAGGGCGCGGCGGTAGACCGCATAGAAGATGGCCAGTACCACCACCAGCGAAGAGAGGATGCAGGCGAGGATGTTTGACTTCATGGCCGCTTCGTCCAGCACCGCGCTGATATGGGCACCGGCGCAGGAGATGGCGACCGTCGACCCGAGCCGGGCCTGGTTGATGGTTGTCACCAGGGCGCGGGCAAAGACCATGTCCTGTACCGGGCGGGCCGGCTCGGCGATCATGATGAGCACCTTGCCGTCCCGCGACAGAAAGTAGGGTGAGTCCGGGTCCAGGTCAAGCGCCTGGCTGCCGGCCTTGAGCCGCGGCAGGATCAGATCCCGCAGGTAAAGCGGGTCAGCGCTGGCCAACCCGGTCATGGCGCCACCGAACTGCCCGGCGAGGTCGGCCTGGATACGCCGCAGGGAGCCGTCCACCGGACCGGGTGCAAAACGCTCCACCAGGGCAGGTACGTCATCCGGTCCGATAAACAGTTGCGGCCGGGTTACGGCGTAGGCGATGAAGTCGTTAAAGGCGGCGGCCTCATTTTCGTCGAAGACTCTCCAGGTGATGCGGCGGAAAGCCGGCTGGCCGTCCACCTGCGCCGTGCGGAGCCGTTCGGCAAACCGCTCCGCCTCGCGAGGAAGCTCCTCTTTCTCCCCTTCCAGCAGAAAATAGGCCTCATTGGCGCTGCCGCTCCACTGCAATGAATCGAGCAGCAGCTTTAACGCCGGTTGGCGGGCAGGGAAGAGCTGGAAGATATCGGCATCGAAACGGGTGGTCACAATCACGGAGATCGAAAGCAGCAGCGCCAGGAAAAAAGAGCTCAATACGGCGCGGGGTCTGGTGGTGGTGATCCGGTGGATCCATTCCAGGTGCCGGCGGGTAAGGGAATTGAACCGTGATGTCAGCATGGAGAAAAATGTCGAGGGCATGGGATTCTACAACCCCTGAAGGGCGGAAAGCGGCATGATCGTCAACCCGTCGAGTTGCGGCGTGAAGACGGCATCATCAAGGTGAGTATTGACCTCCGGTTCATCAAGCACGATGCGGATACGGTCACCGCGGCCGTTACGCAGGTCGAGTTCTCCGGCAAGCGGGACACCGTTGACAACGGAATAGTTGCGGTACTGTACCTGGTCGCCGGCGGAAGATTCCTTGGCTGCCACCAGTCCATTCTCATAGGTCACTTTTTCAGAAGAACCCGTTTTGCTGACACGTTCCACCGTTCCGCTCAGCGGCAGTTCCCCGGAAGGATCGGCATCCATCACCCAGCGCATCAAACGCCACCCCTGCACCCCCCCCTTTTCGGGCAGTTCGTTAAAATTCCCGACATAGGCCGTTGCCCGTGTCGGATACACCAGCGTGATGCGATCACCCAGGGCAAAAGCCTCCATCAGCGTCGTACCGAAGGGTGAGAGCACGACCAGGTGAAGTTGATCGGGGCGACGAAAAAGCAGATAACCGCTCCCCCCCATTCTGCTGTCCGCAGCATGAATCGAGAGGGATACGGCGGATGAAAGCGTTTCCACGACTGCGCCGGGGCGGTAGTCGAGGGGAGGAGTCGGAACGGTGGCGCAGGCGGTGAGCAGCAGAAGCGGCAGCAGGTTTCTTATTAATCGATAAAATGACATGATGGTATATTTCCTGTCCCAAAAACTATTCCAGCCGGAAATCCTTCTCCGTCAGGCCGACGTTGCGCCGTACCTTTTTAAGGGCCATGGTGGCCCGGTCGCCGTTCCGTTCGTTAATGACGAGACGCCTGATCGTACCGTCGCTCAGAAAAACGATGGCAATATCCTTGACCTGCCCGTTACCGGCAGGAGCAATCGTCACGGTATACACGGAATTGGTCAGATCGGCCTGCACCGCCACACTGTCCGGCAGCGATGTCACCGGGGAGGCCAGCTTTGAGAACCACTGTTTCAGCCCCTGCTCCGGCGGGAGCGCAATTCTGACCGGCGTTTTGTCCCTGCCGGAAACCTGTTCGATGATGTTGTCCCGCAGCAGCATGCGACTGCTGAAGGGAGGGTTGATCTCCATAAAAAACAGATCCGGCTTTTTAAAGCGGAGCGAACCGTTCATCACCATGGTCCGTTTCATCAGGGAAAACTTTTTTTCCTGGGTGATGTCGGCGGTAAAATCAGCAGTGCCGGCAAAGCCGCGACGGAGGGCTTCCAGTCCTTCAACAGGAGAGATCGCACGGGCATGGCAGGGAGAGGAGGTCAGCAGGAACCCCACCAGCAAGAGAAAAAATACGTGGTTAATTACACATACACGTCTCACTCTGAAAAAAACATTTTTCATGTCAGGTGTTGGTTTCTCCGTTGCTCTGTTGCTCCGTGTTATTCCAGAAATCATTTTCAATATCATAGTTTTCCAATCCCCAGTGTCAGTTGCACGGAGAGGAGCTGATCCGTACCGCTGGCAACGTTTCCTTCAATCATGAACAAACGCCCGAACGATTTTACCACACGGGCCGAAACAGTCAGGATATCCCCGACAGCCGCACAGCCGGAAAACACCGCATGATCTATGGACGCAATGAAACCGCCCTCGTCGTCCGCCTGTGCACCAACGATACCGGCTAACTGGGCAACGGATTCGATCAGGAGGATCTGCGGAAAGCCGCGGGAGGTGGTAATGCCGACGATGGCACGCGCCCGGGAACCACGCTCCAGTTCGATAATACGGTCGAGCAGCAGAAACGGATAGCGGTGGGGCAGATATGCGGCCGGATCGGGATTAAACAGAGTCGCCTCCGGTGAAGCGGATGGCGTAGTACGGCCCTTCGGGTGAGGCAGCCAGATGCAGGCCCGCCTGGCCGGGGGGGAGCGAGGCGAGCAGGACGGCCATGGCGGTGCCTCCCATGGCCAGTGAGCTGCCGAGTACGCGCGCCGTATCCAGCGCCGGGATTCCGCTCATACGCTCCATGAATCCCGGAAAAACTCCTGCCGTACCCGAAAGGGACACGAGAGCGGGGTTGGCACCATCATTCATGAGCAGATCAATCCCTGCCGTTTCGTGACCGGGGAGCAGCAGGCCGATCGTGCTGATGGAAGCGGCCCGCCCCTTGACCCGTGCAACCCGGGCGGCGGCGTGTCCGGCGCTCTCCAGCACGAGCATGCCGCACCCCTCGCCAAACTCCCTGGCGTACCGGCGCAGTTGGCCGGTGGCGGCAAACCCGGTGAGCATCAGGGGGGTCAGGTCATCGACTCCGCCGGTCAGCATGATGTCGGCCCGCCCCTCACTGATAAAACGGCAGGCCATCATAAAGGCCGATTCCGCCGAGCAGAAACGCTGCACCTGGGTCACATTGGGACCTTTCAGGCCATATTCGATGGAGACATTGCTGGCAGGGGCATTGGAGACCGTGTTGGGAAACAGCATCGGAGACATCCCCTCCACACCAGCGGCAAAATATCCCCCAAGGAATTCGGCAGAATTGGCAACACCGCCAAAACCGCAGCCAAGGGTAATGCCGATCCGCTCCGGGGGGAGGGTATTCCTGTCGATACCGGCATCCTGGAGGGCCAGTGAGGCCGCAGCCACGGCAAACTGGCTGCATCGGTCCAGCTTGCGGGCCTTTAAAGGGGGTATAAAGTCGGTGGCTTTAAAACCAGTCGCCTTGCCCCAGCGAGCACCAATCCCCGCCCCGCATTCGGCAGGCACCGGCGTCAGGGCATCACGTCCGGATCCGACCAACTCAAGAATTGGCGCCAGGCCATTGCCGGCGGCAGTTACGGCTGAAAAGCCGGTGATAACGATATCAGTCAGCGGCATGTTCATCGTGACAGCACCAGAGAGGTAATATTGCCGCCAAAGGCGAAGGAGTTGGACATGGCCACGTGGCAATCGCTTGAACGCAGGCCGTCATGGCAGTAATCCAGGTCACATTCCGGATCGCGACCGCGAAAATTGAGGGTTTGCGGGATGATATTCCGCGTGAGGGCGACCACCGTAGCCAACGCCTCGATAGCGCCGGCCGCCCCGAGACAATGGCCGGTCATCCCCTTGGTGGAAATCAGCGGCACATGTGCGACACGGTCACCGAATACCAGTTTCATGGCGTTTGATTCCACCACGTCATTAAGCGGCGTGCCGGTACCGTGGGCATTGACCCACCCTACCTGTCCGGTTTCAACCCCGGCTGACAGCAGCGCTTCCCGCATCACTCGTGCTGCCGTCGCGCCGGACGGGTCCGGTGCCGTCATATGCCACGCCTCGCCCGCCATGGCATATCCGAGAACCGCCCCGTAGATTCTGGCCCCCCGTGCACGGGCATCTTCCTCACCCTCCAGCACCAGGCAGGCCGCACCTTCACCGAGCGAAATCCCCTGGCGGCCGAGGCTGAAAGGGGAACAGGGGTCGGGGTCGACCACCCGCAGGGCATTGAATCCGGCAAAGGTCAGCAGGGAAAGGGCATCGGCGCCACCTGCCAGCACCGCTTTCTGCCGGCCGGTGGCCACCAGGTCGGCACCCCAGCCGATGGCCGTTGCCGACGACGAGCAGGCGGTCGTAACGGTTCCCTGGTAACCGGCGAGACCATAGGTCCGGGCCAGTACCGTGGTGGTGGTATCCGGCAGGAGGCCCCGGAGCAAGTCGGGCGAGCACTTCTGACCGGCAAGATGACATTTCAGCCACTGTTCCCCCTGGAACATACCGGCGGCTCCGGCCCCCATGGAGACACCCATCTCATACGCTGAATAACAGCCGGTGACGCCGCTGTCTTGAAGCGCCTCTCCGGCAGCGATGACCCCGAACTGGTCGGCCCGCGACAGTTTGCGAGCAGCACTGCGGTCAAAATAATCCCGGGGATCATACCCTTTGACCTGACAACCGATCCGGGAGAGAAAAGGGGAGACGTCAAACAGGTCAAGCGGGGCGATGCCGCTGGTCCCGCTCTGCAGCGCATCGGTAAACGCCGGAACATTTGCACCGGCTCCGCTGAAGACCCCCAGACCGGTTATGACGACACGCTGCCTGCTCATCAGACGACCCCGCCATCGACGACCAGCGATTGGCCGGTAATATAGGAGGCACGTTCCGAGGCAAGAAACAACACCGCGTCGGCCACCTCTTCGGGGGTGCCGATGCGGCCGAGGGCCGAGTTTTTCACGATTCTGTCGACGATATCCTGTTTGAGCCCTTCCGTCATACCGGTCCTGATCAGTCCGGCCACCACGGCATTGACCCGAATCCCCATCGGTCCCAGTTCGCGGGCAAGGGATTTGGTAAAACTGACGGCCGCCCCCTTGGAGGCGGCGTAATTTGTCTGACCGGCAGCCCCGCTGATGGCGGAGATGGATGAAATGGTGATGATCGAGCCACGGCGGCGTGCGAGCATCTTGCGCACCCCCCACTTGCAGCAGTGAAACAGGGGATACAGGTTGGTGCGTATCACGGCGTCCCAGTCATCGTCGGCCATCATGGCCAGAAAGCCGTCCCTGATGATCCCGGCGTTGTTGACCAGCACGTCGATGTGTCCCGACTCCTGCGCGGCGGCATTGATGACGCTCTGTGCTCCCTCGGTCGTACTGACATCACCCTTGATGGCGACAATCGATCCGGGGAGACCGGCAGCCTCGTCGGCAAGGGAGGCGGCAGCCTCGTCGTTGCTCACATACGCGGCAAACACCTGCGCGCCCTGGCGGGCAAAAGCGAGGGATATGGCCCGCCCGATACCGCGGGTACCACCGGTAACGACGACTATTGAACCGGAAAACGTCATCTGGACTCCAGGTAAACATGTCATAAGAGCTATAGTACTGATTATTGCGCTACCTGTCCAGAGGGGAGGGGTACATCGGACTGACGCGGCTGCGCCCCAGCCGTTTCATCAGCTTCCAGAGCGGTCCCTTGACCGGAAACATCCGCAAAGCATCCAGCATGGCCGAATTTACATTGACCTCAAGACCGGGCACGATCCAGGTGCGACGCGTGAGAGCCTCCTGGGTGACCAGAGCGCAGAGCCCCTCCCTGATCGCAGGCGAGATATAAAACACCGGCTCCAGCAGGGAATCTCCCGCGGCGATCATGCCGTCCCTCAGGGCGACCTGTTCCAGTGCGGTGCCGGGATAGATGCGGATACCGGTCATCGCAATGACTGCCGTCGGCTCAACCTCATCCATCAGGGCAAACGTCTCCAGCACGGTCTCCCTGGTTTCCCCCGGGCCGCCAAGCAGGATATAGTGGGCAAAATCCATCCCCATTTCACGACAGAGACGGGATGATTCGCGAATGGAGTCAACGGTGAAGGACTTGCCCAGGGCTGTGAGCATCGTGGCGGATCCGGAGTCACTGCCAAATTCGACCGCGTCACAGCCGGCCTCCTGCATCGTCTGCAACAGACGCGGCGTGATGAAATCGGGGTTGATGAAGGCCGACCAGTTGACCGCCAGCCGCGCAGCAGACATCGCCAGGCAGAGCTCTTCTGCAAAATCGGGGGGGTAGTTGAAGATGTCATCAACAAAATAGAGGTAGCTGACGCCATAATCGTCCACGAGGGTGCGTATTTCGACAATGATCTCCGCGATCGGGCGCAGGCGCAGGCACCGTCCCTCCAGCAGCGGATAGGTGCAGTAGATGCAGCCGAACGGGCAGCCGCGCTTGGTCTGCAGATTGGCCATACCCCCTTCGCGGCAGTAGCGGGCCACATCAAAGAGGGTACGATCGGGTGTGCCGACGCTACCAAGCGGACGCGGCGGGAGAAAAGCCGATCTTCCGGGGAGTACGACACCCGGCAGCAGTGAGGGATCCCCTCCCGCACCCAGGCATGCGAGCAGACGCGGTAATATTTCTTCCCCCTCCGCTGCCACGCCGTAATCTGCGCCGACAGCGGCAAGGATCTCCACCGGCATCAGTGAAAATCCGGAGCCGCCGATGATGGTCACGGCCCGGGCATGGCAGAGGGCGACGATATCCCGCACCCCGTCAAGGTAGCTGCGGCTCCCCGGCCAGGTAACGTTATCAAGGTTGCGCAGGGAGATGACGACGGCATCGGGTTGGTTTTTGTCGAGTGCGGCGGAAATGGCGTGCGCGGGATCGGGCTCAAAACAGAGGTCGAGCACGGCCAACTGATGGCCGGCAGCCGCCAGCGGTCCGGCCAGGCAGGCCAGCCCGATCGGGAAGACCGGATAGGGATCGCGCTCACGGTTGGCAGAAATCAGCAGCAGTTTCACGGCAGCTCCAGCCACGCCAACAGGCGGTTAACCCGCTCGGCAATCAGGTGCGGGAGCTGGAACTGCAGTACGCCGTCCAGGTCGGTCAGTGCGTGGGTCGTCGTTCCGCTGGCCAGCTTTTTACCGTCAGGACCGACGATAGTGGTGATGAATTCGAGGGTGGCAGTATCGGTCCGGCGCAACGTCGTTTGGATCGTCAATTCATCGTTAAAACGGGCCGGTCGGAGGAATTTCAGTTCAAGGGCGACCACCGGGCCCATGTACCCGGCTGCCGCCAGCTGGAAGGCATCGAGATCGAACTGTCCCGCCAGGGCGTTGCGGCCGATCTCCATCCAGGCGACGTAATGGCCGTGCCAGGCCACCCGGTAGGCATCGATTTCGTTGAAGCGGACGGTTATGGTCGTTTCGTGATGTTTCATGATTCACTATCGATCCAGCGGTTGAATTTGGTGAGCGCAGCGCCGACACCCACCTCTTGAAACCGTGTCACCCCCCGGGAACGGAGTGCGCGGTACGTCGTTTCCCAATACACCGGGATGCAGAGTTCATCCACCAGAAAGCGGGGGATCGCGGCGGCTGTCAGGGTCGTTTGGGCAACATGCTCAACGAGCGGTATTCGCGGCTCGGAGTAGCGGTACTCCGCCACGATCCGCTGCAGATCTCCGGCTATCTCCGCAATCAGCGGGGTATGAAGCGGGGCGTCACAGGGGAAAACGCTGGCTGAAAAGGCGCCGGAGGTCGTGGCCTCAACCAGCGCCGCATCCACCTTTGCCCGTTCACCAGCCAGCAGAAAATGGCGCGAGGTGTTGTGGTTGGCGATATAAACACCGTTGTTGGTCGCTATCGCCCCCAGGGGCGCACAGGTCAGGCCGATGACGCATCCGAGCGCATATTCCCGCTGCATCCCCATTTCCGCCATGGTTGCCCCGATCCGCCACGTCAGCGCAAGAGCCGCAGCGCTGTCAATCGAGCCGGAGACCGCCAATGCGGAATAGATCCCCATGCTGTGTTCGGCTATCAGGTCCGGGGCGCCCCCCTGATTCGTCAACTGGTTGGCACGATACAGGCTGACGCACGTGCCGAGCAGCTGGAGCCGCACACTCTGGCTGATATCCGAGGTTGACGGATCTGTTTCAAGGGGATTGAAGCCGGTAATTTCCCGGCAGAGCAGGGCGATTTTCTGAAATTCCGGATCACTGGAAGGAGGATCGCCAAAGGCTATCGGCTGGCCGGGAAACATCCAGCAGATCATGCCCCGCTCCTCTTGCGCCGGATCGCGGCGCGGAAACCTACGTTCATCGGTCCGAACACCTGTACCGAACGGTGCAGTTTAAAGAGGCGGCGATACATGGAAGGGAACGAATAAAAGGAGCGGTTAAGCCAGTCGTACCCTTCCTGAAGCTGCTGAACCGTCATCCCCTTCGGCTGAAAGGTGATATGCTCCATGTCGTAGTCGCGCCAATTGCTGGAGATGATCCTCCCTTCCGCTTCGAGGCGGCGGCGGACGGCGGTGCCGGGGTAGGGGGTCAGCAGCGGGAAGATGGCCGCTTCGAGACGCGCATCCTCGCAAAAACGGAGCAGTTTCGGGAAAATTTCGGGGGTATCGCCGTCATAGCCGAGGACAAAGGAGCCGAGGATGCCGATGCCGTTGTCACGGAACGCTTGGGCATCTGCCATGAAAGACTGGGCCCGGTTGGTGACCTTGCCCATGGCCGAGAGGGATTCCTGGTTGAGCGACTCGAAACCGACGAACATCCCGAAACAGCCGGACTCCCCGGCGGCACGCATCAACTCGCGGTCAGCGGCAAAATCGATCGGCGCATGGGAGAGCCACTTGAACCCCATCCCCTTCATCCCCTGGAAAAGCGGCAGGGCGTAGCTGCGATCAGCCACGAGGTTGTCATCGACGAAAAAGACGAACGAGTTGGATTTTCGCAACTCCTGCAACTCGGACAGCACCTGCTCTACCGGGCGTTTCCGGTACTTGCGCCCGTAAAAAGCGGTGACAGAGCAGAACTCACAGTCAAAGGGACAGCCGCGGGTGGTCTGGATGGTATTGGTGAGCAGATACCCCTTGCCGTTGAAGATCTCGCGGCGGGCAACCGGAATATCAGCCATGTCCATCATCGCATCCGGCTTGTAGAGACGCTGAAGCCGTCCCTGCGCAAAATCAGCCAGGAGCCGCGGCCAGACGACTTCCCCCTCACCGGCAACGACGGCGTCAACGTGGGCCAGCGCCTCTTCCGGCAGATTGCTGGCATGAAAGCCTCCCATGACCACGCTTTTGCCACGGCTTTTGAAGCCGGCGGCGATCTCGTAGGCGCGTGGCGCCTGGGGGGTCATGGCGGTCAGGGCGATCAGGTCGGCATCGGTGTCGAAGTCGATCCGTTCCGAATGGTCGTCGCAGAGCACCACCTCCCATTCCGGCGGGGTGACGGCGGCGATCGCAGCCAGTGAGAGCGAGGGAAACCTGAAACCAAGCTCCCCCCACAACCTCCCCTTGGGCCAACCGGGGGAGATCAGCAGCACCTTCATTTACGGTGTTCCGCGATATATCCGGCCATGCTGCGCACCGAGGCAAAGACCGTACTGCCGGTGGCGGCGTCGGGAACAACCACGCCGAATTCCTTCTCCATCGCCACCACCAGCTGTAGGGCATCGATGGAGTCGAGCCCCAGCCCTTCGCCGAACAGGGGGGCATCGGTCTCGATTTCATCAGGCGACATCCCGTCAATGCGCAGGCTGTCAATGATCATCTGTTTCACCTTTGGTATCAAATCTTCACTCATACAAGACCTCTATGTAATGGTATTTGGAAACTGCCTAACGAACATTTACCTGTCTTTCGTGCCCCAATAATCAAACAGATTGTACCACTGATCCGGATATGCACTGATGTAGCGCTCAAAAACTGTTGTGAGGGTCGCCATCCCGCTCGTGATGGCCTGGAGGTGCTGACCGTGCCTCCCCTTGATATAGATGGGTTCATCCATCAGTGTCGAATATTTCCCGTTCTCCAGCGGTACAAAAACCGGGATAATCGGCGCACCACTGGCCAGTGCCAGATAGGCGGCCCCCACCGGAAACGGCGTTGGCCTGCCGAAGAAATTTACTTCCATACTGTGTGAGGAACCGTCACGCTCACCGAGCAGGCAGAGGATCTCGTTGCGCCGGAGGGCGTTAACCGCCTCGATAATCGCCAGCGGGGAGCTGTCCTCCCGGTCCACGTAGATGATGCCGATGCCCCGTTCGCTCCGCACCTTTTCACGCAGTTCATTGACCTTTTCATCCGGCTCGCGGAAGGTCAGCACGTTGATCGTATACCCCAGATCGGCCAGCCCCAATCCCCCCAGTTCCCAGTTGCCGAGATGGGGCGAAACAAGGATCGCGCCGGTACCTGCCGCCAACGCCTGATCCAGCGGTTCGCTGCTGCTGCGCCGTCCGATCATGGCCTGGAGTTTCTCTCCCCTGAACCGCATCATCAGCATCACATCACACCAGTTGCGGCCAAACATGCAGAAGGTTGAGAACACGAGCCGTTCCACAGTATCCCTGCCGGTGACAACCCGGAGGTTTGAACGCACACTGCGCCGTGTATCAGCCAACAACAGGTAAAACAGCCCCCCCCAGAAGAAGGTGAACGGCGGGAACAGCCAACTCGGGACCAGGACCGTGAACAGCTTGATAAGTAACAGACTGAAGTTGCTGTAAAATGTCAAAGCAATAACCCGTTACCGGCAATAGATATGTGTGGGTTTACCGGCTGTATCTTCATTTTTTGCTACCGGCTTTCTTCACCTGTGCCGGGTGTTCCTTGAACTCCTCTTCCCAGACCGGATCGGCAATCTTGCCATAGGCTTGGGAGTAGTCATCCATGCGGTCCGCCAGGCCGGTGAAAATTTCATCCGCACCCTCATGGGTCGGACGGGCCCCCTCCGAGGCGAAGAGCTCCCGTCCGGCTGCTGGGTGATCGATCAGCATGCAGGGACGCAACAGGTTGTCATGTTCACCCTGTTTCTGGCGGATCTTGGTAAAAAACGGCGATGCCAGCGCCTCATGAATCGTTGTCCGGCGGATATTATCAACGGCGAAATGGCAGAATACGCACGGCTCGATGTCGCCGTTGGCATTGATATGAAAATACTTGCGGCCGCCGGCCAGACAGCCGGAGATCATCGGCCCGTCGTTCCAGAAATCAATAAACAGCATCGGCTTGGTAGCGCGATACTCAACAACGGTTCGGCGCAGGCCATCCCGCTGTTCCGGCGTGGGCATCAGTTCCGGGTCAGGCTTGCGTCCGACCGGGACGTAAGAAAAGAGCCACATCGCAAAGACCCCCTTCTTCAGGAGCATGTCGATGTAATCGCCATTGGTGATGATGTCGGAGTTTTTACGGGAATGGGTGAAAGAGCCGCAGAAAGAAAGCCCCCCCTCCCGCATCAGGTCCATGGCATGCATGACCTTTTTGAAATGCCCCGCGCCACGGCGTTCGTCGGTTTCCTGCTCGTATCCCTCAAGCGAAAATGAGGGCATGACGTTGCCGACTTCGGTCAACCTCTCGACCATCTTTTCATCGATCAAGCCGCCATGGGTAAAGACCAGAAAAGCCATGTCGCTATGTTTTTTGAAGATTTCGAATATGCCGTCCATATAAAACGGTTCACCACCGGAGATGACGGCGAAATAGACACCCATCTCCTTCATCTGGATAAGAATGGAATCGACCTCATCGAGAGTCAGCTCCAGCGACTTGTTATAGTCACCGGCATAGCAGCCGTAACAGTTCAGGTTGCAGCGCATCGTTGGGCTGATGACGACGGTTGAGGGGGGATAATAGCCGTGACTGTCACTCCACTCCTTCCGTTTGTTGGTGCCGTTCAGCAGGTGATTGACGAGCAGGTTGCTGATCCATTTGTCGCGCTGGTTGGGGTGCAGATCGCGCAGAATCCGGCGGGGAAACTCGATGCTCGGATGCTTCTCCCGCACGAGGCCGCGAATCCAGCGTATTCGTTCCTTGTAGTAGTCCTTCTTGGGAATCATCTCCATCAGATGGGTCATACGGATCAGCGTTTCGTCCGATGAATTTATCGCCAGCTCCAGGAGATAGGAAAGCACCTTTTCTTTGGTATAGTTTTTCAGAGAATTTATCATTTAACAGCTGCCTCGTCGCATATTGCGCAAAAATGTCATACTGATGCTTGCCGTATCCTTGAATGGCCGATAGTGGCTGGTTGCTCGGCCATCGGCGACCCGTGCGGCAATCGGGAGGGAACCGATCGTAAAGCCGCGCTTCCATGCCTTCAACAAAATTTCCATCTCCAGAGCGTAGCCGTTCGACTCCAGTGACACGTCCTTCAATACTTCCCGTGAATAGTACCTGAAACCGGACTGACTGTCGGTAATCTCAAATCCGGTACGTTTCCAGATGCACCAGACACCGATACGGTTCCATATTTTACGGAGCCCTGCCATCTGCTCGAACTGGGTGTGACGGGACGCAATCAGGATAGCCCACTGACCGTTTTGAGCAGAGGCTACCAGCTTTGGAATAGCTGAAACATCATGTTGACCGTCGGCATCAATTGTGACGACAGCGTCAAACCCGGATGCGATCGCCCAGGCAAATCCGGTTTTCAGCGCAGCACCCTTGCCAAGGTTTTGCCCGTGCCGGAGCAGCGCCACCGGCAATCCGGCCACCATACCGGCCGTACCATCGGCGGAACCATCATCCACCACTGCGACCGGCAAGCCGTGTTGCAGGCACTCCCGCACGACGGCCAAAATGGTTTTCTCAGCGTTATATGCAGGAATCAGGATACATGCTGCCACTCGCACACCATTTCCTTTAGGGTAATGAATCGATAGCGCCGGAACAGTTCGCTCAAGCGGGGAGCCGCGTCCGTCCGGGTCCCATAGGATACGAAACTTTTCAGAGCGGGCAACTTCAGCCGGGGACCGCCAGGGTCCACTTCACGGGGATGAAGATACAGTACCGCCGGATGTTGCCCCCGGTTAAGCGCTTCAATAGTCGCACAGACCGTCCTGAAGGGGAAAAACCTGAACCCCCAGCCGCCACCGGTCGGCAGGTTGACGATCCTGGACCTTGTCACCATCGGCGGAATCTCCCACAATACCGCTCCTTCACCCCCAAGGCGGTAGGGGGTGCGACTGCCACGGGGATTGCCCACAAAGTGGAGCGGATTGAGACTTGAATCATATCGGTACCCCTGTTCCCGCAGGATAGCAAAAGCCCATGCGGTATGATCCGACAAAGACCATTGCGGCGCCCGGTAGCCGATCGGACGCTGCCCGGTCTGTTCCATAATTATCCGTTCGGTGAGCTGCAACTCTTCCCGAAACTGTTGCGGCGATAAATCCGACACCAAACGGTGTGAGTAGCCGTGGGACGCGAGTTCGTGCCCTGCGGAACAGATCATGGGTGCAAGATCCGGGTCGCTTTCAGCCACGGAACCGAGCATGAAAAACGTCGCTTTCTGATGGTGCTCGTCAAGCAGAGCCAGAATCCTTTCCAGGTTGCGACGAACCCTCCATGACCCGCACGGAGGAATAGGTACCGCTTCCCCCGGGGCGCAGACATGGTACCAGTCCTCTACATCAACTGTTAAAGCATTGTGCGTCAGTACATACACTCCGAAAAGCGACGGTAAAAGTAGTAATCATTACAGTACAAGTGATATCAAGTCAATATGCCTATCCATGCGAAAGCATGCTCTTTATTTTTGTTCCAAGTGTTGTTGCCACATCCCTGCCAATACGCCAATAAAAAGCTACCGCCAGAATACCACCTTTAATAACAGGGTATTAGGTCAAGAGAGCAGACCACGGAGAGGCAAGAATTGAATCGCACGCCCTCAGCATATGGCGGCACTTCAATATATTGAGGCCTGATGTGGAGGGGCAACAGTCACCTGTTTCCGGCAAACCAGGACAATCTCGTCAGCACCGGGCGTGTCGATCAGGCCAGAAGCGAATTTCAATCGCTTCTGGAAACGCATCCCCAGCGGCAGCAGGACCCTGTTGTACCACCACATTGCCTCCCGCCGGCGGTTTTTGAGCCACCACAAACCAAAACCCAACAGCCGGCGGCTAGACGGTTGCATGCCGTATACGGCGCTTCTCTCGAGTACCAGGTCATGAGCCGCAAGCAGCGCCAGCAGATCAGCAGGTTCATACCTCCGCACGTGCCCCACGAAGTCGTCAAATTCGGTCCAGAGTTCGGCATGCAGGGGAACGGAAAAGATAAGGATGCCTCCCTCCTTAAGCACACGGCTCACCTCGCCGAAAATCCGCCGGGCATCCTCGGTATGCTCTACGACATCAAAAGCGGCAATGAGTTCGAAGGTCCCATCGCTGAACGGCAGATCGGTAATCCCGGCACACACGGCGATGCCGCCGCATGTCGTCAGCCGCTCGATCACCGGCGGGCTGATGTCCACGAAATGGGTGCCGGAAATCGGCAGACGCGGACGCAGGCCCGGGCCGATCTCCAGGCGCACCGGTGCACGGGGCAGATATTCGGAAATCAGCGCCCACGTATTGAAACGATCGGGACGTTCAAGGTGGGTCTCCGACCAGAGGACATCATAGAAACCGCGGTTGGCGGCGTTGCTATCGAGCATGCTCACTCTCCCGGTTATGTTGCTCTCCGGCGATGTTCTGTACTGTTTCCAATTGTTCGCAGAAAGAGAGCTCCTCGGAGCCGGCTGCCTTAAGTCGGTCATTGGGCCCCTTGCGGAGAAGGTTGTATGCAAGGTTTGTGAAGCGGCGCCCCGGGTTTTTCCAGACCCGGGAAAGGAGGGCAGGCCAGGTATACGCCTCCTTGCGCGCCTCCAGCCAGCCCCGGTAAAGCTGTTCGGGCGACATCAGCTTTGGCCGGAAGACCACTTCCGAATGGTTGTAACGGCTCCACTCCCGGTGCAGGAGTCGCCCTTCCTGTTCGTACTGCTGAAAGAGTTTTGTTCCCGGGTAGGGGGTCAGGAGGTTGAAGGTGGGAACACTTGCCGCACATTCCTCAGCGAAGCGGAGCGTACTTTCGAAGATGCTTTGATCGTGATCGTCAAATCCGAAAATAAATGAGGTCTCGAGGATGATGCCCGCATCCCTGATCCGCTTCATAAGGTCGGCCTGAAGCAAAAGCCCCCCCGTTTTGGCGAGCGTGGAGAACTGTCCCGTCACCGACTCGATCCCGACAAAGAGACCGATGCAGCCGGAACGGGCGACGAGCTTGAGCAGTTCCCGATCTTCGGCAAAGCGCAGGCTTGTTTGAGATCCCCAGCGGACCCCCATCTCTGCCATCCCTTCAAGAATCGGCCGCGCCTTCGCAGGGTCCCCCAGAAGGTTGTCATCGAGGAAGATCACGAGTTTCCGGGGGAAAGAACTGATTTCAGCGAGGATGTCGGCAGGGTCACGGTAGCGGAAGCGATTGCCGAAATACTGCGTCACGGTGCAAAAAGCACAATCGTACGGGCAGCCGCGGCTTGCCTGGACGGTCTGGGTCGTAAGGTACCGCTTGCCGGCCAGGATCTCGCGGCGCGACCAGGGGATAACGAGCTTGTCGTCCTGCGATATCGGCGCGCGGTATACCTTTTCCAGCCTGCCGCCGAGAAAATCGTCGAGGAGCGTGGCCATGACCGACTCCGCCTCGCCAATGACGACGGCATCCGCATGGGTAAGAGCCTCTTCCGGCATGACCGTTGGATGCATCCCCCCCATGATGACCGGAACCCCGTCCTTCCTGAATTGATCGGCAATTTCGTATGCCCGTGCGGCCTGGTGGGTCATGGCAGTAATGCCGACGAGGTCAAACTCTCTGCCGTTTGGAACTGGGTCCTGGCTTTCGTCGACGAGTGTCACTTCCCAGTGTGGAGGAGTCACTGCAGCAACTTGCTGGAGCGACAGGGAGGGGAGCTGGAAATATTTTACCCAGCCGAGCTTGTGCGTCGCCGGGTAAATGAGAAGGAGCCGTGGAGGCTGGTGGTGGTGGCGTGATGGCATGACGTTCATCCGGCTTGTTCCGTTCTCTGCGGGATCATCCGTTGATAACTCACCATGACGTGCCTTGCCTTGTTTGACGATTTAGTATTCATTCCGATTTCCTTCGCTGCCCCGCGCACGATCCTGATAGCCGTTGATCCGAAGATCATTCTGCAACCGCTTATCAGCAATAAACCGTACGGTCTGGTTTTGTATCTGAGTGGCGTGAGTCGCCATAGTCAAATCGCCGTGCCATTGATGGCTGGCTGATACATATCAAAGACCGTGCCAGAGAGCGCCACACACCACAAGAGTGCAACAGCCTGATTATACGGAAGAATTAGAGAGGCTGGAAGCAAACCCACGGGAATCCCGCCAGCTGAATCCGTCACACGTAACATATCCGTCATATACGACACTTGCTGCGGGTAACCAAGTGTAACTCTTCCCGGTATTATTTTTATGACTGAGGAGTACACACGCAAAAATATATTGTAAAGGTATATTTCGAAGAGTTGTTACAACAGTGGCGACATCGAACGATTCACTGCCACAAAAAAAACCGGGACGCACCTATCAGGTCGCGTCCCGGTTTCTGTTCAGATTCTCTGCTTGAAGGTGTTTCGAGCTAAACCTCTGTTTCTTCCTCTTCTACACCCTCTGCACCTTCTTCCCCTTCTTCTTCATCCTTCTCGGCAAGGCGGGCGACGGCAACAACCTTCTCGTTGTCTTCGGTGTTCATCAGCGTGACACCCTGGGTATTACGGCCGATGACCGAAAATCCGGACACCGGTACCCGCAGAATCTTACCCTGGTCGGTTATTACCATCAGATCGTGGTCGTCCGCAACCTGCATGACGTTGACCACACAGCCGTTACGCTCGGTAGTTTTGATCGTGATGATCCCCTTGCCGCCGCGCGACTGGTCGCGGTATTCATCCAGGTCGGTACGTTTGCCGAAGCCGTTCTCGCAGACGGTGAAGATCGTCGAGCCGACGGCCTGATTGTCGACAATCTCCATGCCGATCACCCGGTCATCCTTGGCAAGGTTCATGCCGCGCACCCCGCGGGTGACACGTCCCATCGAGCGGACGTCCTCTTCATTGAAGCGGATCGCTTTGCCATTGCGCGAAGCGAGGAAGATATCCTTGCTGCCGTCGGTCAATGCAACGGAGATCAGCCTGTCGCCATCATCCAGATTCACAGCGATGATGCCGCCTGAACGGACGTTGGAGTAATCCACAAGCGGGGTCTTTTTGACAACGCCATTCTGCGTGGCCATGAAGAGGTAGGTGTGCTCGCTGAACTCCTTGACCGGCAGAATCGTGGTGATTTTTTCACCGGCCGCGACGTTAACCAGGTTGACGACCGCTTTCCCTTTGGTGGTGCGACTCCCCTCCGGGATCTCGTAGACCTTGAGCCAGTACATCCGCCCGGCGTCGGTGAAGCAGAGCAGATAGTCTTTGGTCGAGGCGATAAAGAGCTGCTCGACAAAATCCTCCTCTTTGGTCTTCATGCCGGTTTTCCCTTTGCCGCCGCGGCGCTGCGAGCGGTACAGGTCAACGGCACTCCGCTTGATGTAGCCGGTGTGCGAAATGGTCACGACCATCTCTTCGTCTTCGATCGTATCTTCACGCGAGATATCGGCGCTCTTGTCGGCGATCTCGGAGCGGCGCTTGTCGCCGAAACGCTCACGGATCTCGGTCAGTTCGGCAACGATAATCTTGAGGATTTCGGTGTCTGAGGCGAGAATCTCCCGCAGACGGGCGATAAGTTTCATGATCTCATCGTACTCGGCGATGATCTTGTCCCGCTCGAGGCCGGTCAGGCGTTGCAGACGCATCTCCAGGATGGCCTGGGCCTGTATTTCGGACAGCTGCACTGAAGATTCAAAACCAACCGGTCGTGGCAGATTGAGACGCGTCAAAAATTCCGGATCGGCAAATTTCCCTTCCATCAGCCCCTGTTTGGCTTCTGGCGGAGTCTTGGACTCGCGGATCATCTCGATGACCGCATCCAGCCAATCAAGGGCGATCTTGAGGCCTTCCAGGATATGGGCCCGTGCCAACGCCTTCTTCAGCTCGAAGTTGGTGCGGCGGGTGACGACCTCGCAGCGATGCTCGACGAAACAGTCCATCATCTCACGCAGCGTCAGTACGCGGGGGCGATTATGGACGATAGCCAGCATGATGATGCCGAAGGAGACCTGCAGCTGGGACTGCTTGTAGAGCTGGTTGAGCAGCACCTCGGCATTTTCGTCCCGTTTGACTTCGATGACGATTCGCATCCCCTGACGGTCAGACTCGTCGCGGATCTCGGTGATTCCTTCGACCTTCTTCTCCTTGACCAGCTCGGCGATCTTCTCGATCAGGCGGGCCTTGTTGACCTGGTAGGGGAGCTCGGTGACGATAATCGCCTGGCGCTCTGAACGTTTGGATGCTTCAACATGCGCCTTGGCGCGGATCTGAATGATGCCCCGGCCGGTACTGTACGCGTCCCTGATACCCTGGCGGCCGTAGATGGTTGCTCCGGTCGGGAAGTCCGGGCCCGGGATCATCGTCAACAACTCTTCAAAGTCTATCTCGGGATTATGGATCGTCGCAATGATGCCGTCGATGATCTCGCCAACATTGTGCGGCGGGATGTTTGTCGCCATGCCGACCGCAATTCCGGTTGAGCCGTTGATCAGCAGGTTCGGGAACTTGGCCGGCAGTACCGTCGGCTCCAGCATCTCGTCGTTGTAGTTTGGCGCCATGTTGACGGTTTCTTTTTCAAGGTCGGCCAGCAGCTCGTGGGAAAGGTGACGCAGGCGGATCTCGGTATAACGCATCGCAGCCGGGCGGTCGCCGTCCACCGAACCAAAGTTGCCCTGGCCGTCCACCAGCATGTAACGCAAGGAAAAATCCTGGGCCATACGCACGATCGTGTCATACGCAGCTGTATCGCCATGAGGGTGGTACTTACCGATAACATCACCGACAACACGGGCCGATTTTTTGTACGGCTTGTTGTAGTCGTTGCCCATATCGTACATGGCGTACAGGCAGCGGCGGTGAACCGGCTTGAGGCCGTCGCGTACGTCCGGCAGCGCCCGGCCGATAATAACCGACATGGCGTAGTCCATGTAGGAGCGTTTCATCTCATCTTCAATATTAACCGCTATCTGATTGGCTGGGATTTCTGCTGGGATCTGCATTTCTACCTCGTATCTGCTGTTCCTCATCACATCGATGAGAGAAGTTATTGTAAAAGTTAGTTAAATATCCAGGTTGACGACGTTCAGCGCGTTCTTCTCGATAAAATCACGGCGCGGCTCAACCTGATCACCCATCAGGATCGTAAAAATCTCGTCCGATTCAACGACATCCTCGATCTTGACCTGCAGCAGCACCCTGTTTTCAGGATTCATCGTGGTTTCCCACAACTGCTCCGGGTTCATCTCACCCAGACCTTTATAGCGCTGGATAGTCAACCCTTTTTTGGCGTTTTCGATGAAGAAACCGAGCAGTTCCTGGTGGTTGGTCGTCTCAAACAACACCTTCCCCCCCTCCTGCTCGACGAAGGCACGCCCATCAGCCATCGTTTCCACAATCCGGCGGTGGTTGTCCACCAGCAGCTCATATTCACGTGTTGAAAGCACCGCCAGCGTCTGCTGGTCGATGATGGAGCGGATATTACCGATACGGAAGGCTATCCGATGTTCCTCGGTTTCGTAGTCTGACCCCACGGCCAGCGCTTTCATCGCCTCCAGGTACGGCACGATCTGGGCGATTTCTTCGATGCCGGACGGGACGTTGCCGCGGATGACTATTGAAAGCAGTTCCGGAGATATCCCCTTCTTGACAACCTTGTTGAAGATGGCACGGTTTTCGATAAACTGTTTAATTACCGGGATGATCTGCTTGCCGTTGTAGGTACGATCACCCTTTTCAAGGCGCAGGGTAAGCTCTTCTGATCCTTCTTCCAGCAGGAATTCCTGCATGGCATGTTCGTCACGCAGGTACTGCTCCCGCTTGCCCCGCTTGACTTTGTAGAGTGGCGGCTGGGCGATGTAGAGGTGGCCACGTTCGATCAGTTCACGCATGTTGCGGTAGAAGAACGTCAGCAGCAGCGTCAGGATATGCTGACCATCGACGTCGGCGTCGGTCATGACGATGATGCGGTGGTAGCGAAGCTTGGCGATATTAAAGTCGTCCTTGCCGATGCCGGTACCGAGCGCGGTGATCAGGGTGCGGATTTCCTGGGAGGAGATCATCTTGTCGAAACGGGCCTTCTCGACGTTGAGGATCTTTCCCTTGAGCGGCAGGATCGCCATGTTTTTCCGGTCACGCCCCTGTTTGGCCGAGCCGCCGGCCGAATCACCTTCGACCAGGTACAGTTCGCACAGTGCCGGATCCTTTTCCTGGCAGTCTGCCAGCTTACCCGGCAGTCCCCCCATGTCCAGGGCCCCTTTACGGCGGGTCAGGTCACGGGCCTTGCGGGCAGCTTCACGCGCCCGGGCAGCCTCTATCGACTTGTTGAGAATATCTTTGGCAATCTTCGGATTTTCTTCGAGATACACCGCCAGACGCTCGTTGAGAAGCGATTCGACGTATCCTTTGACCTCGGAGTTACCAAGTTTTGTTTTGGTCTGCCCTTCGAACTGCGGCTGGGGGATCTTGACCGAAATAACACAGGTCAACCCCTCGCGCAGATCATCGCCGGAAACGGTGACTTTCTCGTTTTTGAGCAGGTTGTTGGCCGCCGCATAGGAGTTCATTGTGCGGGTCAGGGCCGCCTTGAACCCGGCCAGATGGGTCCCCCCCTCATGGGTGTTGATGTTGTTGGCAAAGGCGAAAACCTTCTCGTCGTAGGAGTCGTTGTACTGCATGGAGACTTCCATCTCCACCCCCCCTTTTTCACCCCTGAAGTACATCGGCTTGGGATTGATCACGACCTTGTTGCGGTTCAGATACTCGACAAAGGAGTTTATCCCCCCTTCGTAATGGAACTCGTGGGATTTACCATCAACCCGTTCATCGCTGATCTTGATGCGGACCCCGGCGTTAAGGAACGCCATTTCGCGGATACGCTGGGAAAGAATATCAAAGGAGAATTCCGTCGTCTCGAAGATATCCTCATCAGGCATGAAGGTGATCTTGGTGCCCCGTTTTTTGGTTTCACCAACCATTTCCAGCGGTGCCTGCGGATCACCGCGCCGGTAGGACTGGCGCCATATCTTGCCATCGCGCCTGATCTCCAGCTCAAGCCATTTGGAGAGCGCATTTACGACCGAAACGCCGACCCCGTGCAGACCGCCGGAAACCTTGTAGGAATCGTTGTCAAATTTTCCGCCGGCGTGCAGCACCGTCAGGACGACTTCGGCAGCTGATTTTCCCTCGTTCTGCATTATGTCGGTCGGGATGCCGCGGCCGTTATCCACAACCGTTATTGAGCCATCGGTGTTTATGGTCACCGAAACATCGTTGCAGTATCCGGCCAGAGCCTCATCAATGGAGTTGTCGACGATTTCATACACCAGGTGGTGAAGACCGGCGCCGGAAGTTGAGCCGATGTACATGGCCGGCCTTTTGCGTACCGCCGCCAGCCCTTCAAGAACCTTGATATTTTCGGCGCCGTACTCCTCGGAGCCGCTTGTTACATTTTCCTGTTCATTCATGCGGTTAACTTCCTTCAAACGTCAGATTGCCGTCTTCAACGTGAAAGACGGCGCAGTGTGGCGCGGTCGCCAGGATAGCAGGAGACCGTTCCGTTGTTGTGATGAATACCTGAATTTCTCTCTTCATCAGGAACTCCATCAGGTTATGGTTTCGGCACGCATCAAGTTCGGAGCTCATGTCGTCCAGCAGCAACAGCGGAGCGTCACCAAAAGTTTCGTGCAGATTGTCCATCTCTGCCATTTTGAGCGCAAGTACGAAACTCTTCTGCTGTCCCTGCGAACCGAACGCTTTGAGCGGCCGGTCATCGAGCAGAAAGGTCAGATCGTCACGATGCGGGCCAGCGGTTGTCGTACCGTAGCGCTCGTCAGAGCGCTGCTGCTTTTTAAACAGTTCCAACAGTTCTTCACGGATCTGCTGCCGTTCTGTCGACTGCACCCCGTGAGGTTGATAGCTAAGACGTGATGTCTCGCTATTACCCGCTATGGTGGCGTAATATTTCTGCAATTTGTCATCAAGTACGACAACAAACCCGAGCCGCCGTTCAATAACCTCTGCTCCGGTTTCAGCCAGTTTTTCTGTCCATACATCGAGGCCACTTCTATCGGTACTTTTAAGCAGGTGGTTACGCTGTTTAAGTATCCTGTGATACGAATGCCAACAGTGCAGATAGCCGATATCGCCCATATACACAGCCCGATCCAGATAGCGCCGTCTTGACTCAGGACCCATTCTGACCATCCCGGTATCATCAGGTGAAAATATGACTGCATTCAGCTTTCCATGCAGTTCCGAAGCTTTATGAACCGCTTTTCCATCTATTTGAACCTTGCGGCCCGCTGCTTCAATAACGAGACGCAAGCTATTCTCTCTACCACCGGATTCAACCACGCCATGAATCTGGGCCTGCTGCTCACCATGTCTGACAAGTTCAGGCAAGCGGAACGTTCTGAATGAACGCGGATTTCCCAGCAAGTAGATCGCTTCCAGCAGATTGGTTTTACCCTGACCATTAAGGCCATATAGCAGATTGAATCGTTCACCCGGCTCGATATGAACGGTACGAATATTCCTGAAATCGGCGACCGCCACGGAGCAAAGACGCATCTGATGCTTTTAGAGCCTCATCGGCATAATGACGGCAAGAAAGCTGTCTGAGTTTTCCGGGACAATTATTGAAGGTGAAAGCTCATCCTTGAATTTCATCTCAACCCGTTCGGTTTCGGCAACAGCAAGGACATCAAGGAGATAACGGGCATTAAATCTGACAGAAATAGGTTCTCCGTTATAGGAGACATCCAGTTCTTCCATAGCATCTCCGAGTTCCGGATTACTGGAAGAAATCTTAATGCCACCTTCTGAAATCTCCAGCATGATTCCCTTGAACTTCTCGCTGGAGAGAATAGCCATACGACGTACCGAATGACTGAAATCTTCCTTGTTGACTGTCACCACCTGCGTATTTGCAGTTGGGATTACACGGTTGTAGTCAGGAAACTCTCCATCAACAAGGCGCATGACCATGTATGAATCGCCTCGTTTGATAACTGCGCTGTTGTCCATAAAACCAAACAGCAGTGTCCCTCCTTCTTCGTCAGTGATCTTTTTCATCTCATAAACGCCCTTTTTCGGCAGTATGACGCCTTTCAGGAGTTCCGGTCCTGCTGTGCCTTTAAGACTGCCTGAAGCTATGGAGAGACGATGCCCATCAGTAGAAACCATCTTAAGCCCGTTACTGCCGTCGGGACGTAATTCCTCTTTAATAAAAATACCGTTGAGGTTGTATTTTGTTTCATCGGTGCAGATGGCATACGAGGTTTTCTCAATCATTCCACGCAGCAGAGATGTTTCAATTTCAAAGAGATTTTCTTCCTTAACATCAGGAAAATAAGGGAATTCATCCGGAGAGAGTCCAACGATGTTGAACTGAACTTTTCCGCACTTGATTTCAACCCAGTCGTTATCTTTAGTTAAAAACGATATCGGCTGATTAGGGAGTTCCTTAACGATTTCGTATAATTTCTTTGCAGAAACGGTTATTTTTCCTGTGCTGATAACTTCGGCCGAATAGCTGCTTTTCATACCTACTTCCAGGTCAGTTGCAGTAACCAGGAGAGATGTTTCAGTGGCTTCGAGGAGTACATTTGATAAAATGGGCATTGAAGTTCTTTTTTCAACAATACCCTGGATTTTCTGCAGTGACTTCAGGAATTGGTCTTTTTCTATTTTGAATTCCACGTATGCCCCTTGTTCTTCTAAGAAGTAGTATGTTTATAATATATTTAAAAACCTTGTAGTATATTGTAGGTCCTGTGGAAACAGGGGATAATCCTGTAACGTGCATAATTTGTTACAGATAAATATCATTTTTACCTGTGCATACGTAATCCTGTTTGTCATACTTATAAACAGATCAAAAACATATCAACAGTTATCCACATTGAATCAACAGGTTTTACTACTTGAGAAGTGTGCGTCTTATTTCATCCATAATTCGTGATAGTTTAGGTTCTGTTGCCAGTGCTTTGTCTATTTTCTTGTATGAATGTATGACGGTAGAATGATCCTTGCCGCCGAACTTTAATCCAATGTCGGGATAGGATGATTTGGTTAAATCTCTACAGAACCATATTGCTATTTGCCGTGCCTGGACGATATTTTTTAACCGTTTCTCCGACTTCAGGTCAACCAGTTTCAAATCAAAATAATCCGCAACAGTTTTCTGGATTAATTCAACTGTTATTTCCTTATGTCGGTCACCAAGGATATCTTTTAGATTCTCCCGTGCCATATCCAGTGTCACCGGAATATTCTGAAGACTACTGAAAGCCCCGAGCCGTATAAGCATTCCTTCAAGTTCACGGATGTTTCTTGTATCACTGGATGCGAGGAAGTAATAAACATCCTCCGGGAAAAATACTCTGGTGATTTCGGACTTCTTTTTAAGAATTGCTATCTTTGTTTCCACATCCGGTGGTTGTATATCTGCAATGAGACCCCATTCAAATCTTGATCTCAGCCGTTCTTCGAGGTCGGATATTTCACGCGGGAATTTATCAGAAGTGATGACAATCTGTTTATGAGCATCATGCAGCGCGTTAAAGGTGTGAAAAAATTCTTCCTGTGTCCCTGTTTTACCGGATATAAACTGGATGTCGTCAACCAGTAGTACGTCTACATTTCTGAAACGATTTCTGAATACATCCATCTTTTTCAAACGGAGGTGGTTTACCATCTCATACATGAATTTTTCTGCTGAGCAGTAGCAGACATTCAACTCCGGTGAATTTTCACGGATGGTGTGCCCTATTGAATTCAGCAGGTGGCTTTTTCCCAATCCGACACCACCATAGATAAAAAGCGGGTTGTAGGTATCTGCAGGGTTATTGGCTACAGCCATTGCAGCGGCATGAGCAAATTGATTTCCGGTTCCACTTACAAAAAGATCGAAGGTGTATTTCTGGTTGAGAGGGGTAAATACCTGTTCCAGTTGGATGTTTTTACCTGCCGCAGGTTCAGTTTCATTTTTAACGACAAAATCTTCTGAAATATATGGTTGGTGTTCTTCATCATCTCTGATGATAAAATTGATGGTGACGGCAGATCCGGACGTCGAAGAGAGCGCTCCGGTCAAGACCTTTAAATAATGATCTTCCAGCCATTCTTTTATGAATGAATTGGGAACAGACAGGTAAACGGTAGAACCGTTATGGTGGCTGTAATGAACCGGCTTTACCCAGTCGCCAAAATCGGCTTCCGATAAGACTTTTTCAATATTTTCAGTTGCTTGTTGCCATGCGTCTAACATCAGGAAAATCACTATTCATGGTAGTATTAGTTATCAACATCGGTCTTGGTGCGTAACTGTTATAACTGAAAGCGTATTATTAATTATGTGTCATACATACACGTAATAGTTATCAACACTATTGTCAACAGCTGTTGATAACTATTAAATGCAATAAAAACAATATATTAAGGTGCGCCAGTGATAAAATAAGGTGCTTACAAGGTGTTGCAGAATAACAGAGGCGCCTCCCTTTTTCAAGGCAAATCAATTTGTATGATGTTGTTATAAGATGTGATATATATGTTGACATAAGAGGGGAGTTGTGTTTAATAACCCATTTCCTGAAAAATAATTTTGTAGAGGTAAATTACGATGAAAAGAACGTATCAGCCAAGCAATACTTCACGCAAGCGTACCCACGGTTTTCTGGTAAGAATGGCCACAAAGAATGGCCGTTTGGTTATTAAGCGCAGAAGAGCAAAAGGGCGTAAATGCCTGTCTGTAAAAATAGCAACAAAATAACCTAGATTCAAATTTGTGTGATTGTTGACACCGCAGCTACATTTCCAAAAACAGCGCGCTTGCGGAAGAGAGCCGAATTTCTTCAGCTCTCTTCCGCACGTAATAAAACTACAGTGCGAGGTTTTCTGGTCGTATGGCGTGAAAATGACCTTCAAACGGCACGACTGGGAATTACCGCAAGCAAGAAAATTGGTTGTGCAGTTGTCCGTAACAGGGTTAAACGTTATCTGCGCGAGTTTTTCAGACATAATCGCTTTGGTATGGCAGCCGTGGACGTTAATATAATACCACGGCGCGAGTCTGCACAAATGACGTATTCGGATGTTGTGCGTGAACTCAATAAAGCGTTTAGGTTCATAGGCACACCTCCATGTTCAGAGACTGTTTGCTCCTTGTAATCAGGTTTTATCAGAAGGTGATTTCGCCTCTTCTTCCACAGACCTGTCGCTTTTATCCCTCCTGTTCCGAATATTCCCGTCTGTCCTTAATTCGGCATGGTGTTGCCAGGGGTTCGTTCCTTACCTTTGTTAGAATATGTAAGTGTCATCCGTTTCATCCGGGCGGCCACGATCCGGTACCCTAACACAAAGTAATATCTATTCAGGAGCATCGATGGAAAAGCGCGCCTTTATCGCAGTAGGTCTTTCAATTGCTGTTTTTTACCTGTTCTCCATGTTGTTTGGTCCGGATAAAGATACGCAAAAGGTTGGACCTTCTGCCCCACAAAGTGTCTCTTCGCTTGATACTAAGCAGGTTGGGAATATCCAGGAAACAACGCTACTACAGAGCTCTGTTCCGCTTGCCGGGCAACAGCTTCCCTCAACGGCTCCTACGAAGGATGTCAGTGTAGAAACTGATCTGTATACTGCGGTATTTTCTTCTCGAGGTGCGAGCCTCAAAAGCATGACACTTAAAAATTACCGGGAAGAAAACACACCTGCGGCAAATAAAGTAACCCTTGGCAATGATGCTGATCCTAATCTTTTATCATTCTCAACCAGAGCGACCGGCTTTAACCTTCCGGATAGTACGGTGTTTACTGCTGATGCTGCTGGTATAAAGGTTGAAAAAGACGGGTCCAGCCAGTTGATATTCAACTATGTTTCCGGGCAGGGGTATACTGTTCGTAAAACGTATACATTTTCCTCCGGAAAATACGGCATCAAGCTTGAAACTCAGGTTTTTAATAACTCAGCAGCTCCCTTGGTCGGTACCATTCAACATGTAATGACCTATCCGGCAGAGCCGAAAGTGAAGAATAACCGTTTTGATACTGCCGGCTCATACCTCTTTTCAGACAATAGTTTGCAGTCTAATAAAATCAAAGATGTCTCCAGTTCTTCAAAGCGTTATGACAAGGCCATCCTGTGGTCCGGTTTTGCAGACAAGTATTTTCTGAATGCGATTCTTTCTGAAAATAGCAGTATAGCATCAGTAGAGCTGAAAAAAAGCAGTACCGGTTTTTTCGAGTCAATTGTTTCGTCTCCCCAGTTTACGGTTAATCCAGGTCAGTCTGTTACTGTCGCTAATCAGCTTTTTGTCGGTCCGAAGGATATTGATATACTTAAAGCGCAGGGTAATTCGCTTGTTCAATCTCTCGATCTCGGCTGGTTTACAGTCATCGCCAAGCCACTGCTCTATTCTCTTAAATTCTTTTATCGCTATGTCGGCAACTATGGTATTGCGATCATAATTATTACTATAATTCTTAAAGCATTCTTTTTTCCGCTGACACATAAAAGTTATAAGTCGATGAAGGGCATGCAAAAAATACAGCCCGAAATGACCAAGCTTCGCGAGAAATACAAAGATGATAAAGATGCCATGAACAAGGCGGTCATGGAGTTGTATCGTGAGCACAAGGTAAATCCCATGGGTGGCTGTTTGCCGATGGTCGTGCAGATACCGGTCTTCTTTGCGCTTTACAAGTCGCTGATGTTTTCCATTGAACTGCGCCATGCTCCTTTCTTCTTCTGGGTTACCGATCTTGCCGATAAAGACCCGTACTATGTCACTCCTGTTATTATGGGAGTCACCATGTTTATTCAGCAGAAAATGACACCATCCAATATGGATCCGATGCAGCAGAAGATGATGCTGGCCCTGCCGGTTGTTTTCACCTTCATGTTTCTCAGTTTTCCTTCCGGACTGGTGTTGTACTGGTTGGTCAACAACGTGCTAACTATCGGTCAGCAGATGTACATAAACAAGCTGGTAAAAGATTAGTCTGCGGACTTCGGAGTAACGTATTATGTATATCCGCGATACGATAGCGGCTGTCAGTACCCCCCCTGGTAATGGCGGTATCGGTATAATCCGGGTGAGTGGTGAGCAGGCCGCTATGGTCGGAAATGCTGTTTTTAGACCTGTTTATGACGGTGGCCTTGTGAGCCACCGTTTTTCTTTTGGTACTATTGTTGACCCTGCAAGCGGTGAGAAGGTTGATGAGGCGATGGCCGTCTACATGCGCTCTCCCCGCTCATATACGAGAGAAGATGTTCTGGAACTCCACTGCCACGGCGGCTGGCTCGTTGTTGAACGAGTGCTGGCGGTTGTCCTTTCGTGCGGGACCCGTTTGGCTGAACCGGGCGAATTCACCCGCCGCGCGTTTCTTAATGGCCGCATTGACCTTGTTCAGGCTGAGGCTGTCATGGATATCATTGCTTCAAAGAGCGAAGCGGCACTTCAACTCGCCCAGAAACAGCGTGAAGGCGCTCTTTCAAAGCATATCGACGCTGTTCGCGGCTTTCTGTTGCGTGCGCTTGCCCTGGTGGAGGCCTATATCGATTTCCCTGACGACGACCTGGGAGAGACCGATTTAGCAGCTATTCTTTTCTCCATCGCAGAGGCTCAAGGCATGATTGCCACGTTGCTCCTCACCTTTGAAGAGGGGCGGATCATGCGTGACGGAATAGCGGTTCTTATTGTCGGCAAGCCAAATGCCGGCAAGTCCAGCCTGCTTAACCGTCTGCTGAACGAGAACCGCGCGATTGTAACCCATATACCCGGCACAACCCGTGATATCATCGAGGAAACCGTGGCCTTTGAAGGGTTATCCGTCCGCCTTCTTGACACGGCTGGGATTCGTCATACCGACGATCTTGTCGAGCAGGAGGGGATCAGCAGGGCTCTTGACAAGATTCCCCAGGCGGACATTATCCTCGCTGTTTTTGATGCATCCAGGGAGTTCGGTCAGGAAGATCAACTGATCTATGATGCGCTTGATGGCTTCAGGACGATAGCGGTGTTAAACAAGACAGACCTTCAGCAGCGTTTCGTCCTGCCTGATGAAGGACGTTTTGTTGACATCGTCAGGATAGCGGCTCTTTCAGGCGATGGTGTTGATCTTCTCAAGCAGACGGTATGCAAACAGTTCCTGCATTCTGCAGTCCCTGATACTCGTGAGTTTGTGGCACTATCGCGGGCTCGTCACCGTGATGCGCTCGTTTCTGCACAAAATTACCTGCAGCAATTTTCGGTCGGTCTCGGTGATCGTAATCTGGAGCTGCTTGCCCTGGATCTGCGGGGGGCTCTTCAGTCTGTTGGCGCGGTGACTGGCCAAACGGCAACTGACGAAGTGCTTGACCTTATATTTTCATCGTTTTGCATCGGGAAATAAAGTCATGTTCCACGTGAAACATAATTCGGGTGGTGGGTGGAATTTGTGATGACCTATGATCAGCTATATGACGTAATTGTTGTCGGTGCCGGACACGCCGGGTGTGAAGCTGCTTTGGCTTCTGCCCGCATGGGGTGTCGCACGATGCTGCTGACAATCAACCTGGATGCCATAGCGCTTATGTCCTGTAATCCATCTATCGGTGGTCTGGCTAAGGGACATCTGGTAAAAGAAATTGATGCTCTTGGCGGCGAGATGGCCAAAAACATTGATGCTACCGGCATCCAGTTCCGTATTCTTAACACCAAAAAGGGGCCTGCGGTAAGGGCCTCACGCGCCCAGGCAGATAAGCAGCTTTATCGGCTCAGGATGAAACGGGTTCTTGAACAGCAAAACAGTCTTGATCTCAAGCAGGGAGAGGTTACCGCTCTTTATCTGGAGGATGGTGAGCTGCGCGGCGTTGAACTGCAGTCAGGCATCCGCTTCCTTTCAAAAACGGTTGTTGTTACTACCGGTACGTTTATGCGCGGTCTTATTCATATCGGCCTCAACCACTATCCGGGAGGTCGTGCCGGTGACCAGCCATCGATAGGGCTTTCGGACCAACTGCGCACAATTGGATTTCAGGTGGGCAGGCTAAAGACAGGCACGCCAGCACGGCTTGATGCCCGTTCAATTGATTTTTCAAAGCTGGAGCCGCAATATGGTGATGACGTTCCGCAGCCGTTTTCGCTTTCAACGGAACGGATCACGATGCCTCAGCTTCCCTGTCACATCGCGTACACCAACCAACGCTCTCATGATATCATTCGCTCAGGCCTTGACCGTTCACCACTCTATTCAGGCATTATAGAGGGGGTTGGCCCACGTTACTGCCCTTCTATTGAAGACAAGGTCGTGCGTTTTCCCGACAAGGATCGTCACCAGACGTTTATTGAGCCGGAAGGGCTTGATACTATTGAAGTCTATCCCAGTGGCATGTCAACGTCGCTCCCAATTGATATTCAGATCGCGTTTTATCGTTCAATTGTTGGTCTTGAGCGGGTTGAAATTATGCGACCTGCATACGCAATTGAATACGATTACGTCGATCCGATCCAGCTGCATAGCTCACTGGAAACCAAGTTGATCAAAAACCTGTACCATGCCGGACAGATTAATGGTACTTCCGGCTATGAAGAGGCTGCGGGGCAGGGGCTTATGGCCGGCATCAATGCCGCCCTGCGCGTGAAAGGGCAAGATCCGCTCGTGCTGGGGAGAGGTCAGGCCTATATCGGCGTCATGATTGACGATCTGGTGACACTCGGGACGCAAGAGCCGTACCGTATGTTCACGTCGCGCGCTGAATACCGGCTGCTGCTGCGCGAAGACAACGCCGATCTGCGTCTGCGCGATGCAGGGTATCAGCTGGGGCTTGTAACGGAGCAGGAATATGCTGTTTTTAGCGAGAAACGACGCATGATCTCGGGGGAGTTGGAGCGCATCGCGGTGGCTCGCATGTCACATTCTCCACATCAGTTGGAGGTTCTCGCTCGGATGGGCCTTGAAGGTATTCAGAAGGGCATTACGCTGGAACACCTTCTGAAGCGTTCGGATGTAAGTTATTCTGACCTGGCTGAGTTGGACGCTGTTTCACGTGAAACACCCGCAGCGATACGCGAGCAGGTCGAGATACAGACAAAATACAAAGGGTATATAGATCGTCAGTTGGAGCAGGTTGAGCAGTCTAAAAAACTGGAAAAAACATGCATTCCCGCGAGCCTTGATTATGCGTCGATTAAAAGCCTGACAACGGAAGTTCGCGAAAAGCTCACAAAAAACAGGCCCGATACACTTGGACAGGCATCAAGAATCCCGGGGGTAACGCCGGCTGCCATCTCGATCCTGTCTATCGCCTTGAAGTCCTCATCATGGAAGGATACAGTGGAACAATGAACTCCATAATCAGCGACATACTCTCCCGGGAAACAGCGCCCCTCGGGTTGTCGCTTTCTCCACAACAACTGGCTTCATTCGAAGCCTATGCTGCAGAGCTTATAAAATGGAACAAAAAAGTAAATCTGACGGCAATTACAAAAGATAATGAAATCGCTATCAAGCATTTTGTTGATTCTCTCGCTCTTGCGCCTTATATAACCGCTGGGGATCGTCTTCTTGATATCGGGTCCGGAGCGGGTCTCCCGATACTGCCGCTGAAAATAATCAACCCTGAAACAATTATGGTTTCAGTAGATGCTGTCGCTAAAAAAATACATTTTCAGCGACACGTCATTCGCGTTTTGGGGCTGCAAAATATTGAAGCTATTCACACCCGCATTGAAGATCTTCAGAAAACCCACCGTCATTCATTCAGTGTGATTACATCACGTGCTTTTACACGGCTCGATCGCTTCGTGTCTCTGGCGGCACCTCTGCTTGCTGAGGGTGGTGTTCTGATCGCCATGAAGGGGGACCACGCCGATGGCGAAATAGTTGAAGCCGATGATGTGCTCCATTCCGGCGGGTTCACCGTTGATTCTGTACGGCGCTATTCGCTGCCGCTTGGCATGGGCGAACGGGCCATTACCTTTATAAAACAGAGAGAAGCCGCATAGAACGGGGGCTGAGAAGGTGTTGTTCCAAAATCGAGCCCTGGGGCTTTATGTGGGTGCGTGCCATGGTAACCCAAGCTTTTATTGTATATCGGTCTCCAGGTTGATATGTGGGCGTATTGTGGCAAAACAAGGTTTTTGACGTGGAAACGCCGAGAATAAGTTGCAGATGAATAGAATCTGCACTAGAGTAATCAACCCGGATAGGTAAAACAGAGCCGACAGAATATATGGAGTTGCAATAGTCGATGGATGTACGAATCTATTATGAGGATACCGATTCAGGTGGTGTCGTGTACCATGCCAATTACGTCAAGTATATGGAGCGGGCACGAACTGAGTATTTTCGCAGCCACGGTTTGCTTGTGGCCGAGCTTGCCGGCAACGGCTCTGTATTTCCGGTGGTAAGGCTTGAAATCGATTTCAAAGCTCCAGCCCTGCATGATGACCTTCTCTCCGTTGCCACCAGTCCGGTTCGTGTTGGCGGTTCATCGTTTACGCTCAGCCAAAAAATCGTAAGGATAAATGATAATAAGCTGCTTGTAGAGGGGTTGGTCACGCTGGCCTGCATAGGTCCGACATTCAAAGCCAGGAGGATACCGCTGGAGGTCCGCGAAATGCTCGGCGCAGAACTGGAGAAGCTTGTATGAAAATATGGCGGGTCAGACGATGAAAATAGCCGGTGCAGAAAGAATCGAACGTGCGGCGGCCCTTGAGCTGCTGGTCAACGGCGATCTGTTGGCGCTCGGAAAGAGGGCGGATGCAATCAGACGTCAGCGCCATCCTGACAATACGGTTACCTTTGTTGTTGATCGCAACGTCAATTACACCAATATCTGTGAATCCAAATGCTCCTTCTGCGCGTTTTACCGATCAAAGGACGCTGCGGATGCCTATATTCTGGACCCTGAACAGATTTATGAAAAGATAGCAGAGCTCGTGGCGCAGGGTGGCACCCAACTGCTGATGCAGGGTGGTCTTAACCCTGATTTGAAAATAGAGTTCTTTGAGGTGCTGTTCAGGGAGATAAAGAAACGGTTTCCGGGAGTGCAGAATCACTCCCTCTCGCCGGCTGAGATCACCTGTATAGCTGCCAATTCGGCTCTTACACTTGATGAAACGCTGGCAAGGCTTAAGGATGCCGGGCTGGATTCAATTCCTGGTGGCGGAGCCGAGATCCTGGTCGATGAAGTTCGTAGCAGCATTTCACCCAAAAAGATTGGCTGGAAACAGTGGGGAGAGGTCATGCTGAAAGCTGCCAGGATTGGCATGCCGACAACAGCGACCATGATGTTTGGCAGTAGTGAAAAAGCGGAAGATATTGTCGAGCATCTGTTCCGGGTGCGCGAGATGCAGGACCAGGGTGGTTCATTCACGGCGTTTATCCCGTGGACCTACCAGCCGGGCAATACGGAACTTGGGGGGGATACCGCCAGCGGCATCGATTATCTGAAGGTGTTGGCGTTGTCGCGGATAGTGCTGGATAATATCGCAAATATTCAAGCCAGCTGGGTCACGCAGGGAGCAAAGATGGCTTCAGTCGCTCTCTTTTTCGGGGCCAACGACCTTGGTGGCACAATGCTTGAGGAAAATGTAGTAGCCGCCGCCGGCTGCAGTTTCTGCATGTCGCAGCAAGAGATGATCAATCTGATACATGGTGCCGGCTTCCGGGCGGCACAGCGTAGCACAACCTATTCAATTATTCGGGAGTATGCGGTTTGAGTTCTTTCCATAGGCAGGCTGGAACCTGCGAAATCATTACCACCATGGCGCGTTTAACCGAAGTCGCCACAATCCTCGGCGAGCAGAAGGAAATCGCGGTAGATCTTGAGATGGATTCTCTCCATCACTATCGAGAAAAGGTCTGTCTTGCCCAGGTCTCAACACGCCAGCAGAGCTGGCTGATAGATCCGCTGGCGCTGCCTTCGCTGTCACCACTGGCTGCCCCGCTTTCCGATCCGGAAATAGTCGTTGTCATGCATGGCTCTGATTACGATATCCGTTCGCTGCACCGGGATTTCGGTATTGAAGTTACGAACCTGTTTGATACGATGATTGCGGCTCGCTTCCTTGGGATTGCCGAGTTTGGTCTTGCTGCGCTTTTAAGGGCTCGTTTCGGTATTGAGCTGGACAAGAAATACCAGAAAGCGGATTGGAGCAAGCGCCCTTTAAGCCGTGAGATGTGTGCGTATGCGGTCGCAGACACATCTGATCTGCTGCCGCTCTATGACCAGTTTCGGGCAGAGCTTGAGCATAAAAATCGCTTGCAGTGGCTCGAGGAAGAGGGACAGCTCGTCTGTCAGGCCCGCGTTACTGAAAAAGATGGTCCGCTTTTTATGTACTGCAAAGGTGCCAACAAATTGCGGGGGCACTCTCTGGCGATTCTGGAAGAATTGTTGCAGATGCGGGATCGGCAGTCGGAACTGCTGGACCGCCCCCCGTTCAAGGTACTATCGGCGGACACACTTATTGAGGTTGCGGAGTGCAGGCCTGGGTCGCTGCATGAACTGTCACTTGTCAAGGGGATGACCTCCGGACAGCTCCAGCGTCATGGTAGCGGCATTCTCTCTGCGGTTGAACAGGGATTGGCAACTCCGGAAAGCAGGCTGCCTCGATTCCCGCGCAACGGTAAAAAAGAGGTGCTGGAGCGGGTCAAGGAACGGCTGAAGAATCTCAAGGCGTGGCGAGAGCGATACAGTGCCGAGCTGGGTCTGGATCCGGGCCTGCTCGCTCCCAACTGGCTGCTGGAAGCCATTGCCGATACAGAGAGCGCAACGCAGGAAGAGTTGGACGTTGTGCCGGGCATGAGGGAATGGCAAAAACGTCTTTTCGGCAAAGATCTTGCGCGCATAATCGCGATGGCCTAGGGTGATGAAACGCCATCCTGTCAACGGTTCAGATTCGATAACACTGCACCTGATACAGGCCAACCGGCGTGGTTTTACGCTCATTGAGATTGCTGTCGTGATGGTCATCATCAGCATGGTAATGCTGCTGGTAATCCCGCGACTCCCCACCTCTGACCAGGAAAATCTGAAAATATCCGCCCGCACTCTTGCTTCGACCATTCGCTACATACAGGAGAGGGCCGCAACATCCGGAACCGGTTATTATCTGCATCTCGCACCAGGCTCGGATACAGTCGGGATCTTTGAAATCGGTGCGGACGGAGGCGGTAACGAACCATCTGACCCTTTTCTACAAAAATCACCGGTGAAGGAAGGGATAATAATCACCGATGTGCGGATTCCGCGACTGGGTAAAGTCACCGATGGCGAGCTGAGGATCGATATCGGGATTGGAGGGATACGTGATTTCATGACAATCCACCTCCGCTCGGCCGGGGGACAGTTCTGGACGGTAATGGCCTTCCCATCAGGCGGCAAGGTAAAGGTGTACGAAGGATATCATGAGGATCCGCCATGAGAGGTTTTACGCTTCTTGAAGTGATGGTGTCACTGGCTATTATGGCCGGTGTCATCCTGACGCTGCTCGGGTCGGTAAACTATCATATCGGGATCGTTGCCAATGAGCGCGACAATACGACGTTGACGCTGCTGGCTCGCAGCCGCATTGCAGAGCTGGAGCAGTCACCGGCAAAGGGAGAGGGAACGTTTGCCCCTTCCCACCCGGAATTGAGCTGGCGGTCTGAACTGTTGCCGACCGACCTGCCGGGTTTGCAAAAACTGGTTGTCAGAGTGAAGCGCGGCAGTGACGGCAGGGAGGTGGTGCTTGTCCGGTACCTCGCGAAATAACGGTTTCACCCTGCTGGAAGTTCTGATTGCGGTTGTATTGCTCGGGATCCTGTCCACAGCTCTCTATGGCAGCTATTTTGGTGTCCTGCAGGCGCGGGAGCGCGTCTCGGCAGGGATGGAATCACGCCGTGAACTGGGGGCTACCCTTGATCTGATCTGCCGCGAGGTGTCGTCGGCACAATTTAACCTGACCGACAAACGCCTCCGCTTTATGGTGGAGGATCGCGATACTTTCGGTGCCCCGTCATCTGTTCTGGAGCTGACAACTTTGGCACCGCCAAGCGGACAGGCCATAAAAGAGTCCGGCGTCATTGCCGTTACATACCGGATGGCAGAGAAGCATGCAAAGCAATCACTGACGCGCTACGAGCGCGACCTCTTCTCAGAAGACCAAGCTGTGTATGCGTATCCGCAGATGGAGAGGATCAACTCCTTTCTGGTGGAGTGCTACGATGGGACTAAGTGGGTAAAAAGCTGGGATACGGCGATCAACCATACTCTCCCCAAGAGTGTGCGTGTGACAGTGCAGGTCGAGGAAGAGGGGGTGCTTGTCGCTTTTACAATGCTCTCTGCCCCGCGAGTGGGCTCCCTGTGATCGGGCGGCTGAAAAACGAATCGGGTTTTGCACTGATTTTGACGTTGGTGATCACGGCACTGATGGTTGCTGTGGTCGTCGAGATGATCCACCAGGTGTACGTGGATACGTCGCTAAGCCGTGGTTTCCGTGATGGACAGCAGGCTTCTCTGTTGGCCGAATCAGGGGCGATCGGCGGCGCACGGCTTCTGCAGAGTGGGCTTTCCGGGCGTACGTATACATCGCTTGCCGACCCCTGGGCAACGCCGATAAAGCTGGATGACGAGGCGGGTGCGCTTCAGATTACGATCAGCGAGGAAAGTGGTAAAATAAATATCAATGGCCTCGTGCAGCCGAACGGGGAATATGAACAATTCACCCTGACGGCGCTTCAGCGGCTCGGAAAGCGCCTGCAGCTGCAAGTGGACATATGGGGTGCCGTTGCGGATTGGCTCGACAACGATGATCTGCCGCGCTCGGGTGGCGTCGAAACGCCGTATTATCGTGCTCTTAAACCTGCCTATAGCGCCCGGAACGACAAGCTGATGACACTGGCGGAGCTGTCACTGGTCAAGGGGGCGACACCCGAAATTATCGCGCTGCTGCGACCGTATGTCACGATTTATTCGGATCAATCCGGTTCACCGTTGCCGACAGTTAATGTCAACACCGCTTCCAAAGAGATCCTTGCGGCGCTCGATGAACGTATCGATGATCGGATGGCAGAGCAGATAGTAGAGGAGCGTCGCTTGCAGCCGTTCAAGACAGCAGGTGAACTTTCCCGGGTGCCGGGTCTGGATACGGTTGCTACCGGACTTGGCGGCAGAATATCCGTCAAAGGAAATCTTTTCAGGATGACATCGGTAGCAACAGTAAAGGAATCTGTCAGGACGGTTGAAGCGGTCGTGCGCTTCTCTGGCGGCGCTCCGGAGTTTTTGTCGTGGCAGGAATACTGATACCTGAATAAATAATGTAAGCAGGTGAGGTGCAGCGTACCATGGACTATCTGATTCTGCAGGTCGAAGACAAATTGCTGACAGTCGCCCGTTTCGGGATGAGCAGGCGCTCTGCGGAACTGATCGCCGCCGCTTCTCTTGTCCTGGACGAAGAGCGATCGCTGGCTGATGCTGTCAGGAATGTGGCCGAGAATATGGCCGGTTCTCCGCGCGTTGTTCTCTGCCTGCCACCGGTGCTGTTCGCTCAGCGTTCCATCACGCTGCCGTTCAACGACCTGCGCAAGGTGCGAGCGGTGCTTCCGTCTCATTTGCAGGGTGAAATTGCGCTGCCTGTCGAAGAGCTTGCGCTGGGGGTGCTGCCGGACGGAGAAGGCCATTTTCTCGCGTTATGGGCCCGCACGAGCGATATCGGTGCGGCCATAGTAGCGTTCCGCGAGGGGGGGCTCGAACCTCAGGTGGTCTCTTCGCTACCGTTCGCGCTGGCTGATCTGCCCGGAGTGCCACCCGATTGTGTCGTCTGCTCCGGAAATACGCTGGCTGTTCTGAGCAGCAGCCACCTGACCTATTTCCGTGCCTTTAATTCTGCGGTGACCACCCCGATGATTGCGGCAACTCTGTCGGCTCTGGAACTGTCAGCCGGGTCGCAGCCTCCGCGGCTCTGTCTGATCGGAGCTGGTGTAGAGCTCGCTGATGCTGATACGCTGCCGTTGCCCGTTGAGGTGGTAGAGGTACCGCCGGAATTGGGGCACCTGTTCAAAAACGATGAAACCTTTCACCAACTGGCAGGTCTCTATGCCGTGGCACAGGCGTGTTATGCCGGAACGCTCCCGGATTTTCGCCAAGGTGAGCTGGCCTGGACCGCCGGGGATGCCCGGCTGCGCCGTAAGCTGCTGTTGACCGGAATATTGGCGGCGGTCGTTGTGCTGCTGCTGTTTATCGGCAAAGGGTTCCAATACCGTGCAGCGTCTGCTGATATTGCCTCACTTAACAAATCCATTGAATCAATGTATCACGAGATTTTCCCGACACGGAGTAAGGCTGTTGACGAGATTTCTGAGATAAAGGGTGAAATGAGGAAAATTGGTGGCATCGAGACCTCAGGTGGCTATCTCGATGTACTGAAAAAACTGGCAGAGGCAAAAGGGAACAGCATCAACGGTCTTTATGAGTCGGAACTCGAGGGGCGCACGCTGCGGATAAAAGGGGACGCAAATTCGGCTCAGGCAGTCAATGAATTTAAAGCGGCACTTGCGCCTCTGCTGTCTGTTTCCGAGTTGGGAGAGGTCAAGAGCCGCCCCGATGGTACCGTCACCTTCAGAATCACCGGAACGCTGCGGGAGGGGACAAAATGAAACCTCTGGAGATCATTCGCGATAGGTGGCAGGATCTTGACAGCCGGATACGTCTCTGGATCGGCTACGGTGTGATTGCGCTGCTGGCTGTCGCGGTTGGGTGGTCGGCGCTGAGCGGTAAAGTGCAGGCGCTTGAACAAAAACGCGCTACCCGTGAAACCGTGTTAAAAGAGCTGTTGCCGCTCAAGGTGGCGTATCTGGCGGCCCGGCAATCATCTTATCAGCTGAGCAGCCGTATGGCTACGTTGCGCCCGGACGACTCACCGGCAAAGATTATTGAAGACACCGGAATCAAGGGAAAATCTATTAAAATCGTGCCGCTGAAGGGTGAAGAGCGGAGCGGTTTTACCGAGGATGCGGCAGATATCCGCATCGAAGGACTGACGCTCAACGAAGCGGTAAACCTGCTGTACCGGCTCGAAAAAGGGAGCCGCCCGCTGGTTTACAAGAAATATAATCTGCGGGTCCGTTTTGATGATCCGTCCCGCTTCGACCTGACAATGGTTCTGGCGCTTCTCAAGCCGGCGCCCGGGCAGGCAAAGCCGTGAAGGGTGCGCGGCTGGTACGGGCAAGCGTTCTTGTTGTCGCTGGCATGGTGTTTTTTTTGCTGTTCAGCTATCTGCTCTTCCCGACGGGGAGGATTGACGCCGTAATTGCCCAGGCTCTGTCACAACAGGGGCTAACCCTTTCTCCATCCGTTCATAAGACACTTCTCCCTGGTTTGGCATGGGACGATATGCTGCTGTCGTCAGAGCAGGGTCCGTTGCTCAGCTGCCAGAGGCTGCAGGTCAGACCGTTGCTGCTGCCGCTTTTTGTCGGGCGGGCCGTTCTTTCGGGCGGGGCAACGATCGGGAAAGGGCATCTGGATGTCAAATATGCACTGAACGGGAAAGAAGCTCTGGACGTTGATTCAGAAGGAATCTCTCTTGCCGACCTACCCTTTATCACGAGTATCCTGGGGGCTAAAGCGGCCGGTAACCTGTGGACCAAGGGGGCGCTGCAGCGCGGACCGAAGGGGCTGAGTGGCGACCTGAAGCTGGAGATAAAGCAGTTTGAATTTTCGGGTGTCAGGCTGGGTGCCTTTCCGCTGCCGGATGCAGCCGGTCTGAACACACAGGGTATAGTAAGAGTCAGTGAAGGGAAGGCGCGTCTGGAGAGTTTTACGATCGAAGGAAACGGAATCTATATGCGGCTTTCAGGCGATATCCCGTCGGGTGCTAACGCCGCCGTGACACCGCTGAATATGAGCCTGGAGATCATGCCCAAGCCTGATTTTCTGGAAAAACAGAAGCTGGTTTTTATGCTGCTGGCCAGGTTTATGGCATCACCGGGTGTCTATAAGGTACCGATCAGGGGCACGTTGTTGAAGCCGCAGATACTGTAGTGTTGAACGCAGGGAGGTAAGAGATATGGCCATCAAACTGGGCGAAATGCTGCTGAAAGAAAAGCTGATTACCACGGAGCAGCTTGATGAAGCGCTTAAAAATCAAGGGATATTCGGTATCAAACTGGGAAGCAGTCTGATTGAACTGGGATTTATCTCTGATGAGCAGCTCTGTACCTTTTTAAGTCGCAAGCTGGACGTTCCTGCGGTCTCTCCCCGGGCCATGTCATGGATCTCTCCGGAAGTCCTTTCACGGGTACCTGCTGAGCTGGCTGAAAAATACCGCGTCATACCGATCAGGGCCGAAGGCAAAAAACTGGCGTTGGCCATGGCTGATCCGACTGATTTTAAAGCGATTGATGAGGTCGCATTCGTCACCGGATGTGTCATACATCCTCACATAATACCGGATGTCCGCATCACCTCGGCTCTCTCGAAGTATTACAATATCCGTGGTGACGTCCGTTACCTGCGGATAGAGGGGGAGTTGGCAGACAGGCGGAAAAACGCTCCTGTCCCGGCAGCTGATAAAAAAGCGGAGAAAATCAATATACCGATGGTGACAGCGAGCGGGGAACTGCTCAATATTGAAATACCGCTCGAATTCGAAGGATTTGCGAAGCTTGCCGATCCTGACGACGGCTATGCAGCAGAAGCGGGTGGGGTTGAGCGGTATACGATAGATCGGCTTTCAATTGAGTTTGCATCGGCAAAAAACCGTGAGCAGATCGCTTCTGTATTCATCAAATATCTGGGGCAGGAATTTAATGTGGGTGCTCTGTTTATTGTTCGTGGCGGCATGGCTATCGGCTGGCGCGGCATCGCCGCAGGAAAGCGTATCGAAAAGCTGGAAAGCCTGGATATCCTGCTGAGTAAACCGTCGGTGATCAGGGATGTACTTGAAACCGGCCAGTTTGCAATGGGCACATTGATTCAGACTGCAGACAATATACAGCTTCTCAAGGTTATGGAGGTCGGACTTGGCACGCCGCTGCTCGTGCTGCCGATCATCATGCTCAAAAAAGTCGTGGCTGTCGTCGTCGTGTCAGCCGAGATGGATGCGCTCGGCAAGAGGTTGCAGGAGTTGCAGAAACTGGTATACAAGGCTTCTCTCGCATTTGAGATGCTGATCATAAAAAACAAGATCCTGATGACATGAAAATCGGCCTGCTGGGTGGCAGCTTCAATCCGATTCACAATGCCCACCTCCGTATCGCCGGGGAGGCGCAGGCTTCCTGCCAGCTTGACAGGGTCATCTTTATTCCGGCCGCCGATCCACCGCACAAGACGATCGAAGGGGGCGTCTCGTTTGAAGAACGCTCGAAAATGGTCAGCATGGCGATCGCCGGGCGACAGGGTTTCGAGATGTCAACAATCGAGAAAGAGCGTGGTGGCAAGTCCTATTCCATCGACACAATCCAGGCCTTTACGGCGCGCTTGCCTGATGATGAGCTGTTTTTTATCATCGGAGCGGATTCGTTTCTGGAGATCGGTACGTGGCACCGTTATCGCGAGATCTTCGGCTCGTGCAACCTGATCGTGGTCGAACGTCCCGGCTGCCCGGTGAGCAAGCCGCTGGAAGTCTTGCCGGACGCCGTCAGGGACAAGTTCAACTTCGACGCTAAAACCGGGCGGCTGCTGCATGAGTCGGGAAACTCCGTGATTTTTATCATCGGCTCGCCACAGGAGCTCTCTTCGACCGAAATACGCCGGCTTGCCGCCACCGGAGCCGATATCACCAGGTATGTACCACACGATGTAGCAGAATATATCTCGCAGCAAAGGATCTACAGACAATGCCAGTAAAAAAAACAGAAACAGCCGAAAAGACGACCCTGACCCCCGCCGAACGCGCCCTTAAATGTGCTGAACTGGCGTATGACAAAAAGGCCTATGATATCTGCGTACGCGACATCTCACGAGTCTCGTCGATTGCCGACTATATGGTGATCATCTCCGGTTCTTCGGACAAACAGAACCAGGCCATTGCCGACAATATCCGCACCGGACTGAAGAAATTCGGCAAGGTCAACGATATCGAGGGCGCTAATGACGGCAAATGGATCGTGATGGATTATGGTGACGTACTGGTGCATATCTTCCATGACCAGATTCGCCGCTATTACGACCTGGACGGTTTGTGGGGGATGGCGCCGGAGCTTGAACTTCCTGCCGAAATCAAGGCGGCCCGCAAGGAATCGGATTATTGAAAATCAAGGTTCTGTGGGTCGGTAAGAGCCGTGATCCGTGGGTCAAGGATGCGATCGACGAATACGCCGGTCGCATCCGCCGCTACTCGCCGCTGGATCTGGTTGATATCCGCGATGAGAAGGGCGCCGAAGCAGAGGATATGCGCCGCCGGGAGTGTGAACGGCTGGAAAAGCAGATATCGCCCAACGCGACACTTATCTTGCTGGATGAGCGGGGCGAACAGATGGATTCGCCCGGGCTGGCAGCCTTTATCGGCAAACAGCGTGACAGCGGGGTCGGCGAGCTGGTCTTTGCCATCGGCGGCGCCTATGGGTTTTCCGAAGAGTTCCGCCGCCGCGGCAAGCTGCTGGCGTTGTCAAAGATGACCTTCACCCACCAGATGGTGAGGGCGTTCCTGCTGGAGCAGGTCTACCGGGCATTTACAATCCTCAATGGCGAACCGTATCATCATTGATCCGAAAGGGCATATTCATGAAAAAACCGCTGCTGCTGATGATCCTCGACGGCTGGGGGATTAACCCCAACCCCACCCACAACGCTGTTGCACTGGCACAAACTCCCAACCTGACCCGATTTCTGCACGAATACCCGCATACACAGATCCGCACCTCCGGGATGGCGGTCGGCTTACCTGACGGGCAGATGGGCAACTCCGAGGTCGGGCACCTGAATCTGGGCGCCGGCCGGGTTGTCTACCAGGAACTGACCCGTGTCACCAAGTCCATTCTGGATGGCGACTTTTTCACCAATCCGACCCTGCTTGACTGCATCGCCAGGGTGAAGGCGTCGGGTGGAAGACTGCACCTGTCCGGACTGCTCTCGGACGGCGGGGTGCATTCTCACAACAGTCACCTCTACGCCTTGCTTGAGCTGGCCAAACGGGAAGGGGTGACGGAGGTCTTTATTCACTGCCTGCTGGATGGGCGTGATACACCTCCCCAGAGCGGTGCCGGGTATCTGGCCCAGCTGGAAGCTGAAATTGAGCGGATTGGCGTCGGTACGATCGCAACCGTTATGGGGCGTTATTACGCCATGGACCGCGACAACCGTTGGGAAAGGGTGGAGAAGGCCTACAACGCCATCGTCTGCGGTGAGGGAGAGCCACGCGCCTCCGCAAAAGAGGCGATTGAATGTAGCTACGCCGCCGGGGTACACGACGAATTTGTCGTGCCGGCTGTTGTCGCCGGAAATGCGACGCTTGACGACGGCGACGGTTTTATCTTCTTCAACTTCCGTTCCGACCGGGCTCGCGAAATTACCCGGGCCATCGCCCTCGACGGTTTCGAAGGCTTCGAGCGCCGCTGTCGGCCAAAACTGGCCGGGTATGTCTGTCTGACCGAATACGATGCGACCTTCGGCCTGCCGATTGCGTTTACTGCGACGGGATTGACCAACATCCTTGGCGGTGTTTTGGCTGACGCAGGCTTAAAGCAGCTGCGCATTGCCGAAACGGAAAAATATGCCCATGTTACCTTCTTCTTCAACGGTGGGGTCGAAACACCCTTTTCGGGCGAGGATCGCGCCCTCATCCCCTCACCAAAAGAGGTTGCCACCTACGATCTGAAACCGGAAATGAGCGCCGGGCTTGTAACTGACGAACTGCTGGCGCGACTTGATCAGGGTCTCTACGATGTCATCATCCTCAATTTTGCCAACTGCGACATGGTTGGTCACACCGGGGTTGAAGCGGCGGCAATCAAGGCGGTCGAGACGGTGGATGCCTGTGCCGGGCGGATTGTTGCCAGGGTGCAGGAGTCGGGTGGCGCGGTGCTGATCACCGCCGATCACGGCAACGCCGAACAGATGTGCGATGAAAACGGCGAACCATTCACCGCCCACACGACCAATCCGGTCTGGCTGGTGCTGGTGGATGACAGCCGCAAAAATGTGACGCTCCGTGAAGGTGGCCGCTTGGCCGATATCGCGCCGACGATGCTGAAGATGCTCGGGCTGGCGCAGCCTCTGGAGATGAGTGGGGAGAGCCTGTTATGACAACACGTAAAGTGGTCGGGACTAATCAGAAATTAACCATCGGCAAGATTGTCTGTCTGGCGCGCAACTACGCCGAGCACGCGAAGGAGCTGGGCAATGAGACCCCTGCAGCGCCGGTGTTGTTCATGAAGCCTGCTTCGTCGGTTATTGGTGATGGCGAAGCGGTGCATATCCCCGCATATTCGCAGGAATGCCACTATGAAGTCGAGCTGGCGGTGCTGATCGGCGCACAGTGCCGGGGTGTTTTGGCTGAAAAGGCCATGGAGCATGTTGCCGGCTACGGCGTGGCTATCGACATGACGCTGCGCGATGTACAGAATCAGTTGAAAGCCAAGGGGCTCCCGTGGGAGATAGCCAAGGGGTTTGATACCTCCTGTCCGCTGTCTGATTTTGTCCCGGTAGCTGCCGTTGCCGATCCCCATGCCCTGAGTCTGAAACTTGCGGTCAACGGCGAGGCCCGCCAGGATGGCAACTCATCCGATATGATCCACCGTGTACCGCAGATGATTGCCCATATCTCGGCAATATTTACGTTGGAGCCAGGTGATGTGATTCTGACCGGTACGCCTGCCGGGGTCGGTCAGGTTCTGGCAGGTGATGTCATGACGGCGGAAATAGGCACGGTCGGGCGCTTGACGATACCGGTGGCATAATGGAGCGTACGGGTGGGACACAAACACTCCAAACATAAAAAGCGTCTCTCCCGGATAGTCCGTCTGTTGGGGAGGCTGCGCCCTTTTGCGCTGCCGGTGACTCACCGCCATAACGGTGTCGAACTGTTTCAGGAGGGGCACCAGTTTTTTAAGGCGCTTTTTGACGCTATCCGCTCTGCCGAACAAACAATCCTGCTGGAATACTACCTCATCCACGATGACCATATCGGTGCAGAGCTGGCGCTTGAATTGGCTGCAGCGGTCCGGCGCGGCGTCAGAGTCAAGCTGATTTACGATTACATCGGCTGCCTCGACACCCCCTCTTCCTATTTCAAAGGGCTCGCCGACCAGGGTGTGAAGCTGCTCCCTTTTAACGTCCCGTCATTCAGGCGGGGTGTGTACTGGTTCGACAAGCGTGATCACCGCAAAATGACGATTGTCGACGGTGCGGTGGCGTTTCTGGGGGGATTCAACATTGGTGACGAGTATGCCGGCTATGTGGCCGGCAAACAGAATTTTCGTGACGTGGGCTTCAGTATTCGGGGTGATGCTGTCGGTGAGCTGGAAGCGATATTCCATGAGACATGGGACAGCGAGCGGGGTAAGTTCAGCCCCGGTGGGGCGACAGAACAGCCGCTCCGCTCCGGCAGCAGGCACGGTAATGCCGCTGTCAATATCATCAGCGGTGGTCCCCATCACCGCCGCTCGTATATCCGTGAAGCATTTCTGGTCAACATAGCCTCTGCTGCCGAAGAGATCTTGATTGCCACCCCGTATTTTGTCCCCGGTCCACGCATTATCCGCTCCCTTCTGCGGGCTGTCCGCCGTGGCGTGAGGGTGAAACTGCTATTGCCGGCTCGTAGCGACGTACCGTTGTTCCTGCTGCTCGGCAGAAGCTCGTACGCAACGCTGCTGCGGGGCGGAGTAGAAATATTTGAACTGGAACGGGAAATTCTGCATGCCAAGGTTATGCTTATCGATGGGGAGCGAACGGTTATCGGTTCGGCCAACCTTGATCAGCGTAGTTTTCACCGTAATTACGAGATCAACTGCCTGGTGGATAACGCCCTGTTCGGGGCCCAGATCCGCTCGCTGCTGGTGGCGGAGATCAACATTGCGCATCCGGTAGAGCTGGATGTGCACGAGCGGCGCGGTCCGATGATCCGGATGATGGAGCGGCTGGTCTCCCTGTTCGGGTGGTTTTTATGATCGACAGCCACTGTCATCTCGATCTGGAGCCTCTCAGGTCGGAATTGACGTCGATCATGGCGGAAGCGGTTGCTGTCGGGGTGCAGGGCTTTGTCGTTCCGGGGGTGCACCCCGATGGTTGGAGCGGTATAGCGGCGCTGGCGGCAGGTGACCCGCAGATTTTGCCGGCGTATGGCATTCATCCGATGCATGCCGGGTTCGCGTCCGCTGAGGTGGTTGAACGGCTGCTCGGCCTTGCGGCAGGTGGGGTCGCCATCGGCGAAATAGGACTCGATCCCGCCTATCCGGTATCTTTAGAGCAGCAGGAACAGGTTTTTCGCGAGCAACTACGGATCGCTGTCACGTGTGGCTTGCCGGTGCTGGTGCATTGCCGGAGAGCTTTTCAGCGGGTTGCAAGGATTCTGCGCGAAGAGCGTGCCGATCAGGTTGGGGGGATCATGCACGCCTTCTCCGGTTCTGTGGAGATGGCGCAAGAGTTCATCGCACTCGGTTTTGCCATCGCTCTTTCCGGAACGGTTACCTGGCATAATGCTGTCAAGCCGCTGCGCGTGGCGAGAGAGCTGCCACTGGAACATCTGGTTCTGGAAACCGATGCCCCGGACATGACCCCTGAGCGACACCGCGGCAGTTTCAACCGCCCGGCCTGGATAGTAGAAACAGCGCTGCAGGTAGCTGAGATCAGGGGGATCTCCCTGGCAGAAGTCGCCCGGATTACATCGAACAATGTGCGGCGTGCCCTGCGGCTGGAGAAGAGCTTTGCGTGAGGCTGTATTTTAGGCTGCTGCTGTGCTATGGTTCTTACCATTACGTTTTTATAAGGAGCGACACCATGAAATATGCACTTTTACTTCTGTCCGGATGTGTTGTTACCATCAGCGGCTGCGCCATGTTTACCGCATGGAAAAGCATCCCGCCCCCAGGTGGATGTGAACAGTGCCACACCGTGGAGATCAACGCCAACTGGCAGGCAACCTACAAGCCGGCCATGGTGTCAGACGAACGCGGACGCCTGTCGTTCCAGACTCCGGAATACAATCAGCCTTCTCTGGGTGGGCAGGAGTCGCCGCTTGAGGCCAAAAAAGTTGAGGAAATGGCCTGTTTTGACTGCCACAAATCTCCGACACCCGCGCATAGAACGCGCAAAGGACGCTTCCATCATTAACCCGGTTCCTGTCTGACGGCCTATTCTCCTTCGCGGCTGAAGCGGTAGCCGACGCCGCGAACCGTCAGGAAATGTTTCGGGTGGGACGGATCCGGTTCAAAATATTTACGGAGCCGGACGATAAAATTATCCAGCGTTCTGGTCTCGGTGTCGCTGCTGTACCCCCATACGGAGCTGAGCAGTTCGCTGCGATGAATCGCCTGTCCCTCTTTCTGGAAAAAAAGCGACAGCACCCGTACTTCCATCTCGGTCAGATCGATCTCTCCTTGTGCCGTTCTGGCCCGGTACGAAAGCAGAAACACCTCATTATCGCCAAAGCGATACCCCTCCTCCACCGGCTCCGGCCGGTACCATGAAGAGCGCCGCAGCATCCCTTTGACCCGCAGCAGAAATTCCACCAGATTGAACGGTTTGGTGAGGTAATCATCGGCACCGTTCTCCAGTCCTTCCACCCGGTCAGCATCTTCGGAGCGGGCGGTCAGCATCAGAATAGGGACGCGCGGATCGGCGGCCCTGATGGCCCGGCACGCCTGAAAGCCATCCATGCCGGGGAGCATGACGTCCAGTATAACCAGATCGAAGCGTTCAATTTCCAGTGTTGCAAGGGCCCGCTCGGCGGTTTCAAAATGGCTGACCCGGTGCCCGTCCTCTTCCAGGTTGAAACAGATGCCTCGCGCCAGATGAATTTCGTCTTCAACCAACATTATGTGCGGTTTATCATCAGTCATTGCGCTCTCCTCATGCCGCTGGAAACTTTACCGTAAACGTGCACCCTTTGCCAGGGCCGTCGCTTGTGACCCATACCGTTCCGCCATACCCGGTGATGACTGATTCAACGATGTACAGACCGAGTCCGGTGCCGCGTACGTTATCCCCCGGAGGCTGGACCCGGTAGAAACGGTCGAACACATTTTTAAGCTCTTTCCTGTCAAGTCCCCGTCCTTTGTCCTGTACCGAGAGTTGCAGCCAGGGCCCGATTTTGACCAGCTGTACAGATATGTCGGGGCTCTGCGGTGAATAGAGAACGGCATTCTCAAACAGGTTGCGAATGACCATGCTCATCTCCTCGGGATCGACCAGCGCTTTCAAGGCCGGGGCCGCTTCGAAGAAAATACTTCCCCCCTGCGGCAGGTTGTTCCGCTCCCGTTCCACATGCTCACCCACCAGCTGCGTCAGGTCAGTCATCCGCCGCTCCGATTGTTTGCGGCGCTGCTCTAACCTGGCGGCCATCAGCAGATTATTGATCAGGTAGTGGAGCCGCTCGGTGTCCGACAGCATGGTGTCAACGAAAGAATCGAGACGTTCTTCTGTCGGCTTGCGCAGGCGGATCGTCTCCAGATGCAACTGGATGGAGGCGAGCGGAGATTTCAGCTCGTGGGTTACCTGGGAGATTATGTTGCGTTGCTGCAGATAGAGGTTGGATTGGCGGTTCCAGTAGACAAAGATCACATACACGCCGATCAGGATCAGCACCAGCATGGCCAGGCCTTCAACCATGACCGGCCAGTTGGCACCCTGGCCGAGGAGCTCCGGGCGGTATTTTTCCGCCAGTTGACGAAATTCGCGGTTCTTGCCGATAAACCAGTAGATCCAGAACACGACAGCGGTGATCCAGATGAGCTGGATGGCGATCAAGGCCATGATCGGATGGAGCATGCGACGGAGAAGGTTCATGGTTTGTCCTCAAATATTTCGTTATCGATTAATCCGCGACGTGAAGTTGTGTGCCCTTGTGCATCTCGCTGCTTTCTGCTATTGTGCATTCAAACAGAGTTATAAATACCTTGCGGAGTGTGTCGAGATGCCACGTATTGATTTCAAAAAGCTTAAGCGGCAGATGATGATCTACCGGGTCGTGCAGACAATATTAACCGGACTGCTGATCGTTGTGGCCATTGTTTTTCAGGGTCAGTTTGCTGCACTCGGTAAATCCGGCCAGTTTGTCAGCAGTATTGTAATGGCTCTCGCAGTGCAGTTACTGCTGATATATCCGGTCTACCGCCTGGCTTGGCGCGATGCGGGTGTCGAAATAGAGGGAAACCAGCCGAATCTGACACCTGAACAGCTGGCTGCTCTCCGTAAAAAACGGTTGATTGGCGATATGTGGAAATTCTGCGGTTTTGCTTTCTATATCGTCTTTGTCGCACTGGCTCCGGATGTGAAAAAAGCGGTCGGAGCGGTCCCGGTTCTTGCCTCTACAATTTTCTCCTTTCTGCTGACCTGCCTCATGTATTTCCAATGTTTCAACTTCAGCGCCAGGAAGCAGATGAAACAGGCCCTTTAATGGCAACAAGCAGGAACGGAGAGTCGCCGGGGAGCCGATAAAATATTCAACTGGTTTATTCCGCTCTGCCCTTGGCGCCTCTCTGTATAATACCCCTGCCGTCGTTAAAAAATGCCTCCATCCTTGTAAAAACATCTGCTGATTCCCCTCTTATAATCTCCGTATCCGGTAACGAGCGGAGGAAAATCCTGCCGTAACTCTTGTTAAGCACGCGTCGGTCAAGTATGAGAACCGCGCCGCGGTCATCGCGGCTCCGAATCAGGCGTCCGAACCCCTGGCGGAACTTTATGACCGCCTGCGGCACGGAAAAATCGCGGAACGGATCGCCGCCGTCGGCCTTGATCTTTTCAGCGCGGGCCTGTTGCACCGGGTCCGTCGGTACCTGGAACGGGAGCCGGGCGATGATCACCAGCCGCAGTGCGTCCCCCTTGACATCGACCCCCTCCCAGAACGAATCGGTACCAAACAGCACGGCGTTACCCTCCTTGCGGAACTGGGCCAGCAGGGCGTGGCGTCCGGTTTCGCCCTGCTTGAATGAGGTGAGCCCCAGGCGCGCCAGCAATGGTGACAGTGACTGAAACACGCGATTAAGGAGATCGTAGGAGGTGAAGAGGATAAAGGCCCCGCCTTGCGATATCGTCACCGCCTTGAGGATATGATTCTCCAGCGCTTCGCGATATCCGGGTGCCGTCGGCTCCGGCATCTCCTCCGGTACGGCAACAAAAACCTGGCGGGCATAGTCGAATGGTGACGCCAGCTGCAGTTCGGCAACGCGCTCTTTGGGGAGCAGGGCAAAACCGGTCCGTTTTTTCAGGTAATTGAATTCGCCACCGACCGTCAGCGTCGCGGAGGTGACGATGACCGTTTTGAGCTTGTCGAGCACGGTTTCCTTCAACTGGGCGGAAATGTCGAGCGGCGCGGCGGTGAGTCTGGCCTGGACGCCGCGACTGCTGCGCCTCGTCTCGATCCAGCGGCAGTACCCTTCGGCTTCGGTCGTAAAGAACAGCAGCGCGTCGGCCATCCCTTGCAGACGCCCTTCAATGCCGCTCGTATCAAGCAGCTGGTCGGCCAGTTTGTCCTGCAGTTTTTCCGGCAGATCCTTTGAGCGCCGCACCAGGGTGCGCAACGACGAGGTATAATCATTCACCGCGTCGGCCAGGGCGTGCAGCCGCTGGCGGCACTCGAGCCAGAAAGGGGTCCGCTCCAGCTCCGGGGTGACGCGCAGCTTCTGTTCCCTGTCGGCCGCAGCTTTTCCTTCATGCTCTACGCTGTACGCAAGCCAATCCATGGTCTGCTCGGTCTTGCCCGCCAGATCATGAGCCTTGGGGAGGAGGTGGCTTTCCAGCAGCCCCGACAGCTCGGCGTAGAGCCCTTCCTGCGATTCCGGCAGATCCCGGGTGATGCGGGCGGAGATGATCGTCAGTAGTCCTGCCCGCCCCGCTTTATGGGGCACGAGCCGCTGCAACTGCTTGAGGATGCCGCTGCGGGCAATGGTCAGCGACAGGTGGCTGGTGGCGACGTCCTCCAGATGATGCCCTTCGTCGAAGATCAGGCGGGTGAAGGGGGGGAGAATCGCGGTGGCGTCGTAGCCGGTTTCCCGGCGCAGCACGATATCCGAAAGCAGCAGGGCGTGGTTGACGACCAGTATCCGGGCGGCGGATGACTCGCGCCTGGCCCGGTAAAAGAAACAACGGCCAAAATGTTTGCAGCGTGAGCGCCCGCACTGGTCGGCTTCGCAACAGAGCTCTTCCCAGGTGCTGCCGTGAGGTATGAAGGCCAGGTCGCTGCGGCAGCCGTCCTGACTGCTGTGGCTCCACTCGATGATCGTTGTCAGTTCGGCAGACGCTTCATCGGGAAAGAGTGACGGCTCCGCCTCGGCATGCTCCAGTTTGCGCAGGCAGGCGTAGTTGCTGCGCCCCTTGACCAGCGCCGCTTTGAACTCGACGGCGGAGTTGCGTGCGAGGAAGGGGAGGTCTTTTCTGATCAGCTGTTCCTGCAGATTGATCGTATTGGTGGAGACGACCACCCGCTCGTTATTGCGCACCGCCCAGAGGATGGCCGGAATCAGATACGCCAGCGATTTGCCGGTGCCGGTACCAGCCTCTACCAGTGCGACCCGGTCGCCGTTGAACGCCTCGGCGACCGCAAAGGCCATGCGCAGCTGTTCATCGCGCAGTTCGAATCCCTTGAGGTGGGCCATCATGCCATCCGGGGCAAAGACGCGGCTTATCTCTTCAAGAGAGAGGAGCTCCCCCTTTTTTTCGGTGTAGGGGGCGACCACCAGATAATAGCGGCTGCAGTCGTTGTTGATGATGGCAAAGCCGATACCCTGGTTGCCGCAGACCGAGGCGATGTCCATATCGGCCGATGAGGGGGTCAGGTCGCCGGAGGGGTGGTTGTGAATAACAACGTCACCGCTGGAGGCACGGGTGATGATGGCCGGCACCGCCACCTTGCTGCCGCGGGCGATGGTCTCCGCTTCGCAGACGACAGCATCGACGTTGGTGCGGCCGATGAAGAAGACCTCGTTGCCGCCGGCGGCGTCAATTTCGTGGCGCATCAGGGCGCGGCAATCAGAAGTGAAGTGAGTTTCCATAAGGTCCGAAACTATAGCATAGATGAACGAAAAAAGGCACCGTGGAAACCCGGTGCCTTTTTAAACCAATGCTGTTCTTTAACGGGCAGTTTCTAGTCTGCACCGGCATGGATTGCGACCAGAGCAACGGCTGCACCAGCCCACCAGACCCAGCGATAATCGCCTAAATGAACTTCAGCGAAATTTCCCCAGTTAAAAGAAGAGCGTCGTGCCTCTGCTTTCTGTTCCGGGGCAGCAGCTGCCGTTGCCTCCTTCGATGTGTCGGCGGCGGCCATCAAAACGGCAGCAGACCTTTCGGCAGGTAGCGACAGGTTAACTCCCGCACCGGGTGTGGTTGGCGCTGCAATTGCGGCTTCCGGAGTAGCCGATGGCGCTGCAACAGCAGTAATCCCTTGGGCGCTGGCGGCAGCAGGAACGAAGGAGACGAGACAGACTAACACCATGAGTTTACGCAACATTTGTAGTACCTCCGTGAATTCATTTGTGGAAAGCATAGCAGAAACGAGGAAAAAGCGGCAATTATTTGTTGAATTGATTGATGTGGGTCAGAATCCGGTCTTGGCGTACCTGCGAACTGCTACCGCTGTTAGCCCAGTAAGAGTCCGACCAAGCCGGCCCCCAGGATAACGACCATCGGGCTGATTTTTGTCCACTTGAAGAGCGCAAAACCGACGAGCAGGATCACCACCTCCCTTATCCCCGTGAGGGATGAAACTCCCAGGTTCCAGGCGGCTGCCGCCACCATGCCGACGACTGCCGGAAGCAGGCCGGCCAGGGTACTGCTGATGATGTCGATTTTTTTCAGGCGGTCGTAATTGCGCCCGACAACCAGCATCAGCATGACACAGGGGAGAAAAATGCAGACAGTGGCCACGAAGGCACCCGGAACGCCTCCTGCCCGGAAACCGGTGAAGGTGGCCAGCATCGCCAGCGGGCCCGGAGTCAGTTGCGAGAGCGCCAGTCCGTCAAGGAACTGCCGCAGGGTCAGCCAGTGATACTGCTCGACCATGATGTGATTGAGGAGCGGGATCAGCACGTAGCCGCCACCGACGAAGATCAGGCCGATGCGGAGGTAAATCCATGCAATGGTGAGCAGGGAGGTCATCAGCTTAACCTCTTGCGGAGATAAGAGTTGCAGAGCGACCAGAGAGCCGCCCCCAGTAGTATCCAGGCGGCATTGAGTTTGAGGAACACCGAAGCACAGAACGCGACAAGCGCCATCAGCAGGCCGCCACTCCCCTTGATCTGTTTGCGTCCCATGTCAATGGCGACGACGATGATCAGTCCGATGACCACCGGATTGGTGCCCTTGAGAGCCGCCTGCAGTTGCGGCAACTTGTTATAGGTGAAGTATATCCAGGAGAGCAGGGTCACCAGCAGGAATGAGGGGAGGATAAAACCGATGGCCGCGATGATTCCGCCGCGGATGCCGCGCAGATGGTGGCCGGTAAAGGTGCATATATTGAGGGAGAACGGTCCCAATATCTGGCCAAAAGCCAGGCCGTGCATGAATTCCTCCGCTGAAATCCAGTTTTTTTCCCGGACACAGACCCGCTCCACCAGAGCAACGATGGCCATGCCACCGCCAAAACCGGTCACGCCTATTTTGGCAAAGGTCAGGAAGATATCGGTTAAGCTTGCTTTTTGGGCGCTGTTGCTCATGGTGGATGTATAGCAGGAACAGCAAAGGTGCGGCAAGGGGAAACGGCAATGTCGGATTTCAGCCAATTTAGGCCACGGACACAATTTATTTTACCGGCTCGGCTATTCCCATTACTAAGCCAGAGATCATTCCCATAGGCACGCATCTCTTTGCCAAAATCCATAAGTGGACCTGCTCCTCGATATGTTCAATAGATGAAACCAAACAACCAGAGCGGTACTCGTTTGCCATGTCCAGTCTCTATGTTGTCCAGCGCCAACCAGGCATTCTCAACGTCCTTAATCTGTCCGGCATCCTTGTTCTTGCCACCAACCTCAAAGGTGATAGTATCATCAACCAGAAAATCTCCTTTAGCCGGTACTGACACGGTATGTGCGGTGCGGAGCATGTTCACAAAGAACGTCTCCCTCATCGCGCCGATATCCGGATCACGTGTGCGTGAAAGCGCATGATAGAGATTCGGGTTGTTCAGGTAAATTTTCTCCGGTTTTTCCATTTCACGCAATCCTTTGCCGCTCTTGGTCACCGACAAAATGACACCGGCGTCCTCAAGAAATTTCAGGTACGTTTTGAGAGTGCGCTCGTCGCCGATTCCGAGAAGATTTTTCAGATGCTTCATGTCCGGGGTAAAAGGTACCAGCGAGGCAATAATGGAAAGTAGTTTTTCAATCTTGCGGATGCTGGAGCCATTGAGTGACTGGTGGATGGCAGGCAAGTCTGACTCCAGCGTGGTGTGAATATTCTGCTCAAGTGTCATGAAGAACAGACTCTTATCCTCATATTCCTTGAAATAGGGGTAGTATCCGTGTTCCAGATAGTCCCTGAACAGTGCAAGTATCTTCAAACCGTTTTTTTCAAGCTCTGCCACGATTGCATCGGCGGCTTCCTGATGATGTGCCAGCAGCTTTTCAAGAGGTATCTGGTCAAAGTAGATTCCGTTATTCATGCCGATGAATTCTCGGAAGGACATCCCGTACATCTTACATACAATGGCGCGCCTGCTCAAGTCGTGGCTTCCCTTCACAATCTCCAGGGCAGAACTCCCCGATGCAATGATCTTCAAGTCCGGGAACGTATCGCAGATGCTTTTCAGTTCCATGGACCATGCGGAATATTTGTGGATTTCATCAAAACAAATCAGTTCTCCGCCCATCTTGCAGAATTCGTCGGCTATCTCGTACAAAGAGGAACGAGCCACCAGAAAATGGTCTGCCTGAATATAGAGCGCTTTCCTCCCGGAGCGGTCATCGTTATACTGCTCCAGAAGATGCTGAATCATAACCGTCGTTTTGCCTATGCCACGTTGGCCGATGATAATTGAAAATTGATTTGTCAGTGGATGGTCGCGTAGAAAATACCGCTTGAAATCGCGGTTGCGGATTCTCAGGAAAGTCTGGCTCAGGGGAATAAGGTCATCAAGCATTGAAAGACTCCAAATAGTATTTGAAACCTATTTTATACAGCTATAGTTAGTAATACAATACTATTTATCCGGGGCGGCCATTACGGAAGCGGGAGAGAAAAAATTGCCTTGAATGATGCGCCGTGGTAGTAGTAATACCCAGATTCCACCCCTAACCACCCCCTCTAAAGGGAGAGATCTTATAAGGAGCCTCCATGTCCTTCCGTACTATTGAATGGCTCGATGACGCCGTGGTCATGATCGATCAGACCCGCCTGCCCGGGGAGGAGGTCTACAACACCTACACCGATTTCCAGTCGGTTGCCGAAGCGATCAAGGGGATGATCATCCGGGGGGCGCCGGCCATCGGCGTGGCGGCCGCCATGGGGGTTGCGCTGGGGGCGCGGGCGATCATTGCCGATACCCATGAATCGTTTTTCCGGCAGCTGGACAACGTCTGTGATGTGCTCGGGCGTACCCGACCAACCGCAGTCAACCTGTTTTGGGGGCTGGAGCGGATGAAACGTGTCGCTGAGGCGAACCGGAGCAAGAACCTTGAAAAAATCCGTGAGGAGCTCAAAAAGGAGGCGATCCGGATTGAACAGGAGGACCTGACGATCTGCCGGAATATCGGCAAGTGGGGTGCCACACTGATTCCGGATGGAGCCACGGTGCTGACTCACTGTAATGCCGGAGGGCTGGCTACGGCCGGGTACGGCACCGCTCTGGGTGTTATCCGTGCTGCGCATGAAGCGGGAAAGAAGATACAGGTCTTTGCCGACGAGACGAGACCCTGGCTCCAGGGAGCGCGCCTGACCGCCTGGGAGTTAATGAAGGAAGGTATTGCAGCGACGTTGATAGCGGATAATATGGCCGGATTTTTCATGAGCCGTGGCGAGATCACCTGTTGTGTCGTCGGGGCCGACCGGATCGCCGCCAACGGCGACACCGCCAACAAGATCGGCACCTATTCCGTGGCGGTGCTGGCCAAGGAGAACAACATTCCTTTCTATGTCGCCGCCCCGGTCTCCACCCTTGACCTGACACTGCCCGACGGCAGCAAAATCCCGATCGAAGAGCGACCGGCGTCTGAAGTTACCCACATCAAGGGGATCGCAATTGCTCCCGAGGGGATCCGGGTTCGCAATCCGGCGTTCGATGTCACACCGGCCCGTTATATAACGGCCATCATCACCGAAAACGGTATCGTTACCGGTGACTACCGGAGCGGTCTGCGCAAGGTTTCGAGCCTCTCATGCACATAGAACGTTTCTCACAGGAGTTCAGCCGTATCATTGCCGGTTCCGATCCCGCCGGGCAGCTGCAGGAACTGACGGGTTTTCTTGAGTCCCACGGTTTTGAGTATGGTGCCCGCAGCGCTGAAAACATACTGCTGCTCAAACCTCTTTTTACCGCTCAGGCGCTGCACCGCGTCGTCATAAACGCTCTCATGACCCCTTCGCCGGATCTGGCGCTCAATGCGTTCGAACGGCTGGCCGGTATCCTGCCACCGGAAAATCTTGCCCACCTGTCAGAGCGTAAGAAGCCGCTGGCCCAGTGTGTTATGCTCTGCGGTTCATCACCATTCCTCGTCAACCTGATGTACAAAACGCCCGATATCTTGCGCTGGCTTTTTCTGGAGAACGGCATCACTCTTGCCCGCTCTGCAGAAGGGATGCTGGCGGCTGTGCAGAACACAGTAGATGAATCAACCGATTTTGCCGCGCTGCAGAAAGCGTTGCGCTGTTTCAAGCGGCGTGAAATTGTGCGGATTGCAGCACGCGACCTTAATGGGCTGGCCCCGCTCGAAGAGGTAATGAGGGAGCTTGCCGACCTTGCTGCGGCGACGCTGCAGGTAGCCTACCAGGTCTGCCGCTGCTGCCTGATTCGTGACCATGGACTCCCGTTGCTGAAGGAGGACGCGTCGATCGTTCGTGAAGCTGAGATGACCGTGATCGGCATGGGCAAGCTTGGTGGGCGTGAGCTGAACTTTTCTTCTGATATTGATATCATCTACTTCTACGAGTCGGACAAGGGGGAAACGGCTGGTGTCGAGAGCGGTTCCGGCGGGAGAAAAGGGGTCGTCTCGCTCCATGCGTTTTTCAACAAACTGGGGGAGATGGTCAGCAAGGCGCTTTCGCAGGTGACGGAGGATGGTTTTGTTTTCCGTGTGGATGTTGGCCTCCGTCCGGAAGGAAAGTCCGGTGACATGGCGGTTTCACTCCGTTCAGCCGAGATCTACTATGAATCATGGGGGCAGTCGTGGGAGCGCACCGCCATGCTGAAGGCCCGCCCGGTGGCCGGTTCGCTGGCTCTTGGCGAGCAGCTGCTCAAAACACTGCAGCCGTTTATCTACCGCAAATATCTCGATTACAACCTGATCGAGGACATGAAACAGATGAAACAGAAAATAGATGCCTCGCTGGCCCGTTCACGGGAGGCGGAGATAAACCTCAAACTCGGGCGGGGGGGGATTCGTGAGATCGAGTTTTTCATCCAGGCCCTGCAGCTCGTGTATGCCGGAAAAAACCTGAAACTGCGGGAACGCAATTCGCTCTGCGCGCTGGATACGCTTCTCGCGGCCAGTCTGCTGGACGAGGTCGATCACCGCAAGCTACGGGAGGCGTACCGCTTTCTCCGTTCGGTCGAACACCGCATCCAGGTGGTGCAGGAACGCCAGACTCACAACCTGCCGGCCAAGGAGGAAGAGATGCTGGCGCTGTCACGGCGGAGCGGCTACCTGCGCGCAGGCGGGTTGGAGCGTTTTCGTCAGGCGCTGGAAGAGCATCGGGGCAATGTTTCCGCCATTTACGGGGCTCTCTTCCATACCCGGGATGAAAAGCTGGCGCAGGATGTCAACCCGCAGACGCTGTTTCTTCTCGATCCCAAAGCGGACTCCGACCTGGTCAAGGATATACTGGCAGAGCACCATTTTGAGGATGTCGAACGGGCCTATGAAAACCTGACCTCTCTCCGTCTGGGGCCGGTAAAATCCAACCTGACTGAGCGGAGCCGCCGCCTTCTGCAAAAAATAACGCCGCTGATGATCCAGGAACTCTTCGAATCACCGGATCCGGATCTGGCCCTGACCCATCTGGAACGCTTCCTGACGGTTGTTGCCACACGGTCATCCTATTACGCCCTGCTGGCAGAAAACCGCCCGACGATCAAGCTGCTGGTGTCACTGTTCGGCATGTCGGAATTCCTCTCCAAGATCCTGATCAGTCATCCGGAGCTGCTCGACAGTCTTGTCGTCCGGAGTGGTTTGTCCGTAATCAAAACAAAGGAAACGATGCAGGAGGAGTTGGATGTCCTGCTTGAACAGAGTGATTATTTTGAGGATCGCCTGAACATACTGCGGCGTTACCGCAACGAAGAGTTTCTGCGCATCGGTCTGAATGATATCCATGGCAAGCTGCTTCAGGGGGAGGTCACTTCGCAGCTGAGTCTGCTTGGGGAGGCCTGTCTGGCTGCAGCGTTCCGGCTGGCGGTTGCCGAACTGCAGCGTTTCGGCCGCCCGCTCTGGCAGCGCGAAGGGACGACTGCCGAGGCGAACCTGGCTATTATAGCCATGGGAAAACTGGGTGGCGGCGAACTAAACTACCACTCGGACCTGGACATCATCTTTGTCTATGACCATCAGGGGTATACCGACGGCGAAAAACAGATTTCCAACCACGAATATTTTGCCAAGCTGGCGCAGAAGATCATATCGATCCTGACCATGCAGACCCGCGAGGGGTATGTCTACAAAATAGACACACGCCTGCGCCCTTCAGGTAATGCCGGTCCGCTGGTGACCTCGCTGGAGTCCTTTCTCGACTACCACCGCAAGGAAGCCCAGGTATGGGAACGGCAGGCGCTGACCAAGGCCCGTGTCGTGCTGGGCGATGACAAGCTGGCCAGCCAGCTGCATGACGTCATCCGCTACACTATTTATGGTACAACGATTGATGAAGAGGGGCGTCAGGAGATTCACCGCCTGCGGATGCGCATGGAAAACGAACTGGCCCGGGAGAAGGACGGCAGTTACAACATAAAAACCGGCCGGGGCGGCATGGTGGATGTGGAGTTTGCGGTTCAGTATCTGCAGTTGCGTGAAGGGTATCGTTACCCAGAGCTGCGTACTCCCAGCACGCTCGTCGCCCTCAAGGAGATCCGGACACTGGGGTTGCTGCCTGAAGAAAGCGCCCAAACATTTCTGAGTGGGTACAAGTTTCTGCGTAAGCTTGAGAACCGCCTGCGGATCATCCACGATTATTCGGTCAACGATCTCTCCGGTTCGCGAATCTATCTGAATAAGCTGGCGCGCCGTCTCGGTTACGAGCCCAAATTGAAGAACCCCGGTGCCGCCCTGATATGTGATTATGAGGAGATGACCGGAAAAATCAGGGATGTGTTTGACCGGCTGTTTGTCGTTACCGAATAGCGGCGGTTACAGCGGTACGTCTCGGTTTGAAACCGTCGTTTTTTTCTGCTCCAGCACCTGAAGTAACGCTGCATCAATCTTGGTCACATCCACAACGGTATTAAAGCAGGGGCCAAAGGGGCGTTCGTTGAGGATGCCGATCACCGGCAGCGGGTAGCAGTCTTTGATTCCGGAGGTCAGATCCCGCTCACAGGCGACCGCCAGTACCAGCTGCGGCCGTTTTTCTACAATGACTTTGCGCGCCAGTGTCCCGCCGGTTGCCACCGAAATATCGACACCATACTTCAGCCCGATCTTCACCAGCCCCTTGATACTGCAGCGTCCGCACTGTACGCATTTGTGGATATCGCCGGTCACTTTGATTTCACAGTCAGACAGCTGGATGCAGTGCGGTAACAGTACCAGAATCCGGTCAGGCTTTACCTTCATCCGCTGAGACGTCACGAGGCTGTTGTTCATGGCGATAAAAGACTGGCGGATACGATCCTTGTCGAGTCCTATCATCCTTCCCACCAATTCGATAACCGGCAATAAAAACTTGATAACGACGAGGCGCATGAAGCGGGTCAGGAAGATGTCCTTCCCCAGTGCGGTTGTCAGCACCAGCAGGCCGGTGCCAAGGATTGCAATCCCGGAAAGTACCACCATGATGATGCCGACAACGTGCGGCAGGCCCGGGTGGATGTTGGCCAGGCCGCGGTTGGGGATCCACCAGGCGAGGAAGATGCCTGCGACGACGATCAGACAGGTTACCCCCATCAGGGTGACAAACAGCCGTTTACGGGGAGGTGTGGCAGATGTTCTGTGGGGTTTTGACACTATGGTGAGACCCCAGGTTGTCCGCCCCCCAGCAGCGTGCCCACGGAAACGGGGTAGCCGGCCAGAAAGCTGGTGCAATCAAGGCGCTTCTTGCCGGCCAGTTGCAGCTCCTGGAGAAAAAGGCTGCCCGATCGGCAGGCTACCTCGAGACGACCCTTCGCTGCCTGAAGAACCGTTCCCGGTTCCCCGGAGCCACTGCCGATACTGGTGCGGAATATTTTAAGCACCTGGCCGTCGATCACGGTGCAGGCGCCTGGCCAGACCGCCAGACCACGCACCTGATTGTGAGTGGTGCGGGCATCGGCATCCCAAGTGATAATGCCGTCATCTTTTTTCAGCATCGGCGCATAACAGCTGGCGGTGTTGTCCTGCGGCTGGGGGACAAGGTCGCCCGTCAGGAGTCTGTCAAGCGTTTCTACCAGCAGATCAGCTCCCATGGTTGACATGCGATCATGCAGCGACTGGATGTCTTCGTTTTCATCCAGCGCGGTTTTCCGGATCAGCAGCATGTCACCGGTGTCGAGGCCGACATCCATCAGCATGGTGGTTACGCCGGTTTCAGTCTCGCCGTTAATAATGCACCAGTTGAGGGGGGCGGCGCCGCGGTAGCGGGGGAGCAGCGAGGCATGAACGTTGATGCAGCCCTGTGGCGGAATATCAAGCAACGCTTTTGGGAGTATCTGACCGAAAGCGACGACGACGATAACATCCGGTTTCAGCTCGCGGATGACGTCAACAAAGCCGGGATCACGCACTTTAGGCGGCTGGTATACCGGGATGCCATGCTTTTCTGCAAGCTCCTTGACCGGGGGAGGCATGAGCTTCTGGCCGCGCCCCTTGGGGCGGTCCGGTTGGGTAACCACCGCGACGAGGTTTTCACCGCGTTCAATCAGGCTCTGCAGGGTCGGACAGGCAAAATCCGGGGTGCCCATAAATATAATGCGCCAGCCGGTCATCGTTTGTCCTCTGCCGCTTTGCGGGCTTTACGCTGGAATATCTCACGTTTTAGCGCCGAGAGGTGGTCGACAAACAGGATGCCGTCCAGATGATCTATCTCGTGCTGAAAAGCGATTGCGAGCAGATCCTCCGCTTTCCAGGTGCACTCGGCTCCGTCGATATCAAGGGCCTTGACGACCACGGTGGCATGGCGTCTGACATTGGCGGCATAGTCCGGTACGGAAAGGCACCCCTCTTCTTCGTAGGCATCTCCCTCGGCATGTACAATGATAGGGTTGATGGCGACAATCAGGTCGGGTGGCTCATTTTTTCCGGATATGTCGATAACAATCACCCGCTGGTGGCAGCCGATCTGCGGTGCCGCCAGACCAATGCCGGGGGCATCATACATGGTGTCGGCCATATCCCGGACGAGTTCCCGGACCGAATCAGTAATAATGGTTACCGGAGCTGATTTTTTTTTGAGCTCCGGGTTCGGGTAGGTGAGAATAGTACGAATCATTGTGTATCCTTTGTTGCAAGTTATAAATGGGTAATGATACTATTTTGCAACGATAAAATCAATTTTCATATTGAAGTCCAGGCCGGAGTGGGTGAATGACAGATCAGATCAAGAGTGTAAGCGGCACACAGGGGACTTCTGCCGGGGGTAGTTACAGCGGCGGGTTTTCAGAACATCATAAAAAGAGAGAGGCGATGGCACCGCAAAATGATCTGATCGAGATATCCCAAGATGCCCGGGATCGCTTGAAAGGCAAAACAAAGAAGAGCCTGCTGGAGTATCTTAAAGAGCTGCTCGGGTGACTGTCAGGGTACGCTAGGGACACCGGCCTCAGCTGAAGAAGCTCTTGTCCTTTTCGTATGCAGCCATAAAACTCTCCAGTAGATTGTCCATGCGCTGTTCAGTCAGGCCGAGTTTTTGCGCCGGCACTGACTGCATAAGATCAAGCTCGTCGTTCGGTTCACGTATACCGATTCCCGCTTTGTGGCAAAACAGGTTGGCCAGTCCGACAACACATGTCAGGTTGACCTGGTATGCATCTTCATCTTCCGTAAACTCAAAGGTATGGTGTTTCAGTACGGCATGCATCAGAATGTCGGGAAAATTCCATTTTTTGAGGACGAGGCCGCCAACTTCGGAATGGGTGTAGGAATACACCTGCTGTTCAGCCTTCTCAAACGTTATGCCGTCATTGTAGCACCTCTGCATAGCCTCCTGAAACTGCTGATTATTCATATTGTTCATGATTATTTTGCCGATGTCGTGGAAAAGTCCCCCCAGAAAAGCTTCTTCTTCGCTCACCAGGCGGGTCTCTTTCGCGATAATACGTGAGGCGAGACCGGCACCGAAGGAGTGTTCCCAGAGCATCTTTTCGGTCAGTCCGTAGGGCTGGTATACCTGTTTGACAGAGGCGGCAACGACAAGGCTCTTTAGCGTGCCGAAGCCAAGAACGACAATCGCATGGGACAGCGTCTGGATCTGCCGCTGGCAGCCGTAGAAGGATGAATTTGATATTTTCAGCACGCGGGCGGCGACGGCCGGGTCAGAGGCAACGACCTTGGCCAGTTCCTCTGCAGTCGCGCTTTCACTCTCGATAAGCTGCATGACCTTCGTTGCGACAACCGGAATGGTCGGCAGGTCGCTGGCGGTCATGATCATTACTTCCAAATCTCTGTTCATCGTCTTCCTTGATCTGTCAAAAGTTTGTGCTGCCGCAGTCTGCAGTAAATAAGTGAGGCACTATTATCTACATAATATGGCAATTAATCAAGCATTTAGCCTAAATTATTGAAATATTGTCGGATGATGTGTATAATCCCGCGAAAATACCGACAGAAGTTGAGGAACACCCGTTATGAAGATCCTGAAAACATACCTGTTGTTGATGAGTGCCACACTCCTTTTGACCGGATTTAGTTGGGGATTCGGATCTGATCCCTGTAAAGAAGCACTAACTGCCGCTGATAAGCTGGGCAGTATCCGTGACGATGAGCAGTTGCGGCTGGCGGAGGCGGGGATTATCGCGCAATGCCCGGGTGGCGCCGCCGCCCACTTTGTCAACGCCCTGCAGCAGGAACGGGTCAGTAACTTTGATGGTGCTATTGAAGAATATCGCCGGGCTTTGCAGCAAGCACCTGCTTTTCCCAGGGCGAGCGGGAATCTGGGGTTGCTGTATGCACGGAAAGGCATGAACAATGAAGCGTCCGTTGAGCTGGCTCGCGGACTTGCCTCGATTTCCGATCCATCCTACCACAAGGCTATGGCAGGTATTTTTGCTGCCCAGAAAGTCTATCCGTTGGCGGCGTATCATTACAATGAAGCGGGCCGGGAGCTGACCGGTGATGCCTCCATATTTGTCGGCCTGGCGGAGGTATACGCCGAATCAAGCCAGCCTGATAAGGCACTGGAGGAGTATCGCAAGGCCCTGGCTGCTGATCCCGGCTCGGCGAAGGCTCATGCCGGTATCGCCGCGATCAATCTGCAACGGGGCGAGCTGGATAAAGCACTCGAACAGCTGAAGAGGGGCGAGGCAGCGGCACCGCAGAATCGCGAGATCCACCTGATGCTGGCGGATATTTATGAAAAGAAGGGCGACGGCAAGTTGGCTGACTACCAGCTGTTATTGGGAGGCAAAAGCAAATTGACGCAGGCACAGGCACAGGCAGCGGAGAGAACAACTGCCCAGCCTGATTCGAATGGGGCGGCCAGCGAGATCGAAAGACTCACTGCTGCCATCGTGGAGCGCCCCGAAGACCCTCTGTTATACGAAAAGCTTGGGCACCTGTATCGGGCCGCCGGCAAAGAGGCTGAAGCTATCAAGGCTTACCGTGAGGCGGCACATTTCAACAGTACAAGTAACGATGTGTATCTCAACCTGGGGATCCTGTACGAAAACAGGTCTCAGCTCGATGAGGCGGTCGTCGCCTACAAAAATGCGATCAAGGTTAATCCGGCCGGTGCTGAAGCTTATTTGCGCCTGGGTGATATCCGCTACAAGCGCGGGCTTCTTCCTGAAGCGATAGAGCAGTATTCCGATTTTCTCAAGCTGCGGCCCGAAAGCCCGGATATTCACCTTAAGCTTGCCCGGATATTTGCCAAGAACAAAGATGCCGTCCGGGCGATTTCGTCATACAACTCAGTGCTGGGATACAGCCCGAACGATGCTGATGCAAACAGGGAAGTTGCCGCCCTGTACGCGCAAAAAGGGGATACTGAGAAGGCTGTCGCCCACTATAAAAAAGCGCTTGAGGTTCATAAGGACGACAGCGAGGCACGCACTGCTCTCGTTTCGATCTATGTTAAGAACAAGCAGTACGATGAAATTACTGCTCTGCTCAAAGAGGCGGTGGAGGTCAGTCCGGATGACTCGGTAAATCACTACAAACTGGGATTGATGTATGATTTTAAAAAAGATTATGACGGCGCGATCACTGCGTACAAAAAAGCAATCGCACTGAAGCCGGACAATGCCAGAGCATTAAATGCACTTGGCCGGCTCTATATGAAGACCGGTCGATTGGAAGAGGCCAAGGAAGCGCTGGAAGCGGCGAAAAAGGCCGACCCGACCCTGGAAGAAGCTTCCATCTTACTTAATAATATTCGGGACGAATTCAACCCTGAGCCACATAAGATAACAAAAGGGAAAAAATATAAAAAAAGCAAGTACAGCAAAAGCAGGAGTAAAAAGAAGAAGAGTTCGGCCAAGAGTAAAAAGCGGACAGCTGGCAAGGCTGCTCCCGCAGCAGCCAAGAAGAAGGTAAAAAAATAGCGCATTTCTCAGTGCGGCAGCGTGACCGTTCCGTATCAAGATCTTCCACAAATATTTCTGACATCCCGCATTCCGCGACTGGAAACATCATGACAGATCCGAGCGGTACAGATTCCTATTTCCCCTACGACATCCAAATCTCCAGCCATCACTGGCGCTCCCTTGGCTTGGGAGCGCTTTCAAGTGGTATTAAAGCGCGCGGCATCCCCAATATACTGTTTTTTCGGCAACTGGCTCTCAAGCTGAACAGTACCCGTGTGCCAGGAACCGCTGTTGTCCATGCCGGCGAACTAAACCTGTACGCATCTCTTCAGAAGGCGTTGCGCTACCTGATCGATGGTGTCGCGCACGCAGCAGAAGATTCAGTCCTTATCAATGCCGTGGAATCAGGAGGGATGGACCCTACAGGTGACGATCTCCGTTCAACTGCCCATCGTTTTGTCGAGTTATTCCCTCCTGCATCGGTCTTACAGGGTAACGTCGAACCTGAACAGTGGCTGGCTGGCAGCCTTAACAGCCCGCTTCGTACTCATCAGCTGCTCCGTGAGATGCTGTTGCTGCGACTGGCGTCGGTCAATCCGGCTATAGAGAGTTTCCGTGAACTCGTTGATGACCGGGAGCTGGCGTCGTCCTCCCACTACTCGAACATCATTAAGGCGTTTGATCTTGCTCTGAAGGATGGGCCGATTCTCGCCGAAAAAGGGTGCAGTCTCATCGAGGCCATCATGGCGGCTATCATGGCGGCACCGGAATCCATTGCCGGACAGGTTGCCTATCTGCGCGAGCAGTGGCGGCATGTATTACCGACTGAACTGCTGCACGAAGTGGAGACCGCCCTTGATATAATTCAGGAGGAACAGCGCAGTCGCAGCGGTGGCGAAGCTGGGCCGGCGCCAGTCCTGGAATTCGGTCATGCCGCCAACCTGAAGGGTGACAATGCTGCTCCGGCCGGGGTAAATGCGGTATTTCATGGCTTTGATTACCCCGCCTATGAGGCTTTTTCATCTGATGCCGGCTGGATGGCACATGTCGTCCTGATGGCCAAGATGGTGTATGTCTGGCTGGACCAGATGAGTCGCTCATACGGCTACCCGATAACAAGACTCGACCAGGTGCCTGACGCAGAACTTGATCGGCTGGCTGGTCGTGGTTTTTCGGGGTTATGGCTGATTGGGCTGTGGGATCGCTCTCCGGCCTCGCAGCGGATTAAACAGATCTGCGGCAATCCGGAGGCTATTGCATCAGCCTACTCGCTCTACGATTATGAAGTGGCCGCAGATCTTGGCGGCTGGGAAGCGTTGGCAAATCTGCGTGAACGCGCCGGAGTGCGTGGCATAAGGCTGGCCAGTGATATGGTCCCGAATCATACCGGCATCTATTCGCGCTGGGTCATCCAGCACCCCGACTGGTTCGTTCAGACCGATTACCCGCCGTTCCCGACCTACCAGTTCACCGGTGAGGATCTTTCCCATGACAGCAACGTATGTCTGCAGATCGAGGATGGTTACTGGAACAAGAGTGATGCAGCCGTGGTTTTCAAGCATTACGAGCGGGCAACGGGGCGCACCCGCTATATCTATCACGGTAACGATGGCACAAGTATTCCCTGGAACGACACCGCCCAACTAAACTACCTTATACCGGAACTGCGTGAGTCTGTGATCCAGACGATTCTGCACGTCGCCCGGAACTTTCCGATTATTCGTTTCGATGCCGCCATGACGCTGGCTAAAAAGCATTATCAGCGTCTCTGGTTTCCGTTACGCGGTCTGGGCGGCGGTATCCCGTCGCGTGCCGAGCACGGCATGAGCAAAGAGGAGTTCGATGCGGTCTTTCCGGTTGAGTTCTGGCGCGAGGTCGTGGACCGCGTGGCGACCGAAGTTCCCGGAACGCTGCTGCTGGCAGAGGCTTTCTGGATGATGGAGGGGTATTTCGTCAGGACGCTCGGCATGCACCGCGTCTATAACAGCGCCTTTATGAATATGCTCAAGGCGGAAGAAAACGCCAAGTACCGCACAACCATCAAAAACGTACTGGCATTTAATCACGAGATTCTGAAGCGTTTTGTAAACTTCATGAATAATCCGGACGAAAAGACGGCTGTTGCTCAGTTTGGTTCGCAGGGTAAATATTTCGGTGCCTGCGTATTGATGGCCACGATGCCAGGTTTGCCGATGTTCGGCCACGGCCAGATCGAGGGTTTCCACGAGAAATACGGCATGGAGTACAAGCGTGCCTACTGGGACGAGCAGGTAGATGAGGGGCTGGTACGAGGCCATGAAATGTGGATATTCCCTCTGTTGCGCCGCCGCTGGCTCTTTTCCGGTTCCGAGAACTTTGTCCTGTATGACTTTCATGCCGGTACCGGCATTGATGAAAACGTATTTGCCTATTCCAACCGGGTCGGTGAACATCGGGCCCTGGTGCTATACAATAACTGCCACGCGAGAACCTCCGGCTGGATCCGTGAATCAGTACCTTTTCTGGCTGCCGGTGAAGGAGAAGGGGGGCGACTGGAAAGGGTCTCTCTTGCCGCGGCTATGGCTTCACCTCATGAAGATGATTGGTATCTGGCCTTCCGTGATCAGGCGGATGGGCTTGAATACCTTCGCTCAGGGCGTGAGCTGCAAGGCCGAGGACTTTATGTGGAGCTTACAGAGTACCAGTTTAATATTTTCATGGATTTCAGAGAAGTCCGTGATGACCGGGACTGCTCATGGCACGTGCTGTACATGCATCTGGACGGATCAGGTACGGCTTCTCTTGAGGAACAGCGTAAACAGCTGCAGTACGCCGAGTTGAATGCTGCGTTCCGAAGCATCTTTGAGCTGGCCCGTGACGGGGAAGTGGCTGTGACGAATAAAAAGCTGCTAAAAGCTGTGGACACTTTTCTCCGGATAGCCGCTGCAGGAAAACCGGACCAAAAACAGCCCAAAGCGCGCGCCGCTGTCGGCAAAGGTCAGCGAAAGGTGCCGGTGGCAAAAAGCCGTGCCATCGAACTGTATGTACAATTCCAGAGGCTTAAGAGTCATAAGTCTTCGGCTACTGCTGCCACTCTGTTTCAGGAGCGGGTTGCCGCTCGTTTTTCCGGCCAGCCAGCTGGATCACTCCTGTTGGCCTGGTTGATCCTCCGTGAGACCGCGCTTGATCCTGTCAGCCTGGGACTTGATTATACTCTCAGGAGTTATCTGCAGCGAGCGGGTGACCCTGGTTTTAGCGGCCGTGCCATCGAACTGTTGTCGGCACTGTTGGCATGGTGGCGGTCGGTCGGGCGCGATGCCACTTCGAGTACCTTACAACAGATGCAGGGGCAGTTCGAACTCGAAGCGTGCCAAACGTTTCTGCTGAACCATGAAAGCGATGGGGTGGTCTGGTTTAACAAGGAGCGCTTTGAAGAACTTGCCGAGTGGGTAACTCTGCTGTTGCTCGTTGAAGGATTCAAACCACTGTTGACACATGGAGTCGTTTCCACCAGGCTCGGGAGGGCAGAGCGCTCTCTCCGACTGTTGTCGACACTGGCTCAGGATGTTGGTTATCGGAGCCGGCTTTTTGCCAGGATGCCGGATAAAGGCACACGTCGGAGTACCGGCACATCACCATAAAGCAGGTTTAAGCTTGTTTTGAATACAGAAAGGCCGGCAAATATGCCGGCCTTTCTGTATTCAGTATGTCAGCTTCGTCTCTCAGGCAAAAGGGTTTCTGATGGTTATCGTCTGATCACGTCGCGGGCCTACCGATACGAGCACTATCGGGCAACCGGCCAGCTCTTCGAGACGGTGCACGTAAGACTTGGCGGTAGCAGGCAGCTCTTCGAAGCTGCGCACGGCAGTGATGTCCTGTTTCCAGCCGGGAAGTTCTTCATAAACCGGTTCGCATTTCTCGAACAGTTCCAGCTGGGCCGGAAGGGTCTCAAGGGTTTTGCCGTTGAGGGTATAGCCGGTGCAGACTTTGATCGTGTCGAATTCCGACAGAACATCGAGCTTGGTCAGTGCAATGCCGGTCAGGCCGTTCACCCGAACCGCATATTGTACAACCATGGCATCAAACCAGCCGCACCGACGCGGGCGACCGGTTGTCGCACCGAATTCGCCGCCGATCCTGCGGAGTTCTTCCCCGTCAGCATCCTGCAACTCGGTTGGGAAGGGACCGCTGCCGACGCGGGTAACATAGGCTTTGGATATGCCGATTATTTCGTGTATTTCGCGCGGGCTGACACCGGAACCAGTACAAGCGCCACCGGAACAGGTTGAGGAAGAGGTGACGAAGGGGTAGGTGCCGTGGTCAATATCAAGCAGAGTCCCTTGGGCCCCTTCGAAGAGCGCTTTCTTTCCGGCCTTGAGATCGTTGTTGAGGATCAAGGCGGTGTCGGCAACGTAGCGACGCAGCACATCGGCATATCCCTGATACTCGGCGAATATTTCGTCATAACTGCAGGGGGGCTCACCGAGAAAATTCTCCAGCAGAAAGTTCTTCTCGACGAGAAACTCTTTCAGCTTGCGGGCAAAGGTGTCGGCGTCGATCAGGTCCATCAGGCGGATTCCGCGGCGGCCGATCTTGTCCTCATAGCAGGGGCCGATACCGCGACCGGTGGTGCCGATCTTCTTGTCGCCGCTTTTCGCTTCACGGGCGATATCAATGCGTTTGTGGTACGGCATGATAATATGCATGGACTCGGAGAGCAGCAGGCAGCCATCATCTTTGATCCGCCCCGATTCCTTGAGCTTGGTGATCTCCCTGATGAACACTTCGGGGTCGAGGACCACGCCGTTGCCGATAATGCAGCGTTTCCCCTCGTGCAGAATGCCGGAAGGGATAAGGTGCAGAACAACCTTCTCGTTGCCGACCACAAGTGTGTGCCCGGCGTTGTTCCCGCCCTGATAGCGGACGACATCGTCAGCATGTTCAGTGTAAATGTCGACGACTTTACCCTTGCCTTCATCGCCCCATTGGGCGCCTACAACAACCACGTTTGCCATGTTCAGTTTTCTCCCTGGCTTTCTTCGATATAGTTCATAAGTCCCGGTCGGGAAAGCATACTGCTTTCGATCGGTATCACACATCCATCAATGCTACGCACGGCCCGGCATGGTTCCTGGCCGTCACCGACAACCAGCATGCAGCGGATATTCATTTTTTTTGCATATTCCAGCGATTGCTCATAGTCACGGCGAATGATATCCCTGGCCGTCGTATACCCGAGTGAGCGGAGTTGACGGGCAATCAGCAGTACGTTGCGGCGGTCGCTATGAGTGTTGAACAACAGAAAATCCGTCGCGGCGGAGCGCTGAAGTTCCGGGCGTCGTTCGATTGTCTGCAGCAGATTCAGGAGATTGAATGTGAACCCGGTCGCGGGCGCGGCAAAACCGTAGCGGGCGGTAAGGTTGTCGTAGCGCCCGCCGCTGCAGACCGGTTCGCCAAAGCCGGTGACAAAGCCTTCGAAGGTGATCCCGGAGTGATAATCCAGCCCACGTGTTTCTCCGAGGTCAATCGAAAGAAGGTCAGCGACACCATGGATGTCAAGGATCTCAAGTACCTGGCGCAGGTTATCAAGAGCGGCCAGAGAGCGGCTGTTCGTGACGACATCCTGAGCCGTTTGCAACACGTCGCGTCCTCCGAACAGGCGGGGCAGGGCGCTCAGTTCACGAGCAGAGTCAGGAGAAACCGTATGTTCCTTGAGCAGGGATGCGACGGCCGAACTGTCTTTGCGCGACACCGCTTCACGCATCTGCCGGAGCGCCTCCCCGTTCAATCCGGAAGCCTGAAAGACCCCCTGACAGAATTCAACCTGGCCAAGATCAACGGTAAAATTGTCCAGCCCCAGTACCTGCATCGCTTCAACCGCCATGACGATCATCTCGGCATCGGCTTCAGGTGAGTCGAGACCGATCAGTTCGACACCTGTCTGGAAGATCTCACGGCTGCGTCCAGCCTGGATTTCTGTTTGGCGCAGTACCCGGTCGCTGTAGCTGATCCGGTGTGGCAGCGGAAGTGCCGCCATGCGGGTGGCGGCTATCCTGGCAATCTGAGGGGTTATGTCGGGAGGGAGAGCAAGTAGTCTGCCGGACTGACGATCGTCAAAACGGTAGGTTTTACCTTTGAGTTCATCGCCCATGCCGGTTGCGAGCACATCCTCGTACTCAAGCCGTGGCGTAATGATACGCCGGAACCCCCAAAGTTCAAAAACACGCAACAGGCCGGTTTCAATAGAGCCGATCTTTGCTGCCGCTTCAGGGAGCAAATCACTTACGCCCCGTGGGAGGGATATGTCAGTGGGTGAGAGTGTCATACATTCTTTCCGGTTATGCAAAATTCCAAATTCAGGGTGTTACAGGTAGCTGGTTCTGGTATCTATATGAATATAAACAGTTTTATTGAGATAATAGTTCGCTGCACATAGTCGTGATTTGAGCAAGCGGTGATTGTCGCAAAATCCGGTTGCCATGTCAAACAAAAGGCTAGCGGGTGCTCTCGGTAGCCGGAACTATTTCGTTAGGGGTTGCTGCCGGAGCTCCCGGGATTTTGACTGCACTTTTCGCTGCAGCTGGCTGGCTGGAGGCTGCAGCCGCCGGGGCCGGGGCCACAGGTTTCGTCTGTACGTCGGAAGATGCCGGCTTAGCCGTGTCGTCTCCTGTTGTCCCTTTATCCTTCTGCTTGTCGCCGTCGTGCTTGATTAATGAAGTCATCTCGTCAAACAGTTTGCCGTAAACTTCCGGTTCCTCTGTTTCACGGAGCATCCAGTCGCTTTTTTTATCCTCAAGCGTCCGGCGGACACCGTCAATTGTTTTGAAACGCACTACCGTTTCCTTGGTCTTGTTCGCTTCGGACTCGCTGAAATCAGGGTATTGAAGGTTTACCAGCGGGTAGTAGGTCAACAGCCGCGAACGGAAATTCGGATATTCCCACAGGACAGTTCCGTCGGGGCCGAGTATCTGGGCTGTCATCATCATGTAATTATAGTCGGTTTCAAGGGATGTCAGCAGGTTGCTGGAGTATAGTTTGCTCTTTTTTGTCAACCCGTTTACGACAATCAACAGTACTGAATCAAGGCGGTTTTTCTTTATGTAGGCGGCGACCTCATCATTCTTCCAGAAGTATTTGTTGTACTGGATACCTGCATCATCACGCTTTTCCCGTCGTGCCACCAGCCGCTTGTAGAGATTTTGCGGTTCATCTGCCAGCAAGGTGACCGCATAGAAGTTGCCGGTGCTCTGGAGTTTGCGCATGAGCAGTGGCTCGTATTTACGATTAAGGTCGGCGAGGAGCGGTATCAGGAGCTCTTTTTGGGGATAGGTAATGTCGGAATCGGCATCTATGAAAATCGGCGCGATTCCGATTACCCTTACTTTTTCGGCAAAACTCTCGGCCGGTATATTGAAATGATTCTGAGCGCATCCGAGCATCGTAACAGCAACAAAAAGTAAACAAACGACAAATCGTTTCATGGTTAATACTCCGTGTGTGCGTAGTTTGAATAACAGCGGCGTTTGTCGGCCTTATACAGCGGGGCGGACTTTCGTCAGTAACCTTCCAGATGTTCTACAACAGGCTTTGCAAGATATTTATCTTTGATAAAGGCTCAAGCTTAAACTTATATCAGAAAACGGGGCTGTTTTCTACTCAATTTGAGTGCAGGACAGAGAGCTGTGACGCCGGTGTCTGTACTCAATTCTGTTGACAAAATAAGGCATTATTTCGTATCGTCTCGTAATCAAACCTGCTTATCGAGAGTGGTGGAGGGAAAAGGCCCTGCGAAGCCACAGCAACCGGTCATCATGGCGCCAGGTGCTAAATCCTGCCGAAAGGCAAAGATGAGAGGTGTGCTGCGCAGTATTGTCAGCCCCTTCTCATTCCATGCGAAGGGTTTTTTAATGTCTGAAGGCTACATCACCGAACAATCAAAAACCTTTGAATCCGGCATTCGTCTGGACAGCGGAAGGATACTCGCCCCGCTTACGTTGGCGTATGAAACCTATGGAACCCTCAACGAGTCGGCAACCAACGCGGTACTGGTTGAGCATGCATGGACCGGCGATGCCCATCTGGCCGGAAAACGGAATGAAGCCGAAACCAAGCCGGGCTGGTGGGACGCTATCGTCGGCCCGGGCCGACTGCTGGATACCGACCGCTATTTTGTCATCTGCTCGAATGTAATCGGCTCCTGTTTCGGTTCTACCGGCCCGACTTCAATAAATCCCAGAACCGGTAAGCGCTATAATCTCTCTTTCCCCGTCGTAACCATTCGCGATATGGTCCGCGCCCAGAAACTGCTGATCGAAGCCCTTGGTATCGAACGTTTGCTGACCGTCATGGGCGGCAGTATGGGGGGGATGCAGGCTCTGGAGTGGGCGACGCAGTATCCGGACAGTATCGCCTCGGCCATTGTCCTGGCGACAACACCGCGCCCGTCACCACAGGCTATTTCTCTCAATGCCGTTGCACGGTGGTCTATCTTTAACGATCCCACCTGGCGCAAGGGTGAATACAAGCACAATCCCAAGGACGGACTGGCTCTTGCCCGCGGTATTGGCCATATCACCTTTCTTTCCGACGAATCGATGAATGCCAAATTCGGGCGCCGTTTTTCGGCACGTGACGGTCAGTTTGACTTCTTCGGCCAGTTTGAGGTCGAGCGATACCTGAATTATAACGGCTACAATTTCGTAGATCGCTTCGATGCCAACTCGTTTCTCTACCTGGCAAAATCTCTGGATCTCTACGATGTTGCCTGGGGATACGAATCAATGGCCGAAGCCTTCAGTCAGGTTCAGGCGCCAATCCAATTCTACGCGTTTAGTTCCGACTGGCTCTACCCGCCGTATCAGACCGAAGAGATGGTTAGTTGCCTCAAGGAACTGGGGAAAAACGTCGAATATCATCTGATTACGTCGGCGTACGGGCATGACGCCTTTCTGCTGGAGCATGAGACCTTTACTCCGCTGGTGCGCAGCTTTCTTGAGCGGATCTGAAGCAGTGGATATGTCCGGTAAGAAAAATCCAGCGGAAGAGTTCAGGGATAGTCCGCTGTTCAGGAAGCTGCGGCATGGTGTTGGCAAAGCGATTGCTGACTTTGGACTGATCGAGAATGGTGATCGTATCGCGGTAGCGGTTTCGGGCGGTAAGGATTCCTACGCGATGCTTCTGGTGCTGGAGGATTTGCGCCGAAGGGCCCCGGTATCGTTTGAGCTGGTCGCTGTCAATATAGATTCCGGGTATCCGGACTACCGTGCCGACGTCATCGAAGATTTCCTGCTGAAAAATGGATTCTCGTACCGGATGGTGCCAAGCGATCACTATGACATTATTAAAGAAAAACGCCGTCCCGGATCTTCATACTGTTCTCTCTGCTCGCGTCTGAAGCGGGGGGCGCTGTATGAAGCAGCCAGGGATCTTGGATGCAACAAGCTTGCGCTCGGCCATCATCTGGATGATTTTATCGAAACACTGCTGCTGAACCAGTTCTTTGTCGGCTCACTCAAGTCGATGAGTGCCTCCATGCTGGCTGACAACGGTATTACAACCGTCATACGGCCGCTTGTTTATCTTGCCGAAGAAGATATCGCCGCCTTTTCCGTTCAGGCGGAGTTGCCGGTAGTCGGTTGCTGTTGCCCGGTTGCCGGTAGTGCCGATATGCAGCGCAAACGGATGAAGCAGCTGCTGGTAGAACTGCAGGCAGATATTCCGCATGTGAAGAGCAGCCTGTTGAAAGCCCTTTCAAATGTTCACCCCCGCCATCTGCTTGACCCTGCGTTGTGCAGGAAGGGTGTTGGAACGGTTAAAACAGACACCGCTGCTGGTGTAACGCTTCCCCGTCCTCCTGATCCGGACCCCCCTGTTTCCAAGCAGATCAAGGGCTGAATACCATCCGCCAATCGCCACAACCGCAACACCCGCTATCATTATCGCTTCCATATAATATACCCACCTCGTTATAGTATGATTCATAGTATAGCTGAGAGGTAAGACAGAATATGTCATGCGTAAACTGTCGTTGCATATAGTTGGAATAATCCAGAGAGAATCAACTGTGCTTACAAGGAGCTGTTGTGAAGAATGAACATCCTGACAATGTGCTGAAATGGCTGCGGTCAGAGCCATCATTGGATGGTCTTGCTGCGCACTTTCCGGAGTTGTTGGAAGCCGTCCGCGGCGAAGTTGCCACAATTGTCGCCAGTGGCGCAACCGCCGAGCTACCGGCGTACCTCAGGCGGATGTCACACGCAGAACAGCTCATGAAGAAAAAATATTACGGCAGCCGTAGAGACAAGCGTGTTGGCGCTGCCTTGGTACTGCAGACTGTACGCACTCGCATGGCCCATCTGGCAATCAAACAACATCTGATTGCTGAAGCGACCGGTATTGATACGGGTACAGTCCGCTTTAACCTGCTGAACGGGTATGTTGCTCAAAAACTGCTGTTTGCTGGCGCCCTTGAGCGTAAACCTGTTTCAATGCTTCTGTTTCGTCTTCTCTGGCCGCTACTGTGGCAGAGAAGGCTGCTGATGCCGCTTGTTCAGCCGGAGGGTATTTACTGCTTCTATTCGCGGCAGCTGGTACATGAGCTCGCTGCACTGATAGGGAAGCGAACCTGTCTCGAGATCGCCGCTGGAGATGGTACGTTGACGCGATTTCTGGCTGACAGAGGTGCCAGGATCATGGCAACTGATGATTACAGCTGGAAGCACGAGGTAAAATATCCCGAATTCGTGGTCAGGAAGGATGCCGGGGAGGCCTTACGCGAATATGCCCCCGAAGTCGTGCTCTGTTCCTGGCCGCCGGCCGGCAATGCCTTTGAGCAGCAGGTGTTCAGAACAAAAAGTGTAAAGCTGTACATTGTTGTCAGCAGTCGCCATCGGTTTGCCGCCGGAAACTGGGATGATTACCAGCAACAGTCGGCATTTGAGCGTGAGGAGGATGAGGCCCTTAGCCGCCTCGTGCTTCCTCCGGAACTGGATGCTGCGGTGTACATTTTCAGACGAAAAGAGGTGTGATGGGGTCTTGAGGTGGGGGCTGGTGTCAGGGTTCGCCGCGTTCGCCTTCACCTGAGAGCATGACGAGGTCGACTCGCCGGTTCCTGGCGCGCCCGTCCGGGGTGGCGTTGTCGGCAATAGGCCGGAATTCGGCATAGCCGGTTGCCGATATCTTGTTGGCATCAACGTTAAAGTTTTTGAGCAGATATTTCAGGCCATTTGTTGCTCGCGCCGTTGACAGCTCCCAGTTGGATGGAAATTGAGCCGAATTGATCGGGACGTTATCGGTATGCCCTTCGAGGCGCATCGGATTGTTGTACTGGGTCATCACTTCGGCGATGGTGTTGATCATCTCATATGCCTCGGGCTTGATATTTGCCTGGCCTGAGTTGAAAAAACCGGCCTCTTTAAGGCTGACAATCAGTCCGCGCCGGGTTATCTCCAGGGTGACCTTGGATTGTGCCCCCTGCTTGATAAGGTACGCATCGACAGCCGACTTAATTTGGCGAAAGTCCTTCTCTTCTGCTCTTGTCTTTGCCTGTCCGCTTCGTGTGCGGCCCATCGGAGATATTGTCAGCTCCGGTTTCAACGAGGGAATGACGGTGATGGTCTGTGAGGCGATAACATTGACTTTCGGGGCAGTTGCGCCTGCGGAAGCCATGCCGAAGGATTGCTGGATGGCCTGCATAACCTCTTCAACCTTCTTCTTGTCGCTCTGTCCCATCGCATACAGAACTACGAAGACAGCAAAGAGCAGTGTTATGAAGTCGGCGTATGAAACGAGCCAGCGCTCGTGGTTTACATGCGGTTCCGGTTCTTTTTTGAGTGCCATAGCGTGTTAGTGACCGCCTACATAGGCCATCAGTTTTTGCTCAATGAAGTGCGGATTCTCGCCGTTCTGGATGGCGATCAGCCCCTCCAGGATCATGACCCTGCGCAGCATTTCTTCCTTCATCCGTATTTTGAGCTTGGTGCCGATCGGCAGGCAGATAACATTGGCGATCAGCAGACCGTAAATAGTGGCAACGAACGCAACGGCGATACCGCCACCCAGTTTTGAGGTGTCGGACAGGTTTGCCATGACGTGGATAAGCCCGAGAACGGCACCGATGATGCCGATGGTCGGTGCAAAGCCGCCAGCTAACTCGTAAAACTCGATGCTGTGCTTGGTGTGACCCTCATACGCCATGATGTCCGCCTCCAGCGTTTCGCGCAATTTCTGCGGATCTATGCCGTCAACGACTAGCGATATTCCTTTTTTTATGAAGGGATCGCGAGCAGACTGGGCTTCCTGTTCCAGTGAAATCAAACCGTTGCGCCGGGCCTTGGTGGCGTAGTTGATGATATCCTTTACCACCTGCTCATGGTCTACTTTTGCCGGGAGAAAAGCGATTTTGACGCCTTTAAGAGCGCCGATGATCGCCGGCAGCGGCATGGAAACAAACACGGCTCCGAATGTCCCCCCTCCGACGATCATTGCAGCGGTCGGCTGAATCAAGGCGCTTATGTGAACGCCCTCAATGACGGCACCACCGACGATGCAGCCGAAGGCCATTAACAAACCAATAATAGTAGCTAAATCCATACGCTAATAATCCAGACTGTGGAATAGAGTGTGGCTATGTTCACCGTCAGAAGGCACGGGGACATAGCCGGGTCGGTCCTTGGACCGATCAAGCCGTGGGTCGAGCTGGCGTCTGAGATAGCGTCTGGCTGCCGGAAACGTTGCCCGACGTGAAATTCTGGAGCGAAAGGCGACCACGCGGCTTATGATCGTACTGGCCCTGTCTATTACAATGTACCTGTTGCCGTTGAAAAGAGTAATCACTGTATCCGGAGTTTCCTCGATACAGATAATGTGGTCCGGATTCAGGTACATCAGTTGTTTATCCAAGCGTGTTACTGCAATCATGAATACCCCGAAAAAATAACGAGCAGTTTTCTATAAATATCAAAAGCCGTATAAGGTCAAGAACTTTTTGCTCTTTTGGGGAGCCGTGACCTGCCGGCAGGTCAGATCATCGCATCAATTGCATCGAAGTCAATATAGCGCTCTGCAATCGAGTTGATGAGGTTGATTTTTTCAAGATCTTCGGGGCCGATTTTTGAGACGTGTTCACGTAACTGGTAAAATATTTCCGAGGAGGTCTCCTTGATGCGGATATAGGGGATATTGCTGTCATCAAGAATCCGCTGGGTTATGTTCGAAACCGGCACATGCCCTGCGATAATGAGGCCTGCCAGGCGCGCTTTGTACTCCGGGATGTGGTGCAGAGACGAAGCGGTAACGAGCAGTTCATCACGTGAACTGGTGACAATCAACAGGGTGGAGGCTTCCAGATGGTCGATAACAATCTGCGAAGAGGCTGCACCAAGCTGGATTGTATGACACAGGCGGCTCCGTTCGGCCGGGTCGCCATTAAGAGTCCGGCCAAGCAGCTCGGACACATGAAACAGGGTAGGGTCCGCCAGTATAGGCAGGTAGTCAAAGGCGCTCGTCACCATGATGCCGCTGCCTGCAAACGCCTTAACAAGATAGCCCAAAGTATTCATCCTCTTCTCCGGAACCAGTTTGTTGGCCATTATTATACGGACGTCGGCACCTTCCCGCTGGTACAGCGCACGATTGAGCTCGACAGAATCTATGACATTCCCTATGCCGCCGCCGGTCACCAGGAGAGCCGGCGCGTTAAGCTCGGCCGCTATCCGGGCGTTGTTCATGCCGACAACAGAGCCGACCCCCCCGTGTCCGGCCCCTTCGATGATCAGAAAATCATATTTTTCTTCCAGTGCGGCGCATGCGGAGCGAATCAAGTCACGGGGAACGGTGGCATCGATTTCACCATCCAGGTAACGTCGTGTCACACCGGGGGACAACGTTAGTGGCGACATGAGTGTCACATCTTCTTCGACGCCGAAAACGGTGGCGAACATTGCCGCATCTTTGTCCACGATCGCGCCGTTGAACTCAATCCATTTGGGTCCAAGGGGCTTCATAAAGCCGACGCGCTCATACTTTTTTCGCGCCAGATGCATCAGTGAAAGGCTGATGGTTGTTTTTCCGCAATGTTGTCCAGTAGCCCCTATGAATATTTTTCTACACATGGCTGGTTCTCTCCTGCAGCATCACCGAAATGAAGTCGCTCTGTTCCCGATAAAATTGTTAAAAGCATCTTCGCCGTTTTGAAAGCGTAAAAAGCGTACACCCATGCCGCTTTTTTTAACGAGATGGAAAAGATTTGCCGGCACCTTCTTTGCCCACATCACGCGGGCCTCCAGCTCTACCCTGCTTCCGTCATCGAGTACAAACATGATTTTTATCCTGGAGTTGGGGGGGATGACATTCGGGGTCTTGATAAACATGCCGGTTAAGGAGATGTCTTCGGTAAAGGCGACTCTGACGGCCTCATCGAGGCCGAAATGTAACGACATGCGCTTCTTTATACGGTCGATGCTGCGATTGTCTGCCACAATTTACGCCCCCTGGTGTCTGGCTGGAATAAAAAGCTGCGAATATAAACAACAAGATGCCAGAATCAGTCCAGGATTTCAATGTATAGCAGGTAACAAGCTAAAAAATATCGTCATATCCGGGCAATGACTGGTCTAAAATTGAATTGACAGAGTAGCTCCAATCATCTACTTTGAAAAAAAGCTAGGGGAGTTTCGACTGAGAGCGGTATAACCGCGACCCTTCGTACCTGATCCGGGTAATGCCGGCGTAGGGAAGCGCGACCGATTGTATTTTAATTAAACAAGCCGCTGCTGCGGTTTTTTTTGTTTAGTAAGTTAGAAGAAATATTCTGCGGTATTTATGCGGAAAATTTCTTCGTTAACGCACTTATCCTGCTTGTCAGGGTCAGGAGGTTGCTATGCGGATTTTACTGAACGGTGAGCAGGCAAAAACAGCTGATGGAGCCACGGTCGAAACGCTGCTGCAGCAGCTCGGCATCAGCCGGGAGCGGGTAGCGGTTGAGCTGAACGCCGATATCGTTCCGAAAGCAGGCTATGAAAAGCAGCTTCTTTCGGACGGCGATAAAATTGAAATAGTCCATTTTGTTGGTGGAGGATAACCGGTATGGCAGGGACAACGGATAAATTGATCATTGGCGGGCGCGAGTTTACTTCGCGCCTCATGGTGGGGACCGGAAAGTATGCCAGTTTCGAGCAGACCGCCCGGGCACTGGAAATATCAGGGGCAGAAATTATCACGGTGGCGGTGCGGCGGGTAAATCTTGACCGCAGCAAGGAGTCGCTGCTCGATTACATCGACCCTAAAAAATATACCCTGCTTCCCAACACCGCCGGATGCTACACGGCTGATGATGCGGTCCGTACCTGTCGTCTGGCCCGTGAGGCGGGGATGTCTGATTTCGTCAAGCTTGAGGTTCTGGGTGACGAAAAAACGCTTTTCCCTGATAACGAAGAGCTGCTGAAAGCCGCGAAAATTCTGGTGGCTGAGGGATTTACCGTGCTGCCGTACTGCAGTGACGATGTAATCGTCTGCAAAAAGCTGGAAGACCTTGGCTGTGCAGCCGTTATGCCGCTGGGAGCTCCGATCGGCAGCGGGCTCGGTATCCGCAACCCGTACAATATCCGCATAATTCTTGAAAACGTCAGCGTGCCGGTCATTGTCGACGCCGGGGTTGGTTCGGCTTCCGATGCCGCCATCGCCATGGAGTTGGGGTGTGCCGGGGTTCTCATGAACACCGCCATCGCTGGTGCGCAAGATCCGATAGCCATGGCGGAAGCGATGAAACTGGCGGTGATCGCCGGCAGGTTGTCTTTCAAGGCCGGCCGCATACCGCGCAAGTTATATGCCAATGCCTCCAGCCCGCTGGATGGCCTGATCGGTTAAATACGTCGCATGGTGCGGATGACCGATTTTACTCTGTACCTGATAACCGACCGGCACCAGACCGGCGGCAGGCCGTTGACAGAGGTCGTGCGCGATTCTTTGGAGGGGGGCGTCAGGGCGGTTCAGTTGCGTGGCAAGGACCTTCCCGCTACCGAGCTGTACCGGTTAGCCGTTGAGTTGAGGCGCCTGACCTCTGATTTTGGTGCCACCCTTCTGATCAATGATCGTCCGGATATTGCGCTGGCGGCAGATGCCGATGGTGTTCACATAGGCGTCAGCAGCCTGCCTGTGGCCGCTGTTCGGCGTATAATGGGGGGAAACAGGGTTGTCGGCTATTCCGCCCATTCAATTGATGAGGCGCTCCGTGCCGAGGCAGACGGGGCTGATTTTGTAACGTTCGGACCGGTCTATCACACTCCCTCCAAGGCCGCTTACGGCGCACCCTGTGGAGTCGAAAAATTGGCGGAAGCTGCCTCTGTCCTGAAAATACCCGTTATTGCTCTTGGTGGAATTTCACCGACAAACATCACCGAAGCACTGTCAGTCGGTATACATGGCATCGCAGTAATTTCTGCCATACTGGCTGCAGCAAACCCGCGCGTCGCCGCCGCATCCCTGCTTGAAAAGATCGAAGAGTATGCCCAACGCTCCTGACCAGCGGATTCACCCACAACTTCACATACATTCCTACGGAAGCTATCTGCGCCGTCGCTTCGGCATGCGGGTCAGCAAGGTAAACGTGGATGCCGGCTTTACCTGCCCCAATCGTGACGGCAGCAAGGGAACCGGTGGCTGTATCTACTGCAACAATGTATCCTTCTCTCCCAAGGAAACCCTGGCTGCTGTGCCGCTGGAAGAGCAGATGGCGGCAGGCATGGCCTATCACCGTACCCGGCTTGGTTCTGAAAAATTCATCGTCTATTTCCAGAAATACACCAATACCTACGGTTCGGCAGAGCTGCTGGCAGAGCTGTATCACCGGGCCCTTGACCATCCGGATGTGATCGGCATCTCGGTCGGAACACGTCCCGATTCGCTCAGTGATGAAGCTCTTGATCTGTTGACTGACATTGCGCGGACAAAATACGTCTGCCTTGAGCTCGGTTTACAGTCGATGGATGACGCTATTCTGCATCGTATCAACCGTGGGCATACCCTCGATGATTTTATGGGGGCGGTTGAGCGTGCCTCTGGTCGAGACTTTGACATCTGTGCCCACCTGATCCATGGCTTCCCCGGAGAAAGTTCAGAAGACTTTTTGAAAACCGCTGAACTGATGGCGAGTTTGCCGATCGACTCGCTCAAGCTGCACCAGCTGCATGCCGTAGAAGGAACCGAGCTGGCGGAGCTGTACCGGCGGGGTGAGTTTGTTCCGTTGACGCTGGAACAGTACGTCGCAACGGTTGCTGATTTTCTGGAGCGGCTCCCGCCACGGATAGCCATTCAACGTCTCTATGGCTCGGCTCCGCTGGCTATAAGCGTTGCCCCGCAGTGGGGGTTGAAGAACAATCAAATGTGGTACGCTATAGTCAATGAACTGACAAGGCGTGGCAGTTGGCAGGGGTGCCGGATGGCGGGGAATTAAGGGAAAAAGCTTTGTTGTTTTTATTTAAAACGCCGTGAAGTCATCTGATGATAGACTTCACGGCGTTTTTGCTGGTGCGGTTTATCTCGTGGCAGCTTCTGTCTCAAGACCGGCATTAGCGTTGGTGAGACTACTGGAAGAAGTCTTAATGGTGTTGCGTTGCACCGTGGCTGTATTACCTGCCTGATCGGTGGCGGTAACTACTACATGTTGAGTGCCACTACATCGTGGACGGAATTAAGTGCCATAACATCGTAGACAAAGTTCTCTGACAATCGAATAACCACCACGTCATTCTGTGAACACCAAAATTATTCTGGAGGTGTTCGTGGAAGATGAAAACAAGCAACATAGAATTCTGGCAGTTCAAAGATTCGAGTCTGGTGAAAGTCCTGAAGCAATCTGCATATCGCTCGGCAAGTCAAAAGCCTGGCTGTATAAATGGGTTGGACGTCACCTTGAAAACGATACGGCTTGGAATGAATCCCGCTCAAGACGTCCTATCTCTACTCCAACGCACACGCCGTCTGGGATCATAGAGATTATCAAGATGGTTCGCCTCAATCTTTACAATCAGGATCTGTTTTGCGGTGCCCAAGCGATCCTGTGGGAGATGGAAGATCTTGGCGCCAAGCCGCTGCCGTCGATCAGGACGATCAACCGAGTTCTCGCCAAGAATGAACTGACGCATCGACGAACCGGTAAATATGAAGCCAAAGGAACGTTGTACCCTGCTCTCCCGTCAATGTTTCCGAATCAGACTCATCAGGCTGACTTCGTTGGGCCGTGCTACCTGAAAGGACCGGTTCGCTTCTACAGTCTGAATATCGTTGATACAGCTACAGTTAGGTGTGGACTGCATTCTTCTCTCTCCAAGTCAGGCCAAACAATCTTTGACGGATTCTGGGGAGCATGGAAGCGGATGGGAATACCAGAGCGAATTCAGGTTGATAATGCCATGTCTTTCTTTGGAAGCCCGACACATCCTCGTGGAATGGGGCCACTCATCCGACTCTGTCTGCACAATGGTGTTGAGCCTTGGTTCATACCAATGGCTGAGCCGTGGAGAAACGGGATGATCGAAAACTTTAACCACCGTTACGAGCAGAGATTTCTTGGCAAAGTTACCATGGCGTCTTTAGAAGACCTGCAATCCGGTTCACTTGCGTTCGAGCAACGTCACAACAGCAGATATCGTTACAGCAAACTCAAGGGACATACACCGCTGAAAGCTCTTGCCGCTTCGAATGCAAAGCTGAGGTTTCCAACAGAAGAGGAACCTCCCAAACATCGGCTGAATAAGCCGGAGACGGGCAAATATCACGTTGTGAGGCTTATTCGCAGTGACTTGAAACTGAATATCTTCGGAGAATGCTTCTCGGTTCCGCCGGAGACTGCGCTTGAATACGTGGTGGCTACTATCGATGTCAAAGAACAGAAGATGAAACTCTTCCTGGATAAAAAACAGGTCGAGGAATTCAACTATAAATTGCGTTAAGCAAGTTGAGTGTCCACGATGTCTTGGCACAAAAAAGCGTCCACGATGTAGTGGCACTCAACAACTACAGTATAGGTTTTGTCCGTTGGAAGGTTGATTACTTGACTGAAGTTGCCGTCAGTGCCAACGAGTTGCGTGTAGACTTGGTCATCAACAGTGATATCTACAGTAGCGCTGCTGGCATAGTCCATAACCGTGCCGCTGATAGTTATACTGGCTTGAGTCGTGCCGCTATCCTGAGCAGGGTCGGTGATGGCCAAGGTTGGCGAAGTGCCGCTGGATGTTATGGTGCGTTTGACACTGCTGCTTTTCCCGGCTTGATCGGTGGCGATGATGTTAACAGTGTTTAGGCCTGGTGCCAGATTGAGGGTGCTACTAAAGCTTGTGCCGTTTATACTGGCGCTTGTGGCTGAACCATCGTTGACTTTTGTTGTGACGGTTGTTGTTTGGTCTGTCACGTCACCGAGGATGCTGACAAACGTCTTACCTGTAATGCCGTTGTCCGCAGGTTGGCTTACGTTTAAGTCGGGCGCGGTGTTATCTAAAGTAATGGTGCGGGTGTCGGTTGCGGTGGCATCAGAATTGTCAGTTGCAATTGTTGTAATGGTGTTTGCCCCACTTACCAATGTGATGGCGGTAGTAAATGTGCCACCGGTTATCGTCACCGCTTGACCGTTGACAGTGACACTCTTAACGATGTCGTTGATGCCGCTGACCGTACCTGACACGTTAAGGATGGTGTTGGTGGTGGTTGCGTTGTTGGCAAGAGTGGAGATCGTCAGCGTTGGAGAGACAAGAGGTGCTTCAACCAAAGGAGGTGCCGTGTTAAGGGCAGTGGTTGTGACAGATTCTTTGGTCACTGTGATTGCCTTGCTTGTTGGCGCAGTTGTCTGGGCAACGGCCAACAAGGGAGCGGTGGGAATGATTTTAGCCACGAGCATTCCATTCAGATACACGTAATCGGCAATCAACGCCCCAGTGCTACCGTTTTCAGAAATTACATGCCCCGCTTGGTCGTAATGATACACAGTCGTATTCCCACCCGCAGATTTGGTTGCCCGCATCCCATCACCATCATAACCAAAGCTGGCCAAGGTAGTAGTGCCAGAGCTAAAGGTTTGGAGGTTACTAAATGGATCATAACCCAGGGAGTAGCTTCCTCCTTGCCAGGAACCGCCTGACAAAGCACCGTTGCCGTTATAACTGTATGTAGCAGCCTCTCCGCCAGAGGCAGAGTTGAGCCTGTTGCTGCTATAGGCATATGAAGTGCTGGAACCAGATACAACCTTGCTCGTCCGGTTGCCAAGCGAATCATACCCGAATGAACCACTTCCCCATGCACCATTGAAACCGGTCAGCCTGCTGAGTGCGTCATATCCGAGAGTTTGATTCTTGGTCGAGTCGAGCAAGTTCGATATGGATGTTGTATTTCCCCTGGTGTCGTAACCATAGGAAAGCTTCAGAGCAGATCCGGCTGTAATGGCCGTTGTGAAGTTTCTTGTATTATAGGTAAAACTGTTAGTAATGCCGTTGGATGTAATGAATGATGTAGGTAGGCCCGCAATGTTGTAGTTGACGGAAGTGATGCTGCCGCCGAAGCCGCTTATGGAAGTTGCTTGATTCTGGTTGTTATATCCATAGCTGATTGCTCTGGCAGACGGGTATGTCTGACTGGTAATGTTGTCGTTTGCATCATACCCATAGCTGGTGGAATACGCCTTGCCGGCGATAGTCTCGGTTTTTTTCGTCATCCGGTTAGCGGCATCATAGGTATAGCCGAAAGTGGCTGATGGTGATGTCATGGCGGTCCGGTTACCTGCATTGTCGTAACCATAAGAAATTGTGCCTGTACCCGAGGTGATACCGGTCGGTCGGTACAGGTTGTCATACGCATAATTCTTTGTACCGGTCGAATCGGTTTTCGAAGTCCTCGTGCCGATATTATCGCGGCCATAGCTGACAGAGCCACCTTCCGGTGTTGATTCTGCAGTGAGGAAGTTTTTAGTATTAAAGGTGAAGCTTCGGGTGACGCTTCCTTGAGTAATGCCGGTTACGCTGCCGAAGATATTTCTTGTATATGTGGTTGTATTTAACGCCCGGTCTTTTACAGCGATCAGGTATTTTTCGTTAGGATTACCGAAGGCGCTATAGGTAAGAGTTTGGGTGGCGCTGTTCTCATCTGTGACCGTTACGTTGCTGCCGGAATAGGCATACGATAAAGCCTTCGTGTCTTTGTGAACAACCTGCTTTGCCCTTCCGAAATAGTCGAGACTGGTTTTGTCACCTACGTTGGAATCGGTGTAGTCTTTCACTCCATAGGCGTTATAGGCGACGGTCATGGTAACACCCTTGCTGTCGCTACTTCCGGTCGGACGAGCATATCCGTCGTAATTATGCTGAATCCAGTACCCACCCCTTGTTTCCTTCCTGTATGAACTGTCGGCTGGATAAGTGAATGAAGTTGCGTTACCGACCGGTGGAGAAATGTTCGTAAGACGCAAGTTCCCATCGTAACTGTAGTTGGTTGTATACCCTCTGCCATTGGTCTCGGATGCTATCGTACCGTTGGTGTTAATAGCGCGCGAGACGGAGTAGATGGGGTTGGTCTCTTTAGAAATTCTGCCATTGGTCCAGGCATAGCTGGTAGTCTTGGAATTGGCGTCGATGACGGACGAAAGATTTCCGCCTGAGCCATAGGCAAGTTTGGTGACAACGCCGTTTGTTGTGATCTGAGTGGGGTTGCCGCTGTTTGCGTCATAGGTCCAAGCGGTTGTGCCGGTGCCGGAAAATCCGCCTGACACTGATTCTGAAGCAGGTTTCCCCTTGACGATGTTTTTAGTGGCATTGGTCCAGTACGTGAGCGACTTGGTGCGGCTTATGTCGCCTGTTTCAGCAACTGTTTGCGGATCACCGTAGATGTTAAAGCTGCTGTAATTGGTTGTATAGGTTTTTGCGTCGCGGGTGACTGACTTGGAGGAGAGAAATGGCACATAGATGGCTGAATCGCTCACATACCCTGCTGCAGCCCAGTTTGCATTTGAAAGTACATCGTTTGAAACAAGGCTGCCTTGCGACCACGCGTAGGTCTCTGACATCACAAGATTGCCGCTATAAGCTTTGCTCATGGGAAGCCCGACTTTCCAGACATTGTTAGCCCCGGTATTTCCCCAGCCGAAGAATTTGTGTGTTTCGGTTACTCCGGGTGCAGTGATCGTCGTAATATCACCTGATGTCCCACCAGAATTATAGCCATACGTCCACGTTCCAGCGGTGATGCCTCTTCCGGACGTTGTTCTCGTTTTAATAACCCGAAATTTTACGCTTGTCTTGCCGGTAGAAAAAAATGTATCCGCATACGCATAACTGACAGCCCCTCCGGTTGGGAAACCGATTTTATTCATCTGGTATGTATTGACTGCAGAATCATACGTGTATGACCACGGATTGCCAACGTGAGGGGTAACTGCTGACAGGTAAGAATACGTAATCGCACTGTAAGTCATGGTTGTATATGCGTACTTAAACGTTCTGCTGTCCACGGCTATTGACTGAAGCAATTTGCTCGCATTATAGCTAAAGTTCAGTTGTCTGCCGACTGAGTCAGTTATGGTGTTGATGTAGTACATGTTATCAACACTCTGTCTATGGTACGTAATTGAAATCGTAGCGGTTCCGGCGGCGTTTTTGATGCTCGTAACCTGACCGATTATTCTTCCATCATAGAGTGAGTACCCCGCTTTAGCCGTGCCGAATTCAGCGGTATAAACGGTGCCATCCGGTGCGGTAATCGTGTAAACATCCTGATTAGCGCCGGGATACGATACGCTCATTTTCCAGAAATCTTTGCTGATATACTGTGAGGTATTATTTTTGTCTTTAAAAAATACCTGCAGAGTGCCGTCCGGCAGTTCAAACACCGGGTTGTTTGCCATCCAGGCGTTACTGCTGCCATTCCCACGCGGATTGCGCAGAATGCCCATATGAATCGACCAACCAATGCCCAATGGACTGTTTTCATACATCTGGATAAAACCGGGCGAAACGAGATCTCTTCGTCCCCAGATTGCGCTGTTGTAAGCCCTGGTGATATTCAAGTCCAAACCGCCAGTACCGGGCAGGTGGATATCGGTTTGCACGACGGACAGGTTTCCCGAAAATGGGTCAACATGTTCAGATATCGTTCCGATTGGTGAATTGTCCTTATTTACGCTCTGGGCGTAGAATGGATCCAGCAGCATGCTTTCACTGAGGGCGTATGACAACGACGGAATAATAAGCATTGCGCAAATTAACACGATCCAAATGGTACTATGGTGAGCTTTCATATTTAATCTCCTGATTCAATTTCAACTCATAATTCAAATAGATATTACCATTTGTGCTTTTCTTTTAAGTTGTAGGCTACAATATTGGCAGATCAATCCATAATTCAAGAACATTCACTTTTGGCATTGCTAAGTATTTTTTGTAAATTAATGCGTCCAAAAGGTTTTGGATTTATCAGCAACGCTACTTCTCCGTTCTGTTTAAATATGACAATCCGTGGAATTTTGACTTTACGAGTAAACATTCCCCACTCAATATTTTTGCTCTTGACATCCGCAACATCTTTCAAAAAGACTTTTGAGTACCTAAAAAAACCATCTCTATATCTAAGACACCCGTCAGATACAGTAATTTTAAAGCCACTAAGCCAAATCCACCATATTAGTGTGACCCCACCCGCAAGTATTGCGCCTAATTCAAGGCCCTTACCAGGGCTGCGAATACTGAGAAATAGATATCCGACAGCAAGCAGGATCCAAATACCGCTTAGTGCAATGTAGCTCGAGAGTGTCGCACGGTATGTTATTGTTTTGTTAGACATCTGTTGGCTCATGCGAATCACCCGATTTATTTAGTTAAGTATCCATAACCAGTTGAACCTGCGGCTCCAGCAGCAGCGCCTTGTCCAAACGCATACTCATAGAAGGCACCTTTACCCATTTTTACTGCAGTTGCAGGTTTTATGTTGTCAATAGAACCGTTTTGAAATTTTGTGACTATTTGCTTAAACACTTGAGAGTCACTTCCACGACCTGCATTAATGCCAGAAATTCGTGGTCTCCCTGATATCACTCCTGTTGCAGCACCAAATGCTGTATCAAAAAAAGCGCTTTTAACATCAAATCCTGATTGTATAGTGGACCCCAAAATCCGGACAATAGTTTAAGGTGGTAGCCTGCAATCAAAAGGGGCAGGCAATGAGCGAAAAAAAGCGTAAAAGTTTCACCAGTCAGCACAAGGCAAAAGTAGCGCTTGACGCGATCCGAGGTACCAAGACGTTAAATGAGATCGCCCAAGAGTACACTGTCCATCCGACTCAGGTTGGCGAATGGAAGAGAGAGCTGCTGGCGCAGGCTTCCAGTATTTTCGAAATCAAGCGAGGCCCCAAGCCTGATGACCCTTCCTCCAGCCCTGAGCGTCTTTACTCTGAGATCGGGCGGTTGAAGATGGAACTGGACTGGCTTAAAAAAAAGTCCGGGATCGGCCAGTAGCAGACCGCAGGCACTGGGTGAGTCTGTTGGATCCCATGACGCTAACCCGACAATGCGCGTTAGCTGGTGTCGCTCGTTCCACCGTTTATTCCTCACATTTGGTCGCCGAGCCAAATGAACTAGAATTGTTGTTACTGGCGTTGATTGATGCCGAATATACGCTCCATCCGTTCTATGGTAGTCGCAAAATGGTCGTACATCTGGGCAAAGCAGGCTATCCGGTCAACCGGAAGCGGGTTCAACGACTGATGAGGATCCTGGGATTGGCTGGTATGGCACCAGGCCCTAATACCAGCCGGCCTCACCCTCAGCACAAGATCTATCCGTACCTGCTCAGAGGCGTGAACGTGACACGACCGAATCAGGTGTGGAGTACCGATATCACTTATATTCGCCTGCCACGAGGCTTTGCGTATCTGGCAGCCGTAATCGACTGGTACTCACGTAAAGTGTTGGCGTGGCGATTGTCAAACTCACTCGATAGCGAATTTTGCGTTGACTGCCTGGAACAGTCGCTTCGGTCATACGGCACACCGGAGATCTTTAATACAGACCAAGGGTGTCAGTTCACGAGCGATGCTTTTACCGGCGTCCTCAAGTTACACGACATCGCTATCAGCATGGATGGTCGCGGTCGGGCATTGGATAATATCTTTGTCGAACGGCTCTGGCGAAGCGTCAAGCATGAGGATATATACCTGAAAGGGTATGTCAGCATGCCGGGATTACAACTGGGCTTGACAGAATATTTTGAGTTCTACAATACCGAAAGGCCCCATCAATCTTTGGGTAACCGAACACCGATTCAGGTCTACCAAACAGCCAGCGGCGGCGGAGCAAGAATCGTAGACAAATTCAAAGAACGAAAAACGTTTTTAGAGGTAGAACCAAAATCAAAGGCAGAAGCTACCACCTTAAACTAGACGGATTATTGTCTTGACCAAAGGGTCCACTAAACCTCGCAGAAAAACTGAACGCAAGTACCACCAATAGCATTACACTTAACATCACCCGGAATTTCACTGTTTCCTCCTGTTTATTAACTTCTGGATTGAATTGCGCCAATTTACTATACGTTGCATAAGTGTTAAGCAATTCTATCTTCTATGGCAAATAGAGTTCCACTGGGAAGCCGACTGCCGTTCCGCTGATGGTGGCCGATTGGGTATGTGATACGCGTTTTATGATCACCCAATGATTTCAGCTTGTTTCAGTAATCTTTCGGGAAGACGTTTGTCCGCTGCTAATACTTCAATCCCCATTAACCTTCCGTTTGAATCAAAATCCAAGCTAATCAAGCCTCCTACTTCAGACGGATCACATGTGTATGTGTTTGCAGATATTTCATCTGATAAATCATCGAATAGGATATATGCTGCATTTTGACTTCTATCGTATGTTATCTTCATGTTAAGGCCTCAAATTCTTAATATTTTAAAAATAATTCGACTTTACATTATTTATTACAGATGGATATCGGTTTGCACGACGGACAGGTTCCCCGAAAAAGGGTCAACATGTTCTGAGGTCGTTCCGATTGGTGAATTGTCCTTATTTACGCTCTGGGCGTAGAATGGATCCAGCAGCATGCTTTCACTGAGGGCGTATGACAACGACGGAATAAGTAAGCATTGCGCAAATTAATACGATCCAAATACCGCTATGGTGAGCTTTCATATTTAATCTCCTGAGTATGAGGCAGTGTAATAGAAGTAGAGTGTCTTGAACATCCAAGCCATACTATGTACTTGGCTCAAACAATTCTGTGCCATTATTTAACGTGCTTTTATGATAGTTCTTTAATAACAATTCAAAGCTATCACCGTAACATTTTATATGCACGTGTTGAATGTTTCCGTCCTCATCAAAAAGTACTACTGCCTGAAAAAGTTCATTGCTGTAACTTCTGATTCCTAAATATTCTTCATCTAACTGTAGCTTGAGATTGTTTTTTAAAAAGTCCATTGCAGAATCAGGAAGATTCGTATCGCTTTCAAATAGCCAACCGGTATCTGTTAATGTTCTCTTGGCATTTTTAGGAAGAAGAAATGCTGCCTTGTATTTAGATTTCATAAATATTACTCCGATATTCGGACAGGTATTTTGGTTATGCCAGCATTTTTTGCAGCTTCAACGCGATGATGTCCGTTTTGAATTTCTAGCCGTCCAGAGGCGTTTCTCGTTGCATCTACAGGGTAAGCTTGATCATACCCATTTTTTTCATATCTTTCGTTAGCCTGGAGACTTGACTACCTGTTAAATCACTTTTTGTTTGAGTGGGTATAAGATTTCGTGGGTTTATTTGCCCAATAACTGATTTACGTTCAACATTTAAAACTGTATTTTCTGCTGCCACAGGAGCACTGATTAGTGCAATTGCTAACTGTTCCACTCTTCCGAACCCTGAGAACTCATTGCCTCTAAAATCGTAACCAGTTATTACCGCATTTAGACGGCTGGCTCCGATTGCTTCTCCAAAACGAATAAAAGTTTCACTTGAAACAATCTTAAACATTGCATCATTTATCAAAGGATCTCTTCCATCCGGGTCCACATACTTATATGGATTATTTAAACCATAGGCATAAACGATTTAATCGTTGTGGCTCTAACAGCATCTTCTCATTAGTCCTGCTAGTGCTGGAATCAACCGCCCCAACTGGATCGACAGCGGTAAACCTACCGGTTTTAGCATCCTCATAACGCGCTCCAAAATACGAAAGTCCCGTTTCCTCGTCCTTTTCCTTGCCGACGAACCGTTTGTTGTTCGCAGCACTACCGGTTATAGAGTTTTCCTCCCCAAATGGTTTGTAGTCTGCTTTCCAGACTACAGTGCCGCTTGAATCGGTTATAGACTGCGGCGTACCCGCCGGGTCGGTGTGATAGAAAAACACCTGCTCGGCGGCCCCTGCAGAAAAACTGAACGCACATACAAACAACAGTGCACTTAAAATCACCCTGAATTTCACCGTATCCTCCTTTTTAAAGCCTTCATGATCGTATCATGGTGCTGTTCCAGCGTCTGTCAAACCTGCCGATTTCCCCTGGCTATTTTACGCAATCACACTATGGAATGACAGCAACCGCTTTGGGGCTGGCACCCACGCCTATGGTTGCAATTGCGGAGTTATTGCTGGTATCGATGACGGTGAGTGTATTGCTGTTGCCATTCGTCACATAAGCCCGGTTTATGGCAGGATTCACTGCCACTTCCTGCGGTGAGCTTCCTACGGTAACGATGGCTATCAACGTGTTGTTGGTTGTGTCGATGACGGTGAGTGTATTGCTGCCGCTATTCGTCACGTAAATCCGGTTGGCAGCAGAATTCACCGCAATGCCCAGTGGCCCGTTTGCAATTGGGACAGCGGCAATCACACTGTTACTGCTGGTGTCAATCACTGTTAGCGTGTTGCTGCTGCTATTCGCCACATATGCACGGTTGGCGGCGGGGTGTAGCGCCACCCCCTGCGGGGCGAGACCGACGGGAATAGTAGCGACAAACGAGTTGTTGGCCGTATTGATAACGGAGATATTGTTGCTGTTGCTGTTTGTCACGTAGGCGCGGCTGGTGGCGGGGTTCAGCGCAACGCTCAGCGGTCCGGATCCGACGGCAATGGTGGCGATCACTGTGTTGTTGGTCGTATCCATCACAGAAAGTGTGCTGTTGTTTTTATTTGTTACATATGCACGATTAGTGGCGGGGTTTATGGCAATACCGGTGGGACCGGCCCCCATGCCGACTGTCGCAAGCACCGTATTACTGTTTGTGTCGATGACTGAAAGCGAATTGCTGCCGCTGTTTGTCACATAAGCTCTGCTTGTGGAAGCATTCACCGCCACTCCCTGTGGCCCGGCCCCCACGGCTATAGTGGCAATAATCGTGTTGCTGGCGGTGTTAATTACGGTGAGTGTATTACTGCCAAAATTAGCCACATAAGCGCGGCTCGACTGATTAACCGTCAGTGTGGTTGATTTTGAAATGCTGCCAAAAGTTGCTGTGATGGTGGTTGATCCTGGAGTGTTAGCCGTTACCAGTCCTTTTGTTCCCGCTGTATTGCTTACGGTGGCGATTTCTGTATGTGCTGATCCCCAGAGAACCGAGGTTGTTAAGTCCTGGGTGGAGCTGTCCGAAAATGTCCCTGTTGCCGCAAGCTGGAGGGTGGAACCGGCCCCAATGGTTGGAGATACAGGCGTTATGGAAATTGACACGAGCGCTTTTGCAGTCATTATTGACGACCCTGAAACGCCCAGCGTTGCGGTGATCGTGGTAGAACCGGCTGTTTTGACCGTTGCCAGTCCCCGAGAACCTGACGTATTGCTGATAGTTGCAACTCCGCTGTTTGATGAACTCCAGGTTGCCAGTGTCGTCAGGTCGTGAACTGACGCATCTGCAAACGTGCCCACGGCGGTGAATTGCTGGGTTGAACCGGCTACGACACTTGGATTTGCCGGTGTCACGGCAATGGATACAGGCCCCTGCACCGTCACTGTGGTTGTGCCGGTAACACCGCTAAAGGCTGCAGAAATGGTGGCTGAGCCGATTGAAAGGGAAGAAGCGATTCCGCCGGCGTTGATCGTGACAACCCCGGTATCTGATGAACCCCACGTGACAAGCGATGTTACACTCTGGGTTGTAGCGTTTGAAAGTGTGCCTGTTGCCGAGAATTGGAGCGTTGCGCCAACGGCAATGGTGGGGTTTGCAGGGGTGACGGCTATGGATACCACCGTCGCTGTGTTCAGAGTAGTTGACCCGGAAATCCCGCCAAACGTCGCACGTATGGTTGTCTGGCCTGCAGTTGCGGCCGAAGTGATTCCAGCGCTGCTGATTGTGGCAACAGTGCTATCAGATGTGTCCCAGGCAACCAGGCTGGTTAAATCCTGTGTTGAACCGTTTGACAGTGTTCCGGTCGCGCTGAATTGCCGGGTTGTTCCGACAATGCTGGTAACGTTCGCAGGTGTTACCTCAATGGATGCCAATGCAGCCGACGCGAGTATTGTTGTTGCGGATATATTCCCCGAAGTTGCTGTAATAGTGACCGAACCAGCGATAATCGCTGCAGCTTCACCTTTTGAACCTGCTGCGTTGCTTATGGAGGCAACAGCACTATTCGACGAACTCCACACGACAGATGTTGTCAGGTCGCGAAAAGTGCCATCCGAAAACGACCCTACCGCATTGAACTGGGTGGTTGTGCCGGTGGCGATACTCACATTTGACGGGGTTATCCTTATGGAAGACAGGGTAACGGAAGACGATTTCCCTCCACATCCGGCAAGTATCAGAGCTGCCATGAGTACAATAAAAACGGATAACAGACGCATCGAACGTAGTAATGTTCCGGAATTCACAGTTTCCTCCACTTTGAACAGGTAGTTGGTTTTGATAAAATCAGGTACTTAGAAAAAAGTTGGCACGTCATAAATGACAACAGCGTTATTTCAGGGCCACTCTGTCAGAAGCGTTGGATGGCCAGCTTTGTGGCGCCATTCCGCTCCAGCGATGCCTTCCCGGCAGCAATTTCGATAATTCGACAGAAACACATTTAAAATTAAAAATCAATATATATTGATGTGAGGTTTTCTAATTAGAATATGAAAAAGTATGTCGCTTTAGAATAGTTCAAGAAGATCCTCTCAGGGTCCATCTGGTCTTTTTACCCCACCTGCACACCTCTACTTTTGTTCTTGTCCATCATTCAGCCAGAAAATCCTTTTTCACGATAGCCGTGAATGCTATAGTACCGATCAAACAACCACCTCAGCTAGAGCCAATTCCAAGGAGTAACAATATATGTCTGAACTTCGTGTCCGATTTGCCCCGAGCCCAACCGGGTATCTTCATGTCGGTGGTGCCCGTACCGCCCTTTTTAACTGGTTGCTGGCCAAGAATAAGGGCGGCACATTCATTCTGCGTATCGAAGATACCGATGTGGAGCGCTCCACGAAAGAGTCCGTGGATGCTATTCTGGAAGGGATGAAGTGGCTCGGGCTCGAGTGGGACGAGGGGCCGTTTTATCAGTCCGATTCGTTTCCGCTTTACAAGGAGCATGTCCAGAGGTTGCTGGACGCCGGCAAGGCCTACAAATGTTACTGCACGTCAGATGAGCTGGATGCCAAGCGTAATCTGGCGATGCAGGAAGGGCGCAAGCCCAAGTATGACGGGACCTGTCGCGAGCGGACCGATCAGCCGGAAGGGCGGCCGTATGTTGTCCGCTTTCGGGCGCCGCAGGGTGGCGTGACCGCTTTTGATGATCTGATCAAGGGAACAATCACCTTTCCGAATGAAGAGATTGATGACCTGATCATCCAGCGTACCGACGGCACGCCGACCTACAATTTCTGCGTGGTGATCGATGATGCCACCATGCGCATTACGACTGTCATTCGTGGTGATGACCACGTCAACAACACCCCTCGCCAGATCCAGCTCTACGAAGCGCTTGGCTTTCCGGTGCCGCAATTCGCCCACGTGCCGATGATCCTCGGTTCGGACAAGGCGCGACTGTCCAAGCGGCACGGCGCCACCAGTGTTATCGCCTACCGCGACATGGGCTTTCTGCCGGAAGCGCTTCTCAACTATCTGGTGCGGCTGGGGTGGAGTCACGGCGATGACGAAATCTTCAGCATGGAGGAAATGATCCAAAAGTTTGATATAGGTAACGTCGGGCGCTCCGCCTCCGTATTCAATACTGAAAAGCTGCTCTGGCTGAATGCCCATTACATAAAGAACGGCGACCCGGAACGGTTGGCCGACCTGCTGCTGCCGCATCTCTCGTCGCGTGATGTTACCACGCTTGGTGGGCCGGATCTGATGGCGGTTGTCAAAACACTGCAGGAACGGGCCCAGACACTGGAGGAGATGGCCGAGCGCGCGGTATTCTACTACAACGCGCCGGACAGTTATGACGATGCCGCCCTGGCCAAGTTCGACAAGGAACAGCTGGTGGCGGTGCTCGCCGCAGTCACTGAAAAACTTTCATCCTCGTCTGTCTGCGATGCCGCTGGCATTGACGGGCTCTTTAAGGAGATCTGCAGCGAGAACGGCTGGAAGATGGGTCAGGTTGGCCAGCCGGTGCGTATTGCCCTTTCGGGGGGGACGCAGGCGCCCGGAATCGGTGAAATAGTGATGACGCTGGGAGTGGAGGAGACGGTCAGGCGGATTCAGAAGGCGTGTGAATATATGGCGGCAAAATAGCTGCCACCTCGCCTTTTTTACAATCGGCTGTTATTGAGGCAATGAAGTTGGCGTCACTATGTTCCCTCGGCAGGATGCTCACACTGATCTGCAATGAAGTTGAGACGGTTTTTACCGAGCTTCTTTGCTTTGTACATCGCTGCATCAATCCGTTTCACAAATGGAATCAACTCTTCTCCGATACGATAGCTGCCGCCGCCGATACTGATGGTCATATGAACATGCTCTCCCGGGGCCGGTGTAAACATATGCTCCGCAAATGCCTGCCGCAAGCGTTCGGCAACGATACTCGCCTCGTCTGGAACTGTTTCAGGAAATAACACGATGAATTCTTCGCCGCCGTAACGATATGCGGAGTCGGTTACGCGAACTTCTGCTCTGATGACTTCAGCCAGTCCGGCCAGCACATGGTCCCCCTCCAGATGCCCGTAGGTGTCATTGAATTTCTTGAAGTTGTCCACATCCAGAAGAATAAGGGAAAGGGGCGTTGCATAGCGGTTGCAGCGTTCAACCTCTTCATGTGCCCGGGTGTAAAAATGACGGGAGTTATACAGTCCGGTCAGGCCGTCGGTAATACTGAGTTCGCGATGCCTTTGTTCGCTCTCGGACAGCGCCTGCTCTGCCATTTTACGGTCCGTAATGTCCTGGAGTGTCTCAATGGCGCCGATGACCTTGCCGGTTGGCGATTTGATCGGGGAGGCGGTGAAGAAAAGCCACTTTCCGCCAGGACCAAAATGCGGGAAAAAGTCTTCAGCCTCGAAAGCATCGTCCTTAAGTTGCGACCTGTGGTACTTGGCGTTGTAAAGCTGCGCGATCTGAGCCTCCAGTGCATCATCAAGAATAAGATCTGCCATAACCGGCCGCTCGGTGGGGTAGAATGCGCGCCATTGCTGGTTTGTCCCGATGACCTCGCAGGCCGGGACCCCGGTGATTCTTTCGCAGGCCAGGTTCCAGTGAGTTGTGATGTGGTTTGCATCAATGACAAAGGTCGGAATTGTAAGGCTCTCGATAATACTGGAGAGGTGTTCCCTGCTCTCGTGCGGTGATTTTTCATGTGGCATGCGGTAGTCCCTCCGGAGACCCCTTGTTCCAGCACGGGCCTCGTGATAACCTGACAACAGTGATGTTCGCAGCGCAGAGAGGGACAAAACGTATCAGCGCAGTCTTAGAAGAATAGTGTATACAGGTACAGCATACTATGACAACCTTCAATCTTGCAACAAACTACACGCCACGCGGCGATCAACCCCAAGCAATTAGTGAGTTGGTTGAGGGAATCGAGCGTGGTGACAAGCATCAGACCCTGCTGGGTGTGACCGGCTCCGGCAAGACCTTCACGGTTGCCAACGTCATCGCCCGCACCGGGCGCCCTGCTCTGGTGCTGGCTCCCAACAAAACGCTGGCGGCCCAGCTCTACGGCGAATTCAAGGAACTCTTTCCGGATAACGCCGTCGAGTATTTTGTCTCCTACTACGATTATTACCAGCCCGAAGCCTATATCCCGACCAGTGACACCTTCATTGAAAAAGATTCCGCCATCAACGACGAGATCGACAAGATGCGCCATTCGGCGACACGCAGCCTGCTGACGCGGCGCGATGTCATTATCGTTGCGTCGGTTTCCTGCATTTACGGTATCGGGTCACCGGCGGCGTATCAGGCGATGCATATCTTCTTCCGTCAGGGGGAAGACGTTGGCCGTGACGAGCTACTCAGGAAGCTTATCGAGATCCAGTATGAACGTAACGACATGGATTTCCATCGCGGCACATTCAGGGTGCGGGGGGATGTCATCGAGATTTTTCCGGCTTACGACAGTGAGCGTGCGCTGCGGGTCGAGTTTTTCGGCGATGAGGTGGAGGCGATCAGTGAAATAGATCCGCTGCGCGGCGTCGTGCTGCAGAAACTCTCCAAATGTTCCATCTATCCCGCTTCACATTACGTTTCCACCAGAGAAACGCTGGAGCGGGCGGTGGAGCAGATCCGGGTCGACCTGGCGGAGCGGATCAGGTATTTCCGGGAACAGAACATGCTGCTCGAAGCGCAGCGTATCGAGCAGCGCACTTTCTACGACATTGAAATGATGGAGGAGATGGGGTTTTGTCACGGCATCGAAAATTATTCACGCTACTTCGACGGCCGTCAGTCGGGCGACGCCCCCTACACGCTGATCGATTATTTTCCGGACGATTTTGTGCTGTTTGTGGACGAGTCGCATATCACCATTCCCCAGGCCGGTGCCATGTATCGTGGCGACCGCTCGCGCAAGGATACGCTGGTCAACTACGGCTTCCGCCTCCCGGCCGCTCTTGATAACCGTCCACTCAATTTCCAGGAATTCCAGGCCCGCATCCGCCAAGCGGTATATGTTTCGGCAACTCCGGCCGATTATGAGCTTGAGGCGAGCGGCGGTGTCTTCGTCGAACAGATCATTCGTCCCACCGGGTTGGTTGATCCGGTCATAGAGGTCCGTCCGGTGACCGCAAAAGGGGATCGTTTCGGCCAGGTGGACGACCTCCTCCATGAAGTCCGCGAAACCGTTACCCGTGGCGAGAGGGTGCTGGTGACGACTCTGACCAAGCGGATGGCAGAAGAGCTGACCAACTATTATCGTGAACTGGGAGTGCGGATAAAATACCTCCATTCTGACATCGTTACGATCGAGCGGATGCAGATTCTTCGCGACCTCCGCCTGGGGGAATTCGACGTGCTGGTCGGGATTAACCTCCTCCGGGAGGGGCTTGACCTGCCGGAAGTTTCTCTGGTTGCGATTCTTGATGCCGACAAGGAGGGGTTCCTCCGTTCACAGCGCTCGCTGATCCAGACCTGCGGTCGTGCCGCCCGCAATATCAATGGCCGGGTGCTGATGTACGGTGATAGTGTGACCCGCTCCATGCAGGCCTGCATCGATGAAACCGGGCGGCGCCGGATCAGGCAGCTGGCCTATAACGAAGAACACGGCATAACGCCGGAAACGGTGAAAAAGGGGCTGCGCAGCATTCTGGATTCTATCGAGGAGAAGGATTATGTGACAGCACCAGGAGTTGCTGAAGCGGGAGAGGAATATATCGCGCCAAAAGAGATCCCGAAACTGGTCAAAAAACTCCGTAAGGAGATGCTGGCGGCGGCTAAAGAGCTGAACTTTGAGAAGGCGGCCGCTCTGCGCGACCGGGTGAAGAAGCTGGAGGAGATGGAGCTGGCGTTGCGGTAAAACGCAACCGGGGGTAACGCTGACGCTACCCCCGGTTGATTGTGCCCTATTGTTTAAAGATTATTTTTTGTGACAATCTTTGCAGCCGACAGGTCCCTTCTTCATTTCAGCGTGACACCCTTTACAGGTCTTGTGAGCCCAATCCTTGCCGAGCTCTGCAATCTTGCCGGGAGCTCCTGCATGGCACTTTTTGCAATCTTTCAGCATTGCAACATGCTTTGCGTGGGGAAAGGTGACCTTGCCAAAGGAGGCTGGCAATTCAATTACGTCGGCTGCGAAGGCTGCTCCGGCAAAAGCGGTTACGGCAAACATTGCTACGACTGCGCTGATCTTTTTCATCTGGTTTCTCCTCGTTGATTTTTTTACTGCGTCAGGACGCAGAGAGTGCGAGCATTCCATATTAGACTGTATTGATAGGTTATCAAGCAATTAGCATATTGGATGCCAATCTGCAAGCAGAATATAACTATCCGAATCCAATGAGGTAACGCATTTTATCGGTGCAAAACTGCCACTGATTATACCTCAATTGGGGCAGAGGTTATATCTTTTGGAGCGGTTCACCGCTTTAAAGAGCTTGCCATGCAGAGCATCTGTTAGTAAGTTGGAGTTGCTTTTGCGGAGAATCTATTCAGTCAGCGCACTCATCTGCTGCTTATCGGGGTGACGAGAGTGCAAATGATAAATTAACAATAGGGGGGAACGCATGAAGTTTTTACACAATAAAAAAGGTTTTACATTGATCGAGATCATGGTTGTCATCGTCATACTGGCGCTGTTGGCGGCACTTGTCGGGCCAAAGCTGATGGGACGTACCGACGATGCCAAGATTACCGATGCACGGGTACAGATCAAAAACATCGAAACGGCACTTAAGCTTTACAAGCTTGATAACGGCAGTTATCCGTCTACTGAGCAGGGGTTGAGTGCGCTGGTTGCAAAGCCGACCGTTGGTCTGATTCCAAAAAGTTACAAGGATGAAGGCTACCTTGACAGTAAAAAAGTTCCCAAGGACCCGTGGGGCAACGATTATCTGTATGTTTCCCCCGGTGAACATGGCGACTACGACCTCTTTACCTATGGCGCTGACGGCGCCAAGGGGGGCGAAGGGAAGAATGTTGATATCAGCAGCTGGGATACAAAATAGCGGTTGTTTAGAACAATTCAGTTGAAATTTTGTGAATCTACGCTATAGTCTGATCTTCTAACATGTTATTTTAATTATAAATAAATCTTTTTAGTGCCTTTAAAGCATATGTAATTATTCTATGAAATAGGAGACGGTACTATGGCTCAGAAGTTCGTGTATTTCTTTGGTAATGGTCAGGCTGAAGGTCGGGCTGATATGAAAAATCTGTTGGGGGGGAAAGGAGCCAATCTTGCCGAAATGACCAGCATCGGCCTTCCGGTTCCTCCTGGATTTACCCTCAGTACGGAAGTGTGTACCGAGTTTTACAAGAATGACAGTAATTATCCGGCCTCGCTGGCCGCTGAAGTTGCCGCAAATCTATCCCGGGTTGAAGCGCTGATGGATCGTAAATTCGGTGATGCGAACAATCCGTTGCTGGTTTCGGTCCGTTCGGGTGCCCGTGCCTCCATGCCGGGCATGATGGACACGGTTCTCAACCTTGGCCTCAATGATATAACCGTGCAGGGGATCATCGCCCAGAGCGGTGACGAGCGTTTTGCCTATGATGCCTACCGCCGTTTTGTCCAGATGTATTCGGATGTCGTCATGGGGATGGACAAGCATGCCCTTGAACACCTGTTGGAACATAAAAAAGCGGAGCGGGGTGTTCATCTCGATACGGAGCTGAGCGCTGCCGACTGGAAAGAGCTGGTAGCCGCCTTCAAAGCGACGATCAAGGAAGAGCTCGGAACAGCATTCCCGGAAGAACCGATGGATCAGCTTTGGGGGGCGATCGGCGCCGTCTTCGGTTCGTGGATGAACCAGCGGGCCATTACCTACCGCCGCCTGAACAACATCCCGGCTGAATGGGGCACCGCCGTCAACGTCCAGTCGATGGTTTACGGCAACATGGGTGATGATTGTGCCACCGGGGTGGCCTTTACTCGCGACCCCTCCACCGGTGAAGATTACTTCTACGGCGAATATCTGGTCAACGCTCAGGGTGAGGACGTCGTTGCCGGTATCCGCACACCGCAGCCGATCAACCGCGCCAAGGCAACGACGCTCCCGCCGATGGAGGAGGTGATGCCGGAGTGCTACCAGCAGTTGGCATCCATCCGTACAATCCTCGAAAAGCATTACAAGGATATGCAGGATATCGAGTTTACCATCGAAAAGGGCAAGCTTTTCATGCTTCAAACCCGTAATGGCAAGCGTACCGCCCCTGCAGCCATCAAGATCGCAGTCGACATGGTCGCCGAGGGGCTGATCGACCAGAAAACCGCAGTAAAGCGCGTCGCCCCGGAACAGCTTGACCAGCTGCTGCACCCGTCACTCGACCCCAAAGCCGTTAAAAATATCATTGCCAAAGGTTTGCCGGCCTCTCCTGGTGCGGTCTCCGGTACGGTTGTTTTCACCGCTGATGAAGCCGAGTCAGAGGCGAAGGTTGGCCGTAAAGTGATTCTCGTTCGTGTCGAAACCTCACCGGAAGATATCCACGGTATGCATGCCGCCCAGGGTATCCTGACCGCCCGCGGCGGCATGACATCGCATGCTGCGGTTGTTGCCCGCGGTATGGGCAAGTGCTGCGTTGCCGGTTGTGGCGATATCAAGGTGGATTACGCCGGTCAGTGTTTCACCGCCAAAAATGGTGTTGTTGTCAAAAAAGGGGATATGATTACGCTCGACGGTACCCAGGGTGAAGTCATGCTCGGTGAGGTGCCGACAGTAACGGCACAGTTAACCGGGGATTTTAATACCCTGATGGGGTGGGTGGATGGAATCCGCCGTCTGAAGGTGCGCGCCAATGCCGATACTCCGCACGACGCCAAGGTGGCTCGCCAGTTTGGTGCCGAAGGTATCGGCCTCTGCCGCACCGAGCATATGTTCTTTGACGCCGAGCGGATCGCCGCCGTGCGTGAAATGATCCTGTCCGAAGACGTTGAGGGACGCGAACACGCCCTGAACAAGATTCTCCCGATGCAGAAAGGGGATTTCATCGGCCTGTTCCGTGAGATGAAGGGGCTGCCGGTGACGATCCGGCTGCTCGATCCGCCGCTGCACGAGTTCCTGCCGCAGGAAGAGAAGGATATCGTGGAGCTGTCCAAAACGATGAAGGTGCCGGTCAACGCTCTCAAGCACAAGATCGAATCGCTGCACGAGTTCAACCCGATGCTGGGGCACCGCGGTTGTCGTCTCGGTATCACCTATCCGGAAATCTACAACATGCAGGTCAAGGCGATCATGGAAGCGGCCTGTGAACTGGTCAAGAACGAAGGATTCAGTATCGTCCCGGAGATCATGATCCCGTTGATCGCGACGGCCAAGGAGCTGTCGGTCCTCAAACAGAATGCCGTGACCATCTGTGACGAAACCATCGCCCATTACGGTGTCAAGCTCGAGTACCTGATCGGCACGATGATCGAATTGCCGCGCGCCGCCCTGACGGCAGATGAAATTGCGGTCGAGGCCGAGTTTTTCTCTTTCGGCACCAACGACCTGACCCAGACAACTTTTGGTCTGTCGCGTGACGATGCCGGCAAGTTCCTCCCCTTTTATGTAGATAACGGCATTCTTCCAGAAGATCCATTTGTCTCGCTCGATCAGACCGGCGTCGGCAAACTGGTCAAGATGGCCTGCGAACTAGGCCGCACCACCCGCCCCACCATCAAGCTCGGCATTTGCGGTGAACATGGCGGTGATCCATCATCTGTTATATTCTGTCATAACGTCGGGCTGGATTATGTTTCCTGCTCACCGTTCCGGGTGCCTATCGCACGTTTGGCAGCTGCTCACGCAGTCTTAGGCTAGTCGTCGCTCCGAAAAGAAAAAGGTCCGTTCATCAGCTGATGAACGGACCTTTTTTTATGGGATTTGGTGGGTGGTTACTTACGGCACCCGCTTGATGATCAGCAACGACAGGTAATCCGGAGAATGGGCGGCGATCTGGGCAAAATCTGTCAACACCTTCTGGCGCGGGCTGCCTACGCGCTCGACAAAGACGGTGCTCGTTTCCCTCCCGGCGGACCGGAGAAGCTCCAGAATAGCTGGAAAAAGCGGTTTTACCTTCAGGAGCACAATGGTTTCATAGGTTTCCAGCGCCGATTTTATCTGCTCTATCCCGGCGGTGGCCGGGATCACAACCATCTTCTCATCTCCCTCGACCAGCGGTAGTGACGCTTCAGAAGCTGCCGCATTGATGCTCGATATGCCGGGAATTATTTCGATCGCAATCTGCGGCCATTGTTCGCGCAGGATACGCAGCAGGTAGATAAAGGTCGAATAAAAGAGCGGATCGCCGATCGTGATGAAGGCGACAGAGCGTCCCGCCTCCGCATGAGCAGCAATAAGTTCTGCCGCACCCTGCCAGGCTGGAATCAGGAGAGCCCGGTCGGAAGTCATCGGAAATTGGTGAACAATGATCTCCTGACGACCCTCGTCGATGAATTCCCGGATCGTCCCCAGCGCTACACTTGCCTCGGTCAGGTTTGACACCGGAGCCAGGATCACATCGGCACTGCGCAGAATCCGCTCAGCCTTGCGGGTCAACAGCTCCGGATCGCCGGGGCCAACCCCGACCGCATAAACAGTTGCCACTATTCGCCGCCCTTTGTCGCAGAAATTACATAAACCGGGTTCTGGGCCTCGAACATCTTGTATTCGGTCAGGTTGCGGGTTTTGGCGACATTGATACAGGCTGCTTCCACCGTAAAACCATGGTCTTCAAGAAACTCCACCGCTCGGGTCAAGGTATCGAGAGTCACGGCATTGATAACCACAACACCGTCCGGTCTCAGACGCTGAGAAATAACGTCGATGATTTCGTCCAGTTTGCCGCCGGCCCCGCCGATGAAGACGCGATCAGGGTCTGGCAGGTCATCGAGCCCGTCCGGGGCGTAGGCCTCAACCAGCTTGATATTGCGGGCACAGAACTTCTTCAGATTCTCGTTGATGAAGCCGATGCACTGCGCGTTCTTTTCCACGGCGAAAATCTTGCCGTCAGGCATCAAGTTTGAGGCTTCGATCGAAACGGAACAGCTACCGGCTCCGATGTCCCAAAGCACCAGGTCATCTTGAAGCTGGAGTTTTGCCAGTGTGACAGCCCGAACCTCCTGTTTGGTAATCAGTTTCTTGGAAGTATGGAACTCGTCATCGTCGATGCCGATCAATGGATAATGAACAAGGTTCGGCTCATAGGTGCGGATCAGAATCAGAATATTAAGTTCGGATGCCTCAATGTCGAGCAGTCCGCGTACGGTCGTTTTGGTGAACTTTTCGGTCGGCATGCCGAGATCTTCACAGAGCCACGCTTCGTACCCTTCGGCACCCCGTTCGATCAGTTCGGCGGCAATGGCGGCAGGGGTGTTGACCTTATCGGTCAGCACGCAGGCTTTTTCGGCGGCGATTATCTTGTCTACCGCCTGGTGCATGCCGCGACCGTGCACCGAAACAAAAATACCGTCGTCCCACGGTTCCTTGATCCGGGCAAAAGCGTACTGCATGCTGGTTACATTGGGGAAGATCTCGATGCGTTCTTTGGGAAAATTGCGCAGCAGGAAGCGTGAGATACCGAAAAAAGTCGGATCGCCCGAGGCGAGCAGGACCACGTGCTGTTCGGTCTTTTTGAGAAACTCGATCAGCTCGGGAAGATCGCCGAGTTCTCTCTTTTCGCCTTTAAAATCTGGAAAAATTTCCAGGTGGCGTTGATGGCCGATCATGATGTCGGCCTTGCTGATAATCTCCAGCGCCATGGCCGGGAAACCATCCCAACCGGTAAAACCTGCCCCTATCAGATAGATCGTTTGCTGCGCCATGATACGTGCCCCGTCCCGGAAGTCTATTATTTTCCTGCGGACTATAGCATCCGGACGTCTAAAAATCACCTGATTACTTTGGCGGTTATGCAGTTTTCACAACACCATATTGATGCGTTCAAGCAGTGCTTCGGCGGTAAACGGTTTTTGCAGATAATTGACTTCATCATCCAGGGTTCCCCCGCGCAGGCTGGGATTAATCGGGTAGCCGGAAATGAAAACTACTTTGAGGGACGGACACTGTACCGCCAATTGTTCGTACAGTTGCGGGCCGTTCATGCCCGGCATGACAATATCTGAAACCAGCAGGTCTATACGGACGGCACCAGATGCAAACAGTTCAAGAGCACGTTGCGGGTCTGTCGTTGATATGACGCTGAAGCCGAATCCCTTCAGCATCTCCTGTACCATCTCCCGAACCATATCGTTGTCTTCTACGAGCAAGATGGTGATATCTCCGCTAACCGTTCTTACCGGCGGTGCTGCCATACGTGTCTTCATGGGGGGAGCCGTGGCGCCACCCGGGAAATATATGTTGAAGGTGGTTCCCTCCCCTGGCTGACTGGTGACAGAGATATGGGCATTGTGCTGCTTGACGATGCCGTAGACGGTTGCCAATCCCAGTCCGGTGCCGTGGCCGATCTTTTTTGTCGTAAAAAAAGGTTCGTAGATGTGACTGATGACTTCGGGGCTCATGCCGCAGCCGTTATCACGGAATGACAGCAGCACATACTCGCCCGGCACCATGCCGGGGTGCAGGCGGGCATTTTCTCCGTCCATCAAGATCCTGCAGGTTTCAATATATATTCGTCCCTGGGAACCTTCAAAGGCATCCTGGGCATTCACGGTCAGGTTGAGAATGATCTGTTCGATCTGTGAAAGATCCCCCTTGATGAACGAGCCCTCAGGGTCAAGAAGCAGGTCGATACGGATGCTTTCACTGATAGTCCGGCGAAGGATACTGTTGAACGACAGGATAATATCGTTAAGATCTACGATTTCAGCCGGTACCGACTGGCGGCGGCCAAAGCTCAGGAGTTGCTGGGTCAGAGCCTTGGCTTTTTGGGATGCGGCTATGATCCCTGCCAGCTTTGGTGCCAGCGGATCGTTATGAGGTACAGCAGCTGCTGCCATTTCAGCGTACCCCATGATCGGGGTCAGCAGGTTATTGAAATCGTGAGCGATTCCACCGGCCAGATGCCCGATTGCCTCCATTTTCTGGGCCTGGCGGAGCTGGATCTCAAGCTGATCCCGCTCCGCTTCAGCCTGTTTGCGTGCGGTTATGTCGCTGAAAACGCCATGAGCGACGAGTACGCCGTTCTGTAAAACCGTTGAATAGGCAAAATCGTTAACCCAGATCCAGTGCCCGTCCTTATGTCTGATCCGGTACTCGACATCATAAATAGCGGTGCCGTGAAAAAGTGCTTTATACGTGGCCATAACAGCCTCACGTTCTTTTTCGTGTATCCTGCCGGACCAGTGGCTGCCGCTGTCACTATAAATTTCATCAGCGCTGTAGCCATAAAACTTTTCTATGTTGGCGCTGATAAAGGTGGTTGTCCAGGATTCATCTGATTGCCAGGTTACAACCGGCAGATTGTCAACGAGCAGGCGGTAGCGCTCTTCAGCTGCTGCGATCTCCTGCTGCTGCTCTGCTTGAAGTTGGTAGGCTGTTTGTATGCGCTTGATCTTGCGCAACAGTAAAATCATCAGCAGGAACAGTCCGGCGCACGCGGCAAGAGTCAGTGTGGTCTGCAGGATCGTTACGGAACGCCATGAATCGAGAACCTCGTCCATACTCATGTTGGTCAACGCAACAAGCGGATAGTTACTCAGGGATTCATACGAGACAAACCGTGGATCGCTTTCCAGCAGAGCGTCGCCTCTGGCGATTTGATATGTCCCCTTGGGTCCGCTCGGGAGGTGGATGCGGATCAGAGCAGAGTTCCTGAAATCCGAAGAAAAATCATTTTCACGGAACGGTTCCGCCAGTATTAGCTGCCCGTCCTTGCGCACCATCAGGATCCGCCCTCTTTTTCCGATGTTGAGGGACGAGTAGAACGAACTGAAATATTCGAGATCAAAGGCTACCGCTGCCAGCCCTTCAAATTTTCCGGAAGGCGAGTGTATGGGGCGCGACAGAGTAAAACGCCACTTGTTGTTGACTCTGCTCTTGAACGGTCGGGAAATAAAGGGGGTGTTGTCCTCGGGGTGATCACGATGGTGGATGAAATAATCGCGGTCGGCCAGGTTGGTCTGTGCTGGGAAGGTCTCCGCCGAATGAGCTGCCAGCAACCCGTCCCGGTTAATCAGGATAATGGCGCCGACCTGCGGCATATTGCGCGGATGGTTGTTTAAAAACTGACGTAGATGCCGGCTGTTTTCCCTGGTCAGGCTGTCATGGGTCTTGACGTGATCGATAGTATCCAGCAGGAGGCTGTCGGCCTCTCCGACCGCCCGTTCGGCATGTTCACGAAGGGCGCGGGAGTAACCACGGAGTTGCGTGTCCGCCGCGCTGACCGTCAAGCGATATTCCGTTGCCGATTTCCACGCGGAAAAAGCTATCAATAGCAGTATCAGGGTGACAACGGTAATGATGATGGAGCGTTTGAAGGCTTTATAATCGGGGATTGCAGCACCCTGTTTCATGCGTTCACCAACCACTTTTACAGATTAATAGGGATAAAACCATGCTTAATATGTATATCGCGATATTGCGATTCGTGCAAATCATTAAAAAAAAGGCCGGGAAAATTCCCGGCCCAGATAATATCAATTCTGGTGCGACTACAGTTTGCCAGACCGTTTGCGGCGGGTCGGGTCGAGCTCTTTCTTGCGCAGGCGGATTGAAAGCGGCGTAACTTCAACCAGTTCGTCGTCCTCGATGAATTCCAGTGCCTGTTCAAGCGTCATAATCTTTGGCGGAGTAAGTTTGATGGCGTCGTCCGTGCCGGAGGCGCGTACGTTGGTCAACTTTTTCCCCTTGCACGGGTTGATTTCCAGGTCGTTATCTTTGTTGTTCTGACCGATGATCATTCCTCCGTAGACTTCGACGCCGGCGCCGATAAACAGAGTGCCGCGCGGCTGCAGGGCATCCAGTGAGTAGGCGGTGGTTTCGCCATGGTCCATGGCCATCAGTGCGCCGTTTTTACGGCCGGGGATGTCACCCTTGTAGGGGGCGTATTCATGGAATGTATGGGTCATGACGGCGGTACCACGGGTATCGGTCAAAACCTCACCACGCAGGCCGATGAGACCGCGTGCCGGTATGATGAACTCGAGACGTACCATCTCTCCCATTGGAGCCATGGCGACCATCTCGCCCTTGCGAGGTCCCATCTTTTCAATAATTGCACCCTGAAATTCAGAGGCGACGTCCACAACCAGATACTCCATCGGCTCCATCTTGACGCCGTCCTTGATTCGGACGATAACTTCCGGTTTGGAAACTGCCAGCTCGAAGCCTTCGCGGCGCATGGTTTCAATGAGGATCGAGAGGTGCAGTTCGCCTCGGCCGGAAACCATGAACGTATCAGCGCTGGCCGTATCGTCAACCCGCAGGGAAACATTGGTACGCAGCTCCTTGGTAAGGCGCTCGCGAATGTTGCGTGACGTTACCCATTTACCTTCACGGCCGGCAAACGGGGATGTGTTGACCATGAAGTTCATCGACAGGGTCGGTTCGTCAATCGAGACGTAGGGGATTGCGATCGGATTCTCGGCCGAGGCAAGAGTTTCACCGATGCTGACCTCTTCAAAACCGGCGACGGTGACGATGTCACCTGTTCCGGCCTCTTCAATGTCGACCTGCTTCAGCCCTTCGTAGCCGAGCAGCTTGGTGATGCGCCCCTTTGAGATTGTGCCGTCTTTCTTGATCATCGCGACGGTCTCGCCGGCTTTGACTTTGCCGTTGAAGATACGCCCGGTCGCCATGCGGCCGATGTAGTCGTTGTAATCGATGTTGGCGATAAGCATCTGGAACGGCGCGTTGGAATCTCCCTTGGGAGGACGGACGTTAGCCTCTACCACCGCGAAGAGCGGTTCCATGTTGTTTGACTCGACGTTGATATCCAGTTTGGCGTAGCCCATCTTGGCACTGGTATAGACAACCGGAAAATCGAGCTGATCATCGGATGCATTAAGTTCGCAAAACAGGTCAAAAACCATGTTGAGCACTTCGTCAGGGCGGGAGCCGGGACGGTCGATCTTGTTGATGACGACGATCGGTTTCAGGTTCAGGTCGAGAGATTTTTTCAGCACGAAGCGGGTCTGCGGCATTGGGCCGTCCAGAGCGTCCACCAGGAGCAGTACGGAGTCAACCATCTTGAGTACACGTTCAACTTCGCCGCCGAAATCGGCATGGCCGGGGGTGTCGACAATATTGATTTTGTATTGGCCGTGGTGAATCGACAGACTCTTGGCCAGAATGGTGATGCCGCGTTCTTTTTCAAGGTCATTAGAGTCCATGACGCGCTCGGTAATGGCTTCGTTGGAGCGGTACACACCGGCGTGTTTAAGCATGGCATCGACAAGGGTTGTCTTGCCGTGGTCAACGTGGGCTATAATGGCAATATTTCTGATTCGTTCCTGCATGGGTAAAACTCCTCAATTCCGCAAAATAAAACGACGGGCATTGCTGCCCGTCGAAGATTGTGTACTATGTCAGGTTTTTGTTGATTTGACAACTGTTTATCGGCGTAACGCGGAAAAAACTTTAAATGCCGTCCCATCCCAGAATCCCGCCGCCATTTACAATCTCGACCCGTATCTGGTCACCCTCTCTGACGTTTAGCAGTTCCGTCAGTGCTTGGGTCATTATTATTTTGCCGTCATAGAGGTGATCCCGGTCGTGCTGAATCACCGAGATAGGAACGTGCTTGCAGGTTCCGGTCGTGCCGTTGGTTACCGTCAGTTTTTTGAATGGGCCGGATTTGAAAAAGTTGCTGATTTCAAACGCGGTGTCACGGTTGATGCTGGCATTGGCACTCATTGAGTCCCAGAATGTGCCTGCGGTTTTTTTCATGAGTTCGCAGGTGAGCAGAACCCCCTTGGAGTCGGAGATCGCCCGATAGTTGGTGTAGGCTGCGGTTGCGCCATCCGGGCGGTGGGCGGTAACGGCGGCAGGCGTGGTCTGGGTGAGGGGGGTCTCAAGAGAAAGTTTTTCAAGCTTTTTAATGGCAACATTGAGTGAAATGAGCAAGAGTTGAATGTTGACGGCCGGTTGGCAGAGTGCGACAAGAAACATATGCGGCAGAGGCTTGATGATTAAGCGGCCAAGCTCAAAGCGGACATCAAAGAGTTTTGCCCCGCCGGTTACGTCCTGGAGGCCGACGGTGTTGTCCTGGAGTAGTTCGGCGGCACCCTTTATTGTGGCAGTGTCAAAGTAGGGGGGGAAGGAATGCGCCAGAATGTTTCCCCGCTCATCGGAGAGCATCCCTCCCATAACTCCGGGGACCGAGGTTAAGCCGAGCATTATTGCCTGCATGTGATCCCCCTATTTCTGTGCCAATACCCGGCGAATTTCGGAATCAAGTGAGTTTGCATTGGCGCTCCCTCTGGCTGAAACGCAGAGTTGGTGGCGCTTTGAATCAAATAAAAGCAGATGGTGTTCGTTCCCATGTACCGTTGCTGATTTGAATTCCCCTATGCCGAACTGGGAGCCGACCTGCTTCGAAAAAAAAGCCAGAAACAGGCCGTTGGCTGCGAGAAGTTCGGCCTGGTATGATGTGTCATCTACGACTACTCCGTCTTTGGTCATAAGGAGCGCCTGCTCAATATTAGGAATAACCGAAAGCTTCGTGCTGATGTCACTCATGCCTGTGCCCTCCGTGGAAGAGTTGCTGTCTTGCGGCGTTGTGCGGTGTTTTGCTTCATCCATGCGGCGAAGAGCTTCAAGGATAAGGAATCCTGTTGGCTGGTCGATGGTTCGGCTGGTTGTTAAAATCTTTGGTTCGCTGCGGAACGTTCCTCCGGCCCATCCCATGACCGTATAGAAGGCCTCTTCTCCGTCTAGTTGACCCTGTTCGGCGTGTACTACATCGCCATCACGGAAAAAAATCACACCGGTGTTGCCCGCGTGTTCGACCGCCAGGCAGCCGGAATAGCGGTTGCCGCCTTTGACCTGGATAATGTCGGCCAGTGACAAGCCGCTGACTGCGCCCACAAAGCCATGTTGCTCCCGACTTAATGCTGGTTGTCCCATAGAGCAGTTGTTCCTTTCCACGGCGTTATGCCGAGCAATACATGCGACTGTATTGGAACGATATATCATTTTCTCTATTATTGCAAAACATTTTTATATAATAGCTGCATAACACAACATATTAAAAAAACAGAGCAATTTATTGATATCATGGTTGTGTGTATAACGTGTAACAATAGAGGTAGTCGCGAGCAAACAGGTATTCTATCAACAATAAAGCCACCTCGAGAGACGAGATGGCTTTATTGTTGATAGACTTAGTAAGTCGGTGCCTCAGTGTTCGTGATACCCCATGACGACCAGTACGCAACTGCCGTCGGCAATAACGTTGATTCCCTGTTCCCGGCAGAGCGCAACCGCATCGGGGTGTTCGGCTCCCGGCTGCATCCAGATATTCTTGATCCCCTTTTCGATCGCCAGCGGCACCAGCTTTGCGGTGACGGCCGGCGGGGTAATCATCGAGAGGCTCATCACCTCTTTCGGAAGGTCGCTGAGGGTCGCTGCGCAGGGGATCCCCTCTATCTCGGCTACATTAGGGTTGACCGGTATGGCTGACCTGCCATTTTGCAGGTAACAGCGGAGCACCTTGTTGCCGTACTTGTCACGGTTGGTTGAGGCGCCTGCCACCCCGAAAGCCGGGGAGGCGAGAAACTGTTTGATCTGCTCTTCAATTGTCATGGTTTGCTCCTGATGTAGTAGATGGTTATTCCCTGATCTGTCCGTCGCCGTAAACAATAAACTTTGTTGTCGTCAGATCCTCCAGTCCCATCGGGCCGAAGGAGTGCAGCTTGGTGGTGGAGATACCGATTTCGGCCCCGAGGCCGAGCTGGCCGCCGTCGGCAAAGCGGGTTGAAGCGTTGACCATCACGCAGGATGAGTTGACCTCGCGGATGAAGCGCTGGGCCCGGCTGTAGTCACTGGTGATGATCGATTCGGTGTGCAGTGAGCAGTAGCGGTTGATGTGGGCGATGGCGGCATCGATATTGTCAACAACACGGCAGGCGAGGATCAGTTCCAGATATTCGGCATGCCAGTCCTCTTCCGTCGCCGCTGTGGCGGTCGGGGCATAGCGGCAAAAGGCTGGGTCTCCGCGCAGTTCTACGCCAAGTGCGGAGAGGGTTGCGGCAATTTTCGGAATGAATTCGGCGGCCACGTCCCGGTGGATAAGCAGTGTCTCCAGCGAGTTGCAGACGCCGGGGCGCTGGGTCTTGCTGTTGACGATGATCTGTTCGGCCTTGTCGAAATCGGCCGACTGATCGACAAATATGTGGCAGACCCCTTTGTAATGCTTGATGACCGGGATGCGTGAGTTCTCGACGACAAAGCGGATCAGGCTTTCACCGCCGCGAGGGATGATCAGGTCGATGGATTCTTCCTGCTTGAGCATCTCCAGTACCCCTTCACGTTCGGTGAAAGGGATCAGCGACAGTGCCGCCGGGGGAATGCCCATTTCTTTCAGCACTCCCTGCAGGATCGCGGCAATGGCCAGGTTGGAGTTGATCGCTTCGGAACCGCCGCGCAGGATTACGGCATTACCGGCTTTGAGACAGATCGCTGCGGCATCTGCGGTCACGTTTGGCCGTGATTCGTAGATGATCCCGATCGTGCCGAGCGGGATGCGCATCTTGCCGACCATCAGCTCGTTGGGGCGTTTCCACATCTTGGTGACCTCGCCAACCGGGTCAGGGAGGGTGGCTATCTCGCGCAGGGCAGCGGCAATTCCGCTGATACGCCCCTCATCAAGCATCAGGCGATCCAGCATCGCAGGTGAAAGCCCCTTCAGTTCTCCGGCGGCCAGGTCTTTGCGGTTTTCTGCGATCAGCTCCGCTGTCGCCTTTTCGAGGGCCGCTGCCATTTTCAGCAGCATATCATTTTTGGTGGTGGTTGAAAGACGTGCCATGGCAAGAGATGCCTGACGGGCATCCTGTGCGATTTTTACGACTTGCTCTGTAATACTCACGATGTTGGCTCCATGGGTCAAATAAATTGATGTAAATATTACGCAAAAACATGCCGGCCAGCAAGAAAATTGACAGTGCGGGGACTCAATGTTACAAGAACCGTCTCATGCAGACCCTCTTTTCAACATCACGGCGTCTCCGGTTGGTCCATGTCTTCACCTGCGCGATCCTGTTGCTGCTGGCCGGCTGTACCAGTTACATTCCCCGGGACATCGGCCGCCCTCCTCTGGCCGGCTATTCCCCCACAGAGACGATGAAGCTGGTTACGGTGCCGCTGCCGGTGATCGCTTCAAGTCCTAATGAAGGTGTCACCACCGGTGCCTTGACGGCGTTCCTCGGCCATAACAGGCAGGATGAGGTCTCCGCCCTGATGGCTCCACAGGTCACCTACAACCGCACCTTCGGTGTTACCTTCTCGTTGTACGGCGCTCTCTATCCGGCTCCCGACAGGAACTTCGAGTTCAATCTTTCCCGATCGGAAAGGGTCAATCATGATTACGAACTGCGGGTCAAAGATACGTCTCTGCTGGGGCGGAAACTTGAACTGAACGGGTTCGTCTTTAAACTGTCCGACGGCTCCTCGCGTTTTTTCGGCTTTAACGCCAGAAGTCCGCAGCAGATGGAAACAAACTACGCCAATGATGAAGCCGGTTATAATGTTTCTGCCGGTTACCAGCTGGGCCGGCACTACCAGATAACGGTCGGCGATCGCTATCGCAACGTCCGCATCCGTCCGGGAGCTTTTAGCGGGATCCCTGACATCAATGATAAATTCTCGGCGGCTACGGTACCCGGCATTGACGGTTTTACCACACACGCCCTGCGGGTATCGCTTGCATACAGCACGCTTGATGACCCGGAAACCCCCTCCTACGGCGGCTATGCGCGGATTACGTTCGAGCCGACCATGAAAGAGTGGGGTGGGGCAGGCAACTACCGTCACTACGAGGTAGAGGCAAAGGGTTTTATCCCGCTCGGTAACGCCAGATACATCAGCGTCTTCCGTCTGATGTATAACCAGACGCTTGGTGACGATGTCCCGTTTCTGGAACAGAGTATTCTGGGGGGGGAGTCGACTCTGAGGGGGTACGGTCGTAACCGCTTCATCGACAACAGCTTCATGCTCTGCAACCTTGAGGAGCGTATCAGGCTCTTCCGTTGGGAGGTGTTCGGTGTGACGGCAGACTGGGAGATAGCACCATTTATCGACGTGGGTGCGGTGATGGAGTCGTTGGAGAAGGCCAGCGGTTCAGATGTAGAGTTTAACCCCGGCATCGGCTTCCGGGCGGTCGTACGTCCGAATATTATCGGCAGGGTGGATCTGGGGATCGGCAAGGACGGGCCGGCGGTGTTTGTCGGGCTGGGGTACCCGTTTTAAACCATAAAACAGTTAAACCTAAAAACGGCAGTTCAATAACACGGAGACACGGAGAACACAGAGGAATCAAAGGCTTAGGTGTTGAGTGCCACTACATCGTGGACGCTTTTTTGTGCCAAGACATCGTGGACACTCAACTTGCTTAACGCAATTTATAGTTGAATTCCTCGACCTGTTTTTTATCCAGGAAGAGTTTCATCTTCTGTTCTTTGACATCGATAGTAGCCACCACGTATTCAAGCGCAGTCTCCGGCGGAACCGAGAAGCATTCTCCGAAGATATTCAGTTTCAAGTCACTGCGAATAAGCCTCACAACGTGATATTTGCCCGTCTCCGGCTTATTCAGCCGATGTTTGGGAGGTTCCTCTTCTGTTGGAAACCTCAGCTTTGCATTCGAAGCGGCAAGAGCTTTCAGCGGTGTATGTCCCTTGAGTTTGCTGTAACGATATCTGCTGTTGTGACGTTGCTCGAACGCAAGTGAACCGGATTGCAGGTCTTCTAAAGACGCCATGGTAACTTTGCCAAGAAATCTCTGCTCGTAACGGTGGTTAAAGTTTTCGATCATCCCGTTTCTCCACGGCTCAGCCATTGGTATGAACCAAGGCTCAACACCATTGTGCAGACAGAGTCGGATGAGTGGCCCCATTCCACGAGGATGTGTCGGGCTTCCAAAGAAAGACATGGCATTATCAACCTGAATTCGCTCTGGTATTCCCATCCGCTTCCATGCTCCCCAGAATCCGTCAAAGATTGTTTGGCCTGACTTGGAGAGAGAAGAATGCAGTCCACACCTAACTGTAGCTGTATCAACGATATTCAGACTGTAGAAGCGAACCGGTCCTTTCAGGTAGCACGGCCCAACGAAGTCAGCCTGATGAGTCTGATTCGGAAACATTGACGGGAGAGCAGGGTACAACGTTCCTTTGGCTTCATATTTACCGGTTCGTCGATGCGTCAGTTCATTCTTGGCAAGAACTCGGTTGATCGTCCTGATCGACGGCAGCGGCTTGGCGCCAAGATCTTCCATCTCCCACAGGATCGCTTGGGCACCGCAAAACAGATCCTGATTGTAAAGATTGAGGCGAACCATCTTGATAATCTCTATGATCCCAGACGGCGTGTGCGTTGGAGTAGAGATAGGACGTCTTGAGCGGGATTCATTCCAAGCCGTATCGTTTTCAAGGTGACGTCCAACCCATTTATACAGCCAGGCTTTTGACTTGCCGAGCGATATGCAGATTGCTTCAGGACTTTCACCAGACTCGAATCTTTGAACTGCCAGAATTCTATGTTGCTTGTTTTCATCTTCCACGAACACCTCCAGAATAATTTTGGTGTTCACAGAATGACGTGGTGGTTATTCGATTGTCAGAGAACTTTGTCTACGATGTTATGGCACTTAATTCCGTCCACGATGTAGTGGCACTCAACACTTAGGGTCTAAAACAAAAACACCTTTTTGGTGACACATAAGGCTTCTAATTATATCTATAACTCTCTGATTTTACTCCGTGTTCTCCGTGTCTCTGTGTTTAAAATGTTGGCTTTAGGTTTGATCTCTACCTAACCCGTTTGTCCGGGCGTTCGATTTCAAACTTGTCGAGGCGGTACTGCAGCGTTTTGTAACTCATTCCCAGCAGCGGCGCTGCCTTGCCGATTACCCATTCCGCCCGTTCCATCGCCTTGATGATCAGCCCTTTTTCAAGCGCCTCGAAATCAATCCCCTCTGCAGGAAGGTCGAAATGTATACCCCCCGCCAGCGAAGCACAGGCGGTGATCTCACTCGGCAGATCTTCCGGTTCGACGTAGTTGCTTTCGGCCATCAGAATCGAGCGTTCAATTACCGACTCCAGTTGCCGGACGTTGCCGGGCCAGCTGTAGTTCATCAACAGCTTCAGCGCCTTTTTCGAGATGCCGTCCAGCGTAATTCCGGCCGCCTTGCTGTATTTCTCCAGGAAGAATTCCGCCAGAGTCTTGATATCGCTTCCCCGCTCGCGGAGGGGGGGGAGATTGACGCGGATGACGTTTAGCCGGTAATACAGGTCCTCACGGAAGGTCCCCTTTTTTATCTCCTGCTCAAGATCCTTGTTGGTGGCCGATACCACGCGCACATCCAACCCGATATTGACCTTGCCGCCTACCCGGCGGATCTCCTTCTCCTGGATGGCCCGCAGCAGCTTGGCCTGCATGGCTACGTTCATTTCACCGATTTCATCGAGAAACACCGTGCCGCCGTCCGCCGCCTCGAAGATGCCGATCTCGCGGGCATCAGCACCGGTGAAGCTACCTTTCTCGTGGCCGAACAGTTCGCTTTCGATCAGTGTATCCGGAATAGCGGCACAGTTAATCGCGATAAAAGGTTTGTCGCGCCGCGGGCTTCCTTCGTGGATCGCCCGGGAAATCAGCTCTTTGCCGGTTCCTGATTCGCCTACGATCAGGACGGTTGAATTGGAAGGGGCGATCTTGGCGATAACCCGGAAAACTTCCTTTATTTTGGGATGCTCCCCCTGCATGTTGGGTATTGTTGCAATGGACTGTACCCGCTTCTGCAGCACCCGGTTTTCACGCACGAGGCCGATACGCTCAAAAGCCCGTTGCAGGGTCAGTATCAGATTGTCGCGCTCCAGCGGTTTTTCCAGGTAATCGAAGGCGCCCTTACGCATCGCCTCCACCGCAGAATCAACCGAGCCGTGGGCTGTCATCATGATGATGCACTGCTGCGGGTCATCGGCAAGAACCTTTTCCAACAGGTCGAGCCCGCTCTGCCCCTGCATCTGCAGGTCGGTCATGATCAGGTCGAACTCGCGCTTGTCCAGCTGTGCCAACGCTTCCCGCACACCCGGCACATCCACGACATCGTACCCCTCTCTTTTCAGGATCAGGTTAAGGATGTCCCGCTGTCCTTTTTCATCATCGACGATCAGTATGCTGCCCTTGTTTTTCATGGTTCCTCAGGTTTCCGTCGGTTGCAGCGGTAACGCGACGGTAAAGGTCGTGCCGCTGCCAACAACGCTTTCAACGGCTATCCCGCCGTCGTGCTCCTTGATTATCCGTTCGGTTATGGCGAGTCCGAGGCCGATGCCGACATCCTTGGTGGTAAAATAGGGTTGGAATATTTTGCAGATGTCGTCCGGAGAGATGCCGCTCCCCTGGTCGCTGAAGGTCAGCTTCACCTGTCCATCTTCAAGCCGTCCGCCAAGGGTTATCGTGCCCCCCTCCGACATGGCCTGGGAGGCGTTGGTGACAAAATTGAGGATACAGTTCCGGAACAGCTCTCCATCGACCCAGAGTGACGGCAGATCCGCTGGAATCTGCTGATCAATGACGATGTGCTGCTCTGTCAACTTATCCTGCAGCACCGGAAGCACCTTGCCCAACAATTCCCGGTAAGCGACCTGTGTCCGGCGCAATTTGAGCGGCCGGCCATAGTTCATGAAGTTCACCACCATGTAATTGGCGCGGCGGACCTCTTCCTTTATCTTGTCCGTCAATTCAACCAGCTCCGCGCAGTCATTTCCGCAGCGGGGGAGCATCTCGGTTTTGAGGTGATCTATCGCCAGGCTGATATAGTTAAGCGGATTACGGATCTCATGGGCGATTCCGGATGCCAGCTGGCCGACCCGTGACAGGTGTTCGGCTTCATAGAGGCGCTTCTCCAGAGCTTCGCGCTCACGCAGTTTTTCAACCATATTGTTGAAGCCTGCAGCCATCTCTCCGATCTCGTCGTTGCTTTTTACCGGAATGGTCACCGACAGGTCGCCGGCGGAGACCCGCTTGAAGTCACCCACAAGGTTCTGGATCGGGGTCGTATAACGGCGGGCAAGAAAAATAATCAGGGCGATGCCGACCGTAAAGACGATGCCTGTTGCAAAAAGGCGGTGGATAAAATTGGCCCGCTGTATGTCGCGGATATTGTCCAGCAACATGTTGATCTGGACATAGCCAAGTCGCTCGTCACCGACAATAACCGGCACGACCACTTCATACGGCTTCTGGGAGAGCACCCCCCCGCCGACCGGCCGAGGGGCTGCGCGGACCCCTCTCTCCAGTTTCTTGAGTTCACGCTTCTTGCCGATTTTAGCCGGGTCGGAGGAGTCGATGATTTCCCCCTCCGTGTTGATGATGTTGATCTCGTTGATGCCCTTTTCGCGGGCCTTGATCAGGTAATTGGTCAGGCGGGAGGTCTCGGTATCGGAGGTGAGATCCTCGATACTCATCTGGATCGCCTTGGATATCTCCTGTGAGCTGTCCTGGATCTCGTTCACCAGCGCGGTCTGGGCGGACTGGTTGAGGATGAAGAGGGCCAGCAGCGTCAGCACCAGCAGAGACAGCATGATGATAATCAGCTTGGTATTAAGCTTCATGGGTACCTTTGTACAGAAGCGTGTATCAGCATTGAAAGGGGACTATTCAACCATTTCGCCGATCAGGTCATAATCTGACGAATCGGTGATCTTGAGTGTGACGATGTCGCCGATATCTGCATTGCCGGAGGTGATGTAGACCTGGCCGTCGATGTCAGGAGCCTGGCGCGACGAACGTCCTTTGAGCAGCAGTTCGGTTTCCTCGCTGTATCCCTCGACAATAACCTGTTCGGTCGTCCCGATCAGGGTGCGGTTGTGGCGGAAGGAGAGGCGCGCCTGGGCACGCATCAGCTTGCGGTAGCGTTCGCGCTTGACGCGCTCCGACACCTGGTCCGGCATATCGGCCGCCGGAGTTCCCTCTTCCCGTGAGTAGCAGAATACCCCGAGACGATCGAAACGGGTCTGCTCGACGAAGGCTGTCAGGGTGGTAAAGTCTTCGAGGGTTTCACCCGGAAAGCCGACGATTAGTGACGTACGGAGGGCGATGCCTGGTATCTCTTTCCGCAGTTTGGCGATCAGGTCGCGAATCTGCTGTTCGGAGCTCCTCCGTTTCATCGCTTTCAGCACCGGGTCGGAAATGTGCTGGATCGGAATATCCAGGTACTTGCAGACTTTCGGTTCATCACGGATCAGCTCAATGAGGCTGTCGGTAATTCCGTCCGGATAGGCGTAGAGCAGGCGTATCCAGCGTAACTCCTTGATCGCGGCCAGCCGCTTGACGAGCTCCTCCAGTGACGTACCGTCGGTCATGTCGCTGCCGTAACGGGTGATGTCCTGGGAGATGACGTTGATCTCCTTGACCCCGCGGGCGACCAGTCGCTCGGCCTCCGCTACAAGTGCTTCGAGCGGACGTGAGCGGTAGGAACCGCGCAGCTTGGGGATGATGCAGTACGAACAGCAGTTGGAGCACCCCTCGCCAATCTTCAGGTAAGAGAACCAGGCGGGTGATGAGTTAAGGCGCGGCAGAGTTTCGTCATAGATGAAATCGGGATCGCCGATGTAGCGGAGCTGTCCTTCCGTGCCGCTTTTTTCAGCGAGGATTTCGGCGATACGGGGATAGTCGCCGGTGCCGATGAAGATATCCACCTCGGGTAGCTCCGCCGCCAGTTCCTCCTGGTAGCGCTGCGGCAGGCAGCCGGATACGATCAGGGTGTGGCAGCGACCATCGTGTTTCCGTTCGGCCAGATCGAGGATTGCGTCGATGCTCTCCTGCTTGGCCTCCTTGATGAATGAGCAGGTATTGACGATGATGACATCGGCATCTTTCTCGTCCATGGTGATTTCGTAATTCTGCTGCGAGAGCACCCCCAGCATGACTTCGGCATCCACCAGGTTTTTCGGGCAGCCGAGGCTGACCATGCTTACTTTCTGTTTTATAATTTCGCTCACGTTTTCCTCTTCGGGCAATGTTTTTAGTAATTTCTATTTATACGGGAATGAGTCTTGTGATGACAATCATTTCTTCATGTGACAGGAAGTACGGTGTCAAGATCGGTGCTCTATTCCTTCCACTTCAAGCGTGTTTTGAGTTCGTTGCAATGAGTTACTGGCAATAGGCCGTCATGTTGGAGTCTGCCAACCACAATGCCGGGTGCAATTCCGAGTTCAGCTGCAAACGCACGGATGGCCTCCTTGCTCAGGCGCGTAGATGACATAAAAGTTTTGAGCCTGCTGGCTGGAATAAGTAATTCGGAGGCGAACCGGTTTGCCTCGTTTTCCTTATCGCTTGAATGGTTGTCCTCAATGAAAACATCTTTTTTCCCATGCAGAAGTATATGCCCCGCTTCGTGAAAGAAGCTGAACCAGAGATGATCGTCACTCTTATAGCGCAGGCTGAGCAGAATCACCGCCTTGGTTGGCGTCAACCACCAGGTTGCCCCGCTGGCGCGCATTTTGGGCAGCTCCGGGACAAATGCCACGGCAACACCTGCATCGGCGCACAGCCGGACAACCTCATGTTGGAACTCATCGGGCGGCTTGACGCTAATGCTTCTAATGGTCTTCAATGCGGCTCTGAAATCGGTGTCGTCGAACTGTTTGCAGACGATCTCTCTCGCCGCTAATTCCCCTTTGCGCAGCCAGGCCGATACCGCACCGGGATCACTTACAAAAGCTTGTGAAGTGCGATAGGCCACTTGCGACCTGAGCCACATGTCGCGCCAGCACTCAGGCGATGCTACACCAAAATAATTGAGCACTTCCTGTAGCTGATGCACTTTTTCCTTGAACGGCTTAATCCAGCCCAATTTAACCATGGTTTTTACCGGCAGCTCACTGAGCCATGCGATCTGCTCCTGCAAGCGTTCCTGTTCGGCCAACCGCGCCAGTGTTTCCCGGTAATTTTTTTCCAGGTTGTTCCAGAACGCCGCAGACACACTCAGTACACGTTCCAGTTGTAACGCCGTATCCGGGGTTATGGGAGCTTTGCCCTTGATAATCTCATTGATGGTTTTCTTTGGTCTGCCGGTTCGCTCTGAAAGTTCGGCCTGGGACATGCCCAGAGCTTCGATGGTGTCAAGGAGAGTTTCTCCGGGAGGGATGGCGTAATCGGGTACAAACTGATTTGCCAGGCTGTTACTCATGGTAGTCCTCAATTTCTGTAATTCTGATTGTGGTTGTCTTCAGCCAGTCAAGCCCACCGTCATCCTTGGTCGGTTTCGGATCATTGGCAACTTTGAAGATGAGACGGTAGGGGTGGTCAAGATCAACAGCAAGTTCGCCTTTGCGATCTCCGCGCAACTCATGGCACCGGGCCTGGGGAAGCTTGCGTATATCATCCAAAACGGAAGCGGCCCGCAGTTCGGTAAGGCGTTTTTGCAACAGCTTTGACCGGAGCGGACCGTGACGCTTCAGCATTTGCTTGGCGTCGGTGCATTCTTTCTGGAGTTTTGTAGTATTGAAGAGAATATCCATGTTGCAACCTTTTGTCAATTTTATTAACGTTATGGGTTAATCTAATTGTAAGAGTGTTTCAGGTGAAATCCAATCCCACAACCTCCAGCCCATCAATATCCATCCGAGTTTTCAGGACTCCTGAAGCATGCTCCTTGAGTATAATAATTAACTGATCAAAGCCGATCAGTTTGCCGTCAGGAGCTTGCCACTGCCTTTTTGCATCATAGGTTGCCAACATTAATATCCCGTGCCTGGAACGGTTGGTTTTCATGTAGAGGCCGACCAGTTGTTCATAAAGCGCCTTTTCAAGATCATTATACGACCAGTCATGTGCCCATTTTATTTCTATCGTGGCCGGATTAAGTCCTACTGTAACCAGCCTGATGTCGGGCTTCTTTTTCCGGTCAACTTCTGGTTCCCTGACAACTTTGTAAATTTCATTGGCGCTGCTTTCTAACTGCCGTGCCAGCCACACCTGTAGCGTCTCTTCCGGATCACCCTGCCGCAGATCACGTCGCTGGCTAAAATCGGCGTTTTCAACCGAGTCCTTGATCAGGGCAAATCGCTTGAGGGCGATCCAGAACAAATCATCCGAGGAGCGGGGCGGCGCTTCGTGCTTGCTCATAAACGCCACAACGTCCTGTGCCCGCCAGGCTGAAGGCTCGGCGTCGTTTTCTGCTTTCTCGTCCAGAAGATGCAGGATGTAATCTTTCCTGCTTTCCAGTAACGGATTGACAATGAGCTCCTGAAGCCTTTGAAAAGCATGGGATTCTTTGGATTCAGCCAGAAATTTGAGTAGAGTACCCCGAAAATGCTGGGCTTCATCACGGGCTGTCGGGGTAAATACACCTCCCGAAGTACGATCAATATCTTCTTCTGGGCGGATATGTTTAAAACAGAGCGAAATAAAACGTATTAAGCTGTCAGCCCGCCTGAATGAGGGGCTTTCCAGATACGGCATTTTACTGCTTCTAAGTTCAGACAGGGCATTACCAAGACTTATGAACAGCACATCAGCGTCGCCAGGCTGATTCCTGCTCACCTCTTCAAGGTAATCCAATGCGCCAGAGGCATCAAGATTGAGCCAAGCAATCAACCACACCAGGAAGTGAATATTGTTATGCTCGTAGTTCTTGATACGTCGCGCCGCCAAACACGTAATGTGGTCAAGAGGCATCGTTGCGGAATCGAACAGAAGTGTCAGGGCCTGTTTGAGGATATCCTTGTGTTGAGGATCACCCTCGTCCAGCAAAGCTATGGTTTTGGGTAAGGCCAGACTTTGGAGTTCCTCAGGAGTATCTTCGAGTTTGTATAACGTACCGTAGAAATACGGCTGCTCGCTAGTGGTTTGCCACTCGGCCTCGATACACTTTTCGAGGGCATCTCTGACAAGATCTGGATAATGATTTGCTTGAACCGTCAGCCACTGTTGGAAATCATCACTTGTCTCCCAGAGTGCATACTGAACCAGTATTTTGGCATCGCCGAGGGACAGTGTCGAGATATCAAGCCCGTCTTCTATCTCGGTTTTGATCCCGATTTGACCAAGGGTAATCCTGCCGTCTCTGCTGCCGGTATTGTCACATTCAAAGGGAAATTGCGGGGTATAGGCGCGCCACGAGGCTTTCCACCCTTCGCGGACCGCTTGCGCGACCTTCTCGCCAAACCGGGGGACCAAGGCCTGCCATCTGCTGCTGCCATGGTCGTGATCTTTGGAAGGTTCATGGTCTTTGGCATGCCAGTACATATCATGAAGTACCCGTACCGCTTTGCCGGTTCGCAGTTCATCGAGATGCCGCAGGTACCACCAGCGATTACGCAGCTTGTACCACTCATCACGGATTTTGCGGAAAAAACTTTTAACTTTTTGCCGGAGTTCACGCCAAGTACGATATCGGAAACGGTAGAAAACCAATTGCAGCTTATTCGGAACATGCTTTAAGAAAACAGCTTTAAGTTCCGGCGACTTTCGTGAGACTCGTTTCAGCTCTGTGCGAAATGCGGTGGTTTGACCAATTGAAGACCACAGATCAGTTGCCAGTTCCATCGCAATTTTTGAATCCTTCAGTGGCAATCTTCGAATATCCTCAAGCAGCCATTCCTGATCAACCGCGCTCAGCTGAATCGCTGAGTAATGATCGAAGACACCCCAGATTATTGCTCGCGATTCCTTGTTCTTGGTCTTAAATTCGGCAATACGTCGCCAGACATAGGCACGGCGTATGTCTGGATGTGATTCGCTGGCCGCTTGTAACCCCGTATCTTCTTCTCTGCCGTGAGAGGAATGTGCTTTCTTGAAATGCCGGAACAGTATAAGAGCTTGCACGATGTTGCTTGACAAGATCCCACCAAGTTCCGATTTCCGCAACATCCGCTGCACAAGTGCCTGCAACGGTTCATACAACCAGAAATAACGGCTGGATACAGGTGATTCTTTATCTTCAAAGCGAATACGGGGGTGCTCTTCCGCCAAAATCAACAGCTCCGCCAGAAGAGGTGCAATAAGGTCGGCGGGGGTATTGTGCAGGAAGAGTTCTTTTAATTCATCCGGCAAATAGTTGCTTGCATTTTCAACAATCGGTTCTACCCGTTGTATTAATGAAATCAATGCGTTGACGTCCATTTTGGCCGGAAATAACCGATCACATATCAGTCCACATATTCTCTGTGGTACTGCACGATATTGAGAAATAATATCCGCCAGACGCGTAAGATGGTAGTCGTTGCCACAATCACAGATCAGCTCAATGGCATGGTGCCGTAGCCACACGCCTCCACCTTCATCAGATGCAATTTGAAGAGCTGCAGCCACGCAGCCAGCCAGCTTTCCGTTACAAGCAATCCTGAGAAAAAGTTCTCGAATATCCTCTGATACCGCTTGATCAAGAATATATTTGCTAATATCTCCCGTCAAATCGGCATGTGCTAAACGCCGGAGCAAGTCTCTATCTGCATCTACACGAGCGACTTTACGGTCTACATAACGATCAACAAGCGCACGCAACAAAGCTTTGCGTGTATCCAAGGGTAACATTTCCGGGTCTCCATGCTGAAGTAGAAGCTCCGGCTTGCTACGTAACACCCTGTCGCGGATTCTTTGGTGGTGAATGCCTTCACCAGCAGACAGCCAGGCTGCAAGTGGGGCGCGTGACGGAATTACCACATCACGTTCGTGACAACGACAGAAAAGCAATCCCTCAATCTCCGAAAACGGGCAATTGTTTTTCAGCCGCTCCGATAGCCAGTTTGCAGCCAGATATTCGGCAATCGAGCGGTGATGAAATCGCACTCTGCCGTAGGTTGCTTCATCAAAAACGGCACGATCAAGTAAGGAGTGGATCTGCTTAGGTGTCCAGTCATGTGGGAGAGCTTCGGCAGGGGCAAGTGTGTCTGCTGCTAGTTTGGGATCAATCGAATCATCAGGAACTATAAAATTAAAGCGGCGGCAAAAAAATACTGCTGCTGCAAGACATTGAGCGCCTTGCAACGACATTCCGATGGTGAGCGGGTCAGGTTTTTCCCTGTCGGAACTTTCATTGAGCTTATGATTGATGTCATATTCGATCATCGCCGTTCGGGTCCCGAACCGGCGATGTTCTTGCCAGTACGTCACCAGGTTTTCCACATCCTTTGGCCGACCGGCAAAGTCCCAAAGATTGTGAATCGAAATTGCTGCCATGAACCCGGCAATATCAGGTGCGTTACGGTGTATCGCCAAGGCTTTGATACGTTCCGCATCAAGTGGTGCAAGCTGAACTATACTCAGTAAAGGTGGTGTTTCATTTGTCTTTGGTCGGTGAATACGTCGCTTGTTAGAAGTTGTGACGAGAATGGAAAAGCGGCGCATAAATTCTTGTCTATCGGTACTGGCGCGCCATTCGTAATAGCGGCACGAGACAACCACCCTTGAACGTGCTACGGCGCTGCCAAGCCCTTTAACGAAGACATTCAATGCGTCCTGAAAAGCTTTAGGACTTTTAAGTTTGGCCTCATCGACGGAATCGAGAAAAAATGTCGCTTCTTCCTGACCGGCCTGCCATTTTCGGAATAACCCTGAATCGTGTGCATCAATTGCAGCTTCGAATGCCCCAGCTGCCAAGACGTCAATCCTCATAAAAAAGGCATATAGACCATCCTTGCGCAGTTTTTGCGGTTGTGCTTCCAGTTCCCATGTTTTCCCGCTGCCCGGTTCTCCCAGAACTACCACGTACCTGCTTTGGAGCAAGTTTTGCCAGTCTGTTCCACCGGTCATGCTGGCAAGATAGCTCTTGTAAGCGGCACCTTCAACGTCGGAATCTTCATCGAAATCAAGAAAGGTACGGTTTAAGTCAATGTATTCTGGGCGCACAGAAACTCCACAAATCTTTGTTTAGACAAGACCAATAAATCTGTAGCTCATTACTGTGTCAAGGTAAAGCTTAACATCAAATGTTTCTGCATTCGGCCAGATTCTCTCGTTGCAAAGAAAAAAGGACAGAGCCGAAACCCTGTCCTTTAAAATGCCCTCTCCCAACTCCCCCCACTGGGGAAAGCGGTTACCCATTACTCTCTGAAATTAGTAAACTGCATCTCTACATCAAGATCTTTTCCTTTAAGCGTGGCAATGGCTTCCTGCAGATCGTCGCGATTCTTGCCGGTTACCCGCACCTGTTCATCCTGAATCTGGGCCTGTACCTTGAGCTTTGCTTCCTTGATGGCAGCGATGATCTCCTTGCCCTTTTCCTTGGAAATGCCCTGCTGGACGGTGATGGTCTGGCGCACCATGCCTCCGGAGGCCTGTTCGACCTTGCCGTATTGCAGCGCCTTGATCGAAATGTTGCGTTTCATGAATTTGGATTGCAGCACATCGATGACCGCCTTCAGCTTGTAATCATCATCCGCAAGGACCTTTACGGAATCCTTCTCGGGCGTGATCGAGCTCTTCGATCCCTTGAAATCATAGCGCTGGCCGATCTCTTTGGACGCCTGAGTAACGGCGTTGTCAACCTCCTGCATGTCTACCTTTGATACGATGTCAAACGACGGCATAACGGAACCTCCACATGTTAGTAAGTTAAGAATGATTTCTGCGGGTTATGGCAGAAGATTTTTTGTCAAAGCACTTGTCCCGTGTAGCGGGGTTACGGCTTTATTTCATTGACCCCTTCCGGGATCTTGAAGTTGAATTTTGCGTCGGCTATCCCCCTGTTGACCCGCGCCCGGCTGTAGTCGATGCGGGTCCGGTTGCCGCTGGCATCATGAACGATCGAGGAGACAATCGGGAAGAGGTTTTTTACCTCCCCGGTCCGCTGCATCTGCGCAACCGCTTCGGATGCTACCGTCAACTGGAGCCGGACAAGAACCGGGCTCGGTTTTTTCGGGGTCAATTCGAGCTGGTAGTTGCCGTTTCTGTCCTGAGGCTCCGCTGCGAAGGCAATATCAAAGTCACGTGACACATGGCCGAGACCGGTAAGGTATGACAGGGCGATGGAGTTCCCTCCCGCAAACATCGCGGCAACACTGTTGACCAACACCTGCTTGTCTGCCGGCGTATAGAACCAGACCTGTCTGCCGTTGGAGATGATCTGCTGCTTCGGCTTGGAATAATTGAAGCGGAACATGGCGGTTGCCGATGCGGGGCGTTTCAGCAGGACCTCTCCGCTTCCTTTCTGCTCACGGTTGACGGCTGAAATGGTGGTCTTCTGGGAAAAGTCGGCCTGCACGTCCTGCAGTCCGGCATACCCTTTTTCGAGGGCAGCGACAACACTCTTAAGTGAAGCCGGTGGCGCTGCTGCTGACACCGGAAGGGCGAAAAGGGCCATGGCCATGAATAGTGTACACATTTTCAACATAGAGGACTTCCTTTTTAAGCGGGGCTGATCGAGTTCGGACGGTTTAACCGATTGACGATTCTGCCATATCTGGATGATCGCCGCAACCGTTTCAATGCGACAGTTCCTGTCTGCTCGGTCATCGCTTGATGGCAGTGGCCTGCCTGCCGCTTTCAGGCCAGGGCGCTTGCATCGGCGATAAACAGTACCCGCCCGTCACCGGTGATCGTCGCACCGCTCACTCCCCGCAGGCGTGAAAGGGGTGAGCGGAGCGGGCGGACAAAAATTTCCTGCTGGCCGGAGATGCGGTCGACGCTAAAGGCGAGCATGGTTCCGCCGACATCACAGACGATCACCGGGGTCAGCGATCCTTCTGTTTCCGCTGCCGTTGGCAGGCCCAGCGACCGCCTCAGGCTGCGCAGCGGAATCTGTTTCCCGTCGACAATAATGGTTGGACTCCCAGCGTTCTCCCGGGCTTCGACACGCTTCAGTTCCATTGTCCGCACGACAGCGTTCAGCGGGAACGCAAGATCAAACTGGCCACACTGTACAATCAGGGCGTTGATGATCGAAACCGTTATCGGCAGCCGCATGACAAAACGGCTTCCCCGGCCGCTCCCGGAGTGGATTGACAGGACTCCAACCAGCGCCTGTACCGTTTCGCGCACGGCATCCATGCCGACCCCCCGCCCCGAAATATCCGTAACGGTTGCGGCGGTAGAAAACCCTGGCGCGCAGATCAGTTGGTAAGCATCCTGAGTCGTCATTTGCGCGGCTTGTTCCGGGGAGATGATGCCACGTTCGACAGCCTTCAGCTTCAGCCGCTCCGGGTCCATGCCGCGTCCGTCGTCGGCAATGATGATGTCCACATGGTCCTGGTCGCGGCAGACCGTCAGAGTTACTGTGCCGGCGGCAGGTTTGCCAGCGGCCATCCGTTCAGCGGCCGTTTCCAGTCCATGGTCGACGGCATTGCGCAGGATGTGGATGATCGGTTCGGCGATTTCTTCCAAGATACCGCGATCGAGTTCGATCTCTTTTCCGGAAAGCTGGAAATCGACCTCTTTTCCCTGCGTGCGGGCGAGGTCGCGCACCAGTCTCGGGAAACGCTCGGCTATAATGGCGAACGGCAGCATGCGTGCTTTGAAAACCTCATCGCGCAGAGACCGCAGCAACCCGGTCAGCTGATGCAGCGGCTCGTGACATCCGGCAGCATCGGCCTGACTGACGGCCTCTGCCAGACGGTAGCGGTTGGTGATTAACTCTCCGGTGATATTGACCAGATGATCGAGGGTTTCTGTTCTGATGCGGATGCTTTTGAAGGAGTCAGTCTGACGGAATTGGTGCGGGGCAGCATCTGCTGAACTCAGAGGCGTCTCTGCCACTTTATGTGCAGGTTTGGTGTTGTCAACGGGGGGGGCTTCGGCGGACGGGTCGAATGCTGCCAGTCGTCCAATCAGCCCGGTGGTGTCTTCAGGGGCACCGCTGTCTGACTCGACCCATGATACCAGACGCGCCAGTGCATCGCTCCCTTCCAGCAGCAGGTCGGCAATGGCAGGGAGCAGCTGGAGTTCGCCGCTGCGGATCCGGCTCAACTGATTCTCCATGGTATGGGCAAGCGCGACAATCTGCTCATATCCCATGGTCGCCGCCATCCCCTTCATGGAATGGGCATGGCGAAAAAGCTCATCGATTGCGCCGGGGTCGGCGGCGGACTTTTCGAGTTGTACGATCAGTTCGCCGAACGCGGAGAGATGGCTGCGTGCTTCGGAAACGAACAGATCCCGATAGGGGGACATGTCCATTGGTCAATCCTCCAGGCCTGCCAGCACTTCAGCCACTTTTTCGGGGGTGAACGGTTTCTGGATAAAGGCCCTGGCTCCCAGATCGAGCGCTTTACTGATGACCAGCGGTTGTGCGATCGAAGAGCAGACAACAACCTTTGTGTCAGGACAGGCGGTGATGATGGACTCCAGCAGGTCGAGACCGTTTGAGTCGGGCAGGACGATGTCCAGCAGGATGATGTCCGGGCGATTGCCGTGCAGGTTTCTCATCGCCTCTATGCCGCTTGCTGCCTCGGAAGTCACGCGGTATCCTTTGTCAACGAGTATTCCGTGCAGAATCTTGCGCATGAAGAGAGAGTCATCAACAATCATCACCGTACGGCTCATAGCTGACTCCAATCCTACCCCTTTAATTTGTTCAGCAGCAGTTCGTTGACGACTGACGGATTGGCCTTTCCTTTGCTGGCTTTCATGACCTGGCCGACAAAAAAGCCGAAGACCTTTTCCTTGCCGCCGCGATACTCTTCTACCTGTCCGGTATTGGCAGCCATGATTTCATCGATGATGAGTTCGATGGCGCTGCTGTCGGAAACCTGCAGTAGTCCCTGCTCTTCTACAACCGTCAGCGGTGCTTTGCCGCTGCGCCACATCTCGTCAAAAACGGTTTTGGCGATCTTGCCGGAAATAGTGCCGTTGTCGATCAGCTTCAGCAGCTCCGCCAGCTGGAGCGGGGAGACCGGGCATGCCTCAATCGCTGTGCCGCTATCATTCAGGGATCTGGTTATTTCGCCCATGATCCAGTTGCCAACCGTTTTGGCGTTGCCGCCTGCGGCGACACCAGCTTCAAAATAATCCGCCAGAGCCCGGCTTGCGGTCAGGACTTCGGCGTCGTAGGGAGGCAGCCCCAGGTCGGTCATAAAGCGTTGCTGACGTTGTTCCGGCAGCTCCGGCAGTTCCTGACGTGCGCGTTCCACCCACTCTTCGCTGATAACGAGCGGCACCAGGTCCGGATCGGGGAAATAGCGGTAATCGTGGGCCTCTTCCTTGCTGCGCATCGAACGGGTTGTGCCGCTGTTCGGGTCAAAAAGTCGCGTTTCCTGAACAACCGTGCCGCCGTCCTCGATCAGGTCTATCTGGCGCTGGATCTCGTATTCAATTGCCTGTTTGACGAATTTGAACGAGTTGACGTTTTTGATCTCGGCTCTGGTACCGAACGTGTCTGAGCCGACCGGCATAACCGACACATTGGCGTCACAGCGGAAACTTCCCTCTTCCATGTTCCCGTCACAGATGCCGAGCCAGGTTACGATCTGGTGCAGCTGTTTCAGATAGGAGACCGCTTCATCGGACGAACGGAGATCCGGTTCGGAAACGACCTCCAGAAGCGGTGTGCAGGCCCGGTTCAGGTCGACGCCTGAGCCGTCACCGTGGCTGGAGAGCTCGCCATGGACCAACTTGCCGGCGTCCTCTTCCATGTGGATGCGGGTGATCCTGATTCGCTTGGACTCCTCGCCGTCAACCTTGATATCCAGCCACCCCCACTGACAGATCGGGTCTTCAAACTGACTGATCTGGTACCCTTTGGGAAGGTCCGGATAGAAGTAGTTCTTGCGCGCGAAGATGCTGCGCGGCGTAATGGAGCAGTTGGTGGAGAGTCCGGCCTTTATGGCGAATTCCACGACCTTCTTGTTGAGCACCGGCAGAGCGCCGGGAAGCCCCAGGCAGACCGGGCAGGTCTGGGAGTTCGGCTCGGCCCCGAACTTTGTCGAGCAGCCGCAGAATATTTTGGTGTCGGTCAGGAGCTGGACGTGAACTTCAAGACCGATGACAGGTTGGTATCTCATTATTGTATGCTCCGGAAGTTAAATCGTTGCTTTCCTGGTGTGCCACTCAGTCGCCTGCTCAAAAGCATAGCCGGCACGCAGGAGGGTCTCTTCACCGAACGGCTTGCCGATCAGCTGCAGGCCGATCGGGAGGCCCGAGGCGGAGAAACCGGCCGGGAGTGACATGGCACAGGTACCTGCCAGGTTGACCGGTATCGTGAAAATGTCGGACAGGTACATCTGCAGCGGGTCGTTGACTTTTTCGCCGATTTTGAATGCCGGCGTTGGCGCGACCGGCGTCAGCATGATATCGACATCGGCAAAAGCCTTTATAAAATCGTTCATGATCAGCGTGCGCACCTTCTGGGCCTTGACGTAGTAGGCGTCATAATAGCCGGATGACAGGGCGTAGGTGCCGAGCATGATGCGGCGCTTGACTTCTGCCCCGAACCCTTCGCTGCGGCTCCTGGTGTACATGTCCAGCAGTCCGTCCGCTTCGGCGCGGTGCCCGAAACGAACTCCGTCATAGCGTGCCAGATTGGAGCTGGCTTCGGCAGTGGCGATCAGGTAATAGGTAGCCACCGCGTAGTCGGTATGTGGCAGTGAGATGTCGACGAATTCGGCGCCGAGGCGGCGGTAGGTTTCTATGGCGGCATCCATGGCGCTCTGCACGTCAGGGTCGAGGCCGCTGATGAAGTACTCTTTCGGGAGCCCGATTTTCAACCCTTTGACGCCATTTTTCAGGGAGGCTGTGTAGTCCGGCACCGCCGTATCGACGCTCGTGGAGTCTTTGGGATCGTGGCCGGCAATGGCTTCCAGCATTGTTGCGCAGTCAGCAACATCGCGTGTCAACGGTCCGACCTGATCCAGTGACGATGCGTAGGCGATGACGCCGTAGCGGGACACCCGGCCATAGGTCGGTTTCAGGCCGACGCAGCCGCAGTGCGAGGCCGGCTGGCGGATGGAGCCGCCGGTATCGGTGCCGAGTGTGGCAATCGCCTCGCTGGCGGCAACCGCCGCTGCGGAACCGCCGGACGATCCTCCCGGAATATGGGCTGTGTTCCAGGGGTTGCGGGTAACGCCGTAGGCGCTGGACTCATTTGAGGAGCCCATGGCGAACTCGTCCTGATTAAGCTTGCCCAGCAGCACCGCACCGCGATCGCGGAGTTTTTCCCAGGGTGTGGCGCTGTACGGGGGGATAAAGTTGTCCAGAATGCGGGAGCCGCAGGTTGTGCGGACCCCCTCGGTCAGGAAGATGTCCTTGATCGCCAGCGGGATGCCGGTCAACAGGTCGCACTCTCCCTGTGCGATACGCTGATCGGCAGCGGCGGCGGCGGCCAACGCCTGTTCAGGCGTTACCGTGATGAATGAGCCGACGAGCGGTTCAATGGACTTTATCCGCCCCAGCAGTGCTGTCGTGGCTTCCACAGAAGAAATGCGCTTGCTTTTAAGTTCTGAGTGGAGTTCATGGATCGTCATGTCGAAGATATTCATGGTTAACTATGTCCTTGCTTATTCGATAACTTTTGGCACGGCAAAAAATGATCCTTCACTCTCCGGCGCGTTGGCCAGGGCCTTCTTGACGCCGATGGATGGCTGTACGACGTCTTCGCGGAACGCATTTTCCATCGGGACCGCGTGCGAAGTTGGTACGATCCCTTCCGTATCCAGCTCTTTCAGTTTTTCTACATAGCCGAGAATCGCCCCGATCTGTCCTGCAAAGAGCTCTTTTTCTCCCGGGGTAAGTTCAAGCCGGGCGAGGCGCGCGGCATACTCGACATCTGCTACCGTTATTTTCATGGTGCCAACTCCGAAAAATCTGATAATTGCCGCGTGGTTGTAACATGAAATCCGCGTCGATACAACATTGAACAAAGCAATTAGTTGCTCTGAAAATTTTTCACTTGACACGGTAGCTCTCTTTCGGTACGTTACACCTCTTCAAAAAAATCATGGCCTGTATTAATCTACAGGTTGTACTGCGGATGGGGAAATTATGAAAACAGAAGTAGCTAAAGCAGCAGATGTAAAACGTGACTGGTATATTGTCGATGCACAGGATGCAGTTCTGGGCCGTCTTTCAACACAGATTGCCGGTGTTCTGCGTGGTAAAAACAAGGCTCTCTACACACCGAGCGTTGATACCGGTGATTTCGTCATCGTTATAAATGCCGAGAAAATTGCCCTGACCGGTCGTAAGTTAGCCGACAAGATTTATTACAGCCACTCCGGCTATGTCGGTGGACTGAAAGAGATCACAGCCGGTAAGCTGCTTGAGAAAAAGCCTGAAGATCTCATCAAGAAGGCTGTCAAAGGGATGCTCCCCAAGAATAAACTTGCACGCGCTATGCTCAGCAAGCTTAAAATCTATGCGGGACCAAGCCACCCACACGCAGCTCAGCAGCCTAAGAACCTGGCACTTTAATACTCTTAAGGAGAAAACGATATGGCAGCAGTCACTTATTATGGAACAGGCAAGCGCAAGAGCTCAATAGCTCGTGTATGGCTTAAGCCTGGCGATGGCAAATTTACCGTAAACCACAAGACTCTTGATAAGTATTTCGGTCGTGAGACATCCAAGATGGTTGTCCGTCAGCCGTTTGAACTTGTTGAAAAAGTCGGCATCTTTGATGTGTACGTCACTGTTTCCGGTGGCGGCGATACCGGCCAGGCCGGCGCGATCAAGCACGGCATCACCAAGGCTCTGCTTATTCATGATCCTGAACTTCGCGGTGTCCTCAAAAAAGCCGGTTTCATCACCCGCGATTCACGCATTAAAGAGCGTAAAAAGTACGGCAGAAAAGCTGCCCGTGCACGCTTCCAGTTCTCCAAGCGCTAATCGCTGGATTACACTTCACTGCTATGGTACAAGGGGAAATCCGCAAGGGTTTCCCCTTTTTCTTTGAAAGGAGTCATGCCAATGTTGAAGATTGCTATCGTAGGTGCCAGCGGCTACACCGGGCTGGAATTGATCCGCATCCTTCATTGCCACCCGGAGGTGGCGGTGACCTGCCTGACCTCAGAACAGAGCGCCGGAAAGCGTATCTCCGAGGTGTTCCCGACGCTGAGAGGGCGCTGTGATGTCGTGCTGGAAAATCTGGAGCCGGTCCGGGTAGCCGAGAAAGCGGATATCATCTTCACTGCGCTTCCTCACAAAGCTGCCATGGAGGTCGTCCCGACGTTCCTCAAACTGGGGAAAAAAGTCATCGATCTGTCAGCCGATTACCGTCTTTCCGATCCGGCCGTGTACGGGGAGTGGTACGAACCGCATCTTAATCCCGAGAATCTGAAGAAAGCGGTCTACGGCTTGCCGGAGATCCGGCGTGACAGGATCAAGGGTGCACAGCTGGTCGCCAACCCTGGCTGCTACCCAACCAGCATCATCCTCGCATTGGCGCCGTTGCTGAAGAATGGCCTGATCGACCTGTCAAGCATTATTGCCGACTCGGCTTCCGGCGTTACCGGCGCCGGTCGCTCCGCCAAGGTTGACAGCCTCTATTGCGAGGTGAATGAAGGGTATAAAGCCTACGGCGTTGGCGGTGCCCACCGGCACACCCCCGAGATAGAGCAGGAACTCTCCCTGCTGGCCGGAGAGCAGTTGAAAATCACCTTTACCCCGCATCTGGTGCCGATGGACAGGGGCATTCTTTCAACGGTCTATGCCACGCCGGAAAAAACGCTCGACACCGCAACCATCGTCGCGCTGTACCGGGAATTCTATGATGGTGAGCCGTTCGTACGGGTTCTTCCAAGCGGCAGTCTTCCTTCGACCGCCTATGTACGCGGCTCGAACTGCTGCGATATTGCCCCGCTCGTTGATCCACGTACCGGCCGGATCATAGTCGTATCGGCTATCGATAATCTGGTAAAGGGCGCTTCCGGGCAGGCGATACAGAATATGAATCTCCTCTGCGGTTTCCCTGAAACAAGCGGCCTGGAAGGGCTGGCGCTCTTTCCCTGACCTATGGCATTTATCCCCACGACACAGGAAGAGATGCGCAGGCTGGGCTGGAAGGAGCTGGACATCATCCTCGTCAGCGGCGATGCTTATATTGATCATCCCGCCTTCGGTGTGCCGCTCTTGGCGCGCTGGCTTGAAGGGCACGGTTTTCGTGTCGGCATCATCGCACAACCTGACTGGCGCTCCAAAGAATCATTCATGACCCTCGGGCGGCCACGTCTGTTCTTTGGCGTTTCCGCCGGTGCCATGGACTCGATGGTGGCCCACTATACACCCGCCCGCAAGCTTCGCCATGATGACGCCTATACTCCCGGAAATAGACACGGTGCTCGCCCCAACCGTGCCACGATGGTTTACACCTCCCGCCTGAAGGAGGCTTTCAAGGACGTGCCGGTGGTGATCGGCGGGATTGAAGCGTCGCTGCGCCGCTTTGCCCACTACGACTTCTGGGAAAACAAGGTGCGCCGCTCGATTCTTTTTGATGCCAAAGCCGATCTGCTTGTCTACGGCATGGGGGAGCGGGCGATTCTGGAAGTGGCCGAGCGGCTCCGTGACGGTGCAGTACTGAAGGAACTCCGTGATGTGCGCGGCACTGCGTATGGCAGCAACGGTTTTGATGGCGACGACTGCGTGTCAATCCCCTCTTTTGAGGAGGTGTCGGCATCAAAGGATACATTCGCCGAAGCTTTCCGCACAACCTATCTCCAGCAGAACCCCTGGTCGGCAAAGGTGGTGGTACAGCAGCACGGCAATCGCTCATTGGTCTGCAATCCCCCGGCGTTCCCGCTGAGTGAAGCGGAGATGGATGCCGTTTATTCCCTGCCGTTTGAAAAGAGCCCGCATCCGGCGTATGTCGATGCCATCCCTGCCTGGGAACAGATCAAAACCTCCGTCACCAGCCATCGCGGCTGTTTTGGCGGTTGTGCATTCTGTGCGATCACGATGCATCAGGGCAAAACGATCCAGTCCCGCAGCAAAAGCTCAATTCTCGGGGAGATATCGGCGATGACCAGGAAATCGTGGTTTCGCGGCACGGTCAGCGATATCGGGGGGCCAACAGCCAACATGTTTGGCCTCGGCTGCCGTAACCCTGAAGCGATGAAGAAGTGCCAGCGAGAGAGCTGCATTTTCCCCGATATCTGCTCAAACCTGCGTACCGCTGACGCGCCGGCGACGTCACTGCTCCAGGCCGCCCGCGCTCTGGAGGGGGTACGCCATACGGCGGTGTCATCCGGAGTGCGTTATGACCTGCTTGAGCGGCAGCCCGCCTATTTCAGCGAGCTGACCGGTCACCATGTCAGTGGCCTGCTGAAAATAGCCCCGGAGCATCTGGTCGATCGCGTTACCGATATCATGCGCAAACCGGGCAAGAAGGCGTTTGAAACGTTCCTCGCACGTTTCCGTGCCGAGAGCGACCGGCTTGGAAAACGCCAGTTCATTGTGCCGTACCTTATCTCCGGCCATCCGGGATGTACGTTGGCTGATATGCTTGAACTGGCACTGATCCTCAAGAAAATGGGGATGAAGGTGGAACAGGTTCAGGACTTCACCCCCACTCCGGGGACCATTGCCACCTGCATGTTCTACAGCGGGCTCGATCCGATGACCGGAAAGCGGGTCTATAGCGCCACCAGTGACCGTGAAAAGGGGATGCAGAAGTCTCTGCTGCTGTGGCATCTCCCGGCAGAACGTGCCAAGGTGCTTGAAGCACTGAAGGAACTGGGGCGTGAAGGAGATTACGGCCTGCTCTGTGGTGGTACCGCCGGGAGCGAACGGAGCCCTGCACCGTATAACAGGAAAACGGCCACAAAAAAAGCCCGCTGATCCCAGCGGGCTTAGATTATTCGCGATGTAGTGTGCTGGTTACTTCTTGACTACGTTAGCAGCCTGCAGCCCTTTTGGTCCCTGGGTGATTTCGAAGGTGACAGCATCACCTTCTGCAAGAGATTTGAAGCCGTCGCCGCTGATAGCGGAGAAATGAACAAAAACATCTTCGCCCCCATCCTGTTCGATGAAGCCAAAACCTTTTGTGTCATTAAACCATTTAACTTTACCCTGTGCCATTTCCTGCCTCCTTTTTTGTCCGGTGCCATACCGGAACATCTGGTTACCGCTAACGTTTCTGGAGTCTGATGCAGGAAAAGCGCAAAGCCTGGTCAAACGTGCTACTTGCAAAGTTCTGCAAAAACTTCCGAAACTGCGTTCTGGAGCGTTTATCATAGCCTTAAAGCGGGTGTCAAGATAATTCACACCGCTTACGGCGCCTTCAATTCCTCATTTTTGCTCTGCAATTTCTTTACAAGCTTGTCATAGCCGTTGGCAGTGATGATTTTGTTGAACTGGCTGCGATAGTTTGAGACAAGGCTTACACCCTCAATGATAACGTCATACACCATCCATTTGTTGTTCTGTTTGAGCAGGCGGTAATCCAGAGTGAACTCGTCGCGGTTCGCAGTGACTACCTTTGATTTTACCTCGGCATAATCGCCATCAACAAGATCCTTGATGTAGATAATTTTCTCGTTGTTATATGATTCGATCTTCCCGGCGTATGAGTTTTCGAGGAGCGTTGCAAAAAGATCTACGAAAACCTTCTTCTCAGCCGGTGTGCGTGCGTTCCAGTGCTTGCCCATCGAGCGTTTTGCCATTTCCGCGTAGTCAAAAATGTTGCTAATGGATTTCTTGAGCGCCTGGCGCCGTTTCGTCTCATGCTTCTTCATATCCTTGTCAGCAACGATACGCACGACTTCATCAACGGTTCTTTTTATTTCATCGGCTGGTGGGTTTGCGAATGCAACCGAAGCCATTAATAAGGATGCTGCCAGCAGTAGCATGATTCGTTTCAACATACCGTCTCCCCGTGATTATTGTTGGTGACTGTGCAGAGGCTCGTTTGTGGCGTAGTCCAGATTGGCCGCCGCGATACGATAGTTATAGATGGATTTGAAAAAATCGGCACGCATGGTGGAATAAGCTTGCAGTGCCTCAAAGATATCCTTGGCTGGACCCAGGCCGAAGTCAAAGTTGGCAATAGCGGTAACAGCCCATTTTTTGGCGTTCATATAGGCGCCGCGCGTCGCTGCGGCGCTGTTTTTGGCTTCAATAAGTTCCAGATAGTATTTCTTTACCTGAAGCGGCACGTTGGCGTCAGCAAAATCACGGGTGCTCAGCAGGCGGTTGTACTGTGCACGTTCACCGGCCACTTTGGCTCCGGTTATGCCGAAATCAAGTTTCCAGCGGGCTCCGAGAGCAACGCCGGCGTTGAGGTGGTTAAACGGATCATTGATATAGGGGTTCTTGACCCTTTCACGGTCTTCCGCGTAGGCCCAGGAGAAGAGTCCTCCGAGAAAAATATCGGGATAATAATTTGCTTTGGCAGCTTCAACAAGCGCAGTACGGGCTTTGAGCCCTTCAGCGATCTGATGGAATTCAGGGCGCCGCTGGCGCGCGGATTGTATATAGTTTTCAAGGGGAGGAATCTCTACGTCAACAATCACAAGCCGCTCAGTGCCGGTTTCCAGCTGCGCATCGACCGGCATGCCCATGCGCGCTTTCAGGGCAGCGAGAGCGAGTGCCTCCCCTTTTTTTGCTTCTTCGAGGTATTTAGCGGCCATTCCGGAAAATGCATCAAGTTTGTATAGATCCATCTGATCAACTGTATCAGACCCCTGATCAAGCAATTTCTGCGCTTTTTCACGAGATTTGATCAGAATCTCCTGCACCTCAAGTACGAGTTCCTTCATTTCGCGGGCGAGCAGCAGGCCGTTGTAGTATTCATTGACTTGCTGGACTATTTCGTTAGTCCGCTGCTGCTTGCGGGAGCGATCGACCTCAATGCCGTGGGTAGCAGCCTTCATATTCTCGGATATTTTGCCAAAGGTATAGAGCGGCTGGATAATAGTGGCGTCGGCGCTCGTGAACCAGGTAAGAGAACTAAAGCTGAACCCTCTGTCGGTCCTGACGTCCGGGGAAATATCTGAGCGGCTGGCGGTCGGTGCCGGTCCGACCAGTGCTGTCATCTCCAGGCGCGGAAAACGGTACGATTTCGCCTCGTCAAGCTTGCTGCTGGCGAGGGCAATGTCGCTATCTGCTTCCCCCAGTTCGGGAGCCGCTTTCAGGGCCATACGGATACAGTCATCAAGGGTTAGGGCCATACCCGTCGTGGGGGGCGGGGTCTCAGCGGCAAACGTGGTGCCGGTTAAAGAAAGCAGCGACCACGTCGCAATGCAGGCATACAAAAAAAATCTCATTACGTACATTCCTTTTAACGTTACAGAAGGCTAGACCTTGCCGTGGATAAACTTGCTGACCAGCTCTTCAATATCAATGGCCGATTCGGTCTCACGGATCTTGTCATTATTCTTCAGCATCGTTTCGGAGCCGCCCGGACGGAGTTTGATAAACTTATCGCCGATAATACCGCTCGTCCGGACCGAGGCAATGACATCATCAGTGATCTTGACGCCGGAGTTGATTTTAAGATAGGCCAGAGCACGGTCACCGCTTGCAGCATCGAGGGCGATCCGGTCTACCTTACCGACCTCGACTCCGGCAACTTCGACGCGAGCCCCCGGTTTCAGTCCTGAAACCGAATCAAAGCTGGCGATAAGGGAGTAATAATCGCCTCCGCCAATTTCCATTTTGCCCAGTTTGATTGAAACATACCCCAGGCAGAGGATGCCGATCAGCATGAACGTGCCAACCATCATTTCCAGTTTTACCATGTTCATATAATACCTCTTATATCATCTGGATCGGGCCGTCCAGGCTGCCGCTGATAAACTGCCGAACTGCCGGATGGTCTGAATTTTTAATATCCTCGGATGTGCCGTGCTGCAGGATCTTGCCCCGGAACAGCATGGCCACGTTTTGTGCCACATCAAAAATCTCCGGTATTTCATGCGAAACGATCACGGCGGTAAAGCCGAACTTGGCATGGGTGTCCTTGATGAGCTGGTGGATCGCCCGTTTTATGATTGGATCGAGACCGGTGGTCGGTTCATCGAAGAGGATGATTTTGGGATTAAGTACCACCGCCCGTGCCAGTCCGACGCGCTTCTTCATGCCGCCGGAGAGCTCGTCGGGAAATTTGTTTTCAATGTTCTTCAACCCGACATCTTCCAGGGCCGAGAGAACTCTGCTGCGGATCTCCTCTTTTGAAAGGGATGTTTTTTCTTCCAGAGGGAAGGCAACATTCTCAAAAACGGTCATCGAATCGAACAGCGCCACATTCTGGAACAACATGCCGAATTTTTCACGGATCCGGTTCAGCTCGGAGCGACGTACATCTACAATACTCTCGCCATCGACCTCAACGGTGCCGCTGTCAGGCTGAAGCAGGCCGATCAGGTGCTTGAGGAGGACGCTCTTCCCTTCGCCGCTCGGACCGATGATTGCGGTAATCTTGCCGTCGGGGATATCAAGATCAAGGTTGTCGAGCACCTTTTGTGCACCGAATGACTTATGTATATTGCGCAGAGTGATCATGTCAGAGCAGCACCGAAGTAAGGAAGTAGTCCCAGATGAGTATGATAACGGAGGTCAATACGACCGACTCGGTTGTGGCTTTTGAAACGCCCTCAGCGCCATGACCGGCATAGTACCCTTTGTAGCAGCCGATCCAGGCGATGATCAGGCCGAAGGAGAATGATTTCACAAAACCGGAGTACACGTCGCGCCAGACAACCGACTTTTCCATTTCATAGAAATAAGCCCCTGGATTGACTCCCAGCAGTTTGACGCCGACAAGCCAGCCGCCATAGATGCCTATCACATCGAAAATGGCGCATAACAGCGGGAGAGAAATCATTGCGGCGATAAATTTCGGGGTTACCAGATACTTGAACGGGTCAAGCGCCATGGTTTCCAGTGCATCGATCTGCTCGGTGATGCGCATGATGCCGATTTCAGCCGTGATGGCGCTACCGGCTCTCCCGGTTACCATCAGGGCGGCGAGCACCGGACCCAGTTCACGGATCAGGGAGAGCGCCACCGCCGTGCCGAGCATCCCTTCCGAACCGAATTTCGTCAGGGTGTAATATCCCTGCAGACCAAGAACCATACCGGTAAATGCGGCGGTCAGGACAATGACAAACAGTGACTTCGTGCCGATAAAACGCAGCTGTTTCAGCACCTGCACGAAGCTGCCCGGTTGCCGGACAATCATGTAGAGCGAATAGAGCAGAAACCACCCTGACCGTCCCAGGTCGCGTAAAACTTCGATCGTTATATGTCCAAGAGCCTGAACCACGTCAATCCTTTACATGCGGAAAAGTAAGTGAAAAAATATACATCAATGATTTGAAAAAGCAAAGAGGAACTTGTTTTCTACCGGCCAGGAGTCAGGTTCACTATTTGTCACCACCACCAAGCACCTTGTACAACGTCACCAGATTGGCCAACCTTGAAAGGCGGACGCTGATCAGACCCTGCTGGGCTCCGTAGAGGGAACGCTGGGAGTCGAGGACCGTCAGGTAACTGTCTACCCCCTTGTCATAGCGCGCCCGGGAGAGCTTGTAGCTTTCGGCCGTGGCGTTTGTCAGGGACTGCTGGGCCTCCAGCTGTTCGTCAATGGTGCCGCGCTGGGCAAGGGCGTCAGCCACTTCCCGGAAGGCGCTCTGGATAGCTTTTTCGTACTGGGCAACAGCGATGTCGCGGTCTACCTCCGCCACTTTCAGGTTTGCCTTGTTGCTGCCGGCGTCGAAGATCGGCAGTGTGATGCGCGGTGCAAAGCTCCAGGCAAACGAACCACCAGAGAAGAGCCCGGCCAGTTCGTTGCTGCCGAAACCGACGGACGAAACCAGGGAGATGCGTGGAAAGAAGGCGGCACGCGCTGCTCCGATGTTGGCGTTGAGCCCTTTCAGCTGGTTCTCGGCTTGCAGGATATCAGGCCGGTGCAGTAGTACGTCAGACGGGGTGCCGGGCGGGATGTCCTTCAATGCGGAGAGATTTTCGGAAAGTGCTGCCGGGAGGAGCTCAGTCGGGACAGGCGAGCCGACTACGAGATTCAGCGCATTCTCGTCTTGGGCCACCAGCGTTGTGAAGCGGGCGATGTCCACCCGCGCTGTAGCCAGCGTGGTTTGAGACTGGTTGAGATCGAGGGCCGATGAAACACCCGCATCAAAGCGGTTCTTGGTGAGGTTGTATGAGGATTGCTGACTTGACAGTGTCTCCCGTGCAAGCTGCAGACGTTCACGGTCGGCGGCAAGGGTCAGATAGCCGGTGGCAACCTGGGACACAAGGCTGATCTGTACACTCCGCCTTGCCTGTTCCGTGGCAAGGTACTGCTCAAGAGCCTGGTCCTTGAGACTCCTCACCCGCCCGAACAGATCCAGTTCATAGGAGCTGACACCCAGTCCCACGTTGTACTGGTGAACGGTTTCGGCCTGGCCGGTGCCTGAGAAGTCTTCCGGCAGCCGCTGGAAATTTGCGTTGGCAGAAGCGTCAACCTTCGGCAGTAAATCAGAACGTCGGATCTGGTAAAGGGCCCGTGATCGCTCGATGTTAAGGGCGGCAACACGCAGGTCGCGGTTGTTCTCAAGGGCCAAAGTGATCAGCTTGCGCAGCTGAGGGTCTACGAAAAATTCCTGCCAGGTGATTTCGGCCAACGGCTTGTCAGCCGGTTTGCTTCCCTCTTTATAGGCTGCCCCGCCGGGCCAGCCGGCCGGAACAGGGGCGGCTGGCTGGCTGTATTTCGGTGCCATGGTTGAACACCCTGCCATGGCAAAGAGTGTTGCAATGAGTGGTATGGTAATACTTCGTTTCATATCAGTTGGCCTCCGGGGCGTTACCTAAAATGCCAGGTTCTGTGTGTGGGGGTGGGAGTTTGGGCTGCTTCTTCATAAACAGCCGCGATACCAGCACAAAGAAAAACGGGATGAAGATCAGGTCGATGAAGGTCGCCGTGAGCAGTCCGCCGGTGACGGCGGTGCCGATGGCGTTCTGGGCTGCCGCCCCTGCCCCTTTGGTAAGCGCCAGCGGCAGGGTTCCGAAGAAAAATGCCAGCGAGGTCATGATAACCGGGCGGAGTCGGATCTTCACCGCCGACAGTGTTGCTTCGACCAGTTCATGCCCCTGATGCATTTGCTCCTTGATGAACTGGATGATCAGAATAGCGTTCTTGGTGGAAAGGCCGATAGTGGTCAGCAGACCGATCTGAAGATAGACATCGTTGGGGAGGATTCGCAGCGAAACGGCCGCGATCGCTCCGACCAGCCCGAGCGGTATCATCAGCAGGTTGACAAAGGGGATGGTCCAGCTCTCGTACAGCGCTGCCACGGAGAGGAACACCACCAGCAGCGAGATGGCATAGAGGAGCGGCGCCTGGGCACCGGCATTCTTCTCCTCGTAGGAAAGTCCGGTCCATTCGTAGCCGAATCCCGGCGGCAGCTTGGCAGCCATCTCCTCCATCGCCTTCATCGCTTCGCCGGTGCTTATCCCCGGTGCCGCCTGTCCCATGATCTCCACCGACGGAATGCCGTTGTAGCGTTCGAGGCGGGGTGAACCATACTTCCAGCTGGAGGTGGCAAAGGCCGAGAACGGCACCATTTCACTCTTGTCGTTGCGCACGTACCAACTGCCGATGTCTTCCGGCAACATGCGGTACTTTGCGTCAGCCTGGAGATAGACCTTCTTGACCCGGCCGTTTTCGATGAAATCGTTGACGTAGGAACTGCCCCAGGCGGTGGCAAGAACCTCGTTGATGCTGGTCAGCGGGACGCCAAGTGCCCCTGCCCGCACATCGTCGATGTTTATTTTGAACTGGGGTGAGTCATCCTGGCCGTTGGGGCGGACCGCTTTCAATTTCGGGTTTTGCATTGCCATGCCGAGCAACATGTTGCGGGCTTCCATCAGCTTTTCATGGCCGAGTCCACCCCGGTCCTGGAGCATGAAGTCGAAACCGTTGGCCTGCCCCAGCTCGATGACCGCCGGTGGCGAAAACGCAAATGCGAGACCATCTTTGAACTGTGAGAAAGCCCCCATGGCGCGCCCGGCGATCGCCGGTGCCTTCAAATCAGGGGACTGTCGGACCTTCCAGTCTTTCAGCCTGACAAAGGCCAGTCCCATGTTCTGACCGCGACCGGCAAAGCTGAAGCCGGCAACCGTGATGACCGCCTCCACCGTCTTTTGTTCATGATCTAAAAAGTGATTCTCCAGTTGCTGGACAACCTTCATGGTGCGCTCCTGGGTTGCGCCGGCCGGGAGCTGAATCTGGCAGATGATGAAACCCTGATCCTCATCCGGTAGGAACGAGGTCGGAAGCCGCTGGAAGAGGAACACCATCCCTGCGACAATGGCACCGTAGACCACCAGATAGCGCACCGGTTTATTGAAGGAGCGTCCGACGATCCCTACATACTTATCCCGTGAAAAATCGAAAAATTTGTTGAACCAGCGGAAGAATTGGCAGAACCAGCCGCACTCTCCCGGTGTATGGCCTTTTTCGACCGGTTTGAGCAGGGTGGCGCAGAGTGCCGGGGTCAGAGTCATGGCAAGCAGCACTGACAGGATCATGGCCGAGATGATGGTAATCGAGAACTGCCGGTAGATGACGCCGGTGGAACCGCCGAAAAATGCCATCGGTAGAAAGACCGCCGTCAATACGGTGGCGATGCCCCAGAGGGCGCTGGTAATCTGCCCCATGGATTTGATGGTCGCCTCTTTCGGGGACAGCCCCTCCTCGGACATGATTCGTTCCACGTTCTCGACGACGACGATGGCGTCGTCAACCAGCAGGCCGATGACAATGACGAGGGCGAACATGGTGAGGGTGTTAATGGAGAATCCGGCGACAGACAGCACCCCCATGGTGCCGAGCAGTACCACCGGCACGGCGATGGTCGGGATCAGGGTGGCGCGGATATTCTGCAGAAAGAGGAACATGATGACAAAGACGAGGAAAACCGCCTCAAGCAGGGTTTTGAGCACCTCTTCGATGGAGATCTTGACAAACGGGGTGCTGTCGTAGGGATACACGACCTTGACGCCGGCCGGGAAGAATTTTTCAAGCTCCGCCATCTTTGTTTTGACCCTGGTAGCGGTATCGAGGGCGTTGGCCCCGGCTGCCAGACGGATAGCCATGCCGCCGAACGGGCTCCTTTTGTAGCGGGCCTCTATATCGTAATTCTCGGTGCCGATTTTACATTCGGCCACATCCTTCAGCCTGACAGTGGAGCCGTCGCTGCCCGTGCGCAGGATGATGGCATCAAACTGATCCGTGGTCTGGAGCAGGGTCCGTGCCGTAATGGTGGCGTTAAGCTGCTGCCCCGGCGCGGCCGGTGAACCGCCGAACTGACCGGCGGAAACCTGGGCATTTTGCGCCTGCAGCGCGGCAATCACATCGTTGGTTGTCAAACGGTAGTTATTGAGTTTGGACGGATTCAACCAGATCCGCATCGCATTCTGCGAACCGAAGACCATCAACTCGCCAACCCCTTCCGTCCGGCTGATGATGTCCTGGACATTGGCAACCAGATAGTCGGTCAGGGAGTGGCGGTCCATGGAGCCGTCTTCAGACACGATGCCGACGATCATCAGGAAATTCTTCGTGGACTTGACGACCTGGATCCCCGAGCGCTGGACGATCTGGGGGAGGAGCGGCGTAGCCAGCTGCAGCTTGTTCTGCACCTGCACCTGGGCAATGTTCGGGTCGGTGCCCGCCTTGAAGGTCAGGTTGATGGCGATCGCTCCGGCAGAGTCGCTGGTGGAGGACATGTAGATGAGGTTGTCGATGCCGTTCAGCTTCTGTTCCACGACCTGGGTTACCGTATCCTGTACGGTCTGGGCGGAAGCCCCCGGATACGTGGCGTTGATGGTGATCTGCGGCGGTGCGATCGGCGGATACTGGGAGACCGGCAGGGTCTTGATCGCCAGTAGACCGGTCAACATGACCATGATAGCGATAACCCAGGCAAAGATCGGGCGATTTATGAAAAACGTAGCCATTGAGCGGCTCCTTTATTTTTTGGCTGCTGGTGGTTGTGGTGAGCCGGCTGGTGCTGCTGCCGGTGCGCTGCCGAACGGAACCGCTTTGACCGCTGTCCCCGGCCGCGCCTTCTGGATCCCTTCCAGGATGATGCGATCTCCCGCTTTCAGCCCGTCACTGACCAGCCAGCTGTCGCCAACCGTACGAACAACCTTGATCGGGCGCGGCTCAACCTTCTCTTCGGCTCCAACAACCATGACCATTGCTTCGCCTTTCGGATTACGGGTTACCCCGCGCTGCGGGATGAGGATGGCAGCCTCATTCACCCCTTCAACCACTATGGCCCGTACAAACATGCCCGGGAGAAGCGCCTGTTTGGGATTGGGAAATACTGCGCGCAGGGTGACGGAACCGGTGCTTTGATCCACGGTGACCTCTGAAAATTTGAGCGTTCCGGTCAGTGGGTACGGGGAGCCATCTTCCAGGACCAGTTGGACCTGTGCTGAAGAGCTCTTTTTCAGGACACCGTTGGCAAGGTTCTGCTTCAACTTGAGCAGGTCGGCTGTTGACTGGGTCACATCCACATACATCGAACCAAGCTGCTGAACCGTTGCCAGTGCCGTTGCCTGGCTGGCAGTAACGAGTGCCCCGTCGGTCACGGTCGAACGGCCGATCCGCCCCGAAATGGGAGATGTTATCTTGGTATAGGCCAGATTGATTCGGGCGGTTTCCACGGCAGCTTTGGCGGAGGCGACATCAGCCTGGGCCTGCTGGAGTGCTGCCTGGGCATCATCGTTGTCCTGCTGGCTGACCGCATTGATCTTGATCAGGTCACTATACCGTCCCGCCTTGAGCCGCACCGTGCCCAGGGTTGCCTCTGCCCTGGCCTGGGAAGCCTTGGCGCTTGCAAAGGCCGCCGCGTAGGTGGCGGGGTCAATCTGATAGAGAACCTGCCCCGCCTTTACATCGGCACCCTCGGTGAAAAGGCGCTTCCGGATGATGCCGCCGACCTGGGGGCGTACCTCTGCGATCATCTGCGGGACCGTCCGGCCGGAAAGCTCCGTTGTCAGAGAAACCCTCTCCGGCTTGACGACGATAATCCCGACTTCGGGCGGACCGCTTGGAGGAGGTGCGGATTTAGGCTTGCTGCAGCCGGTGAGTGTCAGGCCAGTGACCAGTGTCGCCGCAATGAAAACAGAAAATCTACTGAGTGATTGATGCATGTGAATACCTCGGTGAGTTGGAATAATGACAACGGATTTTTTTTGTTTTTAAGAATATCCTTCAGCGTTTCACTGCATCCCAGCACGCTTCTACCGTCCGGGCGATTAAAACTTCATCCAGCACAATGAAGCCGAGGATGTGATCCCGTGCAACGCCTAAAATCGGCCCAAAGGCCAGATCGAAGAGGATGACGATGGGAAGGTCCTTCATTATCTGTTGGGAGATCCCCTCTTCAAAGAGTTCCTTGAAAACATCACACCCCTCTTTGGTCCCCAGGAGTTTGTCGCGGCGGTGCGCCACGCCGTAGGGAGAGTTGAAGAACTGCTCGATGAAACGATAATCAAGCGGGTATTCTATGAAGTAATGTATCATAGCGGTATTGAGATGGAGAAAACGCTCACGGTGTGGTTTCTCGGGAGCATATCCATTCTTGATTAACGGGTAGCTCCGCTCTTCCAATTCCCGAAAGAGCTCCATTATCATAACATCCTTGTTTTCGAAATAACGATAGATCGTCCCAGCACCGACCCCGGCCCGTTCGGCGATCATCGCCATCGGTGCGCCATGAAAACCATGCTCTGCGATCAGCTCAAGTGCTGCGCGGACGATCTCTTCACGCTTGTCCTGCTTTGCCATGTATTTGCCTCATATCGGAATGAACGTTCATTCAGTAATAACTTTTGCCAGTGTCTTAGTCAATGTTTTTTTACGGATTATAAATTATCTTGCAAAATAAAACGACCGGTCATATATCTGTCTAATGGCCCGTCCAAAAAATCCCGATACGATACGCCCCCTGCTGCTGGAAGTCGGTCTCACCCTGTTTGCCAAGCGCGGCTACCACGGCACCGGTATCAAGGAAATCGTCGATAACGCAGGTGTCCCGAAGGGCTCTTTTTATAATTACTTCAAGAGCAAAGAGGAATTCGGCATTGAGATCATTCGCTGGCATTCAGCTGATTTCTGGCAAAAATGGCATTCTTCCATTGATGCAAATACCACTGATCCGCTCCAGGCACTGCAGGATTGCTTTGAGGTCATGCTGGTGGAACATATTGACTGTGCTGTGAACACCTTTTCCGTCGTTGCACACGTAGCGGCGGAGATGTGCGAAACCAGTCCTGAATGCCGCACCACGATGAAGACACTCCTGGATGACATGCTTACCAACGTTGCCGGTTACATTCGGAAAGCGCAGCAATTGGGATTAGCCAGGGATGATGTTGATGCACATGAATTGGCCAGCCTGTTTTGGGACGCATGGACGGGAAGCGTCGTGCGAATGAAGATTGAAGACCGTATTGAACCGGTGCAGCAATGTGTTTCACTTTTATTTGGTCAGTTATTGAGGAAATAATTTTTTTACCGAGTTTTAAGACGACCGGTCGTTTGTTGAGGTGCCCCATGGCGATTAAGCAAGAACCCGAAAAACACGTCAACCACGAACGCTGGCTTGTCTCGTACGGCGATCTTCTCACCCTGCTGTTTGCCGTCTTCGTGGTTATGTACGCCATGGGACAGTCAGACAAGAAGAAGGCAGAAGAGGTGGCGCAATCAATGCAGAGCGCCTTCGGCATGGTTCAAAGCGGGACGGGGGGGAAGCCGGTAATCATACAATCCGGTGCCGTCAGTATCATACCCGATTTGAAGTCGCCGCCCACTGCCGCCGCATCCCGGCTCACCTCTGCAGGTAAAGTACGCCAGTATGCAAGCGACAGAGATTACAACTCAATCAAAGCCTCAATAGATGCGTATCTCGTGAAGAGCGGGGCCAGCGGGAAGGTTGCTGTGGAAATCACCAGACGCGGCGTCGTGGTCAGCCTCAAGGAAGCGGGTTTTTTTGATTCGGGGAGTGCCGACCTGAAAAAGGAATCAGTGGAAGCACTGGCCGCTATTGCAGAGCCGTTAAACCAGTATGCAAATACGTTCAGGATTGAAGGGCATACCGACAATGTGCCGATGCGCTCAGCCGAGTTCCGCTCAAACTGGGAGTTGTCGACCATCAGGGCGACAACGGTGGTTCATTTTCTGACGGAGCGAGCCGGATTCGACCCGGAATCGCTCTCGGCGGTTGGCTATGGAGAGTATCGCCCCATAAGCGAAAATGAATCACAGGAGGGGAGGGCACGGAACCGGCGAGTGGATATTGTGCTGTTAGCCGGGGGAGCGGAAGGTGGCGAAGCTAAATCGAAGGTGCCATCAGTTGTATCTACCCGATAAAAAAATTTGAGCTGCAGTTTTTAGCATTAAACCAGCTCTTCGATCTTTCCACCCGGTTTCAGAACGAATCTGCTGCCCCGCCATTCAACACGGTTCCCCAAAAAAGAGAGTGCCCAGATGAAAAAGGAGAGCATATCCCGCAGCGGAAGCAGCCAGAGCCACTTCGGTAACAGATTGTCATTGGCAAAACAGCGACTGTACATGGTGCAGACAACCAGACGCGCTCCGTACAGCAGCGCCACGGCGGTCACCCCCACTGCCGGTGTCGGGGCCAGAAACGACGCCAGTAGTGCCGCCGGAAAGGGAAGAGTAATGCCGGATGCCAGGTAGCCTCCCGGCCTGCTGACCCTCATGGTCCTGGCCCAGCGGAGCTGTCGGGAAAACACCGTCATGATGTTGTCGGCTTTTATGACGCTCTCGACAAAACAGGAGTCAAGTGCGATGCGCCACCCGGCCCGGTGGATCTTGTTGCCCAGGTGGTAGTCATCTGCCAGATAGCCTGCCAAAACTTCGAAGCCGCCGACTGACTCCAGCGCGGCGCGGCGGACCGCCATCGAAGCACCGAGGGCGAATGTTAATCCTTCGAGCTGTTGTGCCACGAGGACATTGGGAATCATCTCAGACGTAAAGCCGGTCGCCTCAAGCGCCGTGGCGATGCCATGCACCTCGGAGGTGCGGTACAGAGACGTGACCAGCCCGATCTGTGGGTCGGCAAAATGAGCAGTCACTGATAGCAGGTAGTCCGGCTCAACGCTGACGTCGCTGTCGCAAACGATGATGATGTCATGTTTTGCCTGCGGAAAAGCGTTGATCAGGTTTGATACCTTATAATTGGGGCCATACAGTGCCGGATTGATGACGAGGGTTATGTCGTGATTGGTAAAATCATCAATCAGCTGGCGGATGACCGGGATAATTGCATCGTCAGGCGATGCAGCGGCAAAGATCAGCTGTACTGCTCCTGAATATTGCTGGGAGCAGAACGAGGCAAAATTATCGTAACTGTCTGCGTCCATACCTTTGACCGGTTTGAGAATAGAAACGGCGGGAAATGAAGAATTAGATGGGAACGGCTTATTCTTGATAAAAAACCGTGTCGCGCAGAACAGCGAAAACAGCGAATAGGAGAGTGACGGAATGATGACGATGAATGGCAGCAGGATGTGCATCATCTCAGACCCCCTTTTGGATAAGGAGCAGGTAGGGGGCAGTCTGGTTAGTGTTGGTCTGCCCCATGCGCCAACAGTGACAGGCGCGTGGCTCCAGTGCGGCTGCCCACCCCTCGACCGTGGACTGCTCGTCAGTACCGCCGCTATGACCGGGGTAAATGGTCACCAGAATAACCCCGCCCGGGGCCAGAAGCTCCAGTGATTGCTCCAGGGCTCTTCCGGTTGTGTCCGGCCGGGTGATGATGCTGCGGTCTCCACCGGGGCGGTAGCCGAGGTTGAACAGCACGACCTGAAGCGGTTCGGCGATATACTCGGCCAGTTCTTCGTGCCCTCTCTGCAGCAGTGTTACCCGGTCCGACAGGCCGCTTTCGCCAATCTTGCGGCAGGTTTCGGCAATCGCCTGCTGCTGGATGTCGAACCCGTAAACATGGCCGTTAACGCCGACAAGATCGGCCAGTAGCACGGTATCATGCCCGTTACCGCAGGTCGCGTCGACTGCAATGTCCCCATCCCGCAAGAAAGAGCGTAGAAACAGGTGGGAAAGCGGCACCGGCCCGCGCAGCGGCGGTGTGATGGTACGGGAGGTCTGTGTCATAGCGGCAGAGACTAGCAGAAAGCGGGTGCATTAGCCACAAAGGATTTATTTGCCTTCGGGCGCCAAAAAGGGTACTACGAACGGCATGATACTCAGAAAAAGTGTTGGAAAAGAACAGAACGGCAGCCGGCTCGACGACGCCATCGCAACCCTCTGCCCAGGGGTGAGCAAATCAGAGGCGCGCCGCATCATCGATCGCGGCGGCTGTACGGTCAACGTTGCCCTCGTGCGGGTGGCATCGCGGAGCGTCAAGGCGGGTGACGTCATCGAGATCGGCATCATGGAAGCGGGACGGTTCAAGGAGCTGCAGCTGTCACCCGAAGCGCTGCTGTATGAGGATGCCGAGCTGATCGCCGTCAACAAACCGGCCGGGATCAACAGCCAGCGCACCCCCTATCAGTTGAAAGGGACGCTCGAATACTGGGTGACCGAATATTTCAAGGCGGGTGGGAACAATGAGCCGGCCCGGGTCGTCCACCGTCTCGATCGCGGCACATCGGGGGCGATGCTCTTCCCGAAAAACCGGCAGGCGGCAGCAAGGTTCTCTAAACAATTCCAGGATGGATTGGTTGATAAGCTGTATCTGGCGCTGGTGTGTGGACGCCCCGATCAGGAGGCGTGGACCGTGGACGCACCGATCGGCAAGGTCGCTTCGGCCCGTTACGGGGTCGTCGAAGGCGGCAAGGAATCGCAAACCGAATTTCGTACGCTTGTCTCATCCGGTGAATTATCGTTGGTGGAGGCACGACCGCTGACCGGTCGTACCCACCAGATCAGGGTGCATCTTGAATCGGTCGGTCTGCCGATAGTCGGCGATTCAACCTATGGCGGCCAGCCTGCCGGGAGGATGATGCTGCACTGCTCGGCGATGACGTTTCAGAATGCAAAACTGATGGAGGTCACCGTCTCCGCATCGCTTGACGGGGAGTTTGGTGAGAGGGTGCGCGGATTGTCGTAAATTTATTCCCCGAAGACCTGGGCGCTGAAAATGTAGATGTCACACTCCCCTTGCCAGGCGTCCTGGGGCAGGCCGGCCTTGATGCAGGTGTGCTCCAGGAACTGGTCGCGGTTCCAGCCGTATTCGGTCGCCACCTGGGGAAGCAGCACGCCGCGATAACTCCCTTTGACGATGTAGATACCATGGGTGCCGACCTTGATTTCCTCAACCGAAGCGGCCTTTTGCAGTGGCGAGAGCACCGAAATATCAAGCGTGAAATTGGCCAGATCATCGACCTTTACCGGATAGAAACGGGGGTCGCGGGTTGCCGCCGAGACCGCCATCTCCTGCACCAGCAGGTAAAGTGGCTGGTCGGAGACAAAATTGCCGATACATCCCCTCAGTTCTCCCTTCTGCTTGATCGTGACGAAACAGCCGGAGTGAAGATTCAGTCCCGGTGATGTCGGCGCTATCGCCGGAACCTTCCCGCTGGTAACATAGCCAACAATCGTTTGCCGGGCGATCTTCAGCAGTTCCCGCTGTTCTTTTTTGGTCAAGAGATCCGACATGGTTGTACCCCGTCATTTAGTCTTAGAAACGGCTGTTTATCCGCAGAGTAACGCAGATAAAATCCAATGCTTATTCAAAAAGCAGGTCCACCTTTTGGTTAAACAAGTACTTAGTTCAAGCCTTTGATTCGTCGCTTAGAAGCGCCTACTTTTGGCTGCGTATATCTGTGCTAATCTGCGGATATCTGTTTTTTTGATCATCAGTAGTTCTTGCGCCGGAACAGCCCGGTTTTGATACTGGTCACCCGGTCCAGAAACAGGACGCCGTCCAGGTGGTCCATCTCGTGCTGGATTGCCACTGCTTCAAAGCCGCTGGCGGCTATCTCGCGGAGGGTTCCGTCCGGCTCGCTGAACTGCAGCGTAATTTCGGTAGCCCGATCGACATCACCGGTGTAGTCAGGCACACTCATGCACCCTTCGCGCATCGTGGCCGAGCCGCTGCGACCCGTGATTTCCGGATTGATCATGCACAGCAGGCCATGGTTGTTCTCCTTGCCATGACGGTTTTTGGAAACATCCACCACACAGACCCGCAGTGTGACCCCGATCTGCGAGGCGGCGACTCCAACCGAACCAGGCCCCTCATGCATTGTGTCAACCAGATCCTGGATCAACTCACTGATCTTTCTGTCTATTTTTTCAACCCGATGGCAGAGCTTTTTCAATACCGGATGCGGATACCGTAAAATTGGTTGAACCGCCATGTTAGAATGCCACCGGGGTTATGACCCGAACGCCGATCTCCACGTTCAGCTCTTTTTTCAGGGCACCCAACCTCTGCTCCACGCTCTCGGGGCTCTCACCATCTGGTAGCGCCACCTCCAGCATCAAGACGTAGACCGGCTCCTCCTCCGTTCCGATCAGTTTGGTGTTGAGGTCGGTAATGTTGATATTGCGGGCGGCTAACTCGCGGGTAACACGATAGACGATACCCGGCTGGTCGGCACCATAGACCGAGATCATGCAGATCTCGCCATCAGGTTCCTGGCGGGCGACCTCATCCGGATGCATCGTGCGCACCCCCAGCGTCATTCCGATCCGGTCGCAAACAGGCTTCAACTCTTCAATCAGCCTCGATTTACTGAACGGCTTTTTCAGAGAAATAATCAGGATCATGGCAAACTCGCCTCCCAACATCGTACAGCTGGAGTCGGCGATGTTGCAGCCAAGGTTAAAAAGCCCCTCGCTTATGGCGGCCACAATACCGGGGCGGTCTTTGCCGACCACGGAGACAGCGTAATGCAGGATTTCCGGCTGTTGTGTCATGATAAACCTCTCAGATTTATAGTATCCGATGTTATCGCATCAAAACGATTTCATCTGCAAATGTTTTTTGAAATCGTCTATAGTCGTGCGTATATTTCAGGAGTGAAAGGATACGCCCCATGTCAGTAACAATCCGCTCCGTCTGCCCCTATGACTGCCCCGATGCCTGCGGCCTGCTGGTCACCGTTGAAAACGGTCGCGCTATCAGTGTCTGTGGTGACCCGGATCATCCGGTTACGCGAGGTTTGCTTTGTCCGAAGATGGGGCATTATGAGCAGACTGTCCACTCTCCCCGGCGCTTGACAACACCGCTCAGGCGGGTCGGTAAAAAGGGGAACGGAGAATTCGAGCCGATTTCGTGGGATGAGGCGATAACAATAATCTGCCGCCGCTGGCAGCACATTATTGCCAGTCTCGGAGCGGAAGCGATCCTGCCCTACTCATACGCCGGCACGATGGGCCTCGTGCAGCGCAATGCCGGCCATGCTTTTTTTCACAAGCTGGGAGCGTCACGGCTGGAGCGGACGATCTGTTCACCCGCCAAGGATGCGGGGTGGAAGGCGGTTATGGGGGATACTCCGGGGATGGAAGCGGCTGAAATCGAGCAGAGTGACCTGGTGATCCTCTGGGGGATTAATGCCGCCGCAACCAGTATCCATGCCATGCGGGATGCTCAAGTAGCACGCCGCAACGGCGCGAGGGTGTGGGCAATTGACACCTACCGCACCCCGACCTGCGAGGCGGTCGATGAAGCGTTCCTGATCCGCCCCGGTAGTGACGGCGTTCTTGCGCTGGCGATGCTGCATGTTATTGAACGGGAAGGGTTGCTTGACCGGGAGTTCATCGCCGCGAATGTGCTCGGCTTTGAGGAGCTGGCAGCGCAGATCTTGCCGGCCTGTTCGCCACCACAGATGGCGGAGGTCTGCGGCCTGCCTGCCGGGGTAATAGAGCGGATGGCACGGGAGTATGCCACCGCAAAAGCTCCTTTTATCCGCCTTGGCAGTGGTCTGACGCGTTACGGTAACGGTGCCATGACCGTGCGGACGATCTGTTGCCTCCCGGCTGCAATTGGCGCCTGGGCAAAACCTGGCGGTGGGATCTTTATCGGCACCTCAACGGGAGCAGCTTTCCCGCTCCAGAGTGTGACGCGTGAGGATTTCATGACGACCCTGCCGCGACTGGTCAGCATGAACCAGTTGGGAGCGGCATTGACCGAACTTGCAGACCCGCCGGTGATGTCGCTCTATGTGTACCATTCCAATCCGGCCGCCATTGCTCCGGACCAGAATGCCGTCATCCGGGGTCTGGAGCGGGAGGAGCTGTTTACGGTTGTCCACGAACGCTTTCTGACCGACACCGCCCGCTATGCCGACATCGTTCTCCCGGCGACCTCGTCTCTGGAGCATCCCGACCTGTATCGCTGTTATGGCAGCTACCACGCCCAGCGCTGCAGCGCTGCGGTCCCGCCGGTTGGTGAAGCCAAAAGCAACCGGGAGGTGTTTTCACTGCTGGCGGACGGAATGGGGTGGAATGAACCATTTTTTTGTTTGTCGGCAGAGGAGCTGATCGAACTGCTGCTGGCCGGAGAAAACTGCTGGCGGGACGCTACCGTCTCCGAACGGTTACGGCAGGGAGAACCGGTCATGCTGACCCCGCCCACCGACCCAAAGAAGGAATGGGTAACGCCATCGGGAAAGATTGAAATTCTGAACGTGCGTGAAGCAGAGACGTTACCGCGCCTCCTCCCGACCCATGCCGAAGGGGACGGCTATCCGCTCCGTCTGCAGCCGGCGACGACGCCGTTTGCTCTCAATTCAAGTTTTTATGAGCAGGACGATCTTCGCTCAAAGCAGAGCTGCATGGAGCTGATGATGAACCGGAGCGATGCGGAAACTCGTGGTTTGGCTGATGGACAAACGGTTACGGCCTGCAACGACCTCGGTGCAGTGCGATTTACTTTACGGATTTCTGGGAAGATACCGCCCGGAACGGTTGTTACCGAAGGGGTCTGGTGGCGGGAATTCATTCCCGGCGATCGGGGGGTCAATGCCCTGACGTCGCAGCGCCTGACAGACGGCGGGCGGGGGAGTACGCTGTATGATGTGACGGTGGAGGTCAGAGGGGCGTAACGATTTTTGCCCGATCCACCTCATGCCAGGCCAGCGCTGCCGCCCCCAGAATCGCGCCGCTCCCTTCCGGCAGTTCTGAGCGGAACAGCTTCACCTTCCCTTTGTACGGAGTGAAGAGGAACTCCTCCAGATAGCGCTTCGTCGGTGCCAGCAGCAGATCTCCGGCAGCCGCCATTCCACCAGAGAGAAAGACCGCTTCGGGGCTCGTGTGGGCAACGGCGTCAGCCAGCTTCATCCCGAGAATCCGGGCCGTGGTATCGAAGGCCGCCAGGGCAATTGGATCTCCAACGCAGGCCGCCTCATAGATTTTTTTCGAGGTCAGTGCGCTGTAACTGGCTTCACGTAAAGTGCTCGGATCAAGCCGCTGCGCCAGCAGTTCGGAAACAGTCCGGCAGATGCCGGTGGCAGAAACATACGTTTCCAGACACCCCCGCTTGCCGCAGGTACAGACGCGTCCCTCCGGTTCGACGGTCGTATGGCCGAGTTCGCCGGCAAAGCCGTCGGCACCGTACAACAGCTCGCCATTAACGATAAATCCGCTTCCCAGCCCGGTTCCCAGGGTGATGACAAGGACATGCTTCATCCCCCGTGCGGAGCCGAACAGCAGCTCGCCGATTGCGGCGGCGTTGGCGTCATTGGTGATCGCCACCGGCAGATCGTAGTGCCCACGGAACAGTTCCACAAGATTGGTTGCCCCCCCCCAGTTCAGATTAGGTGGATTTTCTACCGTCCCGCGAAGGTAGTTGGCGTTGGGAGCGCCGATGCCGATTCCGGCAAGAGTGGTCTGAGGCGGGAGTGTCGAGCGTAAATTCTCTATAGTGTCATAAAGGCGTGAAACAAGAAGCTCTGCTGGCTGGTTAGCCAGCGTATCCAAAGTCGCCTCGCAGAGCAGCGAGCCCTGACGACCAACAAAGCCGAGGGAGACGGTCGTACCGCCAATATCTATTCCGACAACACAATCATCTGTCTGCATGAACGCCCCCTAAAATGAAATACGAAATACGCCGATAAATTTTCCCCAGACCGTGGCAATATAATCCCGCTGAAAAATACGGTGATATTACACTTGTCTACGCTAGTAACGGTAGCATAGGTTGTCACTAAAGCTCAATTAATGTTGAACTGCATGAAATATTGCTTGAACTGATTATGCTTTTATCCGATAAGCTTAGCAGGTAATATTCGCCGTAGTTTCGCAGTTGTAGATTCATCTAATTGTCTAAAAAACATGAGGTTTGTCATGGCCCTTTCCCAATCCGACCAATTTGCAGCGAATGCCGATGCCTTTGCATCGGTAGCTCTAAATGTACAGACCCAGCGGAGCCAGGTTGCCCAATATGCATTGAACAAGGCAGCGACTCTCTGGGGGCAGAACAAGAACGATGAAGCTATCAGAGAATTCAAGAAGGTGCTGGCCTTTGACCCTCAGAACACCGATGCCTATGCCAGTTTGGGCAAGATTTATCAGGGCAAGGGCAATACAGCTGAGGCGATCAAATATTTTAAAATCGGCGTACAGCTCGACAGAACCTCGGTGACCGCCCATAATGATCTCGGCAACGCGTATCTCCAGGCGAAGCAGTACACCGATGCTGAAAAAGAATTCAAGATTTCCGCCAGGATGGACCCGATCAACCCCCTGGCAGATTATACCCTCGGCATCCTCTATACCCAGACCGACCGTTTTGGCGAGGCAGAGGCCCAGTTCAACAAGGTTGCCAAGGTCTCTCCCCGTGACGGCAACGTCCCCTACAGCTTGGGGGTACTCTACAACAAGATGGGGAGATCGGAGGATGCGGTCACACAGCTGCAAAAAGCACTCAGGCTTAAAACAGACTTTCCTGCAGCTAACTATGAACTTGGTGCCGCCTATGTGAAATTGGGCGAAACCGACAAGGCAGCGGAGCAACTCAGTATTCTCGACTCGAAGCAATCAAGCTTCGCGAATGATCTGGGGTTTCTCCTCAATAAACCCAAAATGCTCTACATGGACGCCGCCAACAACCGTGGCTTCAATCAGTTACTGGGCCCGCGTACACCTCTCTGGATGCTGGACCCGACTCTGCTGCTGACTCCGGATTCCAGTAAAAAGGTGTCTGTCTCAATTGCATTCAACAATGAAATGGATGTGGCCTCAATCATGAATCCTGCCAATTGGGAAATATCGCGGGCAAAAAGCACGGGAGGCGGATACTACAACAGCACCATGCCGACGACTGATCGTGAAGTAAGTATACCCAAGCGCCCCTATTCGGTTACGTATAACCCGGAAACACGTCAGGCAAGTGTAACGTTTACCGTTCAGCAGAATTCTGCCGGAGATGCCACCATCGACCCGGCACATCTTGTTTTCAAATTTACCGGTAAAGATTCATCCGGAAGGCAGATGGACACAACCGGGGACCAGATCGACGGGTATGCCACCAAAGCATTTTAACAAGACTGTTAAAAAGGAGTTGTTCTGTCCAGGGGGGTCGCGGTACGGATCCCCCTGTTTTGTTACCTACAGAGATAGGCTTGATTATTAAACCATTTATTGCAAACGTGAAGTAACTATTGTAGAAATATTGCTCGGAATCAGAACTGTCCGTACGCAAGCCTTCAACCAAGGAGATGCTATGAACCAACAGACATTACAGGGCCTTGTCGTAATCGAAGGCCGGGCCACCTACGAGAGAATAATTACCGCGAGTCGTGACATGGAGTCAGATGAAGCGCTGCGCCACATTCAGAATTTCCTCAAGATATATCCCGAATTTGCCCAGGCCCATAACGACCTGGCGGTTCTTTATTATCAGGCTGGTAATAGTTTGAAGGCACTCGCTCACTATGAAAAAGCCCACAAACTTGAACCGTCCAACATCACCTACCGTAAAAATCTGGCTGATTTCTATTTTGTCGAACTGGAATGGGCCGACGATGCCATCCAGACCTATCTGGATATCCTGAAAGACAACCCCTTCGATGTTGAAACATTGAATGCCCTCGGCACGATTAGTCTCCAGATCGGTCGTCGCGAACAGGCCCGCCAGTATTTCTCCCGGACCCTGCAGCTTGATACCGTCAACAGTCAGGCGCGTCAGGCCCTGCAGCAGCTGGGAGGCGGGCTGCCGACCCCGACGCAGTCGGTGCAGATATCCGCTCCGCCTGTCCAGACTCCAATCGCGCCGGTTGTGCCGCCAGCAGCAGTCATGCAGCAGCCTCCTGCCCTCCCGCTTCAGAGGGCGCCGGTTTTTCAGGCACCGCTCAAGAGCCCGGAACAGCTTCACCGTCAGGCGCTCGATCTGGCTAACTCCGGCAAACGCGGTGAGGCACGCCGTGCGCTGCAAGAGCTGCTTGCCCTCCACTCCGGCTACGCCCCCGGCCACAATGATCTGGGAGTCCTTTGCCAACAGGAAGGCGATCTCATCCAGTCCCGCCGCCATCACGAGGAAGCGCACCGCCTGCAGCCGGGTAATCTTACTTTTCAAAAGAACCTTGCCGACCTGCTCTACATCGCCTGCGGCGATACCGAAGAGGCCCTGAAACTGTATGTCAAGATTCTCGGCAGCAATCCTCGAGATATCGAGACGCTGAAGGCAATCAGCAATATCTGTCTCGAAACAGGCAAGACTGATGATGCCCGCTCATTCCTCGAAACAATCCTGAAAATAGAGCCCTGGAACAGCGATGCCCGGGAATCACTCGCCGCTATTTCAGCATCGGTGAAAAATGCTCAGTCGCCACTCCCCATTGGGTTCAGTGCCGATGAAACCTATGTCGAAGTACAAAAGCTTGTACAGCAGGAGCGGCTGAGTGAAGCGCACTGTCTGCTCGAAGAGCTGGCCCACACCAACGGCAGTAATGCCCTCTATCATAACGATCTCGGCGTGTTGCGCTATCGCCTCGGCGACATTGGTGGCGCGCAACGTGCCTACGAACGGGCAGTCGAGCTGCAGCCTGCCAACAGTAACTTCCGCAAGAACCTGGCTGATCTCTACTTTGCCGAACTGGGCAGAACTGATGATGCCATCAGTATCTATCTCGACCTGTTCCGGCAGCAGCCGCGCGATCTGGAAACCCTGGCCGGACTGGGGCAGATATGTGTGGCAGTCGGCCGCCCTGAAGAGGCCAAATCATTTTATCGCCGTGCCCTGGAGATCGAACCATGGAATGCGGATGTCAGGGCAGCGCTTCAGGGTCTTGTTTGACGTAAGCGAAGCGAAGGGTGGGCAGAGGGTGTTTGGTTTCAAATCGTGAAGTACTATTGAGGCGTACATTTTCAACTTTTCCCTACGTGTCATCTTGTAAGTCTTAAACAGGTAATAATATGGATGTAGAGCTATTAAAAGCTGAACTTGCTGAGGTTTTTTCCACGTACAGCCAAGAGATCATTACGGCATATCTTTTCGGTTCAACGGCTCAGGGAGTGGCCTCTGCATCAAGTGATATTGATATTGCCGTGTTGTTGCATAATAACGATAAAACAAGCGCAACTGACTTAAAATTTCGTTTGTATGCAGACCTGTGTCGCACATTAAAAAGAAATGATATTGACATACTGCTGCTTGATATCTCGGGTAATTTGATATTAAACGATGAAATCATCAGGCACGGTAAGGTTCTTTACTCAACCGATGATGAGGCAAGAGCAGAGTTCGAGTTGAATGTACTGCATAGCTCTACGGACTTCAAATATCAGCGGCACTACGCCATGGGGGTTTAGTGGAACGCATACGGCAAAAAATAGGACGGATAAACGAACATCTCGCAATAATCCGCACAATCAAGGATGACTGCAGGGTTAGATTTACCGCCGATCCCGTGTACCGAGGTGCGGTGCTCCATTACCTCTATCTGTTGTCAGACAGTTGCATTGTGTTGGCTGAGCTGGTCATAAAGCATAAAGGATTGAGAATACCCCAGTCATATGCAGAGTCATTCGATATTTTGGGAGACAGTCATATTCTTGATGCAGAGTTTGCCTACCGCTTTGCAAAAATAGCCAGTTTTAGAAACTTTCTTGCTCATGATTACGAAAAGATTGATCCGGAAGTAATCTGTGGTCAGATAGTGAACAGTTTAGACGACGTGGTTCAGTACCTGCGGCAGATCTCTGCCGCTTTGGGGTTGGATGGGTCAGATAAAATACCAGGTAATTGAGTTTGTTTGATAAAGTGAATCGTCTTTGAAAAAATCGGAAGAGGTTGCCGGGGTAGAAGTAGAGCCGCTGCAAAGCATGGTATAACTGGTCTGATTTGCATTTGAACCGGGAAGCGTCCCTACTTTTTTGTGAGGCAAAATGGGATTGATGTTGTCGTGAAGTTAAAATGTGGCCGCGGAAGTTGCCAGGATATGTTTAGTCATATCTGGTAGAAGGGCTGATGTTGGAGATGTTGTTTGAATAGGGTTGGGCAATACGCCAGAGTGGAGCATTAATCTCTCCGATACAGAATCTAATTTCCAGGGACGTTTATGGCAAAGATAAAAAAAGCCCTTATCTGCGGGATTTCCGGCCAGGACGGCACCTATTTAGCGAAATTACTTCTGGAAAAAGGCTACGAAGTCCATGGCACGGCCCGGGACGCGCAGGTAACCAGCTTTCCCAACCTGCTGCGACTTGGTATCAGGGAAAAAATTATCTGTCACTCCATGGCGCTCAACGACTTCCGCAGTGTGCTGCAGATCCTGGCCAAGGTGCAACCGGACGAGATCTACAACCTGGCCGGCCAGAGTTCAGTCGGGCTCTCTTTCGACCAACCGGTTGAAACGTTGGAAAGCATCAGTGTTGGTGTGCTTAATCTACTCGAGGCGCTCCGTTTCACCGGCATCAAGGCACGCCTGTATAATGCCGGATCGAGTGAATGTTTTGGCAATACCGGCGGAGTGCCCGCTGACGAAGAGACCCCCTTTCGCCCCCGCAGCCCCTATGCAGTTGCAAAAGCGACCGCCTTCTGGGAGGTCGCCAACTACCGTGAAGCCTATAATCTGCATGCCTGTACCGGCATCCTCTTTAACCATGAATCCCCCCTGCGCCCCGAACGTTTCGTTACTCGCAAAATAATCATGGCAGCCGGTCGGATCGCCGCAGGAAGCAGAGAAAAACTCTCTCTGGGGAATATCTCCATTGCTCGTGACTGGGGGTGGGCTCCGGAATATGTCGATGCCATGTGGCGCATTCTGCAGCAGGATGACCCGGAGGATTACGTTGTGGCCACCGGCGAGACCCACACGTTGGAGGAGTTTGTTGCTGAAGCCTTCAATTGTATCGGACTTGATTGGCGTGAACATGTCATCACCGATCCAACGCTGTTGCGCCCCTCCGAGATCATGGTTAGCAGGGCAAATCCTGAGAAGGCAGCGGAACGGCTGGGATGGAAGGTCCGTTACAAGATGCGGGATGTAGTCAGGATGATGGGCCAGTTGTAAGTAAATGTTTTGACAGTTGGCACTTATGGTTCTGTAATCAGAGTTTATGTATTCATTGAGTTGAGGACGGTCATGGCCAGTACATCAAGAATTTTATCGAATATATGGATCAGAGAGGTCGCTTCCACCATATCAGGCCGGGTCCTGTCTATAGGTAGTGGTACTGACGCAGACGGGCAGGGGAACTTTTACCGCAGCTACTTCAATAAGTGTAGCCTGTATCTAACTTCTGAAGTGTCCCCTGCTTCGGGTTGTGACCTAGTTCTTGATGTCCAGAATATGTCAGCCATTGCTGATTCCTATTTTGACTGTGTATTCTGCAGTGGCGTTCTTGAGCATGTTCGCGAGCCGGACGTCGCCATTGGTGAAATAACAAGGATTCTGAAGGTTGGTGGTTATCTGCTGCTGGGTGTTCCGTTCAGGCAAAGCATTCATCTGCCGCCCACTGATTATTGGCGTTTTACCGAATACGGTCTCGAGCATTTACTCCAGAAACATGGTTATGCCATCGAAGCCGTCAAAGCGATAGATGCCGAAGATCCAATGTTTCCGGCATCATACTGGGTCAGCGCGAAAAAAATAGCGGTGCCTGATCTTAAGGCCAGCACCGGATATGGATGCATCAGTACCTTCTTTGATCAAAGACAGGTCCTTGATAGACAGCATTATATCGGAAAAATGTCTGCCTTTGATGCCGACTTTAAAGCCTTTATCCATCAAAAAGAGATTTTAGATGTGCGTAAGTGGGAATATTGTGCGCTTCTTGAAGCATTCAAAGGCAACTTCTCCGATAAGAAGATACTTGATGTGGGCTGTGGTAGGTCATTGTTATCGGGATTCCTCAGTACCTTGGGAGCACATGTGGTCACGCTTGATCTCCCCTCCCCCTTTCAGGAACAAGATGACGCTATTACGAAGAGAAGAAGGTTCGGTGTCGAGCACGTTAACGGCAGCATGCTTGACATACCATTTGAAACAGGAACCTTCGACCTTGTCATAAGTATATCCGCAATCGAGCATCTGCAGGAAGTGCCGTCCAATCGGCTGCAGTCACGCAGCTATGAGGAGTTCATTGAGAAGACAATACAGGCTGTGAAGGAAATGGCGCGGGTCGTCAAGCCGGGTGGGCACCTATTCATAACAAGCGACCTGTACGACCCACTCCGTCAGCAAGACGATAACTGGCGCCCCGGCGCAGGGGTGAGCTGCGCATACCAGCTTGCGGATTTTGACCGGGCGTTCAGTACCCCCCTGCGCCGTGCCGGACTTTTCTTCGACCGCCCTTTTAGTTACGATTTCCAACAGTTGACTGATGACGAAGGCCGGGCAACCTACCGAGGCAGATATTTCACCACATTCGCCTGCCTGATGAAGAAACAATCCGACGTAGTATTATGTATTGGAGATAAAGGTGTAAGGCCTGAGAGGGCCGCTCATGAACCCCCAGTACCGCTAGCAAAGCCGTTGATGGAGTTCCTACCTGGGCAAAGGATAAACCTGGTTATTGCCGATGAAGGCTGGATACTCGAACAGTGCGCCCGGGCAATTGAGCAGCATGCCATAGGTGTAAAAATCAGTCGGCACCCCGATCCGTCTGCGGCCATAAATTATTACATCAATTACTACGCATACCAGGGACCGCAACCAGGTATCGACATAGCATTCTTCACCCACGTGGAAGAGCGTGTGCCAAGCGCGGCCGAGCGATTTTTCCAGGTTGCCCGAGAAGTCGATGTTTGCGTGTGCATGTCGACATTTTACGCCGATATGTTGCAGGCGCAGGGGATCAAGAACATCCTTGTCATCAAACCCGGTGTTGATCTGGAGCTTTTTAGGCCGGCTGTTCGCATTGGTGTCGTCGGCCGTACATACCCAACTGGACGTAAGGGTGAAGCCCTGCTGAAGCAAGTTATGGACGAGCCGGGTATTGAATGGCATTTCACAGGCGAAGGCTGGCCTGGCCCTAGCAAGCACTATGCTAGCGACCAGATGCCACATTTCTATAATGCCATGGACTATATCCTAGTGCCTTCCTATTATGAAGGCGGACCAATGTCGGTGCTTGAGGCGCTTGCATGTGGTAAAGAGGTTATCGCACCGGCTGTAGGTTTTGTACCCGACTATCCGCACATAGAGTATGCGGCGGGTGATGCGGAAGATCTGCGGCGTGTTCTGAAACTCCTTGTTGCGAAGCGGTTCACGCTGAGAAATAGTGTTGTCGCATGTTCATGGGAGAACTGGGCAAAACACCATCACGGGCTATTCCGTGATGTGTTGGCGGAGAAAGGGAATGCAGCCAGACTACTGCAGCAATTAGGCTCGGTAAAAGGGGCATCAAGAGAGTCGTCGGCGGTAAATTCTACCCATAACCAGCCAAGAAAGCTTGAAATTGGAAGTGGTATGAACCCCCATACAGGCTATGAGCACATGGATATTCGTGCCGATTTACCGCACATAGAGCATGTGCATGACATCTACAAACCATTGCCCTTCGCAGCGGGTACATTTGATGAAATTCTGTCTTGGAGCGTTGTTGAGCATATTTCGTGGCGCAACATAAAAGAGGTGCTCACCAACTGGAAAAAGGTACTCAAGCCCGGTGGCAAACTTGAAATATGGGTTCCCGACCTGGAGTACCTTTGCACAATGTATAAAGAAGGCAAAATGGATGAGCATCTGGACAAAAGTTACATTGACACGGCACAAAAGGTCATTGGCCATTATTCTCCTTCAGTATGGGCCATGATAAAAATGTTCGGTGGCCAAGATTATCAAGAGAATTTTCACGCAGCAATGTATGACTGGGCTACAATGCAACAAATGCTGACATTCATTGGCTTTCAACAGGTTGAGCGGATAGCACCCTATCACGGGCTACACGTTATTGCTTTTAAGCCGAATACTGAATTGTCAAGCATTTAATTAAAGCACTGTTCATAGAAACAACAGGGTGCGTTGTCCTATTGTTAGTGGATATTTAGTGCCCTCAAGACGATTATTTTAAGGGAACCCAACAACGCCATTTTCCTAGATAAGGCAAATTTTATGAAGAATCAGACAACAAGCGAAGTAAAAAGACAACTCTATGATGCCATGATACCAGACGCCGCATTTCTTAACATAGGTCAAGTAGTGTGTGATACTCCCCATGGCAAATATATGGTCGATCTTAGAGACCGGGAAATCGGCGGTTCACTTATTGTACACGGCGAGTTTGAATATCAAGAAAAATGCGGCTGGTTTGATTATGTTGCCGGAGGCCCCGATACACTGTTCATTGACATAGGTGCAAACATCGGAACTTCCTCAATTCCACTCCTTCTTGACAACCGCATCGGGCAAGCCCTTGTCTTTGAACCCGATCCCAATAATTTGTCCATGCTTGATTACAATCGCAGATGCAATGGTCTGTACGAGCGAATGTATATAGAGCCAGTTGCTATCTCCAACTTTAGAGGAACAGCCCGTTTTGAACTGAGTGGTAATAATTTTGGAGACCATCGTGTCCATTATCGTGATCTTCCGAGCGGAAGCTACGGCGAATCGGCACGACAATTGATAGAAGTCCCCTGCATAACACTCGACGAAGTTTTGCGGTCGAAAAATGTCGATCTTGCAAAAGTCGCCTTAATCAAATCCGACACACAGGGCAGCGAGGGACAGGTTCTAGAGGGCGCTCGCGCGGTATTGGAAGCGCGTATCCCGTGGGTCATCGAGTTCTGGCCGTATGGCATCGACAGATCAGGCTTTGACAGAAACAAACTCATCGCAATTGTTTCCGGTGCTTTTTCCCGTTTTATCGAGTTGAAACCGGGAGCATCACCACAGCTTCGTCCCATTGCAGAGTTCAGTAATCTTTTCATGGAATATGGCGGAACCGCATTTACCAACCTCATGCTTCTGCCATAGAAGCTTTTGCTTTGGCGAGCCCAAGGGGAATAAGGCACTGGAGACGCTGCCAACAGTGATGGGCAGTTGCGGGTGCGGATACAGCGACGAAACGTTGGGTTCGGCCTTCCGCCACTTGAATTCATGCACGCGGAGTTTTCGTGATTACTTTAAAACATCCAGCCGCATCTTGGCCCTATGGGAGCTAAAACCGTGAGACTACTTTTCGTTAGCCACGACTGCTACGAGGCCGGAGCGCAGCAGTCTCTTCTGCGCATCTTGCGCTGGTTACGCAACCACACAGACTGGACCATCGGCGTGCTCGCCTTGGGCGATGGTCCGCTAGCCCCCGTTTACGCCAGTCTGGTCCCGTTCCTCATACTGCCCGATCCGGCCGGTGAAGCCGAAGGAGCGCTTGACCGTGTCGCCGCACTTACCGGCGGGCCGCCGGACATAATTTGTGGAAATACAGCCGTCTCTGCCAGGTCCTACGGCCTTCTTTCCGCCTTCAGCGCGCCTATGGTCACGCGTGTTGCCGAACTAGACGACAGCATGGCCCGCTATGTAGATGTGCCGACGCGTACTCTTCTGCTTAGGCATTCCGACGCTTTTGTCGCTGTGTCTACACAGGTGGCCGAGATGCTCACTGTGCGCATGGGTATCTCACCTGATCGTATCACAGTCATCAATGGTGCCGTGGAGGCAGTGGTGACCAGGTTGGACGCACCACGCCGTGCTGCTCTGCTCAAACGTCTCGGACTCGCACATGAGACACGTCTGCTCTGGGGTTGCGGCTCAGTGAGCCGACGCAAGGGCTCGGATCTGTTTCTCGGCGTGACCGAGGCGTTGCTCACGTTCGGCGTGCGGGATTTCCACGCTTTATGGGCTGGGCATCCGGTTGATGATTTGGCTGCGACGCTTTTTCTGACCAAAGAACGGAGTTCGGCGTGCCACCATGTCACCTTCCTTGGTCAGGTGTCGGAGCCCAACCTACTCATGGCTCCGGGAGATATCTTCCTTTTGACCTCGCGAGAGGATCCTTTTCCGCTTGTAAGTTTGGAGGCGGCCGAGCGCGGCCTCCCCACTTTATGCTTCCCCGGCTGCGGTGGTATGGAGGCCTTCGTGCGTGACGGTGGCGGACTTGTGTCCGCAGGTAGCGAGCCTGAAGACATGGCTCGGCTGGTCCAACCTCTGCTTGAGAATCCGGCGCGCGCCATCATTCTTGGCCAGGAGGCGCGAGAACTCGTACTTGCGCGGCACTCCATGGACAGTGCTGGACCAGAATTCGTCGCTCTTTTTGAGCGACTGGGCTCGGGCGCTGACGAGTGTGTAGCCCTTGCCACCAGGTCACGTCTCATCGCTTTCCACCTCCCGCAGTTTCACACCATACCGGAAAACGATACTTGGTGGGGCAAGGGTTTTACCGAATGGACGAACGTCAAGAAGGCGCAACCGCTCTTTGATGGCCATTACCAACCCCATGTGCCCGCTGACCTTGGCTATTACGATCTTTCCGACCCGTCTGCGCTTAAGGCGCAAGCCGCACTCGGACAAAAATACGGAATCCATGGATTCTGTTTTTATCACTACTGGTTCAACGGCAAGTTATTATTAGAAACACCGCTCCACCAGATGTTGAAATCAGGTGAACCGGATTTCCCGTTCTGTCTTTGCTGGGCCAATGAGAACTGGACTAGGGCGTGGGACGGCAGAAGTGGTGAAGTGCTGATCGGTCAGAATTATACTGATGCTGATGACGCACGGCACATTCACTACTTATCGCATTTTTTTGACGACCATAGGTATATCCGTATAGACGGCAAACCGCTTTTTCTTGTTTACCGCGCCAATCAGATCCCCAACCCGCTACGCAGTACGATGATCTGGCGGGAGGAAGCCAGGAAGCTGGGGCATGAACTATATTTATGTCGTGTTGAAAGTTTTCGTGATGAACGGACGGACCCCACGACCCTCGGATTCGATGCCTCTGTTGAATTCCAGCCTGACTGGGCTGAACTCGACAATGTGGAGCAGTTGGGGTTGTCCTCAATTTCGGGCGACAGAGTTTATCGTTATGCAGACGTGGTTCAACGGATGATGTCCAAACAATTGCCAGGCTACAGACGTTTCCCCTGTGTCTGCCCCTCTTGGGACAATTCCCCGCGTAGGAAATCTGAGGCCGTTATCCTGCATGATTCTTCACCACAGGCATATAAAATATGGTTACAAGACTCTCTAAAAAAGGTGCATGAAAATCGCCCTGATGAAAGAATCGTGTTTGTAAATGCCTGGAATGAGTGGGGAGAGGGGAATCATCTGGAGCCTGATGCAAAATACGGGGATGCTTACCTGGAGGCGACAAGGTCTGCGATCATGGAGGATTCAAACCCTGGAAGCGATAAACCAATTTCCGCGCCCATCTTTGTCGCTTCTATCATTATTCCGGTTTTCAATAAGGTTGAATTTACACAAAAATGTATTCACTCTGTTATCAGGAATACTGCCGGCATCAATTTCGAGGTCATCATAATTGACAATAACTCTGAAGATGGCACCAAAGAATATCTGACCGGCCTGAGCGGCGATGTCAAGGTTGTCACCAACGATGAGAATGTCGGATATACGATTGCGTGCAATCAAGGTGCTCGGATTGCCAGCGGTAAACATCTGGTGTTTTTGAATAACGATACGGAACCACAGCCAGGCTGGCTTGAACAGTTGATAACGCTCGCTGAGTCAGATGCCACGATAGGTGCCGTGGGGGCAAAGCTTGTATATCCGAACGGCGTACTTCAGGAGGCCGGAGGGATGGTCTTTCGGGATGCCAGAGGTTGGAATTTTGGCAATGGAGACAATCCGGACAAAGCTATATACAACCGTATCTACGAGGTTGACTATTGCTCTGGTGCATGCCTGCTCGTTAAGCATGATCTGTTCAATAAAATCGGTGGGTTTGACGAACAATATGCTCCGGCGTATTATGAGGAAACAGACCTTTGTTTCAGTCTCAGAAAACAAGGATACAAGACTCTCTACAATCCGAATGCACTCGTTATCCATCATGAATCTATTACTGCAGGTAGAGATATACAGAATGGCTATAAAAAATATATTGAACTAAACCGGTTGAAATTTGCTGTCAAATGGGACTTTGAACTTAAGATGCAAGATACTCATCCTTCCATCACAGGTAAATCTCCATTTACTGCAGATAGAGCCAGGCTGTATAACCAAATCCGTATTTCGGAGTAGTTCTTGAACAAAACTTCTCGTAAAAAAATACTTCTGTTCTTTACCCAGAATCCCTATCCCGGTAAAACAGGTACTCATCGGCGCTGCCTGACAATTATCAATGCTCTGCAACATCTCGGCTGCCATGTGACTTTTTTCAGTCACGCCGAGTATGGCCCCTACAGATGGGATCAGGAATCTCTTGGTCATTTTTATGAAAAAAACGTCGATGTAATCCTGTATAAGTCCAATGATGTTGATAAGTTGTTCTCTGCAAATGCTCATGCACAGAATCCGGATCAATTAAATCTAGCCTACCACTGCCCACCCGGCCTGGCTTCTCAATTCAGGGACGCCTACAACACGTTGAAACCCGATGTCCTGCTGGTTTTTTATGCATATTCGTCCGGTTTGCTGAGCACAATTGATACCTCAAGCTGCATAACCGTAATGGACTCAATTGATCTGGTTTCATTAAGCAGTACGATGCAGCGCGTACTCAATGCTCATCTCGGGGAGCCGCCCTACGACCCGCTGTGTGCAGATCCAGTCGTTGTCGATGAGATGTTTTTCGAACGGTGTAATCTGCCGGTAAATCCTGAAGAATTTAACTTGTATGATCTGTATGATTATACGTTGTCAGTGTCTCAACATGAAGCAACTGTAATAGCCGCTCATGCCAGTAAGACCACATCCGAATACCTGCCGATTACATTCTCTGTGCCGACTATGCAGAACAGCTATGCGGGAGGCCCTCTCTTTGTTGCTGCGGACAATCTCTTTAATGCTCAGGCGTATCTGTATCTTGCACGCCGTGTCATGCCCCTGATTTCTCAAGAGGCCTCACAGCTTGAAGTAATGGTGGTTGGTGAAATAACCCAAAAACTTGTACCTTCGCGCGGCATGGATTTCAAGGGGTATGTGCCGGACCTGAAAGAGATGTATGCCGGGGCGTGTTGCGCGGTGTGTCCGATCATCGGGGGCACCGGGATGTCGGTGAAGGTAATCGAGGCTATGGCGCATGGCGTTCCGGTTGTAGTGTTGCGCAACAGCTCACAAGAATCACCAGTGAGGCATGGAATTGACGGTTTTATTGCAGACAATGCCAATGAATTTGCCCGCTATGTGACGCTGCTTTATAACGACAGAGGGCTCTGTGCCGCGATGGGGGCTGCTGCCCGGGAGGCAGTGGTGCAAAACTTTTCTGATGATGTGGTCGTGCAGAAACTGGGGAAAATTCTGGCACAACAGCCGCAAAAAAGCTCACTTCGACAACAATCTGGCACATTGCCTCCAATCCGTGTCCTTTATGATATCTCAGTATTGGGGCTGGGTTCTTTTTTCCCGGCGGCGAGGACCGGCATCTATCGGGTGGTGGAGCATGTCGTACGGGGCCTGGCAAAATCATCTGATATCGAACTCATGTTTTGTGCAACACAAGGTCTGACAGAGATCGCACCGGACACGATACAGGCCTGCAAATATTACCTTTCTGTGCACCCTGAATTTCATCACATTCAGTTCTATGAATCAGATCTGCCTCAGGCCGATATATTTCATTCGCCATTCCATGCCCTCCCGAGAGAAGTGAAAACTCCGATACGGTTTTTGACCATCTACGATCTGATCCCACTATTATTTCCGCAGTTCATCCCGTCAGGCGTAAGCCAGTTGCAGAGGCTGACGTTTTCGCTGTTGAGGCCGGATGACCGTTTTATCAGCATCTCACGGGCCACAAGAGAAGACCTCTGCCGGGTGACTGGTGTTGGGCCGGAGCGGGTCACGGTTACTCATCTTGCGGCGGATCCAGACATTTTTTCCCCTTGCACGGACAGCCGCCAGTTATCGGCTGTTCGAAAAAAAATCGGGATCGGCAGCGCACCCTACATTCTCAGCCTCTGCACTCTGGAACCGCGCAAAAATATCGACCACGTTATCCGCGCCTTTGCCCGTCTGGTTCGTTCCGGTGAGGTCGGCGATACCCGGTTGGTGCTGACCGGTACAAGGGGGTGGGACTTCAACCGGATTTTCAGCGAGATCGACAACAATCCGGAACTACACCGTCGCATAGTTCTGGCAGGATATGTGCCTGACGAAGAGTTGTCAGCGCTTTACAGCGGTGCGACGGTGTTCGTGTATATGTCATTCTATGAGGGATTCGGCCTTCCGCCTCTGGAGGCGATGCAGTGCGGCGTCCCGGTTATCACCTCGAACACCTCCTCGCTCCCGGAGGTGGTGGGGGATGCCGGGATAATGCTCGATCCGCAGGATAGCGACGGACTGTGCCGGGCCATGTACGAAGTTATCATCAATCACGAACTGCATGCGGAAATGTCAAAACGCTCGCTGTTCCAGGCTTCACATTTCACGTGGGGCCGGTGTGTGGAAGAAACAATTGCTGCATACAAGAAGGCGGTAGAGGATCAAAAGGGGAAGGCCTGCATGGTACGGGAACCTTCCATCGTCATTGACGGCGTTATCTTCCAGCTGCAACATGGCAGGCCGTTCGGCATCAGCCGCCTGTGGTGGTCTCTGCTGACGGAGCTTGCGGCAACCCCTCTCGCCGGGCGTATCGTCCTGCTGGATCGTGAAGGGACGGCGCCTGAGATACCCGGCATACGGCGCCGCAAGATGGCGGCTTTTTGTCTGGGGACTGCTCTCACCGAGGCGGCAGCTCTGGACCAGGTCTGCCGCGAGGAAGAAGCCGGGCTTTTTGTCTCCACCTATTACACCTTCACCACGGAAATGCGCTCGTTGCTGATGCTGTACGATATGATCCCTGAACGTTTTGATACTGTTGGGCCGGCAGCGCCCAATCCCGAATGGAGGGACAAGTACCATGCCATTTCAAACTCGTCGGCGTTTGCTGCAATATCCCGATCCACAGCCGGTGACCTGACCAGCTTCTATCCTCGAGCGGCAGAGCGCCCCCTGACGGTTGTCCCCTGCGCAGTGTCGGATGATTTCAGGGTGCATTCCGAAGAAGAGATTGCCGCCTTCAAGGCCGCCAACGGCATCGACCGCCCCTATTTCCTCCTTGTAGGCCGCCGGGATCCGCACAAGAATGCCGCGCTGTTCTTCAACGCCTTCGCACAGTTACCAGACCGTGAGCGTTATGCTATTGTCATGGCGGGCGGTGGAAACGTGCTGGAACCAGAGTTGCGGGAACTTGCCGGTCCGGCCGCCGGTTATGCCGGGTTTTTCTCCGATCAGGATCTGTCCCTTGCCTACAGCGGTGCCATCGCACTCGTCTATCCATCGCTGTATGAAGGCTTTGGTCTGCCGATTCTGGAGGCGATGCAGTCCGGCTGCCCGGTGATCACCTGTCAGAACTCATCGCTTGCGGAGGTTGCCGGTAGTGCTGCGTTGTATGTGGATGAGTATAATAGTGAGGAGATGACCAGGGCGCTGTTATCGGTACAGCAGCCCGATGTGCGGAGTTATCTGATCAAGCGCGGCTTGGAGAGAGCCCGGCTCTTTTCCTGGCAGAGGAGTGCAGAACTGTTGACGGATGCCATTCATAAAACGGTTGCGGTGTCTGGTGAGATGCAGATGTCGGGAGGGAAATGAGGTCATGGAGGGAACCCAGTCACAGCCGCTAGTTTCAGCTATAGTCTCAACCTATAATTCCGAACGTTTTATCAGGGGCTGTATCGAAGATCTGGAGTCCCAGACCATTGCAGACCAGCTTGAAATCATCGTTATCGACAGCGCCTCGCCACAGAATGAAGGGGAAATTGTTCGCGAACTGCAGGGCCGTTATAACAATATTCGTTATCTGCGGACTGAACGGCGAGAGACGGTCTATGCCGCCTGGAATCGGGGCATTGCCCTGGCTCGTGGCCGCTATATCACCAATGCCAATACCGATGACCGCCATCGCAGGGATGCTTTGGAACTGATGGCGCGAGTCATGGATGACCGCCCTGCAGTTGACTTGGTGTATGCGGATGTTCTGATTACCAGAACGCCGAACGAAACCTTTGAACATCATACACCCAACGGCAGGTACAGCTGGTACGACTGGGACAGAAACATTCTGATGGACAAGACATTTATCGGTCCCCAGCCGATGTGGCGCCGCTCCCTCCATGAGCTGTATGGCGGCTTTGATCCAAGCTACGTTACTTCCGGGGATTACGAATTTTGGCTCAGGATTTCGCAGACATCTGATTTCTTCCATATCAGGCAGCCATTGGGTCTGTATCTGGCTCATCCGGACAGTATTGAGCATCAGAACGAAGAATCAAAATACCGCGAAAACAGTAAAATAAGGGAACTCTACCATCATGCTGCAAGTGAAGGGCGCATCTTCGGGTTACTCCCGTTTCAGCAGATGCGATCGCTGACTGCTGACGGATCATCAACTGTGCCGATTACAGTTCTCATACCATTGATCAACATGATTGAAGACCGGCTGATACCGGCAGCAGCTCTAACAGGCAATCAGATGGAGAACTATCTCCTGATCAGGTCCGGACTTCTTGGACGCGCAGAGGCTGAGGCACTACAGATCGAAGAGTTCTTGCAATGTTTGGAAAAGTTGGTCATCGACAGCAACGAGTGGTACGCGAACCGCCGATCTGTCGAAGGGACAGCCACTGATGATGCCCTGATGAGACTACAGGTGCTGTCGGAGGCGATTTTGAAGGGCCGCCTGTTTTTTCAGCGCGGTGAAGTGGACAGCGCTGTTTCAACTCTTCTTGAGCAGGGGATCAGTGCGGCTCCTGCGTCGCCTGCGGCCTATTTTGAACTTGCCGATATCCTGATGGCCGCCGGCCGCCACGAGGACGCTCTGCAGGTCCTGCCGGAGATGCCGCAATCAGCAGATGTCTCCCACCAGCAAGAAGTGCAGGCCATCTGTTACGCTGCTCTGGGGCAGGATGATGCGGCGCGTCAGGCCGCATGTCAGGCGGTTGGCCGTCCTCGTCCCCTGGTAGTCCTGGGTACTCTGGCGGCACGGAATGGGAACCTGGCGGAGGCAGAGCAGATGTTTCGTCGGGCGATCGAAGCTGATCAATTCTGCGGAAGCGCCTGGCTCTCGCTCGGGATGCTGCAGTGGGGAAATGAGGATCATGATGGCGCTTATCAGGCCGTTCTTAGATCCGTGGTCGTTGAACCGCTGAATAATGAGGCTGTCAGGATAATGCGGGACATGGCTGCGCGTAATCACCGCAATGCCGAAGCTCTCCGGGCCGTCTCTAGTGCTGTGCAACTCTATCCGGACAGTCGCAATCTGTCGCGCCATTATGCCGAACTCCTTGCTCTGTGTCACCGGGAGCGGGAGGCGCTGGCGACATGTGAAGCATTCCTGGTCAAATTCGGCGTGGATGAAGATCTGCTGAGTCTGGGCCTGCAACTACGCAGCCAAATCGGCAGCTATGATCGTCTTGCGGCAACCGGCACCCAAGCCATTTCGCTCTGCATAATTGTCAAAAACGAAGAGAAAAACGTGCCTGCATGTCTGTCCAGCCTGAAACCTGTTGTGGATGAGATCATCGTTGTGGATACCGGTTCAACGGACCGCACCGTGGATATGGCAACGATATTCGGCGCTCGTGTCTTGTCATTTGCCTGGAACGGCAACTTTTCCACTGCGCGTAATTTTGCATTGACAGCAGCGCGGGGCAATTGGATTCTGGTAATGGATGCCGATGAAGTTTTGGCTGAACAGGATTATGAGCTCCTGCGTCAGAGCGTGCGCGAAGGGGGGGGGCATAAGATCTGCTGGAATGTGTTGACCCGCAACTATACCCGCCTTCATCCGCAGGGTTGGATTGCCAACGACGGTTCCTACCCCTGTGAAGAACGGGCAGAGGGATGGCACCCCAGTCGTAAGGTGCGGCTTTTCCCGCGTGATAAACGAATTGTTTTTCAGGGCGAAGTGCATGAAATGGTAGATACAGCGGCAGAACAGGCCGGTTACAGGGTTAAGGAGGCACCATTTGTGGTGCATCACTACGGCGCTCTTGAGGAGCGTTCGTGGGGACCGACACCCAAGCAGCTGGCCTATTTCGAGCTGGGCCTGCAGAAGCTGACCGAACATCCCGAGAATGTGGCTGCAATAGGAGAGTTGGCGGTGCAGGCGGCTGAAATCGGGCGTTACGATGCGGCGGTCTCGCTGTGGGATCGTTTTCTCGCGCTGCGACCGGATGCTGTTATCGCCCTGTTTAACAAGGGGTTTGTTCTGATGAGCCTGCATCGGTATGCCGAAGCGTTGATCGTTTCGAAAAGGGCGCTGGAACTGGACCCGAACCACCGGGAGGCGGCTTTTAATTACGGCATGTGCGAGCTGTATGCCGGTGACCCGGAGCTGGCCCTGAAACGTGTCAGGCCGGTAGCCGGCCGCAACCCGGAGCATCCACTGCTGCAGGCGCTTTTTGCGGTGCTGTGTTTCGTCTGCAACACCGGGACAGAAGGGCGGGAAAAAATGAGCATGCTGAAAGAGAGCGGATTCAAAATCGAAGCATACATCGCGGAGCGGGCCTCGGCTTTGGATGCCTGCGGGCGGGAAAACATGGCTGCCGGACTCCGGCAGGAATCGGGAATTAATTTATGACCACTCGCCGTCTTCATATCGGAGCACTGCACTCGACGCCCGGCTGGGAGTCGTTAAACTCCCAGCCGCTTGCAGGCATCGACCATGTTTGTAATGCAGGTGATCTGACCTGTTTTGCAGACGGAACATTCGCCGAGCTGTACGCCTCTCATATCCTTGAGCACTTTGACTATCGTGATGAGTTTGCTGCGGTTCTTGCAGAATGGTTCCGCGTGCTGGCGCCGGGGGGGCGTCTTTTCGTCAGCGTGCCTGATATGGACATTATCTGCCGGATGTATTGTGACCGGGTGCGTTTTGACTGTAATGATCGTTACATGCTCATGCGTATGATCCTCGGTGCGCACAGCGACCAATACGATTATCATCACGCGGCTTACAATGAGGAGCTGCTGGTACATTATCTTTCCGCAGCAGGTTTCAGTGAAATTACGCGACAGGAAGAGTTCGGACTTTTTGATGACACCAGCTCCATGCGCTTCCACGGGGAACTGATCAGTCTGAATCTGACTGCCGAGAAACCTTTGCCCGCAACGCGGGGGGAACGCTTACCCGCAAACAGTCGCGCAGCTGACACTGCAACCCATGGAGCTGAAGACAGCATACGTCATGTTTCCTTTTCAATCACCAGAAACGGCAGAACATATCCCTTTGAATATCTCTTTGACACCAGCCAGCCGACCCAGAGGAACCTGGCCGCTCATCTGCTTAACGGGACCCTGTATGAACCGGAGGTCTCGTTGGTTCTGATGCGGATACTGCAGGACGGTGATGGTTTTGTGGATGTGGGGGCCAATGCCGGTTTCTTCACCGTCATCGCCGCGCGCCTTGTCGGTGCCGGCGGCGTGGTACATGCATTCGAGCCGGAGGCCTCCAACTTTCAGCGACTCAAGCACAATGTCGTCCTGAACGGTCTGGACAATGTCGAGTTGCACGAAGTCGCGGTCGGTGACCAAAACGTCGAGACAGAACTCTATATCAACAGTGATAATGACGGCGGACACGCCCTGTGGAACCCGGGTGCCCACTCATTCAACCAGCGTTCGCGTGACATGGTCATTCTGCAGAAAACCAGTATGGTGACACTGGATGCCGTTCTGGGGAGCTTTGCCGATGCAGGACCTATGGTCAAGGCCATCAAGATTGATGCAGAAGGGTATGAACAACATGTTTTGTCAGGTGCACTCGAAACGCTCCGCCACCACAGGGTCCCTTTCATCCTGGCAGAGATGAATCGCTTCGCCCTGCATCAGGCAGGTGCAGATGAGCTGTCTTTCCGCAGAATTCTGCATCGCCTGGGTTATGCCGCCTATCTGGTAGAGATAGACGAAAGAGATTCAGCCATCAATTTTATGGAGATGCCGCTGCATTTTATTCCATCCCCGGATAATCCTGAAACCGTCTACAACATGGTTTTCTGCCTGTCAGGCGAGTTAGAACGCTATGGGCTAATGTCATAGCAATAATTTAATTGGTATTTTGTATAGTAACTTGCCTCATAAAAGCCGCTGGTCTTGCAAAGGTTGGGAGGGTTTCATTGTGAAGGTCCTTTTTGTTGTTCCTCATTATTTTCGTGGCATGGGAGTGAATACGCGGTACGCCAGCCATTCTGTTTTAAAAAAGGAACAGCGGATTCAGGCCCTTGATCGTCTCATATACCAGCTTTATGCACTTTTTGGCCCGTTGCATGTCGGCACGCTTGACCATGCCAGTTCCAGTCTGAAAACTATACGGAGTATCACGCAATTTGAGTTTGATATCGTAATATGTACAACAGGAAAAGACCACTTGCTCTATGACATCTCCTGCCCGTCTCTTTATTATCACCACGTTGATACAAAGTCAGAGCCTATCTGGCTTGGACTTGCAGCACAGAGGAAGATGCTTGAGCTAAGTGGCCAGTATGACTATTATTGTTATCTTGAAGACGACATCATAATTAATGACCCGTATTTTTTTATAAAGCTGGACTATTTTAATAGTCAAACACCTGAACAGAATCTTCTGTTGCCACACAGGTATGAGACTCCATGGATCCAAGGAAAGTTGAAAAAACATTATTATTCCAAGCTCTATTCAGACCTTGCATGTCATGAACAGGGGAAAGATGTATGTACATACAATTTTGATTTTTTAGGCAGAACGATCAAACTCAAGCAACCGGCCCTGGTCCATTCCGGTTGTTATTTTCTTACTGCACGCCAGTTTGGAATAATAGCTGAGACCAAGGAGTTTGCCAGCTGTGAAGGGATACCACTTGATAGGGCTCTTGACCTGGCGGCAAGTAATGCCATTGGCCATCATTTTGTCGTGTTCAAGGCTGATGAGTGCAATCTGGATTTCTTTGAAGTGGAGCATGGGGTCGGCAACATGTTTGACCAAATCAAGCTTGAATCAGACGGTAGCATTAAATGGGACTGGTCACATGAGGGCTTTGACTACAAGGCGTCTGACCGAGAAGAACTGGGCCGCCTCAATTAGCGATAATGATGGGCTTATTTAAGTCATATTTAACAGAGTGCGTTTTAAGGAATATGCCTTGTGCAGACGGATATAATCTAACGACATGTTACTTCAACCGCAGGTTAACAATCTTGATGGGAGCCGTTACGGGCTGTTTGAGACCGCACAGCAGCTGTTCTTGGCGGGACGGGCCCATGGTGCAGCAATTATTTGCAAGAAACTGCTGCATGAAGAGCCAGGTCATTTTAGTGCGCTGCATCTGCTTGGCATACTTGAGCATCAATTTGGCAACTACCATGAGGCACAAAATCTCTTTCAACAACTTCTGACACTTGATCCAACCAACCATTCAGTCTGGTCAAACCTTGGTGTTGCCTGCCTTGCGCTGGGCAATAATCAAAAGGCCAGAGATTGTTTCGAGCAATCACTCCGTATCAACCCGCTAAATGCTGACGCCTGGAACAATTTGGGAGTGCTCTACGATAAAGAGGATCTCCATAAAGCTAATGATTGTTTCCGGCGGGCGATAGAATTGGATTCCTCGTCTGTGGATGCGTGCAACAACCTCGCCCTCAACTGCAAAAAGCTTCAGCAACTGCAGGACTCCATTGTATGGTATCGAAGGTCGCTTGCAATCAACAGCCGTCAGGCAGAGACTTTCAGGCGTCTGGCAGAAGTGCTGGAGCAGACCTCCAGCATAGAAGAGGTCAAGGAAGCTTATGCCGCGTCGCTTGCCCTGAAGGGTGACGACGGTATTCGCCTCAAGATGGAAACCGTGCTTCCGGTCATCCTGTTTTCAACTCAGGAAATAGATTCCGTCCGTGAAAGCCTGCTCGTCAAAATCCGGCAGTTAGGTCAGCAGCAGCTTTCCATTCCCAAACCGCTTGAACATGCTCGCACCCTGTTCTACCTGGCCTACCATGGCCGTGACGACCGGACATACCACGAACAGATGGCCGGAATCTACCGCAGCACCTCCCCCTGCCTCACCTGGCAAGCCCCCCATGTTGGTAGCAAGGTGTCCGGAGAGCGGATCAGGGTCGGGTTCATCTCCCGTTTTTTCTACAATCACACCATAGCAAAGTTAAACATCGGCTATGTCGAGCGGCTTGACCGCAGCCGCTTCCATGTTACGGTTTTCTTGATCGCTTCAGGAAACTCTGACGACATGACGCAGCGCTATGCCGCGGCTGCGGATAATTTTGTCGTACTGGCGGAGGATTTGGAGCAGATGCGCAATCGGATCGCTTCACAAAAACTCGACATTCTCCTGTATACCGATATCGGGATGGAGCCCTGCAGCTATTTTCTGGCCTTTTCGCGCCTGGCGGCGGTTCAGTGTGTTACCTGGGGGCACCCGGCCACGTCGGGCATCGATACGGTAGACTATTTCATCTCCCACCAGGATTGCGAGACCCCGCAAGGAAGCGGGTCATATAGCGAGAAGCTTTTTTGCCTGAGCCGTGCCGCCGCCTGCACCTGTTATGCTAAGCCGGATCTCCCCCGTCCCGCTGGAGTCAGGGACTCTATCGGGATAGCCGCCACGCGGAATCTCTACTACTGCCCGCAACCACCATTCAAAATGCATCCGGATTTTGATGATCTCCTGGGGGGGATTCTTGAGCGCGATCGGAACGGGGTCGTAGTAATGTTGCGGGGCGTCGTCCCGCAAACGGAGATGCTCCTGAAGGAGAGGCTGAAGCGTTCGATGCCATCCTGTGCCGACAGGGTGCACTTCATTGATCCGTTGCCTTTTGACCGATATGTTGCGATGATGGAGCAGGCCGATGTGGTTCTGGATACCCCCCATTTTTCCGGGGGGAACTCTTCGATCGAGGGGTTGGCGGTAGGAGCCCCGATCGTAACTATGCCGTCCCCCTTTCTGAAAGGGCGTATTACCTATGCGTGGTACCGTAAAATGGGTATCACTGACTGCATCGCCAACAGTCCGGCAGAATACGTAGATATTGCTGTCAGGTTGGCGACCGACCGTCAGGCTCGTGAAGATGTCCGCCAGCGGATTCTTGGCAGCAGTGAGCTGTTGTTCGATGACCTTACGGCGGTCCGTGAGCTGGAAGATTTTTTTGAGCGGGTCAGTTCCACGTGACAAGCCGCGTGGTCACATACGAAGGAAAGAATGCGCCTGTGAACAGTATATGAACGCACAATATGTTGAGCTTATGATCTGCAAGGCCCTGAAAGTTCATGATGACGGCCATCCGCTCGAAGCCCGCAAAATGCTGGAAGAGCTGGCTATCCCTGCGGCCGATGAACCCAGGATACCGTATCATCTCGGGATGATCTGTCTGGAGTTGCGTGACAATCCCGCGGCCTGCAACCATTTTAAAAGGCTGGTCCAGCTACGACCTGATTTTCTCGAGGGGCGCATGCTCCTGGGTATGACGTATGCCGAGCTTGGGCAGCAAGAGGAGGCCGTTGCTTACCTCCGGAGCGTGCTGGCGGAGTGTCCGGATGCTCCGGAGATCCACCATCGCCTGGGACTGATTCTGGCTGAAAGGCACCACTACGAGGAAGCGTACAGGGAATATCTGGAGGTGCTTCGACTGGTGCCTGATCACACCGCGGTCCTCTGCAGCCTTGGAGTCCTTCTCACGACGACGGGGCAGATCGCTGAGGCGAGAAGTGTCCTGCTTCAGGCGCATGAGCGTGAGCCGCATTCAGTCAACGTGATAAATAATCTCGGCAGGCTGTGCAAGTTTGGCCAGGCAGCGGCATCTCTGGAGTGGTATCAAAAAGGGTTGGATCTGGAACCTGAAAACGCCCAATTGACGAGTAACTATCTGTATACACTCAATTATGTGCCTGGCCTGGCCCCGGAGTTCATCGCAGCCAAGTACAAGGAACTCGCTCCGCGCTGCTATTATCCGCGTTATGAGTGGCAGCGTCCAGACAGGCCCGCTGAATCGGTAGGACGGCCTTTGAGGATCGGCTACATTTCGGGTGATTTCTATGGCCACTCGGTCGCTTTTTTTCTGGAACCGGTTATAGAAAATCACGACCGGAGCCGCTTCGAAATTTTCTGTTACTCCAACCGTACCGCCTCCGACGATACAATGGAACGCCTCAGGGGATTTTGCACGGGGTGGCGTTGCATCGTAGGCTTAAGCGATCTTCAGGCGGCAGGGATGATCGCGAGTGACGGCATCGATATACTCGTAGACCTCTCGGGACACACCGCAGCCAACCGCCTTGGGGTCTTCTCTTACCGTCCTGCCCCGCTTCAGGTCAGTTGGATTGGACATCCCAACACTACCGGTCTGAGTCAGCTGGATTACTATCTGACCGATCCCTGGTGCGACCCTCCCGGTATGACAGACCATCTCTACAGCGAACGGCTCTGCCGGCTGCCGCGCATATTCTGCTGTTATCTTCCGCCGATCAAGTTTCCTCCGGTGGCAGCGGTCCCCTCCGTACATTCCGGGGCGATTACCTTCGGCTGTTTCAACAGCCTCACAAAGATAAATGAAACGTTGGTGTCGTGGTGGGCGCAGATACTCGGCAGGCTGCCGGGGTCAAAAATGTTCATCAAGGGACCAGCTTTGGACGACCATGGCACTCAGGATGAGCTGTTCAGCTGCTTTGCCGGCTACGGTATTCCTGCGGAACGGCTCATCGTACAGGGCGTTACCAGTACCCGCGAAGAGCATCTCGCCAGGTACTCCCTGGTGGACATCGCTCTCGACACCTTCCCCTATCATGGCACAACAACTACCTGCGAAGCCATCTGGATGGGTGTTCCGGTCGTAACTCTGGCGGGTAAGACGCATGTCTCTCGTGTAGGGGTGTCTTTACTGCATGCTATCGGCCTGGATGATCTGGTTGCCGGGGACCCGGACGCATACATTGCCAAGGCGGTTGCACTCGCCACCGACCGGCAGCGGCTTGTGTGGCTGAGAGAAAATCTGCGTACAATGATGTCCCAATCCCCCCTGATGGATGTGAAGGGGGTCACGCGAGATGTTGAGAACGCATTCCATGACATGATAAACGCAAAGGCGGTACGATGAATAATCTCAAGAGCTATTTTGAGTTACTGGAGAGAGCGGATCAACAGGATGTCGGGATGGATACCTGCCACTATCTGCAGATAATCGGTTCACTCGTTGCTAAAAAACCTCAGCAAGTCCTGGAGGTTGGAGTCGGGACGGCACTGCTCACGGTCGGGCTCGTCATGGCACTTAGATACAATCAGTGCGGAGTGCTGACGTGTGTCGATAACTGGGCTGACTGGCAGGGCGTTGAGCCTCCTGAAATCGCCTCGCTTCGCGAAGCGGGAGTAACGGTTGTCGCACCGGTCGAGGAGCGGCGGTTCATTACTGAATGCCCCAGCAATATGTACGATTTTGTTATTTCGGATGGTGACCACAAAAACAGTGGGTCATGGGTTGATGACTATTTCAGGATAACCAAACCGGACGGTTTTATCTATTTCCATGACACCAATAACCATGACAGATTTCCCTCCTTGTCGCGTATTGAGGATCACGTAAAGGGACTTGGTCTGCCATATTTTCATTTCACTCAGAGCTCCAGACCTGACGAACGTTGTGAACGCGGCTTGCTGTTTGTCGTTAATAGAAAAGCATAAACAGATAAATGGTGTCTGGCAAAACGAAAGGCAGATAATATGAGACCTTTATTGGACATGGATACAATTCAGATAGAGATAACTAATGCCTGCATCTGCGAGTGTTCCAACTGCACACGCATGGTAGGGCACGCCAAACCGTTCATGATGACCATGGATGAATTCAGAAATGCAGTCGATTCCCTGGTGGACTTTCCCAAGATGGTCGGCATGATGGGGGGGGAACCCCTGATTCATCCGCAGTTCGAGGAGATGTGCAGCTACCTGCGGAGCCGTATTCCGCGTGAACGCTGCGGGCTCTGGACGACGCTGCCGAAAGGGAGGGAACAGCTGGCAGCGGTCATTGCCGAAACCTTCGGTAATGTTCTGCTGAACGACCATACTCACGGGGATCTGTACCATGGCCCCATCCTCGTCTCGCCTGATGACCTGCGCCTGGATGAGTTCACAAAGTGGTACTTTATTGATCACTGCTGGATTCAAAACAGCTGGAGCGCCTCCATAACTCCGAAAGGGGCTTTTTTCTGTGAGGTGGCCGCCGCTTTTGACTATGTCTTTCAGGGACCGGGCGGCTGGCCGGTGGAGCCGGGGTGGTGGAAGAAGACGCCGAAGGATTATGTCGAGCAGATGGAACGTAGTTGCTCGCGCTGTGGAGCGCCCTATAAGCTGAAGGCCCGTAAGGATACGGATGAAATAGATGATATTGGCTACAGCAATCTGCAACGGTTGGCCGAGCTGAAATCTCCCAAGGTGGGGCACGGACGTTTTGCTATCTACACTGCCGGAATCGTCAGTGATGAGTACCATATCAACCAGTTTCGCAAAGATGATGACTATTTCAGGACAATTGCCGGCCGCTATGGCCTTGGCTTGAGATCTAACAAAATCGGCTATCTTGAGCCCTATGTCCTTGGTGGGAGCTCATGCCCATGAAATCGTTTTTTGCAGTTCGGCAACTGCCGGAACTGGTGGCTGAGGCGAATGTACTGAATATGGCTGGCAAGACGGCTGAAGCGGCGGAACTGTTCCGGAGTGCTCTTGAGTCTTATCCCGCCGATATTGATCTTTTGTACGAATACGGCAACATACTGCTCAGTCTCGATCAACTTGACCCTGCTGCCGATTGTTTCCGCCAGGCACTGTCCATCGACCCACAGGATGCCGCTTGCATTATCATGCTTGCCAGAACCCTGCAACGTCTCAAAAAACCACTCGATGCATTACACTTCTACCGCCAGGGGCAACGGATCTCACCCCATCTGCCCATCGTACACCTTATGGCCGGAATTACTGCCCTCGAGTCTGAACTGCGGGATGAAGCACGGACGTCATTCACCCGCGTGCTGGGGATTGATCCGGATAATGTCTCTGCCCGCCTGCATCTTTGCATGATGCATCTCGAGATGTTTTCAAGTGTTGCAGAGCTGCAGGAAGGACGCCGTGCCTATGCCGACGCCCTTGAAAACCTTGTCAGTAATACCGGTCTGGAGGAACCGGCAGCCATTGAAGCTACTGTCGAAGCCATCGGAACGATGTCAAACTTCTTTCTTCCCTATCAGGGTTGCAACGATCGTGAATTGCAGAGGATGTACGGGGAGTGGATATGCCGAATGATGACAGCCAGATTTCCTGACTATAACGAGATAGTGTGCCGGCCGACAGCAGGAGAAAAAATCCGCATTGGTTTTGTCTCCGCCCACTTCCGGGAACACTCGGTCTGGAAGATTATCACACGTGGCTGGTTGAAATACATCGACCGCGACAGGTTCATGCTGTTCAGTTATTATACCGGTGTGGACTGTGATGCCAGCACAGAGGAGGCGCGTTCATTTTCAGATGTTTTTGTCCGTGAAAGTGAGATCAATGTCATGGCGGATACCATCTGCCGGCATAAACCACATGTGCTGATATATCCAGGTCTGGGTATGGATCCATCAACCATGAAGCTCGCAGCGCTGAGGCTTGCACCGATCCAGTGCGTTTCCTGGGGACATCCGGAAACCACAGGGCTGCCGACTATGGACTATTTCCTGAGCAGTGAACTGATGGAGCCGACTGATGGCGATGAGCACTACTCCGAAGAACTTGTTCGTCTTCCCAACTTGTCAATATGCTACGAACCGCTGGCGGACCCTGCGGGACTTCCGCTGGTGACCATACCCGGCGTAATTCCCGGCGACATAAGTTACCTCTGCTGCCAGAACCTTATGAAGTATCTTCCGCAGCATGACGATGTCTTTCCTGCCATTGCCTCCCGGGTGAAACGGGCAAAATTCGTCTTCATAAAATTTTCTGAACCGCATGCGCAATGTTTCAGCAATCGCATGGAGGCGGCCTTCGCACGCTATGGCCTGTCATCGTTGGACCATGTTGTTTTTGTTCCGCCCCTGAACGGTACCGGCTATGCCGCCATGAATGCGGCAACAGATGTCTTTCTCGACAGCATCGGCTGGTCCGGTGGCAACACCACCTTTGAATCACTCCCGTTCAACAAACCGATTGTCACCCTGCCGGGAGAATTCATGCGCGGAAGGCATGCGGCAGCAATATTGCGCATGATGGGGATTGAAGAAACCATAGCCGCAGACAAACAGGGCTATATTGATAGTGCCGTTCGCCTTGGCAATGACAGGGGTTGGTACCGCGCCGTGTCGTCACGGATAGCGGATAATAAACACCTCGTCTATGGCGACGTCTCCTGCGTCAGGGCGTTAGAGACATTTCTGGAATCCGTCTGTTTTAAATTGCCCTGCAATTCAAACCGGGGGGGGCGCACTCGATGAACGTTTCGATGCCAACCGGTTCAGCCTATGGTTGGGGAGTTGCCGGCAGTTATCTCAAGGCGGAGATTGCCAAGCTGCCTCCGCTTGACGGAGTGACTCTTCACTGCATAAGCGGACATGACTTCACACCATTGGATCAATCGGCGTGGGACCGTATCAACATTGGCTACTGTTTTTTTGAACATGATCTGCTGGCCCTCCCCTTTATTGCAAAGGCAGCCGAACGCTGGGATCATATCGTGGCCGGTTCGCGCTGGTGCGAACAGCACCTTCGCAGCGGAGGTATGGAGCGTACAAGCACAATTCTTCAGGGGATCGATTCGTCCCGTTTTTTCCCGCGCCCGCCACGTGCGGACAGCGACCGCTTCATAATATTCTCCGGTGGTAAATTTGAATATCGCAAGGGGCAGGATATCGTAATCGCCGCCATGCGTCTCTTCATGGAGCGTCACAAGGATGTTTGGCTGTCATGTTCGTGGCATAACCAGTGGCCACCGTCGATCGGCACCATGGGGCAGACCCGGCTGATCGAATTTGTCGAACAGAGCAGTCCCTGTTTTGATATTCTTTTCGATACCATACGCCGTAACGGTCTCGATTCTGAGCGCGTTCTGCTCCACCCTCCTTTTGACAATTCCAGGATGCCCCTGATTTACGCTGAGAGCGATGTCGGCCTTTTCCCCAATCGCTGCGAGGGGGGCAACAATATGGTCATGTGCGAATATATGGCCTGTGGACGCACCGTAATAGCTTCGAACCAGACCGGACATGCCGACGTCGTTACGCCAGAAAACGCCCTCTGCTTTTCAAGCTACCATTCTGTAACCGCTAAAATAAATGGTTATGCAACGGGTATATGGCCTGAGCCTTGCGTGGAAGAGCTCCTTGACTTTTTGGAGATAGCCTACCACGACAGGAATATGTTAGCCGTCAAAGGTGCAACTGCGGCCCGAGACATGTCAAGGCTGACATGGAGCGAAGCAGCCCGACGGTTTCACGCTCTTGCAGAGCGGTTGGTTGCCGCGGCGGCCGTTAATTGCTCTTCCTCTGCGTGTGTCACAACTCATGGGAGGGGTAAGGCTGACGACTTTTTCAAAGCGGGATGTTATGAAGAGGCAGAAGCGTGCTATCGCTTGCTGCTCGTTGAGTCACCACTCAGTGCAGATTTGCTTAACAGTCTGGCGACTACGCTGGACAGGCTGGGGCGCTACCCGGAGGCGCTGGCGTACTATAACAAGGTGCTGACTCTCCAACCAACGCTCTGTACGGTCATTTTTAACATGGCAAACACCCTGGCCCGTGCCGGAGAGCTCGACGAGGCGATAGCAAAGCTATACAGCGTGGTTGCCACAGATCCCTGTTTTGTCGAGGCGTGGCAAAACCTCGGCAACTACCATCTTCAAAAGAACCAACCAGAAGAAGCTATGAGATGCTTCAACCGGGTGACGGCTTTGAGCCCTGGATTAGTGGAGATCTGGATTACATTGGCTCATTTGCATGAAGATCGCCGGGAGTTTGCCGCTGCAGTATCTTGTCTTGAAACGGCCCTTGATATTGCACCGGAGGATGTGGGGCTTCTCAACTCGAAGGGGCTGCTTCTGCATGAACTTGGAGATCTGGATGGTGCTGAGTCTGCCTTTCTGTCAGCCTGTGCCATTGAGCCGCACAACCCGGTTATCTGCAACAACCTTGGCAACGTCAGCAAATCACGCTCCATGATGCAGGAGGCCCTGGCATGGTATGACCGTGCCCTTGAATATGACCCGGACAACGCAACTATCATATTCAACCGCTCACTGGTTGTCATGGCGCTGGGGGACCTGCTCCACGGGTGGCAGGGATTCGAGAGGCGTTTTGACATGATCCCCCCCGTCATTCTGTCGCACCCGAACATTCCCCTGTGGGACGGGAGCGCCTTGAACGGGCGCCGGTTGCTAATCCAGTCTGAACAGGTCTACGGCGATACCGTCATGTTTGCCCGTTTTATTTCCCTGGCGGCCAGATGCGGTGGACCGGTCGTGTTCGAGTGTCAGGACGAGTCAATCCTCAAGGTCTTGGGAGCATTGAACGTCGATCTTGAGGCGCTGGTTCCCCGTGGTAAGCCTCTGCCGCCGGTAGACGTCCAGATTCCTCTCCTGAGCCTGCCACGCATTTTTGACGTCAGTCTGGAGAATATTCCCGGGGCCGCAGGGTACCTGTCTGCGGACAAGGCAAGAAGTGCCTTCTGGAAAGAGAGGATATGCCGTAGCGGAAACGAGATGCATGTCGGGCTGGTATGGGGGGGTAGAAAGGCGCCACTGAATGCCGACCGGTCCATGGTGTTGAGCGCGCTGGAAACGGCTCTGCAGATACCAGGTATCCGTTACTTCAGCTTGCAGTTGGGCGAAGAGGCTCTTCAGAGTGGCGACTATGCATGTATAACTGATTTGAGTGAACAACTTCAGGATTTTGGTGAAACTGCCGCAGTCATTGCCAACCTGGATCTGGTTATTTCCATTGATACGGCGGTCGCCCATCTGGCCGGAGCAATGGGTGTCCCGGTCTGGGTGATGCTCAAGTACTCACCTGACTGGCGCTGGCAACTTGATCGGCCGGACAGCCTATGGTATGGATCGGCACGTCTTTTCAGGCAGAAGACTTCGGGGGACTGGTCATCCGTTTCGCAGGCAATGGCAGAAGAACTCAAAAAAAATATTGCCAAGAGGAAAAAACATTAAAGTTTGTGTCCTTCGGTACGATAAGCTTAACTAACGACACTGGTCAGAAGACCAGAAACAAACCTAGAAAGGGGTAACAAATCATGGCAATGTCAGACGTTTCATTAACCGCAGGTATGCGTAGTAACCTCCTTCAGCTGCAAAACACATCCAAAATGATCGACCGTACACAGGAGCGACTCTCAACCGGTAAGAAGGTTAACAGTGCTCTCGACAACCCGACAAACTTTTTTGCTGCACAGGCCGCAAACAACAGAGCAGCCGACTTCTCAACACGTAAAGACGGTATGGGTGAAGCAATTCAGAACGTCAAGGCTGCCGATGCCGGTATCACTGCTATCACAGCCCTGGTAGACGCTGCTAAAGGTATTGCTGAAGCTGCTTTGGGTACTACCAGTACAACAGACCGTGCTTCATTCGCAACACAGTTTGCAACAATCCAGACCCAGATCACAAGCCTCGCAAGTGACTCCGGTTACCGTGGTACCAACCTGTTGAACGGCCAGAACCTGACCGTTAACTTCAACGAGGATGCGTCTGCATCTTTGACCGTTGATGCTTTCACTGCTACAGCTACAGGCCTGTCGATCACTGCTGCTACCAACAGCTGGGCTGGCTCCGTAGACATCACTGCCGCTCAAGCAGACCTTAAAACGGCAACTGACGAACTGCGTAAGCAATCGAAAAACCTGGCTGGCAACCTGAACATCATCACTACACGTCAGAGCTTTACTGACGAGATGATCTCAACTCTGCAGACCGGATCAGACAACCTGACACTGGCCGACATGAACAATGAAGGTGCTAACATGCTGATGCTGCAGACCCGTCAGTCCCTGGGAACAACAGCTCTGAGCATGTCTTCACAGGCAGCCCAGTCCGTTCTCAGACTCTTCTAGTCGTAACTGAAGATAGCTAGTCATTTTAAACCTGAGCGGGGAGAGGGCAACCTCTCCCCGCTTGCGTATTCAGCTTTACGAGGTGACCGACTATGAGAATTGAAGGTAACGATCAGCGGCTGGCGGCGGCAACAGCGATTCAGATGCAGCAAACCGGAGTGCAGCAGATGCTGGCGCAAAAAACAGCGCAGCAGCAGGATGGCGAAAAGGCGAGTAAAGAGAACGCTGTGCAGTCAATTGCGGGCGACAAGGTTTCCATAAAGGTTGAGTTGCCTCAAAAGACGGTAGATTCTTTGCAGAATATGGGTAACATCTCGGATTTCCTCAATTCTGTGGCTACCAATCTTCGCCAGACCAATGAAGGGCTTACGGCTGCAAATACTGTTGCAGATCAGATGAAAGCATCACTGGACAAGATAATCAAAAACTATCCGCCATATTCGATTGAAAGCAAGGAGCGGATTGACCAGTTGATGCAGTACTCCTCTTTGCGAAAGCAGATAATGAGCCTGATGACTCCGCCTCCACCACAGCCGGTATATGAAAAAGTGAAGCACTTGTGGGAAGGGCTTACAAGTGGTATCGCGGGAACAATCCAAACTCCGGAACTTCCAGTGGATGCCCCAGATTCTCATGTCAAGGCTGCAAGTAAACAACTTGATGCAATCTCCAGCCAAATAGGTCTGGTGCGGGAAACAATGAGCAGCTCCGTGATGAGATCCTAGGCTATGTCGCTAGTTCTGACTTTAAAGCCGGGAGAAAAGGTTATACTGGGAGGCGCGGTCATTAAAAATGGCTCCGCAGTTGCTCATCTGCAGATTGAAAACAAGGTGACGCTTCTCCGGCAGAAGGATATTCTGGCTGAGGCCGAGGCAACAACGCCCTGTAAACGAATCTATCTTGTTATCCAGTTGATGTATATCGGCGATGGCTTGACACCAGAGCTCGCTCAGTTGTATTGGGACTTGGTTCGAGATGTTCTTGCAGCCGCTCCGAGTACAAATGACTTGATTTCCCAGATGAGCGCGTATATTGTTGAAGTAAGATTTTACTCGGCTTTAAAGATTGCCAGGAAGCTGATTTCGTACGAAGAGGAGCTCATTAAACATGCATCAACAGTCAGTTAATGCTTACACAACGATTCAGAAGGAAAATCTGAGCGGACGGGAACTGGAAGCATCGGTACTTTCCAGAGCGGGTCTCATGCTGAAAAGTGTCAGGGATAACTGGCAATCACCTGATCGTGATCAGAAACTGCTTGAAGCCGTTAAGTTTAACCAGAAGGTGTGGAGTTTTTTTCAGGCGGAGTTGTCGGATCCGGATAACCCACTGCCCAAGAATTTGCGCGAGGACATCCTTAATCTTAGCATTTTTATCGACAAGCGCTTGTTTGAAGTAATGGCTTTCCCGGACCCTGAAAAGCTTTCTATTGTCATCGACATAGATTTTAATATAGCCGCAGGCTTGAGAACAAACTCTGGTCAATAAACCACGATTTGATAGCTTTATTATGAACTAATCCTTTGGGGCCGCCTCAAAGGATTTTTCGTTTTTGCGTTGCAAATCTGAAAGAGCAGAATGTACCTGCTTGATAACGCTACTCCAGTCTCCGAGCTGTTTTTGCCGGAAAATCCGCATGGTTGGATACCATGGAGAACTACTGCGATTGAGTAGCCAACGCCAGTCAGGGGCAAAAGGCAGTAGGAGCCAGACCGGCTTTCCCAGCGTCCCGGCTAGATGGGCGACTGCCGTATCGATACAGATGATCAGATCCAATTGTTCGATCAATGCAGCAGTGTCCGCAAAACTATGTATCTGCTCAGTTAGATCAATAACACGTTCTGCCAGCGGTGATAGTGCAAGCTGGTGCTTTGCGTCGCCCATCTGGAGAGAGAAAAGAGCAATGCCGGCAAGGCTGTGGTTGCCAAGCGACGAGAAAAACGTCAGCGGTAAAGAACGGAAGCTGTCATTCCGGTGAATACTGCTGCCGGACCAGACAATTCCGACCCTATGACCACGATAGCAGGATATAAGCGGTTCCCAGTACGCTAAACTTTTGGCAGAGGCCACCAGTGAAGAGCAAGCAGGGATGTTCTCCAAGGTCGTCCCCAGAATTCTGGGCAGTGACAGAAGTGGGGCTTGGTAATCAATCTTAGGGAGCCTATCACCAAAAGGCACGACGGATGTGATCTCTTTTATATTTTGAAAGAGTTCCACCAATTCGGGGTGGCACTCCAGCAAGATATTTCCTCCATACCCTGCCACCAGTGGTGCATAGCGGACAAACTGGATGGCGTCGCCGAATCCCTGCTCCGCATGCAGCAGGATGGTCAGCCCATGAAGCGGGGAACCGTCCCATAGTGGAATGTCGTTATGGCGAAGCGGCGACGTAAAATCAGGTTTGCACCAGCGCCATTCGTACTCTTGCCATCCTTCATGGTAATTCCCCTGCAAGAGTTGATTCAGAGCGAGATTCCAGTGGGCGGCGGGGAAGGTGGGGTCTGTTTTTAACGCTTGGCGGCAATCAGATTCCGCTTCCGTGATCTGTCCCATCGCTTGGAGGGCAGTTGCTCTGGTTGCGAGTGGGACTGGAGACAATGGAAGAAGTGCGGCTGCTTTGGAAAAACTTTCGGCAGCATCACTAAAACGGCCGAGAGCAATCAGTGAGTTGCCAAGATTGTTATGGGCTTCACCCATGAGAGGGGTAATACGGATGGCTTTTTCATAACAGGCAACGGCCTCGTCAAACCTTTTCAGTTCGTGCAGTGCTGCGCCCGTATAGAGAGTTATGGTAGAATTTGACGGATCTATTTCCTGTGCCCGCTGGAATATGGATAGTGCCTGATCAGCTTTTCCGTCCTGCAATAACTCTGCACCTTGTTTGAATAACTGCTGTAGTTGTGTTTTCCTGTCGTTCATGGTTCCCCGCCGTGCCTACACAACCGTCAGGTTGTAGCCTTTTCCTTCCAGATAGCCGACAATCTCCCTGATATGCTCATAGCCGCGGGTTTCCAGTTCAAGGGAAACATCCGTCCGTCCGATCGCGAGCGATTTCGAACGCCGGTCATGGGTGATGTGGAAAATATTAGCGCGCGTAGTCGCAATGTTATCAGCAAGGGTTGCCAGTGCGCCGGGGTGATCGTCAAGTTCGACGATCAGTTTAAGATAGCGTCCTCCGGCAATAAGACCCCGCTCGACAACCTGTGCGATGGTTTTGACATCGATGTTTCCACCGGAGAGGAGGCAAACGGTTTTACCTTCAAGATTCGGAACCTGCCGATTCAGTACCGCCGCCAGTGTTACCGCCCCCGCCCCTTCAACCAGCATCTTGGTCTTTTCCAACAGAGAAACGATCGCCAGGGCGATATCCTCCTCCTCTACCTGAACAATCTCATCGACAAGTTCGCAGATAACCGGGACCGTCTTCGATCCGGGCAGCTTGACGGCGATGCCGTCGGCAAGGGTGACGCGCACCGGCTGCTCAACCGGTTTTCCAGCGGCAAAGGAGGCGGACATTGACGGTGCCGCGACCGACTCGACACCGATAATTCGCACATGCGGTGCCCGCTCGCGTAGCGCCGCCGCCATGCCGGCAATCAGGCCGCCGCCACCGACCGGAATGATGATATTACGGAGGTCGGGAAGATCTTCCAATATTTCCAGAGCGATTGTCCCCTGCCCTGCCATGACGAGTTCATCATCAAAAGGGTGGACGAACAGTGCGCCGCTTTGCTGCTGCGCTGCAACGGCAGCCGCACAGGCATCGTCGAAATTTCTCCCTGTCAGAACAACATGAGCGCCATAGTCGCGTGTTGCCTGGACCTTCTGGGGCGGTGTTATCTCCGGCATGTAAACGGTTGCGGCGACGCTGAGCAGATCGGCGGAAAAGGCGACCCCCTGGGCATGATTGCCGGCGGACGCGGTGATGACGCCATTGCCCAATCTCTCGCGCGACTGAGAGGTCATGAAGTTGAGTGCCCCCCTGATCTTGAAGGAGCCGGTGCGCTGCAGGTTTTCACACTTGAAATAGAGCGGAATTCCCAGTTGGTCACTATAATAGTGTGAGTAAATCAGCTCACTGTGGCGGACACGCTTTTTCAGGCGGTCATACGCATCAGATATAAGTTCGGTAAGTTCCATGCCCCTAACACTCCTCATGATATATTGGCGATACTAGCAGATGGGTCGGCACCGGTCAAACATACTTGGCAAGTGACAGGTTTGCTGGTAAAGTTCTCCAAACATTTTCAGGAGGAAACATGGATCCGATTCATCATCAACTTATTATTATCGGTGCTGGCCCGGCCGGCTATACAGCAGCGGTCTATGCCGCACGCGCGAACCTTAATCCGGTATTGATCACCGGCCTGCAGCCGGGCGGGCAGTTGACAACAACTACTGAAGTAGATAACTGGCCGGGTGACCACGCGGGGGTTGAAGGCCCGGAGCTGATGGAACGGATGCGCCTGCATGCTGAGCGCTTTAATACGCAGATGATTTCAGACGTTATCACGCGGGCCGATCTGAAAGTGCGCCCTTTCCTGCTGCAGGGAGATTCAGGCAGCTACAGCTGTGACGCCCTGATTATAGCCACCGGCGCATCTGCCCGCTATCTTGGGCTCCCCTCCGAAACTGCTTTCAAAGGGAAAGGCGTTTCGGCCTGCGCAACCTGTGACGGTTTTTTTTATCGCGGCAAGGATGTCGCGGTAATTGGCGGTGGGAGTACGGCGGTAGAGGAGGCGCTCTACCTCTCCAATATCGCCCGTCATGTTACCGTTGTGCACCGCCGTGAGGAGTTCCGTGCCGAAAAAGTTATGACTGATCGCCTGATCGAGAAGACCAAGGGGGGGAATGTCACTATCGAATGGAATCACCAGCTCGATGAGGTGCTGGGTGATGCTTCCGGCGTGACCGGGATGCGTATCCGCCACCGGAGCGGCTCCACCAAGGAGATCGCGCTGCACGGGATTTTCATCGCCATCGGCCACTCGCCGAATACAACGATCTTTGATGGGCAGCTTGATATGCTTGACGGGTATATCCGTACAAAATGCGGTGGTCTTGAGGGGAATCTGACCGCCACCAGCATCAAGGGTGTGTTTGCCGCTGGCGATGTGCAGGATTTTACCTACCGCCAGGCGATCACGTCTGCCGGCACCGGCTGTATGGCCGCCAAGGATGCCGAACGGTATCTGGACGAGCTTTCAGCGCTCTAAAGTGATGGTTATAGAGCTAGCGGGAAATATAGAGCTGGATAAGCTGCTTCTGGAGATAAAGCGTAATGTCCGCGAGAACTCACTGTTTCTGAAAGGGCTGAAGCAGGAATCGCTTTCAGATGGATCTGATGTTACTGTTGAGACCGTTGAAGGTGCAGACGAGGAGTCCTTCGAAGAGTTGTAGCCGGGCACTTTGTAAAAAAAGCTGAACTAACACAGAAAAAGGCGCCTCCCGTATCCGGGGGCGCCTTTTTCTGTGTTAGTTCATGAAGGAAGCTGGTCAGTGCCCTGTTTTCTCGTGGCTGTCTCCGCCGGAGAGCCGCTTTTGACCCTTAACCCCGATGTGGCACGTGGCGCAACGGGTGTTTGCAGCGAATGCCAGAGTGCCGTTATGGCAGGCACCGCAGTATTTACCCTGGTAAAGCGATTCCATAACAAAATCAGCTTTTTCCTGCGTTGTCCTGCCGATCTCAAAAAGGCGCGAGTGGCACATTTCGCAGGATAGGCCTTTGTCTTCAACATGAAACTTGTGGGAGAAAATAACCCCTTTGACCGGTTTCTCAAAAACGATGTCACCACCGTGAGAGGCGGCAAAGGCCGTACCGGCAGTTAAGGCCATGGCTGCGGCGAATGTGATGAGCGTGCGTAGTGTCATTGGTGAATACCTCGTGTGTAGTAGAGCTTATCAGCCCTTGGTATAGAATACGTTGGGACGCGTGCCCGCTTCGGGCCGCAACACCCATACCTGCTTCTCTATCTGATGAACAATCTTGAAAACTTCATCATCCTGCTTGGAAAGGTCGCCGAAAACGCGGACACCTGCAGGGCAGGCGAAGGCGCAGGCGGTCTGTTTCTCGCCGCTTGCCAGGCGTGTGTCAATACAGAAGTTACACTTGTCAACCGCCTTTTTCTCCTCATTGAAGTAGCGGGCATTGTATGGGCATCCTTCCTGACAGGTCAGGCAGCCGATGCATTTTTTGATATCCATCATCACTATGCCGTTGCTTTTATCCTTGTAGGTTGCCTTGGTAGGGCAGACCCTGACGCATTGTGGCAGGTTGCACTGGTTGCAGAGAACCGGGATGAACTCCCGCTTGCCGCCGATAGCATCAGGGGTCTCTTTCTCAAGAATAGTTGTGCGGTAGGCTCCATGCACATTCGGAACGTGGTTTGTCTTGACGCATGCTTCCATGCAGCGTTCGCAGTCAATGCAGCGGTCCTGGCGCATCACCATGCTGTAATGTGGCTGATAGGGGTATTTCTTGGCAAAATCAGAAGCGTGGGCCCGGTTAAAGGTTGATGCCACTGAGAGCATGGAGCCGCCGGCAAAAATACCGGTTATGGCAAGCCCCATTTTGAGGAAGTCCCGGCGTTGTTGCATGGGAACATTCTCAAGTCCTTCATTCTGGAATTTATCTAAATCTATCTTGTTATCCATGGTTGGTTCCTCGTGTCAGGTGGTATATGCGCCATGCGCTCAGTGGTGATCGGCATCGACCTTGTGGCCGTCAAAGATTTTCTCTCCAAGGAGGAAGAGCAGGGCGGTCATGCCGAAGCCGCCGGCAGTTATGATCATTTCATAGAGAGACGGTACATAATCCATGAGGTGTTTGTACTCATTTACCCCTAACTCGAGGTAGACCGGTACCGACTGGCCAACCATGACCAGATTGAAACGCATTACAAAGATGCCGATGATCATGGAAATCGAGGCGATCAGCATAAGGCGCATGTTCTTGCCGCGCGAGAGGACAAACAAAAACAGCGGCGCGACCATAGCAGCCAGAATCTCGAACACCCAGAAACTGAAGGCAAACTTGCCGTTAATCAGTGCCATGATCGCTTCGTATTTACCGCCCGGCTGGCCGGCTATGCCGGAGATCATCTTCCAGGTCGTGAAAAAGAGGATTACGCAGATCAGCAGGATACCGATCTTGGCGGTCACTTCAAGGGCACGCTCCATCTCCGGCCCCATCTTCTCACGATTGATCTTGTAGCCGAGAACATGGAACATAATAATAACAGCACAACCGGTCATCATTGCGGAGGCAATGAAGTAGATCGGCATGTATGGTCCGTGCCAGAACTCGCGCCCCATGAGTAGTCCGAAAACGGCGCCGAGGTTGGAGTGGGCCAGTATGCCTGCGACAGAGCCGCTGAATCCGCAGATAACAGCAGGCTTGTGTTTGTTCATGTTGAGGAAGACATATTCCATGAACATGAACATGAGGTAAATACCGTACAGCGTACCCATCCACCAGATGTTGGAGGTGAGGTTTGGTGAGATGACGTTGTAGATTGCCATTCTCCACGGCAGCTTGATCTCAAAGGCGATAACGAAAAAGCCTGAGAGGATTGTTGCTATGGAGAGAAAGACCGAACGCTTGGCGATCGGCATGAAATCCTGTATGCCAAAGACATGGCCGATGGAAGAGACCAAACAAAGCCCGGTCGAGGTTACCACGAAGAATACATACGCGGCGATCAGGATACCCCACGGCATCTCACGGGTAACATTGTAAAAGTTCTCATGCCCCTGGATCATGGCTTGAAGCCCTGCTACTGTGGCAGCTAATACCAGCAGGCCGGAGATTAATACCATCAGGTAGAAGCCCATGCCGGCTGATTTCAGCCGGTTCACCACGCCAGAAACCAACTCGTTTAGTGTCGACTGTTGTTCCATACTGCGATAATCCCCCTTGTGTGGAGTGGTGTTAAAAAACACCCTGTATGTGCCATTTAATGCGGTTTGTACCTACCATGTAGTGTTGCAAAAGGCAAACGAAATGTTGCAATTGGCATCGGCAACGAATAACGCCCTGTTAAATAACGATTAATTGGTGCCAAAGGCTTTTGTGTTGCATGTTGCATAAGGCGTTTTGCGCGCAACGCGTGCGATGCAGCTTTTTTTGCATGGTTGTAACATGCTGTAATTACTTAATATTAAATATAGTGCGATATTCGATGCAATTGGCACCCTTCTTGATATATATAGGAACATAGACAGTAAATAAATTCATAAGGAGAAACGCCATGAAAGCTAAAAACTCTTATTCGGGAATCGTCGCCAGCACCACAGCAAAAGGAAGCATCGTGATCTTCGCCGGCATCGTAGTTTTTATCAGTGGATTTGTTGCCTGGTCAGCTGCCGGTTTTGGTAATGCGATAGTTCAGTTTGTTAAAAGTCTGTAGCGCAGCTTGTAAACGGGATTTTATTCAATATGGTTAATTTGTAGCCTGTCCGGAGGTTGCCTCGGGACAGGAGGGGGGTTGTATGAAAGCTAAGAGTAGTTACACCGGGTTGGAAAGCATCTCCCTGTCGTTTTCAGCAAAAAATCCTGAATTGCTGAAACTGCCTGGCGATAATGGTAAGATGGGGCTGATTAATGATCTTTTTGATTCAGGGAATCCAGACGAAGCAAGAAAGTTGCTGAGAAATGCTTTGGCAGACATAAGCCAGAATCTTGATAAAATTCTGGCAACTGAAGGTGAAAAGGCTCACGACGATCGTAATGAGCCGGCCAATACGGCTTTTTTAAAGCTAAGTTTGGAGAGCTAGGCCAAGTCTATAAAGAGGAATCAAGGCTTGGCCGTACGGCTGTGTTCACAGTTGATTTATTAAACGCCTCCAGGCTGAAGCGAGTTTTCTGCCAAGATAATTCAGTATTTTTGACAAGAAAGTCTCTCCTTCACCCGTCATTTTTCTTAATACAAGATGAAGGTTCCTTTTGCTCTCATAATCATTAGGATTGACTGACAGAGCCAGATTAAGAACTCCAACAGCAGTTTCATATTTACCAAGCATGGCAAGAGAAATTCCAAGCTGTCTCATAGAATCGTAATCATTGTCATTTACAGCGAGTGCCTTCCTGAACCATTCTATTGCTTCTCCATCTTTACCCAGTTTCGAGAGGGAAATGCCGGTCTGACGTATCGCGTCGTAGTCCAAAGGGTTTATGGCAACGGCCTTGGCAAACCACTCCATGGCTTTCTTCTCTCTGCCCAGGTTCGAAAGTGCCAAGCCCTTGTTTCGGAATGATTCAAAGTCGTTAGGATCAAGTTCAATAGCTTTATCGAATAATTTGATCGCTTTCCGCTCGGAGTCGTTAATGAGGTAGTAAACTCCAAGATTTTTAACTATATAAGGATCGTTTTCTTCTAACTGGTATGCTTGCAGCAAATAACTTTTTTGCTTTCTGCTGTCTCTTTCCAGATAACCGGCCGCTTCGCCGAGAAAAAACAGATTGTAGGCTCCATCATCAGCAGAATCAGTAATGGCCTGATTCAAGAGGGTTGCGGCCTCATCTCTTCTTCCAAGATCAAAGAGAGCATCTATTTGCGAGCTCAGCTCACGTAATTCATTTCGAGAAGCTCCCATTTACTCTCCTTTTTCACCTTGCCCGGTAAACAGGGTAACCTGTTCTCACAAACCTCCATAAACAGGGGGAAGAGTGAGTGAAATTGCTAGAAATCAGTGATGCCCGCGCCTTTAACCCACCGCCACAAGGTTGAACGGTCAACGCCAAGCTCTTGCGCCGCTCCGCTTCTATTTCCCTTATGCCGGGAAATTACTTCACTAAGTACTTTCAAGTCAGGAGATTTGCTGGAACGTCGCCGCGCAACCTTCTCTTTGCCGTTGCCCTCGAGAAGAAAAGCTTTCGGCATAAGATCAAGGCCTATCTCACTTCCTTTGCAGAGGATAACCGCTTGTTCGATTAAATTCAACAATTCTCGAACATTGCCTGGAAAATCATGAGCAAGCAGGAGTTTGAGCACTTCAGGAGAAGCCCTCTGGACATTTCTCCCGTATGACAGATTGAACTTCTTAAGCGCAATTTCTATCAGCAGCGGGATGTCTTCCTTCCGTTCACGGAGCGGCGGAATATTCAACTCTACGATATTTATTCTAAAATAGAGGTCGCGACGAAAAGTACCCTCTTCAACCATCTTGGCGAGATTTCTGTGGGTTGCGGTGATGAAACGTACATCTGCCTTCATCGGGTTTTTTGCACCCAACGGCTGATACTCCTTGTTCTCTAGAACCCGCAGCAACTTAACCTGCAATTGGAGAGGCAGATCGCCGATCTCATCAAGGAAGAATGTTCCGCCGTTACATAGTTCAAGCCGCCCCGGCCTGTTTTCTCCTGCTCCAGTATAGGCACCCTTTCTGACGCCAAATATTTCAGCCTCAAGAAGGGTTTCCGGCAGCGCACCGCAGTTGACGATCACTAGCGGACCTTTTCTCCGCGGGCTTAAGTCGTGTATTGCACGGGCGAAAAGCTCCTTGCCGGTGCCGCTTTCACCATGGAGAAATACGGTTGCTTCACTGGCGGCAATATCGGCCATTACATCGAAAAGTCGCCTCATCGAGTGGTTGCGGCTGATAAGATTCTGAAAGGTAAATTTATCATGCAACTCATTCTTGAGTGTATGTATGAAGGAGAGGTCACGGATGGTTTCGACTCCTCCTCGCGGTTTGCCGGAACTGTCCAGCAACACTGACGCACTTACGGAAATCGGTTTCTTATTATTGTTTCGGTCAATAATATCCACTTCCCGGTTTAAAACTGACGCTCCGGTTTCCATGGCCTCTTTGACAGGGCAGGCAACAGTGCAGGCTTCGGAGCGAAAAACTTCATAGCAATGCATGCCAATGGCCTCATCATGGGAATAACCGGTTATCTCCTCGGCAGCACGATTGAAAGATAATATAACCATTTGATCGTCTACAGTAAAAACACCATCAGCTACGCTGTTCAGTATTGTAGAAAAATCCTTCAAGTTGCGGATTGTTTCTACGCCGCCGATAACATTACCCTCGGTATCCTGCAAAACTGATGCACTTACAGAAATGGGGGTGCGGGAGCCATGCTTGTCAAGAATGTAGACTTCCCTGCTGACCACCGATTTCCCCTCTTTCAATGCTTCCTTGAGAGGACAGTCATTAAGGCAAACTTCCGTGCGAAAAATTTCATGGCACGGCTTGCCGATGGCTTCTTCGTGGGTGTAGCCGGTCATTTCTTCTGCTGCCCGGTTATAGGTAGTTATGATCATATTCTTGTCTACAGTAAAAACGCCGTCAGCAACGGAGTCCATAATGTTGCGACAACTCATCAAATAATCTGCTTCTTCTTTCTTAAACATCAACATATTTAATAGTCCGTGTGTAGAGAGTAGGCTTAGTGAACTGAATTATTGTTTTTCGTCGGTTTTTGAACTCCGGCTGAGTAGCATGTTGGTTCTATTCCTGACAAGGCGAATAAACAGAACTCCCATGATGGAAAAACAGACACCAACGCACATCAGGAGATAGCCAATTGTTTTGGCATCACCCCAGCCGAGCAGATCCTGACCTCTCATAAGAATAACAAGCGCTATTCCTCCAAAAATGCCGAAGCCACCTGTAATGTACAAGGCGAAAGCGGTTATCGAAAGGTAAAGGTCAGGTGTTTTATTTGCCACGGTAGCTCTCCTTTAAATGCTGATACGAGATCGTGTTACGGTATCATTCAGGTGTGTTGCAAAAGTCATATGCAACATTATAGCATCATTAAACCGGCATTTATATGTTTTTCATTATATATGAAGTGCCTTTTGTTCAAATACTGACTAACAGCCTGAATAATAAAGAAAAAACGGAGGTGAGGGGAAACTTTCCCGACACCTCCGCTAAAAAACTAACTACAATGTACGATCAGACTACTATTTATGACAGAAAGGCATAGAGCATAAAGAAGACCAGTAAGAGTCCTGTAAACACTGCTACAAAACCAAATCCTTTGAAGAAAAAGTCGTAGAGAATACCACTAGGTTTTTCTACGGCAAACTGCTCCGTAACGCCAAGTTCTTCAAGCCTTTTCCACTGGTCACCACGCTCTTCGATGAACTCTTCTTTGGACATCTGGCCGTTGAAAATGACAAAGTCCATGGGGAACTTCTCCGGCCTTCCGTGGGTGTTGAAAAAGTGGACCGTGAAAATAAAGCCCGTTGCTAAAAGTGCCTCATCAGAGTGGATGATTGTTGCAACATTCAGTGCCCAACCCGGCAGAAACATGCCAAAGAATTCTGGAAACCAAAGCATCAAGCCGGAACCACCGATTGCAAACATACCCCAGAATACGGCGATGAAGTCAAACTTCTCCCAATATGTCCAGCGCTCGAATGTCGGTTTGTCCCCCTTGAACAGGAACCACTTGACCATGCCGGTAACGTCCTTAATGTCGCGGAAATTTGGCATCAGTGAGTCAGGGCCGAACATCCTCTGCAGGAAATTACCCTTGAGGTCCTTGCGCAGGAAGAGGAAATCGATACTCATAAACAGAGCGCCAAGGAAGTAGTAGAAGGTGAGAATGGCGCAGCCGCGATGTATCAGACCTGCATAATGAACTCCTCCATAAAAGGACATAAATGTCTTTGCCCAAAGCTGGTCGCTGAACTTTAGCGGCAGTCCAGTTAAAGAAAGGCCCAAAAAGCTTATTATGACTGTGAGGTGGAGGAAGATGTGCCGTTTCTGGAAACGATAATAGAGTTTGTTCCCTTCAGGTATATGATGTACCCGCCCTTCCATAAGGGCAGTCTGTTTCTCCCTGTTTTCTACAAAACCGCGAAACATCCAGAGAAGGGTGTGTACCCAGAAGACGGCGAATGTCCCGATCAGAAGACCGGTCATGGCGATGAACGTATAGTAAAGAATCGGATAGTTTTCGCGATCGGTGTGGTTGCCGTGGGAATAGTACTTGGTAAAAAGTGATGTTGCATTCTTATGGCACGCAGCACAGGTATTTACTAGATTCTTGCTGTTAACCGATGAGGCGGCGTCATCCTTGGGTAATATATCATGTGAAGTATGGCAATCCGTACATCCGGCAGCACGTTCGGGAAAACCAAGGCGGTAACCCTTACCGTGATAGCTTTCCAGATATGTTTCAACTGCGGTGTGATTTACGTGGTTTCTTTCCATCATCTTTTCATCTGAGTGGCATTTGATGCAGACGGAGGTATGGAACATGCGTCCTTCATTTGTTCCAGGCCCTTGAACTTTCTTGATCTGATGGAGCCCGTGGCAGTCGCTGCAGTCTGCAGCATCTTTACTGCCGGCAAGAGCAGCCTTGCCATGAACTGAATTTACGAAGCCTTTTTCTTTTGGGTGACACTCGATGCATTTCTGAATCACCAGTTTCTTGTCTTTTTTCCAGCTGGTAATCGAATGAATCGAGGAGTGACAACTAGTGCAGGAAACTCCCTTATCCATATGAACACTGCCGGCATGTTCGGTAAACTCCTTCTGGTGACAACGAGAGCAATCAACTTTTTCAAGTTTTACACTGCCGGTCATATGCTTAAGGAGGTTTGTCCCCTCAAGATGGCAGCTTGTGCAACCATTCTTCCCGTGTGGCGAAGCCCCGAAACTCTCGGCAGCAATTTTATTGCTATGGCAGCCGAGACAATCCATCGGGTCAACAGCCATTCCTTTTTCAGCAAAGCTCGAAATCGGGCTAAGCATAAAAACGAACACCAAAAGCAAAAATCCAAGATTAAACCTGTACATTGTCATCTCCTGTTTCTGTATTGTTTGAATCACCCTGCAAAATTCTTGTTAGATACGACCTGGTGGAATCTTTCTTGTGATTGTTAAAGCGAAACTCCATTTCACGCATAAAGAGATAAAAGTTTTTCCTGAAGCCGCCATGATACTTAACCAGACCTTTCTTTGCAAACGTCCAGAAAGAACGGGCAGCATCAACACCGTTTTCTTCGGTTGTTGAAATAAAGTGGATACGGTCCAGATCAAGAGAGTCAAATGCGCTCTGGTCCCTTGCGTAGATCCATCCCAGAATATCTTTATTAGCAACAGTGGCCGCTTCGCCAGGTAAAGTCATCTGGGTGAAAAGAAGTGCTATTCCTTCTTCACTTTTAACCAGACAGAAAAGTGGTTTCTGTTCCGCTCCCTGAGCTCTGCCGCCAGTGCCGTTATAAAAAAGTGCCGGGTCAATTGTTGCTGAGCCAAAATGTTGGACTGCCAGCCTTTCATTCGCTTCAGAAACAGTTCGCCGCAAAAGATCGTAATATTTCTGGATAGTCTTGCTGTTTACTCCCATTTCAGTGGCCGTAGCTGTTGCTGGAGCCATCAGGCAAAAACTCAGTGCAATATGCTCAAGCGTCTTCAGGGACAGTTTGCTGCGGTGGCTCGATAGAGTATATTTTTTGCGACAAACAACGCACTGCAGGCGATTGTCTTTAAGCGTGTAGTACTGCAAGCTTCCGCAGTCAGGGCAAATTGTTTCTTGCATAACCATACTCAGAGCTCATTTTGGTCCGTTTATCTGGTGTGTCATGTTAATGGGCACAAAAAGACAGGGGGAAAAATCCCCCCTGTCTCATGCAATAGCCAAGTTACGATACGAGTTTAAGCCCGATGTGACTTAATGCAGGCCATGCGACTGAAAGACTTGCTACGCCGGCTAAAAAACCAGCTACGGTGAGAACTTTGCCTATATATGCCCTGTCATCAAGATCCGAATAATTACTTTTTGCTTTCATTGTTATTCCCCCTTATTAATTTGTTTGTTGCTGCTAGATTAGTTTAACAGGCTTACTACAGCTCCGCCGAGGCAGGTTGCGGACCACACGAAAAATGCGCCGACAAAAATTGTTACAGCTGCAATGCCACCGATAGTACCTTTTGCTACAGCTTCTTCTACCAGGCTTGAATAATTACTTTTCGCTTTCATTGTAAACCTCCTTTTTAGTTGTTTTTTACTACGGATAGTTTGGTTAGACGAGCAGACTTTTCATCAATCGTGAAGCATGAGTATCGCTACTATCTATTACATGAATGCCAAGACCAACAATCGCATTCTTAAGATTAGTTTCCGGATCTTCTCTGCACACAAGGTTTTCCACACCATTAGTTTCAAGCCATTGCGGCAAAGTCAATTCAACTTTATTGTCCCAGACGCAAAGTCTCACATCTAAATCTTTATCCTTTGCGTGACCGTCCTCCACTATGAAGTAGATATGCTCATAGCCAACTTTAGGGCGATATAGACTTCCATAATATGGAACTGCAACTTTTCCGGAACCCATTTGAATCCTCCGCTTGACGTTGTTTCTGTATTTACTATTCCAACAAGCGTGCCAGTTTGCAAATTTTATTTAAAAAAACAAAAGTATAGCAATAACAGCGAGTTGGCAATTGCGGCGTGTTTGTGGCCAATGTCGGCTGTTATGCTAATTAAAATGCAACACCACAGCCATATGTGGTGCATAAGGTGTAACCATCTGATAATGCAGAGATAATTCGTTGCACATATCTAAGTGCAACATAAATAAGACAAATACAACGGCCTGTGAGGATCGGTGGTGGTTAGCAACATTATTTAAAAAACTCTGCCTCTTGCAAAAGTCAAAAAAGTCCCCTCCCCCCTGGCGGGGGAGGTAGTCATGAAATCAGCAGGTTGCAACTTCACCCACCCCCCGACCGCCTCCCGTCAAGGGAGGGGGAGTAGATTTATAAGGCTTTTGCAAGACCCTCAACTATAAAAGAATAATGTAAGTGGGCCTTGCGCTGTAGCGCTTGTTAAGCGCGCATAGTGTTTGTATTCGTTGCGGTCAATATGGTCTTGAAGGTGGCTGTCCTTTGCGGCTTAATGAAGAGTGTCGGGTGGGACCCTGGCAGCAGGAAGATGGTTGGTGGAAGGGGGGGGCGGTAGGTAAGGATTCTCCGGGCAAGCTGTGCGGTGGGTGTCATATCAAAACAAAAGGCGTTGTCCGTATTGGACAACGCCTTTTGTTTTGTGTAACAGGGGCAATATTATTTCTTATGGCATTTGGCGCAATTCGTCTTGACTGAGAAAGCGTCTGTGCCGTTGTGGCAGCTTCCACAGGATTTGCCGCTGGCCATATCTGCCATTGTCATTCGCTTGCTGCCACTGTACTGGAAGGTTTTAGTGTGGCAGTCATTGCACTTGAAAACACTAGTGTGGAAATCGTGACTGAAGTATCCGACGATCGTGCCTCTGCTGTTCTTGAAGGTCAGGTTGGCAGGTTTATAGCCGGCGTGGCACTTGTTGCAATCGCCAGCGGCGGAAAATGCTGTTTTGCCATCATGGCAACTGCCGCACGACTTGCCTTTTTCCATCTGGGTCATTGTAGTCTTGCGTGAGCCTTGGCGGTAGTCGAACTTCTTGGTGTGACAGTCGCTGCACTTGTATGCCTGCGTATGGAAATCATGGCTGAAGACGGCATCATTTACCGGTTTTGATTTGTACTTGAGAGTCTTGGTGGTCAAGCTGTTGTGGCATCTGCCGCAGTTCGCGGTTACGGTAAAGGCCCTTTTGCCGTTGTGGCAGGCGCCGCACGATCGGCCTTTTTCCATATCAGTCATGGAAACACCGTGCCGTATTGGTCCTGAGTTGTGGCAGCTCTTGCAGCCAAGTTCTCTGCCGTTGACATGTGAGTCATGGCTGAACATCGCATTTCCTGCAGAAATACGGTAGGTGATGGCGCTGGGTGTACCTCTGTGGCACTTGCTGCAGTCTTTTTCAGTAGCGACACTAAAGGCTTTTTTGCCATTATGGCAGGCGCCGCAGGACAGCCCACGCTCCATTTCAGCCATCGAATAGGTACGTTTCTTGGAAAGATCAAAAATTGCACTGTGACAGACTCTGCAGTCCCTGTTTTTAGAAAGGTGAGAGTCGTGGCCAAATATGACGGCCGGAGCGTTCTTGAAGTCGAACCTGATGTCCTTGGCATGCACTGGAACCGTCAACAGCATGACGATAGCCGCTGCAAAGAAGGTAATAATCCGCCCGTTCATTGAAATCCCCCTTGAAACCTGTAAAATATAAAGCGCTTAAGTTTAAGAGCCTTGACGATTATTGTCAATAGATAATTGCATGCGCCGATTGCATTATGACTTATCAATATAGTAGGTTAGCTTATCAGTGTAGAGTCGTTTTGAGCCAAGTGCAGCGTTTGCTGTTGGCATTACGTTATTTGTCTGTCTACCTCGCTGAATCTTGACTTTATTCACTCCATTTGTTAGCTTCATGGCTTGCTGAATAACCTCTATTTTCCTGCACTGGAGTTACTCCCCATGCACAAAAAACTTTTTATTCCCGGCCCGGTTGAAGTCCATCCAGATGTTCTGAAAGCCATGGCTTCTCCCATGATTGGCCATCGTATGAAAGAGTACGCCGAGCTGCATGGTCGGGTAACCTCCGGCTTGAAAAAACTGCTGTTTACAAATGACAGGGTTTTCCTGGCAACGTCGAGTGCTTTTGGTGTCATGGAGGGTGCAGTGCGCAATCTTGTCGGAAAGCGCTGTGCTAATTTCTGCAACGGCGCCTTTTCAGACAAATGGCACGATGTCACACTGCGTTGCGGCAAGCAGGCCGACGCCATCCGTTTTGACTGGGGCACCCCGGTTACCGCCGAGGCTGTTGATAAAGCATTGTCTACCGGAAAATACGACAGCATGACCATGATCCACAATGAGACCTCCACGGGCGTGATGTCGCCAATAACTGAGATTGCCGAAGTCATGCGCAACTATTCGGACGTAATGTTTATTGTCGATACGGTTTCCTCGATGAGTGCCCTTAAGATACCGGTTGATGAACTCGGTATTGACAGCTGTATCTTCGGAGTACAAAAGGCCTTCGCGCTGCCGCCCGGCCTGGCTGTTTTTACTGCCAGCGAAAAGGCGCTCCAACGGGCTGCCGGCATTGAAGGGCGCGGCTATTATTTCGATTTTATTGAGTTTGCAGCAAATGATGCCAAAAACAATACTCCTTCAACTCCTTGTATCTCTTTGATCTATGCGCTGGATTGCCAGTTGCAGCGAATGTTTGCCGAAGGGCTGGAGAACCGCTGGGCGCGACACGACGATCTCGCGGGCTATGTGCGTGGCTGGCTGACAGATCGTGGTTTCGAATCATTTCCGGCTGCACCTTACCGTTCGCAGACGCTGACCTGTAGTAGAAACAGCCGCGAGATCGATCTGGCGTCCCTGAAAAAGAATCTTGGTGAAGTAGGCTTTGCATTTGACGACGGTTACGGTAAGATCAAGGGTGAAACCTTCCGGATTGCCCATATGGGTGACATGAGTAGGGCTGATCTGGATGAACTGTTTGGCGCAATAGTTACTATTTTGCCGGATCTGGCATAATTGTATAGAAGGAATTAACTCGGAGGTAGAACAATGAAGTGCCCGAACTGTGGCAACCGGACAGAAGTTGGTCTCGACATGCATTCAAGCGGTTTTTCCGCCGAACACTCTCCGGTTAAAGAGTGCGGGGCGTGCGGTCTGGTGTGGCGGATAAAGATGGAAGCCGGTAAAACGGTGGTCGATATTATAAAGGAAGCTGATAAAAAGTAAGTTAAAAAATGGGGCGGGTTTTAATGCCCGCCCCCGGTTTCTTTACTCTTTCTCAAAAACATCTTTTCCGGCGCCGCAGAGCGGGCAGCTCCAGTCTTCAGGAAGTTCTTCGAATGATGTTCCTGGGGCAATCCCACGATCCGGGTCGCCAACGGCGGGGTCGTAGACATACTGGCAGATTGTACAGATCCAACGTTCCATAGTGTATAGCTCCTTTGTTTTTATTTACATCCAGCTTATGCACTGGACGGGACAGCCGTCAATTGCGCTCTGGATTTCAGCCTCAGTGGCTCCGGCAGGGTCAAAACATTCGGATCTGCCTGAACTGTCAAATCTGAAAACAGCCGGGCAGATTGAAATACAAAGGCCACAGCTGATGCAGTCTTCTGTCTCTACAGCGGCTACTTTCATCCGTTCTCCTCCAGGCCCTTTGGTAGCTTGATATCGCGGAGCCAGTGTAACATGTCCGCAGTGGATGTCAACAGCACTGAACAACTGTGGAACTAACCGGTATTCGAGTACATTCCGAGATTGCGTGAAATGCGAGATAATCATGATATTTGAATCAATTGCCGTCGGTCCACTGTCAGTAAACTGTTATATTGTTGCATGCGAAGTAAGCCGCGAAGGGGTTGTTGTTGATCCGGGTGGCGACCCGGAACTGATTATCAGCCTGGTACGCCAGCACGGGCTGAAGATACACACGGTAATAAACACGCATGGCCATTTTGATCACCTCGGTGGAAACCGTCAGGTTATGGCCGCTTTTGGCGCACGATTATTGATTCACCAGGCCGATTCGTCGATGTTAAGCAAGTCGGCTGAAGTTGCCAGTAAATATGGACTGAAGGGTGAAAATTCTCCGGAAGCAGATGCCTATCTGGTTGATGGCATGGAGATTTTCTTTGGTACGCGCCGCATCAAGGTGCTGCATACGCCTGGGCACACACAGGGAGGCTGCAGTCTCTATTTTGAAGAAGAGCGTAAAGTCATCACCGGCGACACTCTCTTTGCCGATTCAATCGGGCGTACCGACCTGCCGGGTGGCTCACACGAGCAACTGTTGGAATCAATCCGCACCAAGTTGTTTACCCTTCCGGACGACGTCGTTGCCTATCCGGGCCATGGGCCTCACACAACAATCGGTCACGAAAAAAAGTGTAATCCCTACTTTTGAGGTGGGCATTTAATATGCTTGGTAATAAAAAAGTAATTCTGGGTGTATGCGGAGGCATCGCCGCCTACAAGGCGATCGAGCTGCTGCGTCTGCTGACGAAGGCCGGCGCAGATGTCCATGTCATTATGACACGTGCCGCCCAGGAGTTTATAGCGCCGTTGACATTTCAAACTCTTTCGTCAAATCCGGTTCATACAGGGCTCTTTGATCTGATTGCCGAACGGGAAATCGGTCACATCTCCCTGGCCGACCGAGCTGACCTCTTTATTGTAGCCCCGGCTACCGCCAACGTTATCGGCAAAATAGCCGCCGGTATCGCCGATGATATGCTTACCACTACGATCATGGCTACCAAGGCTCCGGTATTGTTTGCTCCGGCTATGAACGTCAATATGTACACAAACCCGATCTATCAGGAAAACGAGCAGAAACTCCGTCGGCTTGGTTTCATGTTTGAGGCGCCGGTCAGCGGCTCTCTGGCATGCGGTTGGGAAGGGGAGGGAAAGCTGGCTGCACCGGAAGCCATTTTCGATGCTGCCCTTACGGCCCTGGCCGGCAAGGATCTGGCTGGCCGAACAGTCATGATAACCGCCGGCCCTACCCGTGAAGAGATTGATCCGGTCCGTTATATCAGCAACCACTCATCCGGCAAGATGGGCTATGCCCTGGCATGTGCAGCAAGGAGGCGGGGCGCTCAGGTGTTCCTGATCAGTGGTCCTGCCGCTCTGCCAGAACCGGCAGGAGTAAGAGTCGTCAAGGTTACAAGTGCTTCCGAGATGCAGAGCGAGGTCATGGCGCGTGTGGCTGAATGCGACGTGATCATCAAGGCAGCGGCGGTGGCGGACTATCGTCCGCTGGTGAGGAACAGTAACAAGATCAAGAAAAACACGGAAACCGTAACAATCGAACTTGTTAAGAATCCGGATATACTGGCAGCATTGGGGATGATGGATTATGGCTCAAAGCCGCGGCCTTTTCTGGTCGGCTTTGCCGCTGAAACCGATGATCTGGCTGAAAATGCAGTAAAGAAGCTGCACGAAAAGAAGCTGGATATGATCGTCGCAAATGACGTAAGTCAGGCCGATGCCGGTTTCAACGTTGATACTAACCGGGCCCTGCTGCTTTTCAGGGATGGCAGCAGATGTGACTGCGGACTCATGTCCAAGGAGCTTCTGGCTGGTACGATTCTTGACAATATAGTCGCACGGTTGGCAAGGCGGTGAATGACCAAGTCACCGTTTCCGTTTTGTCTTGACTTGACTGACTGAAAGTTCTAGCTTTTTTAGAATGAACACTAAGTGGAGGTAACATCAGTGGATATAATTGCCAGCGCCGGCATTGTCGTTAAACTCGTTCTTTTACTACTGCTCTCATTTTCGGTTATTTCCTGGGCCATAATCCTGTTCAAGTTTGTTCAGGTCCAGCGTGCAAATGGTGAGTCTGAGCGCTTCATGGATTTTTTCTGGAAGTCAAAGCGCTTTGACGCCATCGCTTCCCAGGTTGATCGTTTCTCCCATTCACCCCTGACCGTTTTATTCAACGAAGGGTATAACGAGCTGAAAAAGGTTGTTGAAAACGATAGCAAGAGCGATGGCAGTTCTCTCAGTACTGATCTGGGGGGGGTTGAGAATGTCTCCCGTGCCCTGCGCCGCGCAACAAACTCAGAAATAACCCGACTCGAAAAATATTTGACATTTCTCGCCACAACCGGATCCACATCACCATTTATAGGCTTGTTCGGCACCGTATGGGGCATCATGACCGCCTTTGAGGGCATTGGCAAAACAGGGTCTGCCTCTCTGGCGGTTGTCGCTCCGGGTATCGCCGAGGCGCTGATTGCTACTGCCATCGGTCTGGTGGCCGCTATTCCGGCGGTTATGGCCTACAATCACTTTCAGCATAAAATCCGCGTACTGATAAACGAGATGGATAGCTTTTCCACCGAATTTCTCAATATCGTACAGCGCAACATTGCGGGGAAATAGGTTATGGCAATGGGAGGAAATAACAGTAATCGTGCTGTCATGGCCGAGATAAACGTGACCCCGCTGGTAGACGTCATGCTGGTGTTGTTGGTCATTTTTATGGTGACCGCGCCGATGATGCAGCAAGGGGTGCAGGTCAATCTTCCGAAAGCTGATACCAAGGCGATGACGCCTGCCGAGGAGTCTGTCGTTGTCTCTGTTGACCAGAGTGGTAAAATCTTTATCAACAGTGAGGAGATTGCTGCCGGCGATCTGCGTACGCGGCTTTCAGGTATGTTTGCCACCCGGGCAAAAAAAGAGGTCTTTTTGAAAGCAGATGCTGGTGTGCCGTACGGTGAGGTGGTTCGCACGATGGCGGATATTAAGGGCGCCGGAATCGAGCGTCTCGGCATGGTAACGGAACCGGCGGGGAAATAATGAGTTCCCGCATGCCGAGAGCTGACACCGGTGTGAGTGTCAGTTTTGTCGCCTCGGCCGCCATTCACGTGGCGGTTTTTTTGTTACTGGTATGGTATGGCAGGTTATTCCCGCCGCAGACAGCCATTCAGGAAACATATTATGTGGATGTGGTTAGTCTGCCGGTGAACGAACCAGCTCCCGGCAGTTCGGCTCAAATGCCTGCTGAAGCCGTGCCGGCACCCCCTCCCGCTCCAGAGTTGCCAATGACGGAGCCGCTACATCCTCTCAGGGTTACCCCTAAAAAGATCACACAGCCTGTCAAGCCGGCACCCACACAAAGAACCGAGGCAACTGATTCATATTTTGCCGAGCGGATGGCCAAGCTCGAGAGAAACACAGAAGCCAAACGCGAGCAGGCTGTTCTTGAAAAATTGCGGAGCAAGATAAAGGCTGGTGACAAGTCCAAAGCTGGTGCGCCCGGAGCTGTGGGGACTCAATCCGGTAGTCGCTATGCGGATTACATCAAGTCCCGATTGGAAGATGCTTTGAAAGTGACGAGCAGTTACACCACCAATAATCCGGAAGTTGCGGTGCGCTTAACCATTGCTCCAACCGGCAGGCTTTTGCGTATGCAGATTGAGCGCAGTAGCGGTGATGCAACATTTGAACTGGCGGTCAGGCGCGCCATAGACCTGGCTGCCGAAAAGTTCCCTGCACCCCCAGACCGTGCTGCTTTTGAAAACGGCTTTGTTTTCAGGCCAAAGAGTATCGCGAGCGGCACCTCGCCTTAAGGCAATGGAAATACTATGAAAAAATTCCTGTTAATTCTGTTTTTGACCGTTTCACCGACAATCATCTCCGCCCAGTCCGGCTATATTGAAGTTACCGCTCCCGGCAATCGTCACCTCAAGCTGGCTGTTGAACCGGCACGATTACTTGATATGACTTCAGGTGCAGCCCCCTCCCTGATGGTTGCGGATGTAATTACGCACGACATGAATATGTCGGGAGTGGTTACGGCTGAAAGTCTTGACCTGCAGCCGTCCGGGCAATTGTTGTCTCTGGCTGATGTCAACTATATGCCGTTGGCGAGCGCAGGTCTCGATCTGCTTGTCCGGAGTGAATACAGCCTGAAGGGCGAGCAGCTGGCAATCGAGTTTCGCTTGTTCGATGTGCTCAACCGCAAGCTGATTACCTCAAAGCGTTATCTCGGAAAAGTAAGAGATTTGCGCCGTTTCAGTCATTCGTTTGCCGATGAAATACTGCTTGCGCTGACCGGTGAAAAGGGTGTTTTTACCACCAGAATTGCATACGTATCAACCCAAACAGGCAACAAGGAAATTTATGTGATGGATTGGGATGGTAACAACCCGCTCCCCTTGACAAAGAACGGTTCTATCAACATGAATCCGGACTTTTCTCCTGAAGGGTACGACATCATCTTTACTTCATACAAGCGTGGCAACCCTGATCTGTACCGTCGCGCTCTGTCCAACCCTGTTGAGGTCGCCGTGTCGACGCGCAAAGGGCTCAATATCACCGGTAGCTGGTCACCGGACGGCACTAAGATTGCTCTTGCACTCAGCAAGGATGGGGATGCCGAGATATATACCATTAACAGGGACGGGAGCCATCCCGTACGTTTGACGGCCAATCCGGCACTTGATCTCTACCCTACCTGGTCACCGGATGGTAAGCAGCTGGCTTTTGTGTCGGATCGCCTGGGCAAGCCGCAGATATTTATCATGAATGCTGACGGAAGCAGCGTCAAGCGGCTTACGACATCCGGCAGTTACAACGTTAATCCGCGCTGGTCTCCAAAGGGCGGCAAGATAGCATATTCAAGGATGACGGAGGGTAACTTCCATATTTTCGTATCCGCCGCCGATGGTTCTTCGGACGTTCAGCTTACCACGGATGGGAGTAATGAAAACCCGTCATGGTCTGGCGATGGGCGATTTATCTGCTTCAGCTCAAAGAGAAACAGTGGCAACGGAGTGTATGTAATGCGTGCTGATGGAAGCGGACAGACAAAAGTATCTCAGGGTAGCAGAGCTTATTTCCAGCCGGCCTGGTCAGCGCACTGATGGCGTGATTGTCCGGCAGACCTGCGGATTTTTACCTGTTGCAATGCAAACGCTGCCATGTATAATAATCTCCACTTGGTTTATCAAGGCATTATGCCTCAACTTTGTAGAATAGGAGCTGTTATGAAAAAGAGCATGATTATGTTATTGGCTGGTATCTGTATGGCCTCATTGATTGCTGGTGGCTGTGCAAACAAGGAAGCCGTCAAGAAAGAAGAAGCGGTTGTACCCGTATCCACGGCCGCAAAAGTTGAACAGGCAAAACCGGTTGAAGAGGTAGCTCCGGTTGCGCAGGTTAACGAAGTAAAGCCTGCTCAGAGTGAAGTCGTGAGTGCGCCGGCAACCGATGTTACGCCTCTGGTCCCTGCCCAGACAGCTTCTGAAATAAGGTTCGAAAATGTTTACTTTGATTTTGATAAGTCGGATCTTCGCCAAGATGCACGTGATGTTCTCTCTAAAAACGCGGAAGTGATCCTTAAGTCATTGGCCGGGACCAAGGTCCAGATCTCCGGGCATTGTGACGAGCGTGGTTCGGCCGAATATAACCTGGCACTGGGTGAGCATCGCGCCAAATCAGTTCAGAAATATCTGACAACCCTCGGCGTCAAGGCTGCAGACATTTCTGTTATCAGCTATGGTGAGGAAAAGCCGGCTGTCGTAGGTAATGATGAAGCTGCCTGGGCAAAAAACAGGCGTGCAGAGTTTGTTATAGTTAAATAAATAGAGGTTTAATCAGTACATGAGGCCACAGCGGAGTACCATCTCAATGGTAAGTCCGCTGTGGCCTTTTGCATTCCAGTTTCTGCGCATCAAGCGATATTCCCCGTTAGTGGTCTTTGAACAGCGCCGAACGACAGGTTGCTTGACAAAACATGAATTATCTGTGATAGTTTGCCGCCGTTTTTTTAAGAACAGTACTCACTATCCAGTCTGCGGAGAGATACATTATGGCTACAATAACCAAAGCAACGAAAGAGTCCACATTGAAAGCTGAAAAAGCAGCATCGACCGTCGTGCCGGCAGCAGTGAAAAAAAGTGCTACAAAAGCTGTTAAGCCAGCTGCGTCTGCAGTGGAAGCCGGTCCCAATGATGCTGAGGCTATTGCCAAGAGTCCGGCCCCAAAAGCTGAGGCCTTTGTCAGTCAGGCAGCTGCGCCGCTAAAGCCGGATGCAATCCAGGATCAGAAGTGGCAGGAAATCAGGATGATTCTTGAAAAACTGAAAGAAGATACCCTTCGAGAGATCAGGAAGTCGGTCAAGAAGGGAACCGAAGCGGTTGCAGCCATTGAGCCGGGCGGTGATATTTACGATCAGGCCTCATCGGAGCGTGACCGCGAGCTGGGTTTGTTGCTTGGCGATAGAGAGCGTGAAAAGATCCACAGTATCGACGAGGCGCTGCTGCGCATTGATGAGGGTGAGTATGGTATTTGCGAGGAGTGTGATGAGGATATTCCTCTCGGCAGGCTCAAGGCAATGCCCTTTACCCGCCACTGCGTGAAGTGCAAGTCTGATCTTGAAAAACTGCAGGCTCAGACCAAGCGGGTTGAGGAAGAACGTGCTTACCGCGAAATTCCGATGGGTTCCGAAGAGGAAGAGTCCTAAGCAGTTTTTGTGGACGAGAGTGCCCCCAGAACTTTTAGTAGCAGACCTCTTCTGATCAGCATGGCATCATGCGGACAAAGCTCACGACAGCACCAGCATCTGATACAGCGCGCATTGTCAATCGACAGCGCGCTGTTTTTTATTGTAATAGCTCCCGGAGGACAGGCGTCACGGCAGATTCCGCACAGTACGCAGGTAGCGGTGTCGGCCTTCGGGTAAGAAGTAAGCTGATTCTTAAGTGCCTTCGTGAGGAAGGCCGGTAAACCGAACTGGACGTCCAGTCCGGTTGGCAGTCTGAAGCGTTTTTGAGAAACTGCCGTTAGTGGTACGCCGCAGATGATGATGTCGTCAAACAACGCACCAGGGAGTCTCCCATGCTGGCCGCTTCGCGTTCAATGTGCAGCAGCTCGGCCGGTATTCCGGCCAACTTCCCCGCAATCACGTCAACTGCTACCGGATTTGTACCGGCGATCAACAGGCCAACCTCGATTGGGTCACCGTTGCCAGGCCCGTTGCCCTCCATAGCAATGATTGCATCAACAATATTCAAAGCCGGCTTTTTGATCTGATATATTTCAAGTAACAGTCTTGCGAACAGCTGCCGCGAGCTGCCAGCCTTAAGATGCCATCCGGCCTTTTCCGTGCCGATGACCGCTCCAAACAGGTTTTTGACCGCACAGGTCATCGTCATCATCTCATGTGTTTTCAGTTTTGGCAGATTGATGACCTTGTCGGCTTCATAATAAGCTCGTGCCAGACGGATAGAGCGGAACGTGCCGCTTCCCTTCAGCTCAACGGCGTCCTTGAATTCAACCAGAGTTGCACCGCTCTGACGTGCCGCATCCCGCATCCCACATTTCTCTGCAACGCGCAAAAAGCCGCCTATGCCGGGGCTGTCGCCAATCAGAACTATTCCACCCGCCTCTTTCACCAGCCCGGCAACGACTTTCACCAGCGCCGGATGTGTGGTGACGGCCATATCGGGCTCCTTGGCCGCCAGCATATTAGGTTTGAGTAAAACCAGGTCTCCGTCATCAATAAATGCAGCTATGCCGCCAAGCGGCTCGAGAAGGGTGATCACGGCCTGTCGCAGGGTGGACAGTTCATATCCGTCAGCTGTGGCAATTGAAACTGTTTCCATGTAGAAGGGGCCTCATTTAATCTGAAAGATACGCTTATACGTAACAAAAAAGGGGAAGGCCGAAGCCTTCCCCCACTTTATCACAATCAAACAGAAATCAAAGCATCAGTGATCGATGGCTTTAGCCATGCCGAGACCGGTGTTCTGACGGACATAAATCTCGTCAAACATCTCTTCTGCTCTCTTGTTCGGGAACAGCAGCGTTCCGAAGATCGCGGCGAGGAAGCCGAGCGGGATCGAGAGAATGCCCGGGTTCTTCAGCTTGAAGAGCGGCTCACTCAGACCCATCATGGATGTGCCGTCTTTACCCAATACATCTTTCTGTGCCTTGGCAAGTGCCTTTGTGTCTTTCTCGTCAAGCATTGCGCCGGCAGGGAGTGCAGCCTGCTTCTTCTCCATGGCGGTGATCACCTTCTGTGCACCGGCGGCCACCACTTTCGGGTAGGTCATGTTAGGGGAAACCATAACGAGACCGATCGAAGCGACTGTACCAACAACCAGACCGGAGATAACACCGGCGGTGTTGAACTTGCGCCAGAACAGAGACAGTACAACAACCGGCAGGTTGCCGGAGGAAGCAACGGCGAATGCCAGAGCAACCAGGTGGGCAACGTTGGCTTTCTCAGCCAGGAGGCCGATGCCAATACCGACAACACCAACGACCAGCGAGGTGATGCGGGCAGCCATAACCTGCTCATGCTGATCGGCGTGACCGTCTTTTACAACGTTAACCCAGATGTCATGGGCAATGGCGGCGGATGCGGCCAGAACCAGACCGGAAACAACAGCCAGGATGGTGGCAAAAGCAACCGAGCAGAGGAAAGCCAGGAACAGGTCACCGAGGATTGGTGAAATATCAGCGCCCAGCTGCTGTGCCAGCATCAGGGTAGCCATGTTGCCGCCCGGGTCAACCGAGATGATGCCCTGTGGTGTCAGGTTGATAGCAGCACCAAAACCGAGCAGAGTTGTCAGGACGTAGAAACCGCCGATGATGAACATGGCAATAATAACTGATTTACGTGCAGCCTGTGCAGTCGGTACGGTGAAGAAACGCATCAGGATGTGCGGCATACCGGCAGTACCGAGAACAAGGGCCATACCGAGGGAAATCTGGTCGAGCGGTGATTTCATGAACAGACCCGGCTCAAGAAAACGCTGACCGGCATCGATACCGTTAAGAACAACACCATCACGCAACACAAGCTTGGAAACATGATCCTGAATGTCCGGGCTGTTGACGATGGTGTCAAAGAAGTAGATCGGGTTGAAGCCGGCTTTGGCCAGAACGAGTACTGACAGCAGGAATGCTCCGGACATGAGCAGACCGGCCTTGATGATCTGTACCCATGTTGTTGCGGTCATGCCGCCGAAAACAACGTAGCCGACCATGAGGATACCAACGCCAATGATGGCTGTCTTGTACGGCACGCCGACCAGAAGTGCCATCAGCTTGCCTGCGCCGACCATCTGGGCGGTCAGGTAGAAGGTCGACACTGCCACCGTCGAGATAGCGGCAAAAGCGCGCACCGGCTTGGGGTTGGTACGGAAGGAGAGGATATCCCCCAGAGTGTACTTACCGGCGTTACGGCACGGCTCGGCAACGATCAGCAGAACGGTGATGTAAGCTACCAGCCAGCCGACGGAATACATGAACCCATCATACCCGTACAGTGAAATAAGACCGGAAATACCGAGGAACGAGGCAGCCGACATGTAGTCACCGGCAATTGCCCAGCCGTTCTGCGTTCCGGTAATACCACCACCGGCTGCATAGAAGTCGGCAGCGGTCTTGGTCTGACGGGCAGCCCAGACAACAACGCCTAAAGTAATGCCGATGATGACAGCAAACATCGAGAGGGTGATCGCCTTATTGGCTTTCAGCTCTCTTTTTTTGGTCAGTGGCGGTACAGCAACCGGGGCTGCTGCCTGAGTCGCTGCTGTGGAAAGTGCCGGAGCAGCTGGAACGGTAGCAGGAGCTGCAACCGCGGCGGTGGATCCTGGAACGGCCGGGGCCTTCGTGGGCTCTGCAGCAAAGGCGGCTGCGGCAATAGAGAGGGTCAGCGTTGCGGCGATGATGATTTTCTTAAAAGTCATGTCGTATCCTCCTTTACTAAAGATGAAGTTCGTCGATCAGTTCTCTGGTCAAACGGTCAAAGTCCTTGTTGGCCACGTGGGCGTAGTACAAAGCCAGTCCCCAGGAAACAAAAAACTGGGAAAGCGCGAATACGTAGCCGAAGTTGATGACGCCGAGCATCTTGATCTTGAACAGGCCTGGTGCATAGGCGGCTCCAATCGGGAGCAGGAAGTAATACGCGCTGGAGAAGATCCACCAGCCAAAAAGGAATGCTGTTTTCTTGTGGGTGAGCTCAATGAATTTCGGGTTCTTAGCGATAGCCGCCCAATCATACTGTTTTTCTGCCATGAGTTACTCCTTTCTTGTTTTAATACAGGGATTTGCTGCTTTGCATGCGCTAAAAAACTCTCCTTTCATGTTATTGAATGAAGCTCTTTTTTCTGCTGCAATGAACGATAAATAAACTCATGTTAAATAGACCTGCGTTTACTTCCACAAAAAAATCAAAGTGTCAAGCCGTTATAAAAGCAAATATAATCAACCTGTATGTATGCATTTAATCAACTAGCGGCTTTGTTGTAAACATAATTATTTTAAATCTGACTGCGCGATAAATATATTAATAAAACTATGTATATACGAAATGTATGCAAGTCATAAATAATAAATATATCTAAATTTCGGCGTATACATACCACTATTGAAATGGTAATTGCAACACAAAAATATAAGAAACTAAACTGTGTTCTATTCTATTGAAAAAGATGACGCCCGGGAAAGTTGCAATCACTGCTAGTGGCGCTTTAACTCGATTTATAAAAAACTATTTTGAAATACTCTTGGTGCGTGTCAGTGCGTTCAAAATAAGCGTTGGGGGAGCTTTGTCATAAATAAATATCGGCAGTGATTTAAGTGTAAAAAAAAGATAGTACTAAATAAAGTGTTGACAGTCGTCAAAGGGTGGGGTATATAACTTATCTTTTTGAGCCGCTAGCTCAGTCGGTAGAGCACCTGACTTTTAATCAGGTGGTCGTTGGTTCGACCCCAACGCGGCTCACCAAACATTCAAGGGGATTACGATTTTATCGTAATCCCCTTTTTGTTTTCTATATTGTAGCTATGGTCCATCCACGGTCATCAAGGTCTCTGGCCAAATAAAAGAGTGTGCTACTCTTCGACAATATCCCGGTTCTGTTGCTGCTGGCGGCATGTCTCGGCATACAGTCCCCCTTGTTGAATCAACTCGCTTGGGGTGCCTTGTTCTGCAATAGCTCCTGATTTCAGTACGAGAATGCGCTGGCAGTCGCGAAAAGCAGAAATTCTTTGGGAAACAATCAGGACGGTCCGCCCGGTATAGAATGTCCCCAGTTCGTTGAGGATTTCCTCCTCACGTCCCGCATCTACAGATGAAAGAGGATCGTCAAGTAATAAAATCTGCGGATCACCGACAACTGCCCGGGCAATAGCCAATCGTTGCTTCTGGCCGCCGGAAAGAGTTACTCCGCCTTCGCCGACCGGCGTCTCAAAGTTGTCTGGAAAAGATTCAACATCATCAAGAAAACCGGCCTGAGCGGCCGCATGTCTGATGTTGTTAGCAGAAATGCGGCCGCTGATTCCGTAACTTATATTGTCGGAAACGGTTCGCGAGAACAGGAATGTTTCCTGGGGGACATATCCGATAAGCCTGCGCAAGCTGGCTCTGGTTATCGTGGTGATGTCCCGACCGTCTATAAACAGCATCCCTTCAGCGACCGGCAGCAGTCTCGCCATTAGTCGCAAAATTGTCGTTTTTCCGCAGCCGACTTCTCCGGTAATCCCCACCGTTTCACCCGCCTGAATATGGAAAGAGACCCCGCTGATAACGTCAGTGCTGCCATAGCTGAACCTGAGGTCGCGTGCTTCTATCCCACTCTGGAGGCTATCAATGGGGCTGGAGTCGGGGTGATCAACAACCGTTGCTTCGGCCCCAAGAATTGCATCCAGGCGTGACATGGATGCAGCTCCCCGTTGCGCCAGGGTCAAGATCCAGCCCAGTACTGCGGTTGGCCATACCAGCATCGCCAGATAGCCGCTGAAGGCCACAAAATCACCCAGCGTGATGATGTCTGCTATGACCAGTTGCCCCCCCATAAACAGGACTATAAGAGTTCCTGATCCGGTGGCGGTTGCCATAACCGGGATGATAATTCCCCGTAGTCGCGCTAGTCTCAGGTTGTGCTTGAGGTAGCGGCCAGCGGTCTTGGCGAACTCTTCCTGAAAATACTCTTCCCGGCAGTAGGACTTGATCAGGCGTACCGCGGAAACGGTTTCTTCAGCTTGACTGGAAAGATGTGCCAGCTCTTCCTGAGCTTGAAGAGAGCGACGGAACAGGCGATGACTGACTTTTTTGACAACCAGTACCATAAGCGGGAAGGGGAGAATAGCCCAGAAGGTGAGCCAGGGATGAATGCGGGTCATCATTGTTACGCAGGCACTATAAACCAGTAGCGTGTTGATGGCACTCATTGCGCCAAAACCGGTCAACATCCGGACGTTGGTCAGGTCATTGGAAAAGCGGGAAAGGATATCGCCGCTTCGGCTGCTGGAAAAATAGCCGATATCAAGCCGGGTCAGACGCCCGAACAGGTCATTGCGGATGCGATACTCTATAATACGGGCTGCATTCAGTATCAATGTCCGGGAAAAAATACGGGTGATACAGTGAAGCACTGCCAGGAGTACAATAACCAGAGCGCAGGTGGATGGAGAGAAACGTGCGGCGAGCGGATGTTGTAGCGCCTCAATCGCCAGCTTCATGAACCAGGGGATCAGCAGCGCAAAGGCGTTCGTCAGTAAAAGAAATAATGCGCCGCTTGCATAGCGCCAGCGGAGGGCGGTCAGGTATGGAACAAGTCGGTCAAGATCTTTGATAGGTACGTCCTGATGCTAACTTTTTTGAGTATATCCACACAGTCCTGGTAGCGGCTACACGTTATTGCCCCTTGAGAATCCTTTCGATCGCCTCCTCAGCCGATTCCCGCGGTTGCGGCGTATTTGGTGTGCCTGTCGACGTCGCATTCGCTCCAGGCCGTTTCCCGTGCCGTGGCGCAAGCGTCCGCGTGATGTCCGACCTCGCCTCGGCAAAGAGCCCCTGCATCACTCTATTCACATCCGCATGATGCCGGTCAACCATGCATTGTATCGACATCGCTCCGCATCCTTCGTACATAGCGGGCGTATTCTTCCATGAATACGTGACTTCCTTTTCCCATATCAGCTGCTTGTCAACCCTCTGCATGGCCTGGAGGGAAAGGGCAAATTCGTTTGGCATAGCCCATGAACCGGAGACGGTGGCCTTTTTTAGTGTGCCTTCGATGTAGAAATCTTCATCCACAAGTTCTGATTGGCCGTAAACGAACCGGACTGACTTGAACTCTCCCGAGGAGGCCATGTCGTCGGCAAAGGCCTTTGCCCACAGATCGGGTGTGACGGCAGTTATCTGCCCGCCGATACCGGCTTTGGCGAGGTTGTAATACAAGCTTTCCGGATTGAAAATACTGCCGCGACTTGTAAAATCTTCGGTGCCATCCTTGAACGGAAAAACTGCCAGGCTGATCGGCAGCCTCAGGCCACCCGTTACCGGTGCAGCTGGTTTGTAGATGAACGTCGAGTTGGTCGAACAGCCGGCCATGATGAGAGCTGTCACCAGTAAAAACAGATAGCGTACCATTTTGTTTCCCCTTATGATCTGCCGGATACGGCTATCACACCGAATTATTGGATAGTTTATCCTATAAACGGCAGCTGGTCCGAAGATACCGCAGATAAAACCAATAGTTATTCAAATAAATAGGATCTTCTTTTTAGTTAAACCAGTCGGTGTTTCAAGCCTCTGATTTATCTGCGTATATCTGTGGATAACTGCTTTTCTAATGTTTATTGCTTCTTAAGAATTCTTTCGATTTCCTCGTTAACAGATTGCGTGGCCGGTGCGCCTACCGACGTAGCATTCGCTCCAGGCCGGTTTCTGTACAGTAGTGCAAGCGTCCTCGTGAGGTCCGCCCTTCCCTCGGCAAAGAGGCCCTGCATTGCTCGATTAACAGCTGCATGGAGCAGATCCAGTGTGCACTGTGCAGACCTTCCGCATCCATCGTACATAACCGGCGTGTTCTTCCACGTCTTCGAGACTTCTTTCTCCCATATCAACTGTTTGTCAGCTCTCCGCAGGGCTCGCAGGGAAAGGGCAAATTCGTTGGCATTCTCGTAAGCGGAGAATGTGGCTTTTATCAGCGTGCCTTCGATGTAGATCTCTTCATCCAGCAGCTCCGATTGGCCGTAAACGAAACGGGCCGATTTGAATTCCCCCGAAGCGGCCATATCGTCGGCAAAGGCCTTCGCCCACAGGTCCGGCGACAAGTCGGTTATCTGTCCGCGGGAATCAGTTTTGGCAAGGTTATAATGCAAGCTTCTGTTAAATACACTGCCGCGACTGGTAAAATCCTCGGTGCCATCCTTAAACGGAAAAACTGCCACACTGATCGGCAGCTTTGGACTGGCCGTTATCGGTGCGCCCGGTTTGTAGGCGAACCTCCAGTTGGTTCTTGCACAGCCGGCCATGACGAGAACCGCCAACAGAATTACTAGCTGCCGCCCCATTTTATTTTCCCCTTATGATCTGCTCTATGAGCCTATCAGCAGATTCGGAAACCGTACTCGTACTCTTGCGGGGCTGTTCGTCCTTGCTGCTGGAGGAGCGCCCAAGGGTCATGATGAGATCCCGCCGCGCCTCAAAAAATACCTCTCGCACTATGTTGTTGTAATAAGCATGACACTGGTCGACTGCACACTGCCTGCTGACCCCACAGCCTACCCCATACCCTTTCTCCAACGATTCTTCTCGGGCCACGCTCTTTTCCCAGAACACCTTTTCCTGCGTGCCGAGCCTGGCGTTCAGTGTGACGGCCAGGGAGCTCGGAACGGAACCGCCGTGGATAGACAGGTAGGCCTTCGTGATGGTTCCGGCAATGACTACTTCGTCTTCAGCCGCCTCCGCTGTATCGTATATGAACCTGACCGACCGGAAACAACCAGATGACTTCAGATCATCGGCAAATGACTTACCCCAGCGATCCGCCTGCAGGACGTTAAACCTGTAGGCGAGACCGGATTTGGCCAGGTTGACGTACCCTCCGCCGAGGTTTGAACCACGCATCGTGAAATCTTCAGTGCCGTCCTGCAAGGGAAGAACCGCGATCTTTACCGGCAGCTTCGGGGTGTCCACTTCAGGCGCGCCCGGTTTGTAGACGAAGGCTGTATTGATAGAGCAGCCCGTCGTCACTGTAAGGATCAGTATCGAAATCAGGAATTGCTTCATCGTAAGGCCTGCCGTTTTACTCCTCGCATCAATGCCCCCCGATAATGCTTTCGATCGTTTCATCCACAGATTCAGCGGCAGGCTGCGCTGGAGCGCCACCCCTTATAACATCCCGGATGAGCGTGAAATTACGTTGCGTCCTCCATCCCACTCTCATGACGCCCAAGGTCACGGTGGTCCCTTTCGTCCCCCGTAATCTCCCTACGGCATCCACAACACTCATTCCCGTGGTGGGGTTCTCGTCAATGGAAATGATCGTATCTCCGGCCTGCACGCCCTCCTTCGAAGCGGGCGTGCCTTCGATGACGCTCTCGACAGACAGGCCGCTGTCTCCGGCCCGCACATGGATGCCGATCCCGACGATATTCTCTTTCCCGGTTTCACTGGTGGAGGCAACGGGCAAGCGCTCACCCCCTCCGCTGCGGTTCCCCGCAGCGGGCGCGATTGTCTTCACGAGGTCTGTGCGCGCCTCGGCAAACATACTCTGCATCGCCTGATTATAATCGGCGTGATGCCGGTCCACCATGCACTGCAATCCCATGCCGCATCCATCGTACATGGTGGGCGCATTCTTCCATGTCCGTGCGATCCCCTTTTCCCAGACGGGTCGGTTGTCCGACTTTCGCAGCGCCCGGAGGGAAAGAGCGAACTGGCTCGGCTTGACCCAGGTGCCGCCTAGATAGGCTTTTTCCAGCGTGCCCTCGATGAAGTACTCTTCGTCCACCAGTTCTGAAGGGCTGTAGGCAAAACGGACCGCCTGGAAACTCCCCGAGGCTGCCAGTTCGTCGGCAAAGGCTTTTGCCCATAGTTCCGGCGTCAGGGCGTTTACATGGCCGCCGATGCCGGCTTTTGCGAGGTTGTACATCAAGTTTTCCTGGTCAAACAGCTCACTGCCACGTTTCGTGAAATTCTCCGTGCCATCCTTGAAGGGAAGAACCGCCACCTTCACCGGCAGTTTCTGACTTCCTGCCACGGGCGCAGCCGGTTTGTAGACGAATTTTTCATTTACCGAACAACCAACCATCAAAACAAGGAGCAGCGCGGCACACGGAAATCTCAGCTTTTGCGACCGGTCTATCATCGGATAACCTCCCACCATTTTTTGAGTCTCTCCATCTCGGCCGGGCCGGGAATCCCCGCTCGTTCGCCGCGCTTTACTTCGAGCGTCTCGCCGGATGCCACTGTCACGGCGTCGCCCCCCGGCGTTACCCCCTGTACCTGTCCCTCCAGGACGACGATGGCGGTACTGTTTCCAGAGGCGTACACGACAAGCCGTGCCGGCCCGAATTTCAGGTTCAGCGCGGCGGTAGCAATGATGAACTCACGGGATTTCGGAACCGACATCCCCTCAACGGGCGGTTTATACGATTCAAAATAGAGGAGCCCTTTCTCCAGGGTCTGTCTGCATTCCCCTGATGGCCGGCAATCATCGACAACCATTTTCGATTCCGGCCCAAGCCGGATTTCGCTTCCATCCCACAGGGTCAGACCGACTCCCTTTCCTTCCGTTGCGACCGTCCCGGTCCTGCGGATTGCTTTCGGCTCGATTCCGCCGCCCCAGAGAAGCGCTTCCACCCCCACGAGCGCTTCCAGTTCAAGTTGCGCCATGATCTGCTCTAATTCTTTCTTCTGTCCAGCCGTATAGTCGGCGAATTCATTCGTGGCACCGGCGGTGCCGGTCGCCACAGAGCCTTCAAGTTTCGCCAGCGACGTGAGGAGTGCCCGTTTTTTTTCTGCCTGGCAGTACATGGAGAGGATCGGGGTCTTGCACGGGTCATTGAGCGGCACGAGAGTCCCCGCTGCTGAGAGAACCTCCGGGAGACCATGCATGCGGAACAGGGTGTGGTCACGCCAGGACAGGATGTAGAGGTCACCCTCCCGGCAGCGGAGCATTCCGCCGATACCGCGCCGGACAACGACAAAATCATTGTTACGTACGGCGTAGATGTTATCGCCGTCAGAGAAGTAGAGCAGTCCGTGCTTGTCGTCCACTGCAATGGACGGGATATGCGAAAACCCCGGCAGATGCGCAAAGAGCGTGGCAGCTCCGCCCTCTGCAAGAACATAAATCCTCGGGCCAACGGTAAAAAACAGTTTCCCCTGTGCAAGCGCCATTGCATCAATAGGCGCATCGAGCTCAAGCAGTGCCTTGTGTCCCACGCCCTCCTTGTAGATAAACAGGACCGGTTTTCCCGCCGTCGTTACCCCGCCGATGTAGGTGCGTTGGCTGTCGGAGACGAAGATGCGGCTCTTGAGCGGCACATCGATGAGCTTTCGTGGCATCCCTCCGTCCACGGCAAAGAGGCCGCCGTTCGAGATGAAGTGAAGCTTTTCTCCGGCGAAAGCGAGCCAACCTGGGTTTTTTAAAGGCTCCCCGAAAAGGAATTCCCTCGCACCCGCATCATAGATATTGTCACCGGTAAGAACGAGGACGGCGCCTTCCGGCCCCACGTCATAAACGAACGGGGCGTTGAGTGCAGACGTGTCAAGCACCTTCCGCACCTCAACCTTTGTGGCCCTGGCCCTGTCCGGCGTCATGAGAAGAACCGCCAGCATCAGCAATAATATGTACGCAAAAACGCCGCTGCCGGCTCGCCTCCTGATCATTGCCGTGCCCCTCCATTGTTCCTGCGCCGTGGAGCCGGTAACCAATCGGTAACGTCATCGAAGACGTTGTTTAACAGATTAAGAGGGACCCGCTCTGCTCTGCCGGCCAATTCCCTCGCATCTGATACGCTGCCGTGGGCGATTACATTCGGAGCATCCACGAGGATTTGTCCCACTTCGTCGCTGGTTGTCTTGACCGCATCCAGGATCGTATACGCATTCACCAGATTCTCTCCCAAACCCCCGAACCTGTGCTTGACAACCTCCTTCGCAACGAACTTCGCCATCTGCTTCGGCCGGGATGTGAGGAACTCCGTGAGTGCCATCTCCTCGTCAGCTTTTTTATATGCGGATTTTTGTTTGTCCCACCATGAGGGGCCGTTGTCGTCAGAAGATGCAGCGTCCCAGCTCGGCGCTGTTTCACCGGCGTCGCCGAGCGACAGTTTCGGCAGGGGAACATCAGACATTTTAAGGGACTTTCCCTGGTCCCATTTACTACCCCACCCCGCCTTCAGGTCGATGACTTTTGCGTTCAGAGGTAAGCCGGGATCCGCCGTTTTCTCGAGCTGTTCGCCGGCCTTGAGCGCTGTCACAAGAGTACGGGTCGCGGCGGCATCCATCCGGGGGCGCCGCTGTCCACTGCAATAGCCGCCGATACGCGATACACGGTCGGCTTCCTGCCGGTACTGAGTGGCCTCCCTTCTCAGTGATTCGGCCCTGCGGAGGTAGAGGTCCGCCTCTCCGAAAGCTGGTGTCTGGGGGCTCACCGGCCCACCCACTGGTGCGTCGGCAGTTCGGCTTTCCCGTCTGAGGCGTTCGATATCTCCTGCAACTCCGGCATTCAAATCCCGGCAGGCCTGCCGGGCCATCTCTGACGCCTGGCGATAGCTCTCCTGCACATTCCTTAACAGGTCGGCGCTACCCACGTTGTTGAAGGTCGGGAGGTGAGGCGGGGAAGGGCAGGAGATTGAAGGTACGCTGCAATGCTGAGGGTTGTCCAGGCAGGCGTCGATGGCGTGGAGTGCCGTGTTCAGGCTGTTCTCTATCTGGATGAAGTATTGGTCAAGTCCCGGGACTATCCCTTTGTCCCGATTTGCAGCAGCCGCTCCTTGCCTCAATTGTGGCAGTATCGCCCGTACCTGCGTGGTCTTGGCTTTGATGGATTGCCGGATTGCGGCAGTTTCGCCGCTTTGTTGGGGGGGATTACTGGTGGTGATTGCGGGTTTACCCTTTAAGAACCGCCGCCGCTCTTCGGATTTCCGTTCGGCTTCCTTTGCCTCCCGTTCGGCCGCTTCAGCTTTAGAACAGAGATAGTCGGGGCGATCCTTTGCTGAATCCGCCCACGCGGGCAGGCCCGACAACAAAAGGGAGAGCAGGAGCATAATGCACGAGCTCCCAAGCTGCCCCTTCCCGCTATGTGTGAATGATTTCAGCGGTTCACCATTGAGGTAACGAACTCCCGGGACCTCTCCTTGAGTTGCTCCATCTGGCGGCCGTCGCCACTGACCTTCCTCTCCAGTTCGTCGGCGGCTACCAGCAGTGACTTCGCATTCACAATACCCATGAGCCGGTTATGGGCCTCCATGAGGCGGTTGCCCTCGTTTTCAAGTTCATCGGCGCGCATTTCCAGCGGCCCGGCCTTCTTGTCGGCCTCAGCTCCCAGCTGTCCCGCCTTGCTCTGTGCATCCATGACGCCCTTGGCATCCATCGACTGCTGGCCCTGAATCAACTTGCCGGTCAGGGAGGCGGTAAGAGCCGAGTTGGCGGACATCTGGCCCCCCATGCCGCCCATGCTCGACATGACGTTGAACATGTCTCCGATGAAGCCGGACACTGCGGCACTCTGCTCCGCCTGGCTTCTCAGCATCTCCCCTTTCTGCGAGGACTCGGAGCGGAACCCTCCGGCCTTTTTTCTCAGTTCACTTGCACCAGCGTATTTCTTGTCCGCCGCTGTCTTCAGGAGTTCCGCTTTTCGCTTTAGCGTCTCGGCCTCTTTCTTCAGCTCTTCAACATCGGTCACGGACATAAGCGGTGGCCCCGTTTCAGTCCTCGGCATGAAGAGAGGGCTCTCCGCAAGGGCAAGGCCCGGAGTGCCGGTAATGAACAGAGCAAGAATACCCGCCTTGATCGTCGAAAATTTCATGGTTCGCCTCCCGGGGTCGCTATTGCGCAGCCAGACAATTGGTGATGTATCGTTGCAGCGGCTTGTACAGCGAGTCAGTCTCTAAAAGCAGGCGTTTTATTTCATCCCTGTCCTTCATGATCGCGCTCTCCATAGCCTTGAAGCGCTCGAAAGCCTTCCGTGCCGATATCGACCCCTTTTCCCTGCCGACATCCAGCCCGCCGAGGGGGCCGCTGCCCAACACGTCCTCGGAGAGCTCGGCAGACTCCAGCTCATCGGCGACTTTCGCACTTGCGCGGACGGCGGTTCTTGCCATCTCGTCACGCTGTCCATAAATTTTCCACTGATTCGCCAGCTCTTTCCTCAGCTCCTCTGCCCCGTTCATGATCCGGAGCGCCTCTTCAAGACTTTCCCCGGTACCGGGCCTGGCGGCAAGGGTCATGGAAGAACAGCGTTCCGGAAGTTCCGCGGATGCTGCTCCCTTTTCGAGGTTGTAAAGAATATGCCGCAGGGAATCGATGTCGCCGGGATTTTTGCTTATTTCTGCAGATAGCGTCAGGGCACATCCGTGTTTTTTCAGCCACGGACTTTTGTCAACGAACTGGGCAAGGGGTATCCGTGCATTGGGGGGTGCCTGGTGTGGTGCAGCGGTCTTTATCAACCCACTGATCTCCGCCGCATGGGGGCTTTCCGGGAACTTCTGGAGGAATGTCTTGAAGCCGAACTGGTTACCCCACTCCTTTACCTGTGTATAACTCTTTTCCGCAAGCAGCTTTTGCCCATCGGCAGCAAAACGTGACTGCGGATATCGGAGCAGGACGTATTCCATGGCTACCGGGGAAGCGTCCGCGCCTGCGCCTTTGAATTCGAGCTCCTCGATCCGGCTTCGGACCGCCGGCGCTCCGCTGTGCCCCTTAAAATAAACGAGAAAATCGTAAAGCGTCGCCACCGAAGTTTCTTGAGGGGTGGCCTTGAAGGCCAGATCGGCCACCGTGGCGGCGATTTTCGGATCGGTGTTAGTCTTCACGATCCTGATGCACTCGCTAACGGAGTCAACCTTCAGGATCTGCTCCATTTTCGCTTTCCCGACCATCTTGCTGGCCTCGTCCGCATGGCCGCTATCCGGATAACGATTGACGAAGTTTTGATAACCGGCTGGCGTATTGACGTCCTGCGCCATGTTCCAGGCGGTTATCTCCGGAGACGTTGCGCAACCAGCGACGGCGAGGGCCAGGAAGGCAAAACAGGTTCTTTTCATACTATTCCTTTCAAGGAAGCGCATTTGAGTGTGTGTAAGGTTCTCTACTCTAGAACGGAATGTCGTCATCCTGGAAAGGGGGCTCTTCATAAGTAGAAGCGCTGCTTTTGGGCGCTTGAGAGGCTTCTCCGCCACTCCGCTCTCCCTTGGCGGAAAGCATCTGCATCTTGTCTCCGACAATATCGGTCGTGTAGCGGTCGTTGCCGCTTTTGTCCTGCCACTTGCGGGTCTGCAGTCGACCCTCGATGTAGACGGTCTTTCCTTTGGAGAGATACTCGCCGGCAATCTCTGCCAGCTTGCCCCAGAGCGTGATGTTGTGCCATTCGGTGCGTTCTTCCCATTCGCCGGTTTTGTTCTTGAACTTCTCGCTTGTCGCAAGGGAAAAGCTCGCGACGGCCTGACCGGAAGCGGTAAAACGGACTTCAGGGTCTTTGCCGAGATTTCCGATCAGCATAACCTTGTTGAGACTAGCCATGATGTAACTCCTTGTTTGTGGATGGGTAAAGGGTGTGTCCGGAAGATACGACAATACACTCTTTTTTGTCGGCGAAGAATACCCCAGAAGGGCTGCTTACTCAACCTCAAAAAAACGGTCCGGATTATTTGTTGCATATCGTGCAAAAATTACGAATGGTGTCAATAAACCGACGCTTTCAATGGTTTGACACGAGTGAAATTGGGGCGTTCGCGTGTGTAAAAATGCACCAAAGCCAATATCTGCAGGCTCTGGCGCTTGCCGCCAGTAGTGCCTGGGCTCGTTGTGAGCACGGCACGAAAAATGCAGATAAATGCAGTTCGACATTACTCGTGACAAGGCGGTTGACAAATATAATTTTATGGCAAATGGTTCCGTAGAAGCAATAGAGTTACGCGGCTTTCGCAAAAACTCGGATATTTATGTCGCCGTAGGCCTGATCGGTATTCTGGCGCTGATGATCGTCCCCCTGCCGGCGTTCATGCTCGATATCTTTCTGGCTGCCAATATTACAATCTCCCTGTCAATTCTGCTGATCTGTCTCTATACGATGCAGCCCCTTGATTTCTCGGTTTTCCCCTCCGTTCTGCTGGTCACCACCCTGTTTCGGTTGGCTCTCAATATCGCAGGGACTCGTCTGATTCTGCTGCACGGCAGTGAAGGGGCTGAGTCGGCCGGTGCGGTTATCAAGGCATTCGGCCAGTTCGTGGTTGGTGGCAATTACATTGTCGGCGCGGTGCTGTTCCTTATTCTGGTGGTTATAAATTTTGTGGTTATCACTAAAGGCGCCGGGCGTGTTGCCGAGGTTGCCGCGCGCTTTACGCTGGATGCCATGCCTGGCAAGCAGATGGCTATTGATGCCGATCTCTCGGCGGGTCTGCTGACTGATAAGGAAGCAAAACTGCGCCGCATGAAGATATCCCGTGAAGCCGATTTTTACGGCTCCATGGACGGTGCCAGCAAGTTTGTGCGTGGGGATGCGGTTGCCGGTATCATGATTGTCCTGATAAATATTTTCGGCGGCCTGATCATCGGGGTCTGGCAGCAGGGCATGCCGCTTATGAACGCCCTTTCCAACTATACACTGCTGACTATCGGCGAGGGGTTGGTCGCCCAAATTCCGGCCCTCGTTATTTCAACTGCCGCCGGTATCCTCGTAACCCGCTCTGCAGATGAAAACAGCTTCGGCCAGGAACTTACCGGCCAGTTTCTCAACTATCCCAAGGCTTTTTTTGTCGCTTCCGGTGTCATGTTTTTGTTTGCGCTCATTCCCGGTCTGCCGCATTTTGCTTTTCTGCTGGTATCGGGGGTTACGTTCCTGGTCGGTAAAATGGCTCGCGAGAAGGCGGAGGTTGTTGAAGAAACAGCCGTGGCTGAAGCAACCGCCGGTGAGGAGTCGATCGATCAGGCGTCAAATATCCGACCCCTGGATGTTCTGGAGCTGGAGGTCGGCTATGGCCTGGTGCCGATGGTTGATGCCGCCCAGAATGGCGAATTGCTGGAACGTATCCGTTCTATCCGCCGCCAGACTGCACAAAAAATGGGTTTTGTCGTCCCGCCGATCCATATCCACGATAATCTGCAGCTTAAACCGTACGAATACAACCTGCTGATTCGCGGTGCACGGGTCGGCGGGAGTGAACTCACCGGCCAGTATCTCGCTATGGATTCCGGCGCTGTTACTGCCAACATGCCGGGGATGACGACCAAAGAGCCGGTGTTCGGACTGCCGGCAGTATGGATCCGCGGCGAAGAGCGCGACCAGGCCCAGATCAACGGCTATACGGTTGTCGACAGCACGACTGTTGTTGCCACCCACATCAGCGAAATTATCAAGCGTTACTCTCACGAGCTGGTCGGTCGGCAGGAGATGCAGCAGCTGCTTGACAACGTTGCGGTCACGGCTCCGAAAGTAGTGGATGAATTGATCCCGAACCTTCTGAACCTCGGAACGGTGCTGCGGGTGGTCAAGAGCCTGCTCAAAGAAGGGGTTTCAATACGCGATATGCGTACCATTCTGGAAAGTCTGGCCGATTACGCTTCACTGACGAAGGATCCGGACGTGTTGACCGAGTTTGTGCGGCAGGGGCTCGGAAGGTTTATCGTTGATCAGTACAAACTGGAAGATGAAACACTCTTTCTGGTAACAATTGACCGGGAGGTCGAGGATCTGATTGCCGAAGCGATCCAGCCGTCCGATCAGGGGAGCTATCTGGCCATTGAACCGGCGATTGCCCAGCAGATTATCTCGTCTGTCCGGAGCATGTCCGAACGGTTCGGGATGAGCGGGGCACAGCCGGTGCTGCTGGCCTCACCGTCAATCCGTCGCCATGTGCGCAAATTGATTGAACGCTTTGTGCCGCATATGGCGGTGCTGTCACACAATGAAATACCTCAGAATGTTAAAATCCAGTCTCTAGGGGTGGTAAGTTTAAATGTTGGTTAAGACTTTTCAAGCGGCGAGTATGCCGGAAGCGCTGCGGCTCGTAAAGGCTGAGCTCGGGCCTGATGCCATGATACTTTCGACTAAAAAGGAGCGGACCGGCGGGTTCCTCGGTTTTTTCAGCAAGCAGGTATACCGCGTTACCGCGGCGATTGACCCGGTGCGCAAGCCTGCGCCTGCGTCCCCTCCTCCTCAGGTTTACCGTGAGCCGCCGCCACGAGAACGTACCGCCCGGGAAGAGATGGAGAGTTCGATGCTGGCTCCGCTGGCGCGTGAGTTGAAAGACCTGCGTGAAAAGGTAGAGTCTCTTACACGCCGTGAAGAGGAGCTGCGTGCGGAAACAAAACCGCAGGAGGGAACTGCAGATCCGGAACAGCAGGATAGCGGTATAAACCTCAAAAACATTCCCCGCTCCGATCTGGAAGAGATTAAAAAGCTGCTTCTTGCGACGCTGGCAAAAAGCCAGGAGGGGGATGCCAAAGATGTCCAATGGCCGACACTGGCCGATGAAATTCCGTTGGAAGGGCAGTCTGGTGCCGATCTTCTCCCTGAAGACTCCCCTCTTTCAAGGGAGTTGGCATACAGCGGAGTTTCTACCGATCTGATCCGGAAAATCGTCGATACACTCAACACGCTGCCGCTGCAGGGCAGCAACCAGACCGTCAAGGGACGTCTTGGCGAAACGCTTGGTCGGCTGATTAAATTTGCCGGAACACTCAAGCTGAAAAAAAATTCTCCCCGGATCATCGCGCTGGTCGGGCCGACCGGCGTCGGCAAGACAACAACAACTGCCAAGCTGGCCGCCATGTATGCCCTCAACAAAGGCAACAAAGTGGCCCTGATTACGATGGATATTTTCAGAGTCGGGGCGGTCGAGCAGCTGAAGACGTACTCGCGCATCATGGGGATACCGTTGGAGGTCGCCTCAACCCCTAAAGAGCTTGAGAAGGCCGTTGAAAAACATTCTGCCTGTGACCTGATTTTTATCGACACAGCCGGACGGAGTCATAAGGATAAGGAAAAGCTTGATGAAATGAGGAACTTCCTGGAGAACAAAATCCCGATGGAGGTCTATCTCTGTCTTTCGGCCACCACCAAGGATCGTGAGCTGGAAGAAATCCTGAACCGTTTCAGAATTTTTCAGGTAAGCAAGGTTGTCTTCACAAAAATCGATGAGTGTGAAAGTTTTGGGAATATGGTCAACCTGTTGATGAAAGATAACCTGCAGATCGCCTATTTTACAACCGGTCAGCGTGTGCCGGAAGATATCGAAATTGCTACACCTGCCAAACTGGCTGATATGATTTTTCGTGAGGGGGCTGAATGAGTATCGTGCAGGGGACGGGCGACCAGGCTGATACTCTCCGCCAGATGGCTCGCACCGCAAAAAACAACAAGAAGGCCGATCCCGCATCGGCGGGCGGATTGACTGATCAGCAGGGCATCAGGGTTATCTCGGTTACCAGTGGCAAGGGTGGCGTCGGCAAGAGCAACGTGGTTTCAAATCTCGCCATAGCCCTCTCGGCCCAGGGGAAGAAGGTTCTGCTGATCGACGCCGATCTCGGGCTCGGAAATCTCGATGTCCTGTTAGGGCTCTCGCCGGTTTATAACCTCAATCATGTGCTGAATGGTGAAAAAGGCATTATGGATATCCTGATAGACGGCCCGGCCGGTATCAAGATTATCCCGGCCGGCTCCGGTGTTCAGGAGTTGACCAGCCTGGGGCAGCATGAAAAGCTCAAGTTGCTGGATGAACTGGATATGCTGGAAGAGCAGTTCGATATCATGATCGTTGATACCGAAGCGGGCATTTCCGAAAATGTTACCTATTTTACTGTTGCCGCCCAGGAAATCTTTGTCGTGGTTACGCCAGAGCCGACCTCTATCACCGATGTCTATGCACTGATAAAGCTGCTGGCGACGCGCTATTCGGAACATCACTTCAAGGTGCTGGTTAATATGGCCAAGGACAGCGAAGAAGCGCTGGAGGTTTTTCGCAAGCTTGCCAATGTTGCCGGTCGTTTTCTTGATATTTCGCTCGACTACCTCGGGTGTGTTGTCAAGGATGAAAAGGTTGTCGAGGCGGTCAAGCGTCAAAAAGCCGTCACCGAACTTTTCCCCGATTCTGAAGCGGCCCAATGTTTTGCCACCCTTGCAAAGAGGGTGATCGAGAACAAGTCCCAGGGGAAAGTAAAGGGAAATATCCAGTTTTTCTTCCGGCGCATGCTGGACTGTTCAGGAGGTAATTAGGAGGGTGACCAGTGACGTGCAGCCATAATCAGGGCGACCAGGCCGCCGCACGGGAGCAGCTGATCCTTGAGCATATCCCGCTGGTGCGCTACCTGGTTGGCAGGATGGTAGCAAAGATCCCGCCGCACCTTGACCAGCAGGATCTTATGAGCTCAGCCATGATTGGCCTGATAAATGCAGCTGATCGCTTTGACCCTGCACGAGGGGTGCTCTTTAAAACCTTTGCCGAACAGCATATCCGCGGGACAATTCTGGACGAGCTCCGCTCGTATGATGTCCTCAGCCGCTCCATGCGTGACAAGTACAAGCGGTTGGAACGGGAGATGCGCGGGCTTGAAAACCGGCTTGGGCGCCACCCGAGCAGTGAAGAGGTGGCGGATAAGCTGCAGATGAGCCTTGAAGAATATTATGAACTGCTTGATGACGTGCATGTATTCACCTTTATCAGCCTGGATGACAGCTGGGATGGTGATGACGGCAGCCAGCTCTGTTTGGCGGACGTGCTCTGTGAAGTCGAAGCAAAAAGTCCGCAGCAGCAGGTCATCACCATGCAACTGACCGAGGCTCTCGGGAATGCCATTGATACATTGCCGGAAAAAGAGCGTCTTGCGGTAACGCTGTATTACAACGAAGATTTAAATCTCAAGGAGATTGGTGAGGCGCTTGGGTTGACTGAATCCCGGATTTCACAGATCATCAGTCAGGCCATGGTCAGACTACGCTCACGTCTCAGGCTGCACCGGAACTAATAAAAGGGGAAACTGGTATGAATAGTGGTCTGTACGCAGCCGTGTCTGGCAGTCTGGCTTCAATGCGGCGTCTGGAGGTCATCAGCAATAACCTGGCAAATATTAATACCCCCGGTTATAAAAAGGATGCGATGTCATTTGAAAGCCTGCTGGCCGGGCCGGTAAACCCGCCGTCTGTGCCGCAAAACATGACCGCTGATCCTATTATGCAGAAGGAAAATGTCTATATTGATTTTGCGAGTGGTCCGACAAGCCAGAGCGGCAACCCGCTTGATCTGGCGCTTGATGGCGATGGTTTCTTTGCCGTTACAACACCGGATGGAACCGCCTACACCCGTCAGGGTAATTTCCGCACAGCCGGTGACGGTACATTGGTGACTATGGATGGTTATCCGGTGCAGGGGGCGGGCGGCGCTGCCGTACGTATCCAGGGGAGCCGGGTTGAGATAGATTCCAAAGGTGGAATTACGGTTGATGGTGAGCAGACGGGAGCGCTTGCTGTCGTAGATTTTACAAAGCCGTATACTCTGAACAAGGTTGGCAGCGCACTGTTTATGCCGGCGCCTAATCAGGCACCACCTCAAGCGAGCAATGCCCAGGTCCAGCAGGGCTACATCGAAGGCTCAAATGTCGAGAGCATTTCTGAAATGGTGCAGATGATCGAAACAAACCGCTATTTTGAAGCGTGTTCGAAGGTTATAAAGGGGTTTGACGATATGGCAACAAAAGCCGCCAATGAGCTCGGCAGGATTTAATACATTCTAAACTAAAAGGAGCTATATAATGATTCGTTCACTCTGGACCGCTGCATCCGGTATGCAGGGACAACAAAAGAGCATCGACGTTGTTGCCAACAACCTTGCCAACGTAAATACAACCGGTTTTAAACGGAGCAGGGCAGATTTTCAGGATCTGATTTACCAAAACCTGAAAACAACCGGATCACCAGCCACCAACGCGACTCAGGTCCCGTCCGGGATCCAGATAGGTCTGGGAAGTCGTCTGGCTGCAGTTACAAAAATTTTCACAGCGGGAGATTTTACCCAGACCGGCAATGAACTGGACATCGCTATTGAAGGGGACGGTTTTTTTCCGATAACGCTCCCTGATGGTACGACGGGCTACTCCCGGGCAGGTGCTTTCAAGCGCGATAGCACCGGGCAGATCGTCACATCGGATGGTAACCCGCTTTCTCCGTCAATCACGATACCCAACAATTCCACCAAAATAAATATCGGGAGTGACGGAACGGTTTCGGTGCAACAGGCCGGCCAGACAGCGACTACTACCGTTGGCAATATCCAGCTGGCGTCTTTTTCCAACCCGGCCGGTCTGTCAAGTCAGGGGAAAAACATCTATATACCCACGGATGCCTCCGGAGCCGCTACGACCGGAACCCCCGGCCAGAATGGCACCGGCACGATTGCCCAGGGGCTTCTGGAGATGAGCAACGTCAACGTTGCGGAAGAGATGGTCAATATGATCGTCGGCCAGCGTGCGTATGAGATAAACTCCAAGGCGGTCACCGCTTCGGATGAGATGCTGCAGACAGCCAATAACCTGAAAAGATAGAAGCGGATCTGAATTGTTATGAAACGACTAATTCCACCTATTTTTATATTGTTCCTGATCCTGTTGGCACTTTATCCCTGTCAGGCACTTTCTGCACCAGATCGGGAGCAGGAGGTCCGTGAGGCGGTCAGCACATTTGTTAAAAACAGAACCAGCGGGCTAGGATGGGATATCCGCATCCGCCGGGCAATTATTTCTGGCGATCTTAAGCTCCCTGAGGGAAAGATTGATTACGAGATTGTTGCGCCGCAGCAGTGGGAAGGGTGGGGAAGCATCAGTATTGCTGTTGTGGCTCGCCAGAAAGACAAGGTGCTGCGCAATATTCCGGTGCGGGTAGATGTTGAAGCGCTGGCCGACACTGTTGTGACACTGCAGCAGATTAACTATGGTGAACTGATTTCAGCTGCGGATGTTGTATTGCAGAAACGGGAGATTACCTATACCTCCCATCTTGCCGCCCGAACGATCGTTGAAGTGGCAGGTAAAAAAGCCCGCACAACACTGAGGGCTAACCAGCCGGTGCGGGCAGATCAGGTTGAGAGGGTGCCGCTGATCAAGTCCGGCCAGATTGTGACAATAGTTGCTGAAAATGATGTTATGAAAATTTCCGTTTCCGGTAAAGCCCGCAGCTCCGGCGCCGAGGGGGACATGATAAGAGTACAGAACCTGACATCGCTCAAGGAGATACCGGCCCGAGTCATAGATGCCTCTACTGTTCAGGTGGCGTTTTGAACACGCTTTGTTTGGTAACAAGCCGTTATTATACGTTTCTAGAGAAAGTAGCTTTGTTAGACGTACCTGTCCGCTTTGCCAGGACCAGGTTGAAGGAAGGTCAATGAAACAGACACTATTACTACTGATCTCACTGCTTCTGATTGGATGTGCCGTAGAGAAAACGGATATTAAAACGGCCGGTTTCGAGGACCCGACACCGAGGTCAGCGGCAGATTATTCCAACGGTTCGATCTGGCAGTCTGCACCTGCCGGTCTGACAGATGATTTCAAGGCTCGCCGCCCGGGTGATATCCTTACCATTGTGATTTCCGAGATTGCCAGCGCTTCCAAGGAAGCTAATACCGCGACCTCCCGGGATAGTACAATGAGTGCCGGAATCCCTAATCTGCTGGGGCTCGAGACCAAAGGAATCTTCAAAAATAATTTTGGTGATTTATCCAAGCTTATTAACGCAAGCAACGCTTCTAAATTTGATGGGGCCGGCTCAACTTCCCGTCAGGAGAATCTGAACGCCACCATCACTGCGCGCGTTGTCGGTATACAGTCTAACGGCAACCTGATGATTGAGGGGCGGCGTAATATCAAGGTAAACGAAGAGGACCAGATCATCGTGCTCGAAGGGACAGTGCGTCCCCGCGACATTTCCTCTAACAACACCGTCAATTCGATCTATGTCGCCGACGCGCGCATCAGTTATTCCGGGCGGGGCGTCCTCTCTGACCGCCAGAGCCCAGGCTGGCTGATGAACTTTCTTGACAAAATCTGGCCGTTCTGACGTTTCATACATGTGTATATTTACAAAAGGTAGCCTTATGAAGAATGTTTTATCATTTTTGGTGTTCGTGGCGGTCCTGTCAGTCACAGCAGGTGCTCATGCGATCAGGATCAAGGACCTCGCTTCATTTGAGGGGGTACGGGATAACCAGTTGATTGGGTATGGTCTGGTCGTGGGATTGAACGGCACCGGAGACAGTGATCAGGCCAAGATTCAGACCCAGTCAGTGGTGAATATGCTGGAGCGGATGGGGGTTACGACCTCAGCCAATGATATCAAGATCAAAAACGTCGCCGCTGTCATGGTAACGGCGACACTTCCTCCCTTTGCAAAGCAGGGTAACCGTCTGGATGTGCTTGTCTCCTCGATTGGCGATGCCAAAAGCGTTGCCGGTGGTACGCTGCTGATGGCTCCGTTGAGAGGAGCCGACAATCAGGTGTATGCCGTGGCTCAGGGTTCTATCCTGACTAATTCGTTTGCTTTTGGTGGCCAGGGAGCCACCGCCCAGAAAAACCATCCGACAGCCGGACGGGTGCCGAACGGAGCGTTGGTTGAGCGGGAACTTCCCAACACCCTGACAGGCAAGCCAGTGTTAAGCCTGCACCTGAATGTTGCCGATTTCACCACCGCCTCGCGGATTGTTACTGCGGTTAATGACAAGTTCAAGAGTTCAGTCGCCGTCAGCAGTGATCCTGGCTCGGTAGACTTAACGATCCCGGCAGCTTATGCCAACAATGCGGTCGGGTTTGTTGCTTCACTGGAGCGTCTTGAAGTTATTCCTGATATGCAGGCCAAGGTTGTTCTGAATGAACGTACCGGAACCATTGTCATGGGGGATAACGTGCGGCTTTCCACCGTGGCGGTAACTCACGGCAGTCTGTCACTTGTTATCAAGGAAACGCCGCTGGTATCTCAACCGGCACCGCTTAGTAAGACTGGCGAAACAAAAGTCGTGCCGCGCACCGACTTGAAAGTAGTAGAGGACAGCCGCCGATTATTGGTGTTGCAGGAAGGTGCCAGCATCGGTGACGTTGTCCGGGCACTTAATATGCTGGGGGTAACGCCGCGCGATCTGATCAGCATCCTCCAGGCAGCCAAAGCCGCAGGAGCGCTGCAGGCAGAACTTTCTATAATTTAGTTCTCAATAATAGCCTGTGTGGGGACGATAAGAACAGATGGATATAAAAACGACCACAGTAGCACCGGATTTATCCGAAGGCGTTGCGGACAGGGCGCGCTTGCTTCAGCGTGCTACCTCTAGCGGTGCTGCCGGACTGACCGAAAAACAGCGGCAGCAGGCAAAAAAGGTGTCTCAGGATTTTGAGGCGCTGTTCGTCGGCATGATGATGAAGTCAATGAGGGCTACCGTTGGAAAGGATCAGTTGACCGGTGGAGGTCACGGCGATGATGTGTACCGGTCAATGCTGGATCAGGCCTACGCCGATGCCTCGGTGAAACGGGGTGGCGGTTTGGGAATCGCTAAAATAATTGAAAAAGATATTATCCGCCAGGAGAGCCGCAAGGTTGCTCCGAAGGTTGATTTTCAGGAATAATTGACCGTAAACGATGGAGTCCCGAACAAATGGAACTAAAAAAAATGCTCGAAGAGATAACAGTCCAGACCGAACTGTTGAACCAGCTCCTTCAGGTACTTGAACGGGAGACGGCGGAGATGGGGGATGTCAATGTCGATGCCATGAATCTGTCCAACCGGACCAAGGAAGAGTTGACAGCAAAAATTGCAGAGCACACACCATGTCTGCAGCGGGCTATTGCCGCTCAGGCGGCTCGTGAAGGTCTGCCGGGATCGGCATCGCTCGGTGCGGTTGCGGAGCATATTGCCAAAAGAGGCAATCGGGATCCGCTTGCCAGACAGCAACAGATACACAGGACCGCCGAAAGGGTTCAGCAGGTGGCGGCGTTGAACCGGGAGATAGCGGAACGTTTCGCCTCAAGCATTACCACTTCGCTTACTCTGATTACGCGGCTGGTCAATCAATCTAATGTCTATGGTGCAACAGGCGGCTATCAACAGCGGCCGACTGGTGCTGTGATGATTAACAGGGAGGTTTGAAATGGGGCTTAGTGCCGCAATGGAGATCGGTAAGAACGGTCTCAACATATATCGCGTTGCACAGGAAGTGACTGGTGAAAACATCGCCAACGTCAATACTCCTGGTTATTCGCGTCAGCGGGTTGTCCTGGAAACAGCACCGCCGACAACCGCCAATGGTTTTCCTCTGGGGTCAGGGGTGAGTATCGCTACCGTTGAGCGCTATTACGACGCTCTACTACAACAGCAACTCACAAATGCCCAGACGACACAAGGGTATGACACTACCAAATCAACTGTGTTGCAGCAGATTGAACCCACCTTTAACGAGGTCGCAACAGATGGCCTTGGTGCGGCGATTTCCGAATATTTCGGCGCATGGCAGGACTTGACGCTCAATCCGGCAGGTTCAGCGGAGCGCCAGACCGTGTTAAGCCGTGCCCAGATTTTGACGGACAATTTCCATTCGGTAAGCAAGGCCCTCAATGATTCAATCTCAATTCAGAACGATACTCTTGTGCCGCTTACCAACGACATCAATGCGACGCTGACCAACATCGCCCAACTTAATAGCCAGATCAGGACAACAGAGCTGGTGAGCGGCAATGCCAATGAAATCAGGGATCAGCGGGATCAGCTGGTGCGCGACCTTTCCCAGCAGATCGGGATTACCTACACGGAAAACAGCGACGGGACCACCGACATAAAATATGCGGACAGCGGTACCGCTCTGGTAACAGCTTCAAAAGCCGGTTCCTTTTCACTGACAACCAATGCAGCGACCGGCAACTACGACGTCAATGTGACCCCCCCTGGCGGTACCGTGGCGGTGGCAGTCGTTCCTGTAACCGGCCAGTTGGGTGCTACCGTGGCGCTTCGCGATACGATCATTCCCGGCTATTTGCAGCAGGTCAATGATTTGGCCACAACGATTACCAGCCAGATCAATACTCAGCATAAGCTTGGATTCGATTTGACTGGTACCGGCGGAATAGACTTTTTTGATGGCACCGCTACAGATGCCGCAACATTTAAACTTAATCCGCTTTTGACCAGCACTAATCAAATCGCGGCGTCAAGTAACGCACTGCTTAGCGGCGATAACAGCAATGCTCTGAAGTTGGCTCAAATGCAGAACCAGAAGTTGATGACCGGAAATACCAGCACCTTTAACAGCTATTTCGATAGTCTGGTCAGCAAGGTAGGCCTGGATGTCAGTTCAAGCAAAAATACCGAAGCGCAGGATATCGCCTTCACCAGGCAGTTGACAACACTCCGGGAGTCAAATTCCGGTGTCTCGCTGGATGAAGAACTGACCAATATGATCAAATATCAGCGTTCGTATCAGGCCTCTGCCAAGCTGATCACCACCGCAACAGAGATGATGGATACCGTTATCAATATGATACGTTAGCACGTTACAACGTTTCATCCTTACCAAGAATCAGGAGAATCTATCATGCGCGTTACGCAAAACATGTCAGCCGATACTTCGATTTACCATATACAGCAGGGACGTGCGAAGCTGGACAGGTTGCAGGAGTTGACCTCCTCGGGAACTGCCGTTAATCGTCCGAGCGACGACCCGATCAACACGCGGCTCCTGCTGGATATCGTTGACAAGGTCAAGTCCACGGACCAGTACAGCAGTAACATCACAAAGTCGGATATCTGGCAGCAGTTTACAAGTACCGCCCTGACCGGAATGTCCGATACGCTGCAGCAAGCCAAGGAGCTGGCCAGTACACTCGTCGACGGAATTACCGACACGGCGCTGAGAGCCGGTGTCGTCTCGCAATTGCAGGCGTTAAAGCAGCAGATGATCGACATGGGCAATACCCAGACCGGCGATCAATATATCTTTGGCGGGGCAAACAATGCCACGCCGCCCTTTACAAATTCACCCGTGCAGCTGCCACCTCCGGCGGCACAAAACCCGGCCTTCGCGTTCTATACTGGTGATGAAAGCAACATAAATGTTGAGATCGGCAACAACGCCGCGCCGATGACGATGAATATCCCTGGTAACCAGATCCTCACAGCAGATACGGCAACATCACAAAACTATGGTTCAACAAACATACTACAGGCATTCGATGACATGATTTACGCCGTACAGGCAAACGATGTAACCGGCATCAGGGCCGGTTCCCTGGCTCTTGGGGAAGGTGCAAAGCAGGTCTTTAACGCCATTACGGATGTTGGCTCACGCATAACCCGTCTCGAAAGTTTCACCAAGATGAACGAGAATACAAGAAACACCTTGATGACGGTGTACAGCAACACCCAGACGGTTGATTATGCCAAGCTTGGTGTTGAACTGAGCCAGCAACAGACAGCCTTTGAGGCTTCGCTGTCGGCGACGGCAAAGCTGTCGCAGTTGTCGCTTCTGGATTACATGTAGCGTAATGAATTGTTTTTGCGTATGAGGCGAGACTGCCAGGTCTCGCCTTTCTGTTGCCAGTGGTTGCCTGAAAATGCATTGACCTTCCGAGCAGCTAGTTTTATAACACTCCTATGCTGTTTCTCTTCGCGAGCTCACACCGTAAACCTGTATCCATTCGCCGCAACGTACTTCGTCTCTCACTGCCGGTCCTGCTCTCATCCCTTTTTCAACGGCTGGTCTCCATTGTCGACGTTTTTCTGACCGGAGGGCTTGGGGCCACGGCGATCGCTGCGACCGGCCTTGGTCAGCTGCTGATGGTCACCACGATGACAGTTTTCTGGGGGCTCTCGACCGGCGTGACCGTTGTGATATCGCATCTGTGGGGTGCCGGACGGCGTGAAGATGCCGGACGGGCGGCATCTGTCGCGTGTCTGGCCGGTCTGGTTATGACGGGACTCTGTTCACTGGCCGGTGCCCACTGGGGAGGGGATATTACCAGGCTGATGGGGGCGGCGCCGAATGTTCAGGATTTGGCTGCCGAATACATCCGGCTTATTTTCCTCTGGATGATCTGGACGACCGGCCTGAACCTCCTCTCGGCCATCATGCATGGCACCGGTGACACCCGCACCCCGATGAAGGCGATCATTTTGGTTAATATCCTCCACGTATTGCTGGCCTGGCCGCTGATTTACGGGAAATGGGGCATGCCGGCGCTGGGAGTCAAGGGGGCGGCGATCGCCATCAACAGCTCCGAGTTTGTCGGCTTTACCTATCTGCTGCTACAGGCTCTGCGCAAACGGTATATCACCTTCAGTCGTCCCGATTTCGTCCTGTTTAGCAAGATCTGGAAAGTCGGCTGGCCGGTAGCGCTGGAACGGGTTGCCCAGCAGAGCGGCCAACTCTTTTACTCCAGCTTCATCATCGCCTACGGTACCAGCGCTTATGCCGCCCACCAGATTGGCCTCTCCATCGAGTCACTCTCTTTCATGCCCGGGGCGGGGATGGGAATTGCTGCGGCAACACTGATGGGGCAATCGCTTGGGGCCGGCAAGATCCGTCGTGCCCGGATCAGCCACAATGAGGCGTTGCGGTTGGCGGTCGGCGTGATGACGGTCATGGCGCTCCTGTTCTTTTTCGCCCCGCACATTCTGATTGGACTATTCAGCAATGATCCTGATGTTATCGAGAAGGGGAGCATGTTTCTGCAGCTGGTTGCCTTTGCTCAGGTGCCGCTGGCAATCTCGTTCGTCTATGCCGGGAGCCTGCGCGGTACCGGTGATACGTTTTATGTCTTTATTGTTACGTTGGTTGCGATGTGGGGAATTCGGGTGGCTTTTTCGTGGGTGGCGGCGAGTTGGCTGCATCTCTCTCTCTATGCCGTGTGGGGGGTCTTTCTGATTGACTGGTATTTCCGCGGGGCCGCCTTTGCCTGGCGCTATCACCGCCGGGATCTTCATGGGGGTGTCCTTTAGCGGGGATAATGCTTATTTTTCGCTCTCGAACTTGTAGCCGACACCATATACGGAATGAATCAATTCCTGACGGGGATTAACTGCAGCTATTTTTTTGCGCAGTTTCTTGATGTGGCTGTCGATAGTACGATCTGCCACGATCCGGTCATCGGAATAAATATGATCCATCAATGTTTCACGACCGTAGATCCGTCCCGGATTGGCGGCAAGAAATTGCAGCAGTTTGAACTCGACAGCGGTAAGTTCCAGTTTATGCCCATGCAAGATTGCCTGATAGCGTGTTTCGTCCAGGATTATGCCGGTAGTTGACGGCTGTAATGCGCCGTTCCTCCGCAGTACCGCTTTGACCCTCGCCACGACTTCCCGTGGGCTGAAAGGCTTGCAGATATAATCATCAGCTCCGATCTCGAGACCAAGCAGCCGGTCGATCTCCTCGACTCTTGCTGTCGTCATGATGATTGGTACTGAGGAAAAACTCCGTATCTCTCTGCAGATATCAAGTCCACCCTTCCCCGGCAGCATGAGATCAAGAAGGATCAATTGCGGTTGCCGCTCCTGAACCCATGGCACCACCGCCAGCCCGTCACCAAGGCAGTGCGTTTCAAAGCCGGCCTGACACAGATAATCTGCTAAAACAGTTGCCAGCTTACCCTCATCTTCCACGATCAGGATTATTCCGCTCATGAGCCACGTACCGGCAGCTCTGTTCTGATCCAAAGCCCGCCAAGTGGTGAAGGCTTAGCCGAAATGTTTCCGCCATGAGCCTCAACAATATTACGACAGATAGCAAGACCAAGTCCGGCCCCGCCTGTCGATCGGTTTCTGGATGATTCCACCCGGTAGAGCCGCTCAAACAGACGTCCCAGTTCAGAGGGGGGAACATCTGGGGCGGAATCCTTAAAGTCAACCACCACAAGGTTGTCTGATCTCTGGAGTGTCACCGTCAATCTTCCCCCCGCGTCGGTATATTTCAGGGCGTTGTCAAGCAGGTTTGAAAACAGCTGGTGCAAGCGCTCCTTGTCACCAAAAATAACAGCGCTCCCGTTTTCGGGAAGCAGCGCTTCAAGCAGAATATCTTTTGAAAGAAACTCAAGCCGGTACAGTGCAATGATTTCAGCCAGTAGTTCAGCCAGATTCAGCTCTGTTTTACGGTAGGTGAGCGCTCCGACGTCAGATAGTGACAGCTGATACAGGTCATCAACCAATCTGCCGAGCCGTTGTACCTCGTCGTGCAGCGAGTTGATCGTCTCATGGTTCGGTTGGCGAATGCCGTCCTGGAGTGCCTCTATCTCGCCGCGTAAAATGGCCAGAGGGGTGCGCAGTTCGTGTGAGATGTCCGCTACCCACTGGCGCCTCGCCAGCTCACTCTTTTCCAGTGCCAATGCCAGTGAGTTGAAGTCGCACGCAAGCTGTCCCAGTTCATCGCGTGACGTTACCGGCACCCGGACAGCAAAGCTCCCTGCTGCCAGCTGGTGGGTGGCGTGCGCCAGAACGTTAAGTGGCCGTACCAGACGCCGGGCGAGCAGGAGAGAGAGAATTGACGACAACAGGACCACGGCTGCAGCAACCAATGCGAAGGCTGACTTCTGCTCACGTAAAAACCGTCGTTGCGGTGTATCCAACATGTTTGTACGCGGCAGAAAGCCAAGATATCCCACCGTTTTTCCCTGGTATAGCACGGGTGTTACGGTATTTTCAGGCGGTACTGCACCGTGATCGACAAGAGCTCTCCTGTCGGCATCGAGCAGGAAGAGGCGCTGGTCAAAGTGTTGTGCCAGATGCGGCGGTAACGGTCCGGGTTTGCTTCTGTTAAAACGTTGCGGTGGTGCCCCGCCCGGCATCCTCTCTCCCGGCGGTGGCGGTGGCGCTGCGGGCACAGCAGCAGCAACCAGCTGGCCCCATCGCGCCGGATCACGGCGCAGAAATTCCCAGCTCTGTTCTATGCCGTAGCTTTTCTCAAGCTCGACCGCCAGTCGCGCTATCGCCGTTTCCTCCATCGCATTGACAAACTTGAGAAAACCTCTGTTGAGGCTCCACTGCATGATCAGGGCAGAGCTGATAACGGTAAGGCCTGCCGCAGTAAGTATTACCAAAAATAGTTTGTGAGCAACACCAAGTTTCATGACATCACCTCCTGTGCCACGTCATTTTTATCACAGGTTGATGCCTCGGAGGCACACACTTTCGGGCAGCTATTCATATTTCCTCATTTCTTCCACATTTCCTGCACATTCCGGTGGTAAGCAGTACTCTCGAACTCTCGAACTCTCGAGCGAAAGGTGGTGATGCTGCGAGCGCGACAAAATCTATCGGGAAAGGAGGCGGTATCAGAGAAAAACGGATAAGGAAGTGAAAATGTTCAATTGAGTGGCGCGTGAGTATGCCTGCCGTCAGGATATCTTCAGGTGCCGTAAAAGAAAGGAGTACGCAAAATGGTAAGTTCAATTGGGAGCAGTACAGGCGGATTGAATGCCGCCGCATTGAAAAAGATGCAGGAAGAGATGTTCAAGGCGGTTGACAGCAACAGCGACAACAAGATTGACAAAACTGAAATGAGTGCCTACCAGCAGACCCAACAGGCCAATGGCGGGCAGGGTGGCGCAAGTGTTGACGACATTTTCAAGAATCTGGATGCTGATAACGACAGTGCTATCAGCAGGCTTGAATCAGATGCGGGGATTGCCAAGCTTGCCCAGCAGATGCAGAGCGGAAAAACCGCTTCAGGCCCCTCCTCTGAGTTGAAGTCCAAGGTGTTCAACAGCGCTGATCAGAACGGGGACGGTAGTATCAGCAAGGATGAATTGACAACTTTGATGGCAGATTCCAACCAGAGCGCTACAGACATCGCTGAAACATTCGATGCTCTGGATACAAACCAGGACGGTTCCATCAGCAAAAGTGAATCCGATGTTGCCGTCGACAAGGCCGGTCAACAGCGGAAAGCCCAGGGGCCTCCTCCACCACCCCCGCCGTCGGACAGTTCATCCTCTGAGAGTACGTCCAGTACCACGGTTTTTGACGAACTGGATACGAATGAAGACGGGACCGTCAGTGCCAGTGAATTGTTAGCGGCGTTTACAAATGACGATAGCAGTTCGTCTGATAGCAGCTCCGTGGATAGTTCTGCCGTCAAGGAGCTCTTTGACGCCATGGACACGAATAAGGACGGCAGTGTCAGCAAGAGTGAATTGTCAGCGGCTCTTGCCGAGGCTGGCAAGCAGAGCGATACGCAGGGGGGCGTTGACGGTTCTTCAGCCAGTTCTTCTGCTGACGCAGCAAAAACCGAAGATTCTGCGCGCTTTGCCGCCGCCATAAAAAGTTATATGCAGGCTAGCATGAGTAGCTTTGCCCAGAGTTCCACAGCGGCAACATTCTCCTCTTCTGCCGTGTACGGATAACGGCAGGGTATTTGTTGCGCACCATGAAAGCAGGCTGGACCTCTTTGAGGGAGCCTGGGTGAATGCCGATCGATTGACGCATTCAATGTTAACCTGAAACCGCTATTTTTACACAGAGAGACAGCCTGCTTCTCATGGGACAACTGCAAGGAGCTGTACGATGTCAATTACAGAAGATCATAGTGATAAGGTTGATGCCATAAATGGCTACAACGATACTCCGGAAAAACACATGTATCATGACCGGTATTGTAGTCCTGCAGAGCTGGCAGCGAGAATTCTTGAAGACACGCCTGAGGCAATAGCTGCATTTAACTCCCTGGAGGAATTGATTGCTGATATCCGCGAAGCAATGGCTGCCGATTACGTATACAGTCCCAAGCCTCTGTCCCAAGGCTGACGCTATGGACTCTTTTATTCAGTCGTCGATCCAATGGAACGTGTCTGCTGGCGATAACCAGCGGCACCAGCCCCGGGCGACTTTTTACAATACAACAGACGGATGGAGTAATGTCTATGAGTAGTGATTGGCTTAGTGCCAGCAGTTCTGATCCGATGGGTCTCGCGGCAGCGAACCAATATACGCAAAACCGCGCCTCGTATGCTGAATATGCCATCGCGCAGGCAGCCACCGCTTTAAGCGATGGTAATAACGACAGAGCGGTCACTGCCTTCAAGCATGCTGCTGCGCTGGATCCCAATAACACTACCGCCTATAATTATCTGGGGCAGATTTACCTTAGTCAGGGTAAAAATGACGATGCAATTAAAGCATACGCACAACTAGTGCGCATTCAATCCAATCAATCTACCGAAGACACGTCAGATGATGCCCCCACTCTGGAAGACGCCCTCATGGGTCTTGGTAATGCCTATTTATCGGCAAAACAGTACACTCAATCTGAAAAGCAGTTTAAAGCTGCCGCAAAGATAGCGCCAAAAGATGTGCTGCCGGTTTACACATTGGGGCAACAGTACCTTACGCAAGGCCGGCTCGATGAATCCTTAGAGCAACTCCAAAAGGCAAAGACGTTGGCACCCAAAGATGGTAACGTCTATTATGCGTTAGGGTCCGTTTACAATGCCCAGGGTAATTACATGGATGCTGCCGTTGCGTTGCAAAGCGCAGTTCAGCTTAAATCGGATTTTGCTGAGGCAAACTATCAGTTGGGTGTCGCGTACAATGGTCTCAACTATACTGAAGGGGTTCAGGAGCAGCAGACAATTTTAAACAGTTCTGACGCTACCCTGGCCTCACAGTTGAGTGCCATCACGAGACCACAGATTGTCGGCATCGATTCAAGCAGCAGTCGAAATACCCTCTACAATACAGTTTGGGGGGCAAACACGCCGCTTTGGGCCATAGACAGCTCGCTGATAACTCCGGGCACCTCTGCAGAGGTGTCCACCGTTATCCAGTTCAGTAAAGACATGGATCGTGACTCCGTTGTTAATGTCTCCAACTGGTCTATCTCGCGCGGGAAGAGTGCACAGGCAGGTTACTACAATAATTCCATGCCGTTATCCAGCAAGGATGCTATAGTTGCTCCAATGCCGATATCGGTGACCTATAATTCATACTCCGGGGAAGCTGTCGTCACATTCCGGCTCAACCAGAATAGCAACGGAGATGCGATAATTGACCCAAAGCACCTTGTGTTTACGTTTAATGGTGAGGATGCTTCAGGGCAGTCAATGGATCAGACGGCAAACGCGATTGACGGATATGCTGCCGCCCCGTTTGGCACTATCGATATGTTGGCTTGAATAGTAAGTGTGCCCTTTTGACTGTATGCCCGGCCTCTGCTCGGCAAATAATAGTATCAGCACCCCACTATGAGCCGCTTCTGGCCGGAGAAGCGGGCTTGCAAGGTACAACGTTTTCCTGGCTCAGGCACCTCGTGCCTGGCGACCCGCAAGGCATTTCAACGGAACTCCGACATGATCATAAAAAGTGTTTTGTGTAGCATCATCCCTCTCTGTATTGTTGGGTGTGTTGTCGGCCCTGACTATCGCTTGCCGGCTGTCTCTACGCCACCAGAATGGCAGACTGCAACTGGTACCCTGAAACCTGCTGCGAGTGACAATGCCCAGCTGGCTGTGTGGTGGCACACACTAAACGATCCGCTGCTGTCCGCCCTCGTTGAGGAGGCTGCTGCAAACAACCTCGATCTGAAGCTCGCAGGGGCGAGGTTGAGAGAGTCCCGTGCCCGGCGTGGGGTTGCTGCAGCTGACCGTATGCCCACGGTAAACGCCGGTGTCGGCGCCGGTCGTAATCGTTCCAGTGCGGAAATGGGAGCGGGGGCGAGTCGAACGTCCGACACCTTCTCGGCTCAGTTTGACGCCAGTTGGGAGCTGGACCTGTTCGGTGGCAAACGCCGTGCGCTGGAGGCGGCTTCAGCAACTGTCGAGGCATCTCAGGAAAATATACGTGATGTCCAGGTAAGCCTGCTGGCTGAAGTGGTGCTGGCTTATATCGAGATCCGTTCGTATCAGGCGCAGATTGACAGCACCGGGGCCACCATCGCGAGCCTGGCGGAAACAGAGCGGATTGCCGGCTGGCGCTTTCAGGCCGGTCTGGTCAACCAGCTGGATGTTGAACAGGCCCGCCTCAACCTCGAGCAGACCCGCGCCGGGCTTCCGACACTTCTCAGTAGCCAGGAGCAGTCCAAAAACAACCTTGCCCTGCTCCTGGGACGGAGTGACGGTACTGTGAAGGAGTTGCAGATTAAAATGCCGCTCCCGCTCGCCTCTGCCGCGGTGGCTGTCGGCGTCCCCGCAGAGACCTTGCGTCAGCGCCCCGATATCCGCAGGGCTGAACGCCAGCTCGCCGCGGCAACTGCCCAGATCGGTGAGGCTGAAGCCGCACGCTATCCCGATTTAACCATCTCCGGCACCCTTGGCTTACAGGCCGCTTCTCTTGGCAATCTGCTCAACACCGGCGCTTTCATGTACTCGCTTGCCGCCAACAGTGCGGCGACTATCTTTGATGGTGGTCGTCTCAAGCAGAAGGTTGAAATACAGAACGCCCTCCAGGAACAGGCACTGATCAGCTACCGGTCCGTCGTCCAAAGTGCGCTGCGCGACGTGGAAAATGCTTTGGTGGCGTATGCCGAAGAGCAGAACCGGCGCAACAGGCTACAGGATGCAGTTCAGTCAGCTCAAAACGCAGAGGACCTTGCCCGTAATCAGTATGCCGCCGGTCTGATTGATTTCGTTACGGTACTTGATACCCAGCGCTCGCTCCTCTCTTTGCAACAACAGCTCATTGTGAGTGAAGCCGCCGTTACCTCCAATCTGGCGCGTCTCTATAAAGCGTTGGGTGGCGGCTGGAGCCACAATTCCCCTCAAGTTACTACGCCGCCATCAACTGCAGCAGGAGTAAAACCATGACAGATACCATAAAGCCGGAATCGAAGCCTTCAACCAGCGATATTGCCCAGACGTTGGGGCTTGACCGGCAAACAACACGGTATGCTCGTCTGAAACCGTATCTTCTCTGGGGGGCGGCACTGTTGCTGGTGATGATCATCGCGCTGCTGGTCTGGAAAAAGCGTGCTGCGGACGGTGAGGTCAGTTACCAGACCCAGGAGGTCAGTCGTGGCAGCATAACGGTAATCGTCTCCGCCACCGGTACGCTCCAGCCTAACAATCAGGTGGATGTGGGGAGCGAGATTTCCGGCACCTTCAAAACGGTCGAGGTCAATTACAACGACCGGGTCAAGCGTGGGCAGGTTCTTGGACGGATAGACACCGCAAAGCAGGAGGCACAGGTCAGGCAAACCGCTGCGTCTCTTGAAGCCGCCCGTGCCAAGGTGCTGCAGGCCCATGCAACGGTGAGTGAAGCAAAGGCAAAGCTGGCGCGCTTTGTTCAGGTACAGGCATCCAGCGGCGGCAAAGTGCCGTCAAGATCCGAGATGGATTCGGCGCGTGCGACGCTTGAGCGCGCCGTTGCCGATGAAGCAAACGCCAAAGCCGCAGTGGCACAGGCGAAAGCATCACTGGAGGTACAACGCATCGATCTTTCCAAAGCGGTACTCCGCTCACCTATCAACGGTATTGTCCTGACACGTGCTGTAGAGCCGGGTCAGACAGTGGCCGCTTCCCTGCAGACATCGGTGCTCTTCACGCTGGCGGAGGACTTGACCCAGATGGAGCTGCAGGTTGACGTGGATGAGGCTGATGTCGGCAAAGTGCAGCCGGGTCAGAGCGCTGCTTTTACCGTTTCTGCCTATCCTGACCGGACGTTTCCGGCCGTCGTCAGTCAGGTGCGCTTCGGCTCCAAAACGGTAGCCGGCGTCGTTACCTATACCACGGTTCTCAAAGTCAATAATGCCGACCTGCTGCTGCGTCCCGGCATGACCGGGACGGCGGGGATCACCGTGCAGAAGGTTGATAACGCCACGCTCGTGCCCAATACGGCACTGCGTTTTTCACCACCCGCTGCACCGGTGGTTAAACAGTCAAACGGCGGCGGCAGCCTGCTCGGCAAGCTGATGCCGCGCCCACCCAGCACAGCCGCCAAGCCGCAGGGTAACGCTCTGGGCAAACAGCAGCATGTCTGGACCTTACGTAATGAGCAGTTGCAGAAGATTGCCGTTACGGCGGGGATGACCGACGGTGTCAAAACTGAAGTGAAGGCGGGCGCGTTAGAGCCGGGGATGCCGGTTGTCGTGGATCTGGTCGAGGTAAAGAAATAGCCATGGATGGTACCGTCGCAACAGACCGGACGTCTTTGATCGAACTACGCGGCGTAACCAAGACCTACGGCAAGGGTACGGCGGCGATGCAGGCGCTGCGCGGTGTGGATCTGCTGATCGAATCCGGCGAATTTGTTGCTGTCATGGGACCGTCCGGCTCGGGGAAGAGCACCTGCATGAATATCCTCGGCTGTCTTGATACACCTACTGTCGGCAGTTATCGCTTCATGGGAGTCGAGGTCGGCACTCTCAGCCGCGACCAGCGGGCGCTGCTGCGGCGGCAATATCTCGGTTTCGTGTTTCAGGGATTCAATCTGCTCAACCGGACCACGGCGCTGGAAAATGTCGAACTGCCGCTTGTGTATCGCGGAGAGCCGATTGCCACCCGCCACCGGAAGGCGCGGGAGGCACTTGCGGCTGTCGGACTGGCCGGCTGGGAAGATCACACCCCGGGAGAGCTGTCCGGCGGTCAGCAGCAACGGGTTGCCATTGCCCGGGCCATTGTCACCCAACCGGCCATACTGTTCGCCGATGAACCGACCGGCAGCCTGGATACCACCCGCAGCCGGGAGATCATGGAAATCCTGACTGGGCTCAACCAGGAGCAGGGGATCACGGTCGTCATGGTTACGCACGAGGCGGAGATGGCGCTCTATGCACGACGTACGATTCACTTTCTTGATGGCTTGGTGGCGGTACATGTGGAAGAGCAGAAGGAGGCCCGGTAATGTTCTGGAACGCCCTGCTGTTGGCCCTGAGAGAAATCCGGCGCAATGTGCTCCGCTCGATCCTCACCATTCTCGGGATTGTGATCGGCGTTGCCGCCGTCATCGTCATGGTCACGCTTGGCGGTGGTGCCACAGCCCAGGTGACTCAGCAGATCGCTAGTCTCGGAAGCAACCTGCTGGTTGTAAGTCCGGGTAAAAGGATGGGGCCGGGACAGAATGTCGGTGCGGCGCCATTTACGCTGGATGATGCTGAGGCTCTGCGCCGTGATATTCCGCAACTGGTGGCGGTGGCGCCCATGGCTTCCAAATCGATGTCGGTCATCTACGGGAATGCCAACTGGTCAACCCAGATTACCAGCAGCACGAACGCATATTTTGAAGCCCGCAACTGGAAGGTCAAGGATGGGCGGCTCTTCACCGACAGCGAACTCCGCTCCGGGGCCGCGACCTGTGTGATCGGCAGTACGGTGCGCACCAAGCTGTTCGGCAGTCAGAACCCGATCGGCACCAGCATTCGCCTGCAGAGCATCTCCTGCCAGGTGATCGGTCTGCTGGAATCAAAGGGTCAATCCTCCATGGGTTCGGATCAGGACGATGTCGTCGTCATACCGCTGCGCGCGTTTCAGCGCCGCATAGCCGGTAACCAGGACGTCAATCTCATCCAGGTTTCGGTGCGTGATGGTGTCTCAACGACGAGGGTGCAGCAGGATATCGAGCGCTTGATGCGCGAACGGCGGCATCTTTCCGCCACAGACGAGAATAACTTCAACGTCATGGATATGAAGGAGATCGCGACGATGCTCACCTCCACGACCAAGGTGCTGACGGCGCTGCTCAGTGCGGTGGCGGCGGTCAGCCTGCTGGTTGGTGGTATTGGTATCATGAATATCATGCTGGTATCGGTGACCGAGCGGACCCGTGAGATCGGTATCCGGCTGGCTATCGGGGCTTTTGAACGGGAGGTGCTGATGCAGTTTCTGGTGGAGGCGGCGGTACTTTCTTCACTGGGCGGAGTCGTCGGAATTGTGCTGGCGCTGGTCAGTTCCGTACTGTTGGCGTCGCTGTTAAACGTGCCGTTCATATTCAATGCCCCGATCATCGCGATCGCTTTTGCCTTCTCTACCGCAACGGGGTTGATCTTCGGTTATTTCCCGGCACGAAAGGCGGCACAGCTGGATCCGATCGAGGCGTTGCGCTACGAGTGACCTAAGAAACAATGGTTTTAACCTGAAACCGGCAGTTTAATAACACAGAGACACGGAGAACACTGAGAAATCAAAGATTTAAAGCCTAAAATAATTTTTTTTGGTGACTCTGAAGTTTTTTTATCTCGTGACTCTTAGATTTTACTCCGTGTTCTCCGTCTCTCCGTGTTTAAAATGCTTTTTATAGGTTTAATTGTCCGCGTTGCCTCATTCCGGCTGGCCGTCAGGCTCGCTCAAGCCCGGCAAAGCGGAGCATAAGTTTTTTCGGCCCGACCGAGTTGAACCAGACAACCACCTTCTGTCCATCCCCGTCCCCCTCCATCTTGCGGATGGTGCCGACGCCGAATTTGCCGTGCCGCACCTTCATGCCGATATAGACACCATCCTGTTCTTCCGTCGGTTCCGGAATGATTTCAATGTCGTCGTTAAACGCATCGGCAATGGCAGAAAGGTTATGATTTGGTGTGCTGCGTTCGGTGTGCGTTAACGGAGCAGGGTCGCTCCGCATCCGGCTTGCACCGCTGAAATGTGCCCTCTCTGCAGCCGATGGATAGGGGGTGGCAAAGTGCGCATTGTGTACGTCTCCGGAATTTCCTCCACCATCCTCCAGCAGCTCCCCCGGAATGTCCTTCAGGAACCGTGACGGCGGGTTGCACTGCTCCTGGCCGAACAGGTATCTTCTTCGGGCATTCAGCAGGTAGAGCCGTTCCCGGGCGCGGGTCATGCCGACGTAACAGAGGCGCCGTTCCTCCTCCATGCCGTCCAGGTCGTCAAGCGAACGGGCATGCGGGAAGAGGCGTTCCTCCATGCCGATCATGAACACGGCCTTGAACTCAAGCCCCTTGGCGGCGTGCAGGGTCATAAGCGTGACCGAAGGCTGGCCGACCTCTCCCTGCTCAAGGTCGGAAACCAGCGACACCTGCTCCAGAAATTCGGAAAGACCGGCTCCCGGGTTCTTCTCGCTAAACTCTTCGATCGCAGCCAGAAGCTGCTCCAGGTTTTCCAGGCGCTCGGCATCATCCTCGTCGCGACTGCTCTTCAGCCGGTCCAGATAGCCGCTCCCCTGCATGACCGATCGTGCCAACCCCGCCAGGCTGCTGTCGGCGCCGCTTTCACGAAAACCTTCCAGCATGGCGACAAAAGTGCCAACCTTGCTCCGTGGCCCGGCACTCAGTAGCCCGTCCCTGGTGGCATCCTGCAGGGCATCGAAAAAAGTTCCCCCCTGCTGCGCCGCCTGTGCCGAGATCTTGTCAACGGTTGTGGTGCCGATCCCGCGCGGAGGAACGTTGATGATCCGCTTCAGTGAAACCTCGTCAGCCGGGTTGTCGAGCACCCGCAGGTAGGCAAGGATGTCCTTCACCTCCATGCGGGAGTAGAAGCGGACGCCGCCGACGATGTGGTACGGGACCGCGCTGCCGACCAACGCTTCCTCGATCAGGCGGGACTGGGCGTTGGTGCGGTAGAAAACCGCCATCTCCTCCAGCGGCACGCCGCTGTTTTTCAGGCGTCCGATCTCGCGGCAGACAAAGCGGGACTCTTCGCGGTCGGATTCGACCCGCTCGTAGCGGATCTTCTCACCGGCAGGATTCTCTGTCCAGAGCGTCTTTCCCTTGCGCCCGAAATTCTGTTTCACGACTGCAGCGGCCGCCGCCAGGATGGTTGAGGTGGAGCGGTAATTCTGTTCCAAGCGAATGATCTTGACGCCGGGGAAATCCTTTTCAAACTCGAGGATGTTGCGGATGTCGGCGCCGCGCCAGGAGTAGATGGACTGGTCGTCGTCCCCCACGACACAGAGGTTCTTGCGCTCCCCCGCCAGCAGACGGATCAGGTTGTACTGTACCGGGTTGGTGTCCTGGTATTCGTCCACGAGCAGCCACTGGAAACGCTCCCGGTAATGGCTGCAAACCTCCGGAAAACGGCTCAGCAGGCGGACCGTCTGGATCATCATATCGCCGAAGTCGAGGGCGTTGCATTTTTTGAGGCGTTCCTGATAGGCGGCGTAAATTTCGACGACTTTCTGGTTGTAGACATCGCCGGGGGGGATGGAACCAATATCCTCAGGAAAGAGGCCACGGTTTTTGAAGTCATCAATCCGGCCGGAAACCGCCTTGGCGTCAAAGCGTTTTTCGTCGAGGTCCAGATCGCTGATGACGTCCTTGAGCAGGCGAAGGCTGTCGCGGTCGTCGTAGATCGCAAACGAGGATTGGAAACCGAGATGGTGGATGTCGCGGCGCAGGATGCGTCCGCAGGCGGCGTGAAAGGTGGATATAAGCGGGAGATCTCCCCCTTCCAGCAGCCTGCCGACACGTTCCGCCATCTCCCGGGCAGCTTTGTTGGTGAAGGTTACCGCCATGATGTTCCAGGGGCGTACCCCGCGCTCACGGATCAGGTAGGCGATACGGTTGGTGATGACGCGGGTCTTGCCCGAGCCGGCGCCGGCCAGGATCAGGAGCGGTCCTTCTCCGTGCAGTACGGCTTCTTTCTGGGGGGGGTTGAGGTGCTTTGTCAGGTCCATCGATGTGTTGTAGCCCGTCATCCCGCCAGCGTCAAGCGGAAAGGAAAGCAACGCATGGCGCGTGGGTTGACAGTCTCCGGTCTGAGAAAAGCCGGGCGGCATGCGGGCCTTTTTTGTGTGATAGGCATCCGTAGCGCGCAGCATTTTGCCGGGCGGCACGTGTGAATGCGCTGCTGTGTTACTCATGTGTGTTGTGGTTGTACACGCCAATGTCTGGGCGTCTTCCGGTACGCCTCTGTTTCCTCGCCAGCATGTGCCGGCAACCGGCTGAATTATACGGTTTGTGCGGTGCTCTGCCTGACGCGGTTGTGATGTGGCATGAAAACTGCTAGTATGACTGTCCGCCATCCGTTGCGGACAGAGAAAACCAAGAAAACAGCGGCAAAAAGGTTACCACCCATGAAAAACAACCGAAAACCGGTAAAACAGGGCCTCTACGATCCCCAATTTGAACATGACGCGTGCGGCGTTGGTTTTGTTGTAAATATGAAGGGGAAAAAATCCCACGAAATAGTCAGCCAGGCGCTTGAGATTCTCGTCAATCTTGACCATCGCGGTGCCACCGGCAGTGAAGCAAACACCGGAGACGGTGCCGGTATTCTTATCCAGATGCCTGACAGGTTCCTCCGTACCGTCTGTGCTCCGCTCGGCATCGAGTTGCCCGAGCCGTTCCACTATGGTGTCGGCATGGTCTTCACCTCGCCCAAGGCGCCTGAGCGCAATAGCGCCCGTCATATTCTGGAAAAGATTCTGGTCGAAGAGGGGGTGGAAATCCTCGGCTGGCGTAACGTGCCGACCGACAGCTCCTCACTCGGCAACACCGCCTGGGCAGCGGAGCCGATGGTACGGCAGCTGTTCCTCAAGCGGCCGCTTGACTGCGCCGATGAGCAGGCCTTCAATCGCAAGCTCTATGTCATCAACCAGCGGGCAATCAATGAAATTCGCACTTCCGGGGTTGACGACCACTGGTACGTATGCAGTCTCTCCACCCGGACCATGGTCTACAAGGGCATGCTCATGCCGGTGCAGGTGGATCAATACTTCCCCGAACTGCGTGATCCTGCGATGGAAAGTGCCATCGCCGTGGTGCATTCCCGCTTTTCTACCAATACATTCCCGAGCTGGGACCGTGCTCACCCGTATCATTTCCTCGCCCATAACGGCGAGATCAATACGCTGCGGGGTAATGTGAACTGGATGAATGCCCGCCAGAGCCTTTTTGCCAGCGAGTTGTTCGGCGATGATATCAAAAAGACGCTGCCGATCATCAATGCCAACGGTTCTGATTCGGCAATGTTTGATAACAGCCTGGAGCTGCTTGTCATGAGTGGTCGTTCCCTGCCGCATGCCGTCATGATGATGGTGCCGGAGCCGTGGGAAAACCACGCGGAAATGAGCGACGAAAAGAAAGCCTTTTACGAGTACCATTCCTGTCTGATGGAACCATGGGGTGGTCCGGCTGCAATCGCCTTTACCGATGGCCGCTGTATCGGTGCGGTTCTTGACCGTAACGGACTGCGACCCTCGCGGTATTACATTACGAACGACGACCTGGTAATCATGGCTTCAGAAGCCGGGGTTCTTCAGATTGAGCCGGAGCGGATCCTGCGCAAGGGACGACTCGAGCCGGGACAGATGTTTCTGGTGGATACGGAGCAGGGGCGCATTGTTCCCGATGAGGAGATCAAACGGGAGCTGGCGGCGGCAAATCCGTACCGCCAATGGTTGAAAGACCACCACATAACCCTCGAAGATCTGCCGGCTGCTCCGGATGTGGATCTTCCCGATCACGCGACTCTGACGCAGCGTCAGCAGGCCTTCGGTTATACCTTTGAAGATCAGCGCGTTGTGCTGGGCCCGATGGCCCGTGATGGCATTCAGCCGCTCGGCTCCATGGGAACCGACACACCGCTGGCGGTGCTCTCTGCCCAGAACCAGCTGCTGTACAACTATTTCAAACAGCTGTTCGCGCAGGTAACCAACCCGCCTATCGATCCTATTCGTGAAGAGCTGGTCACCTCGACCACCACGCTGATCGGTTCGGAGGGCAACCTGCTGGAGCCGACCGCCGCAAGTGCCCGGATGATCAAGCTGGAACATCCGCTGCTGAGCAATCAGGAGCTCGAAAAACTGCGTCAGGTTGACCGCCCCGGCTTCAAGTCCGCCACACTGTCGCTTCTCTTTCCGGCGAGTCGCGGTGCCGACGCCATGGAGAAGGGGCTGGAAGCGCTCTTTGCGGCTGCCGATGTGGCGGTGGAATCCGGCAGCAACGTCCTGATTATTTCCGATCGCGGCGTCGACAGGGACAATGCGGCAATTCCGGCGCTGCTGGCCGTTTCCGGCCTGCATCTGCATCTTGTCGGCAGCGGTACCCGTACCAGGGTTTCGCTGATCTTAGAGTCGGGTGAACCACGTGAGGTACACCATTTTGCCGTGTTGCTCGGCTACGGTGTCAATGCCGTCAACCCCTATCTGGCCTTCGAATCCCTGGATGACATGATCCAGCAGGGAATGCTGCCGGAGGTCGACGGCAAGAAAGCGGTCAAAAACTATATAAAGGCCTCCATCAAAGGGGTCGTTAAAACGATGGCTAAAATGGGTATCTCCACCGTTCAGAGCTACCGTACCGCCCAGATATTCGAGGCTGTCGGCCTGCATCAATCAGTCATCGAGCGCTACTTCACCTGGACGCCGTCGCGAATCGGAGGAACCGATATTGACGGCATCGCCCGCGAACTGATGGAGCGGCATGCACAGGCGTATCCCGAGCGGGTTGCACCGGAGGTGACTCTCGCTCCGGGGGGCGTCTATCAGTGGCGCAAGGATGGCGAGGAGCACCAGTATAACCCGTTGACAATCACCTCGTTGCAGAAAGCAACCCGCACAAACGATTACAGCGAGTTCAAGGTGTTCTCCTCACTGATCGACGATCAGAGTACGCGTCACTACACCCTCCGTGGCCTGCTTGAATTCAAGGACAATATGCCTTCCATACCGCTCGATGAAGTAGAGCCGGTTGAGGAACTCATGAAACGCTTCAAGACCGGCGCCATGTCCTATGGCTCTATCAGCAAGGAAGCGCATGAAGCGTTGGCGATCGCCATGAACCGCATCGGTGGCAGATCAAACACCGGTGAGGGGGGTGAGGATCCGGAACGCTTTACCTGGACCAACGAACAGGGGGATTCCAAAAACAGCAATATCAAGCAGGTCGCTTCCGGTCGCTTCGGGGTCACCAGCGATTACCTGACCAATGCCGGTGAACTGCAAATCAAGATGGCGCAAGGCGCCAAGCCTGGCGAGGGTGGGGAGCTGCCCGGACACAAGGTCTACCCATGGATCGCCAAGACGCGTCACACGACGCCTGGCGTCGGTCTCGTTTCGCCGCCGCCGCACCATGATATATACTCCATCGAGGATCTTGCCGAGCTGATCCACGATCTGAAAAATGCCAACCGTCGTGCCCGCATCAGCGTCAAGCTGGTGTCTGAAGTCGGTGTCGGCACCATCGCCGCAGGTGTTGCCAAGGCCCATGCCGATGTCGTGCTGATCAGCGGCTATGACGGCGGTACCGGCGCATCGCCGATATCAAGTATCAAACATGCCGGTCTCCCCTGGGAACTCGGTCTGGCGGAAACGCACCAGACGCTGCTGCTCAACAACCTGCGCAGCCGTATCATCATCGAAGCCGATGGGCAGTTGAAGACCGGCCGCGATGTTGCCGTTGCCGCACTGCTGGGTGCCGAGGAGTTCGGTTTTGCCACCGCACCGCTGGTGACTCTCGGCTGCGTCATGATGCGTGTCTGCCAAAGCAACACCTGTCCTACCGGTGTGGCAACCCAGGATCCGGAACTGCGCAAGAATTTCAGCGGCAAGCCTGAATATGTCGTCAACTTCATGCGTTTTGTCGCGCAGGAGCTGCGCGAGATCATGGCGCAACTCGGCTTCCGCACCCTGAATGAAATGGTTGGGCGCTGCGATGTGCTTGAGCCTAACAAGGCTATCGATCACTGGAAAATGCAGGGACTTGATTTTTCCAACATACTGTATCAGCCGAAAGTTGCGCTGAATGTTGGACGCTACTGCACGGAGCAACAGGATCACGGCCTGGAAAAATCAATCGACATGACCAGATTGCTGGATCTCTGCCAGCCGGCTATCGAGAGGGGTGAAAAGGTCAGCGGGGAGCTCCCCATCACCAACGTTCACCGCGTGGTCGGGACTATTCTCGGCAATGAAATTACCCGCCACCATGGTGCCAACGGGCTCCCGGATGATACGGTCGATCTCACCTTCAACGGTTCTGCAGGACAGAGTTTCGGCGCGTTCATCCCGCGTGGCATAACCCTGAAATTGTCAGGGGATGCCAATGATTACCTGGGCAAAGGGTTGAGCGGTGGGTCGATCATCGTTTATCCGCCGGCCGGCTCCGTTTTCAAGGCTGAAGAGAACATCATCGCCGGCAATGTTGCTTTTTACGGGGCGACAAGCGGCACGGCCTATCTTCGCGGTATGGCCGGCGAACGCTTCTGTGTACGGAACTCCGGTGTTACCGCTGTCGTTGAAGGGATAGGCGATCACGGCTGCGAATATATGACCGGCGGCACCGTCGTGGTTCTTGGCGAGGTCGGGCGCAACTTTGCAGCCGGCATGAGCGGTGGTGTGGCGTATGTACTCGACCCACATGGGAATGTCGCTGCCCGTTGCAATATGGAGATGGTCGGGTTGGAGAAGCTTGATGACGCTGACGCTGCCACAGTCAAGGCGCTGGTTGAAAAACATGCTGAACTCACCGGCAGTTCTCTCGCAAAGATGATGCTGATCAACTGGCAGAACATTCTGCCGCAATTTGTAAAAGTTATGCCGACGGATTACAAACGGGTTCTCCAGGCGCTTGAGCGGGCACGGGCTGCCGGTCTCAGCGGTGACGATGCCCTGAACGCTGCATTCGAGGAAAATTCGCACATGGTTGGGCACTAAAACCAACCCCCCTCAATCCCCCCTTGTCAGGGGGGAGGTTTCATATAAATTTATTTACAGGGAATTGAATTATGGGAAAGCCAACTGGATTCATGGAATATACTCGCGAAGTACCGGCCGACCGGAAGCCTTTGGAGCGGATTAACGACTGGAACGAATTCCATCTGCACATGCCGGATGAGGATTTGCGTACCCAGGGTGCCCGCTGCATGGATTGCGGCGTACCGTTTTGCCACAGCGGTGTACTGATCAGTGGCATGGCCAGCGGCTGTCCAATCAACAACCTGATTCCGGAGTGGAATGACCTGGTCTATCGCAACCTTTGGCGTCAGGCGCTGGACAGGCTGCTCAAAACAAACAATTTTCCTGAATTTACCGGCCGGGTCTGTCCGGCTCCCTGCGAAGGTTCCTGTACGCTGGCAAGCATTGATCCGGCTGTAACAATCAAGAATATTGAAGTCAGCATCGTTGAGCGTGGCTTTGAAGAGGGGTGGATCGTTCCGGCCACACCTCCCGTCCGCACCGGTAAAAAAGTTGCCATCGTCGGTTCCGGACCTGCCGGCCTCTCCGCTGCCGCCCAACTCAACAAGGCCGGCCATAGCGTGACTGTTTTCGAGCGTGCCGACCTGCCGGGTGGTCTGCTGATGTACGGTATCCCCAACATGAAACTCGATAAGCGCAACGTGTTGTTGCGTCGCATCAAGCTGATGGAGGCGGAAGGGATCACCTTCGTCTGTAATACCGAGATTGGTGGAAGCGAGTTCCCGACGGCAAAATTACGTGCTGAATTCGACGCCGTCGTGGTAACGACCGGGGCCACCCAGCCACGCGATCTCCCGATTGATGGCCGTGCTCTCACGGGAATTCATTTTGCGATGGAGTTTCTGACCGCTAATACAGCGTCCCTGCTGAATGGGAGTGACGATTTTATCTCGGCCAAAGGGAAGGATGTCATCATCATCGGCGGCGGGGATACCGGTACGGACTGTGTCGGCACGTCACTCCGTCATGGTTGCAGCAGTGCCGTGCAGCTGGAAATTATGCCCCGTTCTCCGGACGTTCGTGCCGCCGATAATCCCTGGCCGGAGTGGCCAAAGACCCACAAGGTTGACTATGGCCAGGAGGAGGCGGCCGCAAAGTTTGGCTCTGACCCGCGTGTCTATCTGACTACCGCGACAAGATTTGAGGGGGACGAGCATGGCGCCGTCAAGGCTGTCCATACCGTTGAGGTCGCCTGGGAGAAAAACGAGAAAGGACAGTTTGTGCCGAAGCCGGTTCCCGGCACCGAGCAGGTTCGGCCGGCTCAGCTGGTGTTGCTGGCGATGGGTTTTCTCGGACCTGAGCAGTCTCTGGTCGACTCTTTTGCTCTTGAACAGGATCAGCGCAGTAACATCAAGGCCGAGTTCGAGAAGTACCGCACCAATATTCCCGGTGTGTTTGCTGCCGGTGACTGCCGCCGGGGGCAAAGTCTTGTTGTCTGGGCCTTCAATGAGGGTCGCGGAGCCGCCCGTGAGTGTGATCGTTACCTGATGGGGAGCAGCGAGTTGCCGTAACTAATGGATTGATTTCTGCCGGTTCAGTATGATATATGATTAAAACAGAGGCAAAGAGGCCCACCCGACGACATCGGGTGGGCCTCTTTTTTTTGTTAAAGCCGCTCTCGCAGGTAAAATAGACGGCATATTGCCTTGTTTTTGATCAAACTAAATAAATATTGTTAAAGTATAATATCTTGCAACTTGGCGTAGATTTGAGGTAAGAAACGACACTCTGCTTATCTCACCCGTAATAAACGATAAGTGGCCGTTATAACGCAAGCGAAAGTATGACACAGGATTCTAAATAGCCACGCAGGAGAGGGATTCATGCTGATAGTAGTCTGCATCAAACAGGTCCCGGACACGACCCAGGTTAAGATTGATCCGGTAACAAACACACTGGTTCGTGACGGTATCCCCTTTATCGTTAATCCCTATGACACCCATGCTCTGGAGGAGGCTTTGCGCCTGAAAGACCGTTTCGGCTGCAAGGTTGCCGCCATTTCGATGGGGCCCCCCAACGCAGAAGGAACGCTGAAGAAGGCCTTGGCGCTGGGAGTGGATTTTGCCATTCTGCTTTCTGATCGGGTGTTCGGTGGTGCTGATACGCTTGCAACGAGCAATGTCCTGGCTGCAGCAATCGCCAAGTTGCATGCGGAGGTCGATGACGTTGGTCTGGTCCTCTGCGGCAAACAGACAATTGACGGCGACACTGCCCAGGTCGGTCCCGGCATCGCCAGTCGCCTTACCTACAGCCAGTTGACGCTGGTAGACAAGATTGTCAACCTGGATATTCCGGCAAAAAAAATCCGCGTCAGTCGCAAGCTGGAGGGGCGCCACGAGATTGTCGAATCCCCACTGCCGGCCATGCTGACTGTTGTTCGCGAGCTGAACCGACCGCGCTATCCCAAGGTGCAGATGCGCCTTGTTGCGGCAGATGCAGTTGTTGAAGTCTGGAATAACAAAACCCTGCAGCTGGATGAACAAAAAATAGGCCTGAAGGGCTCGCCAACCTGGGTGTCGAAAATATTCTCTCCCGAGCGGGACAAGGGAGAAATTCTCGGGGACGGCTACGCCGATCCTGAGGGGACCGCTGCACTGCTGATAGAAAAACTGATGGCGAAGGATATGTTACCGTTATGAGCGAAATACAATCAAAACCAAAACCGAAAAAACCGCGCGGCGTCGCCCGTCTCCTTGAGGGGAAGTGTATCGCCTGTGGTGCCCGCTGCCAGAGTTCCTGCCCGGTTAACTGTATCGAAATGACCGATAGCGGTGAACCGATCATCGAAACAGGCAAATGTATCGGCTGCCAGAAATGCGTCAAGATCTGTCCTTCAACGGCAATCGAGATGTTCTATACCGCTGCGGAACAGCAGATCCTCGCTGAACTTGCTGCCTCAGCCGTACCGGTTGAAGAAGAAATCGATCCGGAAGCTGCCGCCATTGCCACAACACTGGCAGCGTATCGCGGTGTCTGGGTTTTTGTCGAGCAGACAGAAGGCGAACCGGCCAAGGTTTCATGGGAGCTGCTGGGGGCAGGAGCCGGACTGGCCAGTAGTCTCGGTGTGGAACTCTGCGCACTCGTGATCGGTGAAAATGTCGAGCACCTCTGCAAAGAGGCTTTCGAGTATGGCGCCGCCAAGGCCTACCTGCTGGATGCCCCTGTCTACAAGCACTACCGGACCGAAGCGTATGTTGAGGGATGCTGCCACCTGATAGAGACATATAAACCGGAGGTCATTCTTATGGGGGCCACCGGCATGGGACGTGATCTTGCCGGCGCGATCGCCACCAGGGTTGCAACCGGCCTGACCGCCGACTGTACCGGCCTGGCCATCGACGATAAACGCAACCTGATGCAGACCCGCCCCGCTTTTGGCGGGAATATCATGGCTACCATCATGTGCGACAAATACCGGCCACAGATGTCCACGGTGCGCCCCAATGTGATGGCGATGCCGGAAAGACAGGAGGGGGCAGAGGGGACGATCATCCGTGACCCTTTTGTTGTGCCGGAAAACAGTGTGCTGACGAAAGTAATCGAGATTATTTGCGATTCGCACAGCAAGGGAGCTGTTGATATCACCGGCGCCGAGTTTATCATCTCCGGTGGGCGCGGCATGATGGCCCCTGAGAACTTTGCCATGCTACAGGAGCTGGCTGATGAACTCGGGGGCGTGGTAGGCGCTTCCCGCAGCGCTGTCGATGCCGGCTGGATGCCTGGTGATCGCCAGGTCGGTCAGACCGGCAAGACCGTGCGGCCCAAAATCTATATCGCCTGCGGTATTTCCGGCGCCATTCAGCATCTGGTCGGTATGCAGGATTCCGATATGGTCATAGCCATCAACCGCGACAGCAGCGCCCCGATCTTTGAAGTTGCCACCTATGGCATCGTTGGTGACCTGTTTCAGGTGGTTCCGGCGATTACGAAAAAAATCCGGGAAATGAAACAGAAAGCATAATCAGACGTGTATAGCCGGTAGGCTGGTCTGAAAAAAAGGAATAATCATGACACCAAGTCCTTCACTATTTGCCCCTCTGCTGCTCGCCTCCCTTGCCATCTTTGCCTGGGGGTGCTGGAAACGGCTCAGTCTGCTGTCGCTTGGCCAGCCGGAAGAGCGCTTTGATAACATCGGCACGCGCGTTGGTGAAATGCTGCGCTACGCGTTCGGTCAGAAACGGGTCATTGCAAAACCTTTTGGTTTCAACCACTTCATAATCTTCTGGTCGTTTATGATTCTGATGGTGGCAAACACCGAGTTTATCTTGAACGGGCTCTTTCCCCACACGATCAAGCTCGTCAGGCTCCCCTTTGCGCTATATGTGCCGCTCGCCTTTATGATCGACATTGCTTCATTGTTGGCTCTTACGGCAGTTACGGTAGCGGCGGTGAGGCGGCTTGTTGCGCCGCCGTACCCGGAGGCGCGCACGCCGGAAGCCTTTTTTATCCTGGGGCTGATTGCAACTCTGATGCTTGCCTCCTTTGGACTAAACGCCTCGGAGCTTGCCGCGTATATGCTTGAATCCGGTGCGGATCCGGTCTCTTTTCTCTCTTCGGCACGAAAGATCATGCCTATATCGGCGCTCCTGGCACCTCTGCTGCCGCCGCTGCAACTGGAGACAATCCATGCCGCTGCCTGGTGGGCACATGCTGTAGCGCTTCTGGCTTTCATCTGTTATCTGCCGAACAGCAAGCATATGCATATCCTGACGGCTATCCCGAACTGTTTTCTGCGCCGGCTGGAAAAGCCGAACACCCAGCCACGGGAGGAATTCACCGCTGGAAATGCCTTCGGTGTTGGGCAGGTAGATCGCTATAGCTGGAAAGATCTGCTTGATTCCTTTACCTGTACCGAATGCGGTCGCTGCCAGAATGTCTGCCCGGCCAGTATTACCGGCAAACCTCTTAATCCGCGTGCTGTGATCCATGATATCAAGGTTAACCTGCTGGAGAACGGGACCGCGCTCAAAAACGGGGGGGCTCCACGTACGCCGTTGATCGGTGACGGTGGTGAGGGGAGCGTGTCGGAAGAATCGATCTGGTCCTGCACCACCTGCGGTGCCTGCATGGAAGCCTGTCCGGTCTTTATCGAACATATGCCGAAAATTATCCAGCTGCGGCGCCATCTGGTCGAAACTGAAACTAAATTTCCGGAAGAGCTGCTCAATCTGTTTGAAAATATGGAGGGGCGCAGCAACCCCTGGGGGATTGCCCCGTCAGAGCGGACCAAGTGGTGCAGTCAGCTGGATGTAAAGCCGTTTGACAGCGACACGACGGAATACCTGTTTTATGTCGGTTGTGCCGGTTCGTTTGATTCGCGCAACAAGCATGTCAGCGTGGCAATGGCCCAGCTGCTGGATAAGTCCGGAATTACGTGGGGTATTCTTGGCAAGGACGAAAAATGCTGCGGTGACAGTGTGCGCAGGTTGGGGAACGAATACGTTTTCGACAAGATGGCGAGGGAGAACGTGGCGATGTTCATCGAGCGCGGCGTTAAAAAGGTCGTCACGCAATGTCCGCACTGCTTTACAACGCTGAAAAACGACTACCGCCAGTACGGACTTGAGCTGGAAGTCATTCATCACAGCGAACTATTGCGCAACCTTGTCCAGGATGGACGTCTTGTCCTGAACAAAACAACAGACGAAATGGGAATAACTGTTTTTCATGACTCGTGCTATCTGGGGCGTCACAATGATGTGTATGATGCGCCGCGCGCCGTTATTGAAGCGGCAACCGGACAGGCACCGCTTGAAATGGAACGCAACCAGAGCAACGCCTTCTGCTGCGGTGCCGGTGGCGGCAGGATGTGGATGGAGGAGCATGTCGGGGAGAGGATCAATCTGACGCGTGTCAACGAAGCCATGGAACAGAACCCGGATACTATCTGTGTTGCTTGCCCGTACTGCATGACGATGTTCGAAGATGGACTGAAGGATGTCAGGGCCGATAACGTCAAGGTGCGGGATGTGGCGGAGGTAATGGCAGAGGCGTTACTGCGCTGAGATAATACCGTCGCTGAGGCATTCCTCAGATCTGTGAACCAATGAAACCGGATATGCCTTGCCAGGATATCCGGTTTCATTGTGCCTAAAAACCATTCGACCGCTCTCCTTTCAGGATAACCTCCCTTCGGTAACTCAATCCCACTGATCAGACGATATATAAGAATTTTGTATACAGGTCCACATAAGTCCTTTTTTTTTAGTCATCGGTATGCTATTTAATCGAAACTAAATTTTAATACCTCAATTGGGGAGGCGGCATGAGTTACGAAGTAAAGAACGAGCAGCTGGTCAAGTGGGTAGCAGAAGTTACGGCACTGTGCGAACCAGAGGCGATTCACTGGTGTGATGGTTCACAGGAGGAGTATGATGCGCTCTGTAATCAGCTGGTAGAGAGCGGCACCTTCAAGAAGCTGAACCAGGAGAAGCGTCCGAACAGCTATCTGGCCTGGTCCGATCCGGGTGATGTTGCGCGCGTTGAAGATCGTACTTTCATCTGCAGTATCTCCAAGCAGGATGCCGGTCCGACCAACAACTGGATGCACCCCAAAGAGATGAAGGAAACATTGACCAAGCTTTTCAAAGGGTGCATGCGCGGCCGTACCATGTATGTTATCCCTTTCAGCATGGGACCGCTTGGCTCACCGATTGCCAAAATCGGTGTTGAAATCTCCGACTCACCCTACGTCGCTGCCAATATGCGTATCATGACGCGTATGGGAAAGGCTGTTGTCGACGTCCTTGGTGATGGCGAATTTGTTCCCTGCCTCCATTCTGTCGGGGCTCCGCTGGAGAAGGGGCAGAAAGATGTGCCGTGGCCTTGCAACAAGGAAAAATATATTGTCCACTTCCCCGAAGAGCGTTCAATCTGGTCGTACGGCAGTGGATACGGCGGCAACGCCCTGCTTGGCAAGAAATGCCTCGCTTTGCGAATCGCTTCAAAGATCGCCAAGGATGAGGGGTGGTTGGCTGAACATATGCTGATTCTCGGCATCGAATCACCGGAAGGTGAAAAAACCTATCTGGGCGCGGCATTCCCGAGCGCCTGCGGCAAGACAAACCTGGCGATGCTGGTTCCGCCGGAAAGCTTTACCGAAAAAGGCTGGAAAGTCTCGACCGTCGGCGATGACATCGCCTGGATCAAGCCCGGCGCCGACGGCCGCCTGTATGCGATCAACCCTGAGTACGGTTTCTTTGGCGTCGCCCCGGGGACATCGGAAAAAACCAACCCGAATGCCATGGCTTCCTGCGCTTCCAATTCTATCTTTACAAACGTGGCGTTGACGCCGGATGGTGACGTCTGGTGGGAAGGGATGACCGACGCCAAGCCGCCTGTCCTGACCGACTGGCAGGGGAATCGCTGGACACCTGATTGCGGCAGAAATGCAGCGCACCCGAACTCACGCTTTACCTCCCCCGCCGGCCAGTGCCCGTCAATTGATCCGGAATGGGAAAACCCGAAAGGTGTGCCGATGGCAGCCTTTGTATTCGGCGGGCGCCGCAACAGTGTCATCCCGCTCGTCTATCAGTCATTCAACTGGAGTTTCGGTGTGTATCTCGCTGCGACCATGGGATCGGAAACTACAGCCGCTGCAACAGGAGCGGTCGGCACCGTCCGTCGCGACCCGTTCGCCATGCTGCCGTTCACCGGGTATCACGTTGCCGATTATTTTGCGCACTGGCTGCAGGTCGGGCGCACCACACCAAAACCGCCACGTATCTTCAGCGTCAACTGGTTCCGCAAGGATGCCGTCGGCAACTTCCTCTGGCCTGGCTACAGTGAAAACATGAGGATACTGAAGTGGATTGTGCAGCGGGTCAATGGTAATGCTGCGGCGGTTGAGAGCCCTCTCGGCTGGATGCCGCGTTATGAGGACCTTGACTGGACCGGACTGGACAGCGTGAGCCGTGAGCAGTTCTATGAACTGATGTCGGTTGATCGTGATGTCTGGAAGGAAGAGATCGTTTCCCACGAGGAGCTGTTCGTTAAGATGTACGATCGTCTGCCGAAAGAGTTCCTGCACCTCCGTCAGTTGATTCTGTCAGGGTTGTGGCGTTCTCCGGAGCATTGGGAGCAGTTCCATCCGGCAGAGGGCGCAGAACAGCAATAGCTGAACTGTCACGGTTGTCCCTGTCTCGGGGTGGCCTGATATACATTATATTTTTACTGACTAGAAAGGGCGCTGTAGCTGCAGCGCCCTTTCTAGTCAGCCACTTCTATTTCTCTGACTCTCAGTTCCTCTCCGGTTACGATGGTGACCCGACTGCTGCCGCAGTGCAGGCAAGAGCCGTACAGCTCCGTCAGGGCCGTTTCCCGGCCACATTCCTGGCACTCCCCTGCGCCGGGGACTCTGATAATATTCAGTCGGGCACCCTCCAGCGCAGTTTCCCTGCTGCACGCCTCAAAGCAGAACTCAATCGCTTCCGGTACAGCGCTGCCGAGCTCTCCGATTTCGACATCTACCGAGGTAATCCGGCGACCGCCGGCATGCTCAAGGCAGAGGTCAATGATCCCCTGAGTTATGGACATTTCATGCATAGTCACTCCGATTGTACATAAAAAAAGCCTGCGAGGTGTACCCTCGCAGGCTTTTTTGCTCTCCCCTGAGGGAAAACGAATTAGTGCTTTTTCTCTTCAACTGGTGCAGCAGCAGGAGCAGCAGCAGGTGCAGTTGTTGCAGACATTGACTTCTGAACAGCAGCAGCAGGTGCCTCAACAGCAGGAGCAGCAGCAGGTGCTTCTTCTTTTTTCTTGCAGCCAGCAGCAAAAACAGTAGCAAGTGCGAGTACCAGTGTCAACGAGATCAGCTTTTTCATGTGTGTTACCTCTTTCTTTTTTGAAATTACCATTTGAACGCAGAGCGCATGGTTTCTAAAACGACCTTGGAATATACGCAGATTATTTAAGGAGTCAAGAGTTATTTTCTTTGATGTAAAAAAATTATTTTAGCCGGCTTTTCTGCATGCCCAGTTCAGCTTTATAAACAACAACTTCCAGATCAAGAAGAAATGCATTTCCTTCAGGCAGGGTCAGGGTGGCGGCAGAAAATGTTGAGTCCGTGGTTGGGGTGGAGGTAACCTCGTCTACAGAAACAATTCTGACGACACTATCAACAAGAAGGGCAAGTGAGGCGATACTCTGGTGGAGGATAATTATTTTTTCCGGCCTGTTGTCACCGCTCAGGCCGAGAAACAGGGTCAGGTTCATTACGGCAACGATGTCGCCGTGAAAGTTCATGGCCCCGCTATAGCATGGTGGCGCCAGCGGTATCGGCCACAACTGCGTCAGGTCTGCGACTTCGGCAGTCTGTGCCAGGTCGAGAGCATAGAGCGAGTCCTGCAGCCTGAAAATCAGAAACCTGCTGTCGTTGGCGGTGGCAGAACTGTTATTCATGGTCGACGTGAAAGCGTTCCACCACGGTCATAAGCTCTTCTGCAAGCTGGGCAAGCTCTTTGGTCGCGAGCGCCATATCCTGCATTGCCGCAAGCTGCTCTTCGGTTGCGGCGGAAACCTCCTCTGTCGAAGCTGCGTTGTCATCAGCGACTCGTGCAATCTCATCAATTGCTGTTACCATCCGTGCCGAACCCTCCTTCTGCATCATGGAGAGATCGGCAATGCTGGAAGCCTTGCGTTCGGTGTCCAGAACGGTTTTGAGTATCTCCTGAAAGGCGCTGGCGGTGACATCGATATTCTTCTTCCCCTCTTTTATGCTGCGGGAGCTTTCAATGATAACATCATGCACCTTGCGGCTCTCTTCGCGCAGGTCCCCGATCATGTCACTGATGTCTGCCGCCGATTGTGAAGAGCCATCCGCAAGTTTGCGCACCTCTTCGGCAACAACGGCAAAGCCTTTGCCGTATTCACCGGCTCGTGCCGCCTCAATTGATGCATTGAGAGCCAGCAGGTTGGTCTGCCGGGCGATGTCGCCAATGCAATCGGCGACCTTGCCGACTTTCTGCAGTTTGCTGTTAAAGGTATCAAACTGCAGCCTGATCTGCTCCTGCTTTTCAAAAAACTCTTTCATCCTCTCCAGGGAGTCGTTTGCCAAAGAACCGCCGTGCTGAGCTGTCAGGCTGGTTTCTCGCGCTGTTTTGGCGGTTTCACGGGCCCGCGAGGCGACGAGGTCAATTGATACCGCCATTTCCCGGATCGTCCTGGAACCCTTGTCAACAAGCTCCGCCTGGGCAGCGGCGCCGCGTGAAATCTGCTCAATCGCCTGGGCAACCTCTTCGGTGGAGGCGTTGATTTCCAGAGCGGTGGAGTTTATCTCCCGGGCTGATCCCGTGAGCTGCCCCGAGGTTTTCTTTATGTGCCCGACCAGCTCACGCAGGCTCTGGAGCATCAGGTTGATCAGGTTGGCCAGTTCGTGGCTCTCGTCCGGAATCCGGGAGTGTCGGATGGTAACATCTCTTGTCAGGTCGCCGCGACTGATGGATTCAGCGGAGTCTGTCAGCAGTCCGATATTGGCGGTAAAGCCCTTTGAAAAGAGCCATCCCAGGATCAGTCCGATCGTCATGGCAACCACATAGGCCAGGATCCCGCTTATCTCAGCCGAATAACCGAGCAGCCCGACCAGGTGCGGGCTGAAAGCCACGGCGGCGACAACAACGACAAAGCCGATAATGAATTTATGTCCTATGGGAATATGCATGTGAAACCCTCCATGGCTGGACTCGTGATAAAATTATAAAAATTGGTCATAATCGACGATAGATTCGCTCTACCGGGCATATGGTAGCAAAAAGCCTGCGGACGTCACCAACAAGAGTTTCGGATTTCCCGAGAATCATGATGCCGCCCACCGGCAGGATGTGTGCAATGCCGCGTAATATTTTTTCCTGCTCGGGCCGGGTGAAATAGATGAGCGTGTTTCGGCACAGTGCCAGGTGGCATGGCTCAAACGAGGCAACATCCATGATATTCTGCTGATGGAATGCCACCATCCCGCGAATGTCGGCCGACAGCTGCATGCGGGCTCCACGCGGGACAAAATAGCGCTCTATTATCGGGGCGGTGACGTCCTTCAGGCGATCCTCGTTATATTCAGCCTGTCTGGCTGCCTGTAAAATATCGGCATCGATATCGTACCCATGAATCTCTGGCGATGTGTGCTGCAGTTTGCTGGCAAAAAACTGCCGCAGGATGATGCCGAGGCTATATGCCTCTTCACCACCGGCACAACCGATGCTGTAAAACCTGAGCGGCTCCCGGTGGGCAAACGTACTTTGAAACAGATAGGGGAGGACGGTACTGTGTAGTTTATCGAACATGGAAGGGTTACGGAAAAACTGGCTGACATGAATAGTAAGATTTTTTTTCAGCAGGTCAAGCTCCTGCTCGCTTTGTCGCAGCAGGTTACAGTACGCCGCCGCGTCAAGGCAGCGGCATGAGCGCATTCGTATGGCAATGCGGCGCTTCATGCATTTGTCTTTGTAGATCGATATGCTGAAGTTGCGCCTCATCTCGAGGATCAGGTTGATCTCGGCCAGCGTGTCATCACCGATGTCCAGCGAATCAGCCAGGGTATGTGCAGGCAGAATGTTCGTCAAGGTAACCTCGCCATCACGTCCGTTGCGCTCGTCTTAAGTAGCACGAAGCGGCGTGCTTCGCAACTGCAAGAAGCAGTGCCAGGCTTGCCGTCAATGAGGCTGCGTCTGCGCGGCCGGAAAATTATTGCGGCAGCATGCGCCACAATGGTAAGCTACAGGCAATAGCCCAATTACCTCAGGGCATGGATTGTGCCCAGGGAAACATCGATCATGATGGCCGCCACCGCTGATGTAGAAAAAGACAATGATATTCTTTCCGATGCGAATGCTCTGCAGGAAGCTCTCACGAGCGACAAGGAGCGGCTGTTTTCCGTCATCCGAAGTGATCGGGAGGAGGTGCTGCTCGCAGCGCTGCGGAACCCCGCTCTTGATCATCAGCATCTGCTGGCGCTTCTCAAACGGCGGGGGCTTGGCCCGGTAATAACGGCAATATATGCCCGCAAGCGCCTCATTGAAGCATATCAAGTCAGGTTTGCCCTGGTTGCCCACCCCGATACCCCCCCCCATATTGCGGAAACCCTGCTGCCGCTTCTGTACATATTTGACCTGCTGAAGCTCTGCATAATACCCGGAATTTCTGCAGAGATACGGCTTGCCGCCGAACGCAAGGTCGTTCAGCAGATACCAACCCAGCCGCTCGGCAACAAGCTGACGCTGGCACGGCGCGGCACATCAGCAATGCTCGATGCGCTGCTTCGTGAGGGATTGCAAAATGTTGTAGAGGCCTGTCTTGATAACTCGCATCTCAAGGAGGGGTCTCTGTATCAGTTTTTGGCTTCGTCACATGCAACGGCAGAAACAGTTTCAATAGTGGCGAGAAACAGTCGCTGGAAAAGCCGTCCCAATATCCGTCTGGCAATTCTTAAAAACCCCCGCACGCCCTTGATCTGGTTTACGGCGTTTCTGCCGACGCTTTCTGCCGCCACGCTACGTGACCTTCTCCTTTCGCCGCGCCTGACATTGCCCCAAAAGGAGCTGGTACGTCAGGCTCGCCCCTCGTGTCATTCATGAAAACGCTGATTTTGCTTGCCACTATTCTGGTTTGCTCCATCTGTTGCGTGCCGGTAGAGGCGGCTCAATACGGCGTGGCGCTGGTCTCGACCCCGGTATTGAACACTCCCGACTTCAGGGCGGTTTTCGGCGGCGGAAGCGGAAAAGAGTTGAAAACGGATCGTTGCGGGCAGGTGCGCGAGCTTGAATACATCGCCCTGCCGGGAACGGTATTCAGGCTCCTGGAAAAACAGCACAGCGGAGCTGGCGATGTCTATCAGGTTGAAACGGACGAGTACACTGCCCCGGCGAATGTCCGGCTCTATGTCGCCGGCCGTTTTCTGCAGCTGGGCCTTGACGCCCCGCTGCCGCGTAGGCGGTCGCTGCCGCCGCGCGAGGCGGTTGTGGCAACGCTCCGTGCCTCTGGTGGCCTTCCCTATGTTTGGGGTGGCAATGTGCCGGGTGGGGTGCCTGAGCTGGATTCATGGTTCTATAGGGGCGTCGGCGGGAGCGACAGGAAGCGGCTCACGCTGGCCGGGCTGGACTGTTCCGGCCTGCTGTATCATGCCACCGGCGGCTGGACTCCCCGTAATACCAGCCAGCTGATTACCTTTGGTCAGGGTGTTGCAATTGCCGACAAATCGGCGGCAGAAATTGTGCCGCTGCTGCAGCCGCTTGATCTGATCGTCTGGAATGGCCATGTTGTCATCGTGCTTGATCAACAGAGTGCAATAGAAAGCCGCCTTCAATGTGGCGAACCCGGGAACGGCGGGGTTGTGATGACAGAGTTGTCTGCACGGATTGCCGGAGTAATGCGTACACGCCGCCCAGCCAACGCCTGGCAGGGTGGTGAAAAAAAGCAGGATATCTTTGTTGTCAGGCGCTGGTACAACAGTCATTAAACTCGCCGATCAAAAAAAATCACCACCCTGTAAAAAAATAATTGACATACGTTTAAAAGTTGGTTATAAAACTCATCCTTTCCACGCTTCATGGGCCTGATTCCTTAAATGGAACAGCGTGGCAAGTTTCAAACGTCCCCTTCGTCTAGCCTGGCCCAGGACACCGCCCTTTCACGGCGGCGACACCGGTTCAAATCCGGTAGGGGACGCCATCTATTAAAGAGGCTGCTTTTCTTATGAAAAGCAGCCTCTTTTTTTGTCGTTCATGTTATAAACCGCCGTCCCTACAAATGCTTTACTGCCTTTTGGCGAATTTCCCCCCGAAAACCATCAATTACCAACTTCAGATCGGATAAGCCCCTCTTTCATCAGTATTATTTTATCGCTATATATTGTTTATTGTTTTCCAGATGTATTTTGCGGTGTATAATTGCCTCGAAGCTGTCTTGCCGAGGCTGAGCAAAACGGCTATAGCCACAAGAGCTCAGTTCGCACAAGGAGAAATATGGCGCTCAAAAACATTCTTGTTCACATGGACAGTTCGCCCGGTTGCCAGACAAGGCTTGACGTGGCCATCAATCTGGCCCGCGCACACGGCGCAAATCTCAAGGGGCTCTACATTGTTGCCCACGAATATTATGCTCCTCGGCATGGCGGCATCGAGGAGTCTGGTGCCAAGGCGATGCAAGCGCTTTTCACCGAAAAGACGGCTTCGGCAGGGATTTCGGCTGAGTGGCTTTATGTTGACTGGTCAGTTGTGGGAGTCAGCGCTGCGGAGATCATCACTTCCTACACCTACTACACGGACCTGGTCATTATCGGCCAGTACGATAAAAATGCCCCCAATAATACTACTCCTGCTGATTTTGCCGAGCGGCTGGGACTCGCTGCAGGCCGCCCGCTGTTGATCATTCCTTGTTCCGGAACATGTGCCACTCTGGGAGAGAGGGTTCTCGTGGCATGGAAAGCCGGAAGAGAGTCTGTCCGGGCGGTCAACGATGCTCTGCCAATCCTGAAAAGAGCAAAGAAAATAAGCATCGTTTCCGTTGGATCCTTCGGTCACCATGACAGGGCGGCCGAAGGATCCGGTCATCAGCTCTGTGCCCACCTGGCGCACCATCAGGTTGACGCCGAACATGAGCAGATACTTGCAACCGGTCTTCCTATTGCCGAGTTACTCCTTGACAATGCCCGTAACCAGAACGTGGACTTGATCGTCATGGGTGGGTACGCCCAGACACGCCGCGGTGGGTACGTGCTCGGTCCGGTTGCGGCTTACCTGCTGACCCACATGACCATCCCAATTCTGCTTTCCCATTGACTCATTTTTAATACGGCAAAATGGCAATTCTTAGAGTCATTTCTGTCGTCCTGATTTGTGGTGGCTGTTTATCTTATTGCTTTAACACGAAAGGGGCTATCAAATGGAGATGAAGATCACCTTCCCTGGAGGGGAAAAGGTAAACGCGGAAATTAACGGCAGGGTAATTCCGACCGACCAACCGGTTGAGGGGGGAGGGGGCGGCACCGCGCCGAGTCCCTATGACTATTTTCTTGCTTCTCTCGGGACCTGTGCGGGGATTTATGTGCTCAGCTTCTGTCAGCAGCGGGGAATTGCCACCGAGGGGTTGCTGCTGACCCAGAGCATGGAGTTTGCTGTCGCTGAAGATGGCAAGAGGAAGCTCTCCAAGGTTGCCATGGATATCAGCTTGCCGCCGGGGTTCCCGGAAAAATATCGGAACGCGATCATAAAAACCGCGGGTCTCTGCTCCGTAAAAAAAGTGCTGATGGACCCGCCGGAGTTTGTTATCACCGCCCAGATCCCCTAGGGAGACTGGTTTGCCGAAAAGGAGGACTGTATGGAACATTTTCTCGCGACAGTAAAGGAAACAGTTAACCCGGTCACCCAGCCTGTGGGGGTAAACCTTGTCCGCGACGCGGCGCTTATTGAAGGGCTGAAAATCAAAGTGCGCGGCAAGAAGCTGGCTATTTGTCAGCAGATCGCCTACAGCCGGATGTACTCCTGGTCCACCTGGGCCGACGCGGGGACCAGCCACTGTGCCCTCGGCGCCGCCTGTACCGGATTGATACCTCCTCCCCAGCGGGTGATTGATGGGACGGTAAACACTGGCGTATACCAGGAAACCCGGCAGGCTGCTGCTGCCATGCAAAAACTGATGCCCCGGGTCGACCCTGGCGTTGCCGGCGTGTTGACTTACCCGCTACTGCGCCCTTTTCAGGGGGTGACCCCGGATATGGTCGTGATATATGTCAACTCGGCGCAGGCAATGCGTTTTGTGCAGGCTTTCCTTTACCATGAGGGGGGAGAGTTTGTCATGAAAACATCCGGGGATGCCGGCGTGTGCGCCCGGGCCGTTGCTCAGGTCAAATTGAGCGGCGCCCCGACAGTTGAAATCCCCTGTATGGGTGATCGGCGCTTTGCCATGGCCCAAGATCATGAAATGATTGTCGGCATCCCCTTTGACTGGCTCGAGCGCACAGCCGCAGGGCTTGCGGCAACTCACAAGGCGGGGATCCGCTACCCGATACCATTCCAGATCTCTCCGGAATGCGAATTGCCCCCTGATTACATCACCAGCGATAAAGATACCCGGTGATTCTCATTGTTCCGCGTTCAATGCCATTACTCAGCACGACCACTCCGCGCTGAGTAATGTATCACTAAAAAAGCCTGTTAAAACAGACATAAACGATCTTGTTGTGACTTAACCTGAAGGTTGACATCAAGATATAGATATGTTTTTATAGACCAGTTTATGCATCTGCCGTGCTCGGCAATCGCTGCTGGGCTCACTATACGCAGGACAACGAAAGGGGAAGTTTATGAAGAGTACGAAGGGTATGGTTGGGATGCTGACTGCTGCTCTGGTTCTGGTTTCGTTCCAGGCCTTTGCCGGTCCGGATCACTCAGAGTTTGTCAAGGGGCCATTCAAAAAGGGTCAGGATGTAACCACGGTTTGTCTCGAGTGCCATGAGAAGCAGGCTGGCGATGTGATGAAGACTTCTCACTGGAAGTGGGCCGGTACGCCAAACCATGTCAAGGGCATGGAGAATAGCACCAAAGAGTTCGGCAAGAAGAACATGACCAACAACTTCTGTACAACCGTTTTTGGTGGTCCTGATGGAATGGTACATGAGTCCTGTGACAAGTGCCACGCCGGGTACGGTTGGACCCGCACCAAATTTGACTTTACTGACAAGAGCCGCGTTGACTGCCTCGTCTGCCATGCCCAGAAGGGTAACTACGCCCGCGCCGCTGTTGGCGCCGATGTCGATACCAAGGCGATGGAGAAAGGTTCCATGAACCTTGAGCTGGCTGCCCAGAGCGTTGACAAGCCAAGCTTGAAAAACTGCGGTGTCTGCCATTTTGCTGGTGGCGGTGGTGATGCGGTCAAGCATGCCGGTCTCGATTCCACCCTGGAAACTGCCGACAAGAAGCAGGATGTTCACATGGCCAAGAAGGCAAAAGGCGGCCAGGAAATGCTGTGCCAGGATTGCCACAAGACCAAGGACCACAAAATAGCCGGCGCTTCCAGCCAGATGGCTCACTATGATGCCCGTGCTACCTGTGAAGATTGCCACAGCGGCGCCAAGGCGCCTCACCAGAAGTCCAGAAACAAGGTTATCCTCAATAAGCATGCCGCTTCCGTTGCCTGCCAGACCTGCCATATTCCGGTATTCAGCAAAGGTCAGGCCACCAAGATGATGTGGAACTGGTCTGATGTCGGTAAGAAGATTGAGGCAGAAGAGCAGTTTGATAAGGAAACCTTTGCCAAGCATAAAGGTACCTTCAAGTGGGGACAGAATGTTGTGCCGGCGTATGCATGGTATAATGGTAAGATAGAGCGTTACATGCTGGGCGACAAGATCAAGGATCCGTCAAAGCCGGTTATCATGACCAAGCCGGTCGGCGACATCAAGGACAAGACCGCCAAGATCTATCCTTACAAGTACTACACCGGCACACAGCCGATGGACAGCAAGTTCAAATACCTCAACACCTTCCAGCAGTACAAAGAGCTGTGGGTGAACTTTGACTGGGAAAAGGCACTTGTTAACGGCGCCAAGAGCGCAGAAGCCCTCCCGTACAGCGGCAAGTACCAGTTCGTGACAACCGTTTCCTACATCAGCGCTCAGCATGAGGTTTCTCCTAAGGAAGATGCCCTGCAGTGCGGCGAGTGCCACATGGGCGGCACCCGGATGAATTGGACAGCCCTTGGCTACAAAGGCGACCCAATGCAGTTTGGCGGCCGTAAGCTGGCAGCTGACTCCAAGAAGGCAACTAAAAAGAAGTAAGTAAAACTTCGCTTCACGTAAGAAAAAGCCGTCCGACATCTCGTCGGGCGGCTTTTCTTATGGTTGCGACTAGGGTGGGGACTGCCATACACCATTCCTGATTGACACTTCTGCTGCATAGCACTAAAACTGTCGTGACTCTATATAATTGTTCGGAGGATTGAATGGCGATAAACAGCAGGAAAATATTACTGTCGGCATGCATGGTTCTGCTCGTGCTGCTGGCACTTTTCGTCGGTTACGTCCAGGTTGCGTTACACTGGAGCTATTCGAAGGGTGAGCGGGCCGGCTATCTGCAGAAGTTTTCTCAAAAAGGGTGGTTATGCAAGACGTGGGAGGGCGAGATGCAGATGATACCCGCGCCCGGGGTCCTTCCGGAAAAGTTTCTCTTTAGTGTCAGGGATGATGCCGTTGCCATGCAGCTCAATGCTGCTATGGGCAAAAAGATATCCGTATCCTACGAGCAGCATAAAGGCGTTCCGACGACCTGTTTTGGTGAATCGGAATACTTTGTGACCAGCGTCAAGCCCTCGGAATAAAGATCATCCAATTTCCTGCCGAAGCGGGGCTGCTCGTGTGGTCCCGGTGCGGCATGGCCTGTACCGATTCCCTATCCTCGTAAACTGGAGTTGTAATGAAGCAGACTGGCGAACAGATGCGCGCGTTGATCACGTATGTGATTGCGGCGACCGGCCTCAAGCCGTTTCAGGTTGAACATACCGTCGAACTGTTGCAGGAGGGGGCCACGGTTCCCTTCATCGCCCGCTACCGCAAAGAGCATACCGGTGAGCTGGACGAGGTACAGATCCGCGCGGTTGAGGAGCAATTCGCATATTTCAGCGAACTGGAGGAGCGCAAGGTCACGGTGCTCAAATCCATCGAGGAGCAGGGGAAGCTGACCCCCGAGTTGCGGGGACGTATCGAAGCCTCGCGCCAGAAAACCGAGGTGGAGGATCTGTACCTGCCGTACAAACCGAAGCGGCGTACGAAGGCGACAATTGCCCGGGAGCGCGGCCTCGAGCCGCTGGCCGATGTCATTGCCGCTCAGGAGCTGATGTGTGGAACCCCCGAAGATGCGGCGCTCCGCTTCGTTAACCCGGATAAAGAGGTGCCGGATGCGGCGGCAGCGCTGGATGGTGCCGGACATATTCTGGCCGAGCGTCTGTCTGATAACGCCGACGCCCGTGCGGTCGTGCGGCGTCTGACCAATGAACAGGGGGTCATGACTGCGCGGGTGGCGTCCGATTACAAAGAGCAGGTTACCAAGTTCGAGATGTACTATGATTTCCAGGAGCCGCTCAAGGCAATTCCGTCGCACCGGATGCTGGCGATGCGGCGCGGCGAAAAAGAAGAAATACTGTATCTGTCTATTTCGGCGCCGGTCGAGCAGATCCTCGCCGCATTGAAGTCGCGTCTAATCCAGCGCTCCAGTATTTTTAGCCCGCTGCTTGAACAGGTGGCTGAAGACGCCTATAAGCGGCTGATCGCCCCGGCCATTGAGGTGGAGCTGCGTCTCGAGAGCAAGGAGCGCGCCGATGAGGCGGCTATCCAGATCTTTGCCCGGAATCTGCGTGAGCTGTTGCTGGCTCCCCCTGCCGGAGGGAAGCGGGTACTCGGCATCGACCCCGGTTTTCGTACCGGCTCCAAGCTGGCGGCGGTTGATGAGACCGGTCGCTTCCTTGAGCATGTGACGATCTACCCGCACATCGGTGAAGGACGTCTTCCCCAGGCCCGTCAGGAGTTGCTGAGGATCGTCGCAAACCATGCTGTCGAGATGGTTGCGGTCGGCAACGGTACCGCCGGGCGCGAGATGGAGATCTTTGTCAAGGAGACTCTTGCCGCTGCGGGGAGACAACTGCCGGTGGTGTCGGTCAGCGAGGCGGGTGCCAGTGTCTACTCGGCCTCGGAGATCGCCCGTGAGGAGTTTCCGGAGCTGGATCTGACGGTGCGCGGAGCGATCTCCATCGCCCGGAGGCTGCAGGACCCGCTCGGCGAGCTCGTCAAGGTCGATCCGAAGAGTATCGGCGTCGGGCAGTATCAGCACGATGTCAATCAGGGGATGCTGAAGAGGTCTCTGGACGGGGTTGTGGAGTCGTGCGTCAACTACGTGGGGGTTGACCTCAACACCGCATCCTGGGCGCTTTTAGCCTATGTTTCCGGCGTCGGGCCGGCCCTCGCCAAGGCAATAACCCGCTACCGCGACGAGAACGGCTCCTTTACTTCCCGCAAGGCGCTCCTCAAGGTGCCGCGCTTCGGGGCCAAAGCCTTTGAGCAGTCGGCCGGATTCCTCCGCATCAGCGGTGGCAAGCACCCGCTCGATAACAGTGCCGTTCATCCGGAGCGCTACAAGCTGGTGGAGACGATGGCTGCCGATCTGGGCGTTTCGCTGGCGGGTCTGACCGCCGACCCGGCCCTGGCGAGCAGAATAGATCTGAAGCGCTACGTTTCAGAGGGGGTCGGCCTGCCGACGCTGTCCGATATCATCGAAGAGCTTAAAAAAACGGGGCGTGACCCGCGCAGCCAGTTCCAGAGCGCATCCTTCCGCGACGACATCCGTGAGATCGGCGATCTGAAGGAAGGTATGATCCTCCAGGGGGCAGTGACCAACGTCACCGCGTTCGGCGCCTTTGTCGATATTGGCGTCCATCAGGATGGCCTCGTGCATATCAGCCACCTGGCGGGTCGCTACGTCAAGGATCCCAATGACGTCGTCAGGGCCGGGCAGGTGGTAAATGTTAAGGTGTTGTCGGCCGATCCGCAGCGCAAGCGGATCGCATTGTCGATCAAGGAAGCGGAACAGGGTAATTCTTAAAAAGTACTTCTTTAAAAGCATTTACCGCAAAGGACACAGAGTAACGCAGAGGAAAACCTAAGGAAAAAACCGCTTTATTTTGGTAACCTTTCAGCTGAGAGAATATACAAAATTGTAATCAGGAGTGTGTCGAGATGGAAGAAAAGCAAGCTGTTAACAAATTGAGGCGGCCGGCTGCCGATTCGTCCGCCGACAGAGCAGCTGTCCGGAGTGTGAACAGAGAGATGCCGGCCATGGCGGAAGATGCTTCACCGGAGATCGCGCGGGAGAATATCGTCAAGGAGATGATGCGCATATTTGATGGTTTGCTCGGGTGTACACCAAAGCGCAGCGGGGTGAACCTTGCATCTATCAAGACCGCTCTGAAAGGTGCTGCGAAGGATGACAAGCCGAAGGTGGCAACCGGCACCCAGCGGAAGCTGGAAAAGGAAATCTACCGGTTGATCAAGGGGCTCGTCGAGCTGGATTCCCCCAACACTGGCTTCGCCATTAACGTGCTGTTCAATAATGGCGATTATTACTACAACAAGGCCAATGTGCCGCTTTCGTTCGGGATTTTTCTCAACTCGTTGGTCGAGTTCCTGGATGGGCATGACAGCCTGAATATCTGCCCTGATGAGATGGCAAAGCTGAAAACACTGCTTGCCCGGGGCTAACCGGGCGGACCACTTCGTTGGAAATAATAGCACGCCTTTCAGGAGGCGTGCTTGCCGCTCTTTCTGGATGGTTTGAGGTGCCCGGTAAAGACCACATGACGGAGCCCTCCCCGGCCGGGACGATCCGTTGTCACCGTAAAACCGGCACTCTGCAACCGTTTGTCAAAGCCCTCGTCATAATTTTCACCCCACACCGCCACTGTTCCGCACGGTTTGAGTGCGGCCCGCATATTGTCGATGGCGCGGCTGCCGTAGAGCGGGTCGTCGCTGCCGTGCGTTTTTGCGTGGGGGCCGCGGTACAGGTCGAGGATGATGGCGTCGAAGCGCGCCTCGCCGCCATCCACGGCGCTCCGGCGGATGCGGACGGCGACATCGCCGATTTCCACGGTGACGCGCGGGTCGCTGACGGCATTATCCGTGAGCGCGGCCAGTGGTCCCCTGCACCATTCGCGTACGGTCGGGTTCAGTTCGGCGACGACGACCCTGGCGGTCGGCGGCAGGGTGTCAAGGACCGCCTTGAGCGTAAAGCCCATGCCAAGTCCCCCCACCAGTACCCGCGGGCTGTCACTCTCCTTCAGGTGGGCGCAGCCGAGTTGGCCGAGGACCACCTCGGAGCGGTTGGAGAGGCTGTTCATGAGCACCTGAGGGCCGATGGTGATGATAAAGTCCCGTTCGCCACGCTGGCGAAGTTCGAGCGCCCCTTCGTCGGTAGGGATGCTTTCGATTGTTTTCCACGGTTGTGCCATGTTTGTCCGCCTTTCACCCTCTCTTCAATTGCAGATGGTTCCCCTGTTGCCCTGAACGGGATTACTAATTTCAATCTTTGCTGAAAATTGACCCAGGTCATAATTATCGGGAGTGCTATCGACTAAGCTGGCCATAGTATCATAAAAACAGCTGCAGTACGACAGGGAGAATTGAATATGTGTGAGTGCGGATCATCCGGGACACCGGGAGCCGGGCCATTTGCTTCCGGAAGGGCGCTGGTGGAATTTGTGCTGAATGCCCATGGGGGAGAAATAGCGTTATCGACGCTGCCGAGCGCTCTGGAGCTTGATTGTCACGGCTGCGGGGCCAGGTTTATGCTGGAGACTTTCGTGCAGAGCTGTCCCGCCTGCGGCGGTGTACATGCTGTTTCCCCGCCACGCGCCAGTGATCCGGCGGCGATTCAGTTTGCCGGCGCCGATTTCGTCCTGCCCCGGTGAGTCTGAAATAGCCACACCAGCCTACTTTTGGCAGCTGCCGCTATCAATACCGGTAGAGATCAGGGCCTGCTTCGCGCCGCGGGACAAGCTCTTGATCTCCACTTCTCTCGTAGCGGCAGAGCTGCGGGTATGGCAGCTCTCCTGATACACCACCTGCAGCGGCTGGCGTCCGCGGAAGTACTTGGCCCCACGTCCGGATGCATGCTGGCCGAAGCGACGCTGAAGGTCGGTTGTGATGCCGGTATAGAGTGAGTTGTCTGAACAGCGTATCATATAGACGGTCCAGTTCATGTTTGCCCCTCCTTGCAGAGACACCTTCGCCTTCACAATCTCCTTAACAAACTTGACGTCCATGGGCGGCGAGGATTATATGTTAATGATTCCAATCACAATATATGAGGCACAGATGAAGGGTCAAAGTCTTCTCGAGTCAATCGGCTCCACTCCTATCGTTGAAATCAATTTCCCCGGCACAAATCCGGGTGTCCGGATCATGGCAAAGCTGGAAGGGAACAATCCCGGCGGTTCGATCAAGGACCGTCCGGCACGCCGCATGATCCTTGCTGCCGAGGCGAGTGGTGAACTGACTCCGGACAAGATCATCCTGGAGCCGACATCGGGCAATACCGGCATAGCCCTTGCGATGATCGCCGCGGCCAGAGGGTATCGCATAAAGCTCGTCATGCCGGCCTGCGTCAGTGTCGAACGCCGCAGCGTGCTGGAGGCATACGGCGCCGAGATCGTGCTTTCCCCCGGCTGTGAGACAACCGACGGGGCGATCCGTCTTGCCCACAAGATCTACGACAGCGAGCCGGGAATCTATTACATGCCCAATCAGTACGCCAATCCGAACAATGCACTGGCCCATTATGAAACAACCGCTCCGGAGATCATGCGCCAGACCGGCGGCGAGATCACGCATTTCGTGGCCGGCATCGGTACGAGCGGTACGGTCATGGGGGTTGCAAAATACTTCCGCGAGATCAAGCCTGATGTGTGCATCGTTGCCGTTGAACCGGTGCTGGGGCACAGGATCCAGGGGCTTAAAAACATGCAGGAAGCGATCGTCCCCCCGATCTATGACCCGCATGCCTACCAGCGCAAACTTGTCGTGGAGGACGATGATGCCTTCGAGACCGCCCGACTGCTGGCTGCAAAGCAGGGGATCTTTTGCGGCATGTCGGGTGGCGCCGCCGTGGCGGGTGCGATCAAGTTGGCATCTGAACTGGAATCAGGATTAATCGTCGTCATCATTCCGGACCGTGGCGACCGGTATCTGAGCACCAACCTGTTCAAGTCCATGTGTGCCCAATGTCCGCCGTAGATTCTGTGTGCCGTTTTGCCCGAGCGGGAGCAGGGAAAACTCAAACGTTACATCCAGCAGGAGGTATAGCATGACTCACATCATCGTGGACCAGGAAAAATGTAAATTTGACGGTATCTGCTCGGCTGTATGCCCGATGGGTATCATCGAACTGAAGGACGGTTCGACAGTGCCGAAACTTGCGACGGGACTGGAGGAACTCTGCATCACATGCGGCCATTGTGTCGCCATTTGCCCGCACGGCGCACTGTCTCTGGATGGTATGAAGGCGGAGGATTGTCCGCCGGTGAGAGCGGATCTGGCACTTGGCAGTGAGCAGGCGGAGCACTTTTTTCGGTCGCGCCGGTCGATTCGCACCTACCAGGACAAGATGGTCGAGCGCGAGAAGCTCGCCACGTTGATCGACATGGCCCATTATGCCCCAACCGCCACCAACAGCCAGCAGCTGCAGTGGCTGGTCATCACCTCACGGGAGCAGCTTCACGACCTGGCCGGGATGATCATCGATATGCTCCGGTATCTGATTAAAGAAGGGCATCCCCTGGCGAAGGCCTACCGGCTTGACCGTTCTGCAGAGGCGTGGGAGGCGGGGATAGATACCGTTCTGCGGGGTGCGCCGGCTCTTGTTGTCGCCCATGCCCCCAAAGGGTACGCTCTGGCCCAGGTAGACAGCAGTATTGCGCTCACATTCCTGGATCTGGCCGCGCCAACCTGCGGTCTCGGCGCCTGCTGGGCCGGATTCTTCATGATGGCGGCGGCCCAGTGGCCTCCGCTGCAGCAGGCCCTTGCCCTGCCGGATGGGAATGCCTGCTTCGGGGCGATGATGATCGGGTATCCCAAATACGACTACCGCCGGCTGCCGCTGAGGAAAGAAGCGGTGGTCAGCTGGCGGGAGTGAGGTTAGTGAGGGTTTAAAAGAGTGCCGCCTGCTGTAGTGGAACAGCAGGCGGCACTCTTTTTTTATTCTGTAACTGCAGTTACTGCTTCCCGATATAGCGGCGTTTCACAACGTACCCAAACATCCGGCTGATAGCCCCGTGTGCCAACCCGTTTAGCTCTCATTCGGCGCAGCAGGACAGTCTGGTGATGTCTTGGTTGAAACCCTGGGCACAGAGCTTGAGTCCTTCGCCAATAGACGGGTACACATGCATCGTCGTTGCAATGTCGGCCACTGTCGCTCGCATATGCAGAGCCAGAGCGGCCTCGTTGATCATGTCCGCACCACGGTGACAGACGAGGCTAACCCCCAAAAGCCGTCCGGTGACCCGGTCGGCGACCATCTTGATCACGCCGTCTGTCATGCCGGTGACATGCGCCTTGGAAATGGCACTGACCGGCATGCAGTTGACAATGCAGTCAAAGCCCGCTTGACGCGCGCTATTCTCCGAATGCCCCACCACGGCGACTTCCGGATCGGTAAAGATCGCCATGGGCGCGGCCAGATAATCAATGGCACAACCGCAGCCCGTATTAAACATGTCATCCACCGCGACAATCCCCTCCTTGGCACCGGTTGTGGCGATCATCATGTTGCCGACCACATCGCCGGCCGCCCAGATACCCTCTGCAGAGCTGCGCATCTGCCGGTCCGTTATGATGGCCCCATTGCCATCCAGTGCTACCCCTGCCGTTTCAAGCCCGATGTCTGCCGTGGCCGGGGCGGTGCCGACCGCCAGGAGCAGTTGTTCGCAGGTGAATTCGTGCTGCGTCCCATTCACAGTCGCAGCTACCACATTCAGCTCCCCGAGCCTGTCCACATGGGAAATGCGTACATCAGTAACGACCTCGATGCCTTCCTTCTGCAGAATATCCTGTAACGACCCGGAAACTTCACGTTCGATGGCCGGCAGCAACCGGGGGCCATGTTCAAGAATTGTCACCCGGCTTCCCAAACGGTGGTACATCTGCCCCATTTCAACGGCGATCACCCCGCCGCCGACAATGATCAGAGAGGTCGGCAGTTTCTTGAGCAGCAGCGCAGTGCGGCTGGTGTAATAGGAGCATTTCTCCAGGCCCGGCAGATCGAGGATACGCGGATTGCCGCCTGTGGCTACGAGAAAACGTTCGGCACCGTAGAGGCGGCCATCGCACTCAACGGTGCGGGAATCGCGGAAACGCGCGGTTCCCTTGACCAGCTCCAGCCCCTTCATGCCGGCGAGCACATCCAGATAACGCTCCTTGCGCAGCCCTGTTACAACCGCTTCCCGGTGCTTGAAAAGCCGTTCCACGTCAATACCATGAGGGCGATTTTCAGCAGTAAGGCCGATAATGCTTCCCAGATGAGCCTCATGTCTGAAGAGTGCCGCATGAATAAGCGTCTTGCTGGGTATGCACCCCCAATTGATACAGGTGCCTCCCAGGACGCTTTTTTCGAACATAAGAACACGTGCTCCATAACTTGTGGCACGCAACGCTGCCGCAAATGCCGTTGATCCGGATCCGAGTATTATCAGGTCGTATGTTTCGCTCATGTGCGCTCCCTCCGACAGACTCTATGGATATATGGTCGTTTGGCTAGACGGATTGTCAGGCTTGGCAATCCTGCCGGTGCTGCTTTTCCCGCATCAGCGGTAAAAAGTACAGTAGTGTCGCCAAAGCCATGCACCCGGCGGCGGCAAACCCGAGCGGATAGCCGATCCGTTTCAGCGCCAGCCCCATGACGGTGGCACCGGCCATCATCCCCAGGAGCGTCGCGGCAAACAGCGGCATAACCGGGATGCGCAGGTACGAGCTGAAAAAGGTGGCAAAACCGATCACGCAGAGGAGCAGAAAAGGGGCAAGAGTGTACGTTTTTTTAGCCATGCGAACGTATCACCGGTTGATAAACGCCATCATCGACGCCGGATAGCGCTCTCCGGCGGCCGCACCCTTGGGGAGCGCCGCTGCGATTTCAGCCAGTTCGGTCTCGCTGATCGTCAGCGTTCCGGCAGCGATATTCTCCTCAAGATACTTCCTCCGCTTGGTCCCCGGAATCGGCACGATGTCCTCCCCTTGTGCCAATACCCAGGCCAGTGCCAGCTGGCCGGGAGATATCCCTTTCCGCTCGGCAATGGCCGTGACCTGCTCCACCAGCTCCAGATTCTTCGTAAAGTTTTCTCCCTGAAAGCGGGGGGAGTTGCGGCGGTAGTCGTCGGGGGCAAAGTCGTCAGGACTTTTCAGCTGGCCGGTCAGAAAGCCACGCCCTAATGGACTGTACGCGACAAAGCCGATGCCGAGCTCCCGCAGGGTCGGCAGCACGTCCTCCTCCGGGTCGCGGCTCCAGAGAGAGTATTCGCTCTGCAGTGCCGAGACCGGATGTATGGCATGGGCGCGGCGGATCGTCTGGGCACTCGCCTCGGACAGCCCGATGTAGCGCACCTTTCCCGCCGAGACGAGATCGGACATGGCCCCGACGGTCTCTTCGATCGGCACTTCGGCATCCACCCGGTGCTGGTAATAGAGGTCGATATGATCAACGCCCAGCCGTTTCAGCGAGGCGTCACAGGCCGCACGGACATATTCCGGCCTGCCGCTGATGCCGGTGATCGGCGCCCACCCATCCTTTGACGGTTGGGCGCGCATGATGCCGAACTTGGTGGCTACGATCACCCGGTTGCGCCGTCCCTTGATCGCTTTCCCCACCAACTCTTCATTGGTGAATGGGCCATACATGTCGGAGGTGTCCAGAAAGTTCACCCCCAGGTCAAGGGCGTGATGGATCGTGGCGATGGATTCGGCTTCGTCCCGGCTGCCGTAAAAATCGGACATGCCCATGCAGCCGAGGCCTTGGGTTGATACGGTCAATCCCTGTGTTCCCAGTGTTCTGGTTTTCATCAGTACTCTCCTTACTATCTCAATTGTACTCACCGAGCAGCACCGAACCCTCCGGGTTGTGTTTCCGGCAGTTGCTCTCGATCAACGCCTCGTTGAAGTTGGCGTAGCAGTAGCTGCAGCGGTAACGGCAGCTGTTGTAGCTCCCCATGTCGGCAGATGCGACGCAGTTGCAGGCCGCTCGCTGGTTTTTGTCTCTCTTTAAAATGGTGTTGATGCCGAACAGCTCCCGGATCAGGTCGCCGTCGATACAGGCGCCGTGGCGTATGCCGATCGCTCCCAGATCCACCTTCTCGCTGCAGGAAAACAGCTGCAGGTTATGACGGTCGGCGATTTCCTTGAATCCCCGTGCCACCAGGTCGAGTGCCGCACACTGCTCCGCTGCGGTGATGTCCTCCAGCGTGATGCCGGTCCCATGCAGGGCCCTGCTCAGGCGCCCCTTCCCCTTGCCGTAGAAATCGTAGAAGCTGAACACAAGGCGGCGGGTTGCGCTGCCGACCCTCGCCGCAATCTCCTCCCGCTTTTCCAGATGGAAAGAGACCGGAGTGGCGCTGCTGAGGATGACCGGATCGTAGCGCCACACAACGCGCTCCGGGCCGATGCGCCCGGCCAGTGCAATCATGGTGTTGAACCGCTCCTCCAGCGGCGGCACGCCCGGCTCGAAGATTTTGTCATAGGGGTTAAGGGTGAATTGGAAGTAGTAGTGCAGGCCGCGCTCGTCCAGTTCATGCAGATGCTTCATGAGCGGCAGCGGGTTCTTGGTCCAGAAGCAGATCGCGTCCACATCCTCCGCTTGCAGGCTGAAGCGGCTGACCTGTTTGCTGTTGAAGGGGTTGACCCGGTAGAAGTAGCCGTTCCGCACCCGCTTCATAAACCAGTCGGCATAGAAGGCCGGTATGTCGGTACGTCTGCTGGCGGAAATGATCATGCGTGTCTCACCATCTGCACTGGAATCAGGCCGGCACTGTTTCTATGGTGCCGACCAGCCGGGTAAAAAACTCCGGGATGCCGGTTGTAAAGGTCATGCGTCTGCCGTTAACCGGGTGGGTGAAGGAGATCGACCGGGCGTGCAGCGCCAGGGTGTTGTAGGAATCATTCGCCGTGCCGTATTTCCTGTCCCCCACGACCGGGTGGCCGCTTTCCGACAGGTGTACCCGGATCTGGTGCTTGCGACCGGTGAGGAGGTGGATCTCCAGCAGGCTGAACCCTTTGGTTTCTTTGAGGACCGTGTACTCCGTGTGGGACAGCTTTCCCGCCGCCGGGTCCGGGGTCGAGTAGACGTTAAAGGCGGCATTCTCGGCTAGATAGCTGCTGATCGTCCCGGTTTTTGCTGCCAGTGAGCCATGCACGATCGTGAGATACTGTTTGTCGGTGCTATCCCAGTGCCCCTGCAGAAAGGTCTTGGTCGCCTCGCTTTTGGCAAAGAGCAGGATGCCGGAGGTGTCGCGATCGAGGCGGTGGACGATATAGACCCGGTTCCGGGAGCGCGGGTCCCCCTTGCGGACATAGTCGTTGAGAATACTGTGGGCCGTTCTCGACTTGTCCCGCTCCGTTCCCATCGTCAGCAGGCCGCACGGTTTTTCTATAACGATGATATCCCTGTCTTCGTAAAGGAGCGTCACTCCTTTGGGGTGATATTTTGTCGGGGTGCGTTTTGTCGTTTGCATGATCTTCTCTTTCAAAAAAAACGGTTTTTCAGGTTGCGTGGTGTAAGCATTTACACTAACATGCCTGCACATTTCAACCTATGATAAGTTGCACCTGTGCTTCCGATTCTTCCTCGACTCTCTCCTTCCGGAACACCTACAAAAAAACAATACCAGCATGAGGAGAACATACAATGGATGAACAGCTCCAAGCAACGCCGATTTGTGGCCGGCATCGCGACTTGAAGGCCCTGATGGCGCCTTTTGGCGGTTGGGATATGCCGATTCAGTACGAGGGGATTATCGCCGAACACAGCTGGTGCCGTAACAGCGCCGCGCTCTTCGACATCTGCCACATGGGGGAATTCCTCTTTCAGGGTGATTTCGCTGCCAGCGGCCTTGAGGATGTCTTTACCTTTTCGGTGCAGACGATCCCGGTCGGCCGCTCCCGCTACGGCTTTCTGCTCAACGGGAGTGGGGGGATCATCGACGATCTGATCGTATTTCGCCTCGCCGATGACCAGGTCATGATCGTCGTCAACGCCGCCACGGCCCCCAACGATTTTGCCGTCATCGCGGAACGCCTGCACGGCGGCGTCTTTACCGACATTACCGCCGCCACCGGCAAGCTCGATCTGCAGGGGCCTCTCGCCCGCTACGTCATGGTTGAAATCTTCGGGGAGGAGGTTGCTACGATCCCCTATTTCAAATTCATCACGGTGGAGATCCTCGGCGTCCCGGCGATTGTCAGCCGCACCGGCTACACCGGCGAACTGGGGTATGAGATCTTCCTCCCGGCGGAAAAGGTCTGCGAACTGTGGGATCTGTTTCTGACCGACGAGCGCGTCAAACCGGCAGGTCTGGGGGCGCGTGACGTGCTTCGCCTTGAAGTCGGCTATTCGCTCTACGGCAGCGACATCGACGAAGCAACAACGCCGCTTGAGGCGGGGCTGGAGAGTTTCGTCAACTTCGACAAGTCCTTTGTCGGCAAGGACGCGCTGCTGCGGTTGAAGGAGCAGGGCGTCACGCGGAAAAAGGTGGCTTTTGAAGTCGCCGGGCGCCGTTCGCCGCGCCATGGTTATGATATCTGTGCTGCAGGAGAAGTCGTCGGCACTGTCACCAGCGGCGTCTTCTCACCGATGCTCGGCAAGGGGATCGGTATCGGCTTCGTCAAGCCGGAGCTGACCGCGGTCGGCACCCCGTTGACCATCACTCACGAGCGGGTCACCATGGAAGCGACGGTCTGCGAACTGCCGTTCTTCAAGGGCGGTTCGGTAAGGGCGTAAGTGCTCTTTAGTCTTAAATTTTTCAGCATTCACATACCAGGGAGGAACAAACAATGAGCATGTATTTCAGCAAGGAGCATGAGTGGGTCAAGGTTGAAGGCGGAGTCGGGACAGTCGGTATCAGCGATCACGCGGCCCATGAGCTGGGTGACATCACCTTCGTGGAACTTCCCACGGTCGGTGCGGTCGTCAAGCAGTTCGGCATCCTCGGCAGCATCGAGTCGGTCAAGGCCGCCAGCGATATTTTCGCGCCGCTATCAGGTAAGGTTGTCAAGGTGAATGATGCGCTGGAGCTGACCCCGGAAGCGGTCAACGAGAGCGCCGAGTCGGCCGGCTGGATGGCCGAGATCGAGATCGCTGACGAAGCTGAGCTCAAGAACCTGATGACACAGGAACAGTACGACGACTATTTAAAAACATTGTAAGAGCCATTATCCACGAAAGACACGAAAGACACGAAAGACACGAAAGACACGAAAGACACGAAAAAAGAAACAGATGAATTTTGCATTATACGAAGAGAGCCTCTTGGTTTATTGCTCTATTACGTTTTAGGCTCTCTTTCGTGTTTTTCGTGGACAAAAGATTGGAGAATTCAATATGAACGACAGCCACTACTGTCCCCATACGCCGGAAGAGATCGCCGCAATGCTTTCCGCCATCGGCGTCGTCGACGTTGAGGAGCTCTTCGCGCCGATTCCGGCCGAGCTGCGTGCCAAGACTTTCAATCTTCCCGCCGGTATGTCAGAGTTCGAGACGTTCAGCCGGATGCAGGCCATTGCCGCTGATAACACCCAGGGGATGACCAATTTCATCGGCGGTGGTTTCTACGACCACATCATCCCCTCGGTGGTTGATCACCTCTCCGGTCGCTCCGAATTCTACACCGCCTACACCCCCTATCAGCCGGAATGCTCCCAGGGAACGCTGCAGGCGCTGTTCGAATACCAGACGGCGATCTGCCGCCTGACCGGGCTCGATGTCTCCAACGCTTCGCTGTACGACGGCGGCACCGCCTGTGCCGAAGCCGCGATGATGGCGCTGCGTGTGACCGGGCGGAACAAAATCGTCGTGGATGGCTGCGTCAGCCCCTTCTCACGGCAGGTACTGAAAACATACCTGTTCAACCTGGACGTGGACGTGATCGAGGTCGCTCCGCAGAAGGGGCAGCTGGACCGCGCCGCCCTGGCCGCCCTGCTGGACGACAGCGTTGCCGCCGTGCTCGTGCAGAACCCCAACTTCTTCGGCACGGTCGAGGATTTCACCGCTCTGGCGGATCAGGTTCACGGCGTTGGCGCACTGCTGATCGGTTCGGTTTATCCGATCGCCCTCGGCATGCTGAAATCGCCCGGCGAGGTCGGCATCGACATCGCCGTCGGTGACGGCCAGAGCCTCGGCAATCCGCTCTCCTTCGGCGGTCCCTCCTTCGGCTTCATTGCCGCCAGGAAAAAGCTTATCCGCAACATGCCGGGGCGTATCGTCGGCGAGACCGTGGATCGGAACGGCACACGCGGCTTCGTGCTGACGCTGCAGGCGCGTGAACAGCATATCAAGCGCCACAAGGCCACCTCGAACATCTGCAGCAACCAGGGGCTCTGCGCCCTGCGCGGCCTGATCTTCCTCTCCTCCGTCGGCAAAGAGGGGCTGACCGACCTGGCCGGCCTGAACCGCGACAAGGCGGAGTATGCCAAGGCGCAGCTGACCGCTCTCCCGGGGGTAAGCGTGCTGCAGTCGGCGGCAACGTTCAACGAGTTCACCCTTTACCTGCCGAAAAACGCCGCTGCCGTGGTCGCCCTGCTGCTTGACAAGGGCATCGCCGCCGGAGTGCCGCTGGGAGATTACTACGAGGGGGCGGAGAACTGCCTTGTCGTCACGGTGACCGAAAAACGGACCAAGAAGGAAATCGACCTGCTTGTTAAAGAGCTGGAGGTGGCGCTATGCAACTGATCTACGAACTATCGGTGCCGGGACGCCGCGGCCTCAAACTGCCCGCCTCCGATGTCCCCGCCGCCGTTGCCCTGCCGGAAGCCCTGCTGCGCAGGGAACAGGCCGGCCTCGCCGAAGTATCCGAACTCGACCTGGTGCGGCATTTTACCAACCTGTCCCGGCGCAATTTCTCGGTGGACACCAACTTCTATCCGCTCGGCTCCTGTACGATGAAGTACAACGCCAAGGTGCTGGAAAATGCGGCGAACCTCTTTGCGCCGTTCCACCCGATGACGGCGCTGCTCCCCGGTGGCGTGGATTTCTGCCAGGGGACGCTCGGGATGCTCTATGACTTGGGGCAGCTGCTGGCCGACATCACCGGCATGGACGAGGTCACCACCCAGCCGCTGGCCGGCGCCCATGGCGAGATGACCGGCATCATGCTGATCGCCGCGTACCACGCGGCACGGGGGAACAAGGCCAAGAAGAAATACGTCGTCGTTCCCGATTCGTCCCACGGCACCAACCCCGCTTCGGCGGCGATCGCCGGCTACGAAATCATCACCGTCCCGACTGCATCATACGGCGACATGGATCTGGAGCTGTTCAAGGCGGCGATGAACGATGAGGTGGCGGCGGTCATGATGACCTGCCCCAACACCCTCGGCCTGTTTAATCCTCATATTAAAGAAATAAGCGACATCGCCCACAGTCACGATGCGCTGATGTACTACGACGGCGCCAACCTGAACGCCATTATGGGCAAGGTCAAGCCGGGGGACGTCGGCTTCGACGTCATCCACGTCAACCTGCACAAGACCTTCGGCACCCCTCACGGCGGCGGCGGTCCCGGTTCCGGTCCGGTCGGCGTAAAAAAGTCGTTGATCCCGTTCCTGCCGCAGCCGCGCATCATCATGGATGACGACGGCAAGCTGCTGCTGGAAACAACCAACAAGGGGAGCATCGGCCGTACCGCCAACTTTTTCGGTAACTTCGGCGTCATGGCCAAGGCCTACGCCTACATCATCATGCTTGGCCGCGAAGGGCTGATCCAGGTTTCCGAGCAGGCGGTGCTGAACGCCAACTACATCAAGGAAAAGCTGAAGCCCTACTATGATCTCCCCTACGATATGACCTGCATGCACGAATGCGTTTTTTCCGCCTCGAAGCAGCTTGAGCATGGCGTGCACGCCATTGATATCGCCAAGTTCCTCATCGACAAGGGGTATCACCCCCCCACGGTCTATTTCCCGATGATCGTCAAGGAAGCGATCATGATCGAGCCGACCGAGACCGAGAGCAAAGCGACGATGGATGCCTTCATTGCAGTGATGATCGAAGCGGCCCAGACCGCGATAAGCAATCCGCAGGCGCTGCACGATGCGCCGCTGACGATGCCGATCTCGCGGCTGGACGAGACCAAGGCGGCGAGGGAGCAGAACGTCTGCTGCAGCGGGTGACTCTGCGTGTCACATAATGTCTGATCTGAAAGCACCCTGGCGATTCGTCGTCAGGGTGCTTTTTTTTGTGTGTGGTGGGATGGTTTTTTAAAGCCTGTCCCACGGTTGACAAGCGAGTAGTACCGTTGTATACATGAAAGCTATTTTATTGTACGGATCAAATGATGTGACGTGTGGCGTTGCCGGAATATGGCAAAGCTGGAAAAAGCTTATAGCCGAATAAACCACAGTGATTATCAATAAGGCGGAAGGTCTATAGCTGTAGAAACATGGGTGAACAGCGTAAGGCGCATAAGTCTATATTTATAGAAACGGATCAGGTTTATAGATGTAGAAGCTCGTCTCTATTTGTATAAACAAAGTTCTGACAGCTCAATAGCGAGTTGGATTAAAGGTGAAAATTGACAGAACTACAAAAAAGAAAAAATGAAGATTTTACCAGCTTTTTTATCATAGCATGCGGATTGGCTGTATTAGCATATATGCGAGAAAAACTTTTAGAATTTTCGAGCATGCCTTTAGAGATTATTGCCTCAGCCATTTTGATCTTGACGGGTATTGGCTTTATTTTTAGCCTTGTGTCAGGAAAGTCAGGTGCACGCGGAATGCCACCTGTTTTTCGGTCTAAAAACCCAATTATTTACTGGCTCATTATCTTGGCATATCTAGTATTTTTTGTTTATTGTTCTTCACAGGGGTCAGAACATAGAAAATAGGGACACTCCCCATTTATTGTGTTGTTCCGTCTCTGTTTGGGCAGCTGCGCAGGCGGATTATTGCGTTTTTTCGAGAATTAGCCCCAAACTATTGATCAAGCTGCATAGGGGCAAGATTGGTTATTGTTGGGCGTTCTTTCAACGCCGCTCTCCTTGCCGCTGTCATCTTCTTCCCGAGCAGGTTCTGGAAAGCTTGCGCCGACTTGGTCTTTAACGCTTTTTCAGCAGGTATGATGTGCCAACGGGACTCATCAGTAGAGGAGGCAGACCGCTGCCAGAAATTGCGCACGACGGGCGGCTTCTGGGGGTCACGCGAAAAGTCGAGTTCACCGCCATTTGAGGCCGTTATGTAGGTTACCGTGGTACTGCCGTTGTAATTAGGGAAATAGGTGCTGAAGATGCCGCCAATCGGATCAAAGAAAAAGTTCTCGGCCTTGCTCGTAACTAACCAACCAACCCTGTTGTCACGAATCGGCTGAGCGCAATCCTTGTTCAGCAGCACACCGTCCCTGCCTCCAAAACCGCCCTTTGTCATCACCACACATGAACTGCCAGACGTCAGCTTGCCACCGGCCGTAAATGTGAAGACCTGCCGTGACGAGCTGTTGCAAGCAGCCAGCTTGATTCGGGAGGTAGGAATCACGACATTAAACTCTGTGGGCGCCTCCAGACATCGAGCCGCACTGCCCTCCCCATAGACAAGATTAACCGACAGATCAAAAGCCATGGTTGGAAGCATGGTAACCGTGTCGTTATGCAGTTCTTTGGTTTTTTCCTCGATATCCAGCAGGACAGCCCGTTCAAGCAAATCATTCTTGGCATGATGGAGCAGCTGTTCCATCGGCACCTTGCCATCTTTCTGCTTTGTGTACAGTGACGACAGTGTAGTGAATGCCTCGCTGAGCGCTGCGGCGTGGTCAGCTTTAAACGCCTCAAGATCCACTGACTTCAGCATCTGCTTGCGCTGATTGGCATCTTTCAGTTTGCTGACCAGCTCGGTGGCTGCGTACTCTGCCATCTGCTCCTGTACATCCTGCTGAGCCAGTTCCCCAAGCATTGCATGATCTTTTGCCATGACCTGTTCATCAAGATTGGGGCCGGGGATCTCGGTCGGCTGGGCTTTCGCTTTTTCCAGGGCTGCTTTTGCCAGTGCGGCCTTATGCAGCGCTGAGGCGTGTGCCACCTTTTTTTTGCGTCGTTCTTCCTGCTTTTTCTTTTTTTCGGCCTTCTTCTTTGACTTGGTCTGCCCCGTTACATAATCCCAGGCACTTTCCAGCAGTTTACCGATCTCTTTTCCCAGTTTTGCAATCTCATTATCTAGTTTGCCAATCTCACTAACCAAACTGCGTGCCGTGGATTCTGCCGAAGAGAGGGCATAGCTTGCCACTTTTACGGCATCCTTTGCCGTGGCGTGACGGATCAGCGCCTTGCCCAAAGCCTCTACTCGCTCCACTTGGAGCTTTTTGTAGGCCTGTTCCGCCTCATCACCCAAGGCCTTGGCAGTTGTGACCGCTTCTTTGGCAACCACCTCGCCAGCTTCGCTGGCAACCTCAACGGTGCCGTTAAAGACCTTGGTAATTTCTTCACTGTAACTGTTGAGTGCCACTACATCGTGGACGGAATTAAGTGCCATAACATCGTAGACAAAGTTCTCTGACAATCGAATAACCACCACGTCATTCTGTGAACACCAAAATTATTCTGGAGGTGTTCGTGGAAGATGAAAACAAGCAACATAGAATTCTGGCAGTTCAAAGATTCGAGTCTGGTGAAAGTCCTGAAGCAATCTGCATATCGCTCGGCAAGTCAAAAGCCTGGCTGTATAAATGGGTTGGACGTCACCTTGAAAACGATACGGCTTGGAATGAATCCCGCTCAAGACGTCCTATCTCTACTCCAACGCACACGCCGTCTGGGATCATAGAGATTATCAAGATGGTTCGCCTCAATCTTTACAATCAGGATCTGTTTTGCGGTGCCCAAGCGATCCTGTGGGAGATGGAAGATCTTGGCGCCAAGCCGCTGCCGTCGATCAGGACGATCAACCGAGTTCTTGCCAAGAATGAACTGACGCATCGACGAACCGGTAAATATGAAGCCAAAGGAACGTTGTACCCTGCTCTCCCGTCAATGTTTCCGAATCAGACTCATCAGGCTGACTTCGTTGGGCCGTGCTACCTGAAAGGACCGGTTCGCTTCTACAGTCTGAATATCGTTGATACAGCTACAGTTAGGTGTGGACTGCATTCTTCTCTTTCCAAGTCAGGCCAAACGATCTTTGACGGATTCTGGGGGGCATGGAAGCGGATGGGAATACCAGAGCGAATTCAGGTTGATAATGCCATGTCTTTCTTTGGAAGCCCGACACATCCTCGTGGAATGGGGCCACTCATCCGACTCTGTCTGCACAATGGTGTTGAGCCTTGGTTCATACCAATGGCTGAGCCGTGGAGAAACGGGATGATCGAAAACTTTAACCACCGTTACGAGCAGAGATTTCTTGGCAAAGTTACCATGGCGTCTTTAGAAGACCTGCAATCCGGTTCACTTGCGTTCGAGCAACGTCACAACAGCAGATATCGTTACAGCAAACTCAAGGGACATACACCGCTGAAAGCTCTTGCCGCTTCGAATGCAAAGCTGAGGTTTCCAACAGAAGAGGAACCTCCCAAACATCGGCTGAATAAGCCGGAGACGGGCAAATATCACGTTGTGAGGCTTATTCGCAGTGACTTGAAACTGAATATCTTCGGAGAATGCTTCTCGGTTCCGCCGGAGACTGCGCTTGAATACGTGGTGGCTACTATCGATGTCAAAGAACAGAAGATGAAACTCTTCCTGGATAAAAAACAGGTCGAGGAATTCAACTATAAATTGCGTTAAGCAAGTTGAGTGTCCACGATGTCTTGGCACAAAAAAGCGTCCACGATGTAGTGGCACTCAACATGTAACAATCAGCCAACTCGGGCTTGATCGGAAAATCCTTCAGGCTCAGATCGTTGATGGTTGCACTCAAACCGATGGGGCGTAACGGACAGGCTGCAGGCACATCGAGCTTGAGGCCACTTGTACTGGCAGCAAGATCGAGGTCGCCAAAAATGCTTTTTTTCACGCTCAGCCCCATCTTCGGGAGATCGTGTATATCTTTGCTGACATGCAGGTAAAACGTGGCGGCCCCTGCCTGCAAAGGCCCCAGTGCCAGGTTGACAGCAGCATCCCCGGTTACGGCTTCGCCGGATGCATTCAGATTGATCTGGGCCACCGCCTGGCCAAAGACCTTGCCTCTGGCGTGAGCCATCACCTCACCGACCTTGGTCCCTGTCTGGGTGCCCTTGAACAGCATCTTATCGAAATTCAGCGGTGCACTGGCGTCCTTGTATGCCTGGTGGGCAGGATTTTCGAGGGTTACCATCTGCAAGGGAAGGCCTGTTGCGGGAAATGTTGGCAGCCCCAGGGTATGTCCGGCAACGTTAAGCAGCATAAAAAAATCATCCAGCGAAAGCTTGGCAGCGTCAAAACCGAGACTCTCCAACGGGCCTTCCTGTTTGTAGTACAGGGTGAAGGGCTTATTTTTGACCTGCACCGTACCCCAGGCTTCGATGGCCTCGAGCTTGCCGCTTTCCTTGGTAACCAGTACCGTCCCGCCCCTCATGGTCGTGTCAGCCAGTTCAAATGGCTTTTTCCACTCCCTGTTGATGGAGACGCTGACGGTGTAGCTTTTCTTTTCCCTGTCCACGGCGATGCCGGTAAAGAGTTCCGGCGGCAGCACGACCGGCAGGCCATTTTTGAGTTTACCGTAAATATTCAACTGATTCGCAGCAAGGTCGCTTTGCATGCCGATGGCTGTCAGAGATTTTTTCAGCCCCGTCGGCATATCCTTCTGAGTGAGGCTGCCGGTCTCCTTTTTCCAGAACAGCACCGGGTTTGCCAAGCCGATGCTCGGCATGAAGTCACCGACCAGCTGTTTGGTGCTGAGTTCAAGGGGAAACACCGCTGCCACCACCGGCTTGGAATCCTGGAAGTAGATGTAGACGGTGACCTGCTGACCAAACAGCGTCATGGTTTTCGAATACGATTTCCCGTCAAGCGTGAAATCCTCGGGTTTCAAGGTATCAAGCGGCGCAGGGATCTTCTCCAGTGCCGCCTTGATCTTGCCCATATCAGCAGACGTGAGCGCTGACTGTGCGGGTGTTACGGATAAGCCCAGCAGCAGTGCAAGACATGCAACCATCATCATGAGCGAAGTTTTCATCGTCTCTCCCTTTTTTTCGATGATATCGGCTCGTAACTGCTTGAGACATGCTGCAGGCACTTGAACTGGGCAGTTAATAATACAGAAAGCTGAGCCTCTTGCAAAAGAATATTCAGTAATTTGAATACATCTTTTAAATCGTATAAAAGCTGAGCTTCACCGGCAAGTTCATGATATTGTTGAGTTGCGAATCTTAACAAATCTGGAGGATGCCAATGAAGCTCAAAGAGAGAATAACATGGTTGATGGGAACCGTACAGCAAAGCCTGTTTCCCCATCTTGATGAATGCCTCATATGACGGCATGTAAAAAGTGGGACAGATTTATTTAATTGAAGCAAGCAAGAATTAAATAGGGACATCCATGATAAGTTTTGTCAAGGGGAAAACGGAGATTTCCCATAACCTTCCGAACTCACCGGTGGCCTTGTTTTTATCCTTCATGCCGTCCAATCTTTTTAATCTTTCCAAGCGGTCCGCATGATCATGCGACCAGACATCCATTTGCTGCACCTGGTTTTTTATTACCTGTTGATTGCCATGACGTCGTAATCGGCGTCATGGCAATCAACAGCTACACCATTGCAGAAGATTGAGTTAGGGCCAACCCGCCAGCCTTGAAACACTTCCAAGGGCGTGCAACAGGATTTGTTCACGCAGTCCCTAATTCGGCAAGGCCTGGCGGGAAAATCGTTTTGACATGACGGTTATGTTTGTTTCAGTCAGGCAGCCAGCTTCGTGGTCTCGAATTCAGACTCTCGCCGATCTACTGCCATCATGAATTCTACCAGCTTGCGAGCTACCGCCAGGGTGGCGCGGTTTCTGTTGCCATGAGCCAGTTCTTTCTCATGCAGCACTGCGAGTTGCTCATTCCAGCGAGGTGCAAGTTTGGCCGCCTCAATCAGTGTGGTTTGCAGGTGTTTGTTGCGCTGTTTAGAAATCGGACCGCGCTGTTTTTTTCCTGCGGATTCATGTTGGGCACTGCATAAACCACAGTAGCTGATGGCATGGCGTGATGAGCTGAATCGCTCCAACTCTCCTATTTCCAGAACCCAAGTTAGTGCCGTAACTTCACCTATGCCGGGGATGGTCATCAGTCGCAGCACTCGCGCCTGAATCTGGTTGTTTTCTCGCAGTGCACTCACCAGCTTCTTCTGAATGCCATCATACAGTTCAAAACCGCTGCGGCTCAGTTTTAGCAACTCTTTGACTGAATTCGGAACATCTTCAACCCGCTCTAAAAGTGTGTTGAAGTATTTCTTGCCGCAAAGCCGCTTCTTGCTGTATTGGGCACCAACCTCCATTAGTAAGCCGGACATCTTGTTCTTCATCTTGACGGCAGTACGCACGATCATGTTTCGGTAACGCAGTATCCGTCTGAGTTCACGCAGTTCTTCCGACATCATGTGGCTTTCCGGGAGCAGATTTACTCGTAACAGATCAGCTATCATCTCGGCGTCGGCCTGGTCGTTCTTTTTCTTGGCTGCTGTGATCGCCTTGAGCATGGCAGGATGAGCTACTTTGAGATCTACGGCATACGGTTTGAGGAAGTCATAAACCCAGCCGGTGAAGATAGTTGCTTCCATTGCTCCGTACCAAGGACCGGGAAGCTCAGATTGCCACTGCTGCAATGCTTTGCGCTCGGCACAAACAGTGCCTTGACGGATGAGCGTCCCATCAATCTTCTTGACGCAATATGCGATTGTCTTCTTGTGGATATCCAGGCCAATGTAGTAAAATGCGTTCATGGAAGCCTCCTCGTGGTAGTTTGATTTCGGACGGCTAGGCCGGTCCGACCGCTTGCGCTTACAAGCTATTCAATACCACCGGAGGCTTCCACTTCAACTCTTACTTATGCATTCAAACACTCCCTATTTAATGAGTTGTTCCGTCCCAGTTTTTGCTTTATTATTCACGTCATGCCAAGAATCGCACGTGTCATAGCGACCGAGTATCCCCATCACATCACGCAACGCGGTAATAATCGCGCTACAGTCTTTTTCGATGACGAAGATCGACAGACTTACTTGAAGCTTCTGGCTGGATATGCGGCAAAGCATCACTTCCAAGTCTGGGCGTATTGCCTGATGAATAACCATATCCATCTACTTGTCGTGCCGGAGGCTGAAACCTCACTTGCGCGAGGAATCGGCTTGACCAACCAGGTTTATACCCAGTACCTTAACCGCAAGCTGAATCAATCCGGGCGTGTTTGGCAAAACCGGTTTTTTTCGTGCGTAGTCGAAAACACCAAATATCTCTGGGCAGTAGCGCGCTATATCGAGCGCAATCCCTTGAAGGCTGGTTTGGTTGAGAAGGCAGAGGCGTATCGCTGGTCAAGTGCCAAAGCTCATATAAGCGGAGCGGACGACAATCTTCTTGGTGCAACATCATGGCTGTCTCCGCATGAACAAAGTGCATACGCCGAATTTGTTGCTACTGAGGATGAAGAGACCGATGATGTTATTCGAAAAGCGACGCGCACCGGTCGGCCATTTGGTTCGGAAAGTTTTGTAGATTTGCTGGAGTTCCAGCTAAAACAGCCCTTAAAAGCCAAAAAAAGAGGAAGACCTTATAAAACAAATGGGGAGTGTCCCTAATTAATGCAAGAAGGGAAAATCCTAATTAATGCAAGAAGGGAAAATCAAAAATGACGAATAAAGAGTTAGCTGAGCCGATATATCCATGCCAATTTCCAATAAAAGTCATAGGAGAGAATAAAGAAGATCTGGAAAAGACAATTATCAAGGTAATGTCGTCGTTCGGCGAAGTGATTCATCCTGATGAAATAGTAAAAAGACATAGTAAAAATGAAAAATATTTATCAATGACCTTCGAAATTGTTGCCAGAAGCAGGGAATACATTGAGCAAATATATTCAGAGTTAAATGCTCAAAAAGAAGTAAAAATGGTGATGTAAAAGAAAATAAAAAGTGTAAAAAGTGGGACAGATTTATTTAATTGAAGCAAGCAAGGAAGTCGGAGCATTACTGTAAAATAAACCTGTCCCACTTTCTTCGCATACACTTCTGAGGGGTGGATAATTCAAGGTGCCTATTCTAAGCCGGTGTCCAATAACAACGTACCGGCGAAACAATCTTTTCTTCCTTTTTAAGTTTCGTCATTGCCTTGTCGACATCTTTACGGTCAAGACCACCCAGTTCAGCTATTTTCCCGGCGTTTAGCGGCTGGCCTTCCGCTCTCATGATTTCTAACACTTTTTCTGCAACATCCATTGCAATTCTCCTTATCGTTTTTAATGAGCTATTGATGTACACATATCGAAAATTACCACGTCTGAGTGGCAGACTCGATGGTAACAGCTACTGTGGCTCGTAGCCATTCAAATTTTGCCTTGAGTACATCAAAATCGGGACCTGAAGTTACAAATTGTGCCTTTCCCTTGATCAGATAGCCCGCGCCCGGTCCATACAAACCTTTGATTTTACTGCTCCCCATGGTTATCAATACTTCCGGGTTGAAAGCTATGTTCGCCTCGGTACGGTGCATGTAACCGGCAGGTATCAACAGACGGCCATCTTCGGTGGCTCTCAGATAACTGTTCCAAGTGTTGACCATATGCGGGCCATCCGCACCCAATGTTGAAATTGCGACAACTCCATCCTGTTTCATAATTTCCAGTAGTTTTTCCGGAATCATTATCATTACCTCCTGTGATTTGCAGCGTTACCTGACCTGACGTCGGTGATGCCAGCATATACCTTGTTTGCAACCATTTACAGTAGCAGTTTCTATTTATTTTATGGTGGCAGATTATGTAATATGCGAGTATGCAGAGAGGGTAGGCGAGTTGTGCTGACAAGAAATCTGACTTCAAAAAACTTCTAAAACTCGTTGAGATGATCGGGGGCGGCATGTTCATTCTGGACAACAGTAATCCTGTGCCGTTGTACAAACAACTCTATAGTCAGGTCAGAGAGCACATCCTGTCAGGCAGGCTGCCTGCTGAATCAAAGCTTCCTTCCGTCAGGGATATGGCCATCGAACTTTCAGCCAGTCGTAACACTGTTGGTGGCGCCTACCAGGAACTTTACGCAGAAGGATACATCTACAGCAAACCACGCAGCGGGTATTTCGTGTCGGCGCTTGACCAGGAGGTCGCGCCGCAGCAGGCTACATCCGGCAAGCCGGGCAAAAACGACTACCTTCCCGGTCCCCCATCCTGCTTCGCCTATGATTTTCATCCAGCTCGTCTTCATCCGGAAAGTTTCCCCACGGAACTCTGGCGAAAATGTTTCATTGAAGGCCTGCGCCGAGACGGCCAGCAGCTTGTCCAGTATGGCGATCCACAAGGCGACTGGGGTTTGCGCTGCTCTCTTCAGAGTTACCTGGAAAGATCACGCGGCGTGACCTGCAACCCGGATCAGATCATCATCTGCACCGGACTTCAGCAGAGTCTGGAAATTGTTGCACAAGTTCTGAAGGATAGTCATTCCGTGGTCGCGGTTGAGAATCCCGGCTACCACCTGCCGCGTTCCGTTTTCCAAAACCATGGATATACGGTCTTTCCTGTCCCTGTCGGGCAGGGGGGGATTGACCTGGACTATCTAAAGGGCAGTAATAGCACCATCGCTTACGTCACCCCCTCGCACCAATTGCCCCTGGGTTATGTGATGCCGGTGGCTCACCGGCTTGCATTAATTGAATGGGCGGAATCGGCTGGCAGGTTCATCATCGAAGATGATTATGACAGCGAGCTTCGCTACCATGGCAAGCCCATACCGTCACTGCAAGGGCTGCGCCCGAGCGGAAACATTGTCTATTCCGGGACCTTCTCGAAAATACTCTCACCGGCACTCCGTTTGAGCTACATGGTGCTCCCATACTCACTGCTTGCAACCTACCGCGAGCTTTACCGGGCATATTTCCCCTCGGTCTCGCTGCTGGAACAGAGAACCATGGCACATTTCATGGAGCAGGGGCACTGGGAGCGGCATATACGGCGGATGCGCATGATCTATAAAAAGAAACACGATATCCTGCTACGCTCAGTTGCTACTCATTTTGGCACACGGGCTGTTGTTACCGGCCAAGGCGCCGGACTTCATGTGGTTCTGATGCTGCCAGACACGCTACACAGCGAAGCGGAGATAATAGATCGAGCACGACAAAGGGGCATTTGGCTGTACCCGTTTTCTGATTTCCACGTTGCCGGCCAACCCGAAGCTGCGACATTGCTATTAGGCTTCGGCGGGATGAAAAGCTGCGAAATTGAGCAAGGTATTGCCATACTCTCTCAAATCTGCTGAGAAAGACTTCTTTCACTCTGGCAACCAATTGCGTATCGATAAAATTGTTTTTATATTTTTGGAGGAATCATGTCTGAAAAGGAGATCCTTAACTACCAGATTGCATTGCAAAAGATTATTAATTCCCGATTGTTGAAAAGTGGTTATGCAGATATAGAAAGTCTTCTAAATGATAGCGGTTTGAGCAAGCACCTGAATGCGATAGCTGCCAACCGGTGCTTTAATGACACAACTAAACCGGTACATCCTCTTTCCATGGCGCTCGTAATGAAATTCCTTGATTTTTCTCATTCGGAGATTCTGAAAGCAATAGATAAACTGGGCGGTACCAAATATATCATTCTATTTGAAGATCCGGACACCAAGCAGCTTGAAAATTGGGAAGAAGGGCTATTGAGTGCCATTAGAAAAATAAAGGATCAACCACATGTTTTTGAGGATCTAGTTGATTTTTTAACAAACATTACGAATATGCATAATGTTAATGCTGTGAGTGATATCGCCCGGATCAGGGTTCCTAAAAGAATTATAATCCCAAGGAGTGGGGACAAGAAGCTGAGATCCGGATTAGTGCCCCATTAAATTGCAAACCGAAAAATTATCAATGATATCGAACTGAGGAGGCATGCCATGGCATCTAAAAAAATGAACGTTATCGTCTGGTTGATAAAGTCAGCGGAACTTGATGTGATCAATCAAAGCTGCCTTTCAAACCTCGTTGGTCAGCACTTCGACCTCATTTACACAATGCCTTATGCCATGTGCTTGAATTCAATTTCAGAAATATTTTCAACGCTGAACATTGAGGATGACAAGAATATCGTTTGCACAACCCGCTTTAGCAATATTGGACTTGTATCGAAGGCTGAAATGGAAGCACTACAGTATATGGTAGCCAGTTTTTCAGATAAAACACCCAACAATACTGATTTTTGGCAAAAAAATGCCGAAAATTATTTTGAATTGTCTGTGGACAAAGCTACTGCAAGCATTAATAAAACTTTTGATGAACTGGCTAAAATGCCGGGCAATTCTTTTACTATTCTGATTGTCAACAACGACAAGGCGCCTCTATTGGAGTTGATAACCGGGGCGCTTGACAAGACACTCAATTTTCCTTCTAAAGGGGAACTCTTGCAACTGCGTTTTGAGGGAACTGTTGGTGTCAAGAATACCAATGCAAAACTTGTATATGCATCATTTCATCCTGTGACGTAAACGTGCACACCTCGAAGAGGGCGCTCTTGTCAGCCCTGAAAAAATGAATGATGCGGCAAATGAAGCCAACAAGGAATGCCGAGGAATACTGTAAAACAAATCTGGCCAACTTTTCGCCGCTGCGCCTCACCGTGCTGGCTGCCAATATAATAGACGGTTTTCGTTTGTTTCAAGGCGTACCAATCATCACAAAACAAGGAGTTTCCAGTGGAGAAGAGAGCGTTCCAGGACTGCTATCCAGAAGAGCTAAGTCACTGTTTTGGATGCGGCAAGAATAATGCGGAAGGGCATCAGCTGAAGAGCTACTGGGATGGTGATGAAACAATCGCTCATTTCTTGCCCGAATCATACCATATAGCGATACCTGGCTTTGTTTATGGTGGCCTTATTGCTTCTTTAATCGACTGCCACGGGACCGCAAGTGCTTCAGCAGCTGCATGCCGGGCCGCTGGTATAGAAATGGGTACGAAACCGGACTTTCGATTTGTTACCGGCACTCTCAAAGTGGTCTACGTGGCTCCGACCCCTCTGGGAGTCGAATTAGAACTGCGCGGAGTTATCGTTGAAATTAAAGAACGAAAAGTCATTGTCGATATATCCTTGTCTGCAGCTGGAAGGGTATGCGCGAAAGGACACGTGGTTGCTGTTGTGATGCCAGATAATATGGCCCTGAAGGTGAAATAAACAGGTGTACTCCTCATTTAGTTGGGACAGCATGCTAATCAACATATTGTATTATGTACTTTCCCGTAATATGGAGGAACGTTATGAATCTCTACGAATTTACCGTCAAGACCATCGATGGGCAGGTCGGGACATTGGAGACCTACCGCGGCCAGGTATTGCTGGTCGTTAACGTCGCCAGCAAGTGCGGCTTTACCGGCCAATATGCGGGACTGGAAGCGCTCTATCGACGTTATCGGCACAAGGGTTTTGCTGTTCTCGGCTTTCCCTGCGACCAGTTCGCCCATCAGGAACCGGGCAGCGAGGCGGAGATACAAAGCTTCTGCTCGCTGAACTATGACGTCACCTTTCCGCTCTTTGCCAAGATTGAGGTCAACGGCGATGGAGCGCATCCGCTCTACAAATACCTCAAGAAGGCACAGCCGGGACTCTTTGGCAGCGAGGCGATCAAGTGGAATTTCACCAAGTTTCTCGTTAATCGGGAAGGGGAGGTGCTTAAACGCTACGCACCGACCGACACGCCGGAGAAGATCGAGGAAGAGCTGAGGGGTATGATCGAGTCGTCAGTCGGTGACAGATGAATCCATGGTATGAAGAGAGCAATTGTGGCTGTCCCGTGGAATTTAGAGGATAATTAAAGAAGTGAACGCTCAGAATAGTGAAACGTTATCTGTCGCAAAGAGTGCCGTAGCATCATTGATGCGCTGCTATCGCCATGGTGCGTATCGCGCTATCAGAGATCCTGAAGGCAGTGTGAGTCTGTGGGCAATTGATGGAAGTCCCACGGCACCATTTTCGATATCCTTCGTGGATAAGGGGCGTGTGTATAACAACATCAACGACGTGCCGCATGCGTTCCTGATATCTTTTATTGCATACGTTCGGAAAACAGTCCGGTGATTTTGGATAAATTGGGTGACTGGGTGGATCTTTCATTTATTAAGCTGCTTCAAACACTTGAACGAAGTAAAGCGGGACAGGTCTATTTAATGGAATATACTTTTCAGCTGTCAATTGCTAAAGTCGATTTCATTAGCTCAAATGGCAGAGGTAGATATGCAGCAGTTGCAGGACATTGAAGATGAACTTAAACGGACCAACCGTGCTCTAAGATTGCTTTCTGCAAGCAACCAGACGCTTCTGCGCGCAGATGATGAAACCGTGCTGCTTTATGATGTCTGCCGGATATCGACTGAAATAGGTGGCTATTCTCTCAGCTGGGTCGGCTATAAGGAGCTGGACAACGCGCAATCTGTTCACCCTGCCGCCTACTGTGGCTATAATGAAGGGTTCCTTTCTGCAGCCAGGATGTCATGGGCTGACAACGAGTATGGGTTTAGTGCCATGAGTACCGCCATCCGTACCGGGACAACGCAACTCAGGCTTGATATCCTGACCGATCCCCAGCTCGCCATCTGGCATGATGACGCCAGGAGCAGAAATTACCAATCTGCGATTGCCCTTCCGCTTCAGGTTAATGGCGAAACAATCGGCGCCATCGCTATCTATGCACCGGAGCCGAATGCTTTTCACGGCAAGGAAATTACGCTTCTTGAAGAGCTGGCGAGTGATCTCTCCTTCGGCATAGAGACGGTTCGTCTCCGCAGGGCTCATGATCATGCGAATGCACATATTCACCGCTTAGCCTTTTTTGACAGTTTGACCGGCCTGCCAAATAGAAATAATCTTTCATTATTGCTTACGGGTGCCGTTGCCACAGCCAGAGACAGCAGTAAACAACTTGCTTTACTCTTGCTGGATCTTGATTATATCCGTGAAATAAATGAATCCTATGGACATGAGACCGGTGACAAGGTTCTGGTGCAGGTTGCACAAAAATTGCAGCAATTGTCCGAAGACAATTGTACCATTGCCCGGTTTGGCGGTGACGACTTCGTCATTATCTGTAACCAGAACAACCAAAGCAATGCGACCAGTCTTGCAAAACATATTCTGGCAGCCATTAAACAGCCATTTCTGGTTGATACTCACTCCTTCTCCATAAGCGGCAGCATCGGTATTGCATTATATCCGAGTGATGCGGACAATCCGACTGACCTGCTGTCGCGGGCCGACCTCGCGATGTCAAAGGTGAAGGAAGCGGGTGGCGGGTATCGTTACTACAAGAGTAAAATGAGCCATGAGCTTACGAGAGAACTGGAGCTTCTCCAGCGTCTGGAATGTGCGGTGGCAGAAGGAAACCTGGAACTTTACTATCAGCCAAAAGTGGAGCTGTGTTCCGGAATTATTGTAGGCGCAGAGGCACTGCTGCGGTGGCATGACCCGATACTGGGGCCGATAAGTCCGACTGAGTTCATACCGATAGCGGAAGGGCGGGGCTTGATGACCAATATCGGTGAATGGGTTCTCAAGACAGCCTGTCAGCATATAACACAGTGGAAGAAGCTGGGTTTGAGCTGCCGAGGCAGAATTGCAGTAAACGTTTCAGCCCGCCAACTTGAAGATCCATACTTTCTTGAGCGGGTAGCAAGGACAGTCGAAGAGTCCGGTGTGTCACCATCAAATATTGAGCTGGAACTGACGGAAAGTTGTCTCATGGCTGATCCTGAGCGGATGTTCGAACTTATGGCAGAACTCAGGAGCCTGGGTTTCAATATCGCAATCGATGACTTTGGCACGGGCTACTCATCTCTTGTCTATCTCAAGCGCATCCCTATTGACACGCTGAAGATTGACCAGACCTTTGTAAAAAATATGCTTGATGATACCAACGATAAGGCTATCATCTCTACAATCCTTGCCATAGCCCAACAGATGGGGTTAACCACCGTTGCTGAAGGTGTTGAGACGGAAGAGCAACGTCAAGCGCTCCTGCAGCTTGGATGCAGGAATGCTCAGGGGTATTACTTCTGCCGCCCGAAGTCAGCAGATGACTTCACTGAAAAACTGCTAAAATCCTCCTGCTTTCTTGCTTCTCCGCTGTAAATGATCAAGTAAATAAGTGAACGTCTTGGTTGGGATATACTGGCAGGCAAGATATGAAAGAATTGCAGTGATTTATTGAAAGAGCATACAGGCCCAACACGCATACCATGACAATGCAAAACAATCAAAAATGGCGCTTCGTCGACACCCCGGAGCTTTCCGGAGCGGAGAACATGGCGCTCGATGAGGCGTTGCTCCGTTCATTCGATCCCGCAACCTCTCTGCCGATCGTGCGCCTGTACGGCTGGGATCCTCCGGCGCTGTCGCTGGGGCGCTTCCAGAAGGCGGCCGAAGTGCTCGACCTGGAACGCTGCCGGGCCGATGGCGTGGCGGTCGTGAGGCGGGTGACCGGCGGGGGTGTGATATACCATGCCGACGAGCTGACCTATTCGCTGGTCTGTGCGCCGGGGCAGATTCCCCCGGCAGGTTCCATCAAGGATTCCTTTCGCGTGCTGACCGGTTTTCTGCTCGCCTTCTACCGCGGCCTGGGTCTTGAAGCCGCCTATGCTGCCGATGTCGTGCCTGAGGGGACTCGCCTCGGTGAACGGACCGCATTCTGTTTTGCCGGCAAGGAGAGTTTCGATATCATTGTCAACGGGCTCAAGATCGGCGGTAATGCCCAGCGCCGGCTCAAAGGGGTTATCTTTCAGCACGGTTCGATCCCGCTGCACAATCGTGCCGCGACCGGCTTGTCGTACATGCGCGATCAGTCCCCCGAACATGCCGAGGGGACGCTCAGTCTTGCCGAGTGCGGGGTTCCTGCAGAGGTACATTGCCTGAAGGAGGCGCTTGCCGCAGCATTCGGCGGCTATTTTGGTGTTGATCTCCAGTGCGATGTGTTGTCTGCTCCGGAGCAGGATGATCTGGAACGGTTGCTGGTGAACAAATATTCTACGGAACAGTGGAACCTGCAAGGGGTTGGGGAGTGAATATTCAGCGCAAACCTGAATGGCTGCGGAAAAAAGTTAATCCGGGTGACCAGAGCGAGATGCGGGGTTTGCTGGGCGAATTGCGCCTTAACACGGTCTGCCAGCAGGCGCTCTGCCCCAATATTTCGGAATGCTTTTCCTGCGGACAGGCCACCTTCCTGATTTTGGGGAAAAGCTGTACCCGTCTCTGCTCCTTCTGCAACGTGGATAAAACCGTGCCGTTGCCGGTGGATAGAGATGAACCGCTGCGGGTGGCCGAGGCGGTTCATCGCCTGAAGCTTGCCCATGTGGTGGTTACGAGCCCGACCCGCGATGATCTGCCCGATGGCGGGGCGAGCCTGTACGCCGCGACGGTGTCGGCTGTTCGCGCTTCCTCCCCGGCTACACGGATCGAGCTGCTGATCCCCGATTTTCAGGGGAGCGTACCGAGTCTGGACGCGGTCGTGGCGTCACGCCCGGATATCATTGCCCACAACGTCGAAACCGTGCCGCGGTTGTATCAGATCCGGAACGGGGCAGATTACCGTCGTTCGCTGGAGGTGCTGCGAGCCTGCGCCGAGATGGCGCCGGAAATCCGCACGAAATCAGGCATCATGCTGGGGATGGGGGAGTCGGAAGCCGAGGTGCTGCAGGTGGTAAGCGATCTGCGCGGCGTGGGATGCGCCTATCTCAGCATCGGCCAGTACCTGTCGCCAAGTCGCCGCCACTATCCGGTGCAGGAGTATGCCACGCCGGAGCTGTTCGAATCGCTGCGGCTCGCGGCACTGGAGACCGGGTTCAGCCATGTGGAGAGCGGCCCCTATGTGCGCAGTTCGTACCATGCGGGGAAATATGCATGAAGTGGCGCTGCCGGTTTTGGCAGCCTGCTGCGACACTGGCCATATGGTGGCGATCCGCTCCAACCGGTCAAAAACCCTGTCATTATTACCTGTTGCCGTGCTATAAAATGACAACCTTATCAACCAGAATGAGTTCGTGCTCAGTATGAAAAAACAATCCCCCCAAACAGTTTCCGTCAAAAAAAACCGATTGATTGCACTGCTGTCGCTTGCTGTGATCATGACAGTCGTGCTGTCGTTCTGGTGGGCGACCACGCGGGGAGACCAGCGGGCAACCGATGCAGCGGCAGGATCTGCCGCTGCCGGGCTTCCGAAAAAATCTCTGCCTGCGCTTAGCCCGACAGAGCAGTCCTACCTGAAAGAGTTAGGTGCTGTAACGATGTGCGTTGACCCTGACTGGGAGCCGTACGAGCGCATCAGCGACAGAGGGGAATATCTTGGCATCGCCGCCGATCTCGTTGCGCTTGTCGCCGAGCGCTCCGGGGTCTCGCTGAAACTGGTCCCGACCAAAACTTGGCAAGAGAGCCTCGCCGCATCCAGAGAGGGAAAATGCCTGATCCTCAGCTTCCTCAACAAGTCCCCGGAACGCGACAAGTGGCTCCTGTTCACCGAACCCTATTTTAGCGATCCCAATGTCTTCATCACCAGGGAAGAGCATGATTTTATCTCGAACCCAGCCACCCTGTCAGATGAGTCCATCGCCCTTCCCGCAGGGACAAGCCTGGAAGAGCGCATCAGGGGCACCTATCCGAACCTGAAGATCCGCATTGTTAATTCCGAGGATGAAGCGCTGCAGCTGGTGTCTGAACGCAAGGTGGACATGGCGCTGCGCTCTTTGGCGATGACCGCCTATACGATCAAAAAAAGAGGGCTGTTCAACCTCAAGATCGCCGGGCAGATCCCGAACCTGGACAACTATTTCCGCATCGGGGTCATAAAAGCTCAGCCGCTGCTCAGGGACATTCTTGACAAGGGGGTGCGCAGTATCACCCCGCAAGAGGTCCAGCAGATAGTCAACAGGCACATTTCCATTAATGTGCAGACCGCTATCGATTATGCCCTGATGAGCAAAATAGTCGTTGGCTTTACACTGTTTTTGCTTATCGGGCTGTTGTGGAACTACCAGCTCAGGAAAATCAACAGGATTTTGGCGGCGCGCGAGACGGAGCTGGTTGAGCTGAGCCGTAAGCTTAACGAGGATGTTGCCAACCGGGTGCGTGCGGAGGAGGAGCTGACATCATCGTTATCCTTGCTGAATGCCACTCTGGAATCAACGGCTGACGGTGTCCTCGTCACGGACCAAAACGGGCACATCTCCCGTTGGAACCGTAAATTCGCCGACCTCTGGCATGTCCCGGACGAGCTGCTGAACACGAGCCTTAAGTACCCGGTGACAAAGCATATCGCCTCACAGACGGCTCAACCTGAAGAGTATATAGCCGGAGTCATGGCGTTGTATGAAAATCCCGAACTGTCGAGCGTCGATACGATCCGCCTTGCCGACGGCCGTTTTTTCAAACGGTTTTCGCAGCCACGAAGAATCGGCGATGTCATCGCCGGTCGCGTCTGGTCATTCGGCGATATAACGGAACAGAAGAGGGCAGAAGAGGCGCTTGAGGAGTTAAACCACAAACTTGAATTGCTGGCTGTCACCGACGGTTTGACCGGTATTGCCAACCGCCGCCGCTTTGACGAGGTTCTGGCGCAGGAGCATGCCCGGCATGCCCGTAACGGTACCGTGCTGTCATTGATCATGCTTGACATCGATCATTTCAAGTCGTTTAACGACTGTTACGGGCACCTTAAGGGTGACGATTGCCTGCGGCAGATCGGCCGGGTGCTGGCCGATTGCATCATCCGTCCTGCTGATCTGGCGGCCCGTTATGGCGGCGAAGAATTTGCCTGCATACTGCCGGAGACAGATCTGTATGGCGCTGTGGCCATAGCCGAAAAGATCAGGCGCGGCATCAATGCCTGTGCGATCCCGCACAAGGGGTCGGACGTGGCAGCGTACGTCACCGCGAGCCTCGGTGTGACGGCGGTACAGTGCGGTTCGAGCGAGTCTGTTGTGGACATCATCGCCCGTGCGGACGAACTGCTTTACAAAGCAAAAGAATCCGGTCGCAACCGGGTGGAGTTCGTCGCCTCTGATTGCGTTGTTGCGCCGACACCGTTGGACCTCGAAAGTAATATCGTGCAACTTGTGTGGAAAAATTCTTTCTGCTGCGGCAACCAGCTGATAGATTCGCAGCATCAGTCGCTTTTTAAGGTTTCCAACGAATTGTTTAAGGCTGTCCTGTCAAATCGTCCAGCCATGGAGATTTCCGTAATTATTGACCGGTTGCTTGAAGATGTCTCCCGGCATTTCCATGACGAACAGCACCTGCTTGAGAGTATACGTTTTCCTGACCTGATCCAGCACACAGCAGAGCACGCCAAGCTGTTGGCCAAAGGGTTGGAGTTGTCGCAACAGTTCAAGGATGCAACCCTTTCAGTCGGCGACGTTTTCCAGTTTCTTGTCCATGACGTCGTGATGGTGCATCTGCTCGGGGCAGATAAGGAATATTTCCATTTAATCGGTGCCGCTTCGGGCGTTGATCGAGCTACCGTTGTGCAATCATGAGATCAGAAGCCGGCAAGGTCGGGCCGTTCCACTTTAGCGTGCGCCCGAAACGTCACATGAAGATAACCATCTGATTCTGCAAGAACAATGTTTTGTTGGGTGTAGAATCTGCCGCTTTGGCCACTCAGGGAATGTTTCCCGTACTCATTAAAAAATAAATCCTTCCCCCCTATCCGCCAACCTGCTGAATTAAAAGCACAAATACACAAGTAATTTCCGCTGCAAATCAATAAATACGAAAATAATATCGATGTTGTATACATTTTTGTGTTGACATGATTTTAAAACGCCATATTATAGCGGGACATAAAGGCATCAGATTGACGCAACATATGCCATCCCGTTGACGCTGAATATTCCCTCCCGTTGGTCAAAATATCTTGTGATATCAACCAATCATGCGTTTTATTTCGGAGACCTGTTTTTGCAGGTTATTTTTTGATTTCGCGTTGGAGGCACGCCGGCTCCCGCGATCACTTTTAAAAAGGAGTTAACAATATGGGACATGGACCAGCAGTAAAACTTGGTAGGGACGACGCAGCCGTCTACAAGACCAAGCTGGGAGTAAAGATGTTTGTCGTTTATACCATCGTTTATTTTACTTTCATCATCATCAACGCCACCAACCCCAAAGCGATGGAAACGGTCGTGATGGGTCAAACCGCCGCTGTTGTCTGGGGCTTTGGCTTGATCGGTCTGGCGTTGATTCAGGCCGTCATCTACAACCACCTCTGCAATAAAGCAGAGGCTGCTATGAATAAGGGAGCATAACCACATGATATACGCACAGTCTCCTCTGGCGATCGGCCTCTTCATCGCTTTTGTCTCTTTCGTTCTCGGTCTCTCGTTCTACCTCGGCCGCAAAAAAAGTTCTGCAGCCAGCTACTATGCCGCCGGCGGCAATGTTCACTGGTTCACCAACGGCATCGCTTTTGCTGGTGATTACCTCTCCGCCGCTTCTTTTCTCGGTATCTGCGGCATGATCGCAACCGCCGGCTACGATGGCTGGATGTACTCCATCGGCTATCTCGCCGGCTGGGTCGTCGCCCTCTTCCTGGTGGCGGAACCGATGAAGCGCCTCGGCAAATACACCTTTACCGATGCCCTCGACTCTAAATTCAACTCCAAGTCGATTCAGCTGACCGCCGCGATATCAACCTTGCTGGTTTCGCTTTTCTATCTTATCCCGCAGATGGTTGGTGCCGGCGTTCTCGTTCAGCCCCTCCTCGGCCTGCCGCACTGGGTCGGCGTCGTCATCGTCGGTGTGGTTGTTACCATTATCGTCGCCACGGCAGGAATGGCCTCAACCACCTACGTGCAGTTCTTTAAAGGTGCTCTCCTCCTGATCATGTCGACCGTTGTCGTTATTATGGTTCTGTTTCGTGGCCTTTCAACGACCCCGGTGAATAACGGCGTCGCGTATCATGACTTCAAGCCGTTGACAGCAACAGCGTCCATGGTGATCAGTGATCCGAGCTACAGCGTTGTTGCCGGTCTCGACTCCGCCTTCGGCAAAGCCGGCTTTGTCAAGCTTGCCAAGGACAGCAAGGAGACAATCTGGAAATTTGAGAAAACCGCTGCCGGTTACACCCTTGAACAGACCCTTTACGTCACCACCAAAGCCAACGGCACCGTACTCTATAACGGTGCGTCCAAGGAGACCGGCGAATTCTTCCCGGTTGGCCACATCAAAGAACTGCGGATGGATGGCAAGGAAGTCCTGACCACCGGCGCAGTCGGTCCTCTCGCCTTTCTTTCCGCCATCAAGGATTCGACCATCGTCCTCTGGGGTAAAAAGTACGTTGTCGACGGCCACGAAAAGACCCAGGTCTTCTACCAGAAGCCGACCCCCGGTACCCGGGTTCTACGCCCCGGCCTGAAGTTCAAGGTCGACAATGCTACTCCGACCGAGACTTTCAACTTCGTTTCACTCATGCTCGCTCTTTTCTGCGGCACTGCAGCGCTGCCCCATATCCTTATTCGATACTATACGGTTCCGAGTCAGGCTGCGGCGCGTAAATCGACGATCGTCGCCATCGCCGCCATCGGCTTCTTCTACGTCCTCACCCTCTTCCTCGGGATTGGCGCCATGACCAACGGGGTTATCAACCTCACCGACGACAACATGTCTGCGCCGCTGTTGGCTCTCTCCTTCGGGGTCGTTCTCTTCGCGGTTATCTCCTCTCTTGCCTTCGCAACCGTCCTCGGGACTGTCTCAGGCCTGATCGTTGCCGCCTCAGGAGCTGTTGCCCATGACCTGATGGACAACTTCCTTGGCATCAAAATGACCGAAGACCAGAAAGTCCGCGCCGGTAAGATCTCCGCTGTTGTCGTCGGCTGTATCGCCATCTATCTCGGGATCATATTCGAGGGGATGAACGTCTCCTTCCTCGTTGGCTGGGCCTTTGCCGTGGCCGCCTCTGCTAACCTGCCGGCCATCCTCATGCTCCTCTTCTGGAGCAAGACGACCGCCAAAGGGATTGCCGCCTCGATCACTGTCGGCATTGTCAGTTCACTTGGTTTGATCCTCATCTCCCCGGACATGTATGCCGTGTACGGCCTTCTTCCCAAGGATGCTCCGATCAACTTCAACAGCCCGGCTGCCATTTCGATCCCGTTGTCGATTCTCGCTCTGGTCATCGTTTCGCTGATGACACAGAAAGACATCAACCGTGGACACGCCGTCGAGGAAGCCTAATTACACTTGCTTTCAACGCATTGCTCTGAAATACTCTGGGCCGCCTTTGGGCGGCCCACTTTTTTACAAGGATATAAGAATGAAACGTTTTCGTATTACGTTGCTGGTTGTCTGTCTCGTCCTCGCTTGGCTCGGATTCAACGATCTCACCCTCTATTTCCGCAACCCTGCTCCGCAGAGCATCAACATAGAGACCCTCGCCCGCCAGGGAGCCCCGCGGGAATGGCTCAAGGTCGAAGGGGGCTACCGCGATCTGCTGCAGGCGATCAACATGAGCGGCACCGTGGAGATCACTTCATTTCTGGTCCCGTTAAAACGCTCGGAAAAAGATGACAATCTGCAGATCTGGTTTGAATCCCGTGATCCGAAAATTATTAACGCGCTCAAGACCTATTACTTTGATTTGGATACTGACGCTGCTCGCGCCAAGTTTATCGAGGAAAACAAACAACTTTTTATGGGACGCTACGACCTGAGCGGGATGACGGTCAGCAGTCTGGTTGCCGACTCGAACCGGGGTAAACTTAAAGAATTTCTTACCAAGATGAATGTTCCGGTTTCGGATCAGGTGATTTTTATCAGTGAAGGGAAAGTTCCTTCAAGCCTTCGCGGTTTCTTCTTTATGGCGATAGCCCTGCTCGGTCTGGGGAAGCTTCTGTTCGACCTCATCAAGAAGCCGGGGAAAGAAGCATCCAGCCAGGATTAGTGTGTGCGGCTCAACCGGGGACGACATCGAGCCGGAAGCGGTATCTGATAAAGGCCTCGAATGACTTCACGACCTCCAGCGTCACATGCAGGCGCCCCTGTTCGACGCGGTTGAGGACAGCAGGAGTGATGTGGTTGGATAGTTCTCCCCCCCTGGCGATCGCCTCCAGCTGTCCTTGCAGTCGCAACTGACAGAGCAGGTTGAAGCTGGCCTGCAAATCCTCCAGTTGATCGCGGCTCAGTACCCCCTTCTCCTGCAACAGCACCATCTTCTCCGCTGTTCCCCCTCCGACGAGGCCGGCAGCAAGGCCGAGGGCTCTGATCCCTTCAGTGATCGCGAAGAGCCCGGCGGTTTTGAGATCAATCTCGCCGCGGTGCTCTCCACCCTTCTCAACCTTGAACCCGCCAAATAAACCGAGAGGCGGAGTGAATTTCCCCGCCTGAACCGCCAACTGGGTTAAAAAGAGGGTCTCATGCTGTGCCCGCTCGGCAATATGTGACTTGATCTCCTGCTCCAACGTCGGGTCACCGGCAAGGGTGCGGAGATCACAGAACATGCAGAAGTGGAGAATGCTTTCACTCTCCGGTTCCGAGATCCATTCATTGACCACCGCCATCCACTCCGTCAGGCTGCGCCGCCAGAAGGGGTTCTTCGCCATGATGCCGCCGGGACATTCGGGAACGCCGATCTCGACAAGTCCTTGGATCAATTCCTCAGAGAAGGCTGTAAGCATCGCCACATCGTCAGACGCGAGGTCATCGGCGTAGATCATGGCGTTATCCTGATCGGTCTTGAGTGTCTGCTCGCAGCGCCCCTCGCTCCCCATGACGACAAAGGCAAACCCTGCGGGCAGTTGCGGAAAGCGTTCGCTGCGCAGCAGGGCGATGAGCCGCTGCACAATTTGGTCATTCAGATGGGAGATCAGGCGCATCAGATCGTGGGTCGGCACCCCGACACGATGCAGGGAGAGGGTAAGCGCATTTATGCCGCGATGGATCACCTTGAGATCGGCAATGCTCCGGGCCGATTCCAGCTGCCGCACCAGTTGCTGTGGTGAGTTGCTCTGTGCCCGGATCAGGTCCGATTCGGTGAGCATACCGCAGAGCCGGCCATCGGCAGCGACGACGCCGAGACGATGAATCCCGTGCCGGGTCATCTGGTAGACGGCTTCAAAGAGAAAGTCATCCTCCTGTACGACGATCAGTGGTGTACTCATGATCGCTCCCGCCCGCAGGGTGCGGGGATCGCCGCCAATTGCCACCACCTTGGTGCGCAGATCGCGGTCGGTGAAGATCCCGACCGGCACTCCCTCCCGGCAGACGATAACGCTTGATATCCCGCGTTCGGACATGACCGCCGCCTCTTCCTGAACCACGTCATCGACCGAACAGAGGATCAGCTCTTTACGGCAGAAATCACGTACCGGTCGGGCATAGACCTGCTCTTCGATCATCATGACAGACTCCTCTGTTTCAGGTAGGTTCACATTGGCTCTGCAAGGCGACATCGACACCGTGACGTTCCCGGATGATCTATTCTACCATACTGATTTCATGTTGTGACTTATCGGCGTGTTCCGGCTGTTACCTGCCTTTTTCAGGGCAAGCTGCGGATACTGTTTTTAACATTTCTATCCGTTTCTGCAGGATAAAGGTCGCCCGGTGTGTGACCGGCATCGCCTCCAGACTCTCCTGGTCAATGCCCAGCTCCCGCGCACTCATCGCGGCAATCCGGACAACATCCTCCCAGCCGGTCATCGGCAGCCCACCCGCTTTGTCGGCGGCGGCAATCAGCGGCAGAATATGAACAATACCACCCTTGAACGCCTGTTCCGCCATCTTGAGTTTCGATGAATCGCGCAACTCATACCACTTATTTGCCTTGCCATGCAGGCTGCTGACCCAGGCGAGCGCCGTGCGGTACGTCGCCGGCAGACGGAGCCGGTTGCAGAACTCCACGGCCATGGCGAAGCCGGTGTTGTCATGGCCGTGATGTGTGGGGTAGAGCGCCGGATTTGTGGCCAGTTTGCCGAGGTCGTGGAAGAGGGCGCAGAATCTTGGTAGCGGCTCGTTACTCTCCGTCGCCACCCGCTGCAGCACTTGGATGGAGTGAGTCAACAGGTCCCCTTCCGGGTGATGCTGGGGCGGTCCGGCAGGGACCTGCGGCATGCGGAATATTTCAGGGAGAAATTCGGCACCTGCTCTGAACTCGAGCATCAGTTGAAAGAAGCGTTCCGGTGCTCCCAAAGGCAGAGCCTTCAGCATCTCGGCGCTGAAACGCTCGGCCGGCATGGCGGCGAATGCTGCTGACCACTCCCCTGCACGGATCAGCGTCGCAGTACCCGCTGCCATGCGCCAGCCATCGGCCTCAAAGCGGAAGGCGCGAAAGATCCGCAGTGGATCGTCGGTGAATGTTTTGGCATTGCAAGCCCGTAGAACCCGCATCTTCACGTCATCTGCGCCTCCCAGCGGGTCGATCACCCTGCCGGATAGATCCAGCGCCATGGCGTTGACCGTGAAATCGCGGCGGCGCAGATCGGCCTCCAGATCGTACCTGCTGTCGATGCGGCTGGCTTCAATCTTGCCGAATTCGCGGTGATGTTTGAAGTAAATTGTAGCCCCGCTGGTCGGCTCCACCTGGCGGAAGCCGAGCGCGCAGAGTTCGTCAGTGGAAAGGGAGGTTACGAGGTCGAGATCCTGACTCTTCCTTCCAATCAGCATGTCGCGCAGCGTGCCGCCGACGAGGAAAACCCGCTCGTGACAGGATGGCGGGAAGAGGCTTTTCAGGATGGGGATGATTGCAGTCACGGCCGGTCGTGTCGGTTTTCTACTTGTTTCTGCTTTTGTTCGGAACCGGCAGTTTGAGGAGTTGCAGTACCTGCGTCATATCGTCCCAGACGCTCCAGAAAGAGTCGGAATTGCCGCCGGTGCGGAGCAGGTATGACGGGTGATAGGTCGGCATAAGGGGGATGCCGTGGAAGTCGTGAAACTTGCCGCGCAGCTTTGAAATAGGTACCTTTGTCTGCAGCAGGGCCTGGGCGGCGGAGCTGCCGAGCGCGACGATCACCTCGGGCTTGATCGACTGGAGCTGGCGCAGCAGGAACGGCGAACAGGTGCTGACTTCATCAGCCTCCGGTGGCCGGTTCTGTGGCGGGCGGCACTTGACCACGTTGCAGATGTACACCTCCTCGCGGGTGAGTTCCATTGCGGCGATGATGCGGTTCAGCATTTTGCCGGCGTCGCCGACAAACGGCTCTCCCTGCGTATCTTCGTCGGCCCCCGGTCCTTCGCCGACAAAGACAAGCCTCGCCGTGGGATTGCCGACACCGAAGACCAGGCTCTTCCTGGTGGCTCCCAGCTTGCAACGCTGGCACTCCCCCAGGTTTTTTCTGATCTGTTCAAGGGTCTCGTGCTTATCCGCTGCTATCGGTTGGTCATTCATGGTGTTCCCTGCATCCTGTGCTGCAGGAGCGGTTCGTTGCAACGGGATCTCCATCGCTGCCGTCGCCGTCAACAGCTCTGGCGGAATACCGTCCAGTCCGCTTTCCTGAAGATCTTCCAGGTAGGCGGTGAGCGATGCAGCCAGATGCGCTTGAACGGAATGCCGGGTTGAATGTGTGGTCACGGGAGCGGCTCCTGCCTGTTAATTTTGAATGCATCGTAGTATAATGTGGCGTATTATCAGGTGCAGAATCTACCAGTAAGCACCACGCCTGTCAAAAGAAAGAACTCCATGATTTATCTGCTCATCGCCATTGCGGCAATCCTGCTCCCGACCGATGCACTGGGCTGGGGCGGTGGTATTCATACACAGCTGGGGGTGCAGGTGCTGGCCCATCCGGAGCTGCTTGCCGGCGATATCGCCGCGCTCCTGACCGCCCATCCGAAAGACTTTCTCTACGGCTGCCTCGCTCCCGATATTACGGTCGGCAAAAAATACACCCATTACCTGCTCCACTGCCACCGCTGGGGTATCGGCAAGACGCTGCTGAAAGAGGCGAAAACCGACCATCAGCGGGCCTGCGCCTACGGCTATCTCTGCCATCTGGCGGCGGACACGGTCGCTCACAACTACTTCGTCCCCTACAAGATCATCCGTTCGTTTGCGGCGATAACAATGAAACATGCCTATTGGGAGATGCGCTTCGAGGAGTTTGTGGAGAAGGATGTCTGGCGGAAGGCGCATGCCGTCTGCCGGGCTAATCAGCGGGGCAACGATCAGCTGTTGCGCAATGTGCTGACGACAACCCTCTTCTCGTTCGGCACCAACAAGCAGATTTTTAATTCCATCATGATGCTGTCACGGGTGGAACGTCTGCAGAAGGTCATGCAGACCCTCTCCAGCAGGTCACGGTATCAGCTGGCAGAGAGTGACCGGGACGAGTATATGGAGTTGGCCCGGGAGGCGATCTTCGATTTCCTGCATGACCCTGACGCTTCGAAATTCCTCCGGGTGGACCCGACCGGAGAGAAGGCTCTTGCCGCCGCCGATATCATGCGCAAAAAACTGCGCCTCCGCTACAAGAGCGGTTTCATGTCGAAGGAAGAGGGGTTCAGGGAGGTTGAAGCGGTGCGGAGCACGCTGCGTAGCTCGTTGCACCATCCGGAACTGTTGAAGAAGCTGCATGTGTGAAAAAGAAAAAGCGGTCCACGAAATGCGCGAACAAGACAAAAAAACTGCGTGTTTGATTTCTTATCTGCATCATCATTCAGGAGTAATCCCGATCAAACGGGTTTCTTTCGTGTAGTTCGTGTTTTTTGTGGACAAAAGGTTTTGCCGGTTAATAACACTCCGGCCTGCGATCGTTGAAACAGGGGATTTGCGCCCGCCAGTCGTTCATGTCCTGCAGGTCAAGTTCAGCGACAAGCTCCGCTTCACTCTCCCCCCCCTCGGCTAGCAGTTCCCCCTTCGGATCGATAATCATGCTCATGCCGAAAAAGTCCAGTTTGCCGACCGTGCCGCAGGTGTTGCAGGCGACAACGAAGAGCTGGTTTTCGATCGCCCGTGCCCGGAGCAGTGTGCGCCAGTGTTCCTGACGCGGTTTGGGCCACTGGGCCGGCACGCAGATCACCTGGGCTCCCTCCACTGCGAGGCGCCGGGTAAGCTCCGGAAAGCGCAGGTCGTAACAGATGATGACCCCAATTTTGCCGATCGAAGTGTCTGCCAGCAGCCATGAATCGCCGCCGGAAAAGGCGCGGTCCTCCCCCAGCAGTGAGAAGAGGTGAATCTTGCGGTAAAGGCCGGCCAGTGTGCCGTTGTCGAGGACATACACCGTGTTGTACACCTTGTCGCCATGCGGTTCCGGCATGCTGCCGACGATCACCAGTTTAAGCCGGGCAGACAGTTCCAGCAGTTCAGCAACAATCCCTTCCGTGCGCAGGGCCAGCCGGTTCAAATCCCTGTAGGCAAAGCCGCTTGACCACATCTCCGGCAGTACGGCCAGGTTGGCCCCCTGCGCGGCGACGCGGGGAAGGGCTTCACGCACAGAGGCGAGGTTGGCGTCCACATCCCCCTGGGTGACGGTAAACTGGATGGCGGCGGCGGTAATGGTCATAACAACTCCTTCTCTCCTGTCGGCGGCAGCTATTTAGCGAACACTTTCTGTAACAACTCGGTGCCGCGGGCTGCGGGGTCGGTTCTGATCTTCTTCTCCTCTGCGCCGATCATGGCGAAGAGGCCATCCACGGCTTTATTTGTTGCATAATCATCCAGATCAACATCGGCAAGGCTGCCGGCAAATGGGATTGTTTTGAAGCTCTCCGCCATCTGCCGGTAACTCTGCACGGCCCCGACATTTTGCAGGCTGGACGAAACGACCGGTTTGAATTCGGCGAATATTGCTTTGGAGGTCTTGTCCCTGAAATACTCGGTAGCAGAGGTATTGCCCCCCTGCAGGATTTTCTGGGCATCTTCAATGGTCATCGCTTGAAGTGCCGCGATAAAATGCTTTTTGGCCTTGGGGGCGGCTTTCTCTGCGGCGCGGTTCATGGCAAGGACAAAATCATCCACTTCCTGGCGGAAGCCGAACTTGTTCAGCAGGGCGGCAGCTGGTCGTAATTTGTCCGGCACCGGGATTTTGATCAGCTGGTTGCCGAAATAGCCGTCCGTTTGCGATACCGCAGTGACCGCATTGGCGGTGCCGGTCGCGAGAGCCTCCTTCAGGCCCTTGACCACCGTGGCGTCATCAAGTTTGGCGGTTGCAGCTGGCGGTACGGTAATGTTTTTCATCACATCATTCAGAAAGCCGGCCTCTGATGAAGCCGGTGCGATTGACAGCAGCGCTGCCAGCAGGACAGGGAAAAGCAGGTGGCGGTTCATAATGACTCCTGGTGTGGTAGTGAGTTGCAGTATACAAAAGGCTGATATCCCGTTAAGGATCAAGTGGGGCCGAGGCCCCCCCGCATCGTCACGTGGTTGATATATTTCTTTTACCCTAACCTTCCAACAGCGTCAAAGGCTATATCCCCGGTCCTGCTTGCCGCTCAGATCTTCGGGTCTGATCATACCTCGAATGATTGCATGACATCCGGGATGACCACGTTTTCGAGGCCGAGTTCAGTGCGCAGCGCCTCGGCCAGGCTCGTGGAGGGGGCCTCTTCGCCATGGACAATAAACGTCTGCTGCGGTTTCTTCTTCATGGCGCGCACGAAATTAACAAGTCCATCCCGGTCGGCGTGGCCGGAGAAGCCGGGCAGGACCTCTACCTTGGCGCGCACCTGGAACTCTTCGCCGTAAATAAGGACGCTCTTCTCGTTTTCCACGAGTCGGCGGCCGAGAGTATTGGGCGCCTGCCAGCTCGTTAAGAGGATGGTGTTGCGCGGATCTTCGATGCGGTTGCGTAAATGGTGGAGAATCCTCCCCCCCTCCAGCATGCCGCCGGAACTGATGATAATCGCCGGGGTTTTCAAGCCGTTAAGCGCCTTTGATTGCTCCACCGATTGGGTGTATTGGAGGCGGCCGAAGCCGAACGGGTTCTTGTCGTCATCGGTCAGCAGGAACTCGCACATCTCGGCATCATAGACCTCCGGATGAAGGCGGAAAACATCGGTTGTGCGGGTGGCCAGCGGGCTGTCGATGAAGATCGGCAGGTCGGGGATGGCCCCGGCGCTGTGCAGTTTGTGCAGGGCGTAGACGATCTGCTGCGTGCGGCCGACGGCAAAGGCCGGGATCAGAAGGGATCCCCCCCGGCGGACGGTTTCATTGACAATGCGCTCCAGATCCTTCTCTGACTCGGGGTAGGGGGGGTGCAGCCGGTTGCCGTACGTGCTCTCCATGATCACGATGTCGGCACCGTCGCTAATCGGTACCGGGTCACGGATGATCGGGATATCAGCCCTTCCGATATCGCCACTGAAAACGAGGCGGCGTTTTTGCCCGGAGCTCTCTTCATCGATATCGAGAATGACATGGGCACTGCCCAGCATGTGACCGGCATCCACGAGGGTGAGAGAAACGCCGGGAAAGAGCTGATGGGGGCGGTTGTAGCTGAGCCCGACGAATTGATCCATGGCCCTGGCCACATCGGCCTTGGTGTAGAGCGGCTCGAAGAGGCTCTGACCCTGCTTCTTACGGCGACGATTGACGAATTCCACGTCCTTCTCCTGGATAAAGGCGCTGTCCAGGAGCATCACCGCAGACAGGTCCCGGGTTGCCGACGTGCAAAAGATATCGCCTTTAAAGCCGTTCCTGACGAGGCAGGGGATGCGCCCCGAGTGATCGATGTGCGCGTGGGAAAGAATCAGACAATCGACGCTCTCCCCCCTGCAAAATCCGCTGCGGTTTTTCTCGAAGGATTCCTTTCGTTTGCCCTGAAACATGCCGCAATCGAGCATGATGGTCTTGCCGTTAACCTCGATCAGATGTTGCGAGCCGGTCACGGTATGAACGGCGCCGTTGAAGGTGATTTTCATGCAGCAGTACTCCTCGGAGATCCCCTGGCGGGCTTTTTGTTAGGTGGATAGTTGGGCTTGTGTATTCATGTGTTGTCCGTTCTTATTGTTACGTAATTCCTCAAGCATCTGATGCAGCTCGGCCATGACAATATTCTGTGCGTCAAGTCTTTCCAGAATTGCTTTGATCTCGAGCTCTGCCCTCACATTGATTTCATAATCAATGTGCGCTTCGATACGGTCACGATCAGCTTTGCGGTTTTGGCTCATCATGATCATTGGGGCGGTGTAGGCAGCCTGTAGTGAGAGGACAAGATTCATCAAGATGAATGGATACGGATCCCAATGTTGAATCCAGGCGGTGACATTCAATATCGCCCAAACGGTGAGCAGTGTTGACTGGCCGATGATGAATTGCCACGATCCCACCTTGTCTGCAATCCAGTCCGATGCTTTTTGTCCAAAGGTAAGCTGTTCCTTGACAACATCGTTGGCGTTTTTAACCGGGCCGTGCTCATGGCGGTAGGGTGGTGGAAAAATGTGGCGGTTCATAACATCCTCCTTAATCCTGATAGGTGCAGTGAAATACGTCTGCTATATCCCACATGCGCCCTTATCCGGTCGGGTCTCCTCATATAACCGTGCCGAAGAGTTTGCCGACTCCTGCGGTTAGTCCCATTGCGAACGCTCCCCAGAAGGCGACGCGAATTGCACCCTTAACAACAGGCGCACCACCGGCATATGCGGCGGTGGCCCCCAGACCGGCCAGGGTGAAGAGTGCGGTAACAGATGAAGCCTCGGTCACCCAGGCAGCAGGAGCAAGCAACACGGTTATGATCGGGACAATGGCACCGGCAACGAATGAAATTGCAGAGGCGAGAGCCGCTTGAACCGGGCGTGCCCGTAGAGTTTCCGTGATGCCGAGTTCGTCACGGGCGTGGGCCACAAGGGCATCACCAGACATAAGTTTTTCAGCTACCTGGCGCGCTAACGGTTGATCAAGTCCCCGGCTCACATAAATTGAAGTCAGTTCTGCAAGTTCGCTCTCCGGCTGATCCCGTAGTTCACGTCTTTCTCTTTCGATGTCGGCGCTTTCAGTATCGGCCTGGGATTGAACCGAGACATACTCGCCCGCCGCCATTGACATTGCTCCCGCGACAAGGCCGGCCACTCCGGTAAGCAGGATGTTGTTCTTCTCTGCCCCGGAGGCAGCAATGCCGACAACCAGGCTTGCGACCGAAATAGTTCCGTCATTAGCTCCAAGTACGGCTGCTCGAAGCCAGCCAATTCTCTCTGCCCTGTGTGACTCGTTGTGAACCAGCATTATTATCCCAACTCCCCTCTGTTCAAGGTTGTGAGGCACCGGGCGCCTGACTTTGAGTTCCCGCACCGGTTGGGCTACCTAAACGATCTCATAAACGATAAGACCACAAACAAATACCATCTTGGCAGTATAACCTATTAAATCTCTAAAAAAATAAAAACTACGCTCGTAATTGCATTGACGGTGACTTTTGGCCGGTAGTAATTTTGTTAAACTATAATGACAAATATTTGTCCTTTCAGTGAGTGCTGATGGGCCAGCCAACAGACAGCAGAACAATGATTTTAAAGCCGTTCTGACGATGCCGAACATGGATGGGATAACCGCGATGAGACAAATCCACGCTATCAAGCCGGACGCCAGGGTAATTCTTGCCAGCGGCTTCAGCAAAGATGATCTGGATGAGCGTATCGCAGATCATCCACCTGCCGGGTTAATCTGTAAACCGTATCGTCTGAGTGTGCTTGAAGTTGAAATCAGGCGGGTATGCGGTTGCCGTCCGGTGGGCGGACCAGGCTAACTCACGATACTTTCAAGTAACTATTGAAAATCTCCTCCTGGACACAAGTGCTTCAGGGGAGGATAGGGATGGTTGCAGAGTATTAAGCGAAGATGGAAAAAGTGCTGTTGGCAGCAAGAGGAGCCGTGCTTATAGGTGATGAAGCAGTGGGTTGTGTTGTGGTGCAGTTGGCGCCGTTCTGAAGCCCTTGTCCGCCACCGCTGCCATCCATCTTGCGTATCTGTGTTTGTTGCATTTGCGCGGTCTGCTGTGTCTGGCCCGTTGATTGAATCTGCATTTACGCTCCTTTCGTGAACGTTCGATAGTATGTAAGGCCGCTACTATACTGATAAGTCTCTTCCACTGCCAGAATAATTTTCATGATTTCAACCGCTCACTCGTAGTATTGAACCCCAAACGAGAGTTATTAATGTGGGCTTTTGCGTTGAACCTGCGATACAGCTCTTGCGCTGTTACTCGGCGTCAATAACCTTCCCGTCCACAAACACCACCTTCAGATCCCCGTAGAGAAAGATCTTCTTTGCCCCCAGCAAAACCTGTTTCTCCGGCGGGCCGAAAATTGCGGTCACTTCCTCCAGCGTCTGGCCACGCTGGATTGTACGGGTAGTCGTGGCTGCCTTGCGCGGTTTTGCAGCGGGGCGGCTCTCTTCTTCCGTATCAAACCACTCGCTGATGTCATCAAGCAGTTGGCTGGTGGTGAGACCTGCCAGCCCGTTGTCATACTGGAAGCGGACAGAGGCCTGCAACGGCGTTGGCCCTCTCATGCCGGGCACTACATAGGTGGCAACGGTGTACAGATCAAGCTGCAGATAATTGTCGCCGGTGCTGACTCCGTACAGATAGAGCCGTTCGCCTGGTTTCAGCGTGTTATTGTGGGCAGTGCCAAGGGAGAGATCGCCGCCACCGGCCATGACAAGCTGGCGGTTCTTCACCAGGTTTGGCTTAAACATACTGCTGGGCCTGTTTACCCCTAATCCATCCCGGCGTGGCGTCAGTACGTTGCCAATGGCCTTGAAGTTGCCAAAAAAACCGGGAGCGGTGATCCGGTAGTTTGCAGTTACCTCCGAGGAGAGTTCGTCAGGAGTGGCAGCCGGTGATGTGGAGGCCATCAACAGTAGCAGCAGGATTATTATACAGCGGAGTGGCATGTGCATCGGTTTTCCCTTTCTGTGCGACACCGTCCGGCAGTGTGGGCGATGACCCGGCGGTTTTATGAGTCAGGTTATGCGGCCTGGTTGGATTGTGTTCTTTCCAGCTGTGCAATCTGATGGTCATGAAATCTTGACAGCGCTGCTATAGCTACCAGCGCTCCAATGAAAGCAAAAAGCATATCAGATTGGGTGTCCCAAGCGTCACCCTGTGTGCCCAGAAACTCTTCTGCTCCCTGTCCAAGCACAATTGCAGCGCCCCATTCGATCAGCTCGTACCAGGCACTGATGGCCATAACGACACAAACCGACAAGAACCCGACCATCTTTCGGCCTGACATATAACAACCCCGAATAAAAATTTCGCGTGCAATCAATGCAGGGACAAAGCCCTGTGCAAAGTGGCCAATCTTGTCGTAGGGATTGCGCATTAGCAGCAGGATATCCTGCAACCAGAATCCTAACGGCACCCGCGCATAGGTATATGCACCCCCCGCAATCAGGATGGTTGCGTGAATGAAGATAAGCCCATAGAGCAATGACGTGAGTGGGAAGCGGCGATACGTCATAGCGAGCACCGGGTAGGCCACTAAAATTGGAGCTATCTCCATAAGCCACGTAGCACGGTCATACGGGCTGATACCTGAGATCAGCAGAAGAAATAAAAGGAGAAGTCCAAACATCAAAATAACTGGCTGGCGTGATATCGTCATAATCTACCTTTATTTGATTGTCGGTCTTTGTCGTCCCAAGAGGCTATAATTGCTTCCTTGCTTCTTAACGAATAAAGCCACCAGTAACAACTTCTTCGAGTATGCCGTTACGGAATATCAACGTATGCAACAGATTTGAATCTTTTGTGTAAGTCCACTCCTGTACCTCAATGTAGATCGTTTTTATACCGATTGTGCCATCCTCTTTATTTACTTCAGTCTCTCTCGGTTCCTCGCGTTTGAACACACTCGCAGGAGGGTCACATTTGGCCGCGGCGGTGGATATTCCATCTCCCGTGGAGACAATATTACCATTTGGGCAGCGGAAACTGTCGGCAAAGGCCTGCACGGTGGAAAACGAGATCACGATGGTACAGAGAGCAATAAACACTTTCATACATTCTTCTCCTTTTCTCTTTTCTATATTTTTAATCCTGGCAACTGCTTCGCATATTCCTGATATCTATGAACCTTGTCTGTAATTACCTGAATTAAATTCCGCGCAAATTCTTCTTCAGCAGGTGTGAGAATTTCCGGCAGAGAGATTTCCCTCAATGAGCGAAGCATGTTTTTACAGAGCGAGTCGAGCATCCGGGCTGTCTGACGTTGTGGCAATTTGCACTCAAAACACATCTCAGCCAGCTGCCATGTCTGGATATCGTCAGGATCAAAGACGTCACCGATTGCCATTGCGATATCCCGATCATACTGACCACCGCAGACGTCGAGACAGACCAGATCGTATGCCGGTGCAAGGACAATCCCCTCATTTCCAACGAAAAATGAAATATTTTTCGCATGAGCATCGCTGTTGCCGATCAATAATTGAAACAATGCCCAGCTCAAGATGTCCCTGATCGTTAGAGCAGGGACTCTGCATGACTTGGCAGAATCAAATAACTTTTGCAACGATGCGCCAGTCCTCACTCCAGCAGCATGCCCGGTTTTGCCGAATGGTCGTTCATATTTGTATGTTGGCAACAAATCCAGCATCTGGCAGCCATCGATCAGATGTAGACGCTTAATTGACCTGTCACCAATCCACTTTCTGTCAAAACGCTCCACCACCAGGACCGGCTCCCCTATTCTCTCAAGCTTGACTTTGGCCGCCGGTAAACCGGCCATGCGAGCAAGCGTCATACAAATAAATTCATTGAGAACAAGATGGATGTTTTGCTTGGTATCGAATTTTAGAATATGAGTTGAGGCGAGATCTCCTTCGCCAAAGCCAAAAGAGCCATCCGGCATAATCAATATGGGTAATTTATCCTGCACTCCTGCAGTTGAAAGCCGTTGTTTGCCGTCCCAGAGGCTAATAGGCCTATCATTGCGTTCCCGAATTCTTTCCTCCAGTTCCTGTGTCTTAATTGGCCGGAAATCAGTCGTGTTTGTCTCGCTCCCTGCACCATCAATACGGAAGGTGAGTCCCCCGGTGGTTTCAGATCCGATCGCGGCGATCAACCCAAAGGTGTTTGACTTGGAAATATGCGCCGATAAGGACAATTCCTCAAGCCATCTCCCTTCAGGGAGGAGGTTGGAAAGAAAACGCCTGACAGAATCATCAGGCGATTTATGAAACTTCAGGTGTGGAGAGATCGGAAATCCTCCGCCTTCAATCCAGGTTTCGCCATATTCCAGGCCATAAGTCTCAAATGGTCCATCGAGAATAATCTTTCCGAGATAGATGCCATCCAGATAGGTGAGGAGGTTTTCTGTCATGAGTTCACCTTACTGCCGATAGTAAGTGATATTCCAAGCATCTTACAAACAGTCAGGATTGAACTCAGCTTAACATCGCCGCTGGCTCTCTCTATCTTCTGCATGGTGCCCACAGCCACACCACAGAAAGCGGCTGCCTCATGGATTCCCATACCCGTCTTGGTGCGACTTGCTCGTACGAAGACACCGAGTGTCTCCGCATCAAGCAGTGGCTGGGATTCCGGGACGGGGAACGGCATTATTACTTTTCGCATGCGCTGCTCCATTGTTGAGCTTGCCCTATGATATCATTGCAGTGCTACAATAGTTGAAAGCAAGCCCCAATTCAATATAAATATCACTGCAATGATATTTATTGATATTTTAAGCGTTTTTGTGGCTAAAATATCACCACAATGATAGAAAATAATTGGGGGTCAAGTCTAAAATAATTGGGGGTCAAGTCTACAGATCACAGAATCTGTGTTCTGTAGACCTGGCCCTTCCGTTACCTTATTGGCTTAACAGTACCTTTTTGCTAACCCATCGAGCGAACTGCCCTCTAGCCCTTCAAAGGCAAAGGGATTAAGTACCTGATTTCTCCACATCAGGTTACGATCAATCTCGCTCAAGTCTGCCTCTTCACAAACTTTTGACCAATTCTCCTCAATACAATGGATGTGCCCTTCAATAATCCTGACCGCCTCTGCTTCGTGTAGCAGGAAGTGTGGAGCAGCTTTCAAGCAAGTGATAATCTGGCTCGAGTTTTGGCCATCTGAAATCAGCATTGCCTGCGATGCTGTTCGGCCAGTTCGCGACTGCGGGCAAATGTCGTAAGCAGGTGTAAGCTGCAGCGTGCGACCGTTCCAAAAAGCAGCATGGTTACGGGCGTGGTCGTCGGTGTTGCCTATTAAGATATTGAAGACAATGCGGGAAAAGAGCTCTCTAAGAGTTGATGGGGCTAACATGAATCTTTCCCGTACCAAATTCGCCAAATCACGATAGCTTGCATATCTTGCCATCATCTCGTCGAGCTGTAGCATCGTCAATGCGGAAACGATCCCTTTCCGTTGCCAGCCAGCAGATGTAGCAACGCGATCAAATCGCTCCACCATTAAAACGTCCTTGCCAGCTACGTTCAAAAGGTCCACTGCGGCTACTTGTAAACCAGCCATAAGCGCCAACCTCATGGCGATAAACTCGGCTTTAACAACCGAGTAAAGATCAGTTGAAGTTGAAAATTTGGCGATGTATTTGTGATGGTCGTTTTGTACTAACGCTTTCGGTCGTGCCCCGCCAACAGAGGTACCATGCTGCAGCGCTTGGGCGAGTTCAGGAGTTAGCGGCACTCCTTTCTCGATCAATTCTGCGGCCTTGATTAGCTCTTCTAGTGGGGCGCCGGCAGCAAACCTGGGTATGTACTCCGTTGGAGAAAGTTGGAAATCTAGTGCTCCTATTCGATCGGACCCGGACTCGATCAGATAACTAAGCTCATCAACACTACCCGTGTCAATCTGTAAGGCTGTTTTACCAAACCTTTTATTCAGAATTACCCGACGCCCCCAAGCATCGGGGGCTGCGTCACGCAAGCAACCTGGCATAGTGAGCCCTGCCACGAGGGGGATGACGCCGGACGTCAGCGGCAGCTCGGCGTCGTAAATAGGTATAGCATTATGGCGTTCCAAGTAGCTGCGGCCATAGTTAAAAATGTACGTCCGCCCCTGCGCCGCGAGTCTTCCTGCAACAACCGGCTCTGTCTCGTTCGGAAGCCAGATCCAGACATATAGTTCTGTTGGATTAGAATTCATCATGAACCTTTATCGAAGACCTGATCCGGCTGGGCAGAACTGCGAGCCTGTCGTTCACCCGATCCAAATTCATAGTAATAGTGGAACGGTCGTCTGAGTCGAACAACTTCACCCCAACTAAGACAGCCAGCTCGAAAAATAACCCGATTGCACACCCAGGATCGCCGCGTTCGATTCTTTGCAATGTCCGGCGAGCTATACCAGCGCGACCGGCTAAGTCGTCCTCAGACATCCTGCGCTCTCGCCGCTCCAGTCGGATCAGCTTGCCGAGGAGTTCCGTCGCCTCGCGGGTAGCAGGGAGGTATGTTCTGTTTTGTGATGATGGCATAAGTCACCTTGGATACTATAGTAGTCTTTAAGTGCTTAAAGGATACTATAGTATCCATCTTTTAAGGTAAATTGTCAACATGGGTTAGGGGCCAGGATCCGGACCCGTGATTCGTTCGGGCATCCAACGCGCGGCAATTTATTCAATCATTAATCTGTTTATTCTCGCACAACGGGGTGCCCCCATGACCCGCCCACCCATGTTTTTCGGGTGGTCGGCGTCCATGGGGCTGGTTGAGATATTATTTGTGCCGAGTTAAGAGGTTATTCTTTTTTTGGTATGGTTTGCTCAGTTGATTTTGTCTCATTTTTAATACGGCTTGTCATTCGATAACGACATAAAAGGGCTCAGATGTGCCGCATAGCCGGTTGTCGCGTTTCCTGAGAAGGAAGGCTTCGACGAAGTGCACCCCCCGGTAAGCGAGTTCCTCCGTCCGACATACGCCGGAGTCGCTTTTATAGAAGTCTCCGCGCAGCGCGTTTGCATCATAGGCCGCTTTATCGGTGTTAGTCACTCGCCACTTGACCGAGAATTCGCTAGTAGAAAACGGAAGTCCAAAGCTGTTTGTTGCTGTGAAACGTATTGCGCGGCCCTTTTGGACCGGTTCTAGTGACGTAACGGGGCGAATGTAGGACCCCTGTTTCGACGTGAGCAACTCAGCTGATACTTTTACAGTGCACTGCTGAGATGCGGGGCGCCACTTTGGTCGATGTACATACGGTAGACGAGTAATCCGCGCGGGGAGTGCATCACGCCCCTTAACTTTGACCAAGTCAACCAGATCCCGAAAATGCCCTGCCAATACAAGGGCGGTGCTCTTCGTAACTGACTCGCTGACGCAGGCAGCTTCCTTTGCCTCGCCTGCAGCGAATGCATCTCCGAATACGCGTTGCCACTTGCCAATCGACTCGTCCCGGTCAGTCTCGTAATAGGCGTCGTCAATCCAACCGCGATAGAGGTTAATTTTATCTCGGAAGTTGGAGTACTGGGTCTGGTCCCAGACCAGACTCTGAATCTCCGACCACAGTACTGGGTTGCGAATCTCGGGCACCAACGTGTTCAGTTGCAACCAATCATCCAGCCGACCAATTACCGTCTTGAGGCATGTTGGTGTGTCAGCGAACGCTGCCGTTCCCTTGTCTGAGTCGTAGATATGAATGCCGACGAGCGTCGTGAAAAGAAACGACGGACATGTGAAGTTGGTCTTTATGTCCCGCAGGTACTTCAAGAGCCGGGTGACCTTCTTGAGGTCATTACCGCCGGCGACAGCATTCCTTCCGGTTACCCAGTCGGTGTAGGCAATTGGCGAGGTGAGTTCAAACGTATTGGCGGTGCGATTGCAAACCTCATAGCTTGTCTCATGAAGCCGCCCCTTAATACAGGGAGCAATATCAATACGCCGCTCACCAACGTACTCGATGGTCACGCAGTGCGAGTAGCGACAAACCTTATCTTTGTAGACGTTGTGCCCATCAAAGAATGCACCCAGCTTGTTTACATAATCTTTTGCCTCCCACCCCTCTACGGGTTCCACGAAGACAAGCAAGTCTGCATCGAACTCGTCGCCCGAGAGAGGCTTGATGATAGTCTCATGAGCCCAGGACCCGTGTGCCCAGAAGTCCAAAATTTTGGCCCCCCAGTCGGAGCCTTTGACGGCTGTTTGCACGGCTTCTACACTGCCGCTGAGCAGCTTTACTCGGGTGTCGTTGAGGTTTACTTCCTCGTCGAGAAACGCCTTGAAATGAGCTATCAATTTCATTTTTTCGTGCCCTCCTCGATTACCTTCTTAGCCCTCGTAACCAGGTCTGCTGCGGCGTGGTGCGCTTCGTCTTCGTTTACTGCCCTCAAGCGGTAGTATACCCAGTCGAATACCAGAGGACTGCGCTCGCGATGTTGGTAGATGGCGTCTTGCAGACTTCGCGATTCGCTCGTGATTTCAGCCTCACTTGCGCCACCCAGTGCTCGCATCCAAATTTTGTCCCACTCGGCACCAAGGTTCGTCAGCGAGGAAGCTGTATTTGCATGTTGCAGGCGCTCCTTCAGTGCCCACGTCAATATTGGCATAAACGGCACAAGTAACGTCATCAAAAGGTCCGGAAACTTGAGACCCATGGCCAAGCCAACAAACAACAGCCCAACTCCGAACAGAATCGTCAGGAATAAAAGGCCACCGCCGTACTTCCGCCTCAATCGGGCGTCGTAGCTGATGTTTGTACGCTGGCACACGAGACGGGCCAGATGCAGCGGGAGTTGGCTCACGCACGGCTCGTACCAATTGTCGAAGTGCCCCTCGCGGGTTGCATTGAGCGGCTTCGCAGACAGAGCTCGCACGTCTTCTGGCTCAACTCGGGCACCAACTACGAATCTATTCCACTGTAAGATGAATACCTCTGTGTCGAACTGCTCTTGCAGCTTCGCGCCACGCTTAAGCCGGTCTTTCTGCAAGTGATCGATGAGCGCAGTCTCAAGCAACAGCAGGACAAGGGCTGAGAGAGCAACATAAGGCCGCACTTCAGGGTGGCTCGGACCGACTAGCACTCCTAGGATAGGGAGCATGACCGACACCAGCACTACAATTCCCTGAGTCAACTTTGCTGCACGGTAGTTGCGATCTCTCGCGCGCAATAGTAGCTTGTTCTCTACTCGCGCTTGCGTCGTCACAATTTCATTCATAGTTTCTTCCATGTCATCTCCCATGTTATTGACACAACACCTTTTCGCCTTGATTCGAGTACAAATTCATGGCCTTTCTCAACGTTTGCGCCGTTGACCCGCCAGCACGGTTTTTCGGGCGGGCGGTGTCCAACGGTGTGGTTGGGAATTGCTTTTTCAAAACATTCCACTTTCAAGGGTTGATTCCTCCGGATTGCCCTCAAAAGCCGCTCGCGAACTGCATCAATAGCCCTATGGCTAGAAACGAAAAACCTATCATTTCGTCTTTGACTTGCCCGTTAAGTATGTCATGTGTTCTCTCAGCCATCTCTCCAACGCCGCCAAATGTCTTTGGATCAATGCCTAGGAGCGTGCGGCGGGACGTATAAGCTGCATAGACCATATAAGCAGCACCTATCAGTTCCAATAGAATTCCAGTCTGTCCAATGCACTTAAGGTATGTCATAAGGCTCCATTAGATGTGAATGCCTAACGGCTCGGGAGAACAGCGGCGGTTTTAGGCCGCTGCTTCTTCCTGGTTGGGCACTTTAAAATGGTTCATCACCTTCAGGGAAATTGGCGATTATTTCGTCAACGTCTTTTGAAATTTCTTCTTGGGTTGGTAGATCAAACTCCGGTGGCGGCGAAGTTGTTAATTGAAATTTATTTGTTGCCCATTCTGAAAATGACTTTGCTTGTATAACAAATTCTTCTGTATCAAGCGATGCAAAGCAAACTCGGACAACTGACCACTTTTCAGGGTCTTTGGATGTACTTCGATCAAGTAAAATGGCATCATCGCCACCATCAGAACCAATAGCAATGCACTGGGGCAAATGCTTCTGAATGTTGTAATCTTCATTTCTGAGTTGAATTTCTTCAGTTGGCCATATATTCAAACTATCGCCACCCGTATCTGTAACTCCAAGTTCAGAGCCATTGGTTTCGCGAAGAAATGTCAGATAGGCAAAGGGAAGCTGGCCCATTGCTTCCAAAAGCTTTGAAATCTGCGTTTTCGTGGCAGGTTGATTATTTGTTTTGAAGTGTTCTTTCATGATTCATTCTTTCTGCGACCAACTCGTAATTGAGCTGTCAGCCTTTGGTTTATACATGTAGAAACAAGCTTATAGATGTATAAACAAGTTTCTATATCTATAAACCTAGGAAGTTTCTACTGCTATAAACTTCCGTGTTTTTTTGCCAATCAACATGTTTCTACATCTATAAACTATCATCTTTCTTCGTATTCGGAGCGGTTTCTACCGCTATAAACTTTTCCAGTTTTGTTCCGGCAATACAGCCGTATGGTACAAGCCAAACCTGTTGCTGCTATCCCATCGTCCTCCGACTGCTCTTGCCTGGTTTTGTAAGGACGTTTCATATAAACCAATTTTGAGGGGGCCGAGTGTACCGTCCGGGTACTTGGCTGGCGGGGGAGTCCATTCGCTTTCGCTGACAATAATCTCGACGGTCTTATACTGTCAGTGTGCTTTGGCATCATAGCGATAGCGAACGCAGAGCAGGGCATCCCCGTACTTCTCCACCAACCGCTTTGTCCCCTTCTGGCCGGGCTTAAGGTGGATCTGTGTTTTCATCTCTTTCAGCATGCTGTTTACCCCCTCTGCCAACACCATGACAGCGCGTCAATAATTGTCCGTCGCACAAAAAAGCCCCGTATCCGTTACCGGAACGCGGGGCTCTTCAATGTGTGTGTTATGCAACTTGATGATACATGGTTACGTACACGGCCTCTCCTGCGGGACAGCATCACAAGCGCATGTACATAGTGCTAACAAAAACAGTGGTAAATGTCAATAAAAATTAATGGAATATCACGAAAAATTGTTTAATTTGAGTTGTTGTATCTATACTGCCTGAGTCCGTCAGCATTCAACCACCAGGGGCCGCTTACTTCGTTAACTGCGAATTCAGATAGGCGTGGATGATGTCCAGGTACACCTCGCGGGGCTTGCTGGTGCCGTCACTCATGGCAACCATCCCTTCGCTCTCCATCATTTCGACAATGCGTGCGGCACGGTTGTAGCCGATGCGCAGGCGGCGCTGTACCATGGATATGCTGGCCTGCTTGGTCTCAGCAACCAGCCGCAATGCATCCTCCCAGCGTTCGTCCTGTTCCTCGTCGTCGCTGCTTCCCTTTTCGTCGGGGTCTTTCATCTCCAGAATCGACTTCTCGTAGACCGGTTTGCCCTGTTTCTTGAGGAAGTCCACGACCCGCTGTACTTCGGCGTCGGAAACGAAGGCGCCGTGGATACGCTGCAGGCGCGAGCTGCCGGGCGGCATATAGAGCATGTCGCCGTTGCCGAGAAGGCTTTCAGCGCCGTTGGTGTCCAGAATCGTGCGCGAATCGACTTTTGACGTCACCTGGAACGAGATGCGCGACGGCAGGTTGGCCTTGATCAGGCCGGTGATGACGTCCACGGAGGGACGCTGGGTGGCGAGGATGAGGTGGATGCCGGATGCACGCGCTTTCTGGGCAAGACGGGCGATGTGTTCTTCGACTTCGCGGCCGGCGACCATCATGAGGTCGGCCAACTCGTCGACGATAACGACAATATAGGGGAGGTGGACGTGCTCCAGGGCATCGCCGTCATCGACAACAAAGGGGATCTGATCGATGGCATCCTCGTTCTCTTCGCCCTCCTCAACAATCTCTTCCAGCTCTTCGATGATTTCGGCGTCGGAGAGCGTACCAAGCTCCTCCTGCTCGAGCAGTTCTCCCGCCAGTTTCTTGTTGTACGAATCGATATTGCGCACGCCCTTGTCGGAGAGGAGCTGGTAGCGGCGCTCCATCTCGTTTACCGCCCATTTCAGCGCCAGCGAGGCCTTCTTCGGCTCGGTTACGACCGGCAGCAGCAGGTGCGGAATCCCTTCGTACATGGAGAACTCCAACATCTTGGGGTCGACCATGATCATGCGCACATCCTTGGGGGTGGAGGTGTAGAGCAGGGAGAGGATCATCGTGTTGATCGAGACTGACTTGCCGGAGCCGGTTGAGCCGGCCACGAGCAGATGGGGCGCCTTGGCGAGGTCGGTGACGACCGGCAGGCCGGCGATATCCTTGCCGAGGGCGAGCGGCAGCTTCATCTTGCTGTGGGAAAAATGTTCGCAGTTGAAGATCTCGCGGAGAAAAACCATGTCGCGGTCGCGGTTGGGGACCTCAATGCCGACGACCCCCTTGCCGGGGATCGGGGCCACGATGCGGATCGACATGGCCTGCAGCGCCATGGTCAGGTCGTCGGTCAGGCCGGCGATCTTGCTGATCTTGATGCCGGGGGCCGGGGCATATTCGTACATCGTGATGACCGGGCCGGGGCAGATCTCCACGACTTCGCCGTCGATGTTGTAATCTTTGAGTTTCTTCTCCAGCAGCCGCGCATTCATCGTCAGGGCATCGCGGTCGAGCGTCTTCTCGGTGGGTGGCGGGACATCCAGCAGCGAGAAGGGGGGGGTGTGAAAATCCCCTTCGGCCTTGATGAACTCGAAGGTTTCCTGTACCGCTGCTGTCTTGGAATCCTCTTTCTTCTTCTCTTTTTCCTTCTTGAGGATGTTGGGGCGCGGTGGTGGCGGCGCCATCGGTTTGATGACCGGACCGCTTGCAGCGGCGGCGGGAAGCCCTTCCTGCTTTGCCTTGGCGCGGTTCTGCTCGTCGCGCGTCTGGGCGCTCCGTTTCCGCCAGGCTGCCCATTTATGTTTGAAGTTCTCCAGCCACCAGCCGGCGAAGAGGATAAAGGAAAATTTCGAGAGGATCATGATCGAGGCGGCCAGCAGCGGCAGCAGCAGCAACAGGCCGCCGGTGACGCCGACGGTCCCTTTGAGGGCGCGGGACATCAGCACGCCGACCGCGCCGCCGGTCGCGACGACCTGATCGAAGACGATGATCTTGTCGCGGAAAAAAGCGAGCAGGGTTGCCAGGGAGAAAAGCAGAACGAACGCCGCCGCCAGTTTGTATGAGCGGAGGCGGATCTCTTTAAAACGGAAGAGGGTGTAGGCCATGTAGAGTAGCGCCAGTGGAATCAGGTACGATGCCAGGCCGAAACTGATGAAGAACAGGTCGGCGATCTGCGCCCCCATCCTCCCGCCGAGGTTATGGATCCCTTCTACGCTGGAGTAGCTGTTCCAGGATACATCGGCAGAATTATAGGTCAGAAACGCGAGCAGAATGAAGACGCCGACGGTTCCCAGCCCCATTCCCTGCAACTCTTTGGTCAGTTTTTCTTTTTTTGCGTCGTCTGCGCTCATTGATTCGGGCTTCTTTCAGGGTGGATAAACGCGGACATATTACCCGCAATCGGCGGGGGGAGGCAAAGGAAAAAAATGTGGCTGCGACAGAATACGCATCGGAGTTGCTTCGGAGTGTAAAATCCGCAGCTGACGAGTGCTCTTTGTCAGCGGATGAATGGGCGAGCAGTGCTGCAAGTTGAATGCAGCCGGGTGTGCCACGTAAAAACTGAAAAATTTGACCTGTGTCATGTATGATAATGTGAATACGGGGGATTATCGCACACATGGAAGCGCTTAATACGCAGCAGAAAAAGGACATCAAGCTCATCGGAAAATTCGTCGAGGTGTACTGTGCCGGGAAGCACGGGGGTGCGGGGCGAACGCGGTGTGTCCTCCCGGCAGCTCTCGGAGAGCGGAGCCTTTGCCCGGAATGTGCCGCTTTTCTCGAATATGCGCTGGCCAGGCGGTTGAAATGTCCGCTGGAGGCTGAGAAGCCGACCTGCAAGCATTGCCGCATCCACTGTTACGATCAATTGCACCGCGAAAAAGTGCGGGAGATCATGTCCTATGCGGGACGAAAGCTGCTGATGAGGGGACGGCTCGATTATCTCTGGCACTATTTTTTCTGATTTTTTATATGCGCTCTTCATCAAAAATGTAGCGACGACATAATCTAACCAAACAAAAGGAGATTACCCATGTTGAGAAAAATTGTAACAATCGATCAGGACAAATGTAACGGCTGCGGACTCTGCGTCCCCTCGTGCGCAGAGGGCGCTATCAAGATGATCAACGGCAAGGCGGTGCTGGCGGCCGATAACCTCTGCGACGGTCTGGGCGCATGCCTGGGCGAATGCCCGCAGGATGCCATCCATATTGAAGAGCGCGATACCGATGCGTTTGACGAAGCAGCGGTGGAAAAACATCTGGCTGCCATGGGGAGACCGGCTCCGGCACATTCTCATGCACCACAAGCGCCTGCTGCAGCTCATCACCATGGTGGCGGCGGAGGTTGCCCCGGTTCCCGCGCCATGAGCTTTGCCCCGTCACAGGCGGCAGCTGTCGCTGCAACAGCTGCGGGTAGCCAGCAGAGCCAGCTCGGTCAGTGGCCGGTGCAGCTCCATCTCGTTTCCACGACCGCGCCATATTTCCAGGGCGCTGACCTTCTGATCACCGCCGACTGCGTGCCGATCGCCTACGCCGGTTATCACGAAGACTTTCTCAAGGGGAAGGCGGTCGTGATGGGGTGCCCGAAGCTGGACGACAACAACTTTTACATCCAGAAACTGACCGAGCTGTTCAGCAAGTCCGATGTGAAGAGCATCACCGTATTGAGGATGGAGGTTCCCTGCTGCGGCGGCATCGGCATGGCGGCCAAGCAGGCGCTGGCGGCAAGCGGCAAGGATATTCCCTACAAGGAAGTCACTATCGGGATTCAGGGACAGATCAAGGGATAAGCGTCTCGTACGGAACCTGATTGCAAAGAGAAACGGCCTGCTGACACACCTTCGTGACAGCAGGCCGTTTTGTGTCCGCACCATGCGTACGCAATTATGCCGGGTTCATCAGGGTGCGGGCAAAGTTATGACGACGTATTGTTCAGCTCCTCCGAGAAGAAGCGGAAGGTGTTTTTGCCCCCATCCTTGGCGCGGTACAGGGCAATATCGGCATGTTTTTCAAGGGTCTTGCCGTCTTCGCCATCTTTGGGGAACAGCGCGATACCGGCGCTCCCGGTCACCGCAACTTCGCTCCCTTCAAGCAGCAGCGGTTCGGATATTGCCTCCAGCAGTTTCCGGGCAACCGGCACCGCATCCTGTGCCTGGTGGATGTCGTGCAGGATCACGGCAAACTCGTCTCCCCCCATACGGCACACCATGTCGTCATCACGTAAGATGTTCGTAAAACGCCCGGCCATCTCACGCAGCAGCTTGTCGCCGGCCGGATGTCCCAGGGTGTCGTTGATATGCTTGAAGCCGTCAAGGTCGATGTAGAACAGCGCTCCGCCGATCTCCTGGCGCCGGCTGCGCTTCAGGGCCAGTTCCAGCCGGTTCTGCATCATGCGGCGATTGGGAAGATCGGTCAGCGGGTCATAATAGGCCAGCCGCTCAATGGTGGCCTCGGCGTTCTTGCGTTCGTTGATGTCTTCAACGTTGGCGATGAAGTTGGTAATCATGCCGTCATCATTGTACAGCGGGCTGATCGATGCAATGGACCAGTAGACCTCACCGCTCTTGCGCCGGTTGAGGAGCTCTCCTCGCCACTCCTTGCCGCTCAGGATCGTGCGCCACAGGTCGTCGAACACATCGCGGTGGGTTGTATCGGATTTGAGGATGCGCGGATTTTTGCCGATCGCCTCTTCCGGGGGATACCCGGTCAGCTGGCTGAATTTCCGGTTGACGTATTCGATTGTTCCCTGGTTGTCGGTAATCAATACCGCACTGGCGCTGTTTTCGATGCCGTGGGTCAGCTTGCGCAGATACTCTTCGCTCTTCTTGCGTTCGGAAATGTCACGGATTGACTCAATCGCCCCGTTCCGTTGGCCGGACGTCGTATAGATCGGTGCACCGGTCACCCAGACATGGGAGCCTTCGCCGCCATTCAGAGCCGGACAGAAAGTCTCCGCATCGAGGATCTCGCCGTTTCGGCGGATGTTGGTATACCTGGCCTTCAGCTCTGCATCATCCACATCGAACAGATCCAGCAGATTATTCCTCCGGGAACCGTAGAACGGGATCGTGTACTCATTGTCCCCCTTGCCGATCATCTCTTCCTTGGTAACGCCGGAGATCTTCTCCATAGCACGGTTCCAGATGACCACTTTTTTGTCGCGATCGATGACAAAGGTGGCGTCCGGAAGGAAATCGATGATTTCCATCAGCTGCTGTTGCGTGTCACGCACGGCTTTTTGTGCCAGAGCTGTCTCGCGTATCTGCGTGCGTTGGTAGAGTTGGAATCCTGCGAGCGTCGTCATGGCACCCAGCATGATGGCGATAAAGGCAATAACCTGATGCCATGCATGGGAGCGCCAGTTGGCAAAAATGGCGGACATATCCCGGCTGGTGGCGACTACCAGCGGTTTGTTCATGCGCAACGCCGGGGGGTGTATGGTGTGCTGGGCCATCAGCCGATGCTCCCCCGTGGCAAAGATGACACCTGACATGACGCTTTCGCGTGTGCCGCCGGCCATATGGCGGGTGAACATTGACCCCGGTTTGGCGATGTTTTTCCCCTGCTGGCCGTCCCGTTCCGGGGAGATAAGGAACTGAACGCCGTCGCCATGGGCGATGGCCGACCACATGTCGGGGGTATAGTTGACCGAATCGAGAACGGTTTTGAAGTATTCCGGATCAAGGGTTGCCACCGCGATGCCGGCAAACTCACCCTTTGCATTGTGAACAGCTCGTACCAGACTCATGCCCCAGGCGCCGAGCATCGTTCTGAAGGGAGGCGACACGATGAGCAGCGACCGGTCGGGGGTATGCAACGCCGTCTGAAAATACTCCCGTTGACTGACATCGTTTCCGAGCAGCTGCTTCCAGTTGGAAAGCCGGATGATCCCGCGTGCATCAACGGCAAGAAGCGTTCTGACGCCCGGCATGGCAGCGACAAGCACCTCGAGACGATCGTTGGTCGTGACGCCCGACCAGCGATCTGCAGGAGCTTTCACCAGGTCGTCCCTGATGATCCGCAGTATGCGGTCGGTCCCCTGCAGCTGTGAACTCAGGTTGACATTGATGACGCGTACCTGGGTCATGAGGCGCTGTTCTTCGCCGCTTCTGATGTCTTGATGGCTTTTATTCAGATTGTGAATGACGGCACCGGCCAACAGCAGCAGCGCCATGAGCAAGGCTCCCCACTGCCAGATGAACCGGTATTTTATGTGTACCATGGGGGCTCCAGGATGAAATGTCAGGAAGCGATAGCACGTCACCGCGTGAAGACAAAGGAATACGTATTGACGAAGTGGTTGGAGTATACTATCCGTACCAAACGATGCAACAATTTGTTTTAACGGAGGAACCATGCCGGGAGTCATCGAAATAATTCAGGCCGATATCACGACACTGGTTGTTGACGCGATTGTCAATGCCGCTAACAATACCCTGCTTGGTGGGGGTGGGGTGGATGGCGCTATTCATCGGGTCGCCGGACCGGGGTTGCTGCAGGAGTGCGCCGCTCTTCAAGGGTGCGAAACCGGTGATGCCAAGATTACCGGCGGGTACAACCTGCCGGCACGGCATGTTATCCACACCGTCGGCCCGGTCTGGAAAGACGGTACGCACGGTGAGCCCGAATTGCTCGCGTCCGCCTACCGGCGCTGTTTCGAGGTGGCGCACCGGCACGGCCTGAAAAGCATCGCCTTTCCGGCGGTCAGCGCCGGCGTTTACGGCTATCCGATGCGTAAGGCGGTGGTCATCGCCCTTGTGGCGGCTCAAACGGCTGCCGGTTTGTATCCGGAACTGGAACGCATTGTCTTTGTGCAGTTCAGTGAAGCGGCGCAGCAGGTATACATGGAAGCGGCGGCCAGGTTGGGGGTAGCGTAGAGAACGGGCCGTTTAAATCGGTTTTGCCGCATGAATGGATTGCATCAGCGGGATGCTATGAGGTCCGGGGTGTTCAGGGTCTCACGCACTTTCGCTGCCAGATCCGGCAGTGTAAACGGTTTCTGGATGAAATGCAGCCCTTCATCGAGCACGCCATGATGGGCGATTGCGTTGGCCGTATATCCCGACATATACAGGCATTTCACCTCCGGATGGGCTGCCAGCATATTCTTTGCCAGATCACGGCCGTTCATATCCGGCATTATTACGTCGGTGATAAGCAGCTGGAAGCGGCCTGAATGTTCTGCCGCGAGACGGAGCGCCTCGGCCGGGCCGCTTGCCGCCAGCACGCTGTAGCCGATATTTTCGAGCATCAGCGTCGCCATGTTCAGGATGGCCGCTTCGTCTTCAACGAGCAGAATGGTCTCGTTTCCGTGCTGTGCCGGTGCCGCAACTGCGGCTGTTGCGGTTTCTCCGCTTGTCCCCGTATGGCGGGGGAGATAGACGGCGAAGGTCGTTCCCTGGCCCGGCTCACTGTAGACATTGACGAAACCGTTGTTCTGTTTGACGATACCGTACACGGTGGACAGTCCAAGGCCGGTCCCTTCGCCGACGCTTTTGGTGGTGAAAAAAGGTTCAAATATATGATTGCGGGTTTCCTTGTCCATGCCGCAGCCATCGTCGCTGATAGTCAGCCACACATACTCTCCCGGCACCGCCTCCGGATTGGAGGCGCAGTATCCCGTGTCGATGGATTTATTCCCCGTCTCAATGGTTATTCTGCCGGTGTTATCAATGGCATCCCTGGCGTTGACGCAGAGGTTGGCCAGAATCTGGTCAATCTGGGACGGGTCCAGTTTTACCGGCCAAAGCTGTGTGCCCGGCCTCCAGGTGAGGCTGATGTCTTCACCAATAAGCCGTTGCAGCATCTTGAGCATTCCGGCCACCGACTCGTTTAACTTCAGCACTTTGGGGGTGACGGCCTGTTTTCTGGCAAAGGCCAACAGCTGCCTTGTCAAATCGGCGGAGCGTTCGGCGGCGTTATGGATTTCCTCCAGATGGGGGGAGAGCGGATGCGAGGGGCCAGCCTTCATAATGGCCAGTTCTGCGTGGCCGAGGATGACGCTCAGCATGTTGTTGAAATCGTGGGCCACCCCTCCCGCCAGTCGCCCTACCGACTCCATCTTCTGAGCCTGCTGGAGCTGGGATTCGAGTTTGCTCTTCTCCTCCTCGGACTGTTTACGGTCACTGACATCTCTGACAACCGCTATGATTTTGTCGTAATCGTGCATCGAGATTTTTTTCAGTGAAACTTCAGACCAGAACAGCTCCCCTGTCTTTTTCCGTGAACGCCATTCAAATACCTGCGGCCCTTCAAACAACGCCTTGCGGATATTATCATCAGCTTCCGCCTGTGAATAAGGGGGCGTACCTGCGGAGAGGTGGCCCAAGTCTACTGTCAGGGCCTCTTCATGCTGGTACCCGTACATTTCCAGCATGCGCTCGTTTATGTCCAAAATTCTGCCACTCTGAGCGTCATGAACAAAGATCGCCTCGTTCGTGGCGTTGAAAAGCGCCTCATAGCTTTTCAACGTTTCGATCCGTCCCCTTTCGACAGCTGCCAGTTGGCGGACGAAGCGGTCGATCAGGAAGTAGAGGAGTGTTGCGGTGCAGAGAATGAAGAGTGAGCCTTTGATAACGGCAATTTTAATCATCACCTCCGGATTATGTACAATCCAGCCGAGCACGGTGTCGGAACCATATATCCAGGACAGGCCGAACAGTGCATATATCATCACAATTCTTATGGTAGCCATGCGGTGCATCTGCCGGGTTTGATTGTTCATGAGCTTCCTTTTTTGCCACGCCTCGTCTGCAATCACATGACTCACTGTTTCACAACTGTATATATTCTAACAGGGTTGCACGAGAGAGCAAACACGGTGACTCTCTATAACCAGAGCTCTCATTATCGTCATCACCCAAAAAAATAGTGGCGTCTTCCATAATCAGAAAACGCCACTATTGTGTGATCAAACGGCCGGGATGTCAGGAGCAGGAGAGGTCGAAACGATCAAGGTTCATTACTTTGTTCCACGCCGCCACAAAGTCGTGCAGGAACTTCTCCTGCGAATCCTCGCATCCGTACACCTCCGCCTGGGCCCGGAGTTGGGAGTTCGAGCCGAAGATGAGGTCGACACGGGTGCCGGTCCACCTGAGTTCGCCGCTTGCGCGATCACGCCCCTCGAACAGGTCGCCGGCTTCCGCGGCCGGCTTCCACGCCGTGCCCATATCAAGCAGATTCACGAAGAAGTCATTGGTGAGCGTACCTGGCCGTTTGGTGAGTACGCCATGTTGTGACTGCCCGAAGTTGGCATTCAACACGCGCATGCCGCCAACGAGAACCGTCATCTCAGGAGCGGTCAGCGTCAGTAGTTGCGCCCGATCAACGAGCAGTTCCTCTGCCGATACGGTGTATCCGGTTTTGAGGTAGTTGCGGAACCCGTCAGCAATCGGTTCGAGGACGGAAAAAGACTCCACGTCGGTTTGTTCCTGAGTCGCGTCCGTGCGTCCCGGCGTGAAAGGGACGGTCACGTTGTGGCCGGCATTCGTGGCTGCCTGCTCGACCGCTGCACATCCGCCGAGAACAATCAGGTCGGCAAGCGAAACGGTCTTCCCGCCTGATTGAGCGCTGTTGAACTCCTTTTGGACCCCTTCAAGGGTTTGCAGCGCACTCTTCAGTTGAGCTGGCTGATTGACTTCCCAATCTTTCAGCGGCGCAAGACGGATGCGAGCCCCGTTTGCTCCGCCACGCTTGTCGGAGCCGCGGAATGTTGATGCTGATGCCCAGGCCGTCCCGACCAGTTGGGGTATAGACAGCCCTGCGCCAAGGATTTTACCCTTGAGGACGGCGATGTCCTGCCCGTCAATCAATGGCTGAGTGGCCGCGGGGACCGGGTCTTGCCAGATGAGATCTTCTTTAGGCACTTCCGCGCCGAGATAGCGCGAACGCGGTCCCATGTCGCGGTGGGTCAGCTTGAACCACGCGCGGGCGAAGGCGTCTGCGAATTTCTCCGGGTTCTGCTGGTAGTGCCGCGCAATCGGCTCGTAGATCGGGTCGAAGCGAAGGGAGAGGTCCGCCGTCGTCATCATCGGCCGGCGCTTCTTCGACGGGTCGTGCGCGTCAACCACCATGTCCTCATCGGCCACATCCTTGGCCAGCCACTGCTGCGCACCGGCCGGGCTCTTGACCAGCTCCCACTCGTATTTGAACAGCACCTTCAGATAGCCCATGTCCCATGTGGTCGGGTTCGGTTTCCAGGCGCCCTCGATGCCGCTGCTGATTGTGTCGCCCCCTTTGCCGCTGCCGAAGCTGCTCCTCCAGCCGAGGCCCATTTCTTCGATGGGGGCGGCTTCCGGCTCGGGGCCGACATGGGACGCCGGGCCGGCGCCGTGACATTTGCCGAAGGTGTGACCGCCGGCAACGAGGGCGACGGTCTCTTCGTCATTCATGGCCATACGGGCGAAGGTTTCGCGAACGTCGATGCCCGACGCGACCGGATCCGGGTTGCCGTTCGGCCCTTCCGGGTTCACGTAGATCAGCCCCATCTGCACGGCGGCGAGAGTATTCTCGAGTTTCCGGTCACCCTCATAGCGCTTGTCACCGAGCCACTCTGCTTCAGAACCCCAATAAATATCCTCTTCCGGCTCCCAGATGTCTTCGCGACCGCCGCCGAAGCCAAAGGTCTTGAAACCCATCGACTCGAGGGCGCAGTTGCCGGTGAGGATCATCAGGTCGGCCCAGGAAATTTTTCTGCCGTATTTCTGCTTGATCGGCCAGAGCAGACGGCGCGCCTTGTCGAGGTTGACGTTATCCGGCCAGCTGTTGAGCGGTGCGAAACGCTGCGAGCCGGAGGAAGCGCCGCCGCGGCCGTCGCCGGTGCGGTAGGTGCCGGCGCTGTGCCATGCCATACGGATGAAAAGTCCCCCGTAGTGACCGTAGTCAGCCGGCCACCACTTCTGCGAATCGGTCATCAGCGCATACAGATCCTTCTTCAGCGCCTCCAGGTCGAGTTTCTTGAATTCCTCGGCGTAGTTGAACTCCTCGCCCATTGGGTTGATCAGGGAAGAGTTCTGGTGGAGAATCTTGAGGTTCAACTGGTTTGGCCACCAGTCCCGGTTTGTGGTGCCACCTCCGGCGACCTGCGTGCTGGTTCTGCCCGTGACCGGGCATCTGCTCTCTTCGCTCATCTCTGCTCTCCTTTCAGGTTTGGATTGATGCAGTCAATCAGGAATTATATGTCTCGTTGCTCCATGCGACAAAACGCGGGCTTTGTTTGTGTAGTTTGCCCGCTGAGCCGGCTGCTGTCGGGTGATCGTTTGCCTTAGCTAATGCAGAGGTTTAACTATATCACCAGATAAACTTTTATCAAATAAAAATATTTACCATATAGTTATTATTACTATGTGGTGCGAAGCCCATCCGCTTGCCGACAGCCACCATTCCATGCTACAAGGAGTACTATGCTCCAACTAATCAATCTATCCAAAGACTTCGCCGGCAAACCCCTCTTCAGCACCATCTCCTGGCACCTGAAAAAGGGTGAGCGGGTGGCCCTGGTTGGCGAGAACGGCGCCGGCAAATCGACGCTGATGAAGATCATCGCCGGCCTGACCGAGCCCTCCTCGGGCGAGATCCAGTTTGCCCGAGGCGCCCGTGCGTCCTACCTGCCGCAGGACGGCATCGTTACTGCCGGTCAATCGTTGTTCCATGAGGCCCGTGCCGCCCTTGCCGAACTGCTGGCGATGGAGGAGGAGCTGCACCGGATCGGCCTCGAACTGGAGCGCCTTCCCCACGATTCCCCCGAACATGATCAGATCCTGACGCGCTACGGCGAGCTGCAGGAACAGTTCCGTCACGGCGGCGGCTATACGATGGAAGCTGAAATCGGCACCGTGCTGAAGGGACTCGGCTTTGAGCAATCCGACTGGCACCGCGACTGCGGCGAATTTTCCGGCGGCTGGCAGATGCGCATCGCCCTTGCGCGCCTGCTGCTGCAGAAACCGGACGTGCTGCTGCTGGACGAACCGACCAACCATCTGGATATCGAGGCGCGCAACTGGCTGGAGGAGTATCTTTGCTCCTACCCCGGTTCGGTGGTTCTCGTTTCACATGACCGCTTCTTCATGGACAGCGTCTGCAGCCGCATCGCCGAAGTCTGGAACCACACGATGGCGGATTATCACTGCAACTATTCCCGCTACCTCGGCCAGCGGGAGGAGCGGGTCACCGCCCTGCGTAACGCCAAGCGGATTCAGGATGAGGAGATTGAAAAGACCGAGGATTTTATCCGCCGCTTCCGCTACCAGGCCAACAAGGCGTCGCAGGTGCAGTCGCGCGTCAAGCAGCTGGAAAAGGTGGAGCGGATCGTGCTCCCTCCTGAGCGGAAAAGGATCCGTTTCCAGTTCCCCGAGGCGCCCAAGAGCGGCAAGAACGTCATCGAACTGAAGGGATTGACCCGCTCGTTCGGCGATCATGTTGTTCTGGATAAAATAGATCTGACAATCGAAAAGGGTGAGCGGGTCGCCCTCGTCGGACACAACGGCGCCGGTAAATCGACCCTGATGACGGTGCTGGCCGGGGGGGAATTTCAGGGTGGTGAGCGGATCAGCGGGCACAACGTCAGCATGGATTACTTCGCCCAGGATCAGGCCAACGTCCTTGACCAGAGCCGTTCCGCTTATGACGAACTCTACGCCGATGCCCCGTACGACATGGTACCGAAGCTGCGCGATATTCTCGGTGCCTTTCTCTTTTCCGGCGACGACATCCACAAGAAGGTCAGCGTCCTCTCCGGCGGCGAGCGGAACCGCCTGGCCCTCGCCAAGATGCTGCTGCGCCGCTCCAACCTGCTGCTGATGGATGAGCCGACCAACCATCTGGACCTGAATAGTAAGGAGGTGCTGCTGGATGCCTTGAAGAGTTTCGACGGCACCGTGGTGTTCGTGTCCCACGACCGCTACTTCGTCAATGCCCTGGCAACGCGGGTTGTTGAGGTTGACGGCGGCGGTGTGGAGAACTATTTCGGTGATTATGAGTATTATCTGGGGAAGAAAGCGGGAGCTTCCGTCCCGGCAGGTGCCGCGGCTGCCGCCGTTTCTGTTGCGGCGACAGCGGGCTGTGAGGCGTCTCCGGCACCACTTCCGCCGTTGAACAAGGACGTGCGCCTGAAAGATCGCGAAGAGGAAAAGCGCCGCAAGCGGGAGGATCAGGCGCGCCAGAAACGCATGGGCGAGATTGAATCCCTGATTGCGCAGGCCGAGAAAGAGCTGGCACAGTTGGAGATCGAGATGAATGCCCCCGGTTTCTTCGACGACCCGGAGCGGGGTGTGCAGGGTGGTGAACGCCATGCGGCGCTGAATGCCAGGGTTGAGGCGTTGTACGGGGAGTGGGAAGGGGTGTCGGGGTGACGGCACAGATGGTGTGGTATACTGTACCCAGATTGCCAGGCCGGTCGTAAAAACCGGTGCTGGAAAACTTGTCTACGGAGGATGTACCATGAAAAAGCTTTCTGTTGTAGTACTGGCGTTGGCTGTTGTGGCTCTTTCACCTTTGGCCGTATTGGCGGCCGCTTCAACCGGGATAACCTGGTACGGGCACTCTGCCTTCAAAGTGACAACCCCGACCGGCAAGATTCTGCTGATCGACCCGTGGTTGGCAAACCCCGCTAATCCGAAGGGGAAGGAAATTCTGGCCAGCCTTGACAAGGCCGACCAGATCCTGCTGACCCATGCCCATGGCGACCACATCGGCAATACGGTCGAAATCGCCAAAAAGACCGGGGCCAAGCTGGTTGCCAGCAACGACCTGATGAAGGCGATGGTAACATACGGCGGTTTTCCGGCAGAGCAGGCCGATTTTGCCGGTACCGGCAATTTTGGCGGCACGGTGACGCTGCTTGGCGGTGAGGTGAAGGTTACTTTTGTCCATGCCCTGCACAGCTCTGCCCTGGAATACGGCGACACAAGCGGCCTGCCGAAAAGCCTCGCCTACGCCGGGAATCCGGGGGGCTTTGTTATCGCCATCACCAACGGCCCGACCATCTATCACACCGGCGACACCGATCTGTTCGGCGACATGAAGCTGATCGGCGACCTGTCGCAGGTGGATGTGATGATGGCCTGTATCGGTGACAAGTTCACCATGGGGCCGGAGCGCGCGGCGGTCGCAGTCGAGCTGGTGAAGCCGAAAATGGTCATCCCGATGCATTTCGGCACATTTGCCGCCCTGACCGGCACCCCGGAGGCTTTCGCGGTGGAGCTTAAAAAGCGTAAGGTAAAGACTGTTTTCAAGCGGATGCAGGTAAATGAAACGTTCAGCTGGAAACCGTAGCCCCGGAAATCAGGGGGCGGGTTGAGCCGGCGGAAAAAAATGTTTGAGGTGAATCATGACGACACGCATTGAAAAAGATTCCATGGGGGAGATGCCGGTTCCGGCAGATGCCTACTACGGAGCACAGACCGCCCGGGCGGTGCAGAACTTTCCGATATCCGGCCTGAAGCCGCACCCGGCTTTTGTCTGGGGTACGGTGGTCATCAAGAAGTGCGCCGCAAAGGCCAACATGTCCACCGGCAGGCTGGCGGCTGACATCGGCGATGCGATTGTGGTCGCCGCCGATGAGGTGCTGGCCGGAGCGCTGGCCGACCAGTTCGTGGTCGATCCGTTTCAGGCCGGCGCGGGAACGTCGCACAACATGAACGCCAACGAAGTGCTGGCCAACCGCGCGTTGGAACGCATGGGGCGGCAGCGGGGCGATTTTTCGACTCTCCACCCGAACGACCACGTCAACATGGCCCAGTCCACCAACGATGTCATCCCGACGGCGATCCGTCTCGCGTCGCTGGAAATGCTTGACCCGCTGCTGGAGGTGCTTGAAGGGCTTGAGCTGGCGCTGGCTGCCAAGGGGAAGGAGTTCAATCATATCCTCAAATCGGGACGTACCCATCTGCAGGATGCCGTGCCGATCAGGATGGGGCAGGAGTTCGGCGCATATGCCGCAGCGATCCGCAAGAACCGCGAGGGGCTGGAGGCGTGCATTCCGGCACTGCTGGAGCTGGGGATCGGCGGCACCGCCGTCGGCACCGGCCTCAACGCCGAGCCGGCCTATATCACCGCGATGGTTGAAGAGCTGACCGTTGCCACCGGTTTCCCGCTCGTCGCCTCAGCCGATCTGTTCGAGGCGATGCAGAATATGGACCCGTTCCTCGCTCTTTCATCGGCGTTGCGCCGCACCGCGGTCAACCTCGGGCGGATTGCTAACGACCTGCGTCTGCTGGCTTCCGGGCCGCGCACGGGATTTGACGAAATCCGTCTCCCGGCGATCCAGCCCGGTTCATCGATCATGCCGGGGAAGATCAATCCCTCCATGGCCGAAATGGTCAACATGGTCTGTTTTCAGGTCATGGGGTGTGATCAGGCTGTCATGCTGGCGACTCAGGCGGGACAGCTGGAGCTGAATGTGATGATGCCGCTGATCTCCTGGAACCTGACTTTTTCAATGGAAATACTCAAGAATTGCGTGCAGAAATTCACTGAATCCTGTATAAGTGGAATAGGTGCAAACGAAGAGCGCTGTCTTCACTATCTGGAGACGTCGCTTGGTCTCGTGACGGTGCTGGCGCCGTACATCGGCTACAACGCCTCGGCCGCTATCGCCAAGGAATCGGTCGCCAGCGGCAAAAGCATCCGTGAAATTGTGCTGGAGCAGAAGTTGATGACCGCTGCTGAACTGGACGAGGTCATGCAGCCGGAGCATTTGACGAAGCCGGGATTGCCGAAATAAAAACCCCAACCCCCCTCAATCCCCCCTTGTCAGGGGGGAGGTTTTAAAGCCCCTCCCCTGACAAGGGGAGGCTGGGAGGGGTTAACACCACATATAAAGGAGAGTAACAGAATGAAAGAAGAAGTACTGAGAGTTCTTGAGCAGGTACGTCCCGCTCTGCAGGCTGATGGCGGAGATGTTGAGCTGGTTGAAGTTACGGAAGACGGTATTGTCAAGGTTCGCCTGAAGGGCGCCTGCGGTAGCTGCCCGATGTCCACCATGACCCTTAAAATGGGGATTGAACGCGCCATGAAGGAACAGATTCCGGGTGTTGTGGAAGTTGTTCAGGTCTGATCCCCCCGCCGGATAAACATCACACGCGCTCCTTCAGCACATGCTGACAGGAGCGTTTGTTTTTAGTCTGTCAGCGAAGAAACGAAGGAAAGTTATGGCACAAGTAACTGTCTGCCCCGGTCGTTACCGGCACTATAAAGGCAATTTCTACGAGGTGATCGACGTTGCCCGCCACAGCGAGACTGAAGAGGAGCTGGTTGTCTATCGCAAGCTCTACGGTGACGGTTCGTTGTGGGTAAGGCCGCTCGGCATGTTTATGGAGAATGTACAGGTGGATGGTCGGTCGGTGCCCCGCTTTGAGTGGATTGGGGAAAATTGAAAGTTGAACGTTGAACGTGCAGATTTCCCCTGTACCACCTGCGTCACACATGTTAATCCAGTAAAAAATAAATCTTTGAGGTACCTGTGGCACTAATATCACTGCGTGACATAACCCTGGCCTTCGGCGGTCCCCCTCTTTTCAACGGTATCAACCTGCAGATCGAGGCGGGGGACCGGCTCTGCCTCATGGGGCGCAACGGCAGCGGCAAATCGACGCTGCTGAAACTGATTGGTGGTGAGATCCCGCCGGAAAGCGGTGATATACAAAAACAGCAGGGGCTGAAAGTAGCCGCGCTGACGCAGGATGTGCCGCAGGGACTGGCCGGCAATGTTTTTGACGTGGTCGCGTCCGGCATGGGCACCGCTGCCGCAACGCTGGCGGAATACCACCATGTCAGCCACGAGCTGGCCCATGATTGCAGCGATAAGATGCTCGCCCGGCTGGAGGCGCTGCAAAAAGAACTGGAGGAGAATGACGGCTGGAACCTGCATCAGGAGGTGGAGCGGGTGCTGAACCGGCTCGATCTGGATGCCGAGGCGGAATTCACTGAGCTTTCCGGCGGCACCAAACGTCGTGTGCTGCTGGCCCGCGCCCTCGTATCCAACCCCGATATCCTCATTCTGGACGAGCCGACCAACCACCTTGACATCGATACCATCCTCTGGCTGGAGGAGTTTCTTGCTAAAAATGTCAAGACGGTGCTGTTTGTGACCCATGACCGCTCCTTTGCCCGGCGGCTGGCCAACCGGGTGGCAGAACTGGATCGGGGGCGGATCTACGCTTTTCCCTGTGGCTATGACGAATTTGTCGAGCGGCGTGAAGCGTTGCTTGAGGCGGAAATTACCCGTCAGGCGTTGTTCGATAAAAAATTGGCTCAGGAAGAAGTGTGGGTGCGGCAGGGGATCAAAGCCCGCCGGACCCGTAATGAAGGGCGTGTTCGAGCTTTAAAAAAACTGCGGGAAGAATCGCGCCAGCGGCGTGAGCGTCAGGGAACCGCCAAAATCCAGCTGCAGGTGGCAGACCGCTCCGGGGCGCTGGTTGCCGAGGCGACCGGTGTGACCTTTGCCTATGATGGCCGCCCGATTGTCACGAACCTCTCCACGACGATCATGCGCGGTGACCGGATCGGCATCATCGGGCCGAACGGTTCCGGCAAAACAACCCTGTTACGTCTGCTTCTCGGTGAATTGGAGCCGCAGCAGGGTGAGGTCAAGCTCGGAACCCGCCGCGAGGTGATTTATTTCGACCAGCTGCGCGAACAGCTGGATATGGACAAAAGCGTCCAGGAGAATGTCGGGGAGGGGAATGACACCCTGATCATCAACGGTCAGGCGCGCCATATTATCGGCTATCTACAGGATTTTCTCTTCTCGCCGGAGCGGGCCCGCTCTCCGGTCAGTATCCTTTCCGGCGGTGAGCGCAACCGGCTGCTGCTGGCCAAGCTGTTCACCAAGCCGTCCAACATTCTCGTCATGGATGAGCCGACCAACGATCTCGATGCCGAGACGCTTGACCTGCTGGAAGATCTGCTGATGGAGTACCCCGGTACGCTGCTGCTGGTCAGCCATGACCGCGAATTCCTCAACAATGTCGTGTCGAGTACGCTGGTGCTGTCAGGTGACGGTACGGTGCGGGAGTTTGTCGGCGGCTATGACGACTGGCTGAGCCAGGCAGCTGCCGAGGCTGCCGCCGCAATTCAGGCGGCGCAGAAAGCGGCGCCGGAAAAGGGGAAGCCGCAGAAGGAAAAGGTCCGTAAACTCTCATTCAACGAGCAGCGCGAGCTGGAGGCGTTGCCGGAGCGGATCGCCGCTATCGAGAAGGAACAGCAAGAGCTGCACGCCCGTCTGGCTGATCCTGAATTCTACAAGAGTGCTGGAGGTGAAGTGGCTGTTGTCAATAGTCGCCTTGGAGAGTTGGAGCAGGAGCAGGAGGTGGCGTTTTTGCGCTGGGATGAACTGGAGAGTTTGAAGGGTTAGACAACAGTGCCTCCGAGGCTTTAAAAACCTCGGAGGCACTGTGATGAAGCAAGTGTAATCTGGGCGAGAGTTTTTTAGAATGTGTAGTTTGCTCTAATTCTTAACTCATCTGTGTCAACAGATGTTTTAGCATTGGTTGCATACGTTGTTGTCTCATTCTCTTGTGTCTCATACTGTACCGATAACGTTAATCCTTTAAGCGCAGGAACAGCGTAATCTAAGCTACCTGCATATGAAAAATAATCTGAACTGGCAGCTGCACTACCCACCCTGTTTTGATTTGTCCAACTATGTTGTAAAGCACCTTTAAGTCCTGCAAGACCAATTTTTGAAAAATCATACGTCACATCAAACCGGTAAGAAGCAGTATTGGCTGTCAAGGTAGGTGTGCTTGCTCTTATCATTGTTGCCGTGTAGGTTGAAGGACCATTCCCCATGCCGGCGATAACCGCATCGTCACTGCTGGTTGTTGCGGCAACAATACTGGCTCCAAATCCTGCCAGTTCACTGATAGAAATCTTTCCAGCGGTATAAGTTCCGTCATACTTCGTTGTAGCATGCAATGGAGCGTCTGTTTTTGATCCACGATGATTAAGACCAAAATCCAATTTAAATCCATCCATTGGGATTACATATTTGCCCTCTGCAAAATAGACATGAATGTCTGATTTTCTAGTACCTACCGTCACATCACCTGCATTTAGATATTGTCCCGTTAGTGTCAGGTTTGGTATGGATTTATTGATCGCTTCGATGGTATAAGCGCCATCAAATTCATACGTTGTTGATCCGGAAATGCCAAGAAATATCGATCTGGCTGCAAAAGATGGCGCGTCACCTACTGCATCTCCCATCGCATAACCGGTTCTACCTTGAAACTTATCAACATAGCCTCCAACTATCGTCGTGCCAGGCAGATCTTTATTGATAATCGTAGCAGCCTCAAAAGATTCTTTCACAATTCTTGAGCCGCTACCGTTAACCAAAGGGGTAGAGATAAATTGCCGTCCCGCTTTGAGTTCTGTTTTACCAATGTCATACCCTAAATAGCCCTCTGAAAGAACAGCTCCTGAGCCATACATGTCACTTTTAAAAACATCTTTAGCAGTAGTATCTGCACCAGGTGCAAAATTTGACTGAAATGTTCCGCCCAGACTAAAACCATAAAATTTATCAGTGACGTAGTTTAATATTACTGCTGTATTAATAATGTCAGCTGATTTAGCAGGAGCATCTTCTACTTTTCTGTCAAAATACCATGCCCTAAGCTCACCTTTTGTTTTTCCATTTTTAAAGGCATCTGCCAGTGTATCTGCTCCATACGAGCTGGTCGCAAGACCAGCAACAATTATCCCCGTCAACCCCAGTTTTGCTAGTTTCATGTGTGTCTCCTCTGTTTTTGAATGATGTGATTTTCACTGATTGCAGCTTTTCAGGATCTACGTAAGATTTTGTGATCTTCGCCTTCCTCAAAAATAAAAAGCGACGGAGGTGGCGTATCCTCTAATACGATATTTGCCATAAACAGCCCAACTGCTACGAGTCCCATGGCTCCAGCGGCATAAAAAACTGAAGTCAGGCCAAAGGTGTATTGCATCCCGGCCCCGAATATCGGACCTGCAACAAAGCCCATGTTGAGCACGGAATTAAAGGTTCCAACGGTTAACCCCATGCCGTGGCGACTTCCCTCTTCCACCAGTAATGCCGTGCTTGAAGGTTGAGAAAGTACGCTGAACAGGCCGATCCCCACCACTAACGACAATATCTGGTGAAATCCCGCCATAACCGGTATCAGAAAGTAGAGCAGTGATACGATTGTGCCGCCGGCAACCACCAGGGACTTGCGTGGTGCCTTGTCGGAAAGTATGCCGACAGGTCGCAGAAGGATGGTAAATACCAGGGTGCTGGAGGCCATTACCAGCCCGGTCTGGGTGCCGCTTAATCCGAGTTTTGTGGTAAGCAGTATTGGCAGGAAGGCCGCCAGCAGCGATATGCTGCAGGCTCGGCCAAAGATGAAGGCCAGAAGTCCGCGCAGGGAATTGCGCCTGGTCATCGTAAAAAATGTCTTGCACTTGAATTGGCCTATCGTGCTGCGCTCTGCTGATTGGTGCTGTTGGAGCCTTTGTGAAGGGATACAGACTAAGGCTACCAGCAGGGCGATGAGGCAGAGCAGTGTCAAGATGGCAAAAATACCCTTGAATCCCCAAACATCCTTGAGTATTCCCCCAATAACAGGTCCTACGCTCAAGGCTCCGTAGAAGGAGATATCAAAGGTTCCCATGACAGTGGACCGCTTTTCGTTCGTGGTGCTCTCACTCACTAAAGAGACCACCACAGGCCTGAACATGGCGCAGCCGATCCCTTGGAGCAGACGCAAGATAGTGATCAGAGCCAGGCTGGTGGTGAAAAAATAGCAGACCGAGACGAACAGGTAGAGGCCAAGGCTGACGGTCGCAAGTTTTCTCCGTCCAATCTGGTCGGAATAGGCACCCATAAAGGGGCTGAAAAGGATCTTGGAGAGGGAATAGAGTGCCAACGGCAGCACCAGGAGAATGCCCCTGGCTCCCAGGCTGAAGACGTACATGGAGAAAAATGCGTCGGCAATGCCGAAGCCGAGGGTGATGGCGAAGTTGATCAGGAATAGCCCCCGAAACAGACTGCGGGTTTCCATATTTGTGACCTCTCGGGTGTCGGATGATTTTATTCATGAACACGGAGCGACTAGCCTGTGGAGTTCCTGGACTCACAACGAGCCCAGGAACTTCGCATTTACAAGCTGCTATGGCTTAGGTTGTATCACTTGACGAATTTGGCGGCATTAGCCCCGGCAATTCGACCGAACACAACGGTGTCGGTAATGGCGTTGCCACCCAGCCGGTTCCAGCCATGTACTCCACCGGTAACCTCTCCGGCTGCATACAAGCCGACTACCGGTTTCCCCTCTGTGCTGATTACCTGGGCTTCCGTATTTATCTTGACTCCGCCCATCGTATGATGGCGGCCGGGTTTAACCCAAATTGAGTAATACTTGGGGCCGGTAATTTTCCTTGGTATATCCTGACGCTTGAACTCAGGATCATTCTTTGCGTCAAAAGCTTTGTTGTACGATTCAACCGTTGCGGCAAGGGCTGCGGCTGGGACGCCCATTTTCGTCGCTAATCCTTCAATGGAATCGGACTCCTCTACAAGGCTAAGAACTATGTACCCGTCTATCTGAACATTGCTCTTGCGGATATCTTCACCAAGGACAAGAAATGCCGACTTGTCCGGTTGTGCAAAAATTGCAGCCGAGGCCTTGTCGCGGGTTGTCAGTTCATTAACGAAACGCTTGCCTGCATGATTCACCAGAATGGCGCCGCTGCCCCGAACCGTCTCGGAGATAAGCACCTTGGTTTCGCCGCCCATAGTTGGATGAATCTGGATCTGCTCCATGTCAATCACTTTTGCGCCAATTTTTTCAGCCAGGACAACGCCACCACCGGTTGCGCCGGGCTGGTTTGAGGATGCGGTCTCTTTGAACTGCGGTTTGTAAAAACCAACAAGCTCGTTGTTTGCAGCAAAACCACCGGCAGTATCGATTACCGCCTTTGCCTTTATCGTGTAAAGCCCGCTGTGTTTGCCTTTTACCTGCACTCCGGTTACCTTGCCATTTTTGTCAGAGAGGATCTTCACTACTTCGGAATTTACCCGCACATCGATTTTACGTTTGGCAGCATTTTCTCTGTAGACTTTTACCAGATGAGGTCCTACCGCCGCCCCACCTACAGGTCTGTGCGTTCTGTCAGCATGTACTCCGCCTGATCGGACCAGGTCGGTCATGTCAGCGCCGAGGGAAATCAAAAAATCAACTGCGTCAGATGAACGGTGAGAAAGAATTTTTACCAGTTCAAGGTCGTTCTTTTCTCTTCCCCCTTTCATGGTTTCTTTTACCATTTCAGCCGGATCATCTTGGATGCCACGTGCTTTTTGGATTCGCGTTGCTGCGGCGTTGATACCACCCGCTGCAAGCATGCTGTTTCCGCCCGTTATCGGCATTTTTTCCAAAAGAATAACCTTGGCGCCGGCATCATGGGCGGTGATAGAAGCGACGTAGCCGGCACCACCGGCACCGATAACGACAACATCGGCACTTTCTGTTTTTATCTTGGCTGTTTTTGATTTCTTTTGGGCTGTTTCTTGAACCCATCTTTTGTCGTTGGACTGATCTGTACTACCCATGGCGGGGATTTTCATGCCGAACGAATGGCAGTAATTGCAGTACGCCTTCGAGGGACCATGTCCCTTGTGACATGTGGTGCAGTTGACCTCTCCCAGATGAGATTTATGCGGATTTATATGCTCTTTGCTCTTACTCGCAAGCTTTTCAAACGTTCCATGGCATTCAACACAATTTTTGTTCAAAGCGGTTTCATTGTCATCAACGGCAAGTGACTTGCCATGACAGTCGGCACAACTTATCTGACTCTTTTTGTGAATGTCTGACAGGAATGCTTTTTTAGAAGTATCCCCATCTGCCCATGCTATCGAGCTTCCGATCAGCAATACGAGCGAAAAAAGAAGTACGGTACCTGTTTTAAACAATTTCATAAAATCCTCCTGTTAGTGACATCCGAAGTGCCCTGTTTGGTAATTTTCTTCTTACAGTAGGAGCATGAATGGTGCCAAGCGGGCGTTTATAGGTAACTAGCTGTGTTTGTTGTTGTTTTTTTTGCGTAGAGGGCTGTTGAGCATAATGGTCCGCTATAGCCACAGGCTATGGAAGGATGCTGCTGGTGTGGAAGAACGTAGATAATTAGCTGAGATGGAAAGGTTATTGCCAAAGTCTATTATTATAGCCTTTGGCAATACCAGTTCAGCGGCGTGTCAGTTTGAGGCGTTTCCAGAGTGATGGTTGGGAAATGCCGAGTAGACGCGCTGCAAGCGTCTGGTTTCCTTTTGCGCGTGTGAGAGCCTCCTCAAGGAGGTAGGTCGCGGCATGAGCAAAGGTCGGTAGGCGCTCGAAGCAAGCGAACGGATTGTGTTCCGGTGCGCTTAAAGCCTCTTCGCTAGACTCCGCACCGCTATTGATGGCTTTGAGAAATGAATCCATGGAGAGCATCCGGTCTTTGTGTGTGCTTACGGCGTCATAGATCATGGCCTTAAGCTCGCGGATGTTTCCGGGAAAATTGTACGTTGATAGTAGTTGCACAAGACCCGGTGGCGGTGTCGGTTTTTTTTTGCCCAGTGTGTCTGCCGCTTCTTCAAGAAAGAGGTCCAGCAGGTAGGGAATGTCTCCTAAACGCTTGCGCAGTGGGGGAATCTCCACATGGTGGGTACGGAGCCGATAGAATAGATCCCGCCTGAAAGTTCCGGAAGCCTCCTTTTTCTCCAGATTTTGATGGGTGGCAACAATAATCCGCGCCTTGAGGCGTTTTGGTTGGTCGCTGCCGAGAGGGAAATATTCACCTTCCTGGATAAGGCGAAGTAGTTTGACCTGAGATGCGATACTGAGGTCGCCAATTTCATCGAGAAATAGTGTGCCGTTGGTTGCCGCTTCAATCATGCCGCGACGAATGCCTTCCGCACCGGTGAAGGCGCCACGGACATGGCCGAAGAGGGTGTCGGCAAAGACAGTGTCGTCGAGTCCGGCGACGTTAACCGCTACCAGATCTCCTTTGCATCCGCTGAGGCTATGGGCCGCTTTAGCCAGCAGCTCTTTACCAACGCCGCTTTCACCGGTAATGAGAAGCGGTAGCGGGCTCTTGGCCACCGCCTCAATGTAGGCGAATATTGCCTGCATGGCGCGATCGCCGGTGCAGATAGCAGAAAAAGCTTCCGGGTGCTTCAACTCACCGGAAACAAAGCGTTGCGTCATCTCCTTATTGTCACGCTGCAACTCCAGCAGTTTTATGGCACGCAAAACACCACAGACGATCCGCTCTTCGTCATCTGTTTTCACGTAATAATCGTAGGCACCAAGTTTCATGCAGCTAACGATCTTACCGACCTGATTCAGGCCGCTTACCACAATTGTGGCAATATCGGGATAACATTCGCCAATGCGCGTCAGCAGTTCCTCGCCGGAAAGATGCGGCATGGTGAGGTCAAGCAGGATAAGGCCGATCTCCTGGCGCTCCAGGATGTCCATGACCTCGCGGCTGTCCTTGCAGAGCACGACATTGGTGATTCCTGAGGTGCTTTCCAGAGCCAGTGAGAGGGAGCGAAGCCATGCCGGTTCGTCATCCACGAGAAGTACTCCAAATGAAGGGTAAAGATCATTGCTCATAGTTGCTGGTTCTCCAGAGCTACCGGAAGTGCACATTTCACCGTTGTTCCCTCACCGGGGTTTGAGTCGAATGTAAGTTCTCCACCATGGTCCTTGATAATAGTGGCTGAGATCGAAAGTCCCAATCCGGTGCCTCCGCTCTCCCGTTTGGTCGTGAAGAAAGGATCAGTCAGATGCGGCAGATGCTCCTGCAAAATGCCGGTCCCTTCATCCTTGACGATCAGGACAACGACGTTGGCTTGTGGATCAAAGTGGGTTGAGATTGTAATGGCACGGTCTGGATCAGGAAGCGCCTGACAGGCGTTCATAATCAGGTTCACCACCACCTGCTCGATGCGCTGCGCATTGCCCACGACCTTGGGGAGATTATTCGCATAGAGTGCGGAAAAATTATTGGTAACGTTTCGGGTTGTAACTTCGACCAGTCGTACCGCCGTTTGCACCACTACATTGAAATCAAGCAATCCCTTGACGGCTTCATCATCCTTACGAGCAAAGTCCTTAAGGTCGTTTACGGTACGCTTGATTCGCTCTGCTCCGTCCTGCATCTCTTCCAGAAGGAGCGGCAATTCTTTTCGAACACGTTCATATGACAGTCCGCCGAGCGAATATTCACCATGCTCCTCACGATATTGGTCCAGAATGCGCTCGGCATCACGGAATATCTTTCGCAGTGTCGGCATATTCATCAAGATGATGCCGGTCGGGTTATTGATTTCGTGAGCGACGCCTGAAACCAGAATCCCTAACGCAGCCATTTTATCCGCCTGGACAAGCTGTTGCTGGTTGGAGCGCAACTCAGTCAGGGCCGTTGAGAGGGATTCAGTCCGTTGGGCTACTTGTTTGCGCAGGGAATACGACCAGAGCACCGTTCCAATAAGTACCAGCATAAGGGGAATTACTACCAACGCGGCATATTTTGCGATAATGAACCAGGAGATTCCGCGCGGTTCCAGAACCCCCAGCCACTTGTTATATATTGCGTCATACTGGCCGGTTTTCTTGAGGATCGTAAGCCCTTCGTTAAATCTGGCAAGGAGCTCTATATTCCCCTTTTTGACGGCATAACAGTAGTAACGCTGCTGGATGATGTTCTTGGCTATCGGCACAATATTGGTCAGGTTGTCTTCGCGAATGATATACATGCCGGGAAGGAGCGCTACCACAGCATAATCACATTTTCCTGAGGCGAGCTGTTGCAGGGTTTCACGCGGACTATCGGTCAGGACAAGGTCATTGGCATAGTTGTGCTCTTTCAGGTAACTATGCATGCCACCGCCACGGTGCACCAGTACTTTTTTGCCCCGCAGCTCTTCCAGCGTTTTGACCGCCGTGGTCTCTTTTCGGGCAAAGATGGCATGGACGATGATGGAGTGCGGGGGGGAGAAGTCGTAGTGTTGGGTTCTGCTTTCCGAATAGGAAAGCCCTTCGAGGATATCAATCTTTCCGCTCTCCAGCTCCTTCAGGATTTCCCCAAAATCGCCGAGGCGGATATCAACCTTCATCCCCATCACGCTTGCAATCGCTTTGGTTAGATCAACAATATAACCGGCTGGCTGGCCATTTTTGTCGATGAATTGATAAGGGGGGTAGTTGCTATTGCCGCCGACGACGATTGTATGAGCATTGTCGGGGGCGGCCTGTTTAGCATGAAGTGGACATGCTGCTAATAATGAAATGATGGTGGATAGAAAAATAGATATCTTTAGCATATGTCTACTTTGACGGAGTTTATTGAAGGTGACATGCATCGGTATCCGAAAGAAGAGTCTTGATTTGGGCAATAAATTGCCATCACTATGCTCCATAGTACACCACTATTGAAGTAAAACAAGCAAGCTCAGAGCTCAACCGGCAGCCGCAGCAGCAGCGCCGCCACCCCGAAGGCCGCCATGGTCAGCAGCATGATCATCGCCGCCACCCCGTTCCAGCCGTAGTTCACCCAGAATAACCCACCAACCGTGCCGGAAATACTTGAGCCGAGATAATACGCGAACAGGTAGAGTGATGATGCCTGGGCCTTGGCGGTACGTGCGCGCCGGCCGACCCAGCTGGAGGCGATTGCGTGGGTGCTGAAGAAGCCGCAGGTAAAAACACCCACCCCAACAACAATGGCGGAGAGCGATCCGGAGAGCGTAATCAGTGTCCCCACCAGCATGACTGAAAGAGCCAGGCGGATCATGAAGGGGCGGCCAAAACGGTGAATCAGGCCGCCGACCGCTCCGGAGCTGAACGAGCCGAGCAGGTAGACGAGAAAGATCAGGCTGACCTGGTAGTGGCTGAGATAGTAGGGTGCTGCCAGCAGGCGGAAGCCTATGTAGTTGTAGAGGGAGATGAAGCCTCCCATCGAAAGGAAGGCCAGCGCGTAAAGGCAGAGCAGGCCGGGGTCATGCAGGTGCTGGAACAGCGAGGTGAACAGGTAACGGAGCTGGAATGGCCGCCGGAGGAAGTTTGTGGAGGGTGGGAGGCTCTTAATGAATACGAGCGTGAGCAGCAGGCTGAAGGCGCCGATGATGGCAATGGCGCTGTGCCACGGAACATAGCGGCAGAGGAGCGCCGAACCGATCCGTCCGGTCATTCCCCCCAGCGCGTTGCCGCTGATATAGAGCCCCATGGCATGGCCGATAGACTCTGCATCCATCTCCTCACCGAGGTAGGCCATCGCCACCGACGGGACACCTGCCAGCACCAGCCCCTGCAGCAGCCGCAGTGTCAGCAGTGATGCGAACGAGTGGCTGAAAAGCGTTGCCATCGCCAGCAGCGACGTCAGGAAGAGTGCCACGGTCATGACCCGGCGGCGGCCAAGAGTCTCGGAAACCGTGCCGGCGATCAGCATCCCCACTGCCAGCGCGATTGTTGCACAGGAGAGCGGCAGGCTGGCCAGAGCGGGTGATACGCCAAACTCCTCCGCAAAAATCGGGAGGAGCGGCTGCACGTCGTAGAGGGTGATGAAGGTGACGAAGCCGGCGCAGAACAGCGCCACGTTGATACGTCTGAACTCGGCGGTGCCGACCCGGACTGCGCCTTCCTTGATAACGGGCATTCACTCCTCCCCTCAGAAATGTGCTCTCGTGTCAGTCAATAACAAAAACAGGGCTAAAATACCACTCTCAAGTTGGGGCAGGTACTTGCCGCATTTGATAATTAGGGTACTCTATTGACAATGGGGTGTATTTGCGCGATTGTTTGTCTTTGCAGGTAGAACGCAGACGGGCGGGGTCAGAGCAGCCGGTTCTTGACTTCCGGACTTTCCCCAGGGGGCGGATGTGAATGTATTACTGAAGGGCTGCAGGCAGGTTGCAGCGCTGGCGACACTTCTGGTTATGGCCGGCTGTGCCTCTACTTCAACCTTTAGCGCGTACCCCCGCAAAATCCAGCCTCTGATCGCCTCCCTGTCGAATCGAACTCCGGTAGACTTGTCGCACTTCCTGTCGAGCGAAAGCAAAAGTAGTGACCGGATTCTCTACAGTATGGAACGGGGGCGGTACGCCCAGATAGTCGAAAAAACCGATATCAGCATGGCCGACTTCAGGGCCTCGATGGAGAAGATCAGGGCGAACGACGAGAAAGCCCTGGTCAGTGCTTCTGCATTTGGTGCCACCGTGGCGGCAACGATGGTTAACGACAACGCAATCCCCTACGAGGGGGAAGGGTATGAACGGGTGCTGCTGCATCACTACCAGGCGCTCAATTATCTGAAGAAAAAGGATCTTGAAGGGGCCGGAGTCGAGGTCCGTCGCGCCAACTTCGAGCAGGAAGATGCTTTACGGCGCTTTGAAAAAGAGGTTGACGAGGCTCGTGAAGAAGCGGCTGAAAAAAGGATAAACAGCAGTTCTGCGGTCGAGAGTCGCTACGCCCAGATGGACGAGGTGGCCGGCAAGGTTAAAAACTCGTTCCAGAACGCCTACACGTTCTATGTTTCCGCCTTTATCTATGAACTGCTCAAGCAGCCGGGTGACGCCTATATCGACTACAAGAAGGCGCTGGAGATCTACCCGGACAACAGCTATCTGCAGAAAGATGTGGTGCGCCTGGCGGCAAAGCTCGGGATGGATGACGAACTTGACGAGCTGCGGCAGAGATTTGTATTGAAAGAGAGGCGCTTCATCGATGAGGGGAGCGCCGCTTCCGGTGAACTGCTGGTGCTTTTCGAGGATGGTTTTGTCCCGCAGAAGCATGAAATAAAAATTCCGCTTCCTGCCGGTAGGGCGGGGCTTGTTACCATCGCCTTTCCGATCTATGAGGAGAGGTGGTCGCCCCAGATTCCACTGCGGGTTCTCAATAACAATGAACTTGTCGGCAGCACCGAGCCTATCTGCGATGTCCGGGCGCTGGCGGTCAAGGCGCTTAAGGAAAAGGCCCCGGTCATTGCCACCCGCCAGATTATCCGGGCTGTGGCCAAGGGGGCGACGGCTGCTGAGGCCAGAAAGCAGATGGGGGACTTTGGGTTGCTGGCTACCAATATATGGAATATAATCAGCGAAAACGCCGACCTGCGCAGCTGGCTCACCCTGCCATCCAACGTTCAGCTTTTACGGACGACGCTGCCGGCCGGACACTATCAGTTGGCTCTGCAGCATCCGCTGGGGGGATTTCCCGCCTATGTGGATGTTGACATACCTGCCGCAGGAAAAACTGTTCTGCAGGTAGTCCGGGCCGGTGGACAGATATACAGCTCGGTCACGTCGTTTTAACAGTTCAGGAAGGAGAGTGAAATTATGAACAGATGTGCACGTTCACTATTGGCGGTCTCATTGATGGTTCTGCTGTCGCCGCTTCTGACCTTTGCAGCCGGAGAGGGGAAGGGGGAGAAGGAGACGATCTTTATCGCTCCCCTCAAGGTTCAGCAGCCGGTAACAGATCGTGCGGCAAAAATGAATCGGCTGGCTGAACTGCAGCGACTATCGAGCTCCCTGGAGAGCCAGCTTGTTTCTGCACTGAACGGCACTCGCGTGTTCCAACTGATGGAGCACAGTCGTGCGCCTGAGGTTGAACCTGAGCAGGAGGCAGCGGCGGCTTCCGACGTTGCTGATGATAAAAAAGCCGCTGAGAGCGGCAGGACGGCTGGTGCTACATACGCATTTATGCCTCGGATCGATGGTTTTGAGGACAGGTCCGACATCGTGGAATATCGTGCGATCGGGCGGGCGTCGCTGAATCGCAGGCTTTTCCTGTCTGTCGTTGTGCAGGTTGTTGACACGGCCAGCGGCACGGTGCTGGCGGATTCTCCCAGCATTCAGCTGAACAGGTCTGAAGTGATTGAAAACGCGCGGATAGGACAGCTTGCGGGGAGCGAAGAGGTTCTTGTCGCTCTGGCCAGGGAGATGGCCCAAAAACTCTCACAGGAGGTTGTTGCCCTGCTTATGCCGGCAAAGGTGCTGGCGGTGACCGGTAAGGTGGTCATGTTCAATCGCGGCAGCGAGGCCGGCTTTGCGAAGGGTGACCTGGTAGAGATCTACACCGTCCAAAGTGTGAAGGACGAGGACAGCGGAGAGATGCTGCGGAATGAGCTGCCGGTTGGGCAGGCGGTGATCAACAGGATTGAAAAATATCAGAGTTATGCGACAATAAGCGGTGACGATGGCGGTATCACCAAAGGGTGTGTCGTCCGTTTCGTGAAGAGCGCGGCCAGTCGGGCGTCCGAATGGGAACCGCCAGCAGATGTGACACTGCCGGATTTCGGCACAAAGGGTGACAGCGGGACAGCACCCGGATCAAGTGAAAAACCACTCAAGTGGAAATAGGGAGGGCACATGATGAAACAGAAACATAATTTCGTTACCGGCGGGATAGCTGTCGCTGCTCTAATTGCATCGATGGGGCTCGTCGGCTGCAGCACGACGGCTGGAGTGGAAACAACCGGCAAGACGTCATGGGACGAGCAGGGCGCCAGGACGCTTGAGAAGAATGTGGTGTTCAACAGCAGCGGCTTGAAGGGTGATCTGCAGATCGTCGACCTCCGGAGCGTGCAGGCGGGGGATCTCATGCGCGCCCAGGCCATCCTGCGCTCCCGGGACGGGGATACACTGCAGTTCCAGTACCGCTTCGACTGGTATGATGCCGGCGGGCTGGAGATCAATTCCGGATCAGGTTCGTGGAAGCCGATCCTGCTGACCGGTCGTGAGACCAAAACCGTACAGGGGGTTGCACCGGATCCGCGCGCCAAGGAGTTCAAGCTTAAAATTCGCGAAATGGAATAAAACGATCCGACAGCAGGTTTACCTGTATATCCCGAGGGACTAAGAAACTACTCTATTTAAAAAGTGAGGACGCAGCGTATGAAAAACGGCATGCAAAAACTTTTACTCGTCGTGGCGATCGGGAGCTTTGCTCTTGGTGGCTGCGCATCAACGATGCAGTACGGCGATGCCGGGTCTGCCAAGCCGATCTCCACCGAATTCGGTTCATCCGATCTGCAGCAGATCGCCGAAACGATGGTCGATTCGATGCTCATCTTCCCGCCGATGGTTGAGCTGACCGCTTCGCGCCGTCCGGTCGTGAGCGTTGACAAAGTCAAGAACAAGACGATGCAGCATATCGATACCGAATCGATTACCGACTCGATCCGCGCCAAGCTGATTCGTTCCGGTAAATTCCGCTTTATCGACCGTACGACCGATGAGCAGACCGTTGAAGAGCTCAAAACCCAGCAGGACAGTGGGCTGGTCGACAAAAAGACCGCCGTACAGTTCGGACAGCAGATTGGAGCCGAATTCCTGTTGACATCAAACTTCTCCGAGATCAGGCAGAAGGTCGGCAGCACGACCGACGTGTACTACAAATTCACGATGTCGCTCAAGAACCTGAAAACCGGCATTCTGGAATGGTCAGACGAGAAAGAAATCCGCAAGGTCTTTACGCGCGGCACTTTTGGAGGGTAACGCCATGAAAAAACTGTTGCTGCTACTTCCTGTGGTTCTGTTGTTGGTGGCCTGTTCCGCCGCAAAGCCGAATTTTGTCTTTCTGGAAAAAACGGCAGTGGATCAGAATACCGGACTTACCTGGGCAAAAAATGCCAACATGCCCGGCCGCCAGCTGATCTGGCGTGGTGACGACAATGTCTATGAGTACATGAAGCGCCTGAACGAAACGAACTACGCCGGATATGCCGACTGGCGTGTCCCCTCCAAAGAGGAGATGGGGCGCTTGATCGAGTATGCCAAGGCTATGGGGTACGATCCTGCAAAGATGGATACCTGGCCGCACCAGAAGCTGCGGCAGCTCGGCTTTATCGACGTGCGCGATTACGAATACTGGACATCCACCCGCCAGTCACCGAGCGAAATCTGGACCGCCGATATGAGCAGCGGCAGGATAGCGCCGAAGCCGGAAGCGAAGCCGTACTATCTCTGGCCTGTGCGGGGAACGAGCTCACGTTGAATCAGATCGAAATAGAAAGCATGATGCCGTAACGGCGCCGCCTCATAGGTGTTCAAACGTTGAACCTAAAAACGGCTTTTGGGTTCACGAAAAGCACGAAAAGACACGAAAATTAAACCATTACAGCAAAACAGTCATTCACCAAACAGGTTACACCGTAAAGATATATATCTTTCTGATTTTGTTCGTGTATTTCGTGCTTTTCGTGGATAACTGCTTTTTCTAGGTTGAAAGGAGAGTACGCATGAAAAAAAGAGTATTGGTTCTCGTGATGGCGGCCGTTGCCGCGGTGTCGTCGGCACAGGCAGAGGTGAGTGTCAACGTCAATATTGGTGTCCCAGCCCCCAGGGTGATTGTCTCCACCCCCCCGTCGGTCCGTTTTGAAGTGGCTCCACTCTTTATCAACTCACCCCGGCTCGGTTTTTACGTCGGGGTTGATACCCCGTATGACATCATCTTCAGCTCCGATTATTTCTATCTGTACTACGGCAACAGCTGGCACCGTTCCCACCATCACAACGGCCCCTGGGTTGAAGTCCCCTACCGGCAGCTGCCCCACGGTATCCGCAACCACCGGATTGAGCGGATCCGTGAGTATCGAGACCGTGAGTATCGCGTCTATCGCAAAGACCGGGACCACTATCGCGGGCGCTACTTCCGTCCGGGCCATGAGCGGAAGGAAGAGCGCCGCTACGAAAAGCAAGAGCGAAAAGATGAACGCCGTTACGAAAAGCATGAGCGGAAAGATGATCGCCGTTACGAAAAGCATGAGCGGAAAGATGATCGCCGTGATGACCGGAAAGATTGGAAGGAAGAAAAACGGGACAGGAACGGGCATGGTCGTGGCAGAGACTAAAAGAGTGTGATTGGCGGGGGGCACGAATGCCCCTCGCTTTTACTTTGAACTAACTACTTGCAAAGCCGGCCAGAGGTTTAGGTTCAATACAAAATTAAGCCGGCTGTCCTCATACAAGGCTGACAATCTGGTCAGCCTCATAGTCAAGTCTGTCCACCTGATCCAGCAGGTCGTCAACGCTGATCTGGCTTAACTCCAGGCTCGTGAACGTCATATCCATAACATCCTCCGGCTGGCTATTAAGATCGGCCATGGCGTTGGAGAGGCTGATAACCTCGGCCAGATTGACGTTTTCGACAGCTCGTTCCGGAGCATGGTGGTAACGGATGACTTCCTTGATATCTACCCCGAAATTCCACTTGTCTGCCAGCAGATAACCTACCTCAGCGTGGTTCTCCTCGATCAGTTTATCCCGCGCCTCCGGCAGCAGCATGTAGTCGCCCAGCATGTCAAGCAGGATGGTCTTGCCGATGTCGTGCAGCAGGCCGCAAATAAAGGCCAATTCGTAGTTACCGCCCATGTCCCTGGTGATTTGGCGGGCAATCATTGCGCAGACCAGGCAGTGTTTCAGAACTTTCTTGATTTCCTTGCTGTTGCGCGGACTGAAGCTGCTCATTGCATGAACAGTAATAATGCTCATAAGTGATTTGAGGCCGATGAAGACCACCGCAGCTTTAAGGGTGGACACACGGCCAAGGTGGCCGTAATAGGGGGAGTTGCAGATGCGGAGGATTTTGGAAACCAGAATCTGGTCGGTGATGCATTCGATGATTTCATCCATGGAGATGGTAGGGTTATCAATTTTATCCGCAATCTGGAGCATGACATCGGGGATAGGGGGGAGCTCGAAATTCCCCTCCTGAATCTGCTCACGGATTTCATTCAGCACCATTTCGGCGTCAACCTCGTTGCCGAGACGATTTTCGTCAAAGTGGCGCACGGATTCGAGCAGAACCTTGATCGAGTTGAGCCTGAGAGGGCTGTTTAGTACGAATTTCGGCAGATCGTCTATAAACTCAAATACGCCCGTATCCCATTTGAGCGCGCTCGTTAGCACCACTTCAGCTGCGTTTCTGAGAATGTCCTCAAGTTCGTCCTCTGAAAAAACCTTTTCTGATAGTAGATAGCCGATAAAAGGCAGGCCGAGCAGTTCCGAATCAGCAAAAGCTTTGTCAAGTTCATCCTGGCTGATGCCTGAACACTCTTTCAGGAAGTTGGCAAAATGCTCTCCCTCGCAGTCAGACCAGAAAAAGATTATCTTGCCGTCCTGCAGATAGAACTTTTTCTGCCGCCCGTGCTGGCTAAGGACCAGCGTGCCGGAGCGTTTGCTGTTGTCAGCCCATTGGATGAGGTCCGCAATAGGCATGAGGCTGAGATTCCCTTTGAATTTTCGCATGGCTAATCCTGCCGGCTTGTTGAAGCCCGGATAGTAAAAGTTACTTAGTAGTACTGATTATAATGAGGCTTTAACAAAAAACAATGTGTAATGTGGTGATGAGCCAGATTTGTTACTGTTTCAATAAACAACCTTGCAGTGGGTACGGTTTTTCCCGCTCCACTATGCTGGAAGTCGTGCTATAAACGCTGAAAATAGATCGGGGGGACATGTATGCAGGAAGATATTTTCAGGAAATTGCAGGAAAATTACAAGAAGGGGGTATTCAAAGTTCCGACTACGTTCTGCTTCACAATAGACGACATCAAAAAAACAGTGACGCTGGATGCGGAAAGTTGCACCATTGAAGACGGGGTGACGGTTGCGGACGCGGATTGTGTCTGCAAAACCAGCGCCGCCATGTTCAGCAAAATCTGGAACGACGGCTACCGGCCGGGGCTCATGGATTTCATGAGCGGTGCCATCAAGTCAAATGCCCCGCAGCTCTTGCCGCAGCTGCTGTCGGCCTTTAGCAAATAACGGCACGGTTGATCTCGGAATTCCGGATGGGGGCCAAAGGCCGGCCAATCCGCCGTCGTGGCATCCTCCGCTGCGGAGATAGTAATCCATATTGTAGCGCTGATTTCTCGCACCTTATCTCGTGGTTATTTACGTATGTTCTGATAGAAACATCTGAAATGCCATCTTCTTGATAGGAACAATCATGAAACTACTCTTTTCTCTCCCCATCCGGTCGCAGCTGCTGCTTATTACGCTGATGATTGCCATCCCCGCTATCGCCATCATCATCTTTAACGGTATGCAGCTGCGTGAGCGGGCTGTCAGTGAAGCGTATGCACTGACTCGCCTGACTGCTGAAAGGGTGGCGTCTGAGCAGAAAGATACCGCATCCGATATTGAGCAGCTGCTCGTTACCCTCGCCCAGATGCCGGATGTCAGGCTGCAGAACAAGGCGAGAGTTCAGCCGCTGCTGCTGCAGCTCAAGGCGCTGAATCCGGAGTATGTCAATATCCTGGTAGTCGACCTGAGCGGCAAAACCTGGGCTGCAGTAAACATGCCTCCTCCCCCTTCCCTGTTGAATGATCGTCGCTACTTCAAAAACGCCATTGCGACAGGGCGAATCTCCTCCGGTGAGTACGTGATCAGCAAGAGTCTTGCTAAACCGGTTTTTCATTTTGCGTACCCCTACCGGGATCAAGCAGGCAAGATCAGCGGCGCCATTGTCGTGGCGCTCAGCCTTGAAAAGTACCTTACTGTCCCGAAGAACCACCATTCTTATGAAGACAATAACATCTTGCTGCTCGACCATAACGGGATAATCCTGAGCCGTGCCGTTGCGCCGGAACAGGTTATCGGCAAAAGATATCCTGAAAAGCCTCTTCTGGAAATGTTTGCCGGGCCTGAAGAGGCTTCGTATAAAGGGGTGGGGTCGCTGAATGATGAGCGCTTCATCAGTTACCGCAAAATTCGGCTTGACGGTGAGGCAATACCTTACATGTACGTTCGTGTGGGAGTTTCGGTTAAAACTGCCTTGGCAAACGCCAACCGGTTCATGGCTAAAAGTATCGCCATACTCTCGACGGTTTTACTCGGTACGCTGCTGCTGGCTTACCTGATTGGCAAGCGCTCCATAGCAGACCGCATCAGCCTGCTGCAGCATGCCTCGAACCGGATTGCAGACGGTGACCGTCAGGTTCGAGTCTCTGACTCGGTTGTGGGGGGGGAATTGGGTGCGCTTGCACAAAGCTTCGACAGCATGGCCAGCAAGCTCGCTGAGCGGGAACGGGCTGCCAGGGAGAGCGAAGAACGTTTTAAGGCACTGAGCGCGGCCTCTTTTGGCGGCATCATCATTCATGACAATGGACTTGTTCTTGAGTGCAATGATGGCCTGTCAGATCTGACCGATTTCAGCTATGAAGAACTTATCGGCATGAACGGTCTTGAGCTGATTGCCCCGGAATCTCTTGATACCGTGCTGGCACATATTCGGAGCGGCTACGATCAGCGCTACGAAGTGACCGGTTTAAAAAAAGACGGATCACGGTATCCTCTTGCCATAAAAGGAAAGAATGTCACTTACAAGGGGCGCGATGCGCGGGTTACAGAATTTCGCGACATTACCGAGCGCAAGCAGCTGGAAAATGAAAAGCAGCTGCTCGAACATCAATTCCAGCAGACCCAGAAGTTGGAAAGCCTCGGTGTCCTGGCTGGTGGAATCGCCCACGACTTCAACAATATCCTGGCGATCATTGTGGGATATTGCGGCCTGACAAAGATGGATTATGCGCAAGCTGAGAACCATCTTCCCGAGATAGAAAAAGCCGCCGAACGTGCCGCTGCATTGTGTCGCCAGATGTTGGCCTATGCCGGAAAAGCGTCACTTTCCCAAGCCCCGGTTAATACCTGGATGCTGGTGGATGATATGGTTTCAATGCTGAAAACGACCATCAAACATAATGTCGTCATCAAACCCGAACTCGGTATCGACATCCCTTTGATTATGGGCGACGCCAGTCAACTCAGGCAGGTTGTCATGAACCTGATCATCAATGCCGCCGAAGCTATCGGCGATGCAGAAGGTGAGATAGATGTCAAATTGGCAATGGCAGAGATCAAGGCGGAGCAACCCGAGAAAGACCATCTCGGCTTTATCATGCCGACGGGGCGCTATATCCGTTGTGAAGTAACCGATAACGGCTGCGGCATGGATGATGAAACACAACTCAAAATATTCGAGCCGTTCTACACCACTAAATTTACCGGGCGTGGCCTGGGGATGTCGGCAGTACTCGGTATCATCAAGGCACATAACGGGGCATTACAGCTGGAAAGTCGATTGGGGCGTGGCACAACCTTCAGAGTCTACCTGCCTGTCCAGCACAGCATCTCAGAAACAGAGGAAATTCCACAGATAACAGCTTCAGCACCCTGGCAGGGGAGTGGCACCATTCTGCTTGCAGAGGATGAAGTACAGGTCAAATCGGTTGCAATAATCCTGTTAAAGGAAATGGGATTCAACGTTCTTGATGCCGCAAACGGCAAAGAGGCATTGGAACTGTATCAGCAGAACGCCGCTGACATCACCATGGTCATGACGGATATGGGTATGCCGGTCATGAACGGGTATGATCTGTTTTATGCACTGAAACAGCTCGACCCGGGGCTGCCGATCATTATCTCCAGCGGTTTTGGTGAAGGTGATATTACCTCTAAGATTCCCCGTGAGGAGATCGCCGGGGTAATCAACAAGCCGTATAGATTTGAGCAGCTGCGTGAGGTGTTGAGGGGGCTAAGTAAGCGTACAACCTTCTCATCGGAAGGATTTGACTGATATGACGTTATTATCGAAAATTGAAATGGCATCTTGCCTTATTTTAGTTTTCAGCTAAAATCTAAAATAATAGTGCTGGTTATTTTAGATTTCAAGGTGGATTCGTCGTCATGAAAAAATTCCAGTCAGGGCATTATATCCAACAGGGGCTCTACAAGAGTTTTCAGCCAAGCCTGATCAATCGCCCATGGACGCTGGACAACATGGCGTTGATTCAACTGCTTGGTCAGGCAGATCGGGAGCTCGGGCGACTGGATATGTATTCGGACTATATCCCGAATCTTGATCTGTTCATCCGTATGCATGTTCTCAAGGAGGCCACCCAGTCGAGCAAGATCGAAGGGACCCGGACAAACATGGAAGAGGCACTCCTTGATAAAGAGGACGTGGCGCTGGATAAGCGGGATGATTGGGAAGAGGTCCAAAACTACGTAGCCGCCATGAATGAGGCGATTGACAAGCTGCATACCCTGCCGTTTTCGGCACGCTTGATCAAGGAGACTCACCGGACGCTGTTACAAGGGGTGCGCGGCACGCACAAACTGCCGGGAGAGTTCCGGGAAAGCCAGAACTGGATCGGCGGTGCGACCATAAGTGACGCGGTTTTCGTTCCGCCGGTGCATACGTCAATCGGGGAACTGATCAGCGATATAGAGAAATTCGCCCACAATGAAGAACATTATTTTCCCGAACTGCTAAAAATTGCCCTGATACATTATCAGTTTGAAACGATCCATCCGTTTCTGGACGGCAATGGCCGCGTCGGCAGGCTGATGATAACTCTGTATCTGGTCAACAAGGGGATACTGAAACAGCCGCTGCTGTACCTGTCGGATTTTTTCGAGCGCAACCGGTCAAACTATTATGACAATCTGATGAGAATGAGGGACAAAAACGACCTGCTGCGCTGGTTCAAATTCTTTCTGGTGGGAGTCATCGAAACCGCCAAAAGCGGTATTCAGACCTTCGACAATATTCTGAAGCTCCAAAAACAGGTCGAGGCGCAAATCCAGACTCTGGGGAGCCGGACATCCAATGCGCAAAAAGTGCTTAATTACCTGTATCAGCGGCCATTGGTTGACGCCGCCAAGATTGGTGAGGTGGCAGAAGTCTCCCCTGCATCAGCTTACAAGCTGATTGTCGATCTTGAGCAGTTTGGCATACTGAAAGAGATTACCGGCGGCAAGCGCGGGAAACGATACCTGTTTGACAGCTACGTGCAATTATTCAGATGATAGATGATAAACACCCTCTTGTAGTGGCGTCTGTTTGCCTGAAATGTATTGACGATAGAGGACTTGAATGGGTATGATTTCAAGCTTTGGTTGTGCCTTCGGGGGTGGGTTCTCCCCCTGATCCACCCTCCGCACGTATTATGTATTACTACAATACACCACGTTAGCGCATACCAGGATACTGTGAAAATCAAACGACTCGAAATATCCGGGTTTAAATCCTTCGCCGACAAGGTTGTGCTGGACTTCCAGCAGAATGTGACCGGCGTGGTCGGGCCGAACGGCTGCGGCAAGTCTAACATTGTTGATGCGATCCGCTGGTGCATGGGGGAGCAATCCGCCAAGAATCTGCGCGGCAAGGCGATGGAAGATGTCATCTTTGTTGGCAGTGACAACCGCAAACCGCTGGGAGTGGCCGAGGTGTCGCTGGTATTCTCCACCGAGGACGGGCGGGCACCGGCCAAGTACCTGGATTATGCCGAGATTCAACTCACCCGCCGTCTGTACCGTGACGGCGATAGTGATTATCTGATCAACAAGACCCCCTGCCGTCTGCTGGATATTACCGAACTCTTCATGGATACCGGAGTCGGCACCCGTGCCTATTCGATTATCGAGCAGGGGAAGATCGGCCAGATCCTCCATTCGCGGCCGGAAGAGCGCCGCTTTCTGATAGAGGAGGCTGCCGGGGTTACCAAATTCAAGTCGCGCAAACAGCTGGCCCTTAAAAAAATCGAGGGGACCCGCCAGAATCTTGCCCGTCTGGCCGATGTGCTGGGCGAGATCCGGCGGCAGCTGGCGTCGTTGCAGCGCCAGGCCAAAAAAGCGGAAAAATTCCGCGAGATCCGTGACGAACTGCGGGAAATAGAGGTGCTTTTCTGTGCGCGGGAGTATTGCGAAACCCAGCTTCAGCGCGGGGTGGCGGAGCGTGAGCTGGTGTCGCTCAACGAGCGGATCCGCGAGGCGTTTGCCGGCACCGCCCTCGGAGAATCCCGGGCAGAGGAGGCGCGTGTTACGCTGCTGGAGGCGGAAAAGCAGCTGACGGTCGCCCAGGAGGAGATCTTTCGCGTCAGAAGCGAATTCAGTACAACCGGGAACGGGCTGGAGTTCCAGCGCAAGGAGCTGGCCGGTCTTGACGGCCGGCTGGCGCGCCTGACAGCCGAGGCTGCCGAACTGGACAAACGGTTGCACGAGTGTGTCGAGCAGCGCCGGCTGCTTGAGCTTCGCCGTGACACCGGCAGTGTCGATGCCGCTGGAATTCAGGCGGAGCTGGAGCTGTCCGAGTCCGCCTTGGCCGGTCACCAGTTGGCCGAAGAGGGGTTGAGCCGGGATCTGGAGACCCGCCGTCAGGAACTGTTTACCACCCTGGCCGAGGCGGCCCAGTTTAAGAGCCGTTTTGAAAATGCCCAGAAACGTTTGGTATCGCTTCGCGAACGGGCTGATCGCCATGCCCGCGAAGCGATGCAGCTGGGCGAGAGGCGTCTGCAGCAGCGTCAGCGGGCTGAGACGCTGGAGAAAGAGATAGCCGCCGGCCAGCTGGGGCAGGAAGAGCTGCAGGCCCATGTTTCATCGCTGCGCCGCCGTGAAGATGAGCTGAAAAAGCTGCTCCCGGAGGTTGAGAAAGGGTGGCAGGCCAGCCGCGACGGCTTGAATCGAAATTCGTCACGCCTTCACTCGCTGAAAGAGCTGGAAGCACAGTTTGCCGGTTTTGGTCAGGGAACGCGTACTTTGATGAAGGAGGTTTCGATGCGCAGCCGTTTCAGCGGTGTGCTGGCCGATGCCATCCAGGCGCCCCCAGAGCTGGAGACGGCGCTTGAGTCGGCGCTGGCAGAACGGCTGCAGTGCATCCTCTGCTCCGACGACGAGGATGCACTCCGTGCGCTGGAGTTTTTGCAGGCACATAATGGCGGCCGGGCCGGTATCGCCCTGCCGCTGGCGTTGCCGGCGACAGCCATCCCGAAGGTAACGGGAACCGTTCCTCTGGCGGAACAGGTGCAGGTGAACGGTCCGTTTGCCGGACTGATCCTGAACCTGCTGGCCCCGGTTATGTTGGTTGACCATATCGGTGCGGCGCTGGAGCTGGCTCGTCTGCACCCCGGGCTGGTCTTTGTGACCCGCAGCGGCGATATGGCAGCCCAGGGTGGTATTGTCAGCGGCGGTTCCGGGGAGCAGGTGGGTAAGGGGCTGATCCATAAGAAGCGTGAAATCCGGGAGCTGGAGCTTACCGTGGCACGGCTGGAGGACGAGACCGCCTCACTCGGCACACAGCGCGATGAACTGCGGCGCCAGGGCCAGGAAGTGTCCGAGGGGCTTAAGAATAGTGGCGCGGAACTGCACCAGGCAGAGCTGAAGCTGGCCGGGCTGCTTAAGGATCGCCAGCAGGCACTGGATGAAAATGCCCGCATTGAGGAGCGGCTGGAGATCCAGTTGCTGGAGACAGAAAATCTCAACGAGGAGCAGGGTGTTCTTGAGGGTGAACTGAAGCTGTCCGGTGAGCGGATCGCCCTCAGCGGTGAATCTTCAAAGGGGCTGGAGCTGGAAGCGGCCCGCTTGAAGGTGGAGCTGGATGCCCGCCGCGAGCTGTTGGTCGTTGCCCGTGAAAAGGTGACCGCGATCCGGGTGCAGACCGCGACGGTCAGAGAACAGCATGATGCCGCTCTGCGCGCGCTCTCGGAGCTGGAGCAGCGCACCGCTGAACTCGTGCAGCGCATGGGCGCCGACCGGCAGGAGATCGAAGCCGGTGAAATCGCGAGAGTGCAGCTGCAGGGTGATATAAGCGCGGCAACGGAACGGCTGGAGGTTCTCGTGCATGAGCAGGCTGACTCCGAGAGCCGCCTGGCTGTTTTGCGCGGTCGTTTTGAGGAGGCGGGAGCCGCACTGAACCTGATCGAGGTCCAGCTCAAAAAAGCCCGCGAAGAGGGTGACGCTGTCCGGCAGTCCCAGGCCGACCTCAATCTCCGCTTTTCAACCCTGACCATGCAGGCCGAGCATCTGGAACAGGCCCTTCAGGAGCGGAGCCGTATCGCCATGTCCGAGGCGGTATCAATGCTGGAGTCAGTCGAATTTGACGAGGCGGCGAGGCGGCTCCGTCAGGTGGAGCTGCAGCGGCTTCTGGACGAGATGGGGGAGGTCAACCTGATGGCGATCGAGGAGTGCGCCGGGATGGAGGAGCGTTTCACCTTCCTGACGAGCCAGAAGGAGGACCTGGAAGAGTCACTGCACGGGCTGCAGCAGGCGATACAGCGCATCAACCGCACGACTCGCCAGCGCTTTCTTGAAACCTACAACCTGGTCAATGCCAAATTCCAGGAGGTTTTTCCGCGTCTGTTCTGTGGCGGCCGGGCCGAGTTGCGCCTCACGGACGAAGAGGATCTGCTGGAAACGGGCATCGAAATAATCGTGCAGCCCCCCGGCAAGAAGCTGCAGAATGTGACGCTGCTCTCCGGAGGGGAAAAGGCTCTGACCGCGGTGGCGCTGATCTTCTCTATTTTCCTCATCAAGCCGACACCCTTCTGCCTGCTGGATGAAGTGGATGCACCGCTGGACGACGCCAATATCGGCCGCTTCAACGAAATGGTCCGGGAGATGAGCTCGATTTCGCAATTCATCATCATCACCCACAACAAGGCTACCATGCAGGTGGCAGACACGCTCTACGGCATCACGATGGAAGAGCCGGGGGCATCGCGGGTAGTTTCGGTACGGTTACATTAAAAGCCGGGGCAGGGGCAGGTATTTCGTGTCCATTGACCTTTGTATGGAGGTTATATGTCGTTCGAAGTAATATTGAAAGATCTGGTGAATCAGGTGCCGCAGACGATCGGTGCCATACTGGTCGACTGGGAAGGTGAAGCGGTCATGGAGAACTGTCACTGCGATCCCTATGATATCCGTTTTATCGGCGCTCACAAGGGGATCATTCTGGAACGTCTCAAGGAGATGCGCAGTGCCGCCCAGATTGGCGAGGTGGAGGATGTCCTTGTTACCTCGGACAAAGGGCACCTGATGATCGGTTGCATCGATCAGTATTATTCGCTCGTGATGAATGTTGAACGGAACTGCCCGGCGGGACAGGCGTTATACCATTTCCGTCGCGCAATCACCGCGCTTAAAAAGGAGATCTGATGGAGCCTCAAGAGAAAAAGGGTTTTTTCCGCGGGCTGATCGAAAAGATTGCCGGCGCGGAGTCAATCGAAGTGCCGCTGGTGCAGACAGCGACAGCTGGTGCCGAAGCGGAAGCGCTTGCGCCGTCTGCAGCTCAGGGCACGACAGCCGGACAAACGCAGACGAAGCCGGGTCTCTTTGAGCGGCTGAAGTCCGGCTTGAAGAAGACCAAGGATGGTCTGGTCGGACGCATTGATACCCTGGTGCTCGGCAAGAAAAGCATAGATGCCGACACGCTGGAAGAGCTGGAAGAGATTCTGATCACGTCGGATATCGGCGTCAAGACGACGGTGGAGCTTATCCGTACCCTGGAACAGCGGCTCGGGCGCAACGAGTTGAAAGATGGCGAGGCACTCAGGGGCGCGCTGAAGGACGAGATCCTGGCACGTCTGACCGCCCAGCACACCCCGCTTGACATCAGCAGCCATAAGCCGTTCGTGCTGCTGGTGATCGGTGTCAACGGTGTCGGCAAGACCACGACGATCGGCAAGCTTGCATCGCGCTTTTCGGCTTCCGGCAGCAAGGTGCTGCTGGCTGCGGCCGATACCTTCCGGGCTGCTGCAGCTGAACAGTTGATCGCCTGGGGGGATCGTTCCGGGGTGGACGTCATTCGTCACAAGGAGGGGGCTGACCCGTCGGCGGTTGTCTTTGATGCATGCAAGGCCGCTGTTGCGCGCGATGTTGATATTCTGATTGTTGATACTGCCGGGCGCCTGCATACCAAGGTCAATCTGATGGAGGAGATGAAGAAAATCCGCCGGGTCATCGATCGCGAGATCCCCGGAGCACCCCATGAAACGCTGCTGGTGCTCGATGCGGCCACCGGACAGAATGCCACATCCCAGGCCCGCCTCTTCAAGGAAGCAGCCGGAGTCAGCGGCCTGGTCCTGACCAAGCTCGACGGTACCGCCAAGGGGGGGATTCTGGTCGCGGTCAGTCACGAATTCGCCCTCCCGGTCCGTTATATCGGTGTTGGTGAATCGATAGAAGATCTGCGTGATTTTGATCCGCAGGAGTTCACGGATGCCCTTTTCCAGGCCTGAAAAGCCATGCTGCAGAACCGGGAAGGTGGACGGGGAACTCTGCGATTTCAATCAATTAGGGCTTGACTTTGTGTCATCCGCTTCGTATAGTGTGCCACTTCGAAAGGAAACTGAACTGATGAACAATGAACTGCTGGAAGTACTTGAAAAGAAAATCGGCGACGTCGTCGAGAAATATAGTGCACTGAAAGAAGAAAACGCCCGTCTGAATGAAGAGCTGCAACGGCTTTCAAGCGATCGTGATGGTATCAGGTCCCGTGTTGACGCAATCCTTGGCAAGCTGGACGGGATTTAGGCCATGACCGTCGTCATTGTATGAAAACAAGCCATGCAGTGACAATCCTGGGGCGTGAACTTTCAGTGCGGAGTTCTGCTCCGGAAACAAAAGTGAAGGCGGTCGAAGCCTTCGTTAATGGGAAGTTACAGGATATCGGCGGCGCCCTCAGAAGTGGCGATGCCCAGCTGATACTGACACTGGCTTTGCTGAATACTTCGGAAGAATTGCTTGAGCTACGTTCGCAACGCGAACAGGATGCCGGCATCGATAGCAGAATCAGTACGATAATCGCCGCGCTGGAAACGGTCTGATTTTACATGGTCTCTCAGGGAGACTTGATCATATATTCGCATAACTTTGTACTGCCGGTCGGGTTCGTCAAATGCTGCCACTGCACGTTTGACTGAAATAGTGTGACGCCCGTTGAATATATCCTCACTGAAAGGAAAAATCGCTTCTGAGTAGCGTGATAGTAACCAGCAAGTTTACCTGACGGCACTCAAGCCTTTTATCCCTCTTCAGCCTCCCTGGTCGACCTTCCCGATTCTTCTTCGGGGCCACTCCGCACGTACTATCGAAAGTATTTGTATGCCCAAACGTTCGCTCCGTACACAGTTGCTCGCACAGCGCCGTGCGCTTGGCCATGATGTATGGTGTGCGTCAAGCCATGCAGCGCAGCTCAATCTGCTCTCTCTTGATGAGTATGCTCAGGCGGAATGTGTGGCACTGTATGCATCCGCCCATAACGAAACCGATACCAGCCTGATTCTGGCGGCGGCATTCGAGTCGGGGAAGCGGGTGCTGTATCCGGCGGTCTGCGGTCAGCAGATGGTGTTTCGCCGTGTCGAACGGATTGAGGAACTGCAGGAAGGTGCATTCGGCATCCTGGAGCCATGCCCGACCGGAACCGATCACCATGCCGATGAAGCTGATCTGATCGTTGTCCCGGGCGTCGCCTTTGATCTGTCGGGGCACCGGATCGGTTATGGGAAAGGGTTCTACGACCGTTTTCTGCATCATCCGGGCTGCCGAGCGCATCTGGTCGGCCTCTGTCATGACTTCCAGCTGGTCGGGAACCTGATTCCGGCCGACCCTCATGATATTCCGATGGAGATCATTGTTACCGATACACGCATAATCCGTTTGAAGAAGTAACCGGAGTCCGCCAGGCGGCCCGGATTCATATACAGGAGGTTGATAGTATGGATGTCATTATTGGCGTAATCGTTACTCTGATTGTCGCTGCCGGAGCCTATTTTGCCGGCAACAAGCTCAACAAGAAGGATACGGGATCCATTCTGAAACAGGCTGAAGAGCTTGCCGGCAAGGTGCTCGATGATGCCCGCCGCGAAGCGGATACCATCACCAAGGAAGCACTTCTCAAGGCCAAGGATGCGGCAATTCAGGCCAAGGAAGAGCACGAACGCAAGACTAACGAAAAAAACAAGGATCTTCAGGCGCTTGAAAAAAGGCTGACCCAGAAAGAAGAGAATCTCGATAAAAAAGCGGCGCTGATCGATCAGAAAGAGATGGATATTCTCAAAAAAGATCAGGTTGTGTCGCAAAAAGAGCAGGCTCTTGACCTGCGTGATTCAGAGCTCAAAAAATCACTTGATATTCAGAATGCCAGACTCGAGCAGATTTCCGGGATGTCGGCCGGGGAAGCCAAGAAAGAGCTGATGAATGCGATGGAGACTGAGGCAAAGCATGATGCCGCCAAGATCATCAGGGCTATCGAAGATGAAGCCCGTGAGACCGGTGACAAAAAAGCGAAAGAAATCATGGCTCTCGCCATTCAGCGCTATGCCGGTGAATATGTGGCTGAGCGGACGGTGTCGGTTGTGCCGCTCCCGTCGGACGAGATGAAAGGGCGTATCATCGGCCGTGAAGGGCGTAACATTCGTGCTCTGGAGGCGGCTACCGGCATCGACCTGATCATTGACGATACGCCCGAGGCGGTAATCCTGTCCGGCTTCAACCCGGTCCGCCGTGAAGTGGCGCGCCTGTCTCTCGAAAAGCTGCTGGCTGACGGTCGCATCCATCCGGGGCGCATCGAAGAGGTCGTGGCTAAGTCAACCGAAGAGGTCGAGCTTTCGATTAAAGAAGCCGGCGAGCAGGCAGCCTTTGATCTGGGCGTTCACGGCATCCACCCCGAAATTCTCAAGCTGATCGGCCGCCTCAAATATCGTACCTCCTATACCCAGAACGTCTATCTCCACTCGCTGGAAGTCGCGTTCCTCTGTGGCATCATGGCTGCCGAGCTGGGAATAAACGTCAAACAGGCAAAGCGTGCCGGCCTGCTGCACGATCTGGGCAAGGCGGTCGACCATGAGGTCGAAGGTTCACACGCGGTTATCGGTGCCGAGCTGGCCCGTAAATACGGCGAAACACCCAAAATTGTCCATGCCATCATGGCGCATCATGAAGATGAAAAGCCGAATTCAGTGCTGGCAATTCTCGTGCAGGCTGCCGATGCTCTTTCCGGCGCGCGTCCCGGAGCCCGCCGCGAGATGATGGAAACCTATGTCAAGCGCCTTGGCGATCTGGAGCGCATCGCAACATCGTTCGGCGGCGTGCAGTCGTCATTTGCGATCCAGGCCGGCCGCGAGATCCGCGTCATGGTTTCCAGCGATCAGGTCAGTGACGACCAGTCGGTTGTCATGGCCCGCGACATTGCCAAGAAAATTGAGGCTGAAATGACCTATCCGGGGCAGATCAAGGTTAACGTTATCCGCGAAACACGTTCAGTAGAATATGCCCGTTAAGATCCTCTTTGTAGGCGACATAATCGGTAAGCCGGGGCGTCAGGCGCTGTCGCGTGAGCTGCATCGCCTGGTGGACCGGCACACGATCGATATCGTCATCGCCAATGGTGAAAATGCCGCCGGCGGTTTCGGCCTGACGGTCGAGGTTGCCAAGGAGCTGTTTAATCAGGGGGTCCACCTGCTGACGAGCGGCAACCATATATGGGACAAGAAAGAGCAGGTTGTGCAGGTGCTGGCTGATGCGCGCATTGTCCGCCCCGCCAACTATCCGGCCGGTGCGCCCGGGGTCGGGAGCGCGATCCTGACTACACCCGGTGGGGTCAAGGTCGGCGTCCTTAATCTCGAGGGGCGTGTCTACATGAAGAGTATAGAATGCCCGTTTCTGGTCGCGGACCGGGAAATCGAGTGGCTGAAAAAAGAGACCTCGGTCATCTTCGTTGACTTTCATGCCGAGGCCACCTCGGAAAAATCCGCATTGGGGTGGTATCTGGATGGCAGGGTCAGCGCCATCGTCGGGACCCATACCCACGTCCAGACGGCAGACGAGCGTATTCTTCCGCAGGGCACCGCTTTTCTGACCGATGCGGGCATGACCGGCGGTTTTGATTCGGTCATCGGCATGGGCAAGGAAGAGACCATTCATCGTTTCCTGACCCAGCTGCCGAGCAAGTTTGAAGTGGCCAAGAAGGATATCCGCCTGAATGCCGTCGTGATCGGTATTGATGAGGCAAGCGGCAAGGCCGTCAGTATTGAACGAATAAATATGGCCTGCTGATGAAATTAAACAAGGCTGTAAGGAGTTTTTTTGTATGTCCGTAACCGAACAGATGGCCGTCATCAAGCGCGGTACCGTTGAAGTACTGATTGAAAAAGAGCTGGAAGCAAAGCTGGCAAAGTCCCTTTTGACCGGGGTGCCGCTGGTAATCAAGGCGGGGTTTGATCCGACCGCACCGGACCTCCATCTGGGTCATACGGTGCTGATCCAGAAACTGCGCCAGTTCCAGCAGTTGGGGCATGAGGTTAATTTTCTGATCGGGGACTTTACCGGCATGATCGGCGATCCGACCGGAAAATCCGAAACACGCAAGGTGCTGACTCGCGAGGACGTTCTCAGGAATGCGGAAACATATAAGGAGCAGGTCTTCAAGATACTTGATCCGGCCAAGACGAAGGTCGTCTTCAACTCAACCTGGCTGAATGAGCTCGGGTCAAGCGGTATAATCGCCCTTGCCTCCAAGTGTACCATGGCCCGCATGCTTGAGCGTGACGACTTTAACAAGCGCTTTACCAACCAGCAACCGATTGCGATCCATGAATTCCTTTATCCGCTGATTCAGGGATACGACTCTGTTGCAATGAAGGCTGACGTTGAGCTGGGTGGGACCGACCAGAAATTCAACCTGCTGATGGGGCGCGAGTTGCAACGTGAATGGGGACAGGCGCCGCAGTGTGTGCTGACCATGCCGCTTCTGGAGGGGTTGGACGGTGTCAACAAAATGTCCAAGTCGCTCGGCAACTATATCGGTATCAGCGAACCGGCAGACGAAATTTTCGGCAAGGTCATGTCGATCTCTGACGATTTGATGCTCCGCTACTACGAACTGCTCTCCGACCTGACACTGGCAGAGATCGAAGTGTTAAAGCGGGAGCTGAAGGATCATTCGCTGCACCCGATGGCGGCCAAAAAACGTCTCGGGCGCGAGATTGTTTCCCGCTTCCATGGTGCCGGAGCCGGGGATGTTGCGGAAGAGAACTTCGTCAAACGCTTCAAGGAAAACGAGATCCCGGAGGATATGCTGCAGGTGAGCTTCGCACTGGCCGACGGTGCGATCCTGCTGGCGCGGGCGATGACCGAAGCCGGCTTGACCAAGTCCAACGGCGAGGGGCGCCGGGCGATAGATGGTGGCGGGGTGAAGTTGAACGGCGAGAAGGTCAGTGATACCAATCTTGAACTGACCGCTGCCGGTGAATACATCGTCCAGATCGGCAAACGCCGCTTTGCGAGGATTGTGATTGGCTAGGCAGTAATGTAAAACTCAGGTAAAAACGGGACCGGCAGATTGCGGTCCCGTTTTTATTTGGTCGTAATAAACTATGTGGTCGGTTATCTAATGGCGTACTAATTAGTGTGTTTTTAGTTGATATCGACCGGATAGACATGCATAATACAGGACATGTTTAGTCTTGTTAGCCTCCATGGATTTCTCTCCTCCTATCCGATAATCACGCTTCTTGGGCCGTTCTTCCTCCTGATTGCGATCGTGCTCGCTGTCTATTATCTGCGTATTTCACGACGACTGCATTTCCAGCTCGCCCTGCAGGAGCAGACAGATATCAAGTTACGCAAGCTTTCTTCTGCCGTTGAAAACTCTCCCGCCTCCATTATCATTACCGATCAGAAAGGGATTGTCGAGTATGTCAACCCGGCCTTTGTCCGGATGACCGGCTATGCGCCGGAAGAAGTACTGGGTCATAGTACTCGTATGTTAAAAGGTGGTGACCAGCCGGATGAATTCTATCGCGATATGTGGCAGACGCTGCTGCGCGGTGAAGTATGGCGGGGTGAATTTCACAATAAACAGAAGAACGGTGCTCTCTTCTGGGAAGCGGCCTCCATTTCCCCCATAACCGATGCCCATGGCGAAATATCACATTTTGTCGCGGTCAAGGAGAATATCACCGACAAAAAGATGTTACTGGAGCAGCTGGAGCAACTGGCCAGTTTCGATATGCTGACCGGTCTGTCCAACCGGCGCATATTTCTTGAACGCCTGGAGCAAAGCGTAGAAGTAGCCCGCCGCACCGGGCAGCACTTTGCCCTGATGTATCTCGATCTGGATGGTTTTAAACAGATCAATGACCGCAGTGGTCATGAGGCTGGCGATCTGGTGCTGAAAAAAACGGCAACCCGCTTGCGGGGAGCTGTCAGGAAGTCGGACAGCATTGGGCGTATGGGGGGTGATGAATTCACAGTCACACTCGGGACCATCAATCATTATGAGGATGCGGGTCAGGTCGCAGACAAGATACTGGAGGCGCTGCGCCGTCCCACAATCCTGCCGGACGGCACGACCGGATGGGTTGATGCCAGTATCGGCATCAGCGTATTTCCGGATGACGGCAAGGATGGGGACGCGCTCATGGCTGCTGCTGATGATGCCATGTATGAGGTAAAGCGTAACGGCAAAAGCGGCTGGCGGTTTGCTTCCCGGCAGTAAAGACGTACAATGCAAGACGTGCTGCATGCGTGCTCAGGCAGAATAGTAATAAGGGCATTTCTATGAATAAAAACATGAATTACGGACATCCACACCAGAAGGTCTGTGACCTGCAGCTGAACAGCAGCCGTTACGACCAGTTGCGTCACGCCATTAACCAGCACGCCATCGTCAGTGCAACCGACGAGAGCGGCACTATTGTCGAGGTGAATGACAAGTTCTGTGCAATCAGCGGTTACAGCCGCCGTGAGCTGATCGGTCAGAATCATCGGATCGTCAAGTCAGGTATACATCCGGATTCCGTGTATCAGGGTATGTGGACCACCATCACCAGTGGCTGTGTCTGGCAGGGTACCGTCTGCAACCGCAAAAAGGATGGTGGTTTCTACTGGGTCGAAGCCACTATCGTGCCGATCCTGGACGAGCATGGGCTCCCGTGGCGCTACATATCGATCCGTACCGATATTACCGCGCTCAAGCAGGCCCACGAACAGTTGGAGTTGGAGTTGGGGCGGACTCAGGCTTTGCTTGAGGCGCTTGGCGAAGGGGTCTTCGGTGTGGATGCGCTGGGTTCATGCACCTTTATCAACCCGGCCGCCCTTGCGATGTTAGGCTACGAGCAGGGTGAGGTGTTGGGAAAAGACTGTCACCAGCTTTTCCGTTGTTCTGTTGATCTGATCCGCCAGGTGACGGAAGACGATTGTTCTGTCTGCGCTACCCTGGAGGACGGCGTACCACGCAGGACGGATGACAATATTCTTTATCGTAAAGACGGCAGCCGTCTGCCGGTCAGCCTCTCGGTGAGCCCGATCGGTTCAAGGGACGGAGGGTGGGGGGCTGTCGCTGTTTTTCGTGACCTGACCGATCGCAAGGCCATGGAAGCCGGTCTGGTTGCCGCCCGGGACGAAGCTCAGGCCGCCAATCAGGCAAAGTCACTGTTTCTTTCCAACATGAGCCATGAACTGCGCACGCCGCTCAATGCTATTCTCGGCTTCGGCCAGCTTTTGGAGGGTGATCCGGACCTGAACCCGGACCAGCTCGATTCGGTGCAGGAGATAACCGGTGCCGGTAGTCACCTGCTGGATCTGGTGAACGAGGTGCTGGACCTGGCCAGGATTGAATCCGGCCGGCAGGAACTTGCACTCGGGCCGATTGCCGTGGATGAACTGGTTGATGAATGTCTCTCCCTGACGTCCACACAGGCCGCAAACCGCGGAATACGTTTCGTCCTTCCGGCGGTTTGCGGATGTATCCTACATGCCGACCGGACCCGCCTTAAGCAGGCGCTGGTTAATCTGCTCAGTAACGCCGTCAAGTATAACCGTCCGGGCGGCGAGGTGCGTCTGGAATATGAGCTTCCGGACGCACAGAGTGTCCGCATCCATGTGCATGATACCGGTGGCGGTATTGCGCCGGAGCGGCTGCCGGAGCTTTTTCAGCCGTTTCACCGGCTTGGTCAGGAGCTGGGTGAGGTGGAGGGGACCGGTATCGGCCTTGCCATTACCAAGCAGCTTGTAGAGGCTATGGGAGGAGCGGTCGGTGCGTCAAGCACCCTCGGCGAGGGGAGCGACTTCTGGTTGGAGCTGCCACTGCCGGTGCCAGCCAAAAATAAAAGGGGCGTAACAGCGTGACCGGCAAGGATAAGCAACCTGAAAAACGTACCCGTTTGGAAGTGGCCGAGAAGTCTCTGCGTGAGATGAAGGCCAGATTAAACAAAACCCAGGAGATCGCCCATCTGGGGTACTGGGAGTTAAACAGTCTGACAGGGCAACTGTTCTGGTCTGATGAGGTGTACCGCATCTTTGGCCTGGTCCCGCAGGAACTTGCCGCCACCTATGGAGCGTTTATTGACTCGGTGCATCCGGATGATCGCGCTTTGGTTCACTCGGCATATACTTCTTCAATAGGAGAGGATAAAGACGGCTATGAGGTCGAGCACCGCATTGTCCGCAAGAAGAGCGGTGCTATCCGTTATGTCCGTGAAAAATGCGAGCATACCAGAGATGCGGCAGGCAAAATTATCGGCTCTGTCGGCATGGTACAGGATGTTACTGACTACAAAAATGTAAATGATTCGCTGGAGCAGCGAACGTTACAGGTCGAACAGTTGGCACACGAACAACAGTTTATCCTCAGTATCATGCCGATAGGGGCGGCTTTTCTCAAAGAGAGGAGGGTGCTGGCAGCCAACCCTGCGTTCGACGAGATTTTCGGCTACGAAAGCGGCAGTGCGATAGGCATGAATATGTTGGGGTTGTATCCCGACAGCGACACCTACGAGCGCATTGGCAAAGAGGCCTATACGGAGATTAGCGGCGGCGGAACGCACATGACTGATTCGCTGATGAGAAAGAGAGACGGCTCTCTGATCTGGTGCAGTCTTGTCGGCCGGGCTGTAGATGCCGAAAAGCCTGATAACGGCTCCATCTGGATGTTCAAAGACATCACCGCGCGGAAGCGGGCAGAAGAGATGCTGCTCGAGTCCAATCGTCTGGTCAATGAAGCGAGGGAGCAGGCTGAGTCGGCCAGCCGGGCCAAGAGTGAATTCTTGTCGCGCATGAGCCATGAGCTGCGCACGCCGATGAACGCCATCATCGGTTTTACGCAACTCCTGGAAGATGACCGGGACAACCCGCTTTCCGAGGATCAGCAAGATAGCCTCCATGAGATCAGCAAGGCGGGAAATCACCTGCTTGAATTGATCAATGAAGTACTGGATCTTGCCCGCATAGAGGACGGCCGGCAGTCGCTCTCCCTGGAACCACTGGATCCCGGGGATGTCTGTTCTGAATGCGTCTCCCTGCTGAACCCGCTGGCGCAGGAGCGCAATATTACCGTTACCGTTACTCCGGCGGCGGCCGGCAGGGCCGTCGCCGATCGAACCAAGCTGCGTCAGGTGCTGATCAATCTGATTTCGAACGCTATCAAGTTCAATCATGAAAGCGGCACCGTTGACGTCGGCTTCGAGTTGCGCCCGGAGAAGCTGCTGCGGATCTGGGTGCGTGACTCCGGACCAGGCATCGACTCCGACTTTATGCCGCGTCTGTTTATTCCGTTTGAGCGTGCCGCCGCCGTTACTGGTTTGATAGAGGGGACCGGCATAGGCCTTGTTGTGGCAAAGCGTTTGGTTGAGGCGATGAGTGGAACTATCGGGGTTGAAACCACCATGGGCAGCGGATCCCTGTTCTGGGTTGATCTGCCACAAGCCGGGCAGATGGAGGCGTTTGAAGCCAGCCCGGTTGCTGCGACGGTGCCTCTCCCCGTACAGTCGGCTCGCGAACGGCAGGTGCTGTATATTGAAGATAATCCGGCTAATATGCGGCTGGTGAGAAAAATAATATCAGGCCTGGGTGGGGTCAGTCTTCTCAGCGCTGAAACGGCCGAAGCGGGTCTTGAATTGGTCCGCACCGTTACCCCTCATCTGATTCTTCTGGACATTAACCTCCCGGGAATGGATGGTTTTGAGGCGCATGAACGTCTGCGGGCAAATCCGCAGACACGGGACATCCCGGTAGTCGCAGTGACGGCCAGCGCCATGCCGGATCAGGTCAAGAGAATAATGGCGGCCGGTTTTGATGACTGTCTGACAAAGCCGATCAACCTGCAGCGTTTAGTGAGCGTTATCGGCATGCAGTTGGAGAAGGCTGCTCCGGGAGAACATACATGATCGAGACCGTTGGAATAGCCTATAGCAGCAGAATCCTGATCGTTGATGACGAACCGGCCAATCTTAAGCTGCTTGAGAAGATGCTTAAGGCCGAAGGATTCTTTAATCTGGTACTGATATCCGACCCGCGGCAGGTCAAGGCGGCGTATCGTGCCGAACCGACGGCACTGATTCTGCTGGATATCAATATGCCGTACCTCGACGGTTACCAGGTCATGGCCCAGCTGAAGGAGTTGAACGACCCGCTGCTGCCGCCAATCCTGGTGCTGACTGCCCAGGCCGGGAGAGAGTTTCTGATGCGTGCTCTCAACGAAGGGGCCCGTGATTTTCTCAGCAAACCGTTCGACCGCTATGAGCTGATCGCCAGGGTCAAGAATCTGCTTGATGCCCATCTGGCCCTGCGGTTCTCTTTTGACCAGAAGGGGCTTCTTGAAGAGTTGGTGCGCGAACGCACTGCCGAGGTGGTTCAGTCCCGCCTGGAAATTGTGCAGCGTCTCGGGCGCGCCTCGGAGTACCGCGATAACGAAACCGGTCGGCATCTCCTGCGCATGAGTCATAGCGCGGCACTGTTAGCCCGGCAGATCGGCTGGAGTAAGGAACGCTGCGAACTGCTGCTGAATACCAGCCCGATGCATGATCTGGGCAAAATCGGTATTTCGGATACAATTCTGTTGAAACCGGCGCGCCTGACGCCGGAGGAACGGGCGATCATGGAGACCCACACCACGATCGGTGCCAACATCCTCTCCGGTTCGAACAACGAGCTGCTTGAAACAGCCCGGATCATCGCCCAGACTCACCATGAAAAATGGGACGGCAGCGGCTATCCCGCTAAACTTGCCGGAGAAGCGATCCCGCTGGAGGGACGCATCGCCGCGATTGTTGATGTTTTTGACGCCCTCACCTCCGTGCGTCCCTACAAAAAAGCCTGGAGCGTTGATGAAGCGGCAGAGGATATGCGCCAGCAGAGCGGGACCCACTTCGATCCGGTGCTGGTGGAACATTTTATGGCGATTCTCCCTGAAGTGCTCATGATCAGAGAGCGTTTTTCCGAGCCGTGATTTGTGTGCGTCCGGCGTATTTAACCGCAGGGGCTCTCAGGAAACCTTGCAATAATATCTGATTATGATACTAACAATACTCAACAATCATTAAGAGGAGAATGTCATGGGGCTTTTTGGCAACAACAGCAAGGCTGAGCTGGTCGAGAAGGATGCTGAAATAAAGAAGCTGATGCAAATGGTCGATAACGTTGATAATATTGTCATGCTCTGTGACGCCACCCCTGAGAATAAGGTGTTTTACATGAACACCCGGGCAAAATCTCTGATGCAGCAGCACCGCACCGAGCTGAATGCAGGATTGCGCGGTGCTGATGTCAATAATGCCTTCGGTAATTCCATCCACCAGTTCCATAAGGATCCGGATCGCGTGAGGCGTCTCTTTTCAAATCCCCGTACCGATCTGCCGCACACCGCTGAAATACCGATTGGTGCCGTTACCTTGAAGACTACCGCCTATCCGATCTGGGACAGCAACGACAGCGGCAAAGTCCTCTGTTTTATGGCGTGCTGGAGCGACGTCACCGCCGAAAAACTCGTGAAGGAGCAGCAGTATCAGCAGATAGAGAGAAAGAACTATCTCGAAGAGCGGATCCACCAGATCGCCACGGCCATGGAAGAGATGAGCATGACCGTTAACGAGGTTGCCGGTAACACCAGCAACGCCTCTGATTCGGCTTCCCAGGTGTCGGAAAATGCTCTCGAAGGGCAGAAAGTCGTCAATCAGGCGGTCAAGGAGATGCAGAAGGTGGCCGAAGTCGTCAGGTCATCGGCGCTTATCGTCGGCAATCTGGGGGCTACCTCGGAAAAGATTGGCGAGTTTGTCAACGTCATCAATGAAATTGCCGACCAGACCAACCTGCTGGCCCTCAATGCCGCCATTGAAGCGGCCAGAGCCGGTGAAATGGGGCGCGGCTTTGCGGTCGTGGCTGATGAGGTCCGCCGCTTGGCAGAACGTACCATGACATCGACCAAGCAGATCAGCGCTATGGTTACCGAGATCCAGGGGGGCACCAGGCTGGCGGTCGAGTCAATTGAGAGGGGCAAGACCGAAGCTGAGAAGGGGGAGGCGCTTTCGCACAAGGCTGAAGAGTCGCTGAACTCTATCGTCCAGTCCGTTGAAGAGATCAAGAACATGATTGCCCAGATTGCGACCGCCTCGGAAGAACAGGCGGCAACGGCGACAGTCATTGCCAGCAACCTGGAAGAGATATCGCGGCAATAATCGTCGTACGAACTTTAAAACCGTAGCAACGTAAAGAGGGACAGGCTGATCGCCTGTCCCTCTTTACGTTCCAAATCATGGAGAAACATTGCTTTTTACAGGTCTACATCTCCATAATGAGCGGCAGTATGACCGGCCGCCGCTCGATGGTTTTCTTGCAGAAGCGTCGCAGCGCCTGGCGTACGACGGTCTTGACCTCGTCGCAGTCGCAGCGCATTTCAACGTTGATCTCCTCCAGAGCGAATGCCACTACCTTGCGGGCCTCTTCGAGATATTCCTGACTCTCATCCTCAAAAACAAAGCCGCGCGAGACGATGTCCGGGCCGTAAATGACGGCGCCTGTCGTCATGTTGAGTCCGATGATGACGACAATCATGCCGTCCTCGGACAGATGTTTTCTGTCCCGCAGCACGATCCTGCCGACGTCGCCGACCCCTTTGCCGTCAACAAAAACCCTGCCGGATTCGATCTGCTCCACAATAGCGGCGGTATCGGAATAAAAGGAAACCACTTCGCCGTTGGTCGCCAGTATGCAGCGCTCTTCCGGAATGCCGACCTTGCGGGCCAGCTGGATATGTTTGAACAGGTGGCGATACTCGCCGTGGATCGGGATGAAGAAGCGCGGCCGCACGGTGTTGAGCATCAATTTGAGCTCTTCCTGTGAAGCGTGCCCGGACACATGCACTTCCGACACCTTCTCGTGGAATACTTCGGCACCGCGGCGGTACAGGTGGTTGATCAGTTCGGAAATGGTCCGCTCGTTGCCCGGGATGACACGCGAGGAGAGGATGACGGTGTCCCCCTTCTCCAGCTTGATCTGTTTGTGGTCGTCCATGGCGATGCGGGTCAGGGCGCTCATCGGCTCTCCCTGGCTACCGGTGGAGATGATGCAGACCTGTTCCGGCGGAAGGTGCGGCAGCTCTTTCAGGTCCATCAGCTGCTCGTCGTTTATGTTCAGGTAGCCGAGGTCCCGGGCGATCTGGACGTTCTTCACCATTGAGCGGCCGTTCAACAGGATCTTGCGGCCGCAGGCTGCGGCGACATCGGCCACCTGCTGGACACGGTGGATACTGCTGGAGAATGCGGCGACGATAATCCGGCCGCTGCATTTCGGGAATATGTCCCCGAACGCCTCACCAACGTATTTTTCGGAGAGGGTGTACCCTTCGCGTTCCACGTTGGTCGAATCGGAGAGGAGCGCCAGAACACCAGCCTCGCCGTAGCGCGACAGGGAGGCGAGATCGGTCAGCTGGCCGTCGACCGGGGTATGGTCGATCTTGAAATCGCCGGTGTGGATAACGACCCCCTCCGGAGAGGTTATTGCCAGAGCGCAGCCGTCAACAATTGAATGGGCAACTCGGAGAAACTCGACATCAAAACAACCGATGCTGACGGTTTCCCGCGGGCGGACGGTGATCAGTTCCACTGCTCCGTCCAGCTTGTATTCCTCCAGCTTGGCGCTGACCAGGCCGAGCGTCAGGGCGGTGCCGTACACCGGTACATTCAGCTCCTGCAGCACAAAGGGGAGGGCGCCGATATGATCCTCATGACCATGGGTGAGGCAGATCGCCCGCACGTTTTCGGCCCGCTCACGCAGCCAGCTGATGTCGGGAATTACGTAGTCGATGCCGAGCATGTCGGGGGAGGGAAACATGAGGCCGCAATCGACGATCAGGATGTCGTCGCCATGCTGGTAGGCCATCATGTTCATACCGATCTCGCCCAGTCCGCCGAGGGCGACAATCTGCAGTGCCGCGTGTGATTCTACTGATTCTGTGTCATCCATAGGTTATCTTTCGTGTTGAAGTGGTATAAGCGCGGCAATTTTCTTGTCACACTTTTCGATCCAGGACCTGCCGGGGGTCACCAGCCAGTGGTCGGCATAAAACGCACTCCGCAGGGAGCGGTACGCGATCAGGGCCCGGTTTATGTCTCCCAGGCGTTCATTGTTTTCGCCGATCTGCCATAACATTCCCGCCGCTTTTTCGATGGCCGGATGGTAGGGGATATACATCCGCAGCGCTGACTCCAGTCCGGCAACGGCACCGGGGAAATCCCCGCTGCGGAACGCCGCTTCACCCTGGTTGTACTGGCTGCTCAGGCGCCACCAGGTGCTCGCACACAGCAGCAGCAGGCTGATCAGGATGATGACGATGCCGTTGGCAATGATATTTTTTGCTTGTACGTTCATCAGTGTACCTTGCGCCCTAAAAAAAACCGGGGACACATGTTAAGAGGACGCCCAGCGCGAAAACTATTGCTCCGCACAGAACTGCGGCTGCCGCAGCAATGTCTAACGGGAATTTCAGGCGGTGGGCCGCCGGTAATCCCCAGATCATTCCTGCCAACCCTGCGACAATAAGTGCTATGTAGCGGTAGCCGATGTTCATTTAATGTGCCAGCCCCGATTGAATCTCTTTCCGGGCGGCCGCCATCATCCAGCTTTCGCTTTCGCTGCGCCGCAGGTCAGGCGGAGCAACCAGCGGGGGGTGCAGGGTAATGTGGATAGTGCCGCTATACAGCCTGATCCGGCCGGCCGGGTTGATTCTGCCGCTGCCGTTGATCGTGACCGGTACCACCGGCACCTCCGCCTTACGGGCGAGAATGAACCCTCCCCTCTTGAACGGGAGCAGCGCGCCGTCCTGGGTGCGGGTTCCTTCGGGAAACAGCACGACGCTTCTCCCCTGGTGAATCGTGGCGGCAGCCTCATCCATGCTCTGCAACGCCTTTCGTCCATCGCCGCGATCCAGTGGAATATAGCCGCCGCGCCGCATTGACGGGCCAAATATCGGTATCTCGAAGAGCTCTTTCTTTGCGATCCAGTGTATCTGGCGGGGCATTGCGGCCAGAAGCGCCAATATATCGAAATTGCTCTGGTGATTGCTCATGAAGATCACCGGGCCGGGAGGGAGATGTTCTGCTCCAACGGCAGTTACCTTGACGAGGTTCAGCGCCAGCATCAGCCGCGCCCAGAGGCGTGCATGCCATGCATAGGAGCGACCGCTTGAATCAAATAATGTTGATATAAAGGCACTGATTGAAAAAAGAAATGTGAGCGGGATAAAAACAGCAAGATAAAGATAAGCGCGAACCATCACGGTCTCCAGATATAAACAGTTGCAAATTACAGTGTTATCGTAGTCGAGTCAAACTAATTGTGGGAGCGCTGCGACAGGGAACGGCTGGAGTTGCTGCCTCCGGATTAGTGCGTAAAGACGCTGTTTCTACTAAACGCAGCTGACAGCATCCGTTTGCTACTCAAGGGTTGTGCGCAGGCGCTTCTTTTCAGAGATGATTTTCTTGCCGGCAAGGCGGTTCTCCTTGGTCCGCTTCGGCACACGGGTTGAAATGCGCTTCTTGACCTGCCGCTCGCGTCGTTCCAGGGCGATCCGCAGCCGCTCCATGGCGACTTCGCGATTCTGGAACTGACTGCGGTTTTCCGAAGCCTGGGCAACGATTCCGGTCGGCAGATGACGGATGCGTACGGCAGAATCGGTGGTGTTACGATGCTGGCCGCCGGGGCCGGAGCCGCGGTAGAATTCTACCTTTATGTCCGCGTCCTTTATTTCAATCATTTCTTCAACCTCGCTGTCTTACTCAATCGTGTTCCTAGAAACTGTCCCGCAACCGTACCAGCAGGTACAAGCAGCCGGTTCCACCGACAGCCATCAGCACGTCTCGCCCCCACGGGATCGGCTGTTCCAGCATCGCATAGAGCAACGGGTCCAGGAGGGCCGTCGTCAACAGGCCGACACCGCCCCAAGAAAGCAGCTTTTTCATTGTTTGCGTCTCTCTGTCGAACTGCCGGACTTCACGCAGGTCGCATATTTGAGATAGCGTCCTTCGGGGAAGGTTACCGGATAGGGGAAGTCTTCCGGCTGCCCGAGCAGGGAGATCACCCGCAGGTCACAGCCGGACTGAAGTGCTCCGCGCCGCAACTCCTTCAGGTATTCCGCCGTATCCACTTTCTGATGATTGGATGCCGTGATCAAAAGCCCGTTGTCGGTCAGCAGCGGCACTGTTGCCGCCACCAGATCGGAGGTGCCGCCGCGGGTGGTAAAACGGCTCTTGGTCGTCGTAGAGAAAGAGGGCGGGTCCATGAGGATGACATCGAAGCGCTTCCCCTCCTGTGCCATTTTGCCCAACACCGCGAGGCAGTCACCGACGATGAATGCGTGCTGTTTGGGATTTATCCGGTTGGCGGTGAAATTATCTCTCGACCAGTCGCTATAGCCGGCCGAAGCGTCCACGCTCGTGACCTGCCCAGCGCCGGCAGCAGCTGCCGCCACCGAAAAGGCACCGGTGTAGGCGAACAGGTTGAGCACACGCTTCCCTGTGACACGCCCCATGAGGTCGCGGCGATTCTTCCGCTGGTCGAGGAACAGGCCGGTGTTCAGCCCCTGCTCCAGGCTCACCAGAAAGGTGAGGCCGTTCTCCAGAACTTCCAGCCGCTGCGGCGCGGCTTTACCCGCCAGAAGTCGCCCATAGTTCTTGCTGTCGCTGACCGCCTCCAGCTCTCTGGTTTTCTGCGGGCGGCTCTTCTCATAAATGCCGGCCGGAGAGAGCAGCTCCTGCAGGATCTGCGTGATCAGCTTCAGGTGCGGTCGCCAGGCGGAACTGTAGAGTTGCAGCATCAGGTAGTCGGCATAGCGATCGACCGTCAACCCCGGGAGCCCGTCCCCCTCGGCGTTCACCAGGCGGTAGGCGGTGGAACCGTCCAGATCGGCATGGTGGCGGCGCAGCTCTATTGCGCGCTTCAGTCGCTCCGTCAACCAGGGGCGATCCAGCTCTATCCGTTTCCGCTCAAGGACCCGCGCGACGATCCGCTCACCCGGATCAAGCAGCGCCGTGGCCAGGAAGCACCCCTGGTTGTCGTATAGTTCCACACTCTGGCCGGAGTTCCCTGCCGGCCACTTCCTGGTATATGCATCAGCGACAACCCATGGGTGTCCCAGCTCAAGCATTCTGGCTGTTTCCGGGCCAACGGTCCGTACGGCATCCTGTTTTTTCACATATTTCTCCATCGCTCTGTTTTCACGTCTGTTGCTGCACTCTGTCTGGCCGTACGGTGACGTATAAGCATAGCAAAACTTGGCGTGGATGTCCCCGGAATTATCCCGGTTATTGACTAAAAAACCCCGCCGGTTTCCCGGCGGGGTTGGATGCTGTGCGGTGAAAAAACGATTATCGCTTGATTCCTACGGTCAGGCCGCGCTCGGCAGCGCGAGTGAAGCTGTGGCACATGGAACAGTCGATCTTTTCGCTGGTCACATGTTTGCTGTGCAGCGAGGTGAAGCTTGGCATGTCCTCGTTCCCGTGACACTGGGTGCAAACCGTGCTTTGAGCCGCTTTTAAAGAATACCCCATGGCCTTCAGGTTCATCTGGGTGGCCGGGGTCGTTGCAGTGCCGTGACAGCTGGTGCATGTCAGAACGGCAGTCTTGGGAGGTACGGTATGGTTAAGCATCTGGTATTCATCGGCCTTCACCATGGTGTACGCATCCCCTGAATTGAGTCCCATGTTGACCAAACCGGACTGAACCGCGCCAACAAGGTCACCATTTTTGAAGTAGACGGCAGTATTCAGCGCAATCAGTTTGCCGGAGGCTGTGTGCCGCGGCTGCAGTGAGGTTTTGTACTTGAACGGGGTCAGTTTGCTATTGGCGCTGTTGATGCCGCCATTGGGACGGCTGATCTTGTAGGCGCCGGTTGCCGGATCGATGACGGCGACGTCGTTAAGGTCGGAGACCCAGGAAGTGCCGTCAAAGAAGGCGTAGACCGGTTTCAGGTTGTTTGCTTTTACGACGGTCGGTTCCCAACGGTTATTGGCAACAGACCATTCAGGGGTGACCCACGTACGGGTGGTCTCGGTGGCCTGATTGCCAAAGCCGGTGAGCGGGTCAAGCACTGCATCGGCAGCCATCTTGCCGTATACCGGGATGTGGCAGGTCTGGCAGGCGACACGTTTCATATGAGTATTGATGCTTGCGGTTGCATGGCCGCTTGTCAGCGATGTCTTGGAGCTGTGGCAGGCGGCTGTTGAGCAGCTAATGCTCACGGAACTATCGGTGGGGCGCAGGTCGGAACCGCGTCCGGACACGTGGTGGTTGGTGAAAGTGTGGCACTGCTGGCAGCTCAGGTTTGCGCCGGTTGTGGCCATATGGACGTCATAGTTACGGTCGCTTGTGGTGCCGTTGATCAGGGCGAGGTCGCCACGCTTGAGGGCATCGCCGCCGCCACCCTTGGCGTGGCACTGGAGGCAGTTGGATTTGACCGGCTTATGGACGGTCTGAACGGCGGTATCCATGCTGATAGTCATTTTGGTCGGATCCGGCTCGAACAGCCCGGTGGTTGAGTTGCGTACCCGCTTGTACCCTTTCTGGTGGCAGATCAGGCAGTCAATGTTCTTGGTTGCTTCGGCAACGGTCCCCGGCTTGGCACCGGCGCCGATGTGGCAGCCGCCGCAGCCGTTCCAGTTCCCCAGGGTGTTGATGCAGTAGGCGTTAATGGCGCTGTTCAGTTTCCCGCCGGTAACGCCCGGCTTGTTGCTGATCTGGCTGTTTGGACCTTCCCAGCGGTAGTGCATGCTGTCGGCCATCCCGGCAGCCTGGGTTGCATGGCACTGGAGGCACATGGTGCTGCCGGTATAGGTGAGCGATGCGTGGCCGCCTGCGGGGAGGGGCGGCGTCGTCGTGGCGGCGGTAAAGGTGGCTGTTTTGACCGCTTCGTTATTGCCGGCGCTGTCACGGGCAAAATATTTCAGCGTTGTCGTGGCGGTCAGGGCGAGCGGAGCACTGTAGCGGCTTGAAGATGTTGTCGGAGTGGTGCCGTTGAGTGTGTAGTAAATGGTGGCGCTCTCGTTCGCGGCCAAAGTAACGCTGACCGGCATGGTGTACGTCCCGGAAGTTGGGGATACAGCCGTTACCGGCGGGGTTGTATCTGCTGCTGTGGCGGCAGCAACCTGGGGATAACTGTATGCCTTGGTTTCAACGCTGTTGTACTTAAAGCTGCCGCGAACCTCGTACTTGCCGCTTGTGGCCGTTTTGGAGAGCGTGTAAGCATAAGTATATACGCCGCTGCCGGCGTTATTCATGCTGGTTTTCACCAGTTCACTACCGGAGGGGTTTTTGATTCGGATTTCGCGGGTGCTAGGTGATGTAATCGCTCTGCCGTCTTTGTTCTTGTACAGGGCGGTGATCTTCATTACTTGCCCCGGGACATAGCTGGACCTGTCGGTACTGATCGTAAGCGTGTCGGCAGAGGCGATTGCCGTGATGGTAAAAACAGATAAAAACGAAAACAGTGCAGGAAATCGCGTCATCATTTTCTCCCTTGCGGTGCTACCGCAGTCATAAATGCAGGCCTTTCGGCTCGTTGGTGGATGTGACGACACAGGGAAGGAGGTTCGTTGTCAGCACCAGGCGGTGATAAAATAATCATTGGTCCGGTCAGATCATCGCTCCACTCCTTTACATGTAATGTACGGATTTTTAAACGCAAAAAAGCCGGGACCAAATATCGGTGTGATATTTCGGCGACCCGGCTGTCTCAATGAGACCCATTAGGCTTTCCGTCCTACCCTCGCGGGTAGTTTAGTATTATCGTTATCAGGCTTATGTCGTTTGTATACAGCTACGGTCAACAATATAAATAACGATGATATTAGTCAAGTAAAAAAAATACGACGTCATAAGTGGACGATATCTCGGGTTTTATCTCCTCAACCGGTGTGGCGGCCATGTCTTGTTTGGTGGTCACACCGGATGCGGCTATGGCCACAACGGACACGTAACTCCGAGGCATTCCTTGTTGCGCGCAATCTGGCTGCAGGCGAAGGGGTGAACCGTCGGCAGAGGGATATTCCATAGTTCGCCGGCGAGCTCCATGCCGCTTCGCAGGGCGATCCAGCAATCGCGCTGACAGCATCTGGCCGCTTCATGCCCGGCAATTTCCGCCAGCACCTGCTGGACGACCCTCTGCACGGTCTGGCGCGCAGCCGCCTTGAGCGGCGTGGCCTCCAGCAGCACACTGAAGGCGATGCCGGTCCCTGTTGCTGCGCCGCACACACCCATGTACCCGCAACTGCCGCCGCTGACCTCGCCGCCCCGCTGGATGGCCGAACGGAGCTGTTCCGTTGTAAGCGGCGTTCCGGCATTGCGCAGGCAGGCCAGCAGCACCCCGGGCACAATGGCATGGTACTGGGGGCCATGAAGCGGGATGGACGGATGCTGGCGGATGTCGTTGAAGAGGGTGATCGGGTCGGTGCCTGTTGCCGCAGAACAGAGATGTTCGATCAGCTCCAGGGCATTGCCGGTGTGACAGCGATCGCAGACAAAGTGACCGTTACGGCAGGCGGCGTTGGCGTGGAGAACCGTGCCGCAATAGTGGCATGCTGTCTCCTGCTCTGTCGCGTGGTAGACCAGCTCTGCACCGCAGACCAGGCAACCGCTGTCGTGAACGACTGCTGCCGCAACCGGGGCCACCTGTGCCTCGGGGGGGATGCAGCAGTTGGCTCCGGCCGCTATGGCGACATTGGTGACAAAGCCATGCTCGTCAAGCTGCCAGACGAGGTCCCCGAGAAGCGCGGCATCGCGTGGCGTAATCATGTCGCTCTGGCCGGGGCGGAGCCACTGCCCTCCGGGGGTCAGCAGAGCCTTGGCCGGTCCGGGGTAAAATATGCTGATGCTTTCAGGTTGCAGCTGCTCCGGTTTGTTGACGGCAAAGGTCAGTGAAAAAAACGGGTGACCGTTCACGATCCGGTACGGCAGCCGTTTCAAGACACTGAAGCCGGTGAAGCCGCTCTCCTCGAGTATCCCCAGCAGGTCCTTCTGGGTCATGGCGCCGCTGATACATTCGCCGCGCAGGGTTTCATCATTCAGGATCGCCGCATCCGGCTCGGTTTCGCAGACCACGTCGGCCGCCACCAATCGGCCACCAGGCACCAGTACCCGCAGAATCTCGGCAAAGGTGCGGCGCTTGTCGCTCGACAGGTTCAACACGCAGTTGGAGACGACCAGGTTTGCGTCATCATCCGGGAGCGGCAGCTCTTCAAGGAAACCATTCTGAAAGCAGAGGTTGTCGTATCCGAGTGAGCGCCTGACCTCCAACGCTCCGTTGCGGGCCAGTTCCAGCATCGGCTCCAGCATGTCGATGCCGGTGACTCTCCCCTGCGGTCCGGTTAGCCGGGCCGCGATAAAGCATTCCACCCCGCTGCCGCACCCGAGATCCACGATCCGTTCGCCGGCAATGATCGCTGCATCCATCACCGGACTGCCGCAGCCGTAGCCGCGAAAGCGGTATGCCGCGGGGATATGTTCAATCAGGTCGCCAGCGTAGTGAACCGGGTTCAGGATCTCGCTCCGTTTATCCCCGGCCGCGGCGGCGTAATACGCGCCAACCTGGTTGCGGCTGGTGGTTGAATCCTCCAGCGAGAGGAGGCAGTTGGTGTGGCAGAGGGCTACCGGGCCGTGGCTGCCGCAGCTGACCATCAGTTCACCCATCTTGAGGCGGAGGGCCGGGCCGGGCGGTTCAGGGAGGCGTGTCGCGGCCTGCATGATGAGGTGGAGGGCCAGCTGTTCCAGCAACGGTTGGTACGGGTCATCGCCGCTGAACGTTGTGCGGTGGTGGTAGCTGTGATCAAAGTCGCCTCCCCCCAGTAGATACCGCCAGGGGTCTGTCAGGGTCGTTACGCTGGTATGGCGGATGCGGAATAATACCGGGCTCTGCTGCCACGCTGTCGGCAGGCCATCTGATAACGGGGTGGCCAGATCGTCAACCCCGATGGTGGCGGCGGAAGGGTAGAGCCGGTTGTCCGGGCCGATGGCGGCGGCCTCACACCCTGCACTGGAGCCATCGTGAATCGTACCGGGAGGGGAGAATATCTGGCCTTTCAGGCTCTCGATGTTGTCTATGGTGATTCCCCGCATCTCGGCCCGCTGCATGGCGGCCAGCACCGGCGCAGACAGCTCCAGCGGCGCCGCATGTTGATCCTGATTTCCCCGGCCGCGGATGAAGTGCCACATCAGGTGGAGTGCCGTCGCCCCCTGATCGGCAGCGTACTCCACCAGCCAGGGCAGGTCGCCGGCGTTCTCGCGGGTGACACAGCAGCTGAGGGTAAAGCGCCACCCCTGCAGGCGCATCCAGGTCAGCTGTTGTTCTAACTGTTCAAAGCTGCCGCTGCCCCGCAGGCTGTTGTGATGATCCGGCCGGCCATCGAGACTGATCTGCAGATGAATCCGTTCCCGCGGCCACCCCGGTTGCAGGCGTTCCTGCAGCAACAGGCCGTTGGAAAGGATGGCGATCCGGCTGCCGGGTATGGCGAGGATGTGGTCAACAAGAGGGATAAAGCCGGGGTGTAACAGAGGTTCTCCGCCGGTCAGGGCAAACGTGCGGCACCCCATGGAAGCGGCGTCGTCAAGATGCCGCACCAGTTGTGCAAGGGGTAATTCCCGTCCGGCACCCGGGCCGGAACAGAACAGGCAGTGGGAGCAGGCCAGGTTGCAGCGGTCGGTAATATGCAGCCAGAGTTCCTGCAGGTGTGGCGTTTCGGGGAGCAAGGAACCGCGCCCACGGTAGGGCTCTACTGCTCTGTGCGGGAGGCGCTGCAGGAAGTTGAACCCGGCAGAGCCGGGCACTGCATGGCTGTTGCCCTCTTGCAGCAGTTTATCTCCGGCAGCGGTTGGTACAAACCAGGAAGGGTGGTCAGGACAGAGCCATACGGCGGCGTCGTTGACCGGCAGGCGGGTCCAGCGGGTTGGATCAAAAGTCATGGGGGTACGGTCTTTCTCTCGGTGGATTTTGCTTGCAGCATTTTTTTGCATTCACGGGACTCTCCGGGAGGGTTTGGAAATAAACGGCAGGAGCAGCAGATCGCGCAATCCCAGCGTGTCAAGCTCCCGGAACTCCCTGAGGCCAATGGTCATCAGATCGTGTCCCTCACGGGGTTGAGCCCGGTAGGAGCCGAGCAGCCGGTCCCACCAGGGGAGGTTGAAGCCGAAGTTGCTGTCGGTTTCACGGGGAATCACTGAGTGATGGACCCGGTGCATGTCCGGTGTGACCACGAACAGCCGCAGCCAACGATCAATTTCCAATGGAATCCGCATGTTGGCGTGGCTGAACATGGAGGTCGCATTGAGCAGTATTTCAAACAGCAGCACCGAAAGGGGCGCTACACCGAGGAGCAGCACTGCAGCCATTTTGATGAGCAGCGACAGGGCAATTTCAACCGGGTGGAAACGGATGCCGCTGGAGACATCCAGATCAAGATCGGTGTGGTGCATTCGGTGGAAACGCCAGAAAAGCGGCGTACGGTGGAAGAGCCGATGCTGAAAGTAGATAAGCAGGTCCAGCAGCAGGATGCTTGCGAGCAGTTCCTGCCAGCCGCTTATGCCGAGCCGGTGGAACAGTCCCCAGCCGTGTGCCTGGGCCATGGCTGCCAATCCAAAAGGTGCCAAGGGAAAGGCAAAACGGACGAGCAGGGAGTTCAGTGCAATAATGGCAAGGTTGGCAAACCAGCGCCGTGGTTTTGGGACCGTGAGCGGACGCCGCGGCCAGACCGCCTCGCACAGTGCAAACAGGGCGAACAGTGACAGGAACGCCGTCAGTCGAAGCGTTTCAGGATTTGTCTGCAGCAACGGCATCACCCCCTCTGCCATTTCAGCCACCCGGACAGCAGTCGTTTCACCCGTGGGGTCAGACGGGTGCGGTTATAAAGGTCGGCCAGTTTTTTGATGACCTCCGCCTGGGTCGGGTAGGGATGGATGGTTTTGGCGATGGCGCCCAGGCCAAGACCGTTAGTGATGGCCACGCTGAATTCATTGAGCATCTCTCCGGCATGACGGGCCACGATGGTTGCACCGAGAATAGTATCAGTTCCGGTTCTCACATGCACCCGTGCAAACCCCGACGTTTCGCCGTCCAGCACGGCACGATCCACTTCGGAAAGGGGCACCGTCAGCGTTGTTACCTTGACCCCGCTGGCCTCGGCGTCCTGCTCGTACATCCCCACATGGGCAATTTCGGGATCGGTGTAGGTACACCAGGGGATGGTCAGCCCCGATACCTTCTGTCGCCCTTTGAAGAGGGCATTGGTGAGGAGGATGCGAGCCATGGCGTCGGCGGTATGGGTAAACTTGAACGGTGAGCAGATATCTCCGGCCGCATAGATGTCAGGGTTCGAGGTTTGCAGCCGGTCGTTGATCGTGACGCCGCTGCTGTCGAATGTGACACCGGCAGCATCCAGCCCCAGCCCCCCGGTGTTGGGAGCACGGCCGGCACCCACCAGAATCTGGTCGACCGTAACCTCGTTGGTGGAACCATGCTGCTCAAAGCGCACCGTTATTTCCTGGCCACGCCGTTCAATGCCGAGGATCTTTACCCCCAGCTGCAGATCAATACCTTCACGGATAAGCGTCTGGTGAAGAATAGCGGCAGCATCCCGGTCTTCCCGCCCCAGGATGTGGGAACCCAGTTCGAACAGGATTACCCGGCTACCAAAACGGCTAAAGGCCTGAGCAAGCTCGCAGCCGACCGGTCCTGCGCCGATGACCGCCAGGCGGGGTGGCAGTTCTGTCAGAGAAAAGACGGTCTCGTTGGTCAGGTAGCCGACCTCTGCCAATCCGGGGATCGGTGGTGCTGCCGCTCCGGCGCCGGAGCAGATAGCGGCTTTTTTGAACAGGAGCTGTGTGCCGGCTACTTCAACGGTGTCCGGGCTGCTGAATACGCCTTCGCCAATGAAGACATCGACTCCCAGCTCATCACGAAAACGTACGGCCGAATCGTGGACGCTGATCTCAGCCCGCAGACGGCGCATCCGTTCCATGGCGGCCGGAAAATCGAAGCTGACAAGATCCCCGCCCCGTACGCCGAACTCAGATGCGCTGCGAGCGTCATAGGTCGCTCTGGCTGCGCGTAAGAGCGCTTTGGACGGTACACACCCCGCGTTGAGGCAGTCGCCCCCCATCAGGTGCCGTTCGATCAGGGCCACCTTGCCGCCCAGGGAAGCGGCACCGGCGGCGCAGATGAGTCCGGCGGTGCCGGCGCCGATTACCACGAGATTATAGCGTCCGGATGGTTCCGGATTAACCCAGTCCGGCGGGTGGACGTTGTCGGTCAGCGTACGGTTCTCCGGGGTATCCGGCAGGACGGAAACAGCTGTCATCAGGGAGCCTTGACAAACTTCATGGCCACAGCGTTCATGCAGTAGCGCAGGCCGGTTGGTTTTGGGCCATCGTTAAAAACATGCCCCAGATGAGCGTCGCAGCGCGCACAGACCACTTCGGTACGCCTGGTGAACAGGCTGTTGTCAGCCTTTTCAGCTACGTTTTCCGGAGCAATCGGTTGCCAGAAGCTGGGCCAGCCGGTGCCTGAATCAAACTTGTGTTCCGAGCTGAACAGGTCATTGCCGCAACCGACGCACTGGTAGGTGCCCTTTTCATGGTTGTTCTGGGATGCACTGCTGAAGGCCGGCTCCGTCCCTTTTTCGCGAGTGACATGGTACTGCGCCGGAGTCAGCAGTTTGCGCCACTCCTCGTTCGTCTTGATGACTTTTTCGCTCATGATGTACCCCCTTGTTGCCACGGAATAGAGCTTGACCGATGAGGAAACCGCCGCGGCGGGGCCCGGTTTTTTTGCAGCGGTGGCGCTTGTGGTAGAACTGCTGTTGCAGGCAAAGAGCAGCGTTACAAAGAGCATACTGACCAACGGTGTGTAGCGTTTCATTGGTAACCTCCTCTGGTTCAAGCGGAATCTAGTGCCCGGCAGCGCTGCCCCACAACTCCTTGAGACGCTTGTCCCGTCCGCAGCTGGAGCGGTAGTAGCGATAACGCAACGGATTTTTTTTGTAGTAGTGCTGGTGGTACTCTTCGGCAGGGTAGAACGTGCGTGCGGGAGAGATCTCGGTGACAAGCGGTTCCTTGAACGGTTTCTGTGTGTCGAGCAGCTCCTTTGAGCGGAGGGCAAGGCGGCGCTGGTGTTCATTGTGAAAGAAAATAGCGCTCCGGTACTGGTCTCCGACGTCGCAAAACTGACGGTTTTTGACGGTGGGGTCTATGTTGTGCCAGAACACCAGCAGCAGCTTCTCGTAGCTGATCTTTGCGGGGTCATAGATGATTTCCACCGCTTCGGCATGTCCTGTGCCACCTGCAGAGACCTCCTGATAGGTGGGATTCAGTTTCGTTCCTCCGCTGTAGCCGGGCATGACAGACAGGACACCCGGCAGCGAGTCAAACGGTTGCTCCATGCACCAGAAACAGCCGCCGGCAAAGGTCGCCTTTTCACGGTTTTCTGCGCGTGCCGGAGCGGGTGACAGGCAGCAGATCATGACAAAAACCAAAAGCAATACACTCAAACGAAGCAGTTTACTCTTCATGGCAACCCTCCCTCTGCAGTTGAGTCAACGCTGTCGGTCAGATGTTCATGGCAGCGCACACGAGAAAGTATAGCATACCTGAGAAGGGGCGCCAGCACAATGCAGGCTGACTGTCAGGCGGCAGGTCCCGTAAATATCCCTGAAAGTCAGTGTGTTGTCGAGAGGGAGATGTCGCCGTACCAGGCGGTAGCGGCAGTCCCGGTGTTGTCGCTGTCGGTCATGATCGCCACGGCGCCGGCCTCTGGCGGATTCTCGCCGAAGACGCGACGGTAGTCGGACAGGATATCCCGCACTTCGTACCGCCACTGACCGCTCGCCGACGGTCCGGACTCGACCGCAATCATCTTTGCGTTGGCGGTGAAAGCGTTGGGGGTGAATTCACCTTTGGGGAGTTTGTTGGCCCAAATGTAGTTCAGGGCACGCGTCTGCCAGAAGAAGCGCCCGGGAAAGATAACGTAGACCCTGGCCGCGTAATCATCCCCCCCCTTGGTCATCTCATCGCCGCCCGCCACGGTGCCGTCAACTTTCCAGCTCCATTTCAGATAGCGGTACGCACCCGGATTAAAGGTAATCTTCTTTGTCAGCCCCGAGGCGGCCCCGATGGCGCGGGCCTTGACGACGGTGCGCCCGTTCTCGTGTGCGATGCGATAATCGGTTGTGCCTTTAAAACTCTTAACCTCCCACCCGTTGAGCCCTTCAGAGCCGAAGTGCGATACGGCGATCTCTGCAGCTGCAGCGTGAAGGGGGGTGAGCAGCAGCAACAGCAGCAGGGATGCCAGGGGCGGCATCATTGTCGGTGAGCATCTCATGGTGCAGCGCTTACCGTCCTTTGACGAACAGTTCCTTGTAAGGCCACCCGGCAATGCCGTCCTCCAGAATCTGCATGCGTTCCTCAGGTACTCCCTTTGATTCAAGGTAGTTGTAGCTGTTTTTTGCGCCGGATTTACCCCGTGGGCAGATGACTATCACGGTGGCTTTGGAGCTGTTGATGGTGGCCAGCGCTTTGTCCAGTCGCGCTTTTTCCTCATCCTTTGCTGCCGGGAAGGCGTTGGTTTCGATGGAACCGGGAAGGTGCTGTTTTTCAAAGTCAGCAGCGGGCTGGATATCCACCAGAATAACCGGTTGCTTTTTATCCAGCAGTTCCTTGAGCTCCTGTGGTTCAATGTAATTGGCTGCCAGTACCGTCGTAGCGGCCAACAGGGTGAGGGACAGGGTCAGGGCGATCTTTTTGAACATGGTGAGTCTCCTTTTATATGCGAAAAAACGAATGTATTAAATACACAATTGAATGCTTGTCTGGCAAATAGATAATCTGGTAGAAAAACGCTTGATGTTATCGAAAAAACCGATGGAGTTGCCATGACGTTGAAACAGCTGGAGGTTTTTATAGCGGTTGCCGACACGCTCAGTTTTTCAAAGGGGGGTGAGAGCGTCAGTTTGGCCCAGTCAACTGCCAGTCAGCATATACGGAGCCTTGAGGATGAGCTTGGCGCCAGGTTGTTTGACCGTTCTGCCGGTTCTATCTCCCTGACGGCAGTGGGGAGGCTGTTTTATGAACACGCTGCCCGGATCTGTGCTGGATGCGGAGAGGCGGCTGATGTGGTCAGGCGCTTTCAGGGGCTTGAACAGGCGCTGCTGCGGGTGGGTGCCAGTACAATCCCGGCCGCCTGCCTGATCCCTGATTTGCTCGGCAGTTTTAGTGCCGCACGCCCCGGGGTGCGGCTGGAGGTGGTGCAGGGTGATACCCGCGAGGTGATCCGGTTGCTGCAGGATGAAACGGTTGAGCTTGCCGTCGTGGGGGGACGGTTTGATGCCGAAGCGATCTGTTACGAAGAGGTCGGTGCCGAGCGGATCGTGCTGGTTGCCCCTCCCGGCCTTCTCCACGAACCGCTGGTCACGCTCCAGCAGCTGCAGGGTATGCCGCTGCTGTTGAGAGAACCGGGGTCGGGCACCAGGCTGGCGGTGGATGGCGCACTGCAGAAGGGTGGTCTCGATCTGCGCAGCTTGCGGGTGGTAGCCCGGCTTGGCAGCAGCGAGGCGCTGCGGCGCGCCGTGTTGAGCGGGGCCGGATGCGCCTTTCTGTCGACCCTGGCGGTCGGGAGGGAATTGGCTGACGGTACGCTTGTTGTCGTGGATATTGCCGGGATTGAGATACGCCGCAGCTTTTATCTCGCCTGGCGCCGCGGGAGGAGTCTCTCCCCGGCGGCGGAGGTGTTTATGGCGGCGGTGAGGCAGGGTCTCCCGCACTGAATCGCACGGCATCGATCCGGCCTTCTCATCGAGGATGAAGCGAGGGGTTTGTGAGATAAAAATAAATAGTGTTTTTGTTGTAAATAGAATAAATTATTGAGTAGAATCAAGTATTAACGGATATTTATTGTATACATAACCCGGACGGGCCCACTCGATACAGGAGCGGTCACGTCTCAACCAAAGGAGGAACTCCCATGTTCAAGCTCACCCTGTTCAGTAGGATCTTTGCGCTGGTCACCGCCTGTACCCTCTCGCTGTCGTTCGCCGCAGGAGCCGAAGAGTTGAAGATCGGTGCCGGTGCAGCCCCCACCGAGAACATCCTCAAGCCTGTCAAAGCTGGTTTTGAAAAGGCCTCCGGTCTGACTCTCAACATTCTTTCCAACGGCCCCAAGCAGGCTTTCATCGAACTGGAAAAGGGGACCGTTGACGCCGCTGCCGCAGGTCTCTCCATCGATGACTGGTGGACCCTGCTGAAGAAGGAAGGGGTCTCGGTAGCCAACCAGGGTGCCTATCAAAGCCAGGTGATCGGCAAGGACCGGGTCGTCGTACTGACCCACAAGGATAACAAGATTGCCAGCCTCTCCACGGAGCAGCTGGTGGGCATCTTCTCCGGCAAGATCCAGAACTGGAAAGAGGTCGGCGGCAAGGATATGCCGGTACTGATTGTCTGGGGGAGCCTGATCCCCGGCACCAACAGCATGTTTGTCAAGGTGGCCCTCGGTGGGGCGGCCGTATCCAAAGAGATACTCGATGCAACTACGGCAGCGGATGTGAAGGATAAGATCATGGCCAACCCCGAGGCGATCGGTATCGGGCCGGCAGCTATTGTCGATGACAGCGTCTGGTCCCCGAAGTCGCCGGAAGTCGCTCGCAATATCACCCTTATGACGAAGGGTGCACCATCGGCCAAGGTGCAAAAACTGCTGGATTATGTCAAGGGTGAAGGCGCCGGACTGGTAAAGTAGTTCATCCAATCTGCTGAGTAGAGGAGTTCCATGACCATCAAGGCCAAGCTGATTCTGAATATCATCATCGTGCTGACCATCGTGGCAACAGTAGTTGCCACCAGCATCTTCGGCATGCGCTTCATCAGCGGCAAGCTATCCTATCTCACTCAGAAGAGCACCCCGTACCAGATGCGCACCCTCGAGTTCCAGCGGGAGATACAGGGTGCAACAGCCGCGCTGGCCAGAGTCAGTACCGCCGTGACTCCTCAAGAGCTGCAAGTTTTCAAGGCTGATGCCGAGAAGGTCGTGGCAGAGGTTAAGCAGGCACAGGAACAGCTGGAGGCGCTGAATGGCGGGGCTAAACTCGCCACCTATGAGGAGCTTCAGGGGGTAGCCAGCGAGCTGTATGGCATTGTCGCCAGCAAGCTTCAGGCGCAGGATGAGGCGGAAAAGGCGTCCGGCGGTCTGACGAAGCGGATGAACGAATCCACTGTCCGGCTGCGGGAACTGGATACCAAGATCAGGTCGCTGCAGGGAAACCGCACCGGCGCTTTCAGTGCCGCCCTGGATGAATCCGGTAAAATCACCAGCCGTCTGCGTGGTGTCGAGGCTGCCAGGCTGCTCCTGAAAGACCTGCAGCTCGGTTTCTATGAGATTCAGAACGCCCAGAAGCGTACCACCCTGTTGATTGCCCGCGGCAAGGTAAATGCCGCCATTACCAAGCTGCAGCAGAATGACCATATAAAGAGCACCAAGGGGGGGGGGACGGATGTCAAGTGGCTCGCCGACCGGCTGGATGAACTGCAGAAGTTGCAGGGGGGGTGGCTCACCCTGAAGGATGAAGAAACGAAGGGGAAGGCGGACGCTGCCGCCAGGGATATCAACGAGAAGCTGAGCGCCCTGTACCTGTCGGTTGAGCAGGACGCCGTGCTGGCAAACGAGCGCTACGCGACTGAATCGACCAAACAGGGAACCATGTTCGGCCAGTCCAATCAGGCCAATACGGTCCTGGTGGCTAACTCGGAGCTCGTCAGCCTCGGCATGGATATAGAAGCGTCCTCGGTACAGCTCTTTACCCTTAAGTCAACCGCCGATATCGACAAGGCGGTTCCGTCAATCAAGGTAAAGTTTGCCAAGGCGAATCAGACCGCAGCAAACCTTGAAAAGAGCCTGGCCAAGCTGAGGGTCAAGGATGAGCTCCGCATCCTGAAGAGCGTAACCGCCGCCTTGTCAGGCGTCCAGGGGACGCTGTTTGCTGAAAACGGTATCGTGGCAACGTTGAAAAAACGCTTTGAGATGGAACAAAAGGCTTTGCAGAGCGCACAAAAACTGCGTGAGCTCGTGCTGAAGCAGGCTGAAAAAGGGAAAGAGACGGTGACGGCGGCCCGGGGCGAGCAGGAAAAGGCGATCGCCTCGGTCAACAAAATCGTCAAGACGAGCATAACTCTTCTGATCATCATCAGCATCGCTGCCGCCGTGGCTGGCATCGCCATCGGTGCCTGGGTCTTCCGCTCGGTGACTTCTCCGCTTGCGCAGTTGATCATGGTGTCGGAACACGTCGCCGGCGGCGACCTGAAGGAGGTGCAGCTTCGTTCGGCGAAGGATGAGTTTGGCAAGGTATTGTCATCGATGGGGGTTATGGTTACCAACCTGCGTGATATGGCGGGGAAAATATCAGGTTCGACAGCAACGATTGCCAACAGTGCCGGCCACCTTGCGGAGACAGCCGGCGAACTTGAAGCTAATTCCGTTGCCCAGACCGGCCAGATCGAACAGTCGGTAACCGCCATGACCGAGATGGTTCAGACGATCCAGGATGTATCCCGGAACGCTCTTGCCACCTCTGATGCCGCCGGCAGGATGAAATCTCTGGCGGTCGGCGGGAAGCAATCTCTCAACCTCACTTCGCAGGAACTGGCTTCTTTTGCCGAAGTGGTCAGGCAGTCGGTCGAGAGGGTCGAGGCCCTCGGGGTACGCTCGGCAGCGATTACCGATATCGTTGACATGATCAAGGATATTGCCGACCAGACCAACCTGCTGGCGCTGAACGCCGCCATTGAGGCTGCCCGTGCCGGGGATATGGGGCGCGGTTTTGCCGTGGTTGCCGATAGCGTGCGGCAGCTTTCACAGCGCACGACGGAATCGGCAGACGAGATCGCCACGACGGTCAAGGGGATGCAGAGCGAGGTTGCCGCCTCGGTCACCAGCATGCAGAAGGAGCGGGCTGCGATTGACAAGATTGTCGCCACTGTCGAGACGACCCAGAACGTCATGGAGGAGATTGTCGGAAATGTCGAACTGGTCTTCGAGATGGTCCAGACCATCGCCACCGCGACGGAGGAGCAGTCAGCCACGGCTGAGGATGTCAACCGCTCCATGCACGCGATCCACGAGATCACCCGCCAGCTTTCGACCTCGGTAGAACGGATCAAGGAAACCTCGGACGGTTTTGATCGCCTCGCCCACGAACTGCAGCAGATGGTGGGGTGGTTCAGGGTCTGATGGGAGCAGTGGAATGTCCTCTCTACGACCAGAAGTAAGACGCCGGCGGTTACGGGATCAATCATAGGTATAAGAAACGGGTGCAGGTAGATGAAGTCTTCGCAAGAACAACTTTTAATATATAAAGCTCTTTTGATGGCAACCAAGAGCCTGGCTCAGGGTAATACGCCGGATGAGGTGTTGAGGGCGGCCTGTGATGCCCTTGTGGCGTCATCCGAGCGTATCAGCCTGGCATGGATGTATCTGGGGAACCCGGATTCCGAAGCGATCAGGCCATCGTATGCCGCCGGGAGAGCTTCCGCATATGCCCGGGATGTGGTGTTGGATCTCTCGCCGGAAGCGATGAAATGCCCGAGCAGGCGTTCCCTCGCAAAGAATGAACCGGTCCTGATAAAGGTGAGTTCAGATCCGAGCTTCAATATCTGGTGTGAGCTTGCGACCCGCTACGGCTTTCAGGAAGGGCTCACCTTGCCGATCGGTGACCCGGATCATCCGTTCAGGGGGCTGATTGTGATCTTTGCCGACACGGAAAATTACTTTGAACGGATCGGTATAGAACCTTTTATTGCTTTTGCACAGCTGGCCACGGTGGCCTTGAACCAGGCCAGAATGAAGGTGACGCTGGAGGGTATGGCTTCAATTGATCCCCTGACCAGCCTGCTTAACCGGAGGGCGCTGCAGGATATTATCAACCGTGAGTATGCGTACGCAAAAAGAGCGGCAAAGCCTTTCAGCATGCTCCTGTTTGATCTGGATCGCTTCAAGATGCTCAATGACAATTATGGTCATGACGTCGGTGATGAAATCCTGCTTGGCATCAGTGCTATTGCAAAGAAAACATTGCGCACAAGCGATTGGCTGAGCCGGTGGGGTGGAGAGGAGTTTCTTGCTATCCTGCCCGACACCGATGAAAACGGTGCTCTTAGAATTGCTGAAAGGTTGCGGCAGAGAATAGAGGACTTTTCAATCAAGCTTAATACCCAAAAAATTAATACCTCCGCAAGCATCGGGATTGCCTGCTATCCACGAGACGGTGATACACCTGAATTTCTGTTGAAGGCGGCAGACGCGGCTCTTTTTGAAGCGAAAAAATCAGGGCGGAATTGCGTGGTGGAAGCCAGGGACAAGCGGGAGGTGTATTCAATCGCGGCAAAGCTGAGCACCGCCATTGAAACCAACAGGCTTGTGCCGGCATATCAGATGATTGTTGACCTGAAAACCGGGAACCAGGTTGCCGAGGAGGTGTTGGCGAGGCTGATTGATGAGTCCGGCACCGTCATTGCGGCGGCGGACTTTATTTCGGCGGCAATGGAGCTGCAGCTGACACACCTTGTTGATTACCAGATCATCAAACAGACCATGGGGCGCTGCTCAGCCAATGTTGCTGCCGGTGGCCAGCCGATGATACATTTTGTCAACATCTCGGCGGACCTGCTGCTCCATCAACGCATTATCCATGATCTGTTTGCCGAGGCACAGGCGGCCTGTCTGGCGTGTGGAGTTGATTTGGGTCCTACCAAGCCGATGGTGCTGGAAATTACAGAAAGGCAACTGCTCGGAGACATACATGCGGTCAAAGCCAAGCTTGCCCCTTTCATAGATTTCGGCATGCGTCTGGCTATTGATGATTTTGGCAGCGGCTATTCTTCCTTCCAGTATCTCGCCGATCTCCCCGTTTCGTTTCTCAAGATCGAAGGAAGCCTGATCAAACAGGTAAAAGACACGCGTGTCAGGCAGATTGTCAGGCGCATCAGTGATATCTCAAAAGATCTGGGCCTCATTTCGATAGCCGAATTTGTCGAGGATCGCGAGACCGCCGATATTCTGACTGATCTGGAAATAGACTGGGCGCAGGGGTATCACTTTGGGCGCCCTGTTCTGGAAGGGCAGTAGGCGTTGCCCTGTGCCATGGGCGCTACTACCATAGCAGCGTGCGTTCAGAGACAAACTCTCTCTCCCTGCCGCTGAGCGGATCTTTGAAGCGCACCGCCTGGGCAACAAGCTGGAGCGGGCCGTTATGTTCGGCCTTGCTTCGCACAGTTACTCAAAGTTTGTGACAGGTCTGGCAGTAATCTGCAAGCTTGTCGCGCTCCTTATTGAGCAGACTCTGGGTATCTCCTGCGTGCGGGTTGTGACACCCAGCACAGGAAAATGGACGATCAGGCTTCAGAGGGGATGTTGCTGCCCTGACCGGGTGTCCTTTGCCAAAAAAACCCGCAATAACATGGAGGCCGGTCTTTTTGTCATTGTGACAGTTGAGGCACAGGTCTGTTGGATGTAGCCTGGTGAATGCAGGCCAATCGGAACCATGGGGGTCATGGCATAGGGTACAGTTGCCCACAGCGGTGGGGCCATGATGAATCTTTTTGCTATTCCATAGTCTTCCCTGGGTACTGTGGCAGAGAAAACACGTCGTTTGGTCCGGCTTTCTCGTCGCATATTTCCGCCCGCCCTTGGAAACCTCGTGGCAACTGAAGCATTTTCCGGACGAAACCGGCCTGTGTTTGTAAGCGCTCCCCCCCTTGTCCTTGTGACATTGGTAGCAGGGTGAATGTTCGGGCTTTTCAGGGTTTAGGTCATATAGGCCCGGTTCCATTGTATGGCAGGCAGCACATGCCGCCTCGTTTGCGGGTGTGTGGAAATAGTAGCGCTTGAATTCTGCCGGCGGATTCTGGTGGGGTTTGGACAATCCGGAGCGTAGATAGATGCTCAGGCTCTTTTTTTCGCTGACGCCGGAGCTGTTGGTTGCGCTTATCTGAAGCAGATTAAGGCCATTGACGAGCGATACGCCAATGCAAATCTGATGACCCCCGGCACGAGTTGGTACAGATTTAGTGAACGTTTTGCCTCCTGTAATGACACGTGCCGTGGTTGCGTCACCGTTAGGCAATGACAATACGATGCTGATCTGCTTGCTCTCAACGTAGACGTTGTTTGCCGGAGACAGAACAGTTAACGTTGCTGCGTGAAGAATATCGTCTGCAAGCAGTAGGCTGATGAAACATACTATGAGGCCACTCAATAATAGTCGTTTCATGATTGCTCAATGACCAGTTCCAGCGCTTTTTTATAACTGGCGGCAGCCGCAGCCAGCTCTTTCAGCTCTTCATACATAATCCCTTTGTGGACAAAAATCCTGTAATCCTTTGGGTTTAGCTGCTCCGCTCGATTGAACCACTGCAGCGCCGTGGCCACATCACCCTGCCTGCCTTTCAGGAGGCCAAGGAGGTAGTAACTGGGCAGATAGGCTTCGTCGGCCTGTATCGCCTTCGTCAGTTTCTCTTCCGCGCCTGACAGGTCACCCTCCTCCAGTAGGATTTGTCCTATCGAGCCAAGTGCAATGACATGATCAGATTTTCTTTCCAGCACCCGTTCGAACTGTTTTTTTGCCTCCAACAGGTTGCGCTGTTTGTAATACAGGGTGCCAAGGCTGAGATAAGGCTGAATAAATACCGGGTCAGCGGCAATTGCCTTCTCGAACCACGCTTTTGCCCGTGAGGCGGTTCGCTCTGATTTCAGTGACATCATCCCCATATTCCACAGGCGCACCGCTTTTTTGTCGGGCTGATAGCCTGTTGCGACGGAATGAACCGGCACCTTTTTGTTTTCTATGACCAGCTCAACAAACTGCGTGAGACCGTCAGCCCCCATCAGGGGAAAGCCGGACAACTCGTGCCTGATGATCCTGCTCCTGTCAAGAATTACCGTGCTGGGAACGGCAATAATGCCGTAATCATGGAACGTTGCAAGCCCGCGATCAACCAGCAGGGGAAAGGTGATATTAAGTGAGGTGGCAACTTCCCTGATTTTAGTCAAGGTTTCTTCGGTTACCTCCTGTTTGTCGACGTTGATACCTATGACTGTCAGACCGCTACCCTTATACTTCTGGTGAAACAGCTGCATCTGCTGCAGTGCTTTTTTTGAATTTTCGCCCCAGGTTGCCCAGAAAATCACCACGGTAAGCTTGTCTCCCCTGAGACCCGAAAACTTTTGTGAACTGTTATTCAGATCTGTCAGGGTGAAGTCCGGAGCCTCCATCCCCACCTCCAGAGAGTGTAAGGCCGATGATGAAACCGAAGTGTTTAGCAGAACAAGCATAATCCACAGCGGCATCAGGCGGACGGCAAGGGATCTGGTCTTACAGGCGCATCGTCTCATGGGCTCCGGCGTCTCCCCTGTTCATGGATTTTGATTCCTTTCTTGAAAGCGGCCATTGCTTTCTCGCTGTCACCCCGCTGTTCCTGAATACGCCCCAGCTCATAGTATACCCGCGCCGGGTCAGGGGTTAGCGGCAGAACCTCCTGCAGCAACAGCTCTGCCGCATCCAGTTTCCCCTGGTCTGAAAGAGCCCGAGCCAGCTTGGTTTTTGCTTTATGATCAACAGTAGCGACCGGTTGTTCCGGCACCCCTTCTCCGGCACTCGTGGCTGCAATTGAGGGAGCAGCCATGAGCATCATAGCCAAAAAACAAAACGGTATGCCAAATATACGCGTCACCTGTTTTTTACCATCTTGTTGCGATCGTATTTGAATTCCTGATGACAGCCCGGCAGGCAGGATCCGCCAACCTTGTTTTTAACGAGTCCTACCGGTAACTGCCATGCACCAAAGGGAACCGCGTCTCTGATGTGCTTCGGGTTATTGGTGGCGTGGGCATCGTGGCAGGCGCGGCAGGTTCTTCCTTTTGGGGATTTGTTGACGTGAACAAAGTGCAGGTTCTGGTCGCCGTTACGGAAGTCGGTCAGGGTTGTCGTTGTGGCGTCCTTTACCAGGGTGTCATTGTGACAGTTGAAGCAGAGTTGGTAGTTTTCAGGGTTGTATTTGGCGTAAAAGACCGGAGGATAATTGCCCCTCAGGATTCTGAAATTGTTTGAGCCGTGGGTGTTGTGACAGCCCGAACAGTCCTTGTCCTTGATCGGGCCATGGGTGATCTTGTTTTTGGCGAGGAAGCCCTTCATGTCGGCCGTGTTTTTTTCGGCATGGGCATAGTCACGGTCATGGCAGCTCAGGCAGAGATCCATCGGTGCCATTGCCAGCTGCTTTGGAAAATCCGAGGTGTGTGGGCCATGACAAGCCAGGCAGCCATTGGGCAGTTCAAGTCCGCCATGTGTAACTTTGACTCCTGCAATTTCCTTGTGTTTGTCTTTGTGGCAGGCAAAACAGACCCCCTTGGTGCTTTCGCCGATCAGGGTAAACTTGTAATCGCTGCTGTGTGGATTGTGGCACTGAACACAACCGGTTTTCATTGGCGCATGGATATGTTTTTTGGAGGCAAATTCAGCCTGTTTATCGCCATGACATGAATAACAGGCATCATTTCCCTTGGCGGCCAAAAGTTTCGGAAAGTTACCGGAATGGTGTGTGTGGCACGCATTGCACTCACCGAGAGCTACCGGACCGTGCTTAACCTTGCCGCTGATGATGGTTTTGTTATGGCACTTTAAACAGAGGTCTTGCCCCTCTCCCAGGAGTTGGAAGTTGTGCCCGGATTGGTGCGGACTGTGGCAGCCGGTACAGTTGCCGTCTTTCACCGGTTTGTGTACTACCGGTCCGAGATGCAGCTTGTCGTGGCAGGCATAGCAGAGTGCTGCTACATTGCCAATCGGCGTAAACTCGTGCCGATCCTTCTTGTCCTGTTTATGACAGAACGTACAATTCTTTGTGGCAACCGGTCCATGCACATACTTGTCTTTGCCCATCTTCTGATGGCATTCAGCAGTGGCACACCCCTGTCCCTCTTTCAGCGGAAAACTTGATTTTGCCTCGGATCTTGCCGCCCCCAACGCCAAAAACAACATGACAATACTGATGCTACGGCTTGCTTGTGCCAAAAACTGCTGGTACTGCCAGGCATTGAACATACTATTCCCCCATTTGTTTAATATGCTGATGATGTAACTGTTTGTCTAAATTACACTTCAGCTTGATAGGTGCAGCGTTTCCGGTAATGTAAAGCTTTATTGCGAATACGAACTCCTTCGTAATTACGAGCCATGGACTACCCCATGGCAGGTTAGAACACATGAAGTTTTAGTAGATAACGGATAATTAAGTTGAATCGGTTTTCCGTTGCTCAGGCTGACTATCCCGGGACGCATGTCAAAGTTAATCATGCCGGGATTAGTGGGGTTGCCGTGGGGATCATGGCAGTAGGAGCAGCGCTCCATTGAACCAACGGTCAGATGTTTTTTATGCTGTGGAAATTTGGTGGTTAAACCAAAAAGCGTAGTCGAATTGTGACACTTGAAACAGAGTGCAGAATCGGTAAGGTAAGCCGTAGATGAAGTAGGAGAAACTTCAGACGTCTCGTATTTAGAAACCAGAATATGCGGGTAGATCGAACCGTGGGAGCCCGTTGCGCCACCAGAGTCGCTGCCGTGGCAGTCGGTGCAGTAGATCAATATGCCTTTTGCCCAAGGGGCGACCAGCATGCCGTCGCTTATCTTGTTCAGCGGCGCTATCAGCGGGTGATAAGAGACGTTGGCCGGGTTAAACTTCACGCGGTTATCCCTCGTGTTGGTCCAATACCTGGTGATGGGTTGGGCGGACTGCAGCACGTTGTTGCTCAGGTCGCCGTGGCATTTGAAACAGATCTGATATTCGTAGGTTGCGGAGGGGAGGTAGGCATTGGTATAAAAATCAACACCCTGCACCCCCTGCAGTCTTCCGGGGACCAGAGGAGCGGAAGATATACTGCTGCTAACCTGGTGCGGATTATGGCAATCGGCACATTCGACATGCTTGCTGACGGCACCGGAGTAGTTCTCTGCTGCATCATGAACGCCGGTATATAAAGATACCGGGTGCCGGTAGGTCTTGGCCAGGTCGGTGCTGATATCAACGCTGGCGACATTGCCGTTGTGGCAGACGAGGCAGTTTGTTTCCTCAACAGCATAGTTCAGCAGACGCTGCTGCCCTGTTGCGGTATGCGGACGGTGACAGTTGGCGCAAGCGTTGGCAGAAACAGTGGTATAGCTTGAGTTGGGCCATGGATCAGAATCTGTGCCGTTCCAGGCTTTTGTGCTGACAGCGTGACTGCTTCCACTCCAGTTTGTCTTGAGATGGCAACTAATACAGAGCCCTGAAGCCAGATTGGAAACGACTAAAAACTTTCCGTACTGATCATTGTGGGGATTGTGGCAGGAAGTACACTGCATCTGCCCGGTTGAATCCAGACGCACCATGGATGGCAGGGAAGCGGTGCCGGCCAGTTGGCTGTTTGCAGATGCTGCAGCACCATAATCAAAGGAAACCGGGTGATCATCAGCCAGATTGGTACCGAGAATTGAGCTGCGTCCGGTCATAGATGCGGCAAACGGCATGGCGGTTGTCTGCGATAGCACTGCACCAGGGGCGATCGTGCCGTCATGGCAGGAAAGACAGAGGCGTGACGTTCCTGTCGGCTGGCCAACGGAAGCTTTGAGGGTTGAACTTGCGTATGGAGTATATGCCATCGCCGGGTCTTGACGGTTCCAGAGATACGGAATATCAGGACGGGCATTGTGAGGAGTATGGCAAAAGATGCATATTTCGGTCTGGGTCGTTGCTTTGACTGAACCGGTACCGCTGGCCGAGAGATTATGCATGCTGTCGACAATGCTTTTGCCATATGCGGGAATTGTTGCGGACGCCATGAGGGCCGCTGTCCACAATAACGTCACGGTCCTGATGTACATGCTGTTCATTTGCGCCCCGATTGTTTCAGATACTGAAAGATCTGAACCCGCTTGTTGTAGGTGTCGGCAACATAAATCCTGTCGTCTTGGTCAATAAAAATGCCGGTCGGCATCCAAAATTCTCCCGCTGCCTGGCCTGGCTGTCCGAATGAGAGCAGTAATCCTCCCTTTGCATCAAAAATCTGGACATTGTCAAACAGGGTGTCCACGACATAGATGTTGTTGTCACTATCCACTGCGACCCCCTTTGGACGGCTGAAATAGCCCGGACTATCGCCTGCCTTGCCAAAAGCATGGCGGAAGTCACCCGTTGGAGAGAAAATCTGTATCCTGAAATTCAAGGAATCATTCACCAGAATTTCTCCATTATTGTTTACAGTCAGGGTGGTGGGATGATTGAATTGACCATAATCAGTGCCGCGAGAACCAAAACGGCCTATGAGCGCAAGGGTGTTGCGGTCATAGCGTAAAACCGCTGCTTGCTTGGTATCAAGAACCAGCAGCTCGTTTGTTGTTTTGTTGAGTGCTATACCGGTCGGACGCTCGAGTTCTCCTTTGCCGAACTCTCCAACAGTTCCTGCTGCAGGTAAAGCAAAAGATCTTACCAGTCCGGCGCCGGAATCCGTGACATAGAGACGTCCCGCTTCGCCATCGGTCACCGCATTGATAGGCGATGCAAAATGATGGTCATCATCCGGCACCACACTGAATGTATTTTTGCTCCTGTTGTAGATCTGCACTGTTTTTAGCGCTGCATCAATCACATAGATCGTGCCATCCGTATCGACGGTAACTCCGTATGGCGCCACCAGTCCACGGGCAGGGGAGCCGATGATATAGTCCCAGATACGTGACACCATCCCCTGCTTGATCTGTAGATCATCCGGCTGGGCAAAGCTGCTGATATAGCGTATTCGGGGTGTTTCACCTTCACTATCATCCGGCCAGGTCGGAGCTTTCATGGTCGGCTTTATCAACTGCTGCTCCGGACCTGTACAGCTTACCAAGGCACATGATAAGAACAGCAGCAGACATGTCAGAATTATTCTGTTATGGCTGGACATGTCTATCCCTCACGGACGGGGCCGCTACCACATCGTCCTGCTTAGCTCCAGCTGTATCTGCTGGTTGGTGCGAGTGGAGTCACTGAGCGAATCATCCTGCACTGCAAACTTGAAGTTCAGCTTGGCTGTCCAGAGGCGATAATTCAACTCAAGTCCTGATCTGGTACCGCCATTAACAGTTTTTTCGAGAGAGCTGTTAACCTGTTCAAGGTAGCCCTCCATATTGAATCTCAACCAGTTGTAAGGCATCCAGTTCAGCGAGGTAGTAGCACCGGTTCTCCTTTTTAGCTCCGTATGTGATCGGTACTCCGTTTCTCCGTAATAGCCTCGTAGAGTGTACTGAAAACGGTTGTTGGGGCGCAGTCGTATGGTCTGGGCTAACTCCCAGCGACGGTAGGAAATATCAGAGCTGCTGTTGTTGTCTTCAAATGTAGCGCCGCTCTCACTCCAGTCGACGTCATAACGTATCGTAGCCAGGTGAATGGTGGAGTTGTTCAGCCGGCCGGGTTGCGGGCCGGCCAGTAGTGTCTGTTTTGTATGTAGATAGCGGTAGGTCAAAAACAGGGAACGCTTCAGTTCAAGTGCCAGTCCGTAATTCTGTGTCAGAAGCGCATCGTCATAGGCGGCATCACTGGTGTAGCTGTAGCTGACAGAAACCAGTTGGCCGTCGATAATGCCGCCAAGCGGCACGCGATGTATCCGCACCGAACTGCCGATGCTGTCGATCCGGTAGTCAACATCATTAACGTAGATAATGGTGCCGTCACTGTTGGTTACTACAATTGAAGTGGCGTTTATGTCTGACCTGTCAAGAAAGGTCTCCGCCGTACTACTCAAGGTATGAGGTTCATTGATAACCTGTGTGGTCTCACTTGCCCCGGATCTGGTGGTATACAGGTAGTTAGCGCCGGCATTCAGGTTTAGTGTCCCCACGTTGCCGAGGATACGCTGATATGCCGAATCAATAAGTCCTGCCACTGCTTTATTTCCACCGCCGTTGTACGAGTTGCTTGTGCCGGTAACCCCGCCGGTGGTAGTCAGGTTTTCATAGAGTTTGTGAGTCAGGCTGCAGTTGAGTGAAGTCCAGGAACTGTCTGTCGTTCCTGATTCAAGCTGGCGATAATTGAGGCCATATTGTGACCGTAAATTCTTACGGTGCTGCCAGGAGAGATTCTCGATCATGAATAGTGATTTGTTCTGGAAACTGGCAGAATTCTGGTCCATATACTGTAAATTACTCGCAAGGTTGACCCGGCCGTCGGTGGTTACCTGGTACTGGTTGCTGAAGGTATTGTTTTGGGTCTTTATTTCATTCGCCACATTATTGGTGACTTGTTTGGTTACGCTGTATGTGGAGGTGAGGCTGCTGTCACCGCTTATGCCCCGGTGCCTGGACAGTAGATGAACTTCCTGCAAATCATTATTACTGCCATAATAGCTGCTTTGTGTGGCCGAGCTGCTGCTGAAGCCGATAGTCGTGGGAAGGAGACTGTATTTAAGGGCAAAATCTGCTCCGTAACTATCGGTACTGGTTTTAGTGACGCCGGTATAGGTTGCCCATGACTGGCTTTCAAGGTGATGGGCGAAAAGCGTAAGTGTGTACGGTTTCTGGCTCAGAATCGCGACATTGGCATGGTAGTTGGTATTGAAGCTGTTGCCGTTGGTGTCGCTTCCACCGGTTGTTTCTGCTCTGTTTTGGATGCTCTGCTTGAATTCAGGTGAAACACTCAGATTGAATCGCAGGAGCGCCGGATGGTACACAAACCCCTTGGTTGCCAGATCAAAACGCTCAGTGGTTGTTTGAGAGCTGTCGGTCGTCTTGTGACCGGCAACGGTGCGCACATCCTGGTCAAATTCATACTTGATTTGTGCCCCTACTGACGGAGTGTCCGCCTGGAAATAGCGCCGTTCTGCCTGCCTCCCTGATGCGCGGTTCCAGACAAAACTACGGCGAGGCCCGGAGATCACTGGCGCTTCTTTCTTGTCCGTCTCCAGAATAGAGGAGGCCTGCCAGGATCGCTCAAGATCTCCCTGGCCAAACATGAACGTGGCCCGTTGCGTGGCTTCACCCGGCGTTAACGGCCTTATCAGGGCCAGCTTGTTGAGAGCGTTTACCGCCTCGTGCGGTTTTCCCAGCGATTCTGCCAGCCGGGCCTGCTCCTTAAATAACAGCTCACGATTGACTGAAGGCAAGCCGGCGGACAGCAGGTTATAAGCATCACGTGCCGCTCCCAGTTTTTCGCTTACATTCAGATACTCCTTTAAAATCTCAGGATCAGCGTCGCCTGCCAGCAACAACCTTTCCAGCAGGTAGCGTTGCAGGTGAGAGTCGTTCATGCTGCGTGACAGCCGTAGAGCTGCCTGCCGTGCCGTGCCATCCCCCAGTTCAGCCAGATATAACCAATAGGCCACGGCGCGGTCCGGTCGGCCGGCTAATTCTGCAGAAATGGCCGCTTTCTTGCGCCACGCCAGTACTGACGGCCTGGTTTTGATAGCCTGATCGGCAATCTTCAAGGCTTCATCATGTTTACCTTCTGATGTGTGGGTAGCATAAGCCATATCGAAAAGTTCATCCTCAAAAAGGGTTCGGACTTCAACGGCGCTCAGCTGTTCTGCTGCGCCGGCAGAGCAGACAAATGACAGTAAAAAAAATGAAGCGGTCATGCTGTGTATCAGCGTGCGGATCATTTCCCTTTCCTGTCAAACAGTTTGAGAAAATTACAGTTCACGTTTGGCAGCCGACTTTACTTCCCTGTAGTCCTGAATCAACAGGTGACGATCCTTGCCCATGTGGGCGTTATGGCAGGAAAGACATGGCTCATTTGCGCCGTTGTGCATCGGTATTGCCGCCAGCTTTTTGGCAGGGTGGCATGGCTGACAGAGCTGCTCCACAGGCCTCCTCAGCACACCGCGCTGTTTGCTCTGGTGGGCGTCATGGCAGGCCAGACAATCCCCCTTTGCGGTGCTGTTATGCAGCCAGAGATTATCCTTGATTGCCCGCAGGCCGGTTTTGTCCGTGTGACACGCTGTGCAGATTTTATCCTTTGGCTGGCGCAAACTGCCCGGCATGCCGCCGCCGCTGTAAAACACCTTGGGAGCGCTACTGTCTTTTGCACCACCCACCGGTTGGAAGCCAAACCTGCCGTTCCCTTCATGACAGGCAGAGCAGTCTCCAGCGGCCCAGACGGTATGTGAAAACAGCTGCGGAACTGCCGGTACGACCGGCAAAGTTTTCTGTTGTCCCGAAGGAAGAGCTTTTTGGCTTGTTGCAGGATTTTTGCCGGACTGCTCTTTTGCTTTTGGAGGTGAGGCAAGTGCCGTCGAGCGAGCAGCCTGGTTCTCTTCCAGGGGGGGGACTCCGGTAAAGAAAAAAGTAAGTGCGTGATGTCTCGTCTGTCTCGAACATCCGGAGATAGCCAGAACAGAGAGGATAACCGGTAGCAGCCTCATGTAATGTCCTGCCGAAGAAAACAATAATGTGATGTGCATACTGATCATAACCGGGGCTATTTCCCGATCCAATCACCAAATCCGTAGACGTTTAACCTGTTATTGCCTGTTAAGTTACAGACATAAACCACGTATTTAATTTTGAAGTTTTCGTCCGCGTATTTCTGGAAATAGGGGGCATTGACATAGTCAATAGCTATACCTGCCGGTAAATACATACTGCCAGGTTCCAGACCGGCACCGCCGAAAAACAGCAACAGCTTCCCTTCCGGATTAAATATCTGCACATTTTCAAAAGCCGCATCTACGACATACAGGTTTCCATCGTGATCCGTCACCACACCTTTGGGGCGTGCCATGCTGCCAGGCGTATTACCGGCCACGCCAATCTGCCGGATAAATTTTCCGTCCGGGGTAAATTTCTGAATGCGGAAGTTAAAGGCATCGTTAACGATCAGGTTTCCTTGCCGGTCAACGGTAATATGGGTGGGCCGGTTGAATTCTCCGTCCTTGTCGCCAGGCTTGCCGATTGCAGTCAACAGTTTGCCGGTAACACGATCAAAGACAACGACTTGATGCTTCTGCATGTCACAGACATATACACGCTCGCCATATACCGCGACATCGGTCGGGCGCTCCAGGCTGGTAGCATCTCCCAGCGTTGTTACGAAGCTGTCCTCACTGTCAAACACTACAACCTGCTTCCGTTTAAGGTCGGCAACATACTTGCTGCCGTCATCCGTTATCCAGATGCCCGAAGGCGTCTGGAGCGCCCCTTGGCCACCAACATGTAACGGTCTCATCGTGTTTTTAAGCAGATCGATCAGCAAGATATCGCTTGTAACCCGGTCGGTCAGATATATTTTCCCCCTTGTCGCTTGTGCCGCATAAGGGCGCCCCATCGTCTTGTCGGTTTCCTTGCTGCCGAGAATGAAATCGTCCAGCCCGGCCTTCTTGTCTGTCAGGTCCTCCTCGGAAGAGATGGCTGTCAGAAATTGCAGGCGGGGTTTCTCAGGGAGTGGCGGGTAAAATATAGATTCATGTCTGATTTGCGGAGCAGAGGTACAGCCGGTTAGCAGTGCCAGCAGGATGGTCACAATGAGAAAAAGTCGGTTCTTGAATGCCATAAAGAAAACCCTATAATGAAGAAAACTCTGGTCGTTGAGAATGGCAGAGGCCATACCTGTTCAGGCATGGCCTCTGATGAGGCCAAAGGCTTACACTCCCTCTTATTTTATGTGGCAAGTCAGGCAAAGCGCAGAGCCAGAGTTGGTTGCATGCAACATTTTAGCAATTCCGGTCTTGTTGTGTACGTCGTGGCATGATGAACATTCAAATTTACTGTTGTTAATCCAGCCGGCCGGCAGCGTAGCAGGGTCTTTCAGCTCGCCGTCAGCTGTCGCTAGAGCAGCATCATAGGTAAAGGAGATCGGATGACTCTTCTTTAGATCGACTCCCAGGTTGCCGGCAGTAGCTATAGATGTAACGCCCGTATGGCCGGTGAAGGCGTCGGGAGCGACGGTGCCGTCATGGCAGGAAAGACAGAGCTTTGACACCCCGGTCGGCTGGCTTATTGTCCCATTAAATGTCGGGCTGGCGTACAATTCGTACGTGGCTGTTGTCATCGTATGGTTCCACAGCGGAGCGTCAGTTACTGTTGTGTTGGCATTATGCGGTGTATGACAGGCGACGCAAATTTCTCCTCCAGTGGAGCTACTCAGATCATGCTTGGAGCCGGTTATCGTTGCTGCGTTTGTGTGAGATACGACAGACAAACCTACGCCAGCCAGAACAGCTACGGCAATTATGATATTTCTTTTCATTTTCACGCCCTCCAGTTTTTAATGTATGAACAATGCTATTATTGGCATATTGTTATATACGAATAAGAATAAATATTCTCCAATAGCCATAAGCATTACACTCTAATACAGGTAGCGTGCCAAGCGAAAAATGTTCGTAAATACGGCATGTTAGCAAAGTGCGAATTGCCTGCTGCACAAATTAATCTGCAAAATCTGCACATGTAGTGCAGTCGCTGCACTTCATGACGAGGTGTTGATTTGGGTAAAGTGGGTAAGATTGGTAGGTAGTTCAGGGGGGAAGATGATGCGTCACTAGAATAGTAAATACTGCTCTGCTTTAGTTACCATAGCAATTCACGTTCAGACTCGAATTCTCTGACCCTGCCGCTTACTGGATCCTTGAAACAGAGTTTTTGCGCAATAAGCTGAAGTGGCGTATTAAAGTCATCCTCTCGCTCGGGCTGCAATTCAGGATAATAGCGGTCGTTCAGAATTCCAAAGCCGAGGTCGCCCATATGGAGCCGCAACTGATGGGTCTTGCCGGTTAGTGGATGGAGGATAAAGCGGGCCAGCGTTCCTTTGACCTCCACCAGGCCTATGGCAGATCGAGCATTGGTTCTGCCGGGCACCGTACGCATCCGAAACCATGGTTCACCACGCTCTATTCTGTTCGCTACTTCCCATGAGGCTGTGTCCTGAAGAGGTGCACATACCGAGATCGCCTGATAGGTTTTTTCAACCTGACCATTCATGAACAGTGTTCCGTAGAGGCCCCTGCTCTTTTTGTTGACGGAAAAAAGCACAATTCCGGCCGTCTCGCGGTCGATGCGGTGGAGTGGCACCAGATCTTCAATGCCGGTACTCCTCCGCAAACGGTTCAACAGACATTCCTCCACGTAGCGACCGCCTGGAGTGACCGGGAGGAAATGCGGCTTGCAGGCAACAAGAATTTCGTCATCAAGGTACAGAATCTTTTCCGTAAAAGGGATAAGTGGTTCAGCAGCGACTTCGCGGAAATAAAAAATGCGCCCTAAAGGGGTGTATTCGGTAAGGAGTGTTATTCGGCCTGCTTTTTCGTCAAGAACCTTTCCTGCCAAAATCCGCTTCTCCCAGATATCACGCGGAATTGCCGGAAATCTTCCGCTCAAAAAGGAGATGATGGAAGGGTACGGTCGTTCGATTTTCGGCATTGTTACAACTGAAGGGTGTTTCGACATTCCCATTTAACTATTCCCGGATGATGAAGTATCTATTCTCCTTCTTTGCAGGCGAGTCCAAGTTCCTTCAGGCGATACTGCATGGTGCGTAGCGAGATACCCAGCGCTTGGGACGCCTTGCGGCGGTTGCCGCGATGTTCCTGCAGTGCCGCGCGAATGGCAGCCTCTTCGCGTATTTTAAGAATTCCGTCGCCGTTGATGCTTGTCTGCTGAGTTTCCAGCAGTGCCGGAGGCAGTTCGGCTATGGTGATTTCCCTTGTTGCCAGTATAATACCGCGCTCTATTATGTTCTGCAGTTCGCGTACGTTGCCTGGCCAGTTGTGCTGCTCCAGTACCTGAAGCGCCTCCTGGGTTATGCCAATCGCTCGCCGATGGCCAGATGCAACAGAAAAACGGGCACAGAAATATCTCACCAGATCAACAATTGCATCCCGCCGCTCCCTGAGTGGCGGCAGGGAGATCGGAAAGACATCAAGGCGATAATAGAGGTCCTCGCGGAAGCGCTTTTCGGCGACCTCTGTTGCCAGGTTGCGGTTAGTGGCCGCGATCACCCGTACATCTGCCTTGATTTGCATCATTCCGCCCAGGCGTTCAAAAACCCGCTCTTGCAGCACACGCAATAACTTTGCCTGCAGCAGCGCCGGCATTTCACCGATTTCATCCAAAAAAATAGTTCCACCCTGTGCCAGTTCGAACTTGCCGAGTCTGGTCAGGATTGCCCCGGTAAAAGCTCCCCGCTCGTGGCCGAATAGTTCGCTTTCAAGCAGGTTTTCCGGTATCGCAGCGCAGTTAATAGGTATAAACGGTGCGTTGCTGCGCGAACTGGCAAGGTGTATCATTCGGGCAATAAGTTCCTTGCCTGTACCGCTCTCTCCGTAGAGCATCACTGTTGAAGGGGTTCGAGAGACATCCTGCACCAACTTCTTGATTGTCTGCATGGCCCTGCCGGCAAAAACCAATTCTTCGGGCGGGAGTCCCGCTTGTTCAATATCCTTCAGGGAGATGGAGAGTCGTTGCAGTTCAACGTGCTCAAGAGCCCTTTGTACCGTTGCCAGCAGCGCTGCCGGATCTTTGAGCGGCTTTGAGAGGAAATCGAAGGCCCCGCTTTTTACCACATTAGCGGCCTCTTCCACCCTGCCAAAAGCGGTAATAAAAATGAAAAGTGGAGGGTTCGGTTCCGTCTGGGTAGCTCTAAACAGTTCAAGTCCTGATCTTACCGGCATTTTCAGGTCAGAGATGACCAGGTCAAAATGCTCCCGTTGGATGCGACGAAGCGCCTCTCCACCATCAGCCGCAGTTACCACGGTATGCCCGGCTTTATCCAGTATTGTGCTTAGAAGTTCACTAAATACTTCATCATCTTCTGCAATCAGTATGGTTCCAGGCATTCGGTCATCTCTCCATTGGCAAGGTTACGGTGAATGTTGTACCAACTCCTATCGTGCTTTGTACCGTCAGGCTCCCACCGTGTGCATGTGCAATTTTACTGCACAGGGCCAGCCCAAGCCCGGTGCCCTTAGCTTTATTGGTCCAGAACGGCTTGAAAATATGTGGAATGTGCTCCGAAGGGATGCCGACGCCAGAGTCAACCAGCGTGATAGTTGCCTGACAGTGGTCTCTTCTTGATTCAACCAGTAGTACGCCACCGTCCGGCATTGCCTGTAGCCCGTTTTTTAACAGATTGAGCAATAACTGGGTAATACGGTCATAATCAATCATAGCATATATGGCTGTCTGCGGGATGTAGACGACTTCTACCCCTACAGGGTCGGCCTCCATACGTATCATCGCCACGCAATCCTGAATCAGCGGCGTCAGGTCAGTTAGTTGCCGTTCCGTCTGGTCCTCACGGGCATAAGCCAGTAAGTCGTCCACCAGCGCTTCCATTCGCAGTGACTGATGCACAACTTTTTTAGCATAGAGGCGTGCCTCATCCATATCACTGGCCGTCTCAATAAGCTGGACAAATCCCTTGATGCCGCCCAATGGGTTCCGTATCTCGTGTGCTATTACGGCACCAAATTCACCAAGTTGTGCGAGTTCATCCTGCCGCCGCATCTTCAGTTGTCGCTGTTTATCGCGACAAAGGAGGTACATTATTCCGATGGTAACAAGCCACAGGGTTAACGTGAGAAGAGACGTCACAATGATTGCTGTGTGCGTTCGACGGATAACCTGGTCGGAGGTGTAGGTGTGCAACGCGAGCGTTAACAGGCAGTTGCCCCCGGTAGGATGTATCCGGGTCTGGAGCAGGTAAATCTCCTCGCCGGTGCCCAGCTTTTTACGCTCTTCGTGAATGCCGGTTCTGCAATCAAGGTTTGGTTTAGGCTCACCCCATATGGTTCCGATAAGCTTGGGGTTAGTGTGGAAAAGAATGATTCCATCGCGGTCAACCACAAAAAAGTAGGCAATCTCGGGCATGCTGTAGCGCTCAAGCACCTCCGGATCGGGCTCTGCGGTGGTGAGTGCTTCAATCGCAGTTGCAATTGAAAGCCCTTCACCGCGTAAATAATCTGCAGCCATCTGTGGTGCAATTCTAAAAGCACTCCACGAAAACCATCCGACCAGAATGGTGAAGCAAATCGGAATAATAAAGAAAAATTTCTCTGATTTCAGCATCAGAATATATGGATGGCGGTGTGCGCACCGCAGTCGCAAGAGTGGGAGGCGAAAAGACAGGTCGCTGGTGCAGGCAAGCTCCTGCCTGATGAGTTGGTGTGAGCTTGCGTGGTGTAGTTTCCGGGATAAAGTAACAACGCTTGGCCACTTAAATACACAAATCTAATGCATTTCATAACGTTCGATGCTCCCTTGATATTCTGGCCTTCTATCGGATTCATGACCCTTTGCTGTTTGATCACGTTAAGGAAAACAACGCTCCCATACTGATCAGAACGCCATATTGCCGGCCATGATCGAATAGAGTCCAAAGGCGGTCAGCGTGCCTCCGGTTGCATAGCGGAGAATTGTTTCATGTTTAAGCATCCCCTTGATCCTGTTCTGCAGCAGTTGCGATGAATAGCCGACGATCAGCATCGGTAGTGCCAGCCCGAGGGAATAAAATCCGAGCAGGATGATACCGGTCGCAAGTTGGCCGCTGGTGGCAACCATGGTAAGGGTGGTTGAAAGGAATGGGCCGACACAGGGAACCCAGATAAGGCCGAGCGCCATGCCGAGGATCAATCCGCCAATGCGCCCCTCGCCTTTGACCCGGATGTTGGATAACCGGTAGAACCGCTTGAAGATGCTGAGGTCAAACATCACCATCAAGCCCATGACGGTAATCACCACTGCCCCGGCAATCTCGATAGAGCGGGTTTTACCGATCAGCAGCGACCCGAAGAGCGACGAGACCGCCCCCATCGCCATGAATGACAGGGACAGGCCGCTCACGACAAGCAGCGGACGGAGGCGGTCATCGCGCTCAGCCCCGGCCATGATGATCGGTATTACCGGCAGGACACAGGGCGAAAGGACACTCGCAACGCCGGCACCTACTGCCATGAGGATGTTGACAATGCTGAATTCCATTATTTCAGGCCATCCAGGGCGAGTGCAATCGATTCAATGCTCTGAATCCCCGGAGGAAAAACTTTGCCGATCTTGCCGGCTTTATCCACCAGCACCAGCATCGGCAGGCTTCTGACGCCGTAATCATAAAAGCCTCTCTGGTCATTTCGCTCTAGCGTACTGACGCTGGCAATGTTGAAATTGTTTTTACGCTTCTCTACCAGCAGCTCCAGCATCGCTTTTTGCATTCTGCACGGAGTGCCGTTGGGGTTTTCAAAGAAAATAAGGGTCGGTTTGCCGTTGGAAGCGATCATCTTCTTCAGGGTTGGTGTACTGAGCGGCGCTGCCGGGCCGGCTGCCAGGGAAAGAGTCGCTGCGGCAAGAAGAGCTGCAGTAATAATCGCGGTTATACGTATTTTCATCGTGGTGCTCCTTTGAAATGTCAGCCTGTTGTGTGTTGCCGGCGGTATATACGGCTAGATTGACTGAGCCGTTGCCAGAAGAACCGGGAAGCTCTGATCGCCTTTGACGACTTTTGTAGCAGTGGTAATAGCAATCGATGAAAAACCTGCCTCTGCGAGCATTGTAGAGAGCTCTTCGTTGCTGAAGCCATGGTGGAATACACCGGTCGGATCTTCGTGAAAGCGTCCCCCTTCCGCTTCCAGGTCGGCAAGGGCAATCCAGCCGCCCGGGTGCAGCAGCGTTTTGAGAGACCGGAGCAGCGGCACGATCTCCGCGATGTGATGCAGTGTCATGGCGCTGGTGATGAGGTGGTACCTTCCGGTCGGCAGATCGCCCTTTTCCAGATCGCACAGTTCAGCACGCACGTTTGAAAATCCTCCATCCTGTATCTTTGCCCCCAGGCGGTCGATCATCCCTTGGGAGCTGTCTATGCCGGTCATGCTCCGGAGGTGTGGCGCCAGCTGCAGCGTGACAAGGCCTGTGCCGCAGCCGAAATCGAGGGCATCCCACGCTGCCGCGAGTGGAATGGCGGCTGTTATCGCATCTGCAATCTCGCCTGCCAGTTTGACCCGGCGCGGCTCTTCGTCCCACTTTAACGCCGCAGCATTAAAATCTCTCTGTTGTGTCATGGCCGACTCCTTTCGTTGTCAATTTTTTCGCCGCTGCTCACGCCCACTGCCCCAGAGGGCATCATCCATGAACTGGCGGCGCATACGCTCCTCGGGATTCTGGGCGTAAAACTCATCCTCGGAAAACGAAAAGCGGTACGATTCCAGATAGTCGCTCAACACACGGAAGGCGGCATTGATCAGCTTGATCTTCTCGCCGTCGGTATCATTTCCGGCGTCCGGGTGATACCTTTTCACCAGTTCACGATGGCGGCTCTTGATCTGTTTCATGGTTACCCGGTCGTGCAACCCCAGTATCTCCAGAGATTTTTGTAGATCATCGAACGTCATGGCGCTGAATCCTTTGCCGCTTGCGTGTCGGTGTGCGAAGGGAAAAAATACTGTTCAATAATATGTATGTCAATATAAACGTAGAGAGACCTCCGGGGTTTTAAAAACCCGGGAGGTCTGGCGACGTGAATTTAATTTGGAAGCGGATGCCTGACTATTTGCCGCGGCGAGAGCTGTTGAATACCGCCTTTGGTGCGCCACCTGCTGTGCCAGGTCGTGGCTGCTGTGGACGCCCGGCGGGCTTGCCGGCGGGATGATCCGCCTTGAACGGGTTGATTGACCCGACCGTACTCTTTTTAGCCTGGGCCGGTTTACGCGCCGGACGTGGTTCCCGCGGCGGGCGGGCAAACTCGGCGTCTTTTTTTGGTGCCGGGATCGTGTAGTCAAAACCCTCTATCGTGCGCCGCTCCAGCGGGGCGCCCAGCTTCTTTTCGATCGTGCGTACCATGATCGTGTCATCGCTGCAGACCATCGTAAAGGCGTCGCCGCTTTTGGCGGCCCGGCCGGTACGACCGATACGGTGAACGTAGGCTTCCGGGGTGTCAGGGATATCGTAGTTGACGACGTGCGAGATCTGTGACACATCGATGCCGCGTGCGGCAATGTCTGTTGCCACGAGGATCTGGTAGGTGCCGTCGCGAAATCCGTCCAGTGCCGCCTGACGACGATTCTGCGACAGGTTGCCCTGCAGTGACGCGGCTTTGTAGCCGGCATTTTCCAGCTGTTCCCCCAGGCGTTTGGCGCGGTGCTTGGTGCGGGTAAATATCAGTACTGAATCGGTGTCGGTGTGCTTCAGCAGTTCCATCAGCAGTGCAGTTTTCAGGTGCTGTTCCACCGGATAGAGGGCGTGGGAAACGGTGACCGGAGGAGCCGTGTTGCCGACCTGTACCGTGACCGGATTGCTGAGGATGTCATGGGCAAGCTTGTTGATGCTCGGGGGCATGGTCGCCGAAAAGAGCAGCGTCTGCCGTTTGGCCGGGATGTGGCCGAGAATCCGGCGGATATCGGGAAGAAATCCCATGTCAAACATCTGGTCAGCTTCGTCCAGCACCAGCACTTCAAGACCGGACAGGTCGATGGTTCCCTGGCCGATGTGATCCAGCAGGCGTCCGGGACAGGCGACGACGATTTCGACGCCGTTTCTGAGCGCCTGAATCTGCGGATTGACGTTGACCCCGCCATAAACGGTGACGCTCTTTAATTTGGTCTGTTTTCCCAGCGTCACGAACGATTCGTGGATCTGCTCGGCCAGTTCACGGGTTGGTGCCACGACGAGGGCACGGACACGTCCGCGCGCCCCTTCCATCAGGCGATTCAAAACCGGTAGCGCGAAGGCTGCGGTCTTGCCGGTGCCGGTCTGGGCCAACCCCATGACGTCGCGTCCCTCCATGACCGTTGGTATGGCCTGTTGCTGAATCGGGGTCGGCGTGATATAGCCGGCCTCCTTGATACTTGCTGCAATAATCGGGTGTAGATTAAACTCTTGAAACTCCATGTTACTCCTCTTTCTGGTTGTACGAAAAAAGCCCCGGAAATTTCCGGGGCTTGCAATGATGTGCTATCCGGTACAACAATTTTAATGACTTACCATACCAGCTTTGCCGGAGAGGTGTCAAGCCGGCAATATTTGTTGCAAGGCTTCAGGGGGGCGGCAGCTACTTTTCCAGCGGCAGTCCGGCACGTCGCCAGCCGGCCATATGCCCGTCAAGGAGCGTTGTGTTCCGATAACCGTAGGCGTTCAAAAGACTCTGGGCCATCTGGGCCCGCGGCCCATGCTCGCAGAGCACCACCAGTTCGGCGCCCTTGTCTTCCGGCAGGCGGGCCATTTTTAACAGGATCTTCCAGGTGGGAGCGTGGATCGCCCCCGGAATATGGCCGCTGTTAAACTCAAAGCCGCTGCGGACATCAACGACCCCCGGTGATTTTTTTGCTTTGATACGCTGAACCAGTTCTTTGGCCTGCACGGCAACTCCTTTAATCGAATATCGAGCGATATGCCGCTCTCTATTTGTGTGTTATGTCGCGAATTATCTTATAGCCGAGCAGCACAAAGGGCCAGGCGTGCCATGCAAGGTCGAAGATATCGATGGGGCGTTTCAGGGTGCCCGCCATCAGCATCCTGATCTTTTCGACGATGTGCGGCTGCGGAAAAAACGGCGCAAACCCGAGCAGCAGAACTATCGGGATCAAAAACTTGTATTCAAGCAACTCTTTCATGTCATCTCCGCGTCTATGCCGGTGTCAGATACTGTTCAAACTGTTTTTTATCGACGGCGCACCGGTAGGCCTCTTCCGGATTGACCTTTTGCGTTTTCAGGAGATCGAGCAGATGCTGGTCCATCAGCTGCATGCCGTCCTTCTTGGCGGTCTGCATGATGGAGGGGATCTGGAAGGTTTTCCCTTCGCGGATCAGGTTGGCGATGGCCGGGGTGCCGAGCATGATCTCCAGCGCGGCAACACGCCCTTTGCCGTCGGCTGTCTTGAGCAGTTGCTGGCAGATAACCCCCTTTAATGATTCGGACAGCATGGCGCGGACCTGCTCCTGCTGGTCGGTCGGGAACACGTCGATGATACGGTCGACGGTCTTGGCGGCGGTGCTCGTGTGCAGGGTGCCGAAGACCAGGTGTCCGGTCTCGGCGGCACTCATGGCGAGCTGAATGGTTGTCAGGTCGCGCATTTCACCAACCAGTATGACGTCCGGATCTTCCCGCAGAGCCGCCCGCAGGGCCGAGGCGAAACTTTCGGTGTGCTCGCCGATCTGGCGCTGATTCATCAGTGACAACTTGTTCTCATGGATGAACTCCAGCGGGTCCTCAAAGGTCAGGATGTGTTCCTTGCGGCTCGAGTTTATCAGGTCGATCATGCCGGCCAGCGTCGTTGATTTGCCGGATCCGGTCGGGCCGGTTACCAGCACCATTCCCTTCTTGAAGTTGGTCATGCGGCGCACACCTTCCGGCAGTCCCAGCTCGTCTGCCGAAAGTATTTTGGTCGGGATGATGCGGAACACGGCGGCGATGCCGCGATACTGCATCAGAATGTTGCCGCGGAATCGGGCCAGTCCCGGGACTTCATAGGCAAAATCCAGATCCTTGGTCTCCTCGAAGTGCGCCTTCTGCTTGTCGCTTAAGATCTCGAACAGGATCGCTTTCAGCTCATCATGCCCCAGCGCCTTGAAATTGAGGCGCACCATTTCGCCGTGCTGGCGGAATATGGGAGGGTTGCCGGTCGACAGGTGCAGGTCGGACGCCCCCTGTTCCTTCATCATGTTAAAGAGTGCATCAATGCGTGCCATGAAATTTCTCCTCTCTCAACCGTTACAGGACAACTGCTGAAATATATTCTTCAGGTGACACGTCCCCTGCAATAAGAAGCTTAAGCCCCTCTTGTGACAACCCACGGTAGCTGACCGCCCCGAGGTGGTTTTCCAGCACCCTCACGTCGCTTGACTGTTCGAACAGTCGCAGAAAATCGTCGCTAAATGGCAGGACGTCAACGAGGAATTTTCGTGCACTGAAACCGCTATGTCCACAGACATTGCAGCCGGTTGTGCGGAAAAACTGCGGCGGCCGCTCCACCAGAGCCATGGCTGCCAGCTCTTCTGCCGGGGGGATATAGGGAGTGCGACATTCCGGGCAGAGCAGCTGGATCCCTTTGAACGAGATCAGGCCGTTAACAAAAATCGGGAGGAAGTAGCTCTGCTGCTGATACAGCAGCAGCTGGCGCAGGACATTGCGGGTCCCGCGGATTTCCAGTCCGGCCAGAACAAGCTTGCCGCGCATGGCGGCCCGGCAGGCGGCTGCAAAAGGAAGCCCCTCGGTAGCATCCTCAATGACAAGAATGTCGGGAGCATGGTCGAGAGCGCTCATGATTGCGGCGGCCCGTTCTCGTTCGTCTCGCGGAAGAACCACCCGGGGGAAGCGTGTGGATGTTTCCCCCGGTCCGTCCCCCAGAATGATCACGTTCTTTCCCGCGGTATCGATCTCCTCCAGCATAAGGTCGATAAAGCGGTCCCGCTCCACGGTGTTGCGCGAGGCGAAGAAGGTAATACCCTGCTGCCGGCGTGACAGGCGGATAAACTCGGCTTCCTGTTCGGCAGGAAGATGCAGGGCGGACAGCTGTTTCGGGACGCCCGCTGACAGATGCGGGCGGATGGTGATGTACTCTCCACTGTAGCCGGCCATTGAAGCTACCTGAAAGGTGACCGGCTGAGAGCGGTAGCTGAACGTCAGCAACCCGCCGGAATCCGGCTTGCTGCCGGCGGTGTTGCCGCAGCTTTTACGTATCCTGCGGGTTACGTCAGGATAATAGGTGCCGGCCAGCGAGCCGACCGGGTGGGACACGCCGCTCCGCCTGCCGCTGACGACCACCGCTTCTCCCATAGGCTGAAGGGAGAGGGAGGAGAGCCGGTTCTGCAACATAAAAATAAGCAGGTATTCAAGCAGTTTGCCGCCGCTGAGGTCGCTGTTGATCGCTTCGAGGGCTTTGTCGGAAAATGAGGCGGAAGCAAAGCCCAGCTGTTCCTGTTCGCGGCTGCCGTAGCAGGCGTCGATCATCTCGCGTATTTCCCGGATCAAGGCCACTGAAATATTGACGACGCAGCCGGACAGCTGCTCGACCGCGGCGATTGCGGCTTTGTTGAGCGGGTCGGAAATGGCGATGTTCAGCTCTCCGCCGGCTTTGATGAGTGGAATCAGATTGAATTTTCTCGCGGTGGCTGCCGGAACGAGCCGTATCGCCTCCGGATCGATCATGTCGGCCTTGAGGCGGATGTAGGGGAGGTCGAGCTGGTTGGAAAGCGCCCAGTCGATGTCCTCCTGGGTGACGATGCCGAGAGTGATCAGCGCTTCGCCGAAACGCGCTCCGCTCCGTTCCTGTTCCTCCAGGGCTGCGGTGATGTCCCCTTCGTTGATGATGTTACAGGCGGAAAGAATAGCGCCCATGGAACCCTTTTTCTGTTCTGGCATGGCAGGCCTCCGTAGTTGGATACTGGCAGTTCGATGAAGCTATTCGTTGCGGTCGCTCAGGTTCTCAAAGCGGGTATGCTCACCGAAGAAGGCCATGCTGACCGTGCCGATCGCACCGTTACGCTGCTTGCCGATGATCAGTTCGGCGTTGCGTTCATGCCCCTGGGTGCAGGAGCCGTCGCGTTTGCGGCACGCCTCGCAGTAGACCGCTTCGCGGTAGACGAACATGATGACGTCGGCATCCTGCTCGATGGCGCCCGATTCACGCAGGTCGCTCATCATTGGGCGCTTGTCGGCCCGTTTTTCAAGTTCGCGGTTAAGCTGGGAAAGAGCCACGACAGGGACCCCCAGTTCTTTGGAGAGGGCTTTCAGGGCCTGAGAAATTTCGGAAATTTCCTGCTGGCGTGACTCGATTTTTGTCCCCGCTTTCATCAGCTGCAGGTAGTCGATAATGATCAGTCCGATGTCATGTTCGCTCTTCAGGCGGCGTGCCTTGGAACGGAGTTCGAGGACGCTGATGGCCGGAGTGTCATCGATAAAGATTTTCGCGTCGTGGAGAATTCCTGCCGCCCTCGTCAGGCGTGGCCAGTCACTGTCCAGGAAGTGACCGGTGCGCATACGACTCAAATCAACACGGGCAATGGAGGCGAGAAAGCGCATAACCAGATCTTCCTTGCCCATCTCCAGAGAAAAAACGACACAAGGGGTCTTCTTTTTGCTTTCGGCGCTGGCGTACTGAGCGATGTTAAGCGCCAGGGTTGTTTTACCCATCGACGGCCTGGCAGCGATGATGATCAGGTTACCCGGCTGAAAACCGGCGGTCATCTGGTCGAGGTCGGTATAGCCGGTCGGTACCCCGGTGATGTGCTCTTTGCGGTCATTGAGCGACTTGAGGATCTTGAACGCCTCTTTGATCAGCGGCTGGATCGGTACATACTGCGGCCTCAGCTTGTTCTCGCCGATCTCGTACAGATCCTTCTGGGCCTTGTCCAGCAGTTCATTAACGTCGGTCTGGTCCTCGTAGCTGCGGGTGACGATGCCGGTGGCGATTGAAATCAGCTTGCGGTTGACCGACTTCTCTTTGACGATCTTGCAGTAATAGGTGACGTTGGCTGCGGTCGGGACGTAATCGACCAGCATGAGCAGGTAGGCGGCGCCGCCGATCTCATCCAGCTCCCCCTTCTTTTTCAGGGTTTCGGTCAGCGTTACCAGGTCGCACGGTTCACGGCGGTCCGACAGCTGCATCATCGCCAGAAAAATCTTGCGATGCGCCTCGCGGTAGAAATCTTCCGCAACGATGCTTTCCAGCACCCGGTTGATGGCGTCGTTGTCGATCAGGATACCGCCCAGAATGGACATCTCGGCATCCAGGTTCTGGGGGGGGAGTTTTGGGTCAGTCATGCACTGTTTCCTTGGTGTTCTGGTTGAAGTTCGTCACGCAGAGGCGACCTTCTCACGACGGAGGAGATCGCCTGCCTCGACCGTAAACGGTACGGTCAGGAGTATCCGCTGATTCGGATTGGCGGAGTCGGCAGGGAGCGGTGCCCCACGCTCGGGTATGGTTGAAAAATGCTGCAGGGTCAGGGTGTCGCTCCGCATCCCCGGACCGATAAATTCGATCAGGTCGCCGGCCTTTACCCTGTTGCGCACACTTATGAGAAGAGTCCCGTCATCTTGGACCTCATCGACGACGCCGACGAAATCGTGGCTGCGGATGTAGGCAGAGTCGTATTCCTGGCCGACGTTGCGCGGTTGGCCGAACAGGAAGCCGGTCGTATAGCCGCGATGACTCAGTTTGGCCAGTTCGTCAAGCCATTCGGGTCGGCAGCGCCAGCCGGCGGGGTCCGCCAGATACTCGTCAAGGGCCTGGCGATAGACCCGCAGCACCGAAGCAACATAGTTGATTCCCTTCATGCGCCCCTCTATCTTGAGGGCATGCACCCCGCTTGTGACAAGAGCCGGAATGTGCTCCAGCAGGCAGAGGTCGCGGGAGTTGAAAATGAAGGTGCCGTTTTCGTCCTCGACCACCGGGAAATATTCACCCGGCCGTGATTCCTCCACCAGATGATAGCTCCAGCGGCAGGGGTGGGTGCATTCACCCTGGTTGGCGTCGCGTCCGGTCAGCATGCTGGAAATCAGGCAGCGGCCGGAATAGGAGATGCAGAGCGCCCCATGTACGAAGGCCTCGAATTCCATGCCGGGAACCTTTGTCACCGTTTCGCTGATGTTGTCGAGGCTCATTTCGCGGGCCATGTTGATCCGGGTAACCCCCTGCTGCTGCCAGAAACGGGCGGAGCGCCAGTTGATCGTGTTGGCCTGGGTAGAGAGGTGCAGTTCGCGCTCCGGTGAAATCTGCCGCACCGCATCGATCACCCCCGGGTCGGCGACGATATAGGCGTCGAAGGGGATCTGTGCAATCTGCGCCAGATATTCCTCCAGCTCCGGTAGCGACTCATTGCGCGGATAGCTGTTGATCGTCAGATAGGCTTTGACATTTTTTGCACGGCAGAAATCCAGTGCCGCCATCATCTCGTCCACGGAAAAGTTGTCGGCCTTATTGCGCAGTCCAAAGGCCTGGCCGCCAAGGTACACGGCATCGGCGCCGTAATGCACCGCAATTTTGAGTTTTTCCATGTTGCCGGCCGGGGCCAGCAATTCGGGTCTGTGCATGGGGAGTTCCAGTAAAAAGTGTTGGGCGTTTCGCTTCATACGCGGGGATTCGATGCTAGCATAATCGGCCTGTCAATAAAACTGAAAAGGCACCTTTCACTTGACAAAGATAACTATATCGCTTTAATTATAAAAAAGTGCGTTAAATGGGGGTATTATGTCGTCAATAAGTCGAACGCTACCGTATCTGTTAATGTCTCTTTCCCTTTCCGGATGTGCCGCCAATGACCTCATGGTGAAGCGTCAGGCCGAATCCGAAGCGAAAATAGAGTTTTTAATTCAGTCCTCAAAAAAAGCCGAGCAGCGTCACAACGAACTTGCCGGCCTGCTGCAGGTTCAGGATGAACGCATCCAGGCGTCCGCCGCTGAAATGAAACTGCTGAAAGATGAGCAGCGCGGGCTGCAGGCATCTGCTGACGAAATTAAATCCAGGGTCGCAAGCCTTGTCCAGCAGGCGCGAACACCCAAGGTAGAAATTGTCAACCAGCCGTCACCGGTCAAGGAGGGGAAGGAGTCCGGCCCGCCTGCGGAATATCTCAAGTCGTTCGGCCTGTACAGTGCCAATAATTTCTCGGCCGCAATCGAATCGTTTGAGTCCTTTCTCACCAACAATCCCCAGAGCGATTACGCTGCCAATGCCGTATACTGGATTGGTGAGTGTCATTATACCCTTTCGGATCTCCCCAAAGCAAAAGAGGCTTTTTCGAAGGTGGCGGAGCTTTACCCGAAAAGTTCCAAGGTCCCGGATGCCCTGCTCAAGCTCGGCTATACGCTGTCGGCTATGAAAGAAAAGGAAAAGGCAGCGGGAGTATTTGAAAAAATCATCACTTCATATCCAAGCAGCCACGCTGCAATAAAGGCCCGTGAACGCTTGAATGCACGTTGAATAAGGCGGTACTGTCCGGACCGACAAAAAGAAGACACGCACGTTTACGACATCATTTCTGCAAAAGAAACGCGGGGCTGATTTCCCGATTGCAAAATCAAAGGCGAATGAGGTGCTCTACATGAAAATCAGATTACTGCTGCTGCTCGCTCTTCTCGTCACGCCATCAATGGTGCTTGCCGCCGAACATGACGAGCCGGCCATCTATGTCATCACACAGGGTGATACGCTCTGGGGACTCTCTGACCGTTTTATCAAAGATCCGTGGTATTGGCCGAATATGTGGTCCAAAAACGGCCAGGTAACCAATCCGCATTTTATTTATCCAGGCCAGAAGCTGCGGGTTTTCCCCGATCGCCTGGAGTTTGTTCCCAAGGAGCAGGGAGCAGAAGCGCCGCAAAAAACAGCTCCTGCGGCAGCCGTTGCCGAAGCGCTTCAGGACGTTGCCGCCGAGAAAACCTACACGCTTTACGGCACCGAAGGTTTTCTGGTGGAGAAGGGTTTCAAGCCCTACGGCCTGGTGGTCGGAACACAGCATGACCGGGCGGTAACCGGCGTTGACGATATCGTTTATACCGATATCGGTACTGATCTGAATGCCGGCAGCGGTGATAAGTTTTCCGTCTTTCTCAAAGATGCTATGGTCAAGCACCCGCTGGATAACGAGGAGATGGGAAGCAAGTTGATTCCGCTCGGAACTCTCCAGTTGACTGATGTTGAGCGCCAGTCATCCCGTGCCATTATTACAAAGTCATTCAGAGAAATCGGCCCTGGCGCCTATCTGCTTCCATACAAAGAGAGTCGTCGTCGCGAAATTGCGCTGAAAAGCTGCAGCAGCGATCTGAAAGGGTACATCATTGACAGCTACAGCGGTGGCCGTGTCATTGCCGCAGGAGACGTGGTCTATGTTGATCTCGGAACCAGTCAGGGGGCCGTGGCCGGCAACATGCTCTATATTGTCCGTGATGTGACGATCGACCAGAAGTATGTGGAAGGGCGGATCGATAAGTTGCCACAGGAGCTGCTGGGGGCGGTGGTCATTCTTGAAGCCGGCAAAAAGACTTCTGCCGCTCTGGTTGTCAAGAGCATCGACACGATCTATAAAGGTGACCGGCTCGTCAGCCAAACAAAATAACAGCGGATATTCTTTTCAAGACCGGCTAAGGCCGGTCTTTTTTTGTCGTGCGCAGGTAGGTACATGGAAAACTTCTACTGGATAGGTCTTAAAGCGGTCCCCGGCGTCGGCAACGTTGCCTTCCGCCGCCTTCTGGAGCGTTTCGATTCGCCGGAAGCCGTCTTGATGGCGTCTCCGGCGTCACTTGCCGGCATCAGGGGGATAACGCCTGCGATCATAGCCGGAATTAATAACGGCGCATGGCGCCGCTTTGCGGAGGAAGAGTGCCGCCGCCTCGAAGCCAGTGCTGCACGGCTCGTGATGTATATTTCGAGTGACTACCCAAAGTCACTCTTCGAGATTCCCGATCCTCCACCGTTTTTGTACGTTAAAGGGGAGCTGCGCTCCAGTGAACTTTCAGTTGCCATCGTCGGCTCGCGCCGGGCAACATCCTACGGATTGATGACGACCGGAAAATTGGCCGGGGCTCTCGCCAGCCACGGGGTTTGTGTCGTGTCCGGGATGGCGCGCGGTGTCGATACCGCGGCGCACCGGGGGGCGCTGCAGGCGGGAGGCAGAAGCGTGGGGGTGCTCGGGTGCGGTGTCGATAAGGTGTATCCACCCGAAAACCGCCAGCTCTTCGAGGAAATGGCAAGAGAGGGATGTCTGGTCTCCGAATTCCCGCTCGGAACCCTGCCGCTGGCCGAAAACTTTCCGCGCCGCAACCGGATCATCAGCGGGCTTTCGAGTGGCGTGCTGGTCGTCGAAGCCGCCGAGAAGAGCGGTTCATTGATAACCGCCCAGTATGCGCTGGAGCATGGTCGCGACGTGTATGCCGTGCCGGGGAACATCTCCTTTGCAACCAGCCGCGGCTGCAATCGTTTGATCAAGCAGGGGGCCAAGCTGGTGGACTGCGTTGAGGATATTCTCGAGGAGCTCCCGACTGGAGCCCTTTCCTGTGCTGATGCTCCACTGTTTCAGCCGGTGCCGCGCAGTTTTGCCCTGACACCGAAAGAGGCGGCCATTTACGAGCTGCTCGCACGCTCACCGTTGCACATCGACGACATCATCTCCCAAACAGAATTGACAGCCGGAGAGGTTTCCTCTATGTTACTGCACCTTGAACTCAAAGGGGCAGTAACGCCGCTCCCCGGTACGCACTACGCAGTAGCAGGGTAAAATCAACTCTGGAATAACACGGAGAGCACTGAGAAAAGCTACAACCATTTATGGGTAAACCAGATTCTCGCTTTGTTGTACCCCTGAATTATTCTTTTGACGCTCTCCGTGTTCTCCGTGTCTCCGTGTTATTATGATTTTGTGCAATTTAATGTTTTTGAAATCCACCTGTAAGGATACCTATAGATATTATGTCGAAAAACCTCGTCATCGTTGAATCCCCCGCCAAGGGGAAAACCATAGAAAAATTTCTCGGCCCCGACTTTAAAGTCCTCGCCTCATTTGGCCATGTACGAGCCCTCCCGAGCAAGCAGGGATCGGTGGATATCGAGAAGGGTTTTGAGCCCAAGTATCATGTCCTGCCGGAAAGCAAAAAGCATCTCGATGCAATCAAGGATGCACTCAAGGGGGCGGATAGACTGTTGCTCGCAACTGACCCCGACCGTGAAGGGGAAGCGATCTCCTGGCATCTGCTGGCGGCGTTAGGCCTTGATAAAAAGAACCCGGGCATCAAGATTCAGCGCGTCGAGTTTCACGAGATCACCAAGGAAGCCATTCTGCATGCCGTCCAGAATCCCCGCGACATTGCGCTTAACCTCGTTGATGCCCAACAGGCCCGCTCGATTCTCGACTACCTGGTCGGCTTCAACCTCTCGCCGTTTCTCTGGAAAAAGATCCGCTACGGGCTTTCCGCCGGGCGCGTCCAGTCGGTGGCGCTCCGTCTCGTCTGTGAGCGTGAAAAGGAGATACAGGCTTTTAACGAGCAGGAATACTGGACTGTTGCCGCCCGTCTCGGTGTTGCCGCGGGACAGGAATTCAAGGCCGGCCTGGTGGATGTCGGAGGGAAAAAACTGGGCAAGTTCGATATCCCGGGTGAAGAGGTTGCAACCGCACTGAAAGCGGCCCTGTTATCCGGCAGCTATCAGGTCGCCAAGGTCACCAAGACCGAGAAAAAGCGTAATCCGTCACCACCGTTTACGACGTCGACCCTCCAGCAGGAGGCATCGCGCAAGCTCGGCTTTGGTGCCAAGAAGACCATGTCCACGGCGCAGAAGCTCTATGAAGGGATTGATATCGGCGCCGAAGGCACGGTCGGTTTGATCACCTACATGCGTACCGACAGCGTCAATCTTTCAACCCTGGCGTTGACGGATGCCCACGACGTTATCTCCACGATGTACGGCAAGGAGTATGCGTTGGCCAAGCCGCGGATATTCAAGACCAAATCCAAAAATGCCCAGGAAGCCCATGAGGCGGTCCGTCCGACGTATATCGCCAAGACTCCGATCGAGATGAAGAAGTTTCTGACGCCTGACCTGTATAAGCTGTATGAGCTGATCTGGAAACGTACCGTCGCCTGCCAGATGGCCGAAGCGCTGCTGGATCAGACATCGGTTGATATCAGCGCAGAGCTGTCGGTGCCGCCGGCCAGCGGTCCGTTTGCCGGATCAGGTCGGGCCGGACTGCGCGCAGCCGGAACCGTTATTCGTTTTCCCGGTTTTATGAAGCTGTACATCGAGGGGCTTGATGATCAGGACGAGGAAAAGGAAGGGCTCTTGCCGGCTATGGTAGAGGGGGCTGCGCTCAAGCTCCATGAGATTCTCCCCGAGCAGCACTTCACCCAACCGCCGCCGCGCTACACCGAGGCGACGTTGGTAAAGACGCTGGAGGAGTACGGCATCGGTCGCCCGTCAACCTTTGCGTCGATCATGAATACGCTGGTGGAGAGAAAGTACGCCCGTCTCGATAAGAAACGCTTCTTTCCGGAGGATGTCGGTATGGTGGTCAGCGATCTGCTGACAGCCCATTTTGCCCAGTATGTTGATTATAACTTTACCGCCGGGCTGGAAGAAGAGCTTGATCAGGTTTCGCGTGGGGAAAAAGAGTGGAAGCCGTTGCTCAAAGAGTTCTGGGAACCGTTTATTGCCCTGCTGAAACAGAAAGAGGGGGAGGTCAACAAGGCCGACCTGACGACGGAGGCGACTGATGAACTCTGCCCTGAATGCGGCAAACCGCTCGTCGTAAAGCTCGGCAAGCGCGGCAAGTTCATCGCCTGTTCCGGTTTTCAGGAAGGGTGCAAATATACCCGCAACGTCGATCAGGATGGCGAGATTGTCGAGCCGGTTGTCTCCGATGAAAAATGCGAAAAGTGCGGCCTGCCGATGCTGATCAAGGATGGCCGCTTTGGTAAATATCTTGCCTGCTCCGGCTATCCGGCCTGCAAAAATATCCAGCCGCTGATCAAGCCGGTCAGCACCGGTGTCGTCTGCCCGGAGTGCAAGGAAGGGGAACTGACGGAGAAGAAGTCGCGCTTCGGCAAGCTGTTCTACTCGTGTAATCAATATCCGAAGTGCAAATTCGCCCTCTGGGATCTACCGGTGGAAAGCCCTTGTCCGAAATGCGGCTTCCCGCTACTGGTCAAAAAGATCTACAAGCGCAAGGGTGAGTTTTTGAAATGTCCTAAAGAGGGCTGTGATTATAACAGCAGCGAATAAGCAAACAACAGGCTTGCCGAGGGGCACGGTTAAAGGGATAATTTGTCGGGAGGCCGAATGAATTATTTCGCTGCCGTGCCTCTTTGCATTCAAACCCGCTTTTCAGAGGCGGAAGTGATTATTCCAGGTTTAAGGGAACACTATAATGTCAGATAAATGCATAACCATCATCGGTGGCGGCTTGGCCGGTTGCGAAGCCGCCTGGCAGGCCGCGCAGCGCGGTGTCGCCGTCGTTATCCACGAAATGAAGCCGCAGCGCTTCTCTCCTGCCCATCAGCTTCCAGGGCTGGCGGAACTCGTCTGCTCCAATTCCTTGCGTGGCATCTCGCTCGACAACGCCGTGGGACTGCTTAAAGAGGAGCTGCGCCGCTGCGGTTCCCTGACCATGGAGGCTGCCGAGGCGACCAGCGTCCCTGCCGGTGGTGCTCTGGCGGTTGATCGCGGCCTCTTTTCCGACTATGTTACTGCAAAGATAGAATCCCATCCGCTGATCCGGGTTGAGCGGAGTGAGTCAACCGCTATTCCAGCCGAGGGGATCGTGATCATCGCCTCCGGGCCGCTCACCAGCGACGCGCTGGCGGCTTCGCTCGCCGAGTTGACCGGTGACCGGCTCTACTTCTATGATGCCATTGCCCCGATTGTTGCCGCCGATTCGCTCGACCTGACAAAGGTCTTTGCCGCATCGCGCTACGGCAAGGGGGATGGTGACGATTATCTCAACTGTCCGCTGGATGAGGCGGAGTATACCCGTTTTATCGATGAACTGAACCGTGGCGAGAAGGTGCCGGCGCGTGATTTCGAGAAGGTTGTCCACTTCGAAGGGTGCATGCCGGTGGAGGAGCTCGCAGCGCGTGGTGTCGAAACCCTCCGCTTCGGGCCGATGAAACCGGTCGGCTTGATCGACCCGAACACCGGCCATGAGGCCCACGCCGTCATCCAGCTGCGCGCCGAAAACCGCGAGAAAACAATGTATAATCTGGTCGGTTTTCAGACAAAGCTGACCTATGGTGAACAGCGCCGTATTTTCCGCCTGATCCCGGGGTTAGAGAATGTCGAGTTTGTTCGGCTCGGTTCGATGCACCGCAATACGTTCATCAACTCACCGGCCCTGCTGGACGCGACCCAGCAGCTGAAGAGCGCCCCGCGCATCTTCTTCGCCGGGCAGATAACCGGGGTAGAGGGATATGTGGAGTCGGCCGGTAGTGGCTTTCTGGCCGGCATAGCCGCCGCCGCAGTTGTTCAGGGCAAGCCGGTCGTGCTTCCTTCGCCGGAAACCGCCCTTGGTGCCCTGATGCATCACATCACCAATGCCGATACAAAACATTTTCAGCCGATGAACGTGAATTACGGCCTTTTCCCCGAGTTGCCCGGGAGGGTCAAGAAGAAGGAACGACGGCAGAAACTGGCGGAACGGGCGTTGGTTGCGCTGGATGGGTGGAAAGAAAAAATCTGAATAACACGGAGAAACGGCCAAAAGTAGGCGCTTCTAAGCGAGTGCACGGAGAAGGTCTAAACCAGGATTCTTGATTAAAAAGCTTGAAAACCTTTGCTCTGTTTGTTTACTATAAAAAATAGGTTTTTCTCCGTGATCTCCGTCTCTCCGTGTTATTTTGAAAGGTTTTAAATATGACTAACGAAAATATCGATCCACTCAAGCGTGTTGAAGATCAGCTGAAAAAATGCGTCAAGTGCGGCGCCTGCCGCACCAACTGTCCCGCCTTTACCGCGTTTCAGCGTGAGCCGGCGGTGGCGCGCGGCAAGGTGGCGCTGGCGCAGCATATCCTGACGGACGACATCGATCTGGATGACCAGACCTATCTTGCCATGTCCAAATGCCTGCTCTGCGGCAGCTGTGTTGACAAATGTCCCAACGATGTGCCGACTGACGAGATAGTTATTGCCGCCCGTGAATCACTGGCGAAAAAACGTGGTCTGACAACATTTCATGCTGCTGTCGGTCAGGTGATCAAGAGTCGGGGGCGGATGAAGATGGGGGCCAAGATGGCCTCAATCCTGGGGCCGCTCTTCTTCAAAAAGGTCCCCGAAACGTCCGGACTCCGCTTGCGCTTTCCAGCCCCTTTTGTCGGCAACCAACGCTATATCCCGGCAATTGCAAAAAACAGTTTTATTGATCAGCATCCGGAGGTAATCCCTGGTGAGCCGGGGAAGCCGCGCATCGCTTTTTTTGTCGGTTGTATGACCAATTTTGTTTATACCGATGTTGGTGAGGCCGCCCTGGCGCTGTTCCGCCACCTCGGCTGCACGATCATTATCCCGAAAGGGCAGCAGTGTTGCGGACTCCCCGGCATGTCAGGCGGTGATTTGGCAACGGTGCGTGATCTGGCAGAAAAGAACCTGGCCGAATTCGAGAAATACGAAGTGGATTACGTCATGAGCGCCTGTGCAACCTGCGGCGGAGCGCTGCATCGCCTGTACCCGCTTGTGGTCGGAAAACGCAACCCTGAATTACGGGAGCGCCTGGAAGCGCTGGCTAAAAAAACCGTGGATGCATCGCAGCTGCTGCGCGAACTGGGACTTGATCCTTCTGAAACCGGTGGGGGCGAAGAGATTCGGGTCACCTATCATGACCCGTGCCATCTCCGTACACGGGGCATCTCAAAACAGCCACGCGAGCTGCTGAAGGGTACTCCGGGGGTTGAGTTGGTTGAGATGGAAGGGGCTGACAAATGTTGCGGTCTCGGCGGGACCTTCAATGTGTATCACTATGATTCGTCGATGAATATCAATAACGGCAAGAGCGAAGCGATCGTTGCGACCGGAGCCCAGGCCGTTGCTACCGGCTGCCCCGGCTGCATGATGCAGCTCGCTGACGGCCTCAAACAGCATGGTTCCACTGTTGAGGTCGTGCATACGCTGCAGCTGCTGGCGCGTAGATTAAAACAGTGAATCAGTATTTTAGTATAAGTGAATTTGTTTTTATTTAGGCTGTTGTTGCTTTCATCTGCGTTGAAGGAATTTTATTGACATTATAAAGCAAATTGTATACAAACCCCGCATGGAAACTGAGTTTTACTTTTATTAGCAGGGGTTTGGATGCGAGAATTCAACATTGGGGCTAAAATTAAGAAGCTCCGCCTTTCAAAAAAACTGACCCTCCAGGCTGTCGCCAGGGAGACCGGATTTTCTCCTGCCCTCATTTCTCAAATCGAGAACAATAATGTTTCGCCCCCTATTGCTACCCTGTCCAGAATCGCAAAGTTCTTTGATGTGAAAATCGGTGTCTTCTTCACTGAAGATGAAGAAGAGTGTCGTTTTGAAGTCGTCCGTGCACACGAACGCAAGGCGATTCCGCGCGTTATCTCCAAGGCAGGTACCAGTCAGGGCTATTCCTACGAATCACTCTCCTTTCACAAGCAAAACAAGAAGATGGAGCCATTTCTCCTCTCTATTACCGAAAAAGCGCTTGAAGAGAACACCTATAGTCACGATGGCGAAGAGTTCCTTTTTATCATGAAGGGGACAGCGGAACTTGTCCTTGATGAAAAACGGATCATTCTCGATGAGGGTGATTGTGTTTATTTTGATTCGTCATTAAAACACCGTCTACTTTCAAAGGATGGCACCGAAGTCAAGGTGCTGGCTGTCGTCACTCGCTGATTAATTCATGATCAAGGGACAGGTGGCAGAAAATGTTGTTATCTCTGCCCCTTGTGTCTATGCCACTAATAAATAAGTACGATGAAAACCCTGTCAGTTATAACTAAAGCTCGATATTAAAATCCGGAAGGGTGGCAAAGATGTCTAAAAAAGCAATTAAACCATCACTGAAAAACCCGTTTGCACCGAAAGAAACTGTTGAATTTACTATCCCGGGTGAAATACCGGGGAAAAAGGGCGGCTACGAAGAGGCCATGCAGGCCGGTCACGACCTGATTCAGCGCCCGGTAAAGTCGGTCAGTATCGCCCAGATTGAAAAACAGCACTTCAAAAAGAGAATGACCGTATGGGAACGTATCCGCGTTCTGACGGAAAATGACCCCAATATCCTGTTCCAGAACTGGGGCAAGAACCTGGATGGCGCGTCTCTCGTAACCGGCATCCTCAACATAAATGGCCGCGATGTGGCTATCTATGGCCATGACTTCACGGTTCGGGCTGGTTCTATCGATGCGACCAACGGTCGCAAGCTGGCGCTGCTGTTCCAGATGGCGGGCGAGAAGGGTATTCCGTTGATCGGCATGAACGACTCTGCCGGCGCCTTTGTCCCTGCCGGAGTTGGCGGTCTGGACGGCTACGCGGAGGCCTTCACGGCGCTGCGCAAAATCAGCGGCGTTGTCCCCTCCATCATGTGCATGTTCGGCTTCAACGCCGGCGGCGGCAGTTACCTGCCTCGCCAGGGGAGCTTCCTGATTCAGCCGCAGGAAACATTTTTCGGCCTGACCGGGCCGGGGGTTGTCAAGTCGGTTCTCGGTGAGGACGTGACTCCTGAAGATCTCGGTGGACCCAAGGTGCATGGACAGTCCGGCGTTGCCGATATGACCGTCGAGGATGAGGTGGATGCTCTGCGGACCGCCCTGCAGCTCCTTTCCTATCTCCCCGACAACAACAGCGTCATGGCGCGTTATCGCGAAACCAGCGACCCGCTTGACCGCAAAACCTGGGAGATCAACACCCTGCTCAAAAAAGCCTTCAACTCTCCGACCGGCTTTAATACTCCCTTCGATGTTTCCATCATGATCCAGCAGATCTGTGACCATGGCGATTATTTTGAGCTCCAGCGTGACCGGGCCCGCGAGGCTGTTACCGCCCTCGGACGTTTGGGTGGCAATGTTGTCGGTTTTGTCGCCAACAACAGTGCCGTTGCATCGGGGCAGATTACCGTTGATTCCGCCTACAAGATTGCCCGCTTCAACCGTTTCTGCAATATCTACAACATTCCGATGATCTTCATGGAAGATACCACCGGCTTCCTGCCGGGGCGTGAGCAGGAGGGACGCGGCATTGTTCAGGCCGGTCGTGCCATGCTCGATTCCATCGTCGATATCAGAACTCCGCGCATCCTGCTGATCATCCGCAACGCCTACGGCGGTGCCTATGCATCGTACAACAACTACCCCACCGGCGCCGATCTGGTACTGGCGCTGCCGACTACTCGCCTGGCGGTTATGGGGCCTGCCGGCAAGGAGTTTGTGTACAAGGACGAGGTCCGCAAGATGAGGGCTGCCGCCAGTGACCGCGTAAAGCAGGGTATACAGGAACGTGTCGCCGCCGGTATGTCGCCTGGTGAGGCGAAAAAGGATGCCGAAAAGGATGCTGCTGACTGGCTGAAGATTGAGGACGCAGCCTTGAATATGCGTTACGAAAAAGAACTGATGAATCCGAAGGAAGGTCTGGCTCTCGGATCTATCTCCTCACTCGTCATGCCGACCGATCTGCGCAAGGTGCTGGGGGAGAACATGAACTTCTTCCTGCGCCATTACAAACCGGGCCCGATGCAGGCCGTACAGCGCGAGTTCCATTAAACCAAATATTAATAACACGGAGATACTGAGAGCACGGAGAAGGACGAAACAAAAGATTCGGGTTACCCCCGAAGAATCATTTGGCCGCTGTTTTTTGTGATTGATTTCCTCCGTTTCTCCGTTTCTCCGTGTTATTGAACGCTTTTTATCGAATAAATCGAATTGGAGATAGAGAGACCATGCCACAGACCGACTACTATAAACATAACCCGCTGATTCACCGGAACCGCAAGCTGGGAAAATCGACCTCCGAGTGGGTACGTTCCTTTTCCTGTGAAGATCTCAAGCCGCTGATCGTCTGCCGTGGCCCGATCCGTAAAGAGGCGATGGATGTCTATGAAGAAATGGGGATTTCCCACTACGGCATCCTGCTCTCCGAAAAGGACTCGATCATCTATGCTAACGCGTTGGCGCCGGAGCTGCGTCAGTTGACCGATTCACGCCGCGTCCACCGGGTGCCTGACTACTCCGGTGCCAGCAAGGAAGAGCGTGTCGAGCGTATCAACCAGATCATTCAGATGGCCAAGGATAACGGCTATGACTCTATCTTCGCCGGTTACGGCTTCATGGCCGAGGATGAAGAGTTTGTCGCCGCCATTGAAAAGGCGGGCCTCAGCTTTATCGGGCCGTGTGCCGCCACCCAGGCCAAGGCAGGCAAAAAGGATGAGGCCAAGCGGACCGCACTGCAGGTGAATGTCAGTGTTACCCCCGGCGTAAACAACGTCACCGCCCTGACATTGCTCAAAAAATATCCAACCCGCGACAAGCTGATCAAGATCGTCGAAGCTGAAGGACTCGCCTGTGACGAAAAGATACTGGCGGACAAGTCGATTGCCATTGAGACCCTGGCCGATCATATCCTGATGGCCTCATACAGCAAGGGTATCGACCTGTTTTCCGTTGAGGAGCTCTCTGCCCAGGTGCAGGCCGAAGTAACCGAGCTGTTCAAAAAGTATCCACAGAGCCGCTTCCGTATCAAGGCGATCGGTGGTGGCGGCGGTAAGGGGCAGCGTATCGTCGGAGCGTCGCTGCTGGCGGCAAAAAATGCTGATGACAAGGCGATTGCCAAGGCGGCCGCCGAGGCGCCTGCCATGGTGCGTGAAGTCCTGAACGAGGTCAAGGCCAACGGCGTCGGCGACAATAAAAACGTCCTGATCGAGCTGAACATCGAGCAGACCCGCCACAACGAGATCCAGCTGCTCGGCAACGGCCAGTGGTGCGTATCCCTCGGTGGTCGTGACTGTTCACTGCAGATGCACGAGCAGAAACTTCTCGAGGTCTCCGTCACCCAGGAAGGGTTGATGGCTGCCATTCTAAAAGCCAAAGCCGCAGGGCGCAAGGCTGAAGTCAAGGCGCTGGAAAGCGATCTGAAGGTGCTTGCGCGGATGGAAGAGGAATCCGCCCGCTTCGGCCAGGCCGTGGGACTGGATTCTGCCTCCACCTTCGAGTGTATTGTTGACCGTGACCGTCACTTCTTCATGGAGGTCAATACCCGTATCCAGGTTGAGCACCGCGTTACCGAGCTTTGCTACAGCCTTAAATTCACTAACCCCGACGACAGCAACGATTTCTTTATTGTCGAATCTCTCGTAGAGGCGATGGCTCTCCTGGCAAAGCACAAGAAGCGTCTCCCCAAGCCGGAGCGTGTTGTCCGCTTTAATGCCTCGGTCGAGGCCCGTCTCAACGCAACCGATGCGTCACTGTCGCCCCATGCCGGCGGCATGATCCGCTACTGGTCGAAGCCGATCAAGGGCGAAGTTCGTGACGACCAGGGCATCTGCATGACCAACCCGGATACCGGCATTTTCATGAAATACAAAGTAGCCGGTGCCTACGATTCCAACATCGCCCTGCTCCTCACCAAGGGGGATGATCGTCTGGCCAGCTATGAGCGCCTCTCCGATGTGTTATGCAGCACCACGCTGCGCGGCAGTGCCCTGGCCACAAACCTTGAATTCCATTACGGGCTGGTAAGCTGGTTCCTCGGGCGCAATGTCATGGCCAAGCCGACGACCCGCTTCGTCGTCCCCTATCTGGCGCTGGTCGGTACCCTCAAGGAAGAGGCCAACAAGCTGGACGTCGTGTATGCCTTCTTCCAGATGAAGAAGCACTACGCAAAGCAGATCTCCGAGCAGTATGCAGATCAGCCGGATGTCTGCGCCAAAGAGCTGAAAAACATGTCGGCCCTGCTTGATCGTAAAGGCACCCTGATTACCCGTCCCATGGAGCGGCTCCTGGGTGATCCGCACCTCCTTTCCGGCTGGCTGAGCTTGAATACGAAGAATTTCCGCATCGACAAGGGGAAGGTCGTCTGGCTCAGAAACCCGCTTGGCGTGCTCAAGGATACCTACGAGTATCTGCATATGAATTACCGTCCGCACAAACCGGCAGCCGAAATTATCTGGGACCACGACAATGAGCTGCTGCAGCAGTCACTGCACTTCTCCCGTACCCTGCGGGAAAAATTCGGGCTGGAGCGGGATGAATATTTCAAGCTCAACGAACTGGTCAAAAAAGAAAAGCCGCAGGCCGGCTTTGACGAAGAGACCTGGGAGCAGATCCGTTCCGCGCACTACGGCTACGAGGCCGGGCTCGAACTGCTCGGCATGCTGTTTCTGATCGGTGAGAACACCAAGTTCTGGGACATGAAGGTTCTGGATGATCTGGAAGTTGTCATCCCTGATTACCTGACCGACCTGGATCTGCAGGCGCGCATGAAAAAAATCCTCGTACCGCCACCGGCAACCAAGGCGGACGAGATCGTTGCCGTCTGCGGCGGCATGTACTACGGCCAGGAAGCACCCGGCCTGCCGACCTTTGTGACTGAGGGGATGCATTTCGAGAAGGATCAACCGCTCTACATCATCGAAGTCATGAAGATGTTCAACACCATCAGGGCGCCATTCTCCGGAACCATCGACAAGATCATCATGGAAGGAGCCGACGGTTCCATCGTCCAGAAGGGGCAGCCGCTTTTCAAGATCACCCCGGACGAAAGATTTGTCGAAGTAGACCCGAAGCTGGTGGAAAAAGAGCAGCGAGAACGGACCGGCGAGTATCTGAAAGCGGTCCTGTAGCAATACGGATTATTGAGTTTACGTATAAAAGGCCAGGGCGGGGAGCATGACTTCTCCCCTGGCTTTTTTAGGATTAAAACAAATTTGAATAACACGGAGAGACGGAGAACACGGAGAATACGGAGAAAGTCTAAAAAAGTCTTTCCTGTTTACCCCTAAGGCTTTAGATTTTGATCTTGGTTTTCTCAGTGTCCTCCGTGTCTCCGTGTTATAAATGCTTCTTTGTTTAATAAATTATTGTAAAGGGGTCATATAATGAGCATCAACGACAGCAAGCAAAAGTGGAATGAAAAAGTCGCCAAAAGCGTTGCCAAGTCACCCGAGCGGATGGAGAAGTTCCTCACAACCTCCAACATCGAGATGGAGCGCTGCTTCACTCCCGGTTTTGACTATCCCGGCTACGAAGAACAGTTGGGCTTTCCCGGTGAATACCCGTACACCCGCGGCGTCCAGCCGACCATGTACCGCGGCCGTTTTTGGACTATGCGCCAGTACGCCGGCTTCGGCACCGCCAAGGAATCCAACGAACGCTATAAATACCTGCTCTCCGCCGGCCAGACCGGGCTCTCGATCGCTTTTGACCTGCCGACCCAGATGGGATACGACTCCGACGCCGGCATGAGCCTCGGTGAAGTCGGTAAAGTTGGTGTCGCCATCGACTCACTTGCCGACATGGAGATCCTCTTCGACGGCATCCCGCTCGACAAAGTCTCCACCTCGATGACGATCAACTCCACCGCCGCCATCCTGCTCTGCATGTACATCGCCGTCGCCGAAAAACAGGGCGTGTCGGCAGACAAGATCTCCGGCACGATCCAGAACGACATCCTCAAGGAATACATGGCCCGCGGCACCTACATCTATCCGCCAAAAGAATCCATGAGGATCATCACCGACATCTTTGCCTACTGCAAGGATAACGTCCCCAAGTGGAATACCATCTCCATCTCCGGCTACCACATCCGTGAGGCCGGCTCAAGCGCCGTGCAGGAAGTCGCCTTCACCCTCGCTGACGGCATCGCCTATGTTGACGCCGCCATCAAGGCCGGTCTGGAAGTGGACGAATTTGCGCCGCGTCTCGCCTTCTTCTTCAACGCCCACAACAACCTTTTTGAAGAGGTCGCCAAGTTCCGTGCCGCCCGCCGTATCTGGGGAAAAATCATGGTAGAGCGCTTCGGCGCCAAAGATCCCAAGTCGCAGATGCTCCGCTTTCACACCCAGACCGCCGGCTGCACCCTTACGGCACAGCAGCCGGACAACAACATCATGCGCGTCACGATCCAGGCGTTGGCAGCGGTCCTTGGCGGCACCCAGTCGCTCCACACCAACTCCCGCGATGAAGCGCTGGCACTGCCGACCGAAGATTCGGTGCGTATTGCCCTCCGCACCCAGCAGGTCATCGCCTACGAATCAGGCGCTGCCGACTCCATCGACCCGCTGGCAGGATCGTTCCTGGTAGAATCGCTGACCGATCAGATCGAAAAGGAAGCGCTGGAATACATCGACAAGATCGACAAACTGGGTGGCGCAGTTGAGGCGATCTCGCGCGGCTTCCAGCAGAAAGAGATCCAGGACTCGGCCTACGCCTATCAGAAATCGATCGAGAAGGACGAGCTGATAATCGTCGGCGTCAACAAGTTTGCCGTCAAGGAACCGGCACCGACCGGTCTGCTGAGGGTCAAGGAAGAGGTTGAGATATCCCAGAAGAAATCACTGGCCGAGATGAAGGCGGGACGTGATGGCGCGGCAGTAAAAGCGGCGCTGGCTACCCTGGAAGCAGCTGCCAAAGGGCCGGACAACCTGATGCCGCATATCCTGGCAGCGGTCAAGACCTATGCGACCCTGGGCGAAATAGCCGATGTATTCAGAGGAGTATTCGGGAAGCATACCGAGACTGTCGTTCTTTAATGGCTGGAATAACACGGAGAGACGGAGAACACGGAGAAAAGCTCTTAGAATCAAATCTTTCCGATCTGATTATTGGCAAAGCAATAATTGTACATAGCACCTTAGGTCCAGGCTTGCTTGAGTCGGTATATGAAGCTTGTCTTGAGTATGAGTATTTGTCTGAAGGGCTCCATGTTGAAAGGCAAAAAGTTTTGCCGGTCAATTACAAAAACATCAGATTAGATGATGGCCTCAGGATGGATATGGTTATTGAAAATAAAGTCGTTATTGAACTGAAATGTGTCGATAAAATTATGCCGGTTCATGAAGCACAGCTCCAAACGTATCTAAAGTTATCTGGTCTAAGAGTCGGGTTTATTTTCAATTTTTATACGAAGTACTTAAAGGATGGCATGAAGAGGCTTGTTTTGTGACTTTCTCCGTGTCCTCCGTCTCTCCGTGTTATTAAATGTTTCTGAAAGGTTTTAAAAATGCTCACTAAAATAAATCACATCGGCATAGCCGTGAATTCCCTTGACGACTCCATTCCTTTCTACCGCGACAATCTTGGTATGGCGCTTGCCGGCATCGAGGAGGTTACCGAGCAGAAGGTGCGAGTCGCCATGTTGCAGGTCGGTGAATCTCTGATAGAATTGCTGGAGCCGACGGCCCCTGACAGTGCGGTTGCCACATTCATCGCAAAAAACGGTGCCGGTATCCATCATATCGCCTACGAGGTTGACGATGTTGAGGCGGCTATTGCCAGACTGCTGGCTGACGGCGCCCGCATGATCGACGAAAAACCGCGCCATGGTGCACACGGTACGCGCATCGCCTTTATTCACCCGAAAAGCAGCGGCGGGGTGCTGACGGAGCTGTGCCAGGCGCATAATTAGTTACGATTTGGAAACAGATAGGTGACAAATAATCTATCGTTCTATTTTAAGCAGGGGAATGCGTTTTTTAAGTTGACATACGTTTGATTTGTTGTATATTTCGCACAGCCAAATAGAACAAGCCTGAAACAAACGAACCTAGAAGTAGCTAACCGATCATAATTACTGAGAACCAGCATCTGCTGGCAGCGACTACCGGGAGCGAAACACACTGTGAACGTTTCAGAAATTAAAAATAATTTTTTTTGTCGTAATCATGCCTTCAAGCATCGGTCTCCAGCCGCTTGCTTGAAGGTATTTGTGTTTAAGGGGTCTATTGTTTGAGATGGTGATGTTGTTCGAGAAGTTCAGGCCAAATCTACTCCGAAAGGTGGTGAGCAGCGGCATCATACTGATCTGACAGGACGTTATCCGAAGTTGCAGATGCAACTATCATAAAATGGGAGGAACACACATGAATTTCAAAAAAGTCGTAACAATCGCAGCAACAGCTGGCGCACTGGCAGCATTGGCCGTTCCGGCAATGGCAGAGATCACCCCTTACGGTTCAGTACGTATGACAACCTTCTGGAACACGGTTGATACCGAGACTGCAGGGATCAACAATGGAACCACTACTGATTTTAAAGAGAATCTTCATGCTAACAGCCGTCTGGGCGTAAATTTCAGCAACGGCACCCATGGTGGCAAGATCGAATTGGGTCTTAACACGAGTGCTGGAGTTTCAGTACGTCACGCCTACGGTACAGAGAAATTCAGCTTCGGTACCGTGCTCGTCGGTCAGACCGAAAACCCTTACTATCTTTTTTCTGCATCTGTAGCTAAGGATGATGGGGTCAACAACGGCTATGGCGCATTGTGGGACACTCGTACTCCACAGATTAAGTTGACCCTGAATAACGGTGTATATTTTGCTGCCATGATGCCTACGGATTATTCCTGGAGTGCAACAAATGCCTTGGCAGCTGGCACAACCGAGAACTATCTGCCAAAAATGAACGTCGGTTATGAAGGGAAAGCCGGCAACTTCGCCTACGGTGCCGGTGTTGTTGGTCAGACATACAAACAGACTGTTGCAGCAGCAGCAGCTGTACTCCCTTCGGCTGGTAGTGTTGGTTCTGCTGCTGTTACAGCAAAAGATGATACAGTTACATCTCTGCTGGGGTACTTCCACGGCAAACTCGCAGCCGGTGCCGCTGCAATGCAGTTTAACCTCGGCGTTGGTCAGAACATCGGCGACATGGGCTTCATGAATGCAAATGCTACAACCGCTGCTGCTGGCGCAACTAACAGGTACGTGTCAAAAACTGCTACACTTGCCGGTGAGGATACCACTACTATTGAGGGTTATGTACAGGGTTCTTACACACTGTCACCGATGTTGAACCTTAACGCCGGTGTCGGTTATGTGCAGGATAGTAACGATAGATTTTACCAAGACGATAACCGCATGATGATGTTCGTCAACACTAACATCACCGTTGCTAAAGGCTTTGTTGTGACACCTGAACTTGCTTACTTTGACCAACTTGATCAGGCAGGCGTCAAGGGTGGAGCAAAACCTCTTGATGGCGACAAGGAATATCTCGTTGGCGCAAGATGGATGATGAATTTCTAGTCATTGTTTGACAGCAGTGCAACCAAAAACCCCGGGCTTGCCCGGGGTTTTTTTATTTGACTTGCCGTGGCATAAATCATTGTGTACATTGATATCAATGCAATCACTGGAGGTGTTCCCATGGCGAGTATAACTATCAGAAATCTTGACGATGGGCTGAAGAGTAAACTTCGTCTGCAATCGGCGCAACATGGCTGCTCGATGGAAGCCGAGGTGCGGAATATATTGCACAAGGCTTTAGCGCCGCAACCGGTAGCGACCGGTTTTGCTGAGCGCATACATCAGAGATTTGCGCAATTGAAACTGGATTCACTGCCGTTACCTACGCGTCAAACGGCACGTAATCCCCCGGACATGGACCTTTGATCATGAATGGCATTATCCTCGATACCAATGTGCTTTCCGAATTGATGCGCTCCACGCCTGATCCTGTGGTTGTGGAATGGTTTGAACGTCAAGGGGCAGTAACGTTCTATGTGACGGCGATTACCGAGGCAGAAATATTATTGGGCATTGCCCTGCTTCCGGCCGGAAAAAAACGGGATGCACTGGCTGAGGCAGCGGAAAGGATGTTCAGGGAAGATTTTTTGGGGAACTGTCTGCCGTTCGATGAATCATGCGCCGACTGGTATGCGTCAGTCGTTGCAAATCGTCGTCGCTCCGGCTTTTCGGCAACAACGGAAGACGCACAGATTGCCGCTATTGCCTTACGTCACAAACTGCCGCTTGCCACCAGGAATACGAAGGATTTCCTCCATATTGCCGATCTGATTCTTGACAATCCCTGGTACAGTTCAGTAGTGTCCGGTTAGGTTTATGCCGTTGCCGTAAAAGTTCCCCCTCCCCTTGCGGGAGGGGGTTAGGGGGTGGGGTAATTTGCCATATTTGATGCTGCCGGCAGCTTCACCCACCCCTCAGTCCCCTCCCGTCAAGGGAGGGGAGGCTAAATGCAAAGACCAAACCGGAAGAGACTGATTTTCCTTAAGCCTTTGATTGCTCGGCGTGTATCGGCGTAAATCGGCGGTTAACTGCTTTTTTAGGATAAGGCGTCGTGACTTTCTCGTGCTGAGGCAGAACAGATAACGATTCTGACAGACTAACCACCGAACCATGGAGACAATATGAAATTACATCGTATGTATCTTGTTTTCCTGCTCCTCACAATGTCCGTAACCACTTCCTGGGGCGCGCCGGTTCCTACCCATGTCGCCGAGTTCAGTGTGAGCGGGGCGGCCAAGCCTGACGAGGTGCGCTCTATCATCCAGACGCTGTTACTGTCACGAATGGCTGGTGAAAAAATTGCGACCCAGGCGACGCCCAAAGGGGCGGAAATTACCGTTTCCGGCAGTTATCTGCTGAGCGGCGGCATGTTCAGCCTTGATGCGGCGGCGGTCAACAGTTCCGGAACCGTTGTCACGCGGGCGTTTACCCAGGGGAAAGCGCCGGACGATCTGATCCCTGCTGTCGGGGCATTGGCAAAGTCTCTGGCGGATGGCATTAACAAGGGAGCGATTCAGGTAGTGAAAGCTCCTGCAGCTGCTGCCGCAGTGCCTGTGCCGGTGGCCGTCGCTCCGTCGCCGGATATCGTCGTTGCGCCAGTGACGGCCTCTGCCACCAAATATGCGGGCATTCACACAATGGCCGGCGCGCTGAACGGTTTGGCGGTCGGCCGGACACTTCCTGGCGGCGAGCGTGAGCTGTTCGTGACCGGCACCCATACCCTGCGCTATTACCGTCAGGGTGCCGCGTTGAAGCTGCTGGCGGAGATCAGCTACAAGGTGAATGAAAAGGTGCTTGCGGTGGACTGTGCCGATCTTGATAACGATACGGTTCCGGAAATCTATGTCACCATCATGGACGGTGAAGTGCTTGCATCGCAGGTATGGAGTGTAGACGGTACGGGGGTGAAGCAGATTGCCGGGCCGCTGCCGTACTATTTCAGGACAATAACCGGTGCCGGCGGGGTGAAGAAGCTCTATGCCCAGCAGATTTCAGGGACGGCCGATTTTGCTGGTGATGTTGCCGAAGTTGTCAGGGTCGGGGGCGGGTATGGATTGAAAAACCCGCTCAAGCTGCCGAAGAGCGGCTCTTTATATAACTTCAATGTCCTTCGTGGGCCAAAAGGGGAGGATACGCCGATTTTTGCCGACCGGAGCGGGTATCTGCGGGTATTTAACCCGGCGGGCGAGGAGCTATGGAAGAGCAGCGACGAGTTCGGCGGCAGCGAGACATTCTTCAAGCGTACCGAGATTGGCGGTCAGCGGAGCAGCGAAACCGGCGAACGTCAGGTGTTTATGCAACAGCGGATGATCGTCAAGGGCAACGGTGAACTGCTTGTGCCGAAAAACTCGGAATCATGGTTCATGAAGAATAAGCACTCATACTCAAAGAGCAGTCTGTACTGTTTCGCCTGGAACGGTTCGGACCTGGAGGAAAAGTGGCATACGAAACAAAACGACTACTATCTCGCCGATTTTGCCTATGACGAGAACAGCCGCGAATTGTTGCTGCTGGAAGTTGTAGCCAAGGAAGAGGGATTGTTCGACAAGGGCGCCTCACGGCTGGTTGTCAGGAAGGTCGATTAGATCAGCGGGCCGGTTTGTTGTCTGGATGATAAAAAAGGCGGGAGCGATCCCGCCTTTTTTAAATGGTCTTTCCTTTGACGATTGAAAGTGACTGTGCTACATTCTCGCCACGCGAAATTCGGAGGTGCATATGGAGTTAAATCATCTTGCAATATTGCTGGAATCAATCGACAGCAAGGTTCAAGTTACTCTGGAGGCTGTGTCTGCTCTTGACAGGAAAATTGATAGTGTGCGGGATGAGCTAAAAGAGGATATCGCTGTCGTTGACTGCAAGGTTATGGGGCTGAGCAAGCGCTTGGACAGTGTTGAAAAGCATCTCTCTGACGAAATTGCAGAAGTAAGAGCTGATTTAGCTGAGGTAAAAGTTGATCTGGCTGCCCATCGTAACAACACCGAACTGCACCACGCACCGCCAAAGCGTCCACTGAAAAGAGCATAATCCCCTTGAAACCACAAACTAAAATTATCTGTATCGCCAACCAGAAGGGCGGCGTCGGCAAGACGACGACTGCCGTCAATCTTGCCGCGTGTCTGTCCGCTGCGGAGAGGCCGACGTTATTGGTCGATATCGACCCGCAGGGTAATGCCACCAGCGGTGTAGGGGTTGATAAAACCGTCCTCAAGCGCACCGTGTATGATGCCTTGATTAATGATATTGACCCGTGCGATCTGATCATTGATACCGGCCACCCTTTTTTGCACATCCTGCCGGCCAACTCCGACCTGGCCGGAGCTGAGCTGGAGCTGGCCGCTGAAATCGGGCGGGAGCACAAACTGAAGTGCGTGCTGGCCGGACTGACGGAAAAATATCACTACATTATTATCGATTGTCCCCCTTCACTCAGTCTGCTGACGATTAACGCCATGACTGCCGCCAGCTCGGTGCTGATACCGCTCCAGTGCGAGTTTTACGCCATGGAGGGGTTCTCCCAGATATTGCACACCATAAAGCTGATTCAGAAAATGGTTAATCCGCAGCTGACGATTGAAGGTGTCCTTCTAACCATGTACGATGCGCGTGGTAATCTCAGCAAAGAAGTCGCCGATGAGGTCCGCACGCATTTCCCCGGACAGGTGTTTGAGTCGGTCATCCCGCGTAACGTGCGGCTGGCGGAGGCGCCGAGCCATGGCAAGCCGATCATCTATTACGATATAACGTCGCGCGGCGCAGCCAGCTACCTGCAGCTGGCCCGCGAGATCATACAGAGGGAGAGTATACATGGCTAGAATAGGCGGCCTCGGCAAAGGGATGGCTGCGCTGTTGCAGGTGACAGAAACGGTTGATGAGTCAAAAAACTATTTTATCTGTCCGATTGAGAAGATACGTCCAAACCGCAACCAGCCACGCAAGCATTTTGCGCCGGAAAAACTTGAAGAACTCGCCGCATCAATCCGTGAAAAAGGGATTATCCAGCCAATTATCGTTACCAGGGTAGACGACGGGTATGAGATAATTGCCGGTGAGCGCCGCTGGCGGGCAGCGCAAAAAGCGGGGCTGCACGAAATTCCGGTCGTTATCCGCGAAGCGACGCCGGATGCCGTCATGGAGCTGGCGCTGATCGAGAATATCCAGCGACAGGACCTGAACGCCATCGAAGAAGCGCAGGCGTATCGTTCGCTTGTGGAGCACTTAAGTATCTCGCAAGAGGATGTGGCGCGCAGGGTCGGCAAGAACCGCACAACCGTAACCAACTCCTTGCGGCTGCTCAAGCTCCCTGATGATATTCAGCGTGATATCGTGGAAGAGCGGCTTAGTATGGGGCATGCCCGTGCCCTGCTGGCGCTGGAAAGTGTTGATCTGATCGAAAAAGCGCGCCACGAAATACTGCATCGTCAGCTGAGTGTGCGCTCGACGGAAGATCTTGTGCGCCGCTTGAAAATCAATCCGCATCCCTCCCCGGCAAAACGACTGCAACAGCCGGACCTGTTGATGTCAGCGCTGGAACAGCAGCTGCAGAAACGCTTTCAGTCACGGGTGACGATCCGTAAAGTCGGCTCCAAGGGGGGGCGGCTGGAAATCCACTTCAGTGATTCGGACGAATTGACCCGCATTATCGATCTGCTGGATATATAAGACCTCAACACATTCACGCCAAGAAAATCAAAAACAAAGAGTGCCTCTTGCAAAAGTCACAAAAGTTCCCTCCCCCCTAGCGGGGGAGGGTTGGGCAAATTCTAAGACTTTTGGCTTTTTTTATTGGTTTTCCTTGTGTCTTCGAGTCCTTGCATCTTGCCTAGAGGCACCTACTTCTGGTTGTGTTAACGTTCTAGACTCAAGATTTCATGGTTGTTGAGCTTGTTGTTAAGGGTCATGAGTCGTTACGATTTAAGTTTGAAAACAATAAAATAAATATACAGTGGGCTCAATTTCCTTGACACTCCTTTGATTGTCATGTTAGTTAACCTCTGTTTTACGCCCGTCTCTGGGATACAGTATACAATTTAAGAATGCCTGTAAGGGGTAGGTCGTGATAGAATTAAACTTGTCGTTCGTAATCCAGATGATCAATTTCGGCATCCTCGTTCTTGTTCTCAATGTCTTTCTGTACAAGCCGATCCGCAAGGTTCTGGCTGATCGCCGTCAGATCATTGATTCTGCCCGTGAAAAGACCGTTTCGGTTGACGCAGAGGTGCAGGCCAAGATGGAACAGTATGAGGCGCGTCTGCACGCAGCCAAGGCTGAGGCCGGTGCCCGTCGTGCCGAATCTCTGAAGCTTGCTCAGGTTGAGGAAGCTGCGGTTCTTGAGAAAGCACGCAAGCAGGCTTCAGATTCACTGGCTTCAATTCGCGAGAGAGTTGCCAAGGAAGCCGGCGAAGCACGTGAACTGCTGAAAAAGCAGGCCGAGGTTCTGTCCGGTGATATCTGTGAGAAAATCCTCGGGAGGAACCTGTAGTTATGAGTATGGTATCCGGTCGCTCCAAAAAAATAATTATCACGCTGGCGTATATCTCCGCCATCGTTCTGTCAGCATCTGTCGGTTTTGCTTCTGAAGGGGGCGGTGCAGCCCACCCGGACAGCGGCGCCCAGATGAAGGATTTTGGTTGGAGGGTGCTCAACTTCGCCGTTCTTGTCGGCATAGTTGTGTGGGCCCTTAAAAAAGCAGATGTCAAAGGTTCTTTGGCCGCCCGTCAGGCCGGCGTCGAGAAGAGTCTGAAAGATGCTGAAGAGGCACGTGATGCCGCCGAAGCAAAATTGCGTGAGTACAGCGTAAAGCTTGATCAGGCATCCAAAGAGATCGATGAGCTTCATGCCGCGATCATTCGTGAGGGTGAGCAGGAAAAAAGCCGTATTATTGCTGAAGCCAACAGTGCAGCAGAGAAGATTGTCGCCCAGGCAGCGCTGTCTGCTGAGCAGGAGACCGTGAAAGCCCGCAACGAACTGCGCGCCGAAGCGGTACGGCTTGCAGTGGAAATCGCGACCGGCAAATTAAGCGGCGCAATTCAGAAGAACGACCACGACCGATTTGTCGGCGAATATCTTGACAAGGTGGGACAGATCCAGTGATCAATAACGCGATTGCGAGACGATACGCCAAAGCGCTTGTGCAGCTAGGTTCGGAAGGTGGTCTGATCGACCGTTTCCGTGACGAGCTGTCCGTCGTTGATGGCCTTTTTAGAAATAATAGTGACTTGCGGGCCGCATTTTCGAATCCGGCTCTTACTGCGGAGCAGAAGAAGTCAATCATGAAGGAGTTGGTCGCCAAGACTGCCTGCTCCGAGCTGGTGAGCAACTTTTTGCTGCTGCTGGTAGACAAGAACCGCGTTGCTTTTCTCGGACAGATTGTCCAGACCTATGAAAAGCTTGCCGATGAGTTCTCCGGTGTCATCCGGCCGGTCATTACAACCGCTTTTGCGCTGGATGACAGTCAGGTCGGTGCGATTCAGGGCGCTCTTGAGAAAAAGACAGGCAAAAAAGTTGTGCCGCAGATGGTTATCGATGCTTCCCTGCTTGGTGGCGTGGTGACTCAGATTGGCGACATCGCGTACGATAATAGTGTCAAGACTCAGCTTAAACGGATTAAAGATATATTACAGAAGGGGTAGGAGCATTCATGGAAATCAGAGCCGAAGAGATCAGCGAGATCATTAAAAAACAGATCAAAGAGTATGGCAAAGAAGTTGAAGTGTCGGAAACCGGCACGATCATCTCAATCGGTGACGGTATTGCCCGTATTCATGGCCTGGCTGGCGCCATGGCTGGCGAGCTGCTGGAGTTCCCCGGCGGCGTAACCGGTATGGTTCTCAACCTTGAAGAAGATAACGTCGGCGCCGCTATTCTCGGTGAATTCTCCGAGATCAAAGAAGGCGACACCGTCAAGCGCACCGGTCGTATTACCGAAGTTCCTGTCGGCGATGCACTGATCGGCCGTGTTGTTAACGCCATCGGTCAGCCGATTGATGGCAAGGGTGCTATCAATACCAGCAGCTTCAGCAAGGTAGAGATCAAGGCCCCCGGAATTGTTGACCGTAAATCGGTTCATCAGCCAATGGCAACCGGACTCAAGGCTATTGATTCCATGGTTCCAATCGGGCGTGGCCAGCGCGAGCTGATCATCGGCGACCGTCAGACCGGCAAGACCGCTGTTGCGATCGATACGATCATCAACCAGAAGGGTGGCGATGTTGTCTGTATCTATGTCGCTATCGGCCAGAAGCGTTCTACCGTTGCCCAGGTTGTTTCCAAGCTGACCGAGCACGGCGCCATGGATTATACGATCGTTGTTGCCGCAACCGCTTCCGAGTCGGCACCGCTCCAGTTTATCGCTCCGTACACCGGCGTTACCATGGGCGAGTTCTTCCGCGATTCCGGCAAGCATGCCCTGATCATCTATGACGATCTTTCCAAGCAGGCTGTTGCCTATCGTCAGCTTTCCCTGTTGCTCCGTCGTCCTCCAGGACGTGAAGCGTATCCGGGTGACGTTTTCTATCTCCACAGCCGTCTGCTGGAGCGTGCCTGCAAGCTCTCCGATGAGCGTGGTGCCGGTTCACTGACCGCACTGCCTATTATCGAGACACAGGCCGGCGACGTTTCCGCCTACATTCCGACCAACGTTATCTCCATCACTGATGGCCAGATTTATCTGGAGTCCGACCTGTTCTTCTCCGGCGTACGTCCGGCAATTAACGTCGGCCTCTCGGTTTCCCGCGTCGGTGGTTCTGCCCAGACCAAGTCGATGAAGCAGGTTGCCGGTACACTGCGTCTTGACCTTGCCCAGTATCGTGAGATGGCAGCTTTTGCCCAGTTCGGTTCCGACCTGGACAAGGCTACCCAGATGCAGCTGGAGCGTGGTGTGCGTCTGGTTGAGATTCTCAAGCAGCCTCAGTACCGTCCAATCCCTAACGAGAAGCAGGTTTTGGTTATCTTTGCAGCCAACAACGGCTTTCTTGATGAGTACCCGGTTTCAGCTCTTAAAAAGTACGAGACCGAGCTGTATGCATTCTTTGATAATCGTCAGGCCGAACTTCTTGCAGAACTCCGCGATAAAAAAGCCATTGATGACGATATGAAGGGCAGAATTATTGCGGCTATGGGTCAGTTAAAGAAGGAATTTACCGAGTAAAGTAAACAAGGACGGTTTGAGATATGGCAAGCCTTAAAAGCATTAAAAAACGGATCGTATCCGTAAAAAATACTCGCCAGATCACCAAAGCCATGAAAATGGTTTCGGCCGCAAAGCTGCGTCGTGCCCAGGAAAATGTTGTGGCTGCCCGCCCTTATGCCAAGAAACTGGGTGAAGTGCTGGAATCACTGGCCACGAACATTGAGGGTGATCTTCATCCGCTGCTTGAAAAGCGTGAGGCCAAAAAACTGCTTCTGATTGTGCTTACTTCGGACCGCGGACTGTGTGGTGGTTTCAATACCAACCTCTGCAAGGCGGCTGACCGCTTCATCAAGGAAAAATCTGCTTCGTATGAGCAGATCAGCATCATGACGGTTGGGCGCAAAGGGTATGAATTCCTTAAAAGCCGTTACACGGTGTATAAGAACTTCTCCAATGTTCTTGCAAAACCTAATTATCAGACCGCTGCGATGTTGGGCCAGGAAGTTATCGAAGGTTTTGTGGCAGGTGAGTACGATCAAGTCGAACTTCTCTACAACTCGTTCCGTACGGTCATGACTCAGGACATTACATTCCAGCAGCTGCTGCCTGTCGAACCTGAAAACAAAAGCGCTGCAGACGAAGCTCCGGTTGATTTCATCTATGAGCCGTCTGTTGGTGAGCTGTTGGCGGAAATATTGCCTAAAAACATCGAGGTGCAGATCTTTAAATCCATGCTGGAAACGGTCGCCGGTGAACATGGTGCCCGTATGACAGCGATGGACAGTGCATCAAAGAACGCCAACGAAATGATCGGCAAGTTGACCCTGCAGTACAACCGGGCACGTCAGGCTGCCATTACTACGGAGTTGATGGAAATTATCTCCGGTTCCGAATCGATTAAAGGCTAAAATTCATAATTACGAAACACTATATGAGGCCGCAGGGCCGCAGGAGGACACCGTTCCATGAGTCAGAATACAGGTAAAATTACGCAGGTCATCGGCGCTGTTATCGACGTCGAATTTGAACCCGGCAAGCTGCCGGAGATCTACCACGCACTGCGCGTGACTAATCCGTCTATCGATGACCGTGAAAACAACCTTGTGCTGGAAGTTGCTCAGCATCTGGGTGAAAACTCGGTTCGTACCATCGCCATGGACTCGACTGATGGTCTCAAGCGTGGTCAGGTTGTTATCAATACCGGCAAACAGATCTGCGCACCTGTAGGGGCAAAAACTCTTGGTCGCATCATGAACGTTATCGGTGAGCCTGTTGATGAAATGGGTCCGATCGGTAATGAAAAAGAGTACGCTATCCACCGCGAAGCGCCTTCTTTCGAAAGTCAGTCAACCAAGGTTGAAGCTTTCACAACCGGCATCAAGGTTGTTGACCTGCTCGCACCGTATGCCCGTGGTGGTAAGATCGGCCTGTTCGGCGGCGCCGGCGTTGGCAAGACCGTTCTGATTATGGAGCTGATTAACAATATTGCCCGTCAGCATGGCGGCTATTCAGTTTTCGCCGGTGTTGGCGAGCGTACCCGTGAAGGGAACGACCTCTGGATGGAGATGAAGGAAACCGGCGTTCTGGAAAAAACCGCACTTGTGTACGGCCAGATGAACGAGCCTCCAGGTGCCCGTGCCCGTGTCGCCCTGACAGCTCTCTCCGTTGCCGAGTACTTCCGTGACGAAGAAGGTCTGGACGTTCTTCTCTTTATCGATAACATCTTCCGTTTTACCCAGGCAGGTTCCGAAGTTTCGGCTCTTCTCGGCCGTATTCCTTCTGCCGTTGGTTACCAGCCGACGCTGGCTACTGAAATGGGTGAGCTTCAGGAGCGTATTACCTCCACGAACAAGGGTTCAATTACCTCTGTTCAGGCTATTTACGTTCCTGCCGACGACTTGACCGACCCGGCTCCGGCTACCGCGTTTGCCCACCTGGATGCAACTACGGTTCTTTCCCGTCAGATTGCCGAGCTTGGCATCTACCCGGCCGTTGACCCGCTTGACTCTACCTCACGTATTCTTGATCCGCAGGTTATCGGTGAAGAACATTACGCCGTTGCCCGTTCCGTTCAGTACGTTCTGCAGAAGTACAAGGATCTTCAGGATATCATCGCCATTCTCGGTATGGATGAGCTTTCCGAAGAAGATAAACTGGTTGTTGCCCGTGCTCGTAAGATCCAGCGCTTCCTGTCCCAGCCGTTCTTCGTTGCTGAGGCGTTCACCGGTTCCCCTGGCAAGTATGTTGAGCTGAAAGATACCATCAAGGGTTTCCAGGAAATCGTTGCCGGCAAGCACGACAGTCTTCCTGAACAGGCCTTCTACATGGTTGGTTCAATTGAAGAGGCCATTGAAAAAGCTGCCAAACTGGCTGCAATTTAAACCCCCCTTGATCCCCCCTTATGAGGGGGGAGATACTGAAAATCTCTTGCCCCTCTCCTGAGAAGGGGAGGTTGGGAGTGGTTACAAGGATCATATATGGCAGAAAAGATGAAGCTGGAAATAGTCACCCCCTACAAAAAAATCGTAGACACCGAGGTTGACGAAGTAACCGCAACAGGTAAGCTTGGCGAGTTCGGCATTCTGCCAGGTCACGCCCCGTTTTTGACTTCACTCGATATTGGTGAATTTGTCTTCAAGAACAATGGTGTTACCGAGCACATGTCACTCAACTGGGGTTATTTCGAAGTCCGTGATGACAAGATCATAGTACTTGTTGAAACGGCTGAGATTGCCGCTGAAATTGATGTTGAGCGCGCAAAGGCCGCATTGGGCCGTGCTGAAGAGGCTCTCAAGAAGCTGACCTCTGAAGATAAGCAGTTCAAGGTTTACGAAGCAGCTCTGCAAAGAGCCCTTATCCGCATGCAGGTTGCCGGAAAAACCGCCCGTAAATAATTCACGACATATAATTAATTACAGTAAAGAGCGGCAGCGATGCCGCTCTTTTTTTGTTTGTGGAAATTGTCATGGGGGTTTGTTACAACAGCGGTGTAATATATTCCATTTCAATGGAGAACAGCCATGTCCGAAGTCAGTGAATTGAAGCGTTATCGCTGTTACGAGATGTTTTCCCAGTCTGCCGGTGTTGAAATACGGGAAGCGGTTAAATCCAGCGAGGAACAGGGACAGGTAACGGAGCGGAGCGGCAGGATTCATCTCCGCTTCTTTAAGTTGACGCCGAAGAGCAAGCCGGATGACGTGACCCAGATCCGTTTTGTCTGCGAACCTGATGAGGCATTTGGACTGTCGCTGATGATGTGCCAGGTCGCCGGATCGTCGGTGCCGTGCAAGGAAAAGCTCAACCCCCACAAGTTTGCTGCAGGTGGTCAGGGCATTGAAACCGTCACGACACTTTCTGTGGAGAAGTGGGAGCGGGGCGGCAAAGGCGGCTATGCGTTGACCGTAGCGCGCGGCAAGGATTTTATCACTGTGCCGGTGCCGTTGGCTAAGTTCCTTTTTGCCGGGGAGTTTCTGCGGGTGCTTTCAACGGAGCAGAGTTGGGTCGAGCGTCCGGAGAAGAAGAAATCACCACATGTCACAGCCTAAACGTTACAATACATTTTCTGCCGAACTGAAGCGGGTATTCGGCTGCAAGGTGCAGCGCATTTCGGTGGATGCCGGCTTTACCTGCCCCAATCGTGATGGCGCGCTTGATACGGAGGGGTGTATCTTCTGTGGCGGCCATGGTTCCGGCTCGTACGGCATCCGGCGTGAACTTGACATAGCCGCCCAGCTTGAAGATGGCAAAGAGGTCATGCGGCGCAAATACCGCGCGGCACAGTTCATCGCCTATTTCCAGGCATACTCCAACACGTATGCTTCGGTAGAGCAGCTGCGCACTCTGTTCGGTGCAGCGCTGGCTGTTCCTGAGATGGCTGGCGTTATCATTGCCACCCGTCCCGATTGTCTGCCGGACGAAATCCTTGAATATCTTGAAGAGCTGAGCCGGCGTACATATCTCTGGCTTGAAATAGGGGTGCAGTCGATTCATGATAAAAGCCTGCTCCGTATCAATCGGCGTCACGACCACGCCTGTTCTGTTGCCGCAGTTGAACGGGCCAGAGAACGCTCAATAAGGGTATGTGCCCATATAATACTGGGACTGCCGGGTGAAACGCGCGATGAGATGCTGGCGATGGCGGGTGAGCTGAACCAGCTCGATGTCGACGGGGTCAAGCTCCATCTGCTGCATGTCATGAAGGATACTGAGCTGGCAGAGATGTATCTGCGGGGTGAAGTAAAGGTAATGGACAGAGATGGCTATGCAGGATTGGTCTGCGATTTTCTTGAGCTGCTCAATCCGCGGATTCTGATTCACCGCCTGACCGGAGACGGCGGTCGCGACAGTCTGATTGCGCCGCTCTGGTCGCTGAAGAAGTTCGAGATTCTGAACCTGATCGATGCCGAGATGGAGCGCCGTGGTACGCGGCAGGGATCAAGGTTTCAACAATAAAAATCAGCGCCGTAAAGCTGAGTTCATACGGCTGGACAAACGCAACGCGTTACATCTCCACACGTGTTACAACCCCCTGCAATTTTGCCGCGGGAAGCTTGTTGAACTGCACGAAGTTGGGGGTAAGTTTCTTGATGGTAGAAAAAACCTTCCAGATTGGGTTGCCGGTTGCAATATCCTCAATTCCGTAGAAGATAACCTTCTCTATAATGCCGTTATCCTTAAGCAATTGCTCAATATCAAATATCTCCATATAACCTGCTCTGATTTCAAAGGCATCCAGGCCGGTTCCAAGGGTGGCCGTAAGGCAGCTTTCAAGGCCGTATGGTTCGTCAGTACGAATGATAGATATCAGAACATTACGTTCATAAATAATGTTAGAGCGTATGGTGCAGTGTAAGAGATAAGGTGGAATGGTATTCCACTCCTTGACGAAGAACAGGCCCGTGCCGGCAATATGCCCTTTCTTGTAGATCTGCTCATAACTTATCAGGTAGGTTTCCATATCCAGCGGCCTGAGCGCTTTGTACAGAGCACGCTGCCCTTTGGTCCAGATCAGGATGGCAGCAAAAGGAATAGAAGCGAGTATAAGCGCCCAATATGCTCCGTGCGGAAGCTTGTGGAGTGTAGCGATCAGGAAGAGGAAGTCTACAAGTGTTATCAGTATTGCAATTGGAACTTTCCATTTTTTTGTGGTGCGGGCGAAGATCATGGTCATCATGATACCGGTAATAGTCATCGTGCCGGTTACGGCCAGGCCATAGGCTGCTGCGAGGTTTTCTGACTTTTTAAAGATCAGCATGACCATAATTACCAGCGCGAGTAGAATCCAGTTTACCGCGCCGATATATATCTGTGATTTTAATTGGGTCGACGTGTAATCAACCTTTAATAATGGCAGAATGCGGGTGGTGATTCCCTGGTAGACAATTGAAAATACACCGCTGATCAGGGCTTGCGAAGCTATCACCGTTGCCATGATCGTCAACATCAGAAAAGGAATATACAGTAATGTTGATTGAGATTGAACCATGCCAAAAAGTATGTTTTTGGCGTCCGGGTGTTCCATAATAAAGGCGCCCTGTCCAAGATAATTAACTACGAGAGCTGCAAAAACGAAGTACCAGGCTCTTGTGACCGGCTTGCGTCCAAGGTGACCCATGTCGGCGTATAGAGCTTCACCGCCGGTAGCGCATAGAATTACTTCAGACAGCACCAAAAAACCGGCCATACCGTTATTGATGAGGAAGTTGAAGGCATGATGTGGGCTGACAGCTTGAACGATGCTGGGAAACGTGAAAATAGAGATTATACCGGACAGAGTCAGGGACGCAAACCAGACCACCATGATCGGCCCGAAGGCCTGGGCGACCTTGTCGGTCCCTTTGAACTGAAAGATAAACAAAAACACCGCAATAATAGCGGCAATCAGTATTAACACTGATTGGCTCAATCCGCTAAGGGCGGGTATCAGAAGAGTGCCTTCAACCGCTGAGAGAATGCTGATGGCTGGAGTAATTACACCATCACCAAGCAGTAATGAGACTCCCAGGTACGACAGAAACGTTATGAACAGCAGCTGTCTGCCGGGTTTAATCATACGCACAAGGATCTCGCGCAGCACTATGGTACCCCCCTCACCTTTACGGGACAGACTCATGGCGAGCAGGGCGTACTCAATATTTACCAGAATCATCAAGGTCCAGACGATCAACGAGATGATGCCGAAGACATTTTCCTGGGTTGGTTTGGTCAGTGCAAAAATAACGGTAAGTGTGTAAATGGGGCTGGTGCCGATGTCGCCAAATACCAGACCCATTGATTTAATGATGCCGCTCCAGAATGAATCTTCGTGCTTGTTGATCATGAAATACCCTGTCCCGTGCAGCCAAAGGAATATATAAAAAAGGGCGGCATTGCAGCCGCCCGAACTTTATACACTACCTGATTAGAATATGTCACCACTGATAGTTCAAGCCTACATCTCCACCCTCGTCACGACGCCCTGAAGCCTGGCTGCCGGCAGTTTGTTAAACTGTACGAAGTTGGGTGTTTGCCGTTTGATTGTAGAGAAAAGCTTCCAGGCGATGTTGCTGGTCTCAATGTCCTCGATCCCGTAAAAAATGACCTTTTCAGAGATGCCATTACCCTTGAGGACTTTCTCAATATCAAGTATTTCCATGTATCCGGCTTTTATCTCGATTGCATCAAGGCCAACGGCAAGCCCGGTTTTAACAGCGGTTTTCAGGCCGTACGGTTCCTCTGTGCGGATGATGGAGATCAGCACATTGCGCTCGTAAATGATATTGCTGCGAATGATGCAGTGGACCAGATAAGGAGGGATGACGCTCCACTCCTTGACAAAGAACAGGGCGGTGCCGGGGATGTTCTTTTGTTTGGCGTAGATCTGTCCATAGGCAAGCTCGAAGGTGTCAAAATCGAGCGGCTTGAGCGCCCGGTAAAGTGCCCGCTGCCCCTTGGTCCAGACTATGATGGTGATGAACGGCACCGCTGCCAGGATAATCGACCAGTAACCGCCATGGGGGAACTTTTGGAGGTTGGCGGTCAAAAAGGCCAGGTCGGCAACAGTGACCATCAGGGCAATCGGTACCTTCCACTTCTTGGTGGTGCGGGCATAGATCATCGTCATCATAATGCCGGTAATGGCCATGGTGCCGGTGACCGCCAGGCCGTAGGCTGCCGCCAGATTTTCGGATTTGCGGAAGATCAGCATGATCATGATTACCAGTACGAGCAGCAGCCAGTTGACCGAGCCGATATAGATCTGGGATTTGAGATGGGTAGAGGTGTAGTCAACCTTCAGCAGCGGCAGGATGCGGGTGGTTATCCCTTGGTAGACAATGGAAAAGACCCCGCTGATGAGGGCCTGCGATGCTATCACCGTGGCGATGATGGTAAGGATCAGGAAAGGGATGTAAAGGATGGCCGCCTCGCTGCGCACCATGCCGAAGAGGATGTTTTTGGCCTGGGGATGGGTGATGATGAAGGCACCCTGGCCGAGATAGTTGATCACGAGCGCGGCGAAGACGAAGTACCAGGCCCGGACAATCGGCTTCCGTCCCAGGTGCCCCATGTCGGCGTAAAGGGCCTCGCCGCCGGTGGCGCAGAGGATTACCTCCGAGAGAACAAAGAAGCCGGCCAGGCCGTTGTCGTAGAGGAAGCGGGCAGCGTACCAGGGGCTCAGTGACTTGATAACTATCGGATGGTCGACTATCGAGAGCGCGCCGGACAGTGTCAGGGCGATGAACCAGATTACCATCAACGGGCCGAAGGCCCGCGCCACCTTGTCGGTCCCCTTGTTTTGAAATATGAAGAGCCCAACCGCGATAATGGCGGCAATCAGAATCAGGATGTTCTGCGGCGTATGTTCAAGCCCGGGGATCAGTTCGATGCCCTCGACAGCCGACAGGATCGAGATAGCCGGGGTGATGACCCCGTCGCCGATCAGCAGGCAGATGCCGACATAGGAAAGAAAGGTGACAAATGCAAGCGTGCGGCCCGGCTTGATCATCTTGGCGAGGATCTCGCGCAGGACAATGGTGCCGCCTTCTCCTCTGCGTCCCAGGCTCATGGCCAGCCAGGCATATTCGACCATGACGAGGATTACCAGCGTCCAGACAATCAGGGAAATGATGCCGTAGATATTTTCCTGGGAAGGTTTGGTGAGAGTTACGATGACGGTAAGGGTGTAGATCGGGCTGGTGCCGATGTCGCCGAATACCAGGCCGAGGGCCTTGATAATGCCGCCCCAGTAGGATGCCGCTTCGTGTTGCTTCATGATCCACTCCTGCAAGAATTGACTTGTAGGGGCTGACTGCGGATAACTAAAAAAACGCCGGCATAAACCGGCGGCCTGTGTCCGCTGCTGTGCCCTTCCATCCGCCTACGAGGTTAGCTGACGGGCTCGGGATTGGAAGTTCCCTTTCCGGCACTGTGCCGGAATACGCCCCAGTTGATCGGGTCCCCCGCATCCGTGGCAAAACGGATCTCGGCTGCTTGTCGGGTTGTTATACACCGACTGTTTCAGCTGTCAAGATATCTTGTGACGAGTCACACTTTGCTGTTTACACGGAAATCAAAACTGCTACACTTCACGGTCGCATAAAACTACGGGGAATGGAAGCGAAGCATGGAAGAGAAAGTCACCGTACGAATGCATGAAGCGATGGTCTGCCGCTACTTCAAGGTTGCCCACCGGGATATGGTTTTTCTGAAGTTTATCCTGGAGGCGTATGAGGGGATGAATGTCATGAGCACCGTCGATAACAAGGTCGGTATCATCCGCATCGCCATTATGCCGGGCTTTGTTGATGATATGGATGGTCTGCTGGCAGAGCTGGGGCGGCAAGTGGTCATGGAGCCTGCTCTGTGGCATGAGGAGCTCTGCAGTTTCTGAACAGACTGTGTCCGGGGTCGAGGAGCGGAAGAGTATCGTTCTGTGCGGATTCCGCTCTTAGCTCCATCAGCTTTGATGATTTAAAGCGTTATGACCTGCAGGCCGCGTCCGGCCCCCGATATATAGACAAACGTGAGTGTTGTCGCCCCGCCACTAGTATCTCCGGTTCGATAATCAGACATGAATTCATAGCGGAAAGATTTGACCCTGCTGTCCCGGGGGATCTCCAGGCTGGAGGGGAGGTCTCGAAGCGCGGGCCAGGAGCAGTTCTCCTGCTGTTCAACAGCGAACAAGGGGAGCTTGCCCATCAGCGGCATCTCGCTCCGGCAGTAATCGAACAACAGCGCGTCATGCAGTGCTGCCCGGTCAGCCAGCGGTTCTGCCAGCCGCGCAAAAAGCTCGTAGACCCTTCGGCAGGAGAGGCTGGAGAGGTTCTCGTTGCTCGCCTGTCGCGCCATCAGGTCGAGAATTGCGGAGAATGACCTGTCACGCTCCAGAATCCGGAATGATGCTGCAAATCCACCATGTTTGTTGAACAGGTCAAGGAGGCGTCCGATTGTCTCGACCAGGCAGATATCCGCGTAGGAAAGCCACGGGTTACGCAGGATTGTGTAGGGGGGGGATTCTGAGAATAAATACCCTTCACGGCGGGCAATCTCCCGCATCGGCGCTCCTTTCAGCAGCTTGAGCGGTTCAAGCTGGATATCATCCGGCTGCAGGTCGGCTACCGTCTGCAGGGACTGCAGGAACCCGTCGTATCCCTCACCCGGCAATCCCGCGATCAGATCAAGGTGCAGTTCGACCTTTGTTTCGCCCGCCAGCCGCCGCACTGCCGTGAAAATGCGCTGCAGATCGGCGCTGCGCTTCACCAGCTCCAACGCACGCTGCGATGCCGATTGAACCCCGATCTCAAAACGGAAGGTGTGTGCGGGCACCCGCCCGAGAACTTTCAGGTTAGTGTCGGTCAGCAGGTCGGCGGCAATTTCAAAGTGAAAGTGGCTGCCCCGGTTATGCTCGAGGATGAATTCCCAGATCGCATCCGCCCGCCCCGCATCGTAATTAAAGGTGCGGTCTACCAGCTTTATCTGTGCCACACCGTGCTCCATCAAGAAGAGGAGATCATTCTTTATCCTCTCCATGCCGAAAGAGCGAACCGCTCCCTCCGTTGAGGAAAGGCAGAAAGCGCAGGAAAAGGGGCAGCCGCGAGAGGTCTCGTAATAAACGAGCGGTTTCGAAAAGTCCACCATGCCGGCTGCAAAGGGTGAAGGGAGCGAGTCGAGCAGCATGTTTTTTCTGCTGAGCGGTCCTGACAGGATGTCGCTGCCGTCGCGAAAAAAAAGGTTGTCTATCTCCGCCAGGCTTTCCTGCAGCATGGCCGGATGCTCCTGCGTCAACGTCATGATAAGAGCCCTGAACGTTTCCTCCCCCTCTCCTTTGACGACAAAATCAACCGCAGGGTTGTCGTGCATCAGATCGAATATGCTGAAGGATACTTCCGGTCCGCCAAGAACTATGCGGGTCTGCGGTGCTATCTTCTTGATGTCGGAAACAATGCGCAGGGTCTGTTCGATATTCCAGATATAACAGGAGAAGGCAACAAGATCGGCACCTTCGGCCATGACGAGTCTCAGGATATGCTCGCGTGGCTCGTTAACGGTCCATTCGCGAAGCGTGATCTCTGTATCCGGAATGTCCCGGCAGTATACTGCCAGACAGGGGAGGGCAAGTGACGCATGCGAGTATTTGGCGTGCAGGGTTGCAAGGAGAATCTTCATGTCAGTATGGTCTCAGATTGTGGGTGGATATGATTTGATCGGGCTCTTTTGCATTGACGAACAACGTTGCAAGTGCTACTAAATACACGCTTACTACCGAAAAATAAAGGTGTTTCCCGATGCTTGACATGAAATATATTCGTGAAAATCTGGATGAGACAGAGCGGCGCCTGCGTACCCGCGGCGGCGAATCCTATCTGGACGGCTTTCGTGAACTTGATGAAAAACGGCGTACGCTGCTGAAAGAGGGTGAGGCGCTTAAGGCGCTGCGCAATTCAGTCTCAGACGAGATCGGCCGTACCAAGGACAAAAGCCAGGTTCAGGACAAAATTATTGAGATGCGTGAAGTATCCCATAAGATCAAGGGGCTGGATGATGAACTGAGTCAGGTTGATGAACAGCTGCACTCATTCCTTCTGACGGTGCCTAATCTGCCGCATGCAACGACCCCGGTTGGAACCTCTGAAAACGACAACGTCCTGGTCAGGTCATGGGGCGAGCCGCATACGCTCCCTTTTGAAGCAAAGGCACATTGGGATCTCGGTGAAGAGCTCGGTATTCTTGACTTTGAGCGTGGCGCCAAGATCACCGGCGCGCGTTTCACCCTGTACCGCGGTGCAGGCGCACGGATGGAGCGGGCCCTGATCAACCTGATGCTCGATCTGCACACCGATGCGCATGGCTATCAGGAGGTGCTTCCCCCTTTCATGGTCAATCGTGACTCCATGACCGGGACAGGACAGCTTCCCAAGTTTGAAGAGGACCTCTTCAAGATGGTCGACCCGGAATTTTTCCTGATTCCGACCGCCGAGGTGCCGGTTACCAATATCCATCGCGGCGAGATCCTTAAAAAGGGCGATCTGCCGATCAGCTATTGTGCCTACACACCCTGCTTCCGTCGTGAGGCCGGTTCCTACGGCAAGGATACGCGTGGCCTGATCCGTCAGCATCAGTTTAACAAGGTTGAGCTGGTAAAATTTGTTCACCCGTCAGAATCGGATGCCGCGCTGGAGGCGCTAACCGGCCACGCCGAAAAGGTATTGCAGCTGCTGGAGCTTCCCTATCGTGTCATGGCGCTCTGCAGCGGCGACATCGGTTTCTCCGCCGCCAAAACCTATGACATCGAAGTATGGCTGCCGGGTCAGAGCTGCTATCGCGAGATATCATCTTGCAGCACGTTTGACGACTTCCAGGCCCGTCGTGCATCGATCCGCTTCCGCGAGGACGAAAAGAGCAAGCCTGAATTTGTCCACACCATTAACGGCTCCGGCCTGGCCGTGGGGCGCACGCTGGTGGCCATTCTGGAGAACTATCAGCAGGCAGACGGTTCGGTGCGGGTGCCCGCGGTGTTGCAGCCGTATATGGGTGGTCTGGAGCTGATAAAGCGCTAGTCTGCGATTTTTTTACAGATATTTTTCGATCATGTTGAAAAGAAGAAATAGTTGTGCTATAAGATCGGGATGCATGACAACGGAAGGGTGGCCGAGTGGTTTAAGGCAGCGGTCTTGAAAACCGCCGAGTGTAACAGCTCCGTGAGTTCGAATCTCACCTCTTCCGCCATTATTTAGACACCGGCGGTTGGCTGCTTATATGCCAACCGCCTTTTTTATTGTAAAATCATGTGGCTGGTTCTTTTAAACCACACAACCAGACTGAGCAGTAAGCAGGGGGCAGACTAGTCATGCAGATAACGACACCGTTTATAAAGTTGGACAGCTTTCTGAAAGCGGAAAATGCGGTTTCTTCCGGTGGTGAGGCGAAGGTCATGATCGCAGAGGGGTACATTGCGGTAAATGGTGAGGTAGAGTTTCGCCGTGGGCGAAAACTGTATCCAGGAGACCGTGTTGTCTTTGGAAAAAGAAAGTTTACTGTCGAGGCGGCGTGACAGACGTGGTTGTGCGGTCGCCTGCGCAGCAGCAGTTCCAGGCGAGCTGCGCTAAATAATTTGACTTATCCGGCCGTTAATTATTAATATGGTCAACTTATTTGTGCCAATTTCCAATGTGTTGTGCGTTGTTGAGGAGGAATTTAATGAATACACGATTTCTTGATGCCTGTTGGGGGAAGCCGGTAGACCGTACTCCCGTGTGGCTTATGCGCCAGGCTGGCCGTTATCTGCCCGAGTACATGGCGGTCCGCTCCAAATGCACGTTTCTCGAATTATGCAAAACCCCCGAACTGGCTGCCGAAGTTTCAATCCAGCCGGTTGATATTCTCGGTGTGGATGCTGCGATCATGTTCTCCGATATCCTGACTCCGGTCGAGCCGATGGGTATGAAGCTGGATTTTGTTCCCGGGCCGGTGTTTGAAAGCCCGATCCGCTCCATGGCAGACGTGGAGAAGTTGCGTATTCCGCAGATGGAACAGGATGTCCCCTACGTTCTTGAAACAATTAAGATACTGCGCCGTGAGCTGGCAGGAAAAGTGCCGCTCATCGGTTTTGGCGGCGCGCCGTTTACGCTTGCCTGCTACATGGTTGAGGGTAAGGGCTCCAAGGACTTTGCCCAGATCAAGCGGATGATGTACGCCGCGCCTGAAGTCTATGCCGCCCTGATGGAAAAAATCACCACCATGAGCATGGAATATCTGAACGCCCAGATTACAGCCGGGGCACAGTGCATCCAGATCTTCGATACCTGGGGTGGGATTCTCTCTCCCGCCGATTACGAGCGCTATGTGCTTCCGTATACCGTCCGCCTGATTAACGGGCTGAACCGCAAGGAAACGCCGGTTATCCATTTCGTCAAAGGTTCCGGAGCAATGCTGGATACCGTCATGAAAGCCGGCGGCGATGTTATGGGACTTGACTGGCATGTGAGCCTGGGTGCTGCCCGGAATCTGATCGGCCCGCAGATGGCGGTGCAGGGCAATCTTGATCCGACGGTGCTGTTTGCGACACGGGAGATTATCGAGCGCGAAGTCAAGCGGGTTCTTGATGAGAACGCCGGCCGTCCCGGACACATTTTCAACCTCGGCCACGGCATCCTGCCGACGGTCCCCCCTGAAAATGCCCGGTTTATGGTGGAGTGTGTCCACCGCTTATCACAGAAATAGTTGCGAGGTCTGCATGTCAATTATACTTAAAAACTTTGTGATCTTTGTTACCGATCTTGCGAAAGCTAAATCCTTTTATGCTGATCTCCTCGGCCTGCCGGTAGCCGGTCAGAGCGAAATGTTGATCGAGTTTTTCCCCGGCGCCGTCACGACACTTGGTGTCTCGCTGGCACTGAATGAAGATGCCCGCAGTCTGGTGGGAAGGCACACCGGCATCACTCTTAAAGTAGAGAATATCGTTGCTCTCTGCGAAAAGCTGAAAACCGGCGGTGTGTATTTTGTGGAGCCGCTTGAGTCAAGCCCGTGGGGTAAGATGGCGGTCATCCAGGATTTTGACGGCAATATGATTGCCCTGGTGGATCGCTAGGCGCCATCGCCGCTGAACTGCCGCTGAACTGCCGCTGAGGCGCCTGCCAAAGCATTGCAGAACATGGTACTGTGGAGTTTGTTCGATTGATTGATCTGTACCGACGCACCATTGTTTTTTTTCTGATCACTGTGGTCCTGGGGGTGGCCGCTTCCGCGGTACGTGCGGCGACTCCTCCACGAATGCGGCCCTATACAGGGATTGGCGTGGTCGTCTTCCGGCCATCCGGACACTATCAAGGCCGGGATCTGTCGTTGCAGTTGTATGAGGAGCCGGGCCTACTGCGGGTTGACGTGCTGAATAACCCCCGGTTATCCGGGAATGAGTTGGTATTTGGCATGGTGGATGGAGCTTCGCCGCTTATCGTTTCTGCTCGCAAAGATGGCTGGTTGCGGGTGTTTTATGATGATGCCGGTCGGCAAGCCTGGATTGATCCGTTGTATAAAGGGAGCTTTCAGCCATGGGACGAGTATCTGCGGCTGCAGACGGTTCGCATGCTTCCCGGCCTGCAGCCGCATTATTACCGGCTGCAGCAGCAGCCAAACGGCAAGCAGCTCGCTACGCTGGCGCCAAAACAGGTATTCAAGGTGCTGACTATTGAAGATTCATGGGGGATGGTGCTGACTGATCAGGCGCTGATCGGCTGGCTGCGCTGGCGAGACGAGGATGGCAGGCTTCTGGTCGGAATCAATCCCTGACATCTCGTTACAATGCCGCAAAAACCATTGACGTCCCGGCAGCGGTATGATATTGACACCCATTATGATGATCATGCTTACAGCAACAGCAGAACGAGCTATTATCGCCGCGGCGCGTAATGCCGCAGTTCTGCCTGTTGCCCGCTGATTGTCGCTTTACTTCAAAAGATAATCGCAAGCCGTGGGCAGGAGCCCGCGGCTTTTTTTTATTGTGCGCAGTCTGACAAAAACGATGCATATATAACGATACAGGGGAGAACGTGAATGAGAATTGAACTGGTGCCGCCTGGAACCGGCGAACTGACGTACGAAATCAGAAATATTGTCAATGTGGCAGAAAAACTCCAGAAGCACGGTGTCAAGATCAACTGGGAAAACATCGGTGATCCGATCGTCAAGGGGGAGAATATTCCGGAGTGGATGAAGGAGATTGTTGCAAAAGCCGCAATGGACAACCGCACCTGGGGATATTGCCATACCCGCGGCGTGCTTGAAACACGCGAGTTTATTTGCGAGAAGACCAACGGCCGAGGTGGCGCGCAGATTACTCCCGATGACATCATTTTCTTTAACGGGCTCGGGGACGCCATCGCCAAAATATACGGCTGCCTCCGCCCGGAGGCGCGGGTGCTTATGCCGTCGCCATCCTACACGACCCACACGCTGGGTGAGATCGGCCATGCCCATTCAGCTCCGTCGCTGTTCTGCCTCAAGCCGGAAAACAACTGGTACCCGGACATGGACGAATTGCGCAATCATGTGCGCTACAATCCGAATATCTGTGCGATTATGCTGATCAATCCGGATAATCCGACCGGTATGGTCTATACGAGGGAAATGCTGGAGGAGATCGTTGCGGTCGCTCGCGAGAATGACCTGTTCATCATTGCCGATGAGGTGTACATCAATATCGTCTATAACGGCAAAAGCACGGTGCCGATCAGCGACGTGATCGGGGATGTGCCTGCCATCTCATTGAAAGGTATCTCCAAGGAGTTCCCGTGGCCCGGGTCGCGCTGCGGCTGGATCGAAGTGTATAACGGTCATAAAGACGAGCGCTTCCGTAAATATATCAACCTGATACTTACCGGAAAGATGAACGAGGTCTGTTCTACAACCCTGCCGCAGACGGTCATTCCTGAAATCGTCAGCCATCCCGAATATGCCGCCTATCTGGCACAGCGCATCGCCAGCTATGAACGGATGAGCAATATTACCTATGACTGCCTCAGTCAGGTGTCTGCACTGCAGGTGAATCGTACCAACGGCGCCTTTTACATGGCCGTGGCATTCAAGGAGGGACTGCTGAATAGCCGCCAGTCAATAAGGATTGAAAATCAGGAGGTCAGGGAACTGGTTGATGGGCTGATTAACCAGCCGGAGGTCTCTCCTGACAAACGTTTCGTATACCAGATTCTGGCAGCAACCGGCATCTGTACCGTGCCACTTTCCTCGTTTTCGACACCGCTTCAGGGGTTTCGGGTCACGCTGCTGGAGAAGGACGAGAATGAGTGCCGCCGTATTTACAGTACACTTGCGGAGAAAATCGGGGAGTATCTTAATTCCTGATTGCCGTTGTATAATGCAATAAAAACGGGGGAAAGGCATGCGCCTCTCCCCCGTTTTTATGTGTAATGTCAGTGTGCCCTGTTAAGCTTTTTTGTCGTTATCTTCGCTCTTAGGCTTGATTTCAATCTCATCCTTGCCATCCGATGCTTTTTTGAAATTACGGATACTTTTGCCAAGTGCCCCGCCGATCTCAGGAAGCTTCCCCGCCCCAAAAACGACCATGACGATAACAAGTATGATTACTAATTCCGGCATGCCAAAACCAAACATTATGCCTCCTCTGTAGCAAGTGTGGACTGTCGACGGTACTATCGCATTGACGTGAAAAAAAATCAAGGGCTGCGGCGTTTGACTTGAGCCGTCAGTATTCGATGCCGGCAGGCTGTTGGTTGTGGAAAATGTAAAAAAAACAGACTGTTATATGCATTTTGGGGAGCCCCAGATTCATTGACACTGTTTTTTGCTCATGGTACAAGTATGCCTGATATCACATTTGTACCAGGGTGGGGCATGTCAAACAGACCATATGGAAGCGTTGCGGCGGTTAGAACCAGAATGGTTACATTTTCATTGATCGCTTCCGGATTGATTGGGTGCGTTGCGATGGCGCTCGGGAACCCCCCACAGGTTCTGGCAGCGGTTATTGTCGCCGGGGTTTTCTGCTCCTTGCTCTGTGTTGGTATCTTCCAGCGGCTTGTGGCGGCAATCCGCTCTGATCAGCTTCTCGTCATGGCCAGGCTGATCCCCGAACGGGAACTTTCCTCCGCTCACGCGCATGCAGATGACATCAAGGCGTTGTTTTCAACGTGTGACCTTGCGACACACGCTCTTGAGTCCCAGCAGAAGGCCAGCAAGGAACTATTGGAGCAGATATTTGCCGCGCAGGAAAAGCTCAAGTTGACAATGCACCGCAGGTCAACCGGCAATGAAAAAGAGACTGCCCGGGTGCGTGATGCAGTCACTGTAATGGAACGCCTTAACGGCGCCTTTACGCAGGTTATGGCTGAAATTGATGAGCTTTCCGGTCGTACCGAAGAGCGGGCGTCTATTTCCACGCAGATGAGCGCTACCACGGATGCAATTGCAGAAAACATCAATCAGTATTCAACGTTTGTTATAGAAACCTCCAGCTCAATTGAGGAGATGGCACGGGCAACGCGCGAAACTGCTGGAAATATAAGGGCTTTGTCAACGTCAACGGAACAGACGAACCATTCAATCAATACGATCAGCCGGTCGCAAAGTACGGTGCGGGATAATTCTGAACGGAGTACCGCTCTCTCCGAAAACGTCCGGACTCTGGCGCAACACGGGCTGCGCAGCATGGCCGCGACGATGAAGGCGATGAAGGAGATTGCCAAAAGTAACGACGAATCGTTCGAGTCCATTAATCGTCTGTCGCGGCACTCGGCCAGGGTAGGAGAATTTTTGAGTGTCATCCAGGAGGTGGTTGAGCAGACAAACCTGTTGTCTCTGAATGCTTCCATTATTGCCGCTCAGGCAGGATCACGGGGGCGGGCATTTGCTGTCGTCGCTGAAGAGGTTCGCTCGCTTGCCCGGCGTACTTCCGCTTCCACCAGGGAAATCGATGAGCTGGTGCGTAATATTCAAAAAGAGACCGCGCAGGTTCAGCGCTCGGTAACCCAGTGTAAAGACAAGGTGAAGGAGGGGGGCAAGATTTCCGGCGTTGCCAACGAAGCCCTTGTTGCTATTGACGCCAGCTCCGATGATGCATTCAAAATGGTGTCAAGCATCGCGGTTGAAACGACCGAGCAGGCTGTTAATATTCAGAGGATTACAGAAGAGGCAGAGAAAAATCTTGAGCGGGTACAGCAGATTACCCTTGCTACGGAGCAACAGCAACAGGGGAGTAACCTGATCGTCAATAACCTTGAACATATGCGTGAGCTTGCCCGCAGGATCAATTCATCAGCACAGGAACAGGCCAAGGGTAATCGCCTCTATCTCAAGAGTGTTATGGAAGATAATGAGCGTACAAGAGAGCTTAAAGACGAGGTTGCACAGCATATAACTCTGGCAAAACAGGCCGTAGAAGCTGTCAGGGGTGTTGAAACACAGATCTCGACAAATGCAATAGAAAGCCGCATTGTCACGGAAGGGCTGACGTCATTGACCGGCCTGATCGATCGTTACCGTGGTGAAACGGTTCAGGAGCTTGATGATGAGTCGGTTTGTTATGAATAGATATGTAGTCGTGTTTTTGTCGCTGTTCTTTTCCGCCGGAGGCGCCGCTGCCGCTGACATGGAAATCACTCCCTTCAGTACATCCAATCAGAGCCCGCTTGTCCAGATCTACGGACTTCCCCATGATACCGGGGCTGATATTATTCCGTCCGGAAAGCTGCGCATCGCCCTTAACCAGGATCTTACCAGCAACTACACGGTCAACAGCAACAACAACGAGTTGATAACGCTCGATGGCGAAACATACCGGCTGGCGTTTGCGGCACGTTACGGCTTCACGTCAGGGTGGGAGGCGGGGGTCGAGATTCCCTATGTCATACAGGGAGGCGGCTTCCTTGATAGCTTCATCATCGACTGGCACAATCTCTTCAGGCTTCCACAGGGGGGGCGGGACAGCGCCAGTAAGAACCGTATGAACTACAGCTACCGCAAGGACATGGTCCAGAAACTGCTGGTAGACCGTTCCAGTTCAGGGGTGGGTGATATCAGCCTGACGGGTGGAGTCAGCCTGTATGATGTTCGCCATGACGAGGGGCATGACAGGTTGGCGCTTAAGGGAGCAATCAAGCTTCCTACCGGCGACAGCTCCTCTCTGGCAGGTAGCGGAGGAACTGATGTCATGCTGCAACTGTGCGGTAGTTCAACTTCTTACGGCGAACACGGCTCTCTGGGTATGTACGCTTCTGTCGGTGCCCTGGCCATGTCGAAAGGTGATGTGCTGCGTGATCAGCATAACGGGCTTGCGGGAGTCGGAAGAGTCGGTTTAGGCTGGGGACCGGCTTCGTGGATATCATTCAAGACCCAGCTTGACGGCCACACGCCGATGTATCACGGCAGTTCGCTGAATGAACTTGGAACCAGCACGTTGGTGCTGGTTGTTGGTGGGGCTCTCAGACTTCCCGGGGAGTATCTGCTGGATATAGGGGTCGCTGAGGATGTGCTTGTTTCCGCTGCGCCGGATGTGAGCTTTCACCTGGGGTTGAGTAAGCAGTTCTGAATAAGAATGCACTTGAAAAACCGTACACTCTCAGAATCCGGATTTCTGTTAGTTTGCAAAAGGTGGTTCACATGTCTCTGCTCAGATATTTTATTACCGTATGCATTTGTCTCGTAACCCTCCTGCCTGCCCAGGCTTTCTCAACTCCGGAGCCGATTAAGGTGCGTGTCGGGGTGGAGCAAAACCCCCCGCTTTCTTATTTTGACGAGTCTCGGCACCCCACCGGTCTGATGGTTGACCTCCTGTCGTACGTTGCTCTGCAGGACGGTCGTCAACTTGAATATGTCCCCTGCCTCTGGGATGCCTGTCTGGACAAACTCAAGCGTGGCGATATTGATCTGATGGCGACAATCGCTCACTCCTCGGAAAGAGCCCAGCTGTACGATTTCAACGACATCACGGTTGTCAATCTGTGGGGACAGCTCTACGTCGGCAAGGATTCGAGCATCTCATCGTACCTTGACCTGGAAGACAAGCGCATTGCAGTGGTCAACAATGAGACTCATGCGACGGCTTTTCGTCGCCTGATTGAGCGGTTCGGCCTGCACGCCACCTATATCGTCGTGGCCAATTTCCAGGAGGTGTTCGAAGCGATCCAGGCCGGGCGTGCCGATGCCGGTGTCGTGGGCAGCATCTTTGCCCTGGCGAAGGAGGATGGGTACAATGTCAAGCCGACCCAGATCCTTTTCAATCCGATAGAGGTGCGCTATGCCGCCACCAAGGGGAAGCACAGCCGGCTGCTCGCGGATATTGATCGGCAATTGCTGGAGCTGAAGGGTGACCGTCAGTCCTTCTATTATCACTGCTTCGAGCGCTGGCTGGGGATTCCGCAGAAAGGCGCCCTGCCTGTCTGGTGGCGCCCTGTATTGCTGGTCGGCGCCACTGCTCTGCTGCTGGTTGTGCTGGTCGCCATTGCCCTGAGAGCCCAGGTCAAGCGACGGACTGTTCACCTTGAACGGGAGATCGAAGAGCGGAAACGTTACGAGGTGGAGCTGGTGCGGCAGGCAACGTATGACAGCTTGACCGGTCTCCCCAACCGGGTTCTGCTCTGTGATCGTTTGGGACAGGCCATGGTGCGCGCCGCGCGGTACGGAACGATCGTGCCGGTGATGCTGATTGATCTGGATAACTTCAAATACGTTAATGACACCCTCGGTCATGATGCCGGTGACGACCTGTTGTGCCGGGTTGCGAGTCGCCTTCGTGAGGCCGTCCGGGAAAACGATACCGTCGCCCGGCTGGGTGGGGATGAGTTTGTTGTGTTGCCGACAGATCTGAGCACCGATAACGAGACCATTACCTTTGCCGAGAAACTGCAGGAAACGTTGGCAGCTCCGTTCAGGCTGGGTGAACAGGAGTATTTCGTGACCTTCAGCATGGGGGTCGCAATGTTTCCGCAGGATGGTGATACGAGCGAGAAGTTGATGAAATATGCCGACGCCGCCATGTATCATGCCAAGGAGCAGGGAAAGAACAACTTTCAGTTTTTTACCGAGGAAATAAATCGCCGCGCCCATGATCGCCTGGAGCAGGAAGCGCGACTACGGCGTGCTCTGGAGCGGGAGGAATTTCTTCTCTTCTACCAGCCGCAGGTCGATATGAAGAGTGGTACGATCAGCGGGGTAGAAGCGTTGCTGCGCTGGCAGCCGTTGGGAGAGGGGATTATGCCACCCGATTCCTTTATCCCGCTGTTGGAAGAAACCGGCATGATTGTACCGGTGGGGCGCTGGGTGTTGCAGACCGCTTGTCGGCAGGCGAGCCAGTGGGAGCAGGACGGTCTCGGTGTCATGACCATCTCTGTTAATGTCAGCTCCCGGCAGTTTCATCATGAAGGTTTCTGTGCTGATGTTGTAGAGGCACTGGAGGATTCCGGACTTAAGCCGGAGCGTTTGCGGTTGGAGCTGACGGAATCACTGCTGATGGTTGATGCAGCCGGTGCCGCCGTCAAGATGCATTCTCTGGCTGCCAGGGGGATCACGCTTTCGATAGATGATTTCGGCACCGGCTACTCCTCTCTCAGTTATCTGAGAAACCTGCCGATCCACGAGCTGAAGATAGACCGTTCTTTTATCAACATGGTTACGGAGAACAGTGCCGATGCAACGTTGGTTAATACCATCATCGGCATGGCCGAATCACTCAACCTCAGGGTGGTGGCCGAAGGGGTAGAGACGTTTGGCCAGTACAACTTCCTCTCCGAGCAGCGCTGCCATGAAATCCAGGGGTTTTATTTCAGCAAGCCGCTACCACCGGAATCCTTTGAAGGGCTGGTCCGTTCCGGATTCCGCCTTACCTGAGATCGCTTTAAAAGCCCAAGAGCCTCTGAAGCGTGGCTCCTGGGTTGATTCAGGAGATAGCTGTGCCAACTATGCCACCTAATATCTCCAAATTCAGCATTTTCCCCCTCCTCGGCTTGATTGCCGCTGGTTTGGCGGGAAACTATTTCAATTTCCCCCTTTTTATCAACATAGAATTCCTCTTTGGCAGCATCTTTGCCCTGCTGGCGCTGCAGTTATTCGGGTTTGGCAGCGGTGTCATGACGGCCGCGCTGATTGCATGCTCAACGTACATCCTCTGGAATCACCCCTATGCCATTATCATATTGACCGTCGAAGTGGCGACCGTTGGTTTGTTGACCAAATATAGAAAGATCGGCTTCGTACTGGCTGACACGATCTATTGGCTCATCATCGGCATGCCGTTGATATATGTTTTTTATCACATCGTCATGCACGTGCCTTTGGGTAATGTCTCCATAGTTATGACTAAGCAGGCCGTGAACGGCATCGCCAACGCCTTGGTTGCGAGACTGCTCTTCACCGGTTATATGCTCAGCACACGCTCATTGCTGATGCCCTATCGTGAGATGATCTATAACCTCCTGGCCTTTTTTGTGCTGTGCCCGGCACTGATCATGCTGGCGATTGGCAGCAAAGCCGATTATGCTGAAACAGACCGCCATGTTAAAGCAACGCTTATTCAAGATAGCCGTCGTTTGACCGATCTGTTGGAAACGTGGGTGGTGAACAGAAAATCTGCCATTCTCAATCTTGCCAAAATGTCGGCATCCAGATCTCCACAACAGATGCAGGGCTATCTGGAACAGGCAAAAAAATCGGATGTCAATTTTATACAGACCGCGCTGTTTAAAGGTGACGCGACCACCACCGCTTTTTATCCGCTGGTCGATGAGTTTGGGCAGAGCAATGTCGGCAAAAGTTTTGCTGACCGTCCATACCTGCCGACGCTTAAACGGGCACTCAAACCGATGTTGTCGGAGGTTGTTACAAGCAAGACTGGCATGCCAAAGCCGATCGTAGCGATGCTTGCGCCAGTGGTTACCGGCGGTACATACAGTGGTTTTGTTGCCGGTATTCTGGATCTTGGGCAGATACAGCAACATCTGGACAAGAGTACGGATGTAAGCACCTCCCTCTACACCCTGCTGGACAAAAACGGCAATGTCATTATGACCAATCACCCTGACCAGAAGATCATGTTGCCGTTTTCACATGGTGAGGGGGTTCTCTACCCTCTTGATGGAGGGCTCAGCCAGTGGGTGCCAACACTTCCTGCCAACACCCCGGTCTCGGCACGCTGGGAGAGATCCAACTACATAGCTGAATCCAGCATCGGCAGCCTGGCCGAATGGAAACTTATTATGGAACAGCCTGTTGCCCCATACCACGAAATGCTCTATCACAGCTATACTGACAAGCTGACCCTGCTGTTTGTTGTGCTGCTCGTTGCGTTGGCGCTGGCGGAGTTTTTGAGTCGTCAGGCCATCCTCACAATTGAAAAGCTCCGTTTTATCACGCGTGACTTCACGGCCAGGTTGGCAGTGGACGGCAATGAGATCGCCTGGCCTGAAAGCAGGATAAAAGAGACGCGCCACTTGATAGATAATTTCAAGGAGATGGCGGATTCGTTGTCAGACAAGTTCTTTGAGATCCGCCGGATCAACGAATCGTTGGAACAGCGTGTGGAGGGGCGGACGGAGGAGTTGCGACTGGCACTGGAAGATGCCAAAAGTGCCAATAGTACGATGGGCCGCTTGCTGCGCATTATAGCGCACGAGTTTCGCACGCCGCTCGGCCTGCTTACCGGCAGCACCGATATTCTCGATCGCTACTGGGACCGCCTGACCCCTGAAAAACGCTTTGAGCAGAATGAGCATATCCGCAGTGCCGCGCATCAGATCTCTAACCTGTTAAGTTCGGTGATTTCTTTCAATCAGCTGGGTACGGACAGTCTCCCCAAGACGCCTCTTCTGCTTGATATCGGCAATGAGTGCCGTGCCATTACTGCTGAAGTTCATGCTGTTTGGGGAGCAGGGCACCAATGTAATGTTGAAATAGCTCCTGGTTGCGGTAGTGCCTTTCTGGATGAAATGTTGTTCAGGAGGATAGTGCAGAACCTGCTGACGAATGCCTTCCGCTATACACCGCCGGATGGAGCCGTGTCACTGCGCGTTAGCCGCGATAAAGAACGGTTATCTCTGGAGATACGTGATACAGGTATCGGTATTCCGGCGGAGGAGTTGGCGCTGATATTCGAACGATTTTACCGGAGCAAGAATGTTGAAGGGCGCAGCGGGTTGGGGTTAGGGCTCTCTATTGTGCATGAGACGTTGTTGCAGATGGGTGGTACTATCGCTGTTATCAGCAGGGTACATGAAGGTACAATCATGCGGGTGGAGATTCCTGTGTTAGGGGGCCATGATGACAAGGCCTCCGGGGTGTAATAATAAGCTTTTTATGTGATGTCCTTCCAGGCAGGACCGGCAAAAAAAACAAGGAGGCTGCTATTTACTCTATTCTGATTATCGAAGATAACCGCTCCTACTGCAATATTATGAAAACAATCTTGGAAATGGAGGGGTTTGATGTCCGTGTCGCACCTAATGGGCAGTCAGGTCTTGCCAGGCTGCGAGATAAACGTCCGGATCTTATTCTCTGTGATGTCATGATGCCGATAATGGACGGTCATTCTGTGCTGGAGGTTTTGAAGAGTGATAATACTCTCGGAGATATACCGTTCATATTTGTTACCGCCATGGATGAACGCGCCGATGTCCGTCGTGGCATGTCTGCTGGTGCTGATGACTATCTATCCAAGCCTTTTTCTGCAGAGGAGCTGCTTACCGCCGTTAACGGCAGGATTAACCGCCATGCGAGGATACTCCGAAATCACCGCAACTCCGGTTCTCAGGAGAAATACTCTGACCTTTGCGAGAAGATTACCAAGCGCGAGCGTGAGGTGCTGCTGATGGTAGGAAAGGGGCACACCTCCAGGGATATTGCCGGGCGATTGGGGGTTTCTATAAAGACCGTCGAGGTACATCGCGCGAATCTGATGCATAAGCTTGATGCCGGCAATGCCGCTGCACTGGCACGTTGGTCGGTCATTGCGGAACAGGCGGAAAGTGAATCGGGGTAGGCCCTTACTCATAGATCATACTTCTGCAACATCCCCTTCTTGTTATGTCCCTCCGTAAAGATTAAAAAACCGGGTTTCTAATGGTTTCCCCCAATATACAAAAGACCTTATTTCCGATAAATACAGTGGACATAAAACGTACATGCTTAAAGTTCGTGTGCTTGGATGATTTTCTACTGTTTAACAAAGTATATGTCGCTGTTTTACATCGGAAAAATAGTTTAGAGCCTTGAATCGTATTTGCGCAAAAAAGGGGGCAACGACATGAAAAACTGGGCAGATTTAAAGTTGCGCACAAAACAACTGGTGTTAATTGGAGTCTGCTGCCTCGTCATGCTGGTGATCGGCGGCATGGGGATGCTGGGGATGAGGGCTCTTCAAAGCCATCTGGGGGAATCTAACGACAGGCTACATGAAGTAGCGCTGTTGGGGCAGATAAAGAGTGATTTTCTGGTTATGCGCCTCGATCTGGTCTACATGCTCTCCAGCAAGGATTCGGCAACGCTAAAAGCGAAGCTGGATGATTTTGCCAAGAAGAGTGCAGCCGTACGTGAAGCTGTCAAACGAATCGAGTCATCCAGCGCAACAGATACTAACGAAAATGAGCTGTTAGGCGTATTCAAGGCCGGTTTCGAGGCGTACGTTGCTAAAGGCCTGCCATTGGGAGAGAGCCTTATTGCCGCTCGTGAACGCAGCGATGAAGCAACTGCCGACTCCGCGACCTCTGCGATAGTGGAGGAGGTCGCGCCGCTCTATACAAAGCCGGGGGAAGCGGTTACCGCATTAGTGGAATACAGCATTAAAGGGTCACAAACAGCCTACGACGCTGACGTCAAAAGATACCATCGCGATATGCTGGTGATGGCTTTGATCGTCTCCGGCGCGGCTATTTTTGCCTTCATCATCGGATTAATAATCTATCGCTCTATAGCCGGCCCACTTGGACAAGTAATGGCCACAATGTCGCTGGTTGCCGCCGGTGACCTGACCGCTCACTCTGATATCAATTCGCGCGATGAGATGGGGCAACTCTCAGCCGAGATTAACGAAATGGTCGAAAAGCTTCGCGTTACCATCAGCCAGATTTCCACCACATCAACCCAGGTAGCCGCCGCTTCCGACGCACTCCACTCCACTGCTGACCGGATCGCCACAGGATCTGAAGAGGTCGCTGCTCAGGCTGGAACGGTTGCAACTGCCGGTGAAGAGATGTCTGCCACATCGGGTGACATTGCCCAAAACTGCCAGATGGCCGCCGAAGGGGCGCAGCGTGCTTCACAAGCTGCCAGCGACGGGGCGGCGGTGGTTGAAAAAACGGTGAACGTCATGGGACAGATTGCCGAAAAAGTGCAGGAATCAGCCAGGACGGTCGAAAGCCTCGGGGCCAGAAGTGATCAGATTGGCGCCATCATCGGTACGATTGAAGATATCGCCGACCAGACAAATCTGCTGGCACTGAATGCTGCCATCGAAGCCGCCCGCGCCGGTGAGCAGGGGCGCGGTTTTGCCGTCGTTGCTGATGAAGTTCGTGCCCTGGCAGAGCGTACCACCCGCGCCACCAAAGAGATTGGTGAGATGATCAAGGCTATCCAGCGAGAAACCAAGGGGGCCGTTGTCGCCATGGAACAGGGTGTCCAACAGGTCGAAAACGGCACCATTGAAGCGGCTAAATCGGGACAGGCGCTTCAGGATATCCTGGCTCAGGTCAACGATGTTGCCATGCAGGTCAACCAGATCGCCACCGCTGCCGAAGAACAGACTGCGACCACCAGCGAGATTTCCAACAATATGCAGCAAATTACCGAGGTTGTTCAGCAGACTTCGCAGGGGGCGCATGAGTCGGCCACTGCTGCGGCTCAGTTGCATGGCAACGCCGAAGAGTTGCAGCGATTGGTACGGCAGTTCAAGTTGTAAGAAATTAGATAAGAAGAGTTTGTTATACAGAAAGAGGCGGAAAACATATGTTTTCCGCCTCTTTCTGTATGTAAAAAAGTATTATGTAACTAATATTTCTGGTCAGCGTAGTCGACCCAGCCGCCGGCAAGAACCAGCGCCTTGTCGAAAGGTGAGATCTCGAAGGTGAAGGTCTTCTGTTTGCCGCCGCCATTCATCGTCAGGGTTCCGGCCTCGATATCGATGCTCATGGTGGCATCTTCTTCGCCCGAATGGGAGAATATCAGGTCGAGATCAGCTTTTGGCAGTTCGATGGCGGCCATGCCGCAGTTGAACATGTTCTGGCGGAAGATACGCGCAAATGATTCGGCGATAACGGCGGTTATGCTGTTGACCTCGAATACCCACGGGGCGTGCTCGCGCGACGAACCGCAGCCGAAGTTGGCGCGGGATACGATCACCTTGGCGTTCTTCGTTTTTGGCCCGTTCGGATCGAAACCGGGGAGCTTCAGGTCTTCAAGAATATAGGGCTTTAGATCTTCCTTGGTGATCTCGGTCAGATATTTGGCCGGGATGATCTCGTCGGTGTTGATGTCGCTGCGGTCGAGAAAGAGGACAGGTCCTCCGAATGTTTTCATATTGGTTGCTCCTTATAAAAAATGAAAAGCTAAATGCAACCCCCCTTAATCCCCCCTTATCAGGGGGGAACATAAGCTCCCTCCTTGATAAGGGAGGGCGGGGGTGGGTTGGGTTACAGATACTTTCTCGGGTCGGCGATCACGCCCTCTATCGCGCTGGCTGCTGCCGTGGCCGGTGACATCAGGTGCACCATGCCTCCCTTGCCCATCCGCCCCATGAAGTTGCGGTTAGTCGTCGATGCGCAGACTTCGCCGTCGGCCAGGACGCCGTTGCTCATCCCGAGGCAGGCGCCGCAGGTCGGGTTGGTGACACAGAACCCGGCTTCCATGAAGATGTCGATCAATCCCTCACGCATTGCCTGCTGCTGAATTTTCGGCGTTGCCGGCGAGAGGATACCGCGTACATTTGGAGCCAGCCTGTGTCCTTTCAGGATCTGTGCGGCAATGCGCAGGTCTTCCAGGCGACCGTTGGTGCAGGAACCGATGTAGATCTGGTCAAGCCTCGTGCCGGCCAGTTCGGAGACGGTCTTGACCTGGTCCGGCTTGTAGCCGAAGGTGATCGTCGGCTCCAGATTGGCAACATCGATCTCGATCGTCTGGTCATATTCAGCATCCGCATCGGCGCGCCACTGTGAATAATCGGCCAGGGCGGCTTCTTTAGTGGCAAACTCTCCCTGGATAAACGGCCAGAGATACTCTACCGTCGTCATGTCCGGCTGGCAGATGCCGGAGGTGCCGCCGGCTTCGATGGCCATGTTGCAGAGCGTCATGCGTGACTCCATCGTCATGGCATCGACGACCGCTCCCTGAAATTCCATCACCCGGTCAGTGGCGCCGTTGACGCCGATCTTGCCGATGATATGCAGGATAACGTCTTTGGCGTAGACCCCCGTGGGGAGCGTGCCGGTGACGTTGAATTTGATTGTTTTCGGCTGGCGGAAGGCGCAGACACCTTTGAGGATGCCGACCTCCAGGTCGGTTGTACCGATGCCGGCGGCAAAGGCACCGAAGGCGCCGTGGGTGCAGGTGTGGGAATCGCCCATGATGACCGTGTAGCCGGGACGGATGAAGCCGCGTTCCGGGAAGAGAGCGTGGCAGACGCCGTTGGCGCCGACATCGAAGAAGTCCTTGATGTCGTGGCGACGGGCCCAGTCACGCAAAATCTTGGCCTGAGTCGCCGTTTTGGTGTCCTTGCTCGGGGTCACATGGTCGATGACCGCCTTGATCTTTGTCGGATCAAAGACGCGATCCTTGTCCCGCCGGATCAGGTCATCAATGGCAATCGGCGTAGTGATCTCGTGGCAGAGCACCGCATCGAGGCGCAGCACCTTGGTGCCGGGAAACGGCTCGTTTACCAGGTGCGCATCAAATATTTTTTCTGCTGTAGTTTTACCCATTTTTTCGACCTCGCATGATTCAAGTATTGGTAAACTTGTAGCATATCTGCATGGATAAAGTAAACCGGTGAACTTTTTTTTGATGATCCGATATATGGCGGTAAAACAGGTTTTGCATGGAAAACTGTTGCAGGCATGATATAACGGCACCAATTCAATTCCATGCAGCAGGGACGCTTACATGAATCAGGAATATCTTAAAATAATGCTCGATTCGGTGCAGCAGGGGGGGCTTTCCGTTGATGAGGCCATGCAGCAGTTGCGGCACCTGCCATTTCAGGATATCGGCTGCGCTCAGGTAGATCATCACCGCCACCTGCGTCAGGGGATGCCGGAAATGATCTTCGGTGAGGGTAAAACGGTGGCGCAGATTGTCGCGATCACGACTGCAATGTCGGAAAGGGGGAGCAACGTCCTCGTTACCCGTCTGGATCCGGTGAAGGCGGAGCAGGTTATTGCGCTCTTTCCCGGAGCGAGCTATCACGACGACGCCCGCTGCCTGACAATCGAACAGCAGCCGCCGGAACAGCGCGGCAAAGGGACGATCCTGGTCGTTTCAGCCGGTACGTCCGACATCCCGGTTGCGGCCGAGGCGATCGTAACGGCCCGGTTTCTCGGTAACCAGGTCGAGCAGATCTACGATGTCGGCGTGGCCGGCATCCACCGTCTGCTGGCCCGGAAAGAGCAGTTGGCGGCCGCTTCGGTCATAATCGTTGTCGCCGGAATGGAAGGGGCGCTTCCCTCGGTGGTTGGCGGCCTCGTTGACAAGCCGGTGATCGCCGTGCCGACCTCGGTCGGCTATGGCGCGTCCTTCGGCGGCATCGCGGCACTGCTCGGGATGCTCAACTCCTGCGCATCCGGGGTGACGGTGGTTAATATTGATAATGGCTTCGGCGCGGCTTGCGCGGCTAATCTGATGAACAGGATCTGACGAGAATGCCAAATTAAATGGACACACAACAAACTGCTATCTTTGTTAGTCTCTTAGGATGCAATTAGGCTTATATGACTATTGTAGATCGTAAATTCCTTCAACAATCTCCCAATCTACAGGGTGAAATTTTACATCCTAAGTCGCTCTGCAACTTTTTTGATTGTGATGCTCTTGTTGTGCTTGGTGATCCCGGAGCTGGCAAATCAACCAGCTTCGAGCAGGCGGCGGCAGAAGAGCCGGATGCTGTTTGTATAACAATTCGAGATTTCCTGTCACTCAAGACTAGTCGCTGGAAGGGCAAAATACTTTACCTTGATGGTCTTGACGAGCAACGCTCAAAACCAAGGATGGTACGGCAACACTTGATGAATTGAGGCAACGGCTTGACGAGCTTGATTCTCCACGTTTCAGGCTTTCTTGCCGTTCTGCAGACTGGTATGGGTCAAGTGATCTGGAAAGTTTGAGTATGGTGGTGCCGTCTGGATCGATAACGGTTGTATCTATCGAGCCACTTTCAGAAGCTGATATAGTTGTTATTGCATCAGAGAGGGTTTCCGATCCATCTTTGTTCCTAGAAGAGGCTCACAAGCGTGGCATTAATGAGTTGCTCACAAATCCTCAAACACTGGATTTGATCCTGATTGTTGTTGAAACAGACGATTGGCCCTCTTCACGAATGGGTCGCTTGATGGCTATAAAAACTTCTGGAATCTTGATTCAAATGGAAAAGCCACGGATGCAATTCGTGAGAACGACTGTCGCCACCGCTTACTCGGTCTGCTGAAACCTCTTCTTCAACAACAGGGCATCCAGTCTGAACCGGAAGGGAGCTTTGCCGAAGACAAACGGGCCGACATCAAGGTACAGTTTTCGTCATTGGTTCTGCCAATTGAAATAAAGAGGCATTATCACAAAGATATTTGGACCGCTCCTGAAGGACAGTTACACAAACGCTATAGCCGTGATCCCGGCGCTGATGGGCACGGAATTTATCTGGTCTTCTGGTTTGGTATTGATTTCAGAAAAGTGCCTAAAGCACCAAACAATATTAAATCGCCTGTCTCAGCAGCAGAGATGGAAGAAGAAATAATAAGAACTATTCCGGAAGCGATCAAAGAACAGATTGAAGTTATCGTCTTCGACTGTTCAAGGCCCATTGTGCTGAAAAAAATAGGTAAAAAAGCGAATTGCTAATTATCGGATACTTACTTTCACGCTCAGGAAAACTGTGCCTGCCGACAACTCTTTGGAAGTTTTTTTTGCCGTAATCGGCACATTTTTTTTGGTTTAGCCGTCTATTTAGGCGGAGCCGTCACCCGCTCGTTATTGAGCGGCTAACAAATGGATATTTCGTTGTTTTCTTGTTTAGACGCAAAGTCTGATTTTATTTTAAGCTCTTTACCCAGCATCAATTAGGACATCCTATGACTCAATCTAACCAGCCAGATCCTTTGCAACTCCCAATCACCGCACTTGCCGGTCGCATCACCACCATCATCGAATCCGCCCGCAAAAGGGTGCAGTCGGTTGTCGATCATGAGATGGTCCGTGCCTACTGGGAGATCGGACGGGAAATTGTCGAGGACGAGCAAAAAGGGGAGAAGCGTGCAGGATATGGCGAGCATCTTCTGAAAAACCTCACAACGGTTTTGACCTCTCAATACGGCAAAGGTTTTGACTATTCAAATCTCAAAAATATGCGTCAGTTTTATACAACATATCCAATTGGCTACGCACTGCGTAGCCAATTGAGCTGGACCCACTACCGCATGCTGATGCGGATTGACGACCCTGATAAACGCTCATTTTACGAGATAGAATGCACCTCCAGCAACTGGTCCACCCGCGAAATGGAACGGCAGATGAACTCCATGCTGTTCGAGCGTTTGACTCTTTCACTGGACAAGGAAGGTGTCATGGCCTTGGCTCGAGAAGGACAGGTGCTGCGGGAACCGTCGGATATGGTGAAAGATCCTTATGTGCTGGAGTTTCTCGGTCTGCCGCAGTCGGATGTCCTGTACGAAAAGGAATTGGAATCGGCACTACTGGAACATCTGCAAAAATTTCTGCTGGAACTGGGCAAGGGGTTCTCTTTCGTTGCCCGCCAAAAACGCATTACTTTGGATGGTGACCACTTCTTCATCGATCTTGTCTTCTATAATTACATCCTCAAATGTTTCGTGCTGATTGATTTGAAGATCGGCAAGCTTGCCCATCAGGATCTGGGACAGATGCAGATGTACGTTAACTACTACACCCGAGAGATGATGAACGAGGGAGATAACCCACCCATCGGTATCTTGCTCTGTGATTCCAAGAGCGAAGCGGTTGTGCGCTATACGTTGCCAGAAGGGAACAACCAGATATTCGCTTCACGTTACAAGTTATACCTGCCGACGGAAGATGAACTCCGGAATGAATTGATGAAAGACAGAAAGCTCATTGAGGATAACGGGAATCCATCACTATGACTATTTTGTATCTTGATTGCCAGGCCGGTATTTCCGGCGATATGACGGTGGGCGCGCTGCTTGATCTGGGGGTGCCGCTGGATCATCTCCGGGGCGAGCTCGGTAAGCTGGAACTTCCGGCCGGCTCCTACGAGCTCTCAACCAGCCGCACCGAGCGCCTGCATATGCCGGCGCTGAAATTTGATGTGGCGGTGCATGATCATCATACCCACCGCCACTATGCCGGCATCGATGCGATGATCGCCGCCAGCGGTTTGTCTGACCAGGTTAAGGAACAATCGCGCTTGATCTTTCGCACTCTCGCCGAGGCCGAGGCCACAGTGCATGGTGTGGAGATTGAGCAGGTACATTTCCATGAAGTTGGCGCGATCGACTCCATCGTCGATATTGTTGCAACCGCGATCTGTCTCCAGTATCTCCAGGTGCAGCAGATCTACGCGTCGGCGCTGCCGCTCGGGAGCGGTTTTGTCGAAACCGCCCATGGCCGCCTGCCGGTCCCGGCTCCTGCCACTGCAGAACTGTTAAAAGGGTTGCCGCTGCATGGCGACTGCGGTCCCGGCGAGCGGGTGACACCGACCGGTGCTGCGATTTTGGTGGCGCTGGTCAGCCGGTTTGGGCAACAGCCGACTATGGTGCTGGAAAAAACAGGGTGTGGCGCCGGAGGGAAAGATTTTGCGGATTGCCCTAACATTTTGCGCGCGTTTCTTGGCAGCAATGTTGAAAAATCTGACCATGCCGATGAAGTGATAGTGGTTGAAGCCAACATTGACGACTCTACCCCTGAAGTTCTCGGTTATGCCATGGAACGCCTTCTTGAAGAAGGTGCGCTGGACGTTTTCTTTACACCGATTCAGATGAAGAAGAACCGTCCCGGCGTGATGGTGTCGTTTCTCTGCCGCCATGACCAGCTTGAGCGTCTGGCCCAACTGCTGCTGGGGGAGACGTCGGCCATCGGCCTGCGTTATTACCGGGTCGATAGAATAATCATGCCGCGGCGGGTTGTCGAGCAGCAGACCGAATTCGGGCCGGTACGCTTCAAGCAGGTTATGGACGCTGACGGTAAAACATTACGTGCCGCCCCCGAATACGATGATTGTCGCCGGATTGCCCGCGAACACGGGGTTCCGTGCCGTGATGTCATGGCGCGGCTGCAGCGCGGGGGAGCATCCGAGTCATGAGGATTTCGACGCTGAGCATCGGCGATGAGTTGATCTGTGGCCAGTTGACCGATACGAATGCCGGTACGATCGCCTCCCTGCTGCTTGATGAAGGGTTGCGGATTCAGCGCCATCTTGCGGTTGGTGACAACGAGGCGGACATCATCACTGCGCTGAACGATCTCGGTCGGGTCAGTGATGCGATCATCGTGACCGGAGGGCTCGGGCCGACGGCGGACGACATGACCTCGCGGGCTGCGGCGCGAGCCACCGGCAGGCGTCTGGTGATTAATGAAGATGCCCGGAATCATGTCCGCCTGATGTCAGGCAAGCTGGCAAACCTGATATTCTGCCCCCTCGGTGACAAGCAGGCGATGATTCCGACCAAGTCGGCGCTGATCCCCAACCCCTGCGGCACCGCCTGCGGTTTTCACCTGATGCACAACGGGTGTTTCATGTTTTTCATGCCCGGTGTCCCGTCAGAGATGATTGTCATGCTGCGTGGTACCGTCATCCCGTTCCTTCAGGAACGGGTGGTGCATAAGCGGGTTATCCGCACGGCCTCCCTGAACCTGTTTGGGCCGTGCGAGGCGGAAGTGGATGAATTGCTTGCCGGAATTGCCCGGCCGGAGCGTGGGCTCACACTCGGTATCTGTGTCACCTTCCCCTGGATGAAGGTGACGCTGCGGGCCGAAGCGGACAATGACGCCGCGGTTACTGACCTTCTATCGCCGGCGATTAGCGCCGTGCGTGAGCGTTTGCAGGAGTACTGTTTCTCCTCCGGTGATACCAGTTTGGACGATACGGTGGCGGAGCTGTTTCGCGATCATTGTTTGACGCTTTCTTTGGCCGAGTCGTGCAGCGGCGGCCTGATCGCGAAGCGGATCACCGATATTCCCGGCAGTTCTGCCTATTTTAGCGAAGGGGTCGTGACCTACTCTAATGATGCCAAGATGCGCTTACTGGGGGTGCCGGCCGAGCTGCTGAAAAGCTGCGGTGCCGTCAGCTCCGAGTGCGCTGCGGCGATGTCCAAGGGTGTGCGGGCGGCTTCCGACAGTGATCTGGGGTTGGCGGTCACCGGGATTGCCGGGCCGGACGGGGGGAGTGATGACAAACCGGTCGGAACGGTCTACATTTCCCTTGCGGCGCCTGACGGCTGCTGGACAAAGCGATTCCAATTTAACGGTAACCGGGATGAAGTTCGGGTGATGACAACGTGGACGGCGTTGGACTGGTTGCGGCGGTATCTGCTGAAGAGGGAGCAGGGATAAAAGGATACGTGGAGAATTAGCTCTCATTCCACATCAGTAAGCTCTACATTACAGGATTTGGTGATGAGCACGAATTTTTTTCAAATTCTTTCCCCTCTACTCCAGAGGCCTGTGCTACCTCAGTCCAGTGCTCTATCGCTTGGGCAATATTTTTGAGAACCTTGCTTGCGGCCCCTATTCCAAACCGGTTGGCTAACCACGGCCAGAGGGTAGAGGGTCTTTTCGTACCGTAAGTTGAACAGGCTTGTCCAAAAACCGAGGTCAGTTCCGGGCTTATCCTTCCCGCGTCTAGCGGTGTATTGCCTTTGATTAGTGTGTTTTTTGCTTCTTGAGCCTTGTTGTTTTCCTGCGGGTAACCGAGAGTTCTGTGCGTGTTTCGCTCACTAGGTTCGCAACGCGTGAAACAGCCACCGCAAAAAACTCATCTTTGTTTTGACCTGCTAAGGTCCGGTAGAGTTCCAAACTGCGCTCCGCATATTTTTTCGCTTCGACTGGGTTATTCAGTTCTAAGAGGGAGATGGCAATACATTCGTTTTCGAATGCTACTGTCCCCTTGTTTCCAGTTTTCTCCGCATACAACAATGCCTCTTTAAAATGGATTATTGCCCTCTCGTTATTTCCTTGGTTCTTGAGTTTGTTTCCCTTTCCGTGATGGCGACCGCATTGGATGCCAGCCCAGAGGGGCTTTTCTCTGAGCACCAAAACTACAAGCACCACAAGAAAAGAAATTGCCGCTGATCTCCGCCAATTTAGCCCCATATAATGCAGCACGGGCGCCATCAAAATAATGATGAGTGGGTATAAAATTCGATCCATAGTTGTCATTTTCTATTCACATAACGGTAGCGAGGCTGACCGGGCGGTTTTTTGGCCCGGTCGTGCCGATTGTTGGCTGTTTTTTCTCTTCTCCTGTTTGTCATCAATCATTCAGCCGGTTAATCAAATTCACAATTACTTTGACGATGGTGTCCTTTTCATCCGGTTTACTCTCTGCAATAAGGAGAGTCAATGCTACCAGAGCGTTGTCTGCCAAACGTTTACTGCCGTCGGAACGATAGAGGATACTATTCATCCCCAGGAAGTAGATGAAGATAGCCGCGGCAATCCGTTTGTTGCCATCGCTGAAAGCGTGGTTTTTAACGACGAAGTACAGGAGGTTTGCCCCCTTCTCTTCTATGCTGGGGTAAAGCTCCTTGCCGTCAAAGGTCTGGTAAATTGTCCCAAGGGCGCTCTTGAATCCTTGGTCCTTTTCAATGCCGAAAAGACCGTCGAACTCGTGCTTCATAGAGGTGATTATTTCCATTGCCTCGTTGTAGGTTATGACATGCAGTGTCTTCCGGGTTGTCTCCTCAATGGTTAGGGTGCCGTGGTCATAACGGTCCAGAAGCGTCAGGGCATAAGCATAGTCGGTGATAACCCGGAGAATGTCTTTCCCGGTTTCGCTGACCAGCTCTTGATTGGCAAGGGTGCGGGCCAATAGTTCCACGGTCTGGCGCATATCCGCCAGCTTTTCGGCCTGTTCACGAAAACGCTGCTCGTTAAGCGAATAGCCTTTGACGATGTGATCTCGCAAAACTCGCGTGGCCCATTGACGAAACTGGGTTCCTTGTCTGGATTTGACCCGATAGCCAACGGAAATAATGACGTCTAGATTATAGAACCGGATTTTTCTACGAACCTTACGGGGCCCCTCATTTTGAACTACCGAGGAATCCTCGGTAGTTCCCTCCGGATGCAACTCTCCCTCTTTGTAGGCATTGCGGATATGCAGACCGATAGTATCGCTGTCCTTGTCAAAAAGCTCCGCCATCTGCTTTTGAGTCAGCCAGACGGTTTCATGGTCAAGGCGAACATCGAGCGATGCGGTGCCATCGGGACTCTGGTAGATAATAATGTCGGTGGTGTTATCGGGTGTCATGGAGGTTCCGTTTGAATTTTAATGGCCCAATGGTGTCGGGGCTACACATTGCACAATTTGTCGTTTTTACGTGATTCTGTCAGATGTGTAGCCCTGACACTTTACCTTCACCCTGCGGCTTTTCCCCGCTGACCGGTGCTGCCGTTAGTTGGGCATTCGGGGTTTTCGCTGTATTGGTGTCGATAATTTGCCGTGTTGGAGCTGGTAGGTCGGGGAATATATGAGGTTTGTTACGGGTGTTTCATGGAGGTATGAAGTACCCGGAGAATAACTAGCTCCTCGCGCAATACAGCATAGATGACGATGTACGGCAGGCCGGCAATAACAAGTTCTCGTGTCCCACGTTCGCGTCCACGTTTCCCTATGGTTGGATAGTCAGCCAGCATCTGTGCAGAATCGATGATCTTATTTACTGTAGCAACCGCAGCCGATGTATTGTCTTGAGCAATATATTCCTCGACATGGTCAAGATTGCCAACAGCTCCTTTAGTCCAGCGTATTCTCATTTTCGAGCCGCCCAGCGTTTGACTACATCGTCGTGGTCAATCAACTTTCCGGCTCTCATTTCCTCAAGACCTTTTCTGATCTCTTCTCTCTGCCAGGTGTCTAGCTCCTCATCAGGTACCTCCACCGTAAACGGCAATCCGTGCCGCATCTTTACTTGCTTGTAAAAGAGTGTCACTGCTTCGGTTGTTGTCATTCCAAGCGCTCTAAAGATGCTCTCAACATCTTGTTTTAATTCCGGCTCCATCCGCGCATGAATCATTGCAGCTCGTGGCATATCGTTTCCTCCGAAGTGTCATTTTACAAATTGTATCTCGTTTGACACACAACATCAAGTCGGAAAATGTAAAAACAACGACAACTGAGTATTTCGGCCCATGCCAATCCGGGATTCCGGGGGCAGTGTATAGAACTTAGAACTAATTGTGTGTCCTGACCCTTCTGTTTTCTTTGTTCGAGTTAGTCAACTAATCAACTACGTCCCCTTACGTCCCCAGAAAGGTTCTCTGCCATGGCCGATCAACCGCGCTTTTGGCTTGGTTGACCGTGAGCTTGAGCCGTTCCGACAGGAATGTGGTGATTGAGGCCATGACCCGTTCGCCACTGGCTTTGGTGGCAACGTAGATGTTGCAATCATCAGCAAAGCGGCAAAAGGTGTGTCCCCGGCTTTCCAGTTCCTTGTCGAGTTCGTCCAGTAGGATGTTTGACAGAAACGGCGAGAGAGGCCCACCTTGCGGCGTTCCTTCTTGCCGGGGTGATACTGCGCCACCTTCCATCATTCCCGCTTTCAGGTAGCTGTCTATCAGCTTCAGTACCTGCCTGTCCTTAACTTTGCGTTTTACCAGCGACATGAGAATGTCGTGGTTGACGCGGTCAAAGAATTTCTCCAGGTCGATATCGACCACCCACCGGTTGCCGTTCTCAACATATTGGCGAGCGGCTTTGATTGCTTGATGGGCACTCTTTCCGGGACGAAATCCGTAAGAGTGGTTGGAAAAGTCAGGATCGAATATCGGTCTCATTGCCTGATGTACTGCCTGCTGGATGAGACGGTCAAGGACGGTGGGAATTCCCAGCATTCTTGTGCCGCCTCCCGGTTTGGGGATTTCGACTTTCCGCACCGGCTGCGGTGTGTAATTACCCGCCAGCAGTTCTTCTTTGATGCGCGACCAGTGCTCTTGTAAGTACTCCTTCAGGGCCGTTACCGGCATGTCGTCCACGCCGGGGGCTCCCTTGTTGCGCATTACACGAGAGTATGCCGCCATCATGTTGCCTCGGCTGATTACTACTTCCATCAGTCTGTCCGTCTTCGGAGCAGAGTTGTCCCGCATTCCCGTGACGTTTGCCGCACCGTTACCGGCTACCTGCGGTTTCCGACCGCCCAACTCCGGTATGGCGCCGGGTATCTCAGTCCGGCCTTCTGCTGCTACTGTCGTCATCGAAATTCAGGGTTCCTTTCCGTCGTTTCAAGTTCCGCCCTTCATCGACTGGTCAGGCCGACTACTATGGCTTCTGCTGACTTCTGCCGAACATGAGGGAATTGCTTTTCAATTCCCCTGCACCTGGATTTCGCCCGGTGCGGGACGGCAGACCTCCCCAGGTAATTCGCGTGACCTTCCTCCCATATACCCGCCGCATTTACAGCCACACCCTCCAGATGGTTGTAGGGCTTTGAAGTTACGTGCCTTCTCGCCCGAATGTGACTGCCTCATATGCGATTTCTGTTCGTCGGGCCGGGATTTTGCCTGCGGCTTCCTTCAGATTCCGCCTCGCGACGGACACCCTTGCCGTCCGGCTAATGGTTCCCACCATCAGGGTCCATAGAGGACTTTCACCTCCAAGTCACTGTTTAACCACCACAGTCAAACAGATGGCGCTTACGCGCCACGCGCCATGCTGGGCGCACACGCTAATGAGGCGCAGCGGGTTCACCGCTGCCGCCGATGGTTAGGCATCAGGCAATTTTTTGAAAACAATAACATGGCGTGGCTCAAGATCGTCAGCGCTGCCGAGAAGATGTTTGCGAACTTTTTGAATAATTGCTCTAAGATCGTCGGACCCTGCCTTGTGTGAGAGGGTGCATGATAAATCTCGTGCAAGTTGTGGCGGTAGCCACAGGAAAGCTTGAAAAGAGAGCTGATTAAGACGGTGATAATCAAGTTGGGTGGTATCTTTGATCCACTCCGCCATAAGATCAGCGACTAGTTCTGCGCGGAGCCGTACTTCAAGGTCATTTTCAAAGTTTGAAAGTTTTTTATCGTACTCATGCTTTATGGAATACTCAATTCGTTTTTCAATCCACTTTTGTGATAGAAATGCAACAATTCCGAGTAGTAACGTAGTTGTCACAGTACCTAAAGCAAAAGAAATGAAATCCATGGTGGCTCCAATGATGTTACTGAGAAAGAATTAAGATACAAGTTTTCTGGATAGTTAGATGTTTTAACTACTGCGCTTCATATTGAACAACATTTTTTCGTTAACCTTCATACGAGTTTGCAACTGTTTTCCCGAGAGAATTCTCTTGCGCATTGTGTCGATCGAAAATTTGAACTCCCACTCGTTAATCCAATTTTTTTCATAGGCGTATTGGATTGCCTCTGCATTTAGAGATTTCTCTTTGTCCATTCTGACGCGTTTTACCGCTTTGAAGATTAAATCAGAAGGCAGGCCAATAAATTTCTTTACACAGCAGTTTCCGACCGTTGCAAATTGTCCGTTTAACTTATTTCTTAGTATGCATATTTCGATGATTGGAAAGTGTCCGCACAGACATGTTTCTGGCTCGTCTGCTTCATATATTTCGTTCAACGCCCATTCAAGTTTAGCAAAGTCCCAAACCTCTGAATTCGATAATTGAATAATCTCTTGAGTTAATTTGTATTCGGACATATCTACTCCTTGACGCCTAACTCGTTAATGAGCGGTCAGCTTTTGGTTTATATATGTAGTAACAAGTTTCTAGATGTATAAATAAGTTTCTATATCTATAAACTATCAACTTTCTTAGTATCCGCAGAGGTTTCTACCGCTATAAACTTTTTCAGCTTCGTACCGGCAATGCAGCCGTATGGCACAATCCAAACCTGTCGTTGTTTATCCCATAGTCCGCCGACTGCTTTTGTCTGATTTTGTAAGGACGTTTCATTTAAACCAATTTTGAGGGGAACGAGTATACCGTCCGGGTACTTGGCTGGCGGGGGAGGCTATTCGCTTTCGCTGACGCTGCACCAATCTCTTTGTCCCCTTTTGCCCCGGCTTCAAATTCACCCGTGTTTTCATTAAAACTCTGGTATGTCTGCATATTTATGGCAATTCATGTAGCATGGGCGCAGAAAATTAGAAACTGATTTATTAGTTTTACTCTATTGACGCCGTCATATTTACGCGTTATGGATGCATCGGGTAATTTAACGGCCTGACGACCATCCAGTTATGAAGGGAGTTGATACGGTCAGGACGACAAAAGAGCCGAGAAGCCCGCTGGATTTTTAAGCAGAGGAAGCAAAGGCAGGAAAAATATTTATAAATCAGACCTATTGGAGGGGATGTGCCGGAACTCCCGGAAGTTGAAGTAACCCGCTGCAGGCTGGAGCGGGAGCTGGTTGGCAGGAGTGTCAAGCAGGTGGTGCTGCGCGTTGCAAAGCTGCGTCTTCCGGTGCCGGAGGAGCTTGCGACGATCCTGCCGGGGCTGGTTGTGCGTGGCATCGAGCGGCGGGGAAAGTACCTGCTGTTTGATTGCGGGAGCGGCTGGCTGCTTGTGCATCTGGGGATGACCGGTTTTCTGCGCCTGCTGCGCGGCTCATCGCCGCCGGGGAAGCACGATCATCTCGACGTGATCTTCGATGACGGTCAGCTGCTCCGTTTCCACGACCCGCGCAAGTTCGGCATCGTTGATTGGTTCAGCGGCTCCCCTCAGGAACATCCGCTCCTGGCCGGGATCGGACCGGAACCTTTAACCGGGGCGTTTGACGGCAACTACCTGTTTGAGGTCAGCAGGAACCGGAAGGTAGCGGTCAAGCAGTTGATCATGAATAGCGCCGTGGTGGCGGGGGTGGGTAATATCTATGCCAACGAAGCGCTGTTCCGTGCCGGCATCCGCCCGGATCGTGCCGCCGGGGCTTTGACCGCCACTGAGTGCGCCCGGCTGGTTGCTACTATCCGTGAGGTGATGGAGGTGTCAATCAGGGAGGGCAATGCCTGTCTGGTTGCAGAAGAAACGGTCGCTTATTATCCGCAGGAGTTCAAGGTGTACGGGCGTGGCGGAATGGCTTGCGTCGGTTGCGCCGGGCCGCTTGACGAGATCAGGCTTGGCGGGCGGAGCACCGTTTTCTGCTCCACCTGCCAGAAATAAATTACCAGGCTACAGCTTGAACTTTCCTACCAAATGCTGCAGCTCCTCGGCTACCCTCGATAGGTCTGAAGATGCAGAAGCCGTCTCTGTTGCCCCGCTGGCGGTCTGCTGGACAACGGCGGTAATCTGCTGGATATCGGCAGTGATGTTTCCGGTCGTTGCGGTCTGCTCTTCGGCGGCGGTGGCGATCTGGTTTACCTGCATCGTGACGTCGTTTATCTGAGCCAGTATCTGCTCCAGCGCCTGACCGGAGCTGATGGAATATTCCGTCCCTTTCTCAACTTCTGTCACACCATCTTCAATAGCCGCAACAGCGCCTTTTGTCTCGTTTTGAATGGCCTTTATCATCTCGCTGATTTCGCGGGTAGCGCGGGTGGTGCGCTCAGCAAGCGCCCGGACTTCATCGGCGACGACAGCGAAGCCGCGTCCCTGTTCGCCGGCTCTGGCCGCCTCGATGGCGGCGTTGAGTGCCAGCAGGTTGGTCTGGTCAGCGATGTCTTCTATGGTGCCGATAATCTGGCCGATCTGATCTGAGCGGGTGCCGAGCCCTTCAACCGTTTTTGCGGCATCCTTGACCCTGCTGGCGATGCGCTCCATGCCGCCCGTCGCGCGTTTGACGATATCTGCCCCGGAGCGCGCCGTGTCGCTGGCGCGGTTGGATGTTTCGGCGGCGCTCAGGCAGCTGTGGGCGATGTCGTTTGACGTGGCGGCCATCTCCTGGCTGGCGGCGGCAACTGAGTGTGTCTTGTGCGCCACCTCTTCGGTCCCGGTGGCAATCTGGCTGGCATTTGAATGGAGTCTGCCGGTTGCCTGTGTCATCTGCTGCGATGTGTGGGAAATCTGGCCGATGATTTCACGCATGGTCGTCTGGACAGTGTTGATTGAGCGGATGATGGTACTGATTTCATTGTTGCGTCTGGCAGAGATCGACTGCGCCAGGTTTCCCTCTGTCATGGGGGTCAGGTAGCCGATGATCCTCTTCAGGGCGTCGTTGACTGACCAGAAGAGGAGGGAGCTGAAGAGCGCTCCAAGCAGTACGAAGGTGGCGGTGGATATGATGACGATAGTTGGCGAAAGCAGGCGGCTTGCAACGACCGCGAAGATGATGCAGGCGCTGTAGCTGATACAGAGAAGAATAATGCGGGTACGGATCTTCAGACGCAGGTAAAGATCGAGCAGGAGCTTCATGGGTGTGCCTCGTAAGGTTGGAAGTGTCATGCAGTTTGCGCTTTCAAAGCAATGGTACAGCGCCCGCAGTCTCGGGTACACATACTCATTAAAATGGAAACAGCGCCACTTTATAACACGGATTTATTTATAACCCAAACATAAATTGCAGAGCCATCGACTCTCATAAGCTGCCGGTCATAGCCGCGCTGCTATCCATGTTCAGATAAAGCCTTGCGATAGTTCTGCCGGATATGTTATTTTTCTACACTTTTTATATGCATACCCTAATCGTTGAGGAGAAACCTCTTTATGGCTGAAAAAAATAACGCGGCGGAGAAAAACAAGGCTATCGAGCTGGCACTGAGCCAGATCGAAAAGCAGTTCGGCAAGGGTTCTATCATGCGGCTTGGCAATGACGAGGCGCTCCCCGGGGTGGAAGCGATTCCTACCGGCTCGATTTCTCTCGATATGGCTCTGGGTGTCGGCGGCGTGCCGCGCGGCCGGGTGATCGAGATATACGGCCCGGAATCATCGGGTAAGACGACGCTGGCGCTGCACATTATTGCAGAGGCACAGAAAACAGGAGGTATCGCCGCATTCGTCGATGCCGAGCATGCACTCGATATCGGTTATGCCCGCAAGCTGGGTGTCAAGACCGATGACCTGCTCGTGTCGCAGCCGGATACCGGTGAACAGGCGCTGGAAATCGCCGAAACCCTGGTCAGGAGCGGCGCTATTGACGTGCTGGTTGTTGACTCCGTTGCCGCCCTCGTGCCCAAGGCCGAGATAGAAGGCGATATGGGCGATTCCCACATGGGTCTGCAGGCTCGTCTGATGTCGCAGGCGCTGCGCAAGCTGACCGGCATCATCAGCAAGTCCAACTGCTGCGTGATTTTCATCAACCAGATCCGCATGAAAATCGGCGTCATGTTCGGTAACCCCGAGACGACCACCGGTGGTAACGCGCTCAAATTCTATGCATCCGTGCGTATGGATATCCGCAAGATCGCCACACTGAAACAGGGTGATCAGATCATCGGTTCGCGCACCCGGGTCAAAGTTGTCAAAAACAAGGTTGCCCCGCCATTCAAGGAAGTCGAGTTCGACATTCTCTATGGTGAAGGTATTTCGCGTACCGGCGACGTGCTCGACTTGGCTGTTGATAAGAATATCGTTGAAAAGAGCGGGGCGTGGTACTCATACGGCAAGGACCGGATCGGTCAGGGGCGCGAAAATTCACGTACCTGGCTGACAGAGCATCCTGAAACGCTGGCCGAGATTGAAGCCAAGCTGATGGAGCTGCTCAAGCCGGCGCCGGTCCCAGAAAAGGTGCCCAAGGCAGACAAGGCAGACAAAACAGCATAGCAACGGAGGTAGGCTGTGGATTTGAACGAGATACTCACGATTGCGTTTAAGGCCAAGGGTTCCGATATTCATATCAAAACCGGTCTACCCCCCATTGTCCGCATTGATGGGCGTCTGCACCCGATTCCGAACGCGGCGCGCTTGTCGCCCGACTTTGTTTCCGATACCGCCCAGGCGATGATGAATGACCGTCAACGGCGGATCTTCGAGGAAAATTACGAGGTCGATCTTGCGTATGCCGTGCCTGGGTTGGGGCGCTTCAGGGTCAGTGTCTATCGCCAGCGAGGCACGGTGGCGATGGTGTTCCGCTCCATCGCATTCATTATCCCGACGCTGGAAGGGCTCAATCTGCCTCCGGTCATGCAGAAAATCTGCCGGGAAGAGCGGGGGTTGATCCTGGTGACCGGTACTACCGGTTCGGGCAAGTCGAGCACGCTCGCGGCGATGATCGACTATATCAATAACCATCGTACCTGTAACATCATAACCATTGAAGACCCTGTAGAATTCCTGCATCGCGACAACAAGAGCATCATCAGCCAGCGTGAGGTCGGCACAGATACCCCCACCTTTTCAGCGGCACTGAAAGGGGCCCTGCGTCAGGACCCGGATGTCATTCTGGTCGGAGAGATGCGTGATTACGAGACTATCGAGACGGCGATGACCGCCGCCGAAACCGGTCATCTGGTACTGTCGACCCTGCACACGATGGACGCCGCGGAAACCATCAACCGTATCATCGGCGCGTTCCCGCCATACCATCAGCGTCAGGTCCGGATTCAGCTGGCAAGTATTATCAAGGGTGTCGTTTCCCAGCGTCTGGTTCCCAAGTCTGACGGCAAGGGGCGTGTCCCGGCGGTTGAAGTTATGCTGGCCTCCGCCCGGGTCAGGGAGTGCATTGACGACAAGGACAAGACAAAGCAGCTGAACGACGCTATTTCCCAGGGGTTTGTTACCTACGGCATGCAGACCTTTGACCAGTCGCTGATGAGGCTCTATTCCGGCAAGCTGATCACCTATGAGGAAGCGATTCGCCAGAGTTCGAACCCTGACGATTTTGCCCTCAAGGTCTCCGGTATTTCATCCACCTCTGACGCGTCGTGGGACGGGTTTGAGAATAAGCCGGATGACCCTGCGGCGGAGCCGGAAAAGATTGAAATCGAGAAATACTGAGCCGCTGACGGCTGAGCGTGCCTACCAGTATGCGCTGCGGCTGCTGACCGGTCGGGATTATACCGCTGCCAGGCTTGGGCAAAAGCTGGCGGCGCGTGAGGTGGCAGAGCAGGATCGCAACGATGTGATACTCCGCCTGCAGCGCGAGGGGTGGCTTGATGACGTGCGTTACGCTGCACGTTTTGCCGAGGCTGCGCTTTCCTCTGGTCGTTATTACGGCGTTCGTCTCCGTCTGGAGATGCGCCGCAGAGGGTTTGCGCCGGATGTGGTTGATGGGGCTCTTGCGCCGCTGCTGGCGGAGAGCGATGAGATTTCCGAGGTAAGGTCGGCTGCAGAGCGACGCTACCCCGGATTTTCCTATTCAGCGGCGAGTGATCGCGACAAACGAAGATTGATCGGTTTTCTGCAGCGGCGCGGATTCGGCTTTGCCGCGATAATGACGGCGTTGCGGACTGATGAGGAAATAATTTAAGTATTTTGTTTTGTGACTATTTTTATGTTAACGAGGGCATTATGACAGGTACAGAGATTCGCGCACGTTTTCTTCAATATTTTGCCGACCGTGGCCACACGGTTGTCCCGAGTTCGGGGATTCTCCCCAAGAACGACCCGACCCTGATGTTTACCAATGCGGGGATGAACCAGTTCAAGGACTGTTTTCTCGGGCTGGAGGATCGTGGCTATATCCGGGCAGCCAGTTCACAGAAATGCGTGCGTGCCGGCGGCAAGCATAACGACCTGGAAAACGTCGGCCGGACGGCTCGTCACCACACGTTTTTTGAGATGCTGGGAAATTTTTCCTTTGGCGACTATTTCAAGAAGGAGGCGATCGCCTACGCCTGGGAGTTTCTGACCAAGGAGCTGAAGCTGGACACAAGCCGCCTGTATGTGACGGTCTACACCGATGATGATGAAGCGGTCGACATCTGGCACACCCAGGAAGGTATTCCGCTCGAGCGGATTTTCCGCTTCGGCGAGAAGGACAACTTCTGGTCGATGGGGGACACCGGTCCCTGCGGTCCCTGCAGCGAAATATTCTATGATCAGGGTGCTGCGGTCGGCTGCGGTCGTCCCGAATGCACGGTCGGCTGCGACTGCGACCGGTACATGGAGATCTGGAACAACGTCTTCATGCAGTTTAACCGCTCAAGCGACGGCACGTTGACGCCGCTGCCGAAGCCGTCGGTTGACACCGGCATGGGACTGGAGCGCGTTTCAGCGGTGATGCAGGGAGTGAGCTCCAATTACGACATCGACATCCTGCAGGGGATAATCCGCCACATCGAACGATTGGTGGGCAAGCGTTACGGTGCCGATGAGAAGGACAATGTCTCGATGCGGGTCATCGCCGATCATGCCCGGGCGGTGACGTTCCTGATTTGCGATGGCGCCCTCCCATCCAATGAAGGTCGCGGCTATGTACTGCGGCGGATCATGCGCCGGGCGGCGCGCCATGCCAAGATGCTCGGCTGTGCGGAGCCGATGCTGTTTCACATGGTTGATGCGGTGCGCGAGACCATGGGGGATGCGTATCCGGAGCTTCAGGAGCGCGAAGAATATATCAAGAAGGTTGTGCTCGCCGAGGAGCAGCGCTTTGCCGAAACGCTGGACCGGGGTCTGGCGATTCTCAACGATGAGGTCGCGGCGCTGCGGAATGCCGGCAGGAATGTTATTCCGGGCGATGTGCTGTTCAAGTTGTACGATACCTATGGTTTTCCGACCGACCTGACCGCCGATATCGTCGAGAGCGAAGGTTTTACGATTGACGAAGCCGGTTTTGAACAGAGCATGGAGCGGCAGCGGGCACAGGCCCGTGAGCATTGGAAAGGCTCGGGTGAAGAGGGTATCGCCCAGGTGTACAAAGAGCTTCACAACAACGGCGTGCGCGGTCAGTTTGTCGGCTATGATGAAATGTCTACCTACGCTCCGGTGCTGGCAATTATCCGTGGTGGTGTGTCTGTCCAGACGGCTGCAGGCGGTGATTCTGTTGCGATCATCACGGAAAAGACCCCTTTTTACGGCGATTCCGGCGGCCAGAAAGGTGACACCGGTACTATTTCCACCGGCAACGCGCATCTTGATGTTGCCAGCGCAAGCAGGCCTTTTGTCGATATGGTTGTCCACCATGCCGTCGTCAGAGAAGGGGGTATCAAGGTCGGTGATATTGCCGATCTGAAGGTGGCTCGGAGCGAGCGCGATGCGACCTGTCGCAATCACACCGCGACACACCTGCTGCAGAGCGCTCTGCGCCAGGTGCTGGGTGATCATGTCAAACAGGCCGGATCGCTGGTGTCGCTCGAGCGCTTGCGCTTTGACTTTACGCATTTTTCCGCGGTGACAGATGAAGAGCTGCGCCGGATTGAGACGATTGTGAACGGGTTCATCATGGCGAATGAGCAGGTAATAACCCGGGAAATGGCTATCGCCGAGGCTGTTGAGGCGGGCGCCACGGCTCTCTTTGACGAGAAGTACGGCGATTCTGTCCGTGTTGTAAGGGTGGGGGATGCCAGCATGGAGCTGTGCGGCGGGACACACGTACGGGCAGCCGGTGATATCGGCCTGTTCAAGATTGTGTCCGAAGCCGGTATCGCTGCCGGAGTCCGCCGCATAGAGGCGTTGACCGGGTTTGGTGCGCTCGAATTTGTCCGGCAGATGGAGGACGAACAGAGAGGGATTGCGGCGTTACTCAAGGCGGAGGCGGGTAATTCACGTGACCGGCTCGAGAAGCTGCTGGCACGCCAGAGAGAGTTGCAGCGTGAAATAGAAACGCTCAATGGCAAGCTGAATGCAGCGGCATCGGGAGATCTGCTGGCGCAGGCGACCGAAGTGCAGGGTGTCAGACTGCTGGCGGTGCAGGTGCAGGTCGAGGATGTCAAGGCGTTGCGTGATCTGTCAGATACGTTGAAAGATCGTATCGGCGAGGGGGTGATCGCGCTTGGTGCCGACATCGGCGGCAAGGCGAACCTGCTGGTAGCCGTGACCAAAGGCTTGAGCGGGACAATCAAGGCCGGTGACATCATCAAACAGATTGCGCCGCTTGTTGGCGGCAGCGGCGGCGGCAAGCCGGAGCTGGCCCAGGCGGGGGGAAGCCTGCCCGGCAAACTGGATGAGGCGCTGGCTGCTGTTGCCGCGATCCTTTCCGGCCGCTAGGTGGGGCGCTGCACCCTGTCGCCCACGGAAGCCGGTTAAGGTATACATTGTATCAGCAATAAACTTTTGAGATTTCCATCAACTTGCGGTAAGCTGCCCGCTTGCGCGGTCGACAGCGTACCTTTCAACGGGAAAATAAACGATGAAACAGTTAATCGAAAAAGCGAATACATTGATGGAGGCGCTGCCGTACATCCGCCGCTTCTCCGGAAAAACCTTTGTCATAAAGTATGGCGGCCATGCCATGGCGGACGAAAAGCTGAAGGAATCGTTTGCCCTGGATGTTGTTCTGCTCAAGTCGCTGGGGATCAACACCGTCATCGTTCATGGTGGTGGACCGCAGATAAACGAAACCCTGAAGCGTTACGGTATCGTTTCCGAATTCGTGCGCGGCATGCGCGTCACCGATGCCGAAACGATGCAGGTCGTCGAGATGGTTCTGTCCGGCCAGGTTAACAAAGAAGTTGTCGGCTATCTGAACCAGCATGGCGGCCGTGCGGTGGGACTGTCCGGCAGGGACGGCAGCCTGTTGCTGGCAAAGAAGCTGCTGCAGGAGGTCAGGGGAGATGATGGCACGCTGGAGCAGGTTGATATCGGCTTTGTCGGCGATGTGGTCAAGGTCAATACCGATCTGATCGCCACGCTGGAGCAGGGGAAATATATTCCGGTTATCGCCCCGATCGGTGTCGGGCCCGACGGGGAGAGCTACAATATCAATGCCGATCTGGTGGCCGGCAGGGTTGCGGCGGCTCTTAACGCCGAGAAGCTGATCCTTCTGACCGACATCAATGGCGTGAAGGACAAAAGCGGTACCCTTCTGGAGAGTATCTCTGTCGCTGATCTGCACCGCCTGATTGATGAGGAAGCGATCACCGGTGGCATGATCCCCAAGGTGATCTGCTGCGCTGATGCCCTTAAGGAAGGGGTCAAGAAAGCCCATATTATCGATGGCCGCATGGAGCATGCCGTACTACTCGAGATATTCACCGACGTCGGCATCGGAACGGAGATTACAAAATGAACAGTCAACAGTGGATTGAAAAATCAGATAAATACATCATGAAAACCTATGGCCGTTACCCGATCGTTCCGGTCAGGGGAGAGGGGTGCCGGCTGTGGGATGCGGACGGCAAGGAGTATCTCGATTTCCTTGGCGGTGTTGCCGTTAACAACCTGGGGCATTGCCACCCGAAAGTTGTCGCCGCACTGCAGAAGCAGGCTGCCGAGCTGATCCACTGCTCCAATTACTATCAGATCCCCCAGCAGATCGAGCTGGCGGAACTGCTCTGCAACCACTCTTTTGCCGACAAAGCGTTCTTCTGCAACAGCGGCGCCGAGGCAAATGAAGCAGCGATCAAGCTGGCCCGTAAATACAGCCGCGATACCTACGGTCCGGAGCGGTACGAGATCATTACCGCCGCCGATTCTTTTCATGGCCGCACCATGGCCACGGTTTCGGCGACCGGCCAGGAAAAAGTGCAGCGTTTCTTCGATCCGCTCCTGCACGGTTTCAAGCATGTCCCTTTCAATGATGTGGTGGCGCTGGAAGCGGCGGTAACGCCTACCACCTGTGCGATCATGCTGGAGCCGATCCAGGGCGAAGGTGGCATTAACATGCCGTCACCCGGTTATTTTGAAGCGGTGCGGGAACTGTGCGACCGGCACGGCCTGCTGCTGATCTTCGACGAAGTCCAAGTGGGGATGGGGCGTACCGGGAAACTCTTCGCGTATGAACATTTCGGTGTCACCCCTGATATCATGACCCTTGCCAAGGCGCTGGCCGGCGGCGCACCTATCGGCACGATGCTGGCAAAAGACAAGTTTGCGACCGCTTTTGTTCCCGGCACTCACGGCTCCACCTTCGGCGGTAACCCGCTCGTCTGCGCCGCCGCTATCGCCACGATCAGGACGATTTTGGAGGATGGGCTGCTCAACCGCTGCGAGGAAATCGGCGAGTATCTGACCGGTGAGCTGGAAACTCTCGTGAAGAAGTACCCCTTCGTCACGGAGGTGCGCGGCGTGGGGTTGATGATCGGCATGGGCCTGAGCATCCCGGGCGCAGAGATTGTCAAGAAGGGACATGCGCGCGGCGTGCTGCTCAACGTAACCCACGACACGGTGCTCCGTTTTGTACCGGCGCTGATCGTGACCAGGCAGGAAATCGATGCAATGATTGCCATCCTGGATGGAATATTTTCAGAAGTAGAAGCATAGGAGAGAGTAATGACGCGACATTTTCTGGCGCTGCACGATTATACCAAGGATGAGCTGGACGCGCTGCTGCTGCTGGCGGCAGAGTTGAAAAACAAGCAGAAGAACGGCATTCCGCACAAGCTGCTGGACGGCAAGACCGTAGCTCTGATTTTCGAAAAATCGTCGACCAGGACGAGGGTCTCCTTTGAAGTAGGGGTATTCCAGCTCGGTGGCCATGGTCTGTTCATGCCGTCGGCTAATTCCCAGATGGGACGCGGCGAGCCGATCAAGGATAGCGCCCGTGTCATGTCACGCTATTGTGACGGGGTCATGATCCGCACCTTCGGGCAGGAGATCGTCGACGAATTTGCACAGTATGCGGATATTCCGGTCATCAACGGTCTGACCGACCTCTTTCACCCCTGCCAGATCATGGCTGACCTGCAGACGGTTGTTGAGCACAAGGGGGCCTATGCCGGCCTGAAGTTTGCCTGGGTAGGAGACGGCAACAATATGGCCAATACCTGGATCGAGGCGGCTGCCATCTGCGGCTTTGAATTGCGCCTTGCCTGCCCGGCAGGGTACGAGCCGGACAGCAACGTCATGGCCTGGGCTCAGGCGAAAGCTCCCGGCCTGATTACGCTGACGGATGACCCGAAGGTCGCGGTCGCCGGTGCGGATGTCATCAACACCGACGTCTGGGCCAGTATGGGGCAGGAGTCGGAGCAGCAGGAGCGTGAAAAGGCGTTTGTCGGTTATTGTCTGGACGATGCGCTGCTTGGCTTGGCACAACCGGATTGTATCGTCCTGCACTGCCTCCCCGCCCATCGCGGCGAGGAAATATCTGACTCGGTCATCGAGGGGAAGAACTCTGTCGTCTGGGATGAAGCGGAGAACCGGTTGCATATTCAGAAGGCTATCATGGCCACATTGATCAAATAATATCAGAAAGCAAAGGAGACTTCTCATGGCAAAAAAACAGGAAATCAAAAAAATCGTTCTCGCCTATTCGGGTGGGTTGGATACCTCCATTATCCTCAAATGGTTGAAAAACGAGTACGGCTGTCAAGTCGTCGCTTTTTCCGCAGATCTCGGGCAGGGTGACGAACTTGATCCGATCCGTGAAAAAGCGCTGGCCACCGGTGCCGACAAGGTCTACATCGATGATCTGCGCGAGGAGTTTGTTCGCGACTTCGTGTTTCCGATGTTCCGCGCCAACGCCATCTACGAGGGGCACTATCTGCTCGGCACTTCAATCGCCCGTCCGCTGATCGCCAAGCGTCAGATGGAAATTGCCGCCATGGAAGGGTGTGATTCCGTATCCCACGGAGCGACCGGCAAGGGTAATGACCAGGTCCGCTTCGAGTTGGCTTACTACCATTTCGACCCTTCCATCAAGGTTATCGCCCCCTGGAGAATGTGGGATCTGAACAGCCGCCAGGCGCTGATTGAATACGCGCAGAAGAACGATATTCCGATCCCGACCATCCAGAAGCGCCCTTGGTCGTCGGACCGCAACCTGCTGCATATATCATTTGAAGGCGGCATCCTGGAAGATACGTGGGCTGAGGCGCCGGAAGAGATGTATGTCCTGACCAAACGCCCGGAAGAGGCTCCTGACAAGGCGCAGTATGTGGAAATCGAGTTTAAAAACGGCAACGCCGTCGCTGTTGACGGCGAGCAGATGACTCCGGCCCAGTTGCTGGCACATCTCAACTTCCTCGGCGGCCAGCACGGCGTCGGCCGTGTCGATCTTCTTGAGAACCGCTCGGTGGGCATGAAGTCGCGCGGCGTCTATGAGACTCCCGGCGGCACGATCCTGCGCGAAGCCCATTCGGCTGTTGAGCAGATCACCATGGACCGCGAAGTCATGCGCATCCGTGACAGCCTGATCCCGGAGTACGCCAAGCAGATCTACGCCGGTTACTGGTTTTCACCAGAGCGGCAGATGCTGCAGACATTGATCGACGATTCGCAGAAGTGCGTCAACGGCGTTGCTCGCGTCAAGCTCTACAAAGGACTCTGCCGTACGGTCGGTCGCAAATCCGAGACCGATTCGCTCTTCAATCTTGATTTTGCCACCTTCGAGAAGGATCAGGTCTTCAACCAGGCCGATGCCGAGGGATTCATCAAGATCAACAGTCTGCGGCTGCGCATCCGTTCGCTGATGCAGGCCAACCGGAAGAAGTAGGGATTGACAAAGAAGCGTTTTAAGAAGGAACACATCGTCACCTCTGTTGTGGCGGTGATTGTGGATGATGACGGGCGGGTGCTCCTGACAAGACGGAGTATCCCGCCCTTCCTGGATCTGTGGGTCATGCCGGGCGGCAAGATTGACCTTGGCGAGCCGATCCTGGAGGCGCTGAAGCGGGAAGTACATGAAGAGGTCGGGCTGGAGATAGAGATTGAAGGTTTGATCGATGTCTTTGAACACCTCACCCCCGGTGAGGATAATTGCCACTTCGTGATCCTTTATTACCGCTGTCGTCCGCTTTACTGCGATGTTGTCCACAACGAGCACGAGGTTGCCGAGGTAGCGTGGGTCCCCTGTCGCAAGCTGTCTGGTTATGACATGCCGGCCGGTGCGCGCTACATTCTGGGAAAAGTCTTTCCGGAAACGTGTTCAGACGAAGTAACAAAAAACGCCGATGCCTGAGATCATCGATAAAAAAGTAAACCTTGAATTTCCCCTCGGGCACCACCGGCACTGCATGGTCGCCCAGATCCCCAATCACCTCAAGCGTGCTGATATCGGCTTCGCTCTCGTCGATCCCGAAGAAAAATGGCGTCTCGTCAACTCGGTGCTGGATCTGGTTGCAACCGGTGAAGGGAACCTGAAAAAACTCCATTTCCTGCTGTTTCCGGAATCTAGCCTCCCCGTATCCCGTTTTGATGACATGCTGACAATAATTGGAGAGCGCTTCCGCGCCAACACGGTAACCGTTTTTGGTATCGAGCATATCCGCCTCCGCCGGTACCGTGACCTGCTGGAACGATTCCGTGACGATAACGCCGAAGCGATTGCGCTGGTAGATCAGGATATCGATTCCGGCGATGTGCTGGATATGCCGGTAAACTGGTGCTGCATCGCCGTCAAGGAAGCGGACGGTCGGCTGCGGGTTTTCCTTGAGGCCAAGAGCCATCCGTTTCACGGCGAGGAGTATATAGACAAATATCACGATCTGTATCGCGGCAGGCATTTCTACCTGTTTCGCTCTCGTCAGGCGTGCTTCAATTTCATGGCCATCATCTGTCTGGATTACCTCTACCGTGACCTCTATACATCCAACATCCGGCAGATCATTGACCACTCCAACCGGCTGTTCTTTACGACGCGCCAGGGGCTCGATGCACTTTTCGTCATACAGTGTAATCCCAAGCCGGAACATCGTGCCTACCATGATGTTATCAGCGGTTTTTACGGCGAATATCTGGAGGATACGCCGGGTGTGCGTGAAACGGTGACTGTTTTTGGTAACGCATCGGAAGATACGACAATTGAAGACTCTCGTGCCGAGAACGCGTTCGGCTGTTCCTATGTGGTGATCAACCAGAGCCATCGTCTGGCGCAGGTCAGCTTTTCGGAATTTGCCACGGATGACTTCGGTGGTGCCCCGGTCTGCAGGCTGCGCTTCGGCAGGGGAACACGCCTGCTCTATTTCAACCTCCCCCCGCAGCACGAGATTGATCCGCGCACCTCGCGGGTCCCGCTCAAGGTTCACAGCATCATGACAGTTGACGAGGGTGGGGTGTGGCACAAGACAAACGTCGATGAACCGGAGGCTGGCTATGAAGCGAAAGGTGTTATTACGCGATAATGGTTGAGTCGTTGTGAAAAAGTAGTGATGAGTGCTTTTGCAGCGTGATAGATTGCGACTGAACTGCTAAAATGTAGCGTCTATACTTTGATTTAATAGGTTTTTCGCGTATAGTGTCCAATCTCCAATCTCAAATATGGCGGAAGGAAACAATACATCATGTCAAAAGATAAGCTCTGGGGCGGACGCTTCACCCAGCCGACCGATAAATTCGTTGAGGAGTTCACCGCCTCCATTCAATTCGACAAGCGTCTGTACCATCAGGATATACGCGGTTCAGTTGCCCATGCCCGTATGCTTGGGAAGCAGGGGATTATCCCGCTGGAGGATGTGGAGAAGATCGTTCATGGCCTGCAAAAAATCCTGCTGCAGATCGAAGCCGGCGAGTTTGATTTTTCCATCAGCCTGGAAGATATCCATATGAACATCGAAGCGCGTCTCTCGGCGGCAATCGGCGAGTCGGGTAAGAGACTGCATACCGGCCGTTCCCGCAACGACCAGGTGGCGCTCGACATCCGTCTGTACCTGCGCGATGAGATCGTTGAGATCACAACCTACCTCGACCTGTTGATAGATTCCCTGCTGAACCAGGCTGAAGCAAATCTTGATACCCTGATGCCCGGTTTCACGCACATGCAGACCGCTCAGCCGATCCTGTTCGCCCATCATCTGATGGCGTATGTGGAGATGTTCAAGCGCGACAAGGCGCGGCTCGATGACTGTCTGGTGCGGGTCAATGTCCTTCCTTTGGGTGCCGGTGCGTTGGCGGGCACAACCTTTCCTATCGACCGCGAGTATGTGGCCGAGCAGTTGGGCTTTCCGGCCATAACCCGTAATTCACTGGATGCGGTTTCCGATCGGGACTTCGCGCTGGAGTTCCTCTCTGATGCCTCCATTCTGATGATGCATCTGTCCCGTTTTTCGGAAGAGTTGATTATTTGGTCAACCAGTGCATTTCAATTTATCGAGTTGTCAGACAGTTTCTGTACCGGGTCATCGATCATGCCGCAGAAGAAGAATCCTGATGTCCCGGAACTGGTGCGGGGCAAAACCGGCCGTGTTTATGGTAATCTGATGGCAATGCTGACCGTCATGAAATCATTGCCGCTCGCCTATAACAAGGATATGCAGGAAGATAAAGAGCCGCTGTTTGATACGATCGATACGGTCAAGGGGAGCCTCAAAATCTTTGCCGATATGATTCGCGAGATGCGAGTGAACTCTGGCAACATGGGCAGAGCGGCAGGTCAGGGGTTTTCTACCGCGACTGACGTTGCCGATTATCTGGTGCGCAAGGGACTTCCCTTCCGCGATGCTCACGAGGCTGTCGGTAAAGCGGTCGCGTACTGTGTCGAAAACGAGATGGATATCACCGATCTTTCTCTTGCTGAGTGGCAGCTCTTCTCGAGCAAGATCGACACAGACATCTTCGAGTGCATTACCGTTGAGGCCAGTGTCAATGCCCGTAATGTTCCGGGTGGAACGGCTCGTGAGTGCGTAAAGAACGAGATACAGAACGTGCGCGCGGGAAACTGATCCACGATGTATTGTGATTTCTTCGGCTTTTCCGAAAAGCCATTCACGATTACCCCAAATCCGCATTTTGTGTTTTTGAGCACTGTTCACCGCGAGGCGTTCGCCAGGCTGCTTTACGGCGTCGATAGTCACGCCGGTTTTATCGCCCTGACCGGTGAAGTCGGCACTGGGAAGACAACGATGCTTCGCACCCTGCTGGCGCAACTCGACCCGGAGAAGTATACAAGCGCCCTTATCTTCAACCCCTGTCTGTCGGGCGAGCAACTTCTGTCAGGTATTTGCCGCGAGTTCGGCGTTGTGGCTGATGAGAAGAGCCGCTCCGGATACCTGGAGGCACTCAACCGTTTTCTGATCGAACAAAACAGCGCCGGACGAACGGTTGTACTTGTTATCGATGAGGCGCAGAATCTCGAGCCGGATGTGCTGGAGCAGGTGCGTTTGATTTCTAATCTGGAGACCACTCGCGACAAGTTAATTCAGATTATACTTGCCGGGCAGCCGGAGCTGAACGATGTCCTCCGCCGCCATGACCTGCGCCAGCTTAATCAGCGTATCACGGTGCGCAGCCGTCTGACGCCGATAAAGATAGATGACGCTGCCAAGTATATAAACCACCGCCTCAAGCTGTCCGGCAGCCGGATCCCGGACATTTTCACTCCTGCGGCGGTCAGGCGTATCTACCGTTTTTCACATGGCATCCCGCGCTTGATAAATGTGGCCTGTGAACAAGCCCTGGTTATGGCCTGGACGCGCGAAACAAGGTCTGTGTCTGCTTCGATGGCTGCGGAGGTTATCGCAGAGCTCACGTCTGCTGATGAACCTGAAGGGCTCTTAAACCGTATTTCGAGATGGCTGTTTGCCGGAAAGTGACCCTATAGTATGAGTTATATTCTTGATGCCTTGAAAAAAATAGAACATGAACATAACAAAAAAGCGCGCCCGGACGGCAGGGTCAGCATCTCCGGCGATCTTTTTAATGAACAAAAACAACCGGCTGCCAGAGCACGGATATGGAAGGTTCTGCTGCTTATTGTCGTCGCATCGCTGGTGACTTTTGCGGGGACGTGGTTCCTGCTCAAAGGAAACGATCAGAAGGTGGCGGCTGTTGTGCCGGCACCTCCACAACAGCCACCGGCAACGGCGGCGACTCAGCTGGCACCTCCGTTGCCGGCTCCACCCCTGTCACAATCCGTTGCAATAGAGCAGGCTGCGCTGTCACCTGCTATTCCTGCCGTACCTGAAAAAAATATGGTCGACGAGGATGATGCCCCTGCACCACAGCGAGCGAGGATGCCTGGTAAACGTTTAAAAGCTGAATCAATAATATTGCCACCACGGCAGATGTCTCCAGCCACGACTGCTCCTGCGGATATTAAACTATCCGGTATTGCCTGGCAGGATGATCGTCGTCTCAGGAGAGCTGTTATAAACGGTTTTTTACGTAAAGAGGGGGCCATTGTGTCGGGTGCCAGGATTACTGATATTCAGGCCGATAGGGTCCGCTTTTCATCAACATCCGGACTGTTCGAGATCAAGCTGGATGCTGTGCTCCCTGCCGAGGTGCAACGATGAGTGTAATGGGGCGCTCTGCGCTGGTAGTTGGATTGTCGCTGATGGCAACGGCCTGTGGGAAAAAAGGGCCGTTGATTTATCCCGATATGCTTGTTCCGGCAGCGCCGTCTGCCGTGACTGTACTGCAGAGCGGTGCCGCCGTAAAGATGTCATTTGCCATTCCTGGCAGGGATCGGGCCGGACGGCCTGTGCATGATGTCGCGGGAGTAAAGATCAGCAGGAAAGCGGCCGAGGCTGAGCAAAAAAATCTGTGCCGATCATGTATGGCTGATTACAGCGCATTCCGTACGATCTACCTTGATCGCCTGCCGACCAATACAGAGCGATCCGGAAGTGTGCTGCTGGTTCTTGACGGTGATGTGAGTGATGGGTATTCATATTCATACAGTCTTGTTCCGTTTACGGCTGGAGGCGTTGAGGGTGCTACCGCAAATACAGCCGCCGTCCGTGTGGTGCCGCCACTTCCTGCGCCACTGCTGAAAATAGAATCACTCCCTACGGAGTTGAGACTTCAGGTGTCATCACAAGCCATGACTGCCGGTACGTTGCAGGGATATAACCTGTATCGCTGGTCAGCCGTGCAGACGAGATCCTATCTCCCGCTCAACAGGGAGCCACTGAAGGGCGGCGAGTATGTCGATAGCGGGCTCGAGCGTGGTGTCCTGTACAGTTATTCCGCCAGAGTCCTCTTCAAGCTGTCATCAGGAGATGTTGTGGAAAGCGCCGAATCAAATGTGGTGACAGGAAAGCTCGCAGACGAGTAAAACCAACCAGTCGATTATGTCGATTTAAACAAGAAAAGGGCATCCACATGTGGATGCCCTTTTACATTCAGCGGTTACGTGAAATCAGAAATTACTTGGCTACAGTTTCAGCCAGTTTCATAGCGATATCTTTGTAAGGGTTGGCGAACAGGATGATGAGGCAGACAACCAGTGCATAGATTGCCAGTGACTCGATCATGGCCAGACCGATCATCATCGTGGTCAGGATCTTGCCTGAAGCGCCTGGGTTACGGGAAACGCCTTCAACAGCGCTTTTAACTGCGAGACCCTGGCCGAGACCAGTACCAATTGTACCCAACGCCATACCAAAACCTGCTACAAGAACGCACATCGTGAAAAAATCCATCTTTACTACCTCCGCTTGGTTTGTCTCCTAAATAGTATAGGAGTATAAAATCGTAATTAATGTTGTTGAATCAGTGTGCTTCTTCCAGTGAACCCTGGATATAGATCATCGTCAGGAGCATGAAGACGAATGCCTGGATAAACGAAACAAGTACACCCATCAGAATCATCGGCAGAGGCACCAGGAATGGAGCCAGACCGAAGAAAATCATCAGAACAAGTTCGTGGCCGTTCATGTTGCCGAAAAGACGCAGTGTTAGTGAAACCGGGCGGCTCAGGTGGCCAATGACTTCAATGAAGAAGATGATCGGAGCCAGCCAGGCAATCGGTCCGCAGAAATGCTTGAAGTAGTGGAAGCCGTGATGCTTGATCCCGACCACATGGGTGGAGATGAACACGACTACTGCACAGGCTGCAGTTGTGTTGATATTGGCGGTCGGCGGGAAAAAACCGGGGACCAGACCGATAAGGTTGGACACAAGCACAAAGATTGCAAGTGTTGCAACCAGTGGGAAAAAGGGACGTCCATGCTCGCCCATTGTTTCAACGATCATGTTTTCGATGCCGCCGATGACGGTTTCCATGAAGTTCTGCATTCCGCTTGGAATTGCTTTGAGCGCTGAAGTAGCCAGCAGCGAAACAACAAGAAGAAGAACAATAATCAGCCAGGTGTAGCTGATTGCATCAGCACTTGATCCGGTTATATGGAGTGGTGCCAGCAGATTACGGAAAAATTCAAGAAACAGTAACGGGTGAACCATGAAGCTAACCTCCTGCGCGCAGGGCGCTGTATAGTGACAGTGCAATTATATTGATTACAATAACGGAAAGACCGACAAAAACCCCGATCAGTGAAAACCAGCCGGAAGTTATAATAAAATAGAGCAGCAGACCGGTTATTGTCAGGCGGGCAATAAACCTTATCTGGGCGTACAGGGTTGCCCTGCCGGACGGTTGTCCGAGAATGCGCTGCATGACGTTACGTATCCAGAAAAAGTTAGCGATCGCGATACATCCGCCAACCAGAGCACCCAGGCCGACCTGTCTGGAGAACAGGGCCCATCCGGCAACCGTCAGAAAAACAAGTAATCCCAGGCTCCCCTTGATGATGACAGCAAAGAGGTTGTCCTCATTGATCGTTATCATCACTTTTGCGGATCTCCCTGCCGGCGATAACATACACATTCTTGTAAGCGGCTGCTATCCCGATGAACATGAAAATATAAAAGAACCAGGGCTTTGTGCCAAACCAGCGATCGAGAGTGAGCCCGAACCAGACACCTATCGCAATCGCCAGTACAACAGAGATGCCCATACTGGAAACCATTGCAAGGCTCTGAAAAATCTGACGATTATTATTAGCCATGAAATGTCACCAGTGAAAGGAGCGTAAAACCGGTATTTCTTACCATAGGTTTTGCCGGTATGTCAAACAGAAACGAAAACATCCGTTACGCGATCAACTTAAAGCATCTGGTTGCTGCGGCAATAGTGTTTTCAATGTCTGTCTCGCTGTGGGTTGCTGAAACGAAAGCGGTCTCAAATTGGGATGGAGCCAGATAAACTCCTGCGTCGAGCATGGCAAGAAAGTACTTGGCGAATGAGGTTGTGTCACAGCGTGAAGCGGTTGGCCAGTCATATACTTCCCCTTTGCTGAAAAACGCGCAGAACATACTGCCAACCCGGGTTGAATAGATCGGATAGCCGGCGTTTCTGGCTGCGCTCGAGATGCCGTCGGCAACCGCCCGGCTCTTCTCTTCGAGGGTTTTGTAAAACCCCGGTGCCTTAAGGATGTTAAGCGTTGCGATTCCGGCAGACATGGCAAGCGGATTTCCGGACAGGGTGCCTGCCTGGTAAACCCCGCCAGAGGGGGAAAGTTTTTCCATAATTTCGCGTTTGCCGCCAAAGGCACCGACAGGAAGCCCGCCGCCGATGATCTTGCCAAGGGTGGTCATGTCAGGGGTGACTCCATACAGCTCCTGGGCACCACCGTAGGCGACACGGAAGCCGGACATCACCTCGTCAAAAATCAATAGAATACCATCATTCGTACAGATTTCGCGAAGCCCTTCGAGAAAACCGTCACGGGGGGGGACGGTCCCCATATTTCCGGCAACTGGCTCGACAATAATACAGGCAACCTCACCAGCATTATCGGCAATCAGGCTCATGACTGACTCAAGGGAGTTGTATTCGGCGGTAAGGGTCAGCTTGGCAACCTCAGCCGGAACGCCGGGAGAATCAGGGACACCGAAAGTGGCAGCACCTGAACCGGCCTTCACCAGCAACGAATCGGCGTGACCGTGATAGCATCCGGAAAATTTGATGATTTTGTCGCGCCCGGTATAGCCGCGAGCAAGGCGTATGGCACTCATGGTAGCTTCGGTGCCGGAGCTGACCATGCGAACCATTTCAATCGATGGGACGGCTTCAATAATCATGTTGGCGAGGATTGTTTCACGCTCCGTAGGGGCTCCAAAGCTGGCGCCACTGGACATGGTGTCCTGAACGGCTTTGATGATATCCGGGTGGCAATGGCCGGCAATCATCGGGCCCCACGAGCCGACGTAGTCAATAAACTCATTGCCGTCTTCATCGTAGATATGGGAGCCTGACGCCTTCTTGATAAAGAGTGGGTCGGCGCCGACGGATTTGAAGGCGCGTACAGGGCTGTTGACGCCGCCCGGGATAGATGCTTTTGCTTGTTGGAAAAGTTGGCTTGAACGTTCGTGATTCATGGATTGGGCCTTTTATGTGGGGTTAAGTTTGGAATCTAATTGCTCTAAAAAGAAGACTATTTAATCATACAGTATATTGTTGTGTCAATTGTAATACGGTAATTTTATTTGGAATTTAGGCGACTAAAAGTTGTTTGTAAATAAAGTAGAAGTAAAATAGGTGTTGACAAAGAAAAGCAAATAACCTATTACAAGCAACGTTTGTATACAGTATACCGTTCGCAGTAAGGAGGATTTTAATGCTTGGTGCATACCTGCCAATACTACTTCTGGTCCTCGTGGCAATAGGTTTCGGGCTTGTGTCCCTTGTCATGTCATCGTTGATTGGCCAGAAAAAACCGTCGAAGCTAAAGTTGCAGCCGTATGAAAGTGGTTGTGATCCAGTAGGAACCGCCCGTGAGCGTTATTCGATCAAGTTCTATTTGATCGCAGTACTGTTCATATTGTTCGATATAGAGGCTGTTTTTCTGTATCCATGGGCAATCCTCTACAAGAAGCTGGGTGTTTTTGGTCTTGTTGAAATGGGGCTTTTTATTGTCATTCTTTTTGTCGGTTATGTTTATGTCTGGAAAAAAGGAGCGCTGGAATGGGAGTAGATAATCCGCTTGGCGAAAACGTTTTAACCACGTCACTTGATGCACTTGTGAACTGGTCGCGAAAATCGTCCATCTGGCCGATGACATTTGGTTTGGCCTGCTGCGCCATTGAGATGATGGCTGCCGGCGCATCCCACAACGATTTGGACCGTTTCGGAATCATTTTTCGCGCATCTCCACGTCAATCTGACTGTATTATAATCGCAGGAACAGTAACTAAAAAAATGCTGCCTGTTATCAGGACAGTCTATGAGCAGATGCCTGAGCCTAAATGGGTCATTGCCATGGGTGCGTGCGCCTGTTCCGGCGGTATCTTTGATACCTATAGCGTTGTTCAGGGTATTGATGAGGCTCTGCCGGTTGATGTATATATTCCCGGTTGCCCGCCCCGTCCGGAGGCGTTACTGTTTGGCTTGATGAAGCTGCAGGATAAGATTATGAAAGAGCGTAACTCATTCGGCTCCGCTATCGGCTTGGGCGAACGCTATATTCCGGAAGCAGCCTGATCTTCTGTAATATCAACGAACGTACACACTAAATCCCACAAAAGGGTTGGATATCATGGCAGAAAACAATCGTGCAGTACTGAAGTTGAAGGAAAAGTTTGCCGCTTCGATCATTGATGTAGTCGAGTTCAGGGGAGAGGTGACGGTAACCGTAGCGAAGGATGCCATTATCGATATCCTTTCGTTCCTCAAGCAGTCGCTGCAGTTTAATCAGCTGACAGACTTGACTGCGGTTGACTACCTTGGCAAAAAGGAAGACCGTTTTATGATGGTCTACCAGCTTTTGTCAATCACCAACAAGGATCGACTCCGTATAAAAACTGCGGTTGCTGAGGCTGACTCCAGTATCCCGACGGCAACTCAGGTTTGGAAGACAGCCAACTGGCTGGAGCGTGAAGTCTTTGACTTGTTCGGGATTACATTCGATAAACACCCCGACCAGAGACGTATCCTCATGGCTGATGACTGGGTAGGACACCCCCTCCGTAAAGACTATCCGCTCCAAGGTCCTGACCGTGAACCCTACAAAGGGCGTTTGTCATAGTTTTACTACATCGTTCTGTAATTCGATCATAGAAGAGGCGATACATGGCTACTACTGAAACAATGACATTAAATATGGGTCCTCAGCATCCCAGTACTCACGGGGTTCTGCGGCTCGTTCTTGAGCTTGACGGCGAGGTTATCGTCAAGGTTACTCCTCATATCGGCTTCCTGCATCGTGGTGTTGAAAAGCTGGCAGAACATCGTACCTATCACCAGATTCTGCCGCTGACCGATCGTCTGGATTACCTGGCGCCAATGAGCAACAATCTTGGTTACATCCTGGCCGTCGAAAAGTTGATGGCTGTAGAGGTGCCTGAGCGCGCTGAGACGATCAGGATAATCATGGCAGAACTCACCAGGCTTGAATCGCATCTGGTCTGGCTGGCTTGCCATGCGCTTGACATTGGTGCCATGACAGTTTTTATTTACGCGTTCCGTGAGCGTGAAACAGTCATGGAGATCTATGAGCTGATCTCCGGTGCTCGTATGACATCAAACTTCTTCCGTGTCGGCGGTCTCTCTCAGGATGTTCCTGATGAGTTTGTGAAAAAAGTCAGTGACTTTATCGATGCTATGCCGGGTTACCTTGATCAGTATGAAGGTCTTTTGACAACCAACCCGATCTGGCTCAAGCGTACGGTCGGTAACGGTGTCATTTCCGCAGAAGATGCTATTGAAATCGGTATTACCGGTCCTGCGCTGCGTGGTTCTGGCGTTGATTGGGATCTGCGGCGTGATGATTCATACAGCGGATACGATAAATACCAGTTCAAGGTTCCGGTTGGCGAGAAGTGCGACACGTTTGATCGCTATAAGGTCCGCCTGATCGAGATGCGCGAATCCTGCAAGATCGTTCGTCAGGGACTTGATCGTCTCAAGCCGGGCCCTGTTCTGGCTGATTGCCCTCAGGTATGTTACCCGCCTAAGGAAAATGTCTATAACAGTATTGAAGGTCTTATACATCACTTCAAGATTGCTTCCGAAGGTTTCTCTGCGCCGGAAGGTGAAGTATACCAGGGCGTTGAAGCACCTAAGGGTGAGCTTGGTTTCTATATTGTCAGCGATGGTGGCAACAAGCCGGAGCGCTTGAGAATCCGTCCGCCTTCATTTGTGAACCTGCAGGCAATAGAGCAGATGAGTGTCGGTTCCATGATTGCCGACTTGGTTGCCGTTATCGGCACCCTGGACATCGTTCTTGGTGAAATAGACAGATAACTCCGCACGATTCAAAGGAGATGGGGCGCATGAGTGACGTAGTAGCGCAGCAGGCCACAGAGCAAGAACCGGAAATTGATCTTTCAATTGCCGATGCAGTTATCGATAAATATATAGACATTCCTGGTAATCTGATGCCGGTGCTTCAGGGTGTTCAGGATGAGTACGGTTATATTCCGCGCATTGTAGCGGACCACATTGCCGAACGCCTTAATGTTTATCCAAGCCAGATTTACGGTGTTCTTACATTTTATGCCCAGTTTCATCTTAAGCCTCGCGGCAGATTCATTATACGTGTCTGCGTCGGCACTGCATGCCATGTACAGGGTGCGACCCGAATCGTCGAAACTTTTTTTGATAAGCTGCATATTGGTCATGCAGAGACTACGGCGGATCTTCGCTACACCTTCGAGAAGGTTGCCTGCCTTGGTGCTTGTGGTATGGCACCGTTAGCGATGGTCAATGATTCTACCTACGGTGCTATGACAGTACAGAAAGTTGATGAAATAGTTGCTGATTACAACCAGAGGCCATTGAAGTAGCTCGAAACTATCCAGCAGGGGACAATTGAGTCATGAGCGAAAACGCAGGAATACAGATTCTTATCTGCCAGGGAACTGGCGGTATTTCAATGGGTGCCAAAGAGGTCGAAGCAGCATTTGTAAAGCTGCTGGCTGAAAAAGGCGTGGATGCGATTGTCGGGAAGCGTTGCGATGTCATCAAGACCGGCTGTCGTGGTCTTTGTGCCAACGATGTTCTGGTTGATGTTATCACACCTGAACAGGGTCGCGTAACCTATGACTTCGTAAAGCCGGAAGAGGTCGAAAAGATAATTGACGAGCATATTGTCAATAAGGCGACCATCGAAAAGCGGAAAGCCAAGCCATACTATAATCAGTTCGTTGATGCCCAGATGCGCGTTGTCATGACCGGTTGCGGTCAGATAGATCCTGACAGCATCGATGCTTATAAAAATGAAGACGGGTTCAAGGCTATCGAGAAGTGCGTAAAGTCGATGAAGCCGGAAGAAGTAATTGATGAAGTGAAAAAATCCGGGCTGCGTGGCCGTGGGGGTGGCGGTTTCCCTACCGGTATGAAGTGGTCATTCTGTAAAGCTTCGCCTGGAGAGCACAAGTATCTTATCTGTAATGCTGACGAAGGCGATCCAGGTGCTTTCATGGACCGTTCCCTTCTCGAAGGCGATCCCTACTGCATTATTGAAGGAATGATGATTGCGGCTTATGCAATCGGTTGCGACTTCGGTTATGTTTATGTCCGCGCCGAATATCCTCTCGCAATTCAGAGACTTCAACATGCGATTGATACATGTTATGAGAAAGGCTACCTTGGCAAGAATATCCAGGGGTGGGGCTTTGACTTTGATATGCGCATCAAGATGGGAGCCGGTGCTTTCGTTTGCGGTGAAGAAACAGCATTGATGGCCTCTATTGAAGGGTATCGCGGCATGAGTCGTCCACGCCCTCCTTTTCCTGCGGTACGCGGTCTATGGGGCAAGCCGACTAACATAAATAACGTTGAAACCTTTGGCAATGTTCGTCACATTATTAATAAGGGTGGTGAGTGGTATGCTTCACTCGGCACAGAGACGACCAAAGGCACCAAGATTTTCGCTGTTACCGGTAAAGTAAAGCATACTGGCCTTGTTGAAGTTCCAGCCGGCATGAAAGTACGCGAAGTTATATACGACGTCTGCGGTGGTATCGCTAATAATCGCAAATTCAAGGCGGTTCAGGCTGGCGGTCCTTCCGGCGGCTGTATCCCGGCAGATATCCTTGATACACCGGTTGATTATGATTCACTGATCAAGGCTGGCGCCATGATGGGGTCCGGTGGTCTTGTTGTCATGGATGAAACAACCTGTATGGTTGACGTCTCCCGCTTCTTTCTGAACTTCACACGCATGGAATCCTGCGGTAAGTGTGTGCCATGCCGTATCGGTCTTAAGGTTATGCTTGATATCCTCGAGCGCATCACCGAAGGTCGTGGTGAGCTTTCTGATATCGAAACACTTCAGGACCTTGGCGTTGCCATTAAAAAAGCGTCGCTCTGTGGCCTTGGACAGACAGCTCCAAACCCGATCCTTTCTACGATTAATTATTTCCGTCATGAGTACGAAGCACATATCACTGAAAAGAGATGCCCTTCCAACTGCTGCAAAGAGCTGTTGCTGTGGCAGGTCGTTGAGGACAAATGCGTTAAGTGCGGCGCCTGCAAGAAAGCCTGTCCGGTCGATGCAATTGTCTGGGAAAAGGGACAGCTTGCATATCTTGACAAGGAAAAATGCACCAAGTGTAAATCTTGCTACGACGCCTGCCGTTTTATGGCTATTGAATAAAATCAAACACGCATACGGTCAAACTCACTGAACAGAGGTTGAGATGGTAAATCTTACAATAGATGACAAGCAGGTTACTGCACCCAGAACCGCAACGATTTACGAAGCGGCCAAACTTAACGGAATCAAGATTCCGATACTATGCCACGACAAAAAGCTTAAGCCATTTGGTGCCTGTCGTATGTGTCTGGTTGAAGTTGAACAGATGAAAGGTCGCCAGATACCTGCTTGTACCACTCCGGTAACGGATGGGATGATTATCCGTACTGCGACTCCTGACATCGTTAAAGCTCGCAAAATGGTGCTGGAACTGTTGCTGCTCAATCATCCGCTTGATTGTCCTGTGTGCGATAAGTCGGGTGACTGTGATCTGCAGAATCTTACCTATGAGTACAAGGTCAACAGTAACCGTTTTACCGATGCGAAGTTTAACCATCAGATCGATTATAACAATCCGCTGATTGAGCGTGACATGAACCGCTGCGTACTTTGCGGAAAATGCGCTCGTATTTGTGATGAAATTGTCGGTTTTGGCGCACTGACATTCATTGACCGCGGTATCGAAACAAAAATCGGTTGTGAATTCGATGATGCTCTGAACTGCGAATTCTGTGGCTCATGCATTTCGGTCTGCCCAGTTGGTTCACTGTTGGCTCGCCCTTTTAAGCATAAAGCCCGTTTTTGGGCGATGACAAAACATGCATCTGTCTGCAGCTACTGCGGCACCGGCTGCAACCTGACTCTTGGTGTCAAAGACAACAAAGTTCTGACAACTATTTATGATGAAGACCAGGGTTTCCACAAAGGGCAACTGTGCGTCCGTGGCAGATTCGGGTACCAGTTTATCAACAGTGCCAAGCGTTTGACCACGCCGCTGGTTAGAAAAAACGGCACCTTGACTGAGTCAACCTGGGATGAGGCTCTTGAGCTTGTTGCAGGGCGTCTCAAAGGTGGCAGTTCTGTTGCAGCGCTAGCAACCCCGCGCTTAACCAACGAAGAACTTTCACTCTTTAAAAAGTTGCTTGTAGAAAATATTGGCACCAAACACCTCGATAACGCTGCGGGATATGCTCATGCTGCATTGACAGAAGGTTTTGCGCGTAGTTTTGGTGCAAGCGCTTCACCAGCCTCGATTCTCGACATTCAAAAGAGTGATCTGCTTCTGGTTATAAAGACTGATACCTATGAAACACATCCGGTAGTTGGTTTTGAAATAAATATGGCGGTCAAAAACCAGGGCGTTAAGCTTTCTATACTATCTGATAAACGCGGCAAGCTCTCCAAACTGCCAGATGCAAATACTCTTGTTCACCTGCCGGGGAACGAAGTTACGCTATTGAATGCGATAGCAAAAACAATCCTTGATGAAAAATTGGCTGATGGCACTGCTGTTGGCGTCACCGGTTTTGCCGATCTTGAGAAAGCGCTGTCTGGTTACAGCCCTGACGCTGTTGCCACACAGTGTGGCGTAACTGCTGCAGATATCAAAAAACTGGCTTCTGACTATGCCGCTGCCGAGAAGGCCCTGATTATCTTCCCGGTCGGACAGGCTTACCCGGGTCACACTGCAGATCTTGCAAGTGCAGCAGCAAATCTTGCTATTCTTACCGGCAAGTTCGGTAAAGAGGGGTGCGGTGTACTCTGCCTTTCTGAGAAGAACAACAGTCAGGGTGCCGTAGACATGGGCTTTTATGCTCAGGATGGCGGTCTGAATGCCCAGCAGATTCTTGATGCATGTACTGCTGGTGCTGTTAAAACACTTTTTATTGCCGGCGAGAATCCATTGGTATCCTATCCGGATCGCAATAAAGTCAAGGCTGCTCTTGATGCGGTTGAGTTCATGGTTGTATCTGAACTGTTTCTTACCGAGACAGCTGCCATGGCCGATGTTGTACTCCCTGTCTGCTCTTTTGCCGAGAAAGACGGCACTTTTACCAGTACTGATCGTCGAGTCCAATATGTAAAACCGGCAATCCGCAAGATTGGCCAGACAAAGACCGATTTTGAAGTGTTCGCTGATCTGATTTCCAGGCTCGGCGGTACAGCTCCGGTATCACCTGCTGCACAGTTTGCAACAATAGCTGAGAATACAGTCGGCTACCAAGGGTTGAGTCATGTGTCTCTTCGCAAAGAAGGCGCTTTTGCTCCGGTTGTGACATCGCCTGCTCTTGTCGCCACGCAAGGTGTAACTCCTCCTGTTGCTGAAGCAGGTAAGCTTTCAATGGTGGTCGGTAGCGTACTGTATCACAGTGGAACACTGTCCCAGAATGGCGAGGGACCAATGCATGTCTGCCCTGAAAGCTACATTGAACTGTCACGTACAGATGCCTCAGCCAACAAGATTGCTGAAAACGACCTGATTACTGTTTCAACGGCAACCGGAAGCATGCAACTTAAAGCTAAAGTGACTTCCCGTATGCCTGCGGGCGTCGTCTTTGCCCCATATCATTTTAGTGATGCACCGATTAACACGGTATGGAGTGGGGCACCGGTGACAATGGTTACGCTGGCAAAGTAACAGAGTTACTCATTATTGATTGAACGAAAAAACTAATTTCACAAAGCAAGGAAAGAGGGACAGATGGGAATCGAGATATTAGGACTGCCGCTGATGTATTACATCGCTATGGTTGCCAAGGTCCTGGTGGCTTTTGTCTTCGTGCTGCTGACCGTGGCCTATGCAACTTACGCTGAGCGTAAAATTATTGGTCATATGCAGGTTCGTCTTGGGCCGATGCGTACTGGATGGCACGGACTTTTGCAGCCTATTGCTGATGGTCTCAAGCTATTCTTCAAAGAGGAAATAATTCCTTCGCAGGCGAGTACGTTTGCTTTTCTGGTTGCACCACTGATAGCGTTAATACCGGCATTTATAACATTTGCCGTCATTCCTTTCGGGGGCATCATTGAGGTAGCTGGTTATAAGGTGCCTCTTCAGATTGCTGCGTATTATGACACAACTGCCGGTCAGGTGTTTGACGTAAATGTTGGAGTTCTCTATATCCTCGCTATGTCATCCCTTGGTGTGTATGGAATTGTTCTTGCCGGTTGGGCTTCAAACAGTAAATACTCACTGATGGGCGGTCTGCGTGCCTCAGCTCAGATGATTTCCTACGAGCTGGCTGCCGGCCTGGCAATAATATCGGTCTTCATGCTTTCCGGCACGCTTTCCCTGAGCAGGATTGTAGAACTACAGTCAGGTTTTGGCGGATTTGAGTGGTACCTTTTCAAACAGCCACTAGCAGCTTTCATGTTCTTCATCTGTTCTCTTGCTGAGATCAACCGTACACCGTTTGACCTGCCTGAGGCTGAGACTGAACTGGTATCCGGGTTCTGTACCGAATATTCCTCCATGAAATATGCAATGTTCTTCATGGCGGAATATGCAAACATGGTAACAGTCTGTGCCTTGACCGTCACACTGTTTCTTGGCGGCTGGAACGGACCTTTTACTGCTGCCATGCCTCTTCTCGGACCAGTTTACTTTATTGCAAAAGTTTACTTCCTCATGTTTGTCTGTATGTGGATCCGCGCCACACTGCCACGCTATCGTTATGACCAGTTGATGCATCTTGGCTGGAAAGTATTTATCCCGGTCGCGCTTATAAACATTGTAGTAACCGGAATTATTGGCTATTTCATTTAAACCCGGCTGTTCGAGTAACGTTATTTTAGAGACGAGGATGGATATATGAATCCGATTACACCGATTATAAACGGCATGAAAATTACGTTGAAACACATGTTCATGAAGCCGGTAACCTTGCAGTACCCGACGGAGCGTCCTAAAGTATCGCAGCGTTTTCGCGGTCTGCACGGTCTCAAGGTTTCGCACAGCAAAGCCAAATGTGTAGCCTGTTATCTCTGCCCAACAGTCTGCCCTGCAAAATGCATTACGGTAGAAGCTGGTGAAGATGCCAACCATGACAAGTTCGCCTCGGTTTATGAAATCGACATGTTACGTTGTATTTTTTGTGGATACTGTGTTGAAGCCTGCCCGGTTGATGCCCTCAAGATGACCGGTGAGTTCGAGTTGGCTAATTATAATCGTCAAGACTTTATTTATTCAAAAGAACGTCTCTTAGAAAAGTAATCAAGGAGCAGTGCATGGAAACCATCTTCTTTCTGATCATTACGTTAGTGGCTATTATATCGGCGATCCTCGTGGTCACCTGTAAGAACCCGATTAATAGCGCACTGTCACTTATAATGACTTTCTTCTGTCTGGCTACCTATTACGTCATGCTGGATGCACCGTTTATGGCTGCCGTACAGGTGATGGTTTATGCCGGTGCAATCATGGTTCTGATGGTTTTCACCATCATGTTGCTCAATATCAGAGTGGATGCTACTAAAAAGCATTCCCATAAACTGATCATTGGTTCAATAATCGGCTTCTTTACATTGCTGAATCTCATATATGTTGTTGTGAAAAGCCGCGCAGCTCTCCCTACGGGCCCTCTCAGCGGTGACATGATTAAGCAGCTCGGCCACACTGAACTGATTGGACGCGAAATATTCACAACTTTCCTGTTGCCGTTCGAAGTCACATCAATTCTGCTTTTAACTGCAATAGTAGGCGCGGTCATCCTGGCCAAGAAAAAAATATAAGAGGGATATATTTCATGGAAAACCTGAACAGCTATCTCATCGTAAGCGCCGTACTCTTTTCTATCGGTACAATTGGTGTACTGACCCGCAAGAATGCAATTGTAATCTTTATGTGTATTGAGTTGATGCTCAATTCCGTTAACCTGACTTTTGTTGCATTCTCACGTCATCTCGGAAATCTTGACGGCCAGATATTCGTCTTTTTCATTATGACTGTTGCGGCTGCTGAAGCGGCTGTCGGTCTGGCCCTGATCATTGCATTCTTTAACAATAAAGAATCAATTGATGTCGCCGATGTAAACCTGATGAAGTGGTAGAACAGCAGTCCAAACTATTACGACTACGTTTAATGATTGCATAAAAGGAGTCTTACATGTTTGACAAAGTATGGCTAATCCCGCTTTTCCCTCTTATCGGGTTCCTGATCAATGGACTCTTCGGGAAAAAGATCAAGAATGAGGCAATAATCGGCGCAATCGGTACGCTGATGATTTTCCTGTCATTCCTGGTTTCGTGCGGAATACTCATGCAGATGATCGGCCTGCCAGCTGAGCAGAGAGTATTTGAAAAAGTTCTTTTCCCTTGGATTCACTCCGGCAACTTTAAAGCTGATATGGCTTTCCTTGTCGATCCATTATCAGTCATTATGATCATGGTAGTCACTGGCGTTGGATCATTGATCCACCTCTATTCGATTGGATACATGCACGGTGAAGAGGGCTTCTATCGTTTCTTTGCCTACTTGAACCTGTTCTGTATGTCGATGCTCCTTCTGGTTCTTGGCAGCAATATGCTGGTCATGTTTATTGGCTGGGAAGGTGTAGGCCTCTGTTCATACCTGCTGATTGGATACTATTTCCACAAGAAATCTGCCGGTGATGCCGCCAAAAAGGCGTTTGTCATGAATCGGGTCGGTGACTTCGGATTTCTGATCGGTCTGTTTACCCTCTACTGGTGGTTCGGCAGCAACCATAATATCTGGACTATTAATTTTGTTGAAATCAAGGCAGCTTCTCACCTGCTTCCATACGGTGGTGTTGTCACAATTGCTACATTATGCTTTTTTGTCGGTGCAACGGGCAAGTCTGCCCAGATACCCCTGTTTACCTGGCTTCCGGACGCGATGGAAGGCCCCACCCCTGTTTCTGCCCTGATCCATGCTGCTACGATGGTAACAGCAGGTGTCTACATGATCGGCAGGATGAGTTTTGTCTTTATCAAATCGCCTGAAACCATGATGGTAATTGCCGTTGTCGGTGCAGCGACCGCAATCTTTGCCGCTACCATCGGTACGGCACAAAACGATATCAAGCGTGTTCTTGCTTATTCGACAGTGTCTCAGCTTGGTTTCATGTTTCTTGCCATGGGAGTCGGGGCATTCAGCGCCGGCATCTTCCACCTGATGACCCACGCCTTCTTTAAGGCCTGCCTGTTCCTCGGTTCCGGTTCGGTTATCCACTCAATGCATCACGCTTTGCATAAGGTTCATTCTCACGATGATGCTCAGGATATGCGTAATATGGGTGGATTACGTAAGGCGATGCCAATTACCTTCCTTACATTTCTGGTCTCCACCATCGCTATTTCCGGTATCCCTGGTTTTTCTGGATTCTTTTCGAAAGACGAGATCCTCTGGCAGGCGTTTGCTAACCCTTACCACGGTAATCTGAATGTCGTATTGTGGGCAATTGGAGGCATTGCCGCTTGCTTCACCGCCTTCTACATGTTCCGTCTTGTCTTCATGACTTTCTACGGCGAGTGCCGCATTGTTCCTGCTGCAAAGAGCTATCTCCATGAGTCTCCACTGGTCATCACCATACCTTTGATGGTGCTCGGTACACTTGCTCTTTTCGGTGGATACCTTGGTATGCCGAAGCTTATGGGAATGTTGCCGAACTACTTCGAACATTGGCTTGAGCCGGTATTTGAGCTGGCGAATGAATACGGCGGCAAATATGCCCATCAAGGTGCACACCCGAGTCATGCCCTCGAATGGGGGTTGATGGGACTGTCAGTCGTTATCGCTCTTGTCGGGATCGGCATCGCATTTACAATGTATGTTAAGAACACTGAACTGCCGGGTAAATTCGTCGCTACATTTCCGACACTGCATCGTGCCGTGTACAACAAGTGGTATATAGACGAAATCTATGACTACATCTTCGTGAATCCGTGCAAGGCGCTTGGCCAGTTTCTCTGGAAAGGCTTCGATGTCCTGATTATAGACGGAGTTGTCAATGGTGTTGCCAATGTCGTGATGGGATTCAGCGGTGTTTTCCGCTACATGCAATCCGGATATATTTACAACTATGCTTTGTCAATGGCGCTCGGTGTTGTCGTAATGCTTGGCTACTACATCTTTAAATAACCACTTCATTAGCACTTTGTATAAAGGAGCACGAATTCATGAGTAACGTACTGAGCCTGACGACATTCCTGCCGATACTGGGTGTCCTGTTGCTGCTGTTTATCCCGAAAGACAGCAAGGGAGTACTCCGGAATGTCACCCTCGCGGTAACAATTGTGACTTTCCTGGTGTCACTGATAATACTGACAGGATTCCAGGCCAACGCTGACTTCCAGTTTACCGAGAATGTACCCTGGATCGCTGCTGGCCCGTTCGTCATGAGATATAACATCGGAATAGATGGGATCAGCCTCTGGCTGGTAATCCTGACAACGTTCATTATGCCTATCGCCGTTCTTTCAACATTCACAGCAGTCGAAGTAAAGGTCAAAGAGTATATGATCTGCCTGCTGCTGCTTGAAACAGGAATGTTGGGTGCGTTTATCTCCTTGGATCTCTTCCTGTTCTACATTTTCTGGGAAGTAATGCTGATTCCGATGTATTTCATGATCGGTATCTGGGGTGGAAAGAATAAAATCTATGCAGCTGTAAAGTTCTTTATATACACCATGGTCGGTTCGCTTCTGATGCTTGTTGCACTCATCTTCCTGTACTTCAAGGGGATGGAAGCCGGTATCACTGACTTTGGCCTGTTGAATTTCTTCAGCCTCAAGCTGGACATGGCTACCCAGATCTGGTTGTTCATTGCTTTTGCCTTTGCTTTTGCCATCAAGGTTCCGATGTTTCCTCTCCATACCTGGTTACCTGATGCGCATACTGAGGCGCCGACAGCCGGTTCTGTTATCCTTGCAGCCGTTCTGCTTAAAATGGGTACCTACGGATATGTGCGTTTTGCTATTCCACTGTTTCCGGAAGCTGCGCATAAGTTTGCACCGGTCATTGCAACTCTTGCTGTTATCGGCATTATCTATGCCGCGCTTGTAGCAATGGTGCAGGAAGATGTTAAAAAGCTGGTCGCCTATTCTTCAGTCGCCCACCTTGGCTTCGTCATGCTCGGTGTATTTGCTTTCAATGTTGAGGGTATTACTGGTGGAATGCTGCAGATGATTAACCACGGTATTTCAACCGGCGCACTGTTCCTTATAGTCGGTTTTATTTACGAGCGTCGACACACCCGTTTGATCACAGATTTCGGTGGTTTGTCAAAACAGATGCCGATCTTCGCAACTGTTTTCATGATAGTCACTTTTTCATCTGTGGGTCTGCCTGGTACCAACGGATTCGTAGGTGAATTCCTCATCCTGCTTGGCGCTTTTGAAAGTCAGTTGCGCTGGTGGACAATTATTGCAACCAGTGGTGTTATTCTCTCTGCTGTCTACATGCTGTGGGTATTCCAGCGCGTCATGTTTGGTGAGTTGGACAACCCTAAAAACCAGAAGTTACTTGATCTGAATGCCCGTGAAATTACTATCATGGTGCCATTGATCGTTTTGATTTTCTTCATGGGTCTTTATCCGAAGCCTTTCATTGACAGGATGGACCCTGCGATACAGAAACTTGTTGCTCAGGTACGAGTTGCTTCGGTTGATGCCAAGGTCATTTCAGATGCAGAAACGACTCAGTTGCCTGCAGGCCACCCGCCGATTGATCAATCGCAGATGCAGGCGCCGCTGCCTGCAGGGCATCCGGATATAAAGCCGACTTCTCCAACACAGGCTGCACCAGTTGTAAATCCGCACGACGCAAAGTAAACAAATAACGAGTCAATCCGACCGGAGGATATTTTAGATGGACATGATTTTAATTCCAGTCGTCAACATGACGCCGATTCTACCGGAGATCTTTCTCTCCGTGCTGGCCATGGCTCTTCTGCTGATCAATGTATTTGCACCCAGCGGCGGCCAGAAGTCATACCTTGCATATATCAGTTTCATCGGTATTGTCGCGACGGCGGTGCTTGTTGGATCTGGGTGGGGCAACCATATTGAGAGTTTTAGTGGCTCAGTGGTCCTCGATAATTTTGCAACATTCTTCAAGATGACTTTTCTGGTCGCTGCCGGGTTGACAGTGTTGATATCAGATAAGTATATGGAACGTGAAGGGTGCAATCACGGTGAACTCTATCCGCTGATCCTGTTTGCTGTCGTCGGTATGATGTTGATGGCCTCCGGTACTGACCTCATGACCGTGTTCCTTGGGCTTGAAGTTATGTCCATCACGCTTTATGTCCTTGCAGGATTTAACCGGACAAACAAGAAGTCCAACGAGGCCGGCCTCAAGTACTTCCTGCTCGGCGCTTTTTCTACCGGTTTCATGCTGTATGGTATGGCACTTATTTACGGGGCAACAGGCACAACACGTCTTTACAAAATTGCTGAAATCGTCGGCCAGATGACGCTCCCTTCATCAAATATACTCCTGCTTGCCGGTATGCTCCTTACGATGACCGGCTTTGCATTCAAGATCGCTGCTGCGCCATTTCACATGTGGACACCGGATGTTTATGAAGGCGCACCGACACCGATGACCGCTTTTATGTCTGCTGGCCCTAAAGCTGCAGGTTTCGCCGCACTTCTCCGTATTTTCCTTGTTGCATTGCCGACCATGCAGGTCGAATGGAGCCAGGTCCTTTGGGTAATGGCTGTGTTGACCATGACCATTGGTAACATAACGGCATTGCGTCAGGACAATATCAAGCGCGTTCTGGCATATTCATCAATAGCCCACGCAGGTTATGCGCTGGTTGGTTTTGCTGCCGGTAACGGCACCGGTATCTCCGGTATCCTCTTTTACATGCTTTCGTACGCTTTTATGAACATCGGTGCGTTTGCCATTATTATCCTAGTAGCCAAAAAGGGTGAAACCAATGGCAACGTCATGGATTTTGCCGGACTAGGTTCCAAACGCCCAGTTTTGGCGCTTGTTATGACGATCTTCTTGTTTTCTCTTGCGGGTATGCCACCAACCGCCGGATTTATCGGTAAGTTCTATCTTTTCTCTGGAGCTGTTCAGCAAGGTTACATCTGGCTTGCGGTTATTGGCGTACTTAATAGTGCCGCGTCTGTTTATTACTACCTGCGTATCATGGTCTACATGTATATGAAGGAACCTACTGAAGAATTTGACTGGGTTCAGGTTACTCCACCGGTTGCCCTTGCACTGGTCATAGCCGTCGCAGGCTCTTTAATTCCAGGTATTGTGCCTTCAGTTATTCTTGAGTACGCTCAGATGGCAGTCAAGCTTATGTAGCTTTTTTGACTGGCAATCGTTTATAACAAAAGGGCGGTCTCAAATCGAGACCGCCCTTTTGTTATCGTTGGTATATTACACTTGCAACGGTCAGGAGCTACATTGTCATCGCAAGAAATCTGGACAACACTTAAGCTACTTGCCTGGACAAAGGACTTCCTTTCTTCCAAAGGTGTTGTCAACGCGCGTCTTGAAGCCGAATGGCTGCTCTGTGCCGCAACCGGGCTAGACCGTGTTGGCTTGTACCTGCAGTACGACAAGCCTTTGAATGATGCTGAGCTTGCCGCATATCGCTCGCTGGTTGCACGGCGGGCGAAACGGGAACCGCTCCAGCATATCCTTGGGACTCAAGAGTTCTTCGGGGTTGATTATGAGGTGTCGGCTGATGTCCTGATTCCACGTTATGATACCGAGGTGTTGATATTAGAGGCAGTTGCCAGGGCGCCACATTCTCAAACCGTTCTGGATATTGGGACGGGAAGCGGATGTGTTGCCGTCTCTTTGCAGAAGCGCTTGGTTAAAGCGGTAGTCACCGCCACTGATATATCCGAAGCAGCACTGGCGGTCGCACGGCGCAATGCTGATAGGGTTGGCGCGATGATCGAATTCCTGCATGGCTCACTGCTTGAACCAGTTGTCGGCCGGCGCTTTGATCTAATTGTGTCGAATCCGCCTTATATCCCTACGGCTGATATTGACACTCTTGATCAGGAAGTGCGCGATTACGACCCAGTTATTGCCTTGGATGGCGGAATTGATGGCCTTGACATATATCGAACACTTATCCCGGCAGCGGTAAATTACCTGAATCCTTGCGGTTGGTTGCTGGTGGAAATCGGCATAAGGCAGGCAAAAGATGTTGCTTCAATGTTCAAGAATGCCGGTAAATATTCTGAACCGATTATTGCTCTTGATCCAGGCGGTATTCAAAGGGTCGTGGGCGCGCAGCTAAAGGAGATGCCATGAACATCGAAGAAGCGAATAGAGTAATGGATGAAGCTGATCTTCTGGTTGCTGAAGCGGATGTTATCGCGGCTATCGCCCGTATAGCAGAAGAGGTTACTGCTGAGCTGAAGGATTTAAACCCGGTCCTGATATGCTGCATGAACGGCGGTTTAGTCTTTTCCGGACAGCTGCTGACAAAACTGGTGTTTCCTCTGCAGGTTGATTACGTTCATGCAACCCGCTACGGGCATGAAATGAACGGTGTCGCGCTTGACTGGAAGGTCAGGCCCCAGATTGACCTCCATGGCAGAACAGTGGTGCTTCTGGATGATATACTGGATGAAGGGGTTACTCTGGCCGCAATCGCCGAATATTGCCGACAGCAGGGTGCCGCAAGGGTGATGATGGCGGTGCTGGTCGAGAAACTTCATCTGCGTAAGGTAAAGCCTGGTATGCGGGCCGACTTTACCGGTATTGAGGTCGGTGACCGTTTTCTCTTTGGCTACGGTCTTGATTTTAAGGGATACTGGAGGAATGCCCCGGGTATCTATGCACTCAAGGGGTTCTAAGGCTGTCAGAGAGAGGTGTGCGTGACGTGCTGCTTAATCTTGACGCAAAGTAGCCGATTATGAGTGCCATTGAGATAGTGCGACACTAGACTCGGGTTTTACGGCAGTAGGCAACGAGGTTATAGATGAAACAAAGAGCAATTCTCTGTCCCCGATGCAAACGTCTGATCGGTAGCGAGGAGACGGTCTGTTCATGGTGTGGTACATCCCGCTCATCGTCATGGTGGCAACTCATGAACTGGACCAGTGGTGCCATAGAGGGAGATTGGCTGACAAAAGCTATCATCACGGTCAATTTGATATTCTTTGCCCTATCATTGCTGCTGAATACCAGAGGAGCCGGCTCCGGAGGGCTTCTCTCGCCTGGTCAGGGCAGTCTTTTGTTGTTGGGTGCAACCGGCACATACCCGATTGATTATTTTGGACGTTACTGGACGCTTCTCAGTGCCAATTATCTTCATGGCGGCATTCTTCACATTATCTTCAACCTTATGGCCCTTAATCAATTGGCGCCCAAGGTGATCGGAGAGTACGGATCCAGCCGTATGTTCAGTATCTATACAATTGGTGGCGTCATCGGTTACGTTGTTTCATACATGGCTGGTGTGCCGTTCACAATTGGCGCCTCAGCAGCGGTCTGCAGTCTGATCGGCGCCTTGCTTTATTATGGGAAAAACAGGGGCGGTGCCTATGGAGGGGCGCTTTACCGAGAGGTGAGCGGCTGGGTCATCAGTCTGTTCGTGTTTGGCCTGATATTTCCGGGAATAAATAATTGGGGGCACGGTGGCGGAATTCTCGGCGGGGTTATTGTCGGTGCACTAATCGGCTATAACGAACGTCGTCGTGAAAACAACTTTGATCACGCTCTGGCACTGTTGTGCGGACTTGTTACAATCTTCATACTCGGTTGGGCCGTCATTAGTGCATACGTATATAGTTAGGCTCAACATACTGAAAAACAGAATCTTCTTGCATAACGTATTCAATAAGCAGAAAATGATTACAATCTTGGGTGTAGACAAGTTGTGAGGAGGTGGGACAAATGGCTATGGCGGCATTATCACCGAACAGTATTATGGCTACTCCTATTCAAGTTAATCCTCAGGTGAAGAGTGACATCCAGGGCTCTCTGCCTCAAGCAGCGCAGGACTCTCAAAAGACTGTAAAAGCGGCACAAACTGATACAATAACAATTTCGGCTCAAGCATTAAAGATGGCTGATGATAAGAACGTTGCCGCTGAGAAAGCTGCCAAGAAGGCAGATGAACAGAGGACCTTGCAGTTCGCACGCGACAAAGATGATGCCGCGAAAAATGAAACTCAAAGAAATGCAGTAAAAGCATATGCCTCTGCAGCTGCTAAAAAGTAATGTGCTGACGTAACACACATATCTATTTAAGAAAAAAAGAGGAAACCAATATGTTGGTTTCCTCTTTTAATTATGTAGTTATTAGAAAATTAACAACCGGAAACCTATGCGTTTGTATCCACCGAGGTATCAGATTTGGTAAGAGCCTCCTTGAGACTCAACATGAGTTCTGAAGGCGTCTGGTAGATGATTCTGCTGGCAGTATCCATGTATCTTATGCTTATTTCGCCTTTAGGATTGTAGACGAATTGTACTTTGGCCGCAACTGCGCCGGGCTTGTCGCTGTTATTACTGCTCGTTTCTTTTTTTGTTTCTTCTTTTTTCGCATCGGTGACCTTCTGCTGCGACTGAGAGGAAATGCTGACAGTATCCACAGACACCGGTGCGGTGTCTGTGGATGGAGGAGTGCTTGAGGCAGTAGAGGCTGGCCCTTTTTCATTTGATGTGAATGTATCCGACGCAGCCGAAGTGAACGGTGAAAGCGGTTGGGATGTGTTAGAAATTATGGATACTGTCACAACACACCTCCGTTTCTCGTTATTGACCACAATAAACACACATTATTAATTACTATAATAACCAAATAAATATTTTTTTGAAACACATTTTTATGCAGCTGAACGATTAGGTATACATAACGTGGTGCCGGAAGAACATTATGTGTTCCGGTCAGCACGGAAGACGGCAATGTCATCAGCGCCGATAACCGGTAACATGTTTATATGGCGGGCTGATTATCCGGGTGTGTGGCCGATGATCTCGTCAACCCGAGTCCCGTCAAGCGTCTCTTCCACCTGTAGCGCCTCCGCAAGGAGATCTAGCTTGACGCGGTTAACACTCAAAAGGTCATCAGCCTTTTGTTCGGCCCTGCTGATGAATGTTGCGATCTCTTGGTCGATACGCCAGGCCATGGCCTCTGAAAAAGTTTTCTCCTCAGCGAGCTTTCTTCCGAGAAAAGGGTGCTCTTCTCCGCGGCTGAATGTCATGGCACCTACTTTCTCGCTCATCCCCCACTGACATACCATCTTCTCCGCCAGGTCGGTGACCAGTTTCAGGTCACTCTGTGCTCCGGTGGACACCTCGCCGAACACCAGTCGTTCTGCGATCCGCCCACCCATTATTACCGCCAGCCGTTTTTCCAGATAACTCTGTGGATAGTGGTAGCGGTCGTCTTCGGGTAGCTGCTGAGTTACTCCCAGCGCCATGCCGCGCGGGATGATGGTCACTTTGTGAATCGGGTCGGTGCCGGGTAGCAGCCTGGCCACCAGGGTGTGACCCGCTTCATGGTATGCCGTGATCCGCTTCTCCTCGGGAGTTATGAACATCTTCCGCTCACCGCCCATCAGGATCTTGTCCTTGGCCTTATCCAGATGCTTCATGGATACTGCAGAGGAATCATCTCGCGAAGCAAGAATGGCCGCCTCATTCACCAAATTCTCCAGATCGGCGCCGGTCATGCCGGGCGTCCCTCGGGCAACAATACTCAGGTCAACTCCATCGCCAAGGACAATCTTGCGTACATGGACCTGAAGAATTTTCTCGCGATCGCGCCAGTCGGGACGCTCTATCACAACGTGCCGGTCGAAACGGCCGGGGCGGAGCAACGCCGGGTCGAGGACGTCCGGGCGGTTGGTAGCAGCCAGAACAATAACCTCCTGGTGCTGGTCAAAGCCGTCCATCTCCGACAGCAACTGGTTCAGAGTCTGCTCCCGTTCGTCGTGTCCACCACCGAAGCCGGCCCCACGGCTGCGCCCAACTGCGTCAAGTTCGTCAATGAAGATGATGCTTGGTGCGGCCTTTTTGGCATTGTCAAACAGGTCGCGCACTCGACTGGCACCGACCCCGACAAACATTTCGATGAACTGGGATGCGGAAATGCTAAAGAAGGTAACCCCGGCCTCACCTGCCACCGCCCGCGCAAGGAGGGTTTTGCCGGTTCCCGGCGGGCCTACCAGCAGCACGCCTTTGGGGACTTTGCCGCCGATCCGTTCGAATTTTTTCGGGTTACGCAGGTAATCAACTATCTCCTTGAGTTCCTGTTTGCTGTCCTCCATGCCGGCAACGTCTGCAAAGGTAACCGGCGCTTTGTCGTGGACTGTGTACGTGCGTGCGCCGGAGCGGCTCAAGCCGCTAAGCACTCCGCCAGGTCCCTGGTTGCGCATGCTTTTCATCCCCATCCACCAGAGTCCGGCCAGGATCAGCCAGGGGGCGATGCCGATAAGGACATTGACAAACAGTGAGGACTCCGTGGAGATCGCGGTTACTTCCACATTATGCAGTGTCAGATCAGACATCAGGGCCAGGTCGCTGATCGCAGGCATAAAGGTGCTAAATAAACTGACTTCTCTCGATGCTGCTTTTCCCTGGGCCTGTCCACTCACCTTGATCTTTGTCCGGAATTCACCCGTAATGGCCGATCCCTTAATGGTGATTCTTTTTATGTTGTCAGCCGTAAGTTCGCTGCGGAAGCGGCTGTAGCTGATGTCCGCACTCTGGGCGCCCTGCTGCGCAATGTAGGCGTAGTAAGCATTAAACAATATCGAAAACAACATGATGATAAGTATCTGTTTTGTGAAGGACAGGGACATGGAGTGCGCCTCACTAAAAATATGTCTGCTGATTCAGTTTACCGTCAGCAGCGGATTTGATAAGAGGGCGGCCAGTTCAAGAGAAAAGCTTGTTTAACATGGAGATGTTATATGGGACGTTGCAACCGCGGGCTGACTCTGCTGTAGGGAGAAAAATGCTTCAAGCCTCATCTTGAAATGCGGGGGGGCGTTACACGTGCGATCGGGTTGTTGGGTGCGGGGTTAGTAGGCAGTGCTAAAAAATGTCACTTGCCAGGAGCAATTCCTGTCGTTTGTCCACAGTGCGGCGTTGCTCACTCAACGTGTTGTTACGGTAAATCAGTCCCCCGCAACGCTCTGCGGAAAAGAATATGACGAGGCACGTTTTTTGCTATAAAGTACGGACAAATAAATAGCGGGATACACGAGAATACTAAACCATTCGCAAGGGTGGGACGGAAAGCCTATTGGGTCTCTCTGAGATAGCCGGGTCGCCGAAATATCTACATGATATTGGCGATCTGGCTATTTTTTTTGCCGGAAAGCGGCACCGGGCACAAAGCCCGGCGGAAGGAGACCGCAATGTCAGGCTTTGAGAGAATAACGATTGGTTCAGTGTTTCTGAAGTTGGTCTCTATAGTTGTCGTTGCCCTGGTCATGACGCCGCCTGCAGCCAGCGCCGAGCCGCTCCTGTTGCTGCATAAGGCGGAGGAGAGCCATCTTGTGGCTGAAGCAGTTCGCCAGACAGTCAAGAGACCGGCGGATATCTGTCTCGACGAGAACGGTGATCTGGTAATCAGGCACAGCGGTATTTTGCTAACGCTGGCCCACACGCCCCCCGATGAAATCATCGAACGGCTCAGAATCGCACAGCGTCAGGATTACCGCTCAATCAGCGATATCAGCCTCAAGATCAGTTTCCTCTTCTAAGCAGGCCGGCGTTCCGCACGCTACGCCAATATTCGTACGATGTCACCCATATCGTGAATAGCAAGGCCGTGAGGTTGTTTCCTTCCAACATAGTTGTTCCGGTGGTCGCGAGCCATTTGTTTTCTTTCGGTGCGCGAAGATTTCCCCGCACTCTCCAGCAAACCTCGTCTATAATCCCCGCATGAATCATTTTGCCTTCACGCTGATCGTTATTTCGGCCGTCATGCACGCCCTCTGGAACCTGCTGGTAAAGAGGAGCCGTCACAAAACGGTTTTTATCTGGTGGATGTTCATCTGCTCCGGCGGACTTTTCTCTCTGGTTATCCCGTTGCTGCCGGAGCAGTTCCACCGCCCCGATGCACGGACGCTGTTATTGGTTTCCGTCGGCGCGGTCTGCTTTGTTCTCTACCATCTCTTCACTGGCCGGGCTTACCGGGGTGGAGATCTCTCGGTGGTCTACCCGCTCTGCCAGACCTCAATGGTTTATGTGCCGATCTGGGGTGTGATCCTGCTGGGCGAACACCTCTCTTTTGCAGGGGTGTGCGGCATCATGCTTGTGGTGTTCGGTACCTATTCGATACAGCTGCAGCGCCTGTCCTTTGCAGAAATAATACGTCCTTTTCGCAACCTGAAGAGCCCCTCGGTGCGTGATGCCCTGAGTGCGGGCTTTATCTATTCCATCGGCTCGATTGCCGAAAAGAGCGGTGTCAGAAACTATTCGCCGCTCTACTTCACCTACATCCTGGTGCTGATGATGCTGTTCCTGATGTCCTTCAATATCCTCCGTCCGAAATATCGCCCCCTGATCGGTGCCGAGCTGCGTGAACACTGGCCGTTAATCCTCTGCAGCGGGCCGATCATGATGGCGTCGTTTCTGACCTTCCGCTATGGCCTCAACCTGTCGCAGGTGAGCTATGCCGTGCCGGTACGGCAGGTCAGTATTGTCGTCGGAGTCCTGATCGGCATCGTTTTTCTAAAGGAATCCTTTGGCAGGATCCGTCTCGTTGCGGCGCTCTTTATCATGGCCGGCGTGGTACTGATCCGTCTCGGTTAGGGCGTATCCGTTGCAGAAACCGGAAAATCATCTCTTACAGTGACATGGTAGTCGTAATGAGTAAATATACCCTGTGATTCAAGGTTGTTATGTCTGCAGGGTGCTGGCGGCGGTTGACAGAACCATGAGTGAGGCGTAAATTACAACCCGTAAAGTGATTAATTGATGCGATAGACGATACTGCCAAACCATCCGTAAGGGTGGGACGGAAAACCTACGGGTCTTACAGAGACAGCCGGGTCGCCGAACTATCATTAATGTCGATAGGGAGCGCTCCGGCTTTTTTATTGCTGCATGCAGCGGGAGAATATTTTATGACATTAAGCAAAAAGATACAGAGTATGGCGGTGTTTATCGAGTTCCTGACCGGTTCGGGACTGGCGATCTTCTTTCATGTAGTACTGCACAGCCCCGAAGTGGCATACAGCATCTTCGCAATCGGCATTCTCCTCTCTCTTGCTACGTACCTGCTTCGCGAAGACATGGAAGGGACCCGCAACGAACTGGTTAAGCAGTACCACCACGCCCATGAGATCATGTTTGCCGTATCCCGGATCGCTGATCCGGAATGCCAGGCCAAGGCCCATGAACTCCTTGACGCCGCGAAACGGACCATTGTCCTGCTTCAACAAGGATGCCTCCCTTTAGTTGAAACGGAGTTTCATCTGGAGGAGGCCAAGTGTACCGATATGGTGCTGCAACGGCTGAAGGCGGTTGATCCGATGAACACCGGCTGGTATTCCAGCGGCGCTCTGGTCAATTTCTACCAGTCCAACCTGAGGGCGCTCGAAAGAGGTGTGGCAATTACCCGCATCTTCGTGATGAACCGCGAAGAACTCGCCGCTCCGGATACCCAGAAGATTCTGCTGGCACAGCACCGGGATGGTGTTGATATCCGTATTGCCTTCCGCAACGAACTTCCTGCCGTCAACGGTATCGGTGGGCGCGACATATCCAGCTCCTACGACTTCACGATCTTTGATGACCAGACGGTCACCGAGGTCTACCAGAAGAGCGGCACTTATTACGGCTGTAAGACCTCGAGCCGTAGCAACGTGGAGAAACACCTGCGTCTTTACGAGCTGATCGAATACAGCGCCCATGCCGTGCTTGAAGAGGGCGATCTGATCACCCTTGCTTCAGAGGTGCACAGCCTGGCACCGTAGAACTGTAAATCCCACGTTTTTTTTGTTCCCGGGGGTGGTAGCTCATGGGGCGCGGACGTGTCCACAAGCTCGCTACCGCCTTTGGGGTGGAATGACTGTGTCGGACAGGACGGGTTTGTTCGCCGCCAATCAGCGGGATGTTTATCATGCAGTCGCGTTTTATGGTATGCACCTGCGCTAAATGCTCTATAGTGTCTTTCGTTGTATCGCTCTTTGAATCCGGGTAGCCAAGACGGATGTTTATAACTGTTTAAACAAATCCGTACACCGAGGCTATTACCACGTGCCATGTTCATCACCTTCCATTCATGTCCAGTCCTGCCTCAGTGAAAGCGTCCGTCAACAGCTGGTTGACGCCAACAGCCGAGAGTATGGCCACCTGTACGACCTGCTGAACTTTGCAACTTCCGAACAACTTGCTGCCGCCTCTGCAGAGCGAAACGAGCTGCTTTTCTGGCTGGATCAGCACGCCAGTTTCGGTTACTCCGGAACCAAGGCTGATTGCAGCCGGCTCTCTCCCGGTTGCAGGCGTTGCGGCGATGGCGGCTGGTCCTGTCTGTTCATCAATGGCCGCTGCAACGGGCGCTGCTTCTACTGCCCTACTGCTCAGGACGATGACGGGCCTCCTGTTACCAACGGGCTGGCTTTCACGACTCCGGATGATTATGCCGCATATGTGGCTGCGATGGGGTTCAGTGGTGTCAGCATCAGCGGCGGGGAGCCGTTAATGACTCCGGATCTGACCCTGTCCTATCTGAGTGCGGTGCGCAAGCGCTGTGGCGATGATGTCCACCTCTGGCTTTATACCAACGGCACGCTGTTGACCGCCGATCTCTGCAGCCGGTTGCGGGATGCCGGCCTGAACGAGATCAGATTTGACATTGGTGCCGTCCGCTACAACCTTAAAAAACTGCGCCTTGCGGTCGGGTGTATCCAGACGGTAACGGTGGAAATTCCCGCGGTGCCGGAGGATGAGGAGCTGCTGAAAGAGAAGATGGTTGAAATGGCCGCAGCAGGGGTTAATCATCTCAATTTGCACCAGATGCGTTTGACGCCGTATAATTTCGGCCCACTGACTGAGAGGGGGTATACGTTTATTCATGGCGAAAAGGTGACAGTGCTGGAGTCTGAACTCTGCGCTCTGCGCATGGTTCGTTTCGGGCTCGAAGAGGGGCTCAACCTGCCGGTGAACTACTGCTCATTCCCTTACAAACGGCGCTTCCAGCACGCCGCTGCCCGGCGCCGCGCTGCCCTGAATGTCTGCCGGACCGGTGAGACCGTGACGGAATCAGGTTATCTGCGTACCCAGTCAGCGGCTGGTGTCAGCTACAGCGACGCGGTCCTTCTACAGAACCCAAGCTATCGCTACCCCTTTGAAAAAATAGTGCTGGAAAGCGGCCGCTCTCTGTATCTGGAGCGACGGGCAGTGACGCCGGAACTGGAGCTGTCCGTTGGCGAACTGGCTGCCTTGGGGGCGGGGCAGCCTCCGGAACGTGTTGCCCGCTTTGAACGTATCGAGAGCGGTCTGGCAGAGTACTTCTGATTCCCGCACATGCTGTTTTCGCCTCAGCCGGAATTGGATTTTCAGGCGGTATGCGGCGCTTTATGTATGATATGGCGCTTTGCCGTATGTGGGGGTATAATGACCATCAACGCTTCTGTGCGGTTTTGAAGGAGGGGTTAGATGGCAGACCAACGTGGTAAAGACGATTCTGATACGCTTTGTACGTGCGGGGAAAGGCATAAGGGGCACATCTGCTGGTTATCCCGTATGGGATTGATCATGGAAGTACAGCATCTGTGCGACCATCCGACCGTTTCCTGCTCCAATTGCGGGGCAAAGGCAAACCTGCCTCACAATGTATGTTTTCCTGTCCCCCTCGCGGACACCTCCGGCAAATTACGCTGATGTCCGCTGCCCCCTCAGTCGTGGCGGGTGGGGTCAGAGTTTTGGAAAACGTATGCGACTGATCATCAGTGAGCCGGAAAGTGCAAAAAGCAGTGCCAAGGGGTGAAGCGTAAAACCGGCAAACATGACCTGTCCAAACCAGAGGGAATCGCGCACTGCGCCCTGACTGGCAGCCCAGAACATCACTATTACCAGCAGCAGCGAAGTCGGGATTGGAGTCCCTTCGAAATACTTTACCTTGTCCCCCTCCCCAGTCAACTCTTCGGCCGTAACGTTGTAGCGCGCCAACCTGGACACTCCGCAGGCAACAAAATAGGTCAGAATAATACGGTCGTATAAACCCTGCATCCCGCAACCGTACGCAATGACCGCCGGGGCTACCCCGAAGGAGATGATATCGGCAAGAGAGTCGAGCTCACGACCCATTCCGGACGTCTTCTGCCGCCACCTGGCAATCCTTCCATCCAGAACATCGAAGACCAAAGCGGCAACAACCATCCCGCACGCATAGTAGACATGTGTGACGGCGCCGGTTTGCAGGTACGTCAGCATTGAAAACAGTGCCCCGGTGCCGCAGACCGCGTTTGCCAGGGTGAACCAGTCGGCAAGATGGAACTCTCTGATCATGGAAAAGGGCTTGTACGGTGCAGGTCTCTTTATGGCGGACATGATTTCTCCTTGTATCAGAATGTTGTGAAAATACGTATAAATAGTTCTTTTGCAAAAAAGACGCCGCAACAAGAATGCTGGATTCTGCTGCGCATACTTCTCATGTCGCGGTATCATTGTACAGCGTAAACAGCATCTGTACATAAAGGGATAATGGATGGAGAGAAACAACAAATCCCCTCTCCGTCTTGCTTTTTAAGGGAGGGGGGATCTGGTTGAAATTCTTGTCTGGTTACTTTGACACCCCCGATTGTTAGGGGGTGATAGTATAAGGAACGCTGCAGGTGCTCTTTCCAGGATTACTTGATTTCGTGGCGTTTTACCAAGTCAGTAATTCCCTTCTTGTTCCACAGGATAACCTGTTTGCTCCTGAACGGTTGTTTGAAATAGATGTCTTCCTCTTGGGTCGTTTTTGTGCGCGGTTCGTAGGTTATGAGAGCGACCTTGTCATTGTTTGCCGCATATTCACCGATAGCACCTTCAGTTTCCAGAGCAACGAGCGGCTGGGTCAAGCGGCCGATGAATTGGTACTGGCCGTGATATTTCCCGTAATGTAGTACCTTATAACCCGCGTCCTGTTTCTCTTTTATCGCCCGGGAAATGCCACGTAAATCATAGCTGTCAAAAAAAGCAGTGCCGCTGAACAGGATGAGGGCAAAAAACGCAACTGATGATAGCGCTGTATAGTTAACCAGGCGGGTTGTGGATTGCTTGTTCAGGAAAAACAGGGTCATGCCAATGGCGATGAGCCCGAAAGATAATGTCCGCACTCCCGAAACGCCGAGACCTTCCACGGCGCCGCCCATTTTTCTGAAAGACAATGCCAATAAAGCAATTCCCAGTACCGTGTAAAATGCCGCGAGCGGATAGTGCCACCTGGCTGTTTTTTCGCCGTTATCCAGAGCTGCCATGTTTTTTGCCATGAGCAGGCTGAACGCCGGCATCAGCGGGATCAAATAATGGACCTGTTTGCCGCTGATTAATGACAGTATTACCAGCGTCGGAGCTATCCAGATAATAAGAAAACGGCCGCTGTCATCACGTGTCAATCGTGAACAGCCGCGCCACACCGGCTTTAATAAAATCCAGGGCAGCAGCAGGGCGACAAGCCAGGGGAGATACCACCAGAATGGCCGCTGGTGAGCAAAAGAATTTGCCACGCGATTAACCGTCTGCCCCCACAGGATTGCTTCCCGGTATTCCTGCCCACCGGTCAGTGCCGCCGGTATCAGCCACGCCAGGATTACAGCGATCCCTGTGCCTAATGACAGCATGAGCCATGCGTACCATCTGGCGGTGAATTTCCCTTTTGGCAGCCATAAAAAGGGGAAGAGGGCTACGGGGAGGATATAGACAAAAACGACCGGGCCTTTCGTGAGTAGGCCCCCGCCAATGGCAATGCCGGTGATCAGCCACGGTTTGACAGAGACATTCCTGGACGCTGACAGCAGTCCGTATATCGCCAGCAAGATCCAGAACGTGAGCACAACATCAAACATTATCAACGTTGACCAAAGCAGGAATGACAGTGTGGAAGAGAGGATGATCGCTGCGTATCGTGCGACCTTCTCCTCATCCCACAGCAGGAGGCTGATTTTATACAGCAGCGTGATGCTCAGCAGGCTGAACAACATCGGGATGAAGCGGAGCGTCACCCCGTTTACCCCGAAAAGGAACCAGTCAAGATTGAACAACCAGAAAAGGAGTGGCGGCTTGTGTGAATAGGGAAGGGCATTTTGCAGCGGGACGATGAAAGAGTCATGGAGATTCATCTCCCAGGCTACCGACAGGTATCGTGTTTCATCAACGGGGAAATAGGGCAGGGCCAGGGCAAAGATAGCGCCCGGGACCAAAATTATGAGGAAAGGAAGCCATAAGTGCTTAAGCAGATTCATGCTTCTTTTCCTTATGCTTGTTGATGAAATAGAGGTTGCGCAGATACACGGTCGTGCCGAATGCCTGGCCGAGGATAAACACCGGGTCTTTGCGGTAGAGTGAATATGCAAGCAGTATCAGTGATCCCACTATGCTGAAATACCAGAACGATTCCGGTATGATGCTTTTTCTGTTTCTTTCCGTCGCAATCCATTGAACAACAAAACGCATTGTAAAAAAGAACTGGCCGGCAAGTCCGATAACAACCCAATAACTTTCTGGCATCGACATTAATCGCACGTGCGGATCCTCACATTTTTGGACCTCAGGCGCAGCCAGGAGACCCCAAGTATATCGATGATGCCGACCCATAGCCGGTTAAGAGTCCCGTAGTTGGATATGCCGTGCATTCTTGCCCGGTGGGAGACTTCAATGGAAATGACATCGCCCCCCTGCATCTGGATAAGGGCTGGCAGAAAGCGGTGCATATGATCAAAGAAGGGGAGGTTGATAAACGCTGAACGGTAGAATATTTTCAGGCCGCATCCCGTATCCGGGGTCTGATCCTGCAGGAAAAAGCTTCGTACCGAATTGGCTATCTTTGAGGAGAGAATCCGCCACGCGGAATCATTCCGCTTTTTTCTGAAACCGGCGACCATGCGCAAATTTTTGTTTTCACTGCCCAGTATCGCAGCAACGAGTGTGGGGATATCGGCCGGATTATTCTGCCCGTCGCCATCCATGGTTACTATCAACTCGCCAACGGCGTGTGCGATGCCGGTGGCGACGGCCGCGCTCTGGCCGTATGTGCCTTCATGCCGGATGACCCTGAGCTCGGCGATCTCTGCTTTCAATGTAACGACAGTGGCATAGGTGTCATCACTGCTGGCGTCATCGACAATGATTATTTCATATGGCTGCTCCAGCTTGAGCTGCTTTATTTCTCGAATAAGCGTGCCGATGTTATCCGCTTCATTGTGTGCCGGTATTACGATTGAAATGTTTGCCATAATAGCTCGCTATTGTCCTTTAGCCTGTATATTCCGGATGTTGCCCCAGCTTACTGCGCTTTTCTACCACATCTGCATGTTAAATGAATGTCATTCCTGGCAGTTTTGCCACGAATGGGGGCGTTGCTAGATTAGCATATATAAATAACATGTAAAGCGAGCGTGAGTCAATCGCTTCATTGATTGATCTCCCCTGTTCAGCGCATGCGATTCAGGCGGTTTTTGTACAGATAGTTGCCTCCCTGGTAGTAGGCCAGCATATCCAGCAGCAACTGATCATCCAGCGGTCGAGCAGTGGTTGCTCCCGAGAGCCGGTCTGTCCGGTATTGGGCTGCATATTTACGTGGGCCGAGGACCAGTAGCTGATCTTCGGTCAGGTAGCCGAGCTTCTGGTAGGTCGAGATGAAGGCGCGGGGTGCGGTGCCGGAATCTTTAAGCGCATCCCGCCCCATGAAGTCGCTATCGTAGCTCATGTTCATCAGGCCGAGGATGGTGGGGGCCACGTCGATCTGGCTCATCATGCGCTCCATACGCCCAGGTTTTATGTGCTGTGGGGCGTACGCCAGCAGGGGGATCTCATAACGCTTGACCGGGATGTCGGTCTTCCCGGAGCTGCCGGCACAATGGTCTGCGACAAAGACGAAAATGGTGTCCTTGAACCAGGGCTGACGGCTGGCTTCGGCAATAAAGCGGCCGATAGCGTAGTCTGCGTACTTGACGCCGCCACTCCGCCCGCTCTTGCTCGGTATGTCGATACGTCCCTCGGGATAGGTAAAGGGGCGATGGTTCGAGGTAGTCATGACCATGGAGAAAAACGGTTTTCCGGCGGCATGGGATGCGCCCGCTTCGCGGATCGTCTTGCGGAAAAGGTCTTCATCGCAGACCCCCCAGACATTGGCAAAGGTGATCTCGTCTTTGGCAAAATCTGACCGGTCGACGATCTTGAAGCCGTTGCCGGAGAAAAAAGCGTTCATATTGTCGAAGTACCCGTAGCCGGCGTAGATGTACTTGCTGTCGTACCCCTTGTTGTTCAGTACCTCTCCCCAGGAGCGAAAGCCGCCGTTATCCGGGCGCTTTACGATGGAAGTGCCCGGGAGCGGGGGGATAGAGAGGGTGAGGGCTTCAAGCCCGCGCACGGTACGGGTGCCGGTGGCGTAGAGATTGGTGAAGAGCAGTGACTGTCCGGCGAGCCGGTCCAGGTTGGGGGTCAATTTTTCCCGGTTGCCGTAGCTGCCGAGGTATTCGGCACTCAGGCTCTCCTCCACGACCACGATCAGGTTCAGGCGTTTCTCTCCCCCCTCTGCGGTTATGTGACGGGTGAACCTGCCGCTGTCAGGAACGACGAAGTGATTGTTCCGCTCGGTCATCAGGGTGCGCATTCTCTTCAGCACCTGATCTTCCGGAGCGGTGCGGTAAAACTGGGCGAAGTTGAGTTCGTTGTTGCGAAACGCGGCGACCAGATTGTAGATGCCGTTGCCAGCCAGTTCGTTGGCGTAATTATTGGTCGAAATCGCCGACTGGTCTATGTTGACAAAGAGCAGGGCGACCACGGCCGGCAGCAGCAGCAGGGCGCCGCTGCGGTGATAGGCGCCGCCAAAGGTGGTCTCTGTCGCCCGCCCCAAGAGCTTCCAGGTCAATGCTCCAATGATAATGGCACCTACGCCGATGCCGGTGAAGATCGGGAGCAGCGGGTATGATTCACGTATGTTGCCGATCACTTCGCGGGTATAGATCAGGTAATCGACGGCGATGAAGTTGAAGCGGGTGTTGAATTCGTCGAAAAAGAAATATTCGGCGCAACCGTCGAAGATCAGCACCGCAACGAACAGCAGGAAAAATCCGTGTACGAGCCATGCGTGACTCTTATGTGTGGCGATACGCCTCGGTACCAGCAGCAGGTAAAGTGCCACCGGCAGCAGGACATAGGCGAGGGTTGCCAGGTCGAAGACGAATCCGCTTGCGGCCGCCTTGGCGAGCAGGGGGAATGTCAGTCCGGAGCCGGCTGGGGTCATGACGACAAGCATGATGCGGACCAGTGTTGAAACAGTCAGAAAGGTCAGGGATATGAAGGGAATGAGTCCCATACGGCGGTTGTTCATCTACGGACTCCTGTATCGTGAAGACAATGTGTTGTGACACAATAGCAGGAGTTGTTTTGCTGCATCATGACGCGCAGATGACATTATTGTCATCTGCGCCGAATTGGGGTCACTTGTTTGGGAACCAGAGTGTTGCCTTGGTGCCCTGCCCCGGTTCGCTTGTCAGGGTCACCGTCCCGTCATGGAGCTTCATGATGGAGAGAGCTATGGCCAGGCCGAGGCCGCAGCCCTGATTATACCGCTGGCGAGCGGAGGCACTGCGATAGAAGCGGTCGAACACGCGGGGGAGATCTTCGGGGGAAATGCCGGTGCCGCTGTCCTGGACTGCGATCGTCAGGCTGTCGTCCGGCTGTGGCGAGATGATGATGGTTATGGAGCCGTTGTCCGGCGTGTAGTGCAGGGCGTTGGAAATAATGTTGCCGAGAGCCCGCTGGAACAGGCGCGGATCGGCGAACAGGGTGCCCTGTCCCTGAATCGTGACTGTTATATGCTGCTCTTCGGCAACGTTAAGGAAATATTCGGCCAGCGTTTCAATTTCGGTCCGGGCGTCTATGGTCTGTTTTTCAATCCCCTGTTCCGGTCGGGCCAGAAAGAGGATGTCGCTGATCATGTGCGACAGGCGCTCGTACTCTTCGATGCTTGATTCGACGACTCTTCGGTATTCGTCAGCCGTGCGGCTGCGCGAGAGGGCGATCTCCGCTTCACCGCGGAGATTGTTGATGGGGGTGCGCAGTTCGTGGGCAAGGTTGGCGGAAAACTCGCTCAGTCGCCCGAACGATTCCTCAAGGCGGCCGAGCATGCTGTCGAGGGCCACGGTCAGCTGATCCAGCTCTTTGGGCCAGGTGCCGCTTCTGACACGCTGCTGCAGGTCTGTTGCGGTTATCTGCGCCACGGTCGCGGCCATTTTCTTCAGCGGCCGCAGCCCTCTGCGCGCCACGACGACACCCAGTCCACCGGCAAAACAGAGGCCGGCGAGGAGTGCAACCCCCATCTTTATGCGGTACTTCTCCATCAGCGCCTGCTCATCGGAAACGTCAAGGGCGACCTGTACCAGCCGGAAGTGGCTGTCGTCAACTCCCTCGGCCCAGGCGGAGTTCAGGAGGTAGTGTGCCGATCCGCTTTTCTGAAATCTGATTCCGCGGTCGATCTTGTGGCCGCTGATGACCGGCGGCGGAAAAACGGTTGACGGCACGTCGGACATGCCGGGCGATTCAATCAGTGTCCTTCCTTCGATATCCTGTACCCGTATCAGGTAGCGGGTGCGCTCGCTGGAGCTTTCCATCAGGATGTGGTCCCTGATGGCGTCAAGAGTATCGGGGTGGCGGGCGATAATCGCCTGCAGATTCATGATCCGTTCGCTCAGGAAGTCGTTGTCCTCAAATTCCAGGTCGTCAACAAGAGTCTGCAGCAAAAAAAAGAGGATGCAGACGAGGATCATCATCGTGCTGACCAGATAGAGTACTGTCAGGCGGGTTGTGAGCGAGACCGATGCTGAAAAATCAGATGATTTCGTCGAGCACATAGCCGACCCCCCTGATAGTGTGAATCAGTTTTCGCTCGAAGGGATCGTCAACTTTTATGCGCAAACGGCGAATGGCGACGTCGATAATATTGGTGTCACTGTCGAAGTTGATGCCCCATACCTGCTCTGAAATCGTCGTGCGAGTCAACACTTCGCCCTTGCGCCGCAGCAGCAGCGCCAGCAGTTGGAACTCCTTGGCTGTCAGGTCGAGGGCAATGCCGCCGCGCCGGGCCTTGTGCCGGGCAAGATCCAGTTCCAGATCCTTGATCTGCATGACGTCCGGTTGTTGCAGCGGGTGGCGGCGGAGAATGATGCGGATGCGGGCCAGCAGCTCGGAAAAGGCGAAGGGCTTGACGAGGTAGTCATCGGCCCCCAGCTCCAGGCCATACACCCTGTCATGCACCGCATCCCGTGCGGAAAGGAAGATGACCGGAGTATCGATGTGGTCATTGCGCAGCTCCTTGATGATCGACCAGCCGCTGCGTCCCGGCAGCATGACATCGAGCACGATGAGGTCGTATGACTCCGTCCGGGCAAGGTGCAGTCCGTCCTCTCCCTCCGAGGCGATATCGACGGTGAAGCCATGTTCCATGAGCCCCTTTTTCAGGTAATTAGCGGTCTTATTTTCATCCTCCACGATAAGAATACGCATCTCAGTGCCCCTTGACTTTACTGGATACAGCGGTTTTTCCTTCGGTCCAGGCGGAATATACCCTCCACCCTGCAGGACTACAAGAAAAAGGTGCCCATGGGTTTTGATACCGCTGAGGTAGTTGAGATTTGTCTGGTCTTATGAGTTTTATTGATTTTCACTACGTATTTCATTCTCCCTCCAAGCACCCCTCAATATATCGTGGTTCCACCAAATGCTGAGGCTAAAAGAACCGTCTCATCGCTGGTGGCATTTCCCCCTTTTTAATCAACACCTTGTTATTGCATGCAAAAGTATGCGGATTATTGTTCGTCGGGGTATTGGCCGGCTATTTGCCTTACTAAATCCATGATTCTGGCGGTCACGACCTGAAAACAGGATTTCTGCCGTGATATGTCGCAATGGAAATCTATAGATTTTTTAATGAAATAAAAAAGGAGGGGTGATGCGCAGTGGAAGGTTGGTAACACAATAGCGATGTTCCGCAACAGTAGGTAACCAATCAAAGAAAGTGGCGGGCAATCCGGCGCGTCGCTAAATCAGCGTTACAGGTAGTGAAAAGTCCTTAAGGAGGGGACAGATATGAACAAATATAAAGTGTTTTCAAAGATGTGGTTTTTGGTAGTGCTGCTCGTCACTTTTGTGGCCGGCTGCGCAGAGAATGGTGCAGAGGTCGGTCCCAAGTCTCTCGTTTCCATTGCTGTAACTCCTGCGTCAGCCTTGATCGCGGTTGGTGGTAGCCAGCAATACAGAGTGGCTGCGACGTGGAGTGATCAGACCTTCAGTGACGTGACAACAAGCACCTCCACTGTCTGGAGTAAGGTTGATGTCCCTGCTGTAAGCGGCGAAGTTGTTGCCACGCTCTCGCCGGACGGCCCCGCTGGCGGCCTCGCTACCGGCACCGCCCTCGGCACATCTGCCATCACTGCCCAATATACCGTTAACGGTATCACCAAGACCGCATCAGCAGGCTTGACCGTCAGTGCGGATGTTTTGCTGACAATCATCCCCGGTGCATCATGCTCTGTCGCTTCAGGCCCCACAATTCCCACCGTGACATCGTCAAACCCCACCAGTGATAACCAGTTTGCGACGACCAGCACCGTTGGCGTTGTCAACTCAGGCAAAGTAATTACTGCCACCTTCAGCCTGGCGATGGACCCCGCCACGATCAACTCGGTCACACCCGGAGCACTGAACACGTTCACGCTCAAGGAGTCGGTAAGCGGAGCTAACGTAGCAGGTACCGTCGTTATGGATGCTACCAACAAGGTTGCAACCTTTACTACCTCGGCAGCTCTCACAGAGGATACGCGCTATACCGCCAGTATCACTGCTGACGCCATGAGTGCCACCGGCGTAGCAATCGCCTGTGCCTATGAATGGGACTTTAAAACCATAATTCCGGCCCAAACCGGACTGGCTCCGATAAATCTTGGCAAGGCCGCCTCGTTCGGGATAGCAGCCACCGCCGGGATCGTTAATGTCGGTGCAACGACGGTCAACGGCGATGTGGTACTGAATCCACTTGCTGAATGCAATGGCGTGACCGTCGGGAGTGCAGGGCTTATCGGGACGTGCAATGGTTTTGCTCCCGTAATAAATGGCGATGTTGTGAGCTTATTATACCCGGTTCCAGATACTTCATTGGCTGTCCTGAACGATCTGCGGGCGGCATATATCAGCCTTTCTCCTGCGAGTCTTCCCGGTGCCACCAGTATCGCGGCGGGGACTACATTGGGAGCTCTGGCCGGGAGCCCGCTCGTGGAGGGAGATAACCTCTTCTTCCCTGGTGTCTACCAATCCCTTTCGTCGATTCTGATCACGGGTGAACTCACTCTTGATGCCTCGGGCAACCCGGATGCGGTCTTCGTTTTCCAGTCATCGAGCTCAATTGGGACGGCAGCCACCGGCGAATTAGCACCTCACACCCGTATCCTCCTTGTCAACGGCGCAAAGGCTTCCAACGTCTTTTGGTGGGTAGGCAGCAATGCCGCTACGCTTGGAACCTATACTCAGTTCCAAGGCAACATCCTGTCTTACAGCGATATCACGATGCAAACCGGCGCAACCTCATGCGGCAGATTGTTTGCCGGGGCGTCTACGGATGGTGCGTTTGTCTTTGGTGCTAATACCGTTTCCGTTCCGGGCAATGTGAATGCGCCCGCTTCCTGTAAATAGCTAAGACATGCTGCATTCGTTGTGAATGCAGGAGATGACGGCTATTCCCGTAGTACCTGATACTGCGGGAATAGCCCCCTGAATAAAAAAATTAACTGATTCAATCACTATAGAGGAGGCATTAAAATGAAAAAGATATTGAAGGGTACATTGACAAGCTTATTGCTTGTCACCCTCGCGACCCCCGTATTTGCCGAGAACCGGCAGGGAGCGGTCACGCTGTCGCCGTTCGTCGGTGGCTATCTGCTGGACGGAGATCAGCGCGAGGAGGACCGTCCGATGTTCGGCGTGCGCGCCGGTTACAACTTCACCAAAAACTTCGGAGCGGAGGCTATGTTCGGCTACAGCCTTACCGAAACGAAAGAAAAATACGGAACCAGAGAAGCCGACCTGTATCGCTACGGGGTTGACCTGCTGTATCATTTCATGCCGGACAGTAACTTCGTACCGTTTATAGTATTGGGTGGCGGCGGCACCAACTTCAATATCCCCAACACCCCCAGTGCCGAGAGCCACTATGCCGGGACAGTTTCATACGGTGGCGGGGTGAAATACTTCGTTACCCCGGATATAGCACTGCGGGGCGACGTCCGGCATGCAATTCTTGTTCACGACACTGGCGACAACAATTTTGAATATTCGGCCGGCCTGACCTTCAATTTCGGCGGCGTGAGAAAAGCGGTTGCACCTGTCGCCCAGCCCACTGAGGTCGCCGACACAACCGCACCGACAGTTGTCTTTACGACTCCGGTCAGGGATGCCATGACTGCACCTGTTAATCAGAAAGTGAATGTCGCCTTTAGCGAGGAGATGGATACGACAACATTCACCGGCAGCACCGTCTCCGTGAAGCAGGGCAACACACCGGTTTCTGGCAAGATAACAACCACCGATTCAACGGTGACTTTTGTTCCGGCAAGCGCTCTGGAAAAAGGGAAGAGTTATACCGCTACGGTGACAACCGGTGCCAAGGACCTGGCAGGCAATCCTCTGGCAGCTAACTACCAGTGGGACTTCACCGCCGGTCCGGCCGCAGATACGACCGCACCGACAGTGACGTTCACCTCTCCGGTCAAGGGTGCCACGGCAGCTCCGATCAAACAGAGCGTCAATGCCGCCTTCAGTGAAAACATGGATCCGGCAACAATCGGCGCAGCAACATTCAGCGTCAAACAGGGGGAAACACCTGTTGCAGGCAAGGTGACAACCACCGCCTCAACCGTTACCTTTGCACCAGCCCGTAACTTTGAAAAAGGGAAGACCTATACCGCCACCGTGACAACCGGTGCCAGAGATCTGGCCGGCAACCCGCTGGCACACAACTATGTGTGGAGTTTTACCGCATATGAGAAGCCTAAGGTCCTGGGAGTTCTCGCTACTCTCGAAAACTCGCATTTTGACTACAACAGCGCGGCAATCAGCGAAAACGGCAAGACAATCCTGAATCTTAATGCCAAGTCCCTGAAGTCGAATCCCCAGATGAAACTTCATATTTCAGGGTATACCTCCGCTGCTGGTTCAGAGGAGTATAATCAGGATCTGAGTGAAAGAAGAGCCGCTGCGGTCAAGGAATATCTTGTCAAAACCGGTGGTGTTGATGAAAGCAGACTCAGCATCATCGGATACGGTGAGACTAACCCTGCAAAGTATGAAGCCAACCCTGCAGATAAGCTTTCTGCGGCAGCTCTTGCCAACATGAGAGTGGTTATTGAGGTTGTAGAGGATTAGTAGAGCCGGGCCAAGGTCCGGAAGAAGCATAAAGAAAGCCCGCAGCCACCTATTGGCTGCGGGCTTTCTTGTGTTTACTGTCTTTGTGTGCCCGTCAGATGTGACGGCTTTGCTAAATACGACGGGTGCCCTTGGTCGTCATGCGGCGTGCCCTTGGCGCATACGTTGGGTTTTGTTGCGCATTATCAGGGTCTTAGCCTCTTTGAATTCAAGGTTCTCTTTTGGCTCAATAGTTGTAACTACTCATATCAACACGTACCACGTGTTACCTCCATGCAATGCCGGGCGGTTATTAGGAGTCTGTCGGACTTAGGGTAAATCTACTGCTACGATTTACTAAGTCCGACAGACTCCCAGCCCGGCTCTTTTTTCACAGCACCATGGATGTTTGGCTTGCTGTCCGATCGGTAGTCACATCATTTTCCGTTAAACTGTCCCCAAGGAGGGGGCCATTATGAACAGATACAGAGGGATTTCAAAATTTTGGTTTCTGGCAGCATTGCTTGTTACTTTCGTCACCGGGTGCGGAGGGAGTGGCGGTTCGGTGGCCCCGAGTTCCGCCAAGGCTATTACGGCTTATTCGCTTACCGGGACAACAGGGACGATCGTTGAATCGGACAGGACTATCGCGGTAACCATGCCCTACGGCACAGACCTCACGGCGTTGCCGGCGACGTTCACGACGACAGGGGCAAGCGTAAAAGTCGCCGCTGTGGTACAGACCAGCGGTACAACAGCGAACGACTTCACGGGTACGGTGGAGTACATCGTCACCGCTGCTGACGGTACAACAGCGGCTTATAGCGTTGCTGTAACGGTTGCTCAGGCATCGACCAAGGAGATGACAGCTTATTCGCTTGATGGCGCCACAGGGGCGATCAATGAAGCGGCCAAGACTATCGCGGTGATCGTGCCGGACGGGACAGACCTTACGGCATTGCCGGCGGCGTTCACAACGACAGGGACAAGCGTAGTGGTCGGCGCTGTGGCGCAGGTCAGCGGCACAACAGCAAATGATTTCACAAGCCCGGTTGCATATACCGTAACCGCTGGCGACAGTACAACAGCAACGTATACCGTTACCGTTACAAAGGCGCTCTCTACTGACAAGGCCATCATTGCATATTCACTGGCCGGTGCTATCGGGGTCATAAATGAAGGGGCCAAGAGCATCGCGGTGACCGTGCCGAACGGGACAGCTGTCGCGGCTCTGGTCGCTACATTCAGGACAACAGGAGCAAGCGTAAAGGTAGGCACAGTGGTACAGACCAGCGCTGCAACGGCAAATAACTTCTCAAGTCCGGTGGCATACACGGTAACCGATGGCGCTGGCGACACCGCGACATATACCGTAACGGTCACCGTTTCTGCAGCGAAGGGTCCTGCGCCGGTAAATCTTGGTACCGCCGGTAATTTTGTGATCCTGGCGAAGTCAGCAGTCTCAACGACGGGAACGACCGCAGTTGTTGGTGACATTGGCGTCAGTCCGTCTGCCGCGAGTTATATAACAGGCTTTTCCCTGATTGCCGATTCGACCAATACCTTTTCACGATCGTCTTTGGTCACCGGCAAGATATTCGCTGCCAACTATGCAACGCCGACACCAGCTGTTATGACGGCGGCGGTAAGCGACATGGAGCTGGCCTTCGCCGACGCTGCCGGAAGAACCTCACCTGACTTTACCGAACTGGGTGGCGGAAATGTGAGTGGTATGACACTCGAGCCGGGACTGTACAAATGGGGTACAGGAGTTTTAATAACCAGTGCCGGTGTTACCCTTGAAGGTGGCGCAGATGACGTATGGATCTTCCAGGTAGCACAAAACCTCACGGTGAACAACAGCGCCATGATTACCCTGAGCGGCGGTGCTCAGGCCAAGAACATCTTCTGGCAGGTTGCCGGTCAGGCGACTCTTGGGACGGCGGTAAACTTCAAGGGGATTGTATTGAGTAAAACATTGACCTCGATGAATACCGGTACGATAATGAATGGCCGGGCGCTGGCACAGACTGCGGTGACATTAAACGCAACAGCCATTACCGCACCTCCCCAGTAACGGACCATAGCTGACAAGTTCCAGAAGCAATGATTGAAATTCAGGCAGAACAAATCAACCACAAGGGAGAATCCACAATGAAAAAACTTATCGTGTTAGCATGTCTGGCAACAACAGTATCCATGACCGCAGGTACGGCGATGGCCGACAGCATCAAGGGAAGACTCGGTGTTACCGGTAAGGTCGGTTTCATCAGCCCGGCCGACAACAGTGCGGAAAACTATGACAACAGGACCGATACCGGTGTTATCGCCGGTGGCGGTTTGATCTACGGCCTCGATGACCACATCGCCCTGGAGCTTGATCTGACCGGTGCCTCTTTCGGCTCCGATACCGGTGATTTCAACGTTGCCAATTTTTCACTCGGCGGGCAGTACCGTTTCGCATTGCAGCAGCGCCAGTTCGTCCCGTACATCGGGGCCGGACTGGATGTTATTGCCACTGACTATGAAGAAAACAGCGGGGCAGGAAGCGAAGTTGACACGACAATAGGGGTTCATATAAAAGGCGGTTTTGACCTCTTCCTGCAGAGAAACCTGGCCTTGACCGCAGAGGCGAAGCTGGTTGTCGCCCCCGAGGCAGACATAACTGACAGCTGGAGTGGTGCCCACGCCGGGAATTTCGATCCGTCGAGCCTTTCCACAACCGTCGGTATCCGCTATTTTTTCAACTAGTTTAAAAAGGAGACACAATGCGCACAAAAACTATTCTTTCAGTATTATCCATGGCAGCTGTTATGATGACATTCGGTCTCAACGAAGCCGGGGCCGCTGTTTCCGTGCAGGTAGCCACTCCAGGCTTGAGTTTCAGCCTCAGCGACTACCAGCCGGCACCGCCGAATGTGTACATCCGGAGCGACAGAGGACGGCCGTATTACATGCATCGAGATCGTCGGGTGTATATGGAAAAGAGAAAACATGGTAAACACTATAAGCATTACAAGGAAGAGAAGAGACACCATGATAATGGTCGCGGTAACGGACACGGTCGCTAGATTGGCGTCTGTCTGAACTGCCCCCGTTCCCGGTACTGCAAAAGGGAACGAGGGCAGACCAATGTATCAACGGAGGAATGCATGCGGAAACTTTTATACGGAATGATTGTGCTGTCACTGCTTGTCTGCAAGGTGACTTCTGCCGAAGCCGGGGTGAGCATCGGCATCGGCCTGCCCAACGTCAGCATCGGCATCAACCTGCCTTTGTACCCGCAGCTCGTCGCGGTGCCGGGATATCCGGTCTATTACGCTCCGGGCGTCGATGCCAACTATTTCTTTTACGACGGCATGTACTGGGTCTATCAGGATGATAACTGGTACGCCAGCTCGTGGTACAACGGTCCCTGGGGTTTTGTCGAGCCGGAGGTCGTGCCGCTGTTTGTGTTGCGCGTCCCGGTGCGCTACTATCGCCAGCCTCCCCATTATTTCCGTGGCTGGCAGTCAAATGCGCCGCCCCGCTGGGGTCAGCACTGGGGGCGTGGGTGGGAGCAGCGCCACAGCGGCTGGAACCGCTGGGACCGTGCCTCTGCACCGCGTCGTGCTCCGTTACCGAGCTACCAGAAGCAGTATTCAGGAGATCGCTATCCGAGGGCGGAACAGCAGCATTCGGTGCGCAGCGAGCGCTACCGTTACCAGCCGCGTGACAGAGCGGTACGCCAGCACCTCCAGCGGCAGGGCGCTCAGGCTGACCCACGCGCACGGTCAGCGCAGCCTCGTGGCGAAAGCGCCCAGAGACCGGCATCGACCCGCGTAGCTCCTCAGCAGCGTCCCGCAGCACCTCAGGAACAGATGCGGCAGCCGGGGACAGTGCACCAACGCGAGCAGCAGGCTCCGCGAGTGCAGGAGCGCGAACAGCGGTCGCACGACCGGGGAGCATCACCGGACTCCGGCCGCGGACAGGGTCAGGAGAAAGATGACGAGCGTGGCCGTGGCCGCAATCATTAAAGAAAATCCCCTCTAGTACCATGTAACACTTCATCTTTCGCACCAAACCCCTCTAAACCTCCCCTTATCAAGGGAGGCTTAAAGGCTTCCCCCCTGATAAGGGGGGACTGAGGGGGATTGATTTTAGATGTTCCAGCGTACTAGCCCCCCTTTCAAAAAAAGGGGGGGGGACTAAAATTTCTCACCAAGGGCGATTTGTTTTGAATGCAACACCGGGGACACCTATGCACACATTGATCGATCTTTTTGCCACGTTCGAAGCGCGGGGCGACAAAACCGTCTTTATCAACCGTACCGGTGTGCGGCGCATGGTCGTTTCCTACCGGGAACTCCATGTTCTCGCCCTGAAGATGGCGAATCTATTGGCGCAGAGCGGCGTGTCGGCCGGCGACAGGGTGCTGCTCTGGGGGCCCAACTCCTCCTGGTGGGGAGTAGCCTACTGGGGTATCATCATCCGTGGCGCGGTTGCCGTTCCGGTCGATTTCATGTCCGATCTGGCACGTGCCGAGTCAATCCATGCCCTTACCGGCGCCGCCCTCGTGCTGCAGAGCCGTTTCAAGCCGGAGCGGATGGCCGCCGCGTCGTCGCTGTTTCTGGAAGACCTGCAGTACCTCCTCGAAGATGTTGAACGAATCGGCGGGATCGCCCCCGTCGCGCCCGAAGATACGGCACAGCTCATCTATACGTCCGGTACGACCGGCAATCCGAAAGGGGTCGTACTGACCCACAAGAATCTGATTGCCAACATGACCCAGATAAACGCTGCAGTACCGATCATCACCCCCCGCTTCAATTTTCTTTCCCTGCTGCCGCTCTCGCACATGTTCGAACAGATGGGGGGCTTTTTTACGCCGCTCTACCGTGGCGCCGCGATCGTGTATCTGCGCACGCTCAAGCCATCCGCGATCATGGAAGCGCTGGGCGAGGAGGACATCTCCGTCATCATGTCGGTTCCGCGCCTCATGCAGCTGCTGAAAACGACAATTGAGCGTGAGGTTGAGGAAAAACACCTCTCCGCTCCGTTCACGCGTCTCGCTCAGGTCGCTGCAGGGCTGCCCGCCGGTCTGCGGAGGAGCATCTTTTTTCCGGTACATAGAAAATTCGGCCGTAATTTCACCGTGTTCGTCTCCGGTGGCGCTCCGCTTGATCCGGAGGTCTTCAATTTCTGGCGCAGCATGGGATTCACGGTCCTGGAAGGGTATGGCCTCACCGAAACCTCACCGGTTCTCTGCGTCAACACGATGGAGCGTCAGGTCGCCGGTTCGGTCGGCCCCCCTTTGCCGGGGGTTCAGGTTCGGGTCGAGGCTAAAGAAGTGCAGGTGCGCGGGGACAACGTCTTTCCCGGTTACTACCGGAATGAGCAGGCGAGCCGTGACGCCTTCGCCGCTGACGGCTGGTTTCGCACCGGCGATCTCGGGGAGATCGGCCCGGACGGCTGGCTGACTATCAAGGGGAGAGAAAAGGAGCTGATTGTTACCGGTGCGGGGGTCAACGTCTATCCGGACGAAGTGGAAGCGATCCTGAACAAGATCACCGGGGTCAAGGAATCATGCGTCATTGGCGTTGAGAAAAGCGGGGGGGAAGAGGTGCACGCCGTGCTGCTGCTGGGTGGAAACGGCCCCGCTCCCGAAGAGATCATCACCCAGGCAAACAACTCCCTGGACACGCTGCAGCGGATTACCGGCTATACGGTCTGGAACGAGCCGGAATTTCCCAAGACGACGACGCTCAAGATCAAAAAATTTGCGGTCAAGGAGGCGATCAAAAAAGGGGCTGAAGAGGGTGATGCCAGCGTCAGTCGTGACACCCTCGTCAACCTGCTCGCCAGGGTCACCGGCACGGATGCCGCCCGGATCAGTGAGGAGTCACTGCTTGTGACCGATCTGGGACTTACGTCCATCGACCGGGTTGAGCTGGTCAGTTTCCTCGAGCAGGAATACCGGCTCGATATCGAGGATTCCCGCATCGGCCCGGAGACACGAGTCTCAGACCTGCGCACGATGATCGCAAAACGGGAGAAGTTCACCCACCGTGACCATTTCCGCTTCTGGACCAATAATCGTTTCTTCACCGGGGTGCGGACGGTCTGGGACCGTCTGGTTCATGCCCCGCTATTCCGCCGTTTCGTTACGCTTGAAGTGCGTGGCGTTGAAAACCTGGAACATCTGGACGGACCGGTTTTCTTCGTGGCGAACCATTTAAGCTACCTTGACCACCCGTCAGTCATGGCCGCTCTCCCCCCGGAGATGCGCATCCGGACCGCCACCGCCGCCTGGGAAGAGTTCTTCTTCGGCGAATACCGTGGGATTAAGCGGCTTGTGAGACGCCTCAGTTATGAGTATGCCACCGTGTTGTTCAATCTTTTTCCCCTGCCGCAGTCACAGGGGTTCAGCGGTTCACTCAAATTCATGGGGCGGCTCGCCGATGCCGGCATCAATATCCTGATCTTTCCTGAGGGGGGGCATTCACGGGACGGCAGGATGCAACCCTTTCAGCTCGGGCTGGGTCTCATGGTCAAGGAGCTGGGTATTCCGGTCGTGCCGATACGAATCAGCGGCACCGATCAGGTTCTGCCGCCTGATGCCGATTTTCCGGTGCGGGGTCCGGTGACGGTGACCTTCGGGGCGCCGCTCCGCTTCCGCACCGAGGAACCGGCAGAGATCGTTGAGATGTCGCGCGTGGCGGTTGAACGGCTTTAACCCCTCCCGACCTCCCCTTATCAGGGGAGGAGCAAGCGGTTTCCCCCCTGATAAGGGGGGACTAAGGGGGGTTTGTTTTGACACTACTGGAGGAGACACCGTATGAATGCCGTACCAATCTCGCTGCCGTACCGCCGCTACGCCCTCGGGTTGCTGCTGGCGGTAAATCTGCTCAACTATATCGACCGGCAGGTCCTCTTCGCGGTGTTTCCGCTGATCAAGATCGATCTGGCTCTCTCCGATACGGCGCTGGGGTTTCTCGGCAGCGCCTTCATGCTCAGCTATCTGCTCTTTGCTCCGCTCTTCGGCTGGCTCGGTGACCACTGGAGCAGGACCAGGCTCGCTGCTGGCGGTCTGGTTGTCTGGAGCCTGGCTACGGTTCTGGCCGGTTTTGCCCCGGGGTACCGGACGCTGCTGGCCGCCCGTGCGACGGTCGGGGTTGGTGAGGCGAGTTTCGGCACGGTATCGCCGGGCCTTGTCGCCGACTTCTTCCCGAAGGAACACCGCGGCCGGATTCTCGCCTGGTTCTATGTTGCTATCCCGGTCGGCAGTGCGCTCGGCTACCTGCTTGGGGGAGTGTTGGGACAACGGTACGGCTGGCATGCCGCTTTTCTGATGGTCGGCCTGCCGGGGTTACTCCTGGCTGTTCCGATCTGGCTGTTGCGGACAACTCCCCGCGGCGGCGACGACGTTCACCCTGCTGCCGGCAAAAAAGCTTCCTCCGGCTATGGTGCGCTGTTCAAAAACCGCTCGTTCGTCTGTAATACCCTCGCCATGGCGGCGATGACCTTCGCCATCGGCGGGCTCGCCCAATGGCTCCCCTCGTTTCTGTACCGCGTCCATGCTCTTGATGTGGCGCGGGCAAATATGCTGTTCGGCGCTACCACGGTGCTTGCGGGGATATTCGGTACCCTGGCTGGTGGCTGGCTCGGCGACCGCTGGCAAAAAAAGAGCGGCAGCGGGTATCTGCTCGTTTCCGGCTGGGGGTTCCTGATCGGTACGCCGTTTGCGGTCTGGGCGATCCTCGCACCGACTCTTGTCGGCTGCATGACTGCCATTTTCATGGCCGAATTTTTTCTCTTTCTCAACACCGGTCCGCTCAATACCGTCATCATCAACGTGACCGATCCGGCCGTCCGCGCCATGGCTTTCGCGGTGAACATTTTCTTCATTCACGCCCTGGGTGACGCCGTTTCCCCTTCCATTCTCGGCTGGCTGTCCGACCAGTGGGGTTTGCGCAGCGCGCTCCTGATCACCCCCGCTGCCATGGCGCTGGCCGGCCTGTTCTGTTTCGTCTGCGGCAGGTTTGTCGTCGCGGATATGGCACGGGTTGATGGCTGATGGTTGATACATGGTGGACAACAACAGAGGAGACCCCCGCATGATTTTTTTGAAACTGCTTCTTGGCGCCTGTCTCGTCCTGCTGCCTCTGTCGGTCGTAGCGGCTGAAGATGAGTATGGCTACCCGATCCCCGGATCGTATGAGGCCACCATCCTCGGGACGCCGGCGAAATTCATGCCGGAGCTGCCGGTAAAGATGTCTACGAGAAATCTTGTGCTGACTGTTATTCCGGAGCGCAAGAAGCCGCCGATATTCTTTTACGACGAAGGGCTTCGTTGCATGCTGGCCTACCAAAAGCAGAGGGCGCCACTGGTCTTTCTGATCGCCGGTACCGGTGCCGGTGCCCAGTCAGCCAAACAGATGGCCATGATGCAGGCCCTGTACCAGGCCGGTTTCCACGTCATCACCCTGCCGTCGCCGACCACGGCCAACTTCATCATCTCCGCTTCCAAAAGCAGCGTTCCCGGCGATTCTACGGAGGATGCGGCCGACCTGTACCGGGTCATGGAGGCTGCCTGGAATGAGGTGAAGGGCGATATCGAAGTGTCCTCGTTTCATCTGGGTGGTTACAGCCAGGGAGCCATTCAGGCTGCATTTGTGGCGAAGTTGGACGAGGAGCGCCGGGTCTTCAATTTTAGAAAGGTACTCATGATCAACCCGCCGGTGAGCGTGTATGATTCGGCTGCAAAATTTGAGGCTCTGTTGCAAAAGATTCCCGGCGGTGCCAAAAAACAGGGCGTATTCTTCAATAAGATGTTGAGCAAATTCAGTGAGTTTTATCGCACCGGCAATTATGTTGCGATCAACGATGATTTTCTCTACGCCATCTACACGGAACAGCTTTTCTCCCAGGAGGAAACCGCCGGCTTGATCGGACTTACCTATCGAATTAACCTGGCTGGTCTGATCTTCGCGTCCGACGTGATGACCAACAGCGGCTACGTCGTGCCGAAGAACAGGGTACTGGCTCCAACGGATTCCCTTTCCGACTATTTTCTGGTTTCCACCCATTTAAGTTTTTTCGACTATTTCGACGAGTACTTCTACCCGCATTTCCAGAAGCGGCGTCCGGGACTCACGAGGCAGGCGCTTATAGAGTCCCAGAGTCTGAGGAGTATCGAAGGCTATCTGAAGTCATCTCCCAAGTTCGGGCTTGTGACCAACGAGAACGACTTTATCCTGAGCCGTGAGGATCTCGACTATCTGAAGCAGCTGTTCGGCGAGCGAGCCAAAATATACCCGCGCGGCGGTCACCTCGGAAACCTCGAGTATGTGGATAATATGCTGTACCTGGTCGATTTCTTTAAAAAAACGGGGGGGCGATTATGATGGCAGTCCGCTATAGACGAGGCGTGAGAATGCTCGCTCTGTTCTGTGTGCTTTTTATCACGGGCTGCGCCGCGACCAGGGTGGACACCCGGGCCGAGGTGCCGGCGATGCATACGATGGACGAGTTCAGAGACCAGCATTTAGCCGAGGTGGCTGATCCATGGGAAACGTTCAACCGCACTGTTTACCGGTTTAACTACTACTTCGACAAGCATCTGTTTCTGCCGGTCGTGAACAGCTACGAGTTCATCACCCCCACGTTTGTCCAGAAACGGGTCTCCGGTATCTACAATAATCTCGGAGAGGTGCGGAATCTTACCAACAGCCTGTTTCAGCTCAAGGGTACGGAGTCGGTGACGACGCTTGGCCGTTTCCTGACAAACAGCACCATAGGTCTTGGCGGGATGTTCGACCCGGCCACCAGCTTCGGTATGAAAAGGCGCACCGAGGATTTCGGGCAGACTCTCGGTTATTGGGGGGTAGATTCCGGGCCGTACCTGGTGCTGCCCGTCTTCGGGCCGTCAAACCTGCGCGACACCGGTGGACTGGTCGTGGATAGTGGCATCAATTACGGTATTTACACGGCAGTCGCCCCTTTTGAAAATACCGGCAACAGTGGCACCATCTCTGCGGGGATAAAGACCGGGGAAGCCATCGATGCGCGGCATCAGCAGCCCTTCCGCTACTATGAAAGCGGCTATCCCTTCGAGTACTACATGGTCCGCTTCTTGTACCACGAGAAGCGCAAGCTGGAGTCCTCCCCACCTGTGAATGAGTCGGTTAAGGCACAGACGTTGCCGGCTGGACCGTGAACATGCATACAGGCGATCGGTATGCCCTGCGGCAGGCTGCAAAATAACCGGATCAGGCGCTTCTCCCCCCAAGCCTCCCCTCAAAATGCGGAGGTTCCACCAAATATTGAGGCCACACTCGTCGTCTCAAACTCTTCAGGCATCCCACTGTTTTTGTAACCATCAGTTTTGATTGACTGTTTTAAGCCATGTGTGAAAAATCGGTTTTGGCAGGCCATTTGCTTTACCAGTGAATGGCATGGTGGCTATCGGGGCCTTCATGCATTGGAACGGCTTAAAAGAGGGATGCAGTCACGCCACTAACACCTAACCCATACGCTCAAGGAGAACATCATGAATATCAAAAAACAGTCGCTCGCCTTTTTCGCCATGCTTTTACTCGGTACGGTCTCTTTCCTCGGTGGTTGCGCAACGACCGGCATGGATCGATCCGTTAAAACATCCAACTCGATACGGGACGTTGACAGTGAAATCAGAAAAATGATGGTCCAGATCGACCTCACCGCTGCATCACTGGACTCGCTCGTCTCTCCGGGAAAAACCGATCTGAAGAAACCATTCGACAGCTATTCAGACAACCTTGCCACGCTTGAGAGCGAGGGGCAGCGGGTGCTCAAGCGCATGGATGAAATGAAGGCAAACAGCAAGGAGTATTTTGGCGAGTGGGAAAAACAGGGTGACGCTTTTACAAATTCAGACATCCGCGAATTGAGCGAAGAGCGCCGGAGCAAATTAGCCGCGATCTATGCTCAGGTTCCTGCCGCAGGTGCCGGGGTCAAGGGGTCATATAATGCTTATCTGACCGACCTGAAAGAAATTCAGAAATACCTCTCTAACGACTTGACCCCGAAAGGGATCGAAGGGATAACTCCGGTCGCCAATAAATCCGTCCAAAATCTGGACTCTTTAAAGTCGTCCCTCAGGCCGGTCATAACGGCGCTGGACGAAATAAAGGCGGAATTATACAGCGGCAAGAAATAAGCCTTTCCAGAAAGACCCGCTCCGGCGGGTCTTTTAGTATGCTCTACAGGCAATTGATGGAGAGTAGATCAGCTATACCCTCAAGAATAATCTCACCTCTCTATACCGCAGTAAGACGACTCCTGCAAAATATCCAAACTATTTGACTTGATTGCATTTACACATGAGTTATTATCCAGCAAGAGACACTTCGCGCTGGGCAGGTAACGGGAGGCACGTACATGCCAAGACCGCACACCATAGGCGCATTCACTATCAGTTAGATTCGCTGCTAAGGTGGAGTGTCCGGCAACAGCGCTCAGCGTCATGACGGAGGAAACGTATAAAATGAATGAACCTGATCTGCTGATAGTGCACGACCTCACGGAAGAGAAAAGATTTGTTGAGAGTATCGTCAACAGCGCTTCAGCTCCGATGTTTGTTATTGATCATTCCCACAAAGTTCTGTTCTGGAACCGCTCGCTTGAGATAATGAGTGGCTGCAGTGCCGACACGATGAAGGGCACGGATCTTCACTGGTCAGTCTTTTATCAAAGCAAGCGTGCGACGCTTGCCGATATGGTTGTCGACGGGCTGAATGGGGTCAAAGCGGCGTATCAGGAAGTACACCCCTCAAAACATGTCGATGGTGGATGGCAGGCGGAAGGCTGGTTCTGTTTTTGCGGTCGGAGCCGTTACCTGCTGTTTGAAGCGGCCCCGATTGTGGACAGTAACGGGCATATTATTGCCGCGGTAGAGACGCTGGAAGATATTACCGATCACAAACAGATGGAAGAGGCGCTGTTTGAGAGTGAAGCACGGCAGAATAAAATCGTCAATGCTGCCCAGGATGCCATCATCATGCTTGATCCTGACGGGGCAATATTGACATGGAACGACGCAGCGGTGAGGATTTTCGGCTATTCGGCCGAGGAGGTTCTTGGCCAAAACTTCCATCGCCGTATGGTTCCGGAGCGGTATCACACCGATCATTTTAAAGCCTTTGAAAAGTTCCGTACCAACGGAGAAGGCGGTGCCATCGGGAAAGTGGTTGAGCTTTACGCCCTCCGCAAAAATGGTGAGGAATTTCCGGTGGAACTGGCTCTTTCCAGTGTACAGTTTCATGGCCAGTGGCATGCAATCGGTATTGTCAGGGATATTTCAGAGCGCACGGCTGCAGCGGAAATTTTGCTGCAGACGCAGCAAAAACTGGAGGAGAAGCATACTGAGCTGGAACTTCTCTTTGGTAAGGTAGAACAGGCAAAACTTGAATGGGAGCAGACGCTTGATCATATTAGTGATATCGTGATAATGGCAGATGCCAATAACAAAATCAGGCGTTATAACAAGCTGTTGGCAGTAACAACCGGCAAAAAGATAAATGAACTGTATGGTGTTGACTGGCGCGCGTTGATCAAGGAGGCAGGATTCAGGTTTGTCGCATTCGATGGCACAAGCGGCGAAATGTTTTTGCCGAGCACGGGCCGCTCGTACGACATTACTATCTACCCGGTTGAAAGCGATGGTGTTGTCACCGCTCAGGTTGTGTCACTCAACGATACAACGGATCTTCGCGCCATCACGCAGGAGTTGGAAAAGGCGTATGGAGAGTTGAAAGAAGCCCAGCTGCAAATATTTCAACAGGAAAAAATGGCCTCAATCGGTCAATTGGCGGCAGGCGTGGCCCATGAAATCAACAACCCGATGGGTTTTATCTCCAGCAACTTGAGTACGCTGAATAAATATATCGACCGCATGGCTGAATTCATCGCTGCCATCGACCAATCGCTGGCGGCATATGCCGGGAGCATGGATACGGAGAAATTGAACGGCGTCAGAAAACGGCTCAAAATTGACTACATCATGGAAGACGCCCGTCAACTGATTGCCGAGAGTCAGGATGGCGCGGGACGGGTGCGCCGCATCGTGCAGGATCTCAAGAGCTTTTCGCGGGTGGATCAGGCGGAATGTGCTCTGATCAATCTGAATGACGCGCTGGAAACAACGATCAATATTGCCTGGAACGAAATAAAGTATGTGGCGACCCTTGATCGTCAATTCGGTGATATCCCCTCTATTAGATGTTTCCCCCAGCAGCTTAATCAGGTGTTCCTCAACCTGTTGGTGAATGCCGCCCATGCCATCGGGGAGAATCAGGGGACGATAACGGTGCGAACCTGGAGCGAGGCCGGGAATGTTTTTGTCTCGGTTGCCGACACCGGTTGCGGAATTTCAAATGAGATCCGGCAGCGGATTTTCGAACCGTTCTTTACGACAAAAGAGGTCGGTAAGGGAACCGGCCTCGGTCTTTCCATCAGTTATGATATAGTCAGGAAGCATGATGGCGAGATAACCGTTGAGAGTGAAGTCGGCCGTGGCAGCACCTTTGTTGTCCGGTTGCCGCGAGAGCCGTCTGTCCAGAAATGAAGCGGTAGAGCCGGTCGGGCCGACTATAAGGCCATGGCTATTGTGCCTGCAGGTATTTGAGTGGTTTTTATGAAAGTTGGAAATCATGAGTAACGTGAACAGTGACAGAGAGCCAACCGCGCTGGAACAACGGATTGAGAGGCCGAAGTCTCCGCTGAAACGCCTGATAGTCGGGCTTCTCCTGATGGTGGTCGTTGCCGGGGCGCTCGGGGCTTTCCAGTTGTACCATACGCGCAGACAGTTATTGCAGCAGGCCGGAACTACCAGTCAGGCGTTGGCGGGCATCCTTCAGGAAACCATCGGTGCGGTGATGCAGAAAACTGATATGACGCTGCTTCATGTCGGTGATGAAGTTGTTCATCAGTCTGCCACCGGGGGGAGGCGATTGGAAGAACTGGGACACTTTGTCGAGCGTCAGTTTCGCTTGATACCCGAACTGGACAGTCTGCGCATTGCGGATCAGGATGGTTTGGTCACGCTCGGAAGCGGGCATCTTCCCACCGTGTCTGTCAGCATCGCCGATCGTGATTATTTCATCTACCTGCGGGATCACGCCGATGCCGGCATGGTAATCTCAAAGCCGCTTGTCGGCAAGATCAGTAAAAAATTGGTTATATCCTGCGCCAGACGCATAACTCTTGGGGACGGCACTTTTGGTGGCGTTGTGTATGCCGTGCTGCCGCTGCGGCAGTTCAACGACCTTTTCAAAGCGGTTCCCGTTGGTTCCCGTGGTGCCATAAGTTTACGCAGCGATGATTTAACCCTCATCGCCCGCTATTCAGCAACAGATAATGAAAAAAATGCCGTGTCAACAGGTTCTGCCGAGGCCCCGGAAGCGTGGCTGGAGCTTGTCCGTCAGGGAAAGTCACAGGTCGGCTCCTATACGGCAACCAGTGTGGCAGACGGTGTCAACCGCATTCACTACTACAAACGGATATCTGCCTATCCGTTGTATGTGAACGTCGGTATTGCCGTGGATGACGTCCTCTCTGAAGCGCGTCAGGAGGTGTTTGCTCTTGCCGGGGCATTTGCCGTTTTCCTTTTTATGGCGGGAGTGCTGATCCGGCTGGTGGACCGCAACTGGCACAAAACCTTGGCAGCGGAAAATGTTCTGAAACGGAATTATGAACGCCTGGAGCTGATGCAGGAGGTGAGCCAGCATCATGCATACACAGTCCAGGAACTGCTTGATTTTTCGCTGGAGAAGGTCATCGCGCTGACAGAAAGCGGCATCGGCTATATTTACCATTATAACGAAGAAAAGCAGGAATTCGTGCTTAATACCTGGTCAAAGAATGTCATGCCGGCCTGCAGCGTCGCCGAGCCGCAGTCGTTGTACCAACTGGAGAAAACCGGCCTCTGGGGCGAGGTTGTCCGGCAGCGCAAGCCGATCGTCGTGAATGAATATGCTGCGGCGAATCCGTTAAAGCAGGGGTGTCCCGAAGGTCATGTGCCTCTTTCCCGTTTCCTCACCATTCCGGTCTTTGACAATGACATGATTGTGGCTGTCGTCGGCGTTGCCAACAAGGTCCTGCCATATGACCAGACCGATGTGCTGCAGTTGTCGCTGATGATGGAAGGGGTGTGGAAGATTGCCGCCCGCCTGATGCTGGAAGAGCATGTTCTGCAGGCCGGAAATGAATGGCAGAGTACCTTCGACTCTATAAACGACAGTATTTCACTCATCGATACTGACCAGCGGATCATACGCTGCAACCTGGCAACGAGTCTTTTACTGGGGCGGGAGTTTACCGATATTATTGGCCAGCCATGTTGGAAGCTGTTCTACGATGCTGATGCTCCCATAGACGATTGTCCGATGGGGAAGGCCCGGCTTTCGCTCCGCTCTGAAACGTCGACTATTAAACATGCGGGGCGCTGGCTGGAAGTTACCGTTGATCCGATCGTGTCCGGCCATGATGTGATGACCGGCGCTGTCCATCTCGTGCGGGACGTCACGGAGAGGATACAGGGTGAAGAGGCGCTGCGCGATATGCAGGCCCAGATGATGCAGAACGACAAGCTGGCCACCATCGGCCAACTGGCAGCCGGTGTTGCCCACGAAATCAACAATCCGATGGGTTTTGTCGGCAGCAACATGATGACCCTTGCCAAATATGTTGAAAAATACAACTGCTACATCGACCTGATCGAGGGTGAAATGCGCGCCTGTTCTTCCGGTATTCTCCCGGAGCAGGTCCAGGCGCTGCGCCAATCGCTCAAGCTGGATTATGTCATGCGCGACATCTCGGTGCTTGTTGAGGAGAGTAATGAAGGCATAGAGCGTGTCAAGCGCATCGTTCAGGACCTCCGGACATTCTCCCGTGCCGATTCGTCCGATGTCGGTTCGGCCGACCTGAACAGCTGCCTGGACAGCACCATCAACATCGTCATAAACGAGATCAAATATGTGGCTGAACTGAAGCGTGACTACGGCGATCTGCCGAAGGTCCAATGTAACGCCCAGCAGATCAATCAGGTTTTCATGAACCTGCTGATCAACGCCGTCCATGCGATTCAGGCCAGGGGTGAAGAGATCGGTGTCATCATCGTCCGCACCTGGTGTGACCGGGACAATGCGTTTGTGTCGATCTCCGACAACGGCTGCGGTATCGCGCCTGAAAGCTGCGGCAAGATCTTCGATGCCTTCTACACGACCAAGGATGTTGGCAAGGGGACCGGTTTGGGACTCTCGATTTCATCAGGTCTCATTCGTAAGCATGGCGGGGAGATACTCGTGGCAAGCGAAGTTGGCGTCGGATCGACTTTTACGATCAGGCTGCCGCTGAAACAGCCTCAGTCTGGAGACATCCCCCAATGACACCTCATCCCGAAGGACAGAGTGAACGGTTGCTTGAACGCCTCAACCAGCAGCTCCGCTTCACCCAGGAAATCATCAACGCCATCCCGACGCCGGTGTTCTACAAGGATCGTGTCGGTCACTACATCGGCTGCAACCGGGCATTCGAGCTTTTTTTCGGCGTGACACAGCATGAGCTGATATCTCGCAGCCTGCGCGGCATCAATCCGATGCAGCCAGCTGAGCTGCACGAGAAGGTGGATCGGGAGTGCCTGGTTACCAATCAATCGTACCGCTATGAAGGGCATCTGGTTAATGTCGAAGGGCAGGAGGTTGATGTGATTATCACCAAGGCTCCTTATCTTTCGGACAAAGGGAAGTCCGGCGGGATTGTGGGAACCTTTACCGATATCACCGAGCGTAAGCAGAGTGAAATCATGCTCCAGCAGATGCAGGGGCAGATTATCCAGCAGGAAAAGATGGCTTCCATCGGCCAGCTGGCGGCTGGAGTCGCACACGAGATAAACAACCCGATGGGGTTTATTACCAGTAACCTGACCTCGTTGGGAAAATATGCCGCCAAGCTGGATGAGTATATCGCCGCGCTGCTGCAATCACTTGGTTCCTGTCCCAATCATCCCGGTATGGCCGAGATCGATGCGCTACGGCAGAAACTCAAGGTGGATTACATCATCAGTGACGTCTGCGAGTTGGTCAACGAGAGCCTGGATGGCGCCAACCGTGTGCGCCGTATTGTCCAGGATCTGAAAAGCTTCTCCCGGCTTGATCAGGCGGAATGCTGCCAGACCAATCTGAACGAGGCGCTGGAAACAACTATCAACATCGCCTGGAATGAGCTGAAATATATCTCGACGCTGGAGCGCGACTTCGGAGATATTCCCGATATCACCTGCTATCCGCAACAGCTGAATCAGGTGTTTCTTAACCTGCTCATTAATGCCGCCCAGGCAATGGAAAAACAGGGAGCTATTGTCGTTCGTACCTGGGGTGACAGCGACGCTGTCTTTGTGTCGGTTGCGGATACGGGGAAAGGTATGCCGGAAGCGATCAAACAGCGGATATTCGAGCCGTTTTTTACCACCAAGGAGGCTGGAAAGGGGACGGGGTTGGGGCTGTCTATTTCCGCAGATATTGTGCGCAAGCATGGCGGTACGATGACGGTGGAAAGCCAGATGGGTGTCGGTACGACATTTATCGTAATGCTGCCGGTCAAAAGTCCTTTTCAGCACGTTATAAACGAAGGTTAGACGCAAGGAGAGAGCTATGAATGAATATTCCGAACGGATCAAAATTCTCTGTGTTGATGATGAACGCAATGTGCTGCGTGCACTGGAACGCATTTTTCTCGATGATGACTACGAAATAGTACTGGCCGGTTCGGGCGAAGAGGGGCTGAAGGTCATGGAGGAATCAGGCCCCTATCAGGTCGTGATCTCTGATTATCGTATGCCGGTTATGAATGGTGTCGAGTTCCTGAAAGGGGTGTACGATCGCTGGCCGGAAACGGTTCGTATCGTCCTCTCCGGTTATGCCGATGCGAGCGCAATCGTGGCGGCCATAAATGAGGGGCATATCTACCGGTTCATCCCCAAGCCGTGGAATGACGATGAGTTGAGGATTACCATCCAAAACTGTCTTGAACGGTATTTTTTACAGAAAAAGAACCGCGAACTTTTTGAACAGCTGAGTGCAGCCAACCACGCTCTGGAAGAGAAGGTGCAGCTGCGCACCGAACAGCTGGAACTGCGTAACCGGGCGCTGGAGTTTTCGCAGAGCCTGCTGGGCAATCTGCCGGTGGGTGTGGCGGGGATTGATATAAACGGGATGATCGCTTATTGTAACGACATTGCCGCCAAACTGCTGAAGGATGTCTGTGGCGATGTATTCGGCGCCGATGTGGCTACCTGTTGCGATGCCTCATTGAGTGCTCTGCTTGAGCAGGTGCGGCGCGACAAAAACATCTCGGTAGATACCGTGCTGGGGGGGAAGCCATGCCGGATTCTCGGGCGCACGATAGCCTTTTGTGACAATGAATCGGTAGCACTTGTGTTTCTGGAGGTTTGACCATGCGGACGGGTTTATTTGTCGATGACGAGCAGTTTCTGCCGATTGCCGAGGAGGTACGTGCCAATGGCTGATGAGCTGCAATCGGTAACGGTGCTGTTGGTGGATGACGAGGAAAACATTCTGCGGGCTATTCAGCGTCTGCTGATGGACGAGGATTTTGATATTGAGACCGCAACTTCGGGTGAGGCAGCGCTGGAAAGGTTGCAGACCCTTGAAAATGTCGGGCTGATAGTTTCTGATCAACGCATGCCGGGGATGAACGGCGCAGAATTTCTCGGGCGTTCGCAGGAATATGCCCCCTACGCCCAGAGAATTCTGTTGACCGGCTATTCTGATATCAACGCAACGATAGAAGCGATCAACAAGGGAGGGGCCGGCCGCTATCTCTCGAAACCGTGGGATGACGATGAGCTCGTGTCGGCGATTCGTCATGCACTCGGGATATACCGGCTGGGGGTAGAAACACGGCGGCTCAATGAGATCAACAATCAACAAAAGGAGGAGCTGGCGGCGTGGAATGACGGGCTGAAAAAACGCCTGCTGCAGACCACCGCCACCATCAGGGAACAGAGTCAGGCCATCAAAGGCCTGGATGAAAAAAATCTGGCGGCGGTACTGTGTCGTACCTTTGATAATTTTTTCGAGGTGATGGGTGACCGCAACGCAGTGCATGCCCGCACGGTCAGTATCCTGGTGACGGATGTTGCCCGTAAAATGGGTCTTGATGCGGAAGCCGTGGCAATATTCAGGCTTGCGGCTCTTCTGCACGACGCCGGCAAGTTCGGCACTCTTTTGCCGCTTCTGCAGAAACATCAGGAAGAGATGACTGAGAGTGAGCTGAGTGATTACCGCCAGCATCCGGTGCGCGGCGAGGAGATGTTCTCTAAAGTTGAAGAGTTAGCCGGCATTCTGCCGTTGATTCGCGGGCACCATGAGGCTTTTGACGGCAGCGGTTTCCCCGATGGACTACGGGGTGAAGCAATACCACTCGGGGCACGCCTGATCGCCATTGCCGACCACATAGAAACATCTGCCCACTCGGTTGGCAGCAATCGCGCCGACTATGGCCTGATGAGTGCGCGCTTCCACGGTGGTGCGTTGTTTGACCCGGAGTTGATCTCACGATTTCAGGCCATCACCAGGATTGTCTTTTTTGAAGGGAGAAAAACCGCAACGCTTGCAGAGGTCGAAATCGCCCCGGCACAGTTGGTACCCGGTATGACCATCTCCCGTGATGTGGAGAGCGGCGGCGGAGTGCTGCTGATGCAGCGGGGAAATGTCCTGGATACTGCCGGGATCGCGCTGATTCGCAGCCACTACCGGAAGAACCCGCCAGCGCACGGCGTTTTTGTGCAGGTTATGGAAGGCTAGCCAATGATCGAATTTGATGAGCAGAGTAAGCGGCTGGTGCTCAAACTGGTCTACTACGGCCCGGCGCTTTGCGGCAAAACCACCAACCTGCTGACGCTCCACGACCAATTGTCTCTTGACGGTCGGGGTGAGTTGATGCTGCTGGACACGGCTGAAGACCGGACGATCTATTTTGACCTGCTGCCGTTCTTCTATGTTGCGCCATCTGGAATGAAGATCAAGCTCAAGGTGTACACCGTGCCGGGGCAGGTTCGCCATGATGCCACGCGTAAGGCGGTGCTGCAGCGGGCCGACGGGGTGGTGTTTGTCGCTGATTCGCTGGCTTCGCAGATGTCGGTCAATTTTGAGAGTTTTGATAATCTGGAGAAAAACCTGTCGATGGTGGGGCTTTCCATTGAGCGGCTGCCGCTTGTGGTGCAGTTCAATAAACGCGACCTGCCGGATATCGTGGCGGAAGATGAGGTCCGTCGCACCTGGGGACCAACCGGACTGCCGGTCTTCATGGCATCGGCCCTCAAAGGGTGGGGGGTGCTGGAAACCTTTCAGGAAGTTCTCGGGCTGACATTTGATGCCGTCAACGCTCGTCATGGCTTGACGGCACGATTCGGAGTCGAGCGGGAAAAATTTCTGGCGGAAATACTCAAGGTGCAACGATGAATGAGAGCAAGCCGCAGGTTACCTTTGTTGTCGGCGAAGACAGGCGCCTGTCTGAGATCGTTTCCCGTGCCGAGATCAAACCATTGTTGCGCAGCCTCGTCAAGGCGGGGCCGGCATGGGCCGCACTGCTTGATGAAGACCGTGTGCCGCTCTGCCGCCAGGGTGATGATGGAGCGGCCGGGGGGCTGGTTGAGATCAGCCATGTGATTCTGGTGGAAGGGGAGCCGCAGGGGCTGCTCGTAGTCGCTTATGACCCGGCGGCCTGCAGCGCCGCCGAAGCATTGGCCCTGCTGGCCAGGGACACCCTGCAGCTTACTGTCACCAACAACCTCAAGCGGATGCTGACAACAGAGATGCATACGACGATCGTGCACGAATCGTACGATCAGCTGGTGGAGACTAATCAGCGCCTCGCCACGTCGGAGTGTCGCTATCGTGAACTGGCGCTGGAGCTGGAAGGTAAGGTGGAGGCACGGACCGCAGAGCTGCAGAAAGCCTACAGCCGGATGCTGCAACAGGAAAAGCTGGCGGCGGTCGGCAGTCTTGCTGCCGGCATGGCACATGAAATCAACAACCCCAACGGGTTTGTGCACAGCAACCTGGCGACCCTCGGCCGTTATGTCGGACGAATGAAAGAAATGCTCAACCATTATCAACTGATGATCGCCCAAAACACCCCCCTCCAGCAGCTGAAGGAGGAGACCGAACAGCGTCGGCGCGCATTAAAGCTTGAAGTGGTGTTTGCTGATAGCGCGGCATTGCTGGAGCAGTCCATCGAGGGGACTGAGCGGATCGCCAGTATTGTCGCCAACATGAAGGCCTTTTCTCATGTGGATGAGACCGGTGAAGCGGATGCCGATTTGAATGTCGAACTGGAACGGACCCTTACGGTGCTGGCAGCGCAGCTTCCGCCGGGTACGACCATCCTGCGCGATCTGAAGCCGCTGCCGCTGTTCGGGTGCCATCCGGGGCTTCTTTCCCAAGCCTTCCTCACGATCATCCAGAATGCCGTTCTGTCTCGTGCTGAAGGCCTTCAGTTAAAGATCTCCAGCGACTGCAGGGGGGGAGAAATCATTGTATGCATAGCCGACAACGGCTGCGGTATTCCGGTGGCCAACATTACGCGTGTTTTTGAACCCTTTTTTACGACGCGCGAGGTGGGTGGCGGTACCGGGATGGGGTTGACGGTGGCCCGCGAAATTGTCCGGGGGGCCGGGGGAAACATAGAGATTGATTCTCTGGAGGGTTCGGGGACGACCGTGACGATACGTGTGCCACTCGGAAAAAATAACGACATGCGGCAGAAAAGGTAAATCATGAGCAAATATGCTGAACTCTTCAAATCAATGAGCGGCCAGGGAGCGGCCGCTGAGCCGTGTGGCGTGAATGCTGCGATGGATACCGGCGCGTCTGCCGAGCAGGGCTTTACCCTGCTTTTCGTCGATGATGAAGAGAATGTCCTCAACGCCCTGCGCCGTATTTTTCTCGAAGAAAACTACACGATCCTGACGGCGACATCCGGGCAGAGAGCGCTTGAACTTCTGAGCCAGCAACCGGTGCAGCTCATTATCAGTGATCACCGCATGCCGGGCATGTCCGGTGCAGATTTGTTAAAGGCTGTTCGCGAAAAGTATCACGACACGATCCGCATCATGCTGACCGGTTATGCCGACGTCAACTCCATTATGGGCGCCGTCAAGGAAGGGGCCGTCTACAAGTTCATCACCAAGCCGTGGAACGACGAGGATCTGCGTCTGACGGTGTCGCTCGCGCTGCAGCAGTATGTCCTGATGCACGAGAATCGCCACCTGAAGGAGCTGGCGCGCCAGCAGCAGAACAAGATCAAGAGTTTTGCGGGCATGTTTGAACAGAACCGCGGCATGCTGGGTGATATTCTGGTCAAGGCCGGGTTGATCAACCCCCAGGAACTTGAGCTCGCCCGCAGGCAGAAGGATAGCAACGAGTTTCTTGGTGATTTCTTTGTCAGATCCGGCATCCTGAACGAATCCCGGATTGTTGCCGCACTGCAGAAACAGCTGGGAGTCGAGTTCATCGACCTGCGCGAGATAACAGTCCCCCAGAATGTCGCCCGCTGCCTGCCACGGGAACTGTGCGAAAAAAGCCGGCTGGTACCGATCAGGCTCGATGGCAGCGCGCTGACCATAGCGATGGCCGACCCCTCTGATATCATCACCTGTGACAACATCGGGCGGGTCACCGGGTTGCGAGTCGTGCCGCTGTTGTCCGCGACCTCCCAGATTGTTGAAAAGATCGTTCAGGCGTGGGTCGATGCCGATGGCAGCGATCTGGACGATTTCGGCGATCTGGAGCCGCTGGATGAAATCGATATCGTGCTGGAGGAGGAGCTTGAAGAAGCGACGGTCGAGGAGCTGATTGGCTCATCCAAGGTGCCGCCGGTTATCCGTATCGTTAATGCGGTCATCCTGGAGGCGATTCGTTACGGAGCCAGCGACATCCACATCGAGGCCAAGACCAAGTATTCCGTGATCCGCTACCGTATCGACGGTATGCTGCATTCCAAGATCAAAATACCGTCGGACCTTCACCCGGCGGTTATCTCGCGCCTGAAAATCCTCGCCAAGATGGATATTTCCGAGCGCCGCCGCCCCCAGGACGGGCGCATTACCGTGAAGGCCGGTACCCGTATCGTTGATATGCGCGTTTCGTCGCTCCCGACCATCAACGGTGAAAAAATCGTCATGCGCATCCTGGACAAAAGCGCCTCGATCAAGAGGCTGGATGAGCTGGGTGTGCTGGATCATGATTATCAGCGCCTCTCGGTCATCAGCAAGAAACCGCAAGGGGTCATCATCGCCACCGGACCGACCGGCAGCGGCAAGACCACCATGCTGTATTCACTGTTGTCGGCCATGATGAATCCGAGCAAGAACTTTGAGACCATCGAGGAGCCGGTCGAATATTTTCTGGAAGAGGCCAACCAGGTGGCGATCCATGAAAAGATCGGCCTTTCGTTTGCCCAGGTCCTGCGTGCCACCCTGCGCCAGGACCCGGATGTGATCCTGGTGGGGGAGATTCGTGACGTGGAGACCGCAGACGTCGCGTTCAAGGCGGCGCTTACCGGTCACATGGTACTCTCCACCCTGCACACCAACAGCGCCGTTGCCTCCATTACCCGCCTCATGGACATGGGGATCAAGCCGTACATCATCGCATCGGCCCTTGAGGGGGTCATTGCCCAGCGGCTCGTGCGCAAGATCTGTGACGGCTGCCGCACCCCGGTGCCGCCCGACCGGGAGCTTATGGAGCTGCTCCACTTGCCGTCTGACTTCTTCAGTGGCGACGTCTTTGTCGGAGCCGGTTGCCCCCAGTGCAACAACAGCGGCTACCGTGGCCGGATCGGGGTGTACGAGCTGTTCGTGATGAACGATGATTTCCGCCAGATGGTCAGCACCAACTACAAGGAATCTGAACTGCTGGCCCTCGCCCGTGCCAACGGCATGCGCATCCTGCTGGAGGATGGCCTGGAAAAGGTGCGCCACGGCATGACGACACTGGAGGAGGTGCTGCGGGTCATCGGGCCGATGACCCGCATGGAGAGAACATGCGAACATTGCCGTGCGACCATTGACTCCAAGTTCCTTTTCTGCCCCCATTGCGGCACATTCCGTCACAACTGCTGCACCTCGTGCCGCATGCCGCTCGAGGAGTCCTGGGCTGTCTGCCCGTTCTGCGGTGTCGGGCGGGAAATAAAGCAGTAACGTACTACTTTTTCAAGGAGCGTGACCATGAAAAACAGAATTCTGCTGGTTGATGATGAGACCAATGTGCTATCCGCTCTGAAACGTGCCCTTTTTGATGAACCTTTGGAAATTGTCTCCGTAACCAGTGCGGAAGAAGCGCTCGAAATCATGGGAAAGGAGCAGTTTAAGGTCGTTGTGTCGGACGAACGGATGATCGGCATGCAAGGAGCGGAATTTCTCGCGCAGGTGCGAGCAGTGCATCCGTATACGATCCGCATCATGCTGACTGGACACGCCACCCTGGAAGCCGCCATGAAAGCGGTAAACGAAGGGGAAATATATCGCTTTTTTGCGAAGCCGTGGGATGATCAGAACCTGATATTTGCGATCCGCAGTGCGGTCGAAAAGTATGACCTGGAAGCCGAGAACCGGAGACTGCTTGAAACGGTGAAGCAGCAGTCTCTTGAAATCAAGGTTCTGGAAAAACGCTACCCGGGGATAAGCAGGGTAGAAAAAGATGGTAGCGGGGTCTTTGTGCTGCCGGATATTTCAGATGCCGAGATTGTATTGATGTTGGCTGAGTGCGAGAAGGAGGTGTGTTGATGCCGCCAGTTGTTGCCGTTAAGAGCATTTTGAGATACACTTCGGCGGAGTTGTGAATGGGGACGTCTTTTGATGAGCGGACCCGGGTGACTGCGCTCGTACCTATTGAAACAAAAGGAGCTTTACCATGAATGAACTTGATACAACGTATACCCGCCCGGCAACACAGGCCGTTGTGAGGCAGAATGCCCTTGTGCGTCAAGTTTACGCCTGGATGGGCGTCGGACTGGGCATCACAGCCTTCATGGCGCTTGTCACGCTTTCGTCACCAGCCCTTCTCAATGCTGTTTTAGGCAATAGGCTTGTCTTCTACGGGCTGATGATTGGAGAGCTGGCCCTGGTGTTTACCCTCTCGGGTGCCATCAACAAGCTGACTGCTGCGACGGCAACGCTCATATTTGTTGCCTACTCGGCGCTCAACGGTATCACTCTTTCCGTTGTTGCGCTGGTCTACACCGCCGATTCGATTACCTCCACGTTTGTGACTACCGCAGGAATGTTCGGGGCGATGAGTCTCTATGGGTACATGACCAAGCGTGATCTGACGTCATGGGGTAATTTCCTTTTCATGGGGCTGATCGGCGTGGTGATCGCATCGGTCGTCAATATCTTTGTCGGCAGCAGCGCTGTCTCCTGGGTTATCTCCGGCATTGGTGTGATCGTCTTTACCGGACTGACCGCTTACGACACCCACAAAATCAAAATGATGGCGGCTCAGGGCACAGAGGGGAGAAAGCCTGCCATTCTCGGCGCACTGACCCTCTATCTCGACTTCATCAACCTCTTTCTCATGTTGTTAAGGTTTACCGGCAACAGGCGGTAAGGCAAGGAGGCCGCTCCGCTGCGGAGTCCCATGAGTCTGTTTGGGAAATGTGGAGGTACATGACACGTGCGGCCACTTGGCAACTTCCGTCTTAAAGTGAGTTTCTTCTGGCCGTTCTACAATGGAATTCTGGAGAAGTTGGGAATTCAGGGGGGGGTATAACCGTTGATGAGGTGACCTGACTCAGATATTGCGATCCTGTACGACAACAGTTTGTTTGCTGGTCTGTTCTCTGTTTTTACGTTTAGGACGATAGCCGTCCTGCTTATTTCTGGTCACCATGAATTGTGACTCCACGTCGTTCATGACAACTTCCCGCATGGCCTCTGCCCTGTCTTCATAGTTTATTTTCTTTCCCTTACCCGTTCTCGGCGTTTTTTTTGTGTTCTTCTTTGACTCAGCCGGGAAAACCGGGTCCGGACCGGAGCAGACGATCTCGAATTTTTCACTGTTGTCCGTGATTATGCAATCGGCATAAACTGTGTACGGCATGATCGCGAGCAGTATAAAAACGGAGAGATTTTTCAACTTTGATAGCCACCTTTGTCTCTGTACCTATTTGCTTTTGGGTATACCGAAATCGTTATGGGTATATATGTAGCTAAAATAATATACCTAAACTACTTGGATTTCAGTATAGCAAGCGGGATTAAGTTGGGCAATCCAAAATAAAAAAGCCCCTGTTTTAGGGGCTTTTAATGCCATTTCGGTCATGGCTGGATGTTTAAGTGGTGCCCGGGGACGGAATCGAACCGCCGACACGAGGATTTTCAATCCTCTGCTCTACCGACTGAGCTACCCGGGCAAAAGGATTTCCTTTATAAGGTTATCACTGCGTAGTGTCAATAGAAAAGTTCAGTCTTTGTTATTTAGTTGCGTTTTCGCGCTGCATCTTTATCGGCACGTAGTTGCAAAATGGTTCTTCTTCCATGTAGTCGCCGTACACAGCGTCTGCCCTGGCCCGGCATCCGCCACAGACGTTGATGTATTCGCACTGGCCGCATTTCCCTTTGTATGACTTGAAATCACGCAGGTCTTTAAACAGCTCCGAGTTCTCCCAGATTTCACGGAAGGGGGTCTGCTTGATGTTACCGGCAGTGCGGTGAAAGTAGGAACAGGGCTTTACGTTGCCGAAACAATCGATGAGACAGATGGATTGCGCGGCGATGCAGCCTTTGCCGCCGCCGGTGGAGAAGGTGAGAGAGCGCCGTTCGAACGTGGTCCCCTCGGCCTTGGCTTTCTGTGGCACGATCCGGTAGTAATGCGGTGCGCAGGTCGGTCGCATGAGGATGTCATCCTCTGTCTTTTCCTGCTGGTAGTGCCAATCCAGGATCTCCTCGTAATCCTCTTTTGAAATCAGTTCACTCATGATCTCTTCACCGCGCCCGGTCGGCACGATCATAAACATGTACCAGGCCGTGGCTCCCAAACCTTTGGCTACCTTAAACGTGGCTGCAATGTCGGTCTGGTTGCGCTTGGTGAAAGAGGAGTTGATCAGGAACTTCTGGCCGTTTCTGCGGAATATTTCCGCTGCCCGCACAACTCCTTCAAATGAACCGGGGGATTGGCGGAAATTGTCGTGTACTGCGGCTGTCGAGCCATCAAGAGACAGGGAGACCATTTTTATGTCGGCCTTCTTCATACTCTGACAGATCTCATCGGTAACCAGTGAGCCGTTGGTCGCCATGCACATGCGGAGGCCGAGGGATGTGCCGTACTCTGCCAGCTCAAAGATGTCGGGGCGCAACAGCGGCTCTCCGCCGGACAGAACAACAACCGGCTTGGAAAAGTCGGCTATGTCCTTCAGGAGCTTTTTCCCCTCTTCAGTGGTGAAGTCCCCTTCTGATGAGGTCAGGTCAGATGAACAGCGGCAGTGTACGCAGTGGAGGTTGCATTTCTGGGTGGTTTCCCACGCGATCCATTTTGGAATAAATTCTGTACTCATGACACTCCCGTAACGTGATTCAGTCATTGATTAGGTAACGCACTTCCGGAGAGAAAATCCTACCTTAATGGTCATGTAAACTCAAGAACATATTCCAGCCGGGTATGGTCGCTGCATCTGGCCGGGAGCGCGAAAAAACAAGCGCTTGCAATCAAGTTATACGTATAGTAATATGACGCTCCCGCCGCCTTTAGCGGCGTTTTACGTACCGCCACCCTCTCAAGGAGCACCAATTCATGCTGAGTCTCATACGTAGGAAGAAAGAATCATTTATCATCAAGTTTGTTTTTGTTGTCATTGTTCTTTCCTTTGTGGGGACCATTTTTCTGGTGTGGGGGCAGGGTAGCGACGGTATGGGGGGGGGCACGGGTGGCTATGCCGCCAAGGTGAACGGTACGAAAATCTCCCTTGAAGATTACCGCAATGCGTATGAACGCGTCAAAAATATGTATCAGCAGATCTACGGGCAGTCGATTCCACCTGAAATGGAAAAGATGCTCGGATTGAAAAAAGTTGCACTCGATGGCCTGATTGACAACCTGCTGGCCATGAAGGAGGCAAAGTCTCTTGGTATCAAGGTTTCCAAAGATGACGTTTCGGGCTCAATAGAAGCGATGCCGATGTTCCAGCGGGACGGTAGGTTCGATTTCGATCAGTATCAGCAGGTACTGAGGTCAAACCGCATGACCGCCAAGGATTTTGAGGAAGGGCAGGAGGCAGAGGTTACGCTCAAAAAAGTTCACCAGTCCGTCAAGGACAAGGTTGTCGTTACCGATGCTGATGCCATGGCACAGTACAAAAGGGACAATGACCGCTTGGAGCTGGAATATGTGGCTTACTCCCCTGCAGATGTTCTGGCTGAGGTAAAGCTGAGCGAGACAGAGCTGAACGACTATCTGCAGAAAAATCCCAATGAATTTAAAACTGCTGAGAAGGTTGCGCTTTCATATATTCTGCTCAATCCCGCTTCACTGGCAGAAAAGGTAACGGTTTCAGAAGAGGAAATTCAGACCTTTTATCAAAAAAATATCGACCGTTGGCAGGGAAAGGACGGCATTCAGCCCCTTGGTGACGTTAAGGAAAAGGTTAAGGCTGAAGCGATTAAGCAGAAAACGTCCAAGGTGGCGTTTGAGCAGGCTGCAGACGCATTGTACAAAAATATCAAGTCTGGCGATCTGGGCCTGATAGCCGGCGTGTTGAAGCAAAAGGTTCAGGAAACGCCGCTTTTTGCTGCCAATGCGCCTGCCCCGTCAATGGTTGGTGAAACGGCGGTGATCAAGAAGGCTCTTGAACTGAAACAGGGAGAGCTTGGCGGGCCGGTTGAAACCGCAAAGGGAATTTATTTACTCAAGGCGAAAGAGCGTAAAGCGGCTGTTGTCCCTGCTCTGGCTGAAATAAGGGGCGCTGTTGAGGCGAAGGCAAAGGGTGCCAAGGCGATAGAACTGGCAAAGAAAAAAGCGGAAGATGCGGCACAGCAGCTGTCGACAAAAGGTGCTCTGAAGACACAGTTGACCGGAAGTTTCGGCTACACCGCCAAGGGTGATATCCCGGCAATCGGGACCTCTCCTGAGATCGTGGAAGCTGTTTTCAAGCTTTCGGCGTCACAGGCTCCGTCAACCCCATTCAAGGTCGGTAACCGCTGGTACGCTGTCCGCGTCAAGAGCCGTACTGAAACGCCAAAGGCCCAGTTCGATGCAGTAAAAGAAGAGCTGAAGAAAAAAATGCTCCCTAAAAAACAGGAAGAGGCATTGCTTGATTGGACCAAAGGGTTGCGTGAAAAGGCTAAAATTGAAATCAATCAGGCGCTGATCGCCGAAAAATAGGAGACTGATATGTCAAAACTTGTTCTGCAGACCGATTTTCCAGGTTTGAAGCTGTTAGCTCGCGGCAAGGTGCGCGATATTTATGACCTTGGCGAAGCCCTGCTATTGGTCACGTCTGATCGCATCTCGGCATTTGACGTGATCATGAATGAGCCGATCCCTGATAAGGGGTTCGTGTTGACCCAGATTTCGGCTTTCTGGTTCCGCGAGATGGAAGACATCGTACCTAACCACATTATCTCTATCGATGTTGCCGACTATCCGGCTGAGTGCCAGCCGTACGCCGAGATTCTGCAGGGGCGATCGATGCTGGTCAAGAAAGCAACGCCGCTGCCGGTCGAATGTATCGTGCGTGGTTATGTTTCCGGTTCGGGGTGGAAGGACTACAAGGCCACCGGTTCAATCAGCGGCATTCAGCTCCCTGCCGGCCTGAAGGAATCGGATCGCCTGCCGGAACCGATCTTCACCCCATCGACGAAAGCCGATCTCGGTGCTCACGACGAGACCATCACCTTTGACAAGATGGTGGAACTCTGCGGCCGTGATCTGGCGGAAAAGGCCCGCGATTATACGCTTAAAATTTACACCCGTGCGCGTGACCTGGCTGATAAAAAGGGGATCATCATTGCCGACACCAAGTTCGAATTTGGCGTTTACGAAGGCGAACTTATTATCATCGATGAGTGCATGACTCCCGATTCAAGCCGCTTCTGGTTGAAAGAGTCGTACGAACCGGGCGGCCCGCAGGCGAGCTTTGATAAACAGTTCCTGCGTGACTACCTGGAAACACTGGACTGGGGAAAGTGTGCTCCGGCTCCTCAGCTGCCGCAGGAAATACTGGATAAGACAGCCGATAAATACCGTGAGGCGCTGCAGATAATTGCCGGCATAACGGTGTAGCTACTATTTGGAAATAGATTCAAGAGGCGGTTCTGGAACGAACCGCCTTTTTTATGCCTGGAGTCTTGACAGAGTAAGGTAGTACGGTAATATACCGTTGATTGATATGAATGCATACTATGCGCGGGAGAATTGAAAATGAAACTTGAAGAGATCAAGGAAATTGCAAAGCAGCACGACATCAAGGTCAGTAAATTGAAAAAAGCTGAGTTGGTACGGGCCATACAGTCCGCTGAGGGAAATGAGGTCTGTTTTGAAGGCGGCAAGTCTGCTGACTGCGGGCAGGACCAGTGTCTCTGGCGGGTTGACTGCGTCTGATTCAAAAGTGTTTGTGCAACATGTCAGCGCCGGGGTGTCGATTCATACGCCCCGGCGCTGGTTTGTCAGGGAGTGCGGGACGTGATAAATGTCCCCAGCTCCTTATCAACTTTTGAAATATGATTCAACAGCCATTTAAGGAGCATGTTGTTGGTCTCGACAACGTGGTGGGTAGAAACACCTTCCACTCTGGTTTCCGCTTCCAACTTGTCAATCTGCTCAATGAAGTAGAGATGCTGCGCGTGATGAGCTTCGTAGTCAGGATAGTCGTGCAGGCGCTGAAGTTCTTCCTCGTCCCTGAAATGGGTATGCACGTATTCCCTGAGAAACGTCTGCAGTTTCTTTAGTTCTTCGGCTCCCTGGCCTGCCTGACAGGCGGTCAGCAGCCTGTCAAAACGAAGCAGCAGCTCCTTGTGCTGGTTGTCAATCGCTTCAACGCCTATCGCTAATGATTCTCGCCACTCTATGCCCATGATGTACCCCTCTAGCGCCGTATTGATTTCTCTGGTTTTTTTGTAACTGCCGATTTTCTGGTTTTGGGTTTCTGCTTATGTTCCTCCAGCCGATCCCCCATTTTCTGCAAACAATCGTCTACCCGCTGGTACACAGACCCTTTGGTGAACTTTCCGTTTTTGCCGCGTTGCCCGGCTTGTGTGCCGGTGAGGATTTCGACCCCCTGCTCGATTGTTTCCACGCTCCAGATATGGAACTGCCCGGCAGCCACCGCCTGGATGACATCTTCGTGCAGCATGAGATGGCGCTCGTTCGATTTCGGGATCATCACGCCCTGTTCTCCGGTCAGTCCCTGAGCCCGACACACGGCAAAAAAACCTTCGATCTTGTGATTGACGCCGCCGATCGGTTGCACGATGCCGCGCTGGTTGACGCTGCCGGTTACGGCGATGCCCTGCTTGATGGCAACGCCTGAAAGAGCCGACAGGAGCGCGTAGAGCTCGGTGGAGGATGCGCTGTCACCCTCTATGCCATCGTAAGACTGCTCGAAGCAGATCGAAGCAGATAACGACAGCGGCCGTTCCCCTGCAAAGGTGCCTCCCAGGTAGCCGGTCAGGATCAGGACACCCTTGTCGTGTATCGGCCCGGAAAGCTTGACTTCGCGTTCGATGTTAACCATGCCGTCCTGCCCGGTATAGGCCATTGCGGTGATACGGGTTGGCCTGCCGAATGTGTGATCGCCAAGACCGATGACCGAGAGGCCGTTGATCTGGCCGACAACGGCACCGGAGGTGTCTACCATGAGGGTGCCGTCGTCGTACAGCTCCTGCATCCGCTCTTCAATGCGGTTGACACGATACAGGCTCTCCTCGGCGGCGGCACGGACATCGTCGCCACTGATGATGTCGCGGTCGGCTCTGGTCGCCCAGAAACTGATTTCGCGGATGAAGTCGGCGATCTCCATGAACTGCGATGAGAGCTTGCCCTGGTCGTCTGCCATGCGGGCGGTATGCTCCAGGAGGGCGGCGACACCGCTTTTATGAAACGGCAGCAAGCCCTCGGCCCGGCAATGGCTGGCAACGAACAGTGAGTAATCGTGCATGATTTCCGGTGTACGGGCAACACGGCTGTCGAATTCCGCCTTCACTTTGAAGAACTTCCGGTAATCCGGGTCAAGGTGGAAAAGGAGGTAGTAGATCCACGGAGTGCCGATCAGCACGATTTTGGCGCGCATCTGCACCGGCTCCGGTTTGAGCGATACCATGGTCATGAAGCGGTACTGCTCCAGCACATCCTCGATTCTGATTTCGTTGTTGCGGATGCAGCGCTTAAGAGAATCCCATACAAACGGGTTTATCAACACTTCACGGGCGTCAATCACCAGATAGCCGCCGTTGGCACGGTGCAGGGCGCCGGAGCGGATCATGGTAAAGTCGGTGACCGCTACTCCTCCGTACTGCATGACATGCTCGATCCGTCCGAAGAGGTTGTTGTAGGTCGGGTTGGATTCGAAAACAACCGGCGCTCCGTCGGTATCCTTGTTGTCCACCAGCACATTAACCTGATAGCGGTCAAATGACGGTTCCTGACGCGGCATCTTGATGCCCGGAATCTGTGGCTGGATTGACTGGGGCTTGAAATCCTCCAGGGTGTTCAGGATGTCCTCCTGGACGGAGTCCAGGTAGCCGAGCACCTTTTCCAGTTCGGCGTACTTCTCCCTCAGCGGATCAAGACGGTGCCCGAGGCAGGACATGCCGACATCGCGATCTGCCTGGGCGAGGGCATCCTTGGTGATCTTTTCCTGCTCCCTGACCTGGCGCAGCACTTCATTCAGCTGTTCGGTCAGCTCCTTGCCCTGCTTTTCGAGTTTCTGGCGCTTCTTTTCATTGAGCGCATCATATTCTTCCTGGGTGTAGTTGCGGCCGGCCTTCTGTGGTACGATCACCAGGCCGGAGACGGTCCTCTGCAATGAAAACCCCAGTTTTTCTGACGCTTTTTCCAGCTCCTGAAAAAGATCGTTTGAGGCCGCTTGGTAGCTGTCGAGCAGTTCGGTCCGCCTGTTTTCATATTCACTGCTTTCAAGCGCTTTCGGGATATCCTTGCGAAACGCCTCGATCAGCTCCTTCATGTCCGCTGCCAGTTCACTCCCTTTGCCGGCGGGGAGGTCGAGCGAAATCGCCGAGTCGGAATCCTTGAAATTGTTGACATACACCCAGTCGTGCGGCTGTGGCTCACTCGTGGCGCGCTTGCTGAGAATGCTGGCGATGGTGGATGTGCGCCCGGTACCGGTTTCACCGGATACATACAGGTTGAAACCGGCACCCTCAACTCCCAGGCCGAATTCAATTGAGCGCAGCGCCCGTTTCTGGCCGATGGCGTCATTGAAGTCGGGAAGTTCAGCGGTCGTTTCAAAGCCGAGAAGGTCCGGATCGCAGTTCCAGCGGAGCTTATCAACAGGTATGAGGCGGCAGTCAGACATCAGAAGCTCCTTTTATATGATGGAAGTTGTTATCTGCATTCATGCTGGTGAACAACTTCGATAACTCAGGTTACCGTTTTGTAATGGTCGTGCAGAGCGGCATTGTGTAAAGCGGAGGACAATATGTCAAGCTGAAAGCGCGGTAAGTGCCTTTGCGACGGCTTGGCGGATGTCAGGGCGATCAGGAAGGGTGGCTGCCAGTGCCTGAATATAGCCGCGTTCACGCAGGAGCCGCCGCGAGGTTGTGTAGGTGAGATCATAGATCCACGATATCTGCAGCAGCTTGAAATCATTGAAGCAGGTGATAGTGGCGAGCGGGACGATGTCCCCTGCATCAAGTGCGGCTATGCACGGTGCGGAGACCTTCTCGGGGGCTTCATCAAGTCCGAGGATGGCAGCCGAAGCCCGCTCTTCCGGCGGTTGTGCCAGCAGTTCGACGAACACACGCCAGATGTCGAGCTTGTCGGCATCACGAATCAGGTTGATATATTGCCGGGTAGGGGACCGGATTGTGTCCGGTGGTGCGAGCAGATTGTGGCAGCGCACCGCCTCTTCTATAAGGAGCTGTTCGGACGGGTCGATGCCGGCCAGGACATGATCGTCTCTGATGACATCAATGGCGAGGCGGGCGTGATTGTCCGAACTGCTGTCGAGGAAGGTGCGCCAGCGCCGGTACTGGGGGAAGCGCCCGATGTCGTGCAGCAGCGCCGTTGCGGCGGCGATGTGTGTCTCGTTCTCGCTCAGGTTCTCGCCGGCAGAGAGCAGCGCCATGACGTCGCACACTTTGCGGGTATGCTCGATCTTGAGCTGAATGTTTTTGGCGCCTTCGGGATCGGTATCGAGAAACGGCTCGACATAGCGCTCGAACCAGGCGAAAAGGCTATCCAGTTGCTGTTTTTTCATGCTCTCATGCGGCTCCGTCAGGATTGAAATTGTCTGTATAATACTGTACCGTGTCGCGAAGTCAATCAATCCCGCGAGGAACCACAATGCAGCTGTCGCTTCTGGATAACGCAGACTCCGTGCCGGATGTCAAAAACCGGGTGAAAGAGCTGCGTACCCTGCTTGAATACCATAATAGACGTTACTATCAGCTGGATGCCCCTGAAATCAGTGATGCGGAATATGACCTGCTGTTTCGCGAGCTCGCGGCACTGGAAGAACGGTCTCCTGAACTGGTTACGGCGGAGTCGCCGACACAACGGGTCGGCGGTGCGCCGGTCAGCCGCTTTCAGGCGATTACGCATCGTGTGCCGATGCTTTCGCTCGAAAACGCGACCAACGACGAGGAAATCAGGGCGAAGCTGGATGCAAGGATCAGGAAGGAGCTTGGCCTCGGGGAGAGTTCATTCGTTTCATACATGTGCGAGCCGAAGATGGACGGGCTGGCTGTCGAGCTGATTTATGAAGGTGGGACGTTGACTGTCGCATCAACCCGTGGAGACGGTGTGACCGGTGAAGATGTCACGCAGAACATCCGGACGCTCCGTGGTCTGCCGCTGCGGCTGACCGGCGAAGGGGTGCCGGCGCTGCTGGAGGTCAGAGGGGAAGTGTATCTCGCGCTGGAGGCCTTTCAAAAGATCAACCGCGACCGGGAGGAAAACGGCGATCCCCCTTTTGTCAATCCGCGCAACGCCGCGGCAGGATCATTGCGGCAGCTTGATTCGCGGGTAACCGCCCGCCGTCCGCTGTCGTTTTATTGCTATGCTCCGGGTCTTGTCGAAGGCGCTTCCTTTTCGTCCCAGCATGAATTTCTGGACAGGGCTGCCGGCTGGGGATTGCCGGTCAATCCGCTGACCCGCCTCGTAGACGGTGTCGCCGGGGCGGTCGCATACTATCATGAGATGCAGGGGGTACGTGAATCGCTCCCGTATGAAATCGACGGCACGGTTGTCAAGGTGGATTCCTTCCCGCTGCAGCGCGAATTGGGTGAAAAGAGCCGTTCGCCTCTCTGGGCTATCGCCTGTAAATTTCCGCCACGCCAGGCTGAAACGATGCTGGAGGATGTTCTGCTTTCGGTCGGGCGCACCGGGGTCATCACGCCGGTCGCCCAGCTGAGGCCGGTAGAAATATCCGGCGTGACCGTATCCCGTGCGACGTTGCACAATTGGGATGAACTGGCCGCCAAGGATATCAGGATCGGTGATACCGTTGTGGTTGAACGCGCCGGTGATGTTATCCCGGCTGTTGTCAGAGTCGTGGCCGAGCGCCGCAACGGTTCCGAGCGGACGGTGCTTCCGCCGCAACTCTGCCCGGAGTGCGCTTCACCTGTCGTCCGCATTGCCGATGAAGTCGCGCTACGCTGTATGGGGATCTCCTGTCCTCCGCAAATCCGCGAATCGATAAAGCACTTTGCCTCGCGTGGTGCCATGGATATAGACGGCTTGGGGGATAAAATAGTAGAGCAGCTCCTCTCACTCGGCCTGGTTCACACGGTCGCCGATTTATACCGGCTTACAAAAGAAGATTTCATGCGCTTTGAGCGTATGGGAGACAAGCTCGCTTCCAACCTGCTGGCCGCGCTGGAGGCCAGTAAGAGATGCGATCTGGGGCGCTATATTTATGCCCTCGGAATCCGCCATGTCGGCGAACGGACCGCCAAGGCCCTGGCCCAGGCCTTTGGCAGCCTCGATGATCTTGAAAAGGCAACGGTAGAAGAGCTGATCTCCGTTCGCGATATTGGCGCAACCGTTGCCCAGAGTATCTTTACCTTTTTCAACAACCCCGATAACCGCGCTGTTATCAGCAGGCTCAGAGAGTATGGTGTACACCCTGCGGCAGTAGCCAAGACAGTCGGTGGCCGTTTGAGCGGCCGGAATTTTGTCTTCACCGGGACCCTGACCCGTTTCAGTCGTGATCACGCCAGAAAACTGGTAGAGGATCAGGGGGGCAATGTGGTAGGATCGGTCTCCAAAAAAACCGATTACGTAGTGGCCGGCGATGAAGCGGGCAGCAAGTTGAGCAAAGCCCGGGATCTGGGCATTGCTGTCCTGAGCGAAGAAGATTTTCTGCAATTGCTGGAAACGTCCTGACGAGAGGAAGTCCCGTGGAAAAAGTTGCAATGATGATAGCTGCCCGCAAGCTTTTCAAGGATATCAGTGACCTGCCGACCATTCCAGCCATTGTGTCCAGAGTCGTAGCCATGCTTGACAGCCAGGACGCTTCTCCGGATGAAGTCGCCGACCTGATTCTGTCCGATCAGGTGCTGGCCGCCAGAGTCATCAGGGTTGTCAATTCGCCGTTGTACCGCACCAGCAATACAATTGTGTCGGTCAAGCGTGCCCTGCTGTTCCTTGGTTTCAAAAGCGTGCGCGAGATGATTCTGACCAGTTACTTTGTCGATGGCTTCAAGCATAAGGAGCAGTCTTTCGACATGAAGATGTTCTGGGTGCACTCTTTCAGTGTGGGGGCCATATCCCGGCACATCGCCCGCATGGTTGATTACCAGGATGTGGAAAAAGCGTACCTTGTCGGCATTATTCACGACATCGGGAAGGTCTTTCTCGGGCATTACTGCAAGGAAGAGTACGGCCGGATGCTGGCCGGTATCAGCAATACCAGCGCCACCACCTACGATGCCGAATATGAATTCTTCGGCACCACCCACTGCGAAGTAGGGCTCTGTCTGGCGCTGCGCTGGAATTTTCCTCCGGCGTATTGCGATGTCATCTCCAGCCATCATTCTGCCGAAGCGGTTACCGAAGATCCGCTGCTGACATCGATTGTGGCGCTCGCAGATTTTTACTGCCTGTCGCACGGTACGTACGACAGCGTTGCCCAGGCGAGCATTCCGGGACAGTCGGAAGAAAATGCCTGGGAGGTCGTACGTCGGTTTGCCGCCGAGAGTCTCCCGTCAAGTCTGGAACATTTCCTCTCGGCCCTGGATGAAGAGCACGAAGCTGTCAGCCAGGAAGTCAACCAGCTGTTTAATGCCATGATAAATTAAGTATGACCCGGAGGCCTCCCCATGTCGGAGCATAAATCGGTTACCTGTTCCAAGTGCAGCCCTGTATGGAAGAATCACGGCACGACTAACTGTTGGAGCGGTGATCCGGTCCTGGCCCCACCCAGGCCGGGCAACTGCCCTTCTGATATCTACGGCGATGTCGTACAGGAATCGTTTGATGCGTATCGTGGCGATGGTGAGGATGCGAAGATAGCCTTCGTCGCGGCCCGGGTCGAAGGGCTCTGCTATCAGCCGGTGCCTGGCAGTGATGCCGTCAACGCCCGCTGGACACGGGTTGAGGATACGATCGCGTTTGCAAAGCTGATGGGGTATAAAAAAATCGGCATGGCGACATGTATCGGCCTGCTGGACGAGACGGAGCTACTGTCAAAGATTCTGACCGCACAGGGGTTTGAACCGGTCAGCGTTTGCTGCAAGGCAGGCAGTATCGATAAACTGAAGCTGGGGCTTGATGAGGTAGACAAAGTCAGGCCGGGCAGTTTCGAGCCGGCCTGCAACCCCGTTGCCCAGGCGGAAATATGTAACAGGATGGGAACCGACATGAACGTCATTGTCGGCCTCTGCATCGGCCATGACATGCTCTTTAACAAACACTCCAAGGCACCGGTTACGACCCTCGTTGTCAAGGATCGCGTCACCGGTCATAACCCCGCTGCCGTACTGTACGGCCAGAATTTTTACTACAAGCGGCTGCTGAAGCCGATGGTGGTGCCGGGGAGCGAATAGCGTTAGATTTATTCTGTAAGCAGCTGTTGATCTGCAGATTACGCAGATTAGCGCAGATAAGGCCTGTGGTTATGCAAAAATCAGCGCCCAGTTTGGTTTATGCCAGTATTAGTATAAATTTTTGATTCATCTGACTGTCTCTGCGTTAATCTGCGGATAACGATTTCCTTTTGGTTTCTCTGTACTCCCTGCACGCGGCGACAAAGGTCGCCGCAATATCCGGGTTGCTGCCAAAATGCAGGTGGATATATGATCCAAGGCAGTTACGCGTCCGGAACCCTTCAGCTCCCAACACTTCCCCCTTTCGTGACACCTGATAACAGCGTCCGACACCTTCCGGCATCGGGCCGATCTCCGAATAGTGAAACTCATGCCCCCGGACGGTACTCATCTTGGCGCCGATGATGACTGATTCTGTCAACTCTGCCTGCCGGTAGCCAAGCGCCTTGCGCCGTGGCAGCATCCGGCAGCGTACCGGGAAAACTCCGACAAAATCTGCCGATGACTGATTCTCGGATGCATCAAGCCCCTCCGTGAGATAGACAAATCCGCCGCACTCTGCATATACCGGCATATCTGCCGCTACGGCACTCCGCAGCGCTTCTTTTATACCCTCATTTTTATGTAGTTCAGCCGCATACAGCTCGGGATAGCCACCGGGGAGGTAGATGCCGTGGATGCCGGCGGGGAGGGTCGTGTCAACGAGCGGCGAGAAGAAGACAAGCTCAGCCCCCGCTTCCCGCAACAAGCGCAGGTTGTCCTCGTACATGAAGCAGAAGGCAGCGTCGCGGGCTACGGCGATGCAAATCCCCCCCGGCCCTTTATGCCGCAGAGGGTACCCTTTTGTATTCACCCTTTCTATTAACGTCGAAGTGATCTTGTCACCCCCCTTTATGAAAGGGGGGCAGGGGGGGATTTGCAGTTGACTCAAGGACTCCAGGTCCAGGCAGCGCTCCGCCATCTCCGCCAACCGCCCGATAAACTCGTCAGAAAGCGGATTGTCCTCCGCCGTCACCAACCCGAGGTGGCGTGAGGGAATGGCCAGCGACTCGTCGCGGGGGATGCAGCCAAAACATAAAATATCGGGGCAATGGGAGGTCAACGCTTCCCTGAGCAGCGCGGCATGACTTCCACTGCCGACGTTATTAAAGATGATGCCAGCCAGCTTGACCTGTGGATCAAAGTCGGTAAAGCCTTTGACCAGCGCTGCGGCACTGGCCGCCATGCCTCTGGCATTAACAACCAGGACAACCGCTGCGCCGGTTATGGTGGCGATCTGAGCGCTGCTCCCTTCGGTGGAAGATGCGCCTAACCCATCAAAAAGTCCCATGACCCCTTCGATGATGGCGATGGTCCGACTCGCCCGACTCGTGTGACTGGCCAGAGAGGTGCAAAAGGTCTCACGCACAAATTCTGCCGGGCACATCCAGCCATCCAGATTAATCGAAGGGTGTCCGGTCACCATGCGGTGGTAGCCGGGGTCGATGAAATCCGGCCCGCACTTGAACGGCGCAACCGTCAGGCCACGCCGTGCGAGCGCCGCCATGATCGCCAGGCTGACGGTGGTCTTGCCACTGCCGCTCTGCGGGGCGGCGATCAGAAAACCATTCATGCCGCTCACCGTAGTGACCTTCGTGCGCCGCCATACTGAAAAAACGCAATCAGATGGAACTCTTCCTTGTCATACCCTTTGGGGAATCCCCCTACCGGTCCGATGGCCCGCAGCGTGCGCAGTACCTCTTCGTCCAGTATCCGGGCACCGGAGCTCTCCAGCTGCAGGATGTTGGTGATCTCACCTTTTCGGTTGAAGGTGATCCGTACCGGTGTGATCCCTTCGATGCCCTTCATGGCGGCTTCCTGCGGGTAGCGCCAGACGCCGTATATCGCCCCTTCAAAGCGGCGCAGAAACGAACCGAATACGATATCGTCGCTGTTCAGAAAACGGGTATCCCCCTCGGCGATGTCATTTTCAAACTTGCGCCGGTAACTATCTTCCAGTCGCGCCAAACGGCGTGACCCGGGGTACAGGTTCGGCGCAGTTGTCTGCGGCGGTGTCGTCTGAGCCTTTGGTTTCAGCAGGCTGGCGGTAGAAGAGCCGGGAGTGACCGGAGTCTGCCCTGGGGCTGTTCGGGATGCACCGGGTGGATTGGCGGCCGGTGACGATTGCGCCGGTGCGCTCTGTTTTTCAACCGCCTGGTGATCTTGTGCCGAATTGCCGCGTGGTGCGCTCTCCTGCGGTACTCTGACACGCTGTTCAGAACGCCGCGTGGTGACCTGTTGATGTTGTTCAAGCGGCTGTTTTGTCTCTGGCATCTGTTGCAGGTCGATAAAAACCGGCTCTTTGGGGGGGGGATGCGCTGTTTCAGGAAAATAATAGAGCGCTGCAAACACTCCAAAATGAAGAAGAAGAGAGAGGCCAAGCAGGTAGATAAATGTTTTTTCAATATATCGATCAGGCATTGATAAAGGTCGTTTCGTTTTGCTGGGTAATTGTCTGAGCCACTGTGTCGTTATGAATCATGTCGGTTAATATGTCTGTACTGTTTCCTGTGTGTACTCGCGATGAGATCCGGTCTGCGGGCTGGTTTCCGCACGCAGGAAGGCGAGCATCTCTTTGAGGCTTTCCAGAATATTATGCTCTCCCTTGGGGAACTCCCGCGGGTCGAGCTCAAGTGTGACCGTGCTCTGGTATTCCGTGTTGCGCAGGTGGTTAAGGAATCGAGTCAGCGGCAGAATCCCATGCCCCGGAAGAAGGTGCTCGCGACCATGACCATAGTCGGAAAAGTGTATGTTGAGAATCCGGTCAGAGTCGTAACAGAGGAAGAAGTCGTTAATAAAATCCGTTTTTCCCGAGCCGATATGGGTGCAGTCAAAAGTCATATACAGGTTGTGATCACGAATAAAATCAACCATTCGCTGTATGTTTGAGAGGATGTTAGGGTTGATCTTCCATTTTCCGACCCACGGCATGTTTTCCATGGCAACAGCCACTTTCCCGCCCAGGCCAAGTTCCTGCTGGAAGTCGTGTATGCTGTAGAGCCAGCGCCAGAAACCGAGCTCTGCCCCCATCCAGGAGGGGGGGTGGAAGTTAACCAGCGGGATGTCGCAGGTGGCAGCCAGCTCAATGGAAAGTTTAAGTGAGTCGATAGGACCACCCCAACCATCCAGCTCCATAAAAGGTGAGTGGATGGAATGGATTGTGGTGATTTCCTGGAGAGATCGTATCAGCTTGGCGGAATTGATCCTCTGGAAATCCTGGTTAATAATGAGTTCAACCCCGTCAAACCCGGACTCTGCAGCCAGTTCGAACACCCTTTGCAGTGGCAGGGTAAAGAGACTTCCGGTTGATAACGATAAAATCATGTGAGGCTAGTCCCCCATTCCGGAGAAGGTAACCGCAACATGCCGCTGGATAGCCGCTACGGCCTCCAGCGAGGTTTTCAGTGACTGGCGCTGTTCAAGCGTCAGTTCGCCAGGATTCAGGAGCAAAGAGTGAGTGCTGTGCCCGGCTATACTGAGTGCCTGTTCGCGTCGCAGGCGAAGTTCATGGAGGTTATGCCAGGTTTCCAGCATTTTCTCAGCCAGATCGACATCCAGTTCACGTTGTGACAGAAGGCTGCGGATCCTGTCACAGCTACTGACTGCGCTGCTTCCCCGTATCAGCGCCAGGGCTGAAAGGGCGGCGGAAAGAGGGAGCAGGCCGTGGTCCAGCAGGCGGAACAGCCCCTGTCCGGCAGCGCTCCGCTCCAGTTTCAATCCACCCATCACCCCGAGGCCGTTTGAAAGCGCTTCCATTCTTTCGACCAGGTTCGCCTGAGCCGTGCGATTCCCTCTCAGGGTGGTCATAGTCATCTGCTTCAGTTCCCGGGCGATCTCTTCACCGGGAGTCAATGGATGTTGATCTGTCAGGCGCAGCAGATTAATCAAGCCATCGGGCGTGGGGTGGGACAGTGCATCGTTGCAGCGTTGCTGCCAATCGGAAAGGGTGCCGCGCCATTCCGGATTGCGCGGAGAGATGACCGGATCTATCGTCAGGCCGATTTCTTCAAATCCGGTATGCAGGGCGTGGCAGCACTGGCTGATTGCCTCGAGCTGGGAAGTGCTGGCCTCTTCATGAACCACTAGCAGTTGTAATTGGCAGAATGGGGAGTATTCACAGCGCCCTGCCGGCCCGAGTGCCACCAGTACCATTGTGGGGAGTTGCCGGGCGAGCGGTCCAAGCTGCTCCGCAGAGCGATCCATAATGGCACGGCTGAGCACGCTCATGAAGCCCATGCTTTTCTGGTAGAACGCGGGAGCAGAGTGGAACGCCTCCATATGGCGGTAAAGTACGGCGTAATATTCGCTCGTCAGCTCTTTCAGCCGCACTGTCGGAGGGGATGTTGCAACTTCCTTCAGCAGGCTGTCCAGCTTCAGCAGCAGCGTTTCATGTACTTCTGACAATTTCCCGAGTGCGGCCACGCTTTCTGAAAAAACGCTTTCAGCATCTAAATTGCGATCAGAAGCGGCACGGTCCAGCAGGGACTGCCGATATTTGGCAGAAAAATCCTCGACCGCCCGCCAGGTGGTGATGTTATCACCCTTTGCAGAGAGCAGGGCACCCATTACTCTTCGTGACAATCATGCACATCCCGGCTTAGAAAGAGCCGGATGGCTGCCGATGGCGGCGCGGTCAGTAATGATGTGGCAATCATGACGATCATGACCAGTGGCGCCCCGATGAAGGCCGAGGACGTGAGCGGAAACAGCTGAGCGATGAAAGGCAGGCTGTTGCCGGCGATAAGGGAGGCAAAGCTGATGACCAGTCCGGTCAGCATGCCGCAGATGACACCGGCAGCATTGGCACGGGGCCACCAGATTCCGAGCAGAAAAGCCGGAAATATTGTGTTACCCGCCACTGCAAAGGCAAGTGCGGCGATCTCGGCGATCATCCCCCACGGTTGCAGGGTCAGGACCATGACAACTGCGGCCAGAATCAGAAAAAAACCTTTTGCAGCGAAGGATTTGTCGCTCTCCGTGGCTTTCGGGCGGATCAGGCGCGGGTAGATATCGTATGAAAATGAGGCCGACCCGGTCATCAGTAGTCCGGCAGCGGTCGAAAAAGCGGCACTCATGCCGCCGGCGGCCAGGAGTCCTATCGCCCATGTCGGCAGTCCTCCCAGGCTGGCTGCGGTGAGTACGATCATGTCCGCGGCATCGGCACCCCCCGCATGCAGTGTCAGTCCGTTCCGTGCTTCAAAAAGGCGGGCCAGTACGCCGTAGGCCGGGGCAGACCAGTAAATCAGAGCGATGAAGAACAGCCCCCATACGACACCCCAGCGGGCGTCCCGTATGCCGGGAACCATGTAGAAACGGGAAAGGACATGCGGCAGTCCGGCCGTGCCGAACATCAGGGTAAAGCAGAGTGCAAACCACTTGAAAAGGGAGATGCTGGCAAACGGCTCCGAACAGTTAAAGCCGAACTGCTGCTGCAGCTCGCCGATGGCGGCCCCGTAGCCGAACTGGGGCAGTATCCAGAAGTAGCCCAGCTTGCGGGTCAGCAGCATCAATGGCAGGATAAAGGTGATGATCAGTACGAAATACTGCAGCTTCTGGTTGCGGGCTACCCCCAGCATTCCGGATACGACGACGAATGATACCGCCAGTGAGGCGCCGACAATAACCGCAGGGATATAGGCAATTCCGAACAGCCAGGAAACCAGCAGGGCGATGCCGCGAAATTGAGCGACGCAGTAGATAACCGTTATGATGATGGAGATCAGTGCTGCCAGGGTGCGGGCCGTGTCAGACTCATAGCGGAAACCGACAAAATCCGGTGCCGTGAATTTGCCAAACCTTCTGATCTGGGTGGCCATCAGCACCAGCAGCAGGACATACCCGCCGGTCCAGCCAACCACGTAGGCCATGGCAAAATAGCCCTTCACGTAAAACACTCCGGCCAGGCCGAGGAAGCTTCCGGCGCTCATCCAGTTGCTGGCGATACCGGCTCCGATACCGAGTCGTCCGGTATAACTGCCTCTGAATCCGTATTCCGTACTCTGTCTGCTGCGGCTGCGCAGCCCTGAAAAGATAAAAAGTGCAAACATGCTTGCCACAATGGTTAATGGCACGAGCTGGACTATGCCGTCGGTCATTTACTCGTCCTCCCCACTGGTCGGTTTTAAGCGGAACCGGAGTGAACCTTCCGTCGATTGTTTCGAGTGCTTGTCCATCCAGATGTTGAACAGCACGCAGAGGATGATAAACCAGAGCGGCAAAAACTGGCCGGTCAGCCAGAATTGGATCGGCAGGTTGAAAAAGGTCAGGTCTTCGAGCAAGAGCACGGAGTAGCTTGCTTCAAGATAGTATGCAAAGAGCTGAAAGCCGACAATGGCAATCAGCCACCCCAGCAGAACGAGCTTGATGACACGAACTTCACCCCGCATGGTTGTCCCGCGCGGTTTAAAAAAGCTGAGATCATTTTTTGGAGATGATTCCTTCATAATGCCCCCGACTCGTAACCCTATTTTTTACGGTAGTGAACGTAATATATCGGTTGTCCCATGTCCAGAAAGCGGCGCATATATTTTGAAACCGGATACCCTTCCAGGTGGTGGCGGAAGTTGTCCGGAGCAAGCTGGTTGTCAAATCCCTGTTGAATATCCATGAACTCGGCGACATCAAGGCCATAATCGACAAAGTCGGTGGCGAAGTAGAAATCGGCATTTTGTGCCATGAATTCAGAAAGATACGCGACAAACCCGGTATTGACCAGGCGTCTCTTCCGGTGGCGCAGCTTGGGCCATGGATCGGGGCAGTTGATAATAACCATTCGCAGCGATTCTGCCGGTATGCAGGCTTCGATAAAGCTGCGTGCTTCAGCCCTTAACACCCGCACATTGGTGAGGTCGCTTTTGTCAATCCGCTTGCAGGTTTTTATGCACCCCTTGTTGTAAAAATCGAGCGCAATGAAATTGAGATTAGGATGCAGAGCGGCCATCTGTAAAACAAAATCGCCGACGCCGCAACCGATTTCCAGTGCAATGGGATTGTTGTTGCCAAATATCTCGCTCCATGACGGGGCGGGGTCATTATCCTCCCACGGCAGGAAAGTGGGGGATGTGTTGGGAATAAGCATGGATGGTCCTTGGTAAGTTAATAAGCTGTTTTCCGCACAGGCCCAGGCAGAAAACGATTCGCTGGTGCATTCACCCTGCTTTTCAGGGCTTTATTAAAATTGGGTGACTATAGCATGTCTTGAGGGCCGGCGGGAGGGATTTTTTATCCGCATGTCTCGTGACGGGAGCAGCAGGTCAGGTGGTCATTGACCATGCCGGTCGCCTGCATGAAGGCGTAGCAGATCGTTGAACCGACAAAACGGAAGCCGAGCCGTTTCAGCTCTCTGCTCATGGTGTCTGAAAGCTTCGTGCTGGCGGGGACTTCTGACATCGTCTGCCAGCTGTTCCGGATCGGCACACCGTTCACAAAACTCCAGAGGTAGCGGTCAAGGCTTCCGTGGTTGGCCTGCACCTCCAGCACGGCGCGGGCATTGGTGATGGTTGAGGCGATCTTGAGGCGGTTACGCACAATGCCTGGGTCAGCCATGAGTCTGGCACTGTCAGCGTCGTTAAAAGCAGCTACCTTCCCTGGGGCGAATTCGGCGAATGCCCGCCGGTAGCCCTCCCGTTTGCGCAGAATAGTCAGCCAGGACAGGCCTGCCTGAGCCCCCTCCAGGGTCAGCATCTCGAACAGGCGGGTGTCGTCATGGAGCGGAACCCCCCACTCATGGTCATGGTACTCCACGTAGAGCGGATCCTCGCCGCACCATGGGCAGCGACGTGGCACATCAGCTGTCTCAGTTGATGGTAATAATTGCATAACCACGGTTCTGGTAGCCGATAAACGAGTGAAATACATTACTAACCAGCTTTACTTCAGGAATTATGCCGGCGTTGTCAACCTTGAAAACACGGGTGGCGACGGAGCAGACTTCGATGCGCACCCCTTTTTTTATCAGGTTGCGGATCAGCGTATGTGCCTCCTCGTCAATCGCGCTGCTGCTCAGCAATTTTACCCCGGGCCCGCGAAAGGATATCACCATCTTGGGCTTGATACCCTCCGCCACGATTCCTTCGTAGGTTTCATCAATAAGCTTCAGGTTGAAAATCAGTTTTTCCTGGTCCGGCACCCGTACGTCGAAGATGACTTTGGCGGTTTTGAGCCCGGCAAAGGCCCCGCCTTCGCTGTCAACCTTTTGGGCGGCCTGGAGCGGCAGGGAGGATAGAATGACAAAAGCAATCAGCATGAACATTCTGGTGAACATGGTCTTTGCCTCCTGGGCGGAAATTTGTTCTCACACACCCATATTGTAGCAGAGAAACAGTGTACTGTAATACACAAATGGATGTAGCGCCCGTTTTGCCTGGGCGCCATCGTCATTTATTTCTAGTTGACTCGTGCCCCGGAATAAAACCTGTGTGCGCTGTACAAAGTTCTTGATACTCTCGTAATAACGATTACAATGTCGTTTCATTTTAGCTTGTTCAGGAGGATTTTATTGAGCGTCACAGCGTATTTTTTCGTGTTTGGTTTTGGGCTGATGGCCGGTATGATAATTCTGTTTATCTCCATGAAGATTCATTCCGGGGAGAGCCTTGGTGTCGTCGAGTTGGTACGGGGGCTCTTTTCGCTGCTGCCCAGAGCTTTTGGCCGATTGACGGCAGCGGACCCAGAACCGGATGGTGAAGAGGTTGGGCAGCTGCAGCCGGTTGACCCGAGAGAACAGGAACTGTACGACTCCGCACAAACAATCAGGAGTATGCTGTTGACTCTGGCGGCGAATATCCAGCGGACGGTCAAGGCGGCCAGCGATTCTTCGCTGATGCTTGGCGACGTGAAAAGTACCATAAATACTTTGGAGCTGCCGACTGATTTAAAAGATGCGCACACTCTTTTGATGGCGGAGGTTGACCGGGTTATTTTAAGCAATGCTGTTTTGAAGAGTGAACTGGCCATATCCCAGACAGTGCTGACGGAGCAGCAGTTACAGATTGACCAACTGCGTACGGCAGTTCGGATTGACGGGTTGACGCAACTTGCAAATCGAACCTATTTTGATGAAAAACTGAATGAGATGATCTCGTTGCACAAGCGTTATGGTGATCCCTTCTCCCTGATGATGATTGATCTTGATAATTTTAAGGAGATAAATGATTCGTACGGACATCCGGCGGGCGATCGGATTCTGAAAGGGGTTGCTCTGAAAATAAAGGCGTCTCTGCGGGGAAGTGACTTCTTTGCCCGGTTTGGTGGCGATGAATATGCGGTTATTCTGGTTAAGACCGATGTCAAAGCGGCGACGGACGTTGCCTGGAAGCTTTGTGAGGAGGTGCGTGCAAGCCGCTTTCTTCTCGATGCTGCTACGCTCTCCATGACGCTTTCAATCGGGGTTGCCGAAGCGTGCGGGGATGATACGGAGGAGCGGTTGCTGGAGCGGGCTGATACGGCTCTGTACCGCGCCAAGGCCGCTGGACGCAACGGCGTTTCAGTCGCCGATGCAGGGTAAAAGAGGAGAAAAACTATCCATAGCTTTTGACTTCCATCGTTCATCTGTGCTACAAATATCCACTTTAACATAGATTTGTGCCGTTTTTTCGGCCACGCAGCTGCATAATGTCGCTGTTTTCTGTAAATTCAACCAGGAGGTATTCTCATTATGTTCAAAGGAAGCATTGTCGCTATTGTGACTCCATTCAGTAAGGATGGCACGGTAGATTTCGAAAAACTCCGGGAGTTGGTCGAATTTCAGATTGAGAACGGTACCGACGCCATTGTTGCCTGCGGCACCACCGGCGAGTCATCCACGCTTGATAACGAAGAACATCTTGACGTCATCCGGGTCGTATTCGAACAGGCCAAAGGGCGTGTCCCGGTTATCGCCGGTACCGGCTCCAACTCCACCGCCGAGGCCATCAACCTTACCCGCGAAGCGAAAGAGATGGGCGTTGCCGGTGTGCTGCTTGTGACCCCCTACTACAACAAGCCGACTCAGGAAGGGCTCTATCGCCACTACACCGCCATTGCCGATGCGGTCGATATCCCGCAGATACTGTATAACGTGCCAGGTCGTACCGGTGTCAACCTGCTTCCTGAAACCGTGGCCCGTCTGGCGCCCCATAAAAATATCGTTGCGATCAAGGAGGCCACCGGTTCCCTGCAGCAGGCGTCGGAGATTATGGCCCTCTGCGGTGGCCAGATTGATGTCTTCTCCGGCGACGACTTCATCACCTTCCCGATGATGGCCTGCGGCGCCGTGGGGATCATCTCCGTGCTGGCCAACATCATGCCGAGAACGGTCGCCGATCTGGTGGATGCCTTCTTTGCCGGTGATATGGCCAAGGCCCGCCAGCTGCATCTGGATACGCTGAAAATAGGCAACGCCATGTTCATCGAGAGCAATCCGATCCCGGTCAAAGCCGCGCTGGGGATGATGGGTAAATGCTCCGACGCAGTCAGACTGCCGCTTTGCGAGATGAGCGCCGGGAACAAGGCGAAGCTGGAAGCGATCATGAAGGAATACAAGCTTATTTAAATACAAATCATCTCACCGCAAAGGGCGCAAAGGCTCGCAGAGGAAAGCCGGAAAAAACGAACTACACGGATTCGTTTTTGGTTTTATCCCAAGTCCGTACGATTTTGACTTATGACTTTCCTCTGCGTTACTCAGCGTCCTCTGCGGTGAGAAAGAGGTCTTCTTATGATAAAAGTAGCCGTATGCGGCGCTGCCGGGCGGATGGGACAGCGCATTATCACCTCTATTGTTGAAGCCGAAGGAGCCGTCTTCTGCGGTGCCCTGGAGCGTCCCGGACATCCGCAGATCGGTCAGGATGCCGGACTCCTTGCCGGATGCGGCAAGACGGATGTCCATATTACCGACAGCCTCAACGCTGTTGTCGCCGCCTGTGACGTCCTGATTGACTTCACCTCCCCCAAGGTGTCGCTCAAAAACCTGGAAATGTGTGCTCTCCACGGTAAGGCAATTGTCATCGGTTCCACCGGTTTCACCCCCGAGGAGAAGGCTCTCGCAGCCGAGCTGGCCAAAGATATTCCGGCGGTTCTGGCTCCAAACATGTCGGTCGGGGTCAATGTCTGCTTCAAGGTGCTGAAGGATGTGGCCAAGACACTCGGGGACGATTTTGACGTCGAGATCGTTGAGCTGCACCACAACAAGAAAAAAGACTCACCGTCAGGAACTGCCGTGCGCATGGGCGAGGTCGTCGCTGAGGCACTGGGACGCGACTACAACAAGGTGGCCAATTATCACCGTGAGGGGATCTGCGGCGAGCGGACGAAAGAAGAGATCGGCATGCAGACCGTGCGTGGCGGCGATATTGTCGGCGAGCATACCGTTTATTTCATCGGTCAGGGGGAGCGGATTGAAATTTCCCACCGCGCCATGACCCGCGACATGTTCTCGCGCGGCTCCGTTCGTGCCGCCAAATGGGTGGTCGGCAAGGCGCCGGGCATCTACGATATGCAGGATGTGTTGGGACTGAAATAAACAGAAACAACCCAACCCACCCCGACCCTCCCTTATCAAGGAGGGAGCAAAGAAAAGCTCCTCCCCTGATAAGGACCCTCTAGGGCCTAAAGGGAGGCTGGGAGGGGTTAGGGTTGACTTGCCTTATAGATTTAAAATCAGATTTGCCGCTTCGCGCGGCATTTCCTTTATAAAAAACGAAATTGGAGGATTTACCGAGTATGGCAAAAATCAACGACAACTACCTGAAACTGAAAGCAGGCTACCTGTTCCCCGAAATCGGCAGACGTGTGCGTGAATTCGCAGCGGCCAACCCGTCCGCCAAGGTCATTCGACTCGGCATCGGCGACGTTACCCGCCCGCTGGCACCGGCTGTATTGAAGGCTTTCCACGACGCCGTGGATGATCTCGGCACCACCGACAAGTTTGCCGGCTACGGCCCGGAGCAGGGGTACGACTGGCTGATCAACGCCATCATCGAGAAATCCTACAAGCCGCTCGGCGTCAGTCTCAAGACCGAGGAGATGTTCATCTCCGACGGCTCCAAGTGCGACTGCGCCAACATCCTCGACATCTTTGCCCTCGACAACGTGGTTGCCATTGGCGACCCAGTCTACCCGGTCTACAACGACACCAACGTCATGATCGGTCGCACCGGCGAAGCTGACGACAAGGGGTATTACGAGAACATCGTCTACATGCCGTGCAACGAGGCCAACAACTTCATCCCGGCCCTGCCGACCGAGAAAGTGGACATCATTTATCTTTGTTTTCCCAACAACCCGACCGGCACCGTGGCCAGCAAGGCCGAGCTGAAGAAGTGGGTTGATTATGCCAACGCCAACGACGCGGTGATCTTCTTCGACGCCGCCTACGAGGCGTTTATCACCAACCCCGACATCCCGCATTCCATCTACGAGATCGAGGGGGCCAAGAAGTGCGCCATCGAGTTCCGTTCCTTTTCCAAGACCGCCGGTTTTACCGGTGTCCGCTGCGGCTTGGTGGTCGTGCCGGAAGAGGTTATGGGGACAACCGCCAGCGGCGAGAAGTACAGTTTCAACAAGCTCTGGCTGCGCCGCACCACCACCAAGTTCAACGGCGCCTCCTATCCGGTACAGCGCGCCGCCGCTGCGGTGTATTCCGACGAGGGGTGGAAACAGACCAAAGAGATCATCGATTACTACATGGAGAACGCCCGCATCATCCGTGAAGGGTTGAGAGAGGCTGGCGTCACCTGCTTCGGCGGCGTGGATGCCCCCTACATCTGGCTTAAGACCCCGGGCGGCATGACCAGCTGGGAGTTCTTCGACAAACTGCTGAACGAATGCAACGTGGTCGGGACGCCGGGGAGCGGTTTCGGCCCGAGCGGGGAAGGGTACTTCCGGTTGTCGGCGTTTGGGAATCGGGATAATGTGATTGAGGCGGTTGAGAGGATTAAGAAAAATCTGAAGTAGTGCGTGAACATAAAAGGCGGCCTTGTGTCGCCTTTTTGTATCAATGGTATCTTGGAAATAATTCTTTTAGTAAACGAGAGATGGCGGTATGCTTACCTTTGAATGGGACAAACGAAAAGAGTTGGCAAACATTCGCAAACACGGCGCTTCGTTCCATGAGGCGTCAACAGTTTTCCTCGATCCTCTTTCGATGACCTTTTATGATCCCGATCATGCCGAGGATGAGGATCGCTATATCACCTTGGGCATGACAAAAAATGGACGGCTTCTTTTTGTTTCGCATGCCGACAGGGGAGATAGGGTCAGGATAATCAGCGCACGCGAGGCAAGCAAGCTGGAAAGGAATGGTTATGAAGAAAACCGATGAACTGAAACCGGAATACGACCTGACACAACTCAAGGGTGGTGTGCGCGGCAAATATGCCGAACGGGCACAACGGGGGAGTAATATCATTCTTCTGGACAAGGATGTTGCCGATGTGTTCAGGGACGACAAGGCGGTCAACGAAGCCTTGAGGACATTGATCCGACTGAATCCCAGAAAAGAGCGGCTGGCGGCATAAAAATATCAGGTTCAAGGGCGCCCATCGAGGCGCCTTTTTTTGTGCCATAATTTGTATTTGATTAATATCGGTACCGTGCTATCCTTTGCTAGCTAGACTGTCTAGCTTGAGGAGGGTGTATGAAAGTAAATAAAACGGATCGTTTATCACATGACCGGGAATGGCAGCTTCAGGAAGCCAAGAACCGTTTGAGCCAGGTAGTTGACTTGGCACTGCATGACGGCCCACAGACCATAACCCTGCGGGGCAAGCCTTCGGCCGTGGTTGTTTCTTTCGATGAGTACCGGAGGTTGACTCAGCCGCGTACCGGTTTATCGCAGTTTTTCAGGCAATCTCCTCTGCGTGACGTTGAACTTGACCTTAGCCGTAGTGCCGATCTCTCCCGAGAGGTGGAGTTGTGAAGTATCTGCTCGACACCTGTCTTATTTCCGAACTGGTAAAAAAGGAACCGAATCCGGCGGTGGTGAGCTGGCTGGACGAACAGGATGAGCAAAAGCTGTTTTTGAGTGTCCTGAATCTGGGTGAGTTGCAGAAGGGGATCAGCAAGCTCCCGGATGGCACGAGGAAAAGCGAACTACAAGCGTGGGTTGCGCTTGATCTGGTTGAGCGCTTTACCGGTCGGATTCTTGAGATAGATCTGGAAACAGCGCTCTGTTGGGGAAGGCTCCAAGGAGAGGCGGAACAGGCGGGCGAGAAGCTGCCGGTAATGGATTCGCTCATTGCTGCTACCGCTGCAGCGCATGGGTTGGTTGTGGTTACGCGGAATGTCAGGGATATTGAGAGATGCAAGGTGCGGGTTTGTAATCCGTGGGGTAATTAAGTAAACTGTCCCCCGGAATTATCGCACTTATAGATAATGGCAAAGGTGTGTAACTAATGTTATGACATAATTTGTCTCAAAGTTGTGTTACAATAATTTTCATAGATTAGTACAATTTTTATGGCAGAAAGTGAGTAAAAGTTGAAAAAATATATCCTTTCAATTTTTTTGGGTTCAACGGTAGGTACCTTTGCTTTCCTACTGCTGACTTTCTATCTTGCCAATAATAACCCTATTAAACAGAGAATAATCAATGCCCATGGGTACATTTTAAATACTGCGAAAATCAAACAAACATCACCAGATGATATTGCCAACCTTAACGGCTTAATGAAAAAGGGGTACATATTAACAACTAACGATCTAATTACGGATGTGACCTCATTTTATTCAGGGCTAATTCAGATATTGGTTGTTATAATAGCTGTATTCGGTGTAGTGGCATTTATGTATGTCAAAGGGCAATCAGAAGCAGCTGCTTCAAAGATGGCTATGGAAGCAGTTGATATCCATCTTAAATCGAAGGTTTTCCACGATGGAATGGAAAGCATAGCTAACAAACACTTTAAACCAATGAAAGATGACTTAAATAACGATATTCAGGAGTTGCTCGATCGTGTTTGCAGTATTGAGAACCTTGACAAGAGAATTCGGACTGTAGAAGAAAAGATTTCAATATCCGACTCTGATGAGATGGAAGATTCAGCTAGAGAACTCTCTTAAACTTATTCGAGCAAGGAATTAATTTTATGGCCATAATAAGGAAGCAAAACAAAAAACGAGACCAAGTTGTTTTATCCAAGGAAGATAATACTGCCAAGATAATGGAGCTAGCAAAAAGGATTGGCTTAGGTACTGTCCCATTTGAAATTGACGAGTTTATTAGGCATTTAGGAGTACGAATTCGTCGTGAGGCTATGAACGACGACGTTTCTGGATATTTGAAATATGTCGATGGAACATGGGTAATAGGGGTAAATAATCTTCATCATCCTAGAAGACAAAGGTTTACGCTAGCACATGAATTAGCACATTACGTATTACACAAAAATTCAAGTGGGGAATTTGTTGATAAGGTTCTCTTTAGAAGTTTGAACGCAGAAAGCCCTAAAGAGCGTGAGGCAAATGAATTTGCGGCAAAACTGCTTATGCCCGATGAAGAATTTCGCCAATTCGTACAAAATGATTCAAAAATAATAGAGGATATAGCTGAGCATTTTGACGTCTCAGCACTTGCAGTAAAGCTACGCGCTAAAAATCTCGGTTTTGCAGGACATGGATTGTGATTCAACTCAAAGTACCTACCTATACACCTATTATTAAATCGACAGATGCCGAATTGAGGGGATTTGGTAATCTTTCTTATGAAGTTAAAAAGTTGATATTACCTGTTTTTGAATTGACCCGCTCAAGAAAATCTAAAGGCTCCCCAGACGGAAATATCCATAAGAGAATGGATCAAATTTCGGATATTGTTGGAAAGCTCCCCTTTGTCCTTGATCTGACATCGCACGATGATTTAATGAATGACCAAATAACTGATTTGCTTGATGAAAGTGGAGGCTTTAGAAATTGGATTGATTTTTTGAAAGAATATAAAGAATTGAATATTATACCTGCTATTCACATGTACGAGGACACAGAACACGATCTAATTCATGATGAAATAAATGGACTTCTGAAAAACCATGACAAGATTGCTTTGAGGGTAGAAGCGGATGACGACCAGTTATTCGAATATCTTGAGATAATTAAAAATTGCCTTGATTCTGATGATCAGTTGTTACTTATCATTGATTATGGTTTTGTTGAAAGCTCTAACATTGATGTAGTTATAGTGAATTTAATGCGTAGATTGGGTGAGCTGCCGACTGGATTCAACCCTTGGGCAATTTCAATTTGCGGTTCATCTTTTCCTCCATCCGTGGTTAAGCATACCCCTGATTGCTACGATGCCTATGGCACAATTGAGCTTATTGAAAAATATGTATACTCAAAGGTCAGTGAAAGATTCAAAAAAACAATCTATGGTGACTTTGCTTCAGTACATCCGGTTAGGTATGAGGTTCGCGGGGGTGGGTGGGTTCCGCGGGTTGATTTTTCTCTTGAAGATTCAATTATTTATAAAAGATATCGAAGGAATGCAGGTGGGTACGAAGCAGCTGCAAGTGAAATGGTGAATGACTCAAGATATGAGGATCTGGAATGTTGGGGTAATGGTGAGATTGAAAATGCAGCAAATGGCAGCCCAAATGGGCTAAGTCCTTCATTTTGGATTGCAGTTAGAATGAATACGCATCTGACTCGCCATGCTAAAATATTAGCTGCTAAATTGTAAGTTCAGTTGGTTGTATCCTCAGCAGTAATAAATCATCTTGGGTCGTTATTGGACCCCTTTCTTTTATAAAAATCTTGTATTGAGCTAGGTATTTACGTGTAAGGTAGTCAATAACTATTTTAAGCAACTCTTTGTTGTTTATAGAGTTTGCAACAATTTTGTACATTTCATTTATACCAATCAATGATGGCCCATTTCTTAGGCCAGGGCATTGCCTGAAATTCTTAACAATAAAATTTCTATCTAGATGCTCTACTAAAAATTCATTTTTTACTGTCTTTTTTATTTTTGGTTTTCTTATCTGCTTAACATTGTCATTTTCAACCAATATTATCCCTACATTACTACTTAATGACCTGCAATGCTTTAGATGTTTCTTTGTACAAACAACGATGATTGATGAAAAATACTTCACATAATCATTGATCTGATTATCGAGCTTGGTAAGATTATCTTTGTCTCCTTTAATTTCATAAGCGGTAATTTCTTCACCGAAAGTTGCAAGGTCAGCTCTTCTTTTGCCATCAGCGAACACAAATTCATCGACAATAACCCTAAAATTGTTTTGGTTATCTGCCAATAGATAATCGACTAACTTTGCTTTAACTTTCGATTCGTACATCCTTCAATCATACCGCGTATTGGGTTGCTTGAGGTAGCTATTTTTACCGTTAAGAAGTATTCCAAGGACACCAAGAACCTAAGGGGTCAGGTCTTGAAATATAAGTATTTGGTGTTATAGTCCCTGACGTAAAAAGGGGACAGGCTACTTTTTGAAAAGTTGCCTGTCCCCTTTTGGATTGAACCCGGCGAAGATGACAATCGTGTGGAATGGGTATAGTGGACCCCAAAATCCGGACAATAGTTTAAGGTGGTAGCCTGCAATCAAAAGGGGCAGGCAATGAGCGAAAAAAAGCGTAAAAGTTTCACCAGTCAGCACAAGGCAAAAGTAGCGCTTGACGCGATCCGAGGTACCAAGACGTTAAATGAGATCGCCCAAGAGTACACTGTCCATCCGACTCAGGTTGGCGAATGGAAGAGAGCTGCTGGCGCAGGCTTCCAGTATTTTCGAAATCAAGCGAGGCCCCAAGCCTGATGACCCTTCCTCCAGCCCTGAGCGTCTTTACTCTGAGATCGGGCGGTTGAAGATGGAACTGGACTGGCTTAAAAAAAAGTCCGGGATCGGCCAGTAGCAGACCGCAGGCACTGGGTGAGTCTGTTGGATCCCATGACGCTAACCCGACAATGCGCGTTAGCTGGTGTCGCTCGTTCCACCGTTTATTCCTCACATTTGGTCGCCGAGCCAAATGAACTAGAATTGTTGTTACTGGCGTTGATTGATGCCGAATATACGCTCCATCCGTTCTATGGTAGTCGCAAAATGGTCGTACATCTGGGCAAAGCAGGCTATCCGGTCAACCGGAAGCGGGTTCAACGACTGATGAGGATCCTGGGATTGGCTGGTATGGCACCAGGCCCTAATACCAGCCGGCCTCACCCTCAGCACAAGATCTATCCGTACCTGCTCAGAGGCGTGAACGTGACACGACCGAATCAGGTGTGGAGTACCGATATCACTTATATTCGCCTGCCACGAGGCTTTGCGTATCTGGCAGCCGTAATCGACTGGTACTCACGTAAAGTGTTGGCGTGGCGATTGTCAAACTCACTCGATAGCGAATTTTGCGTTGACTGCCTGGAACAGTCGCTTCGGTCATACGGCACACCGGAGATCTTTAATACAGACCAAGGGTGTCAGTTCACGAGCGATGCTTTTACCGGCGTCCTCAAGTTACACGACATCGCTATCAGCATGGATGGTCGCGGTCGGGCATTGGATAATATCTTTGTCGAACGGCTCTGGCGAAGCGTCAAGCATGAGGATATATACCTGAAAGGGTATGTCAGCATGCCGGGATTACAACTGGGCTTGACAGAATATTTTGAGTTCTACAATACCGAAAGGCCCCATCAATCTTTGGGTAACCGAACACCGATTCAGGTCTACCAAACAGCCAGCGGCGGCGGAGCAAGAATCGTAGACAAATTCAAAGAACGAAAAACGTTTTTAGAGGTAGAACCAAAATCAAAGGCAGAAGCTACCACCTTAAACTAGACGGATTATTGTCTTGACCAAAGGGTCCACTAAAGGGTTTTTGCTTGCCATGGGCGAATTCCGCCGAATTCCGGGGACAGTATACTTAACTCAAAAGGCGGCCAAACGGCCGCCTTTTGTTCGAAGATCATTTCCGCACCTTTAACCGCAGCGCGCCGCTTCTATGGTCGCGATGTCGATCTTTTTCATCTGCATCATCGCATCAAACGCCCGCTTGGCGGCGGCGGGGTCGGGATCGCTTATCGCCTGGATCAGGGCGATCGGAGTAATCTGCCACGACAGGCCCCATTTGTCCTTGCACCAGCCGCACTCACTCTCCTCTCCACCGTTGCCGACGATGGCTTCCCAGTAACGATCCGTTTCGGCCTGGTCAACGGTTGCAACCTGAAACGAGAATGCCCAGTTGTGCTTGACCTCGGGGCCGCCATTAAGCCCGACACAGGGAATGCCCATCACGGTAAACTCGACCGTCAACACATCCCCCTGCTTGCCGTCCGGGTAGTCCCCCGGTGCGCGAAATACTGTGCCAACGGATGAATCGGGAAAGGTTTTGGCGTAAAAGCGCGCCGCATCCTCGGCGTCGCGGTCGAACCAAAGGCAAATTGTGTTCTTAGCAGGCGTTTTCATATCACTTCTCCTTCGTGATGCGCCGCTCTGAAAAAAGTGCCGGTAGTGAGCGGTCAGTGTACCGGGCCCATAACGATTTCTTTGTTTACTGTTCCATCAACCTCTTCAAACTGTCCAGGTCCTGCCTGACCAGGGCGGCATCGGCTGCAAAGTTCGCGTCGCTCACCCCGGGGAGACGGAACAGGGTAAAGAGCACTTCGCTCTCCGTGCCGTTGGCCACAACCCGCAACGGCACGTAAAGCATCTCGCCGCCCGGCGGGGTTAAGTAGTGATCCAGCACCCCTAGGCTATTCTCCGGGGCGAGCCGGATCGCCAACGTACCCAGGGAGGTCTCCATCAGCCAGCCGGTCTGCTCTTTCCTGATCGACTTGCAGAAGGTCGTTGCCCAGCATGGGAGATTATTCAGGTCGGTGACATAGGCATAGACCGCTGCCGGCTCCCGGGCTATCTGTACACTTATGGTCTTTGACGGGTAGATCATCTGTTCCCCTTTCCTGCTCATGGAACCGTTATTTCCCTGCATCTGTATTTATTCTACTCCTCTGCGGCCCTTATGGGCAGGGGGAATAGACCGGGAGCCGTTTGGATATGCGGCGCATTGTGCAATCCCGCATCGTTTCGTGACAAAAGAGTGCTATAATAAGTCATCAGGCTTAGAAAGGAGCAAAGATCATGTCAGAAAACAGTGTCAGACTGCATCGTGTTATCCGCGCACCGGCCGAAAGAGTCTACCGGGCGTTTCTTGATGCCGATGCCATGGCCAAATGGATGCCGCCGCACGGCTTCACCGGCAAGGTGCACCATATTGACGCCAGGGTCGGCGGCAGTTACAAGATGTCTTTCACCAACTTTTCGACCGGTCAAACCCACGCTTTTGGCGGCAGGTATCTTGAGCTGGTGCTCAATGAACGCATCCGCAACACCGACCTGTTCGACGATCCGGACCTGCCCGGCGAAATGGTAACGACTGTCACCCTGAGGGCGGTGTCGTGCGGCACCGAACTGGAGATTGTGCAGGAAGGCATCCCTGCCGCCATCCCGCTGGAGGGGTGCTACCTCGGCTGGCAGGAATCGCTGACGCTGCTGGCCCAGCTGGTGGAGGCCGAGATCCCGGGGTGATGTCGTGCCAGCTGGTTATGCCGGACAAACAGGGAGGAAACAGGCGATGGCGAGACTGCGCGTGCAAAGCTTTGCAATTTCAATTGACGGTTATGGTGCCGGACCGAACCAGGATTTGCGGAATCCGCTGGGCGTGAAGGGCCCGGAGTTGATGGAATGGTTCTTTCATACGCGCCTGTGGCGGCAGATGTACGGCGAGGGCAACGGCGAGACCGGCATCGACAACGACATTGCCGAGCAGGGTTTTGCCGGGATCGGTGCCTGGATCATCGGGCGCAACATGTTCGGTCCAGTGCGCGGGCCCTGGCCGGACGAGAGCTGGAAGGGGTGGTGGGGCGAAGAGCCGCCGTATCATGTGCCGGTCTTTGTGCTGACGCATTACGCCCGGCCGCCGCTGATCATGGCGGGAGGGACGGTGTTTCACTTTGTCACTGCGGGGATTCACGCCGCCCTGGAGCAGGCAATCGCTGCAGCAGGTGGCAAAGATGTCCGCCTCGGCGGCGGTGTCGCCACTATCCGCCAGTACCTGCGTGCCGCCCTGATCGACGAACTGCATCTCGCCATTAGCCCCGTACTGCTCGGCTCGGGTGAGCATCTCCTGCACGACATCGATCTGTGTGCTCTGGGCTACGAATGCGCGAAGAGTGTCGCTGGCGAACGGGCAACCCACGTCTATCTGCGCCGGCGAACGTGACCTGTGCCTGATCGCCCAGCCTGGCGGGCCGCTGTTTGCCGGGCTGGAAAGAGGGGGCAACCATATGTGACTCACAAGGCGGCCAATCGGCCGCCTTTGCTGTTTAATCTCGGCTGAAAAACCTCTTGACCCGTCTACCACTTTCAATTCAGCGTTGTTCTTGTCATGACCATGCGATACAGTAAATCATTTGCATTTCTGCCCGGTTGCTTTACCATTACGGCATGAAAACTCTGACGCTCAAGACTGCTGCTTTACCGGCAGCTTCGCCCCGTTCCCCCGTGCGGGTGCTGATCGGCGGGATACTCGGCATGATGGTGGCCATGGGGATCGGACGGTTTGCCTTTACGCCGATTCTGCCGCTGATGCAGCGGGATCTGGGGGTCAGTCACAGTCTGGCCGGCGGACTGGCTTCACTCAATTATAGCGGCTACCTTGCCGGGGCGCTGCTGTGTGCGATCTGGCCCGGGGTGCTGCGCAGTGTGCCCGTCAACATCGGGGCGCTGGGGGCCTGCATCGCTACTACCCTGCTGATGGCGCTGACGACCGACCCCTTCTGGTGGGGCGCTCTGCGGCTGCTGGGCGGAACGGCCAGTGCGTTGCTCTTCGTGGCCATTGCCATCGAGGTGAGCGAGATCCTGGCACAGAGCCGCCACAGCAACTGGAGCAGCGCCCTTTATGGTGGCATCGGCCTCGGAATCGCCCTGAGTGGCGCGGTGGTGCCGCTGCTGGACCGTTTCAACGGCTGGCGCGGTGCCTGGCTGGGGATGGGGGCTCTTTCCGTCGTGCTGGCCCTGATCGGCGTCACGGTTGCGGGGAAACGGCGCGGAGCGGTGGCTGTGCCTGACGGGGGGGCGGCGCCGGCAGCGGCGGGGTGTCTGAGCGGCCTTGCCCGGCTGGCCACGGCCTACCTTTTCGAAGGGGTCGGTTACATTGTCAGCGCTACTTTTCTGGTGACCATGGTCGCCCATACCCCGGGGCTGGCAGGTTTTGCTTCCTGGAGCTGGGTGGCGGTGGGGCTGGCTGCAGCGCCGTCGACCGTCATCTGGCAGCGGACCGCTGCCAGGATCGGTGTCCGGCCGGCGCTGACCGTGGCCTACCTGCTCCAGGCCGGCGGCATCCTGCTTAGTATCAATGCCGCCACTCCGTTCACGGCCGGTCTGGCGGCAATCATCTTCGGCGGCACCTTCCTCGGCATTGTCGCTCTCTCCATGGCCGAAGCGGGGCGTCGCTGTGCTGCAGAAGGCCGGCGCGCCGCGGCGGTCATGACCGTCTGTTTCGGCGCCGGGCAGGTGGTCGGTCCGTCTCTGGCCGGTTTCCTGGCCGACAAGCAGGGGGGCTTCGCCCTGCCACTCCTGCTGGCCGGCATCGTGGTGGCAAGCGGCGCTGTACTGACGGCAACGGACGGCCACTTTTCCAGGGAGGGCAGGAATAGTCGCCGCTAGCGCCCGGGAATTCCTGGAAATACCGGGACACAATAGCTATTTACTCAGGAGGCGGCCAATTGGCCGCCTTTGCTGTTTCCGGTCGCATTTTGCAAACGACAGTACTACAATTAATCATGACTACAAAGTACTGGAGGTGGCTGATATGGTAGACATTATTCATCGTATCGGGATCAAATCCCCTGCAACTCACGTCTATAATGCTTTGACAACAATGGAGGGGCTGGCCCACTGGTGGACCGAGGAAGTTAAGGGAGATACGCAGGTCGGAGGAAAGATCGAATTCAGCTTTCGCACGAAGTCAGGTGAGCTCCTCGGCAAAATGGTTATGGAAGTGAAAGAGCTCAACGCTCAAAAGGATGTTCGGTGGCGCTGCATAGAGGGGCCTGCTGAATGGGTTGGAACCGACATCACTTTCCAACTGTCAGAGCAGGACAACCAGACTATTGTTCTCTTCGGCCACAGAAACTGGCGCGAGGCGGTTGAGGCGACAGCTCACTGCAGTATGAAGTGGGCCACATTTCTATTAAGCCTTCGTGAATATGTAGAAACAGGAAAAGGGAAGCCCTCACCTCATGATCTGAAAATTGATAACTGGAATTAGAATCCATCCTTCAATTTTCAGTCTGTCTCATCTAAAAAGAAGCCAAGGGACGCCTGCCCCTTGGCTTCTACCTATCCACGGCTGATTGATAAATAATTACAGTTTCACATCCAGCTCATTTTCGACAAGTTGCTCACGAGCCTGCTTCTTCCTGATCAGAACCAGTTCGGAGCTGTGCGTTCTCATGTGAATCTCTGGGACCATACTTAATTACAATAGGCGGCCAATTGGCCGCCTATGTCGTTTCAATCTTCTCCCCATCGAATACCACGTTCCCTTACCGGTACCATGTTGCTCCAGATATCCCTGCTGAACCAGTTGGCGCAGGTGCAGCTTGACGGTGTTGCGATTGGCGGCCAGGAGGGTTACCGCATCGCCAATGGTTATCCTGCCCCGCTCCCTGGCGGTGGCCAGCATTTTTTCCTCCAGTGGGGCAAGTTTCTCCAATAACTGTTCGCGTTCGATCTTGCCGAGCCGAATGTCTTTCTGCTTTTTCAGGCTTGTCAGGAAGAAACGCAGCCAGTCATCCAGGTTTTCCTCTTTGCTCCGGATCAGCTTATGTGATGCCCGTAGCGCCCGAAATTACCCGTAAATGTACCCTCAAATGCCCGTAATGAGTTCTGTAGACATAATTAAAACAACAGAGGCGGCCGATTGGCCGCCTCTGTTGTTTTTGAAGCCTTTACCCATGAAAAAAAAGTCCGAATTTCTTTGGGGCTTTTGGTGTCTGCTGGAGTAGCTGTTAGACTCCCATTTGTCTTGCCCACAATAATGACACTCGGCCACATAGTGGTATAATGCAATGGAAACAAAGTGGATTTAAGCTCAGGTACTCATCATGTGAGTGAAAATTACTATACTTGCGTAGAGGAGCACCCCAGTAATATTTGCATGCTGAAGCATAATGATTTGATAGCCTAATCGGAAGGGGGGTAAGATTGTATTGGCTCAGCGTGAATAGGACTTTTGGTTCGTTTGTGATAAACCATCACGAACGGAGGAAAGTCCATGCGAAAGAAACGTCACAATTACACCCCCGAAGAGAAAGTTTCTATTTTACGGCGTCATCTGGTCGAGCACGTACCTGTTTCAGATCTGTGTGACAAACATCAGCTTCAGCCAACAATTTTCTACATCTGGCAAAAGCAGTTTTTCGAGAATGGAGCCGCAGCATTTACCCGTGAAGACAAACCTCAAAAGCGTGTTGAGGAAGTCAAAATCCAGCAACTCGAAGCCAAGTTAATCAGGAAGCATGAAGTGCTCTCAGAATTGATGGAGGAGCACATCAAGCTAAAAAAAGAACTTGGGGAGCTTTAACAGGCGGCTGGGTTCCCCATGACATTCGCGATGCCGTTGTCGATTACACCAAAGAATGGAGCGACAAAGCGGAGATTCCGCTGAAACACTTCATATCCTGGCTGGATGTCTCAAAGAGCAAATTTTACAGCTGGATCGAGCGGTACGGTAAAGCTAACGAGCACAACGCCCCGATTCCTCGTGACTTCTGGCTGGCATTCTGGGAACGGGAAGCCATCATCAAATTCGCCATAGACAACCCGCTTGAGGGCTACCGGCGGCTAACCTTTATGATGCTGGATCAGGATGTTGTGGCTGTCAGCCCTTCCAGCACCTGGCGCGTTCTTTCAAAAGCAGGCTTGCTTAACAAATGGAATCAGAAGCCGTCTCTCAAAGGCACCGGTTTCGTACAGCCGCTGCTACCTCATGACCACTGGCACGTGGATGTTTCTTACCTCAACATCCGTGGCACTTTCTACTACCTGTGCAGCTTCCTGGATGGTTGCAGTCGTTCCATTATCCATTGGGAGATCAGAGAGCAGATGACGGAACCAGATATTGAAATCATTCTGCAGCGAGCCAAAGAGAAATACCCTGCTGCACGACCACGGATCATTTCCGACAACGGGCCGCAGTTTATTGCCAAGGATTTCAAGGAATTCATTCGTATCTCCGGAATGACGCATGTACGGACTTCTCCGTTCTATCCGCAGTCAAACGGTAAGCTGGAACGATTTCACAAGACCATCAAGACTGAGTGCATCCGTCCGGGTGTCCCGCTTTCCCTTGACGATGCTCGCCGGATAGTAGAAAAGTACATCGAACACTACAACACCGTCAGACTGCACAGCGCAATTGGCTACGTTGCACCCGCCGACAAACTGAATGGCAGAGACCTGGAAATATTCAAAGAGCGTGACAGAAAACTTGAAGAAGCCAGAGAACTGAGAAAACAAAAACGACAGCAAGCTTATTCTGAAATCAGGCCTTCAGGGGAAGCTGACTTACCATTAGATCAAGCGGCCTGAAAGTCCAATTCCGACTGAGGCGTTACAAGATGAGCAACCACAGATGGATATTTAATATTCTAATTGGAACCATAGTTTTCGTATTTAATAGTGGATGCGCCAACCTAAATAGTGTCCATAGAACGTTAGATATCAATGAGGGCAAAGGTGTACTCATTGATATAAAACAAAGAGCGATAATCGTAAAGAATAGAACTGTAAATGGTAAAACGGTACCAGTCGTATGTGCTGAGCCAAGCCCTGATTCGTTATCAGCTTATGTCTCTATAGTGGACCCCAAAATCCGGACAATAGTTTAAGGTGGTAGCCTGCAATCAAAAGGGGCAGGCAATGAGCGAAAAAAAGCGTAAAAGTTTCACCAGTCAGCACAAGGCAAAAGTAGCGCTTGACGCGATCCGAGGTACCAAGACGTTAAATGAGATCGCCCAAGAGTACACTGTCCATCCGACTCAGGTTGGCGAATGGAAGAGAGAGCTGCTGGCGCAGGCTTCCAGTATTTTCGAAATCAAGCGAGGCCCCAAGCCTGATGACCCTTCCTCCAGCCCTGAGCGTCTTTACTCTGAGATCGGGCGGTTGAAGATGGAACTGGACTGGCTTAAAAAAGTCCGGGATCGGCCAGTAGCAGACCGCAGGCACTGGGTGAGTCTGTTGGATCCCATGACGCTAACCCGACAATGCGCGTTAGCTGGTGTCGCTCGTTCCACCGTTTATTCCTCACATTTGGTCGCCGAGCCAAATGAACTAGAATTGTTGTTACTGGCGTTGATTGATGCCGAATATACGCTCCATCCGTTCTATGGTAGTCGCAAAATGGTCGTACATCTGGGCAAAGCAGGCTATCCGGTCAACCGGAAGCGGGTTCAACGACTGATGAGGATCCTGGGATTGGCTGGTATGGCACCAGGCCCTAATACCAGCCGGCCTCACCCTCAGCACAAGATCTATCCGTACCTGCTCAGAGGCGTGAACGTGACACGACCGAATCAGGTGTGGAGTACCGATATCACTTATATTCGCCTGCCACGAGGCTTTGCGTATCTGGCAGCCGTAATCGACTGGTACTCACGTAAAGTGTTGGCGTGGCGATTGTCAAACTCACTCGATAGCGAATTTTGCGTTGACTGCCTGGAACAGTCGCTTCGGTCATACGGCACACCGGAGATCTTTAATACAGACCAAGGGTGTCAGTTCACGAGCGATGCTTTTACCGGCGTCCTCAAGTTACACGACATCGCTATCAGCATGGATGGTCGCGGTCGGGCATTGGATAATATCTTTGTCGAACGGCTCTGGCGAAGCGTCAAGCATGAGGATATATACCTGAAAGGGTATGTCAGCATGCCGGGATTACAACTGGGCTTGACAGAATATTTTGAGTTCTACAATACCGAAAGGCCCCATCAATCTTTGGGTAACCGAACACCGATTCAGGTCTACCAAACAGCCAGCGGCGGCGGAGCAAGAATCGTAGACAAATTCAAAGAACGAAAAACGTTTTTAGAGGTAGAACCAAAATCAAAGGCAGAAGCTACCACCTTAAACTAGACGGATTATTGTCTTGACCAAAGGGTCCACTAAACTCCGCGATATCAGGTAATGTTGATGTCTACAGTAAAGTTAGTGTAGGACTGGGAAATCGAATCCAAGAAAATGCCTTATACGTAGGCCTAAGGACGCAGAGCATACAGTTACTTCGGGATTTTCTGTATCGCGATTGCGAAGCATATATGAATGATGCGATTGATAAATATCAGTATGATGTATTGATGCGGCGCAATCAAAAGTACATGGTAGCACTTCTTGCAATTGAGCAACTAACCGGAGCTGTTGTTTCCACTCCTTCAGTCTTGAATACTGCCCCGCCACCTGCAAAGCTTGATACTCCGGGTACGGAAAGCGAAAAAAAGAACGAAAGCGGCAGTACTGCTGCGGGAACTACCTCAGGGACAACTGGTAGTACAGTTACAGGAACAACCACTGGAACCGGAACCTCAGATAATACTAAAAAGGAAGAGCCAGCTAAAACAGAAGCACCCATAAATAAAGAAGATCATGCTAAAGGTAATAGCAATATAGAACTTGTTGCAACTGTTGTTGATAATATCGTTACTCAAATCTTGCAGACAGACGATATTGGACAGTCCTGTTTTGCATATCTGGCCGGAAGCCAAAATCCTCCCAACACTGGACTTGCTACTTTATGCTCTGATTATCTTTCCAAGGCTGCAGAAAAAAAGATAAATTCAAATAAGGTCTCTAGCGTATGCATTGATATACTGACAAAGGTGGCTTCTTCCGATGCCAAGTCAGATGAAGTGCTAAATGTGCTGGATAAACTATCTAAGTCACCCCTATGTTTTTCTGTTGGTGATGAAATAATGATAATTCGTAAAACCAACGATGCCAACCCACCCAGCATATACGATAATTTAAATGGTGTCATGAAAGGCAAGTAAAGAGCAGTTTGGGGGAAATCGAATAAATTAGGGAATCTCCCCGTTTTTTTGGACAGCCCTCTACTTTATGGCTTTTAAGGGATGTTTAAAGGGGTGGCGGTGACGTATTTAATTCAAAAGGCGGCCAATCGGCCGCCTTTGTTGTTTCTGAAGCATTACCCATAAAAAAAGCCCCGAATCTCTTCGGGGCTTTTGGCGTTTGCTGGAGTAGTTGTTAGACTCTCGTTACGTTCGCGGCCTGAAGCCCTTTCGGACCCTTGGTTACTTCAAACGTTACGCTATCGCCTTCTACAAGCGATTTGAATCCGTCGCCTGCAATTGCGGAGAAATGACAAAAAACATCTTCGCCATCTTCCTGCTCAAGAAAACCAAAACCTTTGCTGTCGTTAAACCATTTAACTGTTCCGTTTACCATGTGTACTTTCTCCTGATCTTGCTGTTCAATTTTGTCTGATTTATTTCAGACGTAATACCACTAAGGTCTATTATGATCGAGAAGTCAACAAGTAAATGATGCAGAGAGATCATAATAGAGGGAATAAAGGTGCCAGGCTGCGTTATAAAAAGCAGCCTGGCACCTTTTAAATTCCGGCAGTTTTTTAGAGCAGCTTCAATACCGCCTGCGCCACCGGTTCCGATGAGGCGGGGTTCTGGCCGGTGATCAGGTTGCCGTCGCTGATGACATGGGGGTGCCAGTCAGCTCCATTGGAATACTTCCCGCCGGCATTGCGCAGTTCGTCCTCAACCAGGAACGGCACAACTTCAGTCAGGCCGACCGCAGCCTCTTCGGTGTTTGAAAAGCCGGTGACTCCTTTTCCCTGCACCAGTGGAGTCCCATCTGCCGCCCGGGCATGGCGCAGCACCCCGGGGGCATGACAAACAGCGGCGACCGGTTTCCCCTTGGCGTATATGGCCTCGATCAGGGCGATGGAATCCCGGTCCTCTGCCAGATCCCACAACGGTCCATGGCCGCCGGGATAGAAGAGCGCGTCATATTCATCCGCTGAAACTGTTTTCAACGGTACGGTATGCGCCAGGGCCACCTGTGCTTCTGTGTCGTTGTTGAAACGCTCGGTGGCTGCTGTCTGGAAATCTTTTTCAGCACTCTTCGGGTCCAACGGCGGTTGTCCCCCTTTGGGTGAAGCCAGGGTGATCGTGGCCCCCGCATCCTTGAAGGCATAGTAGGGGGCGGCAAACTCCTCCAGCCAGAAACCGGTCTTTTTGCCCGTTCTGCCAAGCTCGTCGTGTGATGTCAGTACCATCAGTATCTTCATGTTCGTATCTCCTCGCGTGTGATGTACCCGTCGGCTCCGGCTCATGCCTGTCGGTAAATACAGTGTACCTCATTTTCACTGAGGCACCAAAGCGGGATTGAAAACAGGACGGTATATTAATGTTAAAAGCGGGGCGGTTGGCCACCGGTGCTATTTCCGCTCTTGTAATTTTACTGCAAGCTGGGCAACAATAGGCGCATGCATATTCTTTTCTTCCCTGACGACACGACCCTCCGCTACGCACTTCAGAAAACGCTAAAAACGGTGAGCGCAGCATGACGGTGCTCCCGTGGCAAGCCGGAACCACACCGCTGATGCTGGCGCCGATGCAGGGGCTGACCAACCGGGCTCTGCGTGCTTATTTCATCGAGCACGTCCGCCCCGACGTCATCTTTACCGAGTTCATGCGCGTCAATACTGCGCCGGCGGGAGCGGGACTCACCGCTGCTGACCTGCGGGATGTTGCCACTGAGCAGGAGGGGGTGCCGCTGGTGGTGCAGTTGGTGGGGCATGAGCGGGGTGCGCTGGTCCTGGCGGCTCGTGTCGCACAGGAGGCCGGTGCTGCACATATTAACCTCAACATGGGGTGCCCCTATGGCCGGATGGGGGGCGGCCAGACCGGTGGGGGGATGCTCCGCTGTCCGGACAATCTTGCGGAGGTCATCCCCGCCCTGCGGGAGGTTGTCAATGGCTCCTTCTCCATCAAGATCCGGGCCGGGTACGACGATCCGGAGCAGATCCTGACGCTCCTCCCGCTCTTCGAGTCGAGCGGGGTGGATTTCCTGGTGCTGCATCCCCGTACCGTGATCCAGAAGTACGAAGGAATTGCCGACCATGAAGTGACCGCCCGGGTGGTGAGGGGGACACGGCTGCCGGTCATTGCCAACGGGGATATCCGGAGTGCTGCCGCTGGCGGACGGCTGCTGGGCGAGACCGGCGCTGCCGGGCTGATGCTGGGGCGGGGGGCAATAGCCGATCCGGCGTTGTTCCTGCGTCTGCGGGGAGGGATGAACTCCGGGACCGGCCGGGAAGAACGGAGAGCGGAGCTTGGCCGCTATCTGAGGGAGATGCTGGTTCGCTATGGTCAGCTGTTCTGCGGCGATACGCAGGTGCTGAACAAGATCAAGGAGATCATCGCGTATCTGGATGACCCGGAGCTGTCAAAGCCGCTTAAGGAGCTGCGGCGGGCCAAGACCGTGCGGGCGTTCGAGGCTGCTCTGCTCGGACTGGATTAACAGGGTACAGGCTGCTTTTTGTAATGCAGCCTGTGTTGCATAAAGAAGAGGCCAAGGGGATATCTACCCCTTGGCCTCTTCTTGCTACGGATGATTGATTGTTCTCTTACAGCTTCACATCCAGTTCATTCTGGATAATCTGCTCACGGGCCTGCTTCTTCCTGATCAGGACCAGTTCAGAACTGCGTGTTCTCATGACGGCTGGCGGCTTGCGGTGCGAGTTGTAGTTTTCCGGTGACATGCTCTCGGAATAGGCGCCCGTGCCGCCGATGACGACATAGTCACCGATTTCCGGTTCGGCAATCAGCACCGGCACAATGTTGCCGTCGCCGTCCAGACGCACCGAATCGCCGCTTTCGCAGCAGCGTCCCACAATCCCGAACGATTTCAACCCGGTCGCCGGAATGCCTTCATACTCGCTGGAGAGCAACGTACCGTCCTGGCGTACGATGGCAATGGGATGCTCGGAGCCGTACAGAAGCGGGCGCGTCAGCAGTTCCATGCCGCCGTCAACGATCAGGAAGTTCAGCTCATTGGTCAGCTTTTTGTCAATTATTCGGGTAATGATATGGCCCGAGTTGGCGACCACAAAAGTTCCCGGCTCGATTTCCATCTGCAGTTCGCGTCCGGTTGCATCTTTGAACTCCATTACCCGCTGCGCAGCATAGGCGCCAAGTGACGTGATGTCAGCCTGCTTTTCACCCGGCATCCTGGCGACCTTGAGCCCCCCGCCGAAGCTTACGGTCGTGGCATCCGGGAAATAGGTGCGCACAAAGCCGAGTTCACGGTCGATGTTCTCCCGCCATTTTTCCGGGTCACCACCTGAACCGATATGGACATGGACCTGGGTAAAACGCAGCCCCAGTTTGTCAGCCATGGCCTTTACCGTGGGGACATCGTTCAGGTGTACGCCGAAGCAGGAATATTCGCTGCCGGTATCACGGGTGGCACTTTCACCGCCGCCTGTTGCTCCCGGATGGACCCTCATGGACAGATCCAGGTTGATGCTTTTGGCAAAGTCGGCAATCAGTTGAAACTGCGTCATGGAGCAGACGTTGTACTTCAGTCCGGCACGGATCATCTCCTCCAGTTCTGCGCGCTCCTCACCGGTCGGCACCTCCTGGGTTGTCAGCATCATCCGCGTATACGGTACCCCGGCGGCAAAAGCGCGGGCCGCTTCATTGAGTGACGAGCAATCCAGATCAAGCCCTTTATTGGTGACGACACGCAGTACGGTACGATCCGAATTTGCCTTCATGGCGTAGCGTACATGCACGCCGTAGGCGTTTGGCATGTTCAGCAACTGTAGACAGCTGTTTTCTATGTATTCCTGATCATGCAGGTATACCGGTGTTCCCCACTGCTGGGCTATTTTCGGGATGAGTGTTGCGTCCAGCTTGGTCGGACCAAAGTGTTTCATTGTCATTCTTTAAACCTCACGATTTTGATATGAGCCCGCATTCCCCGATTCATTCAGGGCAACGTGAAGAGGGTTGAACAATATAGCATTTTCGACCGGCGCAGTGCAACATCTCTCTGGAAGTTTGTTGGGGTAAAAGTGGACAGGGTGATTTTATGAAATGTCGCATATACCGTTATGATGACCGCGGACACTGCTGTCACGGCCTGCCGGCTTGATCTGCTTGGATGCAGGCATCCAAGTTTGTCTTGACAAGCTTCCCCGTTGGGGTAAGATACCCGCGAACAAAGTATGGTTCTATGCACTGGTTAAACGATAATACTAAACCATTCGCGAGAATGGGACGGAAAGCCTACAGGGTCTCACAGAGACAGCCGGGTCGCCGAAATATCCAACAGATATTCGGCGACCCGGCTTTTTTTGTGCCATCAAGATTGGACCGGCGCAGGCACGTATAACATATCGAAAGGACTATATGTACCCATGTACCGAATTATGGAGCTGATATCCCTATCCAATGCGCTTCGTCTTATAGCCCTTTTTGCCGTTATATCCTCTCTTCAGGGATGTACGACCATGACACGGCGTTATGAGGAAGAGCAGCTTATTCCACGGTATGTGGAAGGAAATTTCGAACGAAATGAGTTTTCTGCTGCAAAAGGGGATGATGTCATTGGCCGGTTGAGATATATCACTCTTGAAAAGGGGGATACGCTACCGGATATTGCACGGCACTTCAGCCTGGGACTCAATGGCGTCAGTGCAGCTAATCCGGGGGTGGATATATGGGTGCCTGAGGCCGGAAAACGGATCATGCTGCCACTGAGTTTTATCATGCCGGACGCGCCGAGAAAAGGTATCGTGATCAACCTGGCTACAATGAGGCTTTTTGAATTTAAAGGAAATGGTGAGTCAGCGGCAGTGTTGACCTACCCGGCCGGTGTCGGTACCGAAGAGCGCCCCACGCCAACAGGCCAAATGCGTGTGGAGCGCAAGGTGACCCGGCCAACCTGGCATGTGCCGGTCTCAATTGCCAGGGACCATCTGAAAAAAGGAGATCCTCTGCCCGCTGCAGTTTTGCCGGGGCCTCTCAACCCCTTGGGAGAATACGCGCTCTACTTGAGTGCACCGAGTTATCTGATCCATGGCACTAATAAACCGGCCAGCGTTGGTCTCAGGGCCTCCAATGGCTGCATACGGCTCTACCCGGAAAGCATAAAAAAGCTCTATGAAAACACTCCGGTTAAAACCCCGGTCAGTATCGTTCACCAGCCATATCTTGTAGGTCTTCACGATGGGGTTCTTTACATGGAAGTTCATGCGTCCACGGAAGCCTCGGACGCCGCCGAGTTTGACAGGGTGTATGCAAAATTGAAAACTATTGAAAAGGGGTCAGGGCGCACGCTTGACTGGAGTAAAGTTAAAAACGTATTGGCTGAGGCCCGCGGGATTCCTGTCCCCATATTCGAGATCAGGCAGGGAAGTGGAAGGGGGGGGGCGGAGCTCATAGAAGTCAAGCACCCGGGCACATTGTACGGCAGACCGGAAATACCGGAACTTAAAACAGATGCGTGGTCTGTTGTGGCTGCTGACGTGCGTGATGAGGTTGATGCTGAGAGGCTTTCCGCCATTATCAACCACCAGGGCCCTCAAATTCCGGCACGGGTGATAGCGGAGAGCGATAGCTACCGTGTTGTCGCCGGCCCTTTCAATGATGTCAGAGAGGCCAAGGATGCAATCAAACGCTTGAAAATTGATTTGGAGCTGGATGGTACATTGATTGAACCTATCACGCGAGAGAGAGGAGGTGAAAAACGATGAAAAAGAATCTTTTAGTGATCTCAATGATGCTTGTTTCTGCCGTTACGTTGGGTGGGTGTGCCACTACCGGTGACCTTGAGAGAGTTCAGTCGCAGCAGATGGCGACTGGTGCAAAAGCTGATCAGGCAGCGCTGGATGCGCAGGCTGCCAAGGCGGCCGCTGATGCGGCCACGTTAAAGGCAGAGGCTGCTGCAACCCGGGCAGAAAATGCTCTGAAGATGGCAGAGGAACGGTCGAAGATTGCCGATGAAAAAGCGAAGATCGCAGATGAAAAGGCGATGATCGCAGATGAAAAAGCGAAGAAGGCTGACGAAGTTTTCCGCAAATCAATGAGGAAATAGCCTGTTTTTATGGGGAGCTGTTGATTTTTCAATCACTGCTCCGGAAAGGAAGTGGCAGGGTTTTATACTCTGCCGCTTCCTTGTGGTGTCCGACGTTCGGTACCTGTTGCGGATATATCAGGTAGAGGAGTAGGAATGGTTCTGCGATCATCAGACATATCAGTAGCGGCCACGACGTCGCCTGGGGGTAAAAAGAAAGGTTGGATGGGTAACTATCTATGCCCGTTGTTTGCCTGCGTCATACTGGCGCCACTGCTGATATGCGGATGCAGCCTCTTTAACGAGGGCTTTGAGGCGAAGCCGACCTTTGTCGAAGCGAATGATTTTTTCAGTCAGGGAAACTACAGCGCCTCGCTGGGCAGATATCAGCAGATTATTGAAAAATATCCCGCGACCGGAGACAGGGTTCTTTTTGAGATGGGTATTATTTATGCCTATCCCGGGAATGAGCAGAAGGATTATCAGAAATCTCTCGATTGTTTTCAGAAACTCATAAAGGATTACCCGGGGAGTGAGTACCGGAAGGACAGCGAGTTGATGGTATTTAACATCAATAATGTCATCGTCAAAGATAGAACGATTGCTACCCAGCAGGTACAGATTGAGGCGCTCAGGCAAGAGGTGCGTCGCAGGGGGGATGAGACGGTTACCCTGCAAAAGAAGATTGAAGCGCTTGAACAAGAGGTCCGGAGCAAAGAGAACGAGAACAGTAAGCTGCAAAAAGAGGTGGTTGCTCTCCCGAAGGGACCGGCAGACAAGATTCTGATAGAAAAGAACGAACGGCGATTGACGTTGTTCTCAAAGGGGAAGGTGCTCAAAACCTACAAAATTGCCTTGGGGGGAAACCCGGATGGACCAAAAGAAAGGCAAGGTGATAACAAAACCCCGGAGGGAACCTACGTTATTGATTCAAGAAACAGGGGCAGCCTTTATCACCTGTCTCTTCATGTTTCCTATCCAAACGATAAAGACAAGAAGCGGGCAAAACAACTGGGTGTGTCTCCGGGCGGAGACATCATGATCCATGGCATTAAGAATGGATTTTCGTGGGTTGGTGGTCTCCACACGGAGGTTGACTGGACGAAAGGGTGTATTGCCGTTACCGACGAAGAAATAGAGGAAATTGACACGTTAGTGCCAAATGGCACGCACGTTGAGATACGACCATGAGGATATGACGGGACGTCGTTGATTTGTCGTTGAAAATTTGATCTGGAGTGAATTCCGGGGATTGAAAGGGGAGGGGCTGCTTCATTAAAAAGCAGCCCCTCCCCTTTTGTTTTCCGGATCATGATTTCTAACGAACTAAAGCAGGGGGGTGAACCATATTTATTGCGTTGATTTGACTTTAAAGGAAGAACAGAAGGCTATGTATGACCACGTAATACGTGGCCAAATAACAGGGTATAAATTTATTCACTCCACCGGTAGCAGCTTGCAATTAATATGAAATGGCAGTATAAACAGCTGCGTTTGGCACGTAAATGCAATTAATTGGCCGGAACTCAGGTTGAAAATAACGCTGGCAGCACCGTGAAAGGGAATTCCATGTTCGCTATTTTTTCAGACAGGTCCATTGCAACAAAACTGCTGGCGGCGTTTGCGGTAACAGCCGTTATCACCGGTATTGTCGGCTTCTGCGGAGTATACAACATCCTTGGGCTCAGCTCGTCCAGCCGTGCCCTGTACAGTCAGGGGATACAACCTCTTGAACTGATTGGGCAGCTCAGCATGGCTACTCAAAAAGCCCGGGTCAACCTGCGCGGCATGATGATTGATAATGAACAGGAGCGGATGGAGGCCAACGGCAATGCTGTCCGCCAGCGCTACGATGAAGTGGATGCGATTGTTGTTAAGCTCAATACCGGTACCGGGACAAAAGAGCTTGGGGTGCTGCGTGAACTTTTGAAAGGGTACCGGCCGGTATGGGAGGAAGTAATCAGACTTCAGCTGTCAGGCAATAAGGAAGCCGCCCTCGATCTTATGCGCAGTGATGCTCTTGATACGGAGAAAAAAATAGAGTCGGCGCTTCGCGACATGATAACTCTTTACACAAAACATGCCCAGAAAATCGGCGAAGACAATACAAAGATGGCCAGGCTGGCCAATATTACCATGATCTCGTTTGCGGTGATCGGGGTCCTGCTGGCTTTTGTCCTTGGATTGCTCAGTGCCCGCATGATCATCGGGCCGCTCAGGAAGGCGGTTGATTTTGCCAACCAGATAGCCTCCGGTGATCTTACCTGTCAGGCGGAATGCCAATCAAGGGATGAAACCGGACAACTGATTGTGGCCATGAACAGCATGACGGACAAGCTGCACAGTATTGTCAGTCAGGTTTCAGGAACTTCCGCCAAAGTGGCGGAAGCTGCCGGTGCACTGCACACCACCTCAAGCCGGATCGCTGACGGCGCCGAGGAAGTGGCGGCGCAGGCAGCCACAGCCGCTACAGCCGGTGAAGAGATGTCAGCAACCAGTGGTGACATCGCCCAGAACTGCCAGTTGGTTGCCGAAGGGGCGCAGCGCGCTTCACAGACGGCTCAGGGTGGCGCAGCGGTGGTTGATGCCACAATAGCGGTCATGGGACAGATTTCCGAGAAGGTGCAGGAATCGGCGAGGACTGTCGAGAGTCTGGGCGCACGTTCCGACCAGATCGGAGCGATCATCGGCACGATCGAGGATATTGCCGATCAGACAAACCTGCTGGCGCTGAATGCCGCTATTGAAGCTGCCCGCGCCGGCGAACAGGGGCGCGGTTTTGCCGTCGTTGCCGACGAAGTCCGGGCACTGGCCGAACGTACTTCACGAGCCACCCGCGAGATCAGCGCTATGATAAAGGCTATCCAGGGTGAGACGAGAGGCGCCGTTACCGCAATGGAGCAGGGGGTTAGCCAGGTAGAGGCGGGTACTGTAGAGGCGTCCCGCTCCGGTGAGGCGTTGGGAGATATTCTGCAGCAGATCAGCGATGTTGCCATGCAGGTAAACCAGATCGCCACTGCCGCCGAAGAACAGACCGCCACCACCAGCGAGATATCCCACAACATGTCGCAGATAATGGATGTCGTGCAGTCTACGTCTCAGGGTGCTCATGAATCGGCTCAGGGTGCGGCCAGGCTCAACGAGTACGCCGAAGAGCTTCAGAGGCTCGTGCAGCAGTTCCGTTTGTAATCCTCGTTGTGCCCGGATGCACGTCATCTCCACCTTAGTCATGGCTGCAAACTATGATTAAGGTGGAGGCTCCCGTTGTCTTCCATAGTGGGTATGCTTGAGGACGGAAATCAGGCCTGGTTTCCTGATTAATAACCTTAAGTCCCCACCCCATACCCACATTCAGCCTGTAGTCAGCTCTCTTATCCCGCAGTTGTTACCTCTGTTTCGCTCCCGTCATATTATTTGCTGTGGCATTGTTGATGCCGTTTATTCGTATTGACATTACCACCCCCTGTATTATATTTGTGCATATGCACAGGCGTCATGTCTGCTGCCTGAGGGGCCGGCTGTTTCTGTTGTTTAATTGTGGTGTAGTATTATGATGATGAACCGGAAAGGTTTTGGTCGCCGGGTAACGTAAGTCTATATGGGTCAATCAATAAAGCTGTCGGGAGCATAACGTTATGTCGCCACGCAATAAAAAGCCGCGCACCTGTGTCTGCCCACTCAGGGAGCATCTGGGAATCGTCTATAAGCCGGCCGGGACGCCTCTGAAGGAACTTGAGCTGGTCATGCTGGAACATGATGAACTGGAGGCGCTCTATCTTTGCGATGGGCAGGAAATGAACCAGGAACAGGCCGGCAAAAAGATGGGGGTTTCACGGGGGACCGTGCAGCGCCTGCTGTCCCGCGGGCGTAAAAAGCTGGTTACGTCACTGGTCGGTATGAAGGCGCTTGCCATGTCCGGCCAGATGACTGACGCGATGGACAGTCAAAGACCGGATGTGCCCGCTGGCGGCGATTGAGCAGGGCTAAAAAAGTAAAGCTCCTGATTGATGACCACCAGGTGATATCAGGTGTCGCGCTTACGTCCGCGGCCACAACCGAAAGGAGTTTGCCATGAAACGTATCATTGTGTGTGCCCTGTATCTTCTCTGTAGTACCGCTGCACTGTCGGCTGCCGCAGGTCTTGATGTCTTTCCGGTTGATCGTGATTATTACCCGTATTATCCATCACTTTTCAAATGGGAGAAATCGGCGGCTCCCTTTACCGAGCCGGAGACCTGCGCCGGATGCCATGAGAAACAGTATGCCGAATGGAACGGTTCAGTCCACAGTCTGGCGCTGCGCGACCCGATCTATCAGGGAGAATTGAACAAGGCGGTAAAGGCTGTCGGCCATGAGATCGGTCGCCAGTGCGAGGGGTGCCATTCAGCAGCGGCCATGATGAGTGGTGAACTGAAAAAACCGGGGCTGTCGGGGCTGTCGCCACTGGCACTGGCCGGGGTTTCCTGCGATGTCTGCCATTCGGTCAGCGGCACCACTCACACCAAAACGCCGGCCAGGGTTCCGGAGAACGGCTCACTGATTCTGAATCCTGGTTACGATGGCAAGGACGGAGCACAGTTGGTCAAGCGGGGCCCGCTCAAGCCGAGTGCCGAATGCGGGGGCGGTTTTCATGAATGCACGGAATCGCCGCTTCATGATCAGGCGGATCTGTGTGCCGGCTGCCACCAGGTTTTTCATTATGAAAAACATTTCCCGATTGAAGCAACCTATAATGAATGGAAAGAGGGGCCCTATGCCCAGAAGGGGATCCACTGCCAGGACTGTCATATGGTTGATACCGCCGCTTTCCTGAAGAGCGCTGACAGCTTTAAAAAGCCGGAGCGTTCCGAATACCGGCATTATTTCAGCGGTGTTAATTACCTGCTGACCTATCTCAGCGCTCAGGCTGCCACCATTGCAGGGGACAAGGAACAGGCCGCCCGAGCCATGAAACAGTATGATATGGCGGTAAAGCGGCTGCAAAGCGCCGCCGGCGTTGAAATCATCCCGATCTACCGGGCCGGACAGCTGCAGGAACTGAAGGTAAAGGTCTCCAACCTGCGGGCCGGCCATAATCTCCCCACGTCCCTTAGCAACATCCGCCAGATGTGGCTGGAAATCACCGCCCGGGACCAGAACGGCACGGCCGTTATGTCAAGCGGCACGATGGGCAAGGACGGGGCGTTGACACCAGAAACACGTATCTTCAACTCTGACGGCATGGGAAGCGACTTCCATTTCTCTGCTCATCCCTGGGAAATTACCGCCTTCTCCCGCCACGAGACGATACCGCCACGCGGCTTCAAGGAGGTCTATTATGGTGTGGCTGTTCCTAAAGGCGTCACGGTGTTGACCGTTGATGCCAGGCTGCGCTATCGCAGTGCCGATCAAAAAATAGCGGAAGCGCTGCTTGCCGCGGTTCCGGAAGACATAGATCTTGTCAAAGAGTATGGGCTGACCAGCGTGCCGCCGCTACCTGTTGTGGATATGGTTAGTACGCAGCTCAAGGTGCCTCTGCGTAAACCGTAACGGGCGTCACCCCCTGTGCCGTATGCCATAGAAGGAAATCAAGATTGTTGACTTTGTGTGTGGTTGCATAGATTATTCATCATGCATAGTTATGGCGGTAAATGAAATGACCGCTTGACAAACGGAGAACAGTTCATTTAGAATTGTTTTTCAATAAAGGGGAGTAGCTATCAGCCGGAGACATGGCTGACCCCATGCCCGTCAACACAGTCGCAAGACTCGGGCTGGGACGATATATATCGCAAGCAAGACCTTTATCCAATGCGTGATACGCCGTGGGTAAAGGTCTTTTTTATTTACCTGCGGCGAAACCAAATCGTCGGAGGTAAATAAAATAATGAACAACATCCTCAAAACCACCTTTCTTCTCTCTCTGCTCACCATATTGCTGGTACTCATGGGCGGTGCCGTTGGCGGCAAGGGGGGCATGACCGTCGCCTTCCTGATTGCCGCTGCCATGAACTTCGGCTCCTACTGGTTTTCCGACAAGATTGTCCTCAGGATGTACAATGCCCGGGAAATTACCCGCGAGATTCACCCGTCATTCTACGGGATGATCGAACGGTTGGCCGGGCGGGCCGGGCTGCCGATGCCGAAGGTCTACATCATTCCGGATGATTCCCCTAACGCCTTCGCCACCGGACGCAATCCGGATCACGCCGCTGTTGCCGCCACCGAGGGTATTCTGCGCCTCCTCACGCCGGATGAGCTGGAAGGGGTCATGGCCCATGAGCTGGCCCATGTGAAAAATAGAGATATACTGATCTCTTCCATTGCCGCCACCTTTGCCGGTGCCATCTCGATGATCGGCAACATGCTGCAGTGGGGTGCGATGTTCGGCGCAGGGCGGGGAGATGATGAGGAAGGGGGCGGCATCGGCGGTATGATCGGGTCGCTGGCACTGGCAATTCTCGCCCCGATTGCGGCAATGCTGATCCAGATGGCCGTTTCCCGCTCCCGCGAATATCTGGCAGATGCTTCCGGTGCGGAGATCTGCGGCAGACCGTTGGCGCTGGCCGGTGCCCTGAGCAAGCTCCATAATGCCAGTCAGGCGATCCCGATGCTGGAGGCCAGGCCGGCCACGGCCCATATGTTTATCGTCAATCCGCTGACAGGCGGTGGCATGAGGACGCTGTTCTCGACCCATCCACCAATGGAAGAGCGTATCGCGCGCCTCCAATCTATGGCAACCAGAGCGCATTAACTAAAAAACCTTCCTGCGGGGCAGCAACGCCCCGCATACAAGCAAAGGAGGAAACCATGTCATACAGCAAAAATCTTTTTATCAGGGAACCGAAGTCAGCAAAAAAGAAAAGAGAAAAATCAGAACAGCTGCAGAATGTTATCTCACTGCGCATAAATGATGATGAAAAACGGGCGCTGGAAAAGTTGACAAAGTCTACATCGAAAAGCATCACCGAGATCATGAGGGAGGCTATCGATCTCTGGAGCGCCAAACGTCGCAAGCTGTGCATGGATTAACCATTTAAATTACTATGAAATCAAGGAGCGGTACACATGGAATGGCTGACTGACCCGCAGGTCTGGATGGCGCTGGTAACACTGAGCGCGCTGGAAATAGTACTCGGCATCGACAACATCATCTTCATTTCTATTCAGGCGAGCAAGCTCCCGGTACATCAGCAGGAAAAGGCCCGGCTTGTCGGGCTGGGGCTGGCGATGTTTATCCGCATCGGGCTGCTCTTCTCACTGACCTGGCTGATGGGGCTCACATCACCGCTGTTTACGCTGCTGGGTAACGAAATTTCCGGTCGCGACCTGATCCTGATCTCCGGCGGTCTGTTTCTGATATGGAAAAGTACGATGGAGATCCACGAGAAGCTTGAAGGCGAAGAGGAGATCTCGGCATCTCATGTCGGGACAACGTTTGGAGCCGCCATTGTGCAAATCCTCCTGCTGGACATCGTCTTCTCTCTCGATTCGATCATCACCGCCCTCGGGATGGCGAGCCAGCTTGCGATAATGATTGCCGCAGTTGTCATCGCGGTCGGCTTCATGATGCTGTTCTCCGGAAAAATAAGTGCCTTCGTGGAAAAACACCCGACGATCAAGATGCTGGCACTCAGCTTTCTGCTCCTGATCGGCGTGGCTCTGATCGGCGATGGTTTCGACATGCACATCCCGAAGGGGTACATCTATTTTGCCATGGCCTTCTCGGTGCTCGTCGAGATGCTCAATCTGAGACTCAGGCAGGGCACGCCGGTCAAACTTCATCAGCCGCATCTGGAAGGTACCACCGAACCCTGATACGCAGGGTACGGCAACAATACATCAATTATCCCCGGCACAGCCGGGTACGCTGCATCCAAGGAGTCGGAAAATGAAAAGACATTTTGCCAAGGTAATGGCGCTCATGGCCGCCGTACTGTTTATGAGCATCACTGTAATGGAACTTAACGCTGAAGCCAGGGTTGGCGGCAGCCGTTCCTTCGGCAGCCGCGGTTCGCGCAGCTATTCCCGCCCTGCCACTGCCCCTGCGTACCAGTCCCGCCCACAGGCGGCGCCCGCACCGGGTGCTTTCCAGCAGCCTGCCGGCGGCGGTTTCATGAGGAGCATGGCCGGCGGTATGGCGGGGGGGATGTTGGGCAGTATGCTGTTCGGCGGCGTCGCCGGAGCGGGGGGCGGTATGGGGAGTGGAACCGGTGGCGGCATCGGCATGTTTGAAATCATTCTGCTGGCGGGTGGCGGTTACCTCCTCTATCGCTATTTGAAAAAGAAAAGAGCCGAGGCTGCTTCTGACAATTATCGCCGGTGACGCAGTAAACCGCAAGTGAACGGCTGTCAGAAAACACAGCCCCCAAGGGGACGCAATGATTAAAAACAAGTTTATCCTTATTCTGATTCTGCTGGCGGTGCTGCTGCCCTTTGCTTCATCACTGATCAGTTTTTATACCGATTGGCTCTTCTTCGTTGAGACCGGTTTTTCTTCAGTCTTTACGACAACACTGTATGCCAAGACAGCGGCGGGACTGTTTTTTGGGGCTGTGCTGTTTGCCGTACTGCTGATCAATGTTTTGTATGCCAACAGGGCGCACTTCCCCTACAGCGGCGTCTTTATGGTGGGTGGTAACATCCGTGTGCAGCGGGATGACGTCGCCCGTTTCGTAAAGCCTCTTGCCCTTTTGGCCAGTCTGTTGCTGGCGCTGCTTGCGGGTAGCTGGGGCGCCATGCGCTGGGAAGAGATTCTGCTGTTCACCAACAGGGTGGATGTCGGAACCGTTGACCCGGTCATCGGCAAGGATATCGGTTTTTATCTGTTCAGTCTCCCTTTCTGGGAAATGCTCAAAGGTTTTGCCGGTTTTGTGCTGCTGGCGACAGCTGTCGTGGTTGGGGCGGTGTACTTTGTACGCGGCGGTATTATCATGACGGAGCGGGGTGCGACGATTGATGAAAAGGTGCGACGGCATCTGGCGGTTCTGGTTGGGCTCTTTGCCTGCACCATCGCTGCCGGCTTCTATCTGGACAGCTTCGGGTTGCTGTACGCCAATAACGGTGCCTTTTATGGTGCCGGGTATGCGGATGTGAACTCGCGCCTGCTTACCTACCGTTTCCTGACCTTTCTCACGCCGCTGGCGGGGATCATGCTGGCGGTCGGGATCTGGAAAGGTGCGTGGCGCGTGGCGCTGCTGCCGCCGGCCATCGTGGTTGCCATCTACGTCATCGGTATCCGGGTCTATCCGGGAGTGTTGCAGAAATTCAAGGTTGCGCCAAACGAGCTGGCCCTTGAGGCACCATATATCAAGAATAACCTTACATTCACCCGGTTCGGCTACGATCTGGAAAAGATTGAAACGGTGCCGTTCGACGTCGATACCAAGCTTTCCGCAGCCGATATAGCCAACAATGATGCCACTATCAAGAATATCCGTCTTTGGGATCATGCGCCGCTGCTCAAGACGTACAGCCAGCTGCAGCAGATTCGGACCTATTACAAGTTTTTCGACGTGGACAATGACCGTTACAAGGTGAACGGGCAATACACCCAGGTCATGCTGTCGCCCCGCGAGCTTTCCTACGCCGATCTCCCCAGCAAGAACTGGATCAACGAGCGGCTCATCTTTACCCACGGCAACGGTATTACCTTCGGTCCGGTCAGCCGGATCAGCAAGGAAGGGCTGCCCGAATTTTTCGTCAAGGATATCCCGGCCGTCAGTCTGGCCGACATCAAGGTGACGAAGCCGGAAATTTATTTCGGTGAACTCTCCAACGATTATGTCATCGTCAAGACGAAGGTCCCGGAATTCAGTTACCCTACCGCTAGCGGCGATATCAATACGACCTATGCCGGAACGGGTGGCGTACCGATTGACTCGCTCCTTAAAAAGGCCCTCTTTGCGGCCAAATTCAGGACGGAAAAGATCCTGCTCTCTTCGGATATCACGTCAGAGAGTCGGGTTATCTACAACCGCAACATCAACGAACGGATCAGGGCGATCGCCCCTTTCCTCCGTTTTGACGGTGATCCCTATATGGTCGTTGACGGAAAGGGGGGGCTCAAATGGATGATTGATGCCTACACCTATTCGGACCGTCTCCCCTATTCCAAGCCGCTCAGGGGCGGCATCAACTACATGAGGAACTCCGTCAAAACGGTTGTCGATGCCTATGACGGTTCGGTCAACTTCTACATCAGTGAGCCGGATGATGTCCTGATAAAGGTTTACAGCCGAATGTTTCCGGGGCTGCTCAAGCCGATGTCAGCCATGCCTGACGATCTGCGCAACCATGTCCGCTACCCGCATCAGTTCCTCCAGATCCAGGCCGCCATGTTTGCCTCCTACCACATGACCGACCCGAAGGTCTTCTACAACAAGGAGAATCTTTGGGAGATTCCGGCACTTGGCGAGAAGCCGATGGAGCCGTACTACACGATCATGAAGCTTCCGGGTGAAAAGGTGGAGGAATATATCCTGCTGCTGCCGTTTACCCCCTCCAAGCGGGATAACCTGGCAGCATGGTTGACGGCCCGCTGCGACGGGGAGAATTACGGCAAAATCATGGCGTATACCTTCCCGCGCGATCGCTTGATCTATGGGCCGAAACAGATTGACGCCCGTATCAATCAGGATTCGTTCATATCCCAGCAGCTGTCACTCTGGAACCAGCGCGGTTCGGAAGTTATCCGGGGGAGCCTGCTCGTGATACCGATTGAAAAGTCGCTGCTCTACGTTCAGCCGCTGTTCCTTGCCGCGGACAAGGCCGGGCTGCCGGAGCTGAAGCGGGTCATTGTCGCCTTCGGCGATCAGGTAGTCATGGAGGAAAACCTGGAACTTGCCCTGCAACGGCTCTTCGGCGGCAAGAAGTCTCCCGCTGTCGTCACCGGAGTCATCCCGGCAGATACGAAAACAACGCCGGCGGCGCTGGCCAAAGAAGCGATGAGCCTTTATGAAAAAGCAACCACCTTGCAGCGTCAGGGTAACTGGGCCGGTTATGGCGAGGAATTGCGCAAGCTGGAGCAGGTTCTGAAGCGGATGGCGCAGTAAAACTGCAAAAAGGGAACAAATGACAGATCAAACAATGATGTGGGGCGCCTTCGGGCTGTTGATGGTCGTCATGCTGGCGATCGATCTTGGTATGAACCGCAAAGCACACGCGGTTTCATTCCGCCAGGCGCTGGCCTGGAGCGTTGTCTGGGTGTCGCTGGCGATGGCATTCAATGCCGGGATATATGTTTTTCTCGGTAAAATCAAGGCGCTGGAATTTTTCACCGGCTATGTGATCGAGAAGTCGCTGTCGGTGGACAACCTGTTCGTCTTCATCATGATCTTCGGCTATTTCAAGATCCGTGGCGAACACCAGGCACGGATCCTCAAGTGGGGCATCATCGGCGCGTTGGTGCTGAGGGCGCTGTTCATCTTCACCGGCATCGAACTGCTGTCGAACTTCCACTGGATGTTCTACCTGTTCGGCGCGCTGCTGCTTTTTACTGCGTGGAAAATGGCCTTTGGAGCGGAAGGAGAGGTGCACCCGGACAAAAACCTGCTTGTCAGGCTGGCCCGCAAGCTGTTTCCGTTTACGAAGCGGGTGCGCGGCGACTGGTTCTTTGTCCGCCGGAAGGGCTTACTGGTGGCCAGTCCGCTGTTTCTCGCGCTGGTGATGATTGAGAGCAGCGACGTGCTCTTTGCCATCGACTCGATCCCGGCTATATTTGCGGTGACACTCGATCCATTCATCGTCTTTACCTCGAATATCTTTGCCATCATGGGGCTGCGGGCGCTCTATTTTCTGCTCGCCAGCGTCATGGGCATGTTTGTTTACCTGAATCTGGGGATATCATCGATCCTGGCCTTCGTGGGCGGCAAGATGATCGCGACGGCCATGGGGTTCCACATCCCGATTCAGGCCTCGCTGCTGGTGATATTTACCTGCCTTTCGATGTCGGTCCTCGCTTCACTGACAATAGGAAGGAAACATGGGAGTAAAGCCTCCCCAGTAAAAAACGTTTAGCGTATGCATACTATACAAGGAGGAACAGTCATGAAATGTCCCGTATGCACAACAACTGACCTGCTGATGTCTGATCGCCAGGGAATCGAAATCGACTACTGTCCGCAATGCCGGGGAGTATGGCTGGATCGTGGGGAGCTGGACAAAATCATCGAGCGTTCTGCCGTCGTGCCCGTGCAGCAGCCGGTGGAGGCACAGCAGCCGCGCTTCCGTGAAGCGGAATATCCGTCGGCACACATGAAGCATGGCCATGACAATCATAACGGCTACAAACAACAACACGGCGGCGGTCATTACGGCCAGCATAAGAAGAAATCGTTGCTCAGCGAATTATTCGATTTTTGATGATTAATAACCAGGCAGGACTCAAACAACGGAACTTGACATGGAACAAACGATTTTTCTCAGCACTTTTGGATTGATTTTTTTGGCGGAGTTGGGTGACAAGACCCAGCTGACCGCCATGGCCCTTGCGTTGCGCTACCCGTGGCAGAAAATATTCGTGGGTATCGCGGCTGCTTTCGTGGTCCTTAATCTGGCCGCAGTCGTGGTGGGCAAGGTGCTGTTTCTGTTGTTGCCGATCTTCTGGGTGACACTGGTGTCAGCGTTGCTGTTTCTCTATTTTGGCTACAGCACGCTGCGCCATGCCCGCGATTGCGAAGAGGAGGAAGATGGACCGCCACCGACTGCCGCCACCGCGGCCCGTACCGCTTTCATCATGATCTTCATGGCGGAACTGGGTGACAAAACCCAGCTGGTAACTGCCAGTCAGGCGGCCCAACACTCCGACAGCCTGATAGGGATGAGCATGGTCTTTGTGTCGTCTACCCTGGCGCTCTGGTGTGTGTCGCTGCTGGGTATTTTTGCCGGCAAACAGCTCGTCCGCTTCATTCCGCTCCGCTGGATCCACCGCAGCGCAGGATTCATGTTTCTGGTGTTTGGCGTTGCGGCACTCTGGAAGCTCAAAGGGATGTGACGATCAGGTACTTCCCCCGTTGTTTGACAAAATAAGCGAGGCTGATATCTTTTTCTCACCACTGTTCAGCCGTTTTTCCATTGCTTGAGCGGAGCATAGTCTGTCGGCTGAGACGGACTATCTGCGTATCTCACCACGGAGGTCTTCGTGACCATAGATCGTCCCCTGTTCTCAACGCTGATGGCATACACCTTCGCCCTGCTGCTCATGTACCTGTTGTACTCCATCCTCTCTCCCTTTCTGGCGGCGCTTGTGTGGGCCTGCGCAATCGGTGTCATCACGCGTCCGCTCTACGAAAAGCTCCTCCATTTCTGTACAGGGCATGAGATCGTCGCCTCCGCGCTGCTGACGGTGGCTGTTGTCCTGGCCGTCATTATTCCGCTGGTCGGCCTGATATTCACCGTTTCGCGGGAAGCGTCGCTGATGTATCAATATCTTGAAAGCGCGACCTCCGGCGGTTCCGTTGTCGCGTTTGGTGACCTGCTGCAGCATCCGCTGCTGCTGCCCTGGCTGGAGCGGTTCAGGGCGCTTGCCGATTCTCTCGGTCTTGCTATGGATCTTGATGCGATGCTGCTGCCGGCTGTGAAAAAAGGGATTGCCGCCATGCTGGATTATTCGACCGGAATCGTGAAGAATTTCTTCGGCTTCCTCTTCAAGCTCGTGCTGATGGTCATCGCCCTCTTTTTTATCTACAAGGACGGGGTAAGGTTCATGCAGCGCTTCTGGCTGGTTGTTGCCATCAGTGAGCGGCTCAAGGCCGCCATTGTTGAAACAGTCACACGGGTGCTGGGGGCGGTAATGTACGGGATTGTTCTGACCTGCATGGTGCAGGGGATCCTGGGGGGGCTCGGGTTCTGGGTTGCAGGGCTGCCGTCTCCGATCATGTTTGGCGCACTAATGGCGATCTGTGCCATAATACCGGTCATAGGTACCGCCCTGATCTGGCTTCCCGGGGCACTCTACCTGTTGACGCAGGGGCAAATGCTGCTGGGGTTTCTACTGATCGCCTGGGGCGTCGTGGTGGTCAGCAGCATCGACAACATAATCCGCCCCCTGTTTATCAGCGGCAGGGCCAAGCTTCACCTCCTGGTCATCGCCCTCGGTGTGCTTGGCGGATTGCTGGCGTTCGGCATTACCGGCGTTGTGGCCGGTCCCGTCGTCCTCGCACTGGTTATTGTCTTTTTCGAGGAGTCCCGCCACGAAATGATGCTGACGGAAGAGAGTGGGCCTCTCTAGATCCCGCTGTCGGTCCGGGTGCTCATATATTGCCGTACAATGCGACCTGTTGGGGGCTTGTACGGTTTTTTTATGTAACACGCCTGCTGAAAAATAGTGGCGGATTCATCCGCTTTTCCGGATGTGGTCGAAAAACAGATGCCGATGGTGTCACTTCAATTGCCCCCCCTGCGACGATAGTTGCACCCGCTCCAACCGTCTCACCCCACGGTGTATAACCTCTCCAAGCAGCATCCCGCAGCATTTTTCTCCGTTTAGTTTGATGGCGTGCAACATTTGTCGCACCTTACCAAAGCCCAGTGGTGCTTGTAACTATCCGAAACACCAGGGTTTATGCTCTGCTCCTGCTTTGGCACTCAATGTGCTAAACAGAGTGCAGCATCGTGGTGGAAGAGATACGTCAGCTGCGGGAGGAAAATGAATATGGAGCGCGACAGTATGCACAAAATAGCCCTTAACGGTGACTTGTCGATGATTGGCGTAACGGAGCAATTTCCGCGTATGGCACAGTATGTCGCCGGGGCGGCTGACGTTGTGACGGCAGGCACTGCTGTGCACCCTCCCATTGAAATAGATTTGACCGGGGTCAATGCCCTTGATGCCTGCGGTTGCCAGCTGCTTGTCGCGTTCGTGCGCAACATCCGGAAACAGTGGGGCAGGGTGCCCTGTCTCAGGCTGAGCGATGACTGTCGCGGGACAATCCGCACCCTTGGTTTTGGTGACGAACTCCTTGCCGGAGAATGCGCATGACTCAACATGGCGCAGATATAAACAAGATAGATCTGGAACGCTTCAATCAGGTGTTTTTTGAAGAGTGCGGCGAACATCTGGTGGAGATGGAGCGGATTCTTGTGTCTCTCGGCGATAGCGAGCCGGATGATGAACAGCTGAATGCCATTTTCAGGGCTGCCCATTCCATCAAAGGCGGGGCCGGTATTTTCGGCTTTCAGGATATGACGGTTGTTACCCACGTGCTGGAATCACTGCTTGATAAACTCCGCACCCATGAAATTCCGTTTTCAACGACGATGACCGATCTTTTTCTTGAGGCGGGTGATGTGATCGCGATGCAGCTGGCCGGACATCGTGACGGGGCGGAGGTTGATCAGAAGGCGGTCGACCATATTCGCACCCGGCTGCAGCAGGTTGTCGATGGTGAATGCGTCACCTCTGCCCCTGAAGAGGCTTATCCGCCCGCAGTGAATGTGCCGGATGAGCAGGGTACAGCCGCCGAATCCACCACCGCCACTCTCCACCGGTATGAGATGATCTTCAGCCCGGACCCCGATATCTTCAAGCGTGGCGTGAGGTTGGAAAACCTGCTGACAGAGCTGGGAGAGCTGGGAACATTGACGGTGCAGGCGCAGGTGGCGGATTGCGACGATTTCACCGCCATTGACCCTGAAGTCTGCCACACCTCGTGGCGGATCTGTCTGGAGACACGCGCCAGCGAGACTGATATCCGTGAAATATTCGAATTTGTTGCCGATGAAGAGCAGCTGGAAATACGGGTTCATGAGGCTGGAAGCGTTGCTGCCGAGCAGGGTCCGGATCTGTCCGTCGCCCCTCCTGTTGCAGCTTCAGGTGGTGACGATACTATTCAGATCGGCCGCAGGGCGTATGACAAGGATGAGCTGGCCCCTGCGGCATACGGTCGGCGCAGCAGCGAAGCGGAATCATCGATACGTGTTGGTGTCACCAAGGTGGATCAGTTGATCAATCAGGTCGGTGAACTTGTCATTACGCAGCTGATGCTGGCTCAGACCGCTGCCACTCTCGACCCGGTCCAATATGAAAATCTTCACCGCACCCTGCTCCAGCTGGAGAGGAACACTCGCGGTCTGCAGCAGAGCGTTATGTCGATCCGGCTGGTTCCGATCAGCATCGTCTTCAGCCGTTTCCCCCGCATGGTGCGCGAACTTGCCACCAAACTGGGCAAGCAGGTGGAGTTGAAAACGTTCGGTGACTCGACCGAGCTGGACAAAGGGTTGATCGAGAAAATAACCGATCCGCTGACTCATCTGGTGCGCAACTGCATGGACCATGCGCTGGAGAAGCCGGAGGTGCGTGTTGCGACCGGAAAAGAGCGCTGCGGCACGATAACCCTGCGCGCTTCACAGATCGGCGGCCGGATCGTTATTGATGTTGTAGACGACGGCGCCGGGCTGAATCGCGACAAAATCCTCCATAAAGCCGCCGAACGCGGCATTGCAACATCCGACGGTATGACCGATGAGGAGGTCTGGCAACTTATCTTCGCTCCGGGGTTCTCAACGGCTGAGGCGGTGACGGATATCTCCGGGCGCGGCGTTGGAATGGACGTGGTACTGCGCAATGTTCAGGCCATGAGCGGCCGGGTGAATATTTCATCCGAATCCGGTAAGGGCACCCGGGTTACCATCAGTCTTCCCCTGACGCTCGCCATTCTGGACGGACTTTCGGTTGCTGTCGGCGACGAGAAGTTCATTATTCCGCTTAATTCTATCATCGAGTCGCTCCAGCCGGACGCTGCAAGCCTCAAAACAGTTAACGGCAAAAAAGTTGTTCAGGTGCGCGGCGATTACATTCCGATCATTCCGCTGTATGAGCTGTTCAACATGCAGGCGCGTGTGACGGAGCCGGAACAGGGCATTCTGATCCTGATCGATGTTGACGGGGAAAAGGCGGCGCTGCTGGTGGATGCCCTGCTCGATGAACATCAGGTGGTTATCAAGAGTATCGAAACAAATTACCGCAAGGTTGATGGTACGGCCGGGGCGACGATTCTTGGCGATGGCCGGGTCGCCCTGATTCTGGACGTCAACTCATTGCTGCAGATGCGAAGACGAGGGTAGGTTTCCTGTAGGAATTCAACACATGGAGGTAACGCACATTATGGAGACAGGTCAGGGGATTGCCGGCAGAAGCGGGACGAACATCGCCTCGGAGTACCTCACCTTCACGCTGGGGAACGAGGAGTACGGGATCGACATTCTTAAAGTCCAGGAGATCAGAGGGTACGACACGGTGACCCACATTGCCAATGCCCCGGAATTTATCAAGGGGGTCATCAACCTGCGCGGCGTGATCGTACCGATCGTTGACATGCGGATCAAGTTCAAGGTCGGCGAGCCGACCTACAACGAGTTTACCGTCGTCATCATCATGAATGTCCTGGGTAGGGTTATCGGCATGGTGGTGGACGGCGTTTCCGACGTGGTGGAGCTCAGCCCTGAACAGATCAAGCCGGCACCGGAAATGGGCGCGGCGATGGATACCGATTACATCACCGGTCTTGGTACTCTGAACGATCAGATGCTTATTCTGGTTGATATTGAAAAGTTGATGAGCAGCGAAGAGATGCAGGTCATGGATCAGTCAAACTAACCACTATTTCACAGAAAGGCGGAAACGGCATGAAAATCAAGAGCTTTAAGAACTGGAAGATTCTGACGAAGATCCTGAGTATTTCTATCACGACTATTGCACTGCTGGTCCTGGGGGTCATGTTTTATATCCTCCCCTACATGGAAAAACAGCTGATGAACGAAAAAGAGTTGGCAACCAAAGGGGTTGTTGATGTTGTTTACTCGTTGCTTGAAGGATACGAGGGGCAGGTGAAAGCGGGTACTCTTTCGCTTGAGGAAGCTCAAAAAAGGGCGCTGGAGAGGGTCAAGACAATCAGGTATCACGAGAAGGAATATTTCTGGATAAACAACCTGGAGCCAAAGGTACTCACGCATGGGGCCAATGCGGATCTCATCGGTAAGAATGTCTCTGATGTCAAGGATCCCAACGGCAAGCAGATATTCGTAGAATTCGTCAAAGTAGCCAAGGAAAATGGAGCTGGTGTTGTCGGATACCAATGGGCAAAGCCTGGTTCAAGCAAGCCGGTAGATAAAGTCTCATACATAAAACTCATGAAAGAGTGGGGTTGGGTTGTCGGCAGCGGCATCTACGTCGATGATGTCAAGGCGCAGGTCGCTTCGATGCGCTGGCAGATTATTGGCGGAACACTATTGCTGGCCCTCGTCATCTTTGTCTTTGCCTGGCTTGTCGCCCGCCGGATCAAACAGGCTCTTGACAAGGCGATCAGCGCCTCGGAGCAGATTGCAGCCGGAGACCTGACCGTTAAAATCGAAGTTGACAGCGAGGATGAAACCGGTCACCTGCTGGCGTCACTGAAAGAGATGAACGCTGGCTTGGCCCGGATCGTCGGCGAAGTCCGCAATGGTGCCGATTCGATCGCCACCGCTACCGAACAGATCTCGGCCGGCAATGCCGACCTCTCCCAGCGTACGGAAGAGCAGGCGTCTGCCCTTGAGGAAACCGCTTCCAGTATGGAAGAGTTGACCTCCACCGTGAAGCAGAACGCTGACAACGCCCAGCAGGCCAACCAGCTGGCGATCAGCGCCAGCGGTGTAGCGGTCAAGGGGGGCGAAGTCATCAGCAGGGTTGTTCGTACGATGGAGTCGATCACCGACAGCTCCCGCAAGATCTCCGATATCATCGGCGTTATCGACGGTATCGCCTTCCAGACCAACATCCTGGCGCTGAACGCCGCGGTAGAGGCGGCACGGGCCGGTGAGCAGGGGCGTGGCTTTGCCGTCGTGGCGGCAGAAGTACGCAGTCTTGCCCAACGAAGTGCGGCAGCTGCCAAAGAGATCAAGACGCTGATCGAGGATTCGGTCGGTAAGGTGCAGGATGGCAGCCGGCTGGTGGAAGAGGCCGGGCATACGACCCAGGAGATCGTCACGAGCATCAAGCGGGTGACCGATATCATGGCCGAAATCTCGGCCGCATCACTGGAGCAGTCCAGTGGGATAGAGCAGGTCAACACCGCCATTACCCAGATGGATGACGTGACCCAGCAGAATGCGGCGCTGGTCGAACAGGCTGCCGCAGCCGCTGAATCGCTTGAGGAGCAGGCACTGCAGCTGGTGCAGGTTGTCACCCGTTTTACGCTGGAAGAAAATACCCAGCACCAGAAGGTGGCATCTGACAAAAAGCCGCGCAAGATACAGCAGCTGCGTCCGGAATTAAGCGGTAAAAAGGCCGGCCGGCTTGCTGCTCCGAAAAACCAGAAAAAGGGCGATTCGTTGAAGCTGGCCGCACCTAAGGTTGATGATGCGGACGATGACTGGAAAGAATTTTGATGAACGGCGCGCGGGGACGTACTTGTAAGTCCGTTCCCGCTCTGGAGCAATAAATGTCGGCTACTACTGAAACGGAAAAACCGGCATGCGGAGTGTCTGTTGGTGAACGGGAGCTGTATCAGTTCCCGTTCACCAGCGACGACTTTCACCACATCAGAAACCTTATTTACCGGATTGCAGGCATCTCTCTGGCCCCGTCCAAGAAAGACCTGGTGTACAGCCGCCTGGCACGCCGCCTCAGGGCCAGGCAGATTGATTCATTCAGCGAATACATCCAGCTGCTGGAAAGTGACGATCTGCTGGAGCGCGAGGAGTTCATCAACGCCCTTACCACCAACATGACCTCATTTTTTCGCGAGGCTCACCACTTTCCGATCCTTGCAAAGCATCTCGGCAGCACGCAGAAATCAAGCCCGATCAATATCTGGACCTGCGCGTCATCCAGTGGCGAGGAGCCGTATTCAATCGCAATGACGGTTGTTGACCACTTCAAGAGTTTCAACGTTCCGGTCAAGATCCTTGCCACGGATATCGACACCAATGTGCTGGAAAAAGCGCGCCGCGGCGTGTACCCCCTCGACCAGCTGCAGAAGCTCCCTCCGGACAAGCTCAAACGTTTTTTTCTGAAGGGAAGCGGGAAGAATGCCGGGTTCGCCAGGGTTCGTCCGGAGCTTCAGCAGATGATCACCTTCGGACGTTTCAATCTGCTGGATGCACAGTGGTCGATTCGCGAAAAGTTCGATGTCATATTCTGTCGTAATGTGATGATCTATTTTGACAAGAGCACCCAGTATGAAATACTGAAAAAAATGCAGCCGCGCATGCAGCCCGATGGGCTCTTTTTTGCCGGTCATTCGGAGAGTTTTCACCATGCTGCCGACCTTTTCAAGGTGTGCGGCAAAACCGTCTATGCTCCGAAGGTTTGACCTCCATGGACAGCGGCCGAAGTTTTTCGACAAGCAGCTATTATGACCGGGTATTCGACTCGAAAGCAGTTAAGATACTGCCGGGTGAGTATCATGCCAGCGATGACGGTACCCTTATAACCACCGTGCTCGGTTCATGCGTGTCGGTCTGCCTTTATGATGCCGTCAACGGCGTCGGCGGAATGAACCACTATATGCTGCCGGGAGATACGGGCGAGACGGCCAGGTCAGAAAACGGTTCCGCCCGCTACGGGGTCCATGCGATGAAGCTGCTCGTCGAACATGTCCTCCGGCTGGGGGCGGTACGTGCCTGTCTTGAGGCAAAGGTTTTCGGCGCCGGCAGGGTGATGGACGGCATGAGTGATGTCGGCAGGCAGAACGCCGATTTCGCCCTGCGCTACCTGAGGGAACAGAAGATACGTGTTACTGCCGTTGATGTGGGGGATACCTTGCCACGCAAAATATGTTTTTCACCGGCCACCGGGCAGGTATTCGTGAAGCGGATTCAGAACCAGGCGTTTTCACCGGAGCTGCTTCAGTCCTTATTTGCAAACAGCGATACAGATTAGCAGCACCTACAAGCGTGGCGCAAAAGGGATAACAATATGTCTATCAAGGTTCTTGTCATAGATGATTCAGCCCTTATCCGGTCTCTGTTGACCGAAATTATCAACCGGCAGCCGGATATGGAGGTGGTGGGAACCGCCCCCGATCCGCTGGTGGCCAGGGAGAAGATCAAGGCGCTCAACCCGGATGTGCTGACTCTTGATGTGGAGATGCCGAAGATGGATGGCCTCGCTTTCCTCGAGAAGCTGATGCGGCTGCGTCCGATGCCGGTGGTGATGGTGTCGTCACTGACCGAGAAGAGCTCAGCCATTACCCTGCATGCCCTGGAGTTGGGGGCGTTCGATTTTGTCACCAAGCCGAAGATAGACATTCGCAACGGCCTGCAGGAGTACGCCGAGGAGCTGACCGACAAGATCCGCGGCGCCGCCAAGGCGCGTCTGGTAAAGCCGCCACCCCGAAGCGCCGCCACTATCACGGTGCAGCAGAAAAACAGCGCCGACGTCGTGCTGGCTGCCGAGCATCACACCTTTTCCACGACCGAAAAGGTTATTCTGTTGGGCGCTTCCACCGGCGGAACCGAGGCGCTCAAGGTGGTGCTGATGGATATGCCTCCCGACTGCCCCGGGATTCTGATCACCCAGCATATGCCGGAAGCCTTTACCAAGACCTTTGCCAAGCGCCTCGACTCTCTTTGCAAGATCGCGGTGAAAGAGGCTGAACATGGCGAGCGTGTTCTGCCTGGCCATGCTTATCTGGCCCCGGGCAATCGGCACCTGCTGCTGAAAAGGAGCGGTGCCAATTATGTGACTGAGCTTTCCGACGGTCCGCCGGTGAGCCGCCACCGGCCGTCGGTGGATGTGCTGTTCCGCTCGGCGGCCAACTGTGCCGGCAAGAACGCTGTCGGCATCATCATGACCGGCATGGGGGATGACGGCGCCGCCGGCATGCTGGAGATGCGTCAGGCCGGTGCCTGCACCCTTGCCCAGGACGAACAGAGTTGCGTGGTTTTCGGCATGCCGAAGGAGGCGATAGCCAGGGGTGGTGTCGATGAGATTGTGCCACTTCACGATGTATCCCGCCGCCTGTTCTTCTGGCTGTCAGCCCAGGGAAAACGTGGTTTCAGGGTGTGAGTGTACAATGATTTTAGATTATGGACGACGAGGTGCCTATGACTCAGACGGAAATGGATACAGGTGTACCCGTTGATGAATTGTACCGCGGTCTTGCCGATATAAAGGTGATGCTGACACGATTTTGCAAGGGAGACACCGCGCAGCGTGCCGTTGTCAATGCGGAAGAAAACATTATAAACGACCTGAAAAGGCTCATTAATCAGCTTGCGGACCATATAGAGGAAACAAGCGATTATGCCCATGATATGGCGATCGGGCTGTGTGAACATTATGACACCCTCAACCGCATTGCCGTGGGGGACTTTTCTGCCCGTGCTGCGGAGGATTCAGAAAACGAGCTGATCGCAAAGCTTGGCGAGCTGATAAATGTGGAGGCTGATACTCTCACCGACGCAATCTCCAAGTTTCAGCAAGCGGAAGAGGCTAACCGGGCTCAACTCGGTTTTGTGCACACACTGATAGACACAATTCCAAGCCCGATTTTTTACAAGGATGCCTCATGCCGCTATCTTGGCTGCAACAAGGCTTTTGAAGCGTATGTCGGCTTTTCTCAAGACGAGCTTGTCGGTAAAATGCCTCATGACCTTTGGTCTGCGGATTTGGCGGATCGCTATCTGCAACAGGACCAGCAGCTGCTGCAAAATCCCGGCATGCAGGTCTACGAGACCGCCGTCGTATATGCTGATGGCGCGCAGCGTAATGTCGTTTTCAATAAGGCCACGTTCAACGAAAAGAACGGATCAGTGGGTGGCCTGGTGGGGGTCATACTTGATATTACCGAACGTAAACGCGCAGAAGATGCCTTGGCATTTCAGAATGTCCTGCTCTCAACACAGCAGGAAGCCTCGATCGATGGGCTTCTGGTTGTGGATGAAAATGCCAAAATAATCTCCTGTAACCGCCGTTTTGTAGAGATTATGGACATACCGCCATATTTGTTGGACACCGGTGATGATGAACCGATATTGAGGTATGTGACAGGTCGCATGGCTGATCCTCAAAGTTTTTTGGCAAAAGTCAGATACCTGTACGAAAATCGTCAGGAACATTCGCGTGATGAGATTGTCTTGCGCGATGGCAAAGTGCTCGATCGCTACACGACGCCGTTGTTGAGTGACGATGGAAGTTATTGTGGCCGGCTTTGGTCTTTTCGCGATATTACCGAGCGCAAGATCGCTGAAGATGAAGTTAAGGATGCGTATCAGCGGATGCATGATATTGTCGAGTTCCTGCCGGATGCGACCTTTGTCGTTGATAAGGAAAAAGCGGATAATCGCCTGGAACCGGGCTATCGAGAAAATGACCGGACTTAAAAAAGATGATGTTCTCGGTAAGGGTGATTATGAGTATTCGATCCCTTTTTACGGAGAGCGTCGTCCGATTCTGATTGATCTGATTTTCGAGGATGCTGATATCGTCAAACAAAAATATTCATTTATTAATGTGGTGGGAAGAACCCTGTTTGCCGAGACATTCATTCCATCATTATCAAACGGAGACGGTTGCCATCTTTCCGGCACCGCTACTCCGCTGTTTGACAAGTCTGGTGCAACGGTCGGAGCGATAGAATCGATCCGTGACATTACGGAATACAAGCGGGCTGTGGAGGCTAAGTCACGTTTGGAGGAACAGCTCAGTCATGCACGCATGATGGAGTCCTTTATGACACGGTTGGGGCATGACCTGAAAACGCCTCTGACTCCGTTATTTGTGTTGTTACCGCTTATAAAAAAGCAGTTAACTGAGCCTAAACTGATAAAAAACGTAGATATGTGCATTAAAAGTGCCGCCGCCTTAAATAATCTGGCAGACAAAGCCAGGACGCTCGTCATCCTTTCAACCGCAGTCAAGCATCAGGAGGAGCGGGTGGCGGTATCCCTCGCTGCGCTGGTGAACGCTTCTCTTGCAGAGTGTGGAGAATTATTGTCCCAAAAGCGCGTTGACTGTCAAAACGTTGTGGATCCTGCGCTTATTGTCCGCGTTATCCCGGATCAGGTGAACGTGCTGTTTGCCAACCTGATTTCCAATGCCGCGCAATTCTCGTACGAGCACGGTACCGTGATTGTCTCTGCCGAACGGTATGACGGGGCGGTGGTAGTCTCGGTGCAGGACGGAGGTGTCGGGCTGTCCCAGGGTGATCTTGACCATGTATTTGAGGAGCTTTACAAGGCTGATCAATCCCGCCACGATATCAGCACCTCCGGTCTCGGTCTATCCATCTGCAAGCAGATTGTGCAGAACCACCACGGTAGAATCTGGGCTGAAAGTCCCGGCATCGGCAAGGGGACAATCGTCACATTTACCATTAACGAACAGGGTGCAGAGTGCGGCTATAGCGCAAAGGAGTCAACATAATGGATGCCACGGTGATGCTGGTTGACGATGAGGAGATGATCAGGGCGTCTGTTGAACTGTTCCTTCAGGCCGAGGGGGTCAAGATACTGACCGCCTCAAGCGGCGCTGAATGTCTCGCGCATCTGGAAGAAGGGTTTCGCGGGGTGATCCTGATGGACGTCATGATGCCGGAGATGAGCGGGTGGGACACGATCCGCACGATGGTCGAAAAAGGCTTGTACGATGGGAACCTTGTTGTCATGCTGACGGCCATGGATGCGCCTGATAGCGAGATGGACGGGATTCAGGAATATGTCACCGACTATTTAACCAAGCCGTTTCATCCGGATCAGTTGCTTGAAACCATCCATTACTATTTCAGTCTTCTCGCTGCCGTGGAGGCCGTTGATGGGGAATAGCAATATCGTTGTGATCGGGGTCTCAACCGGTGGCCCGATCGCCCTCAAACGGCTGTTCGCCGAGCTGCCGCCGCTTGATGCTGCCATTGTGATCGTGCTGCACATCCCTCCCGGTATGGATTACAAGATCGCCAAAGGGCTTGACGCCGTAGCCTCCATGCCGGTGGCCCTGGCCGAGGATGGCGAATATCTCCGGAGCGGACAGGTTTACTTTGCCCCGGGAGGTTTTCACCTTACGCTGGAGGGGAACAGTCGCATCGTTCTGGAAGCCGGTCCACGGGTTAATTTTGTCCAGCCTTCAGCTGATGTGGCGATGAAATCACTGCTGAAGCCGCTGAAGCGGGGGAAGATCATCGGTGTCATTCTGACCGGGATGGGTAAGGATGGCGCTGAAGGAATCAGGCATATCAAGGAGCTTGGTGGACTGACCATCGCGCAGGATCAGGAATCGTCGGCAATCTATGGCATGCCGAAGGCCGCCTTCGAAACAGGCGCGGTAGATTTTGTTTATCCGCCACAGAAAATCGGTAAAAAACTGGTTGAACTGTTGAACTGTTGAGTTCAGCCATCTGCAGCAACTCATCTGCTGCTCTTGTTAAAGTCAGACCGGCAGTGGGTTATGAAATGCGTTTTCTTTGTCAACCCGCTGACTGCGATTGACGATTTCGTCCGCATCTGCTAAGTTCCCTGGCCCGTTCCGGCTTTCTCCGGTGTGAAATCCATCTTTCTTAAAGAGTCTTTTAACTACATGACCAAAGAGCATATAGTTCAGGAAATCCTCGCCGCCCTCTCAGCCGACCTTGCGGTGTTCTCATCCGCGGCCAGGACGTCCCACGCTGCTGCTACCCACTCGGAGTGCCTCCCGGACAACAAGTACGATACTACGGCGCTGGAAGCCTCCTATATTGCCCAGGGGCAGGCCAACCGTGCCCAGGAGATTCGGGTGTCATTGGAATGCTACCGTAACCTGACGCTGCATGACTTCGATGACGATACGCCGATCCGGCTGACCGCGATGGTTGCACTGGAAGACGGGGAGGGTAACGTGAAGCGGGTTTTTCTCGGGCCACAGGCCGGCGGCATGAAGGTTGGCGGTGGCGATGGTGAAATTGTCGTTATTACTCCCGGTTCGCCGCTGGGGCGCCGTCTGCTCGGTCTGAGGTGCGGCGATGAGGTGAAGTCCGGTGCAACGTCGTTTACCATCGTTGCGGTCTGTTGACAGGGGATGGTGCATGATATGAAAATCACACTGTTAACGCATGAAAAAGAGTTTGCCAAACGCTCCAATACCGGGCGGGTTGTCCTGGATGTGCTGGGAGATTCCGCCGAGCAGATCCGCTGGGACCGGATGAATCCGCCTGCCAGGCTGCTGGAGGAGATCGACCGGGGAGGCGTGGCACTTATCTATCCCGGCTCCATGGGCGAAGCCGGAGACGACATGACCGGAATACGCCAGGTTGTTCTGATCGATGGTACCTGGCATGAAGCCCGTAAAATCCACCAGCGAAGTCCCTACCTGCAGAATATTCGCCGCATCTGCCTGGCCACAGGAACAAAGTCAGTATACAACCTCAGGAAAAATCAGAAGGAATTCGGCTTGTGTACCGCTGAATGCGTCATAGAAGTACTGCGTCTGTCGGGTCATGTCGCGGAGGCTGAGCGGCTGCACGAACAGTTCCTGAAGTTTATCAGGCCGCCGGGAGTCATGCGTGGCGGGGTGCAAAGCCACTTGGTGTAATATTTAAAGTCACGTCCCACCTAAACCAGCACTTTTTATCCAACGCCAAAGCGTGGAGCGGTCAACGCCAAGTTCACGTGCCGCCTCATTCCTGTTTCCTTTGTGCCGAGCGATAAGATCACAGAGGACTTCTGCCTCAGGAGCCTTGCTATAACGTTGTCTGGCCGCCTTAGTAGAGTCGCAATCGTGGATTAATCTTGCCGGCATATGCCCAAGCAGGATCTCGTTCCCTTTGCAAAGGATCACCGACTGTTCAATCACATTCTGCAACTCACGGACATTGCCCGGAAAGTCGTGGGTCAGTAGAAGATTCAGCACTTCCAGAGATACGCTGTTGATGTTTCTGTCGTATGTCTGGTTGAATTTTTTAATCATATTTTCCACTAACAGCGGGATATCTTCTTTTCGTTCACGAAGTGGTGGAATGTTTAATTGAACAATATTTATTCTGAAATAGAGATCTCGCCTAAATGTGCCGGCTTCAACCATTTTTTCAAGATTCCTGTGGGTTGCGGTGATGAAACGGACATCAGCTTTCATTGGATTTTTGGCACCCAATGGCTGGAACTCCTTGCTCTCCAGAACCCTCAACAGCTTGACTTGGAGCGGGAGTGGCAGATCTCCGATTTCGTCAAGAAAGAATGTTCCTCCTGAACATAATTCCAATCGCCCTGGCCGGTTTTCCGTTGCCCCGGTATATGCCCCTTTTCTCACTCCGAACATTTCTGATTCGCAAAGATGTTCCGGCAGTGCCCCGCAATTGACAATGACTAGCGGGCCATTTTTACGCGGACTTAATTCATGAAGAGCTCTGGCAAAAAGTTCCTTACCGGTGCCGCTTTCGCCACGAAGAAATACCGTTGCTTCGCTGGCTGCGATATCTTCCGTCATGCAAAACAATTTCTTCATAGCGGAATTTCTGCTGACAATATTCATGAAAGAGAACTTGTCGGGTGATTGATTCCTCAGTGGATAGAAAATGGATAGGTCATGAATCATTCCGACTCCGCCGCATGCCCTGCCATCACTATCGCATAAAACAGAAATGCTTAAGGAAACATGTTTTTTGTAATTGTTCCGGCCGACAATCTCCATCCCCCGATTCAGTACAGGCCCGCCAGTTTCCAAGGTCTCCTTGACAGGGCACACAAAGGGTTCTTCACTGGAACGTAAGATCGTATGATAATGCCTGCCAATTGCCTCTTCAAGTGGGAAACCGGTAATTTCCTCGGCAGCCCGATTAAAAAACTGGATGCGCATCTGCGAATCAACTGTAAAGACCCCATCGGAGACACTGTCCAGAATTTTGGTGAGATCTATTGTATTGCGAATGGCTTTGGCCCCCTAGCATATTTTAATAATACCTCTTGTCTTATCTGGCGAGACAAATAATATGACCTTATAAAGCAGAGTGTGTGCCAAGTCTTTAATGTGCTGATTTGGTTCGCGTTTGCAGTTGCTGTTGCGAGAGATTGATTTATATTTCATGCAAAATCTGCACTTGGCTGATTTTTGTTGCACACCCTGCCTGCTGTGATAATAGGACAGAGGACTGGTGCTTGCTTAGCAATTGTCTAGGGGGGAAGGTCGTGGCAGTCGGGATGATAGAAAGATAGCACACGCCGTCAGGAGGGTCTGGGGCCTGATATTACAAATGAAAAGGCGACCCACTCGGGCCGCCTTTTCATGTTTTAAATTTATTTTCGCTGCCAGCAAGCAGCCGCTTGATATTCTCATGATGCCGCGCAATGACGATCAGCGCGATAATACATGTCACCGTGGTGACGGTGCTGCTTTCTCCCAATAAAAAAACCGCCAGCGGCATGACCGCCGCCGCAGCGATTGATCCGAGAGACACATAGCGCCAGATGAACATTAATACGGCAAACAGTGCGATCGCAATTGCAACCGCCAGTGGCGCCAGTGCCAGGAAGACTCCCAGCGCGGTGGCGACCCCCTTTCCCCCCTTGAATCTGAGGAAAACAGAGAAGACGTGACCGCAAAAAGCGGCCAGTCCGACCCAGGCGGCAAATTCAGGCGGGAGCGCGCTGAATGTAACCAGTACAACGGGGAGCAGTCCCTTGAGGCAGTCGCCGACCAGCGTAATGATGCCGACCTTGCGGCCGACGGTCCGGTACAGATTGGTCGCGCCGATGTTGCCGCTCCCCTCCTTGCGGACATCTATTCCATAGGCTTTGCCGAGCAGAAGCCCTGTCGGTATTGACCCGGTCAGGTATGCCGCCACGACGACGACAAGCAGTGCCAGTGTGTGTGAATCGTACCCGGTCACCGTCTATATCTCCGCCAGTATCTTGTTGGCATCGGCAATGAAAGCGCTGCCGGGGAATTCGCTGATGAGCCGGCCAAGCACTTCGCGTGTTTTATCCTTCTGCCCATCTTCCTGATACGCTTTCCCGAGATAATAGAGCACTTCATCGCGTCGCGCCGAGTCGGCAAACATCTTGAGAGACTGTTCAAAGCGGCCGATTGCAGCTTTATGTACGTTGGTCTTCAGATAAAAACGGCCGACATACAGCTCGTACTGGAGCTGCTTGTCGCGGCATTCGTTGTACTTCTCCCGCGCGTCGGCCAGGTGGGCCCCGCCAGGATAGAGTTTGATGTATGAGTCGAAAGTTGTCTGCGCGTTTTTCACCGGTGTCTGGTCGGTGTCGATGCTGTGGATCTGGTTGAAATAGCTTGTCGCTTGGCGATACAGGGCAAAATCAGCTTGCGGGTGCTTGGGGTGGAGTTTTCGAAAATCTTCATAACCGGCAGCCGCTTCGATATAATCCTTGTTGAGGAAATAGGCGTCTGCAATGTTCAGCTCGGCCTTTGTGGACAGTTCCGGGGACTGATACGTCTCCTTCACTTTTTTCCACTGCTCGATTGCGGCCTCGTATTTGCCGTCCTTGAAGAATTGTTCACCCTCTTTATAGAGCACATCTGCAGGCTTGTTCACCTGCGTGGTGGCGCACCCCTGGAAAAGCGCTGCAGCAAAAACCAGCATGGCGATCAGTTGTAAAGCTGTTTTCATAGAGTATCCTTTGTTGAAGCGATGGGCGTTAAACGATTCCGCTGCCGCGCTGGTCTGCCAGCAAGCGGCTGATTATGTCATGGTTGAGCCATGCGACAGGGGAGAGCGGTTTCCAGGAGTCGTGCAGCATCAGTCGGCCGGTTGCACCAAACACGATTCTTGATAATTCAGCGCAGATCAGCTGCTTCTGGTCACTGTGCATCTCCATCAGTTCGGCAGAAGCTGCCAGCATCAGCTCGGCCTGTTCGCGGGTGTTATGCTGCGGCCAGGTTGGAAAGTCGACGATCTGTTCAAGAATCGGGGAGGACAGGTAGCGGTCAGCGCGCTCCAGCAGGCCGGCAACGGTTTCCCCCTCCTTCAGCATGGCCTGGCAGCGGCTCTCAAGAGGAGCTGTAACCTTTTCGCCGGCTTCGAGGCGAATGGCGCTCAGAAGCGGGTAGAGCGATATCTCGACACCCAGAAAAAGGGCGCTGGAATTGGTCTGGATTTCCGGGCAGTTGTACACCGTTGCCTGGATCCCTTTGGCGGTGGCTTCCGAGGCGATATCTTCAAGCCGCATCTTGGCGAAACCCTGCACGTAGGGGGTATATGACTGCCAGCGGTACTGACCGTTTACCAATACGCCGGTGCCGTGATAGCCGTAGGCCGAGTAGTTGACCCTGGTTCCGGCAGCGGCATTCCGCTCACGAATGACTGTCGTCCCTTCGATAAGATAGCGGAAGGTGTCGGCTGTTACCTCGTTGAAACTGGTGTCGCAGAGTTGGCCGAGTGGGCTGTTCCAGAACACTTCCGATGCCAGATATTTATCGCCGGTACCTTTGAAGATCCGGTTCAGGAGCGGCATGAAGACGCGGGCGCGGGGTATGCCGCCTGCCATGGAATGCGCAAAGTGGATGTTTGCATCTGCCGGGATGCGTTTGAGCAGCTCGGTTTCCAGCAGTGCCAGGTGAGAGCGAAGCCTGGCGGTTCCGGCAGCGCACGCTTTTTCGACACTCCCCTCTACAAAAGAGATCGTGGCAAAATCGTCAGGACGGGCTTTTTTAAGTTGTTCAGCCACAGAAGGGATGCCGTCGACACTCTCCATGTCAAAACCGGCTTCAAGTGGGATGTTGATGACCGTTCCGCCAAGGAGTGCCTCTGCGGCAGTCAGTTCCTCGCTGTTAAGGGGTCTCAGTGACCCGTCGTTATCCCTGCGCCCGACAGTCGTGCCGATCACGGTCATGCCGATCCGCTTGGCTTCGTCGACCAGGCCGTTGGCATAGCCTCTTCCAAATAATTCACCTACCAGCACCAGTACGTCGCCGGCTTTGTATCCCGCCGGCTCAGGCAGCTGCTGCAGTGGTCTGTATTCCGTCATGTAGTCCCCCGGATTTGATAAAATAAGCATGTATATTTAACATAAACCGTCCGGTCATGTGAACATAAAAAGCTGCCGTGACATGATGGGTGATTCGTGCTACTGTGAAACAAACCTTCAGGAGAACCCTCCACGTGAATAAAGACCTGATTCTTCTCGGCCACGGCAGTGGCGGCCGGCTTTCGCACCAATTGCTTGATGAACTGATTATACCGATTGTCAGTGGCGTACCGTCTTCCGGACAGAATGACGCCGCGCTGCTGGATAACGTTCCGGGGCGGTTGGCTTACACGACCGACTCGTTTGTCGTTGATCCGATTTTTTTCCCGGGTGGGACTATCGGCAGCCTGGCGGTGCATGGTACTGTCAATGATCTGGCGATGATGGGGGCCCGGCCGCTGTGGCTGAGTGTCGGACTCATAATCGAAGAGGGGTTCAGTAAAGCCGATTTGAAGGTGATACTGGAGGATATGCGGGCTGCGGCCGATGCGGCCGGTGTCGCTATCGTTACCGGCGACACCAAGGTTGTGCCGCGCGGCAAGGCCGACAAGATTTTTATCACGACCTCCGGCGTTGGTGCTGTCGAGCATGCTCTGCCGATTCATGGCGCCAACGCGCAGCCGGGAGATGTCATCATCATTAACGGCACGATCGGTGATCACGGCATTGCCGTCATGGCGGGACGTGAAGGGCTTGAGGTCAGTACTGAAATCAAAAGTGATTCGGCGGCGCTGCATGGTCTGACGGCTGATCTTATCGCTGAAGTCGGCACTGCCCTGCATGTGCTGCGCGATCCTACCCGCGGCGGTGTGGCTACTACCATCAAGGAGATAGCCCAGCAGTCGGCCGTCGCGATTACCCTCCAGGAAGAGGCGCTGCCGGTTAAGCCGGCCGTGCGCGGGGTCTGTTCGATTCTCGGGCTTGATCCGTTGTTTGTGGCAAATGAGGGAAAGCTGTTGGCCTTTGTGTCTGCGGATGCTGCCGATGCCGCTCTGGCTGCCATCAGGAAGCATCCGCTGGGAGCCGCCGCCGCCGTTATCGGCAGGGTTGAATCAGGCCCGGCCGGCCGGGTGCAGATGGAGACTGTTATTGGCGGCATGCGTTCGGTTGATATGCTCTCCGGGGAACAGCTGCCGAGGATCTGCTGAGATGGCAAAGGAAAAAACCCCGGTGACCGCTGCCGTTCGCCAGCTGCGTGCGGAGAAGGTTGTCTTTAGCGACCACCTTTATGCCTATGAGGATAAAGGTGGTACGACGGCATCCTCGCGCGAGCTCGGAGTCGACGAACATGCGGTCATCAAGACGCTGGTGATGGAGGATGAAAACCGCTCGCCGCTGATCGTGCTGATGCATGGTGATCTGCAGGTTTCCACCAAGGAGCTTGCGCGTACCATCGGCGTAAAGCAGGTGTCGCCCTGTACCGCGGATACCGCCCAGAAACAGAGCGGCTATCTGGTGGGAGGGACCTCGCCGTTCGGCATTCGTCACCCTCTGCCGGTGTATATGGAAGGTAGCATCGCCAGCCTGCCAAGGATTTATATTAACGGCGGCAAGAGGGGCTATCTGGTCGGGATGGTGCCGGCCGAGCTCACAAGAGTGCTGAAGCCGCAGCTGGTAACAGTCGGCATCCGCTAGAAAAAAGGGGGGGGCATGATCAGAAAAGCACAGATTGCTGATGTAAAGGATATCCAGAAGCTGCTGATGACTTTTGCCAGCCGGGGGGACATGCTTTCCCGCTCGCTGTCGGAGCTGTATGAATCGTTGCGTGATTTTTATGTGGATGAAGAGAATGGCGTTATCCTGGGTGCCGCTGCTCTTCATATTGTATGGGATAATCTGGCCGAAGTGCGTTCAGTCGCCGTGAATGAGGATGTCGGCCGCAAGGGGATCGGCAGTCGTCTGGTGCAGGCGTGTATTTCCGAGGCACGCCAGATCGGGCTGAAGCGGATATTCTGCCTTACCTACAAGCCGGATTTTTTTGCCAAGCATGGTTTTCGTCTGGTGGATAAAGCCGAGCTGCCGCATAAAGTCTGGGGTGATTGCATAAAATGCCCTAAATTTCCCGATTGTGACGAAAATGCGATGATACTGGACCTTTGAAACAGCATAGGGGGGCATGGAAGCCCCCCTGTTTTTTTGTTTTGGCTGTTATTGCGAGCTACACCTGCTGCAATTCAACAGAGACCTGATTTCTTCCCCGTCGTTTGCTTTCAAACATCAGCTTGTCGGCCCGTTCGATCAGTGATCCCACCGTGTCACCTGCCTGAGCCGCCGTCGTCCCGGCTGAAACAGTAACCTTCAGTGTCTCCCCATTGTCAAGAGTCAGGGTTGAATTCTCGATCATCCTGCGCAAGCGGTCGGCAAGCTTGAATAAATCTTCATTTTTTGTGTGTATCAGCAACACGACAAATTCTTCTCCCCCCCACCGTCCGACAATGTCAAAGGAGCGGAGGCTGTTGGCAATCGTGGTGCCGATCATTTTCAGAATCCGGTCCCCGACAGTGTGACCGTGCGTGTCGTTGATGGTTTTGAAATTATCGGCATCAATAAACATAACCGAAAAAGCAAAGCCGTACCGTTTGAATTCCTCCAGGCGTGCCGCCAGATTTATTTCGACAAAGCGACGGTTTGCAATGCCTGTTAATGGATCGTGCATCGCCATTTCCTGAAGCTCTTCAAGCCGTTGGCGCATGGCATAGCGTGGTGAACTGCTGCTGTATATTTCTACCGCCACAACATACTGTTCGCCAACTTCCCGCATCGGAGCGATCCGGATCGATATCGGCAGCAGGTGGCCTTCCTTGTGGCAGATGTAGGCTTCGATCTCCGTCAGGGTTGAAATGTCTGATACACGCGAGAACGGATAATTGTCGTTTTCACAGAGGTGTTTGCCATGTTTGTCCAGTGGTTGGAAAATGTCACAGTAGTTCCTTCCGCTAACATCTGTGGCGCTATAACCGGTCAGGCTGGCAGCCCCGTTGTTCCAGTAGGTGATGCAACCATCCTTATCCACAAAAAATATGCCGTCGTACAGGTTGTCAAGGATCTCTCGGTAAAAATCGACTGTTTCCGGCATGTTCTCCCCCTCTTGATGAGCGCGCGGATAATAAGCCCATCTTAAGGTTATTGCAAGAAGCAAATTGGCAATACATGAAGAAGTCGAGAGAGTTGCGTCAGGTATGGAAACAGGAAACGCCCCTGACAGGGGCGTTTTTGGGAGACGGTTTGTCGTGACGGAGTGTCAGCTCAGATGCTGTCGATGAGATTGCCGGCAGCCTCATTTTCAATGCCCATGGCGGTGGCACGCTGGCAAAGAGTCTGCAACGTCATGCTGCCAAACAGGGTGTCAAGGAGCGAATTTGCTTCTGCCCAGACCGTTTGGGTGACGCACTTCCCTTCAAAAGGGCATTCCAGCTTCCGCTTGCGTTTTTTCTGGTTGACCCCGGCGCAATCAACCAGCAGCACGTCCTGCTCGGCGGCATTCAGGATCTGCAGAACGGTAATCTCGTCCGGTTTGCGCGACAGCGCATATCCGCCCTGGGGGCCGCGCTTGCTTTTCAGCAGCCCCGCACGTTTAAGGTTCTGGAAGATCTGCTCAAGATAACGGGGAGAAATCTGCTGCCGCCGTGAGATATCCTGAATCTGGACAGGTTCCGGGCCGCAGTTGTAGGCGATGTCTAACATAGCCCGCAGGCCGTATCTGCTTTTGGTTGAAAGGCGCATACTGTTACTCCGGTTAGTAGGTGCAATCCGCTTTTGCTGCGGAAAACGTATTTGTCTAATGTACTGTTTTTCCCGTCAAGGCAGGAATGGAACTCTGGAAATCATTACGGAAGCAGACTGTGGTTGTCAAGAAAATAAAACGTATATGCGATCATTGCCGTGTGTTGGTTGTGGATGCTGTTTATCTGGCGGTGCGGGCGATTGTTGCAGCAATCACGACAACCGCACCGGCTTTTTTAAGCTCCTTCGCACACTCGTCCATCGTACTGCCGGTTGTCATGACATCATGATGTCATATGCGGTTTAATTTAATCTAGACACAACTTCCCATTCCGTCTTCCCGTCAACTCCATGAGACATACTCAGCACTCTACCCCCTTCACGGTCTAATTCCATCACGAGCTCTTCTGCTGTTGCAGGTTCCAGCGTGCGGATGCTTCCACCCTTGAAGTGAATGATGAATTTGCGTAGCTTCTTATTATTAATCTGTGATTCAAATCTTGCTTTGAACCATTCCTTGTCGATATCAGGAAATGAATCCATAATCTCTTTTAACGCCTTCTCGACCCGTTCTGGTGTCATGAGAAGCAAGCCTACTGGGTAAACTTCTATTCGTTCAATCAATCCCCGCAATTCTTCCCGTAACCGTCTTCTAATATCTATCAATTCATCGCCGGCATGCTCTTTCAGGAATGTCAGTAGTTCCCGGAGTGATTCAAGTCGCGTTTCGGTCACTTCATTGGTGCGTGATAGCCGCTCTATTTCATGGGAAAGCTGCTTTGCTTCAGCCTCATAGATTGCCTGCTCTTCCAGAGCTTCACCCAGTTTCTTCTCAAGTGTTTGGCGAACAAGCACACTATCGGTTGTGGCGATTGTATCAGACAGATTATTGACCTTTGCAGCGGCCTCTTTCGCTTTGCTTTGTACCGAGAGCAACTGGCTTTGTAGAGCGTGTAAAACGGATTCCTGCTCTTCATGCCCCAGCAGCAAATCAGCGGGGTTCAATCCCTTGCAGTACGTCAATATCATTTCTTCAAATTCGTTGTACTGGACATAATTACGCTTGCAGTCCGACAATCTGCGCCTTGCACTATCACATACAAGGTAGCTCAATCTTGGCGCCCCCTTTTTCTCAAACGCAAAAGGTGCGCCGCAATACCCGCATTTTGCAAGGTGACCAAACAGATTGTTGATAGCTCCTTGACGACCGCCCCCATGACCTAACCTTGCTTTGTCCTGATCTAGCCGTGCTTGGACTTCATAGAATATTTTTTCTGGAACTACTGCCGGAAAATAATCCTTTATTGGTTCACCAATAGGTTGGTATCCCTTTCGGCCTTCTGCATCTCTTATAACTTGACGTGGTTGATATTCTCCAAGAACTGCTCGGGAACGAAGAATTTTCTGAATGTAGCTCTCCCTCCAACCTGGGGGACCGTCTTTTCGTTTTTGCTTGTCTGGTAGCCACGCTGTTTGTTGGTTTAGTCCTATTATGATTTGTCGTGAACCTTTGCCAGTCAACTTCTCGCGGAAAATACGGTTGATGATTTCCGCCCGATCAGGGATTATGTGAAACATTGTGCGGTCAGCGGATAATTTAAGCCATGCTGGTGCTCTGGCACTCATTTTTGTCTGAGCCGCTACGCTCCGTTTACTGCTCCAAGAAGCTTTTCCACGCATTGATTTAGTGGCTGATTCTTCATTTGCACGGGACATGATTACAAGGCTGAACATAAGTTGCCCGATGTTGGCATTTATGCTCTCATGGGTATACTCCATCCGGTCTGCAAGAGTGACAATGTGAATACCGGCACGGAGAATGTCCCGTAATTGGTCTAACGCATCTAACACTTGTTCACGACTGAGGCGGTCTAATGATTCGACAATTAGCGTAGAGCCTCTGGGTATTTTCCCATCTTTCACCAGAACAAGAAACCGACCTAATGCACCTTTTGTCTTTTGTTCGCCCTTGAAAGCAGATAAGCCGAGGTCACGCATGCTCTGATCGAGTTCTAGCCCCTTCTCATTTGCATAATCCTCACTCATTTTAAGCTGCCGCCGGAGACTGTCGCCCTTAATCTGTTCAGGGGTCGAGAATCGGATATATGAATAGCACTTCGGTTTCATTTTGGTGCCCCCTTTCCAATCGCCCAAGTGTCTATGGGTAGCTTTGACTGCATAATAACGCTGTTAAGCCGGTACCAATATCGGAGGTCTTTGGTGTTTTCGATGATAAGCACAATTCCGGCGCGCTTCTCAGTTTGCAAGCTGTAGTAGAGACTTTGTCCAATTGATTCTGCCCACTTTTTTCCAAACTCTACTTCAACAGCATGCGACTTTGTGATGCAATCAGCGCGTGTCCTATCAGGCAGTACAATCTCTTGTTCTCCCTTGTTCTCAGTGCACCATTGTTGCTGATACCACTTCTCTAGGTGCTCATGTGCAGCAGGTGCTGTGGACGCAAACATCAACAGAAGTATTACGGCAAATCTTAAAGGTTTTGTGCTCATGTTTTTCTCCGTCTGCTGTTCTCTCAAATAGCTCACCATTCTTTCAAATTTTGATTCTGGCGAGCTTGTCTCTACTCAGCCATTATCTCTGAGGGTAGCCATGCCATTCATCGTCTACAATTAAACCATTTTTAATTGCATGGCGATATACAGGCAAGATTTTGAATTGTTCTAATGTCATATCTGTGAATTTCAAAAAACCAAGAAACTCTTCCGATTTGTAGGGGGGTAAATCCCAAGTACGTTTTGTCCAGTCAGCATTATTTATGTTCGCATCAATGTTAACGCTCATGGTTTGACCTCCACCACGATCTTGTTTTTTTGCATCCAGTTCCATAGATTTTCAGGTGTGCTCCCATATCGCTTGGCAACAAACGTCTTAGTTGAACCGTTCTTGAGCAGGGCAATGATTTCCTCTCTGTATGCATCCAGCTTGCTCTTGCCTGGTCCCTTGGGGCGGCCCAGCTTGACACCGCTAGCTTTCAGTGCCTTCAGTGCTTCTTTTGTTCTGGCACTAATAAGGTCGCGCTCAATTTCTGAAACCATCGCCAAGACTTGTAGAACGATTTTACTTTCCATTGTGCCATTCAGCGTCCAGCCCCCCTTGACAGCATGTACAGCAATACCCTTTTCTTTTGCCTCCTTCATGACTTCAAGAATTTGCAGGGTTGAACGTCCCAATCTTGAAAGTTCTGATACGATGATTGTATCTCCACTCTTTAGAGTTGACATCACCTCGCCGAGTTTTCGCTTTTTCCAGTCTTTTGTTCCGCTGACTTTCTCATCTAACCACTCAACATGGGAGAGCCGCTTCTCATTGGCTAAAAGTAGAATTGCTGCCTTGTTCTTTTCCAAATCTTGTTCATCGGTGGATACACGCAGATAGCCAATGGTGCGAGGTTCTGCTTTTACTTGAACTGGTCGCCCAGCGCCCTGAATTGGTTTGAATTTGCGCCGATATTTGAGGTGAGTTGCACAAACGAAGTATTCTCTACCATCTGTGTGCTGATATCGTGAAGTGGAGGTGGATAAGCATTGAGTGCCAATCTCAGTAAGAGCTTCGCACTTTGGGTTGTCAGTTGTTTCTTGAGCAGGAAGTGTTCGCGGCATGTTTTTTACCTCACTAAAAGAAAAGGTCATATACAATTACATTATTATCTTTTACCAATGAATTGTACAGACCTTTTCTTTCAGTGTTATGCCTAATTTTATACGAACGTTTATGTTTGTCTATCCTCTTTCACTCGTGGGATAAATCGGGGGGAGCACTACAACCACATTGTTCTAAAAGTTCGAATAATGCAGAATCGGATAGTTTTTTTGGATCAATCAGAAAGATATTATCCCTGACAACATTGATGGTACCCTTCTCTTTTTCGTACTCTTTCCGCATCTCCATCAAAGTTATTTGCTGCTGTATGAGCTTTTGACATTGCACCGGATTTTTGCTGGCTACCAATGCTGCTCTGTTCTTATGATAAAGGTAGTCGATCTCCGCCAGTGTATCGAACTCTGAACTACCACTTGTGACTTCGGTGGTGTCTGCTACTCCCATGTGCTGGGTTGTGTGCCGTTGCAATGCATCGTGTTGTAGATTGTGGAGCCTCGCTATAGCTCTGATACTCATGGTGCCGCTGTTGATGTCGTTTTCAATCTCTTCAAGTTTGGGGTTGCTGCATATCTGGCACTGCCTTGACATAATAATTTCTCCTTCTCTACGTTTGCTTGACGTGCTTATTTTCGGGTTCTGTACGTGCTGGCAGACCCCACCGGCACGATACATTTTCCATAGTCTGGCAAACATTGACTATATCTGCTTTGTCTGGGCCTGATACTTATGGATCAATTTTGTACGTGATGCGTTATTCTTCAATCTGGCACGTCATACCGCATTATTTTTGCCATCTTGTTGTGTTAAGCCATGGGGAAGGTGTTTATTCAGTCACCAAGTACGCTTTAACTATTTTGGATAACTATTGTTTAGCTACTTTTTTTCACAGGAAACATTTCTTCCAGTTCCGTAATGGTCTTTCCTTTGGCTCGTTCAATTCTGACTTCACGTTCTAACTTCCGATATGCGTCCTCTCTTTGTTGGTTCTCTGGAAGCAATCTCTTGTGATCATCTTCATCGTAAAAATAATCTCCATCATCGTCTACATCATCATAATTTCCTTCATTCCAGACTGGTTTGCGTTGTTTTAGAAACTCATTACATTCAGCGTCTCTGGCTTCTGCCTCTGCTTTGTCTATTTTGGCACATTTACTGGCGTATTCTCTAGCTCTTCTCTCTTCTCTGGCATCTTCTCTTGCTTCCTCTGCTGCCTCCTCCTGTTCTTCTTTGGAAACATTTTTCCTGTATTCCCCTTCACGAATCTTGATGATCTTGGCATCGTCCTTCATCAACCAGTCGAATGACATTTTCCAACCCCTATCACCTTCACCTAATAGAAATCGGCACTCATTTTTTATGGTGGTAAATAGTTCCATCCATTCTTTCAGTGTTGGGTACTCCTTAATTCGGGCAAGCAAGTATTTTTCTCTTTTGGGGGTAAGAGTAATTTCTGAATAAATGGGTTCATTTTTAAAATGCAAATTCCAATATTTAACAATTTTTTCTGGAGTAAGTGTGCTTTGCAATTTATCTGGAGAAACAGTATCTGGGTCAATAGGTTTTCCCAAAGAATCAAAAGATTTTGACGACGACGAATTACGATATTCTTCTTTTCTTTTTTCTTTTCTTTTTTCTTTACTAGCACTCGTCACCAGTGACGGGTCTTGAATGTCAGAAATGCTGACTCTTGGATGTTCTTTTGCTGACTCTTGAATGTCATTTTTTGCTGACTCTTGATTGCTAAAATCTCCCTGTTTTTTTTGATATTTATCATAATTAAGAGTCAGCATTCCTTGATTAAACATCTCATGCCAGAGAAACACGTAATTGTTGTGGAAGTGCATCCGGCGTTTCAAGCCAGTCGGTTGAACTCTTCTGACTAGCTGCTTTTCTTCCAATTTTCGTAATGTTCTTTCAACAGTACTTTCGGAAACGGCAATTGCTTGGGCTAACTGCTCGTGGCTTGGATAACATTGGCCATCTTTACCGGCAAACATGGCCAATTGATTCCACAGCAATTTCTCAGTTTTTGACAGCTTCGACTGAGAAACACTATTCCAGATGTGGTGCTCTTTCGAAAACAAATATTTATAGGGAATAAACGCATCACCAATCTCTGGATGTTTTAATTTTTCTGATTGTGCTGCTGGCATAACATAGCTACCCCCCTGCGTGTCCCCAGTTATATTTTGAATTAGAGGAAGGACGACTGGGGGTGCCGTCCTTGTCGGGAGCTACCCTATCCTCAAATGGATTTGACTTGTAAAGCTGCTTGCTGACCAACCCATGCTCACTGCCGTTCTGCTGTAATTAATCTTACCAGAATCGAAACCAGATGCTCTGGATAGCAATATTAATTTATGCCCGATACGGATTCCGTGGACATCTCATGTGCTGGGATGGAATACGTTCGCGGTCGTATTTTGATTAATAAAACGGTCTGATGCGCCCAACCCACGAAAACTAGGGGAGAGGTTCAAGGCTGACTTTTGGAGCGGGTTGTCAGACGGCAGCCCTTATCTATGGATCTCCCCAATTAATTAGTAATATTTTCTTGTGCTGCAATGCGTGCTGCTCGCTTGCGCGCTTTCTCAGTTCGTATCTCTTCAAGGTACTCGGTGACTAATTGGTTATCCATTTCAGGAATGAGACCATTAGAAGTGACTGTCATTCCGTCCACATGAGTAATTACACCATCTCCATGGGATCGCTGAACGCTGCCGATCCTTGTGGATCTCCTTTTTGCTTCTTTTCGCTCGGAATCAGCTGTTTCATGTTCCTTAATCTGTTTTTCCATTTTTTTACTTTCTTCAATCGCAATCACCAATCGCGCTGAAAGTTCTGCAATGTCGCGTGGTGATGGATTTTGAGGCATGCTATCAAGTGGTTTACCTTCGTGCTTAAATGCCTTTTCATTTCTTCGGAACATCTGGCGCAGCTCATACTCCAGATGTTGAATAATGCCCTCAGGAATCTTGTAGCCCTGCTCATGGATGAAGTATTCTTTGGTCATGTACTGCTCATACAGCCGCTTCACTCCATCAAAATCGAAAATATTGCATGTTGAGCGGGTACCTGGGGGGGCAACCGGATTTAGGAATACGCTGTGCTGTTTGTGATGAAAATATGCTTTCTGGTAATTTCGCTCGTCTAATCGTTTAGACAACGCCAACAGTTCTTTGCGGGGCAGTTTTGAGTTTATTTTTATTTCGCTGTTTGTTTCATTTTCAGTTGTCATGTCTGTACTCCTCTTTAAAACTTATATTTCGGAAGATCGAGAGGCTCTTCTGAATCGTGGTAATTGTTGTGTGTAGAACAGCTATTTCGGGTGCTCTTAGAAATCGCAGCGTTCACATGTGCTTTAATTTCTGATGCTTCTGTCTCAACCTGATTTTTAGTCAGAGCTTGCAAGCGTTCGGTGCCTGCCGTTAAACCGTACAGACGAATATATTCGTTACGCACAAGATCTAATGCATGTGAATTAGCGCAGTAGAAAGGTGAAGGAGTAGTCATTGGTTCTTCATTTATAATTTCATTCTGATTCATAAATCCTCCTTGAGTCGCCAAATGAAGCATGTCCATCTGGTTTTGAGTTAATGCTGATGCTGTCGGTTTTGGGTCTGCATGCTTTGTGCTTGTCTCTACCCAGCCGCATCCATTGTTGATTTTAAAAGTCTGATTTTTCACTTCTAAAGACCTCCTTCCATTACATAGTCAAATGCCCAGTTGAGGGCAGTTAAAACTTGTTCTCGGTCATCTACGGAGAGGTGCTTCTGTGCATTCATAATTTCACGCACCTTCAATAGCTGGCATTTAAGGAAATGAGAGTCCACTTGGTCTTTACTTTCATCTGATCCAAACAAGATGATGTACAGGATGGCAAGCCGCTGACCCTCTGCGGCGTAGCACTGCTTCGCAATTTCCAGAATTGCTCCTCGACTGTAGTTCTGTGCATCAAGGAAATCTGGATAGTTGTGAATTGATCTTGTGCTGCCGTTTCTCTGATCTTCAATTATTTGCTGGAGCCGAGACACCACAAGGGCGGCAAACTCTTTCTGTAACTTATTAACGGTGTTTTTCCATGCAGGTTGTGCGAACCAGCCGCGCATAGTCTGAGACGGTAAGTTGTATCTGTCTGCTATGCTTGCCGGTTTGGTGTTCAATAAAGCCACATGCAATGCTGCTTCAAATTTGATCTTGTTCTGAATCCCCAACGTAGCTCCTCGTGGCAGACCACGTCTCATAATCGGGTGATAGGTGAATTCTTTTTCGTTCATATAACGTTCCAGTATTGTCATTGACATTTGACCTCCCTTCCTTTTCTAATGCGCAGCTTAATTAAGCTATATACATTATATCTAGCCAATTATTAAAATTGCAAGAGAAATAGTGTGCTCGCTTTAATGTGTGTGGCGGATTGCATTGAAGGTGTGGAGTGGTAGGTTTTCAGGTTAATAAATCCAATGGGGGGAGGAAGTGGTCATGGCCGACAAAGAAGATTTTGTAGGAAAGGCACGAGCAGCTATTAAAAGAATGCATAGGGGCCTTGATAGTAAGCTAAGCTGCTTCCAACAATAAAGGAGTGGCTTTTTTATTTGTTATGATTGATTGCATAAATTGGCGTGCTGCTAATTGGACTGTATTAAGACATGGAAGTGTGGTAATGGTGATAATCTTGAGCAGGTTTTATTAAAACAACGGCCAGATGATTTAGTTATTAAAATGTATAGTTATATGAGGGGGAATGTAGTGTCTAAAACAGATGATAAAGTCTCTTATTTAGAAGATGAAAGAAAAAAGTTGTGGGCAAAGCTGCTAGCTATAGAAAAAAAACAGTTCATTGTTGACAATGAGTTACAACACATTCAGGCAGAAGTAAAAAACAAAACTTCTGATTACGAAGATGCAGCAAAGCAGTCATCTAGAAAAGCATCAGAATTCAGAAATAAGAGTGAGGAAACTAAAAACACAACTATTCAGATTTTTGAAGAAGCTAGATTGAAAAATCAAGAGATAGTTGTGATGCATGCCTCAGCAGTAAGTTTGCTCAACTTAATAAATGAATTGCATCAAAATTCAACTATACAAAATGATGAAATTGATACTATTCATAACAAAATCACTGAATCAAATAAGTTGATAACTCAAAATATACTTGAATTAAATACGATGGTTACAGGTATTCCTGCATACGCAGCTAAGATTGAAAAACTCGATGCGGTGCTGGACAAGAGTGAAGGTTACCTGCTAAAAAATGAGGCTCTTTATAAATCTATGTCTGCAAGGAAGAAGGAAATAGATACACTGTACTATGAAATAATAGGGTTTACGGATAAAGATGAGGCTACAGGATTAGAGACAGAAGTTGCAGGGTTAAAAGATGAGCTAGAAACAACATATGATGAATTAGAACTTAATTTAGCATCCATTCAAAAAGAAGTTGCCGAACTTAAAAGTAAAACTTTCTCTGATTACGATCAGTTCACAACAAAAAAAGAAACTGACTACCACGATATGTTTTCAAGTTGGGAATCTGGATATACAAAATCTTTGAAAAGCATTAATGACCTCTTGCCAAATGCATTAACAGCCGGATTGAGTCATGCATATTCAGAAAAAAAACTCGCCGAAATAGAAGACAGTAAAGCACTATCTGTTAAATTTATCTTTGCTATAAGTGGTATGATCCTTGTTTCCCTTATACCATTTGCAGTAAGTATTTATACTTGGAATCTTAATATCCCTCTTGATAAAGTTTTATCAGACATGCCGAGATTAGTTCTTTCGATATTGCCTTTATACATTCCAATTTTATGGTTAGCTTACTCAGCAAACAAAAGTTTGAAATTATCTAAAAGGCTTATTGAAGAATATACACACAAGGAGGTGTTAAGTAAGACCTTTGAAGGATTATCTAAACAAATAGAAAATATTGAAGACACTGATATTTCATCTGATTTAAGAACTAAACTTTTATATAACATACTTGAAGTAAATTCTGAGAATCCAGGGAAACTAATCACAGATTACAATAAATCAGATCACCCATTAATGGATGCTTTAGATAAAAGTTTTAAATTTGCAAATGCCGTTGAAAAACTTGCCGAAATTCCAGGCTTATCGAAATTAGCTATGATCTTGGATGAAAAAGCCAAGCGTATTCTAAAAGAAAAACAAGAAAAAGCTGACGAAGGTTTTGATGCCTTATCCAAAGACAAGAAAAAAGAAAATGAAGGCGAAGAGAGTTAACAATCTATCAACAAAATGGGAACCCATGGCACAAATTGTTGTCATTCTTTGTCTGCACTGGGAACGCAATTAGAGGCAGAACTTTAATTTTACAATTGAAAAAAAATGGCTAAATCCATCTGTCGTTTACCAACGACTTGAAAGAAAAAATATGGGACATAATGTGTTTAGTGTAGTTGTATACGTCGTTTTCGCAATGATATGTATCGGTCTCAGCCTGTCAGGTTTTTTGCCAAAACGCAAAATAAAGGGAATCTTGGACAAAACTACTGTCTATTTATTCGCTGAATACTCATATCAGCCCGAGAAAATATTCGAACTTTTAGAACGAATAAAAAAGAAGCACACACCTTTCAGTGTACCATTATCAGTCACATGGGCCGGAGCCGTTAAACCGCAATTTGAGAAACTATCAAATGTAAGCTCCATGTTCTCTGGCTTATGTGTTTTATCCATATTTGCGTCAGAGTGGTTAGGCTATCCGTTCCTTAAGAGCGTTAATCCGAATTTCTACAGCGTAGGTTTAATATTGCTTTTTATTGTAGTAAGTTTTGCTTATTACTTCCGTTCAGTTGCGTCTGATTTGTTTTCTTTAGAAGAAAAATCTTCATTTATCGCTGAGTTGCTTGTGGATGAACACTTTTTGGATATTGGTATAGATGCAATTGATGAAATATATAGTCAAATTAAGATTGACCTTGATGTATACAAAAGCAGCATTGGATTTGGAGGTATTTTGTTGCTGCTTATGACAACTTTGATCTCTTTTAGCAAAAAAGGAGAAGATATTCTTTCTTCATTTGCTGGCGTATCACTTATGATACTTACGGGCTCTATAACTATTTTCAAGTGGGTGTACGATAATTATCGAAGTAGAATTATTCAAATCGCGCTTAATGCACTGATAATAGTTAAAAAAAGCAACTACAAAAATGAGCCGAACTTATAATTCTACATTAAGATGACATCAATGCAAAACTGACTCTTGTTTTTGTGAAACAGCATATAACATCATCAAGCAGCACTATCCGTTTGCCGACAACATGCCCCGGCCTTTTAACCGTAAAAGCACCCTTTACATTCAAACGTCGCTCTGCTGCCGACAGTTTGATCTGGGGCTCCGTCTGTCTGGTCCTGGCAAGGGTGTCCGGCAGCAGCGGAAGGGAGAGTTGTTGTGACAGCACCTTTCCCAACAGCACCGCCTGGTTGAAGCCCCGCTGGCGAAGCCGGGAGATGTGGAGTGGCACCGGGACAATGAGGTGAGGTGCGTGACGGGTCATTATTCCGCTCAGGCCTTCCATTGCCAGCAGCGCCAGTGGATAGCGCAGGTGTGTGCGTTGACTGTACTTGAATGCATGTATCATGTCACGAATTGGCCCTTCATAGAGGAAGCGTGCTCCGGCAGCATCAAAATGCGGTGGTCGTGTCAAGCATGCGCCGCAGCGGTGATCGCTTCCGGTACCGCTGAAAGGAATTCCGCACACCGGACAGAGAGGCGACGAGAGCAGCGGCATCTGCTCGCGGCAGGTCGGGCAGATATGGAGCGTGCCGGCATTCGGGATAAACGAACGGCAGATGTGGCAGACCGGTGGCAGGATAACGTCAAGCAGAGCGGTGAAGAACTGCTTGAGTGGTAACATCTATAATCCAAGTTCGGCATTGACGACAAGAACATGGAGGTCGGTAAGGCGTGGCTTGCGGTCGATGATTGTTGTTGCCCGGCAGATGCGCTCCGGCGAGTTGCAGTGAGAGCAGAAGCCGGTCGAGGCACAGGGGGTGTTGTAGCCAAGGCGCTTGGCGTTGGGCGGGGTAGCCCAGTTTTTGACGCGGATGATAGCATCCTGCACGGTGCCATCCACAAGCTTGTTGCGTCCGACGACCACAACCACCTTGCGCGGTCCGAAGATCATCGCGCCGACACGATTGCCGATGCCGTCGATATTGACAAGTTCACCGTTAAGCGTCAGGGCGTTGCTGCCGCAGAGGAAAAGATCGCAGGTCAACTGGCGGCGCATGACCTCCATCTTCTCATCTCGTGACAGGGCGGGGTTGCTGTGGTTCAGAATCTCCTTGCCCTGATCGCGCAACAGCTGCTCGACCTTCAGGCCGGCGACCGACATCGAACCACCGAAGCCGACAGTCGCAGCGTCGCTGGCATGGGCAGCAATGTACTCTGCAGCCTCTTGCGGAGTGGCGCAGTAAAGGGCGGTAAAGCTGTTTTTAACGAGCGCTGCGACCGCTTTCCGGCACTTCTGCTCGTGGGTCCAGTCGGTAAGTTCTTCTGTCATTCCCATATGCGGCTCCTACTTTAATGGTGTGACGGATTTTATGATGACCGGGGTTTCCGGCAGGTTCTCGAAAATCATGTTAACGTTCCGGGTCTTTACCGCTACGATCCTGTCAACAACATCCATCCCTTCTACAACTTTGCCGAAGACCGCATACCCGGCACCGTCAGGGCTCGGGCGGTTAAGCATGTCGTTACTCGCGACATTGATGAAAAACTGTGCCGTCGCGCTGTCAGGGGCCGGAGTTCTGGCCATGGCAACCGTGCCACGGTCGTTTTTCAGCCGGTTGGCGGCCTCGTTTTTGATGGGTGCGCCAACAGCCTTCTGTCTGCGATCGGCGGTAAAACCGCCCCCCTGAGCCATGAATCCGGGGATGACGCGGTGAAAGATGGTGCCGTTATAAAATCCGCTTTTGGCATAGGCAAGGAAGTTCTTCACGCTGATGGGAGCCTCTTTTTCAAACAGTTCGATCTTGATGTTGCCGAGGCTGGTCTCCATTGTAACGACCGGGTTCTTCTTTGCTCCGGCAGTGGCGATTCCGGCCACGAAGCAGACCACTGCAACTGCGCCCAGTAACTTTTTAAACATGGTGACCTCCGGATGATGTGTATCAAATGAGCGTGCGCACTATACGGCAGGAACTCCTTAAAATCAATATCAGGAAGCGTCGCGGACCAGTTGCGCCAGGCAGGCAATAAAAGCTGGCGAGCTGTTGAGGGCTTCGGTGCGTCGGAAGTCGGCAATGCCGAGTGCTGTAGCCTCGTCACGGTACTGGATGTCGATCTCGTAGAGGGTTTCGATGTGGTCTGACACGAACGAAAGCGGCACCATCAGCAACTGTTTGCAGCCGGCGGCGGCCAGTTCGGCGATTTTTGCTTCGGTGGACGGTTCAAGCCACTTGACCGGGCCGGCGCGGGACTGGAAGGCCAGATGGTGAGAAATGCCGCCAAAATGCTCCATGGCCAGGCGTACGGTTGCCTGGATCTGCTCAAGATATGGGTCGCCGGAGTCGATGAACGATTGCGGCAGGCCGTGGGCCGAAAAAACCAGCTGCACGCTGCTGCGCTCAGGAAAGCCGGCAAGCCCCTGTTCGATCTTTTCCACCAGTGCGGCAATATAGGCCGGATGGTTATAAAACTGGCGGATGGAGGAGATGCCGGGCTGGGACGTGGACTTTTTCAGTTCGCGCTCCAGTGCATTAATGCTGGAGCCGACCGTGGCACGGGAATAATGCGGATAGAGCGACAGGGCAATGATGCGGGTGATGCCTTCACGAGCAATGGCGGCCAGTGCCTCGGCCGTATCAGGCTTCGAATAGCGCATGGCCACGAAACAGCGGTATTCTGCGCCGAGAGCCGTTTCCAGTGCGGCAGCCTGCTGTTCGGTCAGCTCACGGATCGGAGATCTGCCGCCGATCTTCTTGTAATACGCCATGACTTTCTTCGAGCGGCGCCGGGCGATGAAACGGGCGACCGTCGGCTGAAGAAATGCCGGTCCGATGCGGATGATGTCCCGGTCGGAAAAAAGGTTGAACAGGAAAGGCTCGATGGCGGCCAGTGAATCAGGCCCCCCCATCTGGAGCAGCAGAATTGCTGTTTTTTCCGGCATATAGATTAATCCTTAAATTCCGTTCTATGAAAAGGAGGGATTTTTCGTCCTGGGCAGGAAATCAAGGATTGCGCGGAGGCGTAGCAACGCTACGCCGCACAAGCAAAGCCAAAGATTGACGCAGCCAGGGCGGAAAAGCACCCTTTTTAGGCCCGGATCATGGTCAGCAGCATCTTGAACGGCTTCACCGCCTTCAGCTCATGGGGAATGTTGGCCGGCATGATAATCATCTGCCCGGCTGAGACGGTTTGCGGCTCGCCATTAATAACAACTTCCGCCTCTCCATCAACAACCTGAACAACAGCATCAAACGGTGCAGTATGCTCACTCAATCCCTGTCCGGCGCCGAAAGAAAACATCGTCAGCGTGCCGATTTTTTTATCAATCAGTGTCTTGCTGACGACCGAACCATCCTGGTACGAAACAAGCTCACTCATCGTCAATGCCGTGCCGATTAATTCCATAATTACTCCGATCTCTTCAGGTGGTTGTTGCACAGTGGTTCATAGTAGCGTATCGGCAGAAAAAAACAAGGGTGGAAAACCGAAGTTTTCCACCCTTGTGGTACATATGAATCTATTTGGTTTTACCGATTGCAGGCGAGCTGCTTAGTACATTCCGCCGCCCATGCCACCCATGCCGCCCATACCACCAGGCATGCCGCCGCCCATGCCGCCGCCGGCAGAATCATCCTTCGGTTTTTCGGCGATCAGTGCTTCGGTTGTCAGCATCAGGCCTGCGATGGAAGCTGCATTCTGCAGTGCGCTACGGGATACTTTGGTCGGGTCGATGATGCCGGCTTTGATCATATCGACATATTCATCATTAGCGGCATCGTATCCAAAGGCATCTGTGCCGTTCTTGACCTTGTCAACTACGATCGAAGCGTCGATCCCTGCGTTTTCTGCGATCTGGCGGATCGGAGCTTCGAGGGAAGCTTTGATCACGGTCACGCCGAACTGCTGCTCGTTGTTCAGGGTGAGGCCATTCAGTGCAGTCATGGCGCGGATATACGCAACGCCGCCTCCAGGGACGATGCCCTCGTCAACGGCTGCTCTGGTTGCGTGCAGCGCATCTTCAACGCGGGCTTTTTTCTCTTTCATTTCAACTTCGGTTGCGGCGCCGACTTTGATAACGGCTACGCCGCCAACAAGTTTGGCGAGACGCTCCTGCAGTTTTTCCTTGTCATAGTCGCTGGAGGATTCTTCAGCCTGGGCACGGATCATTTTTACGCGGCCCTGAATAGCTTCTTCGTTGCCGTTGCCGTCGATGATGGTGGTGTTGTCTTTGTCGATAGTGATACGCTTGGCCTGGCCGAGCATTTCGATTGTGGTCTGGTCGAGTTTGAAGCCGACTTCTTCAGAGATAACCTGGCCGCCGGTGAGGATGGCGATATCTTCGAGCATGGCTTTACGACGATCGCCGAAGCCCGGGGCTTTAACGGCACAGACGTTCAGCACGCCGCGCAGTTTGTTGACAACCAGAGTTGCCAGCGCTTCGCCATCGATGTCTTCAGCGATGATCAGCAGTGGACGGCCTGATTTTGCGCTTGTCTCCAGAACCGGAAGGAGGTCCTTCATGTTGGAGATCTTCTTGTCGTGGATGAGGATCATGGCGTTTTCAAGCGATGCTTCCATGCGCTCCGGATCGGTCACGAAGTAAGGGGAGAGGTAGCCGCGGTCGAACTGCATACCCTCAACTGTTTCAAGTGATGTCTCCATTGCCTTTGCTTCTTCAACAGTGATGACGCCTTCTTTGCCGACTTTTTCCATAGCTTCGGCAATGATGTCGCCGATAGTTTTGTCATTGTTGGCAGAGATTGTGCCGACCTGGGCGATTTCTTTGTGATCCTTGATCGGCTTTGAGATCTTCTTCAGCTCAGCGACGATAGCTTCAACGGCTTTTTCGATGCCGCGCTTGATTTCCATCGGGTTGTGGCCAGCGGCAACCAGCTTGGAGCCCTGACGATAGATCGCCTGAGCCAGAACTGTTGCCGTTGTGGTGCCGTCACCGGCAACGTCGGAGGTTTTGGAAGCGACTTCTTTGACGAGCTGTGCGCCCATGTTCTCAAACTTGTCTTCCAGTTCGATCTCTTTGGCAACGGTGACGCCGTCTTTGGTGATCAGCGGTGAACCGTAGGATTTGTCGATAACAACGTTGCGCCCTTTAGGTCCGAGGGTTACTTTAACTGTGTCGGCGAGGATGTTGACGCCTTTCAGGATTGCGTTACGGCCGTCCTGGTCAAACTTGATAATCTTTGCACCCATTCGTGTATTCCTCCATGTGTTTTAGTATGATTAATTTTTGTGGATACGGCAAAACGAGGATTTTTTCGATGATGGTTTCGCCGGTTTAGGCATGCTGCGGAGGCGTACCACTTGGTACGCCGCACAAGGTATGTCGAAGACCGGTGAGGCCAGCGCGAAAAAAGACCGTTTTATTCTACAACAGCGAGGATGTCGTCTTCACGCATCATCAAGTAATCGTTGCCGTCAACTTTAACTTCGGTGCCGGCATACTTGCCGAACAGGACGATATCGCCGACTTTGACATCCAGCGGCAGCACTTTGCCGTCTTCAGTCTTCTTGCCGTTACCTGCAGCAACGATTTCGCCGCGCTGTGGTTTTTCTTTAGCGGTCTCAGGGATGAAAAGGCCCCCGGCTGTTTTTGTCTCTTCTTCTACCCTCTTAACGATGATGCGGTCCTGAAGTGGTCGTAAATTCATGTGTCCTTCTCCTTTCTATCCTCGTGTGGTGGTGTGGTAAAGTTGGAATTAGCACTCGCGGCTGCTGAGTGCTAATTACTTACGGAATATAAACAGCGCCCTTTCAAAAATCAAGGGGTAACTGAATAAATTATATGGGGGAGAATAATTGAGTAGTAGGTAATTGGAAATGCATGACTCACGCGACGCCGCAACGAAAATCTTAAACTAAAATTTTGGTTCAAGCTTTAAACGTTGTGGCGTCGCGTCGTTGCGTGAAATAAAGTTTTTGGTGGTTTGTCCGGTGTGCAGGTTACTCTTTAACCGGCCACCCGGTTTCAAAACCGGGGGGATGGAAATTCTCTTTCGTGCGGTTGTAATAGCCGAACTGCAGGCGCGGAAATTCCTTCTTCAACCGTTGCAAAAGGCGGTACATGCCGATTCCCTTTCCCTGCACACCCATTTCACGGTTGTAGTAATCAGGATCTATCGACAGGTTGCGCATCTGGATCATGTCGAGATCCGTCTCGGCAACAAATTTCACCAGTGCCTCAACCTCCTCCGGGGCATCCGACACGCCGGGGGAAACAAGATAGTTGATCGAGGTGAAGCGACCCGCCTGCTTGGCGATCTTCACCGAGCGGAGCACATCGCTGAAAAGATACCCTTTGGGGCGGTAATAGCGGTTATAGGTCTCTTCGCGCACCGAATTCATGGAAAAGCGGAAGGAATCCATGCCGGCGTCGCAGAGCAGCTGCACTCGTTCGGGGATCGAGCCGTTCGAGTTGAAGTTGACCGTGCCGCGTGACGTTCCCTTCTTCATGCGCAGGGTCGCCTCGGCGATTGTGTCGGCCTGCAGAATCGGGTCACCTTCACATCCCTGGCCATATGATACAATCGCCTGGTCGGCCTGTTCCAGGTGGGGGAGGGCGAGCTCGCAGAGCTCTTCAGGTGTTGGGACAAAGCTGATCCGGTCGTGATTGGAGGGACAGCATTCCGAGGCCTGCAGGCTGATACAGCCGAGGCAGGCCGAATTGCAGACCGGAGAGGTCGGCAGCGGTGCTTCCCAGCGACGATAAAACAGATTCTTTGCAGCAAAGCAGTGGTAATCGACGGCACAGCGTGACAGCTGCTCCAGCAGGCGATTGTCCGGCATCTGCGCGAGCATCTCCCTGACGAGCGGATCGAGGGTGCGATCATCGTAATTGACCGGATTCCAGGTGCTGTTGTTGTCAACTTTGGTTGCGGCGACAACGAAACAGTTGCGATCTTCGTCCCAGCCAACGGCGGTATACGACCAGAGCGGCAGCAGCTCGGTTTTATGGGAATAATCGCAGGCGGGGAGCAGGGTGCGCAGATAGCCGGGGGCCATGAAGGCCGAAACGGCCTGGATGCGCTGACTCCGTTTTCCTTCACGCAGGGTGTCAACCGTGATGAAGGCTTTCTTGCGCTGGTCCCAGGCGACCGGAGGCATGTTCGGCATGGTGAAGAGCTTGCTGTCTTCGGGGAGCGGTATCAGTTCAATATCATCTGGCAGGGTCGGAACATTGCCGTTCATCCCGGCCATGCAGAGATCCGGGTGGTCGAAGATGTTTCCTTTATGATCGGCATACAGCATTTTTGGCAGGCGTCGCGCCACGGTGTAGCTCCTGATAACGTAGATTTCTTTTGGTCGGATCAGCCGAAACAAAATACCTCATTTCACGCAACGACGCACCAAAATTAGGCGCATTAGGCGACGACGCACCAAAATTAGGCGCCTCTCGGCGACGTTTTAAACCATAAACCATGGCCATGTATGTAACTTAAAAACGGCTCATGGGTCCACGAAAAGCACGAAAAGACACGAAAAGACACGAAAAATTAAACCATTACAGCAAAATAGTCATTCACCAAACAGGTTACGCCGTGAAGATGTATATCTTTTCGATTTCGTTCGTGTATTTCGTGCTTTTCGTGGATAACTGATTTTTCCCAGTTTAAAGTTTTTCGTTGCGGCGTCGCTTCAAAGCGCCTACTTTTGGTGCGGCGTCGCGTGAGACAAGAGCTATCCCGCTCCGCGTTGTTTTATGGTTGCTGCATGACACCTCGATACGGCACACGCAGCACACACTTTTGAGAGGCTTATCCAATGAACAGATATTGTATCGCACTATTAACCGCTATCATCCTGTGTGCCACCCAGGCTTTTGCCGCTCCGCAAGAAGCTTCGCTGGAAAGCCTGAAACAGCAGGAAACGGCTCGTTTTAGCGCGGCTACCCCAACCATGTGGGGGGATCGTGTTGCGGGTGTCCATACCCGTTTGGACACAACGGAGAAGGTGATCGCCCTGACGCTTGATGCCTGCGGCAGCGCCAATGGAAAGGGCGTTGATGCGGGGCTGATGGCGTTCCTCATAGCGAATAAGATTCCGGCCACGCTGTTCATCAATGGCCGCTGGATTGACGCCAACCCGGAGCTGTTCCGGCAGCTGGCCGCCAACCCGCTCTTCGAGATCGCCAACCACGGCATCCGCCACAAGCCCGCCTCTATCACCGGCCGCTCGGTATACGGCATTAACGGGACGCAAAATGTTGCCGAGGTCGTCGAGGAGATCGAGCTGAACGCCCGGAAGATCGAGACGATCAGCGGGACCAGGCCAAAGCTGTATCGCTCCGGCACCGCCTATTATGATGAAATTGCTGTGCAGATATCCCGGGACCTGGGACACGAGGTCGCCGGTTATTCGCTGTTGGGAGATGCGGGGGCGACCTGGAGCGCCGCTCAGGTCAAGGCGGCGCTGCTGAAAGCCACCCCCGGCGACATTGCCCTGCTGCATATGAACCACCCCGAAGCGGGCACTGGTGCGGGGATTGCCGCTGCAGTGCCGGAACTCCAGCGGCGTGGGTTCCGCTTCGTCAGGATGTCTGACTATCCGCTGAAATAGCCGTCGGTTTACCTCTCCCTTGCCGCCTCGCAAAGTGTCGTCTTTTCTCCCTTCGCTGTCGAAATTGTTTACAAAACAACATGCTTTTACCCCCCCCGGTAATAAAAAACACATAATATGCTTTTTATATCAGCTTGTTAGCTATCGGCATGCTCTGTGCTGTCTTATTCCTGTGCACGCTGTGGACAGCACACGGTAAGGCTGCGAGGTTTGGCATGAAGTTATCACAGGGCGATAGGCGCGGCTACAGGATGCTCTATGTAGAGGATGATCCGGAGGCGCGCACACTACTCGCCAGAATGATTACTAAAAAGTACCCGAATATGAGGCTTTTTGTCGCTGAAAGTGGCGTTGTCGGGTTGGATCTGTTCAGGGAACAGCGCCCGGACATCGTGCTGACCGACATGAATATGCCGGTCATGGATGGAATTCAGCTGGCCAGAGCGATCAAAACGTTGGACGCCGATGTGCCCATCATCGCCGTTACAGCGCTCAGTGACTCCTGTTATCTGAAGAACGCTATCGAAATCGGTATCCGTAATTATATATTAAAACCAGTAGTGGCTAAGGATTTCTTCGCTGCCATTGATAAAACTATTGAAGAGATAGCTCTGAAACGGCACGTCAGCGATCAGGACCGGCGGATGCGCACGCGCGAGCAGCAACTTGTTATGGCGCAAAAAATAGCCCATCTTGGCAGTTGGGAATGGGACGTCGTCAGCGGCAAAACAAGCTGGTCTGATGAGCTGTACAGAATATTTGGCATTGAGCCGGCTTCAATCCGGGCATCCTACAAGGGGTTCTTGGAGAGGGTTCATCCGGAAGATCGGGAAACAGTGAAAAACGCCGTGCAGAATGCCCTGGAAAAACGTCAATCTATTATCAGTCATTATTGTCGCATCGTACGGCCGGATGGTTCCATTCGCACAGTCCACGGCCAGGGAGAGGTGCGGTTTGATGCTGCCGGCAAGCTGGTGTCGGTGATAGGAACATCTCATGACGTGACAGAGCGGAGGCAGATGGAAGAAGAACGGGCCCGGCTGGCAATGATAGTGGAATCTTCAAGTGATGCGATTTTCAGCATATCTCTGGACGGTGTCATTACAAGCTGGAACAGAGGGGCAGAGAATGTGTTCGGGTATTCGGCCGGAGACATTGTCGGCAGCCCGGTCTTCACCATAATACCGCCTGAACGTTACGATGAGAGAACCCGGATCCTGCAGACGATCATGGGGGGCGAGCAACTGCAGCATTTTGAAACCGCTCGCATCAGAAAAGATGGCAGCGAAATTTACGTGTCGATTACAACGTCGCCGTTACTGGATGCGGATGGAAAAATTATCGGCAATTCAGTCATTGCCCGTGATGTGACAGAGCGGAGAAAGCTTGAAGAGATCATCGAGCATCAGGCCCATCACGACACGCTGACTGATCTGCCGAACCGGCAGCTTTTTATGGATTTCCTCACCCTTGAACTGGCCCAGGCGCGGCGCGATGAAACCAAGCTGGCTCTGCTTTTTCTTGATCTCAACGGTTTCAAACAGGTCAACGATACCTTGGGGCACAGCTGTGGCGATCGCCTGCTGCAGGAAGTGGGGCAAAGACTGAGGGGGTGTATTCGCGAGTCAGACACCGTGGCTCGTCTCGGCGGGGATGAATTTACGGTACTGATGCCGGCTCTTGGGTGCACGGATGATGTGGGTATCGTACTTGAAAAGATCCTGGGCGTCTTTGAAACACCCTTTGTCCTGGAGGATGCTGTCATAGGCACCAGCACCAGCATCGGCGTCTGCATGTTTCCGGATGACGGTGACTGCGGTGAAGAGCTGATGAAAAAAGCTGATATTGCCATGTACGACGCGAAGGGCTCGGGGAGAAATTCATACCAGTTCTATAACGCGGAGATCAATTCCCGCACCGTTAAACGCCAGAGGATGGAAAAATTCCTGCGCAAGGCCGTAGGCAAGGGGGAGCTGGAGCTGTTGTTCCAGCCGCTCGTCTGCAGCGATACTCGTTGCATCATCGGAGCAGAGGCACTTTTGAGGTGGCGGCACCCTGAGCAGGGCCTGCTGGCCCCGGATCAATTTCTTGCCATAGCGGAAGCAAGCGGAGCCATTGTCCCCATCGGTGAGTGGGTCATCCGTAACGCCTGCGAACAGGCGCGGATCTGGAATGACAGAGGCTACCCGTTAAGCGTTTCGGTAAATCTGTCAAATCGCCAGTTCCACCAGCCCAACCTCATTGAAAAAACCGCCTCGATACTCACTGAAACCGGCCTGACGCCGTGCCAGTTGGAGTTCGATGTCACTGAAAAAACCATCATGGCGGATGTCGATTTTTCGCTACGCAGTATGCAGGCGTTAACTGACATGGGCGTTACCCTCGCCATAGATAATTTCGGCTGCGGTTCGTCCTCTTTGCACTGGATAAAAAAAATGCATACGAACAAGGTGAAAATAGATAAAAGCTTTGTCTTGAATATGTTGCGTGAGCCCGACGACATGGAGGTGGTCAATGCTGTCGTCGCCATGTCGCACAATCTGAAAATGAAAGTAGTTGCCAGCGGCGTTGAAACGGAAGATCAGCTTTCGGTAATCAGGCAGAGCGGCTGTGATCAACTGCAGGGGTACGTCATCAGTAAACCGCTGCTGCCGCGTGAATTCGAACAGATGGTGGTAAACGCTTGAGCAGATCGTCAGGTCCTTTATACCGACTGGTCTCGGCGAGTGTTATGCAACTCGTCCAGAATCAATGAAATTCTGCACGTCATCTCTAAACGCCCGAAGGTCGAAATCTCGCTTTTTCATTGATGGACTTTCGAAGTTAGTAAGGGAAGAAATGAACCTTTGACAGAATACTTGAATGGCGGATTCTCCTGAAGTTATGAACTTATCAATTTCATCGTCAGACAATTTGATGTTGTAACTGTAGCAGTTACAAAGCTCGATAACGGATTGATCAAGCATGTGGATCTTTTGCATTTTTTGAAAGCGAGGGTCCTTTGCTTGAACCAACCTTCGTATCCCGGTTTTGACCTGATCACAACTAGCCCAATCGTAAAATGCTCAACGCCAGCGCCGTAGTTTCGACTACGAATGTACTCTGCCAAATGGTCCACAAAGGCCTGCGCAGCAAAGGCGCTTGTAGACGCTTCGTTGTCGATCTCCATTCCGATGCCGAACTCCATTCATTCACCTTCTGCATAACGGTTCAAACGCTAACCGGCGTGCAGTTTTTTCGCGCGTCCGGTTGAGCGCATTGTTGGACGTGGTGGAGTTTCAATAAGTCGACCGCTTACATATTTATGTAAAACACTGGCTATCAGCGTCTGATAAGGCATGCCTTCCTCTGCTGCCCGTGTTTGAACATCCTCAAGATCCCGAGAAGAAAGCCGAATGTTGATTCGCTTGTCTTTTGTAAGTGTAGCAGCGGCACTTGCCGCGTAACGGGCTATCTCGTCCTTGAGATTTGGTACAGATTGCCATTCCACATTTTCGAAAGAAGTCAGGATATCCTCTTCATATTTTGCTTCTTTAGTTTTCATGGTTTATTTCCTCTAGTAGATATTTTTTAGTGGCAATTCGACTTGGTATTATTGTCTTTAGAAAAATCTCTTTGTCCGTCTCGACGAAAGGGACCAAGTAGGCATAACCTCGAATCCGAACAATATAAATGCACTGGTTCGGGTATTGCTCTATGTTTGGGTGAGAGACAACATCGAGAAGCGCTCCATGAGACATGGCTGCCAGTACTTCCTCAAAAGACACGCCGCGTTCCAATTTTAGGCGAATATTCTTTTCAGTATTCCAATTGATAGGTTTCATAGTGTAATCATATCCAAAAGTGTGCCTTTTGTCTTCATTTTTTCGTTTCGTTACCGGGTAGGTCAGGAGCCTTTATCGACTACCAGCAGATGGATATGATTGGAAGTGACCACGTAAGTCAAAGCGCTTCTTGGCTTCAAAGAGCCAGGAATGCCAGCGCCGCCTGTCCTTGGCGAATTTCAGGAGGAATTCCTTTTTGTGGCAACGGTGGGTTATGTGCCACACCTGCCCTGGAATATTGTATCGCTCTCGCCATTCTTATAAGTTCCTTTTTGCCGGTAAAAACGTGGCTCTAAGGCCATAAACAGGGGCAATTTCAGCCGATTTGTTGTGATATTTCAGGTTGTTGGCTTGGTCCGACCCCAAGAGCACCTAACATAATGCAAATTTTTTCCTCATCAGGAAACAGTGATAATTGGTCAACAAGTGACTTAGTCGCAGTTTTGATGACTTCTGGAGGGTTAGTTATCCCCTTCTCTTGCATAGTCAATCGAGTCTGCATCACTTTCAGGAGTTCTTTTGCAGTTGTGGTGGGATTTGTTGTCATCTTTTTTCTCTTCTTTTCAACGGGCCAGCGGGTGACCGGGTTCACCGGTCCTCCCGTTTGGTTGGAACCTCGCGTTTATTTCCGATTTTCACTTTTGTCTCATGTCAAGGGTGAACTGAACTTCCCCCTAGAAACTGAGCCATTGCAAACTTAGTGATTTCGGTCTAGAAACTCTCGAAGGAGACTAGACATGAAACCGAGCCGCTTCACCGAAGAGCAGATCATTGGAATCCTGAAACAGGCCCAGGCCGGCATGAAGATCGTTGACCTCTGCCGCATGCACGGCATCAGTGATGCCACCTTTTACAACTGGCGCAGTAAGTACGGGGGCATGGAAGTCTCCGACGCCAAACGACTGAAGGTGCTTGAGGACGAGAACAAGAAACTCAAGCAGATGCTGGCCGATAGCATGCTTGAAAACAAGGCTATCAAGGACGTTCTTTCAAAAAAGTGGTAACGCCTGCTGCCCGCCGGAACATAGTGATCCTCCTCAAAGAAGGGTTCCAGTTCAGCGAAAGACAGGCCTGCTTAATTGTCGGGCTGTGCCGGAGTAGTTGTCGGTACCAGGCGAAACCTAAAAAAGATGCCGAGATCCGGTCACGACTACGTGAACTTGCTGAACAGCGGCGTAAGTTTGGCTCTCCCCGGTTGCATACTCTGCTGCGGCTGAAGAAACGCAAGAAGCGCATCAGCCATCTCAGGGTGGTCATGGACAAGCCAGAGCGTATTAATCAGCAGTGGTCGATGGATTTTGTTTCCGACAGCCTCTTCAGCAACAGACGCTTTCGGGTGTTAACCGTTGTCGATAATTTTAGCCGTGAATGCCCGGTACTTGAAGTCGATCATTCACTGACAGGGAAACGAGTAACCAGAGTGCTTGAGCGAATTGCCCTGACCCGTGGATTGCCGGAAGCCATAACAGTCGATAACGGGCCAGAGTTCATCAGCAAGGCGCTCGATCTTTGGGCATTTGAGAATAACGTCAAGCTCAGGTTCATCCAGCCTGGCAAGCCGACCCAGAACGCTTACATTGAAAGTTTTAATGGCAAGTTCCGTAATGAATGCCTAAACGACAACGTCTTCGTTAATTTACATAGCGCCAGAAAAATCATTGAAACCTGGCGCCTGGATTACAACTCGGAAAGGCCGCACAGTTCACTGAATGGAATGGCACCAACTGAGTTTGCAAGAACATTTGAAAAAGAACAAAAGACCGAAAAACCTAAGCTAAAACTGGTTCAATCAATGGGGTAAGGTCAGAACCCCTCCGGGGTTCCACTTTTCCTTGAGTTGTTCAGTCGTTAGAAGCGGGTCCCCTCGGTGTAACATTCGATGGCAGTTTGAGCAAACAAGCGACAAATCTTCAATTTTTGTCTTTTTTGTTCCAGCGAGTTGCGCGACGGGGGTTCTGTGGTGAGCTTCAATGAAGCCACGGCCAATTTCTCCATAGCAAGCAACAAAATCTAGCCGACAAACCTCACACTCAAGCCTTCCTGTCTTAGCAAGTCGTTGCGCTTTTGCTCGCCTAGCAATTTGGCCGTCACGTTCAAGATACCTATGTTGCTTGAATTTCTCCTTTCCTTCTGGAAAGGCTGACTCATCGTCCTCTACGACGATCTCGTTATCGGACAATGCATCCGTTGGATTGGATGGCGCTTCGACTTGTTGCGGGTGTGGTTTGAGTGTCCCGTCGAAGTAATGGCCGAGTGAGCACCCTGTATGACCCGGCCTATGCTCGGCATGTGCCCGAGTTGTATTGTTGCGGCCTGCTTGCATTAGGACTATCGGGCCATGGCACTCAAGGCAGCGGACGACAAGTGCAGGGCGAGTACGTGCAACATGTACTGGCATCACTTCCCATGTACCATTTATCCAAGCTTCGCAGTAGCTATTTGAATGTGTGGCCATAATCATAGATACCTCAACTCGTTATTGGCTATTCTGGTTCTAATTGGAACGGACTTTATGGGGATGTTCAACCCTGATTTCAAATTTGAAATCTGTAGGTTTGACCCTTCGGTTTGTCTACACCTTGACACTCAGCACACTTGTTTTGTCAATGTGTAGACCTGACACTATTCTATTCTTTTAGCCTTTCTTTTGGCTTTTCTTGTCAAGCAATTTCCTCATGCTTGCTGTAAAACCTTTTGCTGCTGCCTTGCTTGCAGCAACTTGATTAACTAAAAACATTAGGATTTCACGACACGTTTCTGCAAGCTCAAGACATTCATCGTCGGACCCGGCATGCAGCCCCTCGCTGAGTGCTGAGTGAAGAGCCGCCAAAGGATTCATTCCTTCAGGCCTCAGTATTGGTGGCAATAGATCTTTAACAAGTTCAATTTTTTCCTGAGTTACTATCGTTTCTTTTGTTTTTGCTAAAGCACCTTCATATCGAACAAGATCATCTTCGGTTAATAACTCTGCAATTTCATCGAGTAACTTATCAATTGTTTCTTCCACAATTCGCCGATAATACCCAAAGGCTCCGATGCCATAACCTTGTGATTCACATATTAAACCTTTTCTGTAATACCCAGAATGTGCTCCAAGAAGTTTTTCTATATTGGCGTCACCTTTGATGTCCCATGCCGGATACTGACCAACCTTCATTAGCCATTGTCTGCTTTCGTCTACTTTCACATAGAAAACTCGCTCAAATTTCTGACAATGAACGCATAAATAAACCATTCTAAAAACAATTCCTTTTACTGGAAAGTTAACATTGACATAGTTCTCATGGTATTTGTTAGTCATGACGAATGTTTGATTTGACGCACAATTTGGGCACTCCATATTCACTTGCACGACAGGGAGCTGATCAGTTGTTAGAGGTAGCTTCTCTACATTGAATTTTCTGTACAATGAATACTCTTCTACAAACTTCTTGTATGGCATATCGTTAACTCCTCATCTATTTTCTGGACAACTCGTTATTGAGCGGTCAGCTTTTGGTTTATATATGTAGTAACAAGTTTCTAGATGTATAAAGAGTAGAGTAAGGGGACGTTGTTGATTAGTCGACTAAGTGCCGAGTTAATCAACTATTCAACAACGTCCCCTTTGCTCCCTGCTTCGATAATATCGTCTATTAAAGTATTTGAGTTGGGGCTAACCTCCACTAGTTCTTCGACAAGCTCATAACTATCACAGACAGTTGCACCGACCCAGCCATCCTACTGAGTTACCTGGATTTTCGTATTCGCTTTCTATTCCGTTGACAATGAATTCAATTACATCGTCTATGGGGGCAGCGACAGCTTCTTCCGAAGTTTCACCGCAGTAGTCGCATTCGTTATTTTCCGCAATTGATTCAATAAAGTTTCGGATTGCGTAGTCTTCAAAACAGTCGGCGCATACAAAAGTATCTCCAGCTGAAGAGAACCCCTTTTCCATCTGCGCTTTTGCATACCCCATAGTAAGACTTCCTTCATGTCGGTGTTTTCAACGGGGCTTACAGCGGAACGAGCCAGCGGGTGACCGGGTTCACCGGCCCTCCCGTTTGGTTGGGCCTCTCATCCCTCACTCACAACTCAAATATCGAAAATAGCGAATTGACTTGGTCAAATATAATATATCAAATTGAAGCAGTAGCTCTTTTCTTCAGGAAAGCTTTCACGAAATCAATAGCTCCGACCGTGTTTTTCCAAACATGACCTTGACGTTCCCAATAACTATACGCTTGGTCGTCACCCCCATGAGTGATGGTGTTCTCCCACATCTCCGCAGGGCGCTTATGAGAACGTTTGATTAGCTCAGCGGCAATCTTCGGCAGAATTCTGACAGCATCTGACAAAGCTTTTTCGGCCTTGTCCATTTTTCCCATCTTAAACAGAGCAAGTGCTTTTCCGTAAATAATGTCTTCCATAGTGTCATCGGGAAATAGCATGCATACTCTTAGCACATCGGTGGGGCGGTCAATCTCGAAATAGCACTCGACCAGCAAGGCCCGAATACCCTGATTGTCACTGGGATTAGCCTGCAATATGGTGTTGAATATCCCTATGGCTCGTGGCAGGTTCTCTTCTTTCATATATTGCAGTCCCAGGCTATAATACGACCGGAGGAAGGGCCTGTTATCGAGCCATCCCCATTTCAGCTTATTACCATTAGTGCAAAAATTATCGATAATTCCCTGCATCCCAATATTGACTGCCTGTTCCCAAAGAAGACGCGCCTCGCTAAGCCTGCCGGTCTCTTCCAGGAGCATCGCTAAATGATGGTAGCCATCAATAAAGTTGGGATACTGTTTGATTAACTTTCTTAGCTTGGTTTCAGCATTCCTCAACTTTTTCGGGTCATCGTACATACCACCAAAATCGCTGAACGCCGTATCAAGAACATCATAGAAAGCATCCTGTTCGGATTCCGGGAGGTCAACGGATTCAAGCCGCCAATCTTTTTCATCCATCTGGACTAGCTTAAGGTCGTTCTTGATTTGCCGCTTTGCCATATATGTCCCCTATGAAACCGTAATGTTATCGAAAAATAATGCCAACGAGAGAACTCTTCATTTCATCAATGTTGCATAACCCTCTGACTTTTATGGCATCGATTTTCAGCTTATTCTTGTCATCAACTACCAAATGGGCGTTCACCTTAAAATGCCTCGAAAGATGGTAGATTACGTTCTTAAGCTGCAAATCGTAGGAATCCACGAAAATATTTTCATTCACCCGCATGTAATATTTCCCGTTTGTCTTGCTTTTTCTGCTCGACGTTTCCCAGATTTCTATTTCTTCAGTTGGCACATCTGAATAATTGTGCAGCAGACTGCGACACTCAATGATTTCCGATTTGGTAGGTATTAGCAAGCTTAGCTTAACACCAACCAACCTGTTCTCCCCACTGAGCTTGTCTGTTGTGACAAGCCCCATAAGAATTCCAGATTTAGCAAGGTGCTCATAAATACCTCTCAGCATTCCTAATGCAGATTGAAATAGGTACTTACCATTAACTTTTACAGAGTAGCGGTTATCATATTTATCGCATTCAACATTCTTAATTTCTTCCCACTTCTCATCACTAATAATTGTGCTTCCGAACATTTGAGTCACAGGATAAATAATGGTTGAAAAGGCTTTTGTTAGGGTGATTACGTCCTTCGGAGACAATCCATCTACGTTATAACGTACATGCCGGTTTGTCTCGTCTCGAATTCTATCTATTGAGACACTTTCCCAGATTTTTTCTGCTTCGGCCAGTTTGACATTGATTATTTCCTGGCTCATCTGTCTTTTGAATGTTTCAATCAAATCAGCCTTATTCTCTTTGTAGATGGTCTCATGAAGGTCAATATCATCATCCATAAAACTGATGCCGCCATAGGACACAAGCCTGAATATGTATCCATTTGAGCCTTCTTCTACTGGTGAGAGTTCAACATATGGAATCCCGTCTTTTCTCAGTACATCTGCTTTCTTATCCTCAATTTCATGTGTTACAAATATTTCCCAGGCAAATACGTCTCCACCGCTGCCGGAATACCCTCCACACGAAACAATGTCTGGCCTAATGCTTCCAATAGCCTTTTCGAGATAATGGGCGGATGCTTTTGTTGTTTTGCAGACAGATTCCGATGAGATTGATAATCGGTTTACTCCCATATTTTCCAAGAGCTTTTTTGTTTTGCTTGGTCGCAGGGTAGCGATATCGATTAATATATCGACTGCCTCTCTTTTTTGGAGACAGCTATGGAGAAACACCTTGGCACCTTCATGCAATAAGGTCTCAGTACTTACCGAACAATTGGCTCCAGGCATATGTACATAATGGTGCCTTCTTGTATTACCAGCATTCTTTTTAACGGAATGGCGGCAAAACGGGCAAACTAACACCGCGCCTGCTGGAACCCGCTCTGAAACATGAAGAAGCGAACCAACTACAGTGTTCAGTGCTATGGGGAGTTTAATGTCCATCTTTATTATTCCTAAAAATGCAGTTGGCTCAGGGGTCGGACCAAGTCAACACATCGAATCTATTGAATAATAATCCAAATAATAGCCGTTCTCAGGGCTTAAACCTTTAGTTCTGGGGCCAAATACGGCGTTGTAAGGTTCTGGTTCCTCTGCTTTTGTCCGGACTTTCAATTCAAATCGGGCTATCACGCCAATGCGTCTTAAAACCGGGATGATAAAATTTCGCAGACTATAAATGGTATTTACTTAAAAGACCACAATGCTATCGGTGCATTAATAAAAAAAGGGCGGGGAAAATTCCCCGCCCTTCGTGGTGCTTCTGCGTCATTCCAACTTATTTCTTCACTTCATCCTTCTTAACGACAGTCATGGCATCATTCAGGATCTTGACACCCGCCTTTGAAGCGGCGATCGAACCGGTCAGGCTTTCACGAGCCAGATCCGGGTTGTGGAAACCGTCGGAGTTTTCGGCGGTCCAGTATTCCCAGAGGACATGAGCTTCTTCATGCTTTTCACGTGCCTGAAGCAGGACGCTCTCAACCACGCCGGCGCGCTGTGCGGCGGCATAGGTGTCGATCAGCTGGCCAAGCCAGTATTCCGACTTGCGCATTTTGCCCTTGGTGTAGTTGATGATCGACTCTATTTCGTAGAGTTTTTTCTCGGCGGTGCTGTCAGGATGGCAGCCGAGGCAGGAAGCCTTGACGTTATGCTTCGGCTTGACGACGCCGTGGGTCGAGAACATCTTGCCGTCTTTGCCCTTTATTTTTGGCATATGACACTGGTGGCACTGTACTCCGGCCTTGTCATGGACGCTGCCGGCAAATGTCTCTGATTCCGGGTGCTGGAACTTGATCAGGCGAGCGCCGGTGACGGCATGCTTGAAGTCGAAGAAATCCAGCTCCTTGTAATGCTTCAGCAACTGCAGGGCGTTTTTGAGCGGGAAGTGGTTGGTACGCAGGTCGTCAAACTTGACCGGCTTGCCGTCACTCGGCTGGGTGCCGGGGTTGCAGTTGTATTCCACATGGCACTGGGCACACATCATGCGCGAATCGGTTTTCTCCATTACGCCGATCTTGCGGAAACCGTCACGGAAGGAGACGACTTTCAGGTCGGTCTTGCCCCCCTTGGCAAAGATGTTTCCGGCGCGGTCCTTGTCAACGGCCTGGATAAGCGCGTCACGGACAACACGCGGCTGGGTGCCGTGCGGATCGTGGCAGTGGATGCAGCCCATCGGATTGTTGGTGTCCTTGGTCACGTCATTGATGTTTGAGCTGCGGTCCCACTTGGCCTTGGGGTCCTTGTCCCCCATGAACTTCCATTTCAGGACATGGTCGGAGGTCTTGCACTGGATGCAGGTCGGGTTTCCGGCCATTGCGGTCTCTTTCAGTTTGAAACCGGCGCCTTTGTCCTCAAGGACATCCCAGGTCTTGCCCATTTTGTCGATGTTTTTCCAGCCACCCTTGATCTGATAACGACCACCCTGATAGCGATCCGAGGTGAATTGGTCGGTCACCATGAAGGCGTGTCCGCGTGGTTCATCATGCTCGAATGTGAAGCCGTGACCAGCCAGGAGTTTGTCCTGCATGGGAGAGCGGCCGCCGGGGACGCCTTTTTCTTTGCGGGCGCCTCCTTCACGGTCGAAGGTGTAGAAACTGTCCAGCTGGCTCTTGTGGCATTTGCCGCACAACGCCTGGTCAATAATCGTGACCGGCTTGTTCTTTTCCGGATCTTTCATGTGAGCGGCCATGTTGTCATGGCAGGTGTTACAGGAGAGTTTGGCGTGTTTTGACCCCTCCTTCAGCGCCTTCACCTCGTCATGGCACTCGTAACATTGTGCGCGGCCGTCATTGGCTATTTTCGCAGCCGGTTTTGCCTTGGCAGCGGTTGTCATGGCGGGGATTGATAATACGGAAATTGCCCCGATGATGGCCGCAGCAAGGGCCAGGTTCTTCTTCAGCATGGTGATTCTCCTTTCTCTTGTGGTGTTCCTGCCTGATCAGCTTTGTGTTTGAATGGTGGTGCGCGCCTGTCTTCTGATCGCTTTCGGAGTGACCGGGCAGATGTAGTGACAGATGCCGCAGCCGGTACAAAGTTCTTCGTTAATCCTGATTCCTGTTCCCGGGATAAGCATGATTGCCCCGGTCTCACAGCGTTCCATGCACGCATAACAGCCGCAATTTTTTGCCAGGCAGTGCTGATTGTCGGCTGTGGCCACCATATTCCTGTCGGGAGCCGGTTCTGTATCCGCTTCTTCATCAACCAGCGCTGAACAGCGAGAGTCCTGACCCTCCTGCGCGGTGCTGCCAGTTTTGAGCAACGCCTCTCCCAGTGAAAAAAAACTCTGTCTGAAAAAATCCTTGCGGGAGAGTGTCACTTCTTCCTGCCTTTGGGGGCTGTTTTCTTCTCCTTTTTTACTTCTCCCTGTACGTGGCATGACGTGCAGTTTAACCGTTCGGGGTGGCTGGTGGGAGGGGCATTCTTCAGTCCGGTACGATGGCATGAATTGCAGGCCTCGCCATCCTGGTCCCGTTTGACCGCATGCGGAATGGCCGGAGGGTTGTCCGGCGACTGCATCGCATCGGCAGCCAGATCCGGTTCCGGCTGTTCGTCAGCAAAGGCGGTACTTGTGAATGCCAGGGAGATAATAACCGTCAACAGCAGCATGGGGCGCACAATTCGTTTCATTACTAGCCTCCTCGTATTACGAGATATGTTCAGTACGGCGCTTTTTGTAGAACAGATCAATATGCAGGGCTTTTGTGGGGCAGACATCAACACAAGCCAGGCACCGGCTGCAGTCACCGGCAGTCACCTGTCGCTCCCCCCGCTCCAGAGATGGTGCCAATACCTCCTCCACCGGGCATACCAGCAGACAGTCATTGCAGCAGGTACAGCGCTCCTTGTCAAATCCGACGCGGACCGGGCTGAAGCGGGCCAGCACGCTGTAAAAACCTCCGAGCGGGCAGAGCGAACGGCACCAGACCCGCCTTGACACGACTATTTCCACCAGCAGGATGGCAACCAGCAGCAGGAGCGGCATGAGTGACATAAAAGCGATGGCCCGACCGATGATGCCGATTGGTGAGATCACCTCGAACAGCGGGATGCCGGTGGCGGCAACCGTTACCAGTACCAGTCCCAAGCTCCAGCGGCTTGTGCCCAGCGGGAGGGTTGATTCGCCGCTTCCCAGGCGGCGGCGCAGCTTGTCACCCAGCTCGGTTATCAGGCCGACGGGGCAGACCCAGCCACAGAAACTGCGCCCACCGAGGATGAAATAAAATGCAACCACCAGCAATGCCGAGCCGAGATAGGAGGGGACAAACACCTTGCCACCGATCAGCGCCTGGAGAAAGGCGAGGGGATCTGCCAGCGGAAGCCCGAACAGATCGGCTGCCGCCAGGTTGCCCTGAAAAAAAGTCATGCCCAGAAGCGGTGAAGCGATGAGTGCCAGCATGAGCAGTTGCACCGTGCGCCGTGGTATCCACCATTTGTTAAAATTCATAACTGTCCTTCTGGATCTCAACCGTTCTTTGCACCACGATGACCGATTTCGGCAGGACGCATGACTTCTCGCAGATGCCGCATCCGACGCATTTTTCCTTATGTATCACCGGCTCCATGATGGTGTGCTCGCCGGTGCGGGTGTTGTGGCGCGGCTCGATGGTGATCGCCTTGTCGATCAGGGGGCATTGCCGGTAGCAGACTTCGCAGCGCAATCCCCGGATGGAGAGGCAGGTTTCACGGTCAATGATAACTGCTGTTCCCATGCGCACTTTTTCAATATCCTCCAGCTTCTTGTCCAGTGCCCCTGATGGACAGGCCTTGATGCAGGGGAGGTCAGAGCAGAGGTAACAGGGGATGTCACGTGCGATGATAAGCGGTGTGCCGATACCCGTCCCCGCTTCGCCTCCGGCCATCTTGATGGATTTGCACGGACACGCCTGGGCGCATTTGCCGCACCTGATACAGGCGGACAGAAAGCGCCCTTCCTCAATCGCCCCCGGCGGGCGGAGCGTAAAGCCGCTTGCAGAGGCCGGTCGCAGGTAGACTGTCGCAACGCCACTTCCGGCCAGCATGAGGGCAAGCGGAGTAATGGCGCTCCCTTTCAGGAACTGGCGCCGGGTTATACCGGTATGTGGAATCGGGTTACTCACGTGGTCTACTCCAGAAGCAAATCCCCCCTAACCCCCCTTTCGTAAAGGGGGGGACTTTAAGGCCTCCCCCTTTATGAAAGGGGGACTGAGGGGGATTTGCTTTTACGCCTTTTTGATCTTAACTGCGCACTTCTTGAAATCCGGTTCTTTGGAGAGCGGGTCAAAGGCATCGATACACAATTCGTTGACCAGCTTGGTTTCGTCAAAGAAAGTGGTAAAGACGCTCCCCTTCTCAGGGGTGCCGCGGCCGTTGATCTCTGCCGGCAGCACGATTGTGCCCCGGCGGGACGTTATGCGTACCATGTCGCGGTTCCTGATCCCCATGCGTTTGGCATCGTCGGGGTGCATCTCGATGGTGGCACCGGGAACGGCGCGTTTCAGCTCCGGCACCCGTCCGGTCATCGTGCCGGTATGCCAGTGTTCCAGCAGGCGACCGGTGCAGAACCAGAACGGATACTCTCTGTCCGGTGACTCCGCCGGTGGCTCGTAAGGGCGGAACCAGGCATTGACCTTGTTGCCGGGCGCTTTGTAGAACTTGACCCCTTCACCTTTTTTTACATATGCGTCATCCGCATCCGTGTAGCGCCAGCGGGTTTCCTTGCCGTCCGGTTTGACCGGCCAGCGCAGGCCGCGCACCTTGGCGTAGGCTTCGTACGGCGCTAAATCCTTGCCGACACCGATGGTGAATTTGCGGTACTCCTCCCACATCTCCTTGTAAAAACCTTTTTCGCTGTAGGGGAAGAGATGCCCGAGCCCCATTCGTTTGGCAAATTCGATCAACTGCCACGTGTCTGCCTTGGCCTGACCGGGCGGTTCGATCATCTTGAACCATTGCTGGGTGCGCCGCTCGGTATTGCCAAAGACCCCTTCCTTCTCGACCCAACTGGCGGATGGCAGGATGACGTCGGCTACTTCGGTTGATTTGGTCGGATAGATATCGGAAACCACGATAAAGGCCTTGCGTGCCTCGGCCGCCTTACGGAGACGGGTCACGTTAGGCAGCGACTGGAACGGGTTGGTGCACTGGATCCAGATGCATTTCAGCTCGCCACGGTCGATGGCGCGGAACATCTCCATCGTGTGGAGCCCCACCTTGGCTGAAATCTTGCCGGGGGCTATACCCCAGATTCCTTCAGTTTTTTTACGGTGTGCCTCGTTCATCACCACCATGTCGGCGGGGAGACGGTGGGCGAAGGTGCCGACTTCACGGGCGGTGCCGCAGGCCGACGGCTGGCCGGTGAGGGAGAGCGGATTCTCACCCGGTTTGCAGATCTTGCCGGTCAGCAGATGCAGGTTATAGATGAGGTTGTTGACCCAGACGCCACGGGAGTGCTGATTGACCCCCATGGTCCAGAGCGAGTTGACCTTGCGTGATTTATCGCTGTAAATCCTGGCCAATTCTTCGATCTTTTTGGCCGGAATGCCGGATATTTTCTCGCCCCACTGTGGGGTGAACTGTTTCATCAACACTTTGTACTCATCAAAGGTCAGATTTTTGATATCAGCCGGAGTTTCATTGAAGACCTCCTTGTCCTTCAGGCCGTAGGGGGCGTTCTCCTTGCCGCGCTTGAAATTGACGTGCTGCTTGATGAATGACTCGTCATAGAGCTTGTCCCGCAGGATAACGTGAATGATTGCATTGACCGCCGCGAGATCTCCGTGCGGCTTCATTGCGATATATTCGTCCGCCATCTTGGTGGTGCGGGTTTTACGGGTGGCGATGTCGATCAGTCTGACTTTCGGATGTTTCAATTTGTTATCGATGAGGCGGGAGAACAGCACCGGATGGGCTTCGGCCATATTGGCGCCCCAGAGGATGTAGGTGTCCCCCAGGTCGAGGTCATCGTAGCACCCCATCGGTTCATCGGAGCCAAAGGTGTTCATAAAGCCGACAACCGCCGAGGCCATGCAGAGGCGGGCGTTCGGCTCGAGGTTGTTGGTGCCGATACCCCCCTTCATCAGTTTTGAAGCGGTGTATCCCTCATGGATGGTCCACTGGCCGGAGCCGTACATGGCAACCGAATCGGGGCCGTGGGCCGCAATGGCTTCCTTATACTTGGATGCGATCAGGGTAAGCGCTTCGTCCCAGCTCGACTCGACCATCTTGTTGCCCTTGCGGATCAGCGGTGTGGTCAGGCGATCCTTGCCGTAGAGCGCTTTCGAGAGGAAATACCCCTTGATGCAGTTGAGCCCCTTGTTGACCGGACCTGCCGGGTCACCCTTGGTGGCGACAATTTTGCCGTCCTTGACTCCCACCAGTACACAGCACCCTACTCCGCAGTAACGGCAGGGAGCCTTGCCCCATTTGATTCCGCCTTCAGCAGCAGCGGATGTTTTCGGCTTCAATACAGCTGCGCCGGCAGCGGCGAATGCAGCGGCTGCTGCGGTTGCCTTCAGAAAATCCCGTCTGGAAACTTCCATTTTTCCCTCCTGATGTGTCGTCGTGATGAGAAAAGCAGCCTCAACGGCGCTCGGTGTCAGATGTCTTCAAAGTTGTGGTAGGCCAGCTGTACGCTGATGACATCGTCAATCTCTTGAAGCTCTGACACGAGATCGACTTCCCCCTGAACCGTATCGGCCTCGACAACGGCCACAATCCGCCCCTCGGGAAGTACTCCATGCACCTCGACGCCATCAAATGACGCAATTCGGGCCGATACCGCTTCGGCACGGTCACCGCGGCAGCTTATTACAATTCCTGAGATCGGCATTGTTCCTCCTTGTGTCGAACCGTCACATAAGCATAACAAACATCCGCTTGAAGACAAGCGCTGCCGGTGAAAATCGGCTGGCGATTGACCGGATAGATTCATGACGCTTCGCGTGAATTGGATAGGGAAAATAGTGAGCACGGAACGTGCCATGAGGGGATTAAAATATGAACGTTTATGATTACGGTAAGATAGGTCCGTATATTGAGGCGCGGTGATGCAAACAGGTTGGAGAGAACGTTACTTTTGTGTAACGGCGTGATGATACGGTTACGTTTTCTCCAGCTGTTTTAATTTTTCCCAGAGGGTCTTGCGCGAGATGCCGAGCATTTTTGCTGCATCGGCCTTGCGGCCACCCGTTTTTACCAGGGCGTCCAGAATAACCTGGCGCTCGTAGCCATCCATTTTGCGGGAGAGGCTATTCGATACATGGGGGGACATCCCTTCTGTGGCAGGCTTCTCTTTGCGGGTGGTAACAAAAACCGGGGGCAGGTCTCCAGGCGCAAGACTGTCTCCGGTGCAAAGTGCAACGCCGCGTTCGATGGCGTGCTCCAGTTCGCGTACATTGCCAGGGTAGTCATACTCAAGAAGAACGCTGGTCGTCGCCTCACAGAGCCCCAGGATGGGGCGCCCCATTTTCTCCGCGAATGTGCGTATAAAATGCACGGCAAGCGGGATGATATCTTCACGTCTCTCCCGTAATGCCGGGATATGGATGGCGATCACCTGAAGACGGTAGTAGAGATCCTGCCTGAACTGACCGGCTGCCACGAGCTCGTGCAAGTCCTTGTTGGTGGCGGCAATAATGCGCACATCCACCGCCAGTTCGCGCTCGCCACCGAGTCGCACCACCGTCCTGTTCTGAAGGACCCGTAATAGTTTTGCCTGGGCAGCCAGCGGAAGATCGCCGATCTCATCCAGGAAGATGGTCCCGCCGTGCGCCTGCTCGAATTTGCCGCGATGCGCAGAAACAGCCCCGGTGAATGCACCGCGCTCGTGACCGAAGAGCTGGGACTCGACCATATGCTCCGGAATGGCGGCACAGTTGACCTTGATCATCGGCTTAAGGCTGCGCTTGCCCCCCTGCTGAAGCGCCTCTGCCACAAGTTCTTTTCCGGTGCCGCTTTCGCCGGTGATCATAATGGTGGAGTCGAGAGGGGCAACCACTTTTATCGTCCGGAAAACATTCATCATCGGTGTGCTGGTGCCGACAAAGCTGTCAAAGAGGGCACCCAGCTGTATGTTTTCGCGCAGCGCCAGGTTTTCTTCCTTGAGGCGCTGCTTTTCGGTGATGTCGCGGCTTACCAGGAGTGTGCCGAGAAAGGTGCCGTCCGGCTGGCGTATCGGGTAATAGCTGTTCTCGAAGTACTTTCCCTTGACCTCTATGACCCGGCATGACTGGCGGATTGAACCGTCTCTCAGACCCTCCAGCAGCTTGTTGACCCGTTCAGCCGAAGCGGGGGCGTGAATGGACAATAAATCCCGGCCGATGAAGTTGGCGGCTGAGATGCCACGGATTTGTTCTGCGGTATGATTGATAAAAGCAAGGGTTCCGTCGGCATCGGCAAAGATGATCCCTTCACCCATGCTTTCCAGAATGGTCTGGCAGACTGATGGTATGCTCACTGCCGCCTCCGTAACGTAAATAAGTGTTACGAAAAAGTAACATATGATTCACGTTCCTGCACGTAAAATGTTTGCGAGTGCCTATTCCACGGAAACCGCCGTGCTGGAGCGCCACTTGTAAGCATCAAGCTGGGCTTCAAGGATTCTTGTCACCGGTGTATGTGTCGACTCCGCAAGTTGTTGGACTTCACCGAAGTTGACAATTTCAAGCGTCTCGGCAAGCGCCAGGAGGGCGCCTAATTCACCGTCACGATGGAGGAGTGCCCCGGTTATGGCGTCACTCAAATTCAATTCCTGCAGGATGTCGTCCATGGATGTCTCAAAAAGAACATCCATAAGTGACAGTATCCCGGTCATGAAGGCGGTTTCTTCCTTGTCATTGTCGCGAACTGCTCCCTGCTGCGACATGATCAGATGCTCCATGAAGCGTCCTCTGACAGAGGCCATCTCAAGGAGCGGATTATTGAGCCCCCTGCTGTCAGAGCTGGCAAAAATAGCCAGCAGCACCCAGCGGCGGAGCTTGTCCAGCCCCAGTATCATAATTGCGTGGCGAATATTTTTAATCTTTTCACGCAAGCCGGTGTCAACCGAATTAACCAGTTTGATCAGGTTGTATGACAGCTCCGGGTGGTTGCGGAATATCTTCTCAATGCTTCCTATGTCGAGATCTTCCCGCAGCGATTCATACAGCTTAAGCATGCCGATTTTTGATGCTTCGATGCCTTTCCGTTTGAGCACCACCGGTCGGGAGAAAAAATATCCCTGGAAAAGCTTAAAGCCCAACTCCAGGCACTCCTCAAACTGTTCCATCGTCTCCACGCACTCGGCGAGCAGTGTGACAGGGTACTGTTTCAGCTCGTTAACGGTCTGGCGAAGTATTTCATTGGGGGTTTCCAGCAGGTTTATCTTTACAATGTCTATAAACTGATAAAACGCAGCATTCTCGAGGGCATAAATATGATCATCGAGAGCTATGCGGAATCCCTGGGCCTTGAGATCGAGAGCCCGTTTCAGGTTGATTTCGTCAAACGGTATTGTTTCAAGAAGTTCCAGCACAACCTGTTTCTGCGGCAGGAGCCCTATGGTTTCGGAGTGCAGTACCTCTTCGGTTACATTTATAAACCCGGCTTTGTCCCCCAACACCTCATGCAGGCCAAAGTCGGCAAGTACACTGGCGATAACACTGGCACTGGCAATATCCTGAGAGTTATAGTCGCTTCTGTTGCGCTCTGAAGAGCGAAAGAGCAGCTCATAGCCTACAATTTCCTGTTTGACATCCAGAATCGGCTGCCGCCCAAGGAACAGTTCACGTTGCTCAATTTCGTTCTTCATGAAGTTATACCCAACTCTCGTCCGATTTTACGTCTGGAACGCCGGTTTCTGATGCTGTTTATTTATTGAGGTCACGGATCTGCTGGAAGTTTGCTTCCAGCGCGAGAAAGGCCGCCACTATTTCAGCGTCGAATTGGCGGCCGCTTTCCCGGGAGATCATCGCCATAACGTGCTCATGCTCCAAGGCCTTGCGGTAACAGCGATCCGAGCAGAGAGCATCATATACGTCAGCCAACGCCATGATCCGTGCCGAAAGAGGAATGTTCAGCCCTGAAAGCCCATCCGGATAGCCGCTGCCATCCCAGCGTTCATGGTGGTAGAGTGCTATCTCAATTCCCATGCCTACAAAGGCATTGTCAGGATAGCTGTTATACACGGTCTGCATGTTGCTCGCACCGATAACGGTGTGGCTCTTCATAATATCGAACTCTTCCGGAGTCAGCTTGCCTTGTTTAAGAAGTATTGAGTCAGGCATTGCAACCTTGCCGATATCGTGGAGGGTCGCGGCATGATAGAGGCAATCAATAAAATCGGGAGTGATCTGCTCTGAATAGGAGCTGTTCTCTTTTAGATATTCCGCCAGCTGCCGGCAGTATTCCTGGACATTCTCCAGGTGGGCACCGGTATCTTCGTCCCGGTGTTCGGCAAGCTTTGCCAGGGCGAATATTGTTGCGTGCTGGGCTTTTGAAATTTCCAGGATGTTTCTTTCGACCGTTTTTTGCAGCTGGATCGTTTCTGACATGGAGCGGAGATTAAGGTGCACATCAATCCGTGCGAGGAGTTCCAGGTGGTGGAAGGGCTTGGTTATGTAATCGACTCCTCCCGCCTGAAAACCGCGGATCTTGTCATCCGCTTCATCCAGGCCGCTCAGAAAAATTATGGGTGTGTTGAAGCCTCTCGACTTCAGATGTTCACAGAGTTGGTAACCGCTGATTCCCGGCATGGATATGTCAAGCAGAATAAGATCAGGAGGGTTTTTTTCAATAAAGGTTACTGCTATCGTGCTATCCAGAAACGAGTGTGCTTGCCAGCCTCTGCTGTTGAGAATGCTGTCCAGAACTCCAAGAACATTTGGATCATCGTCAATTACAACAATACGTGTATTTCCGGGTGCACCCATTAATTCTATCCTTCCCGGCTTGTCAGGCCGGCACACAAAAAAACCTGCATCTCTTCTGAAATGGCAGGTTTATCGGGTATTACATGCAGTCAATATCCAGAGTATCTGTTCGGTAACCCCTCTTCCCGTTCCGGGCAGGTAGCTTTGCGTCATCCGGTTCCCCGGATTTTGCCATTTCGATGATATATTTATTTTCACTCTTATGAACCTCTTGTTCTATTGTGTCAATATGGTTTTTCCCCCACACCCTGCCGTTGCCACAGTTACCGGCACGGTGGTTTGTAATGGGATTTTACTGTTGGGATTGCAAACAGCAAGATGGAGTGCTTTTCATTGTCGTACCGTTACTTTTAGCTTGACCTTTTAGTGAATGGTGATAAAGTTGACCTAAATAGTCTTGTTTGCCTCGGGAGGATATTATATGTCGCTGGAAGGGAAGAAAGCAGCAGGATTTTCGCTGGAGGGGAGTGATGGTACAGAGCACACCCTGAAGCGGTATGCCGGAAAAACGGTTGTTATCTATTTTTATCCCAAGGACAATACGCCTGGCTGTACCAAGGAAGCGTGCGGTTTTCGCGATAATTACAAGGAACTGGTTGATAGCGGTGTCGTGGTTCTTGGTGTCAGCAAGGACAGCCTCACGGCGCACAGCACGTTCATAACAAACTATAGTTTGCCGTTTGTGCTGCTGAGTGATCCGGCCTGCACAATGATGGAGGCCTATGAAGCGTATGGAGAGAAGGTCACGTGCGGTAAAAAAACCATCGGTACGATTCGTTCGACAGTTATTGTCGGACCGGACGGTGTTGTTGTAAAGCAGTGGCCAAAAGTCGCCAAAGCCGAACAGCATCCGGATCAGGTTCTGGAATATCTGCGGGGCTGATTCCCTTTGCAGCGCTGTGTCGATGTATGTAATGCCTACGGCTTTTCGGGGCTGGGGCATGAGGTTAAATTACCGCATGGAGGTTCACCGAATATGAAGTTTGTCACTCTTGATGAAGTTATTAGATTTGCCATTGAACGTGAAGACACCGCCTACAAACTCTACAAACGGGCAGCGGAACTTTCCACGAGTATCGCTGCAAAAAAGATGTTTGAGGAGCTGGCCCAGGAAGAGGCTACCCATAAGGAAGTCTTCTCCAAAATTGATGAAGATAAGGCGGAGAGCCATAAGCTCTGTACGCTTCCGGAATCCAGTATCGCCAAATATCTGGCCGATGTGCCGTTTCGGGAGGATCTGTCCTACAGCGAGATTCTGGCCTATGCGCTGAAAACCGAGGAAAATGCTTTCCAGCTCTACAAAGCAGCTGCGGGCATGACGGACGACCCGAAGCTCCAGAAGGTGCTGATGAATTTTGCTGACGTTGAGTTAGGGCACCGGCGGCGTATTGAGGCAATTTATGAAGAACGGGTTCTGACGGAAGGATAGAGTTCTCTGGCGAAAAGGGCTCCAGGCAGAGTGCGTTATGGTCCGGTGACCTCGTAACGTGCCTGCCTTGCATTCCTTGCTGTCTCCGGTTTTTAACTCGGCTCTGCAATCGCCATGGCAACGGCCTTGGACAGTTCATGGCAAAGGTATGGTTTGCGGAGAAAACCTTTGGCACCGAGTGTGTTAAGGTCCTGAACGGTTCCCTCCTGACTGAAGCCGGACAAAATAAGGACACTGATGCCGGGATAGCTTTCCATGAGGCGCTGGAGGGTTTCTTTGCCCCCCATTCTCGGCATGAGCAGGTCAAGAATTACCAGCGAAATATTCTCCTTCTCCGCTGCGTAGGTTTCCAGAGCCTGTTGGCCATCTTCCGCAAGGTAGACGCGATATCCGAGGCTTTCCAGCAGCGATTTGCCTACTTCACGGAGTACCTCCTCATCGTCAACCAGCAAGATGCCTTCCGAGCCGTAAATCGCCTCTTCGCTACAGGTCTCCCGTATTTTGTTATCACCCGACAACGGCAGGTATATTTTGAAAACCGTTCCTGTGCCCGGTTCACTGAAAATACCGATACAGCCATGGTGATCCGTGATCGTGCCGTAGACGGCAGCCAGCCCCAAGCCGGTCCCTTTGCCGACCCCTTTGGTTGTAAAGAACGGCTCAAAGACGCGTTTGATGATCTCCTCCGACATCCCCGTGCCGTTATCAGATACCGCGATTTCAACGTATGACCCCGGGACTATAGTAAAAGCGCTACTGCGGCAGTAACTGGAGTCCAGCTCAATATTGGCGGTGGTAAAGGTGATAACCCCGCCATCCGGCATGGCATCACGAGCGTTGACACCCAGATTGAGCAGCGCATTCTGCAGCAGGGTCGGATCACCGACCACGCACGCCTGTTTGGCCAATAGCCGTGTCTCCAGAGTGATGTTCTTGTCAATGGTTCGTTCCAAAAGCGAAATGACCTCATGAATGGTTGTATTAATACAGGTCTGGATACTGTATTTTTGTCCCTTGCGGGAAAAGGAGAGCAGTTGACCGGCCAGATCAGCCGAACGGCTCGCTGCCTTTTGGATGTTGCCGAGCATTTTTGCTGCGGCAGAGTTATCCCTTACATACGGCTCCATCAGTTCGGCTGAACCCAAAATAGCGGTCAGCATATTGTTGAAGTCGTGTGCGACGCCGCCGGCCAGCTGCCCGATAACGTCCATCTTCTGTGTCTGCCGTATCTGTTCTTCCATACGCTTTTGCTCAGTAACATCCAGAGACACTGTCAGCACGCAATGCTCATCCTTAAAATCCATGAGCGTGCTGTACAGAAGCACATCCCGGCTTTCACCCTGAAAGGTTCTTATTTCAGTCGCAAATCCTGATACGCCACGTTGTTCGTGCAAATTACCAAAAAATTGTTCTCTCGCGGCATTGCTGCTCCAGAGACCAAGCTCAACACCGTTCTTGCCGATAGCGAGGTCGTTGCTGTAGCCGAAGAGATCGCTGCAGGTACGGTTGATTTTGCGGATTATTCCGCTGGGAAAGGAAGAAACCACAATGGCCAGCGGCGATAAATCGAAAATAGTCTGCAGATTGATATTCGATGCGTTCAGCAGCTTTTGGGCGGTCTCGTATTCTTCGATCTGCACGCGCAACATCTCTTCTGTTGCCACTAACTGGTCGTGTGTCACGATAAACTCAGCCACTTGCTCTTGCAGTCGCTCCTCAGCGGATTTCAGGGCACTGTTCCTGTGTTGAAGCTGCTCGTTGCTCGTGAGCAGTTCTGACGCTGATTGGCGTAATTCCGCGGTCCTTACCCCAACCAGCTCTTCGAGATGATTTTTATGCAGTTCAATTTCATGGCGTTGCCGGTACAGTTCGGCAAATATTCTGACCTTACTCTGCAGAAATAGTGGTTCAATCGGTTTGGCAAGATAATCCACCGCGCCGGAGTCGTAGCCTTTGAAGTGAAAATGCAGGTCCTTCATGCCGGCGGTGACGAAAATGATCGGAATATGCCTGGTCTTCGGGTTTGTCCGCATCAGTTCGGCCGTTTCGAAGCCATCCATGTGCGGCATCTGTACATCCAGCAGTACCAGGGCAAAGTCCTGCTTTAGCGTGAGGCGAAGGGCATCATTGCCGGATGTGGCCCTGGCAAGTTCATATCCCTGGTTGCTGAGGAGCTCTTCAAGCGATAGCAGGTTTTCCGGACGATCATCGACAATCAGAATAGGTACCGTATCAGGATTTGTCGCACGGTTCATTGATTCTCCCCAATAAGCCCCATCAAAAGGGTCGGAATGTCTGTTAATTGTGCAACATGATCTGCCTGCAGCAGTTGCAGCGCATTTCTCGGCATGGAGTCCATTTCGGCGTCAGCCGGATTCTGGACAATAGCCACACCGCCGCTGTTCTTTATTTTCAACAGCCCGTGGCTGCCGTCATTGCCGGCGCCGGTCAGGATGATGCCGATCAGCTCCGCTCCGTACGCTTCTGCCGCCGACTCAAAGAGTACGTCTACTGACGGGCGGGCAAAGTTGACCGGCTGATCGACGGAAAATGCCAGATTGCCTCCCCGCTCGACCAGCAGGTGGTAATTGGCCGGTGCCAGATAGGTCGTGCCGGGCACGATGTTTTCCTGCTCATCGGCTTCCTTTACCCGGATAGCGCAGAGTGTGTCAAGCAAGACCGCCAGACCGTCATCAGAGTCGGGTGCGATGTGGCTGACAATCAGAATCGGGAGTGGAAAGCTGGCTGGCAGCGCTCCCAAAAGTTTCTTGAGAGCCGTCACCCCACCGGTGGAAACCCCGATGACAACAGCCTTGAACTGTCTGCCCTTATTGTTTTGCATAGCGCTTCCGGTAGATCTGCATTCGTGGTGTTATCGCTTCATAGCGCCCTGCAATCTGGCGGTGGTCCAGGCTCTCTTTCGTACCGAGACAGAGATAACCACCCTGTATAAGGCTGATGTCAAAGAGCCCAAGGACCCTTTCCTTGAGCGGCTGTTTGAAATATATCATAACGTTGCGGCAGAGAATCATATTCATTTCGCCAAAGTCGGCATCAACGGCCAGGTTGTGCGCGGCAAAGACGATATTCTCCCGTAGTGAGGGGGACAGGATAGCGTGGTCGTAGCGGGCGGTATAATAGTCGGAAAATGAACGCGTACCCCCTGCATGCTGATAGTTTCTGGTAAAGCGTTGCATCTCCTGCAACGGATAGATCCCCTCCTGCCCCTTGCGGATAACTTCTTCATTGATATCGGTGGCATAGATGCGAAAACGCCCTGCCAAGCCCTCTTCGAGGAGGAGAATCGCCATTGAATACGCCTCTTCGCCGGTGGCGCACCCGGCGTGCCAGATCTTCACAAAGGGGTATGTTTTCAGATATGCCACCACCTGTTCCCTGATCGCCTTGAAAAAAGCGGGATCACGGAACATCTCCGAAACATTGACCGTAATCCCGCGCAGCATCGTATCAAACAGCCGGCGATCCCGCAGCAGTTGCGACTGGGCAAGCGACAGCGTGGCAAAGCCGGAGCCGGAAAGCCAGTGGGTCAGGCGCCGCCGGAGTGACGCCTCGGCATACTCCCTGAAGTCGTAACCGTAGACCTGGTAGATTCCGTCCATCAGGAGCTTTATTTCTACATCAAACAGTTCGTCCGGAGTCATGTCATTTCCGCCATTCCGCCTGCATTCGTGCCTGTTCCTCCAGCTCCTCATTGGTCTGCTGCATCTCCTCCTGCTGGACACGCAGCTCTTCGGCCTGGGCTTGAGTCTGTTCCAGCAGTTCGTTGACCCGCTGATGCGAACGGTTGACTTTGATTGCAATGGCGATCCCTTCCAGGGACTGCTTGAGGAATTCGAAATCGTCATCGCTGAAGCGCCTGAAACTTCCCAGTTCCAGAACACCAACCAATGTTTCGTTGTGCAGAATCGGCAGAATGGCGACATTGAGCGGATCCGCCTTCCCGAGTGCCGAAGCGATCGGGAGGTAATCCGGTGGTACAGCATCGAGGCAGATGGCTTTTCGCTCCAGCGCCACCTGGCCCGGCAGCCCTTCACCAAGCCGGAACCCATCGTCCAGTCGCCCGGTTCTGGAGATGGCGTAGGTGGAAAGCGCCAAAAGCATGCGCTCTTTTTTTTCATACAAATACATGATACCGACTCCGGCGTCCAGAAAACCGGCCAGAAACGCCAGCGCCTTCTCTCCCAGATTGGCAGTGTTTTGCTCATCGCGCAGAATCTTATTAAGTTCGTACAGTCCGCTCTTCAGATGATCGCGCCGGGCATCCTCATCCCTGCTGTGACGAAGCGATGCTGTCATTCCGGCAAACGCCCTGTCTAAAGCACGCTGGGCCACGCTCATGCCGGCAACCGCCTTCAGCACCATCCCCATTTCGTCACTCTTTATGCGTGTGGGGTCGATCGTTATCGCTTCGCTGATGATCACTTCCCGGCTCAGGTCGCCAGCGGCCACGGCCTCTGCAAGACTCGCCTTTTCCTCTCCCTGTGTCTGCTGTCTGCGCACCGCGTTAAGAACCACACGCAGCGGCTGCATCACAGAGCGGTAGATCCAGAAACTGAGCAGTATCCCGATGGCAATCGCCGCAGAGCCGATGGCTGAAATCCTCGACAGGCTCCGTCTGGTCATGCTGTTTACCGCTACTATTGACTGCTCCTGCTCACCCCGTGCCGCCGTGACACTTTCGCTCCCTTTCGCTGACTGCCTGAAGACGATGGTGTGAAGTTTGTCCGCAGCACTGTTTGCCTGCTGTATGGAGATCAACTTCGTCCTGAGCGTGGTCACGACTCCGTTTGTGGAACGGAGCTCCGTGCGAATAGCTGCCAGTGACATCGCTGTTGTGTGGAGTATCTTCAGCTCCTCCACGGCATTCAGTCCGGAAAGATGTGTTTCGACCACTTGAACCTGGGCGCTGATTTTTTTAAACAGCTGGTCGGTTTCCGCACCAAGCCGGTCCAGTTCCGTGACCGATTCAAGATTAAACATCCGGTTGATCTCACCGGTCACCATCAGCCCCAGTGCCACCAGTTCCGAGTTAGCCAGCAGGGTGGCGTTGGCGCTCTTCTCTTGACCGAAGATAGATCCCTGTCGCTTTGTTTCCGTTTCCAGATGAGAGGCTGCCAGTTCGACTTCCTGGTTAAGGGTCAGGTGCAGGTGGTTCAGCTTTTCAGCAAGCTCCGCAAACGACTCCAGCGCCCATTGCTTTGAATCTTCATCCTTGTGTGAGAGCAGTGTCGCCTGAAACTGCAAAAACTCATGCGCATCAGCGGTGAGCGATGTGAGAGCGGACGAGATGGCTTTGCTCTGCCTGTTCCTGGCGATGCGTCCGAGAAGCGCAGTCGCCTTTCCTTTTGCGATAAGAAAAGCGGTGTTGGTATGTGCATTGTGGGCCGCAGCGGAAACCGTAACGAGGTCTTTCACCAGATTGCGCAGCTCTTCAAGGTCACGCAGCCGTTCAGAAAACCGGGCGGTATTAGCCAGCGACGCGGCATATGCGGCGGAGTGGGTCACCTGCAGGGTGTGGATATGGTTTTCCAGCTCTTTGAGGCGTGCCGTTGACTCCTTCACCTGTTGCGAGATCCTGACATTGACCTCACGTGCGGAGCTGTCGCTGCTGATACGGGCCTCTGCGGCGGCAAAGAGCTCGTTCGCGATCGGGCCAAGTTCTTCATACACAGTCAGGCTGCGGGAGTTTCCCCCCATCTTTTTCAGCGAGTCCTGAGCAGCACGGATGTTCTTTAGAGACGTTTCCGCTTCTGCACGGGATGCCGTGTACTCCGTCATGGTACGGGCAGCATTTACCTTTATGAGGTTGGTTATGCTGCTCTGAAGTCCGCTCTGGAACTCGACAGTCCGTATCTGGAACGGTGCACTCTTCTCCGTCAGGTACATGAGTTTATCCTGAATAAACCTCATGGATGAAAAGCTGGACAGTGATATGAATACAATGATCCCGGCGGTGACCAGTCCGTTGGCGATTAGTTTGGCTTTGATGGTCATTTTATATACAACTTCCCTTCACCCTTTAAAAAATCAAGCAGTTTTTGCAGGTTCGGTGACGGTACGCCCTTATACACAAGCGATAATGGCCGTTCAATGGCCGGTGCAACTTCCTTTGTCCCGTTGGGCACGTTTGGCGCGGTAACTACGCCTATGGCTTCAGGCGTTGCGGCGACCGCATCGGGTGTGTCAGCCATTGATTCGACATCATAGACCGCCTTTGTAGTCGGTGCGTTATCCATTATTTTACTTCTGAAAACGATCAGCGCACCGGAAGAGACAGAAGGCCAGACCACCAGTATCGGAGCGTCGTCACCGCCAGCCTCCTTCCAATTGAGTGTCCTGCCGGTAAAAATATCCTTGAGCTGCTCCTTTGAAAGTACTGTTACCCTGTTTTCCGCATTCACAACGATCATCGCATTTTCAGTTGCCGGAATGTACGAAGCGTACGCGCCAGCCTCCTTAACCGCTACACCCGCGTTTTTGGCCTGCGTCAGCCACTCTTCAAGTGCCAGGCTCGCTCCGGCGGCATCCACGTTGCCTTTTTCAAGTTCGGCCAGGGCCGGCACCGGATCGTCGTAGATGATTTTGATGTCAATGCCGGTTTTCTCTTTGAACGCACATCTGACAGGATCAAATACTTTCTTGATAAAGGTGTAGCCGGTGGCGATTCTGACGTCGTCAGCCCGGGCTGTTGAGGCACCGGATAGTGCCAGCAGCATGGTTATTGAGATGAAGATGCGGTTCATGTATAAACCTCCGGATTTTGTTCCGACAAGTCCGACCTGTCGGAACGGTCAGATAAACCTACCCGATTTCAACCTGGTTCGCCGCTGGTGCCGAGTAGAGCCAGACCCGCAACAGGGAAAAGAGTTTTTCCATGTCTACCGGCTTTGGAATATAATCGCTGGCGCCAGCTTTAAGGCACTCTTCGCGGTCACCCTTCATCGCTTTGGCGGTCAGCGCGATAATTGGCAATGATTGGAAACGCGGGTCCTTCCTGATGCTGACCATCGCTTCGTAACCATCCATTTCCGGCATCATGATATCCATCAGGACGAGGTCGATATCAGGGAATTCGTTCAACCTGTTCAGAGCCTCGCGGCCGTTTTCAGCCTCAAAGATGATGAGATTCTTTTCCGCCAGAGCACTTGACAGCGAGAAAATATTGCGCATGTCGTCATCGACGATCAGTATCTTTTTCCCCTCGAGCATCGCCTCCTTGTCCAGAGCGGTCCGGATCATGCGCTGCTTGCCGGGATCCAGCGAGGACTCTACGAGGTGGAGGAAGAGCGTGACCTCATTGAGAAGCCGTTCGGGGCTCTTGGCCCCTTTAATGATGATACTTTCGGCATAGTGATGCAGACGTTTTTCGTCTTCGCGCGTCAGCTCACGGCCGGTATGGATAATAACCGGGATACGGTTCGAAGTATCGAGTTTCTTGAGCTCTTCCAATAGTTCGAAGGCGCTCGTATCGGCCAATCCCAGATCGAGTACGATGCAGTCGAATGGCTGGGCTGAAAGCAGTTCAATAGCCCTTGTGCCACTGTCTGCAACGGTGATCGTCACATCCCTCTCTTCCAGCAGGGCAACCATCGCCTGGACCTGGATCGGGTCGTCCTCAACAATCAGCAGCATTTTCATGGTCTTTTTGATGGCGCTTTCCAGTGTGCCGAAGACCGTATCCATCTGTTCGCTGCTGACCGGCTTGGTGACATACCCGATGGCTCCCATGCTCATCGCCTTCTGGCGCTCCTCCAGACAGGTGATGAAGTGCACCGGGATATGCCGCGTCGCCGGATTGTCCTTCAGGCTGCGCATGACACCCCAGCCGTCAATGTGCGGCAGCATGACATCCAGAATGATCGCACTGGGGCGGTAGCGTTCAGCCATGGCGATGCCGCATTCTCCATCGTCGGCTATCAGGGCGGCGAAGCCGCGATCGCGAACCATTTTGACAAGTATGCCGGCAAAAGTCAGGTCGTCTTCGATGACCAGAATGCTCTTGTCCGTACCCTGCAACTGCTCGCGGTCGTCAGGGATCGGTGTCGGGAGCGGGTCATCGCTCCTGCTTCTGCTTGTCGCGGCAGCAGGCAGGTGGCACGGCTGCTTTGCCGTGACAGGAGGGTGAACGGTTTCCGGGGTGAGGCTGCAAACACCCTCTGTCGGCAGGTACAGGGTAAAGGTGCTTCCCGTGCCCGCTTCGCTGGTTAATAAAATATCGCCACCCATAGAACGGGCAAGCTGGCGAGAGATGGAAAGCCCCAGGCCGGTGCCGCCATAGGTCCGGCTGGTACTGCCGTCCGCCTGCTGGAATGCGTTGAATATAAGTGACTGTTTGTCGGCCGGCACGCCGATGCCGGTGTCGTTGATGGCGAAGGCTACGGTTGGGCTTTTGGATGGATATTCTTCTGTCCCAGGGGTATAGACACGCAGGGCAACAGCTCCCTGTGCCGTGAATTTGCAGGCGTTTGAAAGGAGGTTTTTGAGTATCTGCTGGGTTCTCTGCTCATCGGCAGTGATTATCCCCGGGGTTGATTCTTCAACCGTTACGGTGAATCCGATTCCCTTGTCTGCTGAAACCGGCCGGAACAGGGTTTCGAGCTGCCCGCAGATTTCCGGGAGCGCCAGCTCTTCATAATGGAATTCCATATGCCCGGATTCAATCTTGGACAGATCCAGGATGTCGTTGATCAGATGGAGCAGGTCACGGCCGGCTCCGTTGATGGTGGCGGCAAACTCCACCTGTTTGGCGGTGAGATTTCCCTCCCGGTTGTCCTTGAGCAGGCTGGAAAGAATCATCAGGCTGTTGAGCGGTGTGCGCAGCTCGTGAGACATGTTGGCGAGGAACTCGGACTTGTAGGTGCTGACCCTTTCCAGTTCATCGGCTTTGTGCTGCAGTTCGCTGCCTGTTTCCTCCAAGGCGCGGTTTTTTGTGCGGATCTGCTCCCGTTGCTGCTCCAGCATCTGAGCACGCTCTTCCAGCTCTTCGTTGGTTTGCTGCAGCTCCTCCTGCTGCACCTGGAGCTCTTCTGTCTGCCCCTGAGTCTGCTCCAGAAGTCCGTTGACACGTTGTCGGGACTTGTTAACGCTGAGGGCTATTGCCAGCGCTTCCATAATCTGTTGCAGAAAGGCAAGGTCGTCCTCACTAAATGTGCTGAAAGAACCGATTTCCAGGAGACCGACCAAAGTGCCGTTATGCAGCAGCGGGAGGGCAACGATGTGGGCAGGTTCGGCTCCTCCCAGCCCTGAGCTGATGCGGAGGTACTCCGGAGGGGCTTCGTTCAGGGTGATGGTCCTCTTTTCCAGCGCGGCCTGCCCGGCCAGTCCCTCACCGAGAGCAATCCGCCCGTTCATGTCTTTACCCGGGGGGCAGGCATAACCGGCGGCAATCTTCAGCGCCGCTTCATTTTCATCAAACAGGTAGAAAACGCCGACGCCGGCGCCAAGATATTCAGTCAGAAATGCAAGCGCCTGCTCGGTCAGTTCCGCCGTGGACTTCTCTCCCCTCAAGATGGTGTTGAGTTCGTTCTGGCCGTTCTTGAACCAGTTGCGCAACGCTTCCTGCTCGTGGTTGTGACGGAGGGATCGGGCCATTCCGGCAAAAGCAAGATCCAGCTTATGCTGCACTTCGCTCATAGCGACAATCGCCGTCAGCAGCATACCAGCCTCATCTTGGCCGGCTTGACCTGCTTCGATACCGAGCGGTTCGGTAATGGTCACTTCCTGGCTCAGGTCGCCGGTGGCGATCGCTTCTGCCAGGCGTGCTTTTTCTTTGCCCCCCTCCTGTTGCAAGCGTACCGCTTCCAGCACCTGGCGCAGAGGATTGGCGACACTCCGGCTAATCAGTATGACCATTGAGATGGCAATCAGTATGGAGAGAATGATCAGACCCGTTAGCCCGAAACGGAGCTGGCTGTAGTACACACTGCTCTGCTCGAAGTGCTCTGCCACCTCGTTTGCATTGAATTGCGAGAGCTCCTTTATGCTCCTTTCCAACTGCTCGGAAAGATCTTTTATGTGCAGGTGCTCGCTGTGCAACGACTCATATCGAGTGCCGGAACGGATCGCTGTGCGTACCTTTTTAGTCGTGTCAAAAAAAGAATGGAGGAGGTCGGAAACATTTTTCAAAAGTTCACGTTCTTCTTGCGGCAGAGGGAACGTGTAAAATCGTTCTAATGATTTTTCAATAGAATGTTCCGAGAGTATCAGTCTGTCCTCGAGTTCTTTTCGCTCTTGAGGGGCACTTTCAAGCATGTAGCGGAGATATATGCGTCGATGCAGTTGGCTCTGCTGGTCGAGTTCGGTGGCCGTGGAAATCGACGGGAGCAGATTATGATGCACATCATCCAGCCGCTCATTTATCTTGCCCATGCCTCTGATGCCGAAAAAACCGACCAGACAGCAGCAGGCGACTACGATGGCATAGCCGAGAATCAGCTTGTTTTTTATTTTCAGGTTGGAATATAACTCCATGTATCCGCTCCCCATTTTTTTCAGCCAGCCGACCAATTCTATGCATGATCGCATGAGAAGGGGCACAAGGCATGATCACGGTCTAATGCATAAACCGCTGTTTTTACTGTTCTACGGTTTCTTTCCCCGTTCCCTGCCAGGGCACCTTTACCCTACCACCACACGGTTGCGCCCTTCGTTCTTTGCGCGATAGAGGGCATTATCAGCCCGTCTGATCAGGGTGTCCGTGTCGTCTCCTTCTTGCCGCTCAACCACGCCGAAGCTGGCTGATAGTAAAATCGGGGTGACACCGCCGGAATGTTTTTCAAAGGCGATCCGTATCCGCTCCGCCAGTGCTGCCGCGGCATCGCGGGCGGTGTGCGGAAGGATGACGATGAACTCTTCTCCGCCCCAGCGGGCGGCAACATCCTCTGCCCGGATCACCTCCCGCAGCAGATCGGCAAACCCCTTCAATACCATGTCCCCCACGCCGTGGCCGAAGGTGTCATTTACCACCTTGAAGTGATCGAGGTCGACCATGATCATGGCAAGCGGATAGTTGTGGCGAATGGCGGCACTCATGGCTGCGGCTAAACAGTTGTTGAAAGAACGGCGGTTGGAAAGCTTGGTAAGCTCATCGGTTGCCGCCAGACGCGAAATTGTCTCGTTTGCCTCTTTCAGCTCCGCGGTCCTCTCTTCGATAATCTGCTCGAGCGTGTAGTAAAATTCTTCAATAAGCTTCCGCTGCCGGTACAGTTCGCGGAACACCCGTACCTTGCTGCGCAGGATAACCGGTTCAAAGGGTTTCATCAGGTAATCCACCGCGCCGGTTTCATATCCTGCAATCTGGTCGAGAAGGTCTTTCATTCCTGCGGTGACAAAGAGTATCGGCACATGGCTTGTTTTGGGGTTGGAACGCATCAGGCGGGCCACTTCAAAGCCGTTCATGCCCGGCATCTGCACATCCAGGAGGATCAGTGCAAAGTCAACTTTAAGCGACAGTCGCAGCGCGTCATTTCCTGATCGTGCCGTCATGATATCAAAACCCATATCGGCAATAACAGCTTCCAGAGCCAGTATGTTTTGGGGGAGATCATCTACTATCAGTATGGGAACTCTCTCAGGCATGGCTTTTGTCCTTATCGGTTCCGCTTCATACTTCGATCCTGAATTCCACTCCGTCTACCGTGTTTTCGGCGGTGAGGCGCCCGCCCATATTCTGTTCAATGATGACCTTTGACATATAGAGGCCGATACCGGTTCCCTTGTCAGGTGTGCGGGTGGTGAAATAGGGGTCGAATATCCTGGGCATGATATCATCGGCGATTCCTCCGCAATTGTCACGGATAGAGACAGCCGATCGGCCGTTTTCAGTCGCGACCCTGATATGGATGCGCGGCGCGGTGGTGCCGCGTTCAATGCAGGCCTCCCGGGTATTGGAGAGGATATTGAGCAGCACCTGTGCATACTCGTTTTGATAACCGGTCGCTGTGACGGTGTCATCGTCTTCAAGCTCCACCAGGATATCATGGCTTGACAGCGCAGCGGATACAAACTCAAGGGCGTGGTGGATCGTTTTGCTGACTAAAAAGGTCTCTTTATGCTTGTCGCCGCGAAAAAAGTTGCGGAAGTCGTCGATGGTGCGTGACATGTGCATGATAACATCCATCGCAGTGCTGATTTCATGTTCCAGCTCGTCACCAGTCATGGTGCCGGCATCGTACGAATACTTCAGGCTCTGGATGATGAGTCCGACGTTGTTAAGCGGTTGCCGCCACTGGTGGGCTATGTTGTTGATCATCTCCCCCATGGACGCGAGGCGCCCCTGCTGGATCAATGCCTGATCCCTGTCGCGCAGATCGGTGACCGCCAGATTGATGCGCTCTTCCAGTGAATGATTCATTTCTTCAAGACGCGCCTGCGCCGTTTCCCGTTCAGAAACCTCTTCCTCCAGCAGTTCGGTCTGCTCGAAAAGTTCGTATTCCATCTGTTTGCGCTCGGTGATGTCGTGATTGCTGGCTCGCCATCCCCAGGGAAGCCCTTCAGGGGTGTAGACCTGCTGACAGATGTGGCTGATCCAGCGCACATCGCCATCTTTGCGTATGATCCGGATTTCGAGCGGCAGGATCTGTCCGTTAGAATCGACAATGTGCGTATGGTCCAGGAACAGTTCCCTGTCGTAGGGATGGATAACACGGTAGAACAGCTCGCTGTCGCTGTAGAAATCTTCAACGGAATACCCGGTCAGGTTCAGAACAGACGGCGACATATAGAGGAAGGAGGTGTTCGGCAATCGCCAGTATTCCCAGTTGGAAGCGTAATCTGCGACTATCCTGAGGTGTGCTTCACTTTCCTGCAGTGACTCCTGTGCTCTCCGGCGGTCGACAATTTCTTCTTCAAGCTGTACGGTCTGCTGTTGAAGTTCTCTTTCGACCTGCTTTTGTGCACGTGCGCTCCGGGCAAGCTGGCGAGCCCCCAGACTGCTTACGCCCAGTCCCAGCAGCCAGATAACTCCGTGGAAGGCGATAGATCCAACCGTCTGTCCGCGGCTCGCATCAATAAGTGGTTGAAGCGGCACAGAAACGCTTATCCCGCCGCGCACCGATCCTGCTCCGTACCCCTGGAAGGCATGGCATTTCAGGCACGGTTGCTCGGTGATAAGCGGGGTCATAAGCCGCATATACTGTTTTTTGCCCATGGTTACGATGGCGCTGACATCGTGCGCTTCACGTTCGAAAGAGCGGAGGGCCGCCTCTTCCCATGGGTCGGGAGTGTTTTCAGGCCGAAGCGGTTTCAGGCTGGTAATGTGGGCACGTCTGATCAATGGGCTGTCAGCTTTGGCATATTCATTGACCTGCCGGGCCATGTAGGCGGGATTTACAAGGGTCAGTTGCTTTCCGGAAGGTGTGATTATATCGCGTTCCGGTATGTGGGAGAGGCGCGGGTTCGGGGGGGATTGTGGGGTTGCCGGCACATACACACCGCCATGAGATGCTCCCCAGCGCCGATACTGGGCATCACGTTCTATCAATGCCTGTGCCTCTGCCAGGGCGACTTTGTGCAGCACCGTGCGCTCAGCGTGGAAGCTCCAGAACCAGGAAACAGCTATGAGGAGCGTCCAGCAGGCAATTAATATCCATGCAAAAAGATTGATCTTTCTGGAAAGGAGGCTATGCCCGTTCGTGTGGTTCATTATTTTTTGCGAGGGGTGCATCTTAATCCTCTCGTGTGAGAACTGTCTGCGGAGATTCTACCATGCAAAACAGTGGTGACAACAGCATTTCAGATAAAACGGCTGGGTGGACGCCTGTCTCCGCAGGTGGATACTCAAAGCTATGCATGGCTGTAAACCCTTTCTGTTCAGAGATCGCTGGTCGCAGTCAAAACCTGTATTCGGCCATCAATCCGAATCCCTGCTGGCTGACCGTAGGCAGGATCTTCAGGGGGGGAGGGCTCTGCGCTGTATGGTATCTGACAACGCTTTTGCCGACAAAATAGCCGATTGCCGCACCAAGAAATACATCCGATGCCCAGTGCTTGTTGCTGTAAATTCGCGACAAACCGACAAAAGAAGCCAGCCCGTAGGCGGTCGGCGCAACAAACGGGGTGCTGCCGTACTCTTCGGCAAAAACAGAGGCAATCGAAAATGCGGTTTGCGTATGTATGGAGGGAAAGGCGCTGTCGGTCCTTTTGAGGCCGGGGCCGTCCCAGGTTGTGGAAGTCTCTCCGGAAGCGGGGCGGGGGCGCTGGGTGGCCTGCTTGATGGTCAGGGCGATGGCGCCACTGATGGTAAAGCTCTCTACGGCCAGCAGCGAGGTGCGGCGAGCTTTCGGGTCGTCATTGAGCTGTCCGTAAAGATAGAAGATTCCGAGGGATGGTACGGCGAAGAGAGGGTTGCCGAGGAGATTTCCTGCCGAGGCGGCGCGATCCCCGGCTATACTCTGGTTTTTTTGAGCAAAGTTCCTGATGTCGGCATCCGCAAAGTAGAGCCCTGATGTTGCCCCGATGAGCAGTCCTGCCGTAAGCCACTCCTTGCCGCCCCACTGAAGCGGCGCCGCAAGTATCCTGCCGCCATCGCTAGCATATCCTTTGAGGTACTCAGCGCTTATTCTGTCAGGCGGTGACGCCCCTGTTGCCGCTGTCTGGACGGACTCAGTTCTGGCTCTGCTGGCTGGCACCTCACGAACGGCACTCCCCTGCTCTGCGGCGATGGCCGGGACTGTCAGGGCAGTAATAAACGCAGCGGCAGCAATACACATACCCACGCATTTTCGTGATGTTCCGAGAAAAAGCACTCCTACCCCCAGCAGGTTGATCCGTTCCATGCAATCAAATGGATTTTTCGATACGTTTCAGCAGCAGAGAGTTCAGTACGACTGACACGGACGAAAAGGCCATTGCCAGGCCGGCATATTCCGGTTTCAGATAAATTCCGTAGCCAGACAGCATGCCGGCGGCTATCGGAATGCCGAGGATGTTGTAGAACATTGCCCAGAACAGGTTCTGTTTGATCTTGACCAGGGTGGCCCGGCCGATTGCTATCGCCCGCACGGCATCCAGCAGATCACTGCGCATCAGGACGATATCGCCGGTCTCTTTGGCAACATCTGTGCCCCCGCCGATGGCGATACCGATTTCGGCCTGGGCAAGAGCGGGCGCATCATTGATTCCGTCACCCACCATGCCGACAATCATGCCCCGCTGCTGGTACTCTTTCACCGCTTCCCGTTTGCGATCCGGCATTACTTCGGCTTCAAAGGTGTCGACTCCAGCCTGTTTCGCCACAATGGCGGCGACATCGGCATGGTCGCCGGTAATCATACAGGTAGTTATGCCCATGCGGCGCAGTTCGTTGACAGCTTGTACCGATCCGGGTTTAAGGGTGTCGGCAAAAGCGGCGACGCCGACCAGTGTGTTACCGGCGGCAACATAGACCAGTGATTTGCCTGCAGAGGTTAATTCAGCGCTTTTCTTCGCCATTGGGGTCAGAGGAATACCAAGCTCTGTCATCAGTCGCTCGTTGCCGACCGCCAGTTGGAATTCCCCGTAGTGGCAGGTCACTCCCTTGCCGCCTCGTTCCTCGAATTCGTCGGCCAGGCCCGGTTCGATCCCCGCATCACGGGCGGCAGCGAGCGCTGCCTGGGCCAGCGGATGGGTCGAGTACGCTTCGGCTGTCGCCAGGCACTCGAGTAGTTTGGCCGGGTCGACGCTGTGTGCGACCGGTACAAGGTCGGTCATCTCCGGTGTCCCCTTGGTCAGGGTGCCGGTTTTGTCAAGCAAGAGGACCTGCACGCGGGAGATCGTCTCCAGTGCAGAGCCCTTTTTTATCAGGATTCCGCGCCCCAGAGCTATGCCGCTGCCGACCATGATGGCGGTTGGTGTCGCCAACCCCATGGCACAGGGGCAGGCGATAACAAGTACGGCGACCGAAAAGCGGAAGGCGGTTAAAAAGTCTTTTGAAAGCACGGCGTACCAGATGATAAAAGTGGCGGCCGACAGCAGCAGGACAAGCGGCACGAACCAGGCTGAAACAGCGTCGGCAAAGCGCTGGATTGGGGCCTTGTCTCCCTGTGCCTCGCGGACCATCTTGACAATTTGCGCCAGCAGGGTTGCTTCTCCGATGCGGGTCGCCCGGATTCGCATGACACCATTGCTGCTGACAGTTGCCCCGGAAACAGAATCGCCCGGTTTTTTCAGAACCGGGAGGGATTCACCGGTAACCATGCTCTCATCGACCGCCCCACCGCCCTCAATCACCTCACCGTCAACCGGGATAATGTCTCCGGCACGGACCAGCACGACGTCGCCGACCCGGATGACAGAGGCCGGCACCTCTTTTTCGCCCTCATCGGTGACTAATCTGGCCTTGTCAGCCTGGAGGTGGAGGAGCTTCTTGAGCGCTTCACTCGCTTTGCCACGGGCGCGGGCCTCCAGGTATTTACCGAGCCGTATGAAAGCGATCAGCATTACCGAGGTCTCAAAGAACACTTCGCGATGGGGTCCAAGCAGGCCGAAGTAGGCGGCCAGGGAGTAAAAATAGGCGGCAGAAGTCCCCAGAGCCACCAGGACGTCCATGTTGGTGCTGCGGTTTTTGAGGGCGCTCCAGGCCCCGCGGTAGAAGATCAGGCCGGCAGAGAACTGGACAGCCGTTGCCAGCAGCAGATTGAGCTGCATTGCGGCACGATTGGAGTGTAGCCCCATCGTCAGCATGATCGGCAGGGAAGCCAGCAGTGAGAAGATGAACCAGTTTCGTTGAGAGCGCAGGCCGTCGTCGTGAGCTGCTTCAACGACGTTTAATTCCACCGGGGTGTATCCGGCGGCATGTACGATGCTGAAGATGCCGGTCAAACCAAGCTGCTGCGGATCAAAGCGGACAAAGCCGGTCTCAGCCGCCAGATTTACGATGGCGGTAGTAACGGCAGGGTGTTCAAGCAGCTTTTTTTCAAGGGTGTTGACGCAGGAGGCGCAGTGCAGGCCCTGTACGCCAAAGGTCAGTTCGCCGTCAGCTTCCTGGCGTATGACTCCGTAGCCGAGCGCTTCCACTAACAGGGATATCTGCGCTTTCGAGATGGTCGCAGGGTCGTGGGTGACGGTCAGTTCTCCCAGGGCAAAGTTAACGACGGCACCCTGCACCCCTTCCCGCCCGGCCAGATCCTTTTCGATCCGGGCAGCACAATTTGCACAGGACATCCCGCTTATTGATACGGTGGAAGTGATCACGTGTGGCGGCGGTGAGGAGGTTTCATTTATCACGGTTTGTTACCTCTTTTTAAAATCTCCCAGCAGGAAATGTTCCCAGGTGATTTTGATGGCTGACGCTATCGGCAACGCCAGCAGTATTCCCCAGAACCCGAGCATTTCACCAAGAGCCATGACCATGATGATGGTTACCAGCGGGTTCAGGTTCATCGACTCTTTGAATACCAGCGGCTTGATGACATACCCCTCTACAAAGTAGATCATTCCGAATGCAAGCGTGGTCTGTCCAAGCATCGCTACCGACTGGAATTTAAACCAGGCAAAGAAGAGGGCGGGGAGCGTTGCGATGATGACACCAATGAACGGCAGTATGGAAGCTGCGCCGGCAAAAGCCCCGCAGAAGAACGGGTGGGGGATCCCGAGGAAAAAAAGAGCGATGGTGGAGAGGAGTGCGACTATGATGGAAACCATCACCTGCCCGCGCAGATACCCGCCGATACTCTTGTTGACCTCATTGGCGATCTCTATGATCTGGGTGCGGCGATCTTCAGGTAGCCAGGAGATGAGCGTTACGATAACGGTCTGTTTGTAGTAGAGCATAAAGAAAACAAGGATCGGTGAAAGTACGATGTTGAAGAGATTAAAAATGATGCGGGTTCCAAAGCCATAGGCCAATGAACCGGCCTTCTCAGCCGTCTTGTCAACGTTCCCGGCTGTTTTGTCTATGAGCCACTGTATTTCATCGGAACCGTAGCGGTCAGGCAGGCGCCCCTTCCACTCCAGAGCGACCTGTTTGATCTGCTGGATGTAGATGGGCAGGTCAAGGACGAAGCGGTTCCAGCTGATGGTGAGGGTCGGTACGATGAATGTCACAAAAAAAACGGTAAGAAACCCCAGGAGTATGTACAACAGCCCAAGGGCGTAGAGCCTTTTTATACCACGCTGCTCAGCGCTCACGAGAAGGGGGTCAAGCAGGTAGGCGATGACCCAGGAAAGCAGAAAACATGAAATGGTGTGCTGCAATGCGTATCCGGCTGCTGCCAGCAGGCAGAAAACCATTATCGCGGCAATAAATCTACCGTAATCGCCGCGAGGCGTATGAGCGTGGTGGATGTGCTCCATCTTTTCTCCTAGGCGTGTTTTGCGCCTTGTAGAACCGTATCAGTCGTGAACAGGTTGTTTTCTTCCAGCCAGGTTTTAAGCCGATTGGAAAGAAACCGGTCTTTTAATAGCGTAAAACGCTCTTCTTCCTGCGGGTAGAACGAGAGGATGTCTTCTATCTTTCCAAAAGGTTTTTTTCCTGCCAGCGAGGTACGCAGCATGGTCCTTAACTCAGGGTCGGATATCTGCGCAACAAATTCTGTCATAATCTGTCGCTCGCTGCGATAGTCAAACGGCGGTATTTCCAGGAAACGCTCGCCATTGCTATGGAGCTGTTGCCGGACTTCGTTGTTGTCGGACGTGGAGGGGACAGAAAATATTTCACCGGTCAGCCGGTCCAGATAGTATGTTTTGTCAAACTGCCCACTGGTAAATGCTCCGAGCAGATCTTCCCATGAAATTTCAACGCTCTGAATCATTGCCATCGAGTTTCTCCTGTTTTCTTCCTTGTTGACTTTTTGCTGTTGATCGAAGCACAATCTGCGCCATGCGAACCATATTTATAGCCGACGCCCATCTCGCGTCACCTGACGATACCAACTACCGCCTGCTGCTTCATTTTCTCCATGAACTTGAGGGGGAGCTGGATACCCTCTACATTGTAGGCGACCTGTTCGACTTTTGGCTTGGGTTTCCGTCACAGCCGTGTGCAGAGTACAACGCCGTCATTGATGCCTTGGAGCGTGTGGTGCTGCGCGGCTGCAGGCTTGTCTATTTTGAGGGAAATCACGATTTCCATCTTGGTACGGTTTTTTCACAGCGGCTGAACGCCATAATCCATACCGGACCGTCCCTCGAGTCCGTGCAGGGCAAGAGACTCTACGTATGTCATGGCGACCAGATCAATAAGGGCGATCGACTCTACCGCCTGCTGCGTTTTCTGCTGCGTACCCGCATGGTTGCAGCCGCTGTGAGGCGTTTTCCCCCGCTATGGGCACAGAAAATCAGGGAACGCCTGCAGAAGCGGAGTCAGGCCGGTTATGGAGTGAACTCGACGCGTTGGGACTATCGCCGGATAATCCTCGACTTTGCACGCTCTCTCCAGAAAAAAGGGTATGACGGACTGGTTACCGGCCATTTCCATCTTGCACTGCGTGAAGAGCTCACTGCCCCTCCCTTCGCAGTTCTGTCTCTTGGCGACTGGATGGAACAGTTTACCTATGGCGAAATGTGCGATGGAGAGCTGCATTTAATGACCTATCCCGCCACTCAATCTACTGCCTGAAAAACTCGTACAAAGCCTCTGCGCCAACCTGAGACGCCTTTATTCGCCATTTGTCAGGATTGATAACCAGGGCAACCAGCGCAATCCGGGGATTCTGGATCGGCGCAAATGCCGCAAACCATGAATAGTGACCCTTTGGGTCTGTCCCGTCGATTGATCCCGTTTTAGCTGCTATTGAGACGTTAATCAACGGTCGACCGCGGCGGTCATGAAATGCTTTGCGCGAGGTTCCGGTCAGGACTGTGCTGGAAAGCATCTGCGTCAATGATGTCGATGTCTCTGGCGTGACCAGCTGTCGGAGTTCGCGCGGAACAAAAATATCTTTCTCGATCCCTTTTGCATCAATTATAGCACTGGTAAGCCCTGGAGCCATCATCTTCCCGCCATTTGCTATTGCCGACATGATCACCGCCGCATGCAACGGTGAGATCTTGACGTCATGGTCCAGTCCCGCCCCCATCAGCATCAATTTATGATCGTCTGCCGGTGCCCCTGCCTGACTCGGTTTTGCCGGTGTGTCCGGCAGCAGTTTCTGGTTGAAACCGAAGCGGGAAACGGATTCCATTACAGAGCTCTTGCCGGCTATGTCACTTGCCACACGTCCGTAAACCGGGTTGACAGATTTACCCATGGCATAGGTGACATTCATGCGGCTGTTGCTGCCGCGGGGGCTTACATCCCAGTAACGCGGGTTTTCAGAATAGTTTTTGCCACGGAATTCGACCACTGATTCAGGTGTTATTTTATTGCTTTCAAGCGCTGCGGAGGCGGTTATGATTTTGAACAGTGAGGCCATCGGATACAGCTCGTACGCAGAGCGTCTGGCCCATCCGGGATCAACCGACGAGTAGGCTGTCATGCCGAGAATACGCCCCGAAGCCGGTTCGATTGCGACAAAAACGCCATACGGTACATTGTACTTGACCAGATAGTCATGTACCCTCTGCTGCAGGTCGCCTTGGATTGTATAGACGTACTGCAGGCCTTCCGGAGTCCGGGCTGATACGCTGGCGTTGTTGATGTCTGCTGTTTCAAGCATGTCACTGGCGGTCGTGAAGCGATTGGCCGAGTCTTTTGTCCTGGCCACTTCAGCCGATTTCAGGCCGGTTCCCGTTACCTGTTTAATCCAGCTTGTGACCCGCGAACCGGCTGATTCTGTCTGACGCAGTGCCAGCACGCAGAGCGGAGCAAGCGCCAGGACGATGGCAATGAACATTAGCACCAGTTTCAACTGTCGGAGACGTTTTCCTGATGGAAAAGGCAGCCTGGGTCTGGCCGGTTCGCTGGAGTTATTAATACGCCTGTTGCGGCGCCCGCTGCCTAAAAAACTGAAGACAGAAGGTGTTTTTTTGTGTGATAAATTTTTAAGATCCTGCATGGTGTCCCGGATTTAAAGTAGTTTTTGAACTATATCGCCAAGCGTCAGCTGTTGTCAACGCGCCCGGCTCAGGAGCCGGGCGTCGGTTGACGGATGTCTGTCAGAAAGAATTAATGCGGTTAATGAACGCAACCAGCAGGCCGTAGTGATGGTGGTCGAAGAGCAGTGAAATACGCGGCAGGTGGGCAAGGTCCGGTTCATCAATCTCTTCCGGGAATGCCTCACAGCAGCGGATTTTGTCCCCATCCTTGATAAGCCCCGGGAACTCCATGGATAATGTTTCAATCTGTTCGGAGGAAAGAGTTTTCATCAGGCGTATCACCAGCCGGTTTTCTATGAAGCGCAGTGAGTGGTAGGTTTTGTAGAAGGTGTCTATAATCTGGAGCGCCTCCTCCTCGTTTCTGGTGATGGTAAATAGTGAAAAATCTTCTCCGGAAATGAATCCCTTCACCAGAAGACTTTCTCTGATGAAAGCGAAGAAGCGTTCCCAGTAGCCATCCTGATCGTCCATCAGGATCAACGGCTTGGGAGATGTCTTGCCGGTTTGTATCAGCGTGAAGACTTCCATCGCTTCATCCAGGGTGCCAAATCCTCCCGGAAAAACAACAATCGCATCAGCCTCTTTGACGAAAGCCACCTTGCGGTTGAAAAAGTATTTGTACGTTACCAGGCGAGGATTGCGATACATGATCGGATTCGGCTTTTGCTCAAAGGGAAGGCGAATGTTTACTGCAAAGGAGTTTTCACTGCCAGCCCCCTCGTTACCTGCCTGCATAATGCCGGGGCCGCCGCCTGTAATAACCATGTAGTCGTTTTCTGCCAGTCGGCGACTGAAGCTGACACATTTCTTATACATTTCATCTGTTTTTTCCGTGCGTGCCGACCCGAAAATAGTTACTTTCTTCCGGTGACGGTAGGGGCCGAAAACCCGCGCCGTATAGCGCATTTCGCGGAGCGTACGATTAATTAATTTCAGGTCTGCCAGATAGTCAACGTCCTGGCCGATCTTAAGCGTTGCAAGGATCATTTCCTTGATTACGGCGGGATGGTGGATGCCGCCTGATTCTTCGACCAGTTGGCTGATAATGCGGTCAATGTGTTCATTGCTTTTGGAAAAACTCAATTCCATGATTTGAGTCCTCTGGACTGGTTCTGTAATGATAGTATAAAGCGAACACAATATCACAGCCAGCTCCTTAAAGCAAACGGCTGGTTATCCCCGGGATCATGGCAGTTGCGACGAATAAACTTGAAAGCAGATCGCATGTTTGCTATAAGGCAGCTTATTCTTATGTTAATTTAAAGTTTTGAAGATACTATTGCCGACGGGCAGGGAGACATGGCATGTCCAATCCAACGCTGGTCATGTACGATGAAGAATTTCAGGAAATCAATGAAGTTATCGGTCGTTTGCTGAATGAGGCTAACGCCAAGGTAATATTCCTTGTTGACAAGAATGGGCAGCTGATATCCGGGGTCGGAGAAACCGAACGCTTTGATACCACGTCGCTTGCATCTCTGACGGCTGGAAATATTGCTGCCACCGGTGGTCTGGCCAAACTGATAGGTGAGAAAGAGTTTTCCATCCTCTTTCACGAAGGAGAGAAGGATAACCTCCACATCTCCATTGTTGGCGGGCGCGTGATCCTCGTGGTCCTTTTCGATAACCGCTCGTCACTTGGTCTCGTGCGGCTGCGGGTGAAGAAGTCATCGGAAGAGCTCTCTACGATCTTTGAAAAACTTCTCGTTAAGTCTGAAGAGCGGGAAAAGCGCGGTTCTTCTGACTTCCCGTTTGCTGAAATAACCGACGACGACATTGATAATCTTTTTAGTTGATGCCCGCTGATAGGATATGGCCGGTGACTGAAGTGCTTTTGCCGCACTGCTAAAGTAATTATAACTTACTAATTAATAACAGGGAAAGCCAAAGATGTCCTTCATCAACTATGCTTCTCGTGAAATCAATTGTAAAATAGTTTATTACGGCCCAGGTCTGTGCGGAAAGACGACAAATCTTCAATTCGTTTATCAAAAGACTGCACCGGACGCCAAAGGCAAGATGATAAGTCTCGCGACAGAGACGGAGCGTACCCTGTTTTTCGATTTTCTGCCGCTTTCTTTGGGCGAAATCAGGGGATTTAAGACTCGTTTTCATCTGTACACTGTGCCGGGGCAAGTCTTTTATGATGCGTCCAGAAAGCTGATTTTGAAAGGCGTAGATGGCGTTGTGTTTGTCGCTGATTCGCAGGAAGAGCGGATTGACGCGAATATTGAGTCGCTTGAGAACTTGAGGATTAATCTCAAGGAACAGGGTTACGACCTGGATAAGCTCCCTTACATTATTCAATACAACAAGCGTGACCTGCCTGGTGCCATGTCTGTAGAAGAGTTGCGCCAGGAATTGAATCCTACTGATGTGCCAGAGTTTGAAGCGTGTGCGACAACCGGTGAAGGTGTTTTTGAAACGCTCAAAGCGGTTGCAAAGCTGATTCTGATTGATCTGAAAAAAGGGAAGTAGGGCGGAGCAGATAACAGGCTGGCTGGTTTCGTTTTGTCGACGGTAGTCTCTTTAAGCTTGATTTATTCTGTGGGGCATGATAGGTATCGCATCCACTGTTTTGTAGGTTGACTGCACATACGGAGAGATGGCCGAGTAGGTCGAAGGCGCTCGCCTGCTAAGCGAGTATACTGGGAAACCGGTATCGAGGGTTCGAATCCCTCTCTCTCCGCCACTATTTTATCTGATCCCCCCTTACGTTTAAAAGCACATTTTCTGTATTCTGCCCTCACTGCAACGTTGGAATGCCTTCTCTGGCCAACTGGTCGCATCTTTCGTTTTCAGCGTGTCCGGCATGTCCTCTGACCCATTTCCACTGTACGGTATGTGCTTTTGTCAGGTTAAGCAGACTTTCCCACAGATCTTTATTCAGGACAGGTTCCTTCTTGCTGTTGCGCCACCCTTTGCGCTGCCATCCTGCAATCCACTCCGTCATACCCTTAACCAGATATTGCGAATCAGTTGTGATTGTAACCTGACAAGGGCGCGTTAACAGGCGAAGCGCCTCAATTGCCGCCGTCATTTCCATGCGATTGTTGGTCGTCGCTGCCGCACCGCCGCTCAACTCTTTCGCATGCCCACCGTAGCGCAGTATCGCACCATATCCGCCAGGTCCAGGATTTCCGCTGCAGGCGCCATCACAGAAAATCTCTACACACTGGACTTCATTTTCTGCCATAATCCACCCCTTCCACAGCCAGTAGAGCCGCAATAGCCTGCATGACCCGCTCAACAATCAGAATGTGTGTTTCCTTGCAATCTTCCCGCTGGAAAAGATCTTTGAAGTCGAGTGGCGCACCAAAGATAACGGCACCCTTTTGTCGTAGGCCTGGAAACTTCCAGCTGTTTACGCCGGTCAAGGCGGTCGGAATGACGGTTGGACGGGTGTCGTAGATTATTTTTCCTACACCGCGGTTGCCCTGCCCGAGTCGCCCGTCTTTATGGCGTGTCCCTTCCGGGAACAGCATGACTTTCTGGTCCAGCAGCAGGTCGTTCAGCACGCGGCCTGCCCTGACGTCCCTTTTGCGCCTGACCGGAAAAGCCCCCCAGGACAGGTAAATCAGCCGCAGAAAAGTATTTTCGAAAAGTTCCTCTTTGGCCGGTGCCCAGAGCATCTGAAACGGGTTGTGTTTGATGACGGCCCAGGGCAGGAAAATGGTGTCGTAGGCTGATATGTGATTGGAAGCTATCAGGACAGGTCCATCGTGCGGGATGTTGCAACTCCCCTTGATAACGAACCTGTTCAGGCACGATGCGTAGAATCCGACGACATAAATGGAAAACGTAACCCAGCAGCGTTGTAGAAAATGAGCCTTCACGATACCCCTTGGAAGTTATATGATTAAATGGTACTGCTGCGCTTATAGCATACCGGAGCGTATCAGGCAACACCCGCCCCGGCAGCGGAATAATACCTTGAAAACAAATATGAAGTGGTATAGGTACAATCAATACCCTGCCTGCTGCCAGCTGGCGTAAGCGGAGATCAAACTATCAGGAACCGAGGGCTGTAACACGATGACTACGTTTGCGGTAAGTGAAGAAAAGAACCGCTCGTTGCGGCTGAAAATGGCCGAGTTGGGGGTGCGTGAAGAAGATCTTGTGGAAAGCTTCGTCCGTTCGTCCGGTAACGGTGGACAGCATATCAACAAGACCTCAAGTTGTGTGCAGATCAAACATGCGCCAACCGGCATACAGGTCACCTGTATGCGTGAGAGGAGCCAGTCGGTAAACCGTTTTCTTGCCCGTCGTGAGTTGCTTGAGCGAATCGAAGCCGCTTCCGGAGCGGTAACGCCTGAGATGAAGCGGATTGAAAAACTGCGTAAACAGAAAGACCGCCGCAGAAGGCGGAACGCCACCAGCTGAAGCACACAGGTTTATCCGCCTAGTGAGCCTCGCTCCAGTTAGCACCGTAGCTTATATCCACCTTGAGCGGCACCCGTGACTCTACCGCACGCCCCATCTCCTCTTCTACCAGCTGTTCCACCACCAGCAATTCGTTTTCCGGGACCTCCAGGACCAGTTCGTCATGCACCTGCATAACCATACGGCTCTTTAGCTGTTCCGAGCGGAGGCGGGAATCAATACGGATCATGGCACACTTAATGATATCTGCCGCCGAACCCTGAATAGGGTAGTTTATGGCGTTGCGGCGGGCAAAGGCCAGCACGTTACCGTTATTGCTCTGGATGTCCGGAATCGGGAGCCGCCGCCCGAGGATTGTCCTTACGAAGCCATTCTCTTCCGCCTCTTTGATGCAGGCATCCAGAAATGCGATCGCGCCATGGTGTCGCTCTTTATACGTGTTGATGAACTCTTCAGCGGTTTTGCGCGGTATGCCGAGTTGTTTTGCAAGAGAAAAGGCACCCTGGCCGTAGATGATGCCGAAATTGATTGTCTTTGCCTGGCGACGCATTTCAGGGGTCACCATCTCCGGGAAAAGCCCGAAGACCTCTGCGGCGGTACGGGTATGGATATCTTCATCATTGGCAAAGGCGTGGCAGAAAACCTTGTCGCCTGAAAGGTGTGCCAGAACACGCAGTTCGATCTGGGAGTAGTCAGCCGACAGGATAACGTGTCCAGGCGGGGCTATAAAGGCATGGCGAATCCGGCGCCCCTCTTCGCTGCGGATGGGGATGTTCTGCAGGTTTGGATCGGATGAAGACAGCCTGCCGGTGCTGGTGACGGTCTGATTGTACGACGTGTGAACCCGTCCGGTGCGCGAATTGACAAGGCGTGGCAGGGCATCGGTATAGGTTGATTTTAGTTTGGCAACAGTGCGGTAATCAAGGATCAAACGGGCAATTTCATGATCTTCGGCCAGAAGGGTTAATACCTCGTTGTCGGTTGACCAGCCGGTCTTCCCCTTGGTTTTTTTGCCGGTTTTCAACCCCATGCGGTCAAACAGAACCTCGCCCAGCTGTTTGGGAGAGTTGAGGTTGAATCGTTCACCGGCGAGGGAAAAAACCTGTTCCTCTACTGTCCGCATCCGTCCGGCAAAATCCGCAGACAGAGTATTCAAAAGCGTGCAGTCGAGAAGAACCCCATGGTTCTCCATTCCGGCCAGAATAGTGACCAGCGGCATCTCTACGGTGTAAAACAGTGTGTCGTCGCTGTTTGCTACAAGCAGTGGCTCAAATTTCCGGCGGAGCAGCCAGGTGGCGTCCGCATCTTCGGCGGCATACTGGGCTGCTGTCTTCAGATCGACCTCGGAGAAATTCTTCTGGTCCCTGCCGTTGCCCGTCACATCTTTATAGCTGATCATGCGGTGATTGAGATGTTCCTGTGCCAAGGCATCCAGCCCGTGCCCCTGGCGTGACGGGTTGAGCAGGTAGGAAGCCAGCATCGTGTCAAACCAGATCCCGGACAGGTTGATGCCGCTATTGGCCAGCACCTGCATGTCATACTTGATGTTCTGGCCCACCTTGCGCAGTTCGGGATTCTCCAGAAGCGGTTGCAGGACCTCGAGAACCTTGCTGCGCGGCAGTTGTCCGGGGGCGAGGTTTGCACTGCTGCCGGTGTCTGCCTGTGCTGGCTGTGAAAAAAGGGTTCCAAATCCCTGAGTGGAAAGGGGGGGGCGGGATGATGTCACATGCCCTACCGGTACATAGAACGCCTCGTTATCACGGTAAGCGAAAGAAAATCCGACAATCTCTGCCAATCTCGGGTCGAGACTTGTGGTCTCCAGATCGAATGCAAACTCACCGGCTTGCATAAGAGCAGCCGCGAGAGAGTCAAGTTCTGCAGCTGTGGTGACGGAATGATAATTGGCAGAAGAGAGTGTCGCTTTGCCGGTCAGTTCCTTGATCAGTGAGGTGAAGCCGAATTTTTTGAAGATACTGTTCAGTGATTCCTGATCCGGTTCCTGCGCCGTCAGCGTTTCGAGTGCAACCTCCAGCGGGACGTTGCATTCGATCGTTGCCAGACGTCGTGACAACAGTGCCTGCTCACGGAATTCACGCAGCTTTTCACCGTTTTTTCCTTTGACTTCGTTGGCCCGCTCCAGCAGCTGGTCCAGTGAGCCAAATTCAAGAATCAGTTTTGTGGCGGTTTTCTCGCCGATCCCCGGCACGCCGGGGATATTGTCTGATGAATCACCCGCCAGTCCGAGTATGTCAGTTACCAGCTCCGGCCCGACGCCAAAGCGTTCAACCACTTCGGCAATGCCGGATTCCTTCCCTTTCATGGTGTCCAGCAGGGTAACATGGTCGGTCACAATCTGCATCAGATCCTTATCACCGGTGACAACCACCACTTTTCCGCCACGCGCAGCGAAGCGCCCGGCCAGTGCGCCGATAATGTCATCGGCTTCATACCCCTGCAGTTCCAGTGACGGTATGTTAAATGCCCTCACCACATCACGGATCGGTTCCATCTGCATGCGCAGGTCATCCGGCATGGCCGCGCGGTTTGCTTTGTAATCCGGATACATTTCGGTGCGGAATGTCGTGCGCCCTGCATCAAAAACTACCGCCACGTGTTGCGGGTTGTAATCTTTAAGCAGCTTGAGCAGCATCTGGATAAATCCGTAAATAGCGTTGGTTGGAAACCCGGTGGGAGACGACAGGTGCCGGATAGCGTAGTAGGCGCGGTAGATGTAGGAAGAGCCGTCTACAAGGTAGAGGGTTTCATCAGAACTCATGGTTTTTCCGCCTCCGGTGATGTTTCCCTCGTGAAAAGTGCAAAGGCCATAGCCGGACGCTTGCTCGATTCGCGCATCGCGAACTGCAGTCCGTCAAAGTTCCATCCTTTGGAGCTCCAGCTGTTGAGTGTTTCTTCGATCATATCCTCAGTAACGGTCCCAATTTCAACAACCTTGTAGGTCAGCATGATTGCATCCTTTATGGAGAGCTGCTGCAGTGCCGGACACGACATTGGTGTCACTCTGGCTGCATAAAAAAAGGCGGCTTGAAAGCCGCCCGTGGGGTGTCTGTTACACGCAGCTTATTTCTGGAAACCGAGTTTGGCAGAAATCTCTTCTCCCGCTTTCAGTACCAGTGGAATGAGCTCGTTTTTAATGCGTTCGTCAGAGAAGCGCATTGATGGGCCGGAAATACTGACCGCCCCGATAATTCGGCGGGTGTAGTCACGAATCGGGGCACTGACGCACTTAACGCCAGTGTCGAGCTCCTCATTATCAAAGGCATAACCCTGCTCAGCGATCTCTTTAAGCTGCTTTTTCAGGGTGTCACGGTCGGTAATTGTGTTGGGAGTGTAGCCTTTCAGCTCTTTCGAGGGGAGATATGTCTCCAGTTCCTCATCGCTCATGTACGCGATCTGTACCTTGCCTGCTGCAGTACAGTAAGCCGGCAGTCTCGAGCCGACCCGTGGAACGACCCTGACGGTCATGGCTGTTTCAACAACGTCAAGGTATACAATGTTGAAGTCTTTTAAAATCGAAACGTACGTGGTCTCGTTACAGTCTGCCACTAAAGCATCAAGCACCGGTTTTGACTGCCTTAACAGGCCCATCTGCTTGATAAATGTCTGGCCCAGCTCAAGGGTTTTGAGGCCGAGACGGTAATTCTCGGTTACTTTGTTCTGCTCGATGTAACTGCGGGACTCGAGGGTTGCAAGGAGTCTGAAGACATTGTTTTTGTGCAGTTTCAGGCGCTTGCTCAGTTCAGTAACGCCCAGTTCGTCTACTTCACCGTGAAACTGTTCCAAAAGGTCAAGGGCGTGGGATACCGCCTGTATAAGGTATTCTGATTTTTCTTTTTTTGCCATGAGACCGGTCCTTTTAATGAATTGAAGTAATAGAAAGTGAAACGCAACATATCAAAATCTCATCGTTAATTAAAAAATAAGCCAAATATGCAACTTTCACGATATTTCTCCAAAATACTAGAATATTGTTTTACAATTGTCAAGTGTGAATAATTGCTTTATATTTAAAACTCCGAGGCAGGTAATTTTCTCCGCTTGATAATCTGTTTATAAAACACTTACGAGGATGGTATGCTGAACCTGCGCAAAAGAATTCTTGTGGCGATTGATGGTTCTCCCCAGTCAGATAAAGCTGCCGAAGAGGCCGTGCGGCTTGCCGCCGGCAACCAGAGCCAGTTCAAAAGCCGGATCTATGCATTGCTTGTGCTGCCGAATGCGCCGCATGCAACCTACACCGACTTTGTCCCTGCTGCCCCGATGACCGAAACAAAAAAATGGGATCAGCTGCGTGAACGAATATTTTACGTCATAGAAAAATGCGCTACAGAGCATGATATCCCGCTGGAAATGATCGTTGAATATGGTGACCCGGTCGATAAGATCATCAGTCTGGCCAAGCGAGAGGAAATTGATGTCATCGTGATAGGCAGTTCCGGCAAGGGTTTTATCCAACGCCGCATTAAGGGGAGTATTTCCCATACCGTTGCCAGTAACGCCCCCTGTTCGGTTTTCATCGTAAGGGGCTAACTCAGGAAGGATATTCTTTTATGTACCGTTTTGTTGCACACCTGCTTTTAACCTTGGTCGTGCTGTTGTTGCCGCTGGTTGCGTCTGCCGCTGAACAGTTCCGCGTCCCTATCCTGTTATATCACCGGTTTGGTGCTACTGTTGCCGATGGTATGACGATTACGACCCCGGTCTTTGAGGCGCAGATGAAATATCTGCATGACAATGGCTACAGAGTCATACCTTTGCGCAAGCTCGTCGACTATTATCGTGGAAAGGGCCCGGCGCCTGGCCCCAAGTCAGTTGTCATTGTCGAGGATGATGCTCACAAGTCGGTCTACAGCGATATGCTGCCGATCATAAAAAAATACCGCTATCCGGTTACCGTTTTTACCTACCCGTCAGCCATTTCCAATGCCAAGTATGCCATGACGTGGGACCAGTTGCGCGAGCTGTCAAAAACCGGTCTCTTTGAAGTTCAGTCTCATACGTACTGGCATCCGAACTTCAAGAAAGAACACAGAAAACTGAGCCGGGCTGCTCTGGATGATTTTGTTATGACGCAGCTGAAAAAATCCAGGGGTCGCCTGGAGACAGAGTTGGGGACAAAGGTCGACATGCTCGCCTGGCCTTTCGGGATATACGACGACTACCTGATACGCAAGGCTGCCGAGGCCGGTTACGCCGCCACTTTCACCATTGAACGGCGGCACGCGACCGCTGCCGATTCTGTTTCAAGGTTGCCCCGCTATCTGCTGGTTAATGCCGACAGTGGCAAGGCGTTTGTGCAGTTGCTTGAGGGCAACGCCGTCAAACGAAACATCGCCTATTGATGGCCGGGACGTCTCTTGCCAAGCACCCGTGTCCTGACTGCAGCTGTTGTCAGTGGTGTTCCGACGAGCGCTGCACGATCTGTCTGAGCGGTGGCAGCTGCCGTGGCCGTAAAAAACGTTCCATAGCGGAACAGATTGCGCTGTTCGACTTGCTCAACCACCCTGACACTGAACGGATAAAGCAGTAAAACAGAGCGGTTAAGTTTCTGGAGCCGCTGCATCAACGTATATGGGCAATTGATAATACTGTTATACTTTTGAACGGTAGAATAATTTTCTTGGAACAAGTTGTCTGAGTGTGATAGAAAAAAACCATATTAGTCAAAAAACAGGAGGTACCAGGTGAAAAAAACAGCATTAGTAGTCCTTAGTATTGCCGCTCTCGCCCTTGCAGGGTGTAAAGACAAACCAAAAACTGAAGCTCCGATGACAGCACCGCAGCAGGGCCAGATGCCGGCCGGCCATCCGGATGTGGCAAAGGGTAGCGTAGCTCCAGGCGGAGATCCGCACGCAGGTATGAAAGCTCAGGAAATTCCTGCAGGAGTTGGCAAAAAAGCAACTGTTACCCAGACGATGAATTCAGGTGGCTACACATATGTGGAAGCAGCTGATGAAAAAGGTGTGAAAGCCTGGCTGGCGCTGCCTGAAATGAAGGTTGCAAAGGGTGACAAGATCGAGTATCCGGAAACGCCGGCAATGGTTAACTTTCACAGTAAGACGCTGAACAAGACATTCGAGACGATATACTTCATTCCTGGTATCAGGATTGTGAAGTAGTTTCTGGAATATGTGCCGCTGACGGGGTCATGTGAATGACCCCGTTTTTTTTTGTGCAAGCTTTGACGGGCCGTGCTGTGGAACAATGCTCAGGACCTTCGCATAGTACTCTTTTGCTTTTTTCATCCTGCCACGTTCGGAATACAGATCCCCCAGAAGAAACCATCCCCAGGGATTGCCCGACTGGCGGGTGGTAATCTCCCGTAACTCCTCTTCAGCCTTGTCATACTTACCGTGCTGGCGATACCACTCTCCTGCGATTACGTTGGTTACATAGCAGTACCCAAGGCGTTTCTTCTGGTCTTTGAAGCGCTCCGGATTATACTGCCGAGATTTTGTAAGCTCTTTGAGAAGTTTAGCGGATGGCTGTCCTGACTTTGATGTGACGTAAAGAGCGCTTTGGCGTGACTCTGTGAAAATAGCTGACGTTATTTTACCGGATGTCACGGCGTCTTTATAGAGTCTCGTGCCGGGATAATAGGCAAGGGGTGAGACATAACCGTCGTCTGGATGTATGTGGCGTATAAGTTCAACAGTCTGCTGAATATCCTCGCCGGTTTCTCCCGGAACATCGCTGATCAGGTATATTGAAAGATTAATGCCGACATCCCTGATCAGTGTGCAGGCGTTCTCGATCTGGGATGGCACGATGGTTTTGCCGAGCTGTTTGAGGATTCGCGGTGAGCCTGATTCGACACCGAGCTGGATGCATTCGCAACCGGCACGTTTCATCGCCATCACCAGCTCTTCGTCAATAGCGTTGACCCGCGACTGGCAGTTCCAGAGGATGTTGACCTCCTGCTTCTGCAGCAGGGAACAGAACTCAAGGACTCTTCTGCGGTCAGCCGTAAAGGTGTCATCTCGAATTGAAAAGTAGATCAGGCCGAACGTTTGACGGATATACTTGATTTCTTCAATAATCGCCTGTGGCGATCGGAACCGGACCCTTTTTCCCCAGAAATCCGGTGAACTGCAGAAAAAACAGGCGGATGGACAGCCACGGGTTGTTACGATGAATTCGGATTGCAGCTCAAGATCAAAGCCGATCGACCTGTCGAGGTGGCGCGCCGGTAACGGCAGGCGATCCAGGTCCTCAAGGTTCTTTCTAGCGGGAGTTACCGTGATTGTGCCGTTGTGGCGGAATGCCACTCCGGCGATGTTTTGTAGTTCAGTTTTTGCGGCACCCCGTGCTGCCAGCTCCAGCAGCGTTGCTTCTCCCTCACCCAGGACGACGATATCCACCGGCGACCCTTCATGCAATATGTCTTCATAGCAGAAGGTCGCGTGTCCGCCCCCCATCACTATGGTGCAGTCCGGGAGCAGGTTACGGCATGTTCGGGCAAGCTCCAGTGAGCAGTGCCTGTTGTGAGTCCACTGAGAAATTCCGATAAAATCGGGTCGTATGCGAAGTATTTCCTGTTTGATTCTGGCGGTTGGCCATGCAGAAAAATTGGCCAGAGTCGAGTCATGCCCGGCTTCCCGCAGGCATGCGTGCAGGTAGCATAAACCGGTAGGGACGAGGCTTATATATGGATCATCACGGTGCGGTAACCCGGATTGGTAGGCGAGCAGGATTTTCATGACGAAAAAAAATCCGGGTCAGGTGACCCGGATGCAGGAGAGATAGGCACGCGACATGTGCTATTTTGTAACATTGAGTGATACGCCAAGCGTATCATTCTTAAGAATTTCAGTCTCATTTTGCTCTTCTTCAACGCCAAGAAGCAGCTCATTGAAGCTTATGGAGTCTGACACCGTGTCGGTCATGCGTCTGGCCCCAAGGTACCGTGACAGGTAGTATGGTGTGTCCATGGTTGAAATGACAACGCGGTGCTCGTGGGATGAAGCGTGGATCATCTTGCGGTTGCCAAGATAAATGCCAACGTGTGAAGGGAAGCTGGCGTAGGTTTGGAAAAAAACAAGGTCGCCTTTTCTCAGGTCACCGCGCATGACTTCGCTGCCAACATAAAACTGCTCCCTGGCAGTGCGGGGGAGCTTGACACTCAGTTCGCGAAAGACCTGTTGAGTGAAGCTGGAGCAGTCAAGGGCGCTGCGACTGCTGCCGCCGAATCTGTAGCGGGCACCAAGGAAGCTGTAGGCACTTTTCTTGAGGCTGTTTATTGTCTGGTTGGCTTCGAGCGTTTTGGCCAGGTCAACCGGTTGATCAGACTCAAGGTCAGTTAATTCGGCCAGTGTGTCGGTCAACTCCTGCTCGTTTAAAAGGTCTTTGTTGACGAGCTGCAGTCTGTTTGTGCGGACGGTGTCGGTGGCTGTCTCGGCGGCGACCAGGATCAGAACCTGTCCTGTCTTGATTCTGTTGCCTCTCAGTCCATTCAAGCTTCTGATGTCGGCCATTTTAACGCCGGTTGTTTTGGCAATTTTGGGGAGCGTATCACCCTTGGAGACTTTATAAGTATCCTTATGAGCTGCAGCAGTGCCCTTCTTCTGTAGCGGCTCGGCATGCGATGGTATTATCAGCCGGGTCCCTTTGCGAACACGGGATGCGGTCAGGTTGTTGACGGATTTAATCTCATTAACTGAAACATGGTATTTGCGGGCAATTGACTGAAGAGATTCGCTTTTGCGTACGATATGAGATTTTGATGCGAGAACCAGCTGAGGTAGTGTCAGGAGTATAAGGCAGATCGTAACAGCGATACGAATATGGACCATGTTCCCTCCGGTTTGTTTTAAATTTGATGAAAATATTTTGCTTTTATATAACAACCGATTCAAAAAGTCAATCTCTTGTTGTATTTTCTCTGACGGGGCTGAAAGCAAAGGCCATGCCAATCCATCTATGGCTTGCGTTTGTTTTTGGTTGAAAGCCTGATAATAACCGGCGTATCGCGGAGGATGGTTACCCGTTTTTCCGGCACTTGCAGGTCCCCCAGATATTCTTCCCCTCTCTTTAGGCGGCTGGCGTCGATGTACTCAGTTGATACCGATAAAATTTGCGACACCTGGCTGGCCGGTCCCTCTATGTCAACCGATCGAGGCTCGCAGATGATCTGCGAGGGAAGGAGTCCTGATGGCAATCTTCCCTTAAGCATGACTTTTACCGGAACGTTTTTACGTGCTTTCTTCTCTGCTGAGATGCGAATGGTGGAAGGGGACACAGACGTTACGGTCATGCCTGATGGGGCAGTGATGTCAGTGCTGTTGACTCTTATTGCGGTGGTACCCTCTGAAATCTTTGACGCGTCGATCTCGGCGGTCAGGTCGAGCTTTGAGGGTGTCGGTGCAAGGCTTGACAAAGCTTTTATCTGGACAGTCACATCTTCGGGTGCAGTACGGAGCAGGATTATGTCGTCGGGGACGCCATGCAGTCGTACGGGTGCCGTTACCGTTGTTATCTGTCCTTGGCGGGTTGTTATCAGTCCCCAGAAAATGCATACTCCGAGCAGAAGCAGAGCCTTTGGGAGCATATTGGAAAAGAAACGTTGCCGTAGCGTGATGCGGGGGCTTTCAATCTCGCTTCTGAGCAGTTCATCCAGTGCCATGATCAGTTCGGTGGGGGTCTGCATAAGCCGAAATGTTCCCGCCGTTATCAGGGAAACCTCACCACGTTCTTCCGATATGACAACAACAACAGCATCGCAGCGTTCAGATAGTCCGAGTGCTGCCCTGTGGCGGGTGCCCAGGTGCTGTGGGACATCGGGGCTTACCGAGAGCGGCAGGTGGCAGGCCGCTTTTTCAATCCTGCCGTTATTGATAAGGGCCGCACCGTCATGGAAAGGCGCGCCATCATAGAAAATGGACTCCAGCATTTGGGGGGAAATCTCGCTGTCTATTACGACACCGTTTGTTATGAGGTCGTGCAGCGATTCATTGCCTTGAAAAACTATCAGAGCCCCGGTCTTGCTGGATGCCATCCGGAATAAAGTTTCGGCAATCTCCTGGAATTGGCTGTGTTGTGTTTCCTGATGGCTGTCAAGTATGTGCCGTAGAAGGCTGAAGCGATACAGTGCCTGGCGTATCTCGGTTTGAAATACAACGATGATGAGGATAATGAGGACGGTGCCCAGTTCCTGAAGAACCCAACTGGTCATGTAAAGGTCGAGAAAGCGGGTTGCGAAATAAATAATGGTGACGACCCCCAGTCCCAGCAGTACCTGCATAGCTCGTGTCCCGCGAAACCATGAGTACAGCTGGTAAAGGAGAAAGGTCATGATCAATATGTCTGCAATATCCTGGATGCGGATGGTTGGGATCACTCTGTTGCGGCTCCTGGATCTGGTCTGAAAGGATTTAGTTTTTTCTGGTTAATGGCAGGCAAAACGTGCTACATAAATTTTCCGGTTTATAACACTAAAATACGTTAAAAGGTAGTGGAAACGAATGTTCAGGCTTTCTGATAAAGGCGAAAAAATCCAGCAGATGTTCGGGGCTATTGCCCCGCGGTATGATTTTCTCAACCGGCTCTTGAGTTTTGGTATCGACCGTCGCTGGCGAACAAAAGCCGTGCGGCTGCTCAAATATCGGGAAGGTTCCCGTATTCTGGATGTGGCGACCGGCACCGGCGATGTGGCGCTTGAAATCGCCCTGAGGACACCCGCGTCGGTCAAAATTACCGGGGCTGATTTTTGTAAAGAGATGGTTGACCTTGGGGCTGTGAAGGTGGCGGCATCACCGTACGCCGACAGGATTGACCTCAAGGTTGCTCCGTGCGAGGATTTGCCGTTTGCCAATGATACGTTTGATTCCATTACCATTGCCTTTGGAATCAGAAACGTTGTCGACAGAAAGCTTGGATTGGCTGAGATGTGGCGGGTGCTGCGTCCGGGCGGCCGGATGGTTATCCTTGAATTTTCCACCCCGCGCTCGCAGCTGTTCAGGCAGTTATACTACTTTTACTTCCGGCGTCTGCTGCCGGTTGTGGGTGGTCTGTTCTCGCGCTACAACGCTTACAAATACCTGCCGGACTCGGTACTGGAGTTCCCTTCACAGGAAGAATTTTCACGGATGCTTGCCGATGTCGGCTTCCGTAATATTCATCTCCATGAACTCACCTTCGGTATTGCCACCATCTACGTTGGCGAGAAAGAGTAGCGGCACTCTGTAGATCGTTTATATTGAAACCGGACAGGCGGCTTTTGGGCCGCCTGTCCGGTTTCACCTGTCCTGCATACGCAAAGGTGCTGCTATTTCCCGCAGCACTTTTTGTATTTAAGGCCGCTTCCGCAGGTACACGGGTCATTGCGTCCGATTTTGGTTACCGTCAGCGGCTGTGGGCGGACCATGTGCCCTTCGGTGAAATACCAATGACCGTCTTTTCGTTTGAATTGCCCGGCTTCGTGGTGTTCACGCTTGTCGCCTTTCTCGACGAAGCTGGCGATGAACTCTACTTCTCCGACTGAGTCTTCAACTCCACCTTTCTTCGTGTTAATGATTTTCAGTCCCTGCCATTCAGCTGTTTCAGCCCATTCTTTTGTGCCTGCGTGGTCGTAGCCCTCACGATAGTCAGGGTGGGTGCTTTCGAAGATAAAATCCATCTTGGCGAGGGCGTAGGCTGAATAGCGGGCGCGCATAAGTTGCTCGGCCGTACCCGCACTCTGTTTGCCTGAGGTTATCTGTTCGCAGCATTCAGAGTAGGGGGCGCCGCTTCCGCATGGGCATATGGTCATGTTTGATTCTCCTTGGTAGGGTGGAAGTAGTCATGCGCTTCATTCTTCAGGCGTGATCTACGGTGATTAAATGTCGACATCTGCTTCTGGCTTTTCAGGGATAGTGCTGTTCTGGTGACATATTATGGACGCGTTTGTCAAATGATATCTTAAAATAGGGCTTGTCGGAAGGGTGTTTAACCTGTATTCTTAGCAGTTGCAAAAAACCGGGTAACATACGAGGAGTGACATGGCCGTTTCACACAGGGAGTTGCTGCAGGCTCCATTAACAGCACACGAAACACGCTGGGTCGGAGAGCTTGCAGATAAGTTGCCGGGTGATGTTGACGTGACGTTTGCGGAGGCTAAAATTCTGACCAGGCTTTCAATCAACGAGTGGCCTGAATCACTTATGCTCAAGGTAAAAGATGTTATAGATAGCGAAGACTTTATGATTGAAGCCACTGAGTAAGTAAAGTCAGATCCTGGGCCGCCAGCGGCTGGCCCATAAAAGGTAAAGGGGTGTACCAGTTGAACTACCGGCATAAAGCATATTTTACACCAGTACTGGTCGTGCTTGCACTTGCTCTCGGGGCATGCACAAGCAGCAACAGCATTGACCAGGGATCAGGACATGAAAACAAAGATGCCGGGCAGCGGGCTGCTGCGGCGACTTTCGCCGCGACTACTACCGCCACCAGGCAGGCAGCTGTTTTTGCGGCACAGACCAGCGCCGCCCGTAAATCGGGTCCCAAGATAAAGTATAATAACGGCGAAAATCCGGAATATGCCAAGCTGTGCGGCTGGCCGGTACCGTGCCCCACGCCGCTGCCAGGTTCAATCCTGCCATATAAACGCATTATTGCCTATTACGGCAATCCGCTTTCGAAGAAGATGGGCGCGCTGGGTGAGTTTCCCAAGGATGACATGCTGCGGCGCCTTAAGGGTGAAGTGACCAGGTGGCAGGCAGCGGATCCTGCTACGCCGGTACAGCCGGCGCTGCATCTGATTGCGGTGGTGGCACAGGGGGCACCCGGCAAAGACGGTAAATACCGTATGATTATGCCGGACAATGTCATTAATCAGGTGTATGGCTGGGCCAAAGAGGCCGGTGCGGTCATGTTTATCGATATTCAGACCGGGCATGACGATATACGCGCGGTGCTGCCGCGCTTCGAATGGATTCTGAAGAACCCGGATGTCCACTTGGGAATCGACCCGGAATTCAACCTGATAAAAAGCGGGAAAAAACCGGGCACCAAGATAGGCACTTATGATGCGGCTGACATAAATTACGTTTCTGCCTATCTTAAGGAGCTGGTCAAAAAATATAACCTGCCGCCAAAGGTGTTTACCGTGCACAGATTTACCCAGGGCGGCGTCACAAATTCAAAAAACATCGTACTGCGCCCCGAGGTGCAGATGGTCATGCATATGGATGGCTGGGGTGCCCCCTGGCTGAAGCGCGATTCGTACAAGGAGTATGTTGTTGCCGAGGCGGTGCAGTATACCGGTTTCAAGCTCTTTTATCACAACGACACAAAGAAGGGTGACCCGCTGATGGCTCCGCGTGACGTGCTCAAGCTGGAGCCTAAGCCGCTCTATATCCAGTACCAGTAGCCGGACGGTACCGGTAGGCATGCTGCTCATATTTCCGCCACTCGCCAAGGCGTGCGAACCACCGCCCGGCATGGCCGCTCTGGCAGCTTCGTTGCATGCTCACAATGTGCCCTGTCGTACGCTGGACGCTAACCTGGAAGGGCAACTCTGGCTGCTGGAACAACCGCAGTCAGCCGCAGACACCTGGAGTCGTCGCGCCTTCAAGGGGCGGGCAGATAATCTGGCCGCATTACGTGATATCGCCACCTACCGGACCCCGGACCGCTATCGCCGTGCCGTCAGCGATCTCGGCCGTGTTATGGCGCTTTCTGCTGGTGAAAGTCGCGTCGCAATAGGGCTTGCCGACTACCAGCATGCGACCCTCTCGCCGTTGCGTAGTGCCGACCTGCTCTCTGCTGCTCTGGCACCGGAGCAGAATCCGTTTTTCCGGTATTTCAGCCAGCGGTTGCCGGAACTTCTTGCCGGCGTCTCAGCGGTCGGCTTCTCACTCAACTATCTCAGCCAGGCGCTTTGTGCCTTTGCCATGATCGGGCACATCAGAAAACGCTATCCGGAGCTGAAAATCATCATTGGCGGCGGTCTGGTGACCTCCTGGATGCAGCGCCCCGGCTGGAGCAGCCCCTTTGGCAATCTGGTGGATCACCTTGTCTCCGGGCCGGGAGAGGAGCCGCTGTTGGCCCTCCTTGGGGTGGTTGGGGTCATGAAACAGCCTGTTGCCCCCGATTATACCTTGTTGCCGCTGGCAGGATACCTTTCACCCGGGGTGATCCTTCCCTACAGCGCCGCCAGTGGTTGCTACTGGAACCGCTGCTCGTTCTGCCCCGAACGTGCCGAACAAAACGGCTACCATCCGGTGCCGACCCACCGGGTACTGTCAGACCTCAGGCTTTTGACCGAACAGACGGCACCGATCCTGATCCATCTGCTGGATAATGCCATCAGCCCCGCCCTGCTTCGTGCTCTCGCAAAAAATCCGCCGGGTGTCCCATGGTACGGCTTTGCACGCATTGACGAACATCTGGCCGATGCGGAATTCTGCCACGCCCTGAAGCGCTCCGGCTGCGTCATGCTCAAGCTCGGGCTTGAGTCGGGTGATCAGGGGGTGCTGGACCGGATGTGCAAGGGGATCAGTCTCGGTTTGGCCTCGCGGGTGCTGAACAACCTCCACCAGGCCGGGATCGCCGTCTACTGCTACCTGCTGTTCGGGACACCGGGGGAGACGGTTGTTGAGGCTCGCCGAACACTCGAATTTGTTGCCGCCCATCACGGGGCGATCAATTTTCTCAATCTGGCGGTATTCAATATGCCGCTTTACGGGGACGAAGCGCAGCATTACGCACACGAGCCGTTCTATGAGGGAGATCTTTCGCTTTACACGGCTTTTCGGCATCCGGGCGGATGGGATCGTAAGCAGGTGCGCCGCTTTCTGGACAGCGAATTCAAGCGTCACCCGGCCATAGCCGCAATCGTGAGGAACGATCCGCCGCAGTTCGGTTCCAATCATGCGGCTTTGCTCTGTGGCACGGGGTAAATATCACCTTAACTTTTTGATGTTATTGTGTTATAAGCCAAGCTCATATGTGCGGGGGATGACATGGAAGTTTTTGGCGGTTTCATGGTGATGATGAGTATCATCAGCCTTTTTCTGGCGGTGGTATGGCTGGTCATGCCGTTTGTCGTGTTCGCGATCAAAGGCAAGCAGGACCGGACACTGGAAGTGCTCGAAGCGATAGAGGTCCGGCTGGCGGCTGTTGAAGCCGCTCTTACGTTGCGTGATGCCGGGTGTCACCAGGCCGCTTCGACCGGATCGTTACGCGAACCGCCGCTGGAAGATGTCGTGAGGTCGAGTGAATCTACCGATGAGAAAAATGAACGGGAAGCGTCACCGGTAGTGTAGATACTTGGAGGATTGATAAAGATGTTGCTACGTGGAAAGAAAGCCGTAATTTTTGGAGTTGCAAACGATAAGAGTATTGCCTGGGCGATTGCCAGGTTTTTTCATGAGCAGGGTGCTGAACTGGCGATAACATACGCCGGAGAGGCCTTTGAAAAACGGGTTCGCCCGCTGGCAGAGTCACTCAATGCCGCGGCGATACTCCCCTGTAATGTCACGAGCGACGATGATATCGCTGCGGTCTTCAGCGAACTTGGCAAAGTATGGGACGGTGTTGATATTATCATTCATGCTGTCGCCTTTGCGAACAAGGAGGAGCTGAAGGGAACCATTTTAAATACCACCCGTGATGGTTTTGCCACCGCCATGGATATCAGTGTGTACTCCTTTCTGGCTATTATGAAAGCTGCCCAACCGATGATGCAGGGGAGGAACGGTTCCGCCCTGACACTCAGCTACTACGGGGCGATGAAGGTTTTCCCGAGTTACAATGTCATGGGGATCGCCAAGGCAGCGCTGGAGGCGTCAGTGCGCTACTTGTCCGAAGCGCTTGGCCCGGAAGGTATCCGGGTAAACGCAATTTCTGCCGGTCCGATCCGCACCCTGGCTGCGGCCGGGGTCAACGGCTTTCACAATATCCTCAACCACGTTGAATCTAAAGCGCCATTGCGGCGGACCATCACCCAGGAAGACGTCGCCAATGCGGCGCTCTATCTCTGCAGTGACATGGCAAACGGTGTCAGCGGCGAGATTCATTATGTTGACGGCGGTTACAATATCATCGGTTTATAGTTCTGGAGCCATCCCATTAAAGAAGTATACGGCAATCTTGCAGGCCTCAAATCAAGCCAGATCCAGTCGCTCGAACGTCTTTACCGCCGGCGGGTCCCGGTTGCGGAGTTCTGTTCACACGATCTTGCTGTCCGGCTTATTGAGCTCTCCGGCGACCTTCGTCGCCAGATCGCCATCCTTGTCAACCGTTCGGGCAATGTTGAATATGTCATAGTCGGTGACGAAAAAGGGGTCGTAATCCCTGAACTGCGTGATTACCCGCTCGGCAAGAGGGTCATGCGCGGTCTGCGCCTGATCCACACCCACCTGAAAAACGAGCCGCTATCCGAAGACGATCTGACTGACCTCTCGCTGCTGCGTTTTGACCTGCTTGCTGCTCTGCTGTACACCCCCGGTAAAAGCCAGATTTACGCCCAGTTGGCCTGGCTCACGCCGGACCCGAGAGGGGCAAGTACGACCCTTGATCCGATCGTCCCGCTTGAACGGATCGACCTCGACTGCAGTCATGCAATATCGGAACTGGAAGCCGACCTGGAAAAAGCGGCCCGCAGTGTGTCGAAGACGAAGGATGTTCTTGAACGGGCCATCCTGATCTCTGTCACGACATCCGGAACGCGTCAGGAAGCCGAAGATTCAATGGCCGAGCTGCGTGAGCTGGCGCGTACCGCCCAGGTAGAAGCGCTGGACGAATTCATCCAGCGGCCTAAAAAGCTTAACCCCCGCTTTCTGATGGGCGAGGGGATGATGCGTGACGTGGTCATCAGGGCGATGCAGCGTGGCGCCAGCATGCTGATCTTCGACCAGGAGCTGACACCGGCTCAGATTCGCTCTGTTTCGGCGATGACGGAGCTGAAGGTTATCGACCGAAGTCAGCTAATACTGGATATCTTTGCACGGCGGGCGAAAACGCTGGACGGCAAGGTGCAGGTAGAACTGGCCCAGCTTAAATACCTGCTGCCGCGTCTGACCGGACGTGGTGTGCAGATGTCGCGTCTGATGGGCGGAATCGGTGGGCGTGGTCCCGGTGAAACCAAGCTGGAGACTGATCGCCGCCGTATACGTGACCGTATCGCCAGCCTCGAACGTGAACTCAAAGAACTTTCCCAGGGGCGCGACCAGCGGCGAAAACAGCGGGTCAAGGCCGGGGTGCCGATCATCTCTATTGTCGGCTACACCAATGCCGGAAAATCGACCCTGCTGAACGCCCTTACCAAGAGTGATGTCTTTACCGAGGATCTGCTCTTTGCCACGCTTGATACCTCAAGTCGCCGCCTCCGCTTTCCGCGTGAGCGTGAGGTGATCATAACCGACACGGTCGGCTTCATCCGTTCTCTGCCGAAATCATTATTGGGGGCTTTCAAGGCGACGCTGGAAGAGATGCGCGATGCCGACCTGCTGCTGCATGTGGTGGACGCGTCTCATCCCCGTTTTGAGGATCAGATCGCCCAGGTGCGGACTATTCTGGCGGAGCTGGAGCTGGCTGACAAGCAGGAGCTGCTGGTGTACAACAAGGCGGATCTGCTGAACGATATGAGGAAAAAGGATATGGTCGCGTTTTTACGCGTTCGCCAGTCCGCCCGGACCCAGAACAGCGTCACCGTGTCGGCCCGTGACCGCAAGAGCCTCAAGCCACTGATGGATGAGCTGGAGCGGCGCTTCTGGCCGGAAGATGATATTGCAAGCGGGGATAGCCATCTCGTCGGGTAGGTCTGCTTCTCAGGGAATCTCATCGAAATGTAAACGCCCCGCCTCCAGTAAGGAAGCGGGGCGTGTTTGGTGTAACGGTTTGTTTGCTGATCTGACGTCGTTACCGGCCAGATCAGCAAACTGGTTGGACACGAGGGCAGGCTATTTGAAGAAGCCTTTTTCGACGCACGTTTCACGTGTTTCCAGGATAGTGTCGACTGTTTTTTTCTGTTCAGGCAGCATGGCGCCGTACCCGAGTTCTTCTTTTGAAGTAACCATGGTGTGAATATACTGCTCGAAACTTACGGCAGCGGGCAGATTGTCACCGAGGCAGTTGCAGAATTTATCCCGTCCAACAGCCTTCAAGCACTGTTCAGCTTTCTGTTTGCCGACAGCCTGCTGGGCTCTCAGCGTCTTCAGCTCCTGAATCTGCTGCTCCAGCTGTCTGATTTTATCCTGCATGCCCTCCTGGGCGTGGAGCGGTGCGGCCAGCAATAAATATCCGAGTATGAGTAGTGGCAATCGTCGATTCATGGTATGTCCTCCTAGGATAATGTTCTGTTACTACGCTCTACTCAAACTGTGCCTTAAACTCGGCCATCATCTGCTGTAACCCGACAACTTCACCACGCAGTGCGGCAACCTCTTCCTCAAGTTTCGCAATGCGTTCGTTTTCCGCCATTACCCGCTGCCGTGCCGCTTCCGGGCGGGGCTCTGAGCCCTCTTCAGCGCACTCCGGCGGGCCGGAAAAAAGCTGGGCATAACGCCCCTCTTTCCTTCCCGGTTGCCGCGCCATCAGTGCGATCAGCGGGCTTTCGCGCTGGATCAGCTCCTGCAACACCTCTTCTACTGCGGCCAGATCGCCAAACGGGTGCATCCGCTCTCCCCGTGTACGCAGTTCGCCGACCGTCTGCGGTCCACGTACCAGCAACTCACAGAGCACCGCCAGTTCGGCAGGCATCAGACCAAGTTTTTCAGCAAGCAGATGCCGGTATTTTGATACCCGGCCGCCATCGGCCGAAAGCACCACGAGCTGTTTGAAGCGAAGAGAGTCAAGGGCCCGCACGACATCTTCCTCGGCCAGGACCGTTACCGGATCGCGGTTCGATTTCTGGTTGCATGCGTTTGTGAGAGAGTTGAGCGATAGCGGGTAATACTCCGGCGTGGTCAGCTCCTTTTCTATCAGGCTGCCCAGAACACGTACTTCAATATTGTTAAGCGTTATATCCACTCTTGAACCTCGTCCCGATACATTTCATGAGTTGGTTACGACCGGTTTCTGTCGGAACTGTGTAAAATTCCTCAAAATTGGCCGCGTCAGTGAAAAGTGAGCGTTTTTTCCTGAAACAACACGTATGGGCTGACGATCAGCATGGAGAACTTTTTGTTCACATTCTCTTCCCAGGAGCGGATTTTTGATTCGGATGGTTTGCCGATCATGCCGATCTCCAACAGATGCTGGATAATCGCGATATCATCGGCGGCAACCTTAAGGGCGGTATCGGCCAGATCGAGGGAGTCATCAACGAGGATCAGTCCGCCGCGATTCAGGTGAGCGCGCAGGCAGCTCCAATCGGCTTCATCAATGGTAAGAGCCATTTCTTCTTTGCTTGGTAACATCTGCAACTCCTTCTCCTTGCCTGCTTCTTTCATGTATGCCGCTTCCGGCACCTCGATTTTTATCATGCGACGCAGACAAAGTCCACGCCTTCCTGCCAGCCACGTTTCTCCGCCACCTTCCTGAACTGCTCACGCGCACCGCGCACGCCGATGGCGACGATCATTTTTCTGCCATTCAGATGCAACTCCCCGGGGGAGAGCACCGGAGCATCGTGCAGCATACGCCCGATCTTTCTCGGATCGACATCCAGCCATGTTGAAACCGTCACGCGTGCAGCAGACAGCAGCCGCTGCCACGCCCGTGCTTCCTGGCCTGCCCCGGCGATGACAATGTCGGTACTGCCATGCAAAAAACCGTTGAGAAGATGGTGGCATTTGCACGCGCGGAAGGCGTGTGAAGCGTATTCATCCATGGTGCGGGTGGCACGCTCCGGGTGGTCGCGCCAGAACAGGAGGGTCTGCGGCAAACGGGCAAATTGCACGCCTGCCGCCGCCATGCGGAGCCAGAGGTCATAATCCTCCGGCCAGCCGTTGTCCTGATACCCGCCCAGCTCTTCCAGAATGGCTCTGCGCGTCATGATGCTTGGATGGACCACGGGTGACTCTACAAACAGATCACGGATAACCAGAGAATGATGCGTCAGGCTGTTCTGCCATGATTCGTAGTCAATCATTCCCTGCTTGAGGCCGGCACGCGGGAAATGACGGAAGTTGCAGGCCACCAGGCCGGTGTCAGGGTGTTCCCTCAGGTAGTCGGCCTGCAGTTCAAGCCGCCGGGGATGGCAGATGTCGTCACCGTCAAGACGGGCCAGCAGGGGTGCCCGGCAGGCTGCGAGACCGGTATTGAGGGCCGCCACCAATCCACCCCCTTCTCGTCTGATGACATGTATCCTGATATCGCGGCTGGCTGCTGCCGTAAGAATGTATGGCGTCGAGTCGCGAGAGCCGTCATCAACGGCAATCAACTCCCAATTCGTCAGGGTTTGCCGGTGTAGAGAGTCCAGCGTTGCCTGCAGGTAGCGCTCTTCGTTGCGGACCGGCATGAGGATTGAGACGTGAGGTATGTGAGACGGATGTGGTAGTGGCATAGTAGGTGGTGTCCTGATATGATTTTGCTTGACGATGCCGAATGATACGGTAAGTATATGAAATAATCCATACAGGAATGACCGGAGCTATGAGAGGCTTATCAAAACAGCAGGGTTGTGTGTTTAATCGTATCGAAGCATTGCTTGCCACGCGTAATAGTGATGTTCTGCCGGATTCGGGCAGCCGCACGCGGGCTTCGGTCGCCATGATACTGCATCAGGCCGTCAATGATGTGGAAATCCTGTTTATTCAGCGTGCCGCCCATGACCTTGACCCCTGGTCAGGGCATATAGCCTTTCCCGGCGGCAAGCTGGAAGAGGGGGAGATGGCGTGTCAGGCCGCCCTCCGGGAAACGTATGAGGAGGTCGGTATTGACCTCGGGCAGGCGCGTTACTTGGGGCGACTTTCCGACATAACGGGAGCCAACCTGCCGGTCAGGGTTTCCTGCTGTCTGTTCGGCGTAGACCGGATGGTCTGTCGCCCGGTCTTGAACGAAGAGGTGGGGGATCTGTTCTGGGTCAGGCTCTCTGATCTGCGCAAGCCGGGGAGCCATCTGCAGAGCCGTGTCGCTTTTGATGAAAAGAGTTTTGAAGTACCGGCAATCAGGCTTCCTGTTGATGATAAGCCGGTGCTGTGGGGCATCACCTACCGGTTGGTGATGCAGTTTTTGCATCTTCTGGAAGGAGATGGCTGTTTCGGGAAATGATTCTGCAACTACCTGTCATGGTAGAACTTAACGAGGAGGATTGAGCATGAATGAAAAAACTGGAATTATCACCTTTAAAGGGAACCCGATGACCCTGCTGGGCCCTGAGCTCAAAGTTGGCGACACAGCTCCCGACTTTGCTGTGGTTGACAACGGACTTGCCGCCGTGACGCTTTCCAGCTACGCCGGTAAAGTAAGGATCATTACTGCGGTGCCATCCCTGGATACCCCGGTGTGTGACACTGAGACCCGCCGGTTCAACCAGGAAGCCGCTTCGTTGCCGGGTGATGTCGTCGTGCTGACCGTCAGCCTCGATCTTCCCTTTGCCCAGAAACGCTGGTGTGGAGCCGCTGGTATCGACAAGGTTGTCACGCTCTCCGACTACCGTGAGCGTTCCTTCGGGCTTGGCTACGGGGTGCTGATCAAGGAGCTGCTGCTGCTGACACGTGCCGTATTTGTCGTTGATGCCGCAAACACCATCCGCTACATCCAGATTGTTCCGGAAGTCACCGGTGAGCCTGATTATGATGCGGCAATTGCCGCTGCAAAGGCACTGTTGTAAGGTGCTCATGTCCGACAGTACGCTCCGTCCGGAGCGTACTGATGTAATTCAAATTATCATTCAAAAATAGGGTGGGTGACCATGTCAATCAAAGACAGCTTTTTTCTGGAGTGTGATAAAGCGGTGCTGGTAGTGATCGATGTGCAGGAAAAGCTCTGTCTTGCGATGGACGAAGCCGTGCTGAGTAAGCTTGTGAAGAACATCGGCATACTGCTTGAGAGTGCCGCCGAATTTAACATACCGGTTCTGGTGACTGAGCAGTACGTCAAGGGGCTCGGCGGGACTCTGCCGGAACTAAAGGAAAAGGCTGTGGCCGCTTCCGCTTCCTGTCATGAAAAGATGACGTTCAGCTGTTGCGGCAGCACTGAATTTATTGATGTCTTGAAGGCAACCGGAAGGACGCAGGTGATAATCACCGGCATGGAAACTCATGTCTGCGTGCTGCAGACGGTGATTGAGCTGCGCGAAGCCGGCATGGATGTCCATATTGTGAAGGATGCCGTCATGAGCCGCAGCAAGCAGAACTGGGAGACCGCCATTCAGGCAATGACCCTTGCCGGTGCGGTCCCGACCTGTGCCGAATCCGCCCTGTTTCAGCTGCTGAAGGTAGCCGGTACGGATCAATTCAAAAAACTGTCAAAACTTGTGAGATAGGTGGCAATGCGATGACGTGATGAAAAGCTCCGTGGTCATGACAACCGCGGAGCTTTTTTATTGATGATTCCGGGGCTGCGTTGGCCTGCAACACTGGCGATCAGGGGCCTTGTGTAAAGACGTGCTGAATTATCTCGGCGTGGTGCTGGATACGGGCCAGTCCCGGCAGGTGGGATTTATAGGAGATAAAGGGGATCCCGGCACTGTTGGCGGCCTGCATGTCTACCTCACCATCACCGATGAAGAGAGCCTCTTCCGGCCTGGCGTCAAAATAATCCAGAACTTTCAGGAGCGGCTCGGGATGCGGCTTCGGGTTAGTGACCTGTGACGCCGTCATCACGTATTCGAAATAGCCGGTCAGCCCGAAATCTTCAATGATCATGTCCATCGACGTCGCCCTGTTGGTACAGATCGCCAGGGAAGTGTGCCCCTTTAGCCGGTCAAGTGCGCTGACAAAGCCGTCCTCCATGCGCATGTAGGGCATCAGGTCGCGATAATGGATGGTCTTGGCAAACCTGAAGGCCTCCTCGCGGAGCGGCTCTCCTGTAAAAAAATACTCCATGACATCGTTGAATGAGTAAGTGTGCAGAACCCTTCTGGCATCACTGTTGTCCCGGTCGATCTCGGGTTTGCCAAGAAATTCCATGACGCGGTTGTAAAATATGTAGTTTGATTCGATCGAGTCGAGGATTACGCCATCACAATCATAGATGACGACTTTATAGCGGCTTTTTAATTCATTCACCCGTTGGCTCCGTTGTTGGGCGCTCATGCCCGTCTAAGTATTCTTGCCACTCGATCGGCAGCAGATATTTCTTGCGGCTGTTGCACTCCTTGCAGGCCGGCACCACGTTGTTGCGGGATGCCTTGCCGCCGCGCGACACGGGGACAAGGTGGTCCATCGTCAATTCATCCGGGGAAAAGCGCTCACCACAAAAGTGGCATATACCCAAGGCCACCCGGTTTTTCCACCAGCGGCTCTTGCGCAGTTCCCTCGATTTTTCCCGTTCCCGCTTGATGTCAGCTTCGCTGATCTCGAGTATAAAGTGATCCATAATAAGCCTTTAAAAAAATCATATGACATGTGCTGATTGTCTAGAGTATCCGAAAAGGTACTGTTAGTGATAGGATAAAATCATGTCTATTGGTGAGAATATTCGAAATATGCAAAATAAAGGTTGAAATATTCTGCGGGGTACGTTATAAGACCAATTCCAATGCGCTTGTAGCTCAGCTGGATAGAGCAACGGACTACGAATCCGTAGGTCGGGCGTTCGAATCGCTCCAGGCGCACCAAAATTTCAGGGTCTGACAGAAATGTCAGACCCTTTTTTTATATACATCATTTGCTGTTGCAGCTGCCGCCTTTGCACCCCTGACAATGCCCCTTCTTTTTCCAGAGCGAGTGATAGAGGAGCCAGATTGCTTCTCCCACAATCAGAATCATCAAACTGATATCGAACAGTCTCATATTAACCTCCCAGTCCCAGAAGCTTTCCGCCTTGGTAGATGATCAGCGCGACGAGCCAGGCCAGTACCGTTGAGTAGGCAAAAGCCACGCCGGCCCACTTCCAGGTACCGAATTCCTGTCGCATGGCAGCGCCCACTACGACGCAGGGCATGTAGAGCAGAACAAAGGCCATGAAGGCAAAGGATGTGAGCGGTGTGAACTGACTCTTGATCGCTGCCTTCAGCGGCGACTGGTCTTCTTCCGGTTCTTCTGCCTGCGGCAGGTAGAGCAGCGTGCTTACTGCCGTCTTTGCCGCGCCGCCGAAGGAGACGACGATCTCTTTAAGGTCTTCGCCCAGTGTCGGCACTTCTTTCTTTTCTTCCTCTTTTTGGGGGGCGTAAATTTCACCCATAGTGCCGACGACGATTTCCTTGGCAATAACACCGGTGATCAGCGATGAGGCAGCCTCCCAGGTGCCGAAACCGACCGGCTGGAACACCGGCGCCATGACGGCTCCCGCCTTGCCCAGATAGGAATCCCGTTTATGCTCGACGCCCCAGGGGAGGTTGAGCATGAACCAGACCAGCACCGAGACGGCAAAAATGTAGGTACCGGCCTTGATAAGGAAGTGCTTCCCTTTTTCCCAGGTATGCAGCATCAGGCTGATGAAGGATGGCATCCGATAAGGGGGGAGCTCCATGATAAACATCGGCGCTTCACCACGGAAAAGGGTCTTTTTGAAGATGTAGCCCATCAGCACCGCCAGCAGCATGCCGAGAATATAGAGTATCCAGATCACCGTGCCGGAGTTATCCGGAAAAAACACCCCCACGAACAGCACATACACCGGCAATCGTGCGCCGCAGGACATCAGCGGGATCAACAGAGCGGTTAAAATCTTGTCCTTGGGATTCTCCAGAGTACGGGTGGCGTAGATGCCCGGCACGTTGCAGCCGAAGCCGAGCAGCATCGGGATGAATGATTTACCATGCAGGCCGATGGCGTGCATGGCCCGGTCCATCACGAAGGCGGCCCGCGCCATGTAGCCGCTTCCCTCCAGGAAAGTGATGAAGAACATCATGATGAAAATCACCGGCACAAATACCAGTACCGAGCCGACTCCGGCGATCACGCCGTCATTGACCAGCGACACGGTCCAGTCCGGGGCGTTGATACTGCCAAGGATAGCGGCGGTCCAGCGCTTGAACGGGCCGTTGGTCATGGCGTCGATCCAGTCGCCAAATGGAGAGGAAAGATCAAAGGTCAGCTTGAACAGCAGCCACATGGCAACGGCAAAGATAGGAATACCGAGAAAGCGGTTCAGCACGATCCGGTCGATCCGGTCGGTCATCTCAATGTTCCGTTTTTCCGGTTTACTCAACACCTCCCGGCAGAGACCGGTAGAAAGCGCATAGCGAACATCGGCCAGCAGCCCCTCAACATCGTCGCCATGAGCACGGCGCAGATGATCGAACAGATGGTCCGGAAGAGAAGCGGACGTGATATTCACTGAGGTCTGCACCGGACCGTCACCTTCAAGCAGTTTCAGCAACAGCCAGCGCTGAGGGTATTTTTGGAGCAGTGCGGGATGTTTGTCTGTCAGGTATTGATTCAGGATATTGAGGACGGTTTCAACATCCTCACCATAGTTGAGTATTCTCGGGCGATGGCTTTCCAGATTGTCCGCCAGAGCGACCACGGATTTCAACAACTGTTCCAGGCCGGTCTTACGGGTTGCAGAGGTCGGGATGACAGTAATCCCCAGTGTTTCCTCCATCTGTTTCGCGTTGATTTTGTATCCTTTGGCCTCGGCTTCGTCATGGATGTTAAGGGCCATTACCATCGGAATGCCCAGCTCAAGGAGCTGGATGGTCAGATAGAGGTTACGCTCCAGATTGGTGGCATCCACCACGTTGATGATCAGATCCGGCTTTTCGGACACCAGATAATCACGGGTGATAATTTCTTCCTGGCTGTAGGGCGAAAGCGAGTAGCAACCGGGCAGATCCACCAGCCGGATGCTGCGGCCAGCCACGTCAAAAAGCGCTTCTTTTTTTTCCACCGTGACACCGGGCCAGTTACCCACATGCAGGCGGCTTCCGGCGATAGCGTTGATCAGGGTTGATTTACCGGCATTGGGGTTTCCGGCAACAGCGACAACAAGCGGTTTTTGATTACTCATGAGGTCACCTCTATCTCAATCCCTTTGGCCTCGTTTTTACGCAGTGTCAGGCTATAGCTCTTGATCGTCACTTCAATCGGATCGCCCAGCGGCGCGACTTTTTCTACCTTTATCGTTTCGCCGACGATAACCCCCATATCCATCAGGCGGCGTCTGATCGGTCCTATGCTGCTGTCCAGTTTCAGAATGCGTCCCTGTTCGCCCGGTTTCAGATTGCTCAGATTCATGCGGTAACTCCTTTTACGTTGATACTGCGGGCCATTCTGCGATCAATGGCGATACGCGCTTCATCGACCAGCAGCAACAGCAGATTGCCGTCGTTTTTCAGCACTTCCACCATCTTGCCCACCCGCAGCCCCATCTCTTCGGCCCGGGTGGCGGTGGCTTTCTTTTTATGGTGACCATGATTCTGTTCATGGTCGTGACTATGGCCGTGGCATCCGCCACCGCAGCCGCCGCAATGCCTGACTTCGGTTATTTCGCCCCGTTCGCCGGGGGTGAGCAGTTCGAGTGACATCATTTGTTCTCCTTCTTTGTTAGAACTTCATCACCAGACCATACAGGACACTGATATCATCCTCCGGTTTGGTAAGGCCGAGCTTGACGCCGGCATTGACTTCAAAGTTATCGTTTATTTCATAACGCGCGCCGGCAAGGGCATAGACCGGCAGATCATCTGCCACTTCTTCCGGGTTGGTCGCCAGACCAAGGTCGGCAACCGCAAACAGCCCTCTTGTTACTTCCATCTCACCGGCAACGGAGCCCGACCAGAGGTTGCTCCGAATGCCGGTCACATCGTCATTGTAGGTGTGGTGTTCGTAGCCAAGGTTCGCATGCAGGGCATATGTGCCACCCTCAAGCTCTTTGGTGGCGATCAGGGTGGCGCCATACTGCCAGTGGTTTTCAGTCAAGTTGGATTTACCGGTCGGGATCATGACTGCCGGTTTGATAGCCAGGTTGACACCGGCCAATTCGGCAAAGGCATACTTCAACTCAACGGTCATGTCACCCAGGCCATCTGCTTCTCCCGCCAACACGCCGTCTTCCTTGACGCGTTCGCTGATAAGATAGGGAATTGCCATATTGATACTCAGATTTTTGTACAGACCGGTACCGATACACAGCTCGGCAGCGCTCGCCGTTGTTTTTACGGACGCTTCTTTGTCGTAGGTGTACGAGCTGCCTATGCCGATCTCTAGAGCGCCGACATCAACCGTTCCGGCATCGTCGGTGGGAAGGGGGGCACCTGCCAAGGCGGAAGCGGCGGTCAGGAGGGTGAAGGAAAGGGATACGATAGTGGTACGCAGTGCAGACATAAACATTCTCCTTGTTTGCGAGTGTGTTTTGGCTGGCTGCGTGGTGGGGGAATCACCCGTGGCTTGCGATGTGTGGTGAGGGTGGAATTACTTGGTCATGATAAGTTTGTTGTTGCTGGTAATCCTCAGGCGATACTCTCCACCGTCATGCAGTATGATGATTTCCTGGTGGTCGCCAAAAAGTTCCGCGCTGGTGAGCCTGCGTTTCGCCATGTCAGTTGTGCTTCTCCTTTCCTGGACGTTCATAAGTCCATCTCGATATGATGTTGAAAGTTGTTATCAATAGTCTGGCAAAAAAAAGGATGCTCCGGATTATGCAGCTCAAGTGCAGTGTGGTTGCCTGATGCCAGAAGGGCGCTCATCCGTTGACGACAGCAGCGGTACTGTTCTGCCAAACAGAGGCTTTGCACCGGATCGCCATAGATTTTCCAGGGGCCCTGGCAGGCAAACGGCAGTTTTACCAACCCCATAAAAGCGGCGACATCCTTGGCCGGATAGCCGATAAAGAGGCCGATTTCATGAGGGAAAGAATCATTTGTCATGATGCGCCGGCACAACTCATCCAATAGTGTTTCGCACGGAGCATCGGCTTCATAGCCGGCCTTGTGCAACAGGGTGCGGATACCGGCATGGGACAGATGCCGGTCAAGATGGTTGTGGTTGTAACACAATATCAGTAGTGCCCGCTTCCTGGTCTGCAGTACCTTGAACGTGACATCTCCAAGGCGGCGAGCAAGGCCATCATAATGGCGCTCCCACAATTGATAAAGGTTTCTGCCGCAGGGACGGATACGATTAACGAGAGAAATCAGGTTTGCCGGTTTGACTCCCGCCAACACCTCCGAGCATTCCAGCATCAGATGTGCGGTCAGGCAGTCCAGTGGATCACTGAAATGCTCAATGACTCGCGGCTGAACGCCCTGAGCAGATGACTTGATCGTACTGTACGCTATGTTTGAAAAAGCCATGGAGGTCTCGCGATAAATGCAATTGATTTTCAATATCAATACAGAGAAGCGAACGCGGAGTCAAGTTTTTTTATCCACAATCAAATAAATTGACATGCATTCCAAGTTTCACTATGTTGTGCGCCACATATCCGCAGCAAAAAGCGGAGTTTAATAATCGGATCAAGGTGCCCGCAAGGGCTTGATAGGGAAGTGAGGTGACGCTTTAACAGAGCCATTCCTCCGCGGACCCGCCGCTGTAAGCGATGACGAAAGGCATTATGTCACTGGTCGAAAGACCGGGAAGGCGCCTGGAGGATGAATCGCGAGCCAGAAGACCTGCCATGATCTTAGCACTCAACAAATCCCCCGTGGTAAGGGGAGAGTGGAACGCGCGTTACTGGCTTTGAATACGAAAAGTCCGCATGCTGCCTCGGCAGATGCGGACTTTTTTTGTGCCGGTCGTGCGAGTTGAAGTTTTTGATTTATAACCGAATGGACGTGAGGAAGAGGGGTGCCCTTCCAATTTCAGATCAAGGATGATAGCGCCTTGATGTGGAATTGGAACCATTCCCCCACTGCCCCGCAGCCGTAATGGGAACGAACGCCCGTCGCGCTAAGCGCGAAACAACCACTGGGAGAAATTCTGGGAAGGTGGGCAAGTAGGTCGCCCTGAGTCGGAAGACCGCTCTATTCGTAACTTCGAGGGAGGAATAGTATGAAGAAAAGAAGACAGCAGTGTGGTGTCGTCATTGGCATGGTGATGGCGTCCTGTGTAGCCGCAGGTGCAGAGGAGAAGGCAGCCAGACTGGAGGATGTGGTAGTAACTGCCAATCGCCTGGAAACGGCAAAAGGTGAGGTGGGAAGTTCCTTAACGGTTGTCACAGCCCAGGAGATCGAACTACGCCAGCAAAAGTTTTTGCTTGATGTCCTGAGAAGCGTACCATCCATTGACGTGGTTCAAAATGGTGGTCCCGGGAGTTCCACCTCCGTGTTCCTGCGTGGGGCAAATCCGGAACATACCCTGGTGCTGCTGGATGGTGTTGAACTGAACGACCCATCCAGCCCCGGCGGGAGTTATGATTTCGCCAACCTGCCCACCGATAATATCGAACGAGTCGAAATCCTGCGCGGACCTCAGAGCACACTGTACGGTTCCCGCGCCATGGCCGGGGTCATCAGCATCATAACGAAGCGAGGCCAAGGCAAACCGACCGGCTTTCTATCCACCCAGGGAGGATCGTTCTCCACCGCCGCTGAAAAAGCCGGCATCAGCGGCGGTACTGACCGGTACAACTATTCGCTGGGCCTTTCCCGCTTCGATACTGGGGGCTTCTCTGCCGCAGGCAAAAAACAGGGCAACACGGAAAACGACGGCTACCAAAACACCTCGGTGAACACGCGGCTGGGAATTACGCCGACCAGTAATCTCTCCGTTGATTTCATTGTCAACTATCTCAAAACGCGGACTGATCTCGACAACAATGGCGGGGTCGGTGGCGATGACCCGAATTATATCCAGAAGAGCGAGCAATTCTCCTTCAGAAGCCAGGCCGATCTTGCGTTGTTTGAAAACAAGTGGGAACAGCGGCTGGGGGTATCGTTCAGCAAGCTGAGCCGGGATCTGAATAACGGTACTGATGCTGTTCATCCGAGCGATCTTTCCCATGCCTCGTACGATGGCGAGACTGTTTCTGCGGACTGGCAACATACTTTGCATCTCCACGAAACCAGCTCGCTGACCCTGGGGGTCGAGTACAAAGAGGAAACCGCCACATCGGATTATTACTCGGAAAGCGTCTGGGGCCCCTACGGCAGTCCATGGGACCAACACTCCGCCCATACCACCGGTTATTACCTCCAGGACCAGATCCGGTTGTGGGATGCCTGGTTCACGACTCTGGGTGTGCGGCTGGATGATCACAGCCGTTTTGGAACGGAAGCGACCTATCGCTTTACCAGCGCCTATACGGTCAAGCAGACCGCTACGACCTTCAAGGGGAGCGTTGGTACTGCCTTTAAGGCGCCGTCGCTCTATCAACTCTACGCACCAACGTATGGAGATCAAAAGCTGAATCCGGAAAAGAACAGTGGCTGGGATCTGGGCGTCGAACAGTCATTGGCTGATGGCAAAGTGACCATGGGGGCCGCGTATTTCCATAACGACTTCACAGACCTGATCAACTTCGAAAGCAGCCTGTCCAAATACAGCAACATCTCCAAGGCCACGACGCAAGGGGTCGAATTAAGCGCTGCCCTCCGCCCGGTTGAGGAGCTGACCCTGCGAGTCAGCTCTACGTATACCAAAACAGAAGACAAAGAAACCGGGATGGAACTGTTGAGGAGACCCAGGAATAAAGTCAGTTTTGACGGCAGTTATCGCTTCCTGAAAAATGCGCACGTCAACCTGGGGATGGTCTATACCGGCGCCAGATTCGATACTGTCTACGACCCGGCCACCTTTGCATCTACCCGCGTGAAAATGGACGAGTATCTGTTGGTGAATTTGGCCGCGTCCTATGACATTTCCCAAAGCATCCGGATCTTCGGACGGGTGGACAATCTTTTCGACAGAAGCTACGAAGAGGTGAGCGGTTACGGCACTGCCGGAATATCAGCCTTTGGCGGCATCAAGGTGTCATTTTAGATGATTCAAAAAACAAGCATCATAAAGGTCGTGGTTTTCTGCCTGCTGTTCCTGATTGGGTGGAGCGAAGCGCCCCTTTGCGGCACGCTTCCTCCACCGCAGCGGATTGTCTCGCTTGCCCCGGCCATGACGGAGATTATTTTCTCGCTTGGTTTGGGCGAGCGGGTCGTGGGCGTAACTACTGCCTGTGACCGTCCCGACGAAGCACGCAGCAGAACGAAAATCGGCGGCATGGCGAATCCATCTTTGGAAGCAATCGTTGTCCTTAAACCGGATATTGTCGTCATGACCAGTGACGGCAATCCAAAGGCTATTGCCGAACGTCTTCGCAAGCTTGGTATCAGCACTCATGTCTTCACATCACGGCGATTGGCCGAAATCCCCGCCGGCATACGGGAGATGGGTCAGGCACTGGGAGCGCAATCTGCCGCTGGTCGCCTGGCGAAAAATATCGAGAAAGCAATTCGTGATGTCAGCATGTCACGTCAGGGGAAATCATCGCCGGCAAGAGCTGGTGTGGGACAAAAAGCACTCTTTGTCATCTGGCCCAGCCCTCTTATCGTTGCCGGTCCCGGCACAATTCTGGACGATGCCATGAAGCTGAGTGGGTTACACAATATTGCTGCTGATGGCACGGTTGCCTATCCACGTTTCTCGGTAGAGGCGGTCATCGAACGTCAGCCTGATCTGATACTGATCGGCAAAGGGCATGATGACATGAAAACCCTTGCCAAAAGCTTTCTGAAGAGCATCAGCATGCTTGATGCGGTGAAGAGAGGGCGTGTCTGCTTTATGGATGATGCACTGTATCGTCCTGGCTCGAGAATTCCGGCGGGAATGACAGCACTCGACCGCTGCGGGAAGCTGCCATGAACCGCGATACCAGCCAAACGTTTCTCATGGCAGTACTCTGTGTCGCCTCCTTGTGCATTGTTGTCGTCTCGGTTGCCAGCGGCCCACGATTATTGAACCCCTTCAGCATGGATAGCGAAACGTGCCGAACACTTCTTACGATCAGGCTCCCGCGGACCGCTATCGCCCTCCTTATGGGTGGTGCGCTCGGGGCATCGGGCGCCATCCTTCAGGGGATATTTCGCAATCCCCTCGCAGATCCGTACATTTTGGGCATTTCCAGCGGCGCGTCATTGGCAGCCTCGTTCGGGCTTCTGTTCGGCGTCTCGCTGTTCACGTTAAGCGTCCCGATACTGGCGTTTATCGGGGCAATCGCCACCGGTGCGGCGGTTGTCATCCTGGGGCACGGCTGGAAAGGTCTGCAGCCGGAACGGCTGCTTCTGGCAGGAGTGGGTATCGGTTTTTTTCTCTCTGCGGTGCTCATGTTAGTCATGACCATTTCTGTGGATGACGGCCTCAAAAGGGCAATACTCTGGATGTCCGGCGATCTCTCCATGGTTGATTGGGAATTGCTTCCCATCGGCCTCTTTTTCATAGTAGCCGGACTTGGTCTCGCATTGAACAGACGTAAAGGGCTGAACGCCTTGACGCTGGGAGACGACATTGCGTACAGCCTTGGCTTTAATCCGACGCGGGAAAGGCTGCTGCTCTTCATTGCGGCTTCACTCATGACGGCGGCATCAGTCTCCATGGGGGGCGTCGTTGGTTTTGTCGGGCTGGTAGTCCCCCATGTCGTCCGTCGTCATGTCGGCTCGGATGCAGCCGTTGTACTGCCACTCTCCGTCATCGCGGGAGGAACCCTGCTCTGCCTTGCAGACGCTATCGGCAGAACCGTCGCAGCACCATTGGAACTTCCGGCCGGAGTTATCGCTGCGCTTATCGGTTCCCCGTATTTCATTTATCTGTTGGGCCAAAGAAAGACCCACTGACAGCAATGCTGGAGATTGTATCAATGACTACCCTTGAGTTTACCAATGTTTCTTTTTCATACAGCCAAAGATTTATGGACCAGATGTCATTCTCTGTGACTAAAGGTGAGCTGGTCGGACTGATGGGGCCAAATGGAGCCGGGAAATCAACTATCCTCAAACTTGCGGCCGGGCTTCTTTCCCCCCAAAAAGGAGCCGTTACTATCGGGGGGAAAAATATATGTTCGTACAACGGCAAAGAACGGGCAAAACTAGTGGCATATCTTCCGCAGATACTGGATTTACAGGTGCCGTTTCGTGTTGGCGAGCTGGTCAGGATGGGGGCATATCCACAAGAGGGAACAGAGGCGCTTTCTGTAGCAGAAGCCCTCACTGTGGTCGGTCTGCAGGGAAAGGCACACACGCATCTTGCCGAATTGAGTGGCGGCGAACGAAGGCGGGCCTATATCGCCATGACACTTGTACAGGGTGCCAGAGTACTGCTTTTGGACGAACCACTGGCGAGCCTCGACATCAAGTATCAGTTTGATCTGTATCGCCTTCTTAAAGACATTGCCCGCGAAAAGGGCGTTTCCGTCTTCATGTCCCTTCATGATATCGGTATGGGTGCCATGTTGGATCGACTGCTTTTGGTAAAGCATGGTCAGCTGATTGCCCAGGGAAATCCAGGAAGCGTGCTCACGGATGAAATTGTGCAGAACGCCTATGACCTGCATGAATCAACCGGTGTCTACAGGGCGGCCAATCGTTCCGTTTGTCGCACTCTTGCTCTTGCCGGCATGCAGAGTACGTGTTAGCACGGTCATCTCATGCCAGCCAAAAAACTCATGCTCTGCCTGGTCGGGTCAATACTGCTCCACATCACTTTATTTGTTGTGGTGGTCACAAAGATGCCAATGCCGGAACACGTTACCACTCACACCGTTGAAACGTTCATCATTGAATCCCCTGTTGCCCCTTTCGCAGAAGCGCAACAATCAGCACCGCCTCGTTCCGGAACAATTACTCATACGAATTCGCCGAAAATTGGTCCGATCCAGCAGGTACACCCAGGTGGCGGTCCATCCATCCCCCGGGCCGAACAGACGCCGGAAATAAAAGCACCACAACCGGTAGCTCAGCCTGGTCTGGCAGTTTTGTCGCCAACGGGAAGTACCGTGCAAAACCTCACGCCAATCAGTCTGCTGTCGACTCCTTCACAAGAAGAGAACCACGAGAGTAAAACGTCCATATCTTCCCGCCATGACTTTGAATCTGAACAGGTCATGGTGTTGGGAGGTGCAGGCTCACCGCGCTTCATACATAAAGAAGCGCCGATCTATCCATTCATGGCTCGAAAACTCGGGAAAGAGGGGAACGTTACTTTAAGGCTGTCGCTGAATGATCAAGGGCAACTGCAGAAAATCGATGCGGTCGAAGCACACGGTTTCGGTTTTATCGAAGCGGCGAGCAGAGCTATTAAAAAGTCAACATTTGCACCGGCAGTCAAAAACGGAAAAGCAATATCATCTCAGGTTCTTGTCTCGGTAAGGTTTGTTCTGCAAGGGAATTGATGACATCAGAAAAAAGCGAAAAAGAGGATGGTCTTACTCTTCATGACGCGGCAGCAGTATGCGGAGTAAGTCATGTATTTCTTTCGGTACTTGAAAATGGAAAAGAATCAGTCCGATTGAATAAAGTCTTGCCGGTACAGTTGCAACGCAGTAGGTAGGTATTATCATCCCGACATTATAGAAATATTTCAGCTTGACAAAACCCTACAAACCGGACTCTTTTAAGCCACCATGTTTTTGTCTCCACATCACCATTCACGGCGCAACGTTTCGATCTGGACAACGGTAGCCAACCGCCTGGCTGCCGTTGTCCTGTTGCTGTTCATCTGCTCGCAGCTTCATGCCGTTATGCACCACCACGACGACGACCTGGAGGACCACCCGGACTGTTCCATCTGTGCGGTTGCCCATCACCAGAGCGCCGACAGCGCATTACCGTCACCATACAGCAGCCCCGCTCCAGTCAACGGCCAGCTCCAATCGCCCTTCACCGTAATTCTGTGTACCATCTCCGCTCCGGAGACGTACCCCAGCCGCGCACCACCAGCCTGATCTTCTCCTTGCCAAAAACAGTTTAATCCTATGTTACATACTTCGCGTTTATCGCGACAGAGGAGAAGTGTATGCGCACATCTATCGTAGCGGCTCTGTGTGGGGTCGCACTATTGCCGTTGTCCGCCATGGCGGATGACATTGATCTACGTTTTAAAAAGCTGGATGTGGAAGTTTCACGGCAGGCTGAAATCATCAGTAACCAGCAGAAAACCATCGACGAGTTAAAGGAAATCCTTACTAAAAAGGATTCTGCAGAAACCCGCTCAACAGAAGAAAATGCCAGCAAGTCAACCGGACTCTTCGGCGGGTCACTGATGTCAAATCCCTATATCTCGCTGGTGCTGGACGCCAAGGGATACGTTTCCAATCTCAAGAACAGCGCACTGGAAAGCCGTGGCGTGCCCGGCTTCACCACCGAGGGGAGCGGCCTGCGTAACGGTTTCAATGTGGATGCCGCCGAACTGCTCATCTTCGCCCCGGTGGACCCCTATTTCAACCTGTATGTCAATATTCCGGTCAACCAGGACGGTGCCGAACTGGAAGAAGCCTACTTCGTAACGACCTCCCTGGCGGAAGGCTTCCAGATCAAGGGGGGACGTTTCAAGAGCAACACGAGCCGCCTCAACTCCCAGCACCCGCACTCCTGGGACTTTGCCGACATACCGCTCTCATACAAGGCGTTTTTGGGGGCTGAGGGGAGCGGCGGCGAGAACGGTGTCCAGCTGACCTGGCTGCCGCCGCTGCCGGTCTACACCCTGTTGGGCATCGAAGCGTTCCAGGGCGACAATCCGCTGCTTTTCGGGGACGATCCCAACCGGGGTCCCCACGCATTCTCGGCCTTCGCCAAGATGTCGTTTGACACCTCCGATAACGCCTCTCTCCTCGTCGGCCCCTGGGTCATGTTTGGCAGCACAAACAGCGGCGGCATCCTGCCTGCCGACGACACCACCGGCGACACCTTTAATCTGCGCGGTGACAGCGCCCTCTACGGTATGGAGGCGGTCTGGAAGTGGAAATCCGGCCTGCATGGCGTGAACGTGCAGGGGGAATATCTGTATCTGGTACAAAACGGGGATTTGACGTCAACCGACCCTGGCGGTGCCGCTGTTGCGGTAAATCCGCTTAAACGCCATCAGGACGGGGCTTATTTACAAGCACTGTACCGGTACGACCGCTGGCGGGTGGGTGCGCGCTATGACCGGCTGGAGATTTTCGACAACACCTCCAGGATTGCCGACGTCCAGCAATCATTCGGTTCTAAACCCTGGCGGGCAAGCGGCAGCCTGGAGTTTAAACCGACCGAATTCAGCGCCATCCGCGCCCAGTTCAACCATGACCGCTCGGCTCGAGACGGCCGGGTAAACAACGAAGGGATTTTACAACTCACCTTTACTATCGGCGCTCACCCCGCCCACGCGTTTTAGGAGGACACATCATGCGCCAATTATTTTTCACCCTTTTCCTGCCATTACTCTTTGTTACTCCCGCCTTTGCCGGGCTCAACGTGGTCGCCACGCTCCCCTGGATCGGCAGCCTGGCAAAGGAGATCGGCAAGGATAAAGTATCCGTGACGACACTGGTTAAGCCGACTCAGGACCCGCACACCGTGGAAGCAAAACCGAGCATGATACTTGCCGGCCGCAAAGCCGACATTCTCATGTACAACGGCCTTGACCTTGAAATAGGTTATCTGCCGCTTATCATGGAGTCATCAAAAAACCCGGGGATAATGCCCGGCAGACCGGGCAACTTTGACTGTTCAAAGTTTGTGAAGGTTATCGACAAACATGCCCATGTGGAGCGGAGCATGGGAGACGTCCATCCTCTCGGCAATCCCCATTACCACTATTCGCCGTCCAACATCATCCGGATTGTTGAAGGGATGACCAATGCCCTGGCTGAGAGGGATCCTGCCAATGCCGCATTCTATCGTTCAAACCACAAGGCGTTCACCGCCAGATTTAACGAACGGGTAAAAGCATGGAAGTTGCAGTCAAAAAAACTGACAGGAAACCGCTATATCGCCTACCATAAGCTGTTTGAATATCTGGCGGCGGAATTCGGCTTCAAGATCCAGGCTTATGTGGAACCGAAAGCGGGAATTCCGCCATCAGCGGCCCATATCGAAGCCCTTATCGAGCGGATGAAAGCGACTAGACCGGACGGCATTTTGACTGCCAGCTTCTATGGTAAAAGGGAGTCGGAAACCATTTCGCTCAAAACTGGGGTCAAGGTAATAACGGTGCCTGCCGATGTCGGCTCCATGCCGGGGACCGATAACTGGTTCTCGTTCATGGACAGGGTCCTGGCAAACCTGCACTGACGAGGAATTCATGGAAACTTTTATTTTTTTGCTCTATCCGTTTCTGGCGTGCCTCCTCTTGATCCTGATCCACGCCTATTTTGGCGTTCACATCCTGGAGCGGGGAATCATCTTCGTCGATCTGGCGCTGGCCCAGTTCATCGGCATCGGTATCGCGCTGTCATTCCTTTTTGGCAGGGAGAAGAGCATGCTCTTCTCCCTCGTCTTTGCCCTCCTTGGAGCGATCATTCTGTCTCTCTCAAAAAGAGCCGCACGGTATGTGAATATTGAGGCGTTCATCGGAGTGCTCTACATATTCTCGTTCTCTGCAGCGATCCTGATTCTGGACAAGAGTCCCCATGGACTTGAGGAATTCAAGGGCATCATGAACGGCAATATCCTCTGGGTAACACCACAGGAGCTCATCTCAACCGCAGCCATCTATGCTGCCGTCGGTATATTGCATTTTGTTCTGCGCAAACGATTCCACGCCCTGACATTTGATGGCAAGGGTGGTTTTCTGCTGGATCTGCTCTTTTTTTCAAGCTTTGCCGTGGTACTCGTCAAATCGGTGCATATGGCAGGGATTCTCCAGGTGTTCTCGTTCCTGGTTATTCCTGCCCTTATCGGCAAGCTGTTCTTCAAAAGGCCGTTGCAGGTGTTGCTGATCGGATGGTTGGTGGGGGTTCTCGCCAGTGTATTGGGGATTTTCCTGTCATTCAAGCTGGATATCCCAACCGCCCCGGTCATTGTGGCAAGCCTGGCCTGCATGTTCTTCGTGATGTTGGGGATCAAGGTAAGCACAACAAAAAATGTTGTTGAATAGTCATGCTGTCAACCAGAGAAGGGGGGTGATTATGGAAATTTATCCAGGATCGTCGTTACGTGCATTTGCCTGACACTGGCCTGCACCTGCCAGAAGAAGGAAACGCCGGCGACTGCCGCAAACCAGAAAAAACTGGTTGCGGTGACGGAGTAATGAACATTTAAATCCAAACCGGAATTGGGGAGATGCCGAGGGGTCAGCTTTTTGAGCAGTTCTTGCACACACCGTACATGACAATGGTCTTTGATTCGACCTGTCCCCATTGACCAGCAATTGCCGGGAGAGCAATAGAATCTATGGCAGGCCAATGGAAGTCCATCACCTGCTTGCAACGGCTGCAGATGAGATGATGGTGAGGTGTGTACGCTACTTCAAAACGGGCCTGGCTTTCTGCGGTTTGAATGCGGGTAACCAGGCCATGCTGTTCAAGGGTGGCCAGGGTACGGTAAACCGTGTCCAGCGAAATGGAAGGCAACGTAGCCAATATACGTGTGTGAAGGATCTCGGCAGAGGGATGATCAGCAATGACCAACAGTTGGCGGTATATTTCCGTCCGTTGGTGGGTAACTTTCAGTCCGGCACTACGGCAGGCGGTTACAAACTGTTCCATGATCTGCTCTAGCTGTTCCTGAGAAAAAGGTGTTGCCACGGCAGCGCTCCATTTAAGCGTTATTTGTTAGTAATAGTTACGTTTTAAAGTATTTTTGTCAAGAAAAGTTTTTTTGCTACGCAGGTGGTCTGCCAAGTGAATCCTGTTATTTTCCCACTTTGAGCTTGACAACTTATTTGTTAGGTATTATTCCTATTAAACCAAATGGTCTTGCTATACACACATTCAAGGCTAAACTTGTCAGGATAGCGATTGCCGGGAAACCACACTTTCAAAATGTGCAAAGCGGTCGCAATTATTAACCAACAGGAGGAGTACCCATGGGATCTAAAGGACGCGAAATTATCGGGATGGATGTTGATGAATTATTAGGACTGTTGAAGCGCGCTTACAGCGACGAGTGGCTGGCCTACTATCAGTACTGGCTCGGCGCCAAGCTGGTCAAAGGGCCGATGAAAGATGCCATCGGAGCCGAACTGCTGATTCACGCCACTGAGGAACTGGCACACGCCGACCTGGTTGCCATGCGCATCATCCAGCTTGGCGGTACGCCGGTCACCAAACCGGAAGAGTGGTACAAATACACAAACTGCGGCTACGACGCCCCTGACGACCCTTACGTCAAGGTGTTGCTGGAGCAGAACATTAAGGGCGAGCAGTGTGCCATCGGAGTCTACAAACGGCTGCTGGACATTACGAGGGACAAGGACCCGGTCACCTACAACATGGTGCTGACCATCCTGCAGCAGGAGGTTGAGCATGAGGAGGATCTGCAGTCGCTCCTTGAAGATTACGAACTGTTAGTAACGGCGATAAAAGGCTAGAACCTGCAATTGAACTGAAATATAACAATCCGTTTAGGTATTACGACTGACCAGTATCACACACCAAGGAGATAACACGATGTCAACAAAAGAGAATCTCGCAGAAGCCTTCGCCGGCGAAAGCCAGGCCAACCGCAAATACCTTGCTTTTGCCAAACAGGCTGATGTAGACGGCTTTCCCCAGGTAGCAAAGCTGTTCCGGGCAGCCGCCCACGCCGAGACCATCCATGCCCATGCCCATTTGCGCGCCATGGGAGGAATCCATAAGACCGCCGAAAATCTTGAAGAAGCGATTGCCGGTGAAGGTTTTGAATTCCAGCAGATGTACCCTCCTTACCTTGAAGAGGCCAGAAAAGAAGGAGATATGATGGCTGAAGTCTCGTTCCGCAATGCCCTTGCCGTGGAAGAGATCCATCACGACCTGTACCAGCAAGCTGCTGCTGCCGTTAAGGGCGGCGGTGACCTGACCGGCCGGGCTGTCTATGTCTGCGAGATCTGCGGCAACACGGTCTATGATGCTGCTCCTGATAAATGTCAGGTGTGCGGCGTCCCCAAAGAACGCTTCACCATGATCGACTAACCCCGTTTTAAGGCACTCTGTATTGATGCATTATCCGGCCGCTGTCAGATTGACAGCGGCCGTTCCTTCAGGAGGATTCCATGGCAAACGAACACTGGTGCTGTACGGTGTGCGGGTATCTTCATCTGGGTGGCTGTCGCTGGAATTATCGCAATGTAATGGTGAAGGAGGAGAGGCGGATCAAGCGTACGTTGAGAAGCTTATCTTGCCTGAAGATGTTTTCAGCAATGCATCCTTCTCCTCGTTTGATACAACGGTTGAAGGCTTTTTGCTATTAGCGGGGCTCTGGGCGACGGCTGTGGATACAGACAGGTGTACAATGTCATCCGGGAAATTTAATGCATTACCCTTTTGTGGCTCCGCCGCTGTTTTTAGCGGTTTCTGCTCTTGTCCGGAGCGTTCTTTCTGAATCGGGATTGTTTGATTTTGAAGCTTGGTTGTAGTAACTGACTGCATGCCTTAATAACTCCCAGTGATTTGTGCAATTACGCTTTACAGCTCAATCTTGCCTTAGTAATTTACCTTTGGAAGTATACTCGTTTAAAAATATTTTTCACAGACTGTTTTTTTATGTTGCTGGCGATTTCATCGCTCTCAGATCAATAGGTGTAGAGGGCTCAGTTTGTAGCGCTTGCAATTTAACCTCATTTAGGTGATTCTCATAGCCGCTTAAATAGCACAAACAAAGCGCTGTCTCTGCTGCTCTATAACGCTGAGACCCGGCCCGCTGTCGTTGAAAACAAACCTGAAATTGGAGTTATGCATTATGGGAATCTTTACTGGGGTGTCTAAAACTAGCGGTTCTGTGGAAGCCAAGAAATATCATTTGGACTATGGGCAGTTACTCGTTGATGGTGAAATCATCGAAGCGGGTTTTGTCGTTCAGCGGGATACGTTCCTGTTCACCAACAAGAGATTGATTCTTGTTGATATACAAGGTATTTCAGGCAAGCAGATAGAATACCTTTCCATACCGTACGGCAATATAACGAGGTTCAGCGTGCAGACAGGGGGGAGTTTTGATCTTAATGCCGAATTGAAGCTTTGGATTGGCAGTGACACGATCCCGCTTGAGAAAAAGTTCAACAAGGACCTGAGTGTGTATGAAGTGCAGAAAGTTCTGGCGAGCCATATTCTGAGATAATACCCTGTCGTATGTGTCGCGGGGCGAGCAGTTTGATAACGGAAGGGGAGGCTACGCAATATGGAAGAACGGCTCAACGAACTGGAAATACGCTACATGCAGCAAGAAGTTACTATTCAGGAACTGAACGAAATAGTATGCCGTCAGGAGTTGCTGCTGGAACATTTGCGTCGTGATTTTTTGACGCTGAAGGAGCAGATGATGGCCATGTCCCCCTCGGTGTCGCGTGATTCCGATCAGGAAGAACCGCCGCCGCATTATTAATGAGTTAGCGGTTGCTTTCTGCGGAGTCTCTTACTTTCCTTTTGACTTTCTTCTCCCCACTCTGCTACATATTTCAACACAATTGTTGTACCAACGGTTTTGGTGCCGTGCCCCGCAGGCACGGGTAAAAGGGAAGAAGGTTAGAATCCTTCGCTGTCCCGCAACTGTAACAGGCGATGAACGCTGCATTATGCCACTGGATTTTATCCGGGAAGGCGCGGCAAGTAAGATGACCCTGGAGCCAGGAAACCTGCCATGCCGATTATGTTTTGGACCTCCGTGGAACGAGGGGCCGAAGCCTGGTCGTATCTGATCTTCCGGTTTTCGAGCCCCTGTCCTTTTCACGGACCGGGGCTTTTTTATTTGGAGGGGTGGCATGGCACATACAATTTTCATTACCGGCGGGGCGCGCAGCGGCAAAAGCGTTTTTGCCGAAAAACTGGCACAGGAGTTCGGGGCACCGCTCGGCTATCTGGCAACGGCTCAGGCACTTGACGGCGAGATGGATGAGCGGGTCAGGCGGCACCGTCATCGGCGCGGCGCTGAATGGAGCACGATCGAGGAGCCGATCCACCTAAGTCAGGCGCTGGCACGATGTGATGGCCAGTATCAGGCGATTCTGGTCGATTGTGTGACGCTGTGGCTCTCCAATCTGCTGTTCAAATATGAAGACACAGGGGAAGAGATTGAGGAGCGGATCCATGAGGATCTGGTCCGTTTGAAGCATACGCTGCATGGCATGGTGACGCCGGTAATTCTGGTCAGTAACGAGGTCGGTATGGGGATTGTGCCGGACAATGCCCTGGCCCGAATTTTCCGGGACATTGCCGGCACGGCGAATCAGGCCCTGGCCGCTTCGGCAGACGATGTTTACGCCGTTATCAGCGGGATTCCGTTACGCTTGAAATAAGGAGATAGATACATGGACACGATCAAAGCCACAATCAATCGGATTAAGCCGGTCAATTCCGACCTGCTGCAGCAGGCCCAGACAAGGCTGGACAACAAGACCAAACCGCCGGGATCACTGGGGAGGCTGGAGGAGTTCGCGCGCCGCATGGCGGCCATCAGCGGCACAGAGGTGCCGGACCTGTCAAAGAAGGTCGTCTTCACCTTTGCCGGTGATCACGGTGTCGTTGAAGAGGGGGTTTCCCTCTATCCGAAAGAGGTTACCCCGCAGATGGTGTTCAACTTTTTGGCCGGCGGCGCTGCCGTCAACGTGCTTGCCCGCCACTCTGGCGCCGAGGTGCGTGTCGTGGACGTGGGGGTCGATTTTGATTTCGGCGACACCCCCGGCATGCTGCACCGCAAGGTGGCCCGCGGTACGCGCAACTTTACGAAGGGAGCGGCCATGACCCGCGAGGAAACGGTGGCGGCGCTTCAGGTCGGCATCGATCTTGCCGATCAGTGCCGGGCCGAAGGGGTCGGACTGGTAGGCACCGGCGAAATGGGTATCGGCAATACGACGCCGTCATCGGCTATCATCGCGGCCATCTCCGGCAAAACGGTGGCGGAGGTGACTCACCGCGGCACCGGCATCGGTGATGAGGCGCTGGTCAACAAGATCCGCGTCATCGAGCAGGGGCTGGCAATCAATAAACCCGATCCGCAGGATCCGCTCGACGTGCTGGCCAAGGTGGGCGGGCTTGAAATAGCCGCAATCGCCGGTCTGGTGCTCGGCTGCGCCGCCAATTCAATCCCGGTTGTGATCGACGGCTTTATCTCCACGGCCGGAGCACTGATCGCTTCGGAGCTGCACCCCAACGTGCGTGACTACATCTTTGCCGCCCATGAATCGGTTGAAATCGGCCACAGCTTCATGCTGGAGCGGATCGGTGCAAAACCGATCCTGGATCTCAATTTTCGTCTCGGTGAAGGGACCGGTGCGGCTCTCGCCATGGGACTGATTGATGCCGGGGTGAAGATCATGAAAGAGATGGCAACCTTCGAACAGGCCGGCGTATCGCAATAGTAAAAAACAGGGGCAAGGGTCAAGGGGCATTGAGAATCAAGAAAAACGTTGACCCTTGACCCTTGCCCCTGCTCTTGACCCTAAAAGGAACTGTACTCATGTCAACTCAGATTGAATTCGCCCGTCAGGGCATAATCACCCCCCAGATGCAGAGTGTGGCCGTTAACGAACAGCTTGAAGCGGAGTACATCCGCACGATGGTGGCCGAAGGGAAGATCGTCATCCCCTGGAACCATAATCGCAAGCCCAAGGCGGTAGGAATCGGCAAGGGGCTTTCAACCAAGGTCAACGCCTCCATCGGCACCTCATCAGATATCATCGACTACGGTGCCGAGGTCAGGAAGGCACTGGCGGCGCAGGAATCGGGCGCCGACACGCTGATGGAACTCTCTGTGGGGGGCGATCTTGATCGCGTCCGGCGCGAGGTGATCGCCGCCGTCGATCTGCCGGTCGGCAATGTGCCGCTCTACCAGGCCTTCTGCGAAGCGGCCCGCACATACGGGGACCCGAACAAGCTTGATGATGAGATGCTCTTCGACATCATCGAGAAGCAGTGCGCCGACGGCATGGCTTTCATGGCTGTCCACTGCGGCATCAACCTCTGCACCATCGAACGGCTGCGCAAGCAGGGGTACCGCTACGGCGGTCTCGTGTCCAAGGGGGGCGTATCCATGGTGGCCTGGATGATCGCCAATGGTCGCGAAAACCCGCTCTACGAAAAATTTGACCGGGTCGTCTCGATCCTCAAAAAATACGACACCGTACTCTCCCTCGGCAATGGCCTGCGCGCCGGGGCGATCCACGATTCCTCTGACCGCGCCCAGATTCAGGAGCTGATCTTCAACTGTGAACTGGCCGAAATCGGCCGCGACATGGGGTGCCAGATGCTCGTCGAAGGGCCGGGGCACGTGCCGCTGGACGAGATCGAGGGGAACATCCAGCTGCAAAAACGGATGAGCGGCGGCGCCCCGTACTACATGCTCGGCCCGATTGCCACCGACGTTGCCCCCGGGTTCGATCATATCACCGCCGCGATCGGCGCGGCTCAGTCAAGCCGCTTCGGTGCCGACCTGATCTGCTACATCACCCCGGCCGAACACCTGGCGCTTCCGAACGAGGAGGATGTGCGTACCGGCGTCAAGACCGCCAAGATAGCCGCCTATATCGGTGACATGAACAAGTATCCTGAAAAAGGGCGCGAGCGGGACAAGGAGATGTCCAAGGCCCGCCGTGACCTGGACTGGGAAAAACAGTTCCAGCTGGCGCTCTATCCCGAGGACGCCCGGGCAATCCGCGCCAGCCGTACGCCGGAGGATGAGGCGACCTGTACCATGTGCGGTGATTTTTGTGCCTCGCGCGGGGCGGGGAAGCTCTTTGCCTGCGATCTCAAGGGGGATAAAATTTGACGTGAAGCCATGAAAATCCTCCCTTCAGACAATTCATACCGCACCTTCTGCGACCTGGTTGGCGGCTACCGTATGTTCCGCGTGATGACCGAAGCGGTCAACGCCGGCATCATCGACCGGCTTGATGACGTTGATTACTCCGCGGCAGAACTGCTGGCCGGGATCGCTCTCCAGCCGGAAGAAGGGGGGCGTTTCATTGAAACGCTGGTGAATGTGGGGCTGCTGGAGGAGTATGACGGCAGGCTCTTTCTCTCCCGCTTCAGCAGAGCTTTTCTGACCCGGAATAGCCCCGACAGTCAGCGCCGGGTGCTGGAGTTCGAACCGACCCTGATGGGTAATTGGGGGCGACTGGGAGAGGTGCTGCGGGACGGGCAGGGGGCGTTGGTCCGCGAACAGCCGCAGGAGGGGTATCACCAGCGGCTGGAGCTGTTTCAGGGCGCCATGTCCGAGGCGGCAGTCGTCCGTTCCGGTGAGCTGTGGGATGCGCTTAAGGAACTTCCGGAGCGGGGCACGATCATCGACATCGGGGCGGGTGAGGGGACCTACCTGCGCGAGTTTCTGACGCGGCATCCGGAGTGGCGGGGGATCGCCTGTGATCTGCCGGACATCTGCGCGCAGGCTGGAAACGCTGCGCTGCCGCATAACCTCACTTTCTACCCGGTCAATATTCTGGAACGGCAGGAGCTGGAAGCTCTTGTCGCCGGGCATCGTGGTACGGTGGATCTGCTGCTGTTCTCCAACCTCTGCCACTGCTACAGCCCGGAAGAAAATTGCGCCCTGATGGAGCAGACCTCGGATCTGCTCACCGATGACGGCCTGCTGGTCGTCCACGATTTCTATCGTGACGCCAACTGCTTCGGCGCGCTGTACGATCTGCACATGCTCGTCAATACCTGGAACGGCCGCAGCTACACAACCGCCGAAACCGCCGCACTGCTGGCGGGGGCGGGCTTTCCCCACCACGCAATTGTTGAGCTGCCCTCCAGGTCATCCGCTCTTGTCGCCACCCGCACTGTCCCATACCAATCCGCTGCGGCATTCCGGCCGCCCCGTTGAGGAACAGCGCTGATTTCGTGCCGTCTGTCGGCCTGCTGCTGGTTCATTCATGAATTAAGCTGACGGCTACACACCACCGGTATCACTCCCCGCTTAAAAGGTCCTGTCAGCGCCATCCGAGCGGCTGCAACCCCTTTTCCCGCAGGCATTGCTCGACAAATTGCTTGAACACCGGGTCCGGTTCGTCAGAACGCATGATGCCGCTGCCCATTGTTGCCGTGGCGGCACCGGCGCCGCCGATGGCTGTCGCCCTGCCAAAATCACCGGTGATGACGCCGATCACGGCACCGGTGGCAGCCCCGACAATGCCCGCCTTGCCGGTGTTCTTGGCGATTTCACTGCTTTTGTCACCACCTGCCTGATACTCATTGGCCATACGGATGCAGGCGTCGATTTCCTGGTTCGCCTTCGCTTGGCCGATCTCTTTCAGATAGGCGTTGGGATAGAGAACCGGGCGCTTGGCGGCACAGGCGCTCAGGGATATGGTGATGATAAAAAGCAGGCTGCAGATAATGAACGTGCGCATGGGATTCTCCCTCGGACAAAAAATAAGAAAATGATGAACTGGCAAGACAATTCGCACTTCTTGTATAATTCTACCAGAGAGCTTTATAAAGTTAAACAGGAAGAAATGTCGTATGCTGCACTGCTGGATGATACCCTTGCGCCGTGATGAACGTGTGCCGCCACTTTTTGCTGTCCCGGCTCTCCCCCTTGTGGTAATTGATGTGACATGCGCCTAATTCTCATCGCTTTCCAATTTCTGACCATCATCCCGCTGCCATTTCGCTTTCGCTGCGAAAAAGAGGACCTCGGGCGTTCCACGGCATTCTTCCCTGTTGTCGGCCTTGCTATCGGGGGGATGCTGCTGCTTGTCAACTGGCTTGCCTCGCCCTGGGTCGTCAGACCGCTCTGCGATGCCCTGCTGATAACCCTGTTGGCCCTGCTTACCGGTGCCCTGCATCTGGACGGTCTCGCTGACGTCTGCGACGGCCTGGCCGCGCGCGGGGGGCGGGAGCGCTTTTTGGCGGTCATGAAGGATTCACAGGTCGGCGCGGTCGGCGCGGTCGGACTGGTGCTGGGGATTCTGCTCAAATGGCAGGCGCTGGCTGCGGTGCCGACCGAGCTTAAATGGCAGGCGTTACTGCTCTTTCCCGCTCTCGCCCGTTTCGGTCAGGTGCTGACCCTGACCGGTGCCCGTCATGCACGGCAGGACGGGCTTGGGGCTGCATTTGCCGAGGGTGCCGGCTGGGCGCCGTTATTTCTGGCTTTTGCTATGACAGCAGCTGCCAGTTTCTCCCTGCTCGGGCTCAAGGGTCTGATTGCCATGGGGGCCGTCTGCATACTTGTCGCTGCCGGCCGTACGTTTTTTCAGCGCAAGCTGGGAGGGTTGACCGGCGATACGATCGGCTGCATCAGTGAACTCAATGAAATCACGGCCCTGATTGTTATTTCAGCCCTGCCGCTGATCAGCGTATGACAGCAGTAAAAAAATCAGTCCCGGAGAATAAAGCATGACACCACACACCCGCATTTACCTTATCCGTCACGGTCAGGTGGCCGGTTTCGACCAGCCCCGTTACAATGGCCAGACAGATGTCGCGCTTACCGATTACGGCGTAGAGCAGTACCACCTCATCAAAGAGCGTCTGGCTGATGCCAAAATAGCGGCCTGCTATACGAGTGATCTGACCCGCTGCACGACCGGCGCCGGCATCATCTGCGGTGCTTTCGGCATAGACCCCACCGCACGCCGCGAACTGCGGGAGCTTAATATCGGGGTCTGGGAAGGGTTAACCTGGCAGGATATCCGTGCTAACTGGCCGGACGGCTGGCAGGCCCGCCTGGACGATCTGGTCAATTACCGGGTGCCGGGTGGGGAAAACCTGCTGGATGTGGAAGCTCGGGTCATGCCGGTCATCGCTGAAGTTGTGGCGCGCCATAAAGGGCAGGAGGTGCTGGTAGTCGGGCATGGCGGGGTCAACCGCATCGTGCTGCTGAATGCCATCGGCGCACCGCTGGCAGGGATGTTCAACATCGAACAGAATTACGGTTGTCTGAATATCATCGACTACTATGCCGATGGCCGGGCGACGGTGAAGCTCTTGAATGGGTGATGGTACCCATGGCCGGATGAAGCAGAAAAGCTCGACTGCCTGGCGACAAGCCTTGGCCATATAAAAAAACGTCAGTTGTCTGGTGTTTGCAGCAGTAATACGATATCATAATCCGATTTTCAATCCATGCAGGTGCCTGCCGCCGGGCCCTTGCGTGGTCACAATCTGCACCACAGGCTGCTAAAATGTCCAAACATTCCCATAATAGCGATTACAGCCGCTACTTCTGCCCGAGGCAGAAGGTCTGTCTTGTCAACATGTCTGTAGAGCGGAACAGCGAGATCTACGAGTCTATGAGCGGCATCGTCACCTCCAGCGGCGCAGAGTGTCTTGAGCTGATGATTGTCCACGGTGGCAATGGCACACAAGACGCTGAGGTTGGAGTGGCAACCTACAAGCTGACCAGTGAGGCGCTGGGCAGCGGTATCCAGGTGCTGGCCGACCTGGTCGGCATCGTCGCCGGTAATATTTTTAAATTTCGCATGCATGGTCCGCTAGAGCTGTTCCAGCGGCGCATTGTCCCGCGCGTCGATATTTCTACACAAATATTCCATCTGCGCGGCAACTACCCGTTGGCCTCTTTCAAAAAGGAGTGGGCGCGGGTCACGGAGTATATGCGCAGCAACGGGACACTCCCGAAGCTTGTCATGCAGGGCGCCGAAGTCAATCTCAGTGCCGGCGGGATCGGACTTACGCTCGATGTGGAAAACCGGCCGACGCCGCTCTCCATGTTTTTTGTCGCAATTGACGCAGGATTGCCGTTCTGCGCCCTGGCAGAGACGGTCTGGGAACAGCCGGTGGAGAAACAGCTGCGGTGCGGATTTCGTTTCATTCATATCCTCAAAACGGATCAGGAACGGATAAACAGCTGTATCAGTGATCAGTTGCGGAAAAGCGGCGGCACCCCTCTGGACTATAAGCGTAATTGGGTGCTGGTGGACAAGATGGTGGCGGATACCCGCAAGCCTGGATAACTGTACTGGCAGGGACTGTCGTGGTGATGGTGTATGGGGTGGCATTGATGGTTTTGAGAAGCGGCTATGTTCTTGACAATAACTATTGTGTAATATAGTACTGATTGTAACTGTAGAATCTGCAAATACATGAATTTTAATATATGCTTCAGTATAAAACCGGTATTGAAAGGTGATCGTTAATGAATACACTGTGGAACTATTATCTGAATTTCTCCATCAAATTCCGTCTGAGCGTACTCTGTGTCTGCTACAGTCTTTGCATCCTCGCAGCCGGTTTTACTGCGCAATTCGAGTCGCCAGTCATCAAGTATGGTTCAACGGTTTTTTTTATTGTGATGGGAGCCGGCTTCGGCTGGGCTAATATCTGGTCGATCAACAGGCCGATACAAAGGGCCATCGCGTATCTCCAGACCATGGCCGGCGGCGATCTGAGCGAGGAAATCACCATTCTGCGCAAGAACGAATTCAGCAGAATGCTCGTTGCCATGAAAGACCTGCAGGGTTCAATGCGGAGCATGATCAGTGGAATGCAGGGGACTGCGGCGCACCTGACCTCCGCGTCCGAGTTGTTGAGCACGACCTCGTCCCAGATTGCCGACGGAACGGAGAATGCTTCCGGGCAATCAGCCGCCATCAGCACGGCGGTGGATGAGATGGCCTCCGTCAGCGCAAGTATATCGCACAGCTGCCAGGAAATGGCGGAAAAGGCATCCGGGACCAACAACGCCACTCGAAGCGGTGAAGAGACCATTTCCGGTATGACCGCCATGATGGGTGAGATTGAGCGTACGGTGATAGGAACCATGGAGGCGGTCAAGGCTCTCGGTACGAACTCGGACAGGATCGGTGACATTGTTGTTGCCATCGGTGATATTGCCGACCAGACCAATCTGCTGGCCCTCAATGCCGCAATCGAGGCCGCCCGCGCCGGTGACCAGGGGCGCGGCTTTGCCGTTGTAGCCGATGAGGTGCGCAACCTCGCCGAACGGACCACTTCCGCTACTCGCGAGATTCAGTCGATTATCGCTTCCCTGCAGGGAGACGTCAAGAATGTGGTCGGTTCGATGGAGCAGAGCGCCACCAGCGTCAGGAGCGGGGCAAAAGATGTGCAGCTCTCCAGCCAGGCGATCGGCACCATAAAAGAACATATCATTCCGTTGATTGAACATGTTTCGCAGGTCGCTACGGCCGCGGAAGAGCAGTCGGCAACCAGTCATAGTATTACCGAGAGCATGAGGAGTATCTCAGAGGTTATTCATGGTGCTGCCGGCGGGGCGCACAGGACCGAACAGGCCGCATCGGAGCTTGCCCGCACCGCTCAGGAACTTCAGCAGATGGTGAATCGTTTCAAGCTTGTGAGATAGCGCGCTGTTGGTCGTCAGCGTGGGGCCATGGGTGCGGCCACGGTGAAAAGACCAGCCACTGGGGAGCAGCGAATGAGAACACGAGGTCCACGAACAGTACCCCTGCCAAGTGCCGCCGAGGCTGCTGCCATGCTCAAGCGGATGCGTGGTGAGGTTGACGGTAATGCCAACTACCGGACGAAATCGCTGAAAATCCACGGCCCAGTCTGTGCCAAGTGCGGCCGTGAGTTTGACTCTACCAGTATCAATCTGTTGACGGTCCACCATAAGGATGGCAATCACCACAACAACCCGCCCGACGGATCAAACTGGGAAAATCTCTGTTCTCACTGTCATGACGACGAACATTCGCGTGGGGTTTTAGGGGAGTATCTTTCCGGGTCGACGTGACGTTCTGATCGTTTGACAGTCTACATCACCTTTTTGATCGGACAAATAATGAAATCCCTCTTGCCTCGTTCCCACCGCACATACGCTTTCATCTCGAAGTGCTTCTCTGTTAAGCGGCTGCTCGTGCCACCACCGGTTTTACCAGGGATTAATAAACAGTATGTTCGCTTGTGGGGTGGAGTCCTTGCCGTGCTTCTATTGGCTGGCTGCGCAAACACTAATCCGAAGTTTTCCACCCTCCCGGATGACGTAAAAGCAAGTATAACCGACCTGCTTCCTCCCAGAGACAGTCGGAATGTTGTCGATAAACAGATACAAAGCGGCATCGAATTATTGTTTGACAACCAATTCAAAAAAGCGTCGCAGGCTTTCAGCGGTGCCCTTCGTTATGACCCTCAGAATTCATACGTGCAGTTTTTAAATGGCCTTTCATATCACCTCCTTGCTGAATCTGGGGATTCAACCCAGTATGAATTTGCGAAGATCGGGTATGGACTTGCGCTCAAGTTCAATAAAAACAACTGGCTGGCCGCAAGGCAATTGGCGCGTTTGTATCTTAAAACTAAAAAATATGCGCTGGCACAGGAACATTTTGCCTACGCCCTGCTGTACCAGCCGGATAATGCCCAGATGCTGTATGGTCTTGCACAGGCGTCATACTATGCCCAGGATCTTGAAACGGCTGTTGGTGCCATTAAGCGTGCAAGGAAGCTGGCACCGGAAGATCCGGATATCCTGGCGGCATCAACCATGATCTCGGCGGCTTCCGGGCAGTCTGAAAACGCAAAGGGGCAGCTTGCACTGTACAAAGAGATTGAGCCGAGCCAGGTGCGTATTGAGCGTATTGCTGAAAGAGTTGCAGAATGGCTGAAGGTTCATGAAAAAAACGAGGATGCCACGGCTGCGGATGTGCCAGGGGGGCAGGCGGAAAAACAGCCCGATCCACTGGCTTTGCCCGCTGAAAACACCAGGACAGCCGGCAATCCGGATGACAAGGCAGCGCCGGCGCCGCGCATGGTAATCGTCGATGTCGTCATGATTCGTACGGAAGAGAGTGAATCAACCTCTAAAGGAGTCAATCTGCTTGATGGGCTGACACTTCAGTTTACCGATGTCTTTTTGTCGTTTAATGAATCACGTACTCGCGATCAGGACGGCTCCACCAGAACAAATGAAAGAATAGCCTCTTCCAAGATGTCGCTCTCGGATCTCAAATACAACATGAATATCTTTAACATCGGCGAAGACAAAACGGAGGTTCTCGCTCGCCCGACTCTGGTGGCGCTTGAAGGACAGAAATCCACGTTCTTTTCGGGGTCACAGATTGCTGTTGCGATAACGGGAAATGATGTGGCAAGCATGGAAAAAATTGACGTCGGTGTCAAACTCGATATTACCCCGACCTTTGTCACGGATGATTCTGTTCTTATAGCCGTGTCGGTGGGGCGTACCTTTGTTGATTTGGGGGGAGCCACCGGGACTTTCAAGGAAAGCGTCAGGGTGTCAAAAAATGAAGTTAACGCGACGGTTTCGCTTAAATTCGGTCAGACCCTGATCTTGAGCGGATTGCGCGAAAAGGAGACTTCAGAGAATAAAAGCGGAGTTCCGGTTCTTCGTGACATACCACTTCTCCAGTATCTGTTCTCAACGGAAAAAACGGCCGATTATCATAAATCCATAGTCACCATCATCACCCCGCGCCGTGTGACTCCCGGAGTATACGTTTCTTCTGCTAATTTCGAATCAGGTGAGCAGCAGCCACGGGAAGAGGCGTTCAAACAGCCGTACCTTGAGGAGTTGAGAAAATCGTCAACGACCCTGTTATCTGTTGATGACAACATACACAGTATTATGCGGCATCTTGGCAAGCACCGCGCGATAAGGGAATTCCGTGAGTCCGACCTGTTTGATAATACTTGGTATGGGTCTGCCGGTGATGTTGGAAGTATTCTCAAAAAGACCGTTACATTTCTGTATTACTGAACATACGCACACGTATTTCCACCAGGTTTATTGAATATAACAAGAACGGCCGCAGCCGGGCTAAAAGCCATGACTGCGGCCGTTCTTGTTGTGAGTGTCGCTGTGGAGCGCTTACATTAAACCAAGCTTTCTCCAGTTTACCCGCTTGGGCGTCACAGGCGCAGGTTTGGCCGGGGCGACCTGGCAGCCCGATACCTTCAATAGACCCGATATGTCTTTGTCCAGTAACTTCAGCTTCGCAAATTCAGGGGCAAAGGCGGGGGTTGAAATATCGACACTTTTACTGAACTGTGTCAGTGCGTCATAAAGATGCGTAAGCTGTTGTGTCGCTGTCCCAAGGGTTGCACTGTCAAGTTTGATGTCCAGGGGTGGCAAGTTAGGGGATATGTCCAGGTGGAGCTTGCCAAGTACCGGTCTGGTCAGCGAATCGGCATCCCTCTGCAGTTGGTCCACATATTTTTTGACGCCGATGGCTTGCAGCGCTTTCCATGCGGTTGAGCTCAGCAACGATTCTACCTTGTTCTCAATTGCGTCAGTGCTGTTAATAGCCGTGCTCAAAGCCATTGATACGCGGGTGGAACACATTTTGACGCCACAAGGAAACGGTACTTCCTTGTGGCAGATTTTAGTGCCACAGGGGTACGGGACGCCGTATTTTTTACAGGTTTTAACACCACAGGGGTATGGGGTGTTTTGTGAACACATCTTGGAACCGCAGGGGTATTGAAATGAAAATCCGATTGACTGATCCAGGATTTTTTTCAACTCGGCAAGCGTGTTGTTAAGTGGCTCGAGTTGATCCTGTAATCCATCAACCGCCGCCAGAATCTGCTCTAACTGCTTGATCTGCTCTGTTATTTCAGCGATGGTTATCTTGAGCGATTTTTCAGGGAGGGCGACAGTCGCGGCATACTTCTGGTTCGCCTGCTTCATTGCTTTATCTATGGTACTGAACGCCACTGTTGAGTTGTCGAGTATTTGTATCGTCTGTGGTTCGAACGTCGGCTTCGCGGTGGAACACTCAATGAGCTTTTCAATCCCATCGATGTAGAGGAGCGCGACATCTTTCGACGCGTTTTCATAACCCAGTGCCTTTTCAGCCGCACTTTCAGTCGTGTTGACGGCATTCCTTACCGGCTCAACGGCCAGGTCCAGTTTGGCCGCTTTAGCCGCTGCATTTGACACTGATGGTTTTATGGCATCCAGATCTTTTTCAAGTTTCTCTGCTTTTACCCTTGTTTGGGGGACCTGCTTGGCAACGACAAGCATCTGCTTGATGACCGTCAGTGTGTCATCAAGCCGCTTCAGGGCTGTTGCAACGTTGTGAGGTACTGACAGGGCATTTTCAAATGTCAACAGTGTGGTGTCTACCTCCTGAGTGTTGTCTATCAAGAGGTTCGACTCTGTGCTGAAGGTCTCAGTCTCGTTGAAAAACGATGTTGATGACTTTACAAATGCTGCTTCATCAGCATACGCCAATCGGGCGAATGTCAGTAATACAAGACAAAAGCCCGATATCCTGCCAGTGTTGAACCATTTCTCAGCCATAGTCAGCTCCTTTGTGGGTGGTGCTACGTTTGTGCCACGTGATTGCCTCTCCGTCCTGCAGCTTAAAATGTATAAGCTTTAAAATTAATAAAGGCAAACATAAATAAGCTGCGGTTCACTTGAAGTTCAGATAGCTAAGTCGCTCGACACGTATCAGTACCACTGTGATAAATACCAAAAAAATGAGCGTAACCAGGGTTACGCTCACCATATTCATACAGATCGTCCGGTTGTGGTACTCTTCAAAGCCCTGTTATGCCTGGCCACCGGCCTGTGCTTCCTCAAATGCTGCGCGAGCCTGGTGCATCTCTTCGACTTCCCGCAGTTTGTCACCCATCCAGGCGTGAAATACCTTGGCATTCTCGTAGCTCATGACGACGCCGGTATCAATAAAGCGAACCATGCTGCCGGCCAGGTCTTTCGGCTCAACACCGGTTTCGCGGCCTATTGCCCCCTCAAGGGTGATTTCATGCGAAATTGATTCCGGCAGTGGCTGCCGCTCAAGGTAGAAGTTAATTACCATTTCGCCGCGCGGGGAAAAACCGCCCTGGGCACCGTTTACATAGGTAGGGTTGTAGCCGTAATTGAATACGTATTTGAACTTTAATTCAGGTTTCTTGTTGCTCATCGGGTTCTTCTCCTTTGATCTGTTTAAGTTGTGACTGTCATAATGGCAACAGAGCCATGAAAGCATGTACACAACTACCATAATCGGAAGACCAAGGAAATAATTTCTTGCAATTCCGATGGCTGCGGCTATAAACAACATTGATCTGTATCAATATACCACGGAGGTGTACCTATGAAAATTTTTGCCAAAACGGTTTTAATTTCTGTCTCGCTGCTGCTCTCTGCCGGCCAGGTTTTTGCGGCTGAGGCAAACGCCCCTGCGCTGGACCCGAAGGGGGCTGTAAAGTCCATCAAAACCGGTGTGAAAGCTGATGCCAAAGCGTCTGCCGCTGCCGTCAAACAGGATGCAAAAGGTAAGGCTGTCGATGCCAAGGGTGCTGCCAAGGGGAAAATTATCGATGTCAATACAGCCACTGAAGCAGAGTTGAAAGCTGTCCCCGGTATCGGTGAAGCCTACGCCGCCAAGATTGTTGCCGGCCGTCCGTACGCCAATAAAGCACAGTTGAAGTCCAGGAAGATCCTGCCGGGAAATGTCTATGAACAGGTCAAGGATATGATTATCGCCAAGATCCCCAAAAAATAATACTGCAGCGTTTACTCGATTCATGGGCACGGGGCATCCGATTCGGAGCCCCGTTTTTTGTGCCATAAGCCGTGTGCAGCTTGACTTTACGCCGCTATACCTGCTATTCGTTTGCTTCATGTATTGGCAAGGAGTTGTAATGAAACCGCTTTTTCTGAACCCACCGACGTTCGAGGACTTTGATGGCGGCGCCGGAGCACGTTATCAGGCTTCCCGTGAAGTCACCTCGTTCTGGTATCCGACATGGCTCTGCTTTCCTGCCGGTATGATCGAGGGGAGCCGCGTCGTTGATGCTCCGGTGCAGAAATTAGGCCTTGATGAGTGCATCGCCATCGCCAGTGGATTCGATATGGTCGTGATGTACACCTCCACGCCGACGCTGCGGATCGATATCGAGACCGCCCGCCGTATCAAGGAGGTCAAACCGGGTATCGTCACGGTGCTGACCGGCCCGCATGTCTCCGTGCTGCCGGAAGATTCGCTCCGGGCAGGGGACGGGATCATCGACATTGTCTGCCGCGGCGAGTTCGATTACACCACCAAGGAACTTTGCGAGGGACGCGAGTGGAGCAGGGTGGACGGCATCAGTTACATGACGGAGGGGAAGGTCGTCCACACCCCTGACCGCCCGCCGATAGCCGACCTGGACGCACTCCCCTTTGTGGCGCCGATCTACAAGCGTGATTTGCCGATTGACGAGTACGTCATTCCGCACTTCAAAAATCCTTACGTGTCGATCTATTCCAGTCGCGGCTGTCCGTCCCACTGCACCTACTGCCTCTGGCCACAGACCTTTTCCGGGAGGACCATGCGGGTCAGGTCTCCGCAGAATGTGTATGAGGAGGTCAAGTGGATCGTGGACAATATCCCGGAAATGCGCGAACTCTCTTTCGACGACGACACCTTTACCGCTGACAAGCGTCATGCCCGTGACATTGCCGCACTGATCAAGCCGCTCGGCATCTCCTGGACGATCAACGCCCGCGCCAACACCGATTATGAAACGCTGAAAACACTTCGCGAAGCCGGCTTGCGCCATGTGGTGGTCGGCTTTGAAAGCGGCAATGACCAGATTCTGAAGAACATTAAAAAGGGGGTGACGGTCGCCCAGGCGGTGCAATTCGCCAAGGATTGCAAAAAGCTGGGGCTGTCGATTCATGGTGCGTTTATCATGGGCTTGCCGGGGGAAACAGTGGAGACCATCCAGCGTACGATCGATTTTGCCAAACAGCTCGACCTCAATTCGATCCAGGCTTCGCTCGCGTCACCCTATCCCGGCACCGAATTTTACGCACTCTGCAAACAGGAAGGGTGGATCTCTTCGGAGAGCTTTCTTGATGACAGCGGCCATCAGAAGTGTGTTATCAGCTATCCCGATCTGTCCGCCGCTGAAATTTTCAACTCGGTGGAAGAGTTCTACAACAAATTCTATTTCCGGCCGAAATACATCGCCCGCAGCATCGGCCGGATGATAATAGACGGTGACGAGCGGCGAAAACTGCTGAAAGAAGGAAAACAGTACCTGCAGTACATGCGGAAACGGAAAGAATCATGTTAGGCATGTGCAGATGACGATTCACAATAGGTACAAAATCTAACGCAAAACCGGTCTCGCGCAGAGACGCAGAGAAAAACAAAAAGAGTAAGAGGGCTAACCCCGGACTTTAGATCCTGGTTCTCTCCGTGTTCTCCGCGCCTCCGCGTGAAACTTTTGATCGGTTTAGGATCGACGATGAAACAACTGATTATTACTGCCGACGACTTCGGTTTTTCCAGCGGCGTCAACCGGGCGATCGAGCAGGGGTGGAAGAATGGACTCCTGACGGTTGCCTCCATCATGCCCGGTGCCCCGGCGTTTGCCGAGGCGGTCAAAATATCCCGGCGCAATCCGGGTCTCCAGGTCGGGCTCCATCTCACGCTTGTACAGGGGCGCAGTGTGTTGCCACCCGCCGAAATTCCTGCGCTGGTGGATGCCGACGGCAACTTCTCCACTCATCCGGTACGAGCAGGGATCCGCTATTTCCTGGATCGGGGGCTGTACTGTCAGCTGAAACGGGAGATAGAGGCGCAGATTAAAAAAGTGCTCGATGCCGGTATCGCGCTTTCGCACATCGATGGCCACCTGAACATCCATCTGCATCCGACGGTACTCAGGATTCTGGTTGAGCTGATGCCCCGGTATGGAATCTCCACGTTTCGCCTGGCGCAGGAGCGTCTTGCTGAAAACCTCCGCTGTGACGGCCGGCGTAAATTCGGTAAAATGCTGGAAAACCGGATTTTTACTTCACTGGTTGATCATGCCCGGCCGGAGCTTGACCGGATCGGGATGCGGTACGCTGCGGAGGTCAAAGGGGTGCTTAATTCGGGGCGGATGACCGAGGAGTATGTGCTTAACATCCTTGATGACATCCGGGACGGTCTCACGGAGATCTATTTTCACCCTGGGATACTGCCGGATGCCGAAATCAGCCGCCGCATGCCGGATTACCGCCATCAGGAAGAGCTGGCCGCCATTGTCAGCCCGGCCGTCAGGGAACGGTTAAAAGAGTTGCAGATAGAGCTGCAAAATTACCGTGGAGAGATAAAATGCTGAAGACGCTGGTCGTCATGCTGATAGCCATAACTGCAGGGGCGGTCGGTGATATCTTTCTGACCCAGGGGATGAAGGGGGGGGGCGATCTTTCGGCCATGAGTCTGCGGCAGATCATCGACACCGCCTTCAAGGCCTTGAACAACTGGCGCCTGATCCTTGGCACGGCGCTGCAGGCGGTCTATTTCGGTCTCTGGCTGGCGGTGCTGTCGTGGGAGGATCTTTCGGTCGCTCTCCCTCTTCAGGCGCTCAGCTATGTGGTCGTTGCTTTTTTGGCGCAGTGGTATCTCGGGGAACAGGTCGGCGGCATGCGCTGGGCAGGCATCTGTCTGATCTGTGTCGGCGTCGCCCTCGTGACGAGAAGCAGTGTAACTATCTAAGATAAATGGAGGAATAAACATGTTGAATGTGCGTAAAATAGCCTTTATCGGTGGCGGCAACATGGCTGAAGCGGTCATGCGCGGCCTGTTGCGTGAGGATGCGGGTATCGAGATCTGTGTCGCGGAGATAAACCCCACGCGGAGGGACGAACTTGCCGCACAGTTCCCGCAGGTGCAGGTCGTTGGCGATGCGGCAGAGGCGGCACAATGGGGCGAGGTGCTCATCCTCGCGATCAAGCCGCAACATGCCGCCAGCGTTCTTGACCTTATCGAGCCGGTTGTTACGGTTGACCATCTGGTGATTTCAATCATGGCCGGGATACCGAGTGTGAAAATAGAAGCCAGCCTGACGCCAGGCTGTCGTGTCGTGCGTGCCATGCCCAATACCCCGGCATTGATCGGTGCCGGGGCGACCGCTGTCTGCTCCGGTCGCAAAGCCTCGCCAGACGATCTCGATCTTGCCCGCCAGATCTTTGCCCTGAACGGGGTTGCCGTATCTGTCGAAGAAAAACTCATGGATGCGGTTACCGGGCTTTCCGGCAGTGGGCCGGCCTACGTCTTTACCTTCATTGAAGCGCTCTCCGATGCCGGTGTCAAGAACGGCCTGCCGCGTGACGTGGCTACCCGGCTGGCTGCCCAGACGGTGCTCGGTGCGGCGCGGATGGTTGTGGAGACCGGCGAACATCCGGCCCTGTTGAAGGAAAAGGTGACATCACCAGGCGGGACAACCATCGCGGGGCTGCACGCCCTTGAAAGCGGACGTTTCCGTGGTGTGGTCATGGATGCGGTCGAGGTGGCCTGTCTCCGCTCGAAAGAGCTGGCCGGGAAATAATATGCGGGTATAGTATCTTGTAACATCTACAACCAACCCCCCTCAGTCCCCCCTTATCATGGGGGAAGTCTTGAAGTCTCCCCTGATAAGCACCCTCTGGGGCCTAATGGGAGATTTAGAGGGGGTTGATGCGAAAGAACATGCGTTGCAAGGTATCAGATTGTCCAAGGCGCACCGGGAGGGAATCATGTTTGAATCCGCCGAACTGGGTCACAAGATCAGCAAACAGCTCTGGAAGAAGGAAATCCCCGGGTTGCGCGAGGGGTTGCTGGATGCCCAGCTGGACCTTTCCGTTTCGAAAAAGTTTCCGGTGATCATTCTGGTGGCCGGTGTCGATTGTGCCGGCAAGGGTGAGACGGTCAACCTTCTCAACGAATGGATGGACCCGCGCCATATCGAGACTCATGCCCTGCGTGAACTGACCGATGAAGAGCAGGAGCGCCCCCAGATGTGGCGCTACTGGCGGGCGCTTCCCCCCCAAGGCAAGGTCGGAGTCTTTATCGGCACCTGGTATTCCACGCCGCTGGTCGAAAATGTGTATGGCAAGATCAAGAATGCCGAGCTCGACCAGCAGCTGGAGCGGATCAGCCGCTTTGAAAAGATGCTCTGCGACGAGGGAGCGCTCGTACTGAAATTCTGGTTGCACCTGTCGAAGGATGAACAGAAAAAACGCCTTAAACTTCTCGAAAAAGATCCCAAAACCAGCTGGCGGGTCACCGACACCGACTGGGACCACTACAAGCAGTATGGCAAATTCCGCAAAGTATCCGAACGGATGCTCCGTTCGACCAGCACCGCCGAATCACCTTGGACAATTGTCGAGGGGAGCGATCCCCGCTATCGCTACCTGACAATCGGCAAGGCCATCCTCGCCGCCATGCGTCTCCGCCTCGACGCTCCCGAGCCGCCACGTCATGATGAGCCGATTCCGCCGATCATGCCGGCTATCGATGATCTTTTGATCCTTAAAACGCTGGACATGGCGAAGAAGCTCAAAAAATCCGAGTACGAAAGTGAACTGGAAAAATACCAGGGGAAGCTCAACCTGTTGACCCGTCATGCCGACTTTAAAAAACTGTCGGTTGTCGTGGCGTTTGAAGGGAACGACGCCGCCGGCAAGGGGGGCAGCATACGTCGCATCATTCAGGCGCTTGATGCCCGTCAATACCGGGTTATTCCGGTCGCCGCCCCGACCGAGGAAGAGCGGGCTCAACCCTATATGTGGCGTTTCTGGCGTAATATTCCCCGTAAAAGTCGCTTTGCGATCTTTGACCGTACGTGGTATGGCCGCGTGCTGGTGGAGCGGGTTGAGGGGTACTGCGAGCAGAAAGACTGGATGCGTGCCTACGGTGAAATAAACGATTTTGAAGAGCAGATGGTCAGGAACAAAACCGTCGTCGTCAAGTTCTGGCTTTCCATAACCAAGGCAGAGCAGTTAAGGCGCTTCAAGGAGCGGGAAAAGATCGGCTTCAAGCGCTACAAGATTACCGATGACGATTGGCGTAACCGGGACAAATGGGACGAATACGAACGGGCGGTCTGTGACATGATCGACCGTACGAGCACCGAAATAGCCCCCTGGACGCTGGTCGAGGCCAACGACAAGAACTATGCCCGCATCAAGGTGCTGAAGACGCTCTGCGAGCGGATTGAGAAGGCGCTCGAAAAATAGGAGTAAGTCGCAGATTGCAGGGATGAACGCCCTCCGGGAAACCGGGGGGCGTTTTTTTTCGAGTAAAATAGCTGCTGCGACGTATCTTGACGTATGTCTGTGGTAGATATGAAAACCATGAAGATTGTTCATGCGGTGGGGTTAGGTTGATTTGCTGATTGGAGTAGCATCAGTCAGCACGAAGGTTCGCGAAAAACCTTTTTTGCCATGCTGGCGTGCATTGGCCCCTGGATGATGCCCGGTTTGCGGCCCGGATTTGGGCGAGGCTGATGGAGAATTATTAGAATACTTTGTGTATACGTGCTCGTGTGCTAGGGTCGGGCTTTTCAAAACGTCTATCATAATAGGTGTAAAAATCCCCCTTTAAGAAAGGGGGATTCAGGGGGATTTGCCTTTGAGATTTTTTCGGTATTGGGGGAAGGCGGAGAGCGACGGGGATAAGTTTCATCTGCTGCCGTGGCATTGTTTGGATGTGGCGGCGGTGGGACATACTCTTTTGTCTCGCGACGCTGCATTACGACAGAAATTTACGGCTATTACCGGACTTGATGAGCCAACCTGTTGCCGTTGGCTTGTCTTACTTCTTTCCTTGCACGACATCGGCAAATTTTCGGAAAGTTTTCAAAACCTGCGGCCTGATTTGTTGGAACAATTACAATCCATAACCAGCAGAAAGCCTTATTCAGTAAAGCATGACAGACTCGGAAATGTGTTTCTGAAAAGTGCCATGGAAAATGAAACACTAACCGTGCCGCCTGAATTACCTTTCGATGCATGGCAGGATGTTGTCATGGCCATGGTGCGGCCATTTACGGGACATCACGGTATTCCGCCAAGCATGCAGGGTGACAACGGTTTGCCGTTGCGCGTTGCAAATTACTTCTCTGAAAATGACATTTCGGCAGCTCGGCAATTTACGGAAGCGGTCATCGCATTATTTGGTGGTAGAAGTGAAATTTCTCTTCCTTTTCCAGATGATCTTGAAGAGCGAATGAAAAGGGCATCCTGGCTGATGGCCGGTTTTGTGGTGCTGTGTGACTGGATTGGCTCAAATAGCAGATGGTTCCCATTGTGTGGTGAACCGATGAATCTTGGAGAGTATTGGGATAGTCACGCGCGACCTCAAGCTGAAATGGCTATTTGTGAGGCGGGGATAAATGCCGGAATACCGTTAGCCGAACAGTCCGGTTTTTCCGGACTGTTCCCGCATATTGCTACGCCGACGCCATTACAGAAATTTGTCGATCAATGTCCTATAGAGAATTCACCTCAACTGTTCATCCTTGAAGATGTTACCGGTTCGGGCAAGACAGAAGCGGCGCTCCTGTTGGCAAGTCGCTTGATGTCCGCCGGTTGTGGCACTGGTCTGTTTGTGGCGCTACCAACCATGGCAACATCGAATGCCATGTATGACCGCTTGATTGATTGTTACCGAAAGCTGTTTTCGCCTGAATCTCAACCCTCCCTTGTATTGGCCCACGGTGCTCGTCATCTTTCCGAAACCTTCATGGCGTCGGTAATGGGTCGAACAGACTATGTCTCTGATGGAGAAACGGCCGTTGCCCAATGTTCGTCATGGTTGGCGGATAACCGTAAAAAGTCGCTATTGGCGGATGTTGGGGTGGGGACGCTGGACCAAGCCTTATTGGCAATTCTTCCGACACGGTTTCAATCTTTGCGACTCTTCGGTTTGTCGGGTCACATTCTGATAGTTGATGAAGTTCATGCCTATGACCCCTACATGAACAAACTGCTGCAAAACCTACTTTCCTTTCATGCTGCCCTTGGTGGTAGCGCGATACTTTTGTCTGCAACGCTTCCGAGTCATATCCGGCGCGATTTCATTGCCGCCTTTGCCAATGGCTGCGGAGACCAACGAAAGCCGCAGTTACAAAGCCGTGCCTATCCTCTGGCAACGGGATACAGCAAAGAGGGGGCGCGGGAAGCAGCTGTGGAGGCCACATTGCAGCGGCGGTGCAGTGTAAAGGTTAAACTGGTAGCGGAAGAAGACGAAGTAGTGCGGCAAATTGTGGAGGCTGCAAGCAAGGGGAGATGTGTCTGCTGGATCATGAATACCGTGCATGATGCCTTGGCCGGTTTTGCCAAGCTGAAAGAATCGATATCGAAGGATGCCTTGCTGCTGTTTCATGCCCGGTTCGCCATGGGTGATCGCCTGGATATTGAGGAGATAGTGACAAAAACCTTTGGCAGAAAAAGCACTGCGCAAGAGCGCTCTGGCAAGGTGTTGATAGCAACCCAGGTTGTAGAGCAGTCCCTTGATCTGGATTTCGATCTGCTGATTACTGACCTTGCGCCCATGGATTTGTTGATTCAGCGTGCCGGTCGCCTGCATCGTCACCCGCGCGATGAACAGGGAAATCCCCTATTAACAGGGGTTGACCGGCGGGAACTTCCCCTCATGGTCGTGCATGGCCCTTTGCCGGAGGACGATGCACCGGGTAACTGGTTTAAATCGGCATTTCCAAAGGCTTCATATGTTTATCCGAATCATGGTTGTCTCTGGCTGTCGGCGCGGCTGTTGGCGGAGAAAAAAGAGCTGAAGATGCCGGACGACGCGAGAGTGTTGATTGAGGCTGCCTTTTCTGAGAGTGCCGACATTATACCCGGCCCACTTCAACAGCGCGACCAACAGGCGAACTCTCAATGGCAGGCCGACAAAACGCTTGCCCATATAAACATGCTCAAGCTGGAAGAAGGGTATGAAGCCACTGTTACCCAATGGCGTGAAGATATGAAAACTCCTACTCGTTTGGGTACTATGGATACCACGGTACGCCTTGCCAAGTGGGACGGATCGGCGCTTGCGCCCTGGTATCCGCATGAGAAATTTCCGTGGGACATGAGCCAGGTTAGCATTAGAAGCAGCTTGGTGGATGCTGAAGCGGCTCATACGGGCGCTCTGGGTGATGAAATTACCCGTTTGAAAGAGTTGTTGCCTGACAAGGGCAAATGGACGGTTCTTGTCCCGTTCCAACAAGGCGAAGATTGTTGCTGGCGAGGTGAGGCGCTAAACAAGAGAAAAGAAACCATGCTGGTGGAATATGATCAACAGACCGGTGTAACGGTCACGAGAAAGGAGGATTAGATGGAGTTCAATCTGATTGAGAAGCGATGGATTCCGGTATTACGGAGGGACGGGACACCGGACATGATCGCGCCGCACGAAGTGACGCATAACTTCGCCGTAAATCCGGTGGTGTCCCTTAATGCGCCACGTCCGGACTTTAACGGGGCACTGATTCAGTTTCTGATCGGCCTGATGCAGACCGTCTCAGCTCCGAAGAACGGCACAGAATGGCGGAATAAACTTGCTGATCCGCCTTCACCGGAGGAGTTACAGGAGAAGTTTGCAACGGTTCGTCATGCGTTTGAACTGGGTGGGGATGGGCCGAGATTTATGCAGTCCTTCGAGCCTTTTGATGATTTTACACTTTCGGGGGTAGCAGGGTTATTGATCGATGCCCCTGGAGAAAATGCGCTCACTCTAAATAAAGACCATTTCGTTAAGCGAGGAACTGTGAACGCAATGTGCTTGCCATGCTGCGCAACCGCACTCTTTACTTCGCAGATAAACGCATATGGTGATGGGCCGGGTTACAGAACTTCACTGCGCGGAGGCTCTGGACCGTTAACAACCTTGGTAATCAGCGATGAACGTCACAATACGTTATGGCAACTTATCTGGCTGAATATCCTCGAAAAAAAGAGTTTTCTGAACTTATGCGCTGATCCCGAAAAACAATCACCGGAAGCGAGTTTCCCTTGGTTTTCGGCAACTAGGACGAGTGAAAAAGACACCGGAGTCGAGACTACTCCGATGGATGTGCACCCGAATCAAATGTTTTGGAGTATGTCGCAGCGAATTAAACTGAATATCGAAGAGGCTCAAAGTTGTAACTGCGACATCTGCGGTAATGTTGCAGAAAGCGTAGTAATGTCTTTCAAGAAGAAAAATAGCGGAGTGAACTACGTTGGCTCCTGGCTTCATCCATTGACACCATATGGCCGCAAAGATGACGGCACTACAATCCCGTCACATGGTGAAAGAGGTGGCCTTACTTATCGACACTGGCTTGGCTATATTAACGTTGATAGTACAAATAATAAGTCGCCTGCCATGGTAGTTCATGAGTTTTATGAAAGCGAAAGGCAGAAGCCTGATTGGCAGTTCAGATTATGGGTTTTTGGCTACGATATTTATAACAGTGCCAAGGTGCGCTGTTGGTATGAAGCGAAAATGCCGCTTCTTGATGTTGCTAAACATCTACTCAAAGAATTTGAAGATGAAACAGCAAATCTAATTATGAGTGCTTCCGAGGTTGCCTCAAATACAAAGTCAGCAGTAAAACGGGCTCTTTTTTCAAAAGTAAAAGAAATCAAAAAGACTGGCGAAGCTTCATGGGAAACACCTTCCACGATAAAGGAGGATAAGGAGCTTTTCAATGAGTTGTCATTAGCCTTCTGGCAGGACACTGAATCAGCATTCTATCAAGCTGTTATCGGGATAAAGACTTGTCTTGAATCTGGCGAAGACAGCTTGGGCGTTAAGGATGACTGGCACAGAACCCTTATCAATGCTGGAGAAAACTTGTTCTCAACCTATGTAATGGCTAGTGCAATAGAAGATACCGATCCCAAACGGGTAGTTATCGCTCGTAAGGAACTGGAACAATATAACCGGAGCAAAAAGATCAAAGGATTACTTGGCATTCCGGTTCAACAGTCAGGAAAAGATAAAAAGGCAAAGGGCAAGAAGGAAGCGAAACAGGCGGAGATTGCATTCTGAAATCAATAACGGAAAGGAGGCTGCATGAGCACAACATATCTGAAGTTTGAACATGATTCACCAGAAACTCAGGCGCTGTCGAGGTGGTGGCTAACGTTGAATGACAACCGGGGAGACCGGGCAGAGTTGCGCCGCTGTTCGACTTTGGCCGAGGTCGCATTCACACCGACGTATCACCGGCTGCGTCTTGACCTCATGAAATTCGGCGCAGTAAATGCCGATGCTCTTGCATTGGTGGCAGGTCTGGTTGCACGGGTTAAAAGCAACCTTCCGGGGGATACCTTGGCGGAACAGATGGCTGGCGGCAAATCAGACGGCTCTGCACGGGTGAGCGGTTTGCGTTTCCGGCGCTTGTTGAAGGTAAAAAAGAGAGAAGATCTGTTTACTGCAATGGGGCGGGTTATTGCTTTGTTGGGTGGTGCTGTCAATCTGCAAAGTCTTGCCAATAATCTCTACTATTGGAATGACAGAACCCGCAAGCAATGGGCGTTTGAATACTACACAAAATCACCGTCTGAACAATAAATCACTCAAACAAAGGAGAATAAAGACATGAGTACTTTTATCCAACTGCATCTGCTGACTTCTTACCCACCTTCAAACTTGAACCGTGACGATCTGGGCCGTCCCAAGACCGCCATCATGGGCGGAAAAACCCGCTTGCGAGTGTCTTCCCAGAGCCTGAAGCGTGCTTGGAGAACTTCTGATCTTTTCGAGACTGCTCTTGCGGGGCATATCGGTGAGCGCACTAAAAGAATGGGGATAAAGCTGTACAAAAGACTTTGTGATAAGGGCGTTGCCGATAGCAAGGCCAAAGAGTTTGCCAAGGAAATGGTTGCCTTTTTTGGGGCTACAGATGGTGCAGAAAAGGATAAGCCACTGAAGGAGCTGGAATCATCACAGCTTGTCCATTTCAATCAGTCAGAAATTGAAGCCTTGCTTGCACTGGCTGACAGAGTGGCCACGGAAGGGAAGCTCGACAAGGATGAACTGAAAAAGCTGGTTGCAAAACGTCATGACGTGGATATTGCAATGTTTGGTCGTATGCTCACTGGCAAAGAAATCGTGAAAGTTACCAATGATCCCGAAGCCGCCGTTCAGGTAGCTCATGCCGTGACCGTCCACGAAGTGGCGGTTGAAGACGATTACTTTACTGCTGTGGATGATCTGAACACTGGTGAAGACGACCTGGGTGCCGCGCATATCGGAGAAACAGAATTCGGCGCCGGTGTGTTTTATCTCTATCTCTGCATTGATCGTGATCTTTTGATTAAAAATCTGGGCGACGATAAAGCCCTTGCCGATAAGGCGTTGCAAGCTTTGTTGGAAGCAGCAGCTAAGGTGTCTCCAGCCGGCAAGCAGAACAGCTTTGCCTCCCGTGCTAGGACATCATACTTGTTGGCCGAAAGAGGTAGCGACCAGCCACGATCGCTCTCTGTAGCATTTCTGAAGCCGGTTCGTGGGGAAGATGTTTTGGCCCTAGCCATCAAAGAACTGGAAAGACGCCGGGACAATTTCGACAAGGTTTACGGCCCATGTGCGGATTCCTTCAAAATCCTGAATGCTGAAACCGGCGAAGGTAGTCTTAACGATATATTCTCATTTGTGACGGAGTAACGGCCATGGCTGACTATCTGGTATTCCATCTTTACGGCCCTATGGCCGCATGGGGTGACATTGCTGTCGGTGAATATCGACCGAGTTTTGCCCACCCCTCAAAATCGGCAATTGTTGGCCTGCTTGCCGCTGCTCTCGGCATCCGGCGCAACGAAGAAGAACGGCAGAAAACCCTTGCAGAAGCCTGCACCTTTGCTGTTCGTGTGGACGCTATGGGAAACCTGCTGCGTGATTACCACACGATACAGGTTCCGTCTTCCGGCACGGGACGCAATCGTCGAACATTTCACACGAGAAAAGCTGAGCTTGCTGAGAGTGATTTGAACACGATTCTTTCCAGTCGGGATTATCGCTGCGATGCCGTATATACCGTGGCTATTACACTTCGGGAAGATTCTACATGCAGCGTGAAAGACCTTGCAGATGCTTTACGCAAGCCGGTTTTTACACTCTACCTGGGTCGCAAGTCATGTCCGCTGGCATTTCCTCTTTCTCCGCTGGTTATTAGTGCTGAGTCAGTAAAGGAGGCTATCTCCAAGGCTCCAGTACCGGAAGAATTACACGGCTTGATTCAAGAACAATCCAGTCTGGTCTATTGGGAAGGTGAACAAGGCGGGTACGAGCGAGAACAGGTGATAACCCGCCGTGATGCGCCGCTAAGCCGCAAACGCTGGCAATTCAGCGAGCGGAAAGAGAACTTCGCAACTATACGCAGAGAGGAGGGGGCGCCATGTACTTCAGCTTGATACGTTTGCGGCGCGACCTGTCGCCACGGGATGTTGTTTCATTAGGTCGAAGCGACGGTTACAAGCTGCATAAAATGGTCTGGGATATTTTTAGCGATGGCCCCGACCGGAAGCGTGACTTTCTCTACCGCTTTGAAAAGATAAACGGATTGCCGACGTATTACACAGTGTCCGAGCGTGAGCCTAACGACCTGACAGGGTTATGGGACATTAACACAAAGCCTTATGTGCCAAAGCTCTCGCAGGGAGATAGGCTGGCCTTCAAACTCCGGGTAAATCCGATTCAATCATCAAAGCAAGAGCGGACTGCCGAGGAACTTGAGGTATGGCAAAAGAGCAGGGAAGAGCGCGGGTTGAAGCAGAACAGATGGACAGAAAAGGTCATCCGCCATGACGTGGTGATGGAGGCAAAAACTAAAATTGACTTTAAGAATTTGCCGGAAGAAAAGCGGCCTCATGTTGCGGCGCTTATTCAGGAAGCAGGTGTAGAGTGGCTTAAATCGCGGGATAATGAGTATGGGTTTTCAGTAGTGCATTCAGGCACAAGAGCAGACGGCTACATCCAGCACAGGCTTTTCAAAGGCAAAAGCGCGAAGCCGGTCACATTCAGCACGTTGGAGTTTGACGGTATTCTCACTGTTACGGAGCCTGAAACCTTTATCAAAGAATGCCTTTACAAAGGCATAGGCCCCGCTAAGGGCTTCGGTTGCGGCTTGATGTTAGTGCGGCGGTGCTAAATCCCCCCCAACCCCCCTTTCTTAAAGGGGGGAGCTAAAAATAAGTCCGTATGGGGTTTGAAGTCTCACTTTACGAAAGGACCCTCTGGGGCCTAAAGGGGATTTAGGGGGATTTGTCTTTAAGGATTTGTCCAATGAAATAAACTGTCCGGAAAAAACGCACGGTTCAAATCAAGCTTGTGACATTTTGTCACGGACTGCTTCAATTTAAGCGATAGCGGTCGCGGCGTTTGTAAGAATACATGGCAGGGGGATCAATAATGACGGATAAAAAGGGCCTTCGTAAAACTCCACCTTCTGAGGCCGCCGGCTACGATGTCATGCTGTCCGGCGTCGTTGACCTGCTTGAGCAAGCCCGGAGGTCGTCTGCACGTGCGGTAAACGCTGTCATGACCGCGACCTATTGGGAAACCGGGCGGCGGATCGTTGAACATGAGCAGAAGGGGGCAGCACGTGCTGAATACGGGTCGGCGCTTCTAAAGCGTTTGTCTGCCGATTTAACGGCTAAGTTTGGCAGGGGCTTCTCTGAACGAAACCTTAAGCAGATGCGATTATTCTACACGGGATGGCAGATATTTCAGAAAGAGTCTGAAATATCTGCTGACCCGGAGGAATCCGTCTCCAAGTCAATTCGGCAGACGGTGTCTGCCGAATTCAGACTTCAAGAGATTGCCGCTTGCTTCCTCCTTCCGTGGTCTCACTACGTAAATCTCCTTTCAGTGGACAGTCCAGAAGCCCGCAAGTTTTATGAAGCAGAGGCTTTACGGGGTGGCTGGTCAGTTCGTCAACTCGACCGCCAAATTTCAACCCTCTTCTACGAGCGGACAGCTCTTTCCCGCAACAAGGCAGCGATGCTGAAAAAGGGTCAAAAAACAGTGCCGGAGGATGCCGTCACACCGGAAGAAGAGATCCGTGACCCGCTGGTGTTGGAGTTTCTGGGATTGAAGGACGAGTATTCGGAAAATGACCTGGAAGAGGCTTTGATCCTGCATCTGGAGAGTTTTCTGCTTGAACTTGGCGGCGATTTCACCTTTGTTGGCCGACAGCGTCGCTTGCGGATCGGTGATTCCTGGTATCGGGTTGATCTGCTTTTCTTCCATCGTCGTTTACGCTGTCTGGTGGTGATAGATCTGAAACTGGGCAAATTCACCCATGCCGATTCCGGACAGATGCATATGTACCTGAACTATGCCCGGGAACATTGGACAAACCCGGAAGAAAACCCGCCGGTCGGGCTGATTATCTGCGCTCAGAAGGATCATGCCCTGGCTCACTACGCATTGGAAAATCTTCCCAATAAGGTGCTGGCGGCTGAGTACAAGATGATCTTGCCAGATGAAAAAGCGTTGGTGGCAGAGATTGACAAAACCCGTGTAATTCTGGAACAACAACGGAAGGTAAAACCATGACCACACAAATGCTTCCCCCATTGAAAGCACTCCCTATCAAGGATCGCATCTCGGTGATTTATATCGAAAAGGGCAACCTTGACGTTATCGACGGCTCATTTGTCGTTGTTGACAAGACCGGCGTCCGTACTCATATCCCCATCGGCACGGTGGCGTGCTTGATGCTGGAACCGGGGACGCGTGTCTCGCATTCATCCGTAGTACTGGCTGCGCGGGTAGGGTGTCTGCTGGTATGGATCGGTGAAGCCGGTGTGCGCCTTTATGCCGCCGGTCAGCCGGGCGGTGCGCGTTCGGATCGGCTGCTGTATCAGGCCAAGCTGGCGCTGGATGACTCGGCCCGGCTCAAGGTTGTGCGCAAGATGTATGCGCTGCGCTTTAAGGAGGAACCGCCGGAGCGGCGTAGTGTCGAGCAGTTGCGGGGTATAGAGGGCGTTCGGGTACGGAAGACGTATGAACTGCTGGCACACCAATACGGGGTGGAATGGAAGCGTCGTAATTACGATCATACAGAATGGGAAAGTGGTGACGTTCCCAATCGGTGCCTGTCATCAGCCACCGCCTGCATCTATGGTATCTGCGAAGCGGCGATACTGGCGGCAGGTTATGCACCGGCAGTCGGTTTTATACACACGGGGAAACCGCAGTCGTTTGTGTACGATGTGGCTGATATATTCAAGTTCGATACGGTTGTTCCGGCCGCTTTTCGTATTGCGGCGAAGAATCCGCGCAACCCGGAGCGCGAGGTGCGTCTGGCCTGTCGTGATGCCTTTCGCCAAAGCCATCTGCTGGACAAGATCATTCCGACGATTGAGGAAGTTCTTGCGGCGGGCGAGCTGGAGCGGCCGAAGGCGCATGAAGAGGCGGTTGAAATGGCCATTCCTAACAAGGAGGGTATTGGCGATGCTGGTTATCGTGGCTGAGAATGTCCCACCGCGCCTGCGGGGGCGGCTTGGTCTCTGGTTGGTGGAAGTGCGTGCCGGGGTGTATGTGGGTGATGTAAGCCGGAGGGTCCGGGAGATGATCTGGCATAATCTGGAGGAGGGTGTTGTGGATGGTAATGCCGTCATGGCATGGACATCCAACAATGAATCCGGTTTTGATTTTCTTACTCTCGGTACAAACCGGCGGATACCGGTTGAGATGGATGGTATAAAGCTGGTATCATTTTTGCCGCCGGAAGCGGTGGAAGCAGGGCAAGAATATCCGTTTTAAAGGGCTAAAAAGTCGGTACAAATTTTAATGTACGAATTCCTTAATTATTTCAAGGAAGTAGAAGAAGTCTGTTCCCCGCACGAGCGGGGATGAACCGCTTGTTGCCGTAACCGGGGACAAAAACAGTATCTGTTCCCCGCACGAGCGGGGATGAACCGAACGGCGAGAATACTACCGGATGCGGTAAGGACTGTTCCCCGCACGAGCGGGGATGAACCGCTGTATTCGTTGGTCTGTTCAATTAATCCTGACTGTTCCCCGCACGAGCGGGGATGAACCAATGGAAACAGTCCGGCACGGTGTTGGAGGAGCCTGTTCCCCGCACGAGCGGGGATGAACCGGACAGCGTCTTGTCGCCGCGCGCCGGGGTTCGCTGTTCCCCGCACGAGCGGGGATGAACCGCAATATGCTTTCTTTCCTGATTGCGATCCGCTCTGTTCCCCGCACGAGCGGGGATGAACCGGTTAGAGGCCCCGCCAATCTCGTTTACGCCAGCTGTTCCCCGCACGAGCGGGGATGAACCGAGAACGTTCGCAGAGTCAAAGGTAACAGTAGACTGTTCCCCGCACGAGCGGGGATGAACCGGTTGTATTCACAGGTGGAACAGTTGCCGAGCTCTGTTCCCCGCACGAGCGGGGATGAACCGTAGATTGTCATGCCGTTGCGCAGGCGGATACGCTGTTCCCCGCACGAGCGGGGATGAACCGAATAACGTTATCCTTCTGATTGACGAGGCTCACTGTTCCCCGCACGAGCGGGGATGAACCGAGTGCCCGTTCTGTAAGGGCCACGACTGTTTCCTGTTCCCCGCACGAGCGGGGATGAACCGTCCGGCCGCTTCATGTACTCCAAGTCTTTGATCTGTTCCCCGCACGAGCGGGGATGAACCGCTGCTGGATCATCTGCGCTCGTTGGAGTTTACCTGTTCCCCGCACGAGCGGGGATGAACCGACTATTCAAGATGATGGACAGTCCAGAAGCGGCTGTTCCCCGCACGAGCGGGGATGAACCGAAACGATTGGCGGCGATGGGCCGTAGATATTACTGTTCCCCGCACGAGCGGGGATGAACCGTGCATTCATATCATACCTCTGTGGTTAACATGCTGTTCCCCGCACGAGCGGGGATGAACCGGATCGAGACACGTTGAAGGGAGATTGCGGAACCTGTTCCCCGCACGAGCGGGGATGAACCGGAAACTTCCCTTGACACCGTGCTTTCCACATACTGTTCCCCGCACGAGCGGGGATGAACCGCAGAGGCGGCACGTCTGGAGGCTGAGCGGGTCCTGTTCCCCGCACGAGCGGGGATGAACCGTTTTGACCATTCCTGAATTTGTCGTATGTCTTCTGTTCCCCGCACGAGCGGGGATGAACCGGTTGCCCCGCTTGCACCATTGCGGCTAAATATCTGTTCCCCGCACGAGCGGGGATGAACCGGCCGCTCGGCCAACCCGGCCTGGCTTGGCAAACTGTTCCCCGCACGAGCGGGGATGAACCGCTGATCGAGAAACTAGCTTTCACCGATGAAAACTGTTCCCCGCACGAGCGGGGATGAACCGCCATTAGAATTTCCGGCCTTGATTGTTTCGCTCTGTTCCCCGCACGAGCGGGGATGAACCGCCGGATATGCTCCGGCAATCTTGCATCCTGTTCTGTTCCCCGCACGAGCGGGGATGAACCGAACAAAGCCGGTGAAATGGAAGAAAAGACCGACTGTTCCCCGCACGAGCGGGGATGAACCGTGATAATCGCACCGGTAGCAGGTACAATAGGACTGTTCCCCGCACGAGCGGGGATGAACCGTCCCCTGCCTAATATTTTAATATTCCTGAATACTGTTCCCCGCACGAGCGGGGATGAACCGACCAGGAGTGCTTTCATCGCAACCCATTTAAGCTGTTCCCCGCACGAGCGGGGATGAACCGCTAGGGGCGAACTGTTTTTTGATGTGATCGACCTGTTCCCCGCACGAGCGGGGATGAACCGACAACCAGCTCCGACTTGACGACCTCCGCTTCCTGTTCCCCGCACGAGCGGGGATGAACCGGGAGGCAGCGCAAGGGTCCTTAATCTGCCTGTCTGTTCCCCGCACGAGCGGGGATGAACCGTCATAATGCCAAACGGTAACCGGGCCGACTGCCTGTTCCCCGCACGAGCGGGGATGAACCGGTGTTTCAAGCGGCGGTAGAGATTGCATTGCGCTGTTCCCCGCACGAGCGGGGATGAACCGTTTATCGGCTATCGCAGGAAAATAGCAGGGGCCTGTTCCCCGCACGAGCGGGGATGAACCGTCTTGGGTTGCGGAACCGGCGAGAGTTGCTTTCTGTTCCCCGCACGAGCGGGGATGAACCGGATGATTTTGGTTTTAGTGGCAGGGTGGATGTCTGTTCCCCGCACGAGCGGGGATGAACCGGATATGTCCACCTGGCCATTGGTCAGAATATCCTGTTCCCCGCAGAGTTGAGAGTTTGTAGAGTTAATCAAGGCTAGAGGCGAGAGGGTGGAAAAGGCTGGTTGTTTCCGGGAATGAACCCGTGACATTTTGTCACAGGTTGCCTTGCCTGCCCGCTCAGGAAAACATCAGGCCTGCAAGTTTCGGATAGTCACGCTGGAATTGTTCCGGCGTCACCTTGCGGAAAATAACGTCGATAAAGGCCAGCTCTCCATTTTCATCAACGAGGACGTTGTTTTGTCCTGGATCGGAAAAATAATAAGCCCGGTCGGGTGACAGCCAAATTTCGTTGTCCGGGTCAAGGAGCCTGAATTCCCGTTCTTCAAGCGCAGTACGGATTTGCGTCGGGAATGCCAGCACTTTCGGTCTGGTAACAACAAACGCCTGAAGCAGGAGTGGTTTAACACCGCGAGGAGTCGTGACCATGCCAATGATTTCGAGAGTTGTATCGGGGAAGTATTCTGAGGATTTGATCAGACGGTCGGCAAAGGCAGCCATGTCGTCTTGGTGGTAGGTTAGTTCGTTCATCTTGATAGCCCAGATCAGGCCATCAGAGTCTTGTTCGAAACAGACCCGGTTTTCGCCGCCGCGAATTTTACCGTCCCGGTGCCATTTCTCAAGGAATTTCTGTTCAGGGATTATCTGCTTCTTGTTTTGTGTTGCCCACTCAAGGGCTTTGCGGTCTTGTCGTCTCCGGTGTGCTCCAGGATGAACCGCGTTTGGGCAATCGCCTGCTCCAAGGTAATCTTGGAGACCCTGGATTGACTGTCTAATCGTTTCGATTGCGCCTGTTTGCAGGTCGAATTTATGACCGGTTTGATGTATGCCATTGTCTTTACCTCCTATCATGGATTCAATATAGTGTATTTGCAGTGGGTTGCAAAGACTAATTTCCAGGGGATAGGTAGTTAAATGGGTTCATTGCTGGCCCCCCTTTCTTAAAGGGGGGTAAATTCAAAAGCCCCTATTCGTAATGGTGGTAAACACGTCCAAGGGGGTATATTCAAAGCCTCTATCGTCGTTGTGGGTTTGAAGTCCCCCTTTAAGAAAGGACCCTCTGGGGCCTAAAGGGGATTCAGGGGGATTTGCTTTTAAGGATTTAAACAACTTATGCGTGAATATCGTCAGAATCTGAAATCTCCATCCCGCGAACTTCGCGGGAACATGACCGATGCCGAACAGGTGCTTTGGTCCTGCCTGCGCAGAAAGCAACTGCACGGGGTGCAGTTCTATCGTCAAAAACCGATTGGGCCATACATCGTCGATTTCTTCGCGCCCGGAGCTGGCTTGGTTGTCGAGGTTGATGGCAGTCAGCACAGTGAACCAGAGCATTTCGAGCGAGATAGAATACGTGACCTTTGTCTGGCCGATGCCGGCTTGTTGGTGCTGCGCTTCAATAACAGAGATGTGTTGTTGGAAACCGAAGCGGTGCTTGAGCAGATTTCAGAGGAGATTCAACGGCGGAAATCCCCCCTGACCCCCCTTTCTTAAAGGGGGGTAAATTCAAAAGCCTCTGTAGTAATAGTGGGTAAATTCAAAAGCCTCTGTAGTAACAGTGGGTAAATTCAAAAGCCTCTGTAGTAACAGTGGATAAATTCAAAACCCTGTACTCAATAATGGGTTTAAAAATCCCCCTTTAAGAAAGGGGGATTTAGGGGGATTTGCTTTTAAAGGGGGTATGAACCATGCTGCAGAATAATCAGGTGCCGATCAACAATCATGTAAAGAATATCATTCTCCGTTGGATCTTGATCTGTTGCGGCTGGTTTTGTATCGCGGCCGGGTCTGCCGGACTGTTTCTTCCTGAGGCGCAGGGAGCAGCTGCGCCGATCTGCCGCCCGACACCGCCGGATGAGATCGGGCCGTTTTATCGTCCCAATGCGCCGGTCCGATCAACGATCGGCAAAGGATATGTGTTGTGGGGGACCGTACGCGATGCAAGCAACTGCCGCCCGGTGGCCGGAGCCCGCATCGAATTCTGGCAGGCCGGGCCGGGGGGTGTGTACGGTGATGCCTATCGGGCTACCGTCTTTAGCGATTCCAAAGGGCGCTACCGGCTGGAGACTTCAGCTCCGCCTCCGTATGCCCGCAGGCCGCCTCATATTCATATTCTGGTGGATATGCGCGGTTATGCCGGGTTGATAACCCAGCACTACCCGAAGGGGGGCAGGAGTCGGGTGCAGATGGACCTGGTGATGGCGCGGGAATAAGGGAGCATAGCGGGAACGATCAGAATGTCGAAATCAGCCGCACAAACAGGCGCTCACCGGCGCGCAGCAGCGTGAAAAACAGCTCGGCCACGGGACGCTGTCCGAATGAAACGTAGGGGCGGCGGATGTAGCAGGGGGTGGCACCGGCAACGAGCGCGGCGAGGCAGCCGGTCAGCAGGCGGTCATCAACCATCATGATTGAATGCAGGGGGACTCCGGCGAGTTCCCCTGTTTTGTTCAGGCCGTCGGGATACGGCTTTTTGCGCACGCCGGAGATGAAACGCATGGCGGGAAAATTCTCGGCAAACCACCTTTTCCGGCCGTCGGTCGGCTTGTTGGAGAGGATAAAAATCCGCTCGCCGCCAAAGACCGCTTCGCAGCGCTTCATCCAGGCCACCGCCTCCGGGAGCGGCACCGGTGCGCCGTGACTTGCCAGGACACCGTCAAAGTCCAGCGCCAGCGCTTTGGTCCCCCGAGCTGACAGCGCCTCGGGATCAAGCCCGAGAATGCCCAGGCTGTCCGGGGTTTTGTCCAGCAGGTGGCGCAGCTGCCGGCGGTGGTGGAAGCCGAGAGAGAAGCCGGCCAGAATATGGGATCCTGGGATCATATCTTCGGCTGATCTTTCTGAACGAGCGAAACCAGGTAGTAGACGATGCCCAGAATCAGCAGGGTGCCGGCCAGGAAAGCCTGCTTTTCCAGGGCGTCATGGCGTAGCGTCGAGATGAGGATCTCGCGGATAATAGCGACAATGACGACGCCGATGAAGACGAGGATGCTGAAGCGTCCCCCCTTAAGGCTTTTGATTTCGTTGTCCAGCAGTTCGATCATCATCCAGAGGATCAGCAGTGAACCTAATGCGGTAAAAACCCCTTTTTCCACATCACCTCTGAACACATGCACGATATCCCAGCCGAACATGGTCACGATTGCCAGCGACACAACCGCGAGCGCCATGACGAGCACCAGGTTCAGGCCGTAGGTGAAGCGCTCCGTGGCCTTGATCAGGACTGATTCGATCTTGCGCGATACGAAGACCTTTTTCATCTCCTCTTCACGGTATGACGTGCTCATGACATCCAGATTCATATCAAGAATCTTTTCAACCGCTTCCCGCAAAAGGCGTCGTTGCTCGCGATCGTCATAGTTGTCATCTATCAGAGCCAGCACAAAGCGGCGGACCTGATTCATGGATGCATTGACAAAGTGGACGCTGAGGCCGGCCCTGACGTGGGCGTGACCGATGCGGGTCAGGTGATTCATGTAGTGATTGTCATAAATTCCGGCAAAAAGCAGCAGGAACCAGTTGTTGTGCATGTCACTCAGGCGCGGGCGATTGGTGCTGTTGAGGATTTTAGTGGTTTCCGGAAGGCTGTAGAGATAGTCGTAGAACTCCCGAGAAAAGCGTTCCAGGTTTTCTTCCGCCAGCGGTTGTAGTGACAGGAGCAGTTCGGTGTCCTGATCGGTGAATCGATAGTGATCGCGTAAGCTCTGCATCGTAAACATGTGTGCTATCTCCCGTATTTATAGGCTGCCGCGCAGGTTCCTTCACTGGAAACCATGCAGGCGCCGACTGGTGTTTCAGGCGTGCATACCCCCGAAAAGAGCGGGCAGTTGAAGGGTGTCAGTTTTCCTTTGAGTACATCTCCGCAGCGGCAGGCGGGATTTTCGACCGCTTCAGGAACATCCGGCGCCAGAACCCGCTCGGCGTCAAACTCCGCGTATTGGTCCCTGATCGCCAGGCCGCTGCCGGGCAACATGCCGAGGCCGCGCCAGACCGCGTCGCACGGTGCGAAAACCTGCTGGAGGATCGCCTGCGCCTTTGGATTGCCTTCCCACGAAACAGCGCGGCTGTACTGGATCTCCACCCGGCTTTCCCCGCGCAGGTTCTGGGCCAGCAGCATCAGGATCCCCTGCATGACGTCGGCCGGTTCGAAGCCGGTCACGACACAGGGGATATGGTGAACCTCTGTCAGCGGCCGGTATGCGGCGGCGCCGATAATCGTGCTGACATGAGCCGGACAGAGATACCCCTTGAGGTTCAGTTCGGGGTCTGCGGTCAGGATCTCCATCGGCACCGGCATGGTCTTGTGCGCTGCCAGCACACAGTAGTTTTTCAGTCCCAGACGAGCTGACTCCAGGATGCTGGCGGCAATCGCCGGGGCGGTCGTCTCGAAGCCGACTCCGAGAAATATCACCCGCCGCTCCGGGTTGTTTTTTGCGAGGGAAACGGCGTCAAGCGGCGAGTAGACGATGCGGATGTCAGCGCCTCCTGCCCGTTCCTCCATCAGCGATGAAGAGCTGCCGGGGACGCGCAGCATGTCGCCGAAGGTGACGACAATGTTGTTCCGGTCGGTTGTGCAGGCGAGCGCTTTGTCGATATAGCCGATTGGGGTGACGCAGACCGGGCAGCCGGGGCCGGATACGAGCCGGACATTTTCCGGAAGCAGCGTGCGGATGCCGTACTGGTAGATCGACATGGTATGGGTGCCGCAGACCTCCATAAAGTTGACCGGCTCTGTCAGGCGCTCGGCCATGGCGCGGATGGTGGCCGCCATGTTCTGCACCAGGTCACGATCCCTGAATTCATCCTGAAATTTCACGCCATGTCCTCTGGCGAGAAAACTTCCCGCATCAGGCTCAGGGTCTCTTCGGCATACTCCTCATCCAGCCGGGAGATGGCAAAGCCGGCATGAACAATAATATAGTCACCAACCGCCACCTCTTCACCAAGCAACATCACGCTGGCTTCTCTCTGCACGCCGTCTACTTCGGCGACGACACTGTCCCCCTCTTTACTGATGATTTTCATCGGAACGCCGAGACACATATCAGGTTTTTCTCCTTCCCGCGATTGCGGCCTGTCCCAGTGCGATTCCGCCGTCGTTGGGCGGCACCAGGTGGTGGGTGAAAACGGTCAGCCCCTTGCGGGACAGGGCAGTATATATCATTTCGCTCAAAAGGCGATTCTGAAAAACACCGCCTGATAAAATAATACGCTCGAGGCTGCTGGTTTCAGCAAGCTGCAGACATGTTTTCGTTGCGGCGGCGGCGACGGTGGCATGGAAGCGGTACGCGATGGAGCTGCGAGGGATGCCGGCATTCAGGTCGACCAGGATCTCCGCTATCATCGGCGAGAAATCCAGCTGGAGCGGTTCTTCCGCGTTGGGCATGATGTTGTAACCATAACTGCCGCTATCCTCGCTTTCCGCGCTCTCTGCCAGCGCTTCAAGTTCAATCGCTCCCTGGCCGTCATACGACACGCGCTGGCGCAGGTTGATCAGTGCCGCCACGGCATCGAACAGCCGCCCGCAACTGGAGGTCAGCGGTGAATTGATGCCGCGTCGCAGCATCTGGGCAAAAAGCGGCCGCTCCTGTTGCGGAAGATGGCGGGCAACCGGATGGTCGAGCGCAAATGTCGCTTCTCCGAGAGCCTGATACAGGTACGCCATCGCCATGCGCCATGGTTCGCGTACGGCGGTATCCCCCCCCGGCAGCGGTACCTGCCGGAAGTGGGCGGCGCGCCGGTAGCCGTCATAGCCCCCCACGAGAAATTCTCCCCCCCAGATCGTGCCGTCGGGGCCGTAGCCGGTGCCGTCGAGTATGATGCCGATGACGTCGCCGTCCAGGCCGTTCTCTGCCATGCATGATGCCAGGTGGGCATGGTGGTGTTGTACCCGTATCAGCGGCGCTCCTGAATCTTCGGCGAAGCGTGACGACAGATAATCGGGGTGCAGGTCACAGGCGATCAACTCCGGCCTGATCGCCAGTATGCCGGACAGATGCGCGGCCGTATGCGCGAACGAGTCGAGGGTACTCTGGTTCTGGAGATCGCCGATATGCTGGCTGAGAAAAGCGAGGCTGCCGGCGGCAAGGCAGAGTGCGCTCTTCAGTTCGGCTCCTGTCGCGAGGAGCGGCGGCACCGTGAAGGGGAGCGTGACGGCGCGCGGGGCATACCCGCGGGCGCGGCGGTAAAAGAGCGGCCTCCCCTGAAAGACGCGCAGCACCGAATCATCGCTGCGCATATGAATCGGCCGGTCATGGAGCAGAAAATAGTCGGCGATTCCGCCAAGGCGGAGCAGCGCCTCACCGTCCTCGAAGGCCACCGGTTCAGAGGCCACGTTGCCGCTCGTCATGACCAATGCCTGGAAGTTGCCGCGCATGAGCAGGTGATGGAGCGGCGCGTAGGGGAGCATCAGGCCGAGCCAGCCGTTGCCCGGGGCGATCAGTGGCGAGAGGCCGGTGTCGGGTCGTTTTCTGACGATGATGATCGGCGCTTCCGGGGAGCACAGCAGCCGCTCCTCCATCCCATCGGTCACTGCCAGCTCCCGGGCGCTTTCCAGATCTGCCGCCATGACGGCGAACGGTTTTTCATCACGCTTCTTCCGCTGGCGCAACCGTGCTACCGCATCATGATTGCCGGCATCAACGGCAAGATGGTAGCCGCCGATTCCCTTGATTGCGAGGATTGCGCCCGCTTTGAGCAGCTCTGCCGCCTGCGTGACCGCTGGGTCGCGCGCGGCGATCTTCTCGCCGGAAGGGGTCAGCAGGGTGACCTGCGGGCCGCAGGTGTGGCAGGCGATCGGTTGGGCGTGAAAGCGCCGGTCAAGCGGATCCTGGTATTCGCGCACGCAGTCGGGGCAGAGCGGGAAGCCGGCCATGGTGGTGTTCGGGCGGTCATAGGGGACGGCGGTGATGATGCTGTAGCGCGGCCCGCAGTTGGTGCAGGTTATGAACGGGTAGCGGTAGCGCCGGTCGGACGGGTCGAACAGCTCCGTCAGGCAGTCGGCGCAGAGGGCGGAGTCCGGGGCGATCCGGATGTCTGGTTCGCCCGGACCGCTCGGGAGTATCAAAAACGAGAGTTCATCTACGGTGGGGATATCGGACCGGAGGTGGGACGTTACCTGCGCCAGAGGGGGGAGGGTGTGCCGGAGCGCGTGATCAAAGCTGTCTAGTCCGCTGTCGCCCCCCTGGATCTCGATCTCGACACCGGCCGGAGTGTTGCGCACCCAGCCGGTCAGATCACGTTCCTGGGCCAGCCGGTACACGAACGGGCGGAAACCGACCCCCTGGACGATCCCCCCGATCTCGTGTTTCTGCCGGTGTGTCAGTGCTCTGCTCCGCTGCGGAGCCATTGATACCACGCTTCCATTCCCTGGCCGCTCCGGGCCGATACTTCAAAGATAATGATGTTCGGGCTGACGCGCCGCGCGTATTCCTTGCATTTCTCCACATCAAAATCGAGGTGCGGCAGCAGGTCGGTCTTGTTGAGCAGCATGACGGTCGAATTGTGGAACATCTGCGGGTATTTGAGCGGCTTGTCCTCCCCCTCGGTGACGGAGAGGACGACGACCTTGTGGTGCTCTCCCAGATCGAAGGCGGCCGGGCAGACGAGATTGCCGACATTTTCGATCAGCAGCAGATCCAGGTTGTCCAGGTCGAAATTGTCGGTGCCGTGCATGATCATGTGGGCATCCAGATGGCATCCGGCGCCGGTGTTGATCTGACGCACCGGGACGCCGGTCGCGGCGATGCGCCGGGCGTCGTTATCGGTCTGCTGGTCCCCTTCGATGACGGCACAGCGGAGCGTGTGCGACAGCTCGCTCAAGGTGCGCTCCAGCAGGGTCGTCTTGCCTGAGCCGGGGGAGCTGACGAGGTTCAGGACAAAAATCCCCTTGTCCCTGAACAGGGCGCGGTTGAAGCCGGCCAGGCGGTTGTTCTTGCCGAGGATATCTTCTTCGATGGCGATCGTCGTCCGTTTCCCGGATTCAGTGCCATGCTGGTGAGAGTGCGTGTCGTCGTGGGAGTGTGTGTGACCATGGTCGTGGTCGTGGCCATGATCGTGATCGTGGTTATGCGTGTGATCGTGATGATGATCGTGATCTGGTGTGGAACATCCGCAGGTTATACACATATTATTCTCCCGGAGTGTTGATCATAATAAAAAATTACCGCAAAGGACGCAGAGTAACGCAGAGGAAAAACAACAGCAGGGAAAAGCCAAAGCAGGAAAGCTTTTGATTCACCCGTACAGATTCAGGCCTTTAAGACTTTGATCGTACCCTCACGCTTTCGACTTCCTTTGCGATACTTCGCGTACTTTGCGGTGAAAAAGCCTTTGAGCAGTCGATTGTCGATTTGTGAAAGGAAAGGTATCAGGTTCTCAGAGCAGATGCAATATTAGTTGAACCGGGATTGTGTTTACATTCCGCCGAATTGCAATTGGTGCAGCCTGGAATAGGGGCCTCTTGCGCGGATCAACTCTTCGTGAGTACCCTCTTCCACCTTGACGCCATGGCGGATTGTAACGATGCGGTCTGCATCCCTGATGGTGGAGAGGCGATGGGCGATGACCAGCGACGTGCGTCCCTCCATCATCCCCTTGATCCCCTCCTGAATCATCTGCTCCGAAGCGCTGTCGATGCTGGCGGTTGCCTCATCGAGAATAAGGATCTCCGGCTCGAAGGCAACGGCCCGGGCAAAGGAGATAAGTTGCTTTTCGCCGACGGAGAAGTTGCTCCCCCGTTCCCGCACCTCTTCCTGATAGCCGCCCGGCAGCCGCTCGATGAAACGGTCCGCCCCGACCGCTGCCGCTGCCTGGCGGACGCGCTGCCGTGCCTGCTCGTCACCGAGACAGATATTGAACTCGATGCTGCCGGCAAACAGGCAGGGATCCTGGAGTACGACGCCGACCCGCCGCCGGACCTCTGTCAGTTCCAGCTCCCGGATATCTTTACCCTGCAACAGGATGCAGCCGCGCTCGATTTCATAGAGCCGGGTCAGCAGGCGGGTAATGGTTGTTTTGCCGCCGCCGCTTTCTCCGACGATGGCGATCCGCTCGCCGCGGTGAACCGCAAGGTTGAAGCTGTTCAGGATGTCGTTGCCGTCCTGGTAGGAGAACGATACATCGCGGAATTCGATGAGAGGGGCAAGGGAAGAATCTACCGCCGTATCTTGCCCCTTGACTCCTGACCCTTGGCCCTGAGCAGTATCCAGCAGCGCAAAGATCCTCTCCAATGCTGCCATCGCCCCCTGCATGACCGAATATTTGGCCGAGAGGTCGCGGATCGGGGTAAAGAACTTTTCGATATACTGGATGAAGGCGACGAGGACACCGAAGGTGAGAACCCCTTTCACAAGCTCGCCGCCGCCATACCAGATGATTAGCGCCACGGCAATTGATGACAGCGCCTCGACCATGGCATACAGGGACGCATCCCAGAAGATGACCGGCGTATTGGCATCGCGGTAGGATGCGTTCAGCAGGCTGAAGCGCCGCTCTTCATCACGTTCCCGGTTGAATATCTGGATGATGCTGATGCCGGAGATGCATTCGTTGAGGAAGGCATTCAGGCTCCCGAGGCGGGCGCGAACTTCGCGGAACGATTGTCTCATGCGGCGTCGGAACGTATAGGCGACGTAGAGTAGCACCGGCAGGACGGAAAAAGTCACCAGCGACAGTTTCAGATTCATCCAGAGCATGACGGAGATAATCCCGATCAGCAGCAGGATGTCACCGACGATGGTGATGATGCCGGAGGCGAACATCTCTCCCAGTACCTCGATGTCGCTGGTGAGCCGGGTGACCGCACTCCCGGTCGGGACGCGGTCGAACCACGTCACCGGCAGATGCATGACGTGTTGGTACAGCTCCGAGCGCATGTCCGACATGACCCGTTGTCCGACCGATTGCAGCAGGTACACCTCAAGAAAGGAAAGCAGGGATTCGGTCAGCAGAATGCCGAGGAACCCGAGTGCAACAGTTTCGAGTCCGGCCAGCTTTCCGGTGATGATGTGACCGTCGATGGCGAGTTTGATGATCCAGGGTTGCGCCAGTCGGCACGCTGCAACGAGCGGTAATATCAGTACGACGATCGTGATAGACAGCCGGTAGGGAGCGACGTAGCGTGCAAAACGCATCAGCAGGGCGGTGTCGTATGCCTTGCCTGCTATCTCTTCTTCGTAAATTCCGCCGTGGCGCATAGCTGTGAGTCCATCTGTGGGGGATAGTGAGTAGGTACTGTAGCAGAATCGTCAGCTAAAAGCAGTTGAAACAGGTCGCTGCAGACATTTTACCCCGGCTGGTATACCGGGAGATAGAAACGGATTCTGGTTCCGTTGCCAGGTTCTGATTCGACCTGTATATGGCCATTGTGGCTTTTTATAATGGCGTAGCAGAGTGACAGTCCGAGGCCTGATCCTTTCCGGTCCCCCATCTCTTTTGTGCTGAAATAGGGATCAAAAATCCTTGGCAGGTGTTCAGGCCGTATGCCGGGGCCGGTGTCCTTGAAAACCACCTGCAGGTAGTTTCCCTGAGGCAGCCCGAATTTGTTGACTGCGGGCAGGTTCGCCGTTGAAACGGAAACGTGCAGCACACCCCCTTCCGGCATGGCATCCCGGGCGTTGGCGACAAGGTGTGAGATCACCTGCTGTATCCGTATTTTGTCAAGTTTGACCCGTGGCAATCCGTCAGGCAGGTCAACAGTCTGCGTGATGCGTGTTGTACTCAATCCGGCTGTGACTTCGTCGGTGAGCAGTTCGCCGATATGAGCCGGTTCCATCTGCGCAGAGCATCCGCTGCTCAACATGCGTAGCTGCGTGCCGAGATTACGGGCTTTTTCGGAAGATTCCTCGGCAACGGCCAACAGTGAGTCGGTTTTGTTTCCCGTTTCCTCGTTCATGCGGGCCAGCGAAACATACCCGAAGATAACCTGCAGCAGGTTGTTGAAGTCATGGGCCATGCCGCCTGCCAGAATTGCGACAGCCTCGGTTTTTTTTGCGCGCAGCTGCTCAGCCTCCATCAATTTATGGTGTCTCTGGAGTTCCACCATCTTCTGACAACGGTCGAGGGCGGTGAAGAGCCGGCTCAATATGACCGGTTTGAGCACAAACTGGTTGATGCCGATCTCTATGGCCTCGATCAGCAAGCCGGTGTCGCTGAAAGCCGTCATGCAGGCGATCTGGATGTCGGGTGACAGGGAGCGAATCTCACGGGCCATTTCAAGGCCGTTGACCCCGGGCATCATGATGTCGGTCAGGACGATGTCATACACCTGCTCACGAAACAGGGCGAGCCCCTGTTCACCGTTTTCGGCAACCGTCAGGCGGTAACCGCGTGCGGCCAGTGCACGTGACACCTGCCCGCGGGTGGTGGCATCGTCCTCGACGTATAAAAGCGATATGTCTGAGCTCAACAGGCTGTTATCAGGCATGCTCGTTCCGTGCTGGTTCTTAATTGTCCACCGGCAGTAATTTTATCAGATGATAGCGTAAGCGCAACCTGAATAATCAGCCGCTGATTACTATACAGAGCGGCATTAAAGTGAGTTTACATCATGTCAACCGGATCAATATCGACGGAAATACGGACCGTTGAAACGGTCGTCGTCTGCTGCCGCCATGAGGCAAGCAGGCGATGGAGGTCGGCACGGTTTGCCCCCTTGAGGAGGATCTGGCGGCGATAACGGTTTCTCAGACGGTAGATGGGGGAGGGGGCAGGGCCGAGGATTTCGACGCGGACCTTTAATGCCGCTTTGAGTTGAGCCAGTATGCGGGCGGTGTTGTCGGCTTGTGCGGAGACCGCCTGTTCCGACAGCCCTGATAGTGCAAAGGCGGCGAGAAAGGCGAAGGGAGGGTAGCCGGCCTCGCGGCGAAATTCCAGCTCCTCGCGGTAAAAGCCGGCCGCATCATGTTCTGCGGCGGCGCGAATCGCATAATGCTCCGTATCCAGCGCTTGTACGACGACCCGCCCCGGGGTCTCGCCGCGTCCGGCCCGGCCGATGACCTGCGACAGCAGTTGGAAGGTCCGTTCGGCGGCCCGAAAATCGGGCATACCGAGGCTCGCCTCGGCGTTTACCACCCCGACCAACGTCACTTCCGGGAAATCATGCCCTTTGGCGATCATCTGGGTGCCGACGAGGATGTCGGCGCTGCCGTCGTTCATGCGTGACAGCAGGCGCTCGTGACTCCCCTTGCCGGAGGTCGTGTCACTGTCCATACGGAGAACCCGTGCCGTCGGCAGCAGTTCTTTCAGGTCGTGTTCGAGCTTTTCGGTTCCGGCGCCAAGTTCACTCAGGGTCGTGCCGCCGCACGAGGGGCAGGTGCCGGGCGCCGGAACGGCGTAGTCGCAGTAATGGCAGAGGCTCTGCCCCCGCTGGCGGTGGTAGGTGAGGGTGACGGAACAGTTGGGGCAGGTGAGGGGTTTGGCGCAGTCCGCGCAGACCAGGAAGGTGGCGAAGCCGCGTCGGTTGAGGAATACGATCGATTGCCGCCCCTCGCCGTATGTGTCTGCGAGGCGATCCGACAGCGCTGTCGAGATGGTCTCCTTGCTCCCTTTCATCGCCACCAGTTGAACCTGCGGCATGGGACGCCCTTCGACCCGCTCCGGTAGCTCAAGCATGGTCAAACGCCCCTGCTCCGCAGCATAAAGTGTGGTGACTGACGGTGTCGCCGAACCGAGCACGACGGCGGCACCCTCCATCCTGCCCCGCACCAGCGCCAGATCGCGGGCGTTGTAGCGCAGGCCGTCGGACTGCTTGAATGACGCTTCGTGTTCTTCGTCGACGATGATGATACCGATCTTGTCCAGCGGCGCAAAAATTGCCGAGCGGGCACCGATGACGATCTGCGCCAGTCCGCGCCGGATGCGCCGCCATTCGTCATAGCGTTCGCCGTCGGAAAGGCCGCTGTGGAGGATCGCAATGCCGCCGCCGAAGCGGGCCTGGAAGCGTCCGGTCAATTGCGGGGTCAGGGCGATTTCCGGGACCAGCACGAGGGCGTTTTTCCCCCGTTCGAGCGCCTTGGAAATCGCCTGCAGGTAGACCTCGGTCTTGCCGCTGCCGGTTACACCGTAGAGCAGAAACGGCGTGAATACTTCCCCGTCGAGGCTGGCGGCAATTGCGTCCAGAGCCGCTTTTTGGTGGGTGTGCAAACACCGGGGGTCGTCACGTTTGACGGTGTGGTTTTTAAACGGGTCCCGGTATACTTCGCGCTCTTCCGTCGTGCATAACCCGAGTTCAACAAGGCGCTTGAGCTGAGGGGTGCATGTGCCGAAACGTTTACGCAACTCTCCGGCTGAAATGTTGCCGGCTTCACGGATGACGGCCAATATCTCCAGCGCTTTACTGCTCGGTTGGCGTGGTGGGGGAGGTGCCTGGCCGGGGAGATAAAATTTTTCACGAAGGGCGGTTTTCCCGCCGCTCATAATCTCCTGCTGACCGGGCGCCCCCTTGCGGGTTTGAATGTTGATGCCCGCCGGGAGGGCGGTGCGGATAACTTCGCCAAGCGGATGCTGATAGTATGAAGCGGTCCAACGGTAAAACTCCAGCTCGGATGCGGTCCAGAGCGATTCGCTGTCCAATACCTCTGAAATCTCTTTCAGACCGGTGATAGCGGATGCGGCGGCTTTTCCCAGGATGTACCCGGTCAGTTTCCGGTTGCCGAAGGGAACCAGGGCCCGCCGGCCGGTTATGGCGACATGCTGCAGCCGCTCCGGCACAAGGTAGTGAAAGCTTCTTTCCAGATAGAGCGGAATGGCGACTTCAATGATATGCAGGTGGTCTGTCATGCCGTGGGCAGCTGCTGTACAGAGGGATGCATCGAGTCTTACCAGTACTTCTGGGGCGGGTCTGTTTTGCCTAAATGCGTTATTTCACCGTCGATAATCTTGAACATGTCGCCAATTTCAGTCGTCCAGGCATCTCCCTCTTCCGGTGGGTTGGGAAAGGAGCGCTGCCCGAGGAACATCTCTACTTCTCCGATAAAGCCGAACCACTCCAGTGAGCCGGTCATCCAAATTCTCGTGTTGATTGACATCGTGTGATTTCCTTGTAGGGGTAACCCCATGTGGTTGCCCTGTTTTTAAGTTTTTAAGATAATTTGCTTTTAAAATCTTCGTAGCCGAAGCTGCGCAGTACCCGCAGCTCTCCGCTGTCCGGTTCAAAAGTGCAGATATGCGGGTGTTGAATGCCGTTAAAGGTGGTGGTCTTGACCATCGTGTAATGGGCCATGTCGAGAAAGGCGAGCCTGTCGCCCGGATGGAGCGGTTGTTCAAACGACCAATCGCCGATGACGTCTCCCGCCAGACAGGATGCCCCCCCCAGTCGGTAGGTATGGGCTTTTTCAGCGGGATCGAAGCCCCCCTTGATGCCGGGGCGGTAGGGCATCTCCAGGATGTCCGGCATGTGGCAGGTGGCGGAGACGTCGAGAATAGCGATATCCATGCCGTTGTGGACGATGTCGAGCACCTCGCCAACCAGAATGCCGGTGCCGATGGCAACCGCCTCGCCCGGCTCAAGGTAGACTTCCACGTCGTATTTATCTTTGAAATAACGGATCAGTTCAACCAGGCCGTCAATGTCGTATCCTTCGCGGGTAATATGGTGGCCGCCACCAAAATTGATCCATTTCATCCCCGGCAGAAACTCACCGAAGCGCTCCTCAAACACACGTGCCGTCCGCGCCAGCGGCTCGAACAGCTGCTCGCAGAGGGTGTGGAAATGCAGCCCTTCTACTCCGCTCAGGGACCTCCCCTCGAACTCACGGCGGGGGATGCCGAGGCGCGAATTGGCCGCGCAGGGGTCGTAGATTTCGGTATGCCCCTCGGAATGTTCCGGGTTGACCCGCAGGCCGATTGAGACGCGCCCCTGTTCCTTCTCCCACAACGGGCGGAAGCGTTCCAGCTGGTCAAATGAGTTGAAGACCAGGTGATTGGATATCTGCAGCAGTTCGACGATATCGCTTTCCTTGAAGGCGGCGGCGAAGCTGTGTACCTCGCGGCCGAACTCTTCACGCCCGAGGCGTGCCTCCCAGGGTGAACTGGCGCAGACTCCCTGCAGCGTCCGGCTGATGAGCGGGAAAACGCTCCACATGGAGAAGGCCTTCATTGCCAGCAGGATTCTGGCGCCGCTCCGTCGCTGCACATCGTTCAAAATCGCGAGGTTGTGACGCAGTCGCCCGAGGTCCACGACGTAGGCGGGTGAGGGGGAGCGGGTGAGGATTGTGTCGATGTCGATACCGGTCATGGTGTCCTAATCCTTGGGGGGCATTTTAACAACGGTAAACCAGAAGTCTTCCAGCGAGCGTATTACCTTCATGAACTCATCAAAGCCGACCGGTTTCGCGATGTAACAGCTTGCGCCCAGATCATAACTGGTGAGGATATCGATCTCAGCTTCCGAGGTTGTCAACACGATCACCGGAATGCTGCGCAGGCGCGCGTCCGCCTTGATTTCCTTGAGTGTCTCCCTGCCGTCCATTCTCGGCAGGTTGAGGTCAAGCAGGATAATGTCAGGCCGAACGGCATCGACATACGGCTGCTCGCGGCGCAAAAAACGCAGCGCCTTGATGCCGTCGTCAACCGTGTGCAGGTGTGCGAGCATCTTTCCTTCTGCAAGCCCTTCACGGGTCAGCTCGACATCACCCGGGTCGTCTTCCACGAGCAGGATGTCCACAACTCTATTCTCATTCATATGAAACAAGCTCCGGTGGTCGTGTCGTGTTCGTGGCAGTTCATCGCGTTACCGCGCTTCAGTCCGGTTCCTGCCGTTTTCTTTTGCGAGATACATGGCTTCATCTGACCGGGCGATAAAGGTGTCGGTATGGTCACCGGGGCTGAACTGGGTGACCCCGAAGCTGGCGGTGACCTGCAGGCCGGCGCCGAAATCATGGGACTCTATCAGGCAACGCAGCTTCTCAGCCAATATAGTCGCCTGCCCCTGATCGCTCTTGGGGGTGAGCACCATGAATTCTTCCCCCCCCCAGCGGGAAAAGATATCGTGAGAGCGGATGTTGTCTAATACGAGCTGGGCGACCTCTTTTAGTACATGATCACCAATGTTGTGGCTGTAGGTGTCGTTGATCTTTTTGAAATGGTCCAGGTCAAACATGATGAGCGACAGTTCGGAACCGTATCTCCTGGCACGCTGCAACTCGGCTTCCAGCAGCTCGCTGAACATGAGCCGGTTATAAATGCCGGTCAGGTAGTCGATGCGTGCCTGCCGCTCGAACAGGTCTCTGGTCTGTTTGAGAGCAATCTCCAGTTTTTTGCGTTCAACGGCATAAAACATGGCGCGTTTCAGAATCCTGCCGTCAATATCACCTTTTATCAGGTAATCCTGTGCCCCGGACTTGACCGCATCAATGCCAAACGACTCATCGGAGAGGCCGGTCAGGACGATGATCGGTGTGCCTGGCGCGGCATCGAGCAGGCGGGTCATGGTGGAAAGGCCGCTGCTGTCCGGCAGATTCATGTCGAGCAGTACGACATCACAATGGTTTTGCTGCAGATAGTTCACGCCTTCGGAAAGTCGTTCGGCAGAGGCAAGGTGCGCCTTGCATTCCTGCTGTTCAAGCATCTCCCTGATCAGCAGCGCATCACCCGGGTCATCCTCTATCAAAAGGATGGTATGCATACTATTCTCAGTCATATGACTACGTCTCCGTATTTTTAGCTTTTAAGGGTATCGTGAAAAAAAAGGTCGAGCCTCTGCCTGCCGAGGACTCAACCCAGATGCTGCCGCCGTGGCGCTCGACGATCTTCCGGCAGACCGCCAGGCCGATGCCGGTGCCGGGATATTCCGCTCTCGTGTGCAGGCGCTGGAAAATGGCGAAGATCCGTTCGGAAAATTCCGGGGCGATGCCGATGCCGTTGTCGGCAACAGAGAAGAGCCAGGCATCACGCTGCCTGGATGCGTTGATGACCACCCTGGGTGGTGCGACGCCCCGGTATTTGATGGCATTGCCGATCAGGTTCTGGAACAGCTGCCCAAGCTGGCTCTGGTCGCCCCGGATGACCGGTAGAGCACCGCAGAGGATCTCGGCGTTGCTCTCCTTGATGGCCGGTTCCAGATCTCGCAGTACCCGGGAGAGTAGCGCAGAACAGTCGGTGTCCGCAAGTTCTCTCGTGCTGCGCATGACCCGCGAGTAGTCGAGCAGATCGTTGATCAGGCTGCGCATCCGCGTGGCGCCGTCAACAATATACGCCATGTAGGATTCGGCCTTTTCATCAAAGGTGCCTTTGTAGCGGTTTGCGAGCAGTTCGGTGAAGCCGGCGATCTTGCGCAGCGGCTCCTGCAGGTCGTGAGAGGCGACATAGGCGAACTGTTCAAGTTCCCGGTTGGAGCGGGCCAGATTGGCCTCGGTCTCCTTGATGGCGGTGATATCGCGGATCGACTCGATGGTGCCGATTCTTGTGCCGTCACTGTCGTACAGAGGGGCGGCAATAGCCCAGATATGGGCCCCCTTGCCGTTGTAGAGCGCCGGGCAGAAGGCTTCACCGTAGAGACGGTCGCCCCGCCTGGTCACCCCCTGATATTTCGCCCTCAGCTCGTCGTCATCGGTGTCGATAAGGTCAAGCAGCACATCGCGCCGTACCCCGTAGAACGGGATGGTATAGGCATGGTCACCCTGTCCCAGCATCTCCTCCTTGGCAATGCCGCTCATTTCCGCCACCGACCTGTTCCAGGCGATAACCTTCTTCTCCAGGTCCACAACAAAGGTTGCGTCCGGAAGAAAATCGTAAATGTCGGCCAGGAGCCGGTGCGATTCCCGTAACGACATGTCCAGTTTGAGCCGTTCTTCCTCGTTCCGCTTGCGTTCGGTGATCTCCCAGACGACATCGGCCAGATAAGCGACCAATTCGATGTCCTGATCGGTGTAGTCTGCAGGTTTGTTGCCGATCCCGAGGAGTGCCACCACGCGTCCGCTGCGGAAGATCGGCACGACCAGCTCGCGGATCACCGGCGCATGCCCCTCCGGAAGGCCTTTTTTGTCGGGGAGCGAGGCGTAGTCGTTTTGGATAAGCGGACGGCGCTGGCGGATACAGTCGGCCCATACGCCCGCTTTTTCAATCGGGTAATGGCGTTCGTGCCCCCTGGCGGTGCAGAATTCCTTCAAGGTGCGGGTAGACCACGCCTGGAGGGAGATCGTTTGCTGGTCGGACTCGACAAAGTGATAAAAACCGATCGGGCTGTCGCTCAGGATGCAGACGTCGTCCAGCGCTTTGCTGAGCAGATCCTGCAGGTTGTGCGTGAAGGAATATTCAATCAGATCGAGCCGCAGTGAAGTCAGCTCCTGGGCTCGCGTTGCCAGAAACGCCAGCCCCCGCTGGCGGCGTTGCAGCAGTACCAGGCCGAAACATGCCGCGCCGCTGATCAGTATGAAGGCCACTCCCTGTTTGAGGGTGCCGGTGCGCCAGTTTTCGTAGATGGCCGCATTATCCCTGCTGCAGGTAACAACGAGCGCTTTGTCCAGCCGCAGCTTGTGCGGCTGGACGGTATACAGCGCCATGAGCCGCTCCGCTGTGTAGCTGACCGATTTCCCGATCAGCACACTTTCGATTCTGCCACTCTCCCGGTGCCGCGTGAAGAAGGTGCCGGGCAGCGTCAGATCCTTGCCGGTTTGTCCAGTCTGCTCCGGGACCATCATAAAGCGGATGCCGTCACCATGGTTGATACCGCTCCACATGTCCGGCGCATAGAGTACGGAGTTCAGCAGGACCTGGAAGTATGCCGGATCGAGCGCGGCGGTGACGACGCCGTTAAAGCTGCCGTTCGGCGCCGGGATGACCCGCGAAACATTGATCAGGAATGATCCCAGCACGGTCTTGAATGGCGGCGACAGGTATAATGCGGAAGGGTTGTTGTCCTTTGCAGGGGTTGCGAAATAATCGCGGGTGCGAAAGTTTCTGCCGATCAACTCCGCCCGGTTCGAGGCGACGACGTTTCCCTTCGCGTCGAGCACAAAGATGGTGCGGATGCCGGTCATCGCATCCGTCAGCGCCTGCAGGCGCCGGTTGGTTAAATTGAGGCTTTCATGCCGGCGCAGATAGGGTATGTCATTAATGATCGAGCTTAGCGCCAGATTTGTCGCGTAAAGCTGATTTTCAATGTTTAAGGCGATGACCCGTGCCTGAGTCTGCAGGCGGCTCTCTTCCTGGCGGCTGATGTCGCGACGGGCGGTGAAGCTATGGTACACCAGAACGGCCGCAAGGATGACCAGCGCCGTGGTCAGCATCTGCCATTGGGCACGCAAGCTCTGCTTTAGTGCCGCTTGACCGGCGTTTGCCTCCCTTTTCGAGAGTATTTCAGGTTCTTTTGTCATCTGGTCCAGGGTGGGGCGTGATGAATTACAGTTCCGGCCATTCGCCGCCGTCTACGACGACGGTCGGCAACCCCATGGGGCCAAGGACATCGAGGAACAGCTCCGGATCAAACTGTTCCATGTTGAAAACCCCGGCGCCGCGCCACTTGCCGGTCAGCATCATGATTGCGCCGACGACGGCCGGTACGCCGGTGGTGTAGCTGATCGCCTGGGACTGGACTTCGCGGTAGCACTCCTCGTGGTCGCAGATGTTGTAGATGTATACCTGTTTGCGCTGGCCGTTCTTGATGCCGCGGGCGATGACGCCGATGCAGGTCTTCCCCTTGGTCAGAGGGCCGAGGGAGCCGGGGTCGGGGAGGAGCGCCTTCAAAAACTGGATCGGCACGATCTTCTGGCCGTTGAACTCCACCTCGTCGATGCGGGTCATGCCGACGTTCTGCAGTACCTCGAGATGTTTCAGGTAGTTGTCGGAGAAGGTCATCCAGAACTGGGCTTTTTTGATCGTTGGAATATGCTTGACGAGCGACTCCATCTCCTCGTGGTAGAGACGGTAGCAGTTCATCGGGCCGATCCCTTCCGGGAAGTCGAATACCCGCATTGTGGAGAGCGGTGGTGATTCTACAAACTGGCCATTCTCCCAGTGCCGACAGGTTGCTGTCACTTCACGGATATTGATCTCCGGGTTGAAGTTGGTGGCAAAGGGCTGGCCGTGAGAGCCGGCATTGGCGTCGATGATGTCGAGCTCCTCTACCACGTCCAGATATTTCTTGGCAGCCAGGGCGGTGTAGACGTTGGTAACGCCGGGATCGAAACCGGAACCGAGCAGCGCCATCAGCCCCTTTTCCTTGAAGCGCTCCTGGTAGGCCCACTGCCACAAGTATTCGAACTTGGCGGTGTCGAGTGGTTCATAGTTGGCGGTGTCGAGGTAATCGACGCCGGTCTCCAGGCAGGCGTCCATGATCGTCAGATCCTGGTACGGCAGCGCCACGTTGATAACCAGCTGCGGCTGCAGCTGCTTGATCAGTGCGACCAGTTCCGGCACGTTGTCGGCATCGACCTGCGCCGTTTTAATGCTCCCCCCCAGTTGGGCGGCGATGGCATCGCACTTTGATTTGGTGCGCGAAGCAAGGGTGATTTGGCTGAAAATGTCGCGCCGCTGGGCGCATTTGTGTGTCACGACTCCGCCGACTCCGCCGGCACCGATAATAAGGACTTTGCTCATAGTTTATTCCCCCAGATAGGTATATCCCAGCAGTGTTCGGTCCAGCAGTTCGATAAAGTGACCGCTCTCTTCGATGGAAATCTTTTTTGAAGCCACACTTTTCTCCAGATTGTCCCTGACGCGCTTCAGGATCTCCGGCCCTTTATACTGTACATATTTCAGTGTTTCCCAGGTTGCATCACCGTTGATGACGGTGTCTATCATGTAACCGGTTTTTTTGTTAAAGGTTATATGGACGGCGTTGGTGTCGCCGAACAGGTTGTGCAGATCTCCCAGGATCTCCTGGTATGCGCCGATCAGAAAGAAGCCGATGTAATAATCCTCATCTTTCTTTATTTTATGCAGCGGCAGGTATTTTGCCCGCCCCTGCTCCCCGACGAAACTGGTGATTTCGCCGTCCGAGTCACAGGTGATGTCGGCGATGGAGGCCATGACATCAGGCTTCTGGTTGAGCCGCTGCAGCGGCACGATCGGGAAGAGCTGATCGATGGCCCAGGAGTCAGGGATAGACTGGAACAGGGAAAAGTTGGCGAAGTAGGTCTGCCGCATGGAGAGCTGGAAATTCTGCAGCTCCTCCGGAATCGGTTTGATCTTCTCGACGATGCTGTTGATCTTTTTGATGATCTTCGTGTAGAGCCACTCGGCGATGGCCCGGTCATTGAGCGTCAGGTAGCCGAGATTGAAGAGGCTGACCGCTTCGTTGATCAGCTGCAGCGTGTCGTGATAATCCTCTCTCAGGGAGTAGCGGTCGATGCTTTTGTAGATATCCCTCAGCTTGCTGACGGTTGGGGCCACCTTTTCCGACTGTGACAGGATCTCCTCAAAATCGGGCATGAGGTGCTGGGTATTGGTATTGAGAACGTTGGTAACGAGCACCGAGTAGTGGGCGACCGTTGCCCGCCCCGATTCGGAGATGATGTTGGGACACTCGACTCCCGCTTCGTCACAGATATTCTTGATCTGGTAGATGACGTCGTTGGCATACTCTTCGATCGTGTAGTTGACGCTGGAGAAGTAGCTCGATTTGGAGCCGTCGTAATCGACCCCCAGGCCGCCGCCGATGTCGAGGTATTCGATGCCGACGCCGAGTTTCCTCATCTCGGTGTAGACGCGGGCCACTTCGATAAGCGCGGTCTTGATCTTGTCAATCTTGGTGATCTGGCTGCCGATGTGTGAGTGCAGCAGTTTGACTGAATCCAGCATTCCCTGATCTTCCAGCATCCGGATTGCCGCGATGATCTCCGACATGCGCAGGCCGAACTTGGCATCTTCACCGCCGGAGGTCGCCCATTTGCCGGTCCCTTTGGAGGAGAGTTTGACCCGGATCCCCAGTTTTGGTGTGATACCGGTTTTTTTGGAGATTTCTATGATTTTTTCAAGCTCGAACAGTTTTTCTACTACCAGCGTGATGTCGAAGCCGATTTTAGTTGCGTACAGTACCGTCTCGATGTATTCGGCGTCCTTGTAGCCATTACAGATTATCGGCAGGTTGTTGCCGCTGGAGATCGAGATGCCGGCAACAAGTTCCGGTTTCGAGCCGACTTCGAGGCCAATGTTATAGCGTTTGCCGTAGCTGGCGATCGCCTCCACGACCTGACGTTGCTGGTTCACCTTGATCGGGTAGAATGTCTGGTACTTGGCAGGATAGTCATTCTCCTGGATGGCGCTTTTAAAAACCCTGTTGATCGAAGCGATGCGCCCCTGGAGCACGTCCATAAAGCGGAGCAGGATGGGTGGCTTTATTTTACGCTTGATCAGATCATTCACGAGATCGCGCAGATCGATGGACTGCTTGGAATTTGACGACGGGTGGACGCACATGTTCCCTTTTTTATTGATAGAAAAGAGATCTGCGCCCCAGTTGTCTATATTGTAAATTTTGGCTGATTCAGCAATGGACCATTTTTCCATGACCTGCTCCCCATGTTCCGCTTAGTCGCAAACAAATAAACAAACTTATTTATTGCATAGTATGGTTAAAGTCAAATTCTAATTTTATCTCCGGGCGAAAACCGCAACGCCCCTCTGCGAAAACGACATCTGTAGAATGACTGCCTTGACTTTGCCGGAGTGAATGATTACCTTCGCACTAATCCAGATACATTCGGTATATTACCTCATGTGCAGGTGCTCTTATGCCACGATTTTCAGGCAGGAAGCCGTTCACGCAGGAAATGTTTGATCGGTATGTCGGTGAAATGCGCAGCCTTCTCCATGCTCTTGAGCTGCAGGATCTGTTCGAAGACAATGAGACCCGTCCGCAGATGGATGTGTATGAAACCTGCCATGACATCATCGTCGAGTTTGACCTGCCAGGTTTCTCTCTGGAGAGTATTTCTCTGAAGGTCAGTGGTCTGACGCTTATTCTCGATGCCTGCAAGCCGAGGGAGCAGAACGAAGGAAAATTTATATGTGTGGAACGGAGCCATGGCCGTTTTCATCACGCGGTGCACATCCCGGGAAATGTTGATCCAACTGCGATCAGGGCAGAATACCGCCGCGGAGTGTTGCGGGTGATTTGTCCAAAAAGCAACGAACGGCTGGTACCGATAAAGGAGTTGTAAATTGATAGAAATAGAGAATGATATCGAGCAAGCTTCGGAAGATCTTAAAATACCGGATGTGTTGCCGCTGCTGCCGATCCGGGACGTGGTCGTCTACCCGTTTATGATCATCCCCCTCTTTGTCGGCCGGGAAATGTCGGTAAAGGCCGTAGACAGCGCTCTTGCTGGCGACCGGATGATTCTGCTGGCGACACAGCATGATGTCGGTGATGAGGACCCGCCTGCCGACAAGATCTACGAAGTCGGTACGGTTGCCATGATCATGCGGATGCTCAAGCTGCCCGATGGCCGTGTCAAGATCCTTGTGCAGGGTCTCGCCAAGGCGCGCATTACCGAGTATGTCTCTGATAAGCCGTTCTACACGGTCCGGGTTGAGCGTCAGCACGATACTACGGTGGTGGACATATCGCTGGAAACCGAGGCGTTGATTCGTACCGTACGTGAACAGCTGACCAAGGTTATCGAGTTCGGCAAGCAGATCTCTCCCGAGGTCATGGTCATTCTGGAGAATATCCAGGATCCGGGCAGCATGGCTGATCTCGTTTCCAGTAATCTCGGCCTGAAAGTTGCCGATGCCCAGATCCTGCTGGAGATAAACGATCCGATTGTCCGTTTGACAAAGGTTAACGAGTTTCTGAACCGCGAGGTCGAGCTTCTGGGGGTGCAGGCCAAAATCCAGAATGCGGCGCGCGAAGAGATGGGCAAAAACCATAAGGAATATTATCTGCGCGAGCAGATGAAGGCCATCCAGAGCGAATTGGGTGAAAACGAAGGGAAAGAGGAGCTGGCCGAAATCAGGAAGGCGATCCTGACGGCCAAGATGCCTGAAGCGGTGCAGAAGGAAGCGCTCAAGCAGTTGGGTCGCCTGGAAAACATGCACCCTGATGGCGGCGAAGCCAGCATCGTCAGGACGTATCTGGACTGGATGGTTGAGCTCCCCTGGAGCAAATCCACCCGTGACAGCCTGGATATTGTGCGGGCCAAGAAAATCCTTGATGATGACCACTTTTATCTGGAGAAGATCAAGGAGCGTATCCTCGAGTTCCTGGCGGTGCGCAAGCTGAAGAAGAAGATGAAGGGGCCGATCCTCTGTTTCGTCGGTCCTCCCGGCGTCGGCAAAACCTCGCTTGGCAAGTCCATCGCCCGGGCCATGAACCGCAAGTTTGTCAGGATCTCACTTGGTGGTGTACGGGACGAAGCCGAAATACGCGGTCATCGCCGCACCTATATCGGCGCTCTGCCGGGGCGTATCCTGCAGGGATTGAAGCAGGCCGGTGCCAACAATCCGGTCTTCATGCTGGACGAGCTGGACAAGCTCGGCTACGACTACAAGGGGGATCCCTCGTCGGCACTCCTTGAAGTCCTTGATCCGGAGCAGAACCACTCATTCTCCGATCATTACATCAACCAGCCTTTTGATCTCTCCAATGTCATGTTTGTGGCAACCGCAAACCAGATGGACCCGATTCCGTCGGCGCTGCGCGACCGTATGGAGGTCATCAACCTGGCCGGTTACACCGAAGAAGAGAAACTGGAGATTGCGAAGCGCTATCTGGTGCCGCGCCAGACCAAGGAAAACGGGCTTAAGCTCAAGCACATCAGTTTCGACGATGAATCGATAATGGAAATTATCGCCAAATATACCCGTGAAGCCGGCCTCCGTAATCTGGAACGGGAAATCGGCAAGGTCTGCCGCAAGGTGGCCCGCAAGGTGGCGGAAGGGAGCCAGCGTACGGTAAAAGTGACCGCCAAGTCCCTGCACACCTATCTGGGGGTTGCAAAGTATATTCGCGAGGAAGATCTGGAGAAGGACGAGATCGGTGTTGTGAACGGTCTGGCCTGGACGCCGGTCGGTGGGGAGATCCTCCACATCGAAGCCAGCTTGATGGCGGGTAAAACCGCATTGACGTTGACCGGTCAGCTGGGGGACGTGATGAAGGAGTCGGTGCAGGCGGCTCATTCCTACATCCGTGCTCATGCCGAGGCTCTGCATCTTAAGCCGAAAATTTTTGAGGAGCATGAAATTCATGTTCATGTTCCTGCCGGCGCTATACCGAAGGACGGCCCCTCGGCCGGTGTTGCCATGACGGTGGCGCTGGTATCGATCCTCTGCCATATCCCGGTCAGAAAGGATGTAGCCATGACCGGTGAGGTGACCCTGCGCGGTAAAGTGCTGCCGATCGGCGGCCTTAAGGAAAAGATCCTGGCTGCCGTCAGGTCGAGAATGCGGCTCGTGATTATCCCGGAGCAGAACAAAAAGGATCTGGAGGATATTCCGCCGGAAATCCTGAAAAAGGTGAAAATAGTTGCGGTTTCAGAGGTGGAAGACGCTCTCAAGCTCGCGCTGGTGAAATACCCGCCCCATGCGCCTGCTGCCGCCAAACAGCCTGAAAAAGCCGCTGTAGCAGCACCCAAAGAGGCGGTACGTACAAAGAAGAAAGCTGTTCCGGCACGAGGGTAGGTTAACTGTTGGTTGGTCGGAGGTGACTCATGGCTGAACAGACCATCTATGCCGCATCATGGCTTATTAATGCTGATGCCCCGCCGCTCGCCGGCGGGGCGCTGCTCGTTCGTGACGGTATTATTGCCGAAACCGGCACTCTTGCTGCCCTGCGCAGTAAACACGCTGCGCCGGTGCTTGATTATCCCGGATCAGTCCTGCTCCCCGGGTTTGTCAACGCCCATACTCACCTTGAATTAACCCACTTTCCCTCCTGGAAGCTCCGTTCGACCGTAGATTATAATCCACGCCGCTTTACCGACTGGATCATCCAGTTGATCAAAATCGGACGTGGCCTGACGCCGGAGGATTATCCCCCCTCAATCCATGAGGGGATACGGATGTGTCTGGAGTCAGGGACAACGGCTCTTGGCGAGATCGTCACTAATCCGGCGCTGGCGGAGTATTACTACCAATCGACCCTTGCCGGTCGCCTCTACTTCGAGCTGCTCGGGCAGGACGCCGCTCTTTTTAAGAACAAGCTTGTCACAGCAACCGCTGCGGCACATCAGAGCGAAACACACGCTCTGCTAACCGGTTTCTCTCCCCATTCTCCCTACACAATAGCCCACGAACATCTGGCGACCATTAGGGACGTTTCTGCATCAAAGGCGTTGCCGCTGGCTATTCATCTCTCCGAATCACGTTCCGAGAGTGACTTTCTTTTTGACGGGAGTGGTGACTTGGCTGCCGAGTTTTACCCCTTTGTCGGTTGGGAACGTTTTCTCGGGAACCCTGCCCGCTGCAGTTCCACCGAACTGCTTGACCGCTACGGCCTGCTGACACCAACGACAGTGGCGGTCCATTGCGTCCATGTTTCCGTTGCCGATGCGCGCATCATCAAGTCGCGCGGTACCCATGTCGCCCTCTGTCCCCGCAGTAATGATATTCTCGATGTCGGCCGCGCTCCGGTCCACCTGTTCAAAAAGTTCGGTATACCGTTGGCGCTCGGCACCGATTCGCTGGCCAGCAATAATTCCCTGTCGCTCTGGGATGAACTCCGTTTTGCCCTGGCAACCTTTCCGGATGACCTTGCAGAGGAGGATGTACTCAGGATGGTTACGACCGGTGGTGCTGCGGCTCTTGGCATATCTGCGACGTGCGGTTCGCTGGAGACCGGCAAACGGGCCGATTTTCAGGTGGTCGGCGGGTGCTCCGGTGGTGAAGAGGGACTGCTGGGAAGGGTTATGCGCGAGGGGTGCCTTCAGGAGGTTTTTGTCGGCGGGACGTGCTACGCGGGAAATGCTTCGATTAACAATAGCCGGTTGCCACTTTAACTGAGGCTTCCTGTTTACATGAGGGGAGTGTTTTTTTGTGAATTATGTCGCCATACAAAAAGACCTCCCTGGTTTTCGAAGCCCGGGAGGTCTTTTTTGTGTGCGGAATATGTCGGCTGGTCAGTCGTGTAACTTACCCCTTCTTCAGCCGTTTCTCCTCCAGAACCATGTCAATCGCCAGCAGAAAAACCCCGACGCAGATCAGTGAATCGGCGACGTTGAAGGCCGGCCAGTGGTGGCGATACCAGTGAACGTCGAGAAAATCTATTACTTCCCCCAGGCGGACCCGGTCGATCAGGTTGCCGACTGCACCGGAAAAGATCATCGCCAGAGAAATATGCGCCAGCTTCTGGTCGTCACGCAACTTGCGAAAGGCGACCAGGATAACAAGCGCCGCCAGTATTGATACGGTAATAAAAAACGGCAGCCGCCACGATGCGTCGGAGAGGAAGCTGAAGGCGGCCCCCCTGTTTCTGACGTAGGTGATATGGAAGAAGTTTTCCACAATCGGGATCGAGTCGAACAGCTGCATGCTGCGGTCGATAGCGATCTTGGTGATCTGGTCGATGATGATGCCAATGACGGCGATCGCCGAAAAAAGTGACCAACGCTTCATATGACAGCCTGCGTGCACTTGGGGCAGATGGTCGGATGCTCAGAGTTTGTACCCAACTCTTCGCTGTAATACCAGCAACGCTCGCATTTTACTCCTGGAGCTGCCGTGACCTGGATCTTCAGGCCGTCGATGTTTTCCGATGTCCAGCATTCACCATCAAGGTCCGCGGCCAGGGTCGCCTTGGATACGATGAAGATGCTGTTCAGTTCTGCCGCATACTCCTGCAGGAATGTGAAGAGTTCAGGAGGTGCAGCGATCGTTACGGCGGCATCGAGGGAATGACCGATGGTCTTGGCGACCCGTGCCAGTTCCAGCGCTTTTGAAACATCCCCCCGCACTTTTATGATCCGTTCCCAGCGGGCCGTCAGGGTGTCATTCTTCCACTCCGGGTTGAGGCGTGGGAACTCCGCCAGATGGACGCTCTCTTCGCGCTCTCCCGGCATAAACTGCCAGACTTCATCGGCTGTGAATGAAAGCACCGGGGCGAGAAGCCGCACCAGGGTGTCGAGGATGCGGAACATGACCGTCTGGGCGCTGAGGCGTTCCAGTGAATCGCCCTTGCTGGTGTACATGCGGTCTTTGAGGATGTCGAGGTAGAAGGAGCTCATCTCGGTCGTGCAGAAGCCGTTGACCTCCTGATAGATGACGTGGAATTCCATGTCCTGATAGGCGGTCAATACCCGTTCTTTCAGTATTTCAAGCTGGTGTAGGGCCCAGCGGTCTATTTCCGGCATCTCTGCGAACGGTACCGATTGTGTCGCCGGATCAAAGCCGCTGAGGTTGCCGAGAATATAGCGGCAGGTGTTCCTGATGCGGCGGTACGCTTCTGCTACTCTCGTCAGGATCTCCTGCGATATGCGGGTGTCGTCCTGGTAATCCATCGCGGCGACCCAGAGGCGCAGTACGTCAGCGCCGAACTTCTTGATGACATCTTCGGGGGCCACGACGTTGCCCACGGATTTGCTCATCTTGCGTCCCTGGCCGTCCAGCACGAAGCCGTGGGTCAGGACGCTTTTGTACGGTGCGACTCCGCGGGTGCCGACGCTCTCCAGCAGGGATGAATGGAACCAGCCGCGATGCTGGTCGCTCCCTTCCAGATACATATCCGCCGGTGACTGCAGGGTGGCATGCGGTTCCAGCACGGCGGCGTGCGAAACGCCGGAATCGAACCAGACGTCGAGGATGTCGTTTTCCTTCTCGAGTGATGCCGAACCGCATTTCGGGCAGGCCGTCCCGGCGGGAAGCAGCTTCTCGGCGCTCCAGTCGAACCAGACATCGGAGCTTTCCTTCTTGAAGATTTCCGCGACGTGGTCCATGAGCGTGCCGTCGGCGATATATTCGCCGCAGGCGGTACAGGAAAAGGCGGTGATCGGCACGCCCCAGGAGCGTTGGCGGGACACACACCAGTCGGGACGATTCTCGATCATGCCGTAGATCCGCTCACGCCCCCATTTCGGAATCCACTGGACCTGGTCGATCGCTTTCAGCGCTTTATCGCGCAGGTCGTTGGCCTTCATGCTGATGAACCACTGCTCGGTAGCGCGGAAGATGATCGGCTTTTTGCAGCGCCAGCAGTGCGGGTAGGAGTGGCTGATTTTAGATGTTTGCAGCAGTGCTTCGACTTCGATCAGTTTGTCAATGACGCTCTGATTGGCAGGAAAAACCTGCTGGCCGCCGAAGAATTCGACTGTTGACAGATATTTGCCATGGTTGTCGACCGGATTGTAGATCTCCAGCCCCTCTTTCAGTGCCAGTTCGTAGTCTTCCTGGCCGTGCCCCGGGGCGGTGTGAACGCAGCCGGTACCGGCTTCCAGCGTGACATGCTCACCCAGCAGCACGATTGAATCACGATCATAGAACGGGTGCTTGCACAGTTTGCGCTCCAGCACACCCGCCTTGAATGTCGCGATGACCGTTCCTGTCAGGCCGACAGCGGTCAGGAATGAGTCTTTGAGCCCTTCCGCGACGATCAGGATACCCTTCTCGGTTTCCAGCGCCACGTAATCGAACTCTGGATGGAGCGCCACCGCCAGGTTGGCCGGGATCGTCCAGGGGGTGGTTGTCCAGATGACGACGTACGCCTGTTTGCCTGCCAGGGCCGGGATGTCGGCCGACAGGTCATCCTGGATGGCGAAGCGGACGAAGATGGAAGGGGAGGTGTGGTCGGCGTATTCTACTTCGGCCTCGGCCAGCGCCGTAACGCATGACGAACACCAGTGCACCGGCTTGCGGCCACGGTAGAGGCCGCCGTTGTGGGCAAAGCGGGCCAGTTCGGCTGCGGTCAACCCTTCGTACTCATAGTTCATGGTCAGGTAGGGTTTGTCCCAGTCGCCAAGGATGCCGAGCCGTTTGAATTCCTCTCGCTGGATATCGACAAATTTAGCGGCATAGCTCCGGCATTCGCGGCGCATCTCCAGCTTGCTCATCGAGTGTTTCTTTGAGCCGAGATTTTTCTCCACCTGCAGCTCGATCGGCAGGCCGTGACAGTCCCACCCGGGAACGTAGGGGGCGTGAAACCCCTCCATGCGTTTGACCTTGAGCAGGATGTCCTTGAGGGTTTTATTGAGGGCGTGGCCGATATGAATATGCCCGTTGGCGTACGGGGGGCCGTCATGCAGGACGTAGAGAGGCTTGTCTTTGCCGGCTTCTTCAAGTTTATTGTAAAGCCCGTTCTGCTCCCATTTAGTGAGCATTTCCGGTTCGCGCTGATTCAGGTTGGCCTTCATCGGGAAATCGGTCTGCGGCAGGTTCAGTGTGTCTTTATATTCCATGGGATGATATCTCCGTTCCAGATTCGTTAAAACTGCACTAAACTACAGATATAAAGCCGGAATGTCAAGAAATGGGGTTTTGCCGGAACGTATGGCGTATATACCTAATACGGGAATTGTGTGGCTTGTGGTGGAAGCGTTCAGACTTGTTTATATTCCCGCTTGCATTACCTGCCGCGACTCTGTTATTATTTTCAGCCGTTTTATACTTGATATGATCACTGAAAGGATCACAAATAATGTTGAAAATGTTTGATTATCTGTTCGGAATGTTCTCCAACGACCTTGCCATCGACCTTGGTACCGCCAATACCCTCGTTTATCTGAAAGGGAAGGGGATTGTCGTGCGCGAACCATCGGTTGTCGCTGTGCAGAAAATGCCCAACGGCCAGCAGAAGGTGCTGAAAGTCGGCATGGAGGCGAAGCAGATGCTCGGCCGGACCCCCGGTTCCATTACTGCCATCCGCCCCATGAAGGACGGCGTCATCGCCGACTTCGACATCACCGAAGAGATGTTGCGCTATTTCATTCATAAAGTTCATAACCGCAAAACCCTTGTTCGTCCGCGCATCGTCATCTGCGTGCCGTCCGGCATCACCCAGGTTGAAAAACGTGCGGTCAAGGAATCGGCTGAATCAGCCGGAGCCCGCGAGGTGTATCTGATTGAAGAGCCGATGGCGGCCGCTATCGGTGCCGGTCTGCCGATCACCGAGGCGTCCGGGAACATGATCGTCGATATCGGTGGCGGCACGACTGAAGTCGCAGTTATTTCGCTGGCCGGAATCGTGTATGCCCAGTCAACCCGCATGGGTGGTGACAAGATGGATGAGGCGATCGTTCAGTACATCCGTAAAAAATATAATCTGCAGATCGGTGAGCGCTGGGCTGAAAAGATCAAGATGGAGATCGGTGAGGCGTATCCCGGGCCGGAAACTCTTGAGATGGAAGTCAAGGGACGCGATCTTGTTTCAGGTATCCCTAAAACCATCAAGGTTAATTCCGACGAAATCCGTGAAGCGCTCAAGGAAGCGGTCAACGCCATTGTTGATACGGTGCGGATCTGCCTGGAGAAAACTCCGCCAGAATTGGCTGCCGATATTGTCGACCAGGGTATCTTCCTGGCCGGTGGCGGCGCACTGTTGCGTAACCTGGATCTGCTGCTGCGGGAAGTCACCAAGGTACCGGTCCTTATCGCTGAAAACCCTCTTGACTGTGTCTGTCTCGGCTCCGGGCTTATCCTTGATGAGCTTGACCTGCTGCGCCGCGTCGCTATTTCATCGTGATTTTTACCTGCAGAGTCACTGAGCTTAAAACTCTGTGACTCTGCAGGTGACAGAGCCTCCCATACGTACTATGAACTCCCCCACAATTGACATACTTGTTCCGGTCTGGAACAACCCGTTTGAAACCCGTGCCTGTCTCGCGGCGGTCCTGACGCATTCACCCGAAGCCCGTCTGATTATTGTCGATAACGGCAGCAGCCGCGAAACGGAACTGATGCTGGAGGAATTCTCCGAGCCGTTGGGCGATCAGGGACTGTTTATCAAGTCTGAAAGGAATATCGGGCTTGTTGCGGCGATAAATCTTGGCCTTGCCCGCTCTGACAGTGACTATACCGTCATCGTGCGCCCGCATGTATCCGTGCAGGAGGGATGGCTGAAAGCGTTGGTGAGTACGGCCGAGACCACCGGTGCCGGAATTGTCTCGCCGTTGTTCAGCGGGACTGCGGCACCTGTTCTGCCGCAGCCGGTGCCGGGATGTACCGCCATGGAGAGCTGTACGGTCTCGTTTGATACACTTCTTGTGCGAACCGAGATGCGTATGGTCGCCGGTACCTTTGATGAGCATCTGGATGGGGACGAGTGGTGCCTGATAGAGTATGTGCGCCGGGTTGCCGGTTACGGTTACCGCACTTTTATCACCGCTTCGCTCCGCCTGCCGTGTGCCGGCGGACAACAGTTCGGCTCGGTGCAGCGCCGCAATGAGATGGTGCAGAACAGTCGTTCTGCATACCTCGCCCGGTGGGGAATTACCCGCCATTATTGTGTCTATTTTGGTAAAGAGGCTGACGCCGGTTCTCTTGCCGACACCATCGCTGTGCTTTTGGATGGTGCCCGTCAGGGGCATCGTTTCACGTTGTTGCTCCACCGCCGCCAGTATTCTGTTTTTCGTAAAATGGGGTGGAATGGGCTGCATGCCGGCATAGATCTGCAGCGGCTATCAATCCCGTTTCCGGCCCAGGACCTTCAGCGGAAGATCGCGGCGCTGCAGAAAGCAACGCCGGAACTGATTGCGGTACGTGGCTGCAGCGGGGTTACCCTCCCGGGGATTGATACCGCTCTTTCACCGGACGAGCTGTTCAGCGCAATTTCTGCCCATACAACAACCGTTGCCGTACAGACTGAGGAGGCATAACCATGATATCAGAGATCACAATGCAGCTGGCGGCTCATCGGGACGTTATCGCCAGGGTAGAACAGGAATTGACGCCGCGTATCGCCGAAATGGTGGAGCTGATGGTTGACACCTTTCAGAGGGGCGGAAAAGTTCTGGTGATGGGTAATGGCGGATCGGCTGCTGATGCCCAGCATTTTGTGGCGGAAATCGTCGGGCGTTTCAAGATGGAACGGCGGGGGTTGCCGGCGCTTGCGCTCTCGACCGATACATCGATTCTGACCGCTATCGGCAATGACTATGGCTTTGACAGGGTCTTCAGCCGTCAGGTAGAGGCTCTGGCGGCCACCGGCGACCTGGTGATCGGGATTTCGACCAGTGGCAACTCTCCCAACGTGCTGCTGGCACTACAGCTGGCGCGTGAAACCGGGTGCCGCACGGTTGGTCTTCTCGGTAAGGATGGCGGCAGCATCAAGGATGTCTGCGACCTGGCACTGATCGTTCCGACTGCTGATACGCCGCGGGTTCAGGAAGCGCATATCACCATAATTCATATTGTCTGCGATCTGCTGGAAAAAACGCTGTTCACCTGATAAACGGAGGGAATGTGGATCGGACTGCTGTTGAAACTCTCTTTGCCCATACGGCCCAAATCCGCTGTCTTGTCGTTGGCGATCTGATGCTGGACGAATACCTGTGGGGAAAGGCGGAACGGATCTCGCCTGAAGCACCGGTGCAGGTGGTTGATGTTGTTCGCGAAGAGCTCCGTCTGGGCGGTGCTGGCAACGTGGTGCACAACCTGGCGGCTCTGGGAGCAGATGTCTCGGTCTGTTCAGTCGTCGGGGACGATCAGAACGGTCGCGAGCTGCTGGAAAAGTTTTGCCAACACCACATTGATACCCGGGCTATATTCCTTGACCCGGGGCGACGGACAAGCCGCAAAACCAGAGTCGTTGCCGCACATCAGCAGATTGTGCGTATCGACCGGGAATCGCGGGAAGCGTTGCCGTCGTCTGTTGAGCAGCAGCTCTGTACCTGGATCGCCGACCATGCCCGCGAATACAGGGTCATCGTGCTTTCGGATTACAATAAAGGCGTATTGACGCCGGCAGTTATCGCCGCCGTCGTTGCTGCGGCAGATCTGGCAGGGATACCGGTTCTGGTTGACCCGAAGGGGACCGATTTTACCCGCTACAGCGGGGCAACGCTGCTGACGCCGAATCGTAAAGAGGCAGAAGTTGCCTCCGGAATTTCCATTAAGGATACCGCCTCTTTGGCAGAGGCCGCCGCTGTCATCATGGGCGCTACCGGCTTGCAGCACCTGCTGATCACCCGTAGTGAAGAGGGGATGTCGCTCTTTTCACGGGGGGGCGAGGTCGTACATATCCCGACCGTAGCCCGGGAGGTCTTTGATGTTTCCGGCGCCGGCGATACGGTACTTGCGACACTCGCTGTCGGAGTCGCCTCCGGTCTCACTATGGCTGAATCGGCCCGCCTGGCTAATATCGCCGCCGGTATTGCCGTTGGCAAGCTGGGGACTTCAATCGTTACCCCGCAGGAAATTATCGATACCGTGTCACTGGCCCACAAGGACAGCCATGCTAAAATAAAGAGCCTTGACGTGTTGTCTGCATTGATTGCTGCTGATAAAAACAGGGGAAAGCGTGTTGTCTTCACCAACGGCTGTTTCGATCTGCTGCACTTCGGTCACGTGAAATATCTGCAAAAAGCGAGGAGTCTCGGCGATCTGCTAGTGCTGGGTCTCAACAGCGATGCCTCCGTGCGGCGCCTGAAGGGGCTGAAGCGGCCGCTGATAGATCAGGATGAACGGGCCCATCTGCTGGCGGCTCTTGACTGCATCGATTATGTCGTTATATTTGAAGAGGATACCCCGCTTAATCTGATAACCTCTCTCAAACCGCATATTCTGGCCAAGGGGGGCGACTATTCGCTGGATGGCGTGGTCGGTCGTGATGTTGTTGAATCGTACGGCGGCAGGGTGGAGTTGATCACCTTTGTTGACGGCAAATCGACTACCAATATTATCGAGCGCGTTCTTGAACTCTACTCGGCTGAATAGGCATTGTCCGGTTTATTAGGCTGGTTTTTGCTTCAGCTTTCTGGTATGAGAACACATTCCTTGATTAAGTGCATTTCAGACAGGAGCGGCTATGGCAGAAAACAGCGAACTACGCAGGGAACTCTGGATCCTGGGTACAAAGCCTGGATCCGGACGCGAAGAGGTCGTTACCTCATATCTGGAAGCTGGCGGATACACCTGCCGGGTAGAACACTACGCCAACCTTGCAGCCGGGCGTCCACTGGGTGTTGTGTTGGACATTTCCCCTTTTTCCGAAGATGGCTGGGGGGTGTTGCTTAAAATAAAGAGTTCTCCCGCTACCAGGGATATTCCCGTCCTTCCGGTTTACCTGAGCGAAATGGGGAAAGTCGGTGGCGTGTTTCCGGTTGCCGGTTTCTTTACACTGCCGGTTGATGAGCAGTATCTGCAGAATCGTCTGGCAGTCTATGGGCTGACCGAAGAAGCTGAAACGTGGGATCTGCAGTCGATGGTGGTGTCACGAAGCGGCGAAGACAAGCTTGCCAAGGCGGTTGAGTCGCTCGGTTTTGAAGTCGTGAAGGGGTACACCGGCATGGAAGCTCTGGCACTCTCATCAATCCATCCGGTCTATATGGTGTTCTGCAGTCAGATGTTGTCGGATATGTCTGCGTTTGAACTGCAGGAGCGCTTCCGCTTGTACCCTTACAGCAGCAATACCCCGCTGTTTGTCCTGTTGAAAGATGGAACGAGGGAGGGCGAAAGGCTTGCCATGAGCAGGGAGATAGCCCACTTGGTCAGAAAAAAGCAGCTTTCCTGTGAAGAGTTCCTCGGACACCTGCGGCGCAGGGAATAACGGCAGGTAAAAATATAAAAAAACAGCCGCTTACCCGATTCCGGGTGGCGGCTGTTTTTTTATATGACGTGTACTGAATTACCGGAGCCCATCCAGCTCCTTTATTTCTATACTGGCTTTGCTGCGGAGTTCGGTGGCCCATTGGCTGAAGCGCTCTTCTGATTTCTTGCGATAGATAATCTCTTCAATCTCAACTTTGACACTTTCAAAGGGTTTGATTGTACCATCTACCTTGGCTTCAAGCTTGATGATGTGAAAACCGATTGGTGTATTCACCAGCTCGCTGATCTCACCCGGTTTCAGGGAGAAAATGACCTTCTCCAGTTCCGGCTGCATGTCCCCTTTTTTAAAACTTCCCAGATCGCCACCATCTTTGCGTGCTGCCGGGTCTTCCGAGAATTTCTTTGCCAGTTCGGCAAAATCTTTACCGCTCCTGGCGTCGGCCAGGACAGCCAGAGCTGTTGTTTTGGAGCGCTGTATCTCTTCCGGAGTCGCCTTTTCGCCGGTTTTGAAAAAAATGTGCCGGGCGCGATAGCTCTCCTCTTCACTGTATTTGGCCATGTTGGCGGCGTAATATTCACGCATCTCGGTCTCGCCGACCTGAACCTTGGCGCGCACTTCCATGCTCACCAGTTTCAGCTTTTCGAGCTGTTCCTTGAGCTGCGACCGGTACTGGTCGAGGGAAAGCCCCTGGCCGGCCAGGGCCGTGACCAATGCTTCCTGCGAAGTGAAATTGTTCTGCTTGCGCACATCATCAATTGCCTGACGAATCTCCTCTTCAGATACCCGAATATTCAGCTCCCTGATCTTCTGTTCGGTCAGCCTTTTTTCGATGAGGAGGTCAAGGGCCGCACGGCGGATCTTGTGCCGGTCCGCGTCACTCAGGGTGCCCTTCTTCTCCGCTTCGCTGACGGCTGATTTGGCTTCCCGGTTGATGTCACTCAGGGTGATGATGTCGTCGTTGACAACCGCTGCAATGGCATTTGTTACCTTCTGCGGTTTTTTCAACACATCAGGTGCCGTGCCTGCCTGCTCTGCATTACGCGTTGTCGTTACCGGGGGTGTTGATGCGCCACTGGTGACGGCAGAATTGGTGCCGGCACATCCCCCCGCTACGAGCAGGGCCAGAGCGGCGGCAGCAGCTGTCAAAGTACGTTGCTTCATAGTTGGACTCTTTTCTTCAGTAGATGTTAAAACCGGAAGTGGGGCAGTTACCCGCACTTCCGGCTTTATCTGTTCTATACAATGGTCTGTGTCTGGAATAAATGGGGTTATTTCTTTTCCGGAGCAGCCGGTGTGGCCGCTTCAGCCGGTTTTTTATCATCTGCTTTCGGCGCTTCAATCTTCCCGCCGACACTGTTCAAAACATCTTCCTTGACTGTGATCTTGGCGGTTTTTTTCAACTCGTCCTTGATCTTCTGGAAAACTTCCTGCTGCTTGGCCGGCATGATTGCACCCTTGATCTGCTCCTTCACCTCTTCAAACGGGCGGATGCCTGCCGGACGCTTGCCGGTCAGCTTGATGATGTGGAAGCCGAAATCGGATTTGACGACATCTGAAATCTGTCCTTCTTTGAGTGCAAGGGCGGCCTTTTCAAAGACCGGCACCATGCTCCCCTGGCCGAACCACCCGAGGTCTCCACCCTTGGCAGATGATGAGTCAACAGAGCTTTTCTTGGCCAGTTCTTCGAAATTGGCACCGGACTTAAGCTTGGCAAGGATGTCACCGGCTTCTTTTTCGCTTTTTACCAGGATATGGCTGGCTTTAATCTGTGCGCCCGACTTGAATTTGTCCTTGTTCTGCTCATAGAACTTCTTCATGTCCTCATCGGAAACCTTGGATTCTGCTTCGACCTTTTTCTTCAGAAACGATTCAACAACCAGGCGTTTTCTGAGGTCCTGAAGTTTCTCCTCGATTTCGGGGCCCTTGTCGAGCCCGTCTTTGGCGGCCTGCTGCAGAATAAGCTCGCGGATAACCATTGTGTCGAGCATCTCTTTACGCCCCTGTGGGGTGTCGGCCATCGCCTTCAGATATTCAGGCAGATTCTTGAGCTCGCGGTCAAAATCTCCGGTGGTGATGGTTCCGCTATTCACTTCGGCAAGAACCTTGCCCTCTTTTTTTCCCGCATCTCCGGAAGTGCTTCCCCCCTTGCAGCCGAAAAGCGCAGCCACACAGAGGGTGGCTGTAAACAGTTTTGCCGTGGTAATTATTTTCACGATCATGCTCCTTTTGATTTGTACTCAAGTGTATGAAAACCGGTAAAAGCTAGCATATCACTCCGGTCGTTGCAACATTATTTCACTATATGGATTTAATGGTTTTTGCTTGCCATTAAAGCCTGGTGCGCTACAATGCGGAGCCGCTTTACCAAGCGGACTACACACTGATCAGCTTTATATACAAGTGTCTACAGAATCGACCCAACCGTGACCCATTCATCTTCGTCTGCACTATCCAAACTTGGCGAATTCGGCCTCATATCCCGCATTGCCGGCCGCGTCACCGGGCATGAGAGTGTTATTACCGGTATTGGCGATGATGCCGCGGTGACCGCCCTTTCGGCCGGGATGCAATTGCTGACCTCCACCGACATGCTCCTGGAGGATGTGCATTTCCGCCGCGCCTGGCATGATCCGTACCGCTTGGGGCGTAAATCCCTGGCCGTCAGTGTTTCCGACATTGCCGCCATGGGCGGAATTCCGCGCTGGGCGCTCCTTTCCCTTGCTATTCCACCAGATCTGCCGCTTGATTTTATAGATGATTTTATGCGCGGTTTTCTGGCGATGGCTGCAGAAAACCAGGTTTTTTTGATCGGCGGTGATACCTGCTCGTCGCGTGCCGGATTGACGGTTTCCGTGACGATCATGGGTGAACAGTGCCCTGGCCGGATTGTGAGACGCTCCGGGGCGCTGCCGGACGACGACGTCTGGGTGACAGGGACGCTGGGTGATGCGGCGCTTGGATTGAAACTGGCGGAAGCGGCAGGCTGTTACCGGCCAACGGGGGACACCGCACCAGCATGCAGTTCTCCAACGCCACACGGCTCGGAAGGTTCCGACGTTCTCCTCTCCCGACTGCTCGACCCGACGCCGAGGGTTGCCGTTGGGCGTGCGCTGGCTGAAGCCGGTCTGGTCAATGCGATGGTTGACGTCAGTGACGGCGTACTGGCCGATTTTGGCCATATCGCCGAGCAGTCTGGCGTCGGCGGCTGCATCTGTATATCTGACCTGCCGCTTTCCGCCGACTTTCGCCGGAAAAGCGCCGCTCTCCCGGCTATCCCCTACCAGCTGGCGCTCTCCGGCGGTGAAGATTACGAACTCTGCTTCACTGCAGACCGTGCTAACCGGGAAAAAATTGTTGGCTGCGTGAAAAAGTGTGGCATTGCGGCGACACGTATTGGTATAGTGTCAAGCTCTTCGGGAGTGACGGCTACCTATCCCGACGGTACTCTGTACAGCACCGAGGCAGACGGTTTTAACCATTTTACATAGTATATAAAAATACATCGATGAAAGGAACTTCCATGCACCACATCATGATTCCCGCAGCAAAGGCGCGGCGCTGCGCCGATGCCATCCGCATCCTCTCCGCCGAGGCGGTAGACAGGGCAAATTCAGGTCACCCGGGCCTTCCGATGGGAGCAGCAGATTGTGCTGTGGCCCTGTGGGGGAATTTCCTCGAATTCAACCCTGATGACCCCCGCTGGCCAAACCGTGACCGCTTCATCCTTTCGGCCGGTCATGGCTCGATGCTCCTTTATTCGCTGCTGCACCTGTTCGATTTTGGCCTCTCGATGGAGGAAATCAAGAACTTCCGCCAGTGGGGGAGCAAGACTCCGGGGCACCCTGAATTCGGGCACACGGTCGGTGTTGAAGTCACCACCGGACCGCTGGGTCAGGGGTTCGCCAACGGTGTTGGCATGGGCATCGCCTCGCGGATGGCGGCCGAGCGCTTCAATACCGCCGACTTCAAGCCGATTAACCATCACATTTATGCTCTGGTGGGTGACGGCTGCCTTCAGGAAGGGATCAGTTACGAGGCGGCTGCTCTGGCCGGCCATCTCAAACTGGGCAACCTGATCTACATCTACGACAGCAACAGCATCACCATTGAGGGTAAAACCGATCTGGCCTGGTCCGAGGATATTGAAGGGCGCTTTACCGCCTGCGGCTGGCATGTGCAGAAGGTTGACGGCCACAACAATGACGAGATCGTTGCCGCTATTGCCGCCGGTAAGGCTGAAACCGGCAAGCCATCTATTATTATTGCCACGACTCACATCGCCTTCGGCAGCCCGGCCAAGCAGGGGTCATCCGGTGCACACGGATCGCCGCTCGGCAAGGATGAGATCGCCGCAACCCGTGCCAACCTGGGGTGGGATGCCGCGCCGTTTGAAATTCCGCAGGACGTACGCGACACCTGTCAGCAGCGGGTAGAGGAGTTGAAACAGCGCCATTCCTCATGGGAGCGCGGCTTTGCATCATGGCATGCCGCCAATCCGGACAAAGCCAAGCTCTGGGATCAGATGTGGCACAAGCATCTGCCGGCAAACCTGACTGAGGAGTTGCTGGCTGCGGTTGCCGGCAAGGATGGCGCCACGCGCGCACTCTCGGGAACGGTTCTGCAGAAGGTGGCCGAGCTGATTCCCTCTCTGGTTGGCGGTTCGGCCGACCTGTCCCCATCCAACAACAGTGATATCAAGGGATCTCCTTCGGTCCAGGCCGACAGCTTTGCCGGCCGCAACCTGCACTTCGGCATCCGTGAGCATGCCATGGGAGCGGTCATAAACGGCATGGCCCTCTACGGCTGTTTTATCCCCTACGGCGCGACGTTCCTTGTTTTTGCCGATTACTGCCGTCCGGCGGTAAGGCTTTCGGCGCTGATGAGTCAGCAGGCAATCTATATTTTTACCCACGATTCCTTCTTTGTCGGAGAAGACGGTCCGACGCACCAGCCGATCGAGCATGTCGCGTCACTGCGCCTGATCCCCGGTCTGCAGGTCATCCGTCCTGGCGACGCTGTTGAAACTGCCATGGCCTGGCAGGCGGCCCTGCAATATAGTGGTCCCACCGCCCTCATTCTGACCCGTCAGAAGCTGCCGGCTATCGCCAGGACGGCAGCGTTCACTCCTGCTGATGCACTGAAGGGTGGCTACATCGTTTCTACACCGGATGGTACGCCCGATGTTGTCGTTATGGCCAGTGGTTCCGAAGTACACGTGGCGTCAGAGGCGGCAGCGACGTTAGCTGCAGAGGGAATTAAAGCCCGTGTCGTCTCGGTTCCGTGCCTGGAAACTTTCCTTGCCCAGTCGGCAGAGTATCGCAATCAGGTGCTTCCTGCCAATGTACCCCGTGTTGCTTTCGAGGCAGGACGAGGGATGCCATGGGGAAGCCTCGTCGGTTGTGACGGGCTGTTTATCGGCATAGAACATTTCGGTGCTTCGGCTCCGGACGTGGTGCTGGCTGAGCAGTTCGGCTTCACAACACCGCAGGTTGTGGAAAAGATAAAGTTGTTTTTAAAGAAATAATTTTTCAACACTGAGGCACAGGAAAACAGTATTCGGATACGATTCTGAGCTTTCTCCGTGTCTCAGTGTACCTCGTTTTTTGCATAAAGGTTTTATGGAACTTATTGAGCAACTCAAAAAACCGCTGCTTTTCTCCGGATTGAGTAATGCCGACCTTGCTGAACTGGCCGCCATTACGGTCCGGCGCACATTCAGCAAAGGCGCAACCCTGTTCAGTGAAGGGGAAGAGGCCACCGGTTTCTATCTGCTGACATCCGGCAGTATCAAACTCTGCCGGATGTCAGCGGATGGCCGTGAAAAAGTGCTGCACTTCGTCAAACCATGTGAGACCTTTGCCGAAGCCGCTTTCTTCGGCGATGGCAAATACCCGGCTGAAGCTCGTGCCATGGAGTCCGGGGAGGTGCTGTATCTGCCGCGCCAGGGTTTTATGGAGCTGATGAGCCATAATCCCAACTTTGCCTTTAACCTCGTCGTGTCGCTGTCACTCATGTTGCGTCAGTTTGCCCGCCAGATTGAAGAGCTCTCCTTTGCTGATGTCACATCGCGACTGGCCTCCTTTCTTGTCCGGCGCGCGGCTGAGAGTTCGACCAGCTTTGACGGAATAACCTATATTGATCTCGGAATAAAAAAAGGTGAACTTGCCTCCCGTCTCGGGACCGCCAGCGAGACGATTTCACGCACCCTGCGGAAGCTGAAGGATGAGGGTATTATCGAAGTGCAGGGCAATCGGGTCGTCGTTCATCAGATGGAAAAACTGCAGAAGATGTCTGAACGCCACGAGTAAAGCGGAGGAGAATGTAATGCTGATAGTCATGAACCATAACGCCACCCAGGCTGATGTCGATGCCATTGGTAGAATTGTCAAAGAGATGGGCTTCAGGGCCGAGCCAATTCCTGGAAGTGAGCGGACCGCCATCGGTGTGCTGGGTAACCACGGCTACGTAGATGACAGCAAAATATTGGAACTACCTGGCGTGCAGCGGGTTATCCATGTTTCTAAGCCATACAAGCTGGTTTCGCGTGATTTTCATCCTGAAGATACAATCGTTGATGTCGCCGGTGTCAAGGTCGGTCAGGGATGCCGTCCGGTTGTCGTCGGGGGTCCCTGCGCGGTGGAGAGCCTGGAGCAGATCGTCAAGACCGCGCTCTTCGTGAAAAAGTGTGGCGGGGATATGCTGCGCGGCGGGGCATTCAAACCGCGTACCGGTCCGCACACCTTTCAGGGGCTTCGTGAAGAGGGGCTCAAGCTGCTGGCGATTGCCGGCAAGGAGAGCGGTCTCCCGATTGTAACCGAAATCATGAGCCCGGACAATGTCGGGCTGGTCGCAGAGTATGCCGACCTCCTGCAGGTCGGCGCCCGTAATATGCAGAACTTCGACCTGCTGCGCGAGTTGGGAAGGATCCGCAAGCCGGTCCTTCTGAAGCGTGGCATGAGTGCGACGGTTGAAGAGTTTCTGGCAGCAGCTGAGTATATTCTGGCAGAAGGGAACGACCAGGTCATCCTCTGCGAGCGTGGCATCCGTACCTTTGAGACCGCTACCCGCAACACTCTCGACCTCTCGGTCGTACCGCTGGTCAAAGAGCTGTCACACCTGCCGATCATGGTTGATCCGTCACATGCAACCGGCAAGCGTTCACTGGTTTCACCGATGGCCAAGGCGGCATTGGTGTCTGGAGCCGATGGTGTGCTGATCGAAGTCCATCCCGAGCCGGAAAAGGCGCTCTCCGATGGGCCGCAGTCGCTGACCTTTCCCGGATTTGAAAAAATGATGGGTGAAATTGACCGCCTGACTGCTTTTCTGCAGGGGTGAACGGTCCGTATAAAAACTCTTGAAATGTCCGATCCATCGGAGTAATAATTGAACAGATCTTTTGTTCTCTCTACCCTGCCCGTTAGTCGATGCGCCCGGGCGGAATGCTGATTAAAACGGGAGTTGTTCCCTGCTGTGGTGTGCTGCCTTCAGTACGCGGGTCTGCCTGAAACAGTATACTGGCTCCCACAATTAAGGAACTCGCCGGAGGCCCTTAAAACTGACGACAGTGTGGAGAGAATATGAAAAGGGGATACCGCAAGGTGTCCCCTTTTTTGTTGCTTGGGTTTCAAGCCGGAAGCTAGGCGGTATAGCCTGGGTAGTCGGTATATCCGGCGCTGTCTGATGAGTAGAAGGTCGCCTGGTCGGCGCTGTTCAGCGGGGCATTAATCCTCAAACGTTCAACTAGGTCAGGGTTGGCGATGAATGGCCGACCGTATGCGATCAGATCCGCTGCGCCGCTCTCCAGATCCGCCTCGGCCCGGTCGCGGTCGTACCCTCCGGAAAGTATGACACTGCCGCCACCGGCTCCACGGAATTCACGGCAGATTGCCATAACGGTTGATGGCTCTGGTTTTGGCGCACCCATCGCAGAGTGGTCAACGAGGTGGATGTAGCAAAGGCCGAATTTCCCGAGCTCCGCCGCCAGTGACACATACTGATCCGCTATCCCCGTGTAGGTTCCGCTCATGTCATTGAACACGCCGTAGGGTGAAATCCTTATGCCGACCCGCTCTTTGCCGATCGCAGCCACTACGGCAGACACAACATCCAGGGCAAAGCGATTCCGGCGTGCCGGATCTCCGCCAAACTCGTCGTTCCTCAGGTTAGCCCCCGAGTCCAGGAACTGGTTGATAAGGTAGCCGTTGGCACCATGAACCTCAACGCCGTCAAAGCCTGCGGCGATGGCGTTGCGTGCAGCCTGAGCGTATTCATTGATAGTGTTGCGGATGTCAGACGACGTCATCTCGTCAGGAGTGCTGTAGGGTTGCTCACTCTGGCTATCGGTCCAGATGTTGCCGTTCATGGTAACAGCAGACGGTGCTACCAGCTTCGCACCTGGTGGCAGGTTCAGCGTGCTTCCTACGCGGCCGGAGTGCATCAGCTGGATAAAAATCTTCCCGCCACGTGCGTGCACGGCATCGGTGACCAGTTTCCAGGCGGAGGTCTGCCCGGCGGAGTGGATTCCAGGGATGCGGGCGTAGCCGAGACCATTGGGGGAGGGGGAGGTCCCCTCTGTTATGATCAGTCCGGCTCCGGCCCGCTGACTATAATATTTCACCATCAACTCGTTGGGCAGGTTTCCGATCGCCCGATTGCGGGTCATGGGTGACATTACGACTCGGTTTTTAAGTTCGGTGACTCCTAAGAGTATTGGGGAAAAAAGTTTCATGTCTATCTCCTGGGGGTGAGCAACTTTATCCTTTCAGCTTCTGTGCAATACGCGCCACGTGAGAACCCTGGAAGCGTGCACCGGCCAGCTCGTTTTCGCTTGGCATCCGCTCACCCTGTCCGCCGGCAATGGTTGATGCGCCGTAGGGACTACAGCCGGTGACTTCTGCAAATCCCATCTGCCCGGCAAAAGAGTAGGGGAGCCCCACAATGATCATGCCGTGGTGCAGCAGGGTTGTATGGAAACTGAGGATAGTGGATTCCTGACCACCATGCTGGGTGGCTGAGCTGCAGAACACGCTGGCCGGTTTACCTATGAGGGCCCCTTTCATCCAGAGCCCACCGGTCGCATCGAGAAATTGCCGCATCTGACCACACATATTGCCAAAGCGAGTCGGGGTGCCGAAGATGACCGCGTCAGCCTCTGCCAGGTCATCCACCGTAGCCAGCGGAATGTACGCCATTTTCTTCTGGGCCTCCAGCGCGCCCATCATTCCCAACACCTCGTCCGGCAGTGTTTCCGCCACACGCTTGATGCTCACTTCGCAGCCGGCAACCTCACGTACTCCCTCGGCTACTGCCTCTGCCATCTTGAGAATGTGCCCATACATGCTGTACTGAACGATCACTATTTTGCACATGACTTGCTCCTCCCGTAACTGGAAATGTCAGATCATCCTGCTCCATCAATTCTTGGGATAATAGTACCACAGAGGCGCAGCAAGTAAATAGGATAAAAAGAGTCTTCAATTGATGTGCTGCGATATTGGCTCACGTTGCTGTTAATTCCGAGTGTTTTAAAAGATCCGTTGTTGTGCACTGTATGGGCGGCAAAACTGTCGCTGTCAATTGATCCAGCCGTAGATAATTGCCGTTGCGCTTGTAACAGAGACTATTATCCAGAGGCTGACGCCTTGTGCCAGCGGTTTAATGCCTGTCTTGCCCAGCACCTCTCTCGTCAGGCCGCTTCCGATGAGGAAAAGGGTCACCACCAGGCTCTGCTTTGCTACGCTGTTCAGCGGCTGCCAGAGATCGTCAAGCTGCGGCAGTGCTGTTTTGATGGCCGCTGCTGCAATAAAACCGATGATGAAGAGGGGGAATTTGGTTTTTCCTCCCGACTTGGTGATCCAGGCGGCAATCAAGGCGGAAGGCATGATCCACAACGCTCTGGTCAACTTGACCGTTGTGCCGATGGCCAGGGCAAGCCCGCCGTACGCAGCAGCAGCCCCCACAACGCTGCTGGTGTCGTGTATCGCCAGGGCAGACCAGAGACCGAACTGTCGCTGTCCCATGCCAAGGAGGTGCCCCATGGGGGGAAAGAGGATCAGGGCGATGGAGTTGAGGGTGAAGACGGTTGCCAGGGCCACACCGGTCTCTTCGGACTCAGCCTTGATAACCGGTGCCATGGCCGCAATAGCGCTGCCGCCGCAGATTGCGGTGCCGAAAGAGATTAACGTTGAGGTTCGCTGCGGGGTCTTGAAAGCTCTTCCAAGCAGATAGCCTGCCAGCATGGTAAAGCTGATGCTGATGGCGGTGTACAAAAAGGCATCCCTTCCCGTTTTTAAAAGTTCCGGCAGGTTCATGCCAAAACCGAGGCCAACCACCGAGGCTTGCAGCAAACGCCTGCTCCAGGATGAAGTGGTTGCACCCCACGGATTGCCCGCTGTAATGCCGAACGTGATTCCGGCGACAAGCGCGATGGGGGCCGTAACTCCGGGCCAGCAGCAGGCCAGTAATAACAGCCAGAACAGTCCTTTCAAGCCATAGGTGCTTTTCACAGTTGATCCTTACGTACATATTTTTTGTATTTTGGTCTGGATTGAGGGTCACAAGACGCAAAAGAGGTAGATGGTAGCGGTGGAAAAGTGTACTCAATCGCCACGCATGTTTCAACCCAATTTGCTCGTAACGCGTCCGCGCAGATCCTCCATGAGACGGATAACCGCCAGCTCCTTTGCCTTGGCTTCGACATCAACGGTCATAGACCTTCCCAGCCAGCAAGCGGGGAGATCGTCAGGGTCTATGTAGTCGGCATGAGGTTTGGGTGAACTTCCTCCCCAGCCTGATTTGGGTGACGAAATATGGCAGTACTGCTCGCGCCCGCTCTCTTTCCATGTAGCGCCTGCCCGCTCGGTTGCCTCTTCAATCGTCAGGTTGTCCGCGTTGCAACGGTGGTGATGGACATCGTATACCAGTGGAATCGCGAGGCGCTCACAGAGCGGCAGAAGGTCTTCCGGTGTATAGCTGACATCGTCATTCTCGATTGTCAGGCGGCTGCGGACCGGCTCCGGCAGGTCCGCAAAAACGGCTCTAAAACGCTCCAGTGCTCCACTCTTGTCACCGTAGGCTCCGCCGGCATGAATGTTGATGACATCCGCGCCGACCGCTTCTGCCAACTGTGCCTGATATTCAAGCTCCCGAATCGAATTGGCGACGACGGCGGGGTGTGGCGATGACAGCACCACAAACTGGTCGGGGTGGAAGCTGAGCCGGATCCGTTTCTCCGCCGCAAAAATCCTGCAGGTTTCCAGGGTGCCGCGTATCACGTCACCATCAGGCAGATCGTTCAGGCTGTATCCCGCCTCCGGATGCGTCATGCGCGGGAAGAGTGGTGACATGATACGGAATGAACCGATGCCGAGTCGCTGCACCGTTTCCAGTGCCAGCTGGAGGTTGGTGGCGTTATGCAGGCAGATTTCCGACAGCTTGAGCAGCTGGCGGTCGCGGGGAAGAGTCGACAGGGTTTTGGCGGTTGTCGTGCGGAATGATACCGCTTCATCTTTAAACAGGCAGCAGAGGCCGAAACGGAGCAAGGATAACCTCATTTCTTTTATGGGTCGAATTGTTGCGCTATCCATACCTGCCGGAAGTTCAGGCTACGGTTTTTCAGCGGCAAGCGAGCGACGGACCGCGTCATCATACGACGTCAATTGCAGCGGGATAAGTTCGCGGATTGTGTGTTCCCGGCAGATCACCTCGTTTCTGAGCCCTTCAATCAGCGGCATTGAAACCGAGGGGGGGACCGGGGTAATAAACCCGACCCAGTAGGATGACAGGCGCGGGGTCAGTACCGGTATCGGCAGGATGTAGAGCGAACGTCCCCTGATACGACCAAAGCGCTCCATCATCTCTTTGTAGGTGATCACGTCCGGACCGCCAATGTCGAATGTCCTGCCTGCCGTTCGTTCATCCTTCAGGCAGCCGACGAGATAGCTGATTACGTCCTCCACGGCGATCGGCTGACAGCGTGTTGTCACCCAGCGCGGGGTGATCATGACCGGCAGACGCTCAACGAGCGCCTTGACCATCTCGAAGGATGCTCCGCCGGCACCGATGATGATCGCAGCCCGCAGAAAGGTTGTTGCGAACTTTCCCGCCCGGAGGATATCTGCCACCTCCAGCCGGCTTTTCAGGTGCTCGGAAAGGTCATCGCCGGTCTCTCCCAAGCCGCCGAGATAGATGACCCTCCGTATCCCCGCTTTTTCGGCGGCCCGGACAAAATTTTCGGCAGCTTCACGGTCGCGGCGTTCAAAACCGGCCCGGCCGCCTGCCATGGCGTGTACCAGGTAGAAGGCCGTATCGACACCCGCCATTGCCGCCGGCAGCGTGGCCGGTTCCAGCAGATCTCCCTGTGCGATTTCAACGCTGCCGTCAGAGGGGAAAGAGGTCCTTCTTACCATACAGCGGACCTTAAACTCTTCGCTGAGAAGCGCCTGTGTCAGCAAGCGTCCTATAAAGCCGCTCGCGCCGGTTACCAGCACGGTCTTTGGATCCATTGTTGTTCTCCCTGTTGCACTGGAATTGCCCGTTGATTTTTCAATGGGAGTCTACCATGATGCCGGCGTGTTTTTCCCGCTATTCAAGAAAAACAGATACACTGAAAACGTATGGCGACAACTTGCTTCTGAAGCATATTCTGATAATAGGAGTAATGATGCTTGCCGCCAGACGGCAGTGCATAATATAACAACCGGGGAGACTCTGTCATGAAATTATCTCTGCTGTTTTACCCGGTCCGTACGGTTGGAAAGGTACCCGTTGCTGAACAGGGAAGATACTTGCTGTTTTGAAGGAGGCGCCATGCCGGAAAACTTGTTGATACCGTCTGTTGATCTGAGAATAGGCTCTCTGGAGGAGTACAATCGCAGGCAGAGGGAGAAGGCTGCTTTACATGGCAAAAAGCCAAAACCCCGGCCATGCATCACCATCTCGCGTGAATTCGGTTGTGAAGGGTATCCGGTTGCCGAGCGGTTGCGCGAGCTTATGATGCAGAAGACTGGTGATGAATGGGTGATGATAGACAGAGCGGTCCTGGAAGAGGTTGCCCGGCATCATAACATCTCGGAAGAGATACTGCAGACTCTGGGCGAAAACAACCGGATTCTGAATGAGGTTCTGGCAACCTTCTCGCCTCGCTGGAAGAGCGATCAGGAGTGTTTTATGCTCCTTTCCCGTCATGTCGTCGCGCTGGCGGAACAGGGTAATGTGATCATTGTCGAACTCGGGGGGGCGATCATCACGAGGCATATTGAGCATTCGTGCCACTTCCGGATATACGGCTCCGCTGCCTTTAAAACCGCCACACTTGCCAGCCGTTTAAAAATAGAGACTGATGCCGCCGAAAAGCTGATGCATAAGCAGCAGAAGCTGCGCGATCATTTCACCAGGGACTTCCTTGATCAGGATGACCATGATCCGGCTCTTTACGATCTGCAGTTCAATAATGATCGTGTCGATCCGGGGGCAATTGCCCATACCATTGCTGATTTTGTCTGTGCCGGATATGGGGAGCGCCGGATATGACGCAACCAATCATGATCGGTGTCAGCGCCTGCCTGCTGGGGGAGCGTGTCCGTTATGACGGCGGCCACAAGCATGATCGCTACATCACTGACACCCTGGGGGCGTATTTCAGCTTTATCCCGGTGTGCCCTGAGGTTGGCTGCGGACTGCCGATCCCGCGTGAAGCGATGCGCCTCGAGGGGGATCCGGCTGCTCCGCGCCTGATGACCCGTCAAACGCGGATCGATAAAACAGAGCAGATGCTGGCGTATTGTGCCGCGAAGATTGGTGAGCTGCAGCAAGCGGATATGTGCGGCTTTATCTTCAAGAAGGATTCTCCCAGTTCCGGGCTGTTCCGGGTCAAGGTTTACAACAACGGGCAGGCGCTGAAGGTCGGGAGCGGCCTGTTTGCGGCTGAGATGGCCCGCCGCTTTGTGCTGTTGCCGATGGAGGAGGAAGGGCGCTTGAATGATCCCGCCATCCGTGAAAACTTTATCGAACGGGTGTTCAGCTATCGTCGCTGGAAGGATTTTTTGGCGGCAAACCCTTCGGCCGGTCGGCTTGTGGAGTTCCACACCGGCAATAAATTGCTGATGATGGCCCACAGCCCGCAGATTTACCGTGAAATGGGGACTCTGGTGGCGCATGCTTCGGAGATGGAGTTTGGCAAGCTGCTGCCGCGCTACGAGGAGCTGTTCATGAAAGGGCTTGCTTTCCATGCGACCGTAAAAAAGAACACCAATGTGCTGCAGCATATCATGGGCTATTTCAAACAGCAGCTTTCCCCGGACGAGAAAGCGGAGCTTCTTGAGGTTATTGGTCAGTACCACGACCATCTGCTGCCACTGGTTGTGCCGCTGACCCTGCTCCGCCACTATATAGGCAAATACGACCAGCAGTATCTGAAAGGGCAGGTGTATCTCGCTCCCCATCCGGCACAACTGATGCTGCGCAACCACGTTTGATCCAATAAATCTCCTCAAATCTCCTTGACAAAAACCGGGTCGCTTATTACCTTGGGACTGTTAGCACTCACCAGTGGCGAGTGCTATTTTCGCGGGGTTATGACATGAATGTGGAGCTTTCTGCCCGCAGCAGGCAGATACTGGAAGCGATTGTCGAGGATTATATTGCTACCGCCGAACCGGTCGGCAGCAGCGCTGTCGCACGTCGTCATGCGATGACCCTCTCATCGGCGACCGTGCGCAATGTCATGGCAAACCTGGAAGATATGGGGCTGCTGACGTCGCCGCATACATCGGCCGGACGGATTCCGACTGAAAAAGCCTACCGCATTTATGTCGATTCTCTCGTTGCGCTGCGCCGGGTCAGCCGTGATGAAAAACGCCAGATCATAAGCCACTGCCGTCAGGCCGGTGTCGGTCTGTCCGGTATTCTGAAAGAGACCAGCAGGACATTGTCACAACTCTCCAACTATATGGGTATTGTTGTTGCCCCCAGCTTTACCGCGGACGTTTTTCGCCATATTGAATTCATACGTCTTGGTCAACGCAAGATCCTGGCTATTCTGGTCTCCAGCAAGGGGGCGCTTCAGAATCGTCTCATTGAGACGGAGGAGGATTACGCAGCTGAAGAGCTTGTCAGGATGGGGAATTATCTGAACGACAGGATGCAGGGGTTGACGATTACGCAGGTTCGTGAGCTTATTCTGACGGAAATGGCATCGGAAAAGGTGCAGTACGATCAGCTCCTGTCACGTGCCCTGAAAATCAGCGAGCAGGCGGTACGGTTGGAAGGGGACGAGATTTTTGTTGAGGGGCAGGCGCGTATCCTTGATCAGCCGGAATTCAGTGATGCCGGGCGGATGAAGGAGATCTATCAGGCGTTCGAGCAGAAGGGGATGATTGTACAGCTCCTGTCACGCTGCATGACGGCGGATGGTGTGCAGATCTATATCGGCTCCGAAACCTCACTCAGTCAGTCAGCCGGTGTCAGCCTGATTACCTCCCGTTTCGTGACCAGCAGCAACACGGTCGGCATGCTTGGGGTCATAGGCCCGACCCGCATGGGGTATTCGAGTGTGATTCCGATTGTGGATTACACCGCCCGGATGGTCAGTAAATTGTTAAGTGAAGTCTGATGTAAATTAAAAATTCAGTAAAAGGACGTTGTTATGGAACCAAAAGATATTGTTGATAATGCACCGCTTGAAGCCGTTTTTGATGCAGAAAAAGCTTCTGGGGTTACTCTTCCCGAGGTTGAACTGTCGCTTGAGGAACAACTTGCAGCCAAGGAAAAGGAGGCCCGTGAAAACTGGGATCGTTTTCTGCGGGAGCGGGCTGATCTTGAAAATTATCGCAAGCGGGTGGGGCGAGAAAAGGAAGAGTTGCTGAACTACGGTAACAAGTCGTTGCTTGAAGAGATACTGCCGATCATCGACAACCTGGAACGGGCTCTGGCGCATTCGTCAGAGAACGAACAGGGAGCCATTGTTGAGGGTATCCGCATGACGCATGCCATGTTGCTGACGGCACTCAAAAAGTTCAATGTCACTCCACTCGAGTCCGTCGGGGCCACTTTTGATTCCGCCTATCATCAGGCCATGGCGCAGGTGCCGACCGATCAGTACGAGCCGAATACGGTTGTTGAAGAGTACCAGAAAGGGTACATGCTGAAAGAACGGTTGTTGCGCCCGGCGATGGTAACAGTCGCGGCGCCGCTAAAATAATTTCTTCAAGGCCTTGTTTTTTGTAAACACGATGAATATCTTGCAGTCAGAGCATCCAAAAAGGAGGACTACACGTCATGAGTAAAGTAATCGGAATCGACCTGGGAACAACCAACTCTTGTGTTTCAATCATGGAGGGTGGTGAGCCCGTTGTTATAGCCAACTCCGAAGGTGGGCGCACAACGCCTTCAATGGTAGCCATTTCCGACAGCGGCGAGCGACTCGTCGGCCAACAGGCCAAACGCCAGGCGGTCACCAATCCGGAGAACACCCTCTATTCCATCAAGCGCCTGATCGGGCGTAAGTTCGATACGGAAGCGGTGAAGAAAGACATCGCTATTTCGCCGTTTAAAATTGTCAAGGCCGACAACGGTGATGCCTGGGTAGAGGTGCGTGGCAAACGCTATTCCGCCCCGGAAATTTCAGCGATGATTCTGCAAAAAATGAAAAAGACCGCCGAAGACTATCTGGGAACGACCGTCACTGATGCGGTAATCACCGTACCGGCCTACTTCGACGATTCCCAGCGCCAGGCGACCAAGGATGCCGGCAAGATCGCGGGCCTGAACGTATTGCGCATCATTAACGAGCCGACCGCTGCGGCTCTTGCATACGGCCTGGACAAGAAGAAGGACGAGAAAATCGCCGTATTCGACCTTGGCGGCGGAACGTTCGATGTTTCGATTCTGGAACTGGGTGACGGCGTCTTTGAAGTCAAGTCAACCAACGGTGATACCTTCCTGGGCGGAGAAGACTTCGACCAGCTGATTATCGACTGGATTGCCGATGAATTCAAGAAGGACCAGGGGATCGATCTCCGCGGCGACAAGATGGCTCTCCAGCGTCTTAAAGAGGCAGCTGAAAAAGCCAAGTGCGAGCTTTCCACCTCTGTTGAAACCGACATCAATCTTCCCTTCATCACCGCTGATGCCACTGGACCAAAACACCTGACGCTGAAGCTTACCCGTGCCAAGCTGGAGTCTATCTGTGCCCCGCTGCTGGCAAAGCTTGAGGGCCCCTGCCGCACCGCCCTGAAAGACGCCGGACTGACTCCAAGCCAGATTGATGAAGTCATTCTGGTTGGTGGTATGAGCCGCATGCCGGCAGTTCAGAAGTGCGTTGAGGATATCTTCGGCAAAGTGCCTAACAAGGGTGTTAACCCGGATGAGGTTGTCGCTATCGGCGCCGGCATCCAGGGTGGCGTTCTGAGAGGCGACGTCAAGGACGTACTGCTGCTGGATGTTACGCCGCTTTCCCTCGGGATCGAGACGCTGGGAAGTGTCATGACCAAGCTGATTGAAAAAAATACCACGATCCCGTGCCGCAAAAGTCAGGTCTTTTCAACCGCGGCCGATAACCAGCCGGCAGTTTCCATTCACGTTCTTCAGGGCGAGCGTGAAATGGCACGCGACAACAAGACGCTTGGCAATTTTGAACTTTCCGGAATTCCGTCGGCCCCGCGTGGTCTGCCCCAGATCGAAGTCACCTTTGATATCGATGCCAACGGTATCGTGCATGTTTCCGCCAAGGACCTCGGCACCGGCAAGGAACAGTCGATCAGCATCACCGCATCTTCCGGGCTCTCCAAGGAAGAGATCGACAAGATGGTGCGTGACGCCGAGGCTCATGCCGATGAAGACAAGAAAAAACGTGAAGCGATCGAGGCCCGTAATCATGCCGACAGCATGGTGTACACCACCGAGAAATCGCTTAAAGAATATGGCGACAAGATTGACGCGGTAGAAAAAGGGAACATCGAAAACAAGCTGACTGAACTTAAAAAGCTGATGGAAGGCGAAGACGCAGAAGCTATCAAGAAAGCCACCGACGAACTTGCCCAGGCTTCCCATAAGCTGGCCGAAGCCATGTATGCGAAGAAAGAAGGGGCTGAGGGAGAAGCTGCTGCCGGAGAAGAACAGGCCGGAGCTGCCAAGCCGAATGATGATAAAGTCGTTGATGCTGATTTCGAAGAGGTGAAGGACGAGAAAAAATAGGTCCTGAAGGGTTTTTGCCAGTTCAGCGCCGTAGGGGCGGGTGTTAAGCCCGCCCCTACATGTATTTCAAGATATAAAAGGACCTATTGTGGCAAACGGTGAAAAACGTGATTATTATGAGGTGCTGGGGGTTCATCGCAACGCCTCTGAAACCGAGATAAAAAAAGCCTTCCGTAAGGTGGCGGTCCAGTTCCATCCCGACAAGAACCCGGGAGACAAAGCTGCTGAGGAGAGTTTCAAGGAAGCCTCTGAGGCGTATGAGATCCTTTCAGATCCACAGAAACGCGCTCAGTACGACCAGTACGGGCACGCGGGTGTTTCCGGGGCGGGCGGTTTCTCGGGGGGAGGTTTTGGCGGCTTTGGTGCCGGGACTCCGTTCGGTGATATTTTCGGTGACATTTTCGGTGACATCTTTGGCGGCGCCGGTGCCGGCAGAGGCCGTGCTCAGGGGCGGCGCGGGGATGATCTGCTCTACAACATGGAGATCAGCTTCGAAGAAGCGGCTTTCGGTGTTGAAAAAAAGATTGAAGTCCCTTTCGCCAAGCGGTGCAACACCTGCAATGGTTCGGGGGCAAAGCCGGGGACCGATCCAAAAGTCTGTCCAACCTGTCGCGGCGCCGGTCAGGTGCGTTATCAACAGGGTTTTTTCAGTGTCAGCAAAACCTGCGGCCAGTGTAACGGTGAAGGCAAGGTCGTTGAAGACCCGTGCCCGGATTGCCGCGGCAAGGGGAGCATCAAAGATACGAAGACACTCTCTGTCAAAATACCTGGCGGAGTTGAAACCGGTTCACGGCTCAAGGTGACAGGCGAAGGGGGGCAGGGTAAGGGTGGCCCCAACGGTGATTTATACGTTGCTATCAGCGTCAAGGAACACGCGATCTTCCAGCGTGAAGAGAATAATGTTATCTGCGAGGTTCCGATCAGTTTTATTCAGGCTTCGCTCGGCTGCGAACTTGAAGTTCCGACACTGGACGGCAAGGTTGCCATGAAGATCCCGGACGGAACCCAATCAGGAAAGATCTATCGCCTGAAGGGCAAGGGTATTCCTTCGCTGCAGGGATATGGTCGTGGCGACCAGCTGGTTGTTATCCGGATCGAAACCCCCACCAATCTCAACAAAAAGCAGAAAGAGCTGTTGGAGGAATTTGCCAAGATCAGCGGCGAAGATGTACACCCCATGAAAAAAGGTTTTCTCGATAAGGTGATGGATTTCATCAGTTAGCAGTCGTTGAGCCCGCCTGGAAAGGCGGGCTCATTTATTTCTTGCCTAAGCAGGTAAACTATTTTATTATTCTCACCTAATTCAGACGGTTTTTAGGGGCATTACATGGATAAACAGCAGTTGGTAGAAAAAGCTACCGAAACACTCCGCCCCTTTGAAACATCAAACTTGATAGACACCATGCAACATCTCAGTGTTAAACAGGTCTTCTCCCACCCTGCAGTTCTCATCATGATCATCGCCATCTTCTTTTTCGGGATTGTCAAGCGTTCGAAGGCCGTATTGCTGAGCCTTTTTTCGCTGATCTGCATCGCTGCAATTATGCGCTACACGCTGCCGACGCCTGGCGACGACCTCTCTATGGCATCAATGCTGCCATTTATTGGCGGCGGTCTGTTAGTCGGCGGAGTGGTTATCTATGTTTCACTTATAAAATCCGACTGAAATTCGTCGGCGCTGATAAACCGGAGATGCGAGTTATTACATCTGCCCTGTGCCGGAAAGCGCAGCAAAACATCCAACTTACTATAAAGGGATCATTGTATGAAAATAGATAGACGTGACTGGATGTTTATAGCCATTGTCGTTGTAGTTCTGGGGGTTTTTTTCGCTATTTCGGGAAAAGAGACGACGACAACGGTGCCAAATAACCAGATGCACAAGATAGCCTATGAAGTAGCATTTCGAAATGCGCCGGCTCCAGATGCTTCACTCTTCAAAAGAGCCTTTTTTCGACCGGATAAAAAGGGGGCCGAAGCCTATTGTGAACCGTGCCACAAGGAAAAGGGGGTGCAGTTTCCGCCGAACCACCCCCCCAAGAACCGTTGTCTGTTTTGTCACAAGTTAACAAGATAGCTGTTGCACTAATCAGCCGGTACCATCACCTCTTCATCAGCTGCTGCGGTGTCTGCAGGCTGTAGCGGTTCTTCCAGGCTGATACGCCCGAGTTTCCCCGCCCGCAACTCCCTCAAAAAGGCTTCTGCGGCCCTGTGCACGTCAATGGCGCCGCCGGCCATCAAGCAGCCGAGGCGCCGCCCGATTAATTCAATCATGTCGGTCGGCGTTTCAGGCAGCTCTGACAGTTTATACCTCTCCTTCATCAGTTCCGGGTATCTGCCCATCATATACTCGGCGGCAAAAAGTCCGACGCAGGTGTAGTCGAGGGCGCTTGCCCCGATTGCGCCGCTGGTTGCAAGTCTGTATGCCACATCCTGATCGTCCATGTTGGGCCAGAGGATTCCGGGCGTGTCGGAGAGGACAATGCCGTTCCTGAGGTCAATCTGCTGGCCGCACGTTGTCACGGCAGGCTTGTCACCGACCTTCGCCATGCATTTTCCGGCCAGGGTGTTGATCAGGGTTGATTTGCCGGTGTTGGGTATGCCGAAGACCATAACCCGTAGCGGCCATCCCGGTCTTCCGCGGTGCGGCACGGTTTTCTGGCAGAGCTTGATCAACTGTTTTGCATCGGCGTGCAGCCTGGCAGAGAGCGGCAGTGCGCTTACACCTTCCTCACGTTCGAAATGGCGTATCCAGGCCTTGGTGACAGCAGGATCGGCAAGGTCATTCTTGTTTAGTACCTTGATGCACGGTTTGTTGCGGCGCATCTCATCAAGCTGGTGATTGGAGCTGGAGGAGGGGAGGCGGGCATCAAGGACCTCGATGATCACATCAATCTTGCGGATCGCCTCGGCCATCTTCTCCTGTGCCTTGCCCATATGTCCCGGATACCATCTAATAGCCATGTATATTCATCCTCTTGTTGTGTTTAGTACAAATCATACTTCAGTAGCCGGCACTCAATCGCCCCGTTAAACAGAACGTAGCGGCGTGAGGCCTTTAAGCCGATATATTTTGCCAGTTCAAGGTTGCCTGTCAGGACGTACCCGGTCCAGCCGCGGCAACGTTTCTTCATGACGTCGCCTATTTGGCAGTAAAGCTCGCGCAGGTCGTCCTCTTCACCCAGACGTTTACCGTAAGGCGGGTTAAGGATTACCACGCCTGTATCCCCTTCCGGTTTGAACTCCTGAAGCGCGGCGTGAAAAAAATGGATCTGCCCTTCCAGGCCGGCGTTAGCGCTGTTCCTGCCTGCCAGCAAGAGTGCCCTGCTGTCGAGGTCATATCCGGTTATCAGGCCAACGGGCAGTTTGCGGATGCCCTCTTCAGCTTCAGCGCATATTCTACTCCAGAGCTCGCTGTCAAAATCAAGCCAGCGTTGGAATCCGAACGAGCGATGCAAGCCTGGCGGGATATGTGCGGCCACCAGCGCGGCCTCAACCGGAATGGTGCCTGAACCGCACATCGGATCCGCCAGCGGGATTGAACCGTCCCAACCGGTAAGGGCGACAACTGCGGCGGCAAGTGTTTCCCGCAGGGGGGCTTCGTTGCGTTCGAGCCGGTAGCCGCGGCGGTCAAGAGAATCTCCGGAGCTGTCGAGGCTGATTGTGCAGGCATTTTTGTGGAGATGGACATTGATGCGTACGTCCGGCGAGGCGGTGTCAACATTAGGCCGTTGGCCACATGCTTCGCGGATCCGGTCGACAATGGCATCCTTGGTTTTGAGCGCAACGAATCCGGAATGTGTCAAGGCTGAATCACGCAGAGAGCAATCGACCGCGAGGGTCATTTCCGGAGTTATCAGCTCCTGCCACGGTATCGCGTGTACGCCGTCGTACAGTTCGGACGGCCCCGAACAGGGGAACTGCACCAGCTGAACAAGCACGCGGCTGGCGGTCCGCAGCCAGAGATTGGCACGGTAGAGTCCTGCCCGGTCAGTGCAAAAAGATACTCCGCCTTTACCGGGCGTTGCCGTGCTGATCCCGAGAGCTGCCAGTTCTGCCGCTGCCAGCTCTTCAGCTCCGCGAGGGACTGCGGCAAAACAGTTCAGAACTGCGTCACGGTTCGTAGAAGGGGGCGTTGCAGTCGCTATTGTTTTGGCCAGCGGCGATGCCGCAGTGTGAACGGTCATCTTTTCGGGACGTTGAGCCTGACGCTGTCCCGGTCTTAAAATATGATTTGATTTACTCATTGATGCTCCCGGTCTCTTTTGCCCAGACGGTTTCTAAAATCGTCCGTGTTTCTGCTTCGGTTCCGCTGTTGTCAATGACAACACTCCCATAGCGTTCTTTTTCGGCTAACGGCATCTGGCTGGCGATCATGCGTTGCGCCTGGTCGAGGCTTGTGCCGTCACGCTGCATGAGGCGCTGCAACTGGATCTCGGGGCGAACAGTCACGACCCAGATGTCGTCAACCCGATCGGTGGCTCCCGCTTCAATCAACAGTGGTGCCATGTAGATCACATGCTTTTGACCGGCGGCAGCTGCCTGCGCTATGTGCGCTTCAGCCCGCTTTCGTATCTCTGGATGGAGGATGTTTTCAAGCTGGCGTCGTTTTTCGGAGTCCGAGAAGATGATTTCCCCCAGGCGCTTACGATCGAGGGTGTTGTCATTCGTCAACACCCCTTGGCCAAAGGTTGAGACAATCTGCGCCAGCGCAGGGCTGTCTGGTGACACAGCATCTCTGGCAAGCTGGTCAGCATCAATTACCGTGATGCCATGCTCGGTGAAAAAGCGGGCAACTGAACTCTTACCGGTGGCAATTCCGCCGGTTAATCCAATAACTTTGATCTTGGCTGGCATTGTCTAAGCGCTCTCGTTTCGTGGTCCACACCCGGAAAACCGGTACAAAAAAACTGAATCGTTCCGGTTTCATGCCGTGGCAGAGCAAACTGACGTACGGCGGATTACAATATTCGGCATCATAACAGAGCAAACAGTAAAAAGACAGATTTTTGACTTGAGTTGGCAGGCTAAATAGTGTAATCATCTTCGACTAAGAATGGATCTTGAAGATTGCTTTACGGGCGGTTAGCTCAGCTGGATAGAGTACAGGCCTCCGAAGCCTGGGGTCGTGGGTTCGAATCCCATGCCGCCCACCATTTTATTTAATTCAAGTGCCTTCTGTGTCAAGCCTGCTGTCTCAAAAATGTTGGTATCCAGGTCGCTCCCTTCATCGAACCCCTCGTCGGAATATGCTACCCGCACTTTTTGTAAGATAGCCATCCAGTCGTTTTTAAATTAACTGAAGGTTTGAGGAAAACAGATGAGAATTGTACTTGTTTTGTTGCTCACTCTGTTGGCTGGCTGCTCCAAAGTTAGTGAGGAGGAGTTGAATGCCAAGATTTCTGCGTGCTCGGCAGCAGGGATGAATTACACTTATCTTACTGATTTCAGAGGCAAGCCATATGACGTCATGTGTGTTGCAAAACGATTGCGCTGAGTTGTTGGCAGGCAGTATCATCGGCCCGTTTCAGAGGGAGACCGGGGAGGTTGGACATGGCTAAGGGAAGTTTTGACGCAACGGACCTGTTTGCACCATTGATGCTCCGTATCCCGCTCGGGCTGATATTTATGGCCCATGGTTCCCAGAAGCTGCTGGGGCTTTTCGGCGGACATGGTCTGACATGGACGTTTAATACCTATGAAGACAAAATGGGGATTCCGCCGATCTTCACACTGCTGGCGATAATCGCTGAATTCGGGGGCGGTTTCGGTATCCTGACCGGCTTTCTGACGCGTCTCTCGGCGGCAGGTATCTCGGCGGTCATGCTGGTGGCCATCTATAAGATTCACTGGGCTCACGGTTTCTTTCTCAATTTGAACTGTGTTGCCGGCCGCGGACATGGCTTCGAATACAATATTGCCCTGCTGGGCATAGCTCTCTATCTGATGATCGCCGGTGGCGGCAGATGGTGTCTCGACCGGCTGGTCTTCAGGTCATAAAGGAGTTACACCTCGTGGAACTGTACAACCAGAAAGAAGTTGAAAAACGTCGTACCTTTGCCATCATCAGTCACCCGGATGCCGGCAAGACAACCATTACAGAGAAGCTGCTGCTTTTCGGCGGCGCCATTCAGCAGGCCGGCGAGGTTCGCGCCCGAAAGAGTGCCCGTCATGCAACATCCGACTGGATGGATCTGGAAAAACAGCGGGGGATCTCTGTTACTTCGTCGGTCATGAAGTTCACCTACGATGAGAGCGAAATAAATCTTCTTGATACCCCCGGCCACAATGACTTTTCTGAGGATACCTATCGTGTACTGACCGCCGTGGACTCGGTATTAATGGTGATCGACTCGGTAAAAGGCGTTGAAAGCCAGACCAAAAAATTGCTTGAGGTATGTCGTCTCCGCCACACCCCGATCATGACCTTCATGAACAAGCTTGACCGTGAGGGGCAGGAGCCGTTTGACCTGCTGGATGATATCGAAAAAAACCTCCACATGCAGACCGCCCCGATTACCTGGCCGATCGGAATGGGAAAGCGGTTTCGCGGTACCTATCACCTCTATACGAAAGAGCTGATTTTTTTTGATGCCGATGCGGACAATGGGACCGGTGAAATCATAACGGTTACTGGACTGGACGACCCCCGTCTTGATGAGCTGCTGGGAAGTCAGGTTGAGGAGCTGAGAAATGACATAGCGCTGTTGGAGGGGGCCGCTAATCCCTTCGATATGTCGGCGTATCTTGCCGGGCGTCAAACGCCGGTTTTCTTCGGCAGCGCCATCAACACCTTTGGCGTGCAACAACTGCTGGACGCTTTTGTTCAGTATGCACCGCATCCGCTGCCGCGCGAGACCCTCACCCGTACCGTATCTCCGTATGAAGAACCCTTCAGCGGCTTTACCTTCAAGATTCAGGCAAATATGGATCCGGCCCATCGCGACCGTATCGCGTTTTTCCGGATATGTTCCGGCAAGTTCACCCGCGGCATGAAGGTTCGTCACGTGCGCCTTGGCCGTGACGTTCAGATTGCTAATGCGACCATATTCATGGCTCAGGACCGTACCAATGTAGAAGAAGCCTGGCCTGGCGATATTATCGGTATTCATAACCACGGTACGATCAAGATCGGCGATACCTTCACGACCGGCGAAGATCTTAAGTTCACCGGTATTCCGAGTTTTGCACCGGAACACTTTCGCAAGGTGCGTCTGCTCAACCCGATGAAGTCAAAGGCTCTGGAGAAAGGGCTCGTGCAGCTGGCTGAAGAAGGGGCCACTCAGGTGTTTAAGCCGCTGATGGGGGCGGACTGGGTTATCGGTGCGGTCGGTCTGCTACAGTTTGAGGTCGTTATGCACCGCCTTGAACATGAATACAGTGTCAAGGTCGCCTTTGAGCCGGTCAGTTATGTTACGGCCCGTTGGGTCACCGGGGAAAAGAAGCTGATAGAAGATTTTGAAAAGAAGGAAGCCATGCACGTTTATATTGACGGCGAAGGCAAGCTGACCTATATGGCCGGCAGCCAGTGGCGTCTTGACAATACCATTGAGAGCTGGAAGGGGCTGGTGTTTCATGAGACGAGCGAGCATGGCTAGGCTATGAAATCCGGTAGAAAAGTAGGGCGTACAACCAGCTTCAGTGCGACTCTGAATGCGCTTATGGGTATGACGTACACCCATTTTCCCCTGATTCTTGCGGGCGTACACCCCTTGATCGCCCCGTTGATAATGTTTCGCCTCAAACGCCGCGGTTTTTCAAACTGCCGTGTTGAGGTTTCAGGGGGTGGGCTGGTTGTGTATGCTGATCGTTAAACGTCGAAGGGCGACCTGACAGGCCGCCCTTTAATCTGTTCTGCAACAATGTCCGTGCTGTTTCACATAAACTTGGAGATCTCAAATCCGATCTGTCCGAGTGGGAGTACTTCGTCGGCAACGCCGCCGTCAACACAGGCTTTAGGCATGCCGTAAATGGTTGAACTTGCCTCATCCTGCGCAATCGTCACTCCACCCTTCTGTTTAAGCAGCTGCATTCCCTTGAAACCATCATTGCCCATCCCGGTCAGAATTACCCCGAGCATCGCCCCGTTGGTCGCTTCCGCCATGCTGGAAATCATCAGGTCAACAGAGGGGATATATACATATTGAGGATATGAGCTGGTTGGCTGTGTCTTGACGATAATGTGGGACCCCTGGCGAACCAGCGTCGTATGCATGCCCCCCGGTGCAATCAGTGCCAATCCCGGTTTGAGAATGTCGCCATCAACCGCTTCACGGATGGTCATGGAACATTTGGCGTTGAGCCGGTCTGCATATGGGCCTGTAAAGGCTTTTGGCATGTGAATGCCGACCATGATGCCATACGGGAAATTGACCGGGATGCGCGAGAGGACTTCCTGGAGTGCCACCGGCCCACCGGTAGAGGCGCCGATACCGACGTATTGAATTTTCTTGCCGAGGAACTTTGATGATGTTGGTCGTTGTGGGGTCGCGGCTGCTGGAGTTGCAGGGCGCACTAACGTGTGTGCGGAACCGGGCGTGCGGTGTATGCGTGATGCAACCGCCTCCTTGATCTTGCGCATCAGCTCCTGCCGGAACGCATTTTGGGCGTCTGACGAGTCAGTTACATTTTTCGGGATATAATCAAGCGCTCCGGCATCAAGCGCTTCGAACGTTGATTTGGCACCTTCGTTGGTCAGGGTCGATACCATGATGACTTTAGTCGGCGCCTTGGCCATGATCTGTTTCAAGGCCGCAATGCCGTCCATGCGCGGCATTTCGACATCCATCGTGATAAGGTCCGGTTTGAGGGCGATGGCTTTTTCTACACCTTCCATGCCGTCAGCTGCGGTGCCGACAATGTCAAAGGACGGATCTTTTGACAGGACACTGCGGATAGCCATGCGCATGAATGATGAGTCGTCGACGATGAGAATCCGGGTTTTTGCTTGCTGCGCTATGATCATCAGTGAATCGCCTTTTAGTAAGTTAGAAATGATTTCCTGTAGTCTTTAGCAGGGAATCAGTTCGTTAACGCACGTGCTCCTGTTTTCAGGGTCATGATGGGGTGAAAATAGAGGAAACCAGTTCCTTTACATCAGGAATAGCATCGTCGAGTTCGTAACAGAAACGCTCCACATCCATGTCTGCGAATGCAGGCGATTCGTTTTTAAGAATTGTCCAGGCTTCTTCATCACTCAAATTGAAACTGATCCATTCACGGCCGCCGTAGTTTAATTCACGAACCGTGCAGAATAGATCGGCAAGATTTACGATGGCACATAAAATCGGATCGACTGTGGCCTCGCCCGGGTTGTGGTGATATGCTATGACATCACAGTACGCATCAGGGAAATTCCATTTGCGCGCCATGCAAAGACCTATTTCGCAGTGTGTGGTGCCGAGCAGCTCTGCTTCGGCATCGACAAGTTTCACCGGATGGACTTTGATGTATTCCAATACCTCCAGAAAAGGTTCGCGAAGAAAGTTGCTTAAAAAAACTTCGCCAAGATCGTGGATGATTCCGGCAATATAAGCTTTTTCCAGGTCTTGATAGCCGATCTTCTGCGCGATGATCTTGGATACCATGCCGACCCCGAAGGAATGTTCCCAGAACGCATTCAGCTCCAGCGCTCCCGATGTCCCGTCGAACGCGTTGATAACTGATGTTGTCAGGGCGAGTTCGCGAACATGACGCAAGCCGAGGTACACCAGGGCGCGTTTCAGGGAGGTTATCTCCTGTGTCGGCTTGTAGACAGGGGAGTTGATCAGCTTCATGACCCGTGCGGTCATGACCTGGTCTGACAGCATCAGGTCAGCGATCTCTTCAACGCTGACATCCGGATCATCAAGCAGTTGCAGTACCTTGGTTGCGACAATCGGTATGGTAGGAAGATCATCAACAGCCCCCACCAGTATTTCGGCCCGTTCTATCATCTGATTCTTATCCATAAAATAAAACCTCTCGGGCTATTTTTTGTAGCCAAAACCACCGGGAAAGTGAACAGTCTTGAACTTGTCGTTGACGCCGTGCAAGGATTCAGACTGGCCGACAAAGAAGTAACCGTAGGGTTGCAGGTTATTGTAAAAGTGTTGGACGACTTTTGATTTCGAAGCTGTGTCGAAATATATCAGGACGTTGGCGCAGAAGATGAAATCGAAACTCTTCATAAAAATCATTTTAGAATCTTCATAAAGGTTGAGTTTGTTGAAGGTGACAAATTTTTTGACTTCAGGGGAGAGAATGAACTTGCCGTTGTCCTCTTTGATGTATTTGCGTTTGTAAACATCCGGTATGTTCCTGACGGAATAGGCGTTGTAAACCCCTTCCTTGGCCTGGGCTATAACCGTTTCATTGATGTCTGTGCCGACTATTTCAATGATCCAGTCTTTCAGCAGGGTAGAGCGCTTTTCGAGGAGAATCATCGCCATGGTGTAGGCTTCTTCCCCGGAAGAGGAGGCGGCGCTCCAGATCCGCAGTTTGCGAAATCCCATTTTGTTTTTGGCTTCAACGATTTCAGGTAACAGCTTGTTCTCAAGCGCCGCCAACTGGGGGACGTTGCGGAAAAAATAAGTTTCGTTGGTGGTTATCTCATCCATCAGAAACTTTAATTCTTCCGACCCACGGGCGGATTTGAGCAGCAGGTAATAGTCCTGATAGGTTTTGGTGCCGGTCGCTTCCATGCGGCGGGTAAGGCGACTTTCCAGGAAATACTTCTTGGTCGTATGGAAATACATACCGCAAATGTTGTAAATAAAATCGCGGAGTTGTTCAAAATCTTTATCACTGATGGCCACGTTTCACTCCTTGGGCGTCATTGCATGTACTCTGCGGAACATCACTGTACCGCAGTTGGTGTCTTATTTACTCACAGACCTCTGACATTGCTACCGGATCAATGATCAGGGCAACGCGGCCGTCTCCAAGGATGGTAGAGCCGGCGATGCCGGGGATGTTTGCCAGATAGTTGCCGAGCGACTTGATGGCAACTTCCTGCTGCCCGACAAGCCTGGTGACGACCAGCCCCATCCTCTTTTCAGCGGCACCGACCACGACGACATAACAGAAATTGTCAACTTCGCCGCGCTGTTGGACATTGAATATCTTTTGCAAGCGGATCAGCGGCAGAACTATGTCGCGCAGCTTCAGGACTTCCTGTCCGCCGATGAGGTGGAATTGGCGCTGGTCGACGCGGAGTGTTTCCAGGACTGATGAAAGTGGTATGGAGTAGATTTCCCCTTCAACTTCAACCAGCAGAGACTGGATAATGGCCAGTGTCAGCGGCAAACGCAGGATGAATTCGGAGCCGAGCCCTTTGGTGCTCTTGATCTCTATCAGACCATTCAGCTTTTTGATGTTGGTCTTGACGACGTCCATGCCGACACCGCGCCCGGAAAGATCGGTGGCTTTCTCCTTGGTAGAAAATCCGGGGAGGAACAGCAGGTCAAAAACTTCACGCTGCCCCATGGCGGCAAACTGCTCTTCAGTGATCAGTCCCTTCTCAATAGCTTTGCGCCCGACACGCTCGGTATCTATGCCGCGCCCGTCATCTTTCATGCTGATGATGATCTGATTGCCCTCGTGTACGGCAGCCAGTACAAGTGTGCCGCACCGTGATTTTCCGGCGGCAAGGCGTTCTTCAGGGGTTTCAAGGCCGTGATCCATGGCGTTACGGATAAGGTGTATCAAGGGATCGCCGATTTCATCGACAACGGACCGATCCAGTTCAGTCTCTTCACCTACAATCTGCAGATCAACCTCTTTGCCCAGATCCCGGGACATGCTACGGACGATACGGGGAAACTTTTTAAATACCTTCTCCACCGGTATCATACGCATCTTGAGAACCTGCATCTGCAACTCGGAGGTGACAAAGCTCATCCGCTTGGTGAGCTTCCCGAACTCCTCGTGAAAATCAGGGCGGTTTGCATCATTCTGCTGCAGATCCTGATTGATCTGGATCATACGATTGCGCTCAAGCACAAGCTCGCCGACCTGGTTCATCAGGTCGTCAAGCCGTTTTACGTCAACCCTAACCGTTGTATTGTCGGAAAGGTCATCCCCCTTTCCATCGGCTGGCTTAGGCGGGGCAGGAGCTTTTTTAGGTGCAGCGTCAGCAGCCGGCTTTGGTACCGGTAGCGGGGCTGCTGCAGGGGCTGCCGGTGTTGAGTCTGCCGCCATATCAGCGGGGGCAGACGAGTCGTCAGCTGCCGGTGGAGGTGTCACTGGTGGTTGTTCTGTTGTGGGTTCGGCTGCAGCTACCGGTGGGGGGACTGTGGCGGCCTCAGTCAGGAACGGTAACAATTTGTTGATGGTTCCTTCCGTTTCCCGTTCCTGGATATCACCCGCCTTTATGTCACTTACCAGCAGCTTGACAAGGTCCGTAGCTTCCAAAATGACGTCCATGATGTCAGGGGTTACAACCAGTTCTCCCTTGCGGAGCCGGTTCAGAACGTCTTCTGTCTTGTGGGTGACTTTTACCAGCAGATCAAACCCCAAAAAGCTGGATGCACCCTTGATGGTGTGAATCGACCGGAAAATCCGGTTCATCAGATCGGTATCATCGGAACTCTTTTCAAGAGTAATGAGGTCATCGTCAAGTTTTTCAAGCAACTCGGTTGTTTCGGCAAGAAAACCGTCCAGCAGTTCCTGGTCTTCACAGTCAATAGGTGGCATGGTGCGCGACTCCTGGTAAATTTAATGGAGGTAAGGTTTATTACATCCCTGTGAACAAGTTCTTTTCGTCACGGGAAAACATCTTCTCCAAATTGAGTAAGACGAGCAGGCGTTCTGTCTGGTTTATGACTCCGGCAATGCACTCCTGATCGATGTTTCCAGCTACCATTGCAGGTGATGGCTGGATGTCGCTGCCGGATATCCTTATGACTTCCGAGACTGCGTCAACAATGAAACCCATCAGTTCGCCTTCCATATCCATAACCATGATTCTTGTCTGTTTGTCGTTTTCAGATTCGCTCAGGCCGAACTTTTTCCTCATACAGATGATCGGAACGACTTTGCCGCGCAGATTGATAACCCCCTCGACGTAGTGAGGGGTGTTAGGCACGCGGGTAACAATCGGCATGCGAATTATTTCGCGTACCTTGAGAACATCCACTCCGTATTCTTCCTGATCGAGGTTGAAGCTTACCAGCTGGATAAGTTCATCATGAAGGTTGTCAGCGTTTACCGGTACCAGTGCATTCTGCATCAAATCGATCTCCTCGGGCAAAAGGGATATTCATGGTAACTGTGTCAGTGCAGTTACATTACTTAAATACTCGTTGCGCAATTTATCACGCCTGTGAATCGATATCAAGCAACATGCAAAAAAACTGTCGAAAAGTGCGGATATTGTGTTTTACGCATATCTGAGCACATATGAGTGAATGCCGGCAAGTCATTTTATTGACTTTTGCTCCAATACATGTACTAATGAAAGCAGATTCTGTATGTAATTAAGGGGGCGCGGTCAGCTATGTACGCAAACGGCACCATTCTCATAGCGGATAATGATGTTAAAACACGTGACTTGGTGTCTGCTTTTTTGACATATCAAGGGTATCCTATCTCTGCTGCAGTAAATGACGCTCCATTTTTTGACACCCTGAAAAAGAATAATGTTGATATCGTTATCGGAGATCTTGCCTATCTGGAGATGATTGCTCCGGACTTAAGGGAGCGTATCTCCCTGATTAATCCGCTTATGGTGCTGATAGGGTACGGTGACTCAACTGGCGCGGAGCTTAAAAAAACTGCCACTGATACCGTCTTTACGCTGCCGAAGCCGCTTAATCTTGATGAACTGGAAAGTCTCGTGATGCGTGCCCGAGAATACCAGTCTATGAAAATGTACGACCGCTCAACCGGCAGTTCCGCCCAAAATCAGCTCCTTTCGGCAACCATGATCGGTAAAAGCGCACCGATGCTGGAGCTGTTTGAATTGATCACGAAGGTTGCCGCCTCAAATGCAACCGTTCTTATACAGGGTGAATCTGGAACCGGCAAAGAACTTGCAGCGAGGGCTATCCATCAGCTGAGCGACAGGAATTCCAAAAATTTTGTGCCGGTTAACTGCGCTGCAATTCCGGATGATCTCCTGGAAAGTGAGTTGTTCGGTCATGTCAAGGGTTCTTTCACCGGGGCCTACGCCAACCGGATCGGTCGCTTTGAGATGGCTGACAAGGGCACTCTGTTTCTGGATGAAATAGGCGATATGAAGTCCAATCTGCAGGTGAAACTGCTGAGGGTTCTTCAAAACAGGGAGTTTGAGCCGGTCGGCGCATCAAGATCTCAGAAAGTGGATGTCCGCATTGTGGCCGCTACCAATAAAAATCTTGAGGAGCTTGTGGTCAGCCGCGATTTTCGTGAAGATCTTTATTACCGCCTGTCGGTTATTCCGATTACCATCCCCCCTCTGCGTGAGCGGCGGGATGATATACCGATCCTTATCCATTCGTTTTTGACACGCTTCAACGCCGATAAGCGCCATGCGGTAAAGGGGGTTTCACGCGACGCGCTCGGTATTCTCTGTAACTATGAATGGCCGGGAAATATCCGTGAGCTTGAAAATCTGGTTGAGAGGCTTGTTATCCTGAAGGGGAGCGGTCTGATCGTTCCAGATGACCTGCCCGAGAAATATCTTTCCGGAAAGCCATCGCAGCCGGTGTCGGTTCAAGTGCCTGGTCTGGCGTTTGACAGACTGCTCCCGGAGGGGGGGATCTGCCTGAATTCTGCCGTTGATGAGTTTGAAAATAATCTCATAACGCAGGCTCTTGCCCGTTCGGGAGGGAATAAGAAGGAGGCGGCTCTGCTGCTTAATTTAAAACGGACGACGCTGATTGAAAAACTGAAAAAAAAGAACCTGGCTTTCAGCGAGGATTGAGCCACTATGTCGATAGCAGTAGAAAAACTTTCATTGTTGGATGCTCTCACTCCGCTTCGACAAACTCAGGACAGTAACGCTGTCCAGCAGAGGGGTGCTTTTGCCGGGAAACTGGACAGAGCCCTGGGCAGTGGAGAGCCTCTTGCTTCCAGCGCCAGCGGCAAGGCTGTTGAGCTGGCGGAATCACTCACTCTGCAGATGCTGCAGAGCTCTCTTGCGCTTTCCGGCGATTCCGACTCTGGCAGTACAGCGTCATCAAGCTCAACACAATTTCCTTCGGCACATGCGCTTCTGCAGGCATACCGTGCCAATCTTGCCGAGGGTGCAGAGCCATTGCCGGCTCCAACGGTAGCCATGCCGTCGCAGCTGCAGGAGCTGGCTGCTGGCGTTCCTTACACAGCTACTGTCGCGGAACAGGTGCCACAACCCCGCACAGACACCTCATGGCTTGATCCCATTGTTTTGAAAGCGTCCCGGAAATACGGTGTTGATGCCGGATTGATACGGGCGGTGATCAAGGCCGAGAGCGGCTTTAACCCGCAGGCGGTCTCACACGCCGGGGCACGGGGTCTGATGCAGCTTATGCCTGCTACCGCCCGTTCGCTTGGGGTGGAAGACTCCTTCGACCCGGAACAGAATGTTATGGGTGGTACCCGCTTTCTTAAAGATATGCTGCAGCGATACAACGGCAACGTCGATTCGGCCCTGGCCGCTTATAACTGGGGGCCGGGTAATGTTGACAGGAGCCCCGACCGTCTGCCGCACGAAACACGCAACTATCTGGCGCGTGTCAAACAGCTGTACGCTTCATATAACGGTTGATTATTTAATGCTGATACCCCGTTCTGTGTGATTCCCCACGAATCAGCCCGGATTCCACAACCAGATTCTACCGATTTACTAATTCCGCTTCGAGGCTATCATGGCACCACTGTATATCGTCGGCACCGGTCCCGGTGCCACCACTCATCTGACCGATGCGGCCAGGCAGGCTATCGCGTCTTCTGATGTTATTGTTGGGTATGACAATTATGTTGAATTGGTGCGGCCACTCCTGGCAGGCAAGCAGGTCATATCAACCGGTATGATGAAGGAGGTGGAGCGCTGTCGTGAAGCGATCAGGCTGGCGCGCGCCGGCCGCTCTGTCTCACTGGTGTCTGGTGGAGATTCCGGGATTTACGGTATGGCCGGTCTTGTGCTGGAGTTGGTGGAGATGGATGCCAAAGAAGCCCCGGATCTGCCCCGTCTGGATGTCCAGGTAATCCCCGGTATTTCCGCCGTTCAGGCTGCAGCCGCGCTGCTTGGCGCTCCTCTGATGCACGATTTTGCGGTGATATCTCTGTCCGATCTGCTGACTCCGTGGAATCTGATCAAGGTCAGGCTGGAAGCGGCAGCCCGGGCGGATTTTGTTATCTCCCTCTACAACCCGCGCAGTAAAAGCCGCAGGACACAGATTCAGGAAGCACATAACATCATCCTGGCACATCGCCCGCCTGAAACTCCGGTGGGAATCGTGCGGAACGCCTGCCGTGAGGGGCAAACGGTCATCGTTACAACGCTTGGGCAGATGTTTGACCATGAGATTGACATGACCAGTATCGTGTTGGTAGGCAATGCCAGCAGCTTTGTTGATGCAGAGGGGCGCATTGTCACGCCGCGCGGTTACGCTGCCAAATACGGACCCGGCGTAGCTGCGACAGAATTTGTCGCAAATCAGGGATCGCTTTTACAGCCGGCAGCAGTCATGTTTTGCGGTACCGCCTCTGACGTCGGTAAATCGATAGTTACATCGGCTTTTTGCCGCTGTCTGGTACGGCGTGGGCTGACTGTCGCCCCCTTTAAATCTCAAAACATGTCACTTAATTCATATGTTACCCCGGAGGGGGGGGAGATCGGTCGTGCCCAGGCGGTCCAGGCCCAGGCGTGTGGAATCAACCCCCATACCGACATGAATCCGGTCCTGCTCAAGCCGAATTCAGATACCGGCAGCCAGGTTGTTGTGCAGGGGAGGCCGGTAGGCAATATGTCTATTGCAGAATATGACACCTACAAGCCGACCGCGTTTGCCAAAATCCGGGAGAGCTATGACCGCCTTCGTCAGGGATACGAATTCATCGTCATTGAGGGGGCTGGAAGCATCTCGGAAATAAACCTGAGAGATAAGGATATTGCCAACCTCAAGATAGCCGCAATGGCACGATGTCCCGTTATTCTGGTGGCCGACATCGACCGCGGCGGTGTTTTTGCCCAGATTATCGGCACGATAGAGCTCCTTGAGCCGCTGGAACGCTCCAGTGTCAAGGGGATCATCATTAATAAATTTCGCGGGGATGTCGACATCCTGAAACCAGGCATAGATTTTATTGAGCAGCGGACCGGCATTCCGGTGCTGGGAGTCCTCCCCTGGTTTGCGGACATACGTGTGCCGGCCGAAGACAGTGTGGCTCTGGGACAGTGCTCCAAAGCTGCCAGTGTTACGACCGGGCTCAGGAAAATTCGCATCGGGGTTCTCAAGCTGCCGAGAATCTCTAATTTTACTGATTTTGATCCGCTGCAGAACGAAACTGATGTCCATCTCAGTTATGTGGAGATGCCTGATCAGCTGCAGGGGCTGGATGTGCTGATCATGCCCGGCAGTAAATCAACGACAGCAGATCTGCATTTCCTGATGGAACGCGGGCTTTTTGGTGCAATACGTAACTTTAAGGGACATATTGTCGGGATATGCGGCGGGTTTCAAATGCTTGGCACAGCGGTTCTCGATCCAGACGGAATTGAGTCGTCCATCAAAGAGGCGGAGGGGCTTGGCCTCCTTCCCTCCACAACGATCCTGTTGCCGGAGAAAGAGACTCACCAGGCGCTTGCATATCTGGACGAAGCCGGGTTGACGGTCGCTCCTGAGTGTAACGGTGTCATGACCGGATATGAAATTCATATGGGGCAGACAACCCTCGGCAAGGGAATGCGCCCGTTCTCTCGCATCTTCCAGCGCGGCGACGCGGCTGTCTCAATAGAAGACGGAGCGGTTTCTGCCGATGGCAGAATCTTCGGCACCTATCTGCACGGCCTCTTCGAAAACAGCCACTTCCGCGAAATTTATCTGAACAGTATTCGTCTTGAAAAGGGGATACCACTCCGGTGCGGGACACAGAGTCAGTCACAGCACGATCCGTATGAACAACTGGCGGAACAGTTTGAAAAGCATCTCGACCTGCCGCGCATTCTGGCAATCTGCGGGTTGGACAGTGACGCCCGCTGATTCACTGATTATATTTCTGGCGCTTCTGCTCGACCTGCTGATCGGGGACCCTGTCTGGCTGCCGCATCCGGTGGTTGCCATGGGGAGATTGATTCATCTGCTGGATCGCGTCTTGCGGCGGGTCTGGCTTAATGAGCGTGTGGCCGGTGTACTGCTGCTGCTGGCAGTCGTCATCAGCTCTTCCGGCACAACCTGGATCCTGCTGAAGGCGCTTACGGCCATGCTGCCGCTGGCCGGTTGGACAGCAGCAGTTTTAGTCTCGTCAACATGCCTGGCCGCCCGCTCCCTGCATAAAGAGTCTGCCCGTGTCGCCACCGCACTTCTGGCGGGCGACCTTCCGGCTGCCCGCCGTTATCTGTCCTTTATTGTCGGGCGTGATACTGACCAGCTTGAAGAGGCGGAAATATGGCGCGGAGTTGTGGAAACGGTCGCGGAAAATACGTCAGACGGTATCATCGCGCCGCTTTTCTGGCTGACGATCGGTGGTCCGGTGGGCGCAATCGCCTACAAGGCGGTCAGTACCCTCGATTCGATGGTCGGCTACAGGAACCGGCGCTATCTGCAACTGGGGTGGGCGTCGGCCCGGATGGATGATCTGCTCAACTATATCCCGGCACGCATCTCTGCGCTGTTGTTGATAGTATCTTCCCCGCTTGCCGGCCTTTCAGCTTCCAATGCTGCACGGATAACGCTCAGGGATCGCCTGAAACACCCGTCGCCCAACAGCGGACATCCGGAAGCGGCTGCGGCCGGCGCCTTGGGTGTGCGACTGGGGGGGGCTTCCAGCTATAACGGAGCTTCATCATGGAAAGAGTATATCGGGGATGATCTGCAGCCGCTTGACGAACGCGCGTACCGTGGAATGATTACACTGATGTATATCTCAACCCTGTTGATGGCTGTCATCTGTATGGCCGCAGCCTTCTGTCTGAGAGGATTACATGTCCCATTCATATGATCATGGCGGCAATATATTCACCGTTGCCAGAACGCTTGGCGTCGCACCCGAACAGATAATAGATTTTTCCGCCAGCATAAACCCGCTTGGCATGTCTTCTCTCGTGCATAAAAGTTTGATCTGCTCGCTGGGCAGCCTGGCCCATTACCCTGACACCAGCCACAAAGAACTGAAACAGGCACTCGCAAAATATCACGGGCTTTCGCCGGCCAACTTTACCATAGCCAACGGCTCCACCGAGCTTATCTATAATCTCCCTGCCATGCTTCCCGGCAAAAAAGCGTTGATCGTCTCCCCGTCTTTCAGCGAATATGTGCGGGCGCTAAATCAGTGCCATTGGGATGCCCAGCATTTTCTCCTGACAGCTGAAAGCAATTTCTCGATAGACACGGATGCGTTGGAGCTGGCCCTGGCCGGTGGCGTTGATGTGCTTTTTCTTTGTAATCCGGGAAATCCCAACGGCACGCTCTATCCGCAGCGAACCATAGAAAAGATCTACAGCCTCTGTCTGTCCGCAGGCACGTTTCTGGTTCTGGATGAGGCTTTTATGGATTTCTGCGAGGAAGCCTCGGCCAAGCGAATGATCGTACATAGTGACAACGCGATCGTGTTGCGTTCGATGACTAAATTCTTTGGTATCCCTGGCTTGCGTCTGGGGTATTCCATCAGTAATGCCACTATTGCCGAACGGCTGGACGCGATGGGCGGCCCATGGAGTGTTAATTCACTGGCGCTTGCCGCCGGGGCGGCGGCTCTTCAGGATGTCCAGCACAATCAGGATAGTCTCGAGTTCATACGCCAGGAACGGCGCCGGCTTTTCGAGGCTCTGGCGCAGTTTTCCCCGTTCAAGCTGTATCCTTCGAGCGTAAATTATCTGCTGGTGGAGATCAGGGAGGGGATGACCTCGCGTGAACTCAAGGAGCGCCTGTTACCCCACCGGATTATCATACGCGACTGTTCCAGTTTTATGGGGCTGTCTGAACGCTTCTTCCGGGTTGCGGTTCGTAGCGGTGACGAAAATAACGTGCTTCTGGAATGTCTGGCAAAGATTTTTAAACAGCAGATTAAACATTGAGCCCCGCAGGCACTGAAATATTTCTATGATTTACTTCGTGCCTTCGGGGCTACTGCCGTGGGCTTATTTGTCCTTGCGCGGCACAACGACAATGCCGGACTCGGTGATGGTGTAGCCATTGCGGAGGTCTGACTCCCTGTCGTAGCCGATTGTCGATCCGTCCGGAATCACCACCCCTTTGTCTATGATTGCCCGCTTGATTTTGACGTGCCTCCCGACGTTGACGTTTTCAAACAGTATCGAATCCTCTACAAGGCTGTAGCTGTTAACCTTGCAGAGCGGGCCGAGGATAGAGCGGTTGACGGTGCTGCCGCTGGTGATGCAGCCGGCGCTGACGTATGAGTTGATATTTACACCACGGCGGTCGCCATCGTCAAAAACGGTTTTGGCTGGGGGGTAATTCCCCTGATTCGTCAGAATCGGCCATTTGTAGTTGTACAGGTTCAGCTGCGGAGAAATATGGATCAGATCCATGTTGGCTTCGTAGTAGGAATCAATTGTGCCGACGTCCTTCCAGTAACCACGCTCTTCTGTCTTCATACCGGGGATCAGGTTGTCATTAAAGTTGTAGGCAAAAATCCGATCGCCACTCTTCAGCATCATCGGAATAATATGCTTGCCAAAATCAAGGTCTTCATGCAGCTTTTTTCCCTCCAGCAGCACCTCAATCAGCTTCTTGGTGGAAAATATGTAATTCCCCATGGAGGCGAAACAGGTGTCTCTCCCCGGAATGGTCTCGGGAACGGCCGGTTTTTCGTTGAAGGCGGTCACCCACGAATCATCATCCACAGAAAAGACGCCGAACCGGCTCGCATCGGCCGTGGACACCTCCAGAGCTGCAATCGTCATGTCAGCACGGTTCATACGGTGTGCGTTTATCATCTGGGTGATGTCCATCTTGTAGATATGATCGCCGCCAAAGATCGCAACGTAATCGGCATCTGAGGATTCAACAAAGCGGAGGTACTGCAGGATAGCGTCAGCTGTTCCTTTGAACCACTCTTCGCTGTCACTGCTGGTTTCCGGCGAAATCGCCACATAGAACTCACCAAGGCCGGTCCATTTTCCCCATGATTCCCGGATATGCTTGTTCAGCGAATAGGCACGATACTGGGTAAGGATGTAGACCTTCTTGATTCCTGAGTTGAACAGGTTGCTCAATACAAAATCAATGATTTTGTATTTTCCGCCAAAAGCGACGCTCGGTTTGGCGCGACGCAGGGTCAGCGGACTGAGCCGTTCTCCCTTGCCGCCAGCCAGAACCATGGCGATGGTATTTCTGCCGACATTATCCATAGAATACATGCACACCCCCCCCAGTTTAAGGAACTCCCAGCGCGTGACTTTACCGCATTGTGGCACGCTTGAACATAAAAAATATGCAATTAATTGGCAGTTGGTCCTGTTGTCTTTTATGTTGTGATTTTCAAGATGCAGATTGCAGTAAATGGCTTGCCTGAATGATAGTAAAAAGTATATAATTTCCAATTCTTGAATATATCCTGATACGCGAGGTGGCGTCGTTGTGACGTGGAAATCGATCGGCATATTTGATTCCGGAGTGGGGGGGCTGACGGTACTGCGCGAGATAATGCAGGCTCTTCCCCAGGAGGACACACTTTATTTCGGTGACACCGCCAGGGTGCCCTATGGTACCAAATCCCCGGAAACGGTAACGCGCTATGCCGGAGAGATCGCGTCATTTCTGGTAAAGCGGGATATCAAGCTGCTGGTTGTAGCCTGTAATACCGCCTCAGCGGTGGCATTGCCATCTCTTAAACGCCAGTTGTCGATTCCGGTCGTTGGCGTCATAGAACCGGGGGCCACACGGGCGGTAGCAGTCACCCGTTCGGGCCGCATCGGTGTCATCGGCACATCCGGCACCATTCGCAGCAGCGCCTACACACGGGCAATCAAACGTCTGAGGCCGGATGCAGAGGTTCTGACCCGCGCCTGCCCGCTGTTTGTTCCATTGGCTGAGGAGGGGTGGGTTGACAATCAGGTGGCACGGTTGACGGCACAAACCTATCTGCAGGAACTGAAAGAGGCTGAAATAGATACGCTGGTGCTTGGATGCACGCATTACCCGTTGCTCAAGCCGATAATAGCCGAAGTTATGGGGCCGGGGGTTGTGCTGGTCGACTCGGCTGAGGAGACCGCCCGGACGGTGGCCGCCATCCTGGCGGGGAAGGGGTTGCTCCGTCCTCCCGCTGAAAAGGGGAACCATAGTTATTACGTCAGTGATATTCCGGCCGGTTTCGTCCGGGTTGGCAATCGCTTTCTCGGGGGGAAGCTTGGAGATGTATTCCAGGTAAGTCTTGATGAAGAGGAGGACATAGTCTGATGGCAGTCCACCAGCGAAAAAAAATTACCGTCAGTGTGCTGATACCATTTCTGGTCTTCACGCTGTTCTTCAGTATCATGATCTGGCAAAAGTATCGTTCCAGCCAGGAAATGCCGGTTGCGTCGCAGCAGAACGCAAAAGGCTACCGCTCCGTTACGCTTTTTTTTGCGGCGGAGGGGACGCAGCTCGCGCGTGAAGCGCGGGATGTCGGGATGTGTGATGACGAAAGTGCCTGTCTGAAAAACGTCATTCACGAGCTGCTGAACGGTCCGGTTGGCACGTTTGAGGCGACATTGCCGGACGGAGTAGCGGTCAACAGTGTCCGAATTGAGGGTGATATGGCGATAATCGATTTTAACCACAATTTTTCTGATGCTATGATCTCCGGCAGTTCAGCCGAAATGCTGGCGGTTTATTCCGTGGTTAATACCGTTACCGTGAATTTCCCGCATATAGTGAGGGTAAAGTTGAATGTCGATGGGAACAGCGGCGTGATTTTAGCGCATCTTGATCTTTCGGATCCGCTGACAGCCGACTACTCCCTTGAACAGTCTGTTTCAGCGACACCTGAAAATTCTTCGAGCGACTCTGATACCACACAGAGAGAAGGAGGCGCACGATGAATCCATTCCGCGAAGCGCTCCGGGAACGGGTTCTGATCCTGGACGGTGCCATGGGCACGATGCTTCAGGAACGTGGGCTCCAGCCGGGGCAGTCTCCCGAAGAGCTCAACCTGACCATGCCGGATGTCGTTGCTTCGGTGCATCGCGACTATGTCGAGGCGGGTGCCGATATCATCATCACCAACACGTTTGGCGGCAGCAGATTCAAGCTTGAACACTACGGACTGGAAGATCGTCTGGTCGAGATAAACAGCCGTGCGGTTGAAATTGCCCGCACAGCGGCGGGGGGCAACGCCTATGTCGGCGCATCGATCGGCCCGACCGGCCAGTTTGTCGAGCCTCTTGGTGAGGTGTCGTTCGATCGGATGAAAGCTGCTTTTCATGAACAGGCCGAGGCGCTTGTCGCTGCCGGGGCTGATCTGATAAGCCTTGAGACGTTTCTTGACATCAAAGAGTGTCGCGCCGCTGTTATCGCGATACGCGAGGTGTCAGCCACAATTCCTGTCATCGCCATGCTGACGTTCGATGATAACGGTCGCTCCGTTCTCGGGACTCCGCCCGAAGCTGCTGCTATCACGCTTGCCGCCGCCGGCGCAGACATAGTCGGTTCTAACTGTGGTTTGGGCGTCGATGGTATCTACGACATACTCTGTCGTATGCGCCGGGTGACCGGTTTGCCGCTGATTTCTCAGGCTAATGCCGGCTTGCCGCAACTGATCGGCGACCGCACGGTCTTTCCCGGCACGCCTGACGAGATGGTTGCCTACCATGAACGGCTGATCGAGCTTGGAGTCCGGATTATCGGCGGCTGCTGCGGAACGACACCGGCCCATATCCGTGCGATGAAACAGGCCCTCGCATCGAAACAGCACCCCTGGCTTCCTGATGTGCAGCAGAACGGGGTGACACTGCTCTCCAGTCGCTCCGGCTGGGCAACGGTTGGCGGCGGCACCGCTACCGCCATTATCGGTGAACGGATCAATCCGACCGGCAAGAAGCTCTACTCGCAGGAACTGCAGGAGGGGAAGGTCGCCTATATCCGCCGCGAGGCGCTGGAACAGGTTCAGGCCGGTGCGACAGTGCTGGACGTGAACGTTGGTGCTCCGGGCATTGACGAACCTTTAGCCATGCAACGCGCCGTATTCTGTGCCAGTGGCGCCGTCAGCGTACCGCTGGTGCTGGACTCCTCCAGTCCTGCCGCCCTTGAAGCCGGACTAAAGGCGGCCGATGGCAAGGTGCTTATCAATTCCGTTTCCGGAGAAGCCAAAAGCCTCAAAAGGGTGCTGCCGCTGGCAAAAAAATACGGGGCGGCTATTATCGGACTGGCCCTCGATAAGAACGGTATCCCTGATACCGCCGAGGGGCGACTGGCGATTGCCCGTCGTATCCGCAACGCCGCCCGTCGCATCGGCATTCCCGATAGCGACATCATTATTGATTGTCTGACCCTGACGGTGAGTGCCGAACAGAAAAGGGCAGCCGAATCGCTCCGCGCCATCCGTCTGGTCAAGCAGAAGCTGGGGCTTTCAACCGTTCTGGGAGTCAGTAATATCTCCTTCGGCCTGCCGCAGCGCCCCCTGATATCATCGGCGTTCTTTGCGATGGCGATGGAGGCCGGACTGGATGCCGCCATCATCAATCCCAAGGATAAGCCGATGATGGATGCCTGGCGATCAGCGATGGTTCTGCTCAACCGGGATCACCAGGCGGCTGCCTACATCGAAGCCTATCGTGATCAACAACCGGCAGCGGCTCAGTCGGTGGCGATGCCCGAAAAGCAGGGGTCGATTCTTGGCCGCTTGACGCAGGCTGTTATTGGCGGTGATGCGGACGGCATCGTTGCGCTCGTGGAGCTGGCGCTGGCGGAAGGGTTTGCCCCTCTGAATATCAGCAACGAGGGGTTCCTGCCCGGCCTTGAGGAGGTTGGACGCCGTTTTGACTGCAATATATTCTTTCTGCCCCAGGTGATGCAGTCTGCTGCTACTATGCAGGCCGGTTTTACGCGCTTAAAGGCTGAGATGCACGGTGAAAAATTCAAGAGCCGTGGAAAGATTCTGATGGCGACAGTTGAGGGTGATATTCACGATATCGGCAAGAATATTGTCTGTACGCTGCTTGAAAACCACGGCTTCGAGGTTTTTGACATCGGCAAAAATGTCTCAGCCGCTACCATAATCGCCAAGGCTAAGGAATTTGCGGTTGATGCCGTCGGCCTTTCGGCCCTCATGACAACAACCATGTCAGAGATGGACAATGTCATTAAAAAACTCCGTACCGCCGGAATCACTACCTTTACGATGGTCGGTGGGGCGGTCGTTACCCAGGAATATGCCGATCGTATCGGTGCCGACCTGTATGCAAAGGATGCAATGGAGGCTGTCGCAAAGATAAAGCTTCTTTTAGAACGTTAGAAATAATCTGTGCGTTTTTATAGCAAATTGCTGTTATAGTTCGTGATATGATGGCGTTACATAGAATGTAACCTCGTAAAAAAGGTGTCGAAATGGTTCTCGGGTTTAACCACAATCTTACATACAAAGGTGAAGTCTTTCACGTCCAGACCGAGGATAGCGGGGTGGCCAACCCTCATATCATCACGCTGCTGTACCGTGGCGGTGTCATTATAAGCTCAAAAAAAACCGGCTATTCCGATATTCTGAAGATGGATAACCTGGAAGTCGTGGTCGAAGAGTTGATGAAAGAGCAGCACAAGGAGATGATGCGCCGGTTGAAAGCTGGTGAGTTTGATGACAAGGCCTTTTCATTTAATGCCCAGCTGATCGAAAACTATGAAATCTGCTCTCCGGAGCCTGAAGCGGATCCGATTGCCGAACTCTTCTCGGCGACGTCTTCCTCCTCTGCCGGGTCAAAGGGGGGGATTTCACTGCTGTTTGAATTGCCGCCGCAGCCGGAAAAAAATAAAGCCGCTGCCGAGGAGAAAAAGAGCACTCCGTCTGGGGGAAGCGACAAGGTCGTCAATCTTGACGAAGCGATTATCTCCTTTTTCGGCCCTGGTGATAAAAAACATTAATAACTGTCACCCCCTGCAGCCGCTGTAGCTGTCTGCAATACAGAGCCGCAGCGGACGTAGCCTGATAAGAGTTTATGACACAACAAAGCCCCGCAATATGCTAATTGCCGGGCTTTGTTGTGTCATCTGCGTTGCAGAGTGGACACCCCTGCATGGAAAGCGGCTTCTCCAGTCTGCATGCGGCAAGAAGTGCATCATTCTTAAAGATTTCACCGGTTGGGCCGTCGGCCATTATCATCCCTTCGTGCAGTATGATCGTGCGGTGACAGAGATCCAGGACCATGTCAAGATCATGGCTGGTGAAGATCTTTGTGTGCTTGAATTCCACGAGCAGAGACATGAGCTGGCGCCGCGCGAAAGGATCGAGTCCGCTGGTCGGTTCATCCATGACGAGGATGTCAGGTGACATTGCCAGCACGGTGGCAATAGCCACCCGTTTCTTTTCGCCGCCGGAAAGGTGATAGGGGGGCTTGGTCCGCAGGTGGTCGGCGCCGACCTGTACGAGGGCTTCAGTCACCCGCCGCTCCAGGTCACTGCCGGAGAGTCCCTGATTCAAGGGGCCAAAGGCCACATCCTCAAGTACGGTCGGCATGAAGAGCTGGTCGTCCGGATACTGAAAAACCATGCCCACGGTGCGACGAATGTCCGGCAGGGTGCTCTTTGTGAGCAGTGTGTCTCCGATGCGGATCTGTCCGGATGTTGGATAAAGGCAGCCGTTAAGGTGCTGGAGGAGGGTCGATTTGCCCGCCCCGTTGGCGCCGATGATCGCGACCGATTCACCATGGGTGATGCGAAAAGAAACATCCTTGATGGCGATCGTGCCATCCGGATATACGTGCTGCAGATTCCTGGCCTCGACGATATGGTGGCTCATGAAAACAACGCTCCAATGATGTCAGATATATCAGCAGCACGCAGTGAAATAAACAGCAGTGACCACCCGAGTACAAACAGGATTTCGTCGGCCGCGAAGCGTGATTGGCGGGACACGTGGAACTGGCCGGTGAAGCCGCGTGCCAGCATGGCGGTATGAATGCGTTCCGCCTGCAGCCAGGTGCGCAGCAGCAGGTGCCCTGTCAGCGAGCCGAAGCTGGCGACGCCGAGCCCTTTTTTGCCGCATGAACGGAGCTCGCGCGCCTTCGAAGCCCTGCCGGTTTCAGCGGCGAGTACCAGTATGTAACGATGCAGGAAGAGCAACTGCACGGTGAAGACCTGTGGGGCTCCCAGGCGTTGAAGCGCCTGGCAGACCGCCGTGAAGCCGGTTGTGCCGACGAGAATGAATGCCGCACTGACGGTGAGCAGGGAGCGGACAAACAGTGATAACAGTGATATCCAGCCGCCGGAGATCTCTACGTGGCCGATCTGATAAAGAACGCTCCGGTCAAAAAGCGGATTGAACAGTCCTACCATGAGGATAAACGGGGAGATGAGCGCAATCTTGCGGGCGATGTAGAGGGGCGGCAGGCCGGCGAGCGCAATCATGACGGCCGGGTAGGCACAGAACGGGAGCAGGCGGACAATTTCGTACCTGTCGAATGAAACGACTGAAACAATGAATACAAGCGTCACCAGAACCTTGGCACGCGAGTCGAGGACGTGGATTTGTGAATCCCCGTCAGCCAGCAGGTCAAGCCGCTTCAAGTCGATGACGGCAGCGTTGATGGATATCATGACGGTGTGCGGTCCTTTATTGAGTATTGCCGTGAATGTTTCTCTTTCCGTCGGATCTGTAGCACAATTATCAGAATAATTACACGGAAAAGATGGCACACTCAGGATCGTGACATTTGGGATTAAATCGGCTAGGATGCGACCGGTTGATCAGGGACAAGGGGGGCAGCGCGTGGGACAGACGGTCAGGTTTGGTATTTCGCTGGATGAAAAACTGCTGCAGAATTTCGATCAGCTGATCGAGCAAAAGAGCTATATGAACCGTTCCGAGGCGATTCGCGACCTTATTCGCGCCTCATTGGTCGAGGAACGGTGCGGCGCGGAGGACCAGGAGGCGGTCGGCACGGTGACCCTGGTTTATAATCATCATGTGCGGGATCTTGCCGATAAGCTGACCGATCACCAGCATGCCCATCACGATCAGATCGTTTCAACGCTGCATGTCCATCTCGATGCCCACAACTGCCTGGAAGTGCTGGTTATTCGCGGCACCGTCCTGCTGGTAAAGCAGATCGCCAATGAGCTGATCAGCGTCAAAGGGGTCAAGCATGGCAAACTGGTACTGACGACTACCGGAGAGGATCTCTAACACAATGATGAGCGGGGAGTGTGTGATATGAAGACAGCCGCGGCAATAGCCCTTTTTTGCGCCGGCGGCGGCCTTACCCGCTACTACCTGTCGGGATGGGTCTACAGCCTGGTGGGGCGCGCCTTTCCGTATGGCACCTTTGTCGTCAATATTCTCGGTGCGTACCTGATCGGCCTGATTATGGAGCTTGGTCTCCGCAGTACGTTGATTCCGGATACGCTACGGCTCGGGTTGACGGTCGGCTTCCTTGGCGGTCTGACAACCTTTTCAACCTTCAGCTACGAGACCTTTTCACTGCTGGAGGATGGCCGCTTCCTGGTGGCTTTTGCCAATATTATGGCAAGTGTTGCGATCTGTCTGTTGTTTACCTGGCTTGGGATCATCACGGTCAGGACTCTGGCGTAAGGATACTGTTATGACAAAACTGGTTGGTGAACAGGTGCTGATGCGGATTTTTATCGGCGAGGGAGATCGCCACGGACACAAGCCTCTGTATGAAGCCCTCGTGGAGCTGCTGCGGAGCGAGGGGTTTGCCGGTGCGACGGTGCTGCGCGGCGTCTGTGGCTTCGGAGCCAATCGGATTTATCACACGCAGAAGCTGCTGGACCTCTCTGCCGACCTGCCGCTGGTTGTCGAGGCCGTCGACAGCCAGGAAAAGATCAACGCCGTCATGCCGATGATTGACGCCATGATGGGTGGGGGGATGATCACGCTGGAAAAGGCGACCGTGATCCGCTACTCCCCCGCTGCAGATAAATCGTAACCGGCCGTGTGGCACCCTTGAGTGTGTGAATGACAAAGAAACAGAGGACGATACAGCAGATGCATACTGATGCTAAAATATTTGTTGCCGGGCACCGCGGAATGGTTGGCTCAGCTATCGTGAGAAGGCTCCAGGGGGCGGGGTACACCAACCTGCTGCTCCGCTCGCGAAGCGAGCTTGATCTCTGCAGCCAGAGTGCGGTCGAAGCGTTTTTTAGCCAGAACCGCCCGGAGTACGTTTTCCTTGCCGCAGCCCGGGTTGGTGGCATTATCGCCAACAGCACCTACAAGGGCGAATTCATCCATGACAACCTGATGATCCAGACAAACGTCATTCACAGCTCATGGAATGCCGGTGTCACGCGCCTCCTGTTCCTTGGCAGTACCTGCATCTATCCCAAATTCGCCCCGCAGCCGATGAAGGAGGAATACCTGCTGACCGGCCCTCTGGAGCCGACGAATGACGCCTATGCAATCGCCAAGATTGCCGGGATCTGCCAGTGTCGCTCGTATAACCAGCAGTACGGCACATCGTATCTGTCCGCCATGCCGAATAACCTGTATGGCCCCAACGACAACTTCGATCTTGAAAAGTCTCACGTGCTGCCGGCGATGATCCGCAAGTTTCACGAAGCAAAGCTGCGCGGCGATGCTGCCGTGACGATCTGGGGGAGCGGCACGCCGCTGCGCGAATTTCTCCAGGTGGACGATCTGGCCGCCGCCTGCGTGTTTCTGATGAACCTTGACGACACCCGCTACGATGAACTGCTGAATGATCCGGTCGCGCCCGCCCTGATCAATGTCGGCTCCGGGCAGGAGATCAGCATCCGTGATCTGGCGCTGCTGGTACAGGATGTGGTCGGTTTTACGGGGGGAATTGTTTTTGATGCCGACAAGCCTGACGGGACGCCGCGGAAACTTGCCGATTCGTCGCGGATCCACCGGTTGGGGTGGAGGCATGCCATTGAGCTGCGCGACGGCATTGCCGGGGCATACAAGTGGTATCTGGGGTCGTTACAGGAAGGGCGTTCTTGAGCAATCAGAGGTGGTTGAAGCTGCTCCCTCTGGCGCTTCGCCAAAGAATAGAGGGGCGCTACACCCTGCAAAAGATGATTGCTAATACCGGCTGGATATTTTTCGACCGTTTACTCAGGATGGGTGTCGGCCTGTTTATCGGCGTCTGGGTTGCCCGCTACCTGGGGCCTGGAGGGTACGGGCTGCTCAGTTTTGCCGGCTCGTATGTCATGATGTTTTCTGCCATTGCGCTGTTCGGGCTTGAATCGCTGGTGGTACGGGAATTGGTTACCTATCCTGACGAGAGACCGGCCGTGCTTGGTACCGCCTTTATGATACGCCTCAGCGCCGGTCTGCTGTCTATACCGCTTGCAGTGATGGTGCTGACGCTGATCCGCCCGGATGACCGCACAACCCTGCTGCTTGTGGCACTCCTGAGCAGTTCCCTGCTGTTTCAGGCGGTGGAGGTCATTGACCTCTGGTTCCAGTCGCAGATAGCCACCCGTTGCGTCGCCATCGTCAGGATGACAGCGTTTTTTCTCTCCTCGCTGGGGAAAATGGTCTGCGTCATGATGGGCGCGTCCCTCGTTGCAATCGCGTGGGCCACCGCAGCGGAAGCGCTGATCGTCTGCTGCGGACTGGTGCTTGCCTACCGTCTCAGCGGGGAGCGTTTGTCCTCATGGCGGTTCAGCAAAGAGCGTTTCCATTCCATGCTCTCCGGGGCATTGCCGATGCTGCTGTCAGGCATTGTATTCATGATCTACCTGAGAATTGATCAGGTCATGCTGGGTGGTATGGTCTCGGCGCAGGAAATGGGGCAGTACGCTGCTGCGGTACGCATATCGGAGATCTGGTATTTTGTGCCTGCGGCAATTATCACCGCGGTTTTCCCGAGGATTGTGACACTCAAAAGCAGCAATCCTGATGTTTTTAATGCCAAAGTGCAACAGCTCTACAACCTGCTGGTCTTCCTTGGATATGTGATCGCTCTGCCGGCCACGCTGCTGGCGCCATGGATTGTGCAGCTGCTGTTTGGTGCCGCCTACCAAGCGGCCGCCCCGCTCCTCTCCGTCCTGATTTGGGCCGGTGTTTTTGCCAACCTGACGGTTGTGCGAAATGCCCACTTCATCGCTCTGGACTGGGGTAAAGCCCTGCTCTGGAGCACAAGCGCCGGAGCAGCCACAAACGTACTGCTGAATTTGCTGCTCATTCCCCGCTGGGGTGCGATGGGTGCTGCAATTGCCACCTGCGTATCCTACTGGGTAGCCGCCCACGGCGCCTGCCTCTGCTCACGTTCATTATGGCCGGCTGCCGGGATGATCACCCGCGCGCTTCTCCGCCCCCGCTGGTGGTGACTTTTAATATCAACCGGAGCGTTATGATAGCAACTCTCTTACGTTTTCTGCGCGGCTATCGCGTCTGTCGCCGGATGCTCGCGGAGACCGACCCTGTTCTTCGCCAGGATTTCCGTCACCTGTCCGAGTGCCTGGTGGAGCGGGAGCCGTTTCTGCTGGAACGTGCCGCCGGAAAGCGGGTACTCCATTTCGGTTTTCTGGACTCAATCTTTCTCGAGCGTAAAATTCAGGACGGCACTCTGCTCCACACGCAACTGGGGGGCGTCGCCGCTTCACTCTATGGTGTGGACATTGACCAGCCGCTTCTTGATCGCTATCGCTCACTGACGAACGATCATCACAATGTCACCTGGAACCTTGCCGAAGGCGACATCCCAAAGCAGCTCCGTTCCGGATTTGATCTGATTCTTTTTCCGGAAGTGCTGGAACACGTCTCCAATCCCGGCTTGGTGCTGGAGAGGCTGGCCGAACTCTGCCGACTGAACCGTGCCCAGCTCTGTCTTACCGTGCCGAACGCCTATGACATGTATGCCTTTATGGCGGCCATGCACGGCTTTGAGGTGATTCATCCCGACCACTGCTACACCTTTACCCCTCACACCCTGACCCAGCTCCTGGCGCGTTCCGGCCTGCGTCTGCAGAGTCTCTCCTTCTACAACTTTGGCTCAGCTCTTGCCCCCGGTATTACCAAATCAGGTATGGCGGCCCTGTGTGATGCCGTGGAAATCTGACCGATGCACACCTCACCGCTGGAGCATAAACGCGTCCTCATCCTCTTTGGCAGCCTTGACATGGGAGGGGCGGAGCGTCAAGGTTTGATCCTTGCCCGCTATCTGGCGGAGCATGAGGGCGCCTGCGTCACTGTCTGGGGACTGGGGGAGGGGCGCGGTGTGGTGGCGGATACCTGCGACTCGTGGCATATCCCCTGGAGTGCGGTGCGGCTCCACTGGGGGCTGCGCCGGCGCCTGCCGCACCTGCTGCGTCTGGCCCTGCGCCTGAGAGCGGAAAAGCCGGACATCCTCCTTTCATACACAAAAGTCCCCAATCTTGCCGCCGCCCTGTTGTGGCGGCTCTGCGGAGTGCGGCTCTGTGGCTGGAACCAGGCCGATGCCGGGCTGTTGCTGGGGCCGACCCTGCTGCACCGCAGCGCCATAGGGCGGGTTCACCACTTCATAGCTAACGCCGATATCGGCAGGCGCTATCTTGTCGATACATTCGGCATACGTCCCCGGGATGTGCAGCTGATCCGCAACGGCATAACGCTGCCGGCTCCGGCGAAGAGCCGCTCTGAATGGCGGAACAGTCTGGGGTTGAGTGATGGCCAGGTTCTGGTTACAATGGTTGCCAACCTGAGCAGATACAAGGATCACGCCACCCTGCTGGAAGCCTGGCGCAGCGTGCTGGATCAATGGCGCGGGGATGAGTCGCCGCTGCTGGCACTGGCCGGGCGTCCGGACGACACCGCCGAGGCGCTCAAGTTGCAGGCGGAGCGGTTGGGAATATCCGCGCAGGTCTGTTTTCTCGGGGCGGTTGATGATATTGCCGGTTTGCTGAACGCCTCGGATATCGGCGTTCACAGCTCCCCCAGCGAAGGGGTGCCGAATGCCGTCCTGGAAGCGATGCTCAGTGGCCTCCCTGTTGCCGGGAGTGATATTCCGGGTCTGCGTGAGGCTGTTGGAGAAGAAGGCAGCGGGTATCTCGCTCCGCCGGCCGACGCCTCTGCCCTGGCGAAGATCCTGCTGCAGCTGATGGGCAGCGCAGACCTGCGTGCCACCCTGGGGCGTGCCATGCGCCACCGGGCGGAAGAGTGCTTCGGCGAAGAGCGGATGTGCAGAGAAACGGCCACATACCTTGCCGAGTCGCTTCAGGGGGCTGAGTGAGCTTGTTGATATCAGGCACATCCCTTGCCACTCTGCACAGAGTCGTGGCTGCCGGTGTTGGCAGACTGTTTGCCTGGCTGCTTCCCGGTAAAAACCGTTCCGGTCTCTTTTTTTTCTTCCCCTTCTGCCACATCGGCGGTGCCGAGCGGGTGCACGCGGATATCGTCACCTGCTTCGCCCCTGAACGCCCCTGGGTCTTCTTCTGTAAATGGTCGCCGCAGCCGGCTGTGCTTCGTTACCTGTTTGACCGGTCTGCCCGCGTTTTTAACTGGCGCCTCCGTCTGAAATACAGCTACCCACTCAGTGCCTGGATCATGGCTGGGGTGGTCAACAGGCACCCCAACGCCGTTGTTTTTGGCTGCAACACCCTCTTTTTCTATAAAATGATCCCGTACCTTGCCGCACATGTGCGGGTGGTGGATCTGCTCCATGCCTTCGGCGGCGGCGCTGAGGAGTTCAGTCTGCCGGTGGTGCAGCGTATTGATGTTCGCGTCGTCATCACGCCGCAGACCAGGGATGATCTGATAACGCAATACCGCCGCAACGGCGTAGATGCCTCTTGTGCCAAGCGGATTGAACTCATTGAGAACCGGGTCGATATTCCAGCGCTCTGTCCTGAAAAATCTTCCTCCGAAAAGCTGAATATCCTCTTTGTTGGGCGTGCTTCGGCCGAGAAGCGGGTCCATATTGCGGGGCGTGTTGCCGCGCTCTGTGCCGAAAGAGATATCCCTGCCATGCTTACGATGGTCGGTGATGTCAGCGGCGGAGTTGCAGCGGGTGATCGACCGTTGTGCGATTTTACCGGAGAAGTGACGGATCAGACCCTGCTGAAAGGGCTCTATGAACGTGCACACCTGCTTCTCCTCACCTCCAGCCGGGAAGGGTTTCCGCTGGTGATCATGGAGGCGATGGCGCAGGGGTGTGTGCCGCTTGCTACAAACGTCGGCGGTATTGCCCTCCACCTGCAGACCGGTGCCAACGGCTGGCTGATAGAGGATTCAGCTGACGAGGAGATGATTGCCGAAGCGATGTGTGCTGCTATTGGAAAGCTGGCCCATGACAGGAAGGAGTTGTCTCGCCTGTCAGGTAGAGCCTATGACTATGCCCGCGAAAATTTCGGGGGGGAGCGGTTCTGTCGTCGCTACCGGTCGATACTGGTGGGGCATGACAACGACAACAACAGGGGTGCCGATGCCTAGGGTGAGCGTCATCATACCATGCTATAACCATGGGGAGTATCTGGACGAAGCTGTTGACTCCATTCTCGCCCAGACGTTCCGTGATTTTGAAATCATCATCGTCAATGACGGTTCCACCGATGCGCAGACGATTGCCACACTCGAAAACTATAAGCGGCCCCACACCCGTGTGCTCCATACCTCAAACCAGGGGCTTGCCATGGCGCGCAATAACGGCATCCGCGAAGCGTGCGGCGAGTTCATTCTGCCGCTCGATGCCGACGACAGGGTTGCCCCCGATTATCTGGAGAAGGGGGTGGCGATCATGGATGCCAGCCCGGGTACCGGTATCGTCTACTGTCTCGCCGACTGTTTCGGTGCGCAACAGGGGCGGTGGGACATTCCTGATTACTCGATGCGCGGCATGCTCCTGACCAACCTGATCTTCTGCTGCTCGCTTTTCAGAAAGTCCTCCTGGGAGAAAACCGCCGGCTACAATCCGAACATGAACAGGGGGTGGGAGGATTGGGATTTCTGGTTGTCACTCATAGAGCGTGGCTGCACGGTACAGCGTATTCCGGAGGTGCTCTTCTTCTACCGGGTCGCGCCGGAATCCATGGTCCGCTCCATGGACCGAAAGGTCCGGGTGGAGATGCATCTGCAGCTGATGCGCAACCACCCCGGCCTCTTCAGATTCCAATCACGAATCCTGCTGGAGCTGTACTATCTGCTGCGCGACTCGCGCCTTTACCGCATTGTGAAGAAACTGCGCATCCCGGCGTTGATCGGCGATAAAATGGCGGGGGGACGATGAAGATAGTCTTTCTGGCACCATTCGGTATCCGTCCCAAAGGGACCCTGATCGCCCGCATGCTGCCGCTTGCGGCGGAAATCCAGGCTCGCGGCCATCAGGTGACGATCATCGCTCCACCCTATACAAACCCGGAAGATTCCGGAGTGGTGGAGACCATCCGCGGGGTCCGCCTCGTCAATATCCGTCTTGCCAATAAAGGGGGGTACGGTACGCTGCAGATGGCCTGGCGCATGTTGCGCGGTGCGCTGGCGGAAAAACCGGATCTGATTCATCTCTTCAAGCCAAAGGGGTATGGCGGCGTGGCGGCGATGCTCCTCATCTTGCTTCGCCGCTGCGCTGTTCAGCTCCCTCCCGTCGTGGTCGATAGCGACGACCTGGAGGGGAAGGGGGGGATGAATGAAACGCAGCCGTATTCAACGGCGGAACGCCGGGTGTTCGCCTGTCAGGAACAGTGGCTGCTGCGCAGAGCCGCTGCGGTAACCGCTGCGAGCAGGGCACTCTGCGAACTGGCGATTGAAGGGGGGATGCTTCCTGCTCAAACGCTCTATCTCCCCAATTGCGTTGATGACCTCCCGCAAGGCGACGGAACTCTGGCGCGCCAAAAGCTCGGAATTCCCCCGGCAGTGCCAGTGCTGCTGCTCTATACCCGCTTTTTTGAGTTTGGTCAGGATAGGCTTCATGAGCTCTTCGCCTCAACGTGGCGGAGTCTGCCCGAGGTCCGTTTTCTGGTCGTCGGGCAGGGACGGCGGGGAGAGGAAGAACAGCTGCTGCAGGCGGCAGATGCCGGCGGTTTTGCGGCGGCGCTCGTCATGGCCGGCTGGACCGAACCAAAGCTGCTTCCTGATCTGCTCGCCGCCGCTGACCTTGCTGTTTACCCCTTTGACGACACCCTCGTAAACCGGGCCAAATGCCCCGCCAAGCTGACGGAACTGCTCCGCTCCGGCATCCCGGTTGTTGCCGACCGGGTCGGGCAGATACCAGAGTACCTCGCTCCTGAACTCCGCTCGCTGCTCTGTACGCCGGGTGATATACCGGCCATGTCCGCCCGCTGTGTGGAGTTGCTGCAAAACCGTCCCCTCTGCCGGGAGTTGGGCGTTGCCGGCCGGCACTATATTCTGCAGCATTTCAGCTGGACAGACAGCGCTGCCAGGCTGGAGCAGATGTACCAATCCATGTGTGCTGACGGAGATGTTTGAATGACTGAACGGAAGAAAGACCTGCTCTATCTGGCCGCACTCCTGCTGCTGCTGATCCTCTTTTTTGCAAAGATTCTCTTTACCGATAAGATCATCCGCGCCCCGGATATCATCAACGAAGCGTACTGGTGGATGAAGGGGTACAATGACAAGCCGCTGGCGGAACTGTTGTCGTTCAACCTGAAGGCTTCCTGGGACCTCTTCACCAACAGCGGCACCACCAATGAAGGGGGGATGAGCTCCATGCAGTTTCTCCTCCATCTGCCGCTCATCCTCCATTTCTTTCCCGCGCCCTCCTCGGTGGCCTGGTTCATCGTGCTGCATCTCTTCTTTGGCGCCGCAGGAGTCTACTGTTACTGCCGTCTGATCGGCACGAGCCGCATCGCCGCTCTTTTTGCCGCGATCGTCTTTGCGCTCGGCACCGAAAACGCTTCGCTGATCAATGCCGGCCACGTCATGAAGATCGCCACCATTGCATACGCGCCGTGGGCATTTTTCTGTCTTGAGAAAGGATTCCTCCGCACAAGGCTCTTCTGGTTCATGGCGACGGCCTTTGTGCTTGCCCTGCAGTTCTTCAATACCCACTGGCAGATCGCCTATTACACCTGCCTCTCAGTCGCTGCGTACGGAATCATCCGTGCCGTCGGCATCATACGTTACGAGCGTGGAGCGCATCGTTTCTCCGTGCCGCGCCTGCTTGGCTACAACGCGCTCCTGCTGGCATTTTTTCTGACGACCGTATCCATATCGCTGCTGCCGCTGGCCAACTGGTCCGAGGGAACAAACCGCGGCGTCCAGAGCGGCGCAAACCAGGGAAAGGGGGGGCTTGACCGCGACGAGGCCATGTCCTGGTCTCTGCCGCCGGAGGAGGTCGCAGCGTTCGTCATACCCGGTTTTTTCGGTCTTTCACGACAGGAAGAGGGACCGAATCCTGCCAACATCAACAGCTACTACTGGGGGAGGATGGTGTTTACCCAGACCGCCAGCTATATGGGGCTGCTCCCCTGGCTGCTGGTGCCGTTGCCGCTTCTGTTCAGGCGCGACAGATACAGCTGGCTGGCGGTCATCGGACTCGCCGGCGGCATCCTGTTTTCCATGGGCAAGTACACGCCATTGTACAATCTTCTGTTCGATTACTTCCCCGGCATTAACCGCTTCCGCGTGCCGAAGATGATCATGTTCATACCGGTAATGGCCCTCGGTGTACTCGCTGCCCGCGGTCTGGATCTGTTGATGGATACGGAAACACGCGCCACAAAGGCCTTTCAGCGCTATCTGGCCGCTATGACCGCGCTGCCGATGGTGTTGCTGCTGTTGCAGGCCGTTCTCTCGCGCGGGCGTGAGACCTGGACCCGCATTTTCCATGAAATACTGGCGGTGCCAACCCGTTATGAACAGGGGGGACACCTTGTTGCCCAGCGGTGGGATAATGCGGTTTTCGAAACAGGGATCGCCGCCACGTGTGCCGCTATTCTGGCCGCCGTCATTGTGTTCAACCCCCGCATCAAGCGGTTGACACTCCTGCTTCCCATACTGCTGATGATCGTCTACGTGGCGGATGTGTGGCGTGTAAACGACAAATTCATCTTTACCGTACCGTTGCCGGAGAAGTCGCTGGCAGCCGAAACGCCGGTCATGAAATTCATCAGGGGGGGCACGACACAGTACCGGACCCTGCCGCTGGACGGGAGTGATCCGATGCTGTACGCATCAAAGGGAATTCCGGTCATGTTTACGTCCAACCCGGTTCAGCAGCAGCGCTGGCAGACGTTTCTTGACAGCTTTGTCCTGAATTCCGCCATGCCGGATCTGTTGAACGTGAAGTATTATATCTATAGCAGCAGCCAATACGCCCGGGACAAAGGGCAACTGGGTGATAAATTCCAGCCGGTTTTTACGTCACCGGACGGTGGTCAGATGGTCCTTGAAAGCCGGACTGTACTTCCCAAAGCGTGGCTGGTCCCAGCGGTGGCGGTCGTTAAGGATTCCACGCGCCGCCTCGCTGTTTTGCAGAGCCCGGCCTTCGCTCCCCGGCGGGAGGCCCTCGTTGAATCTCCTCCGCCATTGGTTATGCCCGCTCCGGACAAGGTAGTTGAGTTTTCCCCGGCAGGTGTTACCGTGCCGACCTACGAGAGCGAACGGATTGTTGTCACGGCGGCTCCGCCCGCCAATGCGCTCCTGGTCCTCGGAGAAAAGTACTACAAGGGGTGGACGGCGACTGTTGACGGCACACAGGCCGATATCGTCCCGGTCAACCATATCCTGCGCGGCGTGTATCTTCCCCCCGGTGACCATACGGTAGAATTTCGCTTCGATCCGCTCCCCTTCAGGATCGGTAAGTATCTGACCCTGGCTTCCTTTGTGCTGTTCGGGTGTATGCTGATCCGTGAAGTGCTGTTCAGCAGAAAGAGGGTGGCGCGTGGACAATGAGGCGGCGATGCTGACACAGGATGACCTCAGACTGTTCGACCTGCAGCTGTTTCAGCCCCGCCATGGCTATCGCTATTCGCTCGACCCGCTATTATTGGCGCGCTTCTGCGGGGAGGTGAAGCCGGGGGGGAGTATTGCCGATCTGGGAGCCGGCTGCGGAATTATTTCACTCGTACTGGCGCGGATCAATGCAACGGCATCGGTACTTGCTGTCGAAAACAATCCGGACATGGCAGCGCTTGTCGAACGGAATATCCGCCACAATGACCTTGTCGGAAAGGTTTCAGTCATTGCTGAAGATGTCATGGCTCTGCGCAAAAAATGTCCCGTATCAACATTTGATCTGGTCGTCTCCAACCCCCCCTTCCGGACAGCGGGAAGCGGTCGTGTCAGCCCCCGCTCCGGGCGGGACGCAGCCCGTCATGAAACAACTGCAGGGCTTGGCGAGTTTATGGCGGCGGCCAAATATCTGGTCAAACCGTCGGGAAGGATCTGTTTCATCCAGCTGCCGTCACGCCTGGCTGAATTCATGGCGCTGGCCGCGGACATGAAACTGTCCGTGCTGCGGCTGCGGATGATTCACAGCGATGCGGCGTCAGCGGCAACCATGTTCATGGCTGAGCTGGCCAAAGGGAGAAGGAGTGCTCCGGTTGTGGAGCCGCCGCTGTTCGTGCGTGACATGTCAGGGGAGTATACGGAAGAGCTCTTGCGCTGACACGCGCCATCATCAGTGGATGTACCGGGTGACAGCCTATAGAAAAGGCCCCGGAGGGTTTTGTAACCCCCGGGGCCTTTTGTTGTGTGGATGTAGCCGCTGTATTACTCCTTGATCAGCAAAAACAGCTCCATCGTGTCACCATCATCGATGTGAATCGGGAAACAGAGCGCCGTCTGCCCTTCCGCTACCGGCAGTCCCTCTGCCGGCGGGTGGAGCGTGACCGGCGGATCAATGTTTATGATGACCCCCATCTGGGACGCCTTGGCTGCGACGTTGCCGCAGACGACGTTGACAAACTCCATGACGGTGTCTTCAAGTACTTCAATCGGCTCATCATCTACGGACTCTTCGCCCAGGATCGCCTTGGCGATGGTTTTCTGCAGCCCGTAGGAAACGGAAATGATGTAGCGTGCCTCGACGTCACCAATCATGTCCATCGCTGCCAGCATGAAGCCGGGGGGGATCGTTGGCGATACCGTACATTTGCCGGGGCGAAAGCGCAGGTCAAGCACACGGGTGATCATCTTGTAGGTGAGGTCCGCGGTCATTTCCCATATTTTGTCGTTGGCAGATGTCACAGGAAGCTCGATGTGGTTCGATACATACTCGGCCTGATCGGCCTTGAAGGCGTCCAACTGCTTCTGCAGTGACTCAGTTGTCAGCGCACCGACCTGTACCAGAGCTTCACCGATATACAGGTGGGTGTTCTTCTGGCGGGTAATGATGTCATTCATCTGCGCGAGAGTTAAAAAGCCCATCTCGACCAGCAGGTCCCCCAGTTTCATGTCCTTGGACATCTGGGCGTTGTGGGCGCGTTGGATTTCTGCCGGGGTCACAAGACCCATGGCAACAGCTACCTCACCGAACTTCAGGTTGTTTTTGTCCTGGAGGTTGATTGCATTCAGCAGCGCTTCACCGGTGACGATGCCCTGTTCAACGAGAAATTGCCCGAAAAATTTAACAGCCATAGTGCGCCCCTTGTTTAAAAAGCATGAGTTGGATGAATCAGAGCTCCCGCAGAATCCGCAGGACGTTGTCGGCTTCAAACGGCTTTGAAATGACGTTTTTGGCACCAAGCTTGATCGCTTCGGTAAATTTGTCACCCACCCCGCCGAGCGATGTCACCATGACAACCTTGACCTCTTTGTCCATAACCGAAAGCGTGCGCAGCGCAGTCAGGCCATCCATGCCGGGCATGTTCATGTCCATGCAGATAATCTCAGGGTTTTCAGTGTGATTCATCTTGATCGCTTCGGCACCATTCTTGGCGTGGCCGACACAGGTGAAGTCGCCGGATTCAGCTATTATTCTTTCAAGCTGGCGGGCAACAGAGAGGCTGTCATCAACTACGAGAACCTTTTTCATTTCCACACTTCCTCCTGATGAACTGACCGTGGCCGGCTCTGCCGGACAACGCTGATTTACACAGAAAACGCCGGTAAATGTATCTGAAAGTAAAACAAAAGTCAAAAATATGTTTGGCTTTTCATGCCCGGATTAACTGTGCTACACTGCACAAAATTTATATCAAGGAGTGTCCTGTCCGATGCAGAATGTTCATTCATCACGATCCTTGTTTAATCTGTTTCTCGTCGCCGCAGTTCTGTCATGCTCAACTCTTGCTGGCGCAGCAGGGGCTGAAGCCGGTAAAAAAAGCAAGCCCGCCGCGGCGGCAGTTGCTGCTCCTCAGCCTCAGGGGGGCGTTGCCCGCGTAAATGGAGTAGCCATTGATGCGATCGAACTGCGCCGGGCAAAAAAAGTTCTGCTGCGTGGGCAGTCGGTGCCGCCGGAGCAGGAGGCGGCCATTAACAAGCAGGCGATAGAACAACTGGTGTCGGCGGAGCTGCTCTATCAGGCTGCTGCGAAGCGGGAAGTTAAGGATCTGGAGAAAGAGGTTGATGCCAAGTTGGCTGAGGGTAAGGCACGCTTCAAGGATGAACAGTCATTTGTAAAGGCGATCAAAGACCTTGAAATGGATGAAAAGGATCTCCGTGAATACACCCGCCGTGATCTTTTGATCTCCCATTTTGTTGAGACGGAATTTGTTTCCAAGGCCGCCGTTGCGGAGACCGAAACCCGCGCATTCTATGACAAGAATAAGGATAAGTTCAAACAGGAGGAAGCCTTTAAAGCCAGCCACATCCTGATTGGAGTTGACGAGAAAGCTTCTGCCGACGACAGGAAAAAAGCTCGTGAGAAGGCTGAGAAGCTGAGTAAAGAGCTGGCCGGCGGTGCCGACTTTGCCGCTTTGGCCAAAGCCAACTCAACCTGCCCCAGCAGCCAGCAGGGAGGGGATCTCGGTTTCTTCGCCAAAGGGCAGATGGTGCCCGAGTTTGAAAAAGCTGTCTTTGCGCTCAAGCCGGGAGAGATCAGCCCTGTTGTTGAGACCAAGTATGGGTATCACATCATCAGATTCACGGAGAAAAAAGAGGCCGGGATAACCGCTTTCAAGGACGTGAAAGCAAATATCGAAGAGTTTCTCAAGGGGCAGAAAATTAACGAAGCCATTCAGAAATATCTGGCCGATGCCAGGAAAACTGCCAAGATTGAGATCCTTTTGAAATAGCCGGACGGATATAGTTTTTTGCTGCAGAGTCCACGCGGCTGTCCGGGTTACATCCGGACAGCCGTTTTTTTTTGATATTGTTTAAATCGTTTTCACCGTTGTCCCTGATATGGTAAGAGATAACGCAGCGTATACAGCAGACCCTGGTTCAGGCTCATTTGCCAGCTGTGGCTGGCGACAGAATTTTTCACGGATATGGGGCCGACATGAAATCCTTGCGACGTCACTTTTTGCAGACAGGTGTGGCCGTTACCATCATCATGGTCGGAGCCTTCCTGCTCGCTCTTGCCGCTTCGCCTCTCCATGCCGCCGCTGTCGTGCCGCGTGTTCTTGTGCTCAATTCTTACAATATGAGCTACGATTGGTCGGAAAATGAGATGAAGGGGGTGCGTGCCGGATTTGCCAAGGCGTTTCAGCGCTCTGAACTATTTGTTGAATACCTTGATACCAAAAACTTCCCCACAAAAAAGCACTTTCCACGCCTTGCCGATCTGCTGGAAACCAAATATGCGCACCATCCCCTCGATGTCATCATCGCCATGGACAATGCCGCACTGGAGTTTGCCTCGAAATACCGGCAACGCATTTCTCCCGGTACCCCTCTGGTCTTTTGTGGCATCAACGGGTACGAGCCCTCCCTGATTGCCGGGCAATCCTCCGTTACCGGAGTCGCTGAGCAGCTCGATTCTGCCGGTACGCTTGAATTGGCCCTTCGCCTGCACCCTGCGGTTCGCGACGTCATTGTGGCCCATGATTATACCGATACCGGCCTGGCCATGCGCCGCGAAATGGAAAAAACGGCCGCTCTACATCCGGATATCGCGCTCCAGTATCTGGACGAAATGCCGCTGGAGAGAGCCGTTGAAAAGCTCAAGAGTTTATCCGCCAGGCATCTGGTGCTGATGCTTTCGTACACGGTAGAAAAAGGGGGACGAACTTTCAGTCAGTCCGAGGCTGCCCGTCTGGTCAGTGGTGCCAGTCCGGTTCCGGTGTATGCCGTACATGCGGCACAACTGGGCAACGGGGTTGTCGGTGGCCTGATGATGGAAGGGGCGATACAGGGAGAGAAGGCGGCTGAGCTGGCGGTACGTATTCTCGGTGGGGAACTTCCTGAAAAGCTGCCGGTCGTAACCGCTAATCTTTCCCGTCCGATGTTTGATTACCAGGTGCTGGAAAAGTATGGCATAAGCTCCGCCAACCTCCCTGCCGATGCGCTCTTAATCAACACCCCTTCCTCAACCGTTGTCATCAACAAGACCGCGGCCTGGCTGGGTGGAGCGTTCACCCTGTCAAGCATGATCGGTCTGACGCTTCTGGCCCTGAATATCCGCAAGCGTCGCCGCGTTGAAGAGATGCTGCACAGCACAATCAACCAGTATCAGGAGTCTCAGCAGGAGCTGCTGGCGACCGAAGAGATGCTGCGCACGCAGGTTGATGACTACATGCAGAGCGAGGACGAACTTCAGGCGACCGAAGAGATGCTGCGCGTTCAGATCGATGACTATGTGCGCAGCCAGGAGGCACTCCTGGCGACAGAAGCGATGCTGCGGGTACAGCTGAAGGCGGTTGAAGAGAGTTCGCAGAAATTCAAGGCTGTTTTTGAACGCTCGCCGATAGCGATTGTACTCACCAGCTTGCCGGACGGGACGCTCAGTGAATTCAATCAGGCCTTTATCGACATGTTCGGTTACTCACGGGAAGAGATGCTGGGTAAAACAACCGTTGAACTGGGGATATGGCAGCAGGAATCAGACCGAACAAGCTATCTGAAGCTGCTCCGCGACAATGGACATGTTGCCAATTATGAAATAAAAGCCCACTGCAAGAACGATGAGAAGCTGGAGATGATCGCTTCTGCTACACTGCTGAACATATGCGATCGGCCTTTTGTTCTGGCCTCCCTCATGGACATATCGGAACAGAAACGGCTCCAGAACCTGCTGTCTCAGTCACAGAAGATGGAGGTGGTCGGTCAGCTGGCCGGCGGCATTGCCCATGATTTCAATAACATGCTGACCGGGATCATGGCTGCTGCCGAGCTGCTGAAGCTGCGACTGGGCGATGATGAGAAAGACCGGAAATTGCTGGAAACAATACTCTCGGCGACGACCCGCTCGGCAGACCTGACCAGTGAACTGCTTACCTTTTCTCGCAAAGGAACGGTGGCTTTATCTCCCGTTCACATACATGAAACCATTGCGGCAGTCATGGGGCTGCTTGAGCGCACTATCGACAAGCAGATACAGCTTGTTTCCCGGCTGGAAGCTTTCGATCCGGTTGTTATGGGTGATCAGACCCAGTTGCAGAATGCCCTGCTCAACCTGGGGGTCAACGCGCGAGATGCCATGCCGCATGGTGGTACGCTACGATATGCAACGACCGTGAGAGAAATGGATGAAGCCGCCCGCCGGTCAGGTGGTATATCCCTCCCGGCCGGCCGTTATCTTGAGATCGCGGTGTCAGACAGCGGGTCCGGTATGACAAAGGCCGTTATGGAGCATATCTTTGAGCCGTTCTTTACCACCAAGGGAGTAGGCAAAGGGACCGGGCTCGGTTTAGCGGCTGTGTACGGGGCGATTAAAAGCCACCGCGGAGAGATCTGCGTCAACAGCCAGCCAGGGCACGGTTCGGTATTTAAAATATACCTCCCTCTGGGTGCTGACGACTCGAACACGCAGACGCTCAGCGATAAAGTGATTACCGGCAGTGGTGGTATACTGCTGGTGGATGACGAAGAGATGCTGCGCTCGCTCGGCCGGGAATTACTGGAGGAGCTGGGGTATACCGTTTATCTGGCTGAAAATGGTGAACAGGCGCTGGAAGTGTTCGCCGCTCACCGGAACGAGATTGCGCTGGTAATACTGGATATGATCATGCCGAAGATGGGGGGCAAGGATGCCTTTATGCAGTTGCGTGAACAGGCACCAGGGGTGAAAGTGCTGTTCTGTTCCGGATTCAGCTGTGACGGGACCGGCGATGAACTGGTAAAACTGGGAGCCAGCGGATTTATTCAGAAACCGTACAACCGGGGTGAGCTGAGCCGGGCGGTAGCGACTGCTTTAGGGTGATTGATTGTTTGTTAATGAAAGTATGGAATGTAACTTGCCGACTTTATAATAATTTGGATTAAAAGGGTGTTATGGCGATTCAAGGGTGGACTCGTTTACTTATGTTGATAGCGGTTCTTGTTGTTTGCGGTACGGCATGGGGTGCTTCATCACAACGAACATTTAGTGCTGCTCTGTATTATGCTCCAAATCCCCCTGTCAATGAGTTGAAGGCATTTGATGTTGTCGTAGTCGATCCGGATAGCGGACTGACTACGGAAGTATACGGCAGCGGTCCGAGCAGCCTTTTTGCCTATGTCAGTATCGGAGAGGCAGAATCGAATCGCAGCTACACAAAGCAGATGAATCTGAAATGGTTTGCAGGAGAGAACAAGGAGTGGAATTCAAAGGTTATTGATGTTTCTAATCCAGAGTGGCAAGAGTTTTTTCTGGACAAAGTTGTCGAGCCGTTGTGGAAGGCCGGCTACAGGGGTTTTTTTCTCGACACATTGGATTCATACCGGCTGTCCACTGATAAAAGCAAGCTGGTTGCCATGGAATCAGGCTTGGCAGAAACAGTCCGTGCGATCAAAACGCGCTATCCGGAAGCGCGCCTGATTCTGAATCGCGGCTTTGAGATCTTCCCCAAGGTTAAGGACATTGTTTTTGCTGTTGCAGCGGAATCCCTGTTTCAAAACTTCAGTCCAGCCACGGGCCAATACGGCGAAGTACCGCCCAATGACCGGGAGTGGCTGACTGCGAAGTTGAACGAGGTTAAAAGCGCTGGTGTGCCGGTTATTGCCATAGACTATGTCCCACCGGGCAAGCGTGATCTTGCTAGAAAGACCGCAGAAAGAATCAAGGAGCTAGGTTTCATACCATGGGTGGCAGACAAGGACTTGGCCAGTTTGGGGGTCGGGTCGGTGGAAGTTATGCCGCGGACGGTAATTGGGCTTTATGACGGTGCCGAAGGAAATGGGGACGTCTTCTTTACCAACCTTCAGCGTTATGCCGTTATGCCGCTGAACTACCTGGGCTACACAGTTGAACTGCATGATTTGAGGGAGCCTCTTCCAGGAGGCGTCCTGTCTGGACGCTATGCAGGTGTTGTCGTATGGCCTTATTCACGTAGCTCCGGAGAACATCAAGGTTTAAAAGATTGGACCCTTAAACAAATATCTGAAGGCCTGCCTATATTGTCCCTTGAGCGTTTTGGAGTAAGCCTCGATCAAAAGTTCGTCAAAGCGTTGGGACTGGAACTTGTTTCCGGGGGGCGAGTATTGCCACCTGTAAAAGTGTTGTCGAAAGACCCCATCGTGGGGTTTGAACAACAGCCGATGCCTCAGGTAGATACATTTTTCCCTTTGCAGTTAAAAGAGGGGAAATCGCTTTTAAGAATAGGTGCCGGAGGCTTGGCAGTTAGTGACGCCGTTGCCATAACCCCATGGGGCGGTTATGCTCTCTATCCTTACGCAATTACACAGATATTCGGTGATCAGACCGCCTGGGTTGTTGACCCGTTCAAGTTTTTCAAAGACGCGCTAAAGTTGCCGGAAATGCCGGTGCCTGATACCACTACAGAGAATGGAGTGCGTTTGTTGCTGTCCCATGTAGATGGTGATGGTTTTGAAAGTCGTGCGGAGTGGCCTGGCGGCAAGTTTGCCGCTGAGGAGTTGCGCTCCAATGTTTTGGAGCGATACCGGATACCGACGGCTATTTCGCTAATAACAAGTTCCTTTGCTCCAAACGGAATAAACCCGGGTGGGGCGCCACAGTTGGAGAAGATCGCCAGAGGCATTTTGTCACTCTCAAACGTGGAAGGTGCGAGTCATTCCTTTTCGCATCCATTTCGGTGGAAACCGGATCAGACTGATACGGGCAATCAGGTCTGGCCTGCTGTAGAAATTCCAGGATACAGCTTCAATCTGAATGCTGAAATTGCTGGTTCACTGAATTATATTAATGAGAGGGTTATGCCGCAAGACAAGAGGGCTCGCATCTTCCAGTGGACCGGGAATTGTGTGCCGGGAGAAGATGCAGTCAGGAAGTCTTACGAGGCTGGAGCCCTTAATATAAACGGTGGTGATACTCTGATTACCGAAACTAACCGTAGTGTCAGTAATGTTGCTCCGTTAGGTATACCAAGAGGCGGTTATTTTCAGGTCTTTGCGCCCAATCAGAATGAGAACGTTTATACCAATCTTTGGACTGAAAACTTCTATAGTTTTCGCCGTGTAATCGAAACCTTCCGCTTAACAGATAGTCCAAGACGTCTAAAACCGGTAAATATTTATTACCATTTCTACTCTGCAACCAAAGAGGCGTCGCTAAATGCCCTTAAGTACGTGCATGACTGGGCTATTGGTCAGAAGCTGTTCGCAGTCTATACTTCAGAATACATAGAGAAGGTACTTGACTTCAACCGAACGGTAATTGCCTGGGATGGCTCCGGCTGGTTGGTCCGCAACAACGGTCAGCTGCGCCAGATGCGTATTCCACCGACTCTTGGATATCCTGACCTGTTAAGCAGCAGCAAAGTATCGGGGTTCAACGACCATGACGACAGCCGCTATCTGCATCTGCTGCCTGGCGGTGAGGCGCGGGTGCAGCTCGAACACTCCCCACCAACCGGACTCTACCTTGTCTCTGCGGGAGGTTTTTTGGACTCTTTTGAATTGAGCAAAAATGGTGCGAAGCTGGGGTTGCACGGCTATACACCTTTTAAAGTACGTATTGGTAATGCCAAGGGGTGTCGTTTTTCTAAAGGCATCAAAGCCGTGCCAAGCGGCAATGTCAATGAACTGGTAGCAGAGCTGCCTGAAGGAGAGCATGCGCTCACAGTCGACTGCCGATAATCCTGATACACCGAGGAGAGAGCGCTTTGCTACCCCTCTAAGTGTAATCGGGATTTTCTTTGCCTTTATGCTGGTGCTGGTTCTTCTCTATCCGGAACAGGGCCTGTTGGGAGTTCTTGGTGCCAGTGATGATGCGACTACAATTCGTTACCGGGAGGCGCTGCTGCGCATACGCCCGAATGATACGGCGTTGCGTCTTAGGGTCGCAGGATCGCTGGTTCGTTCAGGCAGCTCTCGCAGGGCCCTTGAGGTTCTTTCTGGTGTTCCGGTCGGGAGTACGGAGGCTCAAAAACATCTGCTGGTAGAGCTTAAGTATATGGCATTAAAAAACATGTTTGCTCAGTCTAGCCCGGGTAGCATGGAGTGGCTTCGTCTGAAACCTCTTGTAGCTTTGGCCGCCATCGAATTGGGAGGTAAAAATCCGCCGGCCTGGCGTTTGCGTGATTTTGCTAACGATGCGCGCAAAGCCGGGGATCTAGTGGCATCGCAGGCATACAGCCAAAAGTTAGTTGGCAAGGAACGCTTGGAGAACGCAGCACCGGACGATGAAGTGACAAAAGTTCAGATAACCGGAGATTACCGTAAGGCCGCCTCCATCTGTTTTGAGTTGATGAAACAGGCCGGTACGCTCGCGAAACGCAGGGAGCTGTTTTTTCGTGCTGTGCGTATGCTGCAGGCTGGAAATCTGCCCAAGGAGGCATTTGAAGCTGGAGAGAGGAACATTGATGGACTTTATTCCGACCGCACGACCTTGATTTTTCTAATCAAAGCCGGTTTGGCTGCCGGACAACCGGAGCGAGCTCAACGTCTTGCCAGGCGTGCTCTCGGCATGGAACGTACAAACACCAGAAGGGAGCACCATGAATAGTGCTCTGCGCTGGATAACTGTATTTATGCTGGCAGCAACACCTTTAAGTGCCGCCATTTCGTGTCGCGCTGAAGAACCTCCATCTCCGATGGCTCCTGTAACACCGTTTGATGCGGAACTTTATGGTCTCAGTTATGATGTCTTTCTTGCCAACGGTAACGTTGCTGAAGCGTTCCTTCTGGCAGAAAAAGCCGTTCTCTCAAGGCCCCGTGACATGGAATGGCGCCGCAAAGCTGCACAGAGCGGTGAATGGTCCGGAGATCCTGCCAAGGCCCTTGAGCATTGGTTTTTTCTTGCCAAGGAGCTTCACCAGCAGGATGCTGTTGATCAATCATTCAGGTTGGCGCGGGAGATGGGAGATGGGGCCAAGCTTAAGTTCCTGCTGGAAACGCAAGGGGTTGAACAAAGTCCTGCGTTGCTTAGGGAGTATGTTGGCGTTTGTGAGTTGTCAGGCCTCCCGGAAGATGCGATTGCGGCATTGGAAAAGCAGCGGAAGGGGGCAGACCGGAAGTACGTACTTGAACAGCTTGCCCGTTTGTATGAAACGGTTGGTCGGCATACCGATGCAATTGTTGCTCTGCTCGATAAAGCGGCGAGTTATGGGATAGTTCCGGCAGAATTGCTCAGGGCGGCCTCTCTGGCTTATGGTTCAGGTGATGTCCTGGCAGCTTACACCATATTAAGCCTTGGTAAAGAGCAAATCCCGTCTGTGGAACACGAATACTGGCTAACTTTTACGGACCTGGCCTGGGCCCTGCAGGATTTACGTGCAGCAGAAAATGCTTCGCGGCTTCTTGTTGGCGCTGGCGCCGGTCGTGATGTAGATTATCAGCGCTTGATTCTGTTAACCCGTGAAAAAAACCCGGATCATGCTTATGAGCTGGCTTTAGAAGCCTGGAATAAATTAAGCAAAGAAGAATATCTGATCACTCTGCTTGAACTCGGAACGGCTAAAAAACGTTATAAGGAGCTTGTTGGTCTTATAAAACACGCAGAACAGTCGGGTAATCTTAAAACAAAGGAGGAGGCCGCTTATTATTGGCAGCTTGTTGCACAGGTTTATCGAGGTGCCGGAGATTCCTCCGCAAGTGTACGCAGCTATCGGCAAGCACTTGCCATGGCTCCGCACGACCTCTCGGTTGCTGATGGATATCTCTGGCTGCTGCTGGACCTGGGCGAAAGAGAAGAGCTGAAAAGGACACTGGAGGGCTGGAAAGAACGTGTGCAATTGTTACCGGTTATGTATGACACTTATGCCGCGGCTTACTCGTATCTTGGAGAGTACGGTAAAGCCATGATGTACTTTCAGGCGCGTTATCGTGAGATGCGCAACGACCCCTCCTGGCTGGCCGGCTACGCTGATGCCATGGAACAGTCAGGTTGGCCTGAACCGGCTTTTTTAGAGCGACTGCGGGCGCTTCATATTGTGCGTAAACAGATGAAAAGCGGTCAGACATTGTCAGAATCAGAGCGGCGTTCTTTACTGTACAGTTATGCTTCGCTGGCGATGCGGGTAGAACCGGGTGAGGCCGTTGACCGGCAAATACAGGCAATTATGCATTCTCCACAGGACACGGTCAGTCGTGAGCTGGTAATTGCCTGGGCGATCTCCAGTGGCCGGAGCGATTTTGGTCGGCTGTGGTACTGGAAGGAGTTTGCCAGCATGGCCAGGCGGCCGCTGTGGGTGGAACTGTCGCAGGCTATGGATGAAAACGATCGTCCCCGGATAATGGGGTTGTTACAAAAGGAGTTGCAACGTCTTCCATACAGGGATGCAGTTGAAGGGGCATCGCGTATCGGGTGGCGACCAGTGGCTGAGACCCACGCTTTTGAACGTTTCCAGGTCAACGATCGCGACCATCTGCTGGATCAGCAGTTACGGATTCTCTACGGCAGTCGACCTGGCGGCTTCCGTTATCGCGTGAGCCTGATGGATCAGGATGGTGTCGGATTTATGGAACAGCGAATATCCAACACATTTGCGATTACTCCACGCTATTCTTTGCGTGTTGAAGTTGGCAATACGGATATACGGCATCTGAAAACCGGCATTATCGGGGAATATGTAAGTAGCGAGCAGAATGCCCAACTTGGATTGCTAATGCTCCATGAAAGGGGAACGGTCGAGTTTACCGCCGGCGTTACCGACGCTCTTTCCCGTTATTTATCATCATCATTACAGGGTAACTGGAGGATGAACAGTCGCTTGACAATGGATTATGCCCTTTTGATGGGGACGGCCGGGACAGAAGATGTGTATATGAAGATCGGCGGAGTCAAGGATGAGGCCAGGATCGGCTTGGTGGCTGCGCTCTCGCCGCGTGATATGCTTTCCCTTCGGGTTGCAGGGAGATATTTGCGTGATCAGGAGCGCAGGGAGATGGGTAGAGGGTCATCCTTTGAAAGCGAGTTGACACACCGGCTTTTGAGCAGTTGGCCTGACACCACTCTGCGGGCATTTGGTGGGTATCATTATTATGACAGGACCGGCATACCTGTCGGTAAGGCGCTTTTGCTGATACCGGATACCGTTGCCGATCCATCCTTTTATGTCCCCGCAACTTTTACTCAGGTGGGTATTGGCATAAGTGTCGGGCAGGACGGGCGTACAAATTACGTTAGGCAATGGCAGCCATTTGCATCTGCTGATGCAAGCTGGACCAGTACAACAGGTGCCGGATTTCACTATGACTTTGGGTTGGTAGGGCCGGTATTCGGCCTGGACAAGTTGGAGTTGTCTTTTTCGCAAGATAGCGGCTCTTTTGGCCTCAGCGCTTTAACTACTCGCGCAGACCTGCTATATCGCTATTATTTTGAATAGGGAATTGTTATGAAATTGATTCTGAATTTATTGTTAATGATTGCCTTGATTACCTCATCATTTGGTTGCGGCAAGGAGACAATGAACGGCAACAGCAGCTCTTCCGGGCCAGATCCGGAGATTCCTTTTACGGGCCCCGACCCCAATGAAGGTCTGGACGTTCGCAAGAGGGCAGCGGAGGCAGCCTCTTATGCCATTACATATGGTGCGCTGAGTGAGGGCGACATCAATATATTGAAAACATATCCTCTGGTTATCGTACATCCATATAACGGGAATATTACCCGTTCACAGATTATGAGGATCAAAGAGGGTGTCAATCCTTCAGATCATGCAGATAATCCGGTAGTTCTTTGCTATATTTCTATTGGTGAAGACACCCGCTCTTTTGAACTTACGACCTCCGAGATGCTTAGCGAAGCCAGATTCCGGGGAGATGGCAGCGGCCCCTCTGTTGATCCACGTGCTGTCGGGGTGAAGTCGCTTGTTGGCATCAACCCTCGCGGGATACCAACAAACGGTGGCTTTGCATCCTACTACGTTAATGATAATGCTGTGCAGTGTAATGGTGCTGCAGATGGGATTCCTGATGAAAACTTCTACTTCAAGACCCGTTTTGTTAATGCCGGCGACCCATTATGGTATGCCACCGTAAGAGATATGGTTATGGATATAAATACCCATACTCCGCCTGGTCTTAGAGAACTGCTTACCGGGAACTACGGCAAGGCGCTTGGTTGTGACGGAGTTTTTCTCGACACTATTGATACGGCAGCACCCAACAAATTTACGAGCTGCACCGATGCCAATCACACAAAGTCTGAGTGGACCGCCAAGGGTTTTTCGGATTTCATGGGCAAAATCAGAGCCGATTTTCCCAACAAGGTCATTTTGCAGAACAGGGGGCTGTTTTTCTTTGATCCCCGTGAGCCACATTATGAAGTTTCAGCAAGAGGCGTGATCGATATCGGTTTTTTTGAAAGCTATTATCTGGATAACGATAGCGCAACAACTGTTTCACCGTACTTTGTGGATAACAAATATAACACCGCGTATAAGATTATGGCTGAAGCCAATCGTCCTGACGGTTTTAAAATGTTGTCGCTTGGTTACGCTGACGGCTTTGACGGTCCAAAGCCCGGCATTAGTATTCAGACACTGACAGAAACCTCCAGTGTTGGTTATAACATTCTTATGAACGATGTGATGGAAGCCCTTTCTGTTGGTTTTCGTCCCTATCTGACCTCTGCACTCGTGGATCTTGTTAACCCGTTTGTCAAGAATAACTCAGTGATGACCGACTTGACGCCGCCTGTCTGGCAAAGTGTATATAATGAAAATTATCAATATCTTGCCGGTCCACCAGTCCCGAGAGTAGGCATACAGAAGGTCGTAGCAGGTGCCGGCGGAAGTGTTACGGTTTCATGGGATATAGCTGTTGATATGAATAAGGTTAGCTATGTCTTGTATTATGGTAAAAATCCTTTTGACTTCAATAATATGTCAGCTGCCACGAGTGTTGTGTTAATACCTTCAGTTGGTGATGGTTACTCGACGGTATGGAATGCGGCTAATCCTGACGAGGCCCTTGCACCATTATTTCCTTATCAGGCAACGATTTCCGGTTTGCAACAAGGAACAACATATTATTTTATCATCAGGGCCGTTGATAGCGTCGGGAACGAAGATGTGAATCAGGTTGTAATCTCTGCTGATATTCCATAGACGTATAAACAATTCGTAATTGAGGAAAATAACGAGCGAATGCTTTTATCAATAGAAGGAGGAGTTATGAAAAGTTTTAAAACAATATTTTTAGGTGCAATAACTCTCTGCCTAGCCGGTTGCGTGACCTTGAATCAGAGCGGGGCAGAGGTCTCCTCCCATGGAAGCTGGGCTCTGCTTCCGTTTGTTAACAATACCGAAACACCTTATGCCGCAGAGCGGTGTGAATCAATTGTTGCCGCGCTGCTTTATGCACGGGGTGTACAGCATCTGGAACGGATTGCGGTTGAGGCAAAAGCGGAAGAGCTTGGTATGGACCGTGGTGAGAAGCGGCAGCGCGAAGCACTGGAGCTGGCAAAACAGAAAAAAGTGCGCTATGTGCTGACCGGTGCCGTTAATGAATGGCGTTACAAAGTCGGTCTTGATGGTGAACCGGTGGCCGCCTTCACACTCCAACTTATACAATTTCCAGAGGGAAATGTTGTCTGGAGCGGCGCTGCCGGCAAGAGTGGCTGGAGCCGTGATGCGGTCAGTTCAGTTGCCCAGCAGGTGCTGGATCGCCTCTTGGGAGAAATCAATATGCGACCTGAAGAGCTTCCCGAAATTACGCAAAAATGAGTTTCAGGCTTAGTACATATCTGCCCGAGAGAGCGGAGAGATGGTTGGAGACGCTTGCCATAACGGCGATAATCCTTGCGGGGGGGTATTTTTTTAATCGATCCGATCCCTTCTTCATCAAGGCGGATTTCCAGTGGGTTCTGTTTGCCCCGTTGCTGGTAGCGCTTCGTTATGGGATAGCTCCAGGTATGGTTTCTATTGCCATAATCTGTCTTCTTTATCTGTCCCTGTTCAGGATGGGGGTGCTGACCGGTGAGTTTCCGACAATATTCATGCTTGGCGGCATTTTAATGACGATGATATGCGGTCAGTTCAGTACGATATGGAGTACCCGCTTGCGGCGCTCTGACCAGTTGAGCCGCCATGCCAGCGAACGTTTCGAACAGTTGTCGCGGGCCTATTTTATGGTGCGCCTGTCCCACGACCGGCTGGAGCAGAACCTGATCAGCAGGCCGGTTACACTGCGGGATGCCATGGTCGACCTTAGTGCCGTACTGGCCAGGCACGGGGGTGAGCTGGACAGGGAGACCGGCTCGGCACTGATTTCCATACTGGTGCATTATTGCAGTATTGAGAGCGCTGCCATCTACCTGATGGACAATGACGGGCGCATGCAGGAAAAAGCGATCGCCGATTGTGGCCGTGGAGCTGTTTTTCAGGCGGATGACCTGCTGCTGCGCTCTGCCATTGAAGCGGGAAGCACCGCTTACCAGTCGATCAACCGCCTTGCCGGTGATGAGGACAGCCCCTATCTGGTGGCTGCCCCGCTGCGTACGAGTAATGGGGTCATGAAAGGTATTCTGCTTGTCAGTGAAATGCCCTTTCTGGCGCTGCATCGTGAAACGCTTCAGATCGTGGGTGTTTTGCTTGCTTATGCGACCGACCATGCCGAGGCTGCCTATGAAGCCCGGCACCTGCTGGCCGTGTTTACCGACTGCCCATCCATGTTTGCCGCAGAATTGTACAAGATGGTGCGATTGCGCCGTGAGCTTGAAGTCGGCAGCGCACTGGTGGTTGTTAACATACTGCCGACGGCAAGGCTGCAAGATTTGTGCGTTGCGCTTGAGAGGCAGCAGCGCGGCCTCGATCACGGTTGGCGCAGGAATCTCGGTTGGGGGGTGCAGTTTGTCACCCTGATGCCTTTTTCGGGTGCAGCTGCCGTGGAGGGTTATAAGGCAAGGCTTGATGAGATGTTTAACAGAGATTTCGGGTTGAAAATAGGCGAACGAGGCATGTCTTTCAAATCTTTCATGGTGGCGGCTGATGATCCGTTGAATCAGTTGGCTGATCTGCTTATGGATGTGGCTGTTACATGAGCGGTACAAAACAGCTGATATACGGGATTTTCGGAGAACAATCTCTTGGCACGGATAACCATGCCTTTTCAATATTGATACTCTTTCTGGTCGGACATGCCATTGCGTCGGCATTATTTTCACTCGTTCTTGCTGTAATGGTTCCTGGACGCTTTGATGTTCGTCGCCGCTATGCCCTGATCATGATATTCAGTTTTATCTTCTTTGTGCCGTTCTTCGGGGCTCTCGGGATATTCGTGATACTGATCTACTTCCGCTATTTCCAACATTTCAAGGAGCGTACTGAATTTAACACAGTTTCCATGCCCCCGTTTATGGCTGAATCGGGCGGTCTGGCGCAAGGGATGGGAGAAGGTGGTGCCTGGTCCCGTTTGCGTGCCCCCGCGCTCCCACGCAGTGTGCGTCTAAAGGCTCTGTTGGCAGTTAATGCCGGTGGAGGGTTCAACTCCAGTCGTCTGCTGCAGATGGCTACCAGTGACAGTGATGATGAAATCAGATTGCTCGCATTTAAACTGAACGACCAGCGAGAAAAGGTTATTGGCGCGGTGATCTCCAAAGCCTTGCACAGCCTGCGTGAGTTGGGTGAAGGGGATGAAAGGCGATATTTATTTAGAACACTGGCATTCTCCTACTGGGAGATGGTTTTTAATGAGCTGAACAGTGATCTGTTCCATTTTTTTATCGAGCAATCACTGCATTATGCCATTCAGGCACAAGATCCAGAAGTTGAAGATCCTTCGCTCCTGATACTTATCGGGAAGATTTACCTGCGTAAAGGAAATCTGCAGCAGGCACGAAAATTCATAAATATGGGGCTGGAGCGTGGAGCTCATCGTGACAGGGTGATACCCTATCTTGCGGAGCTGGCGTATCTTCAAAAGGATTTTAAGGCATTGAAACAGTTTTTTGCAGATGATCCCCTGCTGCGTTATAAACCGGGCATTGGCCCGGCAGTAAAGTTCTGGATGGGCTGACCGGATGGATAATTTCCCAAAATCAGATCAGGTGGATATCATGCTGCTCCTCGAGGGGACATTTCCCTACGTAAGCGGGGGGGTGTCCAGTTGGGTAAACCAGATAATCCGTGGCTTCCCGGAATATAGATTCGGCGCTGTCTTCCTCGGCAGCAGCCGTGAAGATTACGGTGGCATGAAGTATGACCTTCCGGAAAACCTGGTTCACCTTGAGACCTACTATCTGCAGGATCAACGGACAAAGCCGCAGATAGTTGCCCATGAAGGCAATAAGGAAGCGTTTAAGGTGGTCAGGGATCTGCACGCCTGGTTTCTCAAGCCGGATCCGGATACTCTCAATCATTCGATCAAACAGCTGGGTTTTTATATGGATCCGGCAAAAGGTGTTGATTACAGGCAGTTTCTTTATTCTCAGCAGTCCTGGGAGCTTATCTCAGAACTTTTTGAGGAACGCTGTACCGATCCATCATTTGTGGATTATTTCTGGACCGCCAGAAACATGCATGCCCCTATCTGGCTGCTGGCAGAAATCGCAAGTAATCTGGTGCCGGCAAAAGTGTACCACACGGTATCTACCGGATATGCCGGGTTTCTTGGGTCATTGCTGCATTACAATACCGGTCGTCCTCTCATAATGTCCGAGCACGGCATTTATACGAAAGAACGCCGCATTGACTTGATTCAGAGCAGCTGGATACAGGATAACCGCAACGCGCTCCAGAAGGATCCAACAGAGATCAGCTTTTTTCGTGATCTTTGGATCCGTTTTTTTGAGACAATTGGCCGCTTCTCTTATGCCGCATCCGGCACAATAATATCGCTTTATGATGGTGCCAGAGATCGAGAAATAGCCGATGGCGCACTTCCTGAGCGCACTCATGTAGTGCCAAACGGCATTGATATCGCCCGCTATGCCCCGTTAAGGAACGACCAGCCGGATGGGCCGCCGATGGTGCTGACGCTTCTGGGCAGGGTCGTTCCGATCAAAGATATCAAAACGTTCATAAGAGCCATACGTATCATAGCGAATAAAATACCGGCGGTTCAGGGGTGGATAATCGGTCCAGAGGACGAGGACCCAGAGTACGCGGCTGAATGCAAGGCACTTACGGAGAGTCTCACACTGGACAAGCAGGTCTTTTTTATGGGATTCCAGAATCCGGTCGAAATTTTTCCTAAAACCGGGGTTATGGTGCTTTCCTCCGTCAGCGAGGGGTTGCCACTTGTTATTCTGGAAGCATTTGCGGCAGGACTACCGGTGGTTTCTACCGATGTTGGAGCCTGCAAGCAGCTGATTATGGGGTTTGGAGAAGAGGACGAGGCCATCGGAGCGGCCGGTGGTGTCGTCGGTATTAACAACCCTCAGGCTATGGCTACGGAACTTCTACATCTCCTGAACAATCCTGAGGAGTGGCGGCGGGCGCGCCAGTCGGCAATTGACCGGGTAGAGCGCTTCTATGCGCAGGAACGCATGTTTGACAGTTATCGCCAACTTTACCAGAAGGGTATGGACTGATGGCCGGAATCGGATTCGAGCTGCGCAAACTTCTCAAGCGGGATTCGTATTTCTCACTGCTGCAAACCTATGCCTATGCCGGTATTATCAGTTCCGGCCCATGGGTACTCTCCATTCTGTCAGTAATTATTATCGGCATTATCTCCATTCCGACGGTTATCCCGAACATACTGATTTCACAGTTTCAGGTTTGCATCACCTACCTTATTGCACTGTCGCTTATCTATACCGGCTTAATCCAGCTGGCTTTTACACGATATTGTGCCGACAGGATATTTGAAAAAGAGCATTACCGTCTGATGCCCAACCTGATAGGGTTGCTCTTCCTTGTCACTGTTTTGGGCGGTGTAGTTGCGTTTCCAGCGACATATTTCCTGTTCCCGAAGAACACCCTTTATTTCAGGCTGCTGTTTGCCACCACATTTGTCATGCTTTCAGCCGTCTGGATTGGAGCTATTCTGCTTTCCGGACTTAAAGCATACAAAGCCATACTTTTGAATTTTGCATCAGGATACGGTACGGCCCTGGCTCTGGCTCTGTTTTTAAGGATGTGGGGCCTTGAAGGGCTAATGCTGGCCTTCTTAATTGGTCAGTTTGTATTGTTGATGGGGATGCTGATTGTCGTATTCAAAAATTACCCTTCACGAGTCCTGATAGAGTTTGATTTTTTGCGCAAGGGGCGGATGTACCTGGCGTTGGTTTTTATCGGCCTGTTTTATAATCTTGGTATATGGGCAGACAAATTCGTGTTCTGGTTTCATCCCTATACCGGTAGCAATGTTATTGGCCCGCTGAATGCCTCTGAAATTTATGATTTGCCTGTATTTTTGGCGTATCTGGCAATTCTGCCAGGCATGGCTGTCTTTCTGGTGCGCATGGAGACAGACTTTGTTGAATACTACGACCGTTACTACGATGCTGTACGTGAAGGAGGTTCGCTTTCATATATCAAGGAGATGAAGGATGAAATGGTACGCATGGCGCGAGAAGGCATCTATGATATAATCAAGATCCAGGCCATTGCCACTATTGCCGTTTTTATTCTGGGTCGCACTCTGCTTGAATGGCTCGGTATTCCTACGGTATTCCTGCCGTTGCTCTATATAGATGTCGCCGGGGCCGGTTTTCAGGTGGTGTTTTTGGGCATTCTCAATATCTATTTCTATCTGGACCGGCGCAGACGGGCGCTGTCTCTGGCGATGCTGTTTACAGCCCTGAATTTTCTGCTCAGTCTTTTATCAATCATGATGGGACCATTCTATTATGGGTATGGTTTTGCCGTGTCGCTCTGCATTACCATCATGTGTGGACTGTTTGTTCTCGACCGTGATCTTACCAATCTGGAATACGAAACGTTCATGTTGCAATGATCCAGAAGCCATTATATTAAATCAAGGAAAACAGTTGCGTCTATTATGAACACTTTTCCCGCAAAACAAACGACCATTCTGGTGGTCGAAGATGAACATTACGTTCGTGAGTCACTTACGGCCTATCTCGATGACATTGGTTACCGGGTGCTGGCGGCTGAAAACGGGCAGCGCGGTCTGGAGCTTTTCCGCCTTGAGGCGCCGGATATCGTGATGACCGATCTGCGCATGCCGGTGATGGACGGTTTTGCCCTTGTGGAAGCGATCGCGGCGGAATCTGAGTTCACGCCGATCGTCGTTGTTTCCGGTGTCGGGGCGGTTGATGAGGCGGTGCGGGCCATGCGCATGGGGGCCTGGGATTACCTGTCAAAGCCTATTGTGAATCTTGAAGAGCTGCAGATTACGCTGGAACGATCGCTGGAACGGGCCCGGACAAAATGCGAACTGGAACGCCTGCGTCGCCATCTTGTTGCCGGTACCCTGGAGAATGAGACCGCTTTTGGCAGTATTGTGACGACATCAGCGCGGATGCGCTCAATCTTCCTCTATCTGGAGTCGGTTGCCCCGTCCCGTCAGCCGGTGTTGATCAGCGGAGAGACCGGTACCGGCAAGGAGCTGATAGCCCGTGCTGTCCACTCACTGAGTGGCGTGGGCGGCCCGTTTGTGGCCATAAACCTGGCCGGGCTCGATGACGCCATGTTCAGCGATACCCTCTTCGGTCATCAGCGCGGCGCCTATACCGGCGCCGACCGGGCCCGGGAGGGTTTGATCCGGCAGGCCGCGGGCGGTACGCTCTTCCTCGACGAGATCGGCGATCTGTCGCCCGGATCGCAGGTGAAGCTGTTGCGGTTGCTGCAGGAGAGGGAATACCTGCCGCTTGGTGCCGACAAGGTACAGAGTAGCGACGCCCGGATTGTTGCTGCCACTCACGCCGATCTGAAACGCCGTATGGAGATGGGTACCTTCCGCCCTGACCTGTATTACCGGCTCTGCAGCCACCGCGTGGAACTGCCGCCGCTGCGCGACCGTCCCGAGGACCTCCCGCTGCTGGCAGCACATTTTCTGGAGAAGGCGGCCGCCCGCCTCGGCAAGCCGCTGCCGGTCGCTCCGCCTGAGTTGAACCGCTATCTGGCCGCCTATCGTTTTCCGGGCAATATCCGCGAGCTGGAGTCGATCCTCCATGACGCCGTTGCCCGTTCGGCGAGCCGCATTCTGTCGCTGGAGTCTGTTGTGGCGGCGGTTGGCAGTGATCTGCTGATCCCGGTATCGGCCGCTCCTGCTGCCAGTCGCTGCCCGGTCTGCCCGTTCAGTGAGAAGTTTCCGACTCTCAAGGGTGCCGAGGATTTTCTTATCGCGGAGGCGTTGCGCTTGGCAGACAATAACCAGCGTCTGGCCGCCGCCTATCTGGGGATTACCCGCCAGGCACTTAACAAGCGCCTGGGGCGGGCCGGGTAGAAAGGAAGTGGCTGTACAAGTAGATTTCTTACCCCTTACCCCTTGACCCTCTCTGATCCCTTACCGCTCCCCACCGCTGCGACAGAAGTTGCCGTTGCAATTTGTGTCGCTTTGTCGCAACAACCCGATAATACAGCTCTATTTGCATGGTGTTGGCTTTGCTGTCAACAAACGTCGCAGGTGTTCCTGTCGCGGCTCTGTCGTAACGTCCTGTAATAATGCAATAAACAATATGTATTTATCTGGCACGTTCCCTGCTCTCAGAATGGCACAGCGTAGAGAGCTATACACATCGGGTACGATGATGATGACGAGGGGGAATTATGCAACTCAAGGCGTACAAGGACTGGAACATTTTTGCAAAGATCATGAGCCTGTCGGGGCTGACCTGGCTGGTGCTGGTGCTGGCGAGCATGTTTGCGCTGGTGCCGTTTATCAGCGGGCTGATCATGAAGGAAAAAAAGGCGACGGTGAGCTATCTCGTGCAGGAAGCAACGAGCCTGCTGGCTTCCTACCAGAAGCAGGTGGAGGCCGGAACCCTCACGAAAGAAGAGGCCCAGAAACAGGCTGCCGAGCGGATCGCGGCGATACGCTACGACGGTGCCAACTACCTCTGGATCAACGATCTTGGCCCGAAGATGGTCATGCACCCGATCAAGCCGGAGCTGAACGGCAAAGACCTGAGCGAAAACAAGGATCCCAACGGCAAGGCGCTGTTTGTGGAGATGGCCAAGGCCTGCCGGGATAGTGGTAAAGGTTTTGTCGATTACGCCTGGTCCAGGCCGGGCAGCACAGAGCCGGTTCCCAAAATATCCTACGTTGAGCTGTACGAGCCGTGGGGGTGGGTGGTCGGTACCGGCATCTACGTCGATGACGTCACCTCCCATGTCCGCCAGATCCAGATCGGCATCGGCATTGCCCTGCTGGGTATTCTGGCGCTCAGCATCCTGCTCGCCTGGCTCGTGTCGCGCACCGTTACCGGGCCGATCAAGGCGGTGGTTGATACCATCCGGGATATCGCCCAGGGTGAAGGAGACCTGACCCGCCGTCTGCCGATTCATGGCAGGAACGAGATCGGCGAGCTGAGCGAATGGTTCAATACCTTCATCGGCAAACTGCACGGCATCATCAACCAGGTGGCCGGCAGCTCGCTGCAACTCGCCTCATCTTCACTGCAACTGCAGCAGACAACAAAGCAGATGACCGAGAGCATCGCCCAGCTGTCATCACAATCCACTTCGCTGGCAACTGCCGGTGAAGAGATGTCGGCCACCTCGGGCGATATCGCCAATAACTGCCACCAGGCAGCCTCAAACGCCGGCGGCGCGACACAGAAGGCCAATCAGGGCGCGGCCGTCGTCGGTCAGTCGATTGCCGTCATGAACAGTATTGCCGAGCGGGTGCAGAATGCCGCCGCCACTGTCGACGCCCTCGGGGTTCGCTCCGAACAGATCGGTGCGATTATCGGTACCATCGAAGATATCGCCGACCAGACCAATCTGCTGGCTCTTAATGCCGCCATCGAAGCGGCCAGGGCCGGTGAACAGGGACGCGGTTTTGCCGTGGTTGCCGACGAAGTACGTGCCCTCGCCGAGCGCACCACCCGTGCCACGAAAGAGATTGGCGAGATGATCAAGGCCATCCAGAAAGAGACCAAGGATGCGGTCACTTCCATGGAACAGAGCGTTGCCCAGGTTGAGCAGGGGACAAACCACGCCTCCGAATCCGGCCGTTCGCTGCAGGAGATCCTTGATATCATCAACGACGTAACCGAGCAGATCAGCCAGATTGCCACCGCTGCAGAGGAGCAGACCGCAACCACCCGCGAGATCAGCAGCAATGTCATGAATCTCAACGATCTGGCTCAGCAGAACGATCATGCCCTGCATGAAACCGCCGTTGCCGCCAATGATGTTTCGCGTCAGGCGGAAGAGTTAAAGGATCTGGTCGGCCAGTTCAGGCTGTAGCTTTTCGGCTGCTTTCAGGCCGCTGCCTGGAAGCAGCCGAAGCCAAAGGGACATGATATGTTGTCTAAACCTGTAGATGCCTGTTGTAAAAGTGAACCGCATTACCGGATGCTGGTGGAAAACTCCTGCGATATCATGTTCCTGATGGATAACAGGGGGTGTTTTAGCTTTGTGTCAGGTACCTGGAAAACGGCGCTTGGGCATGATCCGGGGGATGTTCTGGGACACAATTTCCGTGAGTTTATCCATCCGGAAGACCTATCCCGCTGCGAAACAGCGATACTGACGGCTGTCCGGACAAGCTCCACGCAGGAAGTCACTGCCCGTGTCCACCATGTCAGTGGCAGTTGGCGCTGGCATACCTTGCGCGGGGCACCGCATGTTGACGAGGATGGTGTCCTTACGGTGATCGGGATTGGCCACGATGTCACCGAGCGGCTCCGTATCGAAGAGATCATGGCCCAGAGCGAAAAAATGATCATGGTCAGCGGCCTGGCCGCCGGTATGGCGCATGAGATCAACAACCCGCTGGGGGCGATCCTGCAGCACGCCCAGAATATCGAGCGGCGGGTATCGGCCGATATTCCGGCCAACCGTAAGGCTGCCGCCGAAGTCGGCGTCGATCTGGAACTGGTGCGCGCTTATCTGCAAAAGCGGGGCATCTTTGATTTTATCGGTCACATTCGCACCGCCGGAGTGAGAGCTTCGGACATAATCTCAAATATGCTCCAGTTCAGCCGTCGCGGTGACGCCGGCGCCGAATATGTCGATCTTTCCGCCCTGTTGGACAGGGTGTTGGAGCTGGCCGGCACCGATTATGACATGAAGAAGATCTATAATTACTCCGGCATTGAGCTGGTGCGCGAGTATGCCGCCGACCTTCCTCCGGTGCAGATGGTTGTGGCTGAGCTGGAGCAGGTGCTGATGAATATTCTGAAAAACGCCGCCCAGGCCATGGCGGCTGCAGCGATGGGGCGGCCGCCCAGAATCACCGTCAGGACCAGGCTGTCGGAGGGGATGGTCGTCGTCGAGATTGAGGACAACGGTCCCGGTATGGACGAAGCTACCCGGCTGCGGGTTTTTGAGCCGTTTTTTACGACCAAGGAGGTCGGTGTCGGTACCGGTCTGGGACTGTCGGTTGCCTATGCAATCGTTACCAAGGGGCACCGGGGTGCGATAGAGGTTCAGTCCAGTCCGGGTGTGGGGAGCTGTTTCACCGTGATGCTCCCGCTGCAGGGGAGAGCGTAATGCAGGACTCCGCTATTTCTGTGCTGCTGGTGGATGACGATGAGATGATCCGTGAATGCGTGGCGGCCTACCTGGAAGATGAAGGCTTCGCTGTGCATGCTGCCGACAGCGGTGAGGCCGGTCTGGAAGCGCTGGTTTCTCTCCGTCCGGTGGTTTGCATGTCAGACATGCGCCTGCCCGGCATGAGCGGCGAGGAGTTTGTTGTCAAGGCCCATGCGCTCTGCCCGGCGACAGCCTTTATCATTCATACCGGGATGCTTTATTCACTGTCGGATGAGCTCTGCTCCCTGGGGATGAAGGATGATGACGTGCTGTTGAAGCCGATCCATGACCTTTCCCGGCTGGTGGATAAAATCAGGAATCTCGCTGCAGTCGGGAGAGCGATATGATGGAATCACAGAGTGACAATCTGGTGCTGTTGACCATTGACGACGAAGAGTCGCTCCGCAGCAGCGTGGCGGCTTTTTTTGAAGACTGCGGCTTCACCGTGCTGCAGGCCTGTGACGGCCGGGACGGTCTCGAGATGATCCGCACCCACTCTCCGGATGTTGTTGTCACTGATCTGCGCATGCCCAATGTCGACGGGCTGGAGGTCGTTGACGCCGCCACTCTGCTGGACGATAACCTCCCCATAATCGTCCTGTCCGGCACAGGAGTGCTGGCGGATGCAGTGGAAGCTCTGCGGCACGGTGCCTGGGATTATCTGCCCAAGCCTCTTGCCGACCTGGTTGAGCTTGAGCTGGTTGTTGCCCGCTGCCTCGAGAGGGCCCGGTTGGTGGAGGAAAGCCGGAATTACCATGGAAGTCTGGAGGCGTTGGTCAAGGAGCGGACCGTTGAACTGCGCACGTTGAGCACCGCCGTTGAACAGAGTGCCAACAGCGTCGTTATCACCGATGCCAACGGGGTCATAGAATACGTCAACCCCAAATTTACGGAGGTGTCCGGTTACAGCCGTGAAGAAGCCATCGGCCAGAACCCGAGGATTCTTAATTCCGGCAAGCAGTCGGACGGTTACTACGCTGACCTGTGGGCAACGATCAGCTCCGGGAGGGAGTGGCGCGGAGAGATCTGCAACAGCTCCAAGGATGGGCGGCGCTACTGGGAGCTGTCCAGCATCGCTCCGGTCAAGGACGAGTTCGGCACGATCACCAATTATGTTTCCATCAAGGAGGATATCAGTGATCGGAAACTGCACGAGGAACAGCTGTACTATCAGGCCAATTTTGACGCCCTGACCGGTCTTCCCAATCGCCACTATTTTCAGAAACATCTGGAATCGCAGCTGAGCCTGATCAACCGCGAAAGCCAGTACCTGGTGCTGATGGTTCTGGATATCGATAATCTCAAATATGTCAATGATATTTTTGGTCATGAATTCGGTGACCTTCTGATCAAGGAGATTGCCCGGCGTCTGGAAGCCGTATGCGGACACAGCAGTGTCGTATCGCGATTCGTCGGGGACGAGTTTACCGTTATCCCGCCATTCGTGATGGATCCGGATGAAGCGCGGCAGCGTGCCGAACTGATCCGCAGCGCCATGAACGGTGTCTTCACCGTCAGGGGGACAGAAATTATGGCCACCGCCAGTATCGGCGTGGTTGTCTATCCGGAAGATGGCGAATGTGTGGAGAGTCTCCTGAAAAACGGCGAAGCTGCCATGTACCATGCCAAAAAAATGGGGAAGAACTCTATCAGTTTCTACACCCGTGAATTGAACAGTCAGCAGGAGGAACGCTTCGCGCTGGAGGCAAAGCTTCATAAAGCGCTGGATCGCGGAGAGTTCACCCTTGAGTACCAGCCGCAGATCGATCACGCCACCGGTGCTGTCGTCGGCGCGGAGGCTTTGCTGCGCTGGACCCCACCGGTGAAGTCCGTGTTTCGCCCGCTCTGTTTATTCCGATTCTGGAGGAGAGCGGCATGATCGTGGCGGTTGGCGAATGGGTGTTGTGGCAGGCCTGTCTGCAAGCAGTGGAATGGCAGAAGCTCGGTGTGCCGGAACTGCGTATGTCGGTCAATATCTCGGCCCTGCAGTTCATGCGCAGTGATCTTGATGTCGCTGTCAAGGGGATGCTGGAGTCCACGGGGCTTGATCCGCAGCGCCTCTGTCTCGAGCTTACCGAAAGCATGGTCATGGTCGACAGCGTCCGCACCCTTGAGAAAATGACCGCGCTGTCAGCTCTTGGCGTTGTCCTTTCGCTGGACGATTTCGGCACCGGCTATTCATCGCTTGAGTACCTGGGACGGTTGCCGATCGATGAGCTGAAGATAGATATGTCGTTCGTTCAACGGATGCTGGTCACCAGAAATGATGCTGCCGTCGTCAATACGATCATTGCCATGGGACATGGACTGGGCATGACGCTTGTGGCGGAGGGGGTCGAGACGGAGGAGCAGCTGCATTATCTGGCGGAGCGCCACTGCGGCATTATCCAGGGGTTTTATTTCAGTCGCCCGCTCGGTCCGGATCAATTTGTATCATTCTGCCGGGAACGCAGATTAAATGCATAAAAGGACTCTTTCTGCTGTTTATTTTGTGTGTGTGATATGATATTTATAAAACTGTTTTAGTCTTGTCGATTGTCCTGAGGAGGCCTGATGTCAGCCGCGTCTCATCGTCACATACGACACCGCTCTGTTATCGCTGCCGCGGTTCTTGTCCCGGTTCTTGCCTGGCTGTTCTACTGGTACGGTTACAGCGAACGTCAGCTTGAACGCTCTCTCCCAGAGCCTGGTGTCGGCATTCTGCTGATACTGCTGCTCTGTATCCTCTTTTACCTCTTTCTACGGCAGATACTCACACTCACACAGGTTAATTCGATGCTGAAGAAGCGGCAGGCCGCTCTCGAACTCGAGGCGGAACGGCTCAGGTCGTCATCCCTGGAGTGGCAGCATATGTTTGACTCTGTCGAGGATTCCGTATGGCTGCTGGATATGAACCGCCATATTCTTCGCGGCAATCGGGCTTCACAGAACATTTTTGGCCGATCGCTGGAGGATGTCATAGGACTGCACTGCTGTCAGGCAACCTATGGCAAAACGGTACCGCGTACGGACTGCCCCTTTGAGCTTATGGAGAGAACCGGGAAGCGTGCCTCTGCCCAGTTTGAGCTGGAACATGTCTGGTATGAAGTCTCGGTCGACCCGGTTTTTGATGAACAGGACCGCATCGTCAATGCGGTCTATATGGTGAAAAATATTAATGATCTGAAAAAGGCCGAGCGGCGTGAACAGTTGCGCTCGGCGATCCTTGAGCGGATTGCCGGCTGTGAGCCGCTTGCGCAGCAGCTTGAGTTTATTGTGCTTTCTGTTGAAAAGGAACAACCCGGCATGATCTGCTCGGTTCTGCTGGCCAGCGAGGATGGTCAGCGTTTGCTGAGCGGCGTGGCACCCACGCTGCCCGATTTCTACAATATGGCTACCGATAGTACCGCAATCGGTGAAGGGATCGGGTCATGCGGCACCGCAGCCTTTCGGCGCGAGCTGGTGATTGTGGAGGATATTGACAGCCACCCCTTCTGGAAAGGATTTACACCGGCGCGGGAAGCCGGGCTTCGTTCCTGCTGGTCGGAACCGATTCTCTCGTCGTCCGGCCTGCTGTTGGGCACCTTTGCCATCTATCACCGCACTCCGGCAACGCCGGCGGCGGAGGACATCTCCCTGATTCAGCAGGCATCTGTTTTTGCCGGCATCGCTATCGAGAGGAGCAAGGGTGATGCGGAGCGTGTGGCGCTGGAGCAGTTGCTTGGTCAGGCGCAGAAGATGGAGGCGATCGGGCATCTGTCGGGAGGCATTGCCCACGATTTCAACAATCTGCTGACACCGATTCTGATCTACTCCGAAATGCTCAGGCGTTCGTTGCCCGATGACGAAAAGATGCGTTCGCAGCTTGACGGCATCATCAAAGCATCAGGCAAGGCCCGTGACCTGACGCAGCAACTGCTCAGCTTTGGCCGCAAACAGGTCATGCATATGCAGGTGGTCGATCTCAACGACACCATCATGTCATTCCATTCGATCGTGCGCCGGACGCTGCGCGAAAACATCAGTCTCACCCTGCAGCTTGCCGGTCAGCCGGTTGTGGTTCGCGCCGACAGCTCCAAGATGGAGCAGGTACTCCTGAATCTGCTGCTGAACGCTCAGGATGCCATAACCGACAACGGTACTATTTTAATTGAAACGGGACATGTGCTGATTGATGACGAGTTTGCCCGTCGCCATCCCGGCATGAACTCAGGGCGATTCGTGCTGCTGGCCTGTACTGATAATGGCTGTGGTATGAGTGCTGAAACAATGGCGCAGATCTTTCAACCTTTTTTTACCACCAAGGATACCGGTCAGGGCACCGGCCTCGGCCTGGCCAATGTGTATGGCATCGTCAAACAGCACAACGGTTACATCACCGCTGTCAGCACTGTTGGCCTCGGAACGACCATCAAGGTCTACATCCCTGTCTGTGATGAAAAACCTCACCGCATCGCTGTGGAGACGGAGTCGGACAGTCTTGACCATTCAGGGTCCGCGGTGATTCTGCTGGTCGAGGATAATGACATGGTCAGGGTTATGTCGAGCGAACTGCTGGAAGGGCTTGGCTATACCGTTTACAGCTCTGGTCACCCGCAGCTTGCCCTGGAACTGCTCAAAGAGATCCGGGAAAAGGTTGACCTGGTGATCACCGATGTCGTGATGCCGGGTATGAACGGTCAGCAGCTCTTTGAGCGAATTGCTGCCGAATATCCTGAAATAGACAAGGTGTTGTACATGTCCGGCTACACAAACAATGTCATCGTTGTTAACGGTGAATTGGTTGATGGCGCCCATTTTCTGCAGAAACCTTTTACGGTCGATGCTTTGATGGGCAAGGTCAAAGAACTGCTGCATCAGGAAATATAGTTCCTCTGCATATTTTATCGAATTACAGGAGGACTACCCCATGGCGCTTCCCCAACCCCAGCGGCGGCTGGATGCTAGCGGGCTCAAATGCCCGAAACCGGTTCTGAAGCTCTCGGTTGTTTCTGTAGAGATGCAACCGGGAGAAATTCTGGAGATAATCGGCGACTGTCCGACCTTTGAAAAGGATATCGTTGCCTGGTGCGCCCGTCTGAAAAAGACGCTGCTGCTGATGCATGATGATGGCAACGACCGCAGGCGCGCCATGATCCTGTTTTGAAGCCATGGATGAATGTATGCGTATGAGAGATAATGATATGTCAGGCCGCGGGTGTGTTCTGGTTCAGGACCATCCGGAGCGAGCGGGCGTCCCGCCGGATGGCCGCTGTGGAGGTCGTCCGGGGGGTGACCCGCTGCTCTCCTGCGCGCTCTGTCTCGATTGCGACCTGCTGCACCAGCAGGGTGACCGCACGCTTTTTGCCAAAATTGCCGCACGCCTGACAGCGGCTTCTGCCGCAGCAGCAGCCCGGAAAACGTCTCTGGATGACGAGTATGCGGCCATTCTGGCAATGCTGGAGCGTTTGTCGCTCGGTGACCCTGACGCCCGGATGGCGCTTCCGGATGATGCCGCAATACTTCATGGTCTGGAGCCGTCGCTGAACCGCATAGCCAGCTTTATGAAAGAGCAGGTTGATGAAAGCCATGAAGTTGCCATCGGACTCTGCGAGCATTATGAAACGTTGCTGAAGCTGGCGAGTGGAGATCTTGAAAGCAGGGCCAACACAACATCACCGGTTGAGCTGATTGCAAAGATGGGCGAGTTGATCAACCGCCAGGCGGTCACGTTTTGTGAAGCGATCAAGAGCCTGAATGCCAAGGAGCAGGAGCTGGTATCCCAGACCAGGTTGCACAAAGGAATCATCGACTTCCTGCCCGACGCGACCTTCGTTATCGATCGTGAACATCGCGTCATCGCCTGGAATAAAGCGATGGCAGCGCTGAGCGGCGTTGCGGAAGCGGACATGCTTGGCAAAGGTGATTATGCGTATTCAATAGCCTTTTACGGTGTAACGCGGCCGTTGCTGATCGATCTCGTCGGGGTGGATATCGATGTCGCACGCCAGCACTACCGCACGGTAGAAAAAAGGGGAAAAACGCTGATCGCTGAAGGGAACGTCCCGGTTGCCAGCCACGGCAGCGAGCGTGAACTCTGGATCACCGCCTCACCGCTGTTTGATCAGGATGGGAACGTTATTGGCGCGATCGAGTCGGTGCGGGATGTTACCGAGTTCAAAAAAGCGGAGGCAGACCGGGATCTGCTGAAAAACCAGCTGCACCATGCCCAGAAGCTTGACTCTATCGGGCAGTTGGCAGGCGGCATCGCCCACGAGTTCAATAATATTCTGGCCGCCATTCTTGGCTATGCCGGCATTCTGGAAAAGCGCCTCGGTGCCGATTCACCGAACCTGATGGCGGTACACCGTATCATCAGCGCCTCGGAAAAGGCCGCTTCGTTAACGCACAGCATGTTGACATTCAGCCGCAAGCAGATTGTGGAGCTGAAACAGCTCGAGCTGAACAGCTTTATCTGCGGCATGAGGGAGATGCTGTGCCGTCTGGCGGGCGAAAACTTCCAGGTCGATTTCCATCTTGATCCGGAGGATCTGCACCTGAATGCCGACGAGGGGCAGCTGCAGCAGATTGTTCTCAACCTGTACAACAACTCCCGCGATGCCATGCCGGACGGAGGTCGTCTGACGATCGCGACCGCACTGCGCCGGATTAGCGGCACTGAAGCCGATGCTCCGCCCGGTATCCCTGCCGGCGGTTATGTGCAACTTTCGGTTGCCGATACCGGTCACGGCATTCCGCCGGATGAGATGGGCCGGATCTTCGATCCCTTTTTTACCACGAAGGAGGTTGGCAAGGGGACCGGCCTCGGCCTGTCGATGCTCTTCGGCATAGTGCAGCAGCATGGCGGCTTCATCAAGGTCTTCAGCAGACCGGGAGCCGGCACGCTCTTTTCAATCTGGTTTCCGGAGTATGCCGGGGAGGAGCGCAGCTGTGCGGAGGTGGTCTCCCCCGGGGCGGAGCAGGAAGAGCCCGGCTGCGAAACGATTCTGGTGGGCGAAGACAACGAAGATGTGCGTCCCATGATCGTTGAGCTGTTGCAGGATATCGGCTACCGGGTGCTGGAGGCTCGCGACGGCACCGAGGTGGTGTCTCTCATGGAAGATTTTGGTGATACGGTGGACCTGCTGCTGCTGGACGTGATCATGCCGCGCATGAACGGCTATGAAGCGCTGTCCGTCGTACGCCAGCGCTATCCCGAACTCCCCTGCCTGTTTTTGAGCGGCTACAGTGATGATGTGCTGAAGCAGAAAGCGAAAATCTCCGGTACGTTTGAATATCTTTCCAAGCCGGTCATGCCTGACAGGCTGATTGCTGCGCTGCGGTCCGCCCTGGATGGACGGGAGCCGAAATCATTTTCCGTAAGAAATGGCACTCCTCCGCCCCGATGATATCCCTTCAAACCTGAACCTCCCCATGTAGGTGCCTCTCCGGAATAGCCCGGACTCTCCCGGCTGCAGATAGTGCGGCGTGCTGTTGGTCAGCGTGCCGGAAAAAGTATTGAAGAGCCCTCCTGTGTACTGTTCTTCCGTGAGCGGGAGGTGGTAGCTGGCAAGAAGTGCACCCCCCGACTGAACCGGAAAGGTCTCGGCAGTCGCGCTTTCGGCAAGAGTTCCTGTTGAAACAGTCACCTGGCGGCCGTGGGTGTCTGCGGTTACCCGGGCCGAAAGCTGCAGCCGGGCAGAACCATCTCCGGTGACGTGCAGATTGTAATGCGGCTGCCACCCCTGTTCCGCTGTTGCATAGCGGAGCGTCACGCTGCCGCGGGGAGGGGTAACGGTTATCCGTAGCGACTCCTCTGCCGACCGCCGCTTTTTTCCTGCTGCGTCGAGGCGCGCGTCAATCCTCCGGATCTCCTCTGTTGCCCTCCGCCGCGCTGTATAGACCGATTCCAGTTGGGCAATGGCAAAATCGGTTCCCTGGCGGATGCCCTGCATCGGGTCCGGATTGGCCTTGCTCTTGCGCGGAGCCTTGCCGCTTTGTGCTTTTGCCGCCGACGTGAAAATGGCTTCGCGGGTTTCCAGCGCCTGCACACGATCCTCCAGGCGCCGCCGTTGTTCTGTCAGAGCTTCGAACTCCTTGTCCACTGGTTTCCCCGCATCGCTGCGGTACGTTTCAACACCCTGAATCGTGGTGCCACGCCCCGGCACAACTGTCAGCGTGTGTTCCCGTATGCCTGCCGGCAGCGGGAGAGTAATCACCCCTTTGACTGCGACCGCTTCCTGGCGGAACAGTGCGCCATCACGATAGAAGGTGATCCGCTGTTCAGCCGTTGCCGGGGATGCGGCAAAAACCACGAGACAGAGGCAGGCCAGTACGCTCCCTGTGTGCCTCCACGCCGCTTTTGCAGCGGCAGAGTCAGGTGGTGCAGATACCCTTTTTATCCGCTTCAGTCTCGTTCGCATGCTGTTCTCCCCGGCCGGAACGGCCTTTTTTGTGGATGGAGTTGCGTATCACCGTTCTTGCGGCTATACTCGCACAAAACGGTTGGAAAGGCACCTGACATGGAAATAGATGTAGATGCGGAAGTATCGGTCAAAGACATAGTCAATTTTTATATAAAAATCAATGATTCATCCAAGGCAAAGAGGGATATTGCCCGTCTTTCGTCCAAAGACAAGGCCACTGCCCTCGACGTTATCGCGGCATCATCTGCCGGACGTGACTTCCGCATCGATGTGGCGCGTTATTTTATCTATGATCTGGATGCTGTCGTCCGCAGAAAAGCGGAACACTTTATGGAAGACCTGGTGCCGGACTGGGTTACCGACCCGGCGGAAAGTATTCTCAAGCTGTTGAAATCTGCCGATGGCAAGGGGACTTCAAGCCGGAACGCTGCCGTCAAGTTTCTCTTTGGCATTGTCGATGTCAACAGCCTGCGTGAAACCTTCACCACTCTTCTTAACGGCCGTAACCGTAATCATATGGCTGAAATCCTCGCGATTGTTGAGGACTATATTGACTCGTCCTGCAATGAAAGCGAGCAGGTGAAAATATTTGATGCCTGTCTGGATATTGTCGTCTCCGATGAAGTCGATAACAGCATCAAACACCACGCCTCCAACCTGTTGAGCGTCTTTTTCAAAAAGGTTCAGTCCACCTCTCTGGGTGAAACGCTGCGCCGTAAATATATTGAAAAGCAGGTTGATAAAGCCGAAGGGGTGTATCGCTATCTCTGCAGCGGTGCTTCAGGGCTGAACGGCACGTTTCTGGATGATCTCCTCAGGCCGCTCAAGGACGCGGGGAGCAATTATCAGATCAAGATCCTGTCATACTTCAGGTCCGTGCTTGAAAAAGCGAAGAATCCGGAAGAAGCCGACACGATTCTCGATACCTACCCGGATTACTGGAACCAGGAAGAACAGCCCAAAGAAGAAAAGATTCGCACAATCTGTACCAGGATTCTGCGGGGCGTCGATGGGTTGTGGGACGAGAGCGAGGATCCCCAGGTGCGCGCCCTGATTGTTCATATCCGCTTCGGTGAGTATGCGAACAAGCGTGACCTGCTGGAAAACATCAGCTCAAAGGTGGGTGATCCGGGCCTGACAGAGGCTGCCAGTGAAAAACTGACCCTGATGCTGCGTTGTTTTCTCCATCCGGAACAGCCTGACGAACTTAAGCTGCAGGCAGCACAACTGCTGCTGTTCAAGGCTGGAGATCCTGCAAGCCGTCTGGTTGCGCTGGAATATCTTGCTTCATACCTCGAGAACAAGAACCTGAATTATGCCGAGCAGGGGAGCATCGCAACGGTTGTGGAGTCCCTGCTGGTGGAAAAGCATCTGGGCGTATCGGTCCGTGACAAAGCCCGCTATCTGCTGTTTATTGCTGATGCGAAGCGTTTGCAGGGTGAAGAGGAACAGAAATCACTGCTCGGCTACCTGCGGGGTATTGTCGAAGGGGAGGGGTTTGCCAGCCAGAATGCGGAAAAGCTGGTCCTGAATGCTTTAGACACGTTTTTGGCTATGGCGATGCCGAACGAGAAATTGAAAAAAGCGGCGCAGTATCTGGAATTCAAGATCAAAAACCCCAAGGGTCCTGCCACGTGGGATTCGGTTTATGCGGCACCCTGATACACAGGGATTGTTTCTAACGAGCAGGTGATCCGCCCTCCACCCATGACTTCACCGTCGCGATAGAATACCAGCGCCTGTCCGGGGGTGACCGCTTTCTGCGGCTGGTCAAAGGTCAGGTCGCATGCTCCTCCCTCCAGCAGCCGCACACTGCAACTCACCGGCTGGTGGCGGTAGCGGATCTTGCAGGTCGCGGCAAACTCTCCCGCACCCGGCGCCACCACCCAGCTGAGCTCTTCGGCATGCAAGCCGGTCGCATAGACATGCTGCTGTTCTCCCACCAGCACGATATTCCGTTTGGCATCAATCCCGGTCACATACAGTGGTTCGCTCCAGGCGATCCCCAACCCCTTACGCTGGCCGATCGTGTAGCGGTGTGTGCCGTGATGGCGTCCGACAACCCGGCCATCCAGGTGGATGATGTCACCATGAGCAGCGCCCAACGCACTATTCCCTTCCAGAAACGACACATAATCATCGTTCGGAATAAAGCAGACCTCCTGGCTGTCGCTCTTTTCGGCGACCGGAAGGGCGAACTCGCGCGCCAGGGTTCGTACTTCATCCTTGTTTTCAATCGTGCCGAGCGGAAAGATGACGTGCTGCAATTGCGGCTGGGTCAGTGTGTAGAGGAAATACGACTGGTCCTTGCGGACGTTGGCGGCAACCCGCAGATGGCAGGTGCCGTCCGGGTCGACCGTTTTTATGGCGTAATGCCCGGTTGCCAGCAGGTCGGCCCCCAGTTCGCGTGCTTTATCAAGCAGCAGGCCGAATTTTATGTAGCGGTTGCAGCGCACGCAGGGGTTTGGGGTGTGCCCGGCGCGGTATTCGTCGATGAAGTCGCCGATGATCAGCCTGCTGAAATCCGGGGCGAAGTCCGCAACATGGTGCGGAATGCCGAGATGCTCCGCCACGATGGCCGCGTCGTGGGCCGGTGAAGCGCTGCCGCCGCCGTGAGGCGCGAAGAGGCTCATGGTTATGCCGATGACCTCGTGACCCTGTTGCTTCAACAGCGCGGCGGTGACGGAGGAATCCACCCCGCCGCTCATTGCTACGGCAATTCTGCTCATTCATCTTCCCCTAGTAAAATTCTGATGGCTTGATTCGCCTGATGGTGTGCGGCGATACCGACGCGGGGGGCCATCAGGCCGCTGCCCGGCGCCGCTTCCGCTACCGTATCCCCTGCGAGGTAGAGGCGTTTTGATACCCGCCGTGTTGCTATACTGTTGTTCGGCCCGTACCCGGCAACCCCTGAAGCGGCCACGACGATACAGGATGGCATCGATTCGAGCACGCTGTTTACCAGCATCGCCTTCATTTCGGCCCGGTCAAAGGCCTCAACCACGACCCGGCAGTCGGCAAAAGTTGCTGCAATGTTCTCCGGGCCAAGGAGCAGACGGTGCGGCTCGACGGTTATGTACGGGTTGATGCGCTGCAGGTTGCTGGTCAGTGCATCGACTTTGTAGTCGCCGATCTGGTCGATAAAATACTGCTGGCGATTGAGGTTGGAGGGCTCCACGACATCAAAGTCCGCGATTACCAGCCTGCCGACGCCGACCCTGGCCAGCGCCACGGCCACGGCCGAACCGAGTCCCCCCACGCCGGCGATGCCGACAGATGCCTGTTTCAAACGCTGGTGCACTCCCGGGGTGTGCCGGGATGCCATCACCCCTTCGAGCTCTTCTGCCGTCGGCATCTCTCCGCGTTGGATCAGAAACAGTTCGTCACCGTCTTTCAATAGCGTCTCTGCCGGGGCCGGAAAACCGTTCAGGATCAGTACGTCGGCACCCTCCCTGAAGAGCAGCGCTACCGCTCCGAGCGTCTGCCCCGCTTCGATGACCGCCGGTATCTCGTTGACAAGGATCTTCATGGTCTACCCGATCGCCTGCTGGAGATCGGCAATCATGTCATCCGGGTCTTCCAGGCCGACCGAGAGCCGTACGAGCGTGTCGGTGATCCCTTTGCGTTCCCGCTCTTCCTTTGGCACCGAGGCGTGCGACATTTTTGCCGGATACGAAATAATACTTTCCACTCCCCCCAGGCTGACGGCAAAAGCGGCCAGGCGGGAATTTTCCAGCACCCTTTTGGTCGTTTCGTATGAGTCAAGCTCAAAGGAGAAGACCGCACCGGGTCCGTCCGCCTGGCCGGCGTGGATTTTGTGGCCGGGATGCTCCGGGAGCCCGGGGTAATGAAGTGCGGTAACGCGGGGATGCTGTTTCAGCCAGGATACGATCTTGTGGGTGTTTTGCTGGCTCTGGTCCATCCTGACCTTGAGGGTCTTGACGCCGCGCAGGGTGAGAAACGAATCCTGCGGGCCAAGGCCGGTGCCAAAGGCGTTCTGGATGTAGCGGATGCGCTGCCCCAGCTCTTTGTCTTTGACCACGGCAAAGCCGCAGAGGACGTCGCTGTGGCCGTTGATGAACTTGGTGCCGCTGTGCAGGACGATATCGCAGCCGAGTTCCAGTGGTCGCTGCAGATAGGGGGTCATGAAGGTGTTGTCAACGAGGGTTATGATGCCGTGACGATGGGCGATCTCAACCGCTCCGCGCAGGTCGGTGACCTTCAGGAGCGGGTTGGACGGCGTTTCCAGGTAGAGTCCCTTTGTCTCCGGGCGGATAGCGGCTTCAATAGCGGTCAGGTCGGTGGCATCGACAAAGGTGGAGGTGATTCCCATCCGGCTGAAAATGGTTGCTAGAACCCGGTAAGCGCCGCCGTATACATCGTCGCAGACAACCAGGTGGTCGCCGGGGGAGAAGATCATCAACGTGGTCGATATTGCCGCCATACCGGAGGCAAAGGCGAGGCAGCGTGTGCCACCCTCCAGGACGGCAATCGTCTCTTCAAGCGCTTCTCTTGTCGGGTTGTCGCCCCTCGCGTAATCATATTTGCCGAAATGATCGACGGATGTTTGACGATAGGTTGATATCTGATAGATCGGTACCCCGATCGCCCCGGTCTGCAGGTCCGTCGTCGGGCCGCCATGGATAAGTTTTGTTGCCAGCTTCATAGTCGTCACTCCTTATTCTCCAAGCGCCTGGCGCAGATCTTCAATCAGGTCATCGCAATCTTCGATCCCGACGGATAGTCGCAGCAGTACATTGTTGATGCCGAGCCTGGCTCGCAGCTCAGGCGGTATATCAGCGTGTGTCTGCACTTCGGGGAAGGTTATCAGGCTTTCAACCCCGCCGAGACTTTCGGCAAACGAGATCAGGGTTGTTTTCAGCAGAATCTGCTCGACCAGCTCGGGCTTGTCAACCTCAAAAGAGATCATCGCACAAAAACCTCGGGCGTCCCGGGTCATCAGGGCGTGGTCCGGGTGGTCTTTCAGCCCGGGGTAACATACCTTTTTTATGCGGGGGTGCGCTGACAGCCACTCTGCAATCCGCCCGGCATTCTCCTGCTGGCGGTCCATTCTGATGGCCAGGGTTTTGATGCCGCGGATCGTTAGCCAGGAATCCTGCGGGCCCAGGACCGCACCTGCGGAATTCTGGTGAAAGTACACCTGCTCCGCCAGTGCCGGGTCCTTGACAGTGACCAGCCCGGCCACCGTGTCGTTATGTCCGGACAGATACTTGGTCGCGCTATACACGGCAATGTCGGCACCGAGGTCAAGCGGACGGAGCAGGTAGGGGGTCAGGAAGGTATTGTCGGCAATCAGCAGCAGGTTGTTCTCTTTGCAGATAGTCGCGATAGCCGGCAGGTCGGCGAACTTGAGTAGCGGATTCGTCAGCGTCTCAATAAAGACGGCCTTTGTCGCAGGAGTCATCGCTGCACGTACCGCCTCTGTGTCCGTCGTGTCCACATAGCTGAATGAGATGCCGTATTGGCTGAATATTTTGTCAAACAGGCGGCAGGTGCCGCCGTAAAGGTCCTCTGTCACGATGAGATGATCACCTGTTCGAAAGAGCAGCAGCAGGTTGGTGATGGCCGCCATGCCGGATGAATAGGCGAAGCCGCGCGCCGCGCCATCCAGGCGTGCAATGCCGTTCTCCAGCGCCTGGCGGGTCGGGTTGCCGGAGCGGCTGTAGTCATAGCCGGTGCTTTGGCCGAGTCCCGGATGCCTGAAGGTGGCGGTCTGGTATATCGGCACCGTGACCGCCCCGGTACGTGTGTCCCACTCAAGACCTATCTGTGCCGCCTGAGTCGCAATGTTCATGATGCCCTCCAGATTGGTTCCCCAAAAAGTGCAGGTACTCGGTTGTTGACGTTACGTGCGGTTGCGCTGAAACTGATTAAAGCCCCTCGAAGAGGGCTGTTGAAAGATACCGTTCAGCGCCGTCCGGAAGGATGACGACGATCGTCTTGCCGGCAAATTCATCCAGTTGTCCAAGTCGTACTGCAGCGGCAACTGCTGCGCCGCAGGAAATGCCAACGAGCAGCCCCTCCTCTTTTGCCATGCGTTTGGCGAATTCTATCGCTTCGGCGCTGTCTACCAGCTCGACCCGGTCAATAACGGAGAGGTCGAGAGTGTCAGGGATAAATCCGGCGCCGATCCCCTGGATTTTGTGCGGGGCCGGCTGAAGCGGCAGGCCTGCCAGGTGCTGGGTGATGACCGGGCTCTCTTTCGGTTCAACCGCCACGGAGATAATGTTTTTGCCGCGGGTGTTTTTCAGGTAGCGTGAAATACCGGTGATTGTGCCGCCCGTGCCCACGCCGGCAACAATCACGTCAACGGTACCGTCAGTGTCGTTCCAGATCTCCGGCCCGGTCGTTTTTTCGTGAATCTCCGGGTTGGCCGGGTTTTTAAACTGCTGCGGCAGGAAATATTTTTCCGGCTCGGCGGCGGCGATCTCCTCGGCGCGACTGATAGCCCCTTTCATCCCCTCGGCACCCGGGGTCAGAATCAGATTGGCGCCAAGAGCAGCCAGCACCCGGCGACGTTCAATACTCATTGTTTCCGGCATGGTCAGTGTCAGCTTGTAGCCACGGGCAGCGGCCACATACGCGAGAGCTATGCCGGTGTTGCCGGATGTCGGTTCGATGATTTCAACACCAGGCTTCAGAACCCCGCGCTTTTCGGCGTCCCAGATCATGTTGGCGCCGATGCGGCATTTGACCGAATAGGCAGGGTTGCGCCCCTCGACTTTTGCCAGGATGGTTGCTTTTGAATTGCCGATGATATGGTTTAATTTCACCAGAGGGGTGTTGCCGATCGACTGTGAATTATCTTCATAAATTTTGCCCATGATGTGTCTCCTTTGTGTGGTTTTATAATATCTATAGACTAAGTAGATATTATTCGTAAAAAAAACCTTAGATGCTAAAATCCATTATTTTTGAGTTGGCGCGTTTGGCGTTGTCAGTACGTTCGATCATGTCCGCCAGGGTTGTTGTCTCAAGAACGGTGCTGATTGCCGACAGCACATCCGACATGACCAGGCGGATGCCGCAACTGGAAGGCTCATTACACTCATCGCATTCCGGGTTAAGGTTGTCATTCAGGCATTGCAGTGGTGCGTAGCCTCCCTCAAGTGCCGTTACAATGCTACCGATGCTGATATTGCGGGGTTCCTTGGCGAGGAAATAACCGCCCCCCTTGCCGATTTTACTCTGGAGCACGCCGACATTTTTGAGTGAGAGCAGGATCGCTTCCAAAAACTTGCGTGGAATCTGTTCCTGTCTCGCCAGTTCCGAGATGAGAACCGGTTCGTCAGTCGGTTGTCCTGCGAGATTGATGAGCGCTTTTAGTGCATATTTTGTTTTTCTTGAGATCATGTCTACTATTTCTATAGGACAAAGGAATTATTGTCAATAGAAATAGTAGACATTCTCAAAGAACGGCATTTTAGTTGAAGTGGGTCGTGCTACGCTGGTTTATATGCCTCCCAGGCAGAGGTACTTGATCTCAAGGAAATCTTCAATGCCGTAGCGCGACCCTTCCCGTCCGATTCCGGATTCCTTCACGCCGCCGAAAGGGGCGACCTCCGTTGATATCAGGCCGGTGTTGATGCCGACCATGCCGTATTCCAGCGCTTCGGCGATGCGCCATACGCGGCTTATGTCACGGCTGTAGAAGTATGACGCCAGGCCGAATTCCGTGTCGTTGGCCATTTGCACCGCTTCTGCATCAGTGCTGAAGCGGAATACCGGGGCCAGCGGTCCGAACGTCTCTTCACGGGCAACAAGCATCTCCGGGGTAACATCAGCCACGATCGTCGGCTCAAAGAAGGTGCCGCCCAGGCCGTGGCGCTTGCCACCAAGCACAATCCGGGCACCCTTGGCGGTTGCATCGGCGATATGTTCCTCCACTTTTTCGACTGCGGCCATGTTGATGAGCGGCCCCTGCTGGACATCTCCGGTCAGGCCGTTACCAACCCGCATTTTAGCGACGGCTGCGGACAGCTTCTGCACAAAGAGGTCGTAAACGCCGTCCTGTACCAGTAAACGGTTGGTGCAAACGCAGGTTTGGCCGGTGTTACGGTATTTTGAAGCAATCGCCCCATCAACGGCGGCATCGAGATCGGCATCATCAAAAACGATGAAGGGTGCATTGCCTCCCAGCTCCAGTGATACTTTTTTTACGGTGGCGGCACACTGCACCACCAGCTGCTTGCCGATTTCGGTCGAACCGGTAAATGTCAGCTTGCGTACGGTAGGGTTGGCGGTCATTTCGTCGCCGATTGCCGCGGCAGAGCCGGTGACAATGCTGAATACCCCGGCCGGAATTCCGGCGCGCTCCCCGAGTTCTGCCAGTGCCAACGCTGAAAAGGGGGTGGCGCTGGCCGGCTTAACGACCATGGTGCAGCCGGCTGCCAGTGCCGGCCCTGCCTTGCGGGTAATCATGGCGGCAGGGAAATTCCATGGTGTGATGGCAGCACAGACGCCGATCGGTTCCTTGATGACAACGATGCGTTTGTCGGCCGCATGTCCGGGAATCGTATCCCCGTACACGCGCTTTCCCTCCTCGGCAAACCACTCGATGAATGAAGCGGCATAGGCGATTTCGCCCTTTGACTCGGCCAGCGGTTTCCCCTGCTCAGCGGTCATGATGGTCGCAAGGTCATCCTGATTGGCCATGATCAAATCAAACCATCGCCTCAGGATTACAGAGCGCTCTTTGGCGGTTTTGGCGCGCCAGGAGGGGAGGGCGGCCGCGGCGGCGGCAATCGCCCGGCGTGTTTCGGCTGTACCCATTTTGGGGACAGTGCCGATGTTTTCGCCTGTGGCCGGATTGTTGACGGCTATCGTTCCATTGTTGTCGGCATTCATCCAGCTGCCGTCAAGATAACACTGTTGCTTCAGCAGAGTGGGGTCTTTAAGTGTCAGCATGCGTGACTCCTCCGGTTTCTGTATTAAAAAAGGCTGCCCGAATTCGAGAAGCCTTTGGTTGTTACGGAACAAACAATAAAAATCAGTGTTTACTGCTGAAATCCCGGAAAGACCCCTTGGGGGTACTCGAAGCAGGCCTTTTTGGTGTTGTGGCATCCCAGATCATCTTGGACAGGCTGCGTTCGATAGGTGACATGGTAATTGCCAACAGAAAGATAGCCAGAAACGCAACACCAAAGATGATGAGCATACCGACCGAAACTAGTATCGCCTCCAGAATGACAGGCATAAACGCTCCCGCGTGAAACATTCAATTAGTCCGTTCGATTTGAGTATACACTATGGGTATTAAATTGAAAGTATTGATTATTCAGCGCTGATTATTTAAATCCGACTAAAAAGGTATGAATTGTAAAAAAAGGGGTGCATTTTTTTTTAAATTTGGGGTACTGTCAAAAAAAGATTACGTTTCGTACCGCTACCACTATCCTGCACGGTCTGGAGATTACATTGGCTAACACGGAAAGAAGTTTTATTACCAAAGTATGGGATTTTTTCTGCTCTCTTAAGTTGACCCTGTTTTTGCTGATTTCACTGGCTTTGACCTCGATAATCGGCACGGTTTTGCCGCAGGGTGCGCTACCGCCCGAATATGTCGCCGAGATCAGTCCCGCCAAGCTGCAGATATACTCCAAGCTCGGCTTCTTTGATATGTACCACTCCTGGTGGTTCATTGCCCTGCTTTATGTATTCAGCTTGAATCTTGTTTCCTGCTCGATCAAGCGTTTGCCGCACGTATTCAAGTTTGTCAGCGAACCGACCCTCGTCCTCGGGGAGGGAATGCGCAACTCTTTCCCCTTAAAGAATGAGCTGACGTTTTCCGGTTCAATTGATAAAGCGAAAGAACGGCTGAGCGAATTTCTCGGGAAAGAATTCTCTGCGCCGGTTATCACCGAGCATAATGGCGAGTACCACCTCTTCGCCCAGAAAGCGGCCTGGTGCCGTCTCGGTGTGTATGTCGTCCACTTCAGCATTCTGGTGATCTTTGTCGGGGCCATCATCGGATCTCTGTTCGGTTACAAGGGGTTTGTCGCTATCGTCGAGGGAACAAGCGTCAACTCGTTTGAGAATAAAAACGGTCAGCAGATGCCGCTCGGTTTTGAAGTATTATGCGAAAAATTCAATGTCGATTTTTACGAGAACGGTTCTCCCAAGGAATTCAGAAGTATATTAACGGTTCTGGAAAACGGTACGCCGGTTCCCGGTTATTCACAGGTCAAGGTTATTGTTAACCAGCCGCTGACCTACAAGGGTATCACCTTTTATCAGTCCAGCTACGGTCAGGCCAGCGAGGGGGGGGCGCACTACGTTACGGTCGCTTCACGAAACGGCGGCACGCCTGAAAAGATCACTGTTCGCGAAGGCATTCCGGTGACGCTGAAAGATGGTACGATCTTCAAGCTTCTGGAGGCGACGCAGGAAGTCCGTCAGTTTGCCCCCGGATTCTCCGGGCCGGCAGCCCGTATTGAGGTCACCAGAAAAGGGGCTGCGCCGCAAATCTTCATTGCATTCAAGAATTTTCCCGATGTGAATGCCCAGCGGGGGGATGCGCTGATCTTTGGTTATGAAGGGTCCAACGCCAAGCAGTATACCGGCCTGCAGGTAGCCAAAGACCCTGGTGTGTGGGTGGTCTGGCTCGGGTGCACCCTGATGATTGTCGGTCTCGGCATCGCGTTTTTCATGTCTCACAAGCGGGTGTGGGTGGTTGTGTCGAAAGGGCATGCCCACCTGTATGGCAATACCAGTAAAAATCAGGCTGCATTCCAGATGCAGTTTGAAGATATTTCCGAAAAGTTCCAGCATCTAAAAATTTAAGGGGGTTTACGGCTTTATGACTAGTTCCATGCTTTTTAACGTTACAACCTTCACATACCTGATCTCAATGATCGCTTTCTTTGCGTTCCTCGCCAGCAGAAACAAGGCGCTCGGCATGGCCGGCAGTTATCTTGCGTATGCAGGTCTTCTTGTCCAAACGGTAGCTATCGGGCTCCGCTGGAAGGAATCGTATGATATGGGTGTCGGGCATGCACCGATGTCCAACCTGTATGAATCCATCGTATTCTTTTCCTGGACGATTATCCTGCTGTTTGCCTATATCGACCTCCGCTATAAATACCGGATTATCGGCGCGTTTGTTGTGCCGTTTGCGCTGCTTGGGATGGCGTGGGCACAGCTGGGGATGAATACCGGCATCGAACCGCTTGTTCCGGCGCTGCAGAGTAACTGGCTGCTGTATCATGTCATCACCTGCTTCCTTGGCTATGCCGCATTTGCCGTTGCCTGCGGGATTTCAATCATGTACCTCATCAAGACGGCTGTTGAAGGCGGCAATGCGTCATCGCCGGCGGGTGGGCTGATGTCCATGTTCCCGCCATTGAAGGCGCTCGATGATCTCAACTACCGCGCAATCATGATCGGTTTTCCGCTGCTGACGCTTGGTATCATCACCGGCGCCGCCTGGGCCAACTACGCCTGGGGTACCTACTGGAGCTGGGACCCGAAGGAAACCTGGTCGCTCATCGTCTGGTTTGTCTATGCCGCCTTTCTGCACGCCCGCATCACAAAAGGGTGGGTCGGCAAGCGTGCCGCCTGGCTCTCGGTTATCGGTTTCGCCGCGACCATCTTCTGCTACCTGGGGGTCAACCTGCTCCTCTCCGGTCTGCACAGCTACGGCGGCAATTGATAGCGTAATTCTGTTGCGGCTGACTATTCCTGCCGCTGCAATCAGTCAATCTCTCCTTCACCGGGTTCGCCCGGTGATTTTTTTGTGTACAGGTACAGATGCCCTCATTCTCTATAATAATTCCGGTAAAGCATGGCGGCTATGTGGCGGCGTGCGCACACCTTAAAAAGATCCTGCCCGCTGACCCCGGTTATGAAATTCTGCTTGCCGAGGGGTGTGCGCCAAGCCGGCAGCGCAATCTTGCGGCGGCTGAGGCGACGGGTGATATTCTCTATTTCCTCGACGACGATTCGCTGATAAACCCGGAAAATCTGGCCCGTTGCGCTGAGGGCATGAATGATCCGTCGGTGGCTGTTGTCGGAGGCCCGTCAATTACCCCTGCGGGAGATAGTTGGCTTCAGCAGCTGTTCGGTTCTGCGCTTGCTTCGCCATTCGGCTCAGGTGCCGTATGTAACCGCTATCGCGCAGAGGGTGAAACCCGCCAGACAACCGACAAAGAGCTGATTCTGTGCAATCTTGCGGTGCGGCGCTCGGTATTCATGGACCTTGGCGGTTTTAACGAATGTTTGTATCCGAACGAAGAGAATGAATTCATGGAGCGGGTCACGTCTGTCGGCTACCGACTGCTCTATTCACCCTCCATGTCAGTGTGCCGCAGTCAGCGCACGACGCTGAAAGCATTTGTCCGCCAGATGTTCAGCTATGGGCGCGGCAGGGGGCAGCAAACCGTGATGACGTCATCATATTCGGTAACAAGTTTCATCCCGCTGTTTTTTGTCATGTATCTGATTCTCGCCCTGATGTGCATAAAGCAGGTATTCATGCTTGTGCCTCTCGTGATATACCTGACCGCGGCTTTGGCAAGCGCACTCATGGTGCTGTCCCGCTCCGGTCGCCTGTTTTCACTGCTGCTGATCGGCATTTACCCGCTCATGCATATCGCCAACGGCGTCGGTCTTCTGTACGGCTTACTCAGCGGCACGCCGGAGCCGGTGCAGGATCGCTCGATACGGGTAAGCAGGATAAAGCCGCTCGGGCAGAGCTTCAGCGAATAAAAAATAGACGTAACGCATGATAAACGGTAGATATGCGTCTTACGGCGCTTTATATGATGGAGAAGAAACGTGGATATAAGCATAGTAGTGCCTGTTTACAACGAACAGGAAAATGTAGAATCCGTATATGCTGCAATCAGGTCTGCGCTGCAGGATGCCGGCTTTTCATATGAGATCATCATGGTCGATGACGGCTCTTCCGATGGATCATACCGTGAGCTGACCAGGCTTGCGGCGGAAGATGACACACTCAAGGTCATCCGCTTCCGCAGGAACTTCGGTCAGACCGCCGCCATGTCGGCCGGCTTTGATTACGCCAGGGGCGACATCATTATTCCGATGGATGGAGACCTGCAGAACGACCCCGCCGATATACCGCGACTGGTTGCAAAAATACACGAAGGCTTTGATGTTGTCTCCGGGTGGCGCCGCGACCGGAAGGATACTTTCATCAGCCGCAAGATTCCGTCTCTGCTTGCCAACGCGCTTATTTCGCGGCAGACCGGCGTGCATCTGCATGATTACGGCTGCACGCTCAAGGCCTATCGCCGCGAAGTGCTGGATGGCATTAATCTGTACGGTGAAATGCATCGCTTTGTCCCGGCGCTGGCGTCCCAGTTCGGCGCCAAGGTGACCGAGCTGCCGGTCAACCACTTTCCCCGCCTGCATGGCGTCAGCAAGTACGGCATCTCCCGTACCATGCGCGTTGTTCTTGACCTGATGACGGTGAAGTTTCTGATGTCCTACTCCACCAAGCCGATTCAGCTGTTCGGTAAATGGGGCATCTACACGATACTGGCGGGTTTCGCCACAGGATCCATGACCCTGTATATGAAGGTATTCGAAGACTTCAGCATGAATCGAAACCCGTTGTTTATACTGACGGCGTTTCTCCTCTTTATGGGGGCGCAATTTGTCATGCTCGGCTTGCTTGGCGAGCTCAATGCACGAACTTATTTTGAATCGCAGGGAAAGCCCATTTACGTTGTTAAAGACAGGATAAACCTTGACTGAAGGGCCCCTTCGCGTCCTCATGATCGCCCCGACCCCCTATTTTGCCGACAGGGGGTGTCATGTCAGGATTTATGAAGAAGCACGGGCGCTGACGAAGCTCGGGCACGAGGTCTGTATCGTGACCTATCATCTCGGCCGGGACATGCCCGGGGTGCGCGTGGTGCGGACCCCGAACATTCCGTGGTACGGCAAGCTGGAAGCCGGTCCCTCCTGGCACAAACCTTACCTTGATCTACTTCTGTTGTGGAAATGTCTGGCAGAAATCCCTTCGTTTCGTCCTCACCTGATTCACGCCCATCTCCACGAAGGCGCCCTGATCGGCGCTGTTCTCAAACTGTTCCTCCGTATCCCGCTGCTGTTCGATTATCAGGGCAGCTTGAGCGGCGAGTCGCTCAACCATGGTTTCTTTCGTGAAACATCACTGCTGGTGAAGATGTTCAAGAGACTGGAGCGCTTTATAGACGGCCGCGCAGACCTCACGATTACCAGCTCTGCCAGAGGTCGCCAGGAGCTGATACAGGAGTGGGGGATCGCGGAGGAAAAGGTGGTCAGCCTTATTGACGGGGTGGATACAGAGGTGTTTTATCCGCACCCCCGCAGTGAGGCACGCCGCGAACTCGGCATTCCTGACCATGTGAAGCTGGTCGTATATCTTGGGCTGTTCAACCGTTATCAAGGGGTCGATCTGTTACTGGAGGTTATTGCCCTGATCAGGGACAAAGACCCGCACATCCGCTTCCTGTTGATGGGGTTCCCTGATACGGAGTATCTGAGGAAGGCAGAGGAGATGGGGATTGCCGCTGCCATCACTTTTACCGGACGCGTCAATTATGATTGTGCCCCGTTTTTTCTCAGTGCCGGCGATCTCGCGGTGTCGCCAAAGCTGGCCCTGACCGAGGCCAATGGCAAGCTGTTCAACTATATGGCCTGCGGACTGCCGACGGTGGTGTTCGACAACCAGATCAATCGGGAGATCCTTGGTGATGATGGCATCTATGTCGAACGTGGGAATGCCGCTTCGCTGGCGGACACGATTGTTTCAACGCTACAGAACAGTGAGCTTATGTGTTCTCTTGCAGAGCGGATCAGGGAGAGAGCGGTAAAGGTACATTCCTGGGACAGCCGATCACGGCAGCTGGTTTCAGCGTACCGATCGCTGCTGGCTGTGCAGTAGCATTGCTCTGGCAGTGAAAAAAAATGAACCGGGTGCTAAAAAATGTTGACACCAATATCCCGATTTGCTATAAATCTGGTCTCGCAAGCGGGAATAACTCAGTGGTAGAGTGCGACCTTGCCAAGGTCGAAGTCGCGGGTTCGAATCCCGTTTCCCGCTCCAAGATGAATTCAGGGTTAGCTCAAAAAGCTAGCCCTTTTTCACGTCTTTTTTACTCCTGTCTATATTATCGCGTCAGAGAGAAACGCTTCGATTCCCCTCGTTCCAAGAATAATTTCTTCCCTTCAGGCTGGTGATATGCTTCTTCTTCTCAAGTATTAAGTATCAGGCCTGAGACTCTGCTGTTTGGTCCTTGATAAATAGGGGATGTTGAGGATGATGCAGGAATATGAGTTTGCCAGGCAGGCGATTAAAAAGTCACTAACGCCGGAATTCCGTTGAATTGGTTAATGGCAATCACGACCAGGAATGTTTCCCTTTCAATAAATTGCATTCTTTCCGAAGATGCGCTAATCTTTGCCGGTCATTTACAGTACTGCGCTTCAGAACGGATTATATTACGTGCCACACGCAATTGTCATAGCTGGCCCCAACGGAGCCGGAAAATCTACAACCGCTCCAGCGATCCTCAATGGTGCGCTTGGTGTTACCGAATTTGTTAATGCCGACACCATTGCACAGGGGCTTTCCGCGTTCAATCCTGAAAAGGCTGCTTTTCATGCCGGTCGAGTAATGCTGGAGCGTTTGCAGCAGTTGGCAGACGAAAAAGAAGATTTTGCTTTTGAAACTACCCTTGCCAGTAAGACTTTTGCCCACTGGCTGAATAAGCTAAAAGGTGAAGGATACGCTTTCCACCTGTTTTATCTTTGGTTGCCGTCACCAGAACTTGCAATAGCCCGTGTTGCCGAACGAGTCAGAATGGGCGGTCATAATGTGCCCGAAGATACTATATGTCGTCGTTACCATGCCGGATTGAAGAACTTCTTTCGGCTGTATCGTCCAGTTGCTGATACATGGCGCATATATGATAACTCACAATCGGGGGCACCCCGCTTGATATCTTCGGGTGAATACGATACTATCGAAAACGTAGCAGATGTAACTTTGTGGGAAACGCTAAAGAGGGAATATCATGGCTGAGGCATTGAAAAAAGATATCGGTAAGATTATTGCCGAAGGTACGCAGATTGATGAAGCAGTAAAACAAGCCGTCAAAGAGGCTGTTTTACGGCATAAAAATGCGGGGAATTCTATAGTTGCCATGAAGGACGGACACATGGTCTGGTTAAAGCCAGAAGAGATTACAGTCTGATTCTTTCGCAAAACTTTTGCCGGTAGCCTTGGTAATGGCTGATTTCAGATACAATTAAATGGACGAAACCACAAGGGGTGTGACGTTTAATTGCAATAACACTATATAGATACGAAAGATGTGGTTGAATTATTGAGTTTGATTTTTATAATTCGAATCCCGTTTCCCGCTCCAAAATGAATCCAGGGTTAGCTCAAAAAGCTAGCCCTTTTTCATGTCTTTTTTACTCCTGCACGGAGCAGTAGCCTGTATGACAGCACACCGTGGAAGTGTTTCAAGGCGTGCAGCTTGGCGCAAGAATTTCTGCAAGTGTCTCTGCCACTTGGCTCAGAGTAAACGGCTTCGGAACAGCAGCCACGAAACCATATTCTCTAAACGACGCAACGACCGGATCGCCACAGTAACCGCTGGCAACGATACCCCGTGCCATTGGATCGATCAGGCTGATTTCGGCCATTGTTTCCACTCCCCCCATGCCACCCGGTATGGTCAGATCCATGATGACGGCCGAGAAAGGGCAGCCTGCTTCAAAAGCCTGCTTGTACAAGGTGCATGCCTGCTGGCCGTTTTCACAGGTAACGCATTCATATCCCATCATATCAAGCATATCGACCACGACATCCCGGATAAAGTCTTCGTCATCCATGAGGAGGATTCTGCCGGTCCCTTCTTGGATCTGAGCCTGCTTCGCCTGCGCCTCACCCTGTTTTTTAATGCTTGATACCGGCAGGTAAATGGTGAAGGCTGTACCACATCCTACTTCTGAAGTTACTTCAATCTGCCCGCCATGCCGGGTAATGATGGAGTGTGTCGTTGCCAGTCCCAGGCCGTTCCCCGAAGGTTTGGTGGTGAAGTATGGCTCGAAAATACGGCCTATGGATGTTTTGGAAATACCTCCTCCATTGTCGGAGACGGTTATCCTGATGTAGCGACCTGGAGAAAGGTTATGTGACGGTATGTCAAACTCCTCGTTATCAATGGAGATGTTCAGAAGACCGCCGTTGGGCATGGCCTGGTCGGCATTGATTACGAGGTTGCTGATGACTTGGCTCAATTGCCCGGTATCTACTTCTGCCGCCCATAAAACGTCTGTCACGGCAAATTCGCAGGCGACGTTCGCCCCGCGCAGCGCGAATTCGGCCGAGTCCCGGACTATTTCAGCAACCGAGGCCAGTTGTTTGACCGGCGCTCCCCCCTTGGCAAAGGTCAGTAGCTGCCGAGTCAGGCTTGTCGCCCGCTCACACGCTTGCAGTGCACGCTGCAGGGATGTGCTGACGTCGTCGTTTCCTGATTTAAGGAGCGCAACGGACAGGTTGCCCATGATACCGGTCAGCAAGTTGTTGAAATCATGGGCAATGCCTCCCGCCAGAGTGCCGATAGCCTCCAGTTTTTGTGCGTGAAGAGCCTGCGCTTGGAGACGGTCCCGCTCTTCCTGGTTGCGTTTGTATTCCGTGATATCTTCAAAGACGATAACTATGTCTTTTTCTTCCAGATCATGTCTTCTGCCAACGCTCATTCGGCATAAGAATGGGTCACCGTTTTTCTTGCGGCAGATAAACTCAATTCTGTAATTACGCTTCTTCCAGGAAGATTTGTTTAGTAGTACTGCGATTTCGTTGAAATCTTCCTCGTTCCTGCAAAGAATTCTCGTGTTTTTTCCAATGAGTTCACCCGGTTTCCAGCCAAAAACGTCTTCGGTCGAGTCGTTTGCAAAGATGATCACTCGATTTTTTACGCCAAGAACTGCACAGGGAATTGCGTCAAGAATAGATGTTTTTTGCTCTTCACTCTTACGGAGGTTTTCTTCATTTGCTCTTCGTTCCAGAATTTCGTCTTTAAGTTGGAGGTTAGCATCGTTGAGCTCTTCAGTTCTCGCCTTGACCAGTTCTTCCAGCTGTTCCTGTATCTCTTCAAGGCTGAAGATGTATTCCTGGATGTTGCGTCTCTGGTGTTCGTCATACAAGGTCATGTAACCCTTTAGCCAGGTGAATGTTGGGGAGGCCAATGCATTCATATGCGTTTGTGGTTGTTGATTCTGGTCAGGATATCCGGAAAACTCATCGGTTTGCACAGGTAGTCGTCCGCTCCCGCATCGAAGCCCTCTTGTATCTCCTCAGGCTGTGCTTTGGCCGAGAGGAGAAGGACACGGATGCCTTTGGCTCTCTCGTCGGCTTTCAGTCTCTTGCAAACCTCAGTGCCAGTTAATTTCGGGAGTTTCACGTCCATCAGAATAATGTCCGGCATGGTGGCGATAGCACGATTTAAAGCCATCTCTCCATCTCCAGCCAGGTCCACTGAATAACCAAGCTTGACAAGCTTTCTCTGCAAATATGCCGAAATCACCTCTTCGTCATCTACTACAAGAATTTTGTCGATGGCCATGATCGTGCTCCTTTTGTTAGCAGATTAGATGTGCTGAGTTTGTTGCCGGTAACGAGATGATAAATATGCTTCCTTTTCTGTCGCCACCCAAGGTGAACCCGGTAAAGCCCCTGTCAGGAATCGGGCTTTTGCATGTTATGGTGCCGTTATGGTTCTCAACGATCCCTTTGCTGATGGTAAGTCCCAGTCCTGACCCCCCAACCTTGTGGGACATGATGTTGTCCGCCTGAAAAAACTTCTTGAAAATGTCTTCTTTTGCCCACGGAGGTACGCCATAGCCGTTATCGGCAACAAAAAGTTGCAGATAGCCTCCACGCTGTTCCACTCCCACGTGTATCCGTCCACCTGCGGGATTGTATTTTATGGCGTTGCTGAGTAGATTGATCAAAACCTGGACGATCTGGTCTTTGTCTCCATTTATGGTCAACAAGCCGGGCTGAATTTTTCTGGAGATAACGTGGCGGTGGGCATACAGCAAATCGCTTACCTGAACAATTGCAAGCTCAACAATTTCTTCAATCGGGACGGATGTCATAGTACATTCCGTTATTCGGGCCTCGATCCTTGACAGATTGAGAAGGTTGTTAACCAGGCGCATCAGCCGTTCGATTCCTATTATCGCAAGCTGAAGGTCTTCTCGCACCTCCGCGTCAATTTTACCTGAATATCCCTCCAGTATGCCGGATATGCTCAGCAGCATCGCCTGTATCGGCGTTCTCAACTCGTGGGAAGCGATAGTAACAAAATCTGATTTCATCTTGTCCAGGCTGGCTATGGATCTCGCCATTTCATTGAATGTTGCGGAAAGTTGTCCAATTTCATCGTTAGATTTTACTTCAATAGACTGATCGAGATTTCCCCTGCTCATGGCACGGGCACCGTCGGTAAGGTTTTTCAGCGGTTTGATAATTCCGCGACTCAACAGACAAGAGATAATGATGACGCTTATGACCGCCAGCACGGTGATCAGTGCCATCGTTTTACGATTATGTGTGACTCTCTGGCCCATTTCTTGTTGTGTTTGGGCGTATTTTGCCCCCATTTCTCCGGATATTTTGGTGATTTGTGCCTCTATTTTTGCTTTGGTGATGTTGGCGTCCTTGTGGAATTCATCGACATTGGCGCCGACCGTTACATAGCCGAAGCCCCTCCTGGATTTTCCGTACTGACCGGTATAGTAGGGTACTGCAGCGTAAGTTGTGAGTTTCCAGAGGCCGCTCCAGAAAATGACAAAAGAGCCGGATCCCCCGTCTTCCGTCCCTTCATGCCACCCCTCGCATTGGGAAGCGGTATCAAGTATGCGGCAATCCAGCGAAACGGTTCCCGCCTTAATCTGCTCCGCAGAAGGCAGTTTGCTGTGCGTGAACGCCCGAAAGGAAGGGAGCTTTGTTGTGAAATACTCCAGAGATAATTGGCTTTTCCTGTATTCATCATACGTGTCCTGACTCACCCAGCCCGGCACTTCCTTGCCTGTGTCAGGGTTATAACCGCAAATGAAGAAGTCTCTCGGGTGAGAGATGTTCCGGTCGCGGTTGTCCCACAGCCATGCGTAGTTGCCTGAACCTCCATCAGAAAGGGCGGTGAATCGTTCTTCAGTCGGCTTGATATGATCGGTAAACTCCATCACATGGGTATGGTCAAGCGCCATGGTCAGATAGCCTATCTTTCTTTTGTCTGCGGCATAGACCGGGGTAGCCCAGCGTATGATCCCCTCAAATTTTTTCCCCTGCGGATTTTCTTTTCCGGCATACGCGCTGTCCGGTCTGACGCTTATCCCTTCCGGAGTCTTTCTGATCCACCCCTTTACATACGCCCCCACGACGTTTGATACATATATTTCCCCCTTTTTCAAGAGCTTCACGTGGCGAAAATAGTCCTCAGCTTTGCAATAGGTGTTCTTGGCTTTTGTCACATCAATGAGATTGGCAGAGAGGCGTCCGTTAGCGACTTTAATCTGTTCATGCCCCTGTAGATCGACAAAGGTGATTTCTTTATAGAGGGGGCGGGCAACTCTTTTGAAATTCAGTGGGGGGGTGTGTCTCCATTGTGGACTGTTTTCCGGGTTTGAAGATGTGATGGTGGCTGGTGCCATTCGCTCCAGCTCGGACAAAGCTGCACTGTCTGTTGCGATGACATCTCTGTTCAGGGTGTTGTAAATAGCAAGATAGTGCCGAGAAGAGGGAGCGAACGTCGATAGCATGAGAATGTCATTATCTCTTTCGTGCAGGAAGTCGGCAATCCTGTGGGCCAATTCAACGGTGCGCAGTTCAATTGCCTCCGTTGATTTGATGTCAAGGGCACGCACGCTGTCTTTAATTGAGATGTCACCAAGCTTCGAGGTGTGGCTCAAATCGTCGCGTCCCATTTGTGCCGTTCTTTGGATAGCCTGTAAGCCGAATGCCCTCAGATTTTCACCACCGATATAACCGAAAATCAGCAAGGGAATAAGTGATATGGCGAGGAAGGATATAAGTATTTTTTGCAGGATTCCGAAATGGGGCAATTTATGCTTCATACTCGCCTTTGGTGAGCGAGCTGAATTCGTATGGTGTCCGCATTCAAAGCCTCCTGCTGCTTGTAGTGGCTGATTATTACTGTCTGGTACCAGGCTGCCCGCTGAGACTGCCTTGTTATCCAGCTGATGGTGGTCAGCTGCATGTATGCAACGAGGCCTGGATATTCAATGAATGATGCTTTTGTGCAGTAGCAGCGATTGTGCCAACAAATAAAATTTTGCAACTGTCCGGTGTTATTAAATTAGTTTACAAAAAACAGTCAGGCCGTTATCGTTTTGATAACGCTTGTGTCATTTTGGAAATCCAGGCGTTGTTTTCATAAAAAACAGCGCTTTTTAGCCATCTTCGGGGTGGAGTGAAGCTTGTTACTCATTGTTTCGCGGTCTTGTTATGTTGAATGTTTTTGTCAAAAAAGGAATGCACGTGGAGGGCAGGATAAATAAATCAAGCAATAGTATCAGCTTGTGGGGCTGTTTGTAATGGCACGCTCCATGCTAGTAAGGTTTGTGTGTGTGAGGAATCCAGTGAAAATTGTCATTAGCGAGCCATGGTCACAACATATAATGGTGACGTGAAAAAAATCCTACTTTGGTGGCTGTTACATGAATAATGTTAATTTCATAAAAACCATATGCGCCTGGTGTGAGGCTGATATCGGGATAAATCCTTCGGGAGCCGGTTCAAGCGGTGGTGTCTCACACGGTATCTGTGTGGACTGCTTCAATGCTGCCATTGAATCAGTGGCACGGCAGGAAGATTTCTGGCAAACTTTTGAGAGTGGTTTGGGCGGTTGCCGTAGCTCGGTCGGTACGTGTTCTGTCGCCAGTCGGCGATGAGCGGGTGAGTCCCTGAGGCCGGTTCTCGGTAGTATCGTTGCAATTCTGCTTTTGGTTTTTGGTGTGAACAAAGCCGTGTCATGAATGGAAATAGTTTGGGCAATGCAGGTGCTGTTAAATAACGTTTCAAAAGGGTGGGGGAATGCGAGAAAAAACTATGACCGTGACCGTAAAAGAAATGCAGGAACTTCGCAAAGGCTTTTTAATGCTGAAAGGCTTGTTTGAAACGTCGGGAGAGTATTTGGATCGGCTTGTGCCGAGGCAGAGTGAGGAGGGTCTTAAGGCTGTTTTGGCTAATAATCTGGTAGTAGGACAAACAAAGGCGCATGGGCTTTTTGAGAAGGCAAAGATGCTGGAGGCCGGCAACGCAGTTGAATGTGCGGCTGCATAAGCTGAATACAGATACATGCAGGTTAAAGGGTCTGGCGTGCTGGTTTGGCCCTTTAACCTGACTTCACTTCGTCCGGTTTGTCGCCGGTTAGTCGAAGCGTCACTCTGCCATGATTTTCTCCCACAACTGCTCACCGCGAGGCCCGCTCAGTATTTTCCCGGCCCGCTCCTTGGCGCCTGTGTAATCCACCTCGACATCCAGTAGCAGGCTCAAGGCGTGGACTACGGATACTCCCGGCATTTTCCCGTCATATTTCAGAACACAACTCATGCAGTATCCAACGAGAGTCTCGGCACCGGTCTGTTGGACTTCATTCTGTCTCACCTGTACGACTTCCTCTGCGAGGTCGGGGCGGAAATGTGATTGTTGGCCGCCGCTGCCGCAGCAGATCGTGTTTTCCCTGTTGTGTTTCATTTCGGATAGTGTGCAATTCTGCTGCTCCAGAGCCTGGCGCACCTGTTTGCCAAAGACCCCATCACTCCGATCGGGACAGGAGTCGTGGATCGTGTAGCGTCCGTCTCCGCTATGATCCCGGTTGTCAGCTGCCAGGACCTCGTAGACCGTTTGTATTGTCAGTTCATCCGTATTGAATATTTCGCGTAATTCATAATAGCAGCCGGGGCAGGCGGTGATTAACCGCTTTATGTGGTGGGCCTTTACAAACTGTTTCAGGTCGCTCTGCATGGTTTCCAGTCTCTGTTGCAATCCCAATTGATTCAGCGGCTTTCCGCAGCATTCTGTCCACATCTCCTGGCACACACCGCTGGATTTCAGGCGTGTGAACGTCTCTGTGGTTAGCGCGGGTGAATAGGTCATTAAGGTGCATCCGGGAAAAAAACAGGACTCCGCAGCATTGAAAGAATCGGTTTCACTGTAATCGATGCCGGACTCCTGGCGATACACGCTCATCACGTTGTTTTTCCGGTCCGGAAACATATAGCGGTAATCCTCGATTTCGATCTCGTTGTGTGAAACAGCCTCGCGACGACGCCCGGCAAACATTTCCATCGGGCTTACTCCCTGCTGACACACTGCAGCACATAAGCCGCACAAAGAGCAGCTGTATGCTTCGCTTGTGGTAATTCCCCGCCGTGCCATTGCGGCGGGAGATTCACCGCTTTCACGCAAAAATGAGCAGTCATTGGCGCATACACCGCATTCCACGCAGTCGTCGATTGCGTACTTAACCCCGTTACTTTTCATGGCAATCCATCCCCCTTTATATTTTTCAAATTGATAATCAGCTTATCATAACAATAAATTTTGCCACGATATGCGGCAAATAAGCATCGTGATTACAAGTGTTTGCATATTTTGTTCCAATGGCATAGTCGCTGCAATTGCAGGAGTCATAGAACTGCACAGGACAAATGTAAACATGGTTTGTGTTGTTGTAGCCAACTAAGACAGCGGCTGGGGATATCAAATTCATTTTGCTGGAAGCAGAAGAATACACTATCTGCAAAAAAAGCCTGAAAGGTGGAGTATGAGCAAAAATATCGATTTGGAACAAGAGGGTATCGAAGTAAAGAAGTCGGCCTGTTACTTTTGTCACCAGAATTGTGGTGTCCTGGCCTACGTCAAAGACGGCAAGGTGCTTGATATCGAGGGAGATCCGGATTTCCCCTCAAATAAGGGTGGCTTATGCTGTCGGGGTAATATCGCCCTGGATCACCTTGATCATCCCGCACGGATTAACTATCCGTTAAAGCGGGTTGGCAAGCGCGGCGAGGGGAAATGGGAGCAGATTCCCTGGGATCAGGCGATACAAGAGATCGGTGCCAAAATCTCCAAAATCCGTGACGAATTTGGTGCGGAAGCGGTGGCAACTGCCGGTGGCACGCAACGTACAGATGACTGGGCGCGCAGGCGTTTCATGAATCAGTTTGGCAGCCCGAACGGCTTCCACAACTCTCATCTCTGCTGGATTCCCACCTTTATGGTAGAAACCGCCATTTATGGGTGGTGTCCTTTTGAGCTGGACATGGGCAACAGTCGTTGTCTGGTGCTCTGGGGGCAAAATCCGGGAGCGGCCGGTATGCCGGAGATGCACCATATAACCGATTTCCAGGCCAAGGGAATGAAGGTCATCGTCATTGACCCGCGTTTCAGCGAGACAGCCGCCAAGGCAGATATGTGGCTGCCGTTACGTCCCGGTTCCGATCTGGCACTGGCGCTCGCATGGATAAACGTCATTATTTATGATGGTCTGTTCGCTCAGGAGTTTGTAGCGGATTTCTGCGAAGGCTTTGGCGAGTTGGCCGATCACGTGGAAGAATACACCCCTGAATGGGCTGCGCCGTTAACCTGGCTGACTCCGGAGCAGATCCGGGAAAGCGCCTATATGTATGCCATGAATAAACCGGGCAACATTCAATGGGGGACATCCGTCGATCAGATTGGTAAGCCGGCAGGTTCCACCATGCATGCCCGTGCAATATTGCGGGCGATAACCGGCAATCTCGATGTTCCGGGCGCCGACCTTCTGACCGGGCCGAGCCCTGACTTTATTACCGATGAAGAGATGGAGGCCAACGACCAGTTACCGGAGATTCAGAAAACCAAGCAGATCGGCTCCGATCGCTTCAAGCTGGTGACATGGCCGGGTTACAGTCGCATATGCGAAGAGACTAAAAAAGTATGGGGTAAAACGCCAACGGCTGAATGGATGTGCGAGGCTCACCCGCCATCCGTTTTTCGGGCGATCCTGACCGAAAAACCGTATCCGGTAAAGGCGCTGCTGGTTAATGCCACCAATCCGATCAACTCGTACGGTGAAACAAAGTTGGTTATGGAGGCGTTGCAGGCTGTAGACTTCATGGTTACCTGCGACTACTGGATGACACCGACCGCATCCCTTTCCGATTACGTGTTGCCGGTCGCCGGAGCCCTTGAACGTCCGACCATCACCAGTACCTACGGCTGTTCCGACTTCCTGCTCGCATCCCAGCGTGCAATCCAGCCGATGTATGAGCGCCGTAATGACTACAATTTCTGGCGTGATCTCGGTCTGGCTGTCGGTCAGCAAGGGCAGTGGCCATGGGAAACGGTGGAAGATGCTTATTATCACCGCATAGCACCGCTTGGTTACGATGTCAGCAGTTATGACGAGTTTGTTGACCGTTACCGCTTCCATTTCCCGGAGCGTGAGTATTCAAAATACGAGCGACAGGGATTTGCAACGCCATCCGGGAAAGTTGAGCTGTATTCCACCGTGCTCAAGGATCTTGGCTATCCTCCATTGCCGCCCTATATCGGCCCTACGGAGAACGAAGTCGATCATCCTGCTCTGGCCAAGGAGTTTCCGCTGGTTCTGACGACCGGAGGCGGGTTCATGCCGTACCACCACTCCGAGCATTTCCAGATCAAGGATCTGCGTTTCCTTAAACATGAGCCTTATATGGATATCAACCCGGCAACTGCAGCCGAGCTGTCTATCGAAGAAGGCGACTGGGTCTGGATCGAAACGAAGCGTGGCCGTATCAAGCAGAAAGCCAACCTGACACAGGGGATTCACCCGAGGGTTATTTATACCCAGCGAGGCTGGTGGTATCCGGAACGTGAGATAAATTTGCCGGAGCTGGGTGGTTGCCTCGAATCAAATGCCAATATCCTGACTAGTTCTGCCGATGAAGATTGCGATCCATACAGCGGCGCCTGGGCTAATCGCGGCCTGCTCTGCCGGGTATATAAAGTAGAAGCTTCTGATCTAAAGGGGGAGAATTAAGATGGCACGCTATGCAATGGTTATAGATACCCGGCGTTGCATCGGATGCCATTCGTGTACAGTCGCATGCAAAGTACATAATGAGCTTCCGGTGGACATGATTTACAACTCGGTTACAACGGTCGGCCCGACCGGTATTTACCCTGATCTTCATATGTACAATGTGCCGACGTTATGTATGCATTGCGCCAACGCACCATGTGTTGACGCCTGCCCGACAGGCGCTTCGCAGAAGCGGGAAGACGGGGTGGTTTTTATAGAAGACAAGAAGTGTGTCGGCTGTCAGGCCTGTATCATGGCTTGTCCGTATGGGGCACGGGTTCAAAACCACGCAACCGGAGCGGCGCAGAAATGTGATTTCTGCAAGGATCGTCTTGACGTGGGTAAAAAACCGCACTGCGTCAATACGTGTCATCAAAAAGCGCGAATTTTCGGAGATCTGGATGATGAAACCAGTGAGGTATACAAGCTGGTTCATGGCGAAAACCCTGCTCGTCTTCTCGGCGAACTGAATACCGAACCATATGTGTTTTATATCTATTAATTAGAGGTGGAGAGTCCATGAAAAACAAACACGAAGGCTGGGGCTGGATGTTGGCGGTCGATTTCTTCTTTGCGGGGATGGGCGGCGGGATGCTCGTCATTGCAGGAATTGTTGAGCTGTTTATAGGTGAAGGAAGAACTTCTCTTGTTGGTAATCTGCTGGGACCGATTTTTATGTGTATCGGCTGTATCTTCCTGGTTTTTGAGCTGGGGCGCCCTTTTCAGTCCTGGCGTGTCTTTATGAACCCCAAGGCGATACTGACTGTTGGTGCCTGGATCATGTCCTTTGCTATCGTAGTGGGTCTGGCGTATGCCTCCTTTGGCCTTAATCCTGCGTGGCTCGGCATGGAGAAGCTGTTCTGGCAGGATTGGAATGGCGTCCGTAAGGTTCTGGCCGCTGTCGGCCTGTTAACCGGGCTTGTTGTCGCCACCTATCCGGGTGTTCTGCTGAGTCGGCATAAATGTCGTCCTTTCTGGGTTGGCCCAGGCATGATTACGCTGTTTCTGCTCTCTTCCATTGTAACCGGTGTCGCTGCACAGTTTCTGAGTGGCTTACTACTTCCTCCGGCAGCTGTTCCGGGTGTCATGCAGGCATTGCCTGCATTGGCAGGAGGGTTGCTGTTCTTCCAGTTGATCATCTGGATCGGCTACATCTGGGTCAAGCGTACCGGTGGCACGGAAGCGGAAGCTGCCAGCGCCCAGAGATGGATTGATGGAGATATCTCCCTCAGTTTTAAATCCTTAGTTATGTTGTTAGGGACATTAGTGCCGATGATACTTTTATTGCAGTCCTCGCTCGTTGCTCAGGCTGTTGGCGCATTGCTGGTCCTGTTGGGTGGTGTGACCATACGCTGTCTCGTCGTACGTGCCGGCAGTGACCGCACCTGGCTCCCCGGCGAGCAGAAATACAAAGGTCGCCTGCCGTTTGGCGACGAAGCGTTTCTGAAGGCGTGGAATAAGTAATAATAAATAATCCCGGGAGCTTTCATGCAATTTCGCAGTATCAAGACAAAACTGTCAGTGGCCATTGTTCTCATTATTGTTGTGTCTCTGAATGTCTTTGGAGCAGCCAGTTACTGGAATGCCAAAAAGATAATTATTCAAGAGATGGAAAACAACCTTCAGGACATGTCCAAAGATAATGCCCAGAAGCTGGGAATGTGGATTGCGGAACGCAAGAGTGAGGTGTCGTTTCTGGCGAACTCTCCGCTTGTGACCGATGGCGATAGTGGTGCTGCTCTTGGGTATCTCAGAAATGAAAGCAAACGGGATTCATTGTTTTTGTCTTACATGATGATGGATGTAAAAGGTGATGCAACGTTCACAACCGGCGAAAAGATCAATGTTGTCGGGCGTGAGTATTTTAAGCAGATCATGGCAGGTAAAGCTTTTGTCAGTGATCCGGTAATCTCCAAAGCCGAAGGAAAGGCTGTTGTGGTCGTTGCCGCACCTTCTCCGAAGAATGGAGCAATAATTGGCGGTGTTGCCGGCGGTGTCCCGTTAGAAGATATGTCAAAGCTCATCGGGGAAATCAAAGCCGGCGACACCGGATATGCGTATGCCGTACGGAGCGATGGCCTGATCATTATTCATCCGAATAAAGATATGGCGATGAAAATTAACGGGCTGACAGACGCATCGACCCCGCCTGCCTTGAAAGAGATTACCGCAAAGATGGTAAAAGGAGAGCAAGGGGTTGCGCAGTATACGTTCAAAGACGATGTTAAATATATCGCCTATGCGCCGATACCGGGGACAACCTGGAGCCTGGCGGTAAATGTACCGGCACAAGAGATCCTGGCAAAGCTCAATGCCCTGCTCTGGACCTCGCTGGCCATTATCCTGGTTGTCCTTGTCCTGGCGATTGCCATATCGCTGTACATCGCCGGCAGTATTACCAAGCCACTGGAATCCATGAAATCCATGTTGCAGGATATAGCCCAGGGCGAAGGTGATTTGACCAAGCGCCTGGACGCAACATCAAAAGATGAATTAGGTGAAGCCTCCCGTTATTTCAACCTCTTTGCGGATAAGCTCCACGGATTAATAAGCCGGGTCGCAGAGACGACTGAAAAGGTCGCCTCTGCCTCGGTGCAGTTGCGTTTGAACTCCGAACACATAGCAACAGGTGCCGAAGAAGTTGCCGCACAGGCTTCAACAGTCGCTACGGCAGGTGAGGAGATGGCGGCGACGTCCGGTGATATCGCCCAGAATTGCTCTCTGGCGGCGGGCGGGTCTCAACAGGCAAGCGCAGCAGCGGTCTCCGGTGCGCAGGTGGTTGATGAAACCATTCGTGTCATGAACAGCATTGCAGAAAGAGTCAGGACAACGGCTCAATCGGTGGAAAATCTTGGCAGTCGTTCCGAGCAGATTGGTGAAATTATCGGAACGATTGAAGATATTGCCGATCAGACCAACCTTCTCGCCCTTAATGCCGCCATTGAAGCAGCGAGAGCCGGAGAGCAGGGGCGCGGTTTTGCGGTTGTAGCTGATGAGGTGCGCGCGCTGGCAGAGCGGACGACGAAAGCAACCAAGGAAATCGGCGAGATGATTCGCACCATCCAGCATGAAACCCAGACCGCTGTGAAAGCGATGGAAATAGGTGTCGGTGAAGTTGCCAAGGGTAGTGAAAAGGCAGCTGATTCCGGCAAGGCTCTGGAGAAAATCCTCGAGCAGATCAATGATGTGACCATGCAGATAAATCAGGTGGCAACCGCTGCCGAGGAGCAGACCGCTACAACGGCTGAAATAAGTAACAATATGCATCAGATTACCGATGTGGTTGCAGCAACATCCAGGGGCGCACAGGAATCAGCCGCATCGGCACACCAGCTTTCCGGGCTGGCAGAAGAGTTGCGTAGCGTCGTCGGTCAGTTCAAGCTTTAAAGATGGGCATCAATGTTTATGGCTTTTGAATGTATGTATGTACACTTAAAATAAGTTCCATTGGAGTTATCCATGAGCATTGCCGCTCGAATAAAGCTTCTGGTTACATCGGTATCGCTGGTTTTCATCATTGCGCTCATCATATCCGTCTCAGGGTTGATGAACCTCAAGTCCATGGCGGAGCATGCACTGACCGTTGAGGCCGATGCACTGTTGCTCGTAAAAGAAATGTATATCGATGCCCTTCAGACAGGTCAGTCCACACGTAATATAGTCATCGATCCAACTGATTCAAATTCGGTCAACTTCTATCGTGAATCCTTGGCAGACTTCAATAGAAGTGCGGAAAAGCTCAGGAGCTATTTTAAGGCTGAAGTTGGCCAGAATGTCCACTTTGATTCACTGATCAATGCATGGGAAGAAGATAACAAGCTGAAAAATGAGATACAGCGACTTGCAATCTCCGGTGATCTGATTAACGCAAAAAGAATGCTGGTAGAAAAAGAGACACCGCAGTGGAAAGGTATAAAAGAAATACTGTCCCAGCTGGTGAAACAGCAGGAGGAAAAGCTTGCATCAGCCCATAGCGAGTTGGCGCGTCATGCGAAATTAATTTCAACTATAACAGTTGCCTGTGCAATAGCCGGCATCATCGGTGCCTTTATTTCGCTGTTCCTGCTGACGCGTTCGATAACGCGGCGCATTAACCGCGTGACCGAAGGTGTTTATGCCCTGACTCACGGCGGTGGTGATCTTACCCGCAATCTGGAAGTCTCCGGCAACGATGAAATACGGCAGCTTGCTACTGACATCAACACCTTGATCGGTTGGCTGCGCAGTATGATTTCCAACCTGTATGAACAGGGTGAACATGTTGCCGTCAAGGTCTGCGAGATGACCAAGACGACAAAGGATACGGTCGAAACGGCGGCAACCCAGAAAGAGCAGGCTGTTGCGGTTGCCGTGGCGGCCGAGGAGATGGCCTCAACCCTGAATGGCGTTGCCAACAACACCCACAATGCCGCCGCCGTGGCGTCTTCGGTTGATGAGGCCGCCAATAGCGGCATGGCCGCCGTTGAGAAAGCATGCCAGTGCATGGAAAGTATACGTGAGAGCGTTGACGTAACGCGCGGCACGGTGGAACGTCTGGCCGAATCTTCGGAAAAGATCGGTGCGATAGCCGGGCTGATTGAGGATATTGCCGACCAGACGAATCTGTTGGCTCTCAATGCGGCCATTGAAGCGGCGCGGGCGGGTGAACACGGGCGCGGCTTTGCCGTTGTTGCCGATGAAGTAAAGAACCTCTCTGCCAAGACAGCGGCGTCTACCCGTGAAATATCGAGCATCATTAACGCCATACGGCAGGAAAGCCAGCAGGCCCTTAAAGCCATGAACGAGGAACATGCCCGTGTGGCTGATGGTGTGGCTACCTCAGATGCTGCACGGCAGGAATTGACCCGGATTCACGGTCTGTCCGGAGAATCTACCGATATGATTAACCAGATTGCGACCGCCACCGAAGAACAGAGTGTCGTTACATCCGAGATAACCGATAAGATCCAGCATATTTCAAGTATGGCTCAGGATGTAAACAGCCAGACAACGATTACCGATAACACGCTTTTGCATCTTTCGGAAGTTGCCGAGCAGATTTTCTCTACGGTGGGATGCTTCAGCGTCGGCACCTACCATGATGAAAAGCGGGCTGTTGCAATCAAATTTCGTGACAGGGTTGTGGAAACGCTTGAGAAGGCAGTTGAGGCCGGCACTATTTCGATGGACCAGCTCTTTTCGCGTAACTATACCGCCATACCACATACCGATCCGCAGAAATATACGACCGCCTATGACTCGCTGTTTGAACGGATCATCTCCCCCATTCAGGAAGAGGTGTTTGCCGCTAATCCTGATCTTGCCACTTCTACCTGTTTTGATGACAGGGGCTACCTCCCGTGCCATCTCCTTAAATTCAGCAAGCCGCTGACCGGAAACAAGGAAGTTGACAGGGTGCAAAACCGTTCAAAGATCATCTTCGAAGACAGAACCAGTGCCAGGGCATGCAAGAATATCGCACCGTTTCTGCTTCAGACGTTCATGCGTGTTTCCGGCGAAGTCATTATCGATCTTGCCTGTCCGATCTTCATCCGTGGAAGACACTGGGGTGATGTCCGGGTAGGCTACTCTCCGCGTGGCTAGTAGCATGTAACTCTTAATTCTTCGCAGCAAACCCCTCTAAATCTCCCCTTGTCAGGGGAGACTTCAAGGCTTCCCCCCTGATAAGGACCCTCTGGGGCCTAAAGGGGGACGGAGGGGGGGGGGGGGGGTAAGACGTTCCATGCTACTAGCTATGGATCAGAATTATGGATAAAGGAAATATAACTATATGAAAGCTCCTGAAGCTGAAGCGGTTACCACATTATTAAGCACTACGCAAAGTGTCTGTCCCGTCTGTCTGGATGTTGTTGACGCCCGGATTGTTGCCGAGGGCACGGTTGTCTCTATGGAAAAGTGGTGCCCGGAGCATGGGGAGTTCAAAACATTTTTATGGCCGGATGTTGAGCATTATACCTGGATGAAGTCTTTCACGTTCCCCTGCGTTAAGCCGGAACATTCAGTCGCATCACTGAAAGGGTGCCCTCAGGATTGCGGCCTCTGCACGTCACATCTGCGTCATCCCACGCTCGTCGAAATAGAACTTACCGAACGGTGCAACCTGCGTTGTCCGGTCTGTTTTATGGCTGCCGAAGCGGTACAGGCCGCTGCGCAGCCGGGACCGAACCTGTCTGAGCTGGAGTCCATATTTAAGGGCATAATGGGGAAAACAGGCCCGGACACCAGTATCCAGCTAACCGGCGGTGAGCCGACGATCCGCAAGGATCTGGCTGACATCATCCGCCTCGGGAGAAGCATCGGTTTCACATCGATTGAATTAAACACCAACGGCGTCGTGGTAGCGCAGAATCCGGAATACGTACGGGAGCTGGCTGAAGCCGGCATAAGCGGGATTTATATGCAGTTTGACGGCTTGACCTCCGCTGTCTACGAAAAGATCCGCGGAGCAGACCTGCTGTACACAAAGCTGAAGGCGATCAAAAACTGCCGGGAAGCGGGTCTGCAGGTCGTTCTCGCGATGACGATCATCAACGGCATCAATCAGGATCAGATCGGTGACGTGTTGCGTTTTGCCCTGGAAAACCGTGATGTCATCGCCGGCATCGCCTACCAGCCTGCCTTCGGCTCCGGGCGCTTTGAGGTTTCAAACGAGCGCCGGCTTTCAATGGGTGATGTCGCGTTCCTGTTGGCCGAACAAAGCCATGGCATTTTGGGGCCATATGACCTGTGGCCTTTGGGGTGCTCGCATCCAACCTGTGATTCTGCCACATATATAGTGGAGGAAAAAGGGCGCTTCAGGGCGCTTACGAGCATGATTACCACGAAAGAATATATGGAGAATTTCGATCCGACAAGCCCTCAGGGGTCGGTGCTGCCGGATATTGCCGACAAGATGTTTCCGGAGCTTGGACCGGGGTTGTCAATTGTGGTGATGAGCTATATGGATGCTACGGATATGGACCTTAAGCGTCTGAAAGAGTGCAGCATGACCGTGGCCGGGCCGGACGGCGCACTGATTCCCTTTTGCTCCTACCAGTTGACGAATATTCACGGGCAGAAGAGGGCCGAGATCCTTGCCGGAAAGACAGCATGAAAAAGAGTGTTAAAACAAATTGCCGTTTTTGCGGCTATCAGTGCGGGTTGACGGCAACGGTAGAAAAGGGGCGGGTTGTGGCGGTCGTGCCTGATCCGACTCAATATCCGGGCGATGAACAGATACAGCGGGGATGCCGGCGGTGGGCTCTTGTCCCGGAATTCATGGACCATCCCGAACGGCTTAACCATCCTCTCAAGCGGGTTGGCGAGCGCGGCAGCGGCAAGTGGGAACGTATCTCCTGGGAACAGGCTCTGAGCGAAATAGCGGAAAAGCTGAGTGTGCTCAAGGATCGTTTCGGTCCTGAGACTCTTTCCACCTGCATTGGCGGCCCGCACGCCGTGTACTGGCCGTTGCACCGGTTCATGACCCTTTTCGGCAGCCCCAATAACGTCGGCATAGGGCAGATCTGCTGGAACCCGGTCACGTTGATTAATTCGGCAACCTATGGCTGGACGATTGACAACGAACTCGATCCTGAACTGACCAATTGTGCCCTCTGCTGGGGAGTCAACCAGGCAGAGTCGGACAATTCGCTGCTCTGGCAGCGAATCAAGCAATTCAGCCGCACGGGAAAACCGCTGATCGTCATAGATCCGCGGCGCACACGGACCGCCGCGCTGGCGACCCATTGGCTGGCTGTCCGTCCCGGAACGGACGCCGTTCTTGCGCTCGGCTTCATACACGTGATCATTACCGAACAACTTTATGATAAAGAATTTACCGATACCTGGTGCCACGGCTTTGAACAACTGGCTGAACACGTCGCATCTTTCACTCCGCAGTACGTGGAAACAATTACCGGGATACAGGCTGAGACCGTAGCCGAGGTCGCCCGTCTTTATGCTGCCGGCTCGCCTTCTTCTCTGCTTTCAGGACGAGGCATCGATCAGATTGGACGGAACAGCGTCCCAACACATCATGCCCTGGCGATCCTGCGGGCGATTAGCGGCAATCTGGATGTCAAGGGCGCTTCGCATCTGACGGAAATGCCGGATTTTATCCCGGAGCTTGATCTGGAATTGAGTGGCCAGTTCTCGGCGTCACAGCGCGACAAGCAGCTTGGTGACCTCAAACTGCATTCATATAAGGCTTACGATCGCCTCCAGCAGTTGACACAGCAACATGGCAAACGCCTGCCGATGCGCTACCTGACCTCAGCCCAGCCAAACCTTGTCTGGCAGGCCATGCTGACGGACAAGCCGTATCCGATCCGTGCTCTCATTGTCATGGCGACGAATCCGCTCCTGACTCAGGCCGACTCGTCCCTGATTTACGACGCATTGAAGAGCCTCGATCTTCTTGTTGTTCTGGAACTGTTCCAGACTCCGACGTCGATGCTTGCCGACTACATCATGCCGAGTGCCGGTGCGTTGGAACGCGCTCTGTTTGAAACAAAAGCCGGAACGTCCAATCTGATTTATGGTGGCGCAAAGGCTGTGGAACCATATTATGAGCGCCGTCCGGATTTCGACTTCTGGCGGGATCTTGGCATGAAACTCGGGCAGGAAGAGCAGTGGCCCTGGGAGGATTTCGAGGCAAGCCTGGAGGCGACATTGGCACCGACCGGTGTCAGTTGGGAAACTTTCTGTCAGTTTGGCCTGTATTCCCTTCCTGAAGAATATAAAAAACACGAACGCATTGATCGGCATACTGGTACGTCTGCCGGATTTGCGACGGTGAGCGGCAAAGTTGAATTGTATAACGAGCTGCTTGCCGAAATTGGCGGTGAGCCGCTGCCGTCCCACCACATGCTTCAGCAGCCGGATGAAGACTTTCCGCTGAGCCTTATTAGCGGGGCACGCTATCAGCCTTTTTATGCTTCCAGTTTCCGCCAGTTTGCTTCATTGCGGTCACTTCACCCCGAGCCGTGGGCTGAAATAAACAGTGCCACCGCCGCCATACTGGGGCTTGAAGACGGCAGCCGGGTGTGGGTCGAGACGGAGCGCGGCAAAGCCCGCTTCATCTTGAAAATAACAGAGATGTGCGACAACACCGTGAGTGTAGAATACGGCTGGTGGTATCCCGAGATGCCGGCATCAGAGCCCGCTCTTGGCGGTTTGTGGATTGCCAACGCCAACGTCCTGACGAACGCCGACTATGAAACTGCTGATCCGTTGATAGGTACTGCGACGTATAACGGCATACCGTGCCGTGTGTTGGGGGTATGACAACGTAGGGCTGCATATATAACAGCGAAATTTCAAAAGGTGGTAATCATGGACTTTAATCATTTCGATGAACGCGGGAATGCCATTATGGTGGATGTCAGCGGCAAACAGCCTACGTTGCGGACAGCGACGGCAGCGGCTGAAGTGTGCATGTCGGTGGAGTTGCTGGCAGCCATCCGCAACAGTGCGGTCGCAAAAGGGGATGTGCTTGGTGTTGCGCGCCTGGCTGGAGTTATGGCGGCAAAAAAGACGCCGGATCTGATACCGCTTTCCCATCCGCTGGCACTTCATTCCGTGGCGATAGAGTTCGCACAGGATGCTGCTGCCGGAAAAATAGAGGTCAGCTGTACCGTGCGTGCTTTGGAGCGTACCGGTGTCGAGATGGAAGCCATGACCGGTGCGGCGGTGGCGGCCCTGACCATTTATGACATGTGCAAGGGGAGCGACAAGTCCGTCAGCATCGGCACTATCCGTCTTCTCTACAAGGAAGGCGGCAAAAGCGGTCTGTACCGCCGGGAGGATGGGCAATGAGGGCAGCTATCCTGACGTTGAGCGACAAGGGTTCCCGTGGGGAGCGCATTGACGAGAGTGGCCCGGCATTGGCCCTCTGGCTGGCGGAGCGGGGAGTCCGCACGGTGCATGCGGATATTATTCCCGATGATTTCGAGCAGATCGTATCCGTGCTGATTGCATGGGCCGATGCTGATAAAGCTGACCTGATTCTGACGACCGGCGGCACCGGCGTTTCGCCGCGGGATGTTACCCCTGAAGCCACCATGAGGGTTGTTGACCGACTCATCCCCGGTATTGGCGAACTGATGCGGCTGAAGAGCCTGGAAAAAACTCCCATGGCGTCGTTGTCGCGGGCGGTTGCGGGAACCCGCGACCAGGCACTGATCATCAACTTGCCCGGCAGCCCCAGGGGGGCGCTGGAAAATCTGGAAGCAATATGGCCGGTCATCGGTCATGCCGTGGAGAAGATCCGTGGCGATGAAAGCGATTGCGGGGGACAGTTTTCCCGTTGAGCCGGTGAACTGTTTTTTCAGGTTGAATTGTCCTCATATCAAGCTGTTGGAGTCAGTATGTTTTATCCCGATTACACAACCTTCCTCGAACTGGCACGCCAGGGCAATCTGATTCCGGTCTACCGGGAAATTATGGCCGACATGGATACGCCGGTCAGCGCCTTTAAAAAACTGGATGACGGTACGTTTTCCTTTCTGCTTGAAAGTATTGAAGGTGGTGAAAAATGGGGGCGCTACAGTTTTCTGGGTTCCGGTCCCTCCATGATCGTCCGCTCCAAGGGGACGACGGTAGAGATTGTTGAAAACGGAGTGACTTCGACAATAATCTCGGAAGACCCCCTCGCCTCGATTCGCGATATCCTCTCACGTTTTACGCCTGTGGAAGTAGCCGGATTGCCTCGTTTCTTCGGCGGTGCAGTCGGTTATATGGGCTACGACATGGTCCGTTATTTTGAACATCTGCCGTCAGAAAAACCGGCCCTGATAGATGCCTATGACGCCTACTTCCTTATTACCGATACGATCGTGATCTTTGATACCATGCATCAGAAGATCAAGGTCGTCTCCAATGCACATCTGGATGGCAACCAGTCGCCGGAACAAGCCTACCTGAAAGCGACGCAAAATATTGAAGCCATCATAAAACGTCTGCATATGGCGATTCCTGATAGCACCATCCCGCCAACATCCGTGCGCAGCGAGATCTGTTCCAACATGAGCCGCGAGTCATTTGAGGCCATGGTTGAAAAATCGAAGGATTATATCCGGGCCGGCGATATCATTCAGGTCGTTGTGTCACAGCGTTTCAGCGGAGATATCTCCGTCGATCCGTTCACGGTCTACCGTGTTCTTCGTACCCTTAATCCGTCACCCTACATGTTTTTTCTGCGTCTGGACGACACGGTTATTGTCGGCGCTTCACCGGAAGTCATGGTTCGGAAGGAGGGGGATCGCGTGGAATTGCGCCCTATTGCCGGCACCCGCCATCGGGGCGCAACCCCGGAAGAGGACAAGAGGCTTGCCGAGGAACTGCTGACAGATCCAAAAGAACTGGCCGAACATGTGATGCTTGTCGATCTCGGAAGGAACGATCTGGGGCGCGTCTGCACGGTCGGTTCGGTGGCTGTGACGGAATTGATGGTTATTGAACGCTACTCCCATGTCATGCACATTGTCTCTAATGTCCAGGGGAACCTCAGAGACGATTGCGATGCTTTTGACCTGGTGCGGGCGACCTTTCCGGCCGGAACGTTATCCGGCGCGCCCAAGATACGGGCCATGCAGATCATCGATGAGCTTGAGCCGATGCGGCGTGAGGTTTACGGCGGGGCGGTCGGTTATTTCTCTTTCTCCGGCAACATGGATCTGTGTATCACCATTCGCACCATGGTGATCAAGGACGGCAAGGTTCACCTGCAATCCGGCGGCGGGGTTGTCGCTGATTCAGACCCGACGGCTGAATGGCAGGAATCAATCAACAAGTCCAAAGCCGTGCGCCTGGCAATTGAAATGGCTGAAGGGGGGCTGGAATAGATGCTACTGATGATCGATAACTACGACTCCTTCACCTACAATATTGTCCAGTATCTCGGCCAACTGGGTGAAGATGTGCGGGTGTTCCGCAACGACAGGATTACCCTGAATGAAATAGAAGCGCTGCACCCCACGCGCCTCGTAATATCTCCCGGACCCTGTTCGCCGGAGGAGGCCGGTGTCTCGGTCGCTGCAATCAGGCACTTTGCCGGTACGATACCGATCCTGGGTGTTTGCCTCGGTCATCAGGCCATCGGCGCGGCTTATGGGGGGAGCGTCGTCCGTAGCATTTCACTGATGCACGGCAAAACCTCACCCATACACCACACGGGAACAGAGCTTTTCAAAGGATTGCCCGAGCCGTTCCGGGCCACCCGCTACCACTCTCTGGTCCTGGAGCGGGACACTCTGCCGGACTGTCTGGAGGTCACCGCCTGGGTAGATAACCGTGAAATTATGGGGATTCGCCACAGGGAACTGCCGCTCTGGGGGGTACAGTTCCACCCGGAGTCGATTCTTACCGAAAGCGGGATGGCTGTCCTCAGGAACTTCCTCGAAATCAGCGCGACGCAGGGGCTGTGATGTCTTGGGATTCTTCCTCGTTGCCCGGTGCGGAATGCCATTTGCAGACGTTTATAAGGCCATCTGCAGTTGCTTTTTTATGCCTGTTGCAGGGGGTTGCACAGATTTCTCCGATATACAGGCACATGACCGCTTTCGCTTTTTTTAATTCCGGCAGCAGTGTGCCGCACTTCTTGCAATTCAGCAGCTCCGGGAAAGTATAGCCATTGCAGGCCGGGCATTTAATCGGTCTTGGCTTTGGTGGTTTACAGCCACCACAATACGGGTTGCATGACCAGCACATAGTTATTCCTTCTTTTGGTTGTATGCGTCAATGTTGAATATCGGTGGAGGTGAAAAATGAGAAATGCGATTGTCGTGTTCACCAAGGTGCCGAAGGCCGGCGATTCAAAAACCAGGCTGACGACCGACCGTGGAGGGATCCTGACCACGGAGGAAGCAAAGGAATTCTATATAGCCAGCCTTCTGGATGTGGTTGATTGCTGTGTGTCATCGAAAAGCTGTGATGTCTATTTATGTTATAACAAGGGCGGAGACCGCTCGTATCTGAACACTCTCCTGGAGACGGTAGCTGATGCGCATGCCATCAAGGGTGTCTTTCCGGACAATGGCGGCACTTTCGATAAAGGCATGCAATACGCCGTCGACTATATTTTGAAAAACGGTGTGCCTTCACGGCTCGCTGATACTGTTCTGATCGTCGGCGGAGATGTTCCCACCCTGCAACAGGAGACAATCCGGAAAGCGGTCAGGACGCTGGAAACCTTGGCATCTCTCGATAGTAATTCTCGTGCCGGTGATGGCGAGTCGTCTATCGGGGCTGCTATGGTTGTGTCAGCCGATCAGGAGTGTGGCTTTAACATACTGGGATACACGTGCACGACGCCCTTCAATTTCGACGGCGTGTTCTACAACCAGGAAGGTGTAACGGCTCTTGATATGGTCACGTACAAGGCGATGGAAAAGTGCATACCGTTTGCTATGCTCGAAATAGTACCAGATGTAGATGTACCGGTAGACCTGGCCGGTTTCATATCCGTGGTTAAAGTCATGCAACTGGCAGAAAAGTATGACACCAGCGTGTTGTTACCAAAGAGAACCATAAAAGTTCTGGAGGAACTGGGGCTTGAAGCCTCAGCTCCTGTGCCAGCCGGTATGCTGGCGCACTCAAGCTAATCGCTTAATGAAAAATTAATCTAGAAAGGCAGTTCAATAACACGGAGACACGGAGAACACTGAGAAATCAAAGGCTTAAGGTCTAAAACACTAAAACCTTTTCAGGTGAACCATAAAAACCATTTTTTATCATGTAGCTCTCAGATGTTACTCCGTGTTCTCCGTCTCTCCGTGTTTCAAATGCTTTTTATAGGATTAATCTTCCATCTCCGTTACAACTTCCTTCTTGATTGCGGAAAGTACGGCTTCAAAGATCGGAAATACGTCGGTGCGGAATCTTCCCGCCACCATGAGATACATTATGTCGTCGCCAATGTTCAACTCACCGCTGTTGATCCACGCCTTGATATCTACGATGCCGTCATGCTCTTTATATTTGTTCAGGAGATTGATTAGCTTGCCTTCGTCATAGGAAAGCTTCATGCCCTGTACAGCCCCACCGTATTTGGACGTCCCGCGAACAACGCCGTTGTGCATCAGGATCATCCCCAGTTCTTCAGGGTTTGCACTTTCCTTTACCTCTTTAAGCCATCTGTTTATCATCCGTTACCTCACGCCTTTGAAATAGTTAGCCTGATGTATGTAAGCATAAAAAATGAATGCAGCCTATCTCTGCTAATACTGATTCCTATCTGGCCTTCTTCCTGTTGTAAGAGTGATGAGAGGCATGCTAAGGAAAATCAGGATCAGCAGAATAACAGGCTGCATTCAATGATCCGGCAGTTTATAAAACGACCAGAATTGATTGACGTGCGTCAAGCTTTATTCTTTGCTGCTTCTGCAACGACGTCTACTGCGCCTGCGGTTTTGTCGCCGCCGGCAAACCCGCCGCCATCATACTCTTTAGTCGGCACGAAGGTTGGTGAGTCATACTTTTGCCCGGGCTTTGCAGCCAGCGGGTTAAGCGGTTTTTCAATTTTTTTGCGTGGCGGTGCCGGTGTTGTTTTGTCGTCAGCCATGGCTTTGTCTCCTTTTTGTTTAGTAAGCATCCCCCGGCAGAGCCGGGGGCTTTTTATTGTTGCTAAAGAAACCACTACTGTTACGTGGCAATGCTATCGTTTACTGAACAACCAGGTAATCATGGTGCAAACAGCGCAACTTTTTTCCCTTTTCCTTCCATCTTCTTTGCCAGTTCTTCAAGCGTCCCAAATTCCATGCAGGCGCCAAGGCAGTGAAGAACGCAGGAAGGGGTTTGGCCTTTGCTGGTTCTGTGCTCGCACAGATTGCAGATCTGTGTCGGGACAGGGACGTAGTTCCATTCCCACTTGTCGGCGGAGATCTGGAAAGGACCAACCTCCGTCATTTTGATGCCCCACTGACCACGTGGGATATTGTGCTCATTCTTGCAGGAAACTTCACAGCTATGGCAGCCTGTGCAGTATTCATAATCTATCAGCAAACCGTTACGTGACATATATTTTGCCTCCAGTCTTTATTAATTACGTTAGGTTACCCCCCCGGCAGCACCGGGGGGGCTGTTGCCAATCAGCTGAGACTTGACAGCGTGAAGGTATGACCTGGATCAACCCGGTAAATCTTGCAGATCATCTGCTTGTGTGGTGCACCAAAGCCCAGTTTACCGATATGCTTGTGCGGAACCAGGGTGTTGACGTTAGCTTCCCAGACACCGTAGAGACTTGGCTCTTCAGCAGGTTTTTCAGGGTACCACCAGCCGTGTGTACAGTGGACGACCTTTTCATGAATGGTCGGTGTTACTTGGGCTTTCATCTTGCACGCGCCGAACATGTTCTCGATCATGACGTTGTCGCCATTGATGATGCCGAGGTTCTTAGCGGTAACCGGATTGATTTCTACAATCGGATCCGGATCGATATCGCGCAACGTGCCGATATGCCGGTGCTCGGAGTGGAAAGAGGTGAACTTTCGTGCTCCGGTTGTCAGCACGAGCGGATATTCTTTCCAAAGCTCTGGTGTGCTGTATGGGCTGTATGGAGGCTCTTTGAAGTAGGGAAGAGCATCGTCGCCCCATGCTTCAAACAGGGTTGAGGTAAGCTCAACCAGGCCTGTTACCGTATTGAAGCCAGGCTCGCCGTCTGTACGGAGACCGCCTGTTTCAAACTTGCGATACTGGTATTGCGGCTGCCATACACCAAGTTCCCTCAGGCCGTCAAAGTCGACGCCCAGCTCAGGTTGAAGCTGCTTGGTGAAGAAGTCAGGCACGTCATCAAACGGCCACATGTCCGGATGCAGCTTCTTGCCGAGTTCAATACATACCTCAATATCGGAACGTGTATCACCGATGCGGAGGGCTTCATTGATTGCGCCAAGGAACACTGCGTTACGGCCAAAGTGGGTAATAACAACACCATCATGCTCTGCAAATGTCGGCAGCGGCAGGAAGATATCGCACAGCGCCATGGCTGTAGGTGTCATGAAGCAGTCCTGAACGACGTTGAACTCAAGTTTCTTGAGTGCTTTGTACCATCTGTCAGGGCATGCGCAGCATGTTGGGCTGAGGAAGTTACTGCTGTTGAACCAGCCCATTCTCAACTGGTACGGCTTACCGGTTTCGAGAGTATCCAGAGTTTCGTCCGGATGTGTTGTGGCTAGTGCGGTACTGAGTGCAGGCCATTCTTTGGCGCCGATACGCTTATCCCACAGTTCTTCGGAGAGGTTACGCCTTGTTTCTACACGCCACTTGCCGAGCAGAGCTGCCGGCGGTCCAATGGTGATACCGCCAGGAATATCAATGTTGCCGGTTATCGCTACCAGAGAAAGGATAGCGTGGCCAAGCTGAACACCGTTCGGGTTTTCGTCAACTGCCAGGCCCCACTGAATGGCGGAAGGCTTGTTGGTTGCGAATAAGCGGGCAACTTCAATGATCTTCTCTTTGGGTACCCAGGTAATTTCAGCAACTTTTTCAGGTGAGTATTCCTGGACGCGCTCTTTGAGTTCGTCGAAGCCGTAGCACCAGTTATCAACAAAATCATGGTCATACAGATCTTCGTTGATAATAACGTTCAGGAAGGCCATGGCCAGAGCGGTGTCCGAACCGGGACGCAGCTGGCATACATGCTCAGATCTGGAACCGAGCCACGTCATACGCGGATCGATCATGATCATCTTTGTCCCGCGCTTCATCATGTCGATGAGAGCATGACCAAAGAAACCGTCCGGGTTGGACATCAGTGGGTTTTTGCCCCATTCCATGATGTATTTTGGCAGCTCGTACCCGGGGTGATCAAAACGGTCCGGATAGTAACCGGCAAAGTCGATTTCCGGATAACCGGCACCGAGGATGTAGTCGGTGATGGCGCAACGAGGGCCGTAGCATGACCAGCCGCTCAGTGGATAACATACGTTCGGTGTGCCGATTGAGGCAAAGCCGAGTGGATAGTAGTACAAACAAGCTTCACGGCCTGTTCCACCAAAGACGACGATGGATTCTGCGCCATGATCAGCCTTCAGCTGTTTGATCTTGGGAACGATAATATCCCAAGCCTCATCCCAGGAAATCTTTGTCCAGGCTTCCTTGCCGCGATTAGCCTTATCCCTTTTCATAGGGTGGGTAATACGGGAAGGGTGATGAACGTACTCAGGCAATGTCAAACATCTGATACAGAGACGACCATTGGTAATAGGATGTTCAGGGTCACCCTCTACTTTTAGCAGGCGGCCATCCTTAACATGCAGTTTCATACCGCAACCGACCGGATGATCACCTGGAGGTGACCAGCCGCAAGTTCTAACGGTAATGGATCCATCATCGTTTTGTACTTTCCATTCTTTTTTCATTGTTTCTCCCTTTCGCTTTAGTGGAATGCTACAGCTCAATCAGTTACGTTTTCTTTTCCGGTGCACCTCCTGTTATGGTTACAAACACACGAACCCGCTTTGGCCAGCCACAATATTCTTCTTTGAAGAAAATATTAAAACCTTGCATAGCGGAACGAATAATGAGAGCACGCAGTTAAATGCATTGCTCAGTCAGCATCAAGGCGACTCAATACGTCGTATTGATATTTGATGAATATTCCCGAAACCGGTTTTTCACATATACTGAACTATGTTTCGTATTATAAAATAGCAACGAATGTGCCATCTTGTGATAAATGTGTAACTGGCTGTTATTGCTGGTATTATGCGGTGTGTGAGGCTGTATGTGTTCTTGTTTTGACAAGGCCTATATCAAATTGATAAGAAGCGGGAAGGGCGGGAGGTTTCGATTTTCGGAGAGATATTGTTGGATATCCATGAACTGATTAAACGGGAGATTGATGTAACTGGTTGTTGAGAAGGGTTTAAAGATGGACGTCAGAGAGAAAGGGGGTAAATCAGGCGTTATTGTGCAACCGCCACAGATTTTACCTGCGCCCATACCGGCAGCCCCGGGTGCAGATCCAGCGCAGCAACAGAGCGCTTGGTGATGCGGGCGAGCAGCATCGATTCCCCGACTCTCACCCGTATCATGGAATGTGCCGGATGGTCGTCATCACCGATCTCTTCCACCACACCAGCCAGTGTATTGAGGATGCTGCTCTCCTGCTGCGGAACACGGCTCAGGCTTATTCCTCCCGAAGGGATACGTACCCGGACTGTGCGTCCAAGTGGGACGCCACGGTCACGCATCCAGAGGGAGCCGCCGGGAAACTCCACCCGCTCAAGATGCCAGTTCTCATCACGTTCCGCAACGGTCCCTTCCAGCACCACACCGCGCTCTTCACCGAGGCGGATCGGGAGATCGACCCGGGCCAGGGTCTCTGCCAGTGGCCCCTGGGCGACAACGAAACCTCCTTCCAGCGCCACCAGATGATTCGCCAGGCGGCCAACCTCATCCGGTGAGTGTGTTACATACAGTATCGGGATTTCCAGTTCGTCACGCAACCGTTCCAAATAGGGGAGGACCTCCTGTTTGCGCGCAAGGTCGAGTGCCGCCAGCGGTTCGTCCATCAGCAGGATACGCGGCGATACGGCCAGGGCGCGGGCAATGCCGACCCGCTGCCGCTCTCCACCGGAGAGACGTTCCGGCTTGCGCTCCAGCAGAGCGCCGATTCCGAGCAGCTCGATGACATGATCAAGGTTTACCCGCTGCTCCTCTTTAGAGCGGATGAGGCCGTAGCGAAGGTTTCCCAACACGGTGAGGTGCGGAAAGAGACTCGCTTCCTGAAAGACATATCCCAAGGGGCGCTTGTGAGTAGGCAGAAAGGTCTGCGCGTTCTGCCACACTTCGCCGTTGAACGATAAAAACCCACGATCCGCACGTTCCAGCCCGGCTATACAGCGGAGCAGTGTGGTCTTGCCGGAGCCGGATTGGCCGAAGATGGCGGTAAGGCCTCGGCCGGGAAGACTCAGCTCCAGATTCAGAGTGAATCCGGGCCAGTTGACGTGAAAGCGTGCGCTGATCTGATTCATGATTGTCCTTTGCGGGCGCTCGGGCGCCAGGCGTAGAGCGCCAGCAGCACTATAAACGAGAACGTCAGCATGACGGCGGCGAGGCGGTGGGCCTGACCATACTCGAGTGCCTCCACATGGTCGTAAATCTGCACCGAGGCGACGCGGGTAACACCGGGGATGTTGCCGCCGATCATCAGTACCACGCCAAACTCTCCTACCGTGTGGGCGAAGGTGAGGATAGATGCGGACAGGTATCCGGGGAGAGCCATGGGGAGAACAACGGTGAAGAAGGTATCGAGCGGCGACGCCCGCAGCGTCGCGGCAACCTCCAGGGGGCGGTCGCCGACAGATTCAAAGGCATTCTGCAGCGGCTGCACCATGAACGGTAACGAGTAAAAGACCGACGCCAGCACCAGTCCCCAGAAGGTGAAGGGGAGTGCACCGAGCCCAAGAGCTTTGGTCAGGTGACCCACCGGCCCGTTCGGTCCCATGGCCAGCAGCAGGTAGAATCCGAGCACCGACGGCGGCAGTACGAGCGGCAGTGCGACAACGGCACCGATTGCCCCTTTCCATCGTGAGCGGCTGCGGGCCAGCCACCAGGCGATCGGGGTGCCGATCAACAGCAGAATGGCGGTTACAATGGATGCGAGCCTGATTGTCAGCCAGATAGCCTGGAGATCGCTGGCGTTCAATAGCATCTTTATTTTGCCTCACCGGGGAGGACGAAGCCGTATTTGGTCATAACAGTGCGGGCCTGTTTCGAGCCCATGTAATCGGCAAACTGCCTGGCCAGCAGTTTTCTAGCTCCCCGTTTGGTGATGACGTACCCCTGTTCCAGCGGTTTATGCAGGTTTTCGGGGATCAGATAGTAGCCCCCTTTTTTTGCCAGCTCGGAGTTTACCGCCAGCGACAGGGCGATGATCCCGACCTGGGCGTTGCCGGTCTGTACAAACTGGGCGGTGTGGGCGATGTTCTCGCCAAAGACAAGTTTGGATTGCAACTTGTCCCAGAGGCCGGATGTCCGGAGCGCTTCCTCAGCCCGCTTACCGTAAGGGGCGTGTTTCGGGTTGGCGATGGCAATGCGGCTGATCCTGAGATCAGTCAGGCTGGCCATGGTCATTTTAGCGGCATCCATGCTGTTGCTCCAGAGTACGATCCGCCCAAAAGCGTATGGTCTTACTTCGGAAGCAGCCAGCCCCTTTTTTGCCAGTTCACGGGGGTAGTTAATGTCAGCGGAAAAATAGAGATCATAGGGAGCACCCTGCTGAATCTGGGTGTGAAATTTACCGGATGAACCGTAGATGACCTCCACCTCGGTGCCGGCGTGGCTCTGTTTGAAGCTGGTCACGATCTCGTCCATGGCAAATTTCAGGTCAGCGGCGGCGGCGACCGTAATTTTTTCGGCATGGACGGTTGTGGCAACAAAAAGGGAGCTGGCGAGAAGCAAGAGTTTGAGCAGTTTCATGGTTGGTTTCCTTTTTTGAGCGTACAGGAGTGATTGTCGCCACTATGCCTGACGGCTTAGCAATTGTTTCGTGCCGGGAAGACGCGTTGTCAGGAATAGTGGCGATGGCTCACATTTTTTTCGAAATCCGTTATAGTTAGAAACATACAACGTAATGCCACAAAAAAGGGATAGAAACGGCGATATCCCTTGGTAATCAGTTTACGCCAATGATGACGCTGGAAGCCTTGAATAGCGTGCAGGCGTGTCCGCCTTCTTTCAGTTCGAGCCGGACGGCGCTGTCATGGGTGACAACGGCACTGACGTTGTTACCGCCACCGATCTCAACATTTACCTCGGTGTTGACCGGTCCTTCAATGATCCTGGTAATGGTGCCGCAGAACATATTGCGGGCACTGATCTTTGCATCATGCAGATCGGTGCCGATGATGACCGCACTGGCCTTGACGATGGCATAGGCATCATTACCGGTGCTGAGACCAAGATTTTCAATGGCGCCATTGGTGATGACGGCCGTCAACTGCACACCACCTTTGAGGGTCAGGGTAACTTCAGCATTAACCGCACCGTTGGTTATGTTGGTAACGACCCCTGCAAATGTGTTGCGAGCGCTGACTTTCATGGAAATCCTCTGTAAAAAACGGTAGAGACCGCTCGTGTCGCCGAGTCTTTCTTCAAGGTTGTCCAGAAACTTGCGATGCTCTTCCTGGATTGTATTGTATTGGGCGATTACTTTATTTCCTTCGGTGGTGAGGCTGGTGCCACCGCCCCCCTTACCGCCGGTCAGCCGGTTTACAAGTGGCTTCTCCGCCATGCTGTTGACCATGTTGATCGTATCCCAGGCCGTCTTGTAGCTGATGCCGACAGCCTTGGCAGCTCTGGTTATGGAGCCCAGTTCAGCAACTTTCTCCAGTAAAGCAATCCGGTCCCCCCCCAGAAACTTGTGATCCGCCCTGTTGAGCCAGATGTTTCCGCTGAGGCCGATTGTGCTACTGGTATGATTCGTATGATTTACACTCATAATACGAAATCCTCAGCTAGAATGGCCTCATTTCAGGCAGCGTCTTCCATTGCAACAACGTTAAAATTATGGGTCAACTCTTTAACGTGTACTACCGCTGAATTTTCATCTTCCCACAGGATGTCAAGTTTCAGGCTGGCACCGGTATCCTTGTTCGTAAAATCAATCTCACCAGTAGCCTTTGTCATCAGCAACTTATTGCCAAAACTTTCAATGAGGCGATAAATTTCACCTACCATAATGCCTCGCTGATCAAGTTCAGCTTTGAAAGAATCCTCCATTGCAATTCTGAGATTACCGCATTCATATTTTGTCTGTGCCATGTGGTAGTTACCTGTTCCTTTTTAGATTTATGGGGTTACCGGTTCTGTAGGGAATTCGCCTAAGTTTACCTTGCTTCGGGGGGCTTCATCAGTCTTAAGTTGATCCAAATTAATTACAGTGACATTCACCGCTGCTTCAGTCTTACTCAGCCATTTTACGTCAAGTTCCAGGCTGGCTCCGGTGTCTTCATTTGTGAGTTGAATCAATTCATCCGTCTTTGACGTCAGGATCTTCTGTGCAAAGCTTTCTATGAGTCTGAAAACTTCTACAGGGTTGATCCCCCTCAACATCATTTCCTTTTGAGCAGGTTCATCAATGTTGACTGTAAGTTCGTTGTCTTCGAATTTAGTCTTGAACATAATCTTTCATCTCCTTTCTCGGATTTGTTTGTGTTAAGTATCCCCCGGAAACCCGGGGGCGTACCTAAGTAAATAATGCCGGACGTGATATTGATGTAAATGAATCGCGTTATTGGGATATGGCCTGGCTTCGCTTGTCCATGTTCTTGTAGATGATTGCGAAAATAAAGCCGACTACATTCACTCCAAGGGCAATCCAGAAGGCCTGATCATAGTTACCGGTTGCTACCCTGACCTTGGCGGCTGTCAAAGGCCCGGACAGTGCAGCAAGGCTGAAGCCGATGAAGGTAATCCCATAGTTGACGCCGAAATTCTTCAGGCCGTATCTTTCGCTGATAATTGTCGGCATCGTACCCATAAAACCACCGAACACAGCGCCAACACCGATGCCGGAGGCAACAAAACCCAGGACAGTGCCGGTAAAAGTGAGGTTTAACATGGATGCTGCTGAGACAACGTACATGATCATGATCGTATTAGCGCGCCCTATTTTGTCGGACAGAGAGCCGAAACCAACACGGCCGATAGCATTAGCCAGTGTAATGATACTGACGAAATAAGCTGCTTTCATTGGTGTCAATTGGAACATTATCTGCCCGATTGGTGAGGCATGGGCCAAGATCATAAGTCCTGACATGGCACCACAGAAGAGCATGACCACGACAACCCACCAGAATCCTTCAGACAGCATTTGAGTCCATGCCTTGTCTACGGGGGCAGTCGTAACAGGACCACCAGTCGTTGGCACCCATCCTGCGGGCTTGTAACCTGCCGGGGCTTTCTTTATCAGCATCAAACATATTGCTATGATCACAAAGAACGCAGCACCAAGAATCTGAAATGTCGAAAGCACGCCATACGTGATGATCAGGCTGCTTGCAATGGGCGCAACGAGCATGGCGCCACAACCGTATCCGGCAGCGCACAGACCGGCTGCCAAACCTCTTTTGTCCGGGAAAAACTTAACGGTATTGCCGATGTTGCCGGCATAGATAATGCCGCCGCCTATTCCGGCAAGTGCACTATAGGTGAGGTAAAGCATCCCGACCTGTGAAACAAAACCTGAACAGAACAGACCAACGGTGAACATCAGTCCGCCCAAGACAAGAGCTGATTTAGCTCCAAAACGATCTTGAAGATACCCACCACCAATCATTGCAACCGGGCTGAGCCCGTGATTAATCGTAAAAACTAAAGCAAGTGCAGGTGGAGCCCAACCGAAGAGTTTCCCCAAAGGCATCGCAAAAACGCTCCAAGCATATAAAGTACCAATACAAATATTAATAATGATTGCAGCGATAAGAATGAGCCAACGATTGTATTTTTCTTCTGACATCTTCTGTCCTCCCTTTAGTTGTTAGATTTACTTTATTCGTTGAAAAATAAAGAATTGCTGCTGTGATACCTCGCCGTTTGCTGCGGGGGTGGTTTCTTGTTCCTCCATTTCGCCTTAGTGATATGGTGCAGCTAAGTCCAGCATTTTTTTTTCGAGGCACCTCCTGTTATGGTTGCAGACACACGAAACCGCTTTGATTAGCCATAATATTTTTGGTTGGGGGCAATATTAAAACTTTTGCATAGCGGAGCGAATAGGTGGAACAAACTATAAAAATACACGTCAAATAAGTGGTACTACGACCTGTCCTGTCATGTTTGTGTTTCCCGGCATCCAGCATGAAATAAATGCCTCAGGGTAGGTCAAACCATGAATTAGCAACGAATGTGCCATCTGGTGACAAATAAGCATCACCTCGATATTATTGATGTTATTGGGTGTGTATGGTTTTTGTGGTTCTTGTTTTGACAAGGCGGATATCAAATTGATAAGAAGGTGGCGGGATATTGTCGTACGTGCAATATCCCGCTTGTAATAGAGGCCATGCTGTACTAAAGTCTCCATCAAGGAGACCGGTATGGATAAGACATATTCAGACATTACTCACAGAAATTATGTCGAACAATGCAAAGGCTTAGGTGTTATCCCCGGCGTCACCGGAGTGATCCTGGCAGGCGGTGCCTCCAGCCGTATGGGCAAAAACAAGGCGTTACTAAAAGTAGGGGAGCTGTTTCTGCTTGAGAGGGTGTATGCCAGCATTGCAGCTCTGTTTCGCGACGTCATCCTCGTGACGAACACGCCGGATATCTACGCTTTCATTCCCTGTCCAAAAGTTCCGGATGTCTATCCAGGCGCCGGTTCCATTGCCGGTCTGCACGCAGGGCTGAAGGCCTGCAGTACCGAACTGATTTTTGCCGTCGCATGTGACATGCCTTTTCTTAATGGGGAGTTTATTCGATTTCTCTGCAACGATGCCGAAGCGTATGACGCCGTTGTCCCGGTGGATCGGTCTGGTCGGCTGGAACCTCTTCATGCGCTGTATGCCAAAACGTCCCTGATTACCATGCAAGAATCCATTGAGCGTGGTGACAAGAGTATTATTCACTTGCTGGACAGGGTGACGACACGGATGGTGCCGAACGATCTGTTTCAACATATTCCCGGAGCGGAAGAATCTTTCCGGAATCTGAATACACCAGGGGAGTATGACGACGTTATTGGGTCAATGTGTTGTGGAGACCCTGCCGGGTCTCCACGTAACTTAGCATAACTCCGCTTTTATACCTCACCAGTCGCAGATGATCGCATGTGCCTTTGCAAGAGCATGACAAATGCTGCAATTACCAGTGCTGCCAGCCCGTTTATGGCGCATATCTTGAACACACTCCATTCCAGGGACAGATACAGTCCGCCTACGACCGGGGCAAAGAGGGAGCCGATTTTTCCGATCCCATATGCCCAGCCTATCCCCGTTGCGCGTATTTCAGCGGGATACACGGCTGATGCCAGCCCCATGAGCGAGGAATTGCCGCCGTTCACAAAAAGCCCTGCGAGGACGGAAACCACGATGACAACGGCAAATGGATATCCGGTCGAGAAATAACCAAACGCAAGCATTGAGAAGAAAGCGCAGATGAAAATATACTTTACAACATTCAGCTTATTGAACTTGTCCATGCAGCGGCCGATACACAATATCGCCACGACGGACCCAAGATGGATGAATGCAAAGCCAATGCTATATTGTTGTACTGTCGCACCGCTCTTTTTGAGCAGGGTCGGAACCCATGAGAAGAGGATCCAGAGGAGATAAAAACTCTCGAAAAACAGTACCCACAACAGGATGGTCGTCATGAGGCGATCGCCCGTAAACAGGGCTTTGATAGAGAGCCCTTTCACTTTGACCTGGCTGACGACCGTAAGGTCAATATTTGCAGACAGCGGCGAAGTCTTGTCAATCTTTGCCAGAATATCACGAGCCTTGGCTATCGACTTGGTTGTTCCGATCCTGACCAGATGATGCAAGGAATCAGGCAGAAACATTAACACAAGAACTGCAATAACCACAGGGGCGATGCCGCCCACGATGAAAACGGATTCCCAACCGTAATTCGGCAGCAGGTAGGACGCTGAGAATGCTGCTATCATCGCGCCGAACGGCATGCCTGCCCACATGAAGAGGGACATGGACGTTCGCGACCGGGCCGGTGAGTATTCACTGCCGAACGCCAATGCGTTGGGAATAGCGCCACCCATGCCGATTCCGGAGAGGAAACGATATAACGCCAGATCGGTTGTAGAGGTAATGTGTGAGATCATGTAGGTGAAAAAACCAAAAACCAGGGCAGAGAAAAACATGGTCTTTTTGCGGCCGTAACGATCGGCTACCATTCCCAGAATGACGGCGCCAATCATGGGACCCAATTGGCCGATGCTTAACGCCGCGCCAATTTCAACCGGTTTAACTTTCAGGTGCTCTGCGATTTTGGGTATTGCCACGCCGATAACCGTCAAGTCAAAGCCGTCAAAAAAAACAATTGAAAAACAGAGTAAACAGATCCACGTTTGATATGGAGTAAAAGGAAGATCATCAAACGCTTCATTGACGTTAACAGTTCTATTCATGCCGAAACCTCCATTGGTTGGGAAGAGCACTTAGTCAAATAGCTAACAAAAATTCTCATACTGTTTGTTTCCAGCCGGTGGAATGCCGATATAGCTTCGTTCAAATAGGGAACAGAGCAGTCCTGGGGCTGTTTTTTATGTAATCAGCTGACATGGCAAATTGTATCTACCGGACGAACAGTGCCGCCGGTTATGACTCTGGCGAAAATGCCCTCCTTGGGCATGACGCAGTCACCTGCCTGATAATATATGGCACAGCGGTTGTGGCACTCCTTGCCGATCTGAGTTATCTCCAAAAGGCTTTCCCCTACCTGCAGCAGGCTTCCCACAGGCAATGACACCAGATTGATACCTCTGGTCGTGATGTTTTCGGCAAAATCACCGGCATTCACGTTCAAGCCGAGCGCACGCATCTTGTCGATACTTTCCTCGGCCAGCAGGCTAACCTGGCGATGCCAATCACCGGCATGGGCATCGCCGGCGATGCCGTGATTGACCAAAAGATCAACAGCGGCCACCGGAGTTTTGCGCTCACCCTTTTTCTCGCTAATGCTGACAGCAACGACATGTATCATTTTAATCTCCAATCTATGCGAAAATAAACCTCGTATACCTGTATACAATTGTGACGGAAAAAATCACGTCGTTACCGGGACGACAGTTGCTGCTGCGTTGATGATCCACTGTTCCACAAAATCCGCTACGTGTGAGGGATTGTTGAGATCCAGCACCGGCACATCCAGTTGCAATGGTTCATCACTGGCGACCGCCAGCAGGTTGGGGTCGTGCTGCTCGCCGCGGCAGAGTAATGTGGGGTTCCACTCGCGGCGGTGCACCTCGATTTTGGGAAGGGGGTGTTTTTTGAAGCCTTCGGCCAAAATCAGGTCAACATCGGGAAAATAGGTTGCAATCAGCTCGGTAAGGGATGGCTCTGCGGTGTGCTGCTTTATAAGGGCCAGCTTATCCTGCGAGGAAATCAACATGGTGTCAGCGCCGGCTTGAGTCAGGCGGTGACTGTCCTTGCCGGGATGGTCGATGTCGAAGTGGTGGGCGTCGTGCTTGATGACTCCTAAGCGGTAGCCGCGCTTCTTGAGTTCAGTCACAACTTTTTCCAGCAGCGTGGTCTTGCCGGTGCCGGACTTTGCGACAAATGAAACGGCTGGCGTTTTCATTAGTGCCTCTGAAATAGATTTTGGTTTGGTGGAACTGCGGGAATCAACTACTGCCTGTATCACGTGTTGCTGGCATTCTCTGAGGTGGGAGCAACTGCTCCCACCTCAGGGTTATTCTAGAAAAAATACATTGCCGAGAGGCGTAATACGTTATCGATGCCTGAATCGGATGTTCCTGCAGTAACGTTTCCATACTGAGTCGTAAGATGCTGATATTCTGCTGCTACCCTGACAGCGGCATTCAGGTCATAGGCAACGTTGGTAAAAATCTGCGTACTGTTTTTCTGGTAGTTGGCGTTGCTTGCATAGCTGCCGTAATCATACGCATTGCGTTTGCCGTAACCGGCGGTGATCCCTAATTGCTGCGTCGGGTAGAAGATGACCTGGCCGAACAGACCATATCCTTTGGCCGGGGACTTGTCGCCGGTCGGGCCGACCAGGGCTGCAGCGGTCGCGTGTGTGGCCGCCATGTTGGCCGCCATATACGCTTGCCCTTCGAATGACGCGGTCATTTCCCGGCTTTTGCCGTTACTTGACTTGAGAATCGGTACGAAGGCAAGGACGCCATAGCCGTACGAATCATACTGCTCGCCATCTATCTTGTCGTTGCCGTACTGTCCGAAGAGACCAACCGTCAGTGGCCTCATCGGCATGCCCCAGAAGCCGGGAGCGACCCCCAAGGCTTTATTTTCAAGTTCTACTTTTCCGACGACATTGACCATGTCACCCGAACTGCCGGCTGCAGTTTGAGTGAAATCGTCCTGGACCGGGTTCTGCAATGCTGTGATCAGTTTCAGCGTGTTCTGGTCATTCAGGCTCACTTTTTGCGTAAGCTTTAACTGGGCTACGCGTGGGCTGCCCGGATTACCGGTGGTGGCGCCGTGACCAAAATCGTAGGTCGATGATGGCCCGGACCCGAAGTTGTCCCAATACTGACCGAAGAGCACCTGAGTGTTTTTCCAATCAAGAGTCCCATATGCATGGCGCATTCTGAAGGAGCCGCTTTCGTTGCTGGTTGAGTTGCCAAAGAAGTCACCTTCAATGTACGCGCTTGTTTTGGCGTTATTGAAGTCGGGGCCGTTTACTTTCACCCATAACCGCGACTGGCGTGCCGTAAATATGGACTGATTCTGACTGGCTGCGACGGAGCTGCTTTTTGGAATACCGCCCGGTTGGAGGCTGCCAAGGGCTGCGATCCCGCCTGTTGACCCAAGATTTGTTGAGTTGTTGATATAATCCAGCTTTACGTAGCCACCGATGGAAACGTTATACTTACTGGTGACGGTGGGTGCGACGACTTCCTGAGCGAGTACCGGAGTTGCCAATAGTGCCATTGCTGCTACCTGGGCTATTATCTGCTTTGACATGAACTTCCTCCTCTTTCATTTGTTGTGTCGATTTCTCAAGCTCGGTCTACTTTTTCTGCTCTCTACTTGATCTTCTGGTGTTTACCATCGCAGAAAGGTGGGTTGGTGGTCATGCCGCAGTTGCAGAGGTGTACCTGTTTCTTTTCCGTGACTTCAAATGAAAGAGGTGTTTTGTCAGTTGCTGCATGGGCACCATCGCAGAAAGGCAATGTTTTTGATTTCCCGCAGACGCAGCGGAGGTAGGTACCCGGCTCAAGTTCTATAACAATCGGGCCTGGTTTGGGTTCTTCACCGAGCGGTGTTTTGCAAAATGGACAGATCTTCTGCTTGACTCCTCCCAATTGAGCAAGTTTCTTGTGACAGTTGGGGCACTCCTGTGGCTTGTTTACTCCTGCTGGTCTAAAACACATATTTTACATCCTCCTTTTTGATATGCGGAATTTCTGTACCATCCGCAGTTGGTTTTATTCTGCTAAGGCTATTAGCAGCAGCATCCGGGCATGAAATTCTCCGGTGCTGAATTTGTTGTTCGCTTGTCACACGTTCATAGCATCAGTCATGCCACTTGGCTCAAATACATAACTATTCGATATTGTTGTATATATTAAATTTATCTAGACAAGACCTTCTTGTTTTGATATCCGGTTTATCATTATGAAAAAACTGGAGGTAGGTAATGAATCTTGCAGATTTGGACTTACGAGAGTTGCTTTCGTTTAATCCCGAGGGTGGAGTAATTGAGGTTTTGGGGGAGAGGGCTCTCCTGCTGAACGCTTTTGCAATCGGGCATCTTCGCAGGGATCTCATCGAAACTCTGGGTATGTTCGGCGCACGCAATTTTCTTACTCGTCTGGGGTATGCCAACGGGTGGCAGACGGCCAGAAATGTTCATATGAATATGCCGGAGATATGGGCAGAATCGAGAGGATACGCTGGGTCCAAGCTCCATTCCTTGACCGGGCAGATCGGGGTTCACCACAATATACGCAACGATGTGGATGGTTCCTCCCCGCTGATTGAATCGACGTGGAATGACTGCTATGAAGCGGAACAGCATCTGCTGCATTTGGGGTTGTCTGAAGGGCCTGTGTGTTGGACTGAAACAGCTTTTGCCAGCGGGTATTCATCGTATGTTGAAGGGCGTGAAGTCGTTTTTATTGAGGATAAATGTGTCGCAAAAGGCGATGCCGCCTGTCATGTGACGGCGCACTTCAAGGAAAATTGGGGCCCGGAGTTTGAAACAGAACTCGCCTATTATAATATGGAATCTTCGACAACATTATTGAAGGAGCTGAATGAAAAGCTTCTTGTTACTGAAAAGCGTTTGAAGAAAAAACAAAAGCAGCTTGCTTTCCTCGAAGACGATGAAACCTCCTCATTTGTAATGGCCCGAAGCCAGACGATGCGGCATGCCGTTGACATTGCCTGGCGTGTTGCCAAGGTTGAATCAACGGTACTGATATCAGGGGATAGCGGTGTCGGCAAAGAACTCATGGCCCGTTTCATTCACGATCAGTCTGCCCGTGGATCGCGCTCTTTTGTTGCGGTTAACTGCGGTGCATTGACGGAGACGCTGCTGGAGAGCGAGCTTTTCGGGCATGTGAAAGGCTCCTTTACTGGTGCCGATAAGGACCGGGTCGGACTATTTGAAGCGGCTATCGGAGGGACGCTGTTTCTGGACGAGGTCGGCGAGGTGTCGCCCGGGATGCAGGTAAAACTGCTGCGAGCCCTGCAGGAGCGTGAGGTGCGGCGTGTGGGGGAAAACAAGCCGCGTCCCATCAACGTACGGGTTCTTGCTGCAACTAATCGTAACCTGGCAGATGAAATAGCGGCAGGCAATTTCCGCCAGGATCTTTATTACCGTCTGCGCGTGATCGAATTACATGTGCCGCCGTTGCGTGACCGCCATGAAGATATTCTGCCTCTGGCACGTTTTTTTCTCAGTAAATACACGCGTAATACCAAGTGCAGCGCAATGAACTTCACGGTAAAGGCCGCTGACCAGTTACTGAGCTACCAATGGCCCGGAAATGTACGTGAGTTGCAAAATGCGGTTGAGCATGCTGTAGCCATGACCCAGAGTTGCCAGATAGATGTTGATGATTTGCCTTACGAATTACGGAGCCAGTCATTGAAGCCGGTGGTGTCGGAAAATATTCGCCCTTTGGGTGAAATAGAGCGTGACTATATTCTGGGGGTTTTGCGCGCCGTTGGGGACAACAAGGTTCTGGCTGCCACGCAACTGGACATCGGTTTGGCTACGCTCTACCGGAAGCTCAAAGAGTATGAAGCGCAGGACGCAGTGTAAGGTGTATCAGTCTTTTTCGCGCTTTGTTTAAAAGGTGCGCTGTTTTACCGTCCATTCGAGCCGCTTGATGGTTTGTGTCCTCAAACCATCAAGCCCATCTCCTCCATTCTTCCGTTTTCGCTCACATGTGATTCCTTCCTCTTTAAACTGCGCAATCAAAATAATAATAGCATTGTCAAAATGATAAAAAATATCGATAAAAAATAATCCAAAGAAAAAAATAGCACGCAATTCAAGCTTGTTACAGGTTGGCATGGTAGCTGCTCTATCTGCGTTGAGGCGATATGAATGCAGCAATAAGGAGTTTGGTATGGAGCCACAACCATACGGACAATATAATAATCATTTTCCTGGCGTGCCGACCGGAACTCTGAAGTTTGCCGAATCCAAGCTGAACTACGACAGCCGCTACCGGAATATCATTGGCCAGCTGGACGTGTTGATAGAATTGGTTCGACAACAACCAGGCCGTAAAATAGTAACGGAACTGGACCACCTGTTGGACGCCATGATGGATCACATCGGTCCCGAGAACAACTTCATGGCGCTGGTGAGGTATCCACACGAGACAAAACACCGCAACCACCATTATTACCTGTTCGTCATTGCCGACGATCTCAGCCACCGCTTTACCGTCGGCCAGAATGTGCTGCTCGAAGAGTTGACCAATCTCCGTTTGCTCTGGCTGATGCATATCCAGTTGCATGACCAGGACTTTGAGGGATTTCTGATGTCCTCGCCAGGTTCCGCTGTCAGCCAGCCACTACGGCAGATTTACTGCAAACTATGAAAAACGGAGATAGAATTATGGAACAGGCAACATGTCAGCAGTCTTCTTGCGGTCCCGATAATACGGCACTCAATCTGAAGGTCGGGAAAATCAAACATACCTTTGTCGTCATGTCGGGGAAAGGCGGCGTAGGCAAGAGCACGGTGGCGGTTAATCTTGCCTTGAGCCTTTCGATGCATGGGTTGCGGACAGGAATTCTGGACGTTGATATTCACGGTCCCAGTGTGCCCAAGATGTTGGGACTTGCGGAGGAGAAAGTCATTGTCGGGGGAAACGAAATTATCCCGCATGAGGTGTTTAACGGTTTAAAGGTCGTGTCGATGGGCTTCATGCTCAACAACAGTGAAGATGCCGTGATTGTGCGAGGACCGGCCAAGGCGGGTATCATCCGTCAGTTTATTGAGAATGTGGCCTGGGGGGACCTCGATTGCCTTGTTGTTGATTGTCCGCCCGGGACCGGCGACGAGCCGCTCTCAGTTGTCCAACTGCTTGGCTCCGGCAGTGCAAGCGCAATTATAGTAACCACTCCCCAGCAGATGGCGACGATTGATGTGGAAAAGTCGATCACCTTCTGCAGGAAGCTTGACCTGCCGATAACCGGAATCATAGAGAATATGAGCGGTTATATCTGCCCGCACTGCCATGCTGAGTCTGATATTTTTTCTTCCGGAGGCGGGTATAAACTGTCCCAGAAGTTTGATGTCCCGTATCTGGGAGCAATCCCGCTTGATGCGGGTATCGTCAAATGTGGCGATGAAGAAAGACCTTACCTGCAGTCGTATCCAAAGACCGAAACATCGACCCGGTTTGACGAAATTGTCGAGCGTCTTAAGGCGATCTACCAGGAGCTGCAGAATGTTGAAGAAGGTGGTTCCTGCTGCGATGGCAGTAACATTCAAGGATGTACGGGGGCTGGTAGCTGTTGCTCGGGAAATTGATTTCTGTTGAGCACCTTCCCGGCTTTGCCGAAAAATGAGGATAATAAAAACAGAAGGGGGAACTGTATGAAACTGTATCATCTGTCACCAGCGGGAGAGGAGATTTTAAAGGACGGTTTCACGGATTCTGATGGATTTTTTATGGACAATACGCTTTTTAAAGGAGTCTGGTTTTCAGATTCACCCGTTGATATCAGCGCGTTGACCGGCGGCGAAACACAGCTGTTGATTGAAGTGCCTGAAGAGGCTGTCCTGGAATTCGAGTTGGGGGAAAAGGGCAAGCCGTGCCGTGAATTCCTTGTTCCTGCAGAAGTGTTGAAGGAATATGGTGCGCCGGCGATCATGTAGGTAAAGCTATAAGGCGTCGTCTGTCTTTGGCTTTATTTATGCGTGAAAATTTGGAAATCTAATTTACATACAGGCTCATAGTGCCATCCATATCTAAAAAACATGAAGCTGGAGTGGGCCTCGGGTGCGGTGTCCTGGCTTATCTGATGTGGGGAGTCTTTCCTGTCTACTTCAAGTCGCTGGGAAGTGTTCCGCCACTGCAGGTGGTTGCGCACCGGGTTGTGTGGTCTCTACTCTTCCTGTTCCTGTTAATCATTCTGTGGGGGCGGTCGGCTGATGTACGGACCGCTCTCAAGAGTCGTCGCTCGCTGCTGATCCTGATGACGACAGCATTTTTGATAGCTGCCAACTGGCTGATATTCGTAATAGCCATTGACCATGCCCAAATTCTACAGGCCAGTCTCGGGTATTTCATTACCCCGTTTTTCAGCGTGTTACTTGGATTTCTGTTTTTGAAAGAGCACCTGCGCAGAATGCAGCTGTTTGGCCTGCTGTTGGCCGCATGCGGCGTGCTGCTCATCACGGTACAATATGGTCACATTCCCTGGGCAGCACTGACCCTCGCATTGACTTTTAGCTGTTATGGCCTGCTACGCAAAATAGTAGCGGTTGATGCACTGGTCGGACTGACGGTTGAAACACTTCTGGTGGCTCCAATTGCCGCAGGTTACCTGATTTTTGTCTCACTCAATGGAACAGGTTCTTTTCCCCTGCCAGACATCAAAATAAACAGTCTGCTCATGTTTTCCGGCATAGTGACTGCGGTTCCACTTTTACTTTTTGCCATCGCAGCGCGTCGTCTGAAGCTGGCCACTGTCGGTTTCCTCCAGTATATTGCGCCGACACTGCAATTTTTGTTGGCAGTATTGGTCTATGATGAATTGTTTACATTATCGAACCTCTGTAGTTTCATGCTCATCTGGGGGGGGCTCTGTTTCTACTCGGTTGATGCGTGGTTGGCAATGAAGATGTACCGGACGGGCCTGTCATGACGTTTCGCTCTTTATTCGGCTCACGTCCGGCCTGATCCCCACGATACGTGCTGTTTGAGGGTGGCCATCACACAGTATGACCAGCCTTTTCATACCCCTTCAGCTTTCGGTACAGCGTGGCAATGCCGATGTTGAGCTCGGATGCCGTGCGGTTCCTGTTGTTCCCGGTCGCGCGCATGGCGGCCAGAACGTACTCCCGTTCGATGTCTTCGAGCGGGCGAATGGAGCCGACCACTGTTGCTTTTGGCAGGGCAGGGCGCAGCTCTTCGGGGAGGTCCCCAACGGTGGCCCTGCTGCCGATGCAAATCGCCACGGCATGCTCAACGGCGTTTTGCAGCTCCCGGATATTGCCGGGCCAATCATAGCGGAGTAGCTGGTCAGCGGCCTGGGGAGTAAATCCTGTTACCTTATTGCCGGCCCGGCGGGACGCTTCTTCGAGGAAGATCCGGGCAAGCGGCAAAATGTCTTCGGTTCTTTCGCGAAGCGGGGGGACTTTCAGCTCGATGACGCGCAGGCGGTAGAAGAGATCCTGCCGAAAGCGTCCCGCCATTACTTCCTCTGCAAGATTCCGATTCGTCGCAGCGACAACCCGAATGTCTACGGGGCGTGATTTGCTCTCGCCCACGCGCCGGATCTCCCTTTCTTGCAAAGCCCTCAGCAACTTTACCTGCATCCCTGGCGACACCTCGCCGATCTCGTCCAGAAACAATGTCCCGCCGTTGGCAGCTTCAAAAAGCCCCATGCTGTCTTTGTCTGCCCCCGTAAAGGATCCCTTGGCGTGGCCGAAAAGTTCACTTTCCAGCAATGTTTCCGTTAATGCGCCGCAGTTCACCGCGATAAACGGCCGTGCTGCACGTGATGATTCATCGTGGATGAGCCGTGCGATCCGCTCTTTGCCTACGCCACTCTCCCCCGTCACGATAACCGAGGACTCAACCTTGGCAACCCGTCGTGTAAGGTCTAGCGTATTACGCATCGCTTCGCTACGGGCCGTAACGCATGGCGTATCATCAAGGCATGCCAGCTGGCGCTGGCGTTTTTTTAGACGATTCTCTGTTTCTTTGAGGGTTTCCGTCAGCTTTTTGAACATCTCATCGCCGGATTCTGACTGGTAATACGGCAGGTGAGGTGTGAGTGCATCCCCCCATTTTTCCTTCGAGCGTCCTTCAACATGGCAGACAGCATCACCTTTCCCGCAACAGCGGTCTTCGATGAAGTAGATTTCCTTGCCTGCCCAGTACGACACATAGCCGCTTGCGAAGCCGGTTAGCGTCCAGCAGACCGACACATCTGACCGCCCAAGATGCAGCAGGTGTTGCTCCGCTTCGTACGATTCGCGCCAGAAGGATTCGACCAGCGGGGCCGTGCCACTGTCGTCGTTTCGCTTGGCTCCTTCAGCAACCATCATACCGTGCAGCATGTGGAGCTTCGGACCTGTCCAGCTGTCGGCAAACAGCTTTGGGAACTCTTTCTTCAAGCTCTCTGCCGTACGCCTGCCGTGTGCGTAGCCGAAGCGTGTCAAAATGCTGCGAGCGGCGGACATTCCCAGCGATTCTATGAGCTCTTTACGCAGCAGCCCGAGGGCAACGGCGTCAAACATGAGCACCCGCCGTCCCATGAAGTGCATGACCCCGCCTTCCGGCGTAAACGAAAGAAGTTCTCTTAGATCCAAATCTTTTGCCTGCATGAATCCTCCAGTCGATCAAATTGATCTGTAGTCTATCATAGTGATCGATTTTGGCAAGAGTTTGGTTGCGCTGTCGTGTAAAAAAGCAGTTATTCCAGTGTGTTATGCGCGTGGCACAGTACGTGCTCTTACTCCTTCGATACTGATAACCGAGGCAATGCGGGACAATCAACAAAAGAAAGGAGAAAAAAGGATGAGTGAAGACAATTCGCAGGATGAAAAAGGAATGGATCAATACACCGAGGACGTGCTCGAGCGCGGCATCTCACGTCGAAGCTTCCTGTCACGCACGGCGTTGGGTGCAGCAGGCGTCGGCTTGCTCGGGCTTGGCAGCGTGGCAGCAAAGAGTGCAGAGGCTGCTGCACCCGCTGGTCAGGACTTCGCCAAGAGCTCTGACGGAGGTGCGACACTTAACTTCATGCCCAAGCCGCAGCCGATTGCGGCCAGGGACATCAAAACCACGCTGACATTCGATGTGATCGTGGTCGGCGCAGGTGCATCAGGAGTCCCGGCAGCCCTCTCCGCCGCCGAAAACGGTGCCAAGGTTGCGGTGATTCAGAAACATCCCATGCCTGTTTCCCAGGGGAATACCGGTTCCGGCATCGTTCTGGCGACGAGTGATAAAGCCGGTGTCGAGGCGTTGGTCGCAAAACTCATGAATGACAACAACCATCGCTGCAACCCCGCACTCCTCAGACAATGGGCGTACAACTCCGGCGAGGCCGTCAGTTGGGTCATCGACCGTGCCAAAAAGGGTGGTTCGCCGGTCGTAGACCAGGGTAGCGCCCCACAGCGCGCTATTCGTAAAATTAATGGCTACACGGTGAATTACGTTACGTCATTCTTCGGCCCGAAGCCTTATACCGCCGGCGACGGCATGCGCGCTTTGGCAAAGACCGCCGAGAAAGCCGGTGTCCAGTTCTTCTTCAACATGCCCGCCCAACAGCTGGTTCATGGCAAATCCGGTGAAGTTATTGGCGTCATTGCCAAGGGGAGGGACGGCAAATATACGAAGTTCCTCGCCAAAAAAGGCGTCATTCTGGCGACCGGCGACTACCAGAACAACGAGGCGATGTGTAATTACTTCATCCCCGACTTGAAGCACTTCGGCCGCAAGCAGATGGACAGGACCGGCGACGGCTTTGCCCTGGCCTACTGGGCGGGCGGCGTGATCGAGCCGCTTGGTCACACCAAGATGCTGCATGACTTTGACGCCGGTCCGGCATCCATGTGCGACATGCCGTTCCTGTCAGTCAATCGTCGGGGCAAGCGCTTTGTGAACGAGACCGTCGAGATGTCCTTGTACAACAACTACCTGCGTGATGCCGAGAATGCCGGACACTATTCACAGGTATTCGATTCAAACTACATGACGCAGGCCGCAACCTGGCCGGGTAAACTGGTTCCACCGGAGGGGCTGAAAAATTATATGCCCGATGATCCTGCTCCCAAGCATGGCGTGTTTGATTCACTGGTTAATACGCACGTTGCCGACACGCTCGAGGAACTCGCCAGAAAGCTCGAGTGCGATCCCGCGACGTTTGTGGCGAACGTCAAACGTTACAACGCCCTGTGCGCTTCCGGTAAGGACGACGACTTCGGCAAGCCTGCCGACCGCCTGATTCCGGTTGTAAAGGCGCCATTCTACGGCATCCACCGCAGGATGCGCGTCTCAACGCTCTGCTCCGGTATGCTCGTCAACGAAAACCACCAGGCCCTCAATGCTGATGGTAAGCCCATCAAGGGCCTGTTTGTGATCGGCAACCTGGGTGGCGGCTTCTATGGCGGCGTCGACTATCCACTCACCGTCTTCGGACTGTCACTAGGGCGTTGTTACACCTTTGGCTATATGGCTGGAAAGCATGTCGCGAAGCTGTAATCACCTGGGGCACGTCATTTTAACATCCAAGGAACAGTTGCGATTGTTCCGACAACAATATTGAAGATTGGAGAAACAATGAAAAACAAACCTATAAAAAAAATCATGTTAGTCATGTCACTTGTTACGTTTTTGGGTTGTCTTCTCGCCGGTGGTGTATCTGCAGCGGCTACCGCCAAAGGGAAAGATGGTGATTTGGGCAAGCTGCATGCCAGCATGGGTATTACCTGTGCCCAATGTCACGAGAACGTGAAAAAACCCGCAGCAGTGCCCATGGGGAAGTGTGTGAGCTGCCACGGCCCGACAGAGAAACTGGCTGCGAAAACAGCTAATGCAAAGCCGCGGAATCCGCACGAGAACCGGCATTACGGCACTGAAGCCGATTGTAACCTTTGTCACCATCAGCACAAAAAGTCGGAGAACTTTTGTCTCCCCTGCCATCAGAGGTTTGATTTTGTCATGCCTTGATGGACTGATTTTACATCACATTGTGCCCGTTTGACCGCTTGGCTTCAGCTGAGCGGAAACCATACATGAGGAGGATGAACATGAAGAAAAGTATTCTCGGAGCAGTTGTTCTGGGTGCAACAGTAGCGCTGGCCGTCCCGGCTATGGCCCTGGACGTTACCCCGTACGGAGCAATCCGGATCGGCACATGGTACACTTCAAACAGCCACTATTCAGCTGCCGGCGCGTCTCAGCACGATTCTGACTTTAGCCTCGACCTGCAGGGAGACAGTCTGGTTGGTATGCGGGTCAAAGAAGGTGATTTCTCCGGTGTGGCCGAACTGGGCGCGTACAACCCGAAAGCCCGTCAGAACGGTGTCGAACTGCGCATGCTGTTCGGTGACTGGAACTTCGGTGAAGGTAAACTGCGGGTCGGCTACCTCCCCAGTCCTTACGTATTCCGTTCCGAGCAAGCATTTGACGCCGATGGTGGCTTCAATTCCTACGGCTCACTTTTTGATGGCCGTTATGCCCAGATCAAGGTGAGCATGAATAACGGTTTCTACCTGACGATGATGAAACCGGCACCAGGTTTAACCCAAGGTGTTGTTAACAGCACCTCCAACGTGAGTGGCTCGTTTGCAAACACCCCGTATAACGCCACTGCAACCACATATGCCGCAACCAGCAAGGATTACGATACTTTCATGCCCAAGATGGTTGCCGGTTATGAAGGAAAGTCCGGTTTTGTCAGCTTCGGTGGCGGTGTCGCCGGTAACTACTATAAGGTGACCGATACCATCAATGTTACTCCTCCGGCAATCAATCTTAGCGGCAATATCACCTCTCTCATGGGTTTTGCCCACACAATAATTGATCTGAAGCCGGTCGAGTTGAAGTTCCACCTTTATGGCGGTCAGAACATGGGCGACCTGATGAGCAACGGTGCTGCCACTGCCGGATCATATTACGCCAATGGGGAAAACTCCTACACCTACGGCGGCTTCGGCCAGATCGGCTACACCGCCAGCGACAAGGTCAAGCTCTATACCGGCGTATCCTACGAGACGAGCAAGAACGACACCTATAAAACAGACGATAACAAAATGGCTGCATTTGCCAACCTGCAGTACGATGTAACCAAAAACGTAAAGATAGTACCTGAAGTCTCCATGCTGAATGATCTCGACAGCAGCGCCGACACCAAAGAACCACGAATCTATGCCGCCGGCGTGAAATGGGAAATGAAGTTCTAAGCAACTTTCAAGAGTCGCAATGTTGGACCTCCGTATGTGGGAACACCCACATACGGAGCCTTTAAACCTGAATCAACGGCAATACGTACAAGAGGAGAAAAAATATGCGTGGTGTCACACTTCTATCGGTCTGTTTTGCACTCACCATATTCCTCCTGATTCCGGTCCCGCATGCATCGGCAGCGCTCGTCAACAGCGCGCTGAGCAGGGACTTCGCCCCGGCCTCCGGATACATCGTCGAGACGGTCGGGAACCAGTTCATCATCGACCTTGATGCCCGGCAGCAGATTGCAGTAGGCGACGTACTCAGCGTGGTGACGCCCGGCGCCAGGATCGTACACCCGGTGACAAAAGAGGTGCTCGGTAGTCAGGACACCGTCAAAGGCCTCCTGCAGATTACCAGCATCAAAGCCGGCTACTCCTACTGTCGTCCGATCGGCTCTGCAGCCGCCCTGCAAAAAGGCGATGCCATCCGCCGCTTTCAGAACATCGATGCTGAATTCTGGGACTACACCGGCCAGGGAGAAGCGTACTTTAGCGAACTGCAGGCCCTGTTACCTCATCTTCAGTGGCAAGGGTATGCCTCATCACAGAAAGGCCGACCAGCCACACCAGCCCTTCCCAAAGGGAAGAGCGCCGCTCTTTACTTCATTCTCACCAGCCAGGGACTTGATGTCCGTTCGCCTGATTTCGAGCTGATCCACAGCTACCCCGCTGCAGCCCAGCCTGCCATGCCGGCAGTTACCTTGGCCGCCGCGCAGGAAAGTGCCGCGATCAAGAGCGTATCCCCGTCCGGAATAGGCACCTACTGGAGCAGCCCTCCACTGAAAGGCACGCCGATCGGCCTGGAGATCGGTGATTTCGATGGCGACGGCCGCCAGGAACTGGCAGTCGCCTTTGAGAACCGCCTGGAGATATCCCGCCTGGTCAATGGTTCTTATCAGCAGCTCGGCACAGTAGACTTCGGTAAGGCACTGAGTGGGTATCATCTCGACGGCTTCGATCTGCACAAGAACGGCCGGATGCAGCTCTTTGTTTCTGCCGTCACCGACTCCGGCAACCTCTCCGGTCTCACCATCGAATGGCAGGGAGGCACGTACCGCATAACCCGTGAAAAAATCCCCTGGCACCTGCGCCGCATATCGCTGCCGGGAGAAGGGCCCGTTCTGATCGCCCAGAAGATGGGGACTCAGGGACGTAAATTCGCCGGGCCGCTGTTTCGGGTGGCGCTTGCCGGGATGAAGCTGGTCGAAGGAACGCAGATTAATGTACCACCCAAGGTCAACCTGTATGACTTTGCCCCGCTTCCCGGCACGCAGAACAACTTTGCCTGCCTGGGGAATGACGGCTATCTGAACATCGTTACACCGGACGGACAGATACTCGGCAGCAGCGTCGACAAAATGGGGGGAAATGAATCCTACATAGAGATGCGCGAAGATGTCCAGAGCGGCGGAGAAAGCTGGCTCTCATACCTCCCGGCCCGAGTCGAGGTCAACGCTGCCGGTGAAATCATCGTGCCGGTCAACAGCGGTTTCAGCATGCTGTCCCGCGCAAAAAAGTACTCCAAGTCGGAGTTGAAGGCCATGGCCTGGGACGGGGCAACCCTGCGCGATGTCTGGCATTCTACCCCGGAAAAGAGCTATCTGGCCGACTTTCGTCTGGCTGATGCCAACAATGACAGGCAGACGCTGCTCGTAACTGTTGTCGCGTATCCGGATGACAAACCCTTTGCGCCACGCAGAGCGGCGCTGCACGTTTACCGACTGCCCTGATACTACACACGGCATAACGACACAACTGCCGCATAACAGTCGTTGTCCTGCGCAGAAGCTGGGGCTGGCCTGTCCCCGGCCTGCGTAGTCGAACCCGTGGAGGTACACCTCCTCCCTCCACGGGGTTTTTTACCACCACTCTGAGTCATCCACATAGATTGAGCCACAGGAGCACACCATGGCACCATGCAGCATAGAAGCAGCAATCGAAGACATCCGCAGCGGCAAAATGGTTATCCTCGTTGATGACGAAGACCGGGAGAACGAAGGGGACCTTACCATGGCCGCCGAATTTGCCACCCCCGAAGCGGTCAACTTCATGGCCCGCTTTGGCCGTGGCCTGGTCTGCCTCACCCTCACCGGAGAAAGCTGCGACAAGCTCGGCCTCCCCATGATGGTCTCCCACAACACCTCATCCTTTGGCACCGGCTTCACCGTCTCCATCGAAGCCAGAACCGGCGTCACCACCGGCATCTCCGCCGCCGACCGGGCCCGCACCATCCAGGTCGCCATTGCTGAAGACAGCACCCCGTCTGACCTCTCACGCCCCGGCCACATCTTTCCGCTGCGGGCCAAAGACGGTGGCGTCCTCGTCCGCACCGGCCAGACCGAAGGCTCCGTAGACCTCGCCCGCCTCGCCGGACTCAAACCAGCAGGCGTCATCTGCGAAATCATGAACGACGACGGCACCATGTCGCGCATGCCCCAACTCAAAAGATTCGCCCTCGAACATGGCATCAAGATCTGCACCGTCGCCGACCTCGTCGCCTACCGCCTCACACACGAAACCCTCGTGCGGCGCACCGCCCAAACCGTCCTCCCAACCCGCCACGGCGAATTTCGTATCATCTCTTACGCCAACGATGTTGACGGCTGCGAACACATCGCCCTCGTCAAAGGTGACATAGACAGCCAACAGCCGACTCTCGTCCGGGTCCACTCCGAATGCATGACCGGAGACGTCTTTGGTAGCCTCCGCTGCGACTGCGGCAACCAACTTGATCTCGCCATGGAAAGGATCAGCGCCCATGGCAGCGGCATCATTCTCTACCTCCGTCAGGAAGGACGCGGCATCGGCCTCGTCAACAAACTCAAAGCCTATGCCCTCCAGGACTGCGGCAAAGACACCGTCGAAGCCAACGAAGCCCTCGGCTTCAAAGCCGACCTCCGCGACTACGGCATCGGTGCCCAGATATTACGAGACCTCGGTGCCAGAAAAATCAGGCTGCTGACCAACAACCCGAGCAAGGTAATCGGCCTGCAAGGGCACGGCCTTGAAATTGTCGAGCGGCTGCCACTGGAAACAGCCGCGAACGGCACCAACATCCGCTATCTGAGAACAAAACAGAAGAAGATGGGTCACCTGCTGGCGTGTTGCTGAGAGAAGGAATTCCTTGCATTCTACTAATCAATTTAAAAACAAAAGGAGATTTACCATGTTTGGTTTTGGCGTACCTGAATTACTGATTATTGGATCTATCGTTATGTTGGTGTTTGGGGTGGGGAAACTGCCGGAAATAGGCAGTTCGTTCGGCAAGGCGATCAGTAACTTTAAAAAGGCTGCGGATGGTAAGGACCAGGTTGATCTGGCCCGAAAAAAAGATTGTTAAGGCCGGTTTGTTTGCTCGAACTGCACAATAGATGGGATCGACAGACCTGTTAAAGGGAGAGAGATATATGTTTGGAATAGGCATGCCGGAACTTATTATCATAATGGTTATTGCACTTGTTGTTATCGGCCCGCAAAAGCTCCCCGAACTTGCCCGTTCACTGGGGAAGGGGATGTCTGAATTCAAGAGTGCTGCGGAAGGTTTTAAACAGACCATGGAAGACAGCGTCAAAGTTGCAGAAAACAAAGAACCAGTTGTTAAAGAAACTGCTGCCGCAGAACCTATGGCCACAGATAAGAACTCTGCGGATGGGCCTGGTAGTGCCGGGACAGAGGCAAAACCGGCTTAATCAGTCGGATTAGTCCTTCCAATTTAAACACAAAAGGAGATTTTTATTATGTTTGGTTTTGGTACACCTGAATTACTTATAATCGGATTTATTGTTGTGATGGTATTTGGCGTAGGAAAACTGCCGCAAATTGGCAATTCGTTAGGCAAAACAATCAGTAACTTCAAGAAAGCCGTCGATGGCAAGGATGTTGTCGAATTGAATCCGAAAAAAGAGGGATAATGCATTCCGTGCGAAAACCGAGGACGAAAAGACAGTCATGAAAGAAGAAAAAGTAGCCTCATTCATTGATCATTTGGTGGAGCTGAGAAAACGGCTGATTATCATAGTTGTTGCTGTCGTTGTCGGTATGGGGATCGCCTGGAACTTCTCGGACGGCATCCTGCAATTTATCGAGAAACCACTGACCGGGCAAACCTACCTGACAGAAATAAAGAAAAAAGCTTACCTGGAAGTAAAGGACCGGGCACCGGCACTCTACGCCCACTTAAAGCTTGAACAGGAGCTTAACGCCCCGTTCAAAAAACGGGTCCTCAACTATAGCGCCCCGATGGAACCGTTTTTCATGCAGTGCAAGATTGCCATGCTGTCCGGATTTATCCTGGTACTGCCGGTTGTCTTCCTGCAACTGTGGCTGTTCATCGCACCCGGCCTGACCCGCAAGGAGCGGCGCATGGTCGTCCCGTTTGTGAGCGCCGCCTCGGTCACCTTCTGCATTGGCGCCATGTTCTTTCTGATTGTCATCTGGCCGGTGATCATCAACTTCTCCCTTTCCTATGAATCAGAAGGGCTGCAAAGCTGGTTCAACATCAGCGCCTACGTCAACTTCTGCCTGCGCCTGATACTGATCTTCGGCCTGATATTCGAGCTGCCGGTACTGACCCTTCTCCTTTCCCGCTTCGGCATCGTCAGTTACACCATGCTGGCACCCAAACGCAAGTACGCCCTGTTGGCCAGCTCGATCATCGCCGCCTTTCACGCCGACCTGATCACCATGTTCGTCATCATGGTGCCGCTTTACCTTATGTATGAGGTCAGTGTCTGGGTAGCGTTGATTTTCGGGAGGAAGAAAGTTCCGGTAGCGGTTTAAGCATCGATTAGGTCCCGTGCTTCTCTCTTTGTTTCTGTAACATCTCAATCGGCTGGAATAGCAGTTATTGTCGATAGCGGAGATTGGTAGTTGGTCTGGCTTTGCAAATGTCGCCTGAGTTCTGACTTGTGGTGAGTAAAAGCCGACAACTCCCGGTCTGATTGCTTTCGTGGGCGGGGGATGTCGATTTTAATATCCGCAAGGATTCGCCCGGGCCGTGCTGATAGCACGAGAACACGATCAGCAAGGAACACCGCTTCCTCAACATCGTGTGTCACGAAGAGGACTGTCGGTCTGAGGCGCGCATGCAGGTCGGAAAGAAGCAGTTGCATCTCTTCACGGGTCAGGGCATCGAGCCCGCCGAATGGCTCGTCCATCAACAAGACTGCCGGCTCGTTAATCAACACCCTGGCAAGGGCTACGCGCTGTTTCATTCCGCCTGAAAGCTCCGCAGGATAGTGTTGTTCAAAATCTTGCAGCCCGATTATTTTAAGCTTCTCCGTGACATCCGGTAATGGCGCGAGGCGTTGACAGCGAGGCCCGAAAAGAATGTTCTCTTTCACGGTCAACCAGGGGAACAGGGTATCTTCCTGAAAAACAACTCCGCGTTCGGGTGCGGGAGAGGTGACCTGCTCTCCTGCGCAATGAACGGTGCCTGTCGTTGGCTGTGCAAATCCGGCCAGGATGTTGAGGATCGTGCTTTTGCCGCAGCCGCTTGGGCCGAGAATGACAATGAACTCGCCCTTTTCCGATTGCAAAGAGAAGTCCTCTAAAACGGTTAAAGGGTAGGACGTGCCTGGCGTTCCAGGGAATGTTTTAGTGACGGAGCTGAAGTCAATGTAGGACATTTACAAAACTCCTCTGCTCAATTGCCGCTGTGTAAATGCCGGACTGTGGCCAGGAACAAACCGCAGGACTGCCAGAAGAAGAAGGTCTGAAATCCTGCCCAGCACTGCGATGCTGATAATGCCAACAATCGTCAGGCGAACATCTCCGAGCATACGCGCATCCATGATCATCGCTCCCAACCCCTCGTTTACACCCGTTAGTTCTCCCAGAACGACATACGCCCAGGAAATGCCCAGTGCCAGACGTAAGCCGGATTCAATTGACGGCATGGCGCCGGGAAGCACGACCCGGAACAGGACCGACGTCCGGCTTGCGCCAAGCATTCGGGCCGCCTGTACCCAGCGGGGTGGAATATTTCTGGCACCATGAAATGTATTGACGTAGACAGGGAAAAACGCGGCAAGAACAATAAGAAAGACCGTTGTCGTCGTGCCGATCCCAAACCAGATCATTGCCAGTGGCAGCCAGGCTATTCCAGGTACGGATCGGATCAATTGCACAAAAGGGTCTATCAGTGCAGAGATGCGTGCAGACCGCCCGGAGAGGATGCCGATGGGGGTGCCGATAATTGAGGCGAGTAGAAAGCCGGCACCAACACGAATAACTGATGCCGTTGCATGTTTGAAGAAGGTTCCGGAGAACGGCCCTGCCGAGTCGCTCCCGCAGATTAATTCCCGGAACGACAGTAGTACCGAGAACGGCGATGGGAGCAAATATTCCGGTAGACACTGAAACTTCGTCAGCATCAGCCACGCGACCAGGACTCCGCCGGGAATAATGGCGGCTATGAAGGTGTTGCGAAGTTGGTCTGGCAGCATGGTCATGGTCTACAGCGACTTCCGAGCCGTCTTGACGAATCTTGTGTCAAAGAGGGTGTCCATGTTTGGTAGTCGCTCAATAACGCCAAGGGACTTCATTCTGTTGGCGAGGCTCTTTGCGTGCGCGATGTACGCGTCGTCAATATCCCACGATAGTTCAATGTTGGCCGCTGCCGCTTTTAGTACCTTCGGGTCAAAGCCGAACGAAGCCGCCTCCCGTATCCAGACATCGGTGTTCTTTTTCAGGTGCTCGGTCGCGTGGGCGTGAGCTGTCACTAACGCCTGGACCCTGGCTGGATCTCTGGTGATTTCATTGCGTGTTGTCAGCATTCCGGAATTAATTTTGCCGATGGAGTTGCCAAAGTAGGGATAGGATAGAACCTTTCCCGTACCCTGGACCTGGGCCATGGACGGATACGGTTCCCCGCTGAGGAAGGCATCGATCTTGTTGCGGGAAAGAGCCGCCAGCATATCAAAAAAGTCGACGCGGATAAGGTCAACATCCCTTGCGGTAAGACCGGCTTTGGCGAGCGTTTCCAACAGGAGCACATGGTGCATGGTGCCGGGAACGTAACCGATTCTTTTCCCTTTCAAATCTGCAGTTTTGTTGATCCGTGAATCATTGGCTACTACGAGTGCCGAGCATTTGTTGGAAAGCGACGCAACGATGACGACCGGTTCCCCCTTTGAGGCAGATATTATGGCCTGAACCAGCGTTGTCCCGGTAAAGTCAAGGCTCCCGGCCAGAAGAGCCGTTTTCATGTCACCAGGGTTGGTAAACGTCCGGACCTCAACTGATTGCCCTTTGGGGAGGAACTGTTGGTACACAAAAGGTTGAATGGTTTGCTGAGTTTTCCAGGTGCCGACTCGAACGGTTTCTGCCCAGGAAAGGGTCGTCCCTGCAAGCAAACAGGCAGCGGTTAGCAATGAGCTGATTCTGAATATTGTCATCTGTGTCCCCTTGAAATTATAATTAGTAAAGTATTCATTAGCCGTTGCGCCACATACGTTTCAATTACTCAAACTCCCCTGACAGCTGCTGCCGGTCCCGGCGGTACATGCAAAACAGTGTTGCCCTAACGTGACAGCTGTTCCGAGCAGATCGTCGACCGCAATATTTCCGATGTAGGTGTCGGTAACATCCACTGGCAGTTGTAATATATGGTTGAAATCGCAGTCATACACCTGCCCCTGCCAGTCCACACTGATCAGATTCCGACACATTATTTTTGTCAGGTTGGCGGAGTTGAAGCTATCCGACAGCAGCTTTAAATAAGTCTCCAGTTGCCCCTGCTGTTCAAGGTCGCTCCGGAATCTCCCAATCGGCATATTCGTGATGGTATAGAGGCTGTTAAAGGTTATCCCAAACATGTCACCCAGATTTTTCTTATATGCGCTTTCGAGTGCCGGCTGCGGGCCGGGCAGAAAAGCCCCGCCCGGATTATAAACGAGATGTAATTGGGGACCTGATGTACCGTACCCGATGCGGTTTAATTTCTGTAACACCTTGATGTTTTTGTCATAGACGCCGGTGCCACGCTGGGATGTGACGTTCTCTTGCAGATAACACGGCATTGAAGCAACGATTTCCACGTTGTTTTCGGCAAAAAAAGCCGGCAAGTCGCCATACTCAGGCTCACTCAGGATAGTCAGGTTGCTGCGTAATAAGATGCTTTCCACCGAATCCAGTTTTCTCAGCTCTGTAATGAGGTAGCGCAGATGTGGATTTAATTCAGGCGCCCCCCCGGTAATATCGATTACTTTCACCCCCGCATGCTTAACAAAGCGGAGACAATCTTCCAGCACCGTTTTGCTCATCTTTTCCTTGCGATGGGGGCCTGCCTCCACATGGCAATGGCTGCAATTCAGGTTGCACGCATACCCCAGGTTCATCTGCAGGCAGAGAACTGAATCTTTTACGACACTGTTCCCTTCTCTCTCGACGTATTCTCCGAATTCTGTCATGTCTATAAGATCCTTTCCTCAGTCAGTCCGTGAGTTATGTCCGGTCAGTGATTGCGAGTGTGAACCGGCTTGCAATCGTTATGTTTGCAACGAAAGTGCCATCTGTCGGCAGATGTATAACTATCTTGTTTCATTCACTATTTGTGATGGCGCTGACCTTGGGTATTGTCGTAACGATAAAGTGTGTCTCAATTTGAAAAGATCTGGCTGGGAGGCAAAAAAATAAAAGCCTGGCAAGAAGCAGTTGTTTCCTGTTGGTGCCCCGGATTTTCAGCAGCCGATGTGGTTAAACCAGTCTGGCCGGTTTTTGTCCCGGCAGAAGTACCTTGAACTCCGGTTCTTTTTTCCTCATTTCCCTCGCTTCTTCACCCACCGTCACTGCAAAGCGGACACCTTCGACCCTGCGCCCTGAAAAGGTCGGACTGAAGTGTACGTGTATGGCGTTGTCCCATGCATAAATCTCCTCGAAAGAGGGCTCAAGGACACGGAGTTTCAGCTGGCCGTATGAGTATCTTGTGTGCTCGAGGTGTAATTGCTGCATAAGGTGCGGAATCGTATACTCGATCACTCCCTTGCCTTTCCAGGACCAGATGAGTTCAAAAACGGACAGCGTATGCCTTCCTTTATACTGAATACCCTTAACCAGGTGATATACGGCATCGCTGTTGGCAAACTTGACAATCAGGGCGAGAATTCTTTCGGTAAACTCGAACATGATCTCTTTGCCGTTGAACACTATTGACTGAAACCACTGCGTCCGGATCAGCAGCCTGCTATTGGTGTTGTAAAGCCATACACCCTTTCGGGTTATCTTTTCGATTTCACCCGTCAGGTGACAATGGATGTTCTCAAAGCTGAGGTCACAGCTTCCGGAAAAAACGTCGATATTTATTCTGTATTCTTTTCTCCTTGAGTCAGCGTCTCCAAATGAGTTTATAAGTGAAATTGCCGTCGTCACAATTTTCTGCTGTAACTCTGTGAGCGGGTCACGTCGTCCAATCATCTCCTCAACTCTGATGATTTGATTTGATCTTACTGCACACCCAGCCGGGCTAAGAGCGATATTCATAAATTTTTCGACGTCCAAAGTTGTGGACCCTCCCGTTTAGCTATTTGTCATTCAGTAATGGCGTCAGGAGCCTTTTCATACGCTGAATTATCCAGCAAAACCATCCCCGGTGAATAGGCGCGCTCCAGATACTCTCCAAGTGCATAATATGCTCTGTCGCTTGAGCTGCTGATGATTGGATTTACCTTCTCTGCGGTCGGCAACCCGTTTTTGCCAAGTACAGCCTCATCAGCTTTTGCATCAAGTATGTGGGCAATGAACTGGGTATGCGAGCCAATATCGATGGTGTGGAGCAGCTCGCATTCCAGGATCAGTGGGAACTCTTTCACATATGGAGCGTTCACAATCGCGCTTCTTACTGCGGTTAATCCGGTGGCAGCGAATTTATCGGTATTTATCCCAGAAACAATCCCGGCGTAATCCGTTTCAACCAGATGTCGCCGTGATGGAATGCTTATCGTAAAGGCGTTGTGTTCTATGATGTTTGTGTATGTTGAGCGCGTCTTCTGCATGGAAATTGCCACGCAGGGAGGTGTCGTGCAGCAGATGCCGCCCCAGGAAACGACCATGATATTGGGACGCTGATCAGAATTGTAACTTCCGATCACCCAGACGGGCGAAGGGAGCGCCAGCGGTTTTGCGCCGAGGGATATTTTCATTGTGGTCCCATTCGTCTGGTTACAAACTTATCTTCATGCCGTCATATGCCGCTATTACACCCGGATGTCCGGATACGGTTTCATGTAGTTCAAGTGTCGTGACGGGCCGGCTGTAATGGATTGACATATGGGTAAGTACGGTGTGGCGCGCATTCACCCTCCTGCCCAGATCAATAGCCTCCTGCACCGACATGTGACTGTGGGGAAACCAGTTGTCACCATGGAACGTGGCATCGCAGATGAGCCAGTCAACACCTTCCACCCCCCGTGCCGTTGCGTCAGGCAAGCCTGCCGTATCCGGGAAATAGGCAAGTCTGTTTGTCGCGGATGTAACGAGAAAGCCGGCGGTCTCTACACTGTGATTGGCGAGGAGCGGTGTAATCGACAGGCTGTCGAAAAAATATGCTTCATCAAAATTCCAGGCGGTTACTGTAAAGGTCTCCTCAAGATCAGGGAAAGCCCTTCTGAACTGTTCAACGGCGGTGGGGGGCAAATGGAGCGGGATCGGTTCTTTCCGTTTCAATTTTACGTAATATTCCAGCTCGCCAAGACCGCCAAAATGATCGTAATGCCAATGCGTAAGAAAGACCCGGTCAATAACGCTGATTTTTTCTCTGACCAGTTGGGCTCTCAGGTCCGGCGGTGTATCCAAAAGTATATTTTGGCCTGCGGCCTTGATGATAGCTCCGGAACGCGTTCTGGCCGCCGCCGGTTTTTCGCGGGCTTCCACGCACCCTTTGCAGTCGCAGAAGAAGGAGGGGGCGCCGGGGCCGGCTCCGGAACCTAAAATCATGAAGGTTGTTTCATTCACGGAGAGACCCCGGTAACAGCATCACTGTTACTGTGCCATGCATACATCATCGCTACCGGGCTGCATTCATCCAGCTCGGGACATTCCACGCACTGTTCGTTGAATGGATGGGCCAGCTCAGGAAAGTCACAGGGAACAAAGCCGATTTTTTTATAAAATCCGGCGCTTTTACCTTTTGAGACGGTCGTGACTTTATGGTCCCTCTCCAATACTGCTGAGCCATCTTTGCAGTATTGCCAGGGTTGCCTCAGCAATTCCTCAATGAGTAATCTGCCCGTGCCGTTTTTGCGCGCACTTTCCTTTACGGCAAACACCAGCAGATGAAACACCTTGTCGTCTGTTTGAGCCAGCATGCCGCCGCCGATGATTTCATCGCCTTTTCTAATCAGCACATGCTCCTGTATGTCACCGGCAATGTCCATGTCGCTGTCCAGGAAAATTCCCCGCAACTCTTCTTCAGCGTCACTATTTGCGAACATTATTTGATAGTCCACGTTATTACTCCCCGGAATGCCGTTGCCGCTATTTGTGCGCTGGAATATCTAAAATCAACCCCCCTCAGTCCCCCCTTATCAGTACCCTCTGGGGCATAAAGGGGGAAGCCTTTAAGCCTCCCTTGATAAGGACCCTCTGGGGCCTAAAGGGAGGTTTGGAGGGGTTTTGTGCGAAAGATTGAGTGTTACAAGCTATTTGTGCTGTAATTCCAGCTGTATCGCTTTTTGCGGGCACTGCCCGACACAGGTGTAACAGGTGCTGCATTTTTCAGGTGCAACCGCATGGGCCTTTGAAACGTTTCCTGCGGAGCTCATTTCAATGACCGCTTCAGGACAAAAAGCTTCACACAGCCCGCAGCCGTCGCAGCGTTCTTCATTGATGCGCACCGTTACAGAGAAATCTTCCTCCTGTCCCGAGCGCACGACGTTGTCAATAACCGGCGGCATGTAGATTTTCCTCCGTGCCTCCGGAATGCTTTTGACGGCAAGTTTTTCCAGCGATTCGACGAGCGCAGGGAGTTGATCGTAGGGGACGGAAAGGTACGCTTCAAAATCACTGATATCGCTTATTGCCCTGGCGCCGTAGCAGCCAAAGGATATGTTCATTTTCTGACTTTTCATGACTTGCACGGTGAGATCGGCGCAGGTTGAGTTGTATCCGGATGTATGAAAAACCTGCCTTTCGCCGCTGCCGTAGCTTTGCGAACAGCAGAGCCACATGATCTGTTCAGGGTAAATGGTGAAAATAACCACATCCGGTTCAAACTGTGCGTCCTCCAGAGGAGCAACCACCGATGCCCGGTATGTTCCCGCTTCGAACTCCGGCCGTGATGCGATCATTTTCTGCGCAATTTCTATGTTGGGTAACTTTTTAAACAAAAGGTACAGCTCGCCGGAGCGCAATTTGGGCGACATCGGCACCAGTCCCATGATTGCGGAGCCATCAGGGCAGGCGTGTTTGGCTGGCGGCATATAGATGCTGTTTCCCCGCCTGGCAGCCGTTATGGCCTGGCAATGGCGGAGCGGTACGGACGGTTCGGAAACATTGGCGGGGATTTCTTCGCCAGGTTTGAGTAGCTTCACGGCAACAGGCGACCAGCGGAGAGTCAGCAGTTTTGTAAATGATGCGGCAAGTTCGCTGTTGTTCAAGGGTATCCCCTTTAATCAGTATTTTTCTTTTAGAATCGTTTTCAGAAGAGCTGCTGATTACCGTTGTGGTGGTGTCGCGGTGCTTTCAAGGCCTATCTCTTCCAGTATTGCAAGGGTGTTCACCGGGGTCAGGATGCGTTCGTCATGGTAAGAAGCGAGTCTGAGCGCTTTTACAACCGGAATCATGCTCGCAAGGTCCACCGGAATATCAACATCAGGAACAGCTTCAACAACCGCCAGCGGAATGTTGTTTTCAACGGCCTTTAATAACAGCATATCCAGAGCGGTTATGCCGTCCTGATTATAGAATACGCCTTTAAACACAAATGGAGTCGCGCAGGTGTAGCCGACTATGGAAAAGCCCCCTTCCTGGCAGGCCCCTTCAACCAGAGCTGCGCCAATTTGCTGGTCAACTGTACCCAGTTTTATTGCCGCTGCCAGTCCGGCCTTGCTGCAGGCCAGCTTTTCCATTTTTTTGACAGCATCCTGCAGAATGTATGGTTGCAATGTGGGGATATCTCCGCCGACAATGAGCAGGCTGTCAGCTAACCTGTCCGGGCCGCCATCTTTCAGGATATAGTCGGCAGCATACTGCATGCATTCATCAAAATTCCCGCCCTTGTCGGCATACAGCTCCTTGATTTGTGAGCGGTCAGACACCTTCTTCAGCAGTTTTTCCAGATATTCGACATCGCCGCCGTTGTTGTAGCAAATGCGCACATCTCCGCTCTTCGCCGCAATGCAGACATTTATCACATCCAGAAGACACCCCTCGTACAACGCCATGGCTTCATCCGGAGTAAGTATCCCCTCCCTGTCAGTCATAAGCCGTGTCTTGGTCTCGCCGGACTTCGGCACCTTGGTAAAGACGATTATTGTGTTTTGCATTGAATCCCCCGTTATATGTGCTCGTTGGCGTCTTCTTGTATTAAATCAGGACAATTACCGTGACGTCCGGCAGCTTCGTTTTCAGAGCGCGTTCGATACGTAATCTCTGTGTCCAGAGGGTGCCGGTGCACGTTCTGCAAAGCCCTTTCATGCGGACGATGACCGTGCCGTCTCCGGTGATTTCCTCCAGTTCCAGGTCGCCGCCTTCACCTTTCAGAGTGGGCCGCAATGCGTCGAGAATCTTCAGGACGTCTTCTTCCATGCGTCAGCCTCCGACCTGCGACATGGGCAGGACCGGGTGGTTGCGTACCTGTTTTGCAATATCGTGATGCTCCGGCTTGTCGTTGACGACGAAACGGAGCGCATCCCTGATCGCCTGGTCGTCGCCGGTGCGTATGGCCGGTTTCAGGTCCCGCGATTCGGTTGAAAAGAGACAGCCTTTGGCGACACCTGAGGATGTAACCCTGATCCTGTTACACTCACCGCAAAAATGGCAGGAAACCGGGGTGATGACTCCGACCATTCCGGCCGCTCCGCTAATCTGGTAATAGGTGGCAGGGCCGTCCATGCTTTCTTTCTTGACCGGGTGCAGCGTAAATCTCCGCGAAAGCAGCTCCAGCAACTCTTCGCCAGCCATGGTGCGCTGTTTCCATTTGTCATCCCGCAGGGTCGGCATGTACTCGATAAAACGGACACGGTAGGGTTTGTCGATGGTAAGAGCGGCAAATTCGGCTACTTCGTCGTCATTTACTCCCCGCATCACGACCACATTGATCTTGATGAGCTTGAACCCCGCTTTTTCAGCAGCTATGATCCCTTTTAAAACCTGCTGCACATCGCCACCACGGGTGATGCTTGAAAAGGTGTCGGGACGAAAAGAGTCGAGACTGATGTTCAGGCTCTCAACACCGGCGCAGCGGAGTTCTTCTGCCATTTCCGGCAACAATATGCCGTTGGTTGTAAGCACGAGCCGTTTCAGGCCCGGTATGACGGCAAGTCGTTCCAGGAAGGGGATGATCCCTTTTCTGACCAGCGGTTCTCCGCCGGTCACCCGGATTTTTTCTACACCAATCGCGACCGCCGCCTCAGCGACTCGCAGCAACTCCTCATAGCTCAGTACGTCCGAGTGCTGAATTGATGGCATTCCTGCGGCGGGCATGCAGTACATGCAGCGGAGGTTGCAGCGGTCGGTTACCGATAGACGCAGATAGTTGATGGACCTACCGAAGGAATCATAAAGTGCCATAATGAATACTCCCCATCTCAAAGCCATGGTCAAGAATGGTTACTTCCGCAATGCTGCCTTCAGAAACAGAGGAATTCGCCTCAAGCTGTAAGAGTCCGTTCCCCTCGGTCAGAGAGGTAAGGTTGGCTGAACTTTGGCTGCTGGTGGCCATGGCGGTGTAGGCGCCGTTTTCCAGGGTGACGCACATCCTTAAAAGGTGTGGTCGTTCGCCCCGGTTCGTCACCTGTCCAGCCAGTATCGCTCTGACTTTCGGTTTCATGATGCGGGAGTGTCCCGTCATCTGTAATATGGCTGGTCGAACGAACATCTCGACACCAACCATTGCCGCTACCGGATTGCCGGGAAGGGCGAATACCGGTTTGCCTGCGAGCATTGCAAACGCCACCGGCTTGCCCGGCTTCATGTTTACCTTCCAAAACAGGAGCTCTCCGCCCATTTCCTGGATGGATTCCTTGACGAAATCGCGGTCACCGACCGACACTCCGCCGGTGGTGATAAGCATGTCTGCCTGAAGTCCTTCGCTGATTTTCTCTGTGGTAGCCTCACTGGTATCTGCTGCAATTCCAATGAGCAACGGTTCTCCTCCGGCTTCAAGGACCTGTGCCGCCAGGCTGTAACTGTTGCTGTTTATTATTTTGCAGGGATCAGGCGGTGATCCGGCGTCAAGCAGTTCGTCGCCGGTAGCGAGGATGGCGACCCGCAGCTTGCGATACACTCCGACGGTAGTTTTGCCTAAAGAGACCAGCAAACCGATCTCCTGAGGTCTCACTATCGATCCTGCGGCTATTATCAGGTCGTTTTCCTTCACGTCATCGCCGCGCTTTCTGATGTGGGAGCCCGGTTTTACGTCGCGAATCAGTCGTATGCCGTCCGGGGTCTGTTCCGTCTCCTCGATCGGCACGACGGTATCGCAGCCTGGCGGTATTGTGGCGCCGGTCATTATTTTTACGGCTTCACCCGCTGCCACCGTGGTTGTGCGCATACTGCCGGCCGGAACAAAATCTATCACCGACCACGTGTCCCGCTTTGGGGAGCTGGATGATATGGCGTATCCATCCATGGCGGACTTGTCCGACAGCGGAGCATCCCATGGTGCGAAGACATCCTCGGCGATGATTCGCCCGAGTCCCTGCAACAGCGGGACTTCCTCTATCGGTACTACGCCGATCCGGTCCAAAATAATGTGTTGAGCCGATTCAATGCTGATCATGTCCACGCCTCGTTTCTTTGGGAGCTGGGATGGGTCTGTTGCCGGGGTGTGCTTCCGTAAAACTACCCCGATATGGATATGTAATCGAGTTAGCAACGAATGTGCCATTGGATATTGAGGGTGCAACTATGCGAAATAATTGAATGCAAGAGCCTTGTGTGTTCGTGCGCGTTCTTGTTTTGAAAAATCGTTTATCGAATTGATAAATAGGTGGGCGGGTTTTAGCGGCGAATGAGAACGAGTCAGGATTTTCTTTGTGTGCGAAATGTCTCAGGGTTCAGTGTTGCGTTTTAATATGTCGCTATCAAAACGACACAAGGTCTTGTCAAAACGATAATGCCGATTGAATCGATTAATATAAAAAGCCATTATTACGGCTGGTTATATGCTGCCGCCACATGGCACATTCACTGCAAATGCTCATGGTGACTACTTTGGGGTTGCCTGGCGATACCTGTTTGTAGCCGTACGCAGAACTTGGGGCTGGCCTGTCCCCGGCTTGCGTAGTAGAAGCCCGTGGAGGTAAACCTCCTCCCTCCATGGGCTTTAATCGCTGGCATGAGGACACGTTCAGACCATATAAGATGGAATACGTGCTGTTTGATAACTATAATTCAAAGAAAGTCTGTTATGAAATTCAGAAACTATCGTCCCTCTGATATGGGTGTGATTGCTCCGCAATCGTGTGCCTCGTTGAATTCGGGCTGCGACAGCCGTTACCGGAGCATAGTCAACAAACTGGATACCATGATCGAGTTGGTTCGGGAACAACCTGGTTTCAACCTTACACACGACATGGATCAGCTGTTGGATTCCATGAAGGAACATTTTTGTTCCGAGAACAATGTCTTGAAACTGGTGGACTTCCCGAATTCGATAGCGCACCGCTTCGATCATTATTCGATTTTCACTGATGCAGCCGAGGTGTGCCACCTCTTGGGCACGGGCGAAGACACGGTGTCCAACAGTTTGTCCAGGGTCCGCCGCATCTTCCTGGAACATATCCATGTGCATGACCGCCCCTTTGAAGAATTTCTTGCGTCCTAGGAGCGTGTCGGAAATAGTATAAAAAGGATACACTTTGAAATCACCAGAACACAGGGTCGATAGACGACTGCTGACCTCGTGCGTCATCGGGTTCTTCTGCTTTTTCGGCTCATACATGAGGCTGCCGATCGTTCCGCTGCTTGCTACGTCGCTTGGTGCCGATGCGGTTCAGGTTGGGATAATCAATGGTATCTTCATGCTGACGGCGTGTTGCCTCTCCATTCCGTCCGGCCTCGCCTCCGACCGGTTTGGTCGCCGCCTGCCGCTGTTGGCTGGACTTCTCATTCTCTCCGGCTCATCATTCGTATTGTACTGGAGCAGCACTCTGCCTCAGTTGGCCCTTATCTACCTGGTATTCGGCATTGGGTTGTCAACTTTTTCACCGGCTCTCATGGCCTATGTTGGGGATGTGACGCCGCCTGAATCCCGTGGCCAAGCCTTTGGCTGGTATACCATGGCCATGTACTGCGGCATGACTCTCGGTCCGGCCGCCGGCGGTTTTGTTGCCCATTCCCTTGGGCTGAGGCCGGTATTTCCGCTCGCTGGCGGGTTGATCTTTGCCATGTTTTTTGTGGCGCTGTTTTTTCTCCCCACGCCTGCCGCAGCCCAGCGTAGCGGTGTCTCGCAGCACGCCATACTGCAATCGTTAAAAGGTCTCATGGGGAACCGTCCCCTTGTCGCCTGTCTGGTTGCTGTCTTCGGGTGCTGTGTGGGGTACGGAACGTTTGTTACTTTTATGCCGCTCTACATGCTGAGCCTGGGAATGAACACGGTGAATGTTGGGTTGGTGTTTGCGGCCGGGGCGCTGGTCAATGCCCTGTCGCGTTTACCGTCGGGCCATCTGTGTGATCGTTTTAAAGATCGCAGTCTCCTGGTGGTTGGCGGTCTGGCAGTCTTTGCCATGGCAGTGGCCGCCTTTGGACTCTGCCATTCGGTGTTCTCGTTTATTGCCGCTGCTGCCGTGATGGGTGGCGGCATGGGGGTTGCGTTCACTGTTATCTGCGCTTTGATTGCCGACGCCGTGCCCCGGGAAAAGCGCGGGCTTGCCGTCGGTTATTATAACACCTGTATCTATGCCGGCATGATGCTGAGTTCTGTCGGCATGGGACCGGTCATCAGAGCGGAGGGTTTCAGGGTCGCCTTCGTTATTAACGGGGTAGTGGGGGTGATGGCACTGGGACTGTTCCGTTGGCTGTATCAGCACCGATCGATCAGCGACTGAGTGATTTGTCACGCATATTTTTTTCAAGGGGAGCGTTGGTCCATCATCCGGCTACATTCTAAAAACTGAATCCCGAAAAATACGACGCAAGGGGAATGTTATGAAAATATGTATCTATGGGGTCGGCGCAGTAGGTGGATATATCGGTGCCAGATTGGCACGAGCAGGTAATGAAATCAACGCTGTTGCCAAAGGTGCAACCTTAAAGGCGCTGCAGCAGCACGGGCTTCGCATGCAGTCCGAAAATGAAACGTTCTCGGTAAAGATCAATGCGGTTGAATCCCCGGATGCGCTCGGCATACAGGATCTGGTTGTTATCGCGGTAAAAGCCACTGCGATGGCCGCAATTGCGAAACAGATTGCTCCGCTCATAGGCCCCGAGACCGTGGTGATGACGGCCATGAATGGCGTGCCGTGGTGGTTCTTCAATGATTTTGGTGGTGATTATTCAGGGATGCGTCTTCGTTCAGTAGACCCTGGCGGAGACATTGCTGCCGCCATACCTCCGCATAATATAGTCGGGTCTGTGGTCCATGGCAGCTTTTCATTGATTGAACCTGGTTATGTGAAGCACGTCTTTGGCAATACGCTTATTATCGGCGAACCTGACGGCACCGTGTCGGAACGCATCACCGCCATTGAGAAGGTTTTCACACAGGCCGGCATAGATATAGTTGTCTCCAGAAATATTCAACAGGATATCTGGTTCAAGCTGTGGGGTAATATGACCATGAATCCTATCTCGGCAATTACTGGCGCAACCTGTGACAAAATCCTTGATGATCCTTTGGTAAACAAATTCTGTCTGAGTGTCATGAGCGAAGCTGCTCAGATTGGGAAAGCAATCGGCTGTCCCGTTTCTCAGAGCGGGGAGGAGAGGATGGCTGTGACCCGCAAATTGGGCGCCTTCAAAACGTCAATGCTTCAGGATGTGGAGGCGGCCAGACCGGTCGAGCTTGATGCGCTCGTTAGTGCAGTCCGTGAAATAGGCCAAAAAATCGGAATGGAAACACCGAATGTTGATACCCTGCTTGGTATTGCACGGCTCCACGCTTCATTACGCGGTTTATACCCATAAAATAGGTTTGTCTCGGCTATGTGAGACTGAACATAACTGTGTTGATGTACTGGTCTGTTGCTGGACTTGGACAAAAACAATTTAAGAAGGGGATAAGCGGAAATCCTCACTGAAGAGAAGGCAGGAAAACATGAGCATTGCACTGGTTCTGATCGACATACAAAACGACTATTTCCCCGGTGGGCGCATGGAACTGGTTAGTGCCACGGAGGCTGCCGGAGCAGCAGCCAGGCTGCTGGGCTGCTTTAGAAAAGCCTCGTGGCCGGTTTACCATGTTCAACATGTCTCTACTATGCCGATGGCAACCTTCTTGCTGCCCGGTACATCGGGGGTCGATATACACCCCAGCGTACTGCCGCTTGCCGGCGAGCCGGTTATAACCAAACACTATCCAAACAGTTTCCGCGAGACCGATCTGCAGGAACAGCTCAAAACAGCCGGGATTGACCAGTTGCTGGTCTGCGGCATGATGACCAGCATGTGTGTCGATGCCACCGTCCGAGCCGCCTTTGACATGGGATTCACCTGCACGATTGCCAAAGATGCCTGTGCCACGAGAGACCTGATGCTGGATGGTGAAATCGTACCTGCCCGGCAGGTGCAGACATCGTTCTTGTCGTCATTGAACGACGTCTATGCCGGCATCAGGTCTACTGATGCTATCGTTGAGGGCATTGCTGTCTGCACAACCTGAAGTTCACGGTGATAGTGACCTGCTCTGTCACTTTCAACATGAAATGATGATCAGATTTGAAGGCTAAGAACAAGCGGTGATGTCATCCGCATTAGAAAAACTATTATTCGGTTAAGGAGCTGTTTTATGTCAAATTGTTATCTGATATGCGGCGATTGTGATTGCGAATTTTCTGTACCTTCGAGCAGTAGTGATCTATCTGAACAAGTTTGTCCAACATGTTCAAGCACAAAAATTTTCCAACGGTTTGGTGTCGTGAATTCCCAATGCATCGATGCGATGAAAGAATGTTCGGCTTGCCCTTTCGAGAGCAACTGTAATTCTCATTAATTGTGACTGTTGCATTGGATCATCCTCTGGGTATCCAAAATAAGTAATGGAAGATAGTAGATAGCTCCCAGGAGCCTGTCGGGCTCGAAGTTTCTGACCAATTTGGTTCGACCGGTAAACCGAGTCCACTGGCCGTGTTTCCTTGTTGTTACAATCCGATTTATGGCTTAGAATCCCGTTTCCCGCTCCAAGATGAATCCAGGGTTAGCTCAAAAAGCTAGCCCTTTTTCACGTCTTTTTTACTCCTGTCTATATTATCGCGTCAGAGAGAAACGCTTCGATTCCCCTCTTTCCAAGAATAAGTTTCCACCCTTCCGGTTGGTGAGATGTTTCTTCTCCTCAAGTATCACGTGTCAGGTCTGAGATGGTTCTGTCTGGTTCTCGATAAAGAGCGTAGTCCCTGTTTATTCCTAATCAGCAATGAGAACTATCTCTTTAACGAAGACTAATTCCGGTGTTATTCCCACCTTTTTTCTGCTATACCAACTCATTCCCGCAATTATTCAACCTTTAAACGGCAATTACTCACGCGGATACGCGGAGAAATTCAATACGTTTTGCCGAATTGATATTCGGAACCAATAAGGGCGCAAGCTGATTATTGTCGGAACGAAGCTGGAAAAGTTTATAGCTGTAGAAACCACTCCGGGCACTAAGAAAGATGATAGTTTATAGATATAGAAACGTGTTGATTGGCAAAAAAACACGGAAGTTTATACATATAGAAACTTACCATGTTTATAGATATAGAAACTTGTTTATACATCTATAAACTTATTTCTACATATAGAAACCCGGCTCTAACCGGTGATTTACGAGTTGAACAAGGAGAAATTTAAAATGGCAAAATTGGATTTGTCACTGATCAGCCTCAAAGGTATATCAAAGCCCCTTACTAAGTTAATAGATTCAATATCAAAGGGGATCGGTGAAATTTATCATCCTGCAGGCACCGTAATTCAAGCTTATGCTGATGCAAAAGCCTTACTTATCCTTGAAGAAGCTAATGGTAAAAAATCGGAAATTGCTTGGCGAGCCACCGAGCGCATAAATTTTCTTGAGATTAGACGCCAAAGAAATATTGATTCTATTGTGAATAATGCTGTGAAATCATTACCTCAGGAGGTTTCTGACCATCCCGTGGACGAAGATTGGACAGCTAGTTTCTTTGATAATTGTAAAGATATTGGTGATGAAAAAATGCAGGAAATATGGGGGAAAATACTAGCTGGAGAGGTTGAGAACCCTGGAAGATTTTCACGGAGAACGCTGTCAACGCTCAAAACATTGTCTAAAGAAGAAGCGGATATGTTTACAAGATTTTGTTCCTTTGTCTTTAATGTAGATGATGAATGGACGTATTTCATCATCCCCCCTCATGACGTATTTGAATACGTACGCGGCAATGGAATGACCACGGAAGACGAAGTACATCTAAAAAATATCGGGCTTTTAAGTAATGGAGTAATTCACCATATGTTCGATGACAGGACAAAAATACCTGTAAAGTATTTCGGCAAAAATTATGAATTCGCTCTGTCAAAACATCCTCATGAAAATATGTATTACGACGTGGCATCATTTCCACTTACTCAAACAGGAAATGAGTTGTTACCGATAGCGGGGGGGCGTGCAGACGCTGACTTTTCCAAATTATTTCGTAAAACCCCTTTTGATGATAGCGACATAAAGTTACGACTCGTTAAGTCAATGAATTAAAGCTTGAAACGCTTCGTAATGCATTGAGCTAAAAAGCTCAATGTTCAACTAGCGCCACGACCGGCCTAAAAACCAGCCGGTCAGGCTTATGGCGTTAGGCAAAGAAGAAATCATGAAATTAATAATCTATAGAACCCTGTCAGTGCTTCTTGTCGTTGACCTTGTTGCTATCGTCTATTTTCTGACAACGGCAAACCTTCAAAAAGCATATCTGACGCTAGCAATCATTCCAGCAATCTTACTCACACAAGTGATAATCATAAGGTGCAGGTGTGGGTGCAGACCTGGACTATGGTTGCTAGCAATATGGACACTGCTGCTTGATTTTGAACTATATTTTGCTGACACACTTCTTCTCAGAAGGTGCCCCAAGTGCAATAGAGATTTGAATCAAAAAGATTGGTGGGAAAATGCCTAACAAGGCCGCTGGACCTGACCGAAAACCCGTCAGGTCAGCGCCCACAACGTTGAGCGATGAAAAAGTAAAACAAGGACTGAAGTATGCGACTGCCGAGATACGTCGATAAAGACCGGACGAAACCTAAAAAAGTTATTCCTAAAATAGCATCAGTATTGTCGTCATTGGCTAGCCTCCCCTTGACACTGCTTATCGTAGGTTTCTTCCTGACTACTGTGGTTGGGCAGTTGTTGTCAGCAAACTATGTAGAGCAGCAAAGCAAATTTCAAAATAATTTAGAAATTCAGAAGAACATACTTTTGAAACAACGAGAGTATGAACACGATGATAGGCAAAGGCAATTGGAACATATCAAGCATTCTAACGATATGGCTGTGGTGAGAGAACACTCTTTTGCCGACAAAATAAACGAACAAAGAATAAATAAAATAGCCGAGACATGGCAGGCAGTATTTAAATATGATTTTGACGTCGACTCAACAATAGTCTTCATCAAACGCGAGGCCGTCCCTACTATACTCGACCCCTCTGACGTTGATCAAGATGGCACAGGTAAAATGAGTGAAGGAGCTATGAAACAAATAAAGGCATTCAAGAGTTTTGAGGGCAAATTAGAAGAAAAGTTGGCCAGTGTTGAGCAAGGCAGCAAAGCCGAAGCATTAAAAATGGTTAGAAGTAATAGATTCTGGCTTGAAGACCTATTATATAACAAAATGGATAAATATATTAATTCAGCTTCAGCCTATCTTGATGCAGAAAAAAACCTGAGCACAGCAAAAGCAAACCTGTTTAAGGCTGCGGTAGATTATGGTTTAATTAAATATTTACTTTCATATCCAAGTAAAAATGACAATCATAGCCCAGTAAGTATTGACAAACTGAATATTGCTAGAAAATCGTATTTAAGCATGATAGACGCTGAAAGATATGCGAAAATTGAAGTTGATAAGCTAAAGAAACGTAGAGATGTTTTAAGATCAGGCATTATAAAGACTAGAAAAGACATTTTTAACAACTGAAAACAATTTAAGTATTGAGAGCTTGGGGCGAAGCGCCCAACAAGGCAGAAGCAGCGGCCTTCCGCCGCTGTTCTCCCGAGCCGTGTGCGCCCAGCATGGCGCGTGGCGCGTAAGCGCCATCTGTTTGACTGTGGTGGTTAAACAGTGACTTGGAGGTGAAAGTCCTCTATGGACCCTGATGGTGGGAACCATTAGCCGGACGGCAAGGGTGTCCGTCGCGAGGCGGAATCTGAAGGAAGCCGCAGGCAAAATCCCGGCCCGACGAACAGAAATCGCATATGAGGCAGTCACATTCGGGCGAGAAGGCACGTAACTTCAAAGCCCTACAACCATCTGGAGGGTGTGGCTGTAAATGCGGCGGGTATATGGGAGGAAGGTCACGCGAATTACCTGGGGAGGTCTGCCGTCCCGCACCGGGCGAAATCCAGGTGCAGGGGAATTGAAAAGCAATTCCCTCATGTTCGGCAGAAGTCAGCAGAAGCCATAGTAGTCGGCCTGACCAGTCGATGAAGGGCGGAACTTGAAACGACGGAAAGGAACCCTGGATTTCGATGACGACAGTAGCAGCAGAAGGCCGGATTGAGATACCCGGCGCCATACCGGAGTTGGGCGGTCGGAAACCGCAGGTGGCCGGTAATGGTGCGGCAAACGTCACGGGAATGCGGGACAACTCTGCTCCGAAGACGGACGGACTGATAGAAGCAATTGTCAGCCGAGGCAACATGATGGCGGCATACACTCGTGTAATGCGCAACAAGGGAGCCCCCGGCGTGGACGACATGCCGGTAAAAAGAAACAGAAGGGTCAGGTCTACAGAACACAGATTCTGTGATCTGTAGACCTGACCCCCAGTTACTCCTGGCGGCGCATCCGGACAAGCAATGTCTTGGAGCGGGTTAACAAGGAGATCCGGCGCCGAACTCGTGTCGCAAGTATCTTTCCAAATGACGCATCGTGCCTCAGGCTCGTCAGCGCAGTGTTGATGGAAATATCAGAGGACTGGGAAACGGGCCGGACATACATCACAATGTAATCAGACACCAAACCCCAAAGAGGGGATGACGAATTTACAGAACGAATGTTGCTTTATCGTTTCATTATTTAGTTGAAGTTGAATCTGTAGAGTTTGACAACGGTACTATCAAAATCATTGGCTCAAGACCTTTTGATAGTGTGATTACCGAGTTGCTACGCGACTTCAAGAAATGACCTAACCACTCGGCGGCACACGGTCTCCGCTTCGCTTCGCCGGTACGCCTCGACCACGTTATCGCCAGGAAGGATAAAAATGATAAAAAAATGCATTTTCATATTTTCAGTGTCGTACACAGCAGCATTTGCAATCTTGACCGTAGTTGCGGTTTTGTTTTCGGTTCAAATAACTGGACTCTATTTTGCCGCTGCCATATTGATTTCAGCAGGAGTTTCAGTGTCACAAACTTTTGCTAAAGAGAATAAAATACCAAGCTACAAAGAAATTGCCGTCATAACCCCATTTTCTTTCGCGATTACAGTTATTATCAATGCCTTATACTTGTTAATCACTACAAAGAGCATAAAAATTGAGCCGAATATGTTGGTTTTTAATCTTTTTGCCATAGTTGTATGTTTTGGTCCTTTCACGAGAAGCATTTACAAGAAGAGGTTGCAAAAATAGTAAGGCGACGCTAACAAGCGTTGACCCCATGAACGGGCATAAAGCTGCCAGTCAGATCAAGCGCAGAACCATTGGCCAAATGAAAGGATATGAATCGAATGGATAATAAACTGAGAAAATGGTGGGTCGCTGGGTTGTTAAGTCTTGTTGAGCCTGGGCTTGGTCAAATCTATAACGGTCAAGCTCGCAAAGGAATATTTATTATTCTGCTTCAGCTATTGTTGATACCGGTCTTGATGTTAAGTCTCAACAGTGGCTATGTTTTGATTTATCTTGGAATGATGGTTTTTGCTACGTTAGCGTATTACGTAGTAGTAGCTAGAGACGCGATCAAGTGTGCAAGAAATATAGGCCATGAATACCAACTTAAAAAGTACAACAAAATACCTATATACATCTTGATTGTAGTTATACTGACAATATTTAGCACTTCATTAAGGCTGCTTATCAAAAACTATTATGTCCAAGCATACAAAATACCAGCCGGCAGTATGGAACCTACACTTTTAATCGGAGACCACATTCTCGTTGACCGTCAAATGTCGGCACGTAATCCCAATCGAGGTGACCTTGTCATTTTTGAATATCCAGAAGATCCATCAAAGGATTTCGTCAAAAGAGTTGTAGCTGTAGGTGGAGATAACGTGGCTATCAAAGATAAAGAGCTGTACGTCAATAATAAGCCAGTTAAAGAATCATACAGCGTGCATAAGGAATTTGATGTAATTCCAGCAAATCAGAATCCACGTGATAATTTTGGACCGGTAACCGTTCCTGTAGGTTCTTACTTCATGATGGGTGACAATAGAGACAGAAGCTACGACAGTAGATTTTGGGGGTTCGTCGAAAAAGCGAAAATTAAGGGAATAGTCAGAAATATTTATTGGTCGTGGGATCGCAATAAAAACTCGGTGCGTTGGAATAGGATTGGGACAAAGGTCTTATAGAATGCCCAACACTCGGCGACACACGGGCGGCAAAAACCGCCGCCGGTGCGCCTCATAGCCGTTGGCGCAAAAAGACTTTTGGAGAATTTATGACTTGGACATGCCCAGCGTGCGGTAATAATAACGAGGGAGACTCAGTTCGATGCACGTGTGGGGCAGAGGATACGTCACCCCGCCCCGTAACCAAGAGTAATGGACGCTGCGCGATGAAGCCTCGCAGCGCCGGTCACCTACACGTTGGGCGTCTTGAAGCCATGGCAATGGCGCGACTGTTGAAATGGATACTCTGGATTGTCGGCATACTTGTGTCCTTAGCAGTTGGCGCAGTACTGCTGATGGTTTGGCTTTTCTCCGGGTTGGTTGGCGAGCCGAGCAAGGACGAAGTTGCTCGCGTCGTATCGCCGTCTGGAAACATCGACGCCGTACTTTTTGAAACCAACGGCGGAGCCACAACTTCATTCGGGTACGAGGTCTACGTCGTGGAGCGCGGCGCTAAACCTTCGGGGTCTCCGGCTGTTTTGCTATATGGCGCTGTCCGTAATCAACACGCGTATGGCGCAAACCTCAGGTGGCCATCACCCGATTCGCTAGCCGTCGAATATCTGAGCGCAAAGTCCGCTAAGGTCAAAATGGACACTCAGCCTGTCGGAACTCAAGCTATCCATTTCGCCCTTCGAGAGGGCGTTACCGACAATGCGGCTCCCCCAGGAGGCATGCTTTACAACTTGCGGGGACGCCAATGACAAGAAAATGAATCGGAGGGGCCTGCCCTAGAAAAGTGAAAAGTCAGATAAATAGGCGAGGTTCCAACCAGGCAGAACACCCGCCCTAAATGACGGCGGGTGTTCTGCCACCCCGTTGGTCAGAAGGATGAAAAATGAATTTGATTCTCCCTAAGAAAGTGACAATACGTTTGGTGGATAATCGCAAGCAGCCGGTTCCAATTGCAAATGTTATTCTTGGTGTTCATCTGTTTGCGAGTCGAAAAAACGATTTTTATCTTGGCCCATACGTGAGCAATGCTGACGGTATTGTTGTTATCACGAAAGAAAGGGAAACAGAAGGGTCAGGTCTACAGAACACAGATTCTGAAAAGGGAAACAGAAGGGTCAGGTCTACAGAACACAGATTCTGTGATCTGCAGAGTGATGGGGTCAAACCTACACATTTTACTTTGTCAAGAGTGTAGGTTTGACCCTGACAGCTCGCTCACGGCTGCATTGCCGCCACAAAGCTGGAAAAGTTTATATATATAGAAACCGAGCAAAGCACCTAAAAACCGATAAATTTCTAGATATATAAACTTATCAAATCGGAGAAATCACAAGAAGTTTATACATATAGAAACTTACCATGTTTACTGTGCCTTGTCGTTTTTGCAGTAGGGGCACTGTTTTCAAAATAAAAAACCTTGGCTGAAAAGGCTCTTCGTAACCGATGATGGAAAGTCGTTGAACAGCAAAGAGGGGATATTTAATCAGAAAGGGTCATTTATCCAACAGTCTAAGCATTGCAGCGTGATAAGCCGCCAAGTCTTCCCTGCGGTCGATTGCAAGCACAAGGACGACAAGAACATCGTCCTCAACCAGATAGACCAAGCGGTATCCTTGTTTTCGTAATTTGATCTTGTAACAGCCACGCAAGTCGCCGTGCAACTCTGCACCTGGCATGTGTGGTTGCTCCAGACGTTTTTTAAGCAGCTTACGCAGAGGTTCCTTAATGCTGCCGTCAAGAGTCTGCCATTCCTTGAGGGCATCCGGTACGAATTTGAGCCGGTATTTGGTTTTACCTTTGTCGGTTTCAGACGGTATCAATGTCTACCTCGACACTCCGATTTTTTTGGGTAAGCCGGTGCCGGACAAGCTCCGTCATATCACGGTCAGCAAGGGCTTCAACCAACATCTCGAAGATTTTAGGTGTTACCATATAAAATGCCGGACGGTTGTGGTTAAGGATCGCCACCGGTTTTTCTCCGGCAACCCGGAGTACCTGTGACGGATTTTTCTTGAATTCCGACATACTAATAGAATAATCAGCATAAATGGTGTCCATGTTCATAATTACCCCCTTTGTTCAGCTCTAAATATAGAGCTATTAACAGAGCTTTTCAAGCCTTTTTATATATCTTGGAAAGCCATCACAAACACGTTCAGAACAGAGGAGGCAATGCCAACAATCGGGAGGACCGGTGAACCCGGTCACCCTCACAGCCGTTGTACAGAAAAGAAGACAAATGAAAAAACTGATTTTCCTTGCCATAGTCATCGTCCTTGGAGTGATCGCGATCCTTTCCATAATGGCCAAGCGAATCGACAACCCTTTACCAGCAAATGTAACTGCCGACAAAGTACTCATCGAGAAAAGCAAGCGCCGCCTGATATTGCTAAACAAGAACACACCACTGAAAACCTATGAAATCTCATTAGGCAAAGAGCCAATAGGAAAGAAAATAGAAGAAGGAGATGGACGAACTCCAGAAGGCGTTTATTCAATTGATCGAAGAAAACTCAAAAGCAGTTTTCACCAAGCTTTGCATGTTTCCTACCCAAACCAAGATGACACAGCACAAGCAAAAGCAAGAGGCGTTTCTCCTGGCGGTGACATCATGATTCACGGACTACCGAATGGTATTGGATTTGTCGGGAAACTTCATACAAAACGAGACTGGACACTTGGCTGCATTGCTGTAACGAATCCAGAAATTGAGGAGATTTTGCGGGTAGTGCCTGACGGAACGGCCGTGGAGATAGTGCTCTAGAGAATGAAAGCGAGAATAAGAAAAAACATACTGAATACCATTTGTTTTCTCGTCACATCCATGGTGATGACGGCTTTGTGGCTTAGGGCTCCCGCGTTGTGGCCGCCAATACCGGAATTGGCCTTAATATCTGTGATCTGTAGACCTGCCACTCAATCTTTCTAAAAAGGTACGTTAAAAGCTGTATTATCAACAGTAGAATTGGTGATAAAATTGCCGAAAACAGTCCGACCTCGCGATTCCAAAAGTCGTGGTCGATCACTAATGATACAAAACGGAGGTTGCCAGCATGGACAAGCGAACAGAGTACGTCGAAAAACTCTCTGCACAGATGGTCGAATGGGATACGCAGATCGACCTGCTGAAGGACAAGGCGGAAAGTGCCACACCCGAGGCGAAGTATGACTATTCCAGCACAATCTCAGCTTTGCAGCTCAAGCGGGATGAGGCTGCGGTAAAGCTGCAAGGGATATCGGCCGCCGGCGACGATGAATGGGAAGAGATGAAAGCAGGAACAGAACGTGTCTGGGGCGAGGTCGCAACTATCCTGCGCAATACGATCATGAAGATTAAATGAACAAGCCGGCTGAGCTTTCGTCTGGTTAGTCAGTTTTGCCAATGGTCGCCTGTTGCTTTGGTTGCATACAGAACAGTGCGTCTCTGGCAGGTAGAAACACTTCGCTTCACACCCTTCCAAGAACAAGTCTTCAATATTCCGGCTGGCATCACGCTTCGTATCCTCAAATATTTTGTACCGGGCTTCCTGGTAGTTTTTCGGATTAATCATTCCCACTATTTTTTCGTACAATTGACCTACGTCAAGTACGAGATGTACTTGACCACGATATACCGTCAAGCAGGTACAGATAATTAATCCACGGGGATAAGGGAGACAGGGGAAATGAGTGCAATGAAGAGGGGCCTATTTTTATCGGAAAGGGGGAGAATGGATGAAATCATTTCTGAGTGGCCAACGTCTGAAAATAGCCGCAATAACCGCTGTCGTACTGGCACTCTGTGCGGCGTTTCTGTTGTTTGGGCCGCCACAACTGCTGGCAACGTCTGAGTCACCTGGCTTTTGTGCCAGCTGTCACGTCATGGAGAACGAATATAGCGCTTTTATGCACTCCGGGGCCCATCGACGCAACAGATGTGTTGACTGTCACCTGCCCGGCGACAATGTTGCCTGGCACTACATCTGGAAATCCATCGATGGCATGAAGGATGTCCTGTTTTTCTACTCTGGCCATGTGCCGGAGCGGATCACGCTTTCTGAACATGGTGCCAAGGTCGTAAAGGCCAACTGTATCCGTTGCCACAGTGAACTGGTGTCACAGATGGATACCTCACGCAACTGCTGGAGTTGTCACCGTCGCATTACCCACACTGGTACCGGTAGCATCGAAACACTCTAACCCACACCACATCACCCAGGAGGACCTGATATGAAGATTAAACTGATTGCAACCCTCATGACCGCCGCACTCTGCGGTTTTATGACAACCGCCTGTTCGCCGCCAAAAGCTGAAATGGTCAAAGGGGTACAGATCCCTGACGGTACCGTAGATCCGGCAGTCTGGGGCAAAGCCTATCCAGGTGAATATGAAACCTGGAAAAAGACCGCCGAAGCGACCCCGGTCGGCAAGAGTAAATACAAGAAAGGGAATGATGGCGGCGAGACATTCGACAAGTTGTCAGAATACCCCTTCATGGCATTGTTGTTTAACGGATGGGGCTTCGGCGTCGAATATAACGAGCCCCGCGGCCACGTCTACATGTTGAAGGACCAGGCCGAGGTTGATCAATCACGGGTCAAGGCTGGCGGCGTCTGTCTTACCTGCAAGACCCCCTACGCCCCGGCGTTGGCAGAAAAGCATGGCCTGGATTATTTCTCCAAACCGTACAAGGACGTGGTTGCCCTGATCCCCAAGGAACATCAGGAACTTGGGGTCTCCTGCATCGACTGCCACAACAACAGGGACATGACGCTCAAAATTTCCCGCGGTTTTACCCTTGGCAAGGCGTTGCAGAAGCTGGGCGTTGACCAGGCCAAACTGACCAATCAGGAGAAGCGCTCCATTATCTGTGCACAGTGCCACGTCACCTACACCATCCCCAAGAGCGCCGACATGAAGTCTCAGGATGTCTTCTTTCCGTGGGATGACAGCAAGTGGGGTAAGATCTCTGTCGAGAACATCATCAAGAAGATCCGCAGCGACAAGTCCTACGGCGAGTGGACCCAGTCTGTTACGGGCTTCAAGCTGGCTTTTATCCGTCATCCTGAATTTGAAATGTTCTCAAACAACAGTGTTCACTGGATGGCCGGTGTCTCCTGTGCTGACTGCCATATGCCGTACACCAAAGTCGGCAGCCAGAAGATATCCGACCACCGGATCATGAGCCCGATGAAGAACGACTTCAAAGCCTGCCAGCAATGCCATGCCGAGACCCCGGAATGGCTGAAGAATCAGGTTATTGCCATTCAGGACCGGGCCGCTTCCCAGTACATCCGTTCCGGCTATTCGCTGGCTACGGTGGCTAAACTGTTTGAACTGACCCACAAGGAACAGGCTGCCGGTAAGCAGATTGACAAGGGGCTGTACGATCTGGCCAAGGACCACTACGAAGAAGGCTTCTACCGCAACCTCTTCTTCGGCGCCGAGAACTCCATCGGTTTCCACAACCCCACCGAGGCGATGCGTATTCTGGGTGATGCCACCATGCATGCCGGCAAAGCCGAAGCCCTGCTGCGTCAGGCGTTGGCCAAGGCAGGAGTGAACGTACCGGTAAAGGTTGACCTGGAACTATCCAAGTACACCAATAACCGTGGCCTCAAGAAGCTGATGTTCAATCCGAAGCAGGAGCTGAAAGATCCGTTTGGGTCCAAGCCGTAACAGAGAAATACTGACGCAACGGGGTGACCGCATCAGGCCGTCATCCCGTTGTTTTCATGCCTGTATAATTTAAATTCATTGTGGAGATAAAGATGATCACCACCAGCGAACTGGCAGTAACCATCACGATTTGGGTATTAACGGCTGCCGGGACCTTCTTTGGCACTCGCGCCGGTTTGCGCCGCAGAAAACAGAAACGCGCGGATAAAAAACCACAACGTTAGATGTCCAATGGCGATTTAACGTGTGCTGCACGTGCCATGGGGCGTCTTATACACGGTTCTAGCCGGCAGAAGTGACCGGGGTTGATTTTTTAGCACATGACATACGGACTGACGATGGACCAATTTCAAAAAGAGGAGATGCAGAGCGTGCTCAAAAACATGAAGATTGGCCCTAAACTGTTATTACTCATTTTCGTCCCGATTATCGGTTTGCTGACATTCGGCACCATGACCGTTGCCGACCGCTACGCAAACCTGCGTAATATTCGTGAGACCCAGATTCTGGTTGCGTTTTCTGTCAAAGCCGGGGCGCTGGTCCATGAGCTGCAGAAGGAGCGTGGATTGACTGCCGGGCACCTGAAGTCTGAAGGAGCCAAGTTCAAGAGCGAGCTGGCGGATCAACGCCAAAAAAGCGATCAGCAGATTACCGGGCTGACATCCTTTCTTAAGGAATCGGACGGCAAACTGGCCGCTATCGGCAAGGGAATTGAAAACTCGAATAGGGAACTGTCCGGCCTGAAGGAACTGCGGGGTAAAGTAGACACCCTTACAATCCCGGCAGGTGATGCCATAACGAGCTACACCAGGCTGGTCCGTTCCTATCTTGATGCCATTGCCGTCATACCGATGGCGAGTAAAAGTCGCGAGATTTCCATGGATGCCGTTGGGTACCACGCCTTCATCAGCGCCAAAGAGATGGCAGGACAGGAAAGGGCCGTTATCAACGGCGGGTTTGCCGCCGACAAGTTTGATCAGGAGCTCTACCTGAAAGTACCCAGTCTGATTGCAGCTCAGGGCGCCTACCTCGACCTTTTTAAAAAATACGGCGTCCCATCCGCCCTCACGGCATATCAGGAACGCAGCTCCGCTCCGGCGTTCCAAAAGGTGGAAGAGTATCGCCGGACGGCGCTGGAAAAAGGTCTGTCCGGTGGCATGGGGGTCGCGCCTGAGGAATGGTTCGGCATAATTACAACCAAGATTAACCTGTTGAAAGAGGTTGAAGATCTTCTTGCTGCAGACATCAATAACCTGGCTGATGAAAGTGCAAAAGCTGCCAGAAGCGCCATGCTTATCAGCCTTGGCCTGACCGCCGTGCTTGCGATTATCTCATTACTGCTGGGACTATTGATTATCCGCGGCATCACCGGTCCACTGCGGGAGCTGGTACGGATGCTCAAAGATATCGCCGAGGGGGAGGGGGATCTGAGCCGGAGACTGCCGGAAAACAGCACGGACGAGACCGGTGAGGTCGCACACTGGTTCAACCGCTTCATATCAAATATTCACTCCATCATCTCCCAGGCTTCAAGCACGACGGTTCATGTCGCTACCGCTTCGAACCAGCTCCACGACACCGCCGAGCAGATTGCCACTGCGGCGGAGGAGGTAGCCAGCCAGTCAGCCACCGTGGCCACGGCCGGTGAGGAGATGTCTGCCACGTCAAATGATATTTCCCGTAATTGCTCCCTCGCTTCCGACATTGCCAACCGGGCCAGTGAAATGGCGCATACCGGCGCAAATGTCGTGCAGGAAACAATCTCCGGCATGCAATCAATCGCTGACAAGGTCAGAGAGTCATCCCATACGGTGGAAGCCCTCGGTGCACGTTCCGACCAGATCGGCGCTATTGTCGGGACTATTGAGGACATTGCCGACCAGACCAACCTGCTGGCCCTGAATGCCGCCATTGAAGCTGCCCGGGCCGGCGAACAGGGGCGCGGTTTTGCCGTGGTTGCCGATGAAGTGCGCGCCCTGGCGGAACGCACCACCCGGGCTACCCGGGAAATTGGCGGGATGATCAAGGCGATCCAGCAGGAGACCGGCGGTGCCGTGGCTTCAATGGAACTGGGGGTCGAGGAAGTAGAGAAAGGGATGGACAGTTCGCGCCGTTCCGGAGAGGCCCTGCAGCAGATACTGGAAGGCATCAACGAAGTCACCATGCAGGTTCACCAGATCGCCACAGCTGCCGAAGAGCAGACCGCTGTTACCGGCGAGATTTCGACCAACATCCACCAGATCACCGAAGTCGTGCAACAGACCGCACAAGGTGCCCATCAAACAGCCGCAGCGGCTTCTTCCCTGTTACTGTTGGCAAAGGATCTGGAAGGGTTGGTGGGGCGCTTTAAGCTGTAAAAGAGACATTACATGAATTTTTTTTCGACAAAATCGGTGAGTAGCGTACGCATATTTGTGCAGTGGTGCTTTATGTTCTGGGTGGTTGGCATCGGCATCCGTTTCGGCCTTTTTGTCAACGCCGTTGAAAGCGGCGCAACCGTTCCCCTGTTTTCGCGTCCACCCGGTGTAGAGGGATTTCTGCCCATTGGAGCCCTTACCAGCCTTAAGTATTGGCTGGTTTCGGGGGGAATTCATCCGGTCCATCCCGCGTCACTTGTTATTTTTTTGGCGATCCTGCTCATGAGTCTGCTGGCCAAGAAATCGTTCTGCTCATGGCTGTGCCCTGTCGGTACGCTCTCTGAAGCGGCGTACAAGATGGGAAGCAAGCTGTTCGGTCGAAACTTCAGCCTCTGGCGCTGGCTCGATGTCGCGCTGCGGGGTATCAAATATCTGCTTCTGCTGCTGTTTGTAAAACTCATCTTGCTTGATATGCCGGCAGAAGCACTTGGCGGTTTTTTGGATGCACCCTACTGGGCCATGAGCGACGTCAAGATGCTCCACTTCTTTACCCGCATGTCCGTAACCACGATGGTGGTTCTGGCCAGCCTGACTTTTTTGTCACTTTTTTACAAGAATTTCTGGTGTCGATATCTCTGCCCCTATGGCGCGTTGCTTGGACTGGCAAGTCTCGCCAGTCCTTTCAAAATACGTCGGAACTCGGTGGGCTGCACCGGGTGCCAACGCTGCTCCCATGCCTGTCCCTCTGATCTCCCGGTACATTCCTGCGCAACCGTCTCCTCACCGGAATGTACCGGGTGCCTCACCTGTGTGGTGAACTGTCCGGAACAAAATGTCCTCGCAATGCAGCCTGCCTTCTGGAAGCGTTCAGTGCCGGTGTGGGTTTTTCCTGTTGCCGTTGTATTCATTTTTATGGCTGCAATTGGTACCGGGATGGCCAGTGGACACTGGCACAGCTCATTGAGCTATGCAGATTATCAGCGGCTCATACCTGTCGTGCCGTATCTGAATCATTGAGAGGGAGGCGTCCTGAGCACTCGCCTCGCTACGGTTCTACTCTTTTCCAGGATTTGTCCGGATCGAATTGTGTCATTTCCTCTGCAATTCTGGCAGTCGTCTTGCCAAGGTCTTTCTGGAAGATGACGCCTCCCTGGTTGACAATAAAGGTCATGACTCCGGAAGCCCTGTATCGGGCTGGATAGGCTACCAGAGCAAAACCGAGAACCATTCTGTCATTGGCCAGATAATCGAACGCACCACCTTCTGCATTCATTCCCTGTTTCATCAAAACCTTGAAGTAGTAGCCGTGAAACGGTTTAATCGTTTCTGCCCTGAACTGATCGCCGTACCCCTCGCAGTCGGCCTTCGCTACCAACGGGCCGAACGGGCTTGGTTCCTCACCTTCCTTGGTCTCCCAATACAGGCCATCCCGGGTGCCGGGGGTGCTGTTCAATTTCCGGGCAAATTCCAGTACACCGTTGCCGTCATGATCCTTGCGTACATATTCGCGCTGGGCTTCCAGGTAGCTCTTCAGTACCTCTATTGCCGCCAGTTCGTTAGTGCCGATCCGCCGGTTCAGAATTTCCGTTCTTCCTGCCCTGGTGTCGAACATCCACGTGCTACCCTTACGCACCAGCGGGATAGGAAAGACAAAATCATCTTTGCCGAGAGTCAGTGTCACCTTGCCGCTGCTTTTCTGCTCAAGCGAGTTTTTTTCATCGTAGAGCTGTATGAATCGGTCCCTGTCTCTCTGGTCTGTTACCGGATCGCCGGATGAAATGAGTTTCCCTGAGCCGGGGCCAAGAATGTTTTTAAGGGCCTTGTTGTCATTGCTCTTAACCGCTTTAACCAGTCTGTGTACCGCCTCTGCCGGAGAATTGAAGCCGCTTTGCCGGGGTGTGGCCGAAGCAGCAATGGCCGGTTCAACCGTTGCCATGGCCATGATAAAGCCCAGCAGGGCAAACAGGTAATGAGGTGTGCTCAGCTTTTTAAATCTAAAGATGCCCATGATGTATTCCTCCACGAAGTTGTCGATGGTGTGACGTCAGTGTGCAACCTGTCAGCGGCGGTTGTCGTCGCCACGCCTTCCCTTGCGTTGCATAGTGTCCCCGCTGCGATCGCCGCCTTCAACGCGGGGGATTACTACGGCGGGAATCTTGACAGGTTGGGTGGTGTTGCCACCGCGGTACACATTGCTGCCACCGACGCTCTGCCGGCCCCGTTCACTTGACTTTCTGGCTCGTTGGGCATCACTGTTGCCGCCTGTAAAGACGCTCTCACGGTTTGTTTCAGGTGCCGTGGGCTTGCCGCCTACAGTATTTCTTTTCCGGACCGGCTCTCCGGCTCTGACGGGAGGAACAGCACTCTTCTGCCCACGATCTAAAACAACTCCGCCGTTGCGCGCCCCCTGGCTCGTACGGTTTGGCGGGGTGAAACCACGTGATTCACGGCGCGGCTCACCAGGGCGTACCGGGAGTTGTCCGAATTTACGGGCGTTTGTCTTGTCCTTGTAAGCCACGCCGCGCCGGTGGCCGGGGTCATGCAACCACGGGACCTGACCGCTTCTGACCGGCTGGCCACGCCTCTCGTAGTGCCGGATGTAGCGGGATCTGTCGATATATCTGTTGTGGTTAAGGTTCCGGTTTATGTTGATGTAAATAGTGTTGTTGTACCAATCCCACCCACCCCAGGCATACCCCCATGGCAGACCGAGCGTTACGCCGATGCCAAAGGAAAAAACCACTCCAGGATAGGGACGGGTATAAAAATAGTAGGGAGGGTAGGCGGGGTACCACCACGGTCCGTACACAATAAATGGGTCATAGGTGGGGACGTAGACAACCCTGCTGTCTGCCGGTTCGATGGTGATGGCATCGTCTTCAACCACAACCTTCTGTTCCCTCGTTGACTTCAGGTTGCCGGCATCGGCAGCTTTTCTGCGCAGTTCCTGAATCGTGTCCATGACCTCCTCTTTCTGCTCGAGAAAGGCGTCACCGAGTTTGGTGGTAAGGTCGAGCTTCTGACTGAGCATCCCCAGGACAGTCGGGAAGTTCACCAGAGCCTTGACGCTTGGATCCCAGGTCTCCTGTTCAAGAGCGTCGGCCAGTTCTTGTCCCTGAAGGTCCTTGTTCTGTTGAATCCAGCGGTCAGCCATGACTATTTCCAGTGGATAGGTTGAGGCGAGCAGGACCTGCGCGATCAGTTCATCCGGGTAAAGAGCTATGGGGGCGAGCATTTGTGCCAGTTGCTCTTCGTTGAATGTCTGCGGTTCTTCAGTAATTCCGGTGTCTTCAGCCATTACTGGCGATGTGAGAGCCAGCATAGCGAAGAGTGAGAGCGTCGCGGTCCCCGTCCAGATTAATTTCAGTATGTTTTTCATGTGTACTCCTTGCGTGCATGATTCAGTAAATCAGGTGTCTCGGTAATACTATTAAAATAGTGCTCTTAATCCGACCGCTAAATTGTGGCTTTTAAATTTAAGCTCGGAAGATATGTACGGGTTTGGCTCAAAGCTTGCCTTTGTCGTGGCAAAGTAGCGATAGCCCAGGTCCAGTGAAAGCCTCCGTTTGAGAGCGATCTCAAGGCCGGTGCCGATCTGGTAGGCAAATACGGAAGCGTCACCTTCTTCATAAATAGGCGGACCAAATTCTGCGACGTATGTATCGCTCAGATGCAAGGCGGCGAAACCAACACCGCCACCCACATAGGGGGTAACCGGCGAAGAGTTGTGCAGATCGAAGAATGTATTGAACATCATCGCAAGTGCCCCGAGATTGCCGGATGCGTTATGAAATCGCTGGCCGCTGATCTGGTCTGTAATCGTCGTAATTTCACCATGTTTATAAGACAGCTCGCCCTCCAGGCGGACGGCGCCATAGTCAAAGCCGATGGTCCCGCCGATGTTGATGTCCGGGGCGAACTCGGCACGGTCAGTATTTGAATCTCCCGTCCAGTAATCATAGCTTGATACATCGGCATCACCAAGGACGCATGTGCCGAAGAAACCAGATATGTAGGGGCCCTGGCGAGGTGGCGTAGCCGCACTGAGTGTTGGGATTGTTAGTGACACAACGGCGGTAAAGATGATGAGTAGTCTTTTCATGGCAGTGTCTCCTTTGGACGGCTGTAACAGTCGCATGATTTCTGACAGGATCTACCGATTGTTGAGTTGTCTCTGAAGAATAATAGCACGCATTCCCTTCTTCTCAACGGACTGGATTCGTTTTTGGTACTGTATCCGTCTGCAACTACTGTGAAACGCTGTGGCACCGGCCCTCTGCCGCTTGCTGCAGTGTAACTCAATTTTTACACCGGTATGCTCCCCCTGGCATTGACATGGTTGAACAATTCATGCATAGTGATACACGGATTCTAAAATATAAATAGTTATCACCGAAAAGGCAAAATCCGGGGAACCGGATGACGCAAAGCCACCTACCCAGATCGGGAAGAGGGGCTATCGAAGCGGCAATGAAGATGTTGCAGATGTGCAATATTGAATATAACCTGCCTTTTCGAATGGAAAGCAGGTTTTTCTGTTTTGGCGTTTCAAGAATATTGACCGATACATCACAGGCTGAAGGAGGCAACAGTAATGGCATTGTCATTAATCGATGTACCCGCAGAGGCTGAAGTAATAAGCCAGATCATTGAGAAAACTTTGCAGAACGGAATGCTGATTGAGGTCTATCTTGTCAAGTATCCTCGCCAGTATGAGTCGGCCCTTTTTATCAATGGTCATTACAAACCGGGGCCTCCGGTCCCGCGCCCTCTCGAAAACCCCACCGAAGCAGCAGCCTTCTGGATGGGTGTACGTCCTAAAGTTGGTTTGAGCCAGGAGGAGGGTGATGAAATTCTGGGGTCAGTGAATGTCCAAAACGTGATTCACCACTGTTATTTCACCGACAAATGGGGCGTCCTGGAGGATTAGGCCGGGATTGGACCTGGGTGGCGACAAGAAACTGTGTGCCTGATAATAAATGCCGGCGTCGCAATTGGTATCAGGCCGTATCGCTTTATTCGACAAAAAAACTGGTGGTGTGATATGGCGTCTGCAAATATAGCTGTTACCAATCTCCGTAAACAACTTCGAGATTCCATGGGGGATCGTGACAAACTGAGCAAACTGCACTCCGTTCTTACCGACAGCATAAACAATTCGTATGGAGAGGAGAAGCAGATGCTTCTCAAATTCCGCCAGGAAGTAAAGGACGCACTCAGTTGCCGACTGCTTGACGTCCGCTGACCCGATTAAGAGAATCGAGGATAGCCTGTGAGCAAAGACCGTTACTGGCGGGCGATAAGTATCGACAGTATCACCCCCGACTGTTTCCCCAGCGTGGCTCTGTATCTAAGGAGTGGCGGCAATTACGTGCTCTACAAAGATCCTGACAGGATGTTTACTGTCTCGGACTATAACCGCCTGGAGAGGAATTTTACCGACTTTCTCTATGTCCGGAGCGGCGATATGGAGATTCTTAATGCATTCATGGAGAACGGCCTGGCGGAAATGCTCGCGAGGGACGATCTCAGCAGCACCGTGAAAGGCAAGATACTCTATCAGACCTCTGTGAACTGTGTGATAGACATGTTTGAGTCGCCTGATACAGCCGCCAACCTGCTGCGCTGCCGTAACATGGTTCAACACATGCTGCAGCATGTCGCCACCGATAGTCATGCTCTGGAATCCATCCAGACGGTCGTGGACAACAATTTTTATATCTTTGCCCATGCGGTTCAGGTCACCGCACTCTCACTGCTGCTTCATGAAATACTCTTTGACCTGGCCCCTGACGAGATGATCGATGTGGGGATCGGTTCCCTTCTTCATGACTATGGCATGATCTTCATTACCGGTGAGATTCTCGAAAAGAATGATGCTCTCTCCGATATCGAATACTACAAGGTTAAGCAGCATACCCAAAAAGGGTATGAGTACCTGAAGCAGAGCGGTAATTATGGCGAGATTGTGCTTAACATCGTCAGGTACCATCATGAGAGATACGACGGTAACGGTTATCCAACCGGCCTGAAGGGGGATGAGATTCCCCGGAGCGGGCAGGTAGCTGCAATCTGTGACGTGTACAGCGCCCTGATTATGGACCGGGCGCACCGCAAGGCGAATTCCCATGATGATGCCATCAAGATCATGCGCGAGGAAGCCCAGGCGGGGGCATTCAACCCCGAACTTTTCAATCATTTTGTTGAGATTGTCAGCTCAAGAAGGCCTGTGTAGCGTCTATTCGAGAGTCGTGAGCAGATCTGGTCTGCTGCTATGATTCTGCAGGAATATGTACTGACCGCCGGATCTGTTTTGCCTGTTACCTCCCACCCGTTTCACCCCCCGACTCCCTCACACCCAACGCAAGATGCTCTGCATCAAGGCCATATATTCGGCAGGTGGCCTGTACCTGTACCCGCTCCCCACCCTGATAGCCTCTGGACGCCCGTAACCGCTGTTATTTATGTCCGTATCGCCCTTCCGTGCGAAAATAATCGGCTGTGATTGTGTATCCTGAATCGTGTGATAGAGTATGAATGTTTGATAACAAATTCAACGAAGAATAGTTGCGTACACGTGCATGAGCGAACGAACGTGATGTCGGAGCACCCCTGACGGGGAGAAGTGTGCGGCACACAAGGATGTCACCTCCTGAAACAAGAAAGGCGCTAGTGTCATGGATTCCAAAATCAACTCAACGTTGCCGATCCTCTTGATAGACGATGACCCTGTTGTTCTTGAAATAAGTGTGACCGCCCTGAAGAGTGAGGGGGTCGATAATATCATGACGCTTACCGACAGCAGGAAAACCGTACAGTTTCTTGATGACCATCCTGTCTCGGTGATCGTCCTTGACCTGATGATGCCGTATGTCTCCGGATTGGATCTTCTCCCTGTTCTGACCCGGGATTTCCCCCACATACCTGTCATCGTCATGACGTCATCTGATGATATCGAGACAGCTGTCAGCTGCATAAAAGCAGGAGCTGCGGATTATATTACCAAGCCGATGGACATTGAACGCCTGTTGCTGAGCGTCGAAAAGGCGCTGCAACTCAACGATCTGTATGTTGAAAACCAGAGCTTGCGGGAATATCTGCTCAACGACAGCCTGAAACATCCGGCGGCGTTTGATGCGATTATTACCGCCAGCAAGAAGATGCGTTCAATTTTTCAGTATATTGAGGTGATTGCAAAATCGGACCAGCCGATTCTGGTGACCGGTGAAACCGGTGTCGGCAAGGAGCTGATTGCGAGGGCAATCGGCGCGTTAAGCAACAGGAAAGGGGTGTTTGTCACCGTCAATGCTGCCGGTCTTGATGACAACATGTTTTCCGACACGCTCTTCGGTCACAAGAAGGGGGCTTTTACCGGTGCGGATCAGGCGCGTGACGGCCTTATCGCCACGGCCTCCGGCGGTACCCTGTTTCTTGACGAAATCGGCGATTTGAATGAAACCTCCCAGATCAAGCTGCTGCGGCTCATTCAGGAACAGGAATTTTATCCGGTCGGATCGGATGTCCTGAAGAAAACGGATGCCCGCCTGATTGTCGCGACCAATCAGGATCTCTCCACGCTGATCAACGCTAACAAGTTCCGCAAGGACCTCTATTACCGGCTCTGTGCCCACCATATCCAGATACCGCCGCTGCGTGAACGTCGCGAGGATATTCCGGTTTTGCTGGATCATTTCCTTGAAAAAGCATCTGCATCACTCGGCAAGCCGAAGCCGGTTCCTTCGCGTGAAGTCGTGGCGCTGCTTTCAACCTATCATTATGAAGGTAATGTCCGTGAACTACACGCCATGGTTTTCGATGCGGTCGCCCGTTACAGCAGCGGTTTGCTGACGCTCGACTGTTTTGTCGGCCTGTCCGGCGGTGACGGCACTCTTTCAAAGCCGGAGCTGCTGGTGCCAAGCAAAGAGGTTGACGATGCGTTATACGGATTTTTTGGACGGTTCCCGACCATAAAGGAGATGGAGGATTACCTGACCTCGTCCGCCATGAACCTGACCAACGGTAATCAGAGGTCTGCGGCACTGTTGCTTGGCATTGCCCGGCAAACACTCAGCAAACGGCTCGGTATCCCGGCGTAAACATCAATTGCGCTCAAAATCCGCCAACCCACCGGCCGCAAATGTAACACCGGTAAAGAATATAACAGCGTGCATATTCCGTGTAAATTTAGCTACTTTCCAAACTTCCGCCAATTATTCCCATAAGAATTGCTGCCCCCCACATCATACTGATTCTCTTAACCGGTAAATATTATAGCAGCTGGGCCTCTTGCAAAAGTCACAAAAAGTTCCCTCCCCCCTGGCGGGGTAGGGCGAGGGTGGGGGGGAGGTTGCCATGAAATCAGCAGGTTGCAACTTCACCCACCCCCCATCCCCCTCCCGTCAAGGGAGGGGGAGTCAAATTCTAAGACTTTTGCACGCGCCTCAGCTTACATCTGTTGCTGCTGGCACATTATGTGTAAAGGTTTTCACTGCATGCAGTCGGAACTTTCTGCAGCAAGACATGCGTGGCAACGTAATAATGCACTGCCGAAGGGAGGAAATATTATGTGTGGCATTGTCGGTTATACGGGATGTCATGAGGCCGGACCTGTTATTATGCACGGCTTGAAGATGCTGGAATATCGCGGGTATGATTCTGCCGGGATCTGTACCATGGATCTGGGCGATGTCGAGATACGGCGCAGTTCCGGCAAACTGATAAATCTTGAACGGCTTCTCAACGAACAGCCGCTTCACGGCAATATAGGTATAGGTCATACCCGCTGGGCCACTCATGGGAAGCCAACCGTCGCCAATGCCCATCCACACAAAGGGGGGGCGGTGGTGGTGGTGCATAATGGCATCATCGAAAACTATCTGATGCTGAAGGAAGAGTTGTCCGGCAAAGGGCATACGTTCCTTTCCGAAACCGATTCCGAAGTTATTTCCCATCTCATCGACGAAAAACTTAAAACATCAGCCACACTCGAAGAGGCCGTCCGGCTGGCATTGAAAGACCTTCAAGGTGCCTATGCGCTCTGTATTCTCAGTCAAAGGGACGATAAAACATTGATTGCGGCCAAGTCGGGATCCCCGATGGTTGTCGGCATCAAGGGGGATGAGTACTTTGTTGCCTCGGATATGCCGGCCATTATTGCCAACACCAGGGAAATGGTGATCATGGAAGATGGGGAAATGGCGGTATTCAGGAATGGCACGGTGAAATTCAGTACTCTTGACGGTCTGGAAATAGCCAAAACATCGCGTTTCATCGACTGGTCTCCGTTGATGGCGGAGAAAAACGGCTATCCTAATTTTATGCTCAAAGAGATTCATGAACAGCCACAGGCGGTTAAGAACGTTACTGCGGGGCGCCTGCGTCCGGACGAGGGGAACGTCTTTTTAGAAGGACTGCTCCTGAATGATAGCCAGTTGTTGTCATTTGAAAGGCTCTGTCTGGTGGCGTGCGGCACTTCCTGGCATGCGGCGCTGGCGGGAAAGTACATGATAGAGGAACATTGCCGGATACCTGTTGATGTGGAGATCGCCTCGGAATTTCGCTATCGCGATCCCCTTGTCTCAAAAAAAACGCTGGTGATCCCGATTTCACAGTCGGGAGAGACTGCCGATACGCTGGCCGCGCTGCGTGAGGCGAAGAGCAGGGATGCCCATATTGTCTCGATCTGTAACGTTGTCGATTCATCAATCGCGCGTGAATCGGATGGTGTTATCTACACGCACGCCGGCCTGGAAATTGGCGTCGCTTCAACCAAGGCTTTTACGACACAGCTGGTAGCCCTCTATCTGCTGACCATTCGCCTCGGTCGTGCTAACGGCACAATTAATCTGGAAAAGGGGCGGGAAATGATTGCCGCACTGAGCACGCTCCCCGCTCTGGTTGAAAAAACGCTGGAGCTTGATTCGCAGATTGAAGAGGTAGCCTGCGAGTACCTCACCTCTTGGGATGCCATCTATCTCGGACGCGGCATCAGTTATCCGATTGCCCTTGAAGGAGCTCTCAAGCTGAAGGAAATATCGTATATCCACGCCGACGGCTATCCGGCCGGAGAGATGAAGCATGGACCGATAGCCCTGATTGACCGGGAAATGCCGGTTTTTATCCTGGCACCGAATGACCGGCATCTTGTAAAGGTCAGATCCAACATGGAGGAGGTCATTACCCGCGGGGGGAGGGTTGTCGCCTTCTGCTCCGCGGGGGATGAGGATACCGGCAAGAGAGCCGAATTCTCACTGCAGATTCCCTGGGCCGGAGAGGTGCTGTCGTCGGTGCTCTTTGCCGTGGCGTTGCAGTTGCTTGCATATAACTTTGCAATCTTGAAGGGCAAGGATGTCGATCAGCCGAGAAACCTGGCAAAGAGTGTCACGGTAGAATGAGATTAACACGGTAAAAAATTTGCAATCGGTGCAAATGCCGCTAAAATTACCCATGAACAACCGTCCGTCCGAGTTCCTTTATTGAAGGAGACATCATACTTTGACGCATAAATACCGGATAATGATTGTTGAGGATGAAGCCACCGCCGCCCAGAGGATCGGCAAGTTTCTGGAACGCCTCGGATACGATGTCGTTGCTATCATCGACAACGGGGAAGAAGCCATCGGGACAGCAGCAGCCCTGCATCCGGAGCTGATCCTGATGGACGTTACCCTGAAGGGGAATGTGGACGGAATCATGGCGGCCAACCGGATCTCCGAACAAATGGAGATACCGATCATCTTCCTTACGGCGCATGGTGATGACGCGACGTTTTCCCGTACCAAGATGTCCAATTCGTTTGCTTTCATTGAAAAACCGGTACATCTCAACCACCTCAAACACTGCGTCGAGATGGCCATCTACAAGCAATCTCAGGAGCGCATCCAGAAACAGATGGAAACGGAGCTCCTGCAGAGCGAATTAAAGACGCTTGCGCTGCTGAAGGCCATCCCTGATCTCATCCTCCGCTGCAGAAACGACGGCACCATCCTCTACTGCCAGAAGCCGAACTCGTCTGAATTCTCATTCATCCCCGACAATCTGGTTGGAAAGAAAATAACGGACGTGCTGTCACCCGGAGCGGGAACAGCCACCTATCGTGACATCAGAGATGGTCTTCAGTCAGATGACCTGCAGCTCTGCTTCAATTTTTCAGTACAAAGCGTACCGCGCTTCCTTGAATTACGCTCTGTCCGGAGCGGTACAGACGAACTGCTGATTATCGTGCGCGATATTACCGAGCGGAAGCTGGCCGATGAAAAGATCCTCCGCAACATGAAGGAGCTCAAGATTTCCAAAGACCTTATAGTTCAGCAGTCTCATGATCTCATTGCCGCACATAACCGGGCGGAAATTGCCAATCAGGCAAAAAGCGATTTTCTGGCTACCATGAGCCATGAAATACGTACTCCAATGAACAGTGTCATCGGTCTGTCGGATCTGCTGCTGAAAACTACGCTGTCCGAACAGCAGCACCTTTTTGCGAATGGCATCCTCAACTCTGCGACAACGCTGCTGGATATCATCAACGATATCCTCGATTTTTCAAAGGTGGAGTCGGGTAAAATAGAAATCAAGCATGCCCCCTTTGACTTACGCACCGTATGTGAGAACGTCGGTGAACTTCTTGCGACCAAAACTGTCGGCAAGCAGGTAGAGTTTATCATCGGCTGCGCTCCTGAAATACCGACACACCTTATCGGGGATGCCGGACGCATCAGGCAGGTATTGGTAAATCTTGCCGGCAATGCGATCAAATTTACCGATCACGGTCACATTGTTATCGACGTGAAGTGTCTTGATGTCGTCAACAACGAGGTTTCTCTCAAGATCAGAGTGTCTGACACCGGTGCCGGTATTCCGGAGAGGGCGCTTCCGCACCTGTTTCAGAAGTTTTATCAGGTAGATGCACTGCCACACCGTCCGCACGGCGGCACCGGTCTGGGTTTGGCGATCAGTAAAAGTCTGGTGGAAATGATGGGTGGGGCAATCGGTGTGAAAAGTGTCGTCGGAAAAGGCTCTACCTTCTGGTTTACGCTGACGTTGCCGCTTGATACTTCATATCTGGATGAACCCGCAGCGCATTCAGTCCTGGAGGGCATTCGTGTTCTGGTCGTGGATGATGTCAGGCAGAATCGTCTGATTCTTGCCCGATACCTCACCTTTGGGGGGGGGCGATGCAGTCTTGCATGCTCTGGAGAGAGGGCTCTGGAGATGCTGGAGAAAGCCCGGCTGGAGAATGATCCGTTCCGGGTTGTCATTATAGACCAGAATATGCCGGGAATGGATGGTGTGGCCCTTGGCAGGAGCATAAAGGCGGCTGGATGGTTTGGTAAACCACAGCTTATACTCCTCACACCGCTTTCTCACGGCACTGAAAAGTCGCCGGATTTTCCGGACAACATTTTTTCTGCATTTCTCTCCAAGCCGATTCATCAGCATCGGGTCATTGATGCCGTCACGATAGTGTCTCTCTGTACTCAGCGGGACAATCAGGTCAAACATGCCGTCAATACTGTCGCTGTGCCGGTCGCTTCTGCCGGTGCCGACAACCGTGACTCTTTCGGGCAGATGCTGGCCCTTGTCGCCGAAGACAACCCATCCAGCCAGATTGTGGCGATGACCATGCTGCAGTTTATCGGCTGTAAGGTGGACGTTGTCTCATGCGGCAGAGATGCAGTTGCGATGGTGAGCCGCAATCACTACGACATTGTCTTTATGGACTGTAACATGCCGGACATGAACGGTTTTGAGGCTACTGAAGAGATACGGCGGCTGGAGGGGAGTAAGAAACACACCGTTATTGTTGCTCTTACCGCAAATGCGATCAAAGGATTTCAGGAAAAATGCCTTATGGCCGGAATGGATGATTATCTGAGCAAGCCGATACGCTCCGGCACATTGCAGGAGGTTGTCATGCGCTGGGCTATTCCTTCGCGGCGCTTATCTTCCCGGTTGCCGGAGCCTCCTGTTGACGAAGGTGACTGCCGCACCGTGACAAGCAATGTATTTGATGCGGCACGCCTGCAAAAGATGCTGCGGATGTTTAAAAAAACAGGGAAGGATTTTGTGCCGGCGGTCGTCGAGCCATATCTGGAAAATGTTGAAAAACATATACCGGCACTGTATGCGGCAGTTGAAGAAAAAAACTTATCAGGAGTATATGAAACCGCCCATTTTCTTCTCGGGGGAAGCAGAAACCTCGGGTTGCAGAAGCTCTCGGAAATCTGTACGGCTCTTCAGGATCACTCAAACGGTAACAATCACGATGTCGTGAGAGAACTGGTAATAGCTCTGGAGCGAGAGCTGCCGCTGGTTAAGACGCATGTGTGTGACTTGCGGGAGAAGGGGCTTATTTGAGCGTGGCGTTTTTATCTTTTATGAAGCCGGCACCGGCTGTGCCCTTCAACTGGTTGGACAATTATTTAACTTCTATTTTAAACCGGCACAGATGACAGCCAAGACAAACAATAGCGATGTCCTTCATGCGGATACATTGGCCAGGCTGGAGCGGGCGGAGGAAGAGGTGTGCCTGATGCGCACCGGCATGGCGGCAGCCGCCGAGGTGGACAAAATCTCCGTAAACGGTCTCCTTGCTACCATTAACCACGATATCCGCACCCACATGAACGGCGTCATAGGCATGATCGAGCTGTTGCAGCAGACTGAACTGTCTCCGCAACAGTACGGATTTGCTGAAAGTGCCAAAAACTCCGGTCTTGAACTGATGCGCCTGCTCAGCGAAACCCTCGACCTCTCCCGAAGTGCAACGGACGGGGTTAAAGTGGAGCGGTCTGTGTCTGAACAACACCTGGTTGTGCCTGCAGCAAGGATTTCGCCGTCCAGGGATATTCGTATCCTGTTGACCGAAGATGACCCTAAAACCCGGAAAATAGTGTCACGACTGCTGAAGGGGCACGGTTACCGGGTCGATGTGGCGGGTGATGGCACGGAAGCACTGCTGGCGCTTGAGAAAAACGATTATGCGCTGGTACTGATGGACTGCATGATGCCTGAAATGGACGGCTATGAGATTACTGCCGTCATCCGTGATCCGGCTTCCCGCGTGAGGCGGCATGACATCCCCGTAATTGCGCTGAGCGGCAACGTCATGAAGCGGGATCTTGACAGGTGTGTCGCTGCCGGGATGGATGATCATCTTGCCAAGCCGCTGGTGCTGGATGATCTGCTTGCAAAGCTGGATGCCTGGATATCTGTGTGACGTGGTACGGGGCAAGCCGATCGGGTGAAAGTCATCAGGATGGCAATGTTATAAAAAGGGCCTGTGGTGAAAAAGTATCTCCCCGCAAAAACCGCTGCAGATGTTTATTACCCGCCATACGGCCCACTTTTTCCTCTCTTTTCTTCGTAAATAACGTACTGAAACAAAAACCTGTCAAAGTTGTAACATGCTGAAATCAAACATTTAGTCCAGGTAACGTTTTGGCACGTCGTGTGTAGTAATGTTCGACATGTCAGAAAAAAACGTACTCAAGGAGAATACAATGGCAACAGGAACGGTTAAATGGTTCAACGACAGCAAGGGCTTCGGATTTATTGAGCAGGATGACGGCAGCGGTGACGTGTTCGTACACTTTTCGGCGATTACCGGCGAGGGGTTCAAGTCACTCGTCGAGGGGGACAAGGTTTCCTACAATGTCGTCAAAGGGCCGAAAGGTCTTCAGGCGGAAGACGTCAAGAAGATATAATCCCTCGGATCAGAGGTGGCTACCATGCAGGACTACGTCAAGCCGGTTTTCTTTGTGTTAATGGTTGTGTCGCTCGTGCCGGCCATAAGCGGCGGCGTCATGGCGGCCAACAGGGGGCGGATGGTTGCTGTCTGGAGCCTCGTCTGTGCGCTGCTGCCACCGCTTTTGCTGCTGCTGTACGTTGCCAGGCCATTGCGCGAGGTCGAAGGAAAGTACCGGCGCTGTTCCGGCTGCGGTGAATTGCTCAAATGGCGCGACCCGGTCTGTAAATACTGTCATGCAGCACAGCTTATAACTGATAGCGTCAAGGCACAGCAGCAGACACAAACGCCATGACTGTTTCCAGGGCCGCCACATTCGTTGTTCCGTCTCGCAGCAGTAACGGGGTGGTGAACGGCGGCGGTGTCGTTGCCCTGGACCGCTGGTTGGCGCGCATCTTCCTCCATGCCATTGGCGATCCGGCGTTGCAGCTGAAGTTGTGGGATGGCAATAAAATCTCCGGGGGTGCAGACACCTCTGCCGTGGTGATGGTGGTTCGCGACCGGGGTGCTCTGTGGCGACTCCTGACGAACCCGCTCCTCCATTTCGGCGACGACTACAGCGCCGGACGGATCGAGATAGAGGGGGGGCTTGTACCGTTCATGGAAACGGTCTACCGCTCCATGGCCTGTACCCCTAAATTCTGCCATAAGTCGGATCCTGCCGCGTATAGACGCAATCAGCCGAATCTCAACTCCCGCGCGGAATCGCGTCGAAACATCCATCACCATTACGATATCGGCAACGATTTTTACAAGTTGTGGCTGGATGAGGAGATGCTCTATACCTGCGCCTATTTTCCCGATCCAGACGCCACACTGGAGGAAGCCCAGATTGCCAAGATGGATCTGGTCTGCCGCAAGCTGCGCCTGCAACCGGGACAGAGTGTGGTGGAGGCCGGCTGCGGTTGGGGGGCGCTGGCGCTCTACATGGCCGGGCGCTATGGGGTACACGTCAGGGCATACAATATTTCCCACGAGCAGATCGTGCATGCACGCCAACAAGCCAGGGCCAAAGGGCTGGAGCGGCTGGTTGAGTACGTCGAGGACGATTACCGCGCCATCAGCGGAACATACGATGCGTTTGTTTCGGTCGGAATGCTGGAGCATGTGGGGCCGGACCATTACCGGGAGTTGGGGCGTGTGATCGATCGCACCATGACGGCACAGGGGATCGGCCTGATACATACTATCGGCCAAAACTGTGCCCGACCGATGAGCCCCTGGTTTCTGCAGCGTATTTTCCCCGGCAGCTACCCGCCGACCATCAGGGAGATGATGGCGCTGTTCGAGCCAGGGGAGTTTACTGTCCTGGATGTGGAAAACCTGCGGCTGCACTATGCCAGAACCTGTGAGCACTGGCTCGGCCGGTTTGAGCAGAACCTGAACCGGGTAGAGGAGATGTTCGACGAAACCTTCATCCGGGCGTGGCGACTCTATCTGTCCGGCTGTGTCGCCAATTTCAGTATTGGCGCCCTGCAGCTGTTTCAGGTCGTATTTTCCAGAGCCGCCAACAACATGGTCCCGTTGACGCGGAACCATCTCACGGCACCCGCAGGGGAACCTTGATGGAAACCTGTGAAGTACTGATAGTCGGCGGCGGCCCGGCCGGGTCAACCTGTGCCGGCAAGCTTGTTAGGGCGGGACTCGATGTGCTGCTGCTGGACAAGGAAACATTCCCGCGGGAAAAACTCTGTGCCGGCTGGGTAACGCCGGCGGTGTTTGCAGCACTGGAGCTTGATGTTGATGAATACCGTCAGGGGCGTGTACTCCAGGAGATCAACAGTTTCCGCACCGGTCTCATGAACGGTGTTACGCTTGTGACAGAGTATGGCGCAACCGTCAGTTACGGCATACGGCGGTACGAGTTTGATACCTACCTCCTGCAGCGCAGCCGCGTGAGTCGGCAGCTTGGACATGCGGTGACAACGCTCGATTGGAAGGACGGCTGGTGGCTCGTAAACGGGAATATCAGAGCCCGACTGCTGGTGGGGGGCGGAGGCCATTTCTGTCCGGTGGCGCGCCACTTGGGAGCTTGCATCGGTCGTGAGGATGTCGTTGCTGCCCAGGCGGCTGAATGCGCCATGAGTCCGGCAGAGGAGCAGCAGTGCCGCATTCAGTCCGACACCCCGGAGCTCTTTTTCTGCAGGGACATGAAAGGGTATGGCTGGCTGTTCCGGAAAGGGAATTGGCTCAATATCGGTCTGGGACGCAGGGACACCCGCAACATGAGCCGTCATACCAGTGACTTCTGCACTTTTCTCGAACAGCGGGGCGGGCTTCCTGCCGGCTTGACCGGCAGGCTCCGGGGACACGCCTATCGCTTGTACGGGGGAGAGGGGAGGCGTCGTTACATCGCTGACGGGGCGCTGCTGATCGGTGATGCCGCAGGTGTGGCGAATCCCGACAGTGGCGAAGGGATTCTGCCGTCCATAGAGTCGGCTCTGCTGGCTGCGGAGATTATAGTCGCTGCCGGTGGTGATTACCGCCGCGAGAATCTGGAGTTGTACGCAGAGCGGCTGACTCTTCATTTAGGCAGCTTGAATCCACGTCTTTCATCGTCACAGGTTTCCTCCGGAATTTCATGTTATCTCGGCACGAAGCTGCTCTCCAACAGCTGGTTTACGCGCCATGTCGTTCTCGATCGCTGGTTTCTGCGGCGCTGAATCGAAAGGAGGTGGTGTGATGACCGACGCCAAGCTGAAGGAACTGGTAAATATGCTGACGGTACGCACAGCAGAAGCGAAGCTGGACTGGAAAAAGACCGGAACAGAAAGCAAGTATGGCGTTGCGTTCAACAAGGGGAGGATCACCGTTGACAGCTGGGTGAACAAGGGGAGGAAGTACGTTAATTTTGCCGTGTATAATCAGGGCGGCTATAAAATAGAGGAATTCAAGTTTAATGACCAGGCGGAGTTCGACTGGTTTGATCTGGTATATAAATTACATCAGGCTATTGAAAAAAAGTATCTGGAGGCAACATCTACCCTGGTCAGGATACTTGATGAACTGAAGTCCGCCTGATACCGGGTATATCAACCGGCCTGCATGACCCTCTGAATTTCTGCCTTAATCAGATTTAAGCTGTACGGCTTTTGTATGAGCCCGGAAGGGATGTCGTTGGCGAGCCGCTCACTCAGCTCCTCTTCATTGAAGCCGCTGGAAATGATGACCCTGGCGTCCGGCTTGATGCTTTTGATCTCGCTCATTGCCGCTATTCCGTTCATGTTTGGCATGATCAGGTCCATCACGACAATAGTGATCTCATCGGCATGCGCGCGGAATTTGGCGACGGCATCGATACCGTCACAGGCGGTGATAACCTTGAAGCCGCAATGCTTGACCATTGTCGCGCAGACCCGGAGCACCGCCTTTTCGTCATCCACCACCAAGGCCACCCCGGACAAAATGTCCGCTGCTGGGGTCGGGGCGATTGGTGCCGGCGGTGCAACCGGCTTTGTAACCGGCTCTGCGGTGGTGGTTAGCAGTCCCTCTTTGGACGCCGGAAACATGACCCTGAAGGTTGTTCCCTTGCCTGGTTCACTCTCCACAAACAGTGCGCCGTTGTGTGTTCTTATAATCCCCATGACGGCTGACATGCCAAGTCCGCGCCCGGTGAACTTTGTCGTAAAGAACGGGTCGAAGAGACGCTTGAGTGTCTCCTCGCTCATGCCGCAGCCGCTGTCTTCTACCTCCAGAAACACATACTGTCCCGGCTCTGTTCTCTCGTCCAACAGGCTGGATGCCAGGCAGGTCTCATCGCACCTCTGGACACCGGTTGTCAGTCTGACCGTGCCGGGCTGTGTCTCGATAGACTCGGCGGCGTTGGTAATCAGGTTCATGACCACCTGGTGAATCTGCGCTTCATCCGCCAGTATGGTCGGCAACTCCGGTGACAGTGACAATTCCATCGGAACGGCCGTTGTGGTTGCTGAACCGAGTAATTCCGCATTTTCCCTGACCAGAACATTCAGGTCCAGTGCCTTTTTGACAATTATCCCCTTGCCCAGATAGGTCAGCATCAGGTTGGTGAGAAGCGCCGCACGCTTGGCCGAGGTCATGGCTCGATTGATATACTTGTGAGGTGCCGAATCTGCCGCGCTGTTCATCAAGGCCAGTTCCATGTTGCCGGCAATGGCTTGCAGCAGGTTGTTGAAGTCGTGGGCGATTCCCCCGGCCATAACCCCAAGACTCTCCAGCTTCTGGGACTGGAGCATTTGCCGCTCAAGATTCAAGCTCTCTTCGTGGAGCAGCCTGTTTTCCTCGCCGCGCTGTTGCAACGCAGTTGCCAGGTTATTGACGGCACGTGCCGCCCGGCCCGGTTCATCATTGGATTCTATTTTTATCAATGAGGTGAAGTTGCCGTCCTGCATCGATTCAATGCCATGCACAAGGGTGTTGAACGATCTGGTCACCCGGCGGAGGACCAGAAAGCAGAGGAGTGATACTGAAAGCCAGAAGGCTATAGCCGAACTGGTTGAGAGCAGAATAACATGGCGGAGAGCTGTTGACAGATCGCTCGTGCCCCGCTCCAGGCGCACTTTGCCGAGCAGGAGTTCGGGGTCGTTCAGGCTGCCGGACATGGCTGATTCGACAGAATTCAGCATGGAGTGACTGTGCACCTCGGTCGCCTGGACGATGTGTGTGTCTGCGGAAGAATAGTCGGGGGCATAGAAATCAGCCAGAACCCGGCCGTCGGGAGCGGAAATTACCACGGCCTGGATTTCCGGGGGCATGGCTGCATGTGTGGCCAGAAGGCGCAGCGTTTCACGATTTTCGGCGTACAGCGGCAGCCGGACTGAGTCGGCCAGTTGCTGTGCTCTCAGCTGGAGTTGTTCGGTGGTAATGCGGCGTGTCTGGCGGATTTCGGTGACGATGTACAGAGTGCTCAGCAGGGAGGCGATGACGAAGGTCGACACGGTAAAGATGCTGAAAAGTTTAAACTGGAAGCTGGTGGAGAAGTTAGACCATCGGTTATACAGCGGCATGGCCGTTCCCCCAGGGGGTTGATGTTTAATGGCTATTAAGCGCCTGGTAAAACCAAAGAACGAATATCATGCCCTGATCGCTATTGCAACGGGGAATCGTCTTCATTAACAACAACACTCAGGCGCTTCAGTACGCTGGAATTGGTCTTGAACTTTATCCCTTTTGGGAAGTCGAGCGGCATGTTCTCTCTGTTGTTACCCTTAAGGAGCTCTGTTGTCATAGCCCCAGCCTGGCGACCCATGGCGAGCCGGTCTATTTCCAGTACCGCAGCTGCACCAAGCCTCAGATAGTTGGCGGCAAAGGAGACTACCGGAACATTCTGTTCCTGGCCGAAGTGGAAATAGGCTTCGGCTGTTTCCCGGGTGACCGCCGTGCTGTCGGGGAGCATCCATAACGCATCCACCTTGCCGTTCAGCGCCGCCAGCTTATCAATTGTTTCGCGTGGGGCAGAGACCTCGCGGAGCACCAGCTCGATACCGGCAGCTCCGGCAGCCTGACGGGCCAGGCGCAGGTACCAGCCGCTCTTGGCCTGGCTGTAGATCACACCGATGCGTCTGGTTTTCATGGCTTTGAACACACCCATATAGCGTTCCGGCGACACGAACATGCCGACACCTGTCAGGTTGTTGTGGGCACTACTTTGTTTGTGAATGTCGAGCGCCATCAGGGCGACAACCGGAGTCAGCCGTATCGTGCGCGCTGCGGTCATGGCGGCGTCACCCACGGCCAGGATAACGCGGGGGCGATCTTCACGCACGATGCGCACGACATCCACTTCGGCGTAGTCCGACAGTATGATCGTCCGCTGCGAGGCATTGTTGGCGGCGCGGAAACCTCTCAGCGCTTCTTCGTAGGCCGGATCACGGCGGCTCTGCAGTATCAGGACGTCGTAGGCCTGAGCCAGGGAAGGGAGCAGGGTCGCCAGGGCGAGTATGATGAGGAGTAGGCGTCTCATCAGAAGTTCACCCTCACTCCGCCTTCGAACCAGCGGCCTGCGTTTTTGTAAAGAGTTGTGTCAGTTGTCTGCACACCGTTGAACAGGTTATGCCCCGAGAAGAACAGCTCCGGCGACAGCTCGGATTTCGGTTTCATCTTCCAGTTCAGGTGCAGGTTCCAGATCATACCGGCGTTGGCGGCAGGAGTGTCGTCAGCCGCATTCCACCATACATAGTTACCGGTCAGCGTACCACGTAAGCCAAAGTCGGCTTTATCATAGTTCAGAGCCAGTTTGACGGTGTGCGGAGGAACTGATTGACCGCTGTTGCTCTGCAGCCGTTCGCCGGTATCGCTGTTTTTAGCGTACAGATAGGTATAGCCACTGGTCAGAGAAAGATTGAAAAGTGGCGTGGTGCGGGCTTCGAACTCGAAACCCTGGCGGTCCTCGTTGGTTATCGTAATATCCCCGACAGATTCGCTGTCGCGCAGGGTATTGTAGAAATAGGTCCCTTTCAGCCACACATACGGAACCGTCCCACTTTCAATGCCACCCTGAATAGTCTGTATCTTCTGCAGGGCGTTAGTCTGGTTGCGAAATGTCGGCAGGGTAAACCCTTTGGCGCCATAGGCGCGCAAGGTTGTAGTTTCGGCAAGCTGATAGGTTGCACCAAGGGTGTAACTCGTGCTGTTGTCGGCAATGCCGTTATAGTCGCGGCGCAGTCCGGGAAGGATGGTCAAGCGGCCGAGCGTATAGGCGCCGTTACCGTACAGTGCCCAGCGGTCCCAACTTCGGTCATAGATTGGAGGGGCTGAGCTGAGCAGATCCGTATATGATGCACGGGCATGAGCATATTCAAAGCCGGCCACGAGGCTCTGCTCGCTGTCGCCCCATGTCAGGCGGGCGTTTGCCCCCCGGCTTGCATCCCGCGCGGTCCAGTCGTTTGTAGAATGGATGGTGCCTTGAGTGTCTCGCTCCCCCCATATTGTATGGTCATCACGATTCGTGAAATAGCCGTCAAGGTCAAGATTGAGTCTGGCGCTGAGTGGTTGCTGAAATTTAAGGAAGCCGTTGTTGCGGCGGTATTTGTTGTTGTCATGGTAAAAGCCATCATCATCCAACCCCGGTGTGGCGGCAAGATGTGACATGCCCAAGGTTACCGTGCCGTTGCTCGGCAGGGTGTAGACAAGTTTGCCGTACAGGTTCTTCAGATTGGTGGCGGTATTGGGGGAGAAACCGTCGGAACGGAGGTTGCCGGCGGTCAGATAATAGCCGAGACGCTCTTTGGTGCCGCTCAGCTCGGCGCGGCTGTCAGCGGTAAATTTGGAACCGATCGAGCCGGAAACCATCCCCGAAGCAGCCCGCTCCGGGGTCGGCGTTTTGGTGATGATGTTGATCACCCCGCCGAGAGCCGGTCCCCAGGCGGCGGAAGCCGCCCCCTTGATAATCTCGACCCGGTCAATCTGCTGCACCGGAATCAGGCCGACCCATACGCCGTTCTGGTCGAAATCGTTTTGGCGGATGCCGTCGATCAGCACCAGCACAGTCGTGGAAAGTGCTCCCTGGATATTGAAGTAGGTAAAGGAGCTCGGAGTGCGAAGGTAGTCAAGCTGAATGCCGGGCACCGTCTGCAGTACTTCGGCCAGCGTGTGGGCATTGAGGCGGACGATGTCCTCTGCGGTGATAACGGTGATGTTTTCAGCAACCTTGGAGGTCGGACGGAGGATGCGGGAGGTGGAAACGAGCGTTTCTTCCGGCGCGTCGGTGAAGCCAAGGGTGTCAAGCTCGTCATCGGCAAAAACAGGTAAAGCGCTGCAGAGCAGAGATGCCAGCAGTGCGATAATCAGTTTTTGGCAAATATTTCGACGCACGCAGATCCCGGCAGATGTTGGTGATAAATAATTAGGTTTAGTTTAGTTCTTGATTGTTTTGCTTAAGGACGGTTTTCTTCTAGCAGAACTCTCTTTCTTTGTATACAGTTATCTTCCGAAACGCCCATCCGGAGCGGGTGGGAAAATTGCAAGGAGGTGACATCATGGCAATCGAAGTGTTGGATGAAGGGGTGGAAAGTACGGAGATGGCAAGTGCTTGCTGCACCAGTGGAAGCGCTCGCAACTGACGGACCTGCTGGAACAGCGAGTGGGGGGCGTGAGCCCCCCACTCGTATTGGAGTAAACACGTTATGCCGCTTTCCCGTTACCTGAAAATTTATCCTGACTGTGATCGCCCCGGCTCTGTACTCCTCTATTCGACGAGAAAAGGCTCCGTCGTCAGGGTTTCCGAAACGCTGCTCGCTGCCGCCCGGAATGACTCGCTAACCGAACCGGAGTGCTCCACTCTGCGCCGTCTGGAGATGTGGGTGGATGATTTGGCTGTTGAACGGGAGGCTATGGCCGCTCTGGTTGATCAGACCAACAGCCGCTCCGGCAACTTTGCCGCGACGGTCGTGTTGACGCTGGATTGCAACCTCGCCTGCCCCTACTGTTTTGAGGATCATTTTCGTGGCAACCATGCCATGAGCGAAGAAACCGCCCGGCTGCTGGTGGCTCATATCAAGCGCGAACAGGTTGACCGTGGCCGTGACGTGGAGCTCCGCTTTTATGGTGGTGAGCCGCTTATGGCCGTGCCCCGCCTTAAAGAAATTGCCGGGCCTCTCCGCGATGCGGCGGCTGTTGCCGGAACAAAGTTCTCCTGCAGCCTGGTGACCAATGCCACCCTGTTGACCCGCTCTGTTGTCGAAGAGCTGCTCCCATTTGGGCTGCAGAGCGCCCAGATAACGCTGGACGGCCCGGCGGAGGTTCACAACAGCCAGCGCCCTTTTGTTTCCGGTCGGGGAAGTTTCAACCCGATTGTGGCCAACCTGCGCTCGGTCTACGATCTCATCACCATTAAACCGGGTGGCAACTTCACCCGTGACAACTACCACGAGTTTCCGGCCATGCTCGATGCGCTGCTTGCAGCCGGCATCGACCCGGCGCAGCTTGGGCCGGTGCAATTCGCTCCGATCCATCCCAAATCCGGCGGCCACGACCCACACAGCGCCGCCTGCGTATTTGGCAGCGAGCCATGGCTGATAAAAGCGAATCTTTTTCTCCGCGAAGAAACCCTGCGACGCGGCTTTTTCGTGGAGAAGCCGCACATGGGGGTCTGCATGATCGAGCTGACCAACAACCTTGTGGTCGCGTACGACGGCAGTCTCTACAAATGTCCCCCCTTGATGGGGTGGCCCGAATTTGCCATCGGTACCCTTGCAGACGGCATCAGCGATTACCGCCACTCCCACAATCTGGACGTGTGGAAAAACGACGAATGCCTGGAGTGCGCTTATCTGCCGCTCTGCTTCGGCGGCTGCCGTTTCTTTAACAAGCTGAAAACCGGCAGCATCGACGGCGCCGATTGTCGCCGCGCCATGCTGGATGCCTCGCTGGAAACAATAGTCCGGCAGGATTTGGGAATATGAGGTGTCGTTTTCACCAATCCTGCCCTGTCTGGATTGAAAACGGGGAGTGTGTATGGGGCGGAGTGACTGGAATCCCGCAGCACTTTTACCGCTTTCAGCAGCATATCTCCGCCGGCGCCTGCCGCTGGAATTCCCTAATAGCGCCGGAGTTCTCGTCGGGAATGCACCGGCCGCACGTTAGGCCGCTAGTGGTGTCTCGTTTATTGCTGCGGGGGTGTGTGATGAGCAGATGGGTGTTGACCTGTTGTTGTCTGCTGTTTGCCTACCCGGTGCTGGCAGCCGACTGCGTGACGAGCGAAACGAGCCATGCCATCGGCGGGGCGCTCATTGCCGGTGTCGTCACGGGCACCGTTGCTGACACGTATTGGCCGGAGCACCGGGCCCTTGTCGGGTTTGCCACCAGCACCTCCGTGATCCTGATCAGCGAAGGATTTCAGGTTGCCGATGGAGCAAGGGTTTCGAGTTCGCTCCTTGATGTCGGTTCGCACATGATCGGCGCGTTGATCGGGGCAACCATTACCGACCGCTACGTTCTGGCGCCGGTCGTGGAGCGTAAGGCTGCCGGCAATGCCAGGGTCGGCATCGTGATGCGGCAGAATTTCTGAAATCACACAGTTACGGACCGTATTTTTCGACACATTAATCGATGGCCGTATCCACTACTTGATCTCATCGAAAGATATGTTACTATCGTCGTTTGTTCTGCCGCTCTAAGCGTGTGGAACAGGTTGTTCCAGAAAATATCAGGATGGAAGAAATGAAAAAGATTTGTGCATGGTGTGATTCGGAGCTGGATGCAATTCCCGGAAAAGATCAGTCGGAAGACGTTATAACCCATGGCATCTGCGCTCCTTGCCAGGAAAAAATTCTTGGGCCTAATAAGGTTGAATGGTTGGAGTTTCTTGATAGTCTCGATGTGCCGGTAGTCGTTCTTGATGCAACGGGGATGGTAGAAACCGCCAACAGAGCTGCCAGAGCGATTTTGCAAAAAGAGTTGCCGGCAATAGCGGGTCTCGCAGGCGGGGTTGTTTTTGACTGCATGTACTCTGCGCTACCGGAGGGGTGTGGCGAGACCGTTCACTGCTCTGGCTGCGCCATACGAAACACGGTGATGGATACATTCCAGTCCGGCAAGAGCCATCTGGCGGTCGAGGCTCCGCTGACGTACGGCACACCGGACAATAAACATGAAATCAGTTTTCTGATCTCCACAGAGAAGGTCAAGGATGTGGTACTGCTGAGAATAGACACTGTCGGTTGAATGATTTTGTCGCCGGACCACTCGGGTCATGTGTCTCGGCATGTGTTTATAGGTGGCACTCTTCCGGAAGGTAGAAATGTTACCTCGGTAAGAAAATTAACCTCGAATAAATAGTAGTAAATCAGCTTGTTACCTCTGTATATGCCTGCCTGAAGTTGTCGCCACATAATTTATTAACATCACCTGATACATGCCTTATCCACAATGTACCCGATTTTGTTCGCTGTTTCATGGGTGGGAATCTGGCATGAAAAGTGGATTGAATTATCCGTAAATGAAAGAGTGATGTTCTTTGACAGATTGTCCTGGAATGTGCGGTGTGTTGCGTTGTGTCATCTGCCAATCGTGTAAAGTCTGGTGGTGAGACCGGGGCCAGACGTGGTGTGCAAGCCCTCTTCGGAGAAGGAAGCCTGAAGCGTCTTACCGGAAAATATTGAGGCATAGGGTAGAAGCGTAAAACGGGCAGACCGTATTCCAGGGCACAGCACTGATTGGCGCGCGTGAGATAAGGCCGAAGGCTTATATTCTCATCCGTCAGGCGTGTAACAACCGCTTGAAAAAGGGGGCTGGTAAAAGGTCTGCCGGGGTATGTGGTCGTAACGGAGCATATATTCCGGCCCGAGTAGCTTGTCGACCGACGGATTGGATGAAAGCTTCTCTACGTCGTGCCAATCAGTGTTTTTATGGGAAAGCCGCGGAACTGTTCCGGGGCTTTCTGCCGTTTATACCTGTTGGTGGTGTGTGATGTTTCCTCAAGCAAGTTGGAAAACCGGAAAAAGGAGGTCTGCAAAATGACAGCTCAGAGTGATGAAAACGAGGCGAAAGTTATCGATGAACTGGTCGTGGAAGCTGAGATCCTGTTAGAATCAAACGAGGCCAAAAGGGATCTTAAAGAGAAGCGCGGCGTCATAAAGCAAACCTTGTATGATGGCTCGAAAAGACTGAAACACACCCTTCCGAAGGGAAAACACCTGTAGCCGGACGGTAATATCTCATTGATATACTGCAGCAGACCGGGCATTTCCCCTGTGCCAGGTCTGCTGCAGCAACATCTGTTAACGGCAAATTCCCGCTCGAATATGTTTAAGAGCTGTAAATGGTTTACAGCTCCTAAGTGTCTAATCCAGCGTGGCTGCTACGTAGAGCGATCTGACGCCGCGTTTCAGCAGAAAGCGGATGATCTGCCCCTGCTTGTGGGTCGCCACCGCCTTTTCGTAATCAGTCAGAGACGTTATGGGCGTGCCGTCAATCTCCTTGATGATGTCACCGGCGGCGATGCCGGCATCTTGTGCCGCCCCGTCCGGTTTCAGGTCGGTTACGACGACTCCGCTACTCTCCTTGAGCTGGAAACGCTCGGCCAGATTTTTGTCCAATTCCCTGACGGTCAGTCCCAACCTGTCCTGGGTCGCTTCGCCCTCTTCAGTTCCGGCGCTCTCTTTCAGGCTCTCGATGACGGCCGTAACCTTCTCCTCCCTGCCGTTCCGCATGATGGTCATCGCCACCTTGTTGCCGACGGTCGTTGCCGCCACCAACCTGGGTAGCTCGTTTACCTCCTGTATCTTCGTGCCGTCGTACTCCAGGATGATGTCGCCGGTTTTCAGTCCGGCTTTCTCGGCCGGACTCCCCGGGAGGATCTCGCTGAGCAGCGCCCCCCTTTCGCTACCCAGGCCGAAAGATGTGGCCAGATCGGCGGTGACCGGTTGGATGACCACTCCCAGCCAGCCGCGGGTGACTTTCCCCTTCTCCCTGAGCTGGGGAATGATGGACTTGGCCAGGTTGACCGGAATGGCGAAGCCGATCCCCTGGCCGCCGGAGACAATCGCCGTGTTGATGCCGATCACCTCGCCATGGGAGTTGAACAGCGGCCCTCCTGAATTGCCGGGATTGATGGATGCGTCGGTCTGGATATAGTCATCGTACGGGCCGCTGCCGATCACTCTTCCCTTGGCGCTGATGATGCCGGCGGTAACGGTCTCGGCTAAGCCAAAGGGGTTGCCGATGGCCATGACCCACTCACCGACCTGAATGGCGTTGCTGTCTCCCAGTTTCGCCGTCGGCAGAGTCTCCTTGGCGTCAATTTTCAGTAAGGCGAGGTCGAGCCGCTCATCCGCCCCTTTGATCTCCGCCTTGAATTCACGATTGTCGGCCAGTTTCACCTTTATTTCATCGGCGCCGGCGATGACATGATTGTTGGTGAGGATATACCCTCCCTCGATGATGAATCCGGAGCCGAGGCTGCGCTGTTTGTAGGTCTGTGGTTGCATGTCATCGAAAAAACGCTCGAAAAAGTCCCGGAACGGGTCGTTCCTGAGCTGGCCGCCAAAGTGGCGCTGGAATTGCTGTCGCGGTTTGATCGTCTTGGCGGTGCTGATATTGACGACCGCTGGTTTGAGTTTTTTTGCCAACGCGACAAAGTCCGGCACAGACTCTTTTGCCCAACCGGTTCCGGGGTGGGAAAGGGCGGCCAGCATCACTATCTGCAGCATCGAGAGTAAACAGACTGCCAATCTTTTCATCTCAACCTCCTGTTGCGTATACATGTGTAATGTTTTATCGGCGTGCAGCATTCATTGTGGTGGAATGTGAAGAATCTGTCATGCGCGTGGGCATTGCAGCCCCAGCAGGGCCGGCAGTTCCTCCACGGTGACCATCTGCGCACCGGCGTTTACCATGTCCTCGATAGCACAGGCTGACTCTCCCTTGATGATGTCGACACCGGCGACGGCATCGGTCAGTACCGTGACTTTAAAGCCGTTGCGCAACGCTTCAAGTGTCGTGCAGAGGACACAGTAATCGGTAGCAAGGCCGCTGATGTACAGCTGTCGCACCCCCAGGTCCTGCAGCAGTTCCGTCAGGGTTCTGCCGTCACCGGTTATCGCCTCGAAGGCCGAGTACCCGTCCAGTTCCGGGTTTATCCCTTTGGAGAGCACCACTGACCCCTCGGGAAGGAGAAGGCCGGGATGGAAGGCCGCACCGTCAGTTCCTTGCACGCAATGGACAGGCCAGACACCGCCGGAAGTGCGGAAGTGCGTTGTTACGGCCGGGTGCCAGTCGCGGCTTGCCAGTATCGGCATCCCGGCGGCGGCAAAATATGTGATCGCCCGGTTGATTGGCTCCACGACCCGGTCGCCATGTTGTATCTGCAGTGCACCTCCCGGGCAGAAGTCGTTCTGCACATCCACAATCAGCAATGCCGCTCTGCTTTCCATGGTTCACTCTCCTTTGCACACCTGGTCAATCAGCCCGTTCCTCAGATCGTTCAACTTCCCGGAAATGGATACCTTGTAGCGGTGGGGGTTGATGAAACGGAGGCACCCCTGCGGCAAACGGACCAGCTCCCGTGCGCTCCGGTCGGCCATGGCATTCAGTGTTTCCGGTTGCTTCGTCCGGTGGCCATTCTCCATCACCACCCGCCGCACCTCATGCAAGGTGGTTTTTGGCGGCAGCGTCGTGTGCTGGAGCGGATTGCGGGGGTCGTACACCGTATCGCCGCCGCACGGTTCGTCTTCTTCCAGGCAGATCACATCCTGAATCATGCCGCCATCCGTTCCGAGAGCCCTCAGGACACGTTTTTTCCCGGGAAGGGTGGCCTTGGCGATGTCGCTGGTTACCTTCAGCTTTGGCTGTCCATCCACCGCCACGAGCTTGTAGACACCCCCCAGTGCTCCCCCTCCGGGGCCCCCGCAGGTAGCCAGTTTCGTGCCGACGCCGTAGATGTCAACCCGTCCCCCTTCGTTCCTGATGGAGTCGATGACAAACTCGTCCAGCTCGTTGGATGCGACAATCTTCACCGCCGGGAAGCCGGCCTCGTCGAACATGCGGCGGCTCTTGCGGGAAAGGAAGGCGAGGTCGCCTGAATCGAGACGGACGCCGCGCAGTTCGTACCCCCGCTCCCGCAGTTCGCGCGCCACGATAATGGCGTGAGGGATGCCGCTGTTCAGGGTGTCGTAGGTATCAACCAACAAGATGGAGCTGTCGGGAAAGGTGTCTGCATAGGCCCTGAAGGCGGCCAGTTCGTTCGGGAACGCCTGCACCCAGCTATGGGCATGGGTGCCGCGCAGCGGCAGGCCATAGATAAACCCAGCCTGCACGTTGCTTGTGCTGCGCACGCCACCCACACAGGCGGCCCGGGCGCAGGAGGTGGCGCCGTCCGGCCCGTGGGCCCGGCGCATGCCGAACTCGATCACCGGCGCACCGGCGGCAGCGTGGGTGATGCGGGCCGCCTTCGTGGCCACCAGGGTCTGGAAATTGATGATGTTAAGCAGTGCCGTCTCTACAAACTGCGCCTCGGCCAGCGCCCCCTCCACCGTCAGAAGCGGCTCGTTGGCAAAAACCGCTGTCCCCTCCGGCGGTGCCGTCACGGTGCAGCGGAAACGGAATTCACGGAGAAACTCGATAAAGCGTGGTTTGAATATTCCCAGTCGCTGCAGGTACTCCAGCTCCTCCGGCAGAAAGCGCAACCCCTCCAGATAATCCAGAGCCGGTTCCAGTCCGGCAAAAATCGCATAGCCCCCCTCAAACGGGTTGGTGCGGAAAAACAGGTCGAAAACCGCCTGTTTTTCCGCCATTCCCTCCTCCAGGTAACCGGCCAGCATGGTCAGTTCGTACAGATCTGTCAGCAGTGGCGGATAGCGCATGAATGCTCCCCCGGTTACATGAAAGTAGTCGTCACGATCATTACTTGCGTCCGCCGCCAGCTCCCATACCGCCGCCAGCTCCCATGCCGGTGCCTGGTCCCATACCGCCACCGGGACCCATACCTCCGCCCATTGCCGGCGGTGCGTCAGGCAGGGTAATGCCTTTGGCTTTGGCCCGCTCTTTCATCTGCTCGTGGTGTTGCATGCGGATTTGCTCCCGTTCTTCTGCCGTTTTTGCAGCACGCATCCTGGCGCGAAACTCGACCCGCTCCTGGCGTGTCATAAGCTGGCTGCCATAGATCCGTTCCTGCGTCTGAACCTTTTTTTGAACCTTTTTCTGAGCCTTGGTTTTATCCATCTTCTGGTCCATGGTTTTGTCCATCTTCTGGTCCATGGTTTTATCCATCTTCTGATCCATGGTTTTATCCATGTCCCGGTCCTGCTGCTGGTCAGCCGCACGTACCGTGCCTGGTGGCAATAACAGGGATACAGCAACAACTGACAGTAGCAATGATCTTTTCATCATGGTTGACTCCTTGTAAGTGCGGGTTGCTTAGGTCATTGGACGCAGCTTCTGCAACCCGTTCAGCGGCTGCGCCCTGCAATGGGTATGGATGCCTGCCTGATTCATCACCTCCCTTTTTAACTCCCGAAGTATACATACATCCTCACCGCTTGTAGGCGAAGATGTATGTGAAGGTCTTCTTGTTCATATGTCATGCCAAGAGCACTGCTATATTTATGTTTACTTTCAGTGTGTTGCGTGCGTGGTGGCCACGTGTGGATGGTAAGCTGATGTACATCAAATATACCGCGTATCAGCGGATTGTCCATTGAGTGGAGGGTGGCAGGGTTTTCTACAGGAAGTTAATTGTTTTACCGTTGGCTCGATTTATTACATGTTGGCGTGGGGGTAATACTCCGGCGCATCACCATCCGGCGGCACCGATCAGCGGGACAAAGCGGACACCGCAGAGCTCTTCGCGGCGGTAGTCATGTTCTGTCACCCGGCGCACCCGGATAAGCGACTGCACATCGCAGGATCTTCCGACCGGAATAACAAGCCGCCCTCCCGGTGCCAGCTGCGCAAGAAGTTGCTGCGGCACGCCCGGCGCACCGGCGGTGACGACGATGGCGTTGTAGGGCGCATGCTCCGGCCAGCCGAGTGTGCCGTCCCCTTCGTGGATAACAATGTTAGTGTAGCCGAGCCGTTCGAGACGTTGCCTGGCGCTTTGTGCCAGGACGCCCAAACGCTCGACGCTATAGACGGTTGTGACGATTCTGCTCAGTACGGCTGCGGCATACCCCGATCCGGTGCCGATCTCCAGGACACGGTCGTTACGCCCAAGTTCCAGCGCCTCGGTCATGTACGCCACAATGTAGGGCTGCGAGATCGTCTGCCCTTCGGCGATCGGGAGGGGGTAGTCCCCGTAGGCTTTCGCTACTACCCGTTCATCAACAAATTCCTCGCGCGGCACGTCACGCATGGCCGTCAGAACCGCCCTGTCGCGAATGCCGCGCCCCTGCAGGTGTTCTTTGAGCATGACCTCCCTCTGGTAATCAAGCATCTCCGTGCCCGGCGCTGTCACAGGCCGATCCCGGCTATGGCGGCGTTGCAGTCGGGACATGTCCCGCTGCTGATCCTGTTTGTCTCGATGACGTAGCCGTAGCGTTTGATCAGCAGGGACGAACAGGAGGGGCAGTAGGTGTTTTCGCCCCCTTCGCCGGGGACGTTCCCTTCATAGACATAGTGCAGTCCGGCGGCAATGCCGATGTCACGCGCCCGGCGCAGCGTTGCCACCGGCGTTCTGGGGCGATCGGTCAATGTGTGAGTCGGGTAGAACTGGGACACATGCCAGGGGGTGTCAACACCCAGGTTGGTGACGATAAACTCTGCGATTCCCTGCAGTTCGCTGTCGGAATCGTTGAGGCCGGGGATGATCAGGGTGGTGAGTTCAAGCCAGATACTCTGTTTTCGGTATTCAATGATCGAGTCGAGCACCTCGGACAGGCGGGCGTGGACGATGTCGCGATAGAATCCCTCGGAAAAACCCTTCAGGTCGATGTTGGCAGCATCCAGAAAAGGGGCGATGGTTGCCAGCGCCTCCCTGCTTATGTAGCCGTTGGTGACGAAGATGTTCTTCAGCCCCGCTTCCCGGGCGAGGCGGGCGGCGTCGTAGGCAAACTCGTAGAAGATCGTCGGTTCGGTATAGGTGTAGGAAATCGAGTCGCAATCATTGTCCATGGCCAGCTGCACGGTTTCGTGCGGTGTCTGCTCCCTTCCCCGGATCGATGCGTTCCGTTCCACCTGTGAAATGGAGTAGTTCTGGCAGTGGCGGCAGTGGAAGTTGCACCCCTCCGTGGCTATGGAGTAGGACCTGCTTCCCGGCATGACATGGAAGAGCGGCTTCTTTTCTATCGGGTCCACATGCTCGGCACAGAGTTTGCCGTAGACCAGGCTGTAGAGCGTGCCGCCACGGTTTTCGCGGACTCCGCAATTGCCCCGGTCGCCGTCACTGATTAGGCAGCGGAAACGGCACAGGCCGCAGCGCACGCGGTTGTCGCTCTCACGTGTGTAAAACATGGCTTCCTTCATGCTGAACCTCCCGTTTCAATTATATCAAGTCTATCCTAGCATCCCCTTGACGATAACATCAACCGCCTCCTCCGGGGCAAGCCCGTGGGCCATGAGCGTTTCAAGCTGATGCATGTCAACGCTGCCGATGGCCGCTTCGTGGGTGACCTTGGCCTCGGGGTGCGTGACGCTGACGATCGGGATCGCCTTTGCCACCGCCCGGCCGCGGATGATCTCCATACAGTCCACGTGGCCACGGGCTCCGGCGGCATTGCCCTCCGTAATCCCGGTTATTTCGGCCAGGGAATCATCCTCGACGGCGATTCTCGTTTTGATGATGCCGCGGGCATTCTGCCCGCCCAGCACGACGCGTTCGCGGATGCGGATCTCGTCGTTGCCGTGCCCGAAGACCCGCGCCGTCAGCTCGACGATGGCATCTGCCGCCGCTTCAACATCATAGTCGATGTCGAGGCTGCCGACACGGCCGTCAGTGAGGGTAAAGTCCGACGTGTAGCGGCCGCCGCTGCCGATCCTGACGGTTGCCTTGGGGATGACTTCAATCCCCCCATGGGGGCCGTGGTAATGTCGTTCCTGATAGCTCATCATTGCCCCTTCGCCTATCTCGACATGGGCATCCATGATATGGCGGACGTGCTCCGCTTTCGGAAAGAGGCAGTGGGCGATGAAGCGGGCCGATGAATTCCGTTCCAGAATAACTTCAATTTCGATGTGCTGATCCCCCCGGCTATGCACAATCCCGAAACAGGTGTGGACCGGTGTCGTCAGGTGAACCCCCTCGCGGAGCCTGATCTTCAGGCGGACCCCCCCCTCCGTTTCGTCGGCTTCCACATCCAGCCCCGGCAGATCGCGGGAACTGACGATGCGCTTCCCGATCACCACCAGGTGCGCGGTGTCTGGATCGTCGAGAATCGCCTTGTCGCCTCCAGCGGCCCCCAATGCCGTCATAAGTTCGTCAAACTCATTCATCGCTACAGACCTCCCCGTTACAGGATATGCATTTTCTGGATTTGAAGTCGGCGGCGACCTGGGCGGGGCTGCCGGTGGCTATGATTGTGCCGCCGCAGATCTGGGAGGCCCGGTCTGCGGCGGCGGCGATCTCGTCCCGGTGGGTGATCAGGAGTACGGCGCTGCCGCCGTTGCGCAGGCTATCCAGTACGCGGAGAATGTCTACGGTGGAGAGCATGTCGATCCCGGAATCCGGCTCGTCGAGTATCGCCAGTTTCGGCCGCAGCGCCAGGACCGAGGCCAGCTCAATCCGCTTGCGTTCTCCGCCGCTCAGGGAACGGTCTACCATCCGCTCCAGGTAGAGTGACGGTTCCAGTCCGATCAGCTTGAGAGCGGCCTCCGGCGGTTCAGTCGTCATCCCCAAAGTGAGGTAGTCCCGCACCCGTAACCCCTCGAACCGGGCCGGTTCCTGCCACGCCATGCAGATGCCGAGTCGGGCCCGCTCGTGAATCTCAAGGTCATTAATGAGGGTTCCGGCAAAAAAAATCTCGCCGGACAGCGGCTGATAGCCACGGCACCCCATGATCATGTTGGCCAGGGTGCTCTTGCCGGTGCCGTTGGTGCCGAGCAGCGCATGCACTTCACCGGCGGCGATTGCCAGGGTCACCCCGGCCAGAATCTCCCGGCTGGAGGCTGTAAAGCGGATATTGTGTAATTCGAGAAGCTCCACGGGTCGTCCTGAAGTCGTCAATTGTTTTGTCGGACAAATTGTTCTGAAGGCTCAGTAGTTTGGTTTTGCAAATTCCTTAAAAGTCCCCCCTACCCTTGCGGGAGGGGGTTAGGGGGTGGGGGAAGTTGCAACGTGCTGATTTCATGGCAACCGCCCCCCCACCCTGACCCTCCCCCGCAAGGGGGGAGGGAACTTTTTGTGACTTTTGCAAGAGCCTCCCGAGCCTCACGCCGTTGGTTGTTCTGCGTAAATCTGCGTAATCTGCGGACAGCCGCTTTAATGCAGTTATCACACGATATGCCAAAATCACGATATGAATATGCACGTAATATCAAGTTGTTACCAGTTTGGCTGCAGTGCTGTGGTGGTAGGTTATTCACCGTGGTCCTGAGCGGAACAGTCGAAAGCCTGCTGGCAGCCGGCAGGGGGCAAGAGCCGGCAAGGGAAGTTAGGTATTTTACCGCAAGCTCTGTTTATTACATTCATCGTGATGGCTCCCGGGTAACTGGAGATCATTCGGCACCGCTCGGAAGAGCGCTGCTGCGATGTTAAAAACACGGCATGACAATAAAAAATTACCCGGTATAAAACTGTCGTAATCCTGAGTGGTAGCGGCGTTGTGAGACGCTCCGGTACTGATGGCGCGTAATATGTTCAACATTCAAGGGTACGGTGTATGTTTGTAAGGTTCCAAAATTATTAGTTATTTTGTCGGCTTATTCGGGCATGGAATGTGGAATTGATTCCTCTGCTGGCAATAAACAGTTAGGGGAGGAGTGCTATGGCGAGCTGGGATATGTTCAGGGAGCTGGATAGTTTGAAAAAAGAGGTTGATGAAGCGTTCCGCAGTGCCGGTTTAGGGCGTCCCTTCGGGACGGCGTTCCTTACGCCGCTGACCACGCGGCGCTTTCCCCTTGTTAACTTCAGCGAGGACGACGGCAATCTTTATGTCGATGCTCTGGTCCCCGGTATTGATCCCGGCGGGATGGACGTTTCGGTGCTCAGCAACAGCATCACGATCAGCGGAGAACGAAAGCCGTTTGAGGAGCAGGAAGGGCAGGTCGTGCATCGCTGTGAGATCGGCTACGGTAAATTCTCCCGTACGGTGAACCTGCCGGTCGATATCAACCCGGACAAGATCAGCGCCGCGTGCAAGGATGGCATCATGCAGATAATTCTTGGCAAAGCCGAATCCGCCATACCGAGAAAGATTGAAATTAAACCTGCATAGCGTTCGCGCCGCAGTGAAGCTACTGACGATGAAAGGAGAGTATTGATTATGCCAGATACCGATGTTGCGAAGCGAGACGAAGGGAAAAACCTTCAGGGCCATGAAGAAACGAGGGCCAGTGAACGATATCTCAAGCCGCCGGTGGATATAATAGAGACGGCGAACGGGTTGACCGTAATCGTTGATATACCGGGGGCGTCAAAAGAGACCGTGGATATAAATGTCGACAAGGGGGTGCTGACCGTCAGCGCTCCTGTTTCTCGCTGCATGCCGGGGCGACCCATATACACCGAATTCGAGCTGGCCCAGTATTATCGTCAGTTTGCGATGCCGGAGACTCTGGATCACGAGAAGGCCAAGGCCGAGTTCAATAACGGTGTGCTGATACTCAGGTCTCCGCTGGCGGCAGCGGCCAAGCCGCGCAAGATAGAGATAAAGGCGGGTTAGCTGTCTGCCGGTAGAATATGGCAGGTGTTGGCTTTTCTGCAATAAAACTTCATTCAGGGAGGTGAGATAATCATGGTTACTACAGCCAGGAGAACTGAGGAGAAAGGACAGCGTACCCCGCGGAGTCTGGACGCTTACAAGGAGAGCGGCGGAGTCAAGGGGGGCGGGTATTGCGGCTGCGGTGCTACTTTCAGCAGCAAGCGCTGGCGTCATGGAGAACGGGGCGAATTGCGGGCGGGCGGAGAGGAGCTCGTTTGTCCGGCGTGTCGTCGCATTGCCGATCATAATCCGGCCGGCATTGTTTCCCTGAGCGGCAGTTATTTCACGGAGCATAAAGCCGAAATAGAAAATCAGATACATAACAATGCCCAGGCAGAATTCATAAAGAATCCGCTGGGGCGCATAATGGAGACCGTTTATGAGAATAACGGGGTAACCATTACAACCACAGATGAAAAGCTGGCCGAGAAAATAGGGCGGGACGTTTTCAAGTCGCATGCCGGTGAGCTGAACATCACCTGGAGCGATGCCGATAGCCCCGTTAGGGTACGCTGGTCCCGCTAGGTGCGCCAATGCTGCCGTTACTAAGTTTCTATTGTCTGTGGGCCGCTCTATGCGGCCTTCAGTTTGCCGGGCTACGGCACTGATGCCCGATGTTAGCGGAGGATACGCATGGACTTCACGAGGATGTTGCATAAATTCACGGTCGTGCCGTCATTGACGGAGGAGCTGGCCGCACTCCAGCGCATCGCCTTCAATCTCTGGTGGTGCTGGGAGCCGGATGGCACCAACCTTTTTCGCCGCCTGGATACTGATCTCTGGAGATCAACGCGTCATAACCCGGTGGAGATGCTCGGTATTCTGCAGCAGACGACCCTTGACTCGCTTAAAAGCGACGAGGGTTTTATGGCCCACCTGAAGCTGGTTGAGGAGAAGCTGGACGAATACCTGACGGCCAAAACCTGGTTCCAGAAGACCTTCCCGGATGCTGCAAAGATGCAGGTCGCTTATTTCTCGATGGAATTCGGGCTGCATGAGTCGCTGCCGATCTATTCCGGCGGCCTGGGCATCCTGGCGGGCGATCATCTCAAGTCGGCTTCCGATCTGGGACTGCCGCTGGTCGGGGTCGGCCTGCTCTACCGGCAGGGGTATTTTCGCCAGTATCTCAATAACGATGGGTGGCAACAGGAGTATTATCCCGAGAATGATTTCTACAACCTGCCGTTGACTCTTGAACGTGACGAAAACGGTGTCCCGCTGATGTTTGAGCTGGAGTTCGGTCCGCGAAAATTCATGGTGCGGATCTGGCGGGTGCAGGTCGGCCGCGTGCCGCTCTACCTGCTGGACACCAACCTGAATGAGAACAGTCCCGAAGACCGTCTGATCACGGCCCAGCTCTATTTCGGCGACAAGGAAATGCGCATGATCCAGGAGATCCTGCTGGGGATCGGCGGCATTCGTGCCCTGCGAAAACTGGGGATAATCCCGAACGTCTGTCACATGAACGAGGGGCATGCCGCATTTTTGTCGCTGGAGCGCATCCGGCTGCTGATGGAAAAACGGGGGGTCAGCTTCTGCGCGGCTCGAGAGATCGTCAGGGCCGGTAATGTCTTCACCACCCATACTCCGGTAGAGGCGGGTATCGACCACTTTCCGGTGGAGCTGATGGATAAGTTTTTTAGCGGCTATTTCAAGTCGCTCGGCATCAGTCGCGGTGAATTCATCGGCCTTGGGCGGCAGAACCCCAAAAACCAGCAGGAGGCTTTCTGCATGGCGGTGCTGGCACTCAAGCTGGCCGGACACGCCAACGGTGTCAGCCAGTTGCATGGTGAAGTGTCGCGCAGGATGTGGAGAAATGCCTGGCCGGAGCTGCCGGAAGAACAGCTGCCGCTGACCTCTGTCACCAACGGCGTCCATACCCGCACGTGGATGTCCAATCATATGGCCAGCCTGCTGATACGCTATCTTGGTACGCGCTGGATGGACGACCCGACCGATCATGGTGTCTGGCGCCGTATCGCCAAAATTCCGGATGCGGAGCTCTGGCGCACCCGTTTGAGCTGCCGTGAAAAGCTGGTGGACTTTGCCCGGAAGCGGCTGAAGGAACAGCTGGTCAAGGTCGGTGCTACCGCCAAGGAGATTGCAACCGCCGAGGAGGTGCTTGACCCGGAAGTGCTGACGATCGGCTTTGCCCGTCGTTTTGCCACCTACAAGCGGGGGACACTGCTGCTGCGCGATCCTGACCGCTTGGAACAGATCCTCAATAATCCGGCGATGCCGGTGCAGTTTATCTTTGCCGGCAAGGCCCATCCGCAGGACCATGAGGGGAAGGAGCTGATACGCCAGATCGTTCAGGCCTCACATCAGGAGCGTTTCCGCCACCGCATAGTTTTTATTGAGGATTATGATATGGAGGTGGCGCGGCATCTGGTGCAGGGGGCAGATGTCTGGCTCAATACACCGCTTCGCCCGATGGAGGCGAGCGGTACGAGCGGCATGAAGGTGGCCTTCAACGGCGGCCTCAATATGAGTATTCTCGACGGCTGGTGGTGCGAGGGGTATCAGGGGAATAACGGTTGGGCAATCGGTAAGGGGGAGGTCTACGACGATATCGAGTACCAGAACCAGGTCGAGGGGCGTGCCCTGTACGATCTGCTCGAAAAGGAGGTCATTCCGCATTTCTATGAGCGGGGGAGTGACGATATTCCGCGCTCATGGATCGCCACGATGAAATCCTCCATGCAGAGCCTCTGCCCGGTTTTTTCCACCGACCGCATGGTGCAGGAGTACACCGGTCACTCCTATCTCCCGTCATATACCCAATGGAATCGTCTTGTGGAAGGTGGACTGACGCTTGCTCTCGACCTGGTGCGCTGGAAAGAGCAGGTCCTGAAAGCATGGCCGCAGGTGTCCATCGAAAAAGCCGAAGCCCAGGTTGGCGATTCCATCTCGGTTGGCAGTACCGTTCCGGTTGCTGCGCGCATAATGCTTGGCGAGATCCCGGCCGACGAAGTCTCTGTTGAAGGATATTTTGGTGTTCTGGATTCAACCGGAAATATTCACGGGGGGGAGACGGTGCCTCTCGGGATGGTTCGTGACCTTGGCAACGGCCTGTTTGAATTCAGCGCCGTCCTCGAATGCCGCTTCTGCGGCCGGCACGGTTTCATGCTGCGGGTCATGCCGCGGCATAAGATCCTGGGGAACTGTTATGAGCCGGGCTACCTGATCTGGGGGTAGGCCGTGAATGTCAATCGCTTCTTGTGATGTGAGTATAAAACCGCACTTCAGTGCGGCATGGTAAACGAGTTCTTGAGGATGATGTTCTTGTTGCCGATAATTTCGATCTCGCCCGCCTGGCAAAGCCTTGACAGCAGCCTGCTGACGGTTTCCCTGGTAAGTGCCGCATAGTCGGCGATTTCCTTGTGGGTAAGCTTGAGAGGAATTATGATGCCTCTCACATCCTTGATGCCGTAGATCGAACTGATATGGGCCAGCACCGCCCGTACCCTTGTTTCCGCATCTGACAGGCCGAGAACCCGCAGCATCACCCATGATTCGCGCAGTCGTTCGCAGAGCAGCGAGATGATCTGTTTCAGCACGTGGGTGTCTTTCATAAAGTATCTTTCAAAATCCATTTTGGAGATCAGGCCTACCGTCGCATCCTCCATCGCCACGATTGAGGCCGGCTGGGACTTTCCGTCCAGCAGCGTCATCTCCCCAAAAAAGTCTCCCCGCTTGCGGATGACCAGGATCTGTTCTTTCCCCTCCGGATTTGTCTGGACGACCTTGATCTTTCCCGAAAAAATAACGTACATGAAGTTTTTTGACTCATCTTCCATGAGGATGATGGAGTTCTTTTTGAAATGTTTTTCCATGACAATCTGATTAAACCTGGTTTTTTCATCAGGAAGCAAACAGGAAAATATCGGTATGTTTTCAAGCGTTTTCAGATGATTGCCACTGCCGGTTGCTTTCATGATGTGCCTCGCTTCTGCATCCTTTCAGCGGTTAGTGTGATACCTGCTTTTTATCAGCGGTGGGCTCGACATGCGTGAGAAGGCGTGCCTCAGCCGATTCTCTCATCTGGGTGATTCTCCGTTTCGACCGCATAATATTCTGGTCACTTTCTTTCAAATCCATTGAATCCGCAAAAAATCTGAAGGTGTTTCTCCCCTCTTTTTTGGCCACGTACATGGCCATGTCCGCTTTTCTTAACAGAGCCTCGATGGTTGAGCCATGGAGGGGAAATACCGCCACACCTATGCTGGTTGTCACGTACGTCGGCTGGCCGAGAATGTCGAACGGTTCCTGGAAAACGCCCTGCACCTTTTCGGCGAAGGTGATGATGTCCTGGATGGATTTCGCGTCATTAACGATAATGACGAACTCGTCACCGCCGAGCCTTCCTACCGTGTCATACTGGCGCATGCACTTTTGCAGGCCTTGCGACACCTTTTTCAGCAGAATGTCCCCTGAGAGATGCCCCAGAGTGTCGTTGATGTTTTTGAAATTATCCAGGTCGAGAACCATGAGAGCGATCAGCGTGTTATGGCGCTCTTCGAAGGCGATCGCCTGTTTTAAACGGTCAAAGAGCAGGACGCGATTCGGCAGTCCGGTCAGATAGTCATGGGTGGCTTTATAGCGCAACTGCTTTTCAACCCGTTCGCGTAAGGTAATCTCCTGATTCAACCCCTGGTTGGTTTTGTTGAGCTTGCTGTTCAGGATGCGTATTTCCGCCTCCGCCTGTTTTAACTCCGACACATCATTCATGGAAACAAGACATGCGTCAGAACCGGGAAACTTCTTTACATTCGTATACACAATCCTTGATCTGCCGCTCTTGTCAATCAGTGTTGTCTCAAAATGACCGGGTGTGGTGTGAGATCCGCCAAGCGCCTGCTGCAGCCCTTTTTCCAGTTTGACGCGGTCGTCGTCGGTAAAGAACTCAGTCCAGAGGCTCTTGTTTTCTACCGCTTCTTTTGAACACCCCATCATGGCTGCGAACTGATCGTTGATCATTGTGATCGTCGCAGCGGAATTTATCAGCATCATGGCGTTGTCGCTTATATCGAACAGGGTGCGATACCTGTTTTCGCTCTCCTTTAGCCGCTTCTCGAAGTCATGCTTGAACAGTGCTATCTGAATGGTGTTATGCAGGTGGCTGAGCTCGTATGGCTTGATCAGATACGCATACGGCTCGGTAAGTTTGGCCCGCTCGAAAACTTCACTGTCGGTATTGCCGGTAACATAGATGACCGGAATATCGAACCCGGCACGTACCTTTTGCGCCGCGGTTATGCCGTCAATTTTTCCGCCAAGCGATATATCCATAAGGATCAAATCCGGAGGATTTTCCTCAACGGCCCCGATGACGTCCTCTGCGGATTGAACCGTGTCGGTAATCTCGTATCCCATGCGTGTCAGCGACTGTTTAAGATATCGTGCCGCAATGCCTTCATCTTCCGCCAAAAGTATTTTTGCATTCGTTGACATGAGGCACCTCCAGCTCTCCGTTTAAACGCCGCGCTGGTATACGTGTGAAGTTTGTGGAGTAGATAAAAGCGCAGCGGATGACCCGGATGGATTCATGTCATTAAAGCGCTTTAAAAATAACGGCGAGGTGGTTTCGGCCTCGCCGTTATCGTCGGGACAGGTACTCGCATTACACGACCAGCCTGCGTCGTTTGCCCCAGAAGGCCAGGCCGCTCAGGCCCGAACCGAGGAGCAGAAGGGTAGCAGGTTCCGGAACCGGTGCATTGTTGCTTGGCGGATCCACTGCTCCCAGGTATGCATATTCAAGGGCGAGCATGGAGGGGGCCAAAGAGAGCGGGCCGTCAGCGTAAATGGTAACGTTCAGAGGCAGCCCGGTCGGTGAATAGTTGTTGGTAAAAAAGTCGTAGAGATTAAATCTGGTGGTTAGCAGCGTGCCGTTTGGACTCGTTATAAGGGAGCCGACATCGGAACCGTTAACTTTTACATAATCGTTACTGCCTGTTGATGCAATGGCTGAAATATTCAGCCAGGCGCTGATCACCGAATCGAAGTTGGTTGGTATGTTGAAGTTTAAGGTCACCGTGTCGCCTGATTGCCAGTTAGTCATTCCGGTTTGGGTGTAAGCCCCGGCGTTGCCTGCGGCTCCAAGAGCCATTATTGCCATGCATAGTGAGATCAAAATAAGCTTTTTCATGATGGTGCTCCTTTCCTGGTTGTTTTACATCCGCAACGAAACAGCTGTCGATTCTCTAACCGGTTTCACCACCTTTCATTGTTGTTTGACCCTCTTGCCAGAGTGTAGTCAGAGCCTGCTCAAGGGCATTAAACATCTTCCGTACGATGTCACCCTGAATTCTGCGTACCGATGCATTGACGTCAAAACGTGTAACTGAATGGTATGACCTGAATAAGCATCAGGTGTGCCAAGTTGCAAGTTGCTGATATTTAAGGATAATTTTTGTTGTCGCGGGCGCTGCGGCTTTATAAGCGTAAAGTCTGCCGACATGGCAGATAGCAATTCTTACAGCAGTGGCTGTTTGTCAGGTCTGTGGCGGTGTTTCACATTCAGTTAACATCGGTCATATTTTTTACCATTTATTCCATCCCCCTTAAATCCTGTCTCCAGGCAAGGGCACGCCATTAAGTGCCACATTATATAACATGGTGCCATCGGCTTCGGTGCGGCATAACATGCCGTATTTACACTGATATAAGCGCGTGGTGATGTGGCACGCTCTATGAAAACCATCTGTATCAAGAAATCGCGATCACGGATGCTTAGAGTTATTGGTACGTTCATCCCGGAGGGTACTGCTGTGTACAAAAAAATTGTATTCGTGTTGACGGTCGTCATCTTCAATTTCGGTTGTACGGGTAAAACGAGTGATGAATTGTATGCTGATGGAGTCAAAGCGCTGCGCAAAGGAAACTCGAACGGTGCAATCGTTCTTTTCAGAAATGCCCTGGATAAAAACCAGAACAACCTCGACGCCCGCTACCAATTAGCTAAGGCGTATGTATCGGTCAGAAAATATGAGCTTGCAGAAAAGGAATTTCAGAAAGTCAGGCTGCTGAATCCGAAACAGCCGGAGATAAAGCTGGATTTGGCAAAGCTGTACAATTACCTCGGCAAACCGGATCTGGCGATCAGCCAGGCACAAGAACATCTAACCGTGGTTACAAATTCTGCAGATGCGCTGGAAGTTATCGGCAGCGCCTATGGGATCAAGAAGATGCCTCAGGAAGCTGAACTCTTTTTTCTTCGTGCCCTGCAGGTTGAGCCGGGAAAGATGTCAACAAAACTTGAACTGGCGGCGCTTCAACTGGGACAGGGCGAGGCGGAAAAGGCACGGGTGTTACTGGAAGAAATTGTCACCAAGGCACCGGCCAATAGCCGCGCGATCTATCTGTTGGCCGATGCCGAAATCAAACTTGGGAGAAAAGCCGACGCTCTTGCACGTTACAAAAAGCTTGGCGAGATCAATCCCGCCGACCCGGTAGCAATGTATAAGGCCGGGCTGCTGCATTTTGATATGGGACATCTTCTTGTTGCGGAAACAATTGCCGGCGAACTTATAAAAAAATTCCCCGCCAGTACCGAAGGATACCGCCTGAAAGGTATGGTCTCCTACCACAGGAAAGATTATTCCGAAGCGATTACCGCTTTGCAGAATGCCAATAAAATTCTGCCGAGCGTGGCCGGGTATTATTTCCTGGGCCTGAGTCTTTATGGCAATGGCGACCTGGAAAGCGCCCTGAGCCAATTCCGTCAGATTCTCGACCGTGCCCCGACTTTCCACCAGGCACGGCTTCTTACCGGAATGATTCTTCTGCAGCAGAAGCGCGTTGACGACGCAATATCAGAGTTGACGAGACTTCTCGAAGCTGATGACAGGAATCCCCATGGGCATTACATGCTCGGCAGCGCCTATATGGCAAAGGGCCTGTATGAAGAGGGGATGAAAGAACTCGATGTGGCAATCGGAATTGAACCACGGCTGATCGACGCGTACATGAAAAAAGGAATGTTTCACCTCAGCCAGGGAAATACCGCAGAGGTTGAAACCGATCTTAACGCGGCGATCCGCATCGCACCTGAAGTCCTCAACACCAGGCTGATACTGTCCTCCTTTTATGAACACCATAATCAGCGCGCCAAGGCGATATCGGTGCTTCACGAGGGCATTTCCGACAAAAAAAGCGATGCGGTCCTGTATTACGGAATTGCCAGAATCAAGTTTGCCGACAGGAAGCCCGCCGAAGCGATCCGTTACCTGAAGAAAGCAAAAGAGAGCGATCCGGGCGCCGTTGCACCGTACTTCATTCTTGCCGCCTATTATGCCGGCGTTCGTAATGCTGCCGGCGCATTCAATGAATATGCTGAAATTTTGAAGAAGGAGCCGGGCAATGTGAAGGCTATGCTGCAGAAGGCTGCACTGCTCGATTCATACCGGCGCGACGGCGAAGCGCTCACTTGGTACCTTAAAGCCAAGGAGACCCGGGACCTTTCGGCTTACCTAGCATTGTCCCGTTATTACGAAAAAAAGGGTGATCCGGAGAAGCCGCTTGCTGTTCTTGTGGAGGCGAGCCGGTATATACCGCGCTCTGCAGAACTTCTCGAGCAGAAGGTGCGTTTGTATCTGAAAAACGGTCAGTATAAAGAGGCGCTTAAGACGTGTGATGATATGGAGGCCATTTCAGCGGAGCGTGCGGTGTACGCAAAAGTATCCGCGTACACCGCGATGAAGAAATTCCCGGAGGCGATAAAAGAGGCCGGTCGGGCGATTGCCCTCCAGCCGGACTCCGATGCCGGATATATGTTGCTTGCCTCGGCCTACCGGCTGCAGAACAAACCGGAACTGGCGATTGATACACTGAAAAAAGCCGTCCGGCGTGATGGCAGCAATCCGCAGCCGGCGCTTGCATTGGCGGGGCTTTACTCTGCGTCCGGCAACCACGCAAAGGCGCAAAAGGTCTGTGATGAAATATTGCAGAAACGCCCCAATTATGCTCCGGCCTATTTCACCCAGGGAACATTCCTGGAGGCCAGTGGTGACAAAAAGGAGGCCGTCAAAAAATATCGCGCGGCCCTGGCTTTGTCCAAGGAATACGCCACCCCCTACAATAATCTCGCCTACCTGTATCTGGACGGACTCGGAACCAAAGAAGAAGCGCTTCAGCTTGCTGAAAGTGCCATTGCTCTTGATCCCGGCAACCCGGTTATCATGGATACGGTCGGGTACGCACTGCTGAAAAACGGCCGTCACCAGGAGGCCCGCGAATATCTGGAAAAGGCTCTGGCGCTTCTTCCCGGCGACCCGACGATCAATCACCATCTTGCACTTCTGCATCAGGCTTCCGGGGCGAACAAACAGGGTGTCGAGCGGCCGAAAGTGTCATCTGGCAGCTCTGATACTATCAGCACTGTCCGGCAGGCAAGGAGTTTCTCTGGTGGGACTCTGTCGGGGCCGGTCAGCTGGTTCTGACTAGTTATATCCAAGGACATGGTTATGGAACAGCACAAGAGAATCATACTGTTAGTTCTGGGGGATAGCACGGCGGCCTTTCTGGCCCTGTTGGCGGCTATTTCAATCCGGTCACAGCATATTCCCACCATGGAAGATGCGTTGGAGCTTGGAGGCGCGAACATATCCCTGTTTGTGTTGATCGTCGTGTTTTTGTCATTTCTGGTCGAAATCTATAAAAACCACCACGAACTTATCACCAGAGAGATCGCGGTAAAGATAGGGGCTTCACTCGGAGTGTCGTGCTTTGTCTTCTCCTTTCTGACCTATACGAGCGATGACGGCATGTACGGTCGCGGGTTCCTGGCGTTTGCCATCATCATTTTCGGCATGCTTCAGTTCCTCTTCCATATGACCTACCGCACCTGTGTGAAGTCCAGAAGTCTTGCGCGACGTATCGTGATACTCGGTGTCGGCCCCGTTGCCGGGGATATGGGAGCGATCATTCCGGAGTCGGACGAGAATTATCTCCTCTCCGGATATATACAGTGCTCGAATGAGTTGCCCCAAGTGCCGCAGGCCACCATTCTGGAAAATTCGGCAGGTCTGTTTGAAACCGTCAAGCGGGAGAAGGCGGACAAGATTGTCGTCTCCTTGACGGAACGGCGGGGAGTATTCCCGTTTCAGGAGGTCATGGCCTGCAAACTGGCGGGGGTCGAGGTAATGGATGCACCCTCGTTTTATGAGCATGTTACCGGCAAGTTGTTTCTGGAAGGTATCAACCCGAGCTGGATCATCTTTTCGTCCGGTTTCAAGGTCTCCCGTATGAGCAAAGTGCTCAAGCGGGTTGTGGACATACTCTGTGCCTCTGCAGGCATTGCCCTGACGCTTCCCTTTCTGCCGCTGATAGCCCTGATAATAAAGCTCGACTCTGCCGGGCCGGTTTTCTACCGTCAGGAGCGGGTTGGTGAAATGGAGAAAAACTTCTTTCTTTATAAGCTCAGAACGATGCGGGCGGATGCCGAAGACGGTACCGGTGCGGTGTGGGCTCAGAAAAATGATGCGCGTGTCACACGGATCGGTGAATTTCTCCGCAAGTGCCGTATCGACGAACTGCCGCAGTTCTACAATATCCTCTGCGGAGAGATGAGTATGGTCGGGCCGCGCCCGGAACGTCCGGAGTTTGTCAAAAAGCTGAAGGAAGCGATCCCCTATTATTCCGAGCGGCATTTCGTCAAGCCGGGAGTTACCGGCTGGGCCCAGGTCTGCTACCCGTACGGGGCGTCCGTAGAAGATGCCGTGGAGAAGCTTCGCTATGACCTTTATTACATCAAGAATATCTCGCTGACCTTTGATCTGATGATCATTCTGGAAACCATTCAGGTGGTTCTCTTCAGGAGAGGCGCACGATGAGAGGACTTTCAATACGGGGAGTGTAACGACTGACTTGTTAAGGAGAATGCGATGAAAAAATGGCTGATGATAGTTCTTCTCGGAATAATGCTGCTTCCTCAACCCTCCCTGGCCGGTGATTACATCATCGGAGAGGGCGATATCCTGGATGTATTTGTCTGGGGGGTGAAGGAACTGAATGTTTCGGTCAAGGTCAGGCCGGACGGTAAAATCACCATTCCGGGGATCGGTGACGTAAAGGCCTCAGGTTATACGCCGCCGGGGTTACAAAAGGCTCTCGGCGACAGGATCAGGGAGCTGGTCAAGAACCCCAATGTCACGGTGACCGTGAGGGAAATCACCAACAGCAAGGTGTATATCTTCGGCGGCGGGGTCAAGGCGGCGGCATACGATCTTAATCGCAGCACAACGCTCCTGCAGTTGCTCTGCAATGTCGGCGATGTCAAGAGCGCCGACCTCAGAAGAGCGTACGTCCTCAGAAAAGGGAAGATGATCAAGGTCGGATTTTACAAGCTCTTTATTGACGGTGATACGAGCGAGGACATTCCCATCGAATCGAACGATTCAATCTATATTCCGCTTCTGACCGACAAGAGTGTCTATGTCCTTGGAGCGGTGAATGCACCACGGTTTATCGAGTATCGGGATGGCATGACGGTTATGCAGGCGGTTCTTGAGGCCGGTGGATTTACCAAGTTTGCCAAGCAGAATGATACGACCATCATGCGCAATGAGGGTGGTAAAGATGTGATTATACAGGTCAAGGCCAAGGATATCCTGAACGATGGCGATCTGAGCCAGAATTTCAAATTGAAGCCGAACGATTACATAATTGTCAAGGAAGGCATGTTCTGAAGGTAACGGCGGCATTCATGTTCAATAACCAAAAACATTAATTGCGGGGTGGCACATGAGTCATACAGAGGATTTCAACTACAAAAGATACCTGCGACTGGTCAGTAAAAAGAAATATCTGTTTGTGATACTGGCCCTGCTGATCATGACCGGAGTGGTTGTCACGAGCTATTTGCTGCCGGAACGGTATGAGGCCAAATGCACCGTTTTTATTGAAAAGAGCGTCATCAGCGACCTGGTGAGAGGGATTGCGATATCGCCTTCCTTTGAGGACAAAATACGGGTGCTGGCCTATGCAATGAAAAGCCGGACCTTGCTGGTCAAGGTGCTGAATGATCTCGATCTGAACGTCAACAGCCAGAATAACGGCCAGCTGGAAAAGATGGTCAGGGAGTTTCAGGAAAACACCGACGTGAGGCTGAAAGACAAGGAAGGGCTGTTTACCATAACATTCAACAGCGAAAATCCGCGTATCGCCCGTGATTATGTGAATGCCCTGGTGCGCCGCTATATCGAGGAAAACATTACGTCAAAGCGGGAAGAGTCCTATGGCGCCACCAATTTCCTTGGGGAGCAGATCACAACCATCAAGGCAAAGCTCGAAGAGGCGGAAACAAAAGTAAACAATTACAAAAGAGAGAATGGAAGCACGCTTGCCCAGGACGAGGGGTCATTGCTTGCCGCAATCGGGGATGCACAGCAGAAAATTGATGAGATTACGATAAAACGCCACCAGCTGGAGAGTCTGCAGGGCTTGACGCGGAAAAACGATCCGCTCAAGGGGAAGTTGGCTGCGCTGCAGAAAAAACAACAGGAGCTGGGCCTTGTGTATACAGACAATCATCCGGAAATGGTTGATACGAAAAACGAAATCGCTGCTGTCAAACAGTTGATCAAATCAGGAGGCTCTGCACGCTCCGAGTATGTGGATACGTCCTCGCTGGAGATGGAGCGGATCTCGATGGAGCTGAGTTCACTGCGTGCCGCAGAAAGTAACCAACGGCGCTTTATTGCTGCCAAGCAGGCACTCTTAAGAAGCATACCGGCAGCAAAAACCGGCCTTGAAGAGCTGGAAAGGGAGAAGAACAGCCAGAAATCGCTTTATGAACAACTTATGGTCCGTCATGGACAGTCGGAGGTAGCCAAGCAGATGGAGGTACAGGACAAGGCCACTACCTTCCGTATCGTCGATCCGGCTGTCCTTCCGACCAAGCCGTACAGCCCGCAGCGAATACGGATAATCCTGTTGGGAATTGTTGGCGGTGTGGTGGCAAGTTTTGCTTTCCTGTTGCTGCTTGATCAGCTGGATAACTCCGTGCGCAATGTCGAGTCACTCAAGTCTCTGGGGATTCCGGTCCTTGCCGTGGTGCCGACAATAGAAAATCCGCTTGAGGTGGAAGCTGCCCGCAAACGGGATTACTGGTTTTATGGCGTTGCCGCGGCCTGTTTCATGCTGATTATGGCAACGGTCCCTTTTGAACTGATGCGGCCGCTGTCTCTGTCTCTGGATATTTTTAGCGCCGGCGAACTCGGGACGCAGCTGGATAAATTGACACTCAAATAAAGCAGACGATCAAAAATATGCGCTTTGAAAGGATATGTTATGAGCAGAATTGAAGAAGCTCTTGAAAAAGCGGCCAGGTTGAGGGTCGATTCGCCCCCCGAAATCGCGGCAAAAAAAACCGCAGCCAGGGTTCACCAGCCACCGCCGATGACCACCCCCGGAATCCGGCTGACCAACCAGCTGCTTGTGGCTGTCAATGATCCGCATACCCAGGCGGCGGAAGAGTACAGCAAGCTGAAATCAGTCATCGTCAAACTGACTCAGAAAGGCTCTTTTCTGAACATGCTGATGGTGACCAGTTCCGTCGGCAGCGAAGGTAAGAGCCTCACCTCGGTCAATCTGGCACTGAGTCTGGCCCAGGAGTTTGACCATACCGTCCTGCTGGTTGATGCGGATATAAGAAATCCATCACTGCATACCTATCTGGGGCTGGAAAATTCACTGGGCCTTACCGATTGTCTGCTTGACGGCTCCGATGTCAAGGACGCGCTCATCCGGACCGGTGTCGGCAAGCTGTCCTTTCTGCCGGCCGGCAGGAATGTGCCTAACCCTGCGGAGGTTTTTACATCGCAGCGGATGCGTGATTTTTTCCTTGAGATGAAGAACCGCTACCATGACCGTTACATCATCATCGACACCCCTCCTGTGCTCCCGTTTGCGGAAACCCGCTCGCTCAGTGCCATTGTCGATGGCGTTGTGCTGGTCGCAAAAGAAGGGTTGGTGACGCTGCATAATATTGAGGAAACGATGGATTGCATCAAGGGAACCCAGATTCTCGGCATCGTTTACAATGCGGCGACAACGGAGTTTCAGCGTGACCGCTACCAGTATTGCCGCGAAGGGTTTGCGTGAAAATCAAAAGCTGACACCTAAAGCTAACCCCAACCCCCCTCAATCCCCCCTTATCAGGGGGGAAGCCTTGAAGTCTCCCCTGATAAGGGGAGATTTAGAGGGGTTGTTTTTGCCTTTAACATTGGTTGGGATAATCGAATAAGGGGATGATTTATGTATGAAGCCTTTTTTAACCTGACTCAGAAGCCGTTTGATCTGCTGCCGGATCCGGATTTCCTGTTCATGAGCAGCTCACACAAGAAAGTGCTTTCCTATCTGGACTACGGCATCAGGGAACGGGTCGGTTTTATTCTCCTTACGGGTGAGGTCGGTTCCGGTAAAACGACCATCATCCGGAACCTGATTAAAAAGAACCTCTCCGATGTCGTTCTTTCCAAGATTTTCAATACGCGTGTTGATTCGGAGCAGTTGATCGCAATGATCAACGATGATTTCGGCTTGCCGGTCCTTAACAAGGACAAGATTACATTGCTCAGGGATTTGAACTCGTTTCTGATTGACCAGTTTGTAAAGGGGAATCAGCCGGTACTGATAATTGACGAGGCCCAGAACCTCAACCATGATCTGCTTGAGGAAATCAGGATGCTCTCCAACCTGGAAACCGACAATGCAAAGCTCCTGCAGATCATCCTTGTGGGGCAGCCTGAGCTGCGCAAAACGCTGGCGTCGGCAACACTGATTCAACTCCGCCAGCGGATCAGTATAAATTGCCATATTCAGCCGTTAAGCCGCGGTGAAATCGAGCTGTATATCCTGCATCGCCTGGAAAAGGCCGGCGACCGCGATGCCGTGAGTTTTTCCGGGGAGACCATCGACATCATCTTCACCTACAGCAGGGGAATCCCCCGGCTGATCAATATCCTCTGCGATTTTATCCTGCTTGCGGCGTTTGCCGAGGAAACGAGGACCATCGATGTTGCTCTGGTGCTGGATATTATCGGAGATCTGGACTTCGAGTATCATTACTGGGGAAGCGAGTCTCTGGATGGTCGCGTTACAAGAGAAGGGCCGATGGACGGCACCTTTTCGGCCGGGCGTGCCGAGCCGGCGGTCTCCGCCATGATCAAGGACCTTAATGACAGGCTCGATAATCTGGGAAAAGAATCTGACTCGGCCAGCCAGAAGAGACTTCTGGAGATGGCGGCAAAGATCTCCGATCTGGAGAAGTCCGTGAAGTTTCATCAGGAAAGTAACCGGGAGCTCATGCGGGAGTCATTCGACACTCCTCCTGCCTCTGCAGGCAAAAACATGGGTGAATATCCCGGTGAGGAAAATCCGCAATCCTTCATGGGCAATATGTTCGGGCGGATGTTCAAACTCTGATTTTTGACTACCTGCACAGGTACATAACCGTTCGTTAACAGCATTCCAGTGAGGCTTTCCATGCCAAACACACTCGTAACGTCAACCGTTTTCACTGTTCTGATCGTGGCAACCGCTGCTCAGGGCGCTGATTTTCAACTGCATCCCTCTCTTGCCGTCAGCGAGGAGTTCACGGACAATGTCTTCGAGACGCGCACTGACCGGATTTCGGATTACATCACCAGAGCGCTTCCGGGGCTTGTTATGAGTTACAAGGCACCGGCGCTCGAAGGCGATCTCAATTATGTGTTCGACTACCGGCACTACGCCAGAGATAGTCGCGGGGACGAGGTAAGCCATACTCTTAACGCCAAAGCCAAGCTGACGGCGGTTGATAACCTGCTTTTTCTGGAAGCCGCCGATAATTACCAGCGTGTCTCGCTGGATGTAACCAGGGATACGACCAGAGAGAGCCTTTTCGTAAACCAGTCTGACCGGAATATAATAACTGCATCACCGTACTTCACGCTACGCCCGTCTGAAAGGATCCCGGTCAAGGGCGGCTATCGCTACACAGACACCCGTTATGTAAATTCATCCGGTATCGACAAAACAGACCACGTTGCCTTTCTGGACATCGCCTACGAATTATCGAAGTACTTCAGTTTGACCGCCGGCTATACATTTACCAGAGAGTTGGCCGATATCGATGATTTCAGCCAGCACCAGGCGCTGGGGGGCTTTCGCTACGAATACGCGGAGAAGTCGTTCCTCTTTGCCAAGGCAGGGAAAACGTGGACCCGTTATAACAGCGGTCAGCGCCTCGACAGCCTCGCCTGGAATGCGGGGTTGACCCATGTCTTTGATACGGTAACGGCCACGGTGATAACGGGTGTCAGGTACAATGAAGACCCGCTGAGCAATGTCATGAAAGAAAGCTATGTCAGCGGCATCATTGAGCAGCGCCTCAAAAGAGGTTCCATCAGTTTTTCCCCCCTGTACTCCGAGTACGCCATGACCAAAACAGATACCCTGCAGACCAGGAAATATGGCGCAACGGTCAGCGGGCAGTACGATTTCAGCACAGATCTGAAAGGGAGGCTGGCCTTTACGGCGGAAAGATACGAACAACAGCTTGTGGACAGTTATACCCGGCGCTTACAGGTCGATTCCGGTATCAGTTATCTCCTCGCCGAACAGCTGACCATTGCGCTCTCCTATGTTTATACGGGGTACTACTCCCCCGGCATCGCCGCCGACAATCTGCATGTAAACCGGGCGATGGTCGAACTCAAGAAAACATTCTGAGGTTCCCGATGATTAATGCTCTGACCATAGATGTTGAAGACTATTTCCATGTAACCGCATTCGAGCGGCAGATAAAGCCGGGTGAATGGGGACGGTATCCACTCCGGGTTGAGGGAAACACGTTGCGTATCCTCGATATGCTGGACGAGTTTGCCTTAAAGGCGACGTTTTTTGTGCTCGGCTGGGTTGCCGAGCGGCTTCCGGCATTGGTTAAAGAAATCAGCCGGCGGGGGCATGAAATCGCCTGTCACGGCTATGGACATCAACTTGTGTATCGCCTTTCCCCGCAGGAATTCCGTCATGATATCTCCAGAGCAAAGAATATCCTTGAAGATATCTGTGGCGAACGGGTGCATGGCTATCGCGCGCCAAGCTATTCAATCACGGTAAAGTCGCTCTGGGCACTGGATATTCTTGTGGAGGAGGGCTTTACCTACGATTCCAGCATCTTTCCCATTACCCACGATATCTACGGCATCCCCGGAGGAAAACGCTTTCCGCATGAAATTTCAACGCACGCGGGAAAGATACGGGAATTCCCGATATCGACGTTTCCGCTGCACGTGGGGTGGTGGAAATCTCAGATGCCGATCTGCGGCGGTGGCTATCTGCGGCTTTTTCCTGCCGCACTGGTTGCCCGGGCGATTCAGGCGATCAATGTCACAGAGAAGCAGCCGGTCATCGTCTATTTTCATCCCTGGGAGATAGATCCTGAGCAGCCGCGCATCCGGGCCGGTGCCAGGTCCTGCTTCAGGCATTATCTGAACCTTGAACGCATGGAGCTGAAAGTACGTCATTTGTTGGATAACTTCCGCTTTTCTCCGGCAGGTGAAGTCTTGAGCCGGACCTGATATGAGGTGCACGCCATGGAGTTAGCAGCAGAAAGCACGTTAAAAAGACCTTGCGCGGTAATACAGCCGCGCAAGGGTTTGTTCCAGCTTGATCTGGCGAGTGTGTGGCGCCATCGTGAAATGCTCTATTTCCTCGTGTGGCGGGACGTGATTGTCCGCTACAAGCAGACGGCTATCGGAGCGTCCTGGGTCATTGTCCAGCCAACGATCACGATGATAATTTTTACGCTTATCTTCGGCACCATGGCCAAAATCCCCTCCGACGGCATACCATATCCGGTTTTTGCCTTCAGTGCCTTGCTCCCCTGGTCGTACTTCGCTCAAGCCTTGGCACGAAGTTCGGGCAGTGTTGTCAACAGCTCCAGCCTTGTGACGAAAATCTATTTTCCCCGGCTTTTGATTCCGCTTGCCGCTTCGATTGCACCGGTCGTTGACCTGTTCTTCTCCTTCATCGTTTTGCTGGCTCTGATGGCCTGGTTCAAAATTGCACCGACGTGGGGTCTGCTGGCGCTGCCGCTGTTTCTGGCGCTTGCCGTAATGACCGCCCTGGCCGTGGGGCTGTGGGCCTCGGCGCTTAACGTCAAATACCGGGATGTGGGCAGTATTATCCCGTTTTTAGTCCAGGTATGGATGTATGCGTCGCCAGTCGCTTACCCGGTGAGCATGGTCCCGGAAAAGTGGCGGCTGCTCTACAGTCTGAATCCGATGGTTGCGGTGATCGAAGGTTTCCGCTGGGCGTTTCTCGGCAAGGAGAGTCCGGATCTTCTGATGATGGCGGTGAGTGCCGCCGTTGTCGTGCTGCTGCTGTTTGGTGGAATCGTATATTTCAAAAGGATGGAACAGACCTTTGCCGATGATATTTAACGGCTCGGTCTTTATATAATCAGCGGTCACAGGAGCAGCGTATGGGAGATGTTGCGATTCGGGCTGAAAAGCTTTCCAAGCAGTATAACATCGCCAAATTGAAAAAACGTCACGACACGCTCGGAGAGCAGCTCGCCGATAAACTCAGGTCGGTGCTGCATCGGGACGGGCGCTCCGGCACCGGTTCGGAAACCTTCATGGCTTTGAACGATGTTTCCTTCGAGATCGGGCAGGGCGAAGTCGTCGGAATTATCGGGCAGAACGGGGCCGGAAAAAGCACCCTGCTGAAAATTCTCTCCCGTATCACCGAACCGACGCGCGGCCGGGCCGAAGTCTACGGCAGGGTAGGTTCCCTGCTGGAGGTGGGCACCGGGTTTCACCCCGAACTGACCGGGCGGGAAAACATCTACCTCAACGGTGCCATCATCGGCATGAAGAAAGAACAGATCAGCAGCCGCTTCGATGAAATAGTTGAATTTTCCGAGATCGGAAAATTTCTGGATGTGCCGGTGAAACGCTATTCCAGCGGCATGTATGTGCGCCTGGGGTTTGCCGTGGCTGCGCATCTTGAACCGGAGATTCTGCTGGTGGACGAGGTGCTTGCCGTCGGCGACGCCGCCTTTCAGAAGAAGTGTCTGGACAAGATACGGCAAGCGGCAAAGAACGGCCAGACGGTGCTCTTTATAAGCCACAACATGATTGCCGTAAACAGCCTCTGCCAGCGGGTCATATGGGTGAAGAGCGGAGAGATCGTCGAGGACGGCCCGTCGGCGGATATTGTCAGGAAGTACCTGACAAAGTCCGTGAAGGAGCAGGATCTGTCCGAAGAGGTCTGGGACAGCGCCGATGAGGCGCCGGGTAATGACATGGTGCGGCTCCGCCGGGTGTGCGTGAAGCACCGGGACGGCACTCTGTTCGACCCTCTGTCAAACCCGCTGACGATGCAGACACCGTTCAGGGTCGAGGTCGAATACTGGAATCCGGTCCCGGCGGCGCAGTTGCATATAACCCTCCACCTGTATAACGCGGAACAGATAATTGCCTTTTCCACGGGCAACATTAACAGCAGCTCCCTGCCGTCGGGCCTGATGCGCAGTGTCTGCCATTTTCCGGGAAACCTGCTGAACAGCGGTTCGCACCGGTTTGTCGTGATGGTGGTAAAGGACTCCAACTGCGTGATCTATACCCACGAAAGCCGGATCTCCTTTGACATTCTTGATGTAAGAGAGCGGCAAGGGAGCTGGTACGGCAAGGAGCCGGGGGTTGTTCAGCCGGTGCTGGAGTGGACGACGGAGTATCTTGGTGAAGGTGGCGTAACGGGGCAGTGTTATTCCTGAGCGGCGCGAGGAGTATGACATGGAAAAAGTGATCATTTTTGGAAACAGCCTGTTTGCCGAGCTGTTTTACGACTGCCTGACCAATGACTCCCCCTACGAGGTGGCGGCGTTTACCGTAGACCGGCAATACATGACCGGGGACAGGCTGTTTGGATTGCCGGTGATCCCCTTCGATGAAATCGAAACGTTTTTCCCTCCCTCCCGCTACAGGATGATTGTTTCCGTCAGCTTCCAAAAGGTTAACAGAGTGAGGGAAGAGAAGTATCTCCAGGCGAGGGCGAAGGGGTACGGACTGATAAGTTATGTCAGCTCGAAAGCCACCACCTGGCCCGGATTGGTGATGGGCGACAACTGTACCGTCGGTACCAACTGTTGTGTCGAAGCGTTTGCCCGGATCGGCAATAACGTCACCGTCACTAACTCCGTGATAGTCGGGCATCATGTGGTCCTTAAGGATCACGCCTTCGTAGCCCCCGGTGCGGTGATACTGGGCGGCGTTACCGTCGGCGAACACTGCCTGATCGGTGCCAACGCGACCATCAAGGAGGGTGTCACGATCGCGCCCGATTGTATTGTCGGCACCGGCGTCTCCATAACGAGGAACACCGTAGAAAGAGGCGTGTATTTCAACCGCCCCCCTGAACTGTATCCCAAGCGCAGCGATGAACTGCGGGAATGGCTGAGCTGGCCTGTTGACCCGGACAAACCGCGCTGGGGGTCAGGGGCGAGGACGAAGAAGCAGGGGTGGGTGCCGGAGAGCAATGAACTTTTCGCTGCCGGTTCTCAGCCGGTTACGTGAAATGCCGAAACATCAACAAGCAGCGGCCATAAGGAGCGGACGATGAGTACCCTGATACGCGATATGACGAGAGCGGATATCGACCGGGTCGGGGAAATCCTTTACGAAGGGTTCACCGGCGTTGCGTCCAAATACGGGTATCCCCAGGTTATGCATGATGTGCAGGAAGGAAAAACATGGGCCTGGGCGATGTGCCACTATGTTTCAAGCGAAGGTATCGTCGCTGAAGTTGATGGCCGCGTGGTTGGAGTGGTCTTTCTCAATAAAAGAGGTGACGTTGGCGGGGCAGGGCCGATGGCCATTGATCCGGCATTCCAGGGGAAAGCCGTCGCACCCAGATTGATGGATGTTCTCCTTGAGAGAGCGGAGGGTTTGTCGAGTCTGCGCTGTGTTCAGGAGGCGTTCAACCCGACGTCCTTCTCCTTCCAGTATGCATACAATTTTGTGCCGGTGGCCGATCTGCTGGATCTTCTCCTGAGCGGCAGGGCACGGCAAAACCCGCAACTGCATAGTGATGTGAGTGAACTGACGGCACAAGATCTTGATGAGGTGTGTGTCTACGATCTGCCGCGCAGCCATTTTGATCACCGTACCGATCTTGCCTATTTCATCAGGTGGGGCAAGGTGCTGGTCTACCGTGATGCGGCGGGGATTCGCGGCTATCTGGCGTGCCTGCCCGGCAGCGGATCGGTACAGCTTGGGCCGTTGCTTGCGGAGGGGGAGGATGTGGCCGAGTGTCTGTTCAGGCATGCCCTGGCCCTGTTCAGGGACCGCCCCTGTCGAACGCGTGTTATGGCCAGAGATGGCCTGCTCGCCAGAGCGCTGATGAAGCTGGGGTTCAGGTTGTACTGCCTGAGCTTTCTCATGGTGAGGGGGACATGGCGCCCAAGCCGCTATATTGAAGCATTTGGAAGGTTTCCTGAAGGGGTGTAGCACCTTGGAATATCTAAAACCAACCCCCCTCAGTCCCCCCTTATCAGGGGGGAAGCATTGAAGTCTCCCCTGATAAGGGCCCTCTGGGGCCTAAAGGGAGATTTAGAGGGGTTTGGGTGCGAAAGAATAAGTGTTACGTGGTAGTAGCGCCAATCGACATCAATAAGGGGGGTGTGCCGGATGAGTGTTTTAGAGAGTCTTGAAAATTATTTGCTGACGGAAATTGCGGTCGGCCTTGGCAAAAAAACGCTGGGACCTGATGAGGACCTGCTCGAGCTGGGGATCATCGATTCGCTGGGACTTATGAAGCTGATCAGCTTCATGGAGGAAACTTTTGCCATTAGGATTCAGGACGAGGATGTCATCCCTGAAAACTTTCAGAGCCTTAACTGCATGGCGAAGCTTGTTGAACTGCAAGTACAGAACTAGAAAAGGGGTCGTCCATGGATTTCTCACTGACAGAGGATCAGGTAACCTTTAAGAAATCAGCCATCGAATTTGCGGAGAAGGTTCTCAATAAAGGTGCCAAAGAGCGGGAAAAGAACCGTGAATTCAACCAGGAAGGGTGGGAGAAATGTGCTGAATTCGGGGTGCAGGGGCTTTCCATGCCGGAAAAATACGGCGGGCTGGGCATGGATATCATGACCTGCGTCGTCACCATGGAGGCGTTGGGGTATGCCTGTCGGGACAGCGGCCTTCTCTTCGCGATCAATTCCCATATCTGGACCTGCGAATCCCCGATTCTGAAATTCGGATCGGAGTATCAAAAGGATACTTACCTACCCTCCCTTTGCAGCGGGTCACTCAAGGGGGGGCATGCCATGACGGAGGCGGACTCCGGTTCGGACGCCTTCAGCATGAAGTGCAAGGCTGAAAAAAAGGGGGATCGCTACATCATCAACGGCACAAAGATGTTCATTACCAATGCGCCGATAGCGGACCTGCTCCTGGTGTTTGCCGTGACTGATCCCAAAAAAGGTTTTGCCGGGGTTTCGGCTTTTATCGTTGAAAAAGGGTTCCCGGGGTTTTCTGTGGGGAGGCCGCTGGAATTGATGGGGCTGAAGACCAGCCCGATCGGAGAGGTTGTCCTCCAGGATTGCGAAGTTCCCGAGGAAAATCTGCTCGGAAAAGAGGGGGCGGGTGGGGCCATCTTCAATTCGGAAATGGAGTGGGAGAGGAGCTGCCTGTTCGCCACCCATGTCGGTGCCATGACCAAGGATCTGGAGGATTGTATCCGCCATGTAAACGAGCGCCAGCAGTTCGGAAAGCCGATCGGTAAAAATCAGGCGGTCTCCCATAAGATTGCCGATATGCACGTCAGGCTCGAGCTGTCCCGGCTTGCGCTTTACAAGGTCGCATGGCTGAAGTCGCAAGGGAAACGAGCGCCGGTTGAATCGGCCATCGCCAAGCTGTTCGTCAGCGAGAGTTATGTGCAGAATTGCATGGAGGCGCTGCAGATACATGGCGCCTACGGCTATTCAACCGAGATGGATTTTGAAAAAAACCTGCGGGACGCCATTGCAGGGAAAATTTATTCAGGAACGTCCGAAATACAGAAAAATATCATAGCGAGCCTTCTCGGACTCTAAGTTCACCCGGAGAAATGGTATGCGCGACTATTTACTGCATCATTTACTGCAGCGTAGCGCTGCACAATATCCTGACAACGTCGCCGTTATCTTCAAAGAGAAATCAGTGACGTATTCTGACCTGGAAAGGCAGAGCAACGGCGTTGCCGGGGCTTTGCAGCAGCTTGGCATAAGAAAAGGCGACCGCGTCGGTATCATGCTCTCAAAATCAATAGAGCAGATTATTGCGCTCTTCGGGATATTGAAATCTGGAGCGGTGTACGTGCCGATTGACCCTGCCGCTCCTGCCGGGAGGGTCGCGTATATGATACGGCACTGCGGTATTGAGTGCCTGATCACTACAAGCGGCAATCTGGAGGCTCTTTCACATTCAGAGGATGGAATCGGCATCAGTACGGCGCTACTGATCGGTACAGATGCCGTGGTGGTGAACCATGGCACTGTCGTCAGCAAAAGTCTGTCCCTGGATGTCGGAGGTGCGCGTGAGTTTGACGGTTTTCAAGCCATGGACCTGTCCGACAGCAGTCCTGCCTATATTCTTCATACCTCCGGTTCCACCGGAAATCCCAAAGGCGTTGCCATATCGCATCTGAATGCGCTCACCTTTATAGAAATGGCCGCAGATTATTTTGACATCACGGCATCTGACCGTTTCGCCAGCCACGCGCCGCTGCATTTCGACCTCTCCGTGTTCGACATATTTGTCGCGATTAAGCAGGGGGCTGCAATTGTGCTGCTGCCGGAGATGCTTTCGACGTTCCCGGTGAAACTGGCTGATTATATAGCAAAGGAGCAGATAACCGTCTGGAACTCGGTCTCTTCTGTCTTGACGCTGCTGGCCGACAAGGGGGTGCTTGAGTCTCGCAATCTTGACGCTCTGCGCCTCGTCCATTTTTCCGGAGACATCATGCCGGTCAAGTATCTCCGCCAGCTGGCAAAACGGATGAAAAATGCCGCGTTCTACAACATCTACGGCCAGACGGAGGCGAACTCGTCCCTCTGCTACCCCATAACGGCAATACCGGATGATGATTCGTGGAGAATACCGATCGGAAAGCCGTTTCCCAACTTTGACGTGTTTGCCCTGAACGAGGAGCGGCAGGTTGTCAACCGCCCGGGCGACGAGGGAGAACTTTACGTGAGCAGTTCAACGGTAGCGTACGGCTACTGGAACGACCGGGACATGAGCAGAGAAAAGTTCGTGCCGGACCCGCGCTATCCATTTCTGGACAAGATTGTCTATAAAACCGGCGACCTCGTGCGCATTGATGAGTACGGCAATTACCTGTTCAGCGGCCGCACGGATCATATGGTAAAAAGCAGGGGGTATCGTATCGAACTGGCAGAAATAGAGACGGTACTGTCCGGCCACCCGGACGTTGTTGCTGCCGTTGCGATTCCGATTCCGGACGACCTTGTCGGCAACCGGATCTTTGCCGTCATCGCAGCTGCATCCGGCTGCTCTGTCGGAACGGAAGAGCTTGTCAGGTACTGTACGCCGCGCCTGCCAAAATACATGATCCCGGAAACGATGACGTTCCGGGACTCTCTGCCGATGACCTCGTCGGGGAAAGTCGACCGGAAAAAACTTGGTGAAGAGCTTGTCAGCGGGGATGAGTGGGCGCTTCCCCCATAGGGGTGCAGCAGCGGTCTTTTGGTCGGTTTTGTTTTGCAGTGGTTATTCAATCTTTCAATAGAGGCTCTCGCAAAAGTCTTAGAATTTGACTCCCCCTCCCTTGACGGGAGGGGGTTGGGGGGTGGGTGAAGTTGCAACGTGCTGATTTCATGGCAACCTCCCCCCCACCCTAACCCTCCCCCGCCAGGGGGGAGGGGGCTTTTGTGACCTTTGCAAGAGGCTCCATAATGACGAATTACTGGAGAAAACTATGCAAAAGCTTATCAAGAACAACTGGTGTCGCACGCCTGGAGAGCAGTATGCAAAAATCGAAATTCTTAATCACGCGGTCCATCCTGAAGGGCTGGATATAGAGCGGCTCCGTTTCTATGAACCGGGACGGCTTGAGCCGAAGGGGAATGTTGGACACATCATCAGTGTTCTTAAGGGGGGGGGGAGCATCCTGGTTGACGGAGAGAGCAGAAGTCCCTTTCGCCTGACGGAAGGAGTTCACCTCTATATCCCACCCGGCAAAGCGAGTGTCCTGAACAGCGCGCCGGGAACCGAGCTCCTCTGCGTATCCGGCGCTGATCCATCGCAGGGGCGCGGCAAGGATTTTCTGCTGCGCGACGAGACGTTCATTGCCGCCTGCGCCGCCGGGTCCCACTCGCTGCGCTGGAACTTTACGCCCCAGTACCTGAGCCGCCGGATCTTTTTGCACCACGACCCGGTCCTGCTGTCAAAATCGGGAAATCCGGTGTCCTGGTTCAGAACCACCATGTTTGACGTTGCCGGACTCCCCCATAACGAGGAGGGGGAGCCGGTGTTCAAGATGTCCTATAATTCCCGGACGGAGTGCAACGTCTGCTATGACGTGAAAGGTGATGCACGGGTGCGTATGGCCAAGCATCCGTACGCACAATCAAAACAGCCCTGGGGGCCGTGGTTAAAGCTGGACGATGATTCAACCTACCATCTGAATGAGGCCGCCGGCAGTCCGGAAGAAGAGAACTTTGTGGATGAAGCGACCCGGACACCGCAATTCCTCCGTAACAAGCACGAGGTGTATATCGATAACGGGCATGTGACGCTCTGCTGTCTGTTCGACCCTGCACCCACGGGCGTCGAGAATCACCGTACCGGCGAGTACAGCGATTACGAGCCTCTGAGCAAGGTGGTCGGGACGCCGCTGTATGAAGCGCATCAGCGGGAGATCGCAAAATTCGATGCGATGGTGGATACGCTCTCGATTGCCAAGGCGACCGGCACCCTCGATGCTCATTGTGGCACGCCGGAGTGGCAACTCTATTTACAGGGGCGGGAAGCGCAGGAAAGTATCGAGTTCGGGATTGCACAGGACCTTGCCGCCGAGGGTAAGGGGCGCGAGCGCATCCTTGCCCGCTGGATGCAAAAGCAGGGTTGATTTGTTACGCTGCATGGTTTGCTTTCTTTTGGCCGTGTCTCTGTGTTTCAAGTGGTTTTTGTAGGGTTATCTGTATTTCCGCACTACTCAAAAAAACCTCCGGGGTTTTCTGTCACCCCGGAGGAATCCTACCATTTCGTCCATTCCCCACTGTAAAATAATTTCATAAAAATGTCGGATAAGTTTGCACAGTACCGGGTAGTTTTAATTGATATGCTGAATATTGTGCGGTATTTCGGGGCTTTATCTGTTGGCGCGTTTGTTGCTGATGATTGTTGCTGAGGTAGTGTCGCTACTCATGCGGAATATGGTTTGCAGCGTAAAAGGCAAATCCCCCTAAATCCCCCTTTGTTAAAGGGGGACTTTGAATAAGAATCACGAGATTAGTACCAGTCAGGTAATAGTAACCGTTTCAACAGGTACTTTATGGGGAGGTGTACTATGAAAACGTATCTGAGAGCTGTATTGAAAAGGCATCTTTTTCTGCTCGTCGCCTGCTTTCTGATTCTTGGCAACGGCTTTTCCGCTGAGTCAACGGCTTGGGGTGCAGTCAACGGAAGTGTCCGGCAGATCGGCAATCAGCAGGTTCTCAGTCTCTGGGGCTCCTACTATGAGATGGGATATGCCCACGGCTATCTGATGGCCGACAAGATCCGCGACCTGGTTGATACCTATGTGATTGGCGTATTGGCCAGTGGCAGCACCGTGGCTGAGAAGGTCGCTGATTATAACACCCATCTCGCCCTGATCCCCCTGTATCACACCTTTTACCCCGAATATCTGGAGGAGATCAGCGGTATGGTTGCCGGCATGAATGCCAGCGGCAAGAGCCTGTATGTCGCCAGTCTGGGGAGAAACATTGATGACAGGGATATAAAGGCGTTCAACCTCTTTATCGAATATTTTTTCGGTTGTTCTTCCTTGGGGGCGTGGGGGACGGCAACCACAAACGGTGAAACCCTCATGGCCAGAAACTATGACTTTTTCTATGATCTGCAAGGCAATATTCTCAAAGATCAGCTCATTATCACCTATGAACCGGTCGGCAAGCCCAAGTTTGTCTCTTTTGGCTGGCCCGGCTGGTTTGGTTTGATCTCCGGCATGAATGAATACGGCATCACGTTGATGGTTAATGGGGGAAATGTCGATAACTCCAGCACTGTCGGGCCGTTCCACCCTGCAATAGAGGTGTATCGCTATATTCTTGAGAACACGACACGGGACAATTTCCCCGCCAAGCCGTTGTCTATCGTGAACTCTGTTTCCGAGTTCACGCCGCTTATTGTTCAAATCGGCTCACCCTACCTGTATACGGGGGACCCGGTGTATTACATCGAAGATTCTAACGAACAGAACCTGATTCGTGAAGCCGCATATACCGATCCGACCTACAACCACATTATGGCCACCAATCATTTTATTAAAATCATCCCGCCACCGGTTTCGGGAGAGAGTGTCACCAGATATAATACGCTGAGAAACGGGTTGATTGGGTTCTACGGTTCCGGCGATCGCAAGGTGGATTCGTATGAGGTGTGGTCTCTGATGGACGCAGTTGCCGATATTGTCGCGCCAACGCTGACGACTGTTGTCATGAGGCCGGACAGGATGGAGTTCGATGTGTCATTTGCCACTTTGGTGAATGGTGTTTTTACCTCGGCGGTTCATATCGTGCCGCAGACCTATAGCTGGGCAACCCTGTTTCCAACGGAATCACTCCCGGATCTTATTGTCCAGAGCGTCACGCCGGTCCCGGCGGCACCGGCAGTTGGCCAGGCGGTGAACGTGACGGTAACGGTGAAGAATCAGGGCAACGCCGCTGCGGGCAGCTTCGCGATGGACTTTTACAAAAATCTGACCACGTCACCGCTGCCGCTGCAGGCCGGCGATGGTTACTGCAGCAAGAGTGGTCTGGCAGCGGGGGCAACAGACAGCTGTACGTTTGTCGTCAGTTATCCTGCTGCGGGCGGTTATAATATGTGGGCTCAGGTTGATTCAGCGCAGCAGGTAACGGAGCTCAGCGAGTCCAACAACGTGTTTGGCCCACAGGCCATTACTGTCGGCAGTACAGCCACCCCTGTCGTCGTTTCCATAACCGCTCCGGCGGCCGGTTCGACGGTCAGCGGAACGGTTAATGTTGCCGCGACCGCCACGAGCAGCACGAGAATAAGCAAGGTCGAGTTCTATGTTAACGGGTCTCTTAAGCGTACCGATACGCGAGCTCCCTACACCTACACCTGGTATACGACCACAATCGCCAATGGTGTCTATTCTCTCACTGCCAAAGCCTATGACGCCGCCGGCAAGGTGGGGCAGTCCGCCGCAGTTGCGGTTACGGTGAGCAACGGCGTCACCGATACAACGGCGCCGGTCACGTCAATCACCGCTCCGGCCGCCAATGCAACCGTCAGCGGCACCACCAGTATCACCGCTTCCGCCACCGATAACATCGGCGTCAGCAGGGTCGAATTCTATGTCAGCGGCGTGCTGAAGGGTACCGACACGAGTGCCCCCTATGCGTACAGTTGGAACACAACATCGACCGCCAACGGTTCCTACTCTCTCACCTCCCGGGCCTATGATGCCGCCGGCAATGTGGGACAGTCCGCTGCGGTGAGTGTCACCGTAAGTAATTCGCTGTCCGACACTATCGCTCCTACGATTGCCATTACCTCGCCGGTCGCTAATTCAACGGTCAGCGGGACGGTCTGTGCCGCAGTATCTGCCAGCGATAACGTTGCTGTCACCAAGGTGGAATATTATGTGAACGGTTCGCTTGACCGTACCGTTACCGTATCACCGTTCGGTTACTGTGTGGCTACAACTGCCGCATATAACGGCACGTATGCCATGTATGCCAAAGCCTATGACGCGGCAGGCAACGTCGGGCAATCGGCAACGATAAGTTATACGATACGGAATTAACCTGAAAACGGCTTTTGGGTCCACGAAAAGCACGAAAAGACACGAAAATTAAACTATTACAGCAAAACAGTCATTCACCAAACAGGTTACACCGTAAAGATATATATCTTTCTGATTTTGTTCGTGTATTTCGTGCTTTTCGTGGATTACTGCTTTTTCCAGGATTACTATTACTACTGATCTCCCGCTATGCGTCCCCCCTTTAAAAAAGGGGGGCAGGGGGGATTTGGTTTGCAGTGTAAAAGGCAATTCCCCCAAGTCTCCTTTAATCCCCAGAAGGCCAGACACGTTCGTAACAATCGCAACTATTTTAACATGCACCTTTCTGCGGTGCCAATCCCGCCCTGGAGGCTGCTCTCTCCTGGCGGCACCATTTTATTGAACTGCACAGCATGGTGCCGTCATTGTTTAACAGCCTGTTTTTAATGCATAAATACGCGCGGATGCCGTTGGCACAATTCATGATGACCAGTTTACTGTTTTCACGGGGAACTGTTTCACCAAGGAGAACGTATGGAAACTCAAAAGAGGACTATCGACGTGGTAATCCCTTGTTATAACGAGGAACTAAATATCCTTTCTCTGGTGGACAGGGTTACTACGAACATCTCCGGCATGGAATACGATTGTACCTTTATCTTTGTCGATGACGGCAGTACTGACAATACCTGCTCGGAAATCAGAAGTTTGTCTTCATCGCGAGACAACATCTGTCTCGTCAAGCTTTCGAGGAATTTCGGCAAGGAAGCGGCCATAGCAGCAGGACTCAAGCACTGCGCCTCGGATGGCGCAATTATTATAGATGCTGATCTCCAGCATCCGCCGCATCTTATCCCGGATATGATTTGTGAGTGGGAAAAGGGCGCGCATATCGTTGACGCGGTGAAAACCAGAAGGCGGAAGGAAAATATCTTCAGAAGGATGGCGAGTGCCGTCTTCAACAAGATTTTCAGCGGCCTGACAGGGATAGATTTTGCCGGGGCATCGGATTTCAAACTTCTGGATAGAAAAGCCATCGGCATTTTGAACAGTATTGAAGAAAAGACCCGCTTTTTCCGCGGACTGACCCATTGGATCGGTCTGCATCACGTCACGTTGGAGTTTGAGGTTGAAGACAGAAATGCCGGGACGACGAAGTGGAACACGCTGGGACTGTTCCGGCTTTCCATAGACGCGGTCGCCTCTCACTCACAACGGCCTTTGCAGATTGTTTCAGTGCTGGGGGTTTTTACCCTGATATTTTCATTTTTACTCGGGATTCAGACGTTATACAACAAGCTTGTCGGCAACGCCTTTAGCGGATTTACGACAGTTATTGTCGTAATGCTTCTCCTGTCGAGCGTCATCATGATCGGCATCGGTTTGCTCGGCACGTACCTGTCGAAAATCTACGATGAAGTTAAGGGGCGCCCCATCTGTATTGTCGAGGATTTCGGAAATTACACAAAGAGTGACGCGACGGTAGAGGCGGCAGTAGAGTGAAAACCGGGTGCCTGACAGGTGACAAATGAATATCGACCCCAGACTATATGTTGTCGTCGGAATTGCTTCTACGGCGCTGGCCCAGATCTTGTTGAAGGTTTCCGGCACGCACGGTGTGATGCAGATGAAATGGATTGTGACCCTGCTGCTGAGCCTGATTGTTTATGCCGTATCATTCCTGAGCTATTACATGGCGTTGAAGTTTTTCGAAATCAGCAAAGTACAGCCGATAATGATGGCCAGTATCCTTTCAATCATAGCAATATACGGGTTTGCCGTTGGTGAAGATCTAAACCGTTTGCGGGTTGCAGGTATTCTGCTGTCGATCCTGTCAATAGTCCTGATTACAAAATCGTAAAAGGTGATGCTTTGTCAACAATGCTCCGCCAACTGATTTCGGGGATAGAGAAGAAACGGGAGGCGATACTTCCCGTCGTCTATTTCATGCTCTTTTTCTCCCCCGTACTTGCCTACCTGACGATTGCGCTTAATGGCGGCAATACATTGCTGTTTGAAGACGGCATGCTGCAGTCATTCCCTTTCCGGGTGTTTCTGCACAATGCCTTTGCAGGCGGCTTCAGTCCGCAGTGGGTGCCCTCTTCCGCCTGTGGTTTTTCTCTGTTGGCCGAGGGGCAAAACGGCATATGTTTCCCCGGCACACAAATCATCTACCGGTTGTTTCCGGCTGAAACAGGGTGGCTGGTGGAGATGATTTCAGCGCGCCTCGTTGCCTTTACATTATGCGCCCTGTTGCTGCGGCGGTTGCATGGCAGTTGGGTCGCTTCACTGTTCGGGGCTTCCGTGTTTGCCTTTTGCACCGCCACCTTCGGCCTGGAGAATGTTCCCGCCCTCATGTGGTGTCACGCGCTCCTCCCCGGCATATTCCTGTCGTGCCTTCTCTTCATCGAGAAGCGCCCCTTCTCTTTTGTGTATCTGACGATATCCCTGGCGCTCGTCTTTCTGATCGGCCACCCGGTGATGATGATTTATCTTGCCATGACGGTCTTGGCATTCTTCCTGTTTCACTGGCTTGGCGCCGAAAGGGGGACAGAGGCCGCCCGGGGGGTCGGCCTCCGTTTTCTGATGCTGCTCGGGAGCGTTGTTGTGGCGATCGTCATCGCATCTCCGCAGCTGCTGCCGATGCTGGAAGAATTCCGCTTTTCCGCCAGGACGGTCGGCGCCGGCGTCACCCTTGATGATTTGCAAAACACCCTGCACCTGGAGCCGGGGTGGTTGCCGTTGTCGCTGTTTCCGACACCGCCCGGATGGGGTGAGTGGGGCGGCATGTCAAGCACCATCCGTTTCCCGCTGTATGCCCTCTTTCTCTGCTTCATCGGCATGTTTTTCGGGGTGAAAGGGGCCGGCCGCAATTACTTTGTACTCCTCGGGCTGTTCTCGATTCTCATGGCCCTCGGTCCCTACGTGGGGCTCTGGAAAATCGTGCATTCACTGCCGATCCTGAAATATTTCCGCTTTCCCTACCGCTGGCTGTTTTTCCTCCCCATCTGTGTCGCCTATCTGTCGGCCCGTGGTGTTGACCAGCTTCTGGAACGCGACAGTGTCGGGGCCCCGGTCGTACTGGGGAGGATACTCAGATTCGCGCTGCCGCTCTGTGTGGCCGGCGTCGGTATTGTCTTTGTTATTCACTACAATAAACTTCTGCCGCAGACCAGAATGGCCCTGAGTTATTCGCCGCTGCTCACCGGTCTGTTGTGGCTCAGCAGCATGGCGATGGTGCTGGCGGCATTTCTCTCGCTCGGCAGCGGTGGCATGGTCAGGCGTGGTGCCCTGGTGGGGATGGCGGCCAGCGTGATATCCCTGTTCGCGTCCAATGCCTTTAACATCAAGTCGCCCATGGCGGTCCACGATCTCGGGACGATCGGCTGGAACGGGAGCCCTCCGCCACAGGAACCCCAGGCATACAGAACTTCAAGCGACCTGTCCCCCTATGACGTCTGGCTGACTAATACGATGAACCGTCATTACCCCTATACGCCAAATCTGACGGTGTTGAACGGCACCTTAACCACCGGGCACTATTTTTCCTTTTTCCCCTATTGGTCGGCCAATGTCTCGGCATGGTGTCGCGACGCGCTTGATGGCGATCAGGGGAAGCAGATCTATCTTGACCTGAGTTCCGCAAAATGGCTCTTCCTGCGGGGCAGTTCTTCAGTAACAAACGGATTTCCGACCGCATCATTCAAGGGGATGGATGCCCATGTGAACGGGAACGCGCTCCCCCGGGCGCGTGTGGTCCCGTCCCATCGTACTTTCCCCGATGAAGTTTCTCTCCTCGCGTTCCTTGAATCTCCCGATTTCGACCCGCGCACGGGGCTGGCTATTCTCAAAAGCGATGCTGAGGCATGGAATCTGCGCACGGACACCACGAACCCTGCCGTCACCACTCCTCCGCAAGCCACGATTACAGTCGACAGGCCGGATCGCATCGAAATCGAGCTTGACGCCGCTGCAGCACAGGGCTCGTACCTCGTGCTGAGCGATACCTATTATCCGGGGTGGAGGGCATCGGTGGATGGGGTTGAGAAAAAGATACTCCGCACCAACTACGCCTTCCGCGGCATACCGCTTCCCGAGGGGGCCAGGCATGCCGTTTTTTTCTACGAGCCGTTGATTCCGGATGCGGCCCTGCCTTTGCCGACGTTTCTGTTGACGGTGATGGGGTTGTCAATTTATGTGCGCTTTCGCTTGAACAGGCGCAGATGATCATGTTTGACAAGGTAGTCAACCCGCATTCAGGGTTGACGGCTGATTTGGGCAGAGTCAATTATTGATCACGTCGAGGGCTTGTTTGAGAGGCTTCTTCGGCCACAAAAACCACGGCCAAAACAAGACGTATCATGGATGTTCCTCGAAATCCCGTCCACGAATTCACAGCAATGAGAACCAGATCTTTAATGAAGACTAATTCTGGTGTTATTCCCGCCTTTTTCCTGTTATACCAACTCACTCCCACAATTATTCAACCTTAAAACGGCAATTACTCACGCGGAGACGCGGAGAAATTCAATACGTTTTGCGTATTGATATTTGGAACCAATAAGGGAGCAGGCTGATTATTGCCGGAACGAAGCGGGAAAAGTTTATAGCGGTAGAAACCGCTCCGGGCACTAAGAAAGATGAGTGTTTATAGATATATAAACTTGTTGATAGGCAAAAAAGCACGGAAGTTTATAGCAGTAGAAACTTGTTTATACATCTAGAAGCTTGTTTATACGGATATAAACCCGGCTCTAACCGGTGATTAACGAGTTGGCAGGAAGGAAAGAGTGATAATGACAACTACAATCTCTTATGAGCCATTTGAAAGACTTATTGCCAATCTCAGGAGTGACGGTCTCATCAGAGAAGCTGACCTTCTTCATCATATGATTTACAAAGTAGCCTGGACTACAGGTTCAGAACTGGTTGGGGAGCTGGGTCAAAAGATAAAAGTAATCAAAGGAAGCCCGAAACTTTCTGATAACAGCAAAGAAATCATCAAAGAGGCTATGAGTGTTGTAAAGCAGGTTTGGCCTGATTTTCCAGAGTAGGAAAGTGGTCAAGAAAAGCATTGAGGGTCAGCACTTGGGGGGATGAAGGGATGAAGGGATGAAGGGATGAAGGGGACGTTGTTGATTAAGGGATGAAGGGGACGTTGTTGATTAGTTGACTAACCCACCTTTCTCTGTTATTTTTTGTTCATGCCACGTACAGCACGCATAGATATTCCCGGTTTGTTGCAGCATGTTATCGTTCGCGGTATCGAGCGGCGGGACATTTTCTTCGATGATAATGACCGCCGCTTATTCCTGGAACGTCTTTCCAAACTCCTTGTAGAAACCGGCACCGACTGCCTTGCCTGGGCGCTCATGTCCAACCACTTCCATCTGCTCCTCTGCCCGCGGGTGACAAAACTCTCCGCCTTCATGCGTCGCCTGCTTACCGGCTACGCCATTGTCTTTAACCTCCAGCACAAACGTTCCGGGCACCTTTTCCAGAACCGCTATAAATCTATTGCCTGTCAGGAAGACGCCTATCTGCTTGAGCTGATCCGCTACATCCATCTGAATCCATTGCGGGTAGGTCTGGCAAAAACAATCGATGAACTGGATAGTTATCCATGGAGTGGCCATGCTGTGCTCATGGGGAAACAGGAGCTCTCCGGACAAAGTATCGATGACGTCTTACTGTTATTTGGTCAGAAGAAGAAAAGTGCTCGGCAGACATACCGGGAATTCGTCATTGACGGCATCAAACATGGCAAGCGCGATGATCTTGTCGGCGGAGGATTGCGCCGGTCCCAAGGCGTTCGCAATATTGGTGAATATGAAGCCTATGACGAGAGAATCCTCGGCAGTGGTGATTTTGTAGAGAGTCTCTGGAAGGTGACGGAGTCCAGCGAAACCCATATCCCGAAAATAACTCTTGATGAAATGATTCAAAGAACAGCCGATGAGTTGAAAGTAAAAGTTGAATTGCTGCGGCAGAAGAACAGGTCTAAAGAGCTGGCCGATGCCAGGGCAGCCATCTGTTACCTGGCAGTGAGAGAGTGTCATTGTAGCGGAGTTGCCGTTGCCAGAGCACTTAACATGACTCGCTCGGGAGTAAGTGTGGCAGTACAGCGAGGAGGGGAGATTGTCAGCAAGAATCCAGCTCTTAGAAGTAAGTTGATTGACTAATCAACAACGTCCCCTTGGGAACTCGACCCCAGAAATTCCTCAGAGATTCTCTGTTTCGGTTGTTGCCGCAGGGTAAGACGTTGTGTTAAGAGGTGGAAGAGCAAAAATGGTCCTGAAAATGTGATAGGTGGAGATGTGACCCTGTATGCGTGGTGTTCTCGATATACCAAATAATCTAAACCAGGTAGTTCAAGAGTTGGAATTGAGGAATATCATCCTCTCCACTCAGCAGGAGACCTCGATTGACGGCATTCTGGTGGTTGATGAAGTAGCCACTATCATTTCGTACAATCAACGGTTTATTGAACTCTTCCACATTCCGACTGATATGGTGTCAGCCAAGAATGATATGCCTGTGCTGCAGCTGGTCACCAGCCAGATAGCCGATCCGGAAGTTTTTTTAGAGCGAGTTAATTATCTGTACGAGCACAGGGAAGAAAAGAGTCAGGAGGAAATCCTGCTGAAAGATGGCAGGGTATTGGATCGATATTCCTCGCCAATGTTTGGCTCCAACGGAAAGTATTATGGAAGAGTCTGGTATTTTCGCGACATCACCGAGCGCAAGCATGCCGAACAGAGCATTATAAACCGAGCCAGACAGCTGGAAAACGCCAATGCAGAACTTAGGACGGTCACCCAGGAACTTGAAGTTGCGTATAATGAACTCAAGGCAGCTCAGTCGCGGATACTCCAGCAGGAGAAGATGGCTTCAATCGGCCAGTTGGCTGCGGGGGTTGCCCATGAGATCAACAATCCCATCGGCTTTATAAACAGCAACCTCGCGACTCTCAACAAGTATGTCGGCAAACTGTTTGATTTCATGACCACCCAGGAAGAAATCCTTGTAAAGTCCGCGACAGCAGATGATCTCCAGCAGGTGGCGGACAAGCGGCGAAAGATCAAGCTTGATTATATTACCAACGATATCGGCGACCTGATAAACCAATCCCTTGATGGCACGGAGAGGGTGAGGAAGATCGTTCAGGACCTGAAAAGCTTTTCGCGGGTTGATGATGCCGAAAAGAAAATGGCTAATATTAACGCCGGACTGGAAAGCACGATCAATATGGTGTGGAATGAACTGAAATACAAGGTGACGCTGCATAAGGAGCTGGGTGACATCCCGCAGATCAAATGCTATCCGGGGCGGCTGAACCAGGTATTCATGAATTTGTTGGTTAATGCAGGCCATGCCATTAAGACACAGGGTGATATCACGATAAAAACGTGCGAAAAAGATGGACACATTATCATCTCGATTTCAGACACTGGCTGCGGCATTCCGCAAGAGGCGGTAAAACGGATCTTCGAACCTTTTTTTACCACCAAAGAGGTGGGCAAGGGAACGGGTCTGGGGTTGAGCATTGCCTATGACATCATTAAGAATCACCGTGGCGAAATTGTGGTAGAAAGTACCGCAGGCCAGGGGGCAACCTTCTCCATCAAGCTCCCCATTAACCAATAAATTCAGCTCTTCCCGAAACTCTCCCACCACGTACACCCTCATTCTGCCGTATCATTTGCGCTTCGCCACAACTATGCTGTCGAGGATTATGACACCATCTGAGTGCGCAGATTCAATGGGTTAGCTTGACCTGACCCCAAACCCCAACGCTCGATCAAGCCGTATCTGGCCAGTCAGCTGCAACAGCAGGGTAACCGACTGACTTCACCCCTTGACACTGACCGTAGCGCTCTGTATCGCCTCTGCTGCAGCTTGATAAGCCTGCATCTGCAGAGCCGCCTGAGTGGCTGGGTCATGCGGTTTTTGCAGCTTGCGCTCAAGCATGTTTTTTACTGACTGGTAAAGCTGCTTCAGCTTCTCCAGTTCCTCTTTTTCCGCACGATCAGCAGCGCTCTCACTCTTGCTTTGATTGGCCTGCTCAAGGGAGCTGATTTCCGTATCGGCAGCCTCCTTATCCTTTGCTTCGGCTGACTCTGACTCTCCGTCTGCTTCAGACTGCTGCCCGGTAGCGCTGTTTGCCGCTTCGACTTCAGCAGTTACTTCCGTCGTGGCTGTCTCGGCCTGCGTTGCAGAACCGGTGGCTGTGTCGGTGGTGATGCTTGAGGTGACAGCAGCTTCGGCACCACTACTGAAGAGGCCGCCGCTTCCGCCGCTGTCCGTAAGTGAAGCAATCTGTGCTGCGATCTGCTTCAATTCGGCCTTAAGCGATTTTGCAGCCGAAGAGCTCATAAACGGGATCATCTGCTTCAGCATTTTTAAACGTTCTTTTAATCTCTCGGCTTTGTCTGATCTGCTTTGTCGATCAGAGGTCTTCTTGTCCGGCAGTTGTTTCAGGGCTTCCCGCGTATCTGCGAGCCGCTTGACCTGCTGTTCGTAATACTCATCGATACGCGAGGCGCCACTGGACTTCAGGCGACTGAAGAGCGCACGCTCGGTGTTGGTAAGCGGTACATTATACTGTTTAAGTATGGATGAGAGTTCCATGCAGCCAGCCTCCCGTTGTTCGATACGACACAGTAAGCTTATCGGCAGGAGAGAAGGTTAATTGAATTGGTCAGAGCTGCTTGGGGGGCTGACCACATTCCCGCCATGCATACCGGTTCCCCACACCACATTTCCCTTAAGCCCATCTGTTAAGTTCTCCGACGAATCAGTGGCGTGAATTTACATATAAAATCAATCAGTTTTCCAACAAACAATATAGCCTTGCAAAATCAGCCTGTTAACGTCTGGGCACATATTTTGCTCATTCTGGTTGAATGATTGGCTGTGAAAGCGGGGTAGAAGCGGAGTAGCAAAGGAGGGGATTATGAGAAGGATATCGCCGTTGTTGAGAGCTTCTTTTATGCTTCTGACGATACTTTTGTGCGCCTCTTTTGCCACTGCCGGGATTCTTGTGATCGCACCTCACCCGGATGATGAAGCCTTGATGTTTTCCGGGGTGATTTACAGCGCCCTCAACAGGGGAGAGCCGGTTAAGGTTGTGCTCCTGACAAACGGTGATCTGAACGGCGTCGCCATCGGCAACGCACGGCAGGATGAAACCGTGTCTGCCATGGTTGGTAGCCTGGGAATGAAAGAGAGCAACATTATCTTTCTTGGGTATCCCGATATGGGGTTGACGCCTCTGTACAGTTATTATCTTTCCGACAGCGACGCTTATATGGCCGCCAATGGCCAAAGCACCACTTATGGGCACCGGGGGCTGGGAAACAGCGACTATCATTTTTATCAATACGGGGTGCATGCCTATTATAACAAGCCGGCTATCCTGACGGACCTGATAAAGATAATAAGTGATTTTCGTCCGGATCATATTTTTATGACAGGTATATACGATCAGCACCCGGATCATTCAATCGCACATTCAATTATCGTTGAAGCCCTCACTGAAGTTTCAAACAACAACCCGGAATACACACCTGTTATTCATAAAACCATCATCCATGGCGGTAACGACTCCTTGTGGCCCATGACGAAGAACCCGGCCATCGACTTTACGTCACCTCCGCTACTTGGCAGCACTTCGCTGAACTGGGCCCTGAGAGAGAGTGTCAAGCTTCCCGTCATCATGCAAAACGATATAATAAACAGTAACCTGAAATTCAATACGATCCAGAAATACAGTTCACAGCTGGATGATTACAATGATCGGCAAGATAATTTCCTCACAAGTTTTATTCATAAAGACGAAATATTCTGGGCAGAAAATATTTTCAGTTCAAACGCACCGCCTGCGGCAAATGCTGGTCTGGATCAGACGGTCAATGAAGGAGCAACTGTTTTTCTTGACGGAAGTTCCAGCGTTGACCCGGACGGCAGCTCACTCTCCTATGAGTGGTCACAACTGAGCGGCACACCGGTCACCCTGTCGAACTCCACGTCTTCAACGCCTTCCTTTACCGCTCCGGCCGGGTTGGCTGCTGCCGAAACCCTGGTTTTTAAATTGACCATTTACGATGGCGAAATTTACAGTTTTCCCGCTACCGTGGCGGTGACGGTGCTCTCAAACAGCCAGTACGGAAATGTTGCCACCCTGGCAACCGCCAGCGCCTCTTCTCAGAATACTGCCACTGACCAGCTTGCCTCCAAGGTGATCGATGGTGTTATTGACGGTTGTCTCAGCGATTGCGCGGCAGAGTGGATCACCGTGGGAGAGCTTGCCGGCGCCTGGGTCAAGCTGAGTTGGCCGGAATCGTACCTGTCCGACAAAATAGTGCTTTATGACCGCCCCAACCTGAACGAGCAGATTCTGAGCGCTACCTTGTCCTTCAGCGACGGCAGCTCGCTTGCGGTCGGCCCGCTCAACAACAGCGGTTCCGCTGAAGAGGTGACTTTTCCCGCCAAGAAGTTCAGTTGGGTTATGCTGACCGTCACTCAGGCCAGCGGCACCAATATCGGCCTTGCCGAGTTTGAGGTGTTCGGCAATCGCTTCCCGTCGCTGGCGGTTACGACGACAGCGCCAGCATCCGGCAGCGTTGGCACATTCTACAGTCAGTCACTGGCGGCAACGGGTGGGCAGACGCCGTATACCTGGTCGCTCAGCTCGGGATTCCTCCCGTCAGGGCTTACGCTTAATTCCTCAACAGGAGTGATTTCCGGCACCCCGGTGTCAATCGGGACCAGGACGTTCACCGTCAAGGTTATGGACCCCGGCCAGGCTGCGGCAACCAAGTCGTTGTCGCTAAGCATATATGCCAAACCGGCCGTCACGGTGACATCGCTCCCCACCGGTAATATAAACACCGCCTACAGCGGGACCCTGACGGCATCCGGAGGACAGGTGCCGTATACCTGGTCCATTTCCGCCGGGGCCCTGCCGTCCGGCCTGATGATCACTCCTTCTACGGGAATAATCTCCGGCATACCCGCAATCGCGGGGACGAGCAACTTTACGGTACAGGTGAAGGACGCCAACCAGACGGCGGCCGTCAAGTCACTGGCCATAACACTTTATGCACCGCTGGCGGTGAGTACGGCATCGCTTGCCAACGGTTTCACCGCTTCAGCCTACAGCCAGAGTCTTGCCGCCAGCGGCGGCTTGACTCCCTACTCATGGAGTGTCATTTCCGGAACGTTGCCGGACGGGTTGACACTCAACGCCACTACCGGGGTGATTTCCGGTGTGCCATTGACCAAAGGTATCAGCAGTTTTACCGTGCAAGTGGAGGATGCCCAGCTAACAGCCGTTAGCAAACTGCTGAGCATTGCCATTAATGCGCCGGTGGCGGTGAATGATTCCTACAGTACCACCGTGAATGTCGCTCTCAACCAGTCAGCTCCGGGTGTGCTGAGTAACGACACCGCTTCAGGCGGTGCAACCCTTACCGCTCAACTGGTGAAAGCGCCATCTCATGGCACCGTCGTCATCAATAGCGATGGTTCATTTCTGTATACCCCCACAGCCAACTATGCCGGGGATGACAGTTTTACGTATCTGGCAAGTGACGGTGACCTTGCGTCCAATGCCGCCACGGTCACAATTTCGGTTACTTCCCTGTCGATCTTTGCCGATGATTTTACGCGGGTCCCGGGCGCCCCGACACCCCTGTTGCCCTGGACAAGCGTTCTCGGCAGCTGGACGGTAGCCAACGGAGTGCTGCAGGGTTCAGGAACGGCGCTTTCATACAGCCAGCTTCACTACGCTCCCACGCCGCTGTGGGATGATTATTCCGTGGAGGCACGTTTCCAGTTTGCCGCCACGGCCTTTGGCGGCGGCCTTGGCTGCCGGGTAAATCCGACGACCGGCGCCCATTACGCTGCCTGGATTTATCCTGATAATTCTGCGGCAGGAAAAAATATGCTGGTGCTGGGAAAAATGTGGAGCTGGACGACGTATGGCGGTGCGCCGATGGCGCAGGTTAGTCTTCCCAGTGTCGGGACCGGTTTTCACACCCTCAGGATCGTCTGTAACGGCAGCCGGATTCAGGTGTATTACGACGGCACGTTAAAAATAGACGTCACGGACAACAACTTCGATTCACGGGCACCCTACCTGAGCGGCGGCATCGGTACGGCAATGTTCACCTACGGAGCTGCGTATACCATGACGGTAGATAACGTGGTGGTGAGCCGCCTGGACAGTAATCTGCCTCCGACGGCGGTTAACGACAGTTATGGCACCGCTGTAAATAAAGTTCTGAATCAGGCCGCCCCCGGTGTCCTCGCCAACGACAGCGACCCAGAAGGGGCCACACTGACGGCCCAACTGGTGAGCGGGACATCACACGGCACCCTGACCCTCAACAGTAACGGCTCTTTTGCCTACACTCCGCTTGCCAACTATGTCGGCAGCGACAGCTTCACCTACCGGGCCAGTGACGGCGCAACCACCGGCAATATCGCCACCGTAACGGTTACGGTCACATCTGCCGGTGGCCTGCTGTTTTCCGATGACTTTACGCGGGTTACGGGAGCCCCGGCCCCCCTGTCACCCTGGACAAGCGTGCTCGGTTCCTGGACGGTAAGCAACGGGATTTTGCAAGGTTCCGGTTCGGCACTGTCATACAGCCAGCTACACTACGCTCCCGCCCCGTTGTGGGACAATTATTCCGTGGAGGGGCGCTTTCAGTTCCCCGCCACGGCTTTTGGCGGCGGGCTCGGCTGCCGGGTTAATCCGGCGACCGGAGCCCAGTACAGTGTCTGGATTTTTCCGGGCGATAATACCTTGAGACTCGGTAAGCTCTGGAGCTGGTCGCAATACAGCGGTACGTCGATGGCCGAGGCGTCCCTCCCCGCCGTCGGGACCGGCTTTCATACCCTCAAGATGGTCTGTAACGGCAGCCGGATCCAGGTGTATTACGATGGTACGGCAAAGATCGACGTCACCGACAACAACTACGATTCGCGAGCACCCTACCTGAGCGGCGGCATCGGTGCGGCGCTGTTCACGAACAGCGGCGTGTATGCCATGGCGGTTGATAACGTGGTGGTGACCAGTCTGGACATCATTCCGGCGCCGGTGGCGGTTAACGACAGCTACAGTACCACCGTAAATACGGTGCTGAACCAGGCCGCCCCCGGCGTGCTGAGCAACGACAGCGCTCCGGTCGGGACCACCCTGACGGCTCAACTGGTGAACGGGCCTTCGCACGGCACTCTCACTCTTGAAACAACGGGATCGTTCTTCTATACGCCGACAACCGGCTACAGCGGCAGCGACAGTTTCACCTACCTGGCCAGTGACGGCACAACCAGCAGCAACACCGCCACGGTAACGATTTCGGTTACAGCCGTTACCGAGATACTGTTTTCCGATGACTTCACGCGGGTTCCGGGAGCGCCGACCCCCCTGTCACCCTGGACAAGTGTTCTCGGTTCCTGGACGGTAACAGACGGAACATTGCAGGGTTCCGGAGCGGCACTGTCATACAGCCAGATCTACTACGCTCCCGCACCGCTGTGGGACAATTATTCCGTGGAGGGGCGTTTCCAGTTCGCCGCCTCGGCCTTTGGTGGCGGCCTCGGCTGCCGGGTTAATCCGGCAACCGGCACCCATTATGCTGCCTGGATTTATCCTGATAATTCTGCGGCGGGTGGCAACATGCTGGTGCTGGGAAAAATGTGGAGCTGGACGACCTATGGTGGTGAACCGATGGCGCAGGTCAATCTTCCCGCTGTCGGGACCGGTTTTCATACGCTCAGGATTGTGTGCAACGGCACCCGGATTCAGGTGTATTACGACGGCATTGCAAAAATTGATGTCACGGACACCAACTTCGACGCACGGGCGCCCTATTTAAGTGGTGGAGTCGGTGCGGCAATGTTCACTCTCGACGGAGTTTACACCATGGCGGTCGATGACGTGGTCGTGAGCAGCCTGCCTCTGTAACGCATATCGTGGCAGTCACCGCAGCGGGGCTGGTCGTACGCGCACCCTGCTGTGGCTGCCGCTTGCGGCGGTGGATGCTTCTTTAACACCCGTCAAATAGTTAACATGATGCCTCTCTTTCAGACCAGTTCAGCTTCCGTTACGAACCTTCCCCCTGTTGATACACCATAATCTTACCTTGGTTGAATACGCAGTTTCTGTGCAACATGCTGTTTTGTAAGATAAATATCGATTGCGGATTTTGGCGCGATTCATGATAACGGGTTTAATGTCGGAGACGCCATCGCTTTTAATTGTGTAAAGCTCGCGGCTCACCATGTTTTGGCATAAGCGGTTTGTCAGCATGCCGGTGATGGGTTGAGTTCAAACGACGTAGGTAACTGGAGGGCTGAGATGAAAAATTCTATTGATGATCTGGCTGTCCTGGGAGGTTCTCCTTCCTTCAAGGAGCCGCTTCATGTCGGACGCCCCAATCTTGGCGACCGCACGCGGCTGTTGGAGCGTATCAACGATATGCTGGACCGGAAGTGGCTCAGCAACAACGGCCCGTATGTACAGGAATTTGAGCAGAGAGTTGCCGACATGATCGGCGTCAAACACTGCATTGCGCTCTGCAACGGCACGATTGCGCTCGAAATTGCAATCCGTGCCCTCGAGTTGAAAGGTGAGGTGATTCTGCCCTCGTTCACCTTTGTGGCGACCGCCCATGCGCTGCAATGGCAGGAAATTACCCCGGTTTTTTGTGATATCGATCCGAAAACACACACCATCGACCCTGGCTGCATCGAAAAGATGATTACACCACGAACAACGGGAATCATCGGCGTCAATGTCTGGGGGCGACCCTGCAATATTGAGGCACTGGAAAAAATAGCCGCGGCCCACCATCTGAAATTGCTCTTTGATTCCGCCCATGGTTTTGGCTGCTCCTGCAACGGTAAAATGCTCGGCTGCTTCGGCAATGCCGAGGTGTTCAGCTTCCATCCGACGAAGTTTTTTAACACGGCTGAAGGCGGCGCGATCGTTACCGATGATGATGCGCTGGCCCGGAAAATACGCCTGATGAAGAACTTCGGTTTCTCCGGATATGTTGATGATGTCATCTATGTCGGTACGAATGGAAAAATGAACGAATACTCTGCGCTTACCGGGCTTACCAATCTTGAAAGTATTGAAGAATTCATCTCCGTAAACAGTAAAAATCATGATTTATACAGGTCGGAGTTAGCGAATATCCCGGGAATAACCCAGATTAGCTACGACCGGCAGGAGAAGAACAACTTTCAATACATAGTTCTTGAAATTGACGAAGCGGTTACGGGGGTCAGCAGAGATCAGCTTGTGGAAATTCTCCGTGCGGAAAATGTTCTGGCCAGGCGTTACTTCTACCCCGGATGTCACCGGATGGAGCCGTATCGCTCCTATTTCCCTCATGCAGGGCTGGTCCTGCCGGAAACAGACAGGCTTGCACAGCGTGTCCTGTCGCTTCCTACCGGCACGGCTGTCGGAGCTGATGAAATAGAGGAAATATGCAGGATCATACGCCTCGCGGTATCAAACGGTTTCGACATGAAGGGGCGGTTGTCCGGCAGCTTTTCCCGTGAGCTGCCGAATGTTCACGCACCTGCTGAACTGCCGGCGCTGCTGGCGGCCTGATAACGTCTCCGGCTTACGTTGCCGCCTGTTGAGGAGTTGAGGAGATGAATCTATGAAATCCGGCATTCGGGTCGTTGTTATACTGCTTCACCTGATGCTGTCCGCAGAGATGGCGTTGGCGGCTGCGCACAGCATCACTCCATGGCGTGAAAACAAGCCGGCAGCACTGAGTCTTACTTTTGATGATGGTTATTACTCGCAGTACGAGAAGGCGTTGCCGGCCCTCAATGCACGTGGTTTCAAAGGTACTTTTTTTATTTTTACCGATTTCGCGGATTATTTTAACTTATGGAACTGGTGGGTGGAGGCCGCTGCCATGGGGCACGAGATCGCCAGCCATACAAAAACCCATCCCTTTTTAACCGCTCTGCCGCTGAGTGAAGCCGAGTACGAAATCACTGTGTCACAGACGTTGATAGATGCAAAAATAACGGGTCAGAAAAGCATAACCTTTGCGTACCCCTACGGCGATCTCAATACTGCCGTGAAGGCTCTGGTCCAGCAGTCATATATAGGCGCGCGTGGTGTCAGGGAGGCGCTGAATGACGCTTCGACAGATAGTTTCAACGCGCTCGCCTATGATGTGGTCAATTATGATGTGCTGCAGATGAAAGCGCTTACCGAGCAGGCCGTAAGTCAGCGAAAGTGGCTCATTCCGATCTTTCACGGCTTCAGCCCTGATGAATATGGCGGCTGGAGCTCAGAGCAGTTAGTCAGCTATCTTGATTATCTGAAGGGAAGGACGGATGTGTGGATCGCGCCATTCGGGACGGTCATCAAGTATCTGCGGGAGCGCGCTGCTGCAACAGTGAGTGTTACCACGCAGAGCGTCGACCTGATTACGTTGACGTTGACCGACACGCTGGACAACGCAGTTTTCGATTGTCCACTTACCGTGAGAAGCGAAGTGCCGTGGACCAGCGTGAGGGTGCAGCAGGGAAGCGGCGTCATTAACACCATTTCGTCAGTGACAGAGGACGGCATACAGGTGGTCTACTACGATGCTGTTCCGGACGGAGGAGTAATTACCCTTACGAGCGGCGACGTCAACCAGCCTCCTCCATTGTTTTTTGACGACTTTACGCGTGTGCCAGGTGTCCCGGCCCCCCTGTTGCCCTGGATAAGCGTTCTCGGCTCCTGGACGGTAAGCAACGGGGTTTTGCAAGGCTCCGGTTCGGCACTGTCATACAGCCAGCTACACTACGCTCCCGCCCCGTTGTGGACTGATTATTCCGTGGAGGGTCGCTTCCAGTTTCCCGCCACCGGCTTTGGCGGCGGGCTCGGCTGCCGGGTTAACCCGGCGACCGGCGCCCAGTACAGTGCCTGGATCTTCCCTGGCACTAACGTCATGAAACTGGGAAAACTCTGGAGCTGGTCGGAATACAGCGGCACGTCGATGGCCGAGGCGACCCTCCCCACTGTCGGCACCGGTTTTCATACACTCAAGATGGTCTGTAACGGCAACCGGATCCAGGTGTATTACGATGGCATGGCAAAGATCGACGTCACCGACACCAACTACGACTCCCGGGCCCCCTATTTAAGCGGTGGCATCGGTGCGGCGCTGTTCACGAACAGTAGCGTGTATGCCATGGCGGTTGATAACGTGGTGGTGAACCGTCTGGACAGCACCAACCTGTCTCCCGTAGCGGTTAACGATAGCTACAGCACCGCCGTAAATACGGCGTTGAACCAGGCCGCCCCCGGCGTGCTGAGCAACGACAGCGATCCCGAAGGGACCGCTCTGACGGCCCGACTGGTGAACGGCCCAAGCCACGGCAGTCTGATCCTCAACAGTAACGGCTCTTTTGTCTACACGCCGTTTGTCAACTATATCGGCAGCGACAGTTTCACCTACCAGGCCAGTGACGGCGCAACCGGCAGCAACATCGCCACGGTAACCATTGCGGTTACTTCCCAGTCAATGTTTGCCGATAACTTCACGCGGGTTCCGGGAACAGTGGCCCCGCTGCTCCCCTGGACAACTGTTTCCGGCACATGGACGGTGGCCAACGGTGTGCTGGAGGGTTCCGGTTCTGCACTGTCCTATAGCCAGCTACACTACGCCCCCGTCCCGCTGTGGGATAACTATTCCGTGGAGGGACGCTTCAAATTTGCTGCCACGGCCTTTGGCGGTGGCCTCGGCTGCCGGGTTAATCCGGTGACCGGCGCTCATTACGCTGCGTGGATTTATCCTGATAACTCTGCGGCAGGAAAAAATATGCTGGTGCTGGGAAAGATGTGGAGTTGGACGACCTATGGTGACGTTCTGATGGCGCAGGCCAGTCTTCCCAGTGTCGGGACCGGTTTTCATACGCTCAGGATGGTCTGTAGCGGCAGCCGGATTCAGGTGTATTACGACGGCAGTGCAAAAATCGACGTCACGGACAACAACTTTGACGCACGGGCACCCTATGTGAGCGGCGGCATCGGTGCGGCGCTGTTCACGTACGACGCTGCGTATACCATGACGGTCGATGACGTGGTGGTGAACAGCCTCTTCTAGTCCGGCCACGGCACCACCCGGAACACGGATTAACGATAAAAACGAAGGAACCTACTTATGCAAGGATATATCCATCCCGGCTATGCTGATTCATTGATGGAATTCGGCACACCACACTCTTTGCCACTCAGCAGGGGATGCATTCTTGAACGACAGATTCCCGGGACCTCACTTTGCGATGCAATGGGGTGCTATCCGCTCTTCTGTTGTAAAAACTGGGACGGCTTTTATGAGGATATTCAAGCTCTGGGTCAGGATAAGGGCCTTGTCAGTCTGGCGCTTGTTGCCGATCCTTTTGGCGGCCAGCAGCTTGCCGATCTCCAGCGGTGCTTCGACGTGGTTATTCCCTTCAAAGAGCACTACGTCGCTGATCTGCAGCGCCCCTTGGCTGAGATTGTCAGCAGACGGCACAGCAGGAAGGTTCGGCGGGCGCTGCGAACCGTTCAGGTAAATGCCACTGCTCAGCCATATGAATTCATTGATGAGTGGGTTGACCTCTATCGTAATCTGATCGACAGACATGGCATTACCGGTATCAAGGCGTTCTCTGAGGAGGCTTTTGTCAAACAGCTGAGCCTTCCAGGAGCCTACATGTTGCGGGCATCCCTTGATGGTGTGACCATTGGGGCAAAAATCTACTACCTGCAGGGAGAGGTCGTTCACTGTCATCTTGGCGCCGTTTCCCGGAAAGGGTACGAGGTGGGTGCCTTTTTCGCTCTTGATTGTTTCGCTCTTGAGTATTTTGCTGACAAGGCTCGCTGGCACAATCTGGGTGGCGGTTCCGGCTTTTCGAATGAACGTAACGACGGGCTCTGCCGCTATAAGAGGGGGTGGGCGACGGAAACACGGACCTGCTACTTCTGCGGGAAAATATTTGATGAGCGGAGCTATGCCGAACTTGTAAGCAAGAAGGCGATTGCGCCCACGACCTATTTCCCGGCGTACCGTAAGGGGGAGTTCGGGTGACATCGCCGCAGCAAAGAGCCGTCTGAGCGGCAGTTAAGCTGGGTGGGGCGAAGGCCAAAGAGTGGGGAAGCGGGGGGGATATGAAAGTCAGCGTAGCGATGGTTACCTACAATCATGAAAAATTTATTGCGAAGGCGCTTGATAGCGTGCTGATGCAACACACCGCTTTTGAGTACGAAATCGTACTCGGCGAAGACTGCTCGACGGATAATACCCGGAATATCGTTACTGAATACAAAAGAAGATACCCGGATAAGATCACATTGTTTTTGAATGAAAAAAATATGGGCATGCACGGCAACGGTGCTCAGGTTTTGCAGGCGTGCAGCGGTGAATATATTGCCATGCTTGATGGTGATGACTACTGGACGTCGGCGGAAAAGCTGCAGAAACAGGTCGATTTTCTGGACAAACATCGCGACTGTTCAGCCTGCTTTCATGACGCCCTGATTGTCGCTGAAGACGGCAGCGAAGAGCCGATCCATTATCGTGAGGAGCACAAGGAGTTCTCTACTGTGGAGGACGTGCTGGTGGATAACTTTATTCCGACTGCCGCAGTTATGTTTCGCCGCAGGTTGACGGAAGAACTGCCTGCGTGGGCAAACTCATTGAAGATGGGCGATTGGGTGCTCCATATCCTCAATGCCATTCATGGCCCGATCGGCTACATCGATGAAACAATGTCCGTGTATGTCGTGCATCGTGGCGGTGTCTGGTCCATGAAAACCCGGCAGGATCACACGCTGGCGATGATTGAGCTGTTTGAAGCTCTGGACAGGCATCTGCCGTCACAATACCGGCACAGCACCGCGCGCATTTTACGCTGGCGATATGCCGAGGCGTCCACCGTATATGAGCAGTCGGGCGACCTTAAGGGCGCCGGATCATATGCCGTGAAGGCCTTTGTACAACAGGTGAAAATTGTGTGTGAACCGTTATTACGCTGGAAGTGTCGCGAGTCCTCTCCGTTGCCGGCTGTAATAACTTCCGTGAGTGGTGTCAGGCTGTTCAAAAACCTGCTGCGCCTGTATCTGCTGCCGGTCATGCGGACACTCTTCCCTGTACCGATCTACAAGTGGCTGGGGACTATTGCCAGAAAGCTTGATGTGGGTCTGTAGCCGTCGGGTCTGTCTGCAACGTGCCATGGAGGTGATTTAAATGCTGGAAGAGCCTTTGGTAAGCATCATTATTCCAACCTACAACAATAGTCCGATCGTCTGCCAGGCTATCGACTGTGCGCTGAGTCAGACCTACAAAAATCTGGAAATAATAGTCGTAGACGATGGCTCTACCGATGGCACGGAGTCATTACTGAGAGAAAAATATAAAGGGAAAATCATCTATTTACGCCAGAATAACAAGGGCACCGGCAGCGCCAGAAATACCGGCATCAGGAACTCCTCCGGAAAGTATCTGCAGTTTCTTGATGCCGACGATCTGCTGGACCACGACAAGATAACTATCCAGATACGTCAACTGCAAAACATACCTGAAAGAGCGCTCAGCTACTGCGATTACTCCAGCCGCGATATTGACGACATGATGGTTGTCTATGAACGTATCAGCCCCCGGTTGCAGGACGAAAAACCATTTAACGACATCATGCTTAAATGGGAAACCGGGCTGACGATCCCTGTACACTGCTTCATCTTTGATGCGGAACTGTTCAGGGAAAACGGCATCGCCTTCGATGAAAAACTGCAGGCTAATGAGGATTGGGAATGCTGGATGAATGTGTTCGCTCTGGAGCCGAAGGTTGTTTTTGTCGATGAGGTGCTTGCCTATTATCGTGTCAGGAGCGATTCGAGATGCAGAAACAGGGTGAAGATGAGGAACAGCTATCTTGCGGCCATAGACAAGCAGATCCATATAAACAGGCTGAACGGAGAGGTGCTCACGCATCTGCACAGCAGAAGAGAACAGATTGCGCAGCTGTATCAGGACGCCGCCTTCTTGAACAGATTGAGAAAAAAATGTCCGCTGCTGCTCAGGAATGTCTGGAGCACGTTTGTCCCCTGGCGGGTGAAGAGAAAAATTGAGCAATTGTTCGCCTGAGGTTTTCTTGTAACGAGCATTTTCAGCTGCGGAAACAATTTCGTTGAAACGAGGTGTGAAATGAACCCGCTGGTGAGCGTTGTCGTGACGACATACAATCAGGCTGCCTACATCGAGCAGACGCTTGAGAGCGCACTCGCGCAGACCTATGACCCATACGAGGTCATTGTCGTTGATGACGGCTCCACGGACGACACCCCCGCACGGATGGTCCGCTTTGACGGCCGCATCGAGTATGTCCGGCAAAAGAACATGGGTGTTGCCGGTTCGCGTAATACCGGTGTCGGTATGGCTCGCGGAGAATTCATCGCGTTCCTTGATGGCGACGATCTGTGGGAGCCGGAGAAGCTTTCGCTTCAGGTTGCAGAGGCAGTGCGCCATCCTGAATCAGGTCTTATCGCCGTTGACGGTTCACAGTTCGATGGTGACCGGACCATTGAAACGACCCTTTTTTTCGGCCCTGAATGCAAAGATCTTCCTGATGAGTCGGTGACCAGCGGTCGCTATTATCACCAGCTCCTGCATAACCAGTTCATATACACCACCTCCCAGGTCATGGTGCCGGCAAAAGTGCTGGCGGCGGTAGGGTTGTCTGACCGCCGCTTCAAGCGGGCAAGCGATTATGACCTGTATCTCCGCATTGCCGCGACATACGATGTTACCATCATAAAAAAACGGCTGACCCGCTGGCGTTATCTCCCGACCAGCGCCTCGGGGCCGATGCTGCTGCGCTTTTTCAACTACCTTCTGGAGGATATTGCCATACTGAAACATCACCTGACTATCTGTCGCAGGGATGACCGGGCGTTGATCCGCACAATCCTCAGGCGGAAGCAGGCAGAGGGGATGGAGCGCCTGTACCGGTACGGTCTTGCCCATGACAGGTCGTTTGCAACACGTGCTTTGCTGAAGCTGCTCGCCGTCTCTCCCGGAGTCCCCGTTGCCGCTCTGTATCTCGCGGGGCTCTGGTGCCCCGCTGCAGTGAGGGACAGATGTGCTCCTGCGGTGCGGAGAATGCTGTGCGGGTTGAATAATTTCAAGGTGATCCCCGATGGTGTGACAAAGGGGTGAAAGGGTGGACAGCGTGCCGACCAAGAAAGTCCTGTTCATAAATCATGATGCGTCGCGCTCCGGGGCGCCGATCTTTCTGTTGAATTTCCTGAAGTGGTTTAGTGCGAACAGCACTATTCCGTTCCGGGTTCTGTCTAAAAATTCCGGTGATATGGATCGGGATTTCGGGGAGGTGGCAACGCTCAGCTTTTTTAACCGGGTGTTGCCGCGCAACAGCCGGCTGCGCTCGCTGCTGTCAGCTCCCTGGGTGCAGAGGCTTTTGGATGGGTTCCACAGCAAGCGGCTGCTGAAGGACATTGCTGCGGACGATATCGGGCTTATCTATTCAAATACGATCACCAATGGAGCGGTGTTGAAGTTTTTGGCCGCTGTTAACTGCCCCGTGGTGACGCATGTACATGAACTTGAATATTGGATTCACCGCAGCGGCCCAGCGAATATGGAGCTGGTAAAAAGTTACACCAAACACTTCATTGTCGTCTCTGAAGCGGTAAAGGAACATCTCGTCACCACTCATGACATCCCGGAGGCGCAGATAGAGGTGATCCACGGCTTTATCCCGATCTCATCACTGACTGACCGGCTGGACCCGTTGAGCAATCCGCGTAAAGAGCTGAATATCGCCGCTGATGCCTTCATTGTCGGTAGTTCCGGTATGGAAACGTGGCGAAAGGGCAAGGACCTGTTCATTCAGCTTGCCATTGCCGTACTCGCCAAGGGGGGCGACGTGCCGATCCATTTTGTCTGGGTCGGGGGGCGCTGCAATGAAACGGAAACCTATCAGATACGTCACGACCTTCACCATGCCGGGATAACGGAGCAGGTACACTTCGTCGATCATGTGACCAATCCCATGGATTACTACAGCCAGTTTGACGTCTTTGCCATGGTTTCGCGCGAAGACCCCTTTCCTCTGGTCAACCTGGAAGCGGCCGCCCTGGGGAAGCCCATCGTCTGCTTTGATGGCGGCGGCGGTTCGCCGGAGTTTGTTGAAGATGATGCCGGTTTTGTCGTGCCCTATCTCGATATAGCCGCCATGGCCGACAAGTTGATTCTGCTGGCGAGGGACAATAAGCTGAGGGCCGATCTCGGTTCGCGGGGCTGCGCAAAAGTTGCCGAGAATCACGATATACCGGTCGGCGCCCGGAGAATCCTTGATGTTATTGAACAGTATCTTGGCTGACAGTGAAGGGAGAGACCAGGCCTGACGGATTAGCCGCAGCCGTTAGCTGGACTCAAAGAACTGCCCTGTCGTGGCCCTTTTAAGGAAGGAGAGTTTATGGCCCGCATGATCGCTTTTTATCTTCCGCAATACCATCCGATTCCTGAAAATGACGAGTGGTGGGGCAAAGGTTTTACCGAGTGGACGAATGTCGGTAAAGCAAAGCCGTTGTTCCGGGGGCATTATCAGCCGCACGTCCCGGCCGACCTTGGCTATTACGATCTCAGGGTGCCGGAGACGAGAGCCGCACAGGCCGCGTTGGCCAAAGAATATGGTATAGAGGCTTTCTGCTACTATCATTACTGGTTTGCAGGGAGAAGAATTCTTGAAAAACCGTTTAACGAAGTGCTTGAGTCGGGGGAGCCTGATTTTCCGTTCTGCCTCTGCTGGGCAAACCAGACATGGACCGGAATATGGCATGGGTGTGCCGACAAGATCCTGATAGAGCAAACCTATCCCGGCTATGATGACCTGCGCGCCCATTTCGATACGTTACTGCCGGCTTTCAGGGACAGTCGTTACCTTACGGTGGATGGGAAACCGTTATTCCTGATTTTTGATCCGAGCAGGATTCCGGATATCAATAATGTCCTGGATTTCTGGAGGGAGCTGGCTGTCACGTCTGGCTTGCCGGGACTGCATCTGGTGGCGGTCCAACATGGTGAAGAGGCCTGGAATCCTCAACAGCTCGGTTTTGACGGAACGGTGAAGCAGTACCTGCCGGCACTACGGCGTAAAATACATGTGTCGTGGCGGCGCCAGCCTTTCAAAAAACTGCGCCATTTGTACGAGGAAAATATCGGTAAACCCACGGTATATGCCTACGAAAAGGTGCTGCCGGAGATGTATTGCAAGAAAATGCCGGATATCGAGAATTACCCGTGTCTGCTGCCGAATTGGGATAACACGCCGAGAAGCGGTTCTAACGGCCTCGTGCTTCATGAATCAAGTCCGGAGTTGTTCAAAATACAGGTGGAAAAGACGCTTGAATTAACGAGGGGGTGCCCTGATGAACATAACCTCGTTTTTATAAAAGCCTGGAATGAATGGGCGGAGGGAAACCATCTTGAGCCTGATCTGCGCTTTGGAAAGGCGTATCTGGAAATTATACGCGACGCAATGTAAGCGGTCGCCTTATGACGGGAGGACATCGATAAGCCATGGATATCAGCGTTATAATCTGTACCTATAACCGGAGTGAAAGCCTGCGTAATGTCCTTGACGACCTCGTCAGGCAGGAGGATGTCAGCCGGTTCAGCTATGAGATCGTCATCGTTGACAATAACTCCGCTGATGCAACAAAAAGCGTCTGTGAAGAGTATCTGGCGTTAAAGCCGGAGATATTCCGCTATATCCTTGAACCACGGCAGGGAAAAACATTTGCCCTGAATACGGGGATCAGAGCGTCCAGAGGCAACATTATCGCCTTTACCGATGATGATGTCGTTATTGACTCACGGTGGCTGTGTTCAATACGAGAGGCTTTTGCAGCCCATCCTGATTGCAAGGCCTTCGGGGGGAGAGTCCTGCCGCTCTGGCCTGATATCGTGCCGTCATGGATTGCCACGGAGGGCGAATTCAGAAATATCGGTGGAACCATTGTCGCGCACGATTACGGCGCGGATGTCAAAAGTTATGCTTCGCCCGGGATGTGGCCGCCTATCGGAGCAAATATGTTTTTTACAAAAGATATTTTTCTGACCTACGGCTATTTCAATGAAAGGTTGGATTTTGCGGCAACAAAAATTCCCATGCTCGAAGATACCGAGTTCTGCAACAGGTTACTGAAGGGAAAAGAAGAGATGCTCTACCTGCCGGCTACACTGGTTAGTCACCCTGTCGACGAGGAACGGCTGACAAAAAAATACTTTAGAAAATACGCGTTCAAATCGGGAAGGGGCCAGTGTCTTGTCGGAGATTTGCAGAGGAACGGCCGAAGGTTGTTCAATATACCGCTTTATTTTTACAAAAATGTACTTAGTTGCCTGACACAATGTGTCGTTGCCGCATGCAGGCAAAATCCCCGGAAGAGTTTTTATTTTGAGAAGCTGCTTATGTATTATGCGGGCACTATGTATGAGTTGTTTCGTCACAGAAGGACGGCAACAGGCAAAGACAATACGTTTGCACCCTCCAAGGCACCAAATATAACAATGTAAAACATTTTTACGATCCTCATCCCACCCCGATAGATACAGCCTCTCCGTCTTTTGACCCCATATAATAATTATCCGGAGCATGTCTTTAACACCTGGCCAGCGCGCAACTGCTCGGAATTAAACGATATTTGTTCTGGCATCAATAGTGCTAATAATTTGTTGAATTGCGCAGCTTGTAGTCACTGAACGTGAGACTGGATGCCATCATGGTAATGCGTATTGGCAGAACACTTTCCCCGGCAGCGTCGCCGTTTCATGTTGAGGATATTGTGTCCGGGGTTGCCGGTTTTTTCGCGGGGGAGGGGATAGTTGAGCGCTTCGAGAATGAAATCAAGTCATTTTTTAAGGTCAGATACTGCTGCGCCGTTTCTTCCGGAAAGGCGGCTTTTGTTACCATACTGCACGCCCTGCACGAGCTCCACCCCGGTAGAGATGAAGTCCTTATCCCGGCCTATACCTGCTACTCCGTACCGTCTGCGATCGCAAGAGCCGGGTTCAAAATACGCTTATGCGATATGGCTCCGGGAACGCTCGATTTCGATTTCGACCGCATCGTGGAGGAATTGGAGAATCCACGTCTCCTCTGTGTGGTTCCGACCCATTTATTTGGTATGCCGGCCGATGTGGAACGTCTCAAGGCTTTGATCCGCGGGCGGGACGTATTCGTCCTGGAAGATGCCGCTCAGGCGATGGGTGGCGAATGGAACGGCAGGAAAATGGGGACGCGTGGAGATGTGGGGCTGTTCAGCCTGGGGCGCGGGAAGGCGTTTTCTACCGTGGAGGGGGGCCTCATTCTGACAGATGACACACAGATCGGGCCAATGGTGGAGAAACATCTGGCGGCTGTAAAGGGATACGGAATCATTGACTGCCTGAAGCTGTTTATTAATGCCGTTGCCCTGTTGTTCCTCATCTCCCCGCGGATCTACTGGCTGCCGAAATCGTTGCCGTTTCTAAAACTGGGAGAAACACATTTTGATCCGTCATTTCCCATCAGGAGGCTGTCATCGTTTCAGGCGGGGATGGCGCACAAATGGAAAGCGGCACTACACCGGCTCACGTCCGTCAGGGCGGCAAATGTCGATACAATCAGCAGAGACGGTACAGGGGTGAAAGGTTTTTGTCGCGGAACAAGCCCGGATCTGATCAGATTTCCCGTTCTTGCCGCGGATGCGGATACGAAAAAAAAGTTACTTCGCCGTAGTGAGGAGATGGGGCTTGGAATATCGGATGGGTATCCTGATTCCATTGATGGCATCGCCGCGCTGTGCGGCACTTTTGACGGCAAGAGCTATCCGGTGGCAAAAGAGCTTGCCGGAAGAATAGTCACCCTGCCGGTACACCCCTATGTGAACGGGGAAGATATAAAAAAGATCACGAAATTGTTTGTGTGACCGCTGAATCAAGAGAGTTCTTATGTCCAGAAACGACAAAATTAAAATTGTGATACTTCTATTGATTTGGGCGGCAGCCTTCTATCCGCTCTATCCCGGACTGGTCCGTGAATGGCTGGATAATTCCGACAATTCTCACGCCTTTATCGTGCCGCTGGTCACACTGTATTTTGTCTGGCAGAGAAAAAGCGCCCTGGAGCTTGCGCGTGTCTCGACGTCCCTCCTCGGAGGGGGGCTGCTCGCGGTGAGCCTGCTCGCCTATGTCGCAAGCAGCGCCGGAGGTGTTGTCTTCCCCGCGAGAGTCGCAATGGTGGCATCCCTTTTCGGCCTGATCTGGTTCTGTCTCGGCAAGGACTTTATCCAAAAGCTCGCGTTCCCCATCGCCTTCCTCATTTTCATGGTCCCGGTGCCATACTCGTTGATAAGCCTCGTCTCTCTGCCGCTGCAACTGATGGCGACCGATGTTTCTGCCGCCATTATAGGTAGCTGTTCAATTCCGGTTTACCGGGAAGGGAACATGCTCTACTTCATGCAGACCCAGCTGGAGGTTGCCGAGGCGTGCAGCGGCATCAGGTCCATCATGTCGCTCACGATGATCAGTTTCGTCTTCTGTTTTTTATCCAGAGCAGGGTGGTGGCGGAAGGTGCTTCTTGTCAGTGCGGCGGTTCCGATTGCCATCGCGGCGAATATATTTCGGGTCGCCGGTACCGGCGTGCTGGCCCATTTTTACGGTGACAGGGTCGCGCGGGGTTTCCTTCACGAGTTTTCAGGGATAGCCATATTTGTCTTTGGCTTTGCACTGCTGTTTGCGCTGTTCTTCTTTTTAAACGGGAAAGTGGCTGATGATATCCAATAAAGCATACGGAATATGCCTGCTCAGCCTCATTGCAACGGTGGTTGTTGTGGGATTGCTGACAGTGCGCCCGGCCCCGGTTATTGCCCGGACAAACCTCGAATATCTGCCGAAAGAGATCGCCGGATACAGAGGGGTGGATGATGTCTTTCCGGAAGCGGTAAATCGCGAACTTGATGCCGACAAGCAGATATACCGCCATTACCGCTCCGGCGACGCTGGCCAGCTTGATTTGTATATCGGCTATTACGGCACTGCCAAGGGGGGACGGACGGGGCATAACCCGTATGCGTGTCTGCCCGGTGCCGGATGGGCGATCGTCGATTCCAGGAAGATCCGGATTAATCAGCCGAATAAATCTTCCCCTGCGCAGTTAAACTACGTCCAGGCCCGCAGGGACGGTGTTAATACCGTTATGGTTCACTGGTATCAGAGCGCGGGGTCAACGGTGATGTCGAGCGGAATCCAGCAGAATATCGAAAGGTTCTGGGGACGCGTGCTCCGGAATCGGAATGATGGCGCTTTTGTGCAGGTTACCGCCCAGGTTCCCGATGCCAAACTGGCGGATGGAGCCGCACGGGTGCAGGCATTTTCCGGGGTGGTACTCACGCTTCTCCCCGACTATTGGCCGATAGAAAAATAACCATGTTAACGGGGCTGTGTCATGAACAATGAACTGATCGAAAATGGCCAGTACAACATCGGCCACATCTGCACGAAACAGCAATGTGTAAACGGCCACGCGGAGAAGACCGCCATGCGCTGGGTTGATGCCAAAGGCGGGCGTGCCGACTACAGCTTTGCCGACCTGGACAGGGAAAGCAACCGCTTTGCCAATGTCCTCACGAGCCTCGGCGTCGTGGGCGGTGATATTGTTTTCACCTTTCTGCCCAAGATGCCGGAACAGTTCTTTGCCTTTCTCGGGGCTCTCAAGTTGCAGGCCATATGTGGCACCATGTTCTCCAACTTCGGTGAAGATGCCCTGCTGGACAGGTTGGGCGATTCAGGTGCAAAAGGCATTGTTACCAAGAAGAGCAGCCTCAAAAAAATCGCCCATATCAGGCAGCAGCTCCCTGCACTGGAATTTATTATTGTTGTGGATGGTGACAGTGACCTGAACGAGGGGATTTACAGCTTGAAAAGCCTGCTGGAGGATGCCTCTGCGGAGTTTCTGGCCGGGCCGACTGCCGCCGATACCCCCTCCGTCCTGCACTATACCTCCGGCTCTACCGGCAAGCCGAAGGGCGTTCTGCACCGCCACGGCAGCATCCTCAGCCAGAATATGACGACCCGGGAAATTCTCGGCCTCCGGCACGACGATATCTTCTGGTGCACAGCCGATCAGGGGTGGGTTACCGGCACATCCTACGGGATCATCGGTCCCTGGAGTCTCGGTGTGACCCAGGTTCATTACGGTGGCGGCTACGACGCTTTGGAATGGATTGATTTGCTGGCCCGCGAACGGATCACTGTCTGGTATTCAGCCCCCACAGCGTTACGGATGCTGATGCGGGAGGATCAGGAGAAATTTGTCACTGCCGATTTCTCCCGTCTGCGGCATATTTTCAGTGTCGGAGAACCGCTCAACCCCGAGGTGATCCAGTGGGGGAGAAGGCTCTTGCAGCGCGATATTCATGACACCTGGTTTCAGACTGAGACCGGCGCAATCATGATTTCCAACCGACCCGGAGTGGAGATTCGGCCCGGTTCAATGGGTATTCCGGCGCCGGGGATGGAAGCTGTTGTTATTGGTGACAACGGCGACCTGCTCCCGGACGGCGAGCAGGGGAGTCTCTGTCTTAAGCAGGGCGGAGCATCCATGTTCATCGCGTATCTGAATAATGAAACGGTCTACAAGAAGAAGTTCCGTAATGGCTGGTATCAGACCGGCGACACGGTCAAGCGCGACGGGGACGGTTATTTCTGGTTCATGGGGCGTAGTGACGACGTTATCAACAGTGCCGGGCATCTGGTCAGCCCGTTCGAGGTAGAAAGCGCCCTGCTGGAAATTGAAGAAATTGCCGAGTCCGGGGTCGTCGGAGCGCCCGATGAGCTGCTGTTCGAGAAGGTTGTGGCGTTTGTCAGCCTCCACGACACCTTTGAACCTTCACCAGAGCTGGATCTGAAGATCCGCCTGCATGTCATGAACAGGCTTTCCGGCATCGCGACGCCGCAGGAGGTCATCTTCCTTGATGGCATACCGAAAAACAAGAGCGGTAAAATCATGCGCCGGGTGCTGAAAGCCCGCTATCTTGGGCAGGACCCCGGTGACATCTCGACAATGGAGATATGAAAATGACGGCAATGGACAAATTGAATGATGTGTTCCGGATGGTTTTTGACGACGAGACACTTTCCGTCAGCGAAGCAACCACGGCCAATGATGTTGACGGCTGGGATTCGCTGACGCACATCAACCTGATCATGGCGGTGGAGGCTCTGTTCAGGATTCAGTTCTCGTCAAAGGATCTCGGCTCGCTCCGCAATGTCGGTGATCTGCTGGGAGTTATAGAAAGCAAAGGCAGTGCATGATCCCGAAGATGGCGGAGCGTAATCGCGCCGGGTAAGAGAGCCGTGCTGCTGATGCACTCAAGCCGTCCGGAGAGTGAAAAGGATGACCCATGCCCGATAAAATCAGCGTCATAATGCCGACGTATAACTGCGCAAAGTACCTGGACGAGTCAATTGAGTCCGTACTGGCACAAACAGGTGCAGAGTTTGAAATTATCGTGGTTGACGATGGCTCCACGGACAACACCTCTGCAGTGTTGAGCAGATACAAAAATGATGTGCGCATAAAAACCACCTTCCAGCCGAACAGTGGACCGGGGGCGGCGAGAAACAGCGGTATCAATCGTAGCGAAGGTGACTATCTCTGCTTCCTTGATGCCGATGATGTCATGGAGCCGGACAGCCTGCGTTCAAGGGTTGAGGCGCTGACCGCCGCCCCGGACATTGCGATGGTGTTTAGCGACTACACATTGCAGCATGACGAGAACGGTTTCATCCGGGAGTATCTGCGGCACAATCATTTTGTCGAATATTTCAAAAGCGCACTGGTTCCGTCATCATTGGGATGTACGCTGTTCAACAGCAGATTCACGGAGCTGTTTTACAGTTTTTCTCCCCATCCGATCTGGACCGGTACGGTGATGGTGAGAAAATCGGTTATCGCTTCGGTCGGGCTCTTTCGCACGGATATTTCTGTTGGTGAAGACACCGATTACTGGATGCGCATCGCAGCACGCCACCGCTTTGCATATATAGGCCAGGCGACGGCGGTCTATAACCATTATCGCAGCTCTCTGACAAAAGATACGGAGACATATTGCCGGGAACGGATTCGGCGCCTCAAAAGCATTCCCTTCACTTCCACTGCCCTTGCAACCATTTTTAACAGGAATATAAGCGAAGCGTACTGTCATCTGGGCTATCACCACTATCGGCATAACGGCCGCCTGCGGTCGGCGGGCTGTTATCTGCTCGGTTTAAGATACAACTTCCGTAATGTACCCTGTTTGAAGGGGCTGCTGGCCAATGTGCTGCCGCCGGGTCTGGCACGAAATATCAAGGCATTATTGGCTGCACTCAGGTAAGGGCAGCCATTGGCAGAAAACTGTTGCTGTTTCAAAGCGATGCAGAGATTGAGGGTTGCCTGCGATGAAAGAAGCTTCGGAGCTCAGGATGAAAAAAGTGTTGCTCATAGCATATTATTTCCCCCCTGATTTTGCCGTCGGCGGGCAGCGAATCGCCAAGTTTGCCCGCAATCTGCCGACCTTCGGTTGGGAACCGACCGTGCTGACGATCGCTGATCGCTATCGTGATCAGCTTGACAAGGAGCGGGTGAATGACCTGGGTAGCATCCCGGTTCTGAAGAGCATCAGGCTTCCCAAAGTAACAGATGTGCTGCAGTCGATAAGGAAGGTCGTCTTGGCAGTCGTCAAAAACAAAAAGAGTCAAAACGGTACTGATGCAGGCGGCACCGCTGCGGAAAACAGCGGCACGGTAACGTCTGAAACCTTGCTGCAAAAGCTGAAACGCTATTATTTATCGTTCAGTTATTTCCCGGATAATGAGCGAAGCTGGATCATACCGGCAACGCTACGGGCTTTAGCCGCAATAGGTCGTCACCGTTTTGACTGCATCATGACATCGAGTCCGCCTCACTCATCACATCTCATCGGGCTCATTCTCAAGAAGCTTCTCGGGGTTAACTGGGTTGCAGATTTCAGAGATCCCTGGATGGATTTACAGCAGTACCGGCCCCAGAGGATCAGGTCCGAATGGTCAGACAGGATTGAAGGGTGGCTTGAGGGAGAGGTCGTGCGTAACGCCGATAAAGTCCTTACGACCACAAATGAGCACAGAACGGCATTAATGTGCCGTTTTCCTGCAGAGCCTGGTGACAAGTTTGTGTACGTCTCCAACGGCATTGAGATGGAAAAATTCCTGACCGGCACTTTCCCGGACAGATATGAAACCTTCACGATTTCCTACGCGGGAACGATATATCTTAAGAGATCCCCCGAGCCGTTATTCAAGGCTATTCAGAAACTTGTCAGCAGCGGCCGGATTGAGTTGTCGGCAATCAGGTTCAAAATATTCGGTAACTGCGAATTAATAGAGGGGAAAACCGTCGCAGAGTTGGCAAGAGATTACGGCATTGATTCAATCGTGGAGGTCTCTCCGCCGGTGCCGTTAAGCGAAGCGATTGACGTTATGAAAAGTTCGCACCTGCTGTTACTTCTCGTTACCTCTATTCAAGACATAAATGTTCCGGCAAAGATTTATGACTATTTTGGCTCCCGCACCAGAATCCTTGCTATTACCGGGCCTGGCGCCACTTCGGAGCTGATCAGAAACACAGAATCCGGAGCAGCATTCATGCCCGATGATACTGACGGTATCGCGGAGTACCTTTACGAGCAGTGCAGTGACAGCGGCAGAAACCACATAAGAAATAACCCGCACATGTATGCGCAATTTGACACAAAGGTGCTGACGGAGAAGCTGGCAGCGGAATTGTCGTTATTACTTACCAGTACGTAATCGGTGAAATCAAAATGGCAAAACTATCGGTATCGGCCAATCAAAAAAACAGTTCTGCGCTTCTGTTGACTTCATTCACTGCCTGGTCGTTCGTGCTCTTGTGCCGACCGCAGGACTACCTGCCGTTTCTGGAACAGCTGCGCCCCGGGCTTCTGCTTGGGGTAGTGACCCTCTGTATCTGGATGTTAAGCGCAAAAAACAGCGGGAAAGAGCTGCCGCTTGAAAACCAGTTGAAACTTTACGGCTACCTGTTACTAGTTCTGGTGCTGAGTATCCCGTTTTCCTACTACCTCAGCGCTTCGCTCAAAGAGCTGTTCCGTTACGGCAGCGTGGCGCTGTTTGTGTATCTTTTCTACCGGCTGATGAACGACGTCGAAAAAATCAGGAAGATGCTCTTTGTCTACTGCATCGGCATAGCGGTGTATGGCCTGTCTATTCTGACCAAAGGGAGCCTGATGGAAGGAAGAATCTCTTTTGGTTCCATGTTTGACCCCAACGACATCGCTTTTTACATGATCAGTTTTATGACCTTTAACCTGCTCTTTACCTCCAGGGAATACGGCGGCTTTGTGCGTCTGATTGCGCTGGTCAGTTTTGTCCTCGGCCTGCTGATTATCGTAAAGACCGGTTCCCGTGGAGGCTTTGTCGCTCTTATGGCGGTGCTGGTCTTTTTTCTGTTCAGGAAAAGTGCCTCTTTCAACATCACCGTGCTGCACAAGGGGATGCTGGTGCTGCTGGCTGTCGTCGCATTGCAGTTTGTCGATATCGATACGGGCAGATTCAAGACGATTCTGGACGTTAAAAATGATTACAACGCTACCAGCGAAGAGGGGCGACTCACTCTCTGGAAGAGCGGTATGAAAATGATGGTTACTCATCCGTTGACCGGAGTCGGCTTCAATCGTTTCCCGGAAGGTATGGGAAGGGATCGTGAGGCACGCGGCCTTGATTCGGCAAAGTGGCAGACGGCCCATAACAGTCTGGTCCAGATCGGCGCTGAAACCGGCATACTCGGCTTTGCGCTTTTCCTGCTCCTGAGCCTCAACGCCTACAAAATTTTTGCCGGCATTACCAAAAACAGTGGAGAACCCGGACTTGTCAGGCTGGGGGAGCTGGCGCAGGCAGGATTTGTCGGCCATTTTATTGCGACCATGTTTATCAGTCAGGCGTATTCCGTCAGCTGGGCCTTTTATATAGTCCTTTCAGCCGTGCTTAACCGCCTGCACACGGAGCAGGTGGCGACAGCGTGCTCTGAGCCGGAGACGGAGCCGGAGCAGGCAAACGATGTGGCACGTGTGGGACTTGCAGTGTCGTTCAGGCGAGGAACGTATGGTTGAGGCATTGATACTGAAAATCAGACGGCGGGAGACCCCGTTTTACAGCAGCCTTTACGATCTGGCCAAGCGTGCCAGACGATTTGAGCTGCCGGTCATCAGGCCGCTCTACCAGCTGCTTGGGTGGGAACGCTCCCTGAGATTGTCTCTGTGGGGTGCCTTTGCGCGGATTGTGTACCACACTCCGCTCTTCAAACTCCGTTGCAGCGAGTTTGGCAGGGGGCTCTATCTGATCGGTGGCATTCCCCTGGTTATGGGGCCATTACGGCTTAAGCTGGGTGATGATGTGTCGATTCACGGCAAGAGTACGCTGATCGGTGCCAAAGTGTTCGACAATCCGACCCTGAGCGTCGGCAGTAATAGCTGTCTTGGCTATCAGCTGATAGTCGATGTCGGCTGTGATGTCACAATCGGGAATCATGTCTTTATCGGTGACCGGGTGAGTATCCTCAGCTATGACGGCCACCCCGTAAAGCCGGAGGAGAGGCATCTGCCGGCTTCCCGGGCCAGCAGCAAGCCGATTGTTATCAAGGACAACGTCTGGATCAGCGGCAATTGCGTAATTCTGAAAGGGGTTACCATCGGCGAAGGGTCGGTGATCGCCAATGGCAGCGTGGTGACGTCAAAAGTACCGCCAAACTGTCTTGCCATAGGAAATCCGGCGCGCAACTTCCCTCTGGGCTCAATGGGATCATAACTACTGGAGCAGCTGCGATATGACCGTTATCGTAACAAACGCACAGAGCAGGATTTCATACAACATAGTAAAGAGCTTAAGCCTTAAGGGCATAAAAGTGATTACTGCCGATTTTGCCGCGCCATCAATGTCCTTTGCGTCAAAGTACTCAAGTGGTCATTTTTTGTATCCATCACCATTTGATGCAGATAACGAACCGTTTATCGAATGCATGATTGAGAACATTCGCAAATATAACGCCAGCGTTTTGATACCGGTATGTGAGGAAACATTCCTCATAGCAAAATACAAGGACAGGCTTTCAAAAGTTGTTCGCGTGGTAGTGCCGGATTATGACAAGATACTGCTGGCGCACAATAAGGACCGCTGGGAGCATGTCGCCAGAGAGCTGAACATCGGTGTGCCGGAAACGTATAATATAAACGCTATCCGGCGATCGCCATCCCTGGCAGATGAGCTGCCTTTCCCGCTTCTTGTCAAGCCGAAGCAGGGTGGGGGAGGCTGGGGGATCACTCAAATAAACTCACCCTGCGAACTGAAAAAGCATCTGGATGAAGAGAGTTACTGTGATCGCCCTTGGGAGCGTTTTTATCTGCAAAAAAAAATTGATGGAGAGACGCACTGTGTTGCCATGCTTTTCAGTAACGGCGAGATCCGTGGCACGGTTGCCTATAAACAGTTGCGGCAGTACCCGCTGAAAAACGGTCAGGCAACCTTGAGGATCAGCCGGAACAGTCCGGAAGCCGAAAAAAACCTGCAAACTCTTTTTGAAAAAATAAAGTGGCATGGCATTGTCCAGGCGGACTTTGTCATCGATAAAAACAGTGGGACGCCATATCTCATAGACATCAATCCCCGTTTTTGGGGGTCGCTTGCCCAAGGGATAGCAGCCGGAGTGGATTTTCCCTACCTGTATTACAAAATTGCCCTTGATGGTGACGTTGCGCCGGTTCACGGATTTCAGGAAGAGGTCATGACTCGCTGGATTGGGGGCGATCTCTGTACATTTTTCCCCTTGTTGAGAGTTGCAGCGAATAAAATCGGCTTTGCGAAGGAGTTCCTCTTTCCGGGCAGCGCTAAAGTATACAAAGATGATTTCAGTTTTGGTGACCCATTGCCGCTTTTATGGTGGTACTGCGGCGCAGTCGCTAGAGTCCTGAAAAACAAGCTGACGAAGCCGGCTTCTCATGAATCACTGCAAGGCATATGGGAATAGCTATGTGTAGCGAGAGGATCAACAAATACAAAATTGCCTATGTCCTGACGCCGATTGATTTTGGCGGATTGGAGAAGGTCAGCCTGAATTTCCTCACGCATGTGGACAGGGAGAGGTTCGATATTGAACCGATCATGTTTTTGCGTCCGTGGGAAAACGGTAATTTTTTTGAAGATGAGATCAAGCGCTTGAACTTTGAGTCATTTACCATACCTGTTTCAAAATCTGTAAAGGGAGAGCTGTTTCGGGTACCTCGCTGCCTGCTTAATCTGAAAAATATTGTCAGGAAACGGCAGTACGATCTCGTGCATACCCACGGCTATCTGGCCGACCTGCTGGGACTTCCTGCCGCCAGAGCTTCGGGAGTGCCGGCGGTCTCAACCTGCCACGGCTATATCCAGGGGGGGCTGAAGCTGTCTCTGTATAATCGGCTTGATCTTCTGGCGCTTAGGCGTTTCGATCGGGTGATTGCGGTATCCGATTCGATCAGGAGGGACTGGCTGAAGAACAGCGTGCCTGCGGAAAGAATCAAGGTCATAGAAAATGCCACCTCATGCCGGCTGTCTCAGGCTGGCCCCAACGAACACAGCACGGATACCAGGGAAAGCAAACGAAAGCTGGCGGGTGCCGGGGCGGGAGAAATCCTTTTGGGCTATTCCGGCAGGTTAAGCCGTGAAAAAGGGATCGCCGATCTGATCTGTGCCATGAAGATGCTGATAGAATCTGGCCTGTCGTTGAAGCTGGTGCTGCTGGGAGACGGTGTGCAGAGGGCGGAGCTGGAAGAGCTGGCTGCCCGTAGCGGCGTAAGGGAGCATGTCTGTTTTGCCGGATTTCAAACCGATGTTGAGAACTGGCTGACGGCCATGGACCTGTTCGTGTTTCCTTCCCATAGCGAAGGCACGCCAATGGCGCTGCTGGAGGCCATGGCCGCCGGCGTGCCCTGCATCGCAACGGCAGTGGGCGGGATTCCGGCGGTCATACATTCCGGAATCAACGGAATTCTGGTCTCTCCCGGGAAACCTGAGGAGATTAGCGCAGCGGTGCGGTTACTTGTCTCGGACAGGGACAAAGGTTCCGGTATGGCGAAGTGTGCACAATTGAAAATTGAGCAGAAGTACAACGTGCATAACTGGGCAAGAAGTATTGAGGAAGAGTACGTGAGGGCGATACGTTTGGCCTGAAAGCGGGCGGAGAGCCTGAGAAAGGTACGCTGGTGATGAGCGCTTATGAGTCTGAAAAAATCAATATAGTCCATACCGTACTCAGCCTGGAGATGGGGGGGATGGAAAAGGTTGTAACCGATATCGTTTTGGGGCTGGATACGGAGAGATACCGCGTTGAAGTCTGCAGCTTCGATAACCCCGGCCATTTTTCCTCCTGCCTTGCCGCTCGTGGTATCAATGTGAGTTTTTTGCAAAGAAATCAGGCACGCTATGACGCGTTATTGCCGTTCAGGCTTAAAAAACTTCTTCAGGATAAAAAAACAGATGTTCTGCATATGCATAACGGTACCTTTTTTCTCGGCACGCAGGCCGCTCTGCTGGCCGGTATAGGCGGGAGGATCTATACCGATCACGGCCGGCTTCTTGACGACAAAAAAATCCATGTGGCCATGGACAGATTTGGCGGTTTTTTTGTGAAAAAAATAATTCCGGTTTCCCATGAGCTTGAAAATTATCTTGTCGAGACGGTCGGCCTGCCGGCAGCTAAAATGACAACGATAATAAACGGCACCGATACCGGCCTGTTTACCCCGCGGCCAAAAGCTCCGGCTCTGCTGGAAGAACTTAAAATCCCGCCATCCCATAGAATAATCGGTACGGTAGGCAGACTGGCAGAGGTCAAGGATCAGGTTTCCATGATAAAGGCCTTTGCAAAGGTTTGTGAAGAGATCGCGGCCATCACGCTCTTGATAGTCGGTGATGGGCCGCTGCTGCCTGTTCTGCGGCAGACGGCTGAAGATTGTAATGTCGCCGGAAAGGTTGTTTTTGCCGGCAAAAGAAGCGATATACCAATGATCATGAATCTGATAGATATTTTCATGCTGACCTCGCTTTCCGAGGGGACGTCAATTTCACTGCTGGAAGCGATGGCCTCCGGTGTCACTCCGGTTGTGACCGCTGTCGGTGGTAATCCTGCCATTGTCAGGCACGGGATGAACGGGATAGTTGTCAGCCCCGGGGATGTGTCCGCTATGGCGGATGCTGTCACCTGTCTGTTGAATCATGATGAACTGCGTGATAAATACAGCGTGAATGCAATGGAAAGCGTCAGAAGAGATTACAGCCTGGAACGTATGATCGACAAATATGCGGCGGTTTACGACGAAGTATGCCGTTGCTGAAGTATCCGGAATAAATGCTGGGTTTTGTGACATCAATCACATCTGCAATATTCGTTTTAGCAGATAGTACATTTACAAATAAAAACACAAATAAAGTGTAGTCGATAATACTAAACCATCCGCAAGGGTGGGACGGAAAGCCTATTGGGTCTCTCAGAGACAGCCGGGTCGCCGAAATACCGGAAAGGTGTGAGGTGCCCGGCTTTTTATATTTGTACAGCGGGAAAAAATCAGGTGCAGCAGTGATCGTCCGGATCGTTTAATTTTATTATAAGGGTATAAGGAGAAACAAAGTATGAAAAAACTAATTATTATGCTTGTCGCCATCAGCTTTGCCGCTACTGCCAATGCTGCCGTGCCGACTGTCAGCAGTGTCACCGGTACAGTGGCAACAGGACAGGTGTTGACGATCAACGGCGCCAACATGGTTGCAGAGAACAATGTCAACTGGTTGAGCCTGTTTAAATCTGCGTACGGTTTTGAAGGTTCCACGCCGTCAGCAGACGGATATTGCTCGTCCGGCACCTGTGACGGGATTTATGATACCTCCGTCAAGTTAAGCGGCAACAAAAGCGCCCTGTTTTCAGTGTCGGGTGTGTCAGCTCCATATCCAAACTATATCAAAAGTTACAACGGCATAAGTCTTAATACAGCGAACTTTTATGGCAGAACCTACTTTCGCTATACTAATAACTCCGGCGTCTGGCCTGATAACGCCCTCAAATTCATCGACATTCAGGGCACCAGCAATAACCTCTATATTCAGCCGGTAGGGAGTGCTACGGCACCAACTACTTTCAGGGTGGTTAATAACGGCAGTAACTATTATGGGGGGATCCCCGGCGGGGCGATCAAGTCAGACCGGTGGTATCTGCTCGAATGGCAATACAGCAATTCATCCTCAACAGTGAAAGTGTGGATAGATAACCAGTTGATCATGACGACACCGTTAACACCAACAACCCAGAATTACTTCGTATACGGGATAGTGAACGCATTCAGCACGCCTTCCAACTTTGCCTTGACTCTCAGGATGGACAATATGGCGCTCTCTTCAAGCAGAGTATATCCCTCGTCTCTTGTGGAAATCAGCACTAGCTCCACCTATGGTCAGGGAACTGTTAATTATCAGGAGCCGGTCTTTCTGAGCGACGGTTCTGTAAAGATCAAGGCCAATCTGGATGGACTCGGCTCAGGCCCCTATTACCTGTGGGTGACAAATAACGGCCAGAGCAGAAGTGCGGTTTACAATATGAGTGGCGGCACCGTTGCGACGCTGACTCCACCGACTAACCTGCAGGTAAGATAAGTCTTTACTGCCGCCACGGTGGTGGCTAAACGGAGAGAAATATGAAAAAACTTCTTATAATGACAGTGTTACTCGGTGTTGCTGCCGCTGCCAATGCAGCGACCACCCTGCTGCAGGAAGATTTTGCCGATACAAATTTTGCGCAGCGAGGGTGGTATGACAATACCGGTGTGAAGGTGACTACCGCTGAACACATCTCCGGCAGTACGAGCTCGGCTGCCTTCATCTTTTCCACCGGGGGGACCACGCCATCGTCAGGTGGAGCGATGCGGAAACAGTTTCCCGAGAGCGACACGCTATATCTCAGTTTCTGGCAGAAATACGCCAGCAACTGGATGGAGCAGGCGGGTGGGGCCGGTCATCATGAAATCTATCTCCTGACTAACCAGGATAGCGCCTATTCAAACCTGGCTTTCACTCACTTGACAAGTTATCTGGAAACCTGGGGTGTCGCCGGGCAGGTTGTTGCTACCACGCCGCATCTCACCTTTCAGGATGGAGCAAACACGGATCAGACAAAGATTAACGTCGATCTGACCAAAACTACCGAAAACAGATCGGTAAGCGGCTGCAACGGGTTACTGGACAATGCTTTCAAGTCTACCTGTTACAACTCCGGAAACGGGACGTACTGGAACGGCAAGTACTTGACCGGCGGCAGTAACCTGTTTTCGATGGGTTCGTGGCACCATGTCGAGGTATATTACAAAATGAACAGCATAGTCAGCGGTAAAGCTGTTGCTGACGGAACGGTAACGTACTGGTTGGATGGTCAGCAGGTCTTCAGCTACACGAATGTGGTGATGCGCACCGGTCAGTATCCGAATTTGAAGTTCAACCAGCTTGTTATCGGCCCTTACATGGGATACGGCGCTCCCGCCAACCAGACGTTCTGGCTTGACAATCTGCTGGTCTCAACGGCAAAGCCCGGTGAAGCCGTTCCCCTGGCTCCACCAACCAACCTTACCGTGGTGCCGGTAAAGTAAAGTCTGACGGCGTTTGAAATTTATAAGGCCGGAGTGTGCTGTTGCATGCTCCGGCCTTTTTTGTTGTATCCCGACAGGAACAGAGTGACCTGAAATTAACAGCGGCAACAAACATAACATTCTTCTCTGATCCCCTCACCGCGCCTCCTCGTCCCCGCTTTGCCGATTTCGCATGTTCGTGCTTAACACCATTGATTTGATCTGCCGATTGTCATCGGCAGCCAATATGCTGAAATCCGGCGTGTTCCGCATAACTGCATGCATAGGCATGGTTCTTGTACCAACTCGCGTGAATCTCCACTTGAAAAGCTGCATAAAAAAGAGCCTTAAAACGTATGAAATCGGGTGGCTATGGACGTACAGACTTCCATTTGCATTCTGACATACAACAGATGCGATAGCGTCATGGCGGTTATTGGCAGTATGTATAACCTGCTGGATGATTCTACCGAAATTATTGTCGTGGATAACGATTCCTCTGACGACACGCGTCTGAACGTAACGAAGCGTTTTGAAAAGGCCCGTTACTATAAAACAGCAAAGAATGTTGGCGCGTCCGGAAGGAATATCGCATTTAGAAATGCCCGCGGCAGCGTCATTATCTGTCTGGATGATGATGTGTCGGGCATAACCGGCGAGATGATAGCGCGGCTTCATGGCAAGTTCCGTGACAATCCCCTGCTTGGTGCGGTGAACTTCAAGGTTGTGGACGCCTTTACGGGGCACATCTGCAACTGGGTACACCACTGCAAAGTGGAGGATTATTACGATAAGGAATTTTCAACCTACGGGATAACCGAGGGAGCGGTCGCGTTCAGAAAAACCGCTCTGAACAGCGCCGGAGACTACGACGATATTTTTTTCATCAGCCATGAAGGGCCTGACCTGGCCTTCAGGATCATGCGCGAAGGGTATGACTGTATTTATTGGGGAGAAATTGTGGTCAGCCATCGCCATGAGAACGCGGGGCGTATGTCCTGGTTGAACTATTATTACGACACCCGCAATCATATCTATCTGGCCGCCAAGAACTACCCCTTTAAAAAAGCTGTACATACTCTGGCCGTAGGCCTTTTGTCCATGCTGGTCTACTCGATTCGGGACGGCTATCTCAGGTACTGGGTGAAGGCAGTTCATGACGGCATAAAAAACCTGCCGCTCATACTGCAAAAACGAAAGGTATTGCCGGAACATGTGCTGAACAGGATTCGTGCCATCGACAAGGACAAGGCGCCGGTACTGTACAAAATAAAGTCCCGGCTGTTCCGCAAAAGCGCCAGGTTGTAATTGCAGGGTGTTTATTGCCGGGAAGGTACTCAAGACCATAAGGACTGACAATGTGCGGAATTTTCGGAATAGCTGCTCCCAATGTTGATCGCACCTTTCTGGAAAATGCGACCGATACCCTGGCTCACCGCGGGCCTGACGCCGCAGGCTATTACCTGGATGACCATATTGGTCTTGGCCACCGCCGCTTAAGCATCATCGACCTGGCCGGCAGTGATCAGCCGATCTTCAATGAAGATCGCTCGAAATGCATCGTTTTCAACGGTGAAATCTACAATTATGCCGAGTTGCGTAGTCGTCTTGTCGCCCTGGGGCACCGGTTCGTGACGCATGGAGATACGGAGACGATCCTGCATGCGTATGAAGAGTGGGGAGAGTCATGCGTCACACATCTCAGCGGGATGTTCGCCTTTGCCATCTGGGATGCCGCGGAACGGACACTGTTTCTTGCCCGTGACCGGCTGGGAATCAAGCCGCTGTTTTACGGCGAATACAGCAAAGGTTTCTGTTTCGCCTCGGAAATGAAGGCCATGCTGCTGGATGAACAGTTTCCGCGAGGGATTGACGAGCAGGCGCTCGCCGGTTATTTCATGCTTTCATACATACCGGGCGAGGCGACCATTTATCCCGGTATTCGCAAACTTCTCCCCGGACATACCCTGACATGGCGCGACAGCGGCTACCGCACAAGAAAGTATTGGGACCTTGAGTTTGTACCGGACAAGGGGAAGGGCGAGGATTTTTTCATCCGTGGTTCCATGGATCTTCTCAGCGGAGCTGTAGACAGCCACATGATAAGCGAGGTGCCGTTGGGCGCCTTTCTGAGCGGAGGGCTTGATTCAAGCGCTATCGTTGCGATGATGAGCAAGAGCTCTGCCCACCCTGTCAACACCTTCTGTATGGGCTTCGGCGGTGATGTTGGCGGTTATCTCGACGAACGGATGTACGCCCGCCAGGTTGCCGACCGATATGCGACACGGCACAGAGAGTTTGAAGTGCTGCCCGGTTTTGAAGGGCTGGTTGAAACCATTGTCAGGGCGTTTGACGAACCTTTCGCCGATGATTCGGCAATCCCGTCATATTTTGTCTGCAAAATCGCCCGTGAAAATGTGACGGTGGCACTGTCCGGACTGGGGGGGGATGAAGCCTTCGCCGGTTATGAAAGATATCTGGGCTTTGCCTTGAGCGGCTGGCTGCGGCAGTTCCCCTCCCTGCTTCTCAAGGGGGTCATTCAGCCTCTGGTTGAAAGCCTGCCGGAAAGGAGCAACGGCCATTACACGGTAAACCATATGAAACGCTTTGTGCGCTCAGCCGCCTTGGCGCCGGATGATTGCTACCTTGGCTTTATCAATAAAATCAAACCGGGTCTGCGCTCAGATTTTTTTGCCGACCCTGAACCTGTGGCCCGGCATTTTGCCTCCTGCCGTGATCTTGTGCTGGGTCACTTCAACTCGGCCAATGTTTCCGGAACCTCCGCATCTCTCAACCGGCCCCTGTACTGTGACATCAAGACGTATCTGCCGGAGGATATTCTCTGTGTTACCGACAGAATGAGTATGCAGCATAGTCTTGAAGTGCGGGTTCCGTTTCTGGATCATAAATTCCTTGAATTCTGCGCCACGATACCGGCGGAAATGAAGCTGCGCTTCATGCAGAAAAAATACCTGATGAAAAAGGCCGTGCACTCCCTTCTTCCCAAGGATGTGATTTCACACCGCAAACAGGGCTTTGTGGGGCCGATGACCCGCTGGCTCAAGAAGGACCTGAAGCCTTTTGTGCTGGAAACGCTGTCGGAAGGAAACCTGCGCAAGCACAACCTGTTGAATCACGGCACGGTCAGAACCGTTCTTGACGAGCATTTTTCCGGGAGAGAAATCCATGACACGCTGATCTGGTCGATGGTTATCTTTCAGACCTGGTACAACATGTATATCGACAGAAGATAGGCGGAGATATGATGGAATCATTATTTTATCTGTTGTTGTTCCTGACGATTTATCCGTATGCGGTCTATCCGTTGCTGGTGATGGCATGGTCCCGGTTGTCAGGCAGGCACTGGACGCAAAAAAATATCGTCCCCAGGGTCTCGATGATAATTTCCGTGTATAACGAGGAGGGGGTGATCAGGGAAAAAATTGCGAACGCCCTGTCGCTTGATTACCCAAAGGATCTTCTCGAGGTCGTTGTTGTTTCCGATGGTTCCTCCGACCGGACGAATGAAATTCTTGCCTCGATACACGACCGGAGGCTGGTGCTGCAGGTTTACCCGGAAAGAAACGGCAAGACCGCGTGCCTGAACCAGGTCGTTCCCGCTGCACAGGGCGACATTCTGGTCTTCACCGATGCCAACTCCATGTTCCCGTTCGACACCCTCCGCAAGCTCACCAGAAATTTTGCCGATGGCCGGGTCGGTCTTGTCACCGGCTGGACAAAGTATCGTAAGGCTGACGGCGAGGAGGAAACCACCGGTCTTTACGCACGTCTGGAAAGGGCTGTAAAGTACGCTGAAAGCCTGATTAGCTCATGTGTCGGGGCCGACGGGGCGATCTTTGCCATGAGAAAGGAGCTGTATCGCCCGCTGAAAGATTACGACATCAACGATTTCGTGATCCCGCTGGACGTCGTTGGGCAGGGGGGGATGGTCGTGCTCGACCCCGAAGTGTACTGCATCGAAAGGCCATCCGAAGGAGAAGCCAAGGAATTCCGTCGTCAGGTGCGTATAACCAACAGAACCCTGGGGGCTCTCTGGCGAAATATGGGCTTTTTAAACCCTGTGAGATACGGAGTTTTTGCCTTCTGTCTGCTTTCGCATAAGCTCATTCGTTTTCTTGTCCCGTTTTTCTTTCTCGGAACCTTCTGTGTCGGGTCTGTTTTGTCTGCTACCTCAGCTTTATATGCCGTTCTTACAGCCGCCCAGGCGCTTTTTGTTGTTGTGGGAGTCTTTGGGCTGTTTGACCGTTCATACGGGAGGTTGGTGCAGCTCTGCTCTTTTGTCCTGTTGACAATTTACGCCCAATTCGTTGGCTGGATACGATGGAGCACCGGCAAGTCAGATGTCATCTGGAAACCGGAACGCTGACTCTGCATTCAATAACACAGAAAACACAGAGAAATTAGCTGCTTGAGGCATAAAATAAAAGATCATTTTGGTGAACCATAAAGCTACTCATTTTATCCATAACTCTCAGATTTTACTCCGTGTTCTCCGTGTCTCCGTGTTATTAAACTGCCGGTTTTAGGTTTAAAACAAGTGAAAGTCCCCTGTCTGTTCCGGTACGGCGCCAAGGCGCTATATAATTAACATCTCGAAATATATTTCCCCGCCTCTCCACCTCGCGTAAATACCTGCTTCCGGGCTGTTCGCCGTTTTGCCCTGTTCCTTTTTAAACAGTCGCCTTTGGACGCTATCGGTGCAACACGCTGTAATAACTCTTGTTATTGACTGTCGTTTTGGCATGTTGTGTGGATGGTAAAGCATAGGTTTGTATCACGGTCGTGGTCGATGCCGGTCGATAACAATCTTGCCTGAAAGGAGTGGGACATGAGAAGAGAAGAGGATTGTGGCATGGGTGAAATGCACCTTCGGTTGTTTTCAACAATGTTTTACGCACTGCTGTTTCTGGCTATTGTCGGGCTGTGCGGCTGTGGTGGCGGAGGGAGTTCCTCGCCTGCTACTGTTGTGAACTCAACGCCTGCCACGCTGAGCTCCCTTGCCGTTTCCCCGTCCAATCCGGCCATTGCCACCGGTACGACCCAGCAATTCAGCGCCATTGGAACCTTTTCGGACGGCACGACTCAGGATCTGACCAGCCAAGTGGCCTGGACCTCGTCTGCCAGTGGCGTCGCCAGCATCGTCCCGAGCGGCAAAGCCACCGCTGTTGCCGTCGGTTTAACAACAATTAGAGCGGCAGTGGGCAGCGTCTCCGTCTTGACTACCCTGACCGTGACGCCGGCCACGCTGACCTCCCTCGCCGTTTCTCCGTCCAATCCCGCCATTGCCGCCGGTACGACCCAGCAATTCAGTGCCACGGGAACCTTTTCGGACGGTTCGACTCAGGATCTGACGGGTCAAGTGGTCTGGGCCTCGTCTGTCGGTGCCGTCGCCAGCATCGCCCAGACCGGCAAAGCCACCGCTGTTGCCGCCGGTTCAACAACAATTAATGCGGTTGTCGGCAGCGTCTCGATCTCGACTACCCTGACGGTGACGCCTGCCACACTGACCTCTCTCGCCGTTTCTCCGTCAAATCCGGCCATTGTCGTCCTTTCGACCCAGCAATTCAGCGCTACGGGAACATTTTCTGACGGCACGACTCAGGACCTGACGAGTCAAGTGGCCTGGACCTCGTCTGCCGGTACTGTCGCCAGCATCGCGCCGAGCGGCAAGGCCACCGCTGTTGCCGCCGGTTCAACAACAATTAATGCGGCAAAGGGCAGCATCTCGGTCTCAACGACCCTGACGGTGACGCCGGCCACGCTGGTCTCTCTCGCTGTTTTACCATTAAACCCCGCGATTGCCGCCGGTACGACCCAGCAATTCAGCGCTACAGGAACCTTTTCGAATGGCACGACTCAGGACGTGACCAGTCAAGTGGCCTGGACCTCGTCTGATGGTGCCGTCGCCAGCATCGCCCAGACCGGCAAGGCCACCGCGATTGCCGCCGGTTCAACAACAATTAATGCGGCAGTCGGCAGCTTCTTGGCCTCGACAACCCTGACGGTGACGCCGGCCACGCTGAGCTCTCTCGTCGTTGCTCCGTCCGGTCCGTCCATTGCCACCGGTACGACCCAGCAATTCAGCGCTACGGGCACGTTTTCGGACGGTACGACCCAGGATCTGACCAGTTACGTGGCCTGGACCTCGTCTGCCGGTGCCGTCGCCAGCATCGCCCAGAGCGGCAAAGCCACCGCTATTACCGCCGGTTCAACTGCAATTAATGCGGCAGTCGGCAGCATCTCGGACTCGGCGACTCTGACCGTAACTACGGCTACGCTTGCTTCTATCACCATTACTCCAGCTAATGCGACTATTGTTGCTGGTGATACCCAGGAATTTAGTGCCACTGGAACCTTTTCGGATGGTACGACTCAAGACATAACGAGCCAGGTCAACTGGAGTTCGTCGGTTGCCTCCAGTACCATTACTGACCTCAACGGCATTTACATCATATATGCGGGCAGTTCATCAATAATTACTGCCGAGTTATACGGTTTAAGCGATACGGCAACGCTGACGGTAACACCCCCGTGATCATGGGTAAGACCCGCTGAAGGGTAAAACTGTTTCCTGAAACTTGTTTCTCCTGTGAGCATCTGCGTTCCTCGTCCGGTCTGGTGAGTGAGGCGGATGCTCTTTTTTTTATAAAAGGCATTCAGAACCACGAAAAACACGAAAAGACCCGAAAAATTCAGCGTTGTCCGGTTTTGTTTTTGCATTTAACCTCCCCTCCCTTGACGGGAGGACCCTTTGGGGCCTAAAGGGATTGAGGGGTGGGAGAAGCTGCCGTCAGTCTCAAACATGGCAAGTTCCCCCACCCCCTAGCCCATCCCGCAAGGGGAGGGGGGACTTTTAAGGCAATAGCAAAGACCAAACCGGACACTGCTGCAAAAAATTAAGTTTTAAACATATTCGTCGGGTGCCTTTTTTGCGGCACCCGTTTTTTTGTTTTTATGTATTCCGGATCACATCGATTCACGTCGATCCGGGTAATAATGCGCCATAAGTGATTCGGTGTATTTGAACAAGAGCGGTGCATGTCGTCAATAAACAGTCTTGTTATTCGGTGATACTGGTCACATTAATTAAAGCGCAGTTGTACGATAGTATAAACAAATGAAAGTGCTGTTTCCGAAGAGGTAAACCCAGGGTAACCTGGGGACACAAAGCTGCGGGTCCTGAAAATATTCTAGATATATTCCAGGATGGCCGGGTTGGCGAAGGAACAGGTTCCCTGTTAGTTGATTTAACAATGGTGGACTGTCCCTTTTTTTTTGCTCAAATGCAGGTGGGAGCAATTAAGAAGGTCAGGTAAACGCCGAAAATGTAAAGGAGCCAGTTTATGAAAAGCCATACCCACGTCCTGGTAAACAGGAAAAATGAATTGACGAAGCCAGATTCTGCCGGCAAAGCGCAGAAATCGACTTCCAATGTACTAAATATTTTTTTCTACGTATGTGTCTTCAGCCTGCTGACAGCCTCTGTCAGCCAGGCACGGGATGTAACCCTGCAGTGGGATCCCAGTGCTGACACTTCCGTAACCGGTTACAAGATCTATTACAATGCCGATTCTGCAAGCATCCCCTTCAGTGGGACAGGCGCCGTCCAAGGCGCCTCTCCGTATGATGCCAAAAAAGTTACAACCACTGCCCTGACCGGGCTTGACCCGGCCCGGGCCTATTATTTCGCCATTACCGCCTACAATTCCACCGGGACGGAGAGCCTCTATTCCAACATCGTCAGCGTTGCCGAAGCTGTCGCACCGACGGTGTCCATTACCTCGCCCGCTGCAAATGCGACAATAAGCGGCACGGTCTCGGTTAACGCCACCGCCACTGATAACGTCGGCGTAACAAAAGTCGAGTATTACCTGAACGGCGCCCTTAAGGCCACCGATACGACTACTCCCTATGTATATTCGTTGAGCACGACTTCGCTTGCATCAGGAACATACACGCTCGTGGCCAAGGCGTATGACGCCGCCGGGAATATCGGCCAGTCGAGCACTGTTTCCGTCAATGTCCTTAACAGTGACACAACGGCTCCTGCGGTATCAATGACGGCGCCGGCCAACAACGCCACCGTGAGCGGGACAACGGTATTAACCGCCACTGCCAGCGACAACGTTGGGGTGAGTAAGGTCGAGTTCTACCGGAGCGGCGTGCTTTTGACCGCAACCAACGTGGCCCCGTACCTGTACAGCTGGAATACAACCACCGTCGCTAACGGCAGCTATACCCTGGTTGCCAAGGCTTACGACAACAGTGCAAATGTCACCCAGTCCGCTAATGTTACCGTAACGGTTAACAATGCGGTCGCCGATACCACCGCTCCAACCGTCTCCGTGACCGCTCCGGCCAACAACGCCACGGTCAGCGGCACCGTTGCGGTTACCGCCTCCGCTTCTGACAGCACTGGCGTCAGCAAGGTGGAATTCTACGTCAACAACGCCCTTGCCGCCACCGATACCGCATCCCCATTCAGCTACAGCTGGAATACCGCCCTCGTGTCCAACGGCACGTACAGTGTAATGGCCAAAGCCTATGACGTGGCCGGCAATGTCGGACAGTCGGTAGCAGTTACCGCTGCTGTCAGCAACACGGTTACCCCGCCACCAGCAGGAACAGTTACGGCCGTATTCGGCAACACCACCGGTGCCACCTATCCAAATACCATTGAGGACACGTTTCTCAATCTAAACAATACCGTCAACGCGACAAATACGATGCTTGGTACCTACACCTGGCCTGCCGCCAAACCAGCCAACGCCATCCTGATGAACTGGAATCTCTCCGCTCTCCCTGCCGGTGCAGTCATTCAGAGCGCTACCCTCAGCCTCTACATGACAGGGAGCGGCGGTGATGCCCTCTACGAAATCCCGGTGTCCGGCATAGTCAACAAAACACCGGTCATCGCCAAGAGCAACGGCAATACCTATGATGGAACCAACGTCTGGACAGCCAGCAGTGTGGCGTATAACAGCATTCCTCTGGCGCAGTCCGATATCGCTGCCGCTGCCGATGCCCCGCTTGTCGACAAGATCACCGGCTACAAAAACTGGAACGTGACAAACATCGTCAAAGGGTGGGTCGCGACTCCGGGTAGTAACCGGGGACTCTTGCTGAACTCGTCTAACAAAGCGTCTTCCGACAGTAACCGTGTGTTTGCCTCCAGTGAAGTAGCTGATGCCAACCAGAGGCCAAAGCTTGTCGTCACCTACACGCTGGCATCTGATGCCACCGCTCCTGTAGTCGCAATTACTTCTCCCTCTGCGAATGCTACGGTAAGTGGCACCGTCAACATCACTGCATCAGCCAGCGACAGCGTGGGCGTCAACAAAGTAGAATTCTATGTCAACGGTTCACTGAAAGCCACCGACACCGCATCACCCTACAGCTACAGCTGGGACAGTAAATCAGTCAGCAACGGTTCCTACTCCATCACCAGCAAGGCCTACGACGCAGCAGGCAATGTGGGGCAGGCTTCAGCAGTGAGTGTAAACGTAAACAATGTCGTCGCCGATACCACTGCACCGGTTACCGCCATCACATCTCCCTCTGCGAATGCCACGGTAAGCGGTACTGTCACGATCTCCGCATCAGCCAGTGACAGCGTGGGCGTCAGCAAGGTAGAGTTCTATGTCAACGGTGCACTGAAAGCCACTGACACCACATCCGCTTACAGCTTCAGCTGGAATACAACAACAGTTGCCAACGGTTCATACTCAATCACTACCAAGGCCTACGATGCAGCAGGCAATGTGGGACAGTCGGCAGCAGTGAGCGTCAGTGTAAACAATGCCGTGGCCGATACCGTTGCCCCTTCTGTTGCAATTACTTCGCCTGCCGCTAATGCAATTGTAAAGGGGACGGTTTGTGTTGCAGTGTCGGCAAGTGATAACGTCGGCGTGACTAAAGTGGAATACTATGTGGGCGGCAGCTTGAATAAAACCGTTACCGCATCTCCATTTGGTTTCTGTGTTGCTACAACCGCAGCATATAACGGCACGTACACCATGTATGCCAAAGGCTACGACGCCGCAGGCAATGTAAAGCAATCGAAGTCGGTGACATATACAATTAAAAACTGATAGATATTAAAATGTTGTTGGATAATAAAAGCTGCCCTTTTCTTCGAGAGGGCAGCTTTTTCAGTCCAAGGCCATTGGCAGTACAGCGGGATAACAGCCAGGACAGCGCAATTTCTCCTCCAGATAATATACCTGCAAAAAAATCCGAAAATAATGTCGATACAACTTACAGATTACAATCTGATCATGACGGGCGATAATAATTATTTCAATGATTCCAGCTTTGTATGATGTGGCACGCTTGATGCTGGACAGTTGACAGTATTCTGCCGGACTCGTGCGCAGGACTTCAGCCTGAAGGGGGAATGTCATGTTAATCAGAGTAAAGTACGTAGATGAGCGGTTTGATATGGTCCGTCCTGATATTCTGGACCGTCTGCTTGAAGCGGGGAAGGTGCGAGAATTTCAACGCAGCGATGGCTGGGTTATGCCGGGAATTGGCAACTTGCGGCATAAAAAGGACAGGGACGACTATTCCGGCATTGATCGGCGCAGGATGCGGGGAGCGGAGCGCAGTGCGCCGGGATAGTGGCGGAATGTAAGCAGACGATGAAAAAGTCCGTGCTGACATATTCGCTAATCTATTAATAGGATAGGCGGATTTTATGCTAACCACTCTCAGGATATTCCGGGCTGCTGTGGCCTTGTTTATGTTCAGTATTGTCCCCGCATGTAATTCCTCGCCCGGCGTCGTCGGTGCGGCCACCGATCGAACTGCACCGGTCATCACGGCCTTCACGCTGCCGTCAACGTCATCCACGCTGCTGGTGACAGATCTCGTCCTGACTGCCGTCGACGACGTCGCTGTGACCGGGTATTACCTCAGTGCCAGTGCAGTAACACCCGGGGGCAGTGCCGCCGGCTGGAGCGCTGTTGCCCCGGTCAATTACACCTTTACTTCAACCGGAACCATGACGCTGTACGCCTGGGCAAAGGATGCAGCAGGCAACGTGTCGACCTCCCGGAGCGCCTCTGTAACCGTCACACTGCCACCTGCAGCGCCACCAACAGCACTATTCGAGATCAATGTGGCAGAACCCGGTACCGCTTTGATCCGTTCCCCCTGGGATACCTGGGCACACTGGACTCCCGCTTCCGTATCACCTCTGGACGCAACCAACTCTCCAATGATCCGCTTTGTCGCTTTTTTTAACGCGACCGGTGGCATGGCCGCCGTGCCGGAAAACGAGCTGTATGATGAAGATGCAGCCGGCAATCCGGTGTACCACTTCTATAGATTGACGTCGAAGCTCGATTCTGTCCTGGCAGCCGGGTTCAAGCCCTATATTGTGCTGTCCTACACTCCGCTTAAGCTGGCACGCGACCCGGCGGCTATTTCCTCTGAATTCGGCACCAACACCAGCCCCCCACGGGACTGGAACAAATACTTCAACTATATCAAAGCGTTTTTCGAAAACCTGAATCTGACCTATGGTGCGGGGGAGGTGGCCTCATGGCGTTTCCGTTGCGGTACCGAACCCGATAATAGCGCCTGGTGGAGCGGAACCATGGAGGAGTGGTTCAAGTTCTACGATTACACCATTGCGGCGGCCCGGGCGGCGAACACGAATGTCAATATGCGCATAAACATCAACCCCGGCAATTACATGTCTCCAACGTCCCCGCTTGTTGCGGCGCTGGCAGCGCGGATCCAGGCCGGCACCTTCAGTATTCCCGGTGAGTCCCCCGCTGTGCCGTCCGTTATCAGCTTCTCGTACTATCAGGACGACCCGTCAAAAATCTCCGCAGCCGTTGACAGTATCCGCACTGCGCTGGCACCCTATTCCAGCTTTTCGGGGATACCTCTCAGCATCGACGAGGGGTATATCCCTGATGATGAAAATGGCGCGATCATGTACTCACGACTGGATGGGACTGAGCTTGGCGGGGCTCATTTCGCGCTGCTCACCACTACGATGGTGGAACAGAACATACTCTGGGGTGCTTTGTGGAACACCGGTGCGGCTGATGTGCCGCCACCAGCCCGGAACGTTCTCAACCTGTTTCAAGAGCTTCTTGTCGGCGGCACCCGCGTGGGCTGGACGAAAATCTCGGGGAATCCGGTGGATAACAACCTGGTCGGCGGGTTGGCTGCCCGTCCTGTTGGTGCGCCTGCAGGTCAGGCACGACTGATGCTGTTCAACTATAACGCTGCGCGCGCCGCTGCCGGAGTTGAATCTGTATTGATCAGGTTACGAGGGGTGCCGGCGAGCGGAGTCAAAGTGTCCTGGTATCGGATCGATCGCAATCACGCCAACTACTCTGCACGGTGGCTTGCGGACAGTGCGGGAATACCGCGAAATGCATATACAACCTCTGCTCTGTCAATCTACGACCTGGATCCGACCGATGGAATAGTCAGGGAGGGAATTGATCTGTGGAACGCCAATAAATCAATCTATGCCGCTCTCTCTCACGTTATTCAGGAAACTGAACAGGCGGTACGGATACCGGCTGCCGACGGTACACTGGAGATACAGCCGCCGGATATCCCGCCGCACGGAGTAATGTTTATAACGTTTGATCCTCCCTGACAATCGCCGCTTGATAGCCTGTATGCCCGATACTCTGGATATTTTTGTTTTGTATGGTAGAATCACAACTGTTATGGTTGTGAATAATTAATCCTTAATGAAACAGACCAAAAGGATTTGCCATGCTGACAGAAAACTCAGAGGCCTCCCTGCCGGAACATGAGTACATTCTTCGCGCAAAGCAGGAGTGGGAGCATACCTTTGATGCTGTTACCGACCTGATTTTTATTGTTGATCGCGACCGGACCATCATTCGTGCCAACCGTGCCATGGCTGATCGGTGTGGTCTGACGGCACAGGAACTTGTGGGGCGTAAATGTTACGAGGTGATGCACGGCGCGGCGTTCCATCCTCAGTATTGTACGCATGACCGATTATTTGAATCCGGCGAACCACAGACGAGCGAGTTTGAAACAGAGCAGCTGCACGGAATCTTCGAAGCATTTGCGTCGCCGATACGGAATGCCGAGGGGCATATAACTGCCAGTGTCCATGTTGCCAGGGATGTTACCGAGAAAAGGCGTAGCGAGAAACTCCTGGCGGCACAACAAAAGCAGCTCGAGTACTTTAACAGGGATCTGGAGGCCCGCATTGCCGAAACCGTCGCGGAACTGCGCAAGAAAGATGATCTTATTATGCAGCAGTGCCGCCTCTCCGCAATGGGGACTCTGGTCAACAGCATCGCCCACCACTGGCGCCAACCGCTCAATAATATCGGTTTGATTGTGCAGAGCCTGCAACTTGCCTTTAAGTCAAACGATCTTTCTGTTGAGGAGCTTGATGCTGAAATTGCTGATACCATGGCGATCCTTCAGCAGATTTCCGACACCATTGATGACTTCCGCAATTTTTTCCACCATGAGGATGAACCGCGCCGCTTCTCTGTCAACGATGCGGTTTCCCGTTCCATCAATTTTGTAACGCCATCACTTAAAAACAACGGTATCAGGGTCGTCACTGATGCCCAGCCGGATATACAGGTGGTTGGCTATCCCAACGAGTATGCCCAGTCACTGATAAACATCATTGTAAATGCCAGGGATGCACTGACGGAGTCGCAGGTCGCCAAGCCGGAGATCAGTATCCGTATCTCCGGGGAGAACGGCCGGTCGCTCGTGACGGTTCTCGATAACGGCGGTGGCATACACGAGGATGACCTCCCAAGAGTATTTGATCCGTACTTCACCACCAAAGGACCGGGTAAGGGTACCGGAATCAGCTTGTATATGTCCAAGATGATCATAGAAAAAAATATGAATGGTCGTCTGTCAGTGCGTAATGTTGACGGCGGTGCCGAATTCAGGATAGAAGTGTAGAAATCCCCCCTAGCCCCCCTTTCATAAAGGGGGGAACTAAAACCCGAACCTCTTTCAGTGTTCTAAAGCCTCCCCCTTTATAAAAGGGGGATTGAGGGGGATTTATTTTGAATGTACCCATTGTCAACGACAGGAGCAAAGAGTGACCAGAAAAAAACACCTGCGCCGGAAACCGCGGAATTGACCGCACGCGAAGCTGACTCGCCACAAAAGGTCACCCCCCGGTTTCCCATTGTCGGAATTGGCGCTTCAGCCGGCGGACTGGCGGCCTTTGAAGCTTTCTTTTCCGGCATGCCGACCGATAAAGATCCGGACATGGCCTTTGTTCTGGTCCAGCATCTGGCGCCGGACCATAAGAGCATCCTGACGGATCTGGTCCGCCGCTACACCCGCATGCAGGTTTTCGAGGCGACCGATGGCGTTGTGGTGCAGCCCAACTGTGCCTACATCATTCCGCCGGGCCGCGATATGGCCTTCCTGAACGGCACACTGCAGCTGCTGGAACCTTCCGCGCCGCGCGGACAGCGGCTTCCGATCGATTTCTTCTTTCGCTCCCTTGCCCAGGACCAGCGCGAGCGGGCGATCTGCATCGTACTCTCCGGAACCGGCAGTGACGGCACGCTGGGAGTGCGGGCGGTCAAGGGTGAAGGGGGCATGGCTATGGCCCAGAACCCTGAATCCACCGAGTACGACGGTATGCCGCGCAGCGCTATTGCCACCGGCCTTGTCGATTATGTGCTGCCGGCGGCAGAGATGCCGGGCCACCTGATGGGCTACGTATCCCACGCCTTTGGAAAAGGTGTCCGCATGCAGGCTCCGCACCTGCAAAAAACTGAAGATGCTCTGAAGAAAGTTTTTGTCCTGTTGCGCGCCCAGACAGGGCACGACTTTTCCCAGTACAAGCACAACACCATCAAGCGCCGGGTTGAGCGACGTATGGCGGTACACCAGATCGCCGACCTCGGGGGGTACGTCCACTTTTTACAGCAGACACCTGCTGAAGTGGAGGCGCTTTTTCGTGATCTGCTGATCGGTGTCACCAACTTCTTTCGTGACCCGGAGGTTTTTGCCGAGCTCGAGTCGAAGATCATTCCCCGCCTTTTAACCGATAAACCGCCAGGAACAGCGGTCCGGGTCTGGATCTGCGGCTGTTCCACCGGCGAAGAAGCCTATTCTCTCGCCATTTTGCTCCAGGAACAGCTGGATCGGCTGAAAAGAAATTGTCTGCTGCAAATTTTCGCGACCGATATTGATAACCGCGCTATCGAACAGGCCCGCAGCGGCCTTTATCCTGCCAGCATTGCCGCCGATGTCTCGCCGGAACGGCTGACGCGTTTCTTTTCGCCTGAAGCCGACGGCAGCGCCTACCGCATAAATAAAACTATTCGGGACATGATGGTCTTTTCAGTGCAGGACGTTATCAAGGACCCGCCGTTTTCCAAACTCGATTTCATCAGCTGTCGCAACTTGCTGATATATTTGAACAGTGATCTGCAGAAGAGGCTTATCCCCCTGTTTCACTACGCACTGAATCCCGGTGGTACGCTGTTTCTCGGTACGTCAGAGACCGTCGGTGAATTTCTCCACCTGTTCTCCGTGCTGGATCGCCAGGCAAAACTCTATCAGCGCAAAGAGTGCCTGCCTACAACACTGCGCCCGCCTCTGGGGCGCTTTACTCTCCCCGCGACAGACGTCGGGACAGAGTACCGGCGTCCGGGGATGGCTGCCGGTGGTAGTAAGAGTTCACTGCGCGAGACAACCGAGCGTGTCCTGCTGGAACGGTACGCTCCGGTCAGTATACTGGTGAGTGAGCGGGGTGAGATGCTCTACATCCACGGCAACACCGGTCGCTATCTGCAAATGGTTTCGGGCGAACCGCACATGAATATCCTCAAGATGGCCCGTGAAGGGCTTAAACGGGATTTGACCACCTCACTGCACCAGGCGGTCAAAGAAAAAACAACGGTAGAACGCTTCGGGTTGCGCGTCAAAACCAACGGCTCTTTCTGTGCGGTCAATCTGATCGTGCTGCCGGTGCCGCCATCTTCCGAGTCGCCTGCCGAGCTGATATTGTATCTGGTTATACTGGAGGAGATAAGGGAACGAGAGCTCGTTGTGCCGGCCGTGCACGGTTCTGTCCCGCCGCCGGAAGACGTATGCGAGAGTGCAGCGGACCACGACCGGTTCGACGGGCTTGCATCAGGCGCACTTATCACCGCCCTGAAGCGGGAGCTGCGTGCAAAAGAGGAGTATCTGGAGAGTGCCAATGAAGAGCTTGAAACCTCCAACGAAGAGCTCAAATCTTCCAACGAAGAGATGCAGTCGGTCAACGAAGAGCTGCAATCCACCAATGAAGAGCTGGAAACATCCAAGGAGGAGTTGCAGTCGGTCAACGAAGAGCTGGCAACGGTCAACGCCGAATTGCAGGCAAAAGTGCTTGATCTGTCGCGGGCCAATAACGACATGAACAACCTGTTGGCCGGCACCGGTGTCGGCACGGTCTTTGTCGATTTCCAGCTGCTCATTCAGCGCTTTACGCCGTCTGTGACCCAGGTTATCAACCTGATCCTGTCCGATGTCGGGCGGCCGGTCGGGCATATTGTCTCAAATCTGGTTGGCTACGATACTCTCGTGGAGGATATCCGTTCGGTGCTTGATACCCTGATTCCCAAAGAGGTGGAAGTGCAAACCAAGGACGGCACGTGGTTTCTGCTGCGCATCCGTCCGTATCGCACCCTTGAAAACGTTATAGAGGGGGCGGTTATCACCTTTTTTGATATCAGCGATATAAAACGGACGCGGGAGGCGCTGCAAAAAGCCAATGATATGCTCCGCCTGGCTGCGGTGGTGGTGCACGATGCCAATGACGCCGTCATTCTCCAGGATATGGAGGGGAAAATCCTGGTATGGAACCCGGCGGCGCAGAAAAGGTACGGCTGGAGCGAGTCAGAGGCGCTACAGATGAATATTCGCGAGTTGATACCGGAAACGCTGCGGGATGAAGCGCTTGAAAGGGTCCAGCAGATGAGTCTGGCAGAGGTCGTGGCGCCGTATCGCACGCAGCGGATCACCAAAAACGGTTCCGTTGTGGACGTGTGGATGACGGCCACCGCTTTGCTGAATGATGCGGGGCAGGTGTATGCGATTGCAACAACGGAGCGGGCCTCTGCGTAAGATTGTACTCTCTTCTTTGCTTCAGTGAGGGCCATTCACCATGACGACCATACCAGATGACACGGATAAATATCTCCGCGGGCTTGCCGAAAAAAAAGCCCGGCTGGATGAGGAAGCGGCGTTAAAAACATTGTCGATTGATGATGCGCGGCTGATGTTTCATGAACTGCGGGTGTACCAGATCGAACTGGAGATGCAGAACGAGGAGCTGCGCCGGACCCAGCACGAGCTGGAGATATCCCGGTCCCGTTACTTCGATCTGTATAACCTGGCGCCGGTCGGTTACCTGACGCTCAGTGAACAGGGGCTGGTTCTGGAGGTCAATCTCGCTGCTGCGGGGATGCTGGGTGATGTCCGGAACAAGATCCTCAAAAAGCCGATATCACGGTTCATCTACCCTGAAGACCAGGATCTGTATTACCTCCACCGTAAACAGCTCTTTGAAGTGAATGAAGTGCAGGTGTGGGAAATGCGCCTCGTGCGCGGTGACGGCTCCCATTTCTGGGCGCGTTTGCAGGCCGCCCCGGCGGACAACAACGAGTACTGGATCACGTTAGTCGATATTACCAAACGCAAGCAGGCAGAAGAACAGCTGAAGGCAAGCGAAGAACGTTTCAAGACTGTGGTTATGGCGGCCAACGACGGTATTATCCTTCAGGAACAGAGCGGTAAAATTACCGTCTGGAATCATACCGCGGAACGAGTCTTCGGTGTCAGTGCCGATGAGGCGTACCGCAGCACCTCCACCAGTCGTGATTGGAAGACGTACCGGGAGGACGGGACTCCGTTGCCGGGGGATGAACACCCTTCCATGTTGACTTTCGCGTCCGGAGAGCCCTGTTTGAATGCCGTGCTGAAAGTCGAACGTGACGGCGGCGATTTTTCATGGATCAATATCAATACCAGCCCCATCTTTAAAGATGGCGGGTTGCATCCCAGCTCGGTTGTCATAACCTTTTCTGACATCACCGAGCGGAGACAGGCCGGGAGGGTTCTGGAGGCTCGCCTGAGAATAAGCGATTATGCCTTTACCCATTCGCTTGATGAACTGCTGACAAAGGTTCTGGACGAGGCCGAAGCGATCACCGATAGCCGGATCGGTTTTTTTCATTTTATCGATGCTGACCAGATGACCCTGACCCTGCAGGCATGGTCGAGCAATACACTTTCAACGATCTGTTCTGAGGCCGGTGTCCGCATGCATTATCCGCTTGATAGCGCCGGTGTGTGGGCTGATTGTGTCCGCGAGAGAAGACCACTGATTCATAACGATTATGAATCAGTGCCGGGCCGCAAGGGGTTGCCGCCGGGACACGCCCCCGTGGTGCGGGAACTTGTCGTGCCGATTCTGCGCAACAACCTGATTGTCGCGGTGCTGGGGGTCGGCAATAAAACAAATGAATACATCGAGCGGGACGTGGAAACTGTCCAGCATCTGGCCAACCTGGCGTGGGATATTGTTAATGACAAACGTGCCGAAGAGGCCCTGAGGGAGAGCAGGGAGCAGTTCAAGGCCTATATTGATAACTCGTTCGATGTCATATTTGCGCTGGATGGCGATGGGGTTTTCCAGTTTGTATCCCGTGCCTGGGAGCGCCATTTCGGCTATTCTTTAAAAGATCTGATCGGTAAAAAATTCGATTTTATCGTACATCCGGACGATGTTCTGCCCTGTACTGAACATATCAGGCAAATATTGTATGATATTCACGGCAAGACGAGTCCCCCATTTCGGGTTAAACGCGCTGATGGTTCCTGGCGCTGGTTTATTACCAATATTTCAAGATATGTAGATGCACATAACGAGTGGCAGCTTATCGGCGTAGCCCATGACATCACGGAGCGGAAGAACACAGAGCGGGAATTGCAGCAGGCCAAGGAAAGCGCTGAAGCCGCCAATCGTGCCAAATCAGATTTTCTCTCCACCATGAGCCATGAAATACGTACACCACTGAGTGCGATGCTGGGAAATGTCGAGCTGCTGGAGGGATCACCGCTTACGCTTCCGCAGCAGGAATGTCTGAAAGATTGCAAGTCCGCTGCGCAGATCCTCCTTAATGTTATCAATGATGTGCTCGATTTTTCTAAAATAGAGGCCGGTAAACTGGAGCTGGTCAGCGAAATATTCTCTGTCGCTTCAATGGCCGGGCAACTGGCGCGGATGTACTCAGGCGTCGCCCGGCAAAAGGGGCTTGACCTTGCCATTTCACTCGACAAGGATCTGCCTGAATATATCAGTGCAGATCAGCAGCGTTTGCGCCAGATCATCGTCAACCTGCTCAGTAATGCCATAAAATTCACCCAGCATGGCAGTGTCTGTCTGGAAATATCACGTGAACAGTCACGTTTCGAGGTCAGCACCGGGGAAGCCGTTCTGCATATTGTTGTCAAAGACACCGGGATTGGCATCGCCCCTGATAAACAGGGCCAAATTTTTGAAAGTTTTACGCAGGTCGAAAATTTTACGACGCGCAACGTCTCCGGCACAGGGCTGGGTCTGCCAATCTGTCGGCGGCTGCTTTCACTGATGGGAGGGAGCATCACCGTCTCAAGCGTGCCGGGCAAGGGCTCGACGTTTACGGTCGTGCTGCCGGTTGCCGAGGTCGAGGCCAACTCACAGCCAGAGGTTCAACCCCATGCCAAATCCCGTCAGGTTCAGGTCACTCCGCGAAAAATTCTGCTTGCAGATGATGATGAACGGGGCAGGGCCGTTGCGCAGAAACTGCTGCAGCGCAGGGGGTACAAGGTGACAGCGGTAGGAAACGGTACCGAGCTGCTTGAAAAACTGCAGAAAGGGTCATTTGAAATTGTTCTGACCGACATATCCATGCCGGATATGGAGGGTACCCAGGTTGCGCGTATTATCCGCTCCGGAAAGCGGGACGGCATAGATCCGCGAATTCCGATAATCGCCATGACCGCTCACGCTTTTTCTGAGGATCGCGAGCGTTTTATTGCTGCCGGTATCAACGGGTATGTTGCCAAGCCGGTTAATCTGGAAGAGTTGTACCGGCAGATCGAAGAGTTGTGTCAAGAAGCGTCAGAGGCGCGGCAGGGTAAGAGTGAAAATGTGTGATTAATCCCAAAAACGGCAGTTCAATAACACGGAGAGACGGAGAACACTGAGAAATCAAAGGCTTAAGGTCTAAAACAAAAAAACTTTTGGGGGAACCATAAAATTTATTTTTTAGCATGTAACTCACTACTGTCCGGTAAAATCTGATTGTACGGCTATAACCTGTTAATTTGTATTGTTCTTTGACACTACTGTTCTTTTTTCGATTTGAATTCGTTTCGGATGATACCTTCCGTTCATTACAGGAGGGTACCAATGCATTTCGGCCAAACTGTTTTCAAGCAACTCCTTCAGCATCTGCCCCGTTACGAATTCAATCTCTGCGTCAGCCGATATAGTGGAGAGCATTGGGCTAAAAAGTTTTCCACCTATGATCAATTTCTCTGTCTGGCATATGCCCAGATGTCCGGTCGTGAGAGCCTGCGGGATATTGAAACCTGCCTGAACTCTCATCAGGAGAAACTTTACCATATTGGATTTCGTGGCAATGTTTCCCGGACAACTCTTGCTGATGCCAACGAACGTAGGGACTGGCGTATATTCCAGGACTTCGGCCATGTTCTTATACGTATGGCTCAACAGCTTTACCAGAGTGACGTTCTTGCCATTGAACTGAAGCAACCGCTGTATGCATTTGACTCGACAACGATCGACCTGTGCCTGTCGTTATTCCCTTGGGCTGAGTTCCGTAAGACCAAGGCTGCTGTCAAGATGCACACGCTTATTGATCTACGAGGCCCTATCCCTGTCTGGGTTGCCATAACCACTGGCAAGGTTCACGATGTCAAAATGCTGGATGCAATGCCGGTTACCAAGGATGCCTTCTATACGATGGATAAAGGCTATGTAGATTTTGCCCGGCTTTATGGCATCCACAAACAAGGAGCGTTCTTTGTCATACGTGCCAAGGAGAACCTGAAGTGCCGTCGGCTATATTCGCTGCCAAAGAATAAAGAAACGGGCGTCAGAGCGGACCAGGTTATTATGCTGGTGACGCAGAAATCGAAAAAAGGGTATCCCGAGCGATTGCGGCGGGTCAGTTTTGTTGACAAAGAACGAAACAAACGATTTGTGTTTCTTACAAACAACTTCGAGATCCCTGCAGAAACAGTAGCTGCAGTCTATAAACAGCGCTGGCAAGTGGAGCTGTTTTTTAAATGGATCAAACAGCACTTGCGGATCAAGTCGTTTATCGGAACCTCGGTTAATGCAGTAAAGAGCCAGATATGGGTTGCCTTGTGCATCTACCTGCTTGTGGCAATATCGAAAAGAAACTCGGCATACCGTGTTCGCTCTACACTTTTCTACAAATTCTTGAGGTCAATTTATTCGAGAAAAAGCCCATTTCATCGCTGGTTGCAGAAGCTCTCAAGCGAAAAACCGATGCATGTGATGACAACCAGCTGAACTTATTCAGTTATTAACCGGACAGTAGTGCATGTAACTCTCAAATTTTACTCCGTGTTCTCCGTCTCTCCGTGTTTCAAGTGCTTTTTATAGGTTAACCGTTTTATCTCCCGATCGACTTCAGCCGTTTACTGATCGTCTGGCGTGTGACTCCCAGTATTGACGCTGCAGCAGCAAAATTGCCATCAGAAGCTTTCATCGCCTCGCCAATCAGGTGATCTTCGATTTCGCGGAAGGTTGGCAGTCTTCCAAAGAGTGAGTAGATCCCGTCAACGTCAGCAGCTGGAGCCGTTGCGGGGACGGGCGACTGCGGCGGCGTCGCAGGGGGAATGCCGGGAAAATTTTCCAGGGTCATCTCGCCATTGTCATGCCTGGCTAATGCATCACTAACCCTGGCTTGCAGCTCTCTTATATTTCCGGGGAAGGCATATTCGGTCAGTGCCGCTTTCAATTTTGGTGAGACTGCCGGGACACTTTTGCCAAAGTGTCGTGCGGCATCCTCCATAAAGGTGCCAAGGAGCAAGGGGATGTCCTCGGACCGCTCGCGGAGTGCAGGGATATGGATTTGATGAGTGCAGAGCCGAAAATAGAGATCGCGGCGGAAACGCCCTTCCTTGATCCGCGCCGCAAGATCTACGTTGGTTGCCAGAATAATTCGCGCTGAACTGGTCTTGACCTGGTCTGACCCCACCGGATAATACTCGCGCTCCTGCAGAAGCCGCAGCAGCTTTACCTGCGAAAGTTCATTCAAATCTCCTATCTCATCGAGGAAAAGCGTCCCCATGCCCGCCTTGCAGACCAACCCGTCACGCACCTGATCGGCTCCGGTAAAGGCGCCTTTCTTATGTCCGAAGAGCGTATCTGAAAACATCGCATCGTCAAGACCGGCAACATTGATGCTTACAAACTGGCCCTTCACGCCACTGATCCGGTGGATTGCCTGAGCGAAGAGCTCTTTGCCGACGCCTGTTTCACCGGAAATCAGGACCGGTTGCGGCGAACGGGCAACGACTTCTGTGTATTGAAAGATCGAACGCATCTTCCTGCTGATGGTTTTGATTTCGGCAAACGCCTCAGCATGTTCCAGACGGTCATTCAACAGATATTCTTTCAACGATGAGACTTCCTGCTGTGGGTCATTGAATTCCAGCGCCTTCTTTACCGCCACAACCAGCCGTTCCGGTTCGGTCGGCATCACCAGGTAATCAAAAGCCCCCAACTTCATACAGCTGACGGCCGTTTCTACATCGGCAGGCGCATTTTTTACTATAACCGGTACCTGCGGGTAATCTCTGCGGAGGAGTGCGAGAAGATCTGTACCATCAAAATCAGGTGTAAGATTGAGGACTATCAGGGAAATGCCATTCTGTTCGAGACGGGGTGTCACGTTCTTGCTGTCTGAAATGATAATCTCGTTACCGATGCCGGCATCAAGGAGCAATAACCTGGTAGATCCCACTGCTTCATGATCATCATTAACCAGTAACACCGCGCGTTGTCCAACAGGTGGTGTTTCCATCAACAAATCCCCTTTGTGTGTCGTACGTACAAGATCAAATGTTCCGGGTACCTTTCTTTGTAGCGCACTCTTCCGCTTTGTCAAGCAGCCCCGGGTGATGCTTTTATATGTGGAGCAGAGGGGCTCTGATATTAACAGCGGCAAGAAACTTTACATTCTCAGGAAAGCGTTTTTTCTGTGCCTTTGCCCGTCTGCTTACCTTTTTCAGGGTTTCAATATAACATTTTATTCTCACGTACATCGTGTTGTGATGTTGATTAACTATCCGTTATTGTTGTGATAATTGTTGTCATTCGACTGGCATGGTCTGTGATAACTACCAGATGAGCGACAAGCCATCCAGGCAGAGGCAATGCGAATGATCGCTTACCCTGTCCAACCGTATTGTGCCGGATGTCTACAGAGGATGATTTGTTGGTGACTTGATGCTGTCATGGGCAGGTATATGAAGAACATACCGTAGAGGATCAACCATGCCGATTGCCATTTCCGTTGCCGCAATTACAGCTGCAGTGCTCTTCACACTGTTTTTTACATTTCGGAAGGAGACGGATTCTTCGCGTATTCCCCTCTCGATTGCCGTACTGCTGACTGCGGCACTCGAGCTTTTTGATCTGCTGACGTTTTACAATCCTGAGCAGATCTATCTCTGGAAGAAATTTTCACTCACTGCAGAAGCCCTCCTTGTCCCGGCCTGGCTCTGGTTTTCACTCTCCTATGCACGGCAGGAGGGTGAACCACGTAAAATTTCGCTGACTGTGCGTTTCCTGCTTGCAGCTTCGCCGTTTCTTGCAGCGGCAACCCTGCTTCTGCCAGCCGGCTTCTTTTTGTATTCTCCTGATTTTGCGACTGAAAAAATACTGTTTCTCAGCGATTACGGATTTTGTTTCTATCTCCTGTTGCTTGTCTATCTGGTTATCGCTCTGGTTAATCTGGAATTTACCTTTATTCACGCGACACACTCATCGCGCTGGAAGATTAAGTTCGAGTTACTTGGCGCCGGGGCCTTTCTGGCGGTTTTGGCCATATACTACAGTCAGGGGCTGCTTTTCCGCACAATCAATATGCAGCTGTTTCCAACACGCTCTGTCGTGCTGCTGGTATCCCTGGCAATGATCGCCTATTCACGCCTGAAACGCGGCAGCGGCGTAAAAGTGTACGTTTCACAGCAGATGGCATGCCGCTCGGCGGTGCTTCTTGCTGTCGGTCTGTACATCCTCGGCTTCGGCCTGGCCGGGGAAGGTATGAAATACTTCGGCGACGGCTTCCAGCGTGCCATGATCCTGGCAACTGTCTTTCTGGCCGGCCTTGCCCTGTTTGTGATTCTCCTGTCAGAAACGGTAAAGCGCAAGGTCAAAGTTTTCATTCATAAAAATTTCTATCAGAACAAATATGATTATCGGAACCAGTGGCTGCAGTTTACGGAGCATCTTTCCTCATCGCAAACGAGCGAAGAATTGTTGCGGTCAATCGTTTCAGAATTCTGTGACACCTTTGGAATGGGCACCGGAGCTCTTTTTATCCTCAACCAGGAGCGCGATACCTATCAACAAACGATCGGCGTTGCAATGGATGCCGATGATCTTACGTTTGGCGCCAGTGATCCCGCCATTGAATCGCTGGTCGGGAGCAGATGGATTGTCGATCTGCGTGATAACATGTCAGTGACTGAAAACGATCGTAACAGGGAGTTTTTTAAGGAAAAGGACGCATGTTTCATCATCCCGCTTTTTATGAATGAAGTTGTCGATGGCTTCATCATATTGGGGAGACCGCTTAATGCCAATGAAATCTATGGGTGTGAAGATTTCGATCTGATGAGGACACTGGCCAAACAGGCGTCATCCGCCCTGATGAACCTGCGCCTGTCGGATCAGTTAGCCTGTTCACGCGAGTTGGCGGCGATCGGCAAAGTTTCCACCTTCGTTATGCACGATCTGAAAAATCTCGTTTCGGCAGTATCGCTGCTGCTTGAAAACGCTCAGGAACATATCGCCGTACCTGAATTCCAGAACGATCTGCTTATGTCTCTCGGTAATACCATTGTCAAGATGAGAGCCATAATTTCACGTTTGAAACATCTGCCGGAGAAAAGTTCGCTGCAACTGGCACCTGTTGATCTGCTGCAGATCGCTCGTGACGCGGCTGCGATGGTGAACGGCAGAAAACTGGAGGTCACCGGGACGAGTGTTTTTGCCGATGTGGACAGGGAAGAGTTGCAGAAAGTAGCGCTCAACCTGATGCTTAATGCTGTTGAGGCTACAGAGGGGAATGCACCGGTTACTGTCGAAGTAGGTGGCGATGAGGCTCCCTATTTCCGGGTAAAGGACGAAGGGTGCGGCATTTCTCCGGCATTTCTGCAACATGTCATGTTTACCCCTTTTGTCAGCACAAAGAAAACAGGGTTGGGGATAGGGCTCTATCAAAGCAAGCAGATTGTTGAAGCACACGGCGGCACGATTGAGGTCGTCAGTACGGTTGACCAAGGCTCTGAATTCACGGTCTGGCTGCCGAAAACGCAGGCTGTCACATAATACAAAGAAGGCATCCATGGAAAAGCTTGTCATCGTAGAGGATAACGACGAAATACGCAGTCAGCTGCGCTGGGGACTCTCCGGGGAGTACGAGGTGCTGGTGGCGGGTAACCGTCTGGAAGCGCTCTCGTTGTTCAAAAAACATCTCCCGAAAGTCGTTACGCTTGACCTCGGTCTGCCGCCTGACGAAAACGGATGTGAAGAAGGTTTCCGCTGTCTCGACGATCTGCTGCGTCAGGCGCCTGAGACAAAGGTAATCATGATCACCGGCAACGAAGAGAGTGGAAATGCATTAAGGGCCGTGCAGAGTGGAGCGTACGACTATTACCGTAAGCCGCTCAACCTGTCGGAGTTGAAGGTTATTCTGGCAAGAGCGTTTCATCTGGCGGCGATTGAGAAAGAAAATATGCGTTTGCAGCTCAGTCTCGATCAGCACCATCATACTCCTGGCGGAATAATCGGCCAATCGCCGCAGATGATGGAGGTGTTTTCGTCTGTTCGCAAGGTTGCTTCATCGGATGTGGCTGTCCTGGTTACGGGTGAAAGCGGCACCGGCAAGGAGCTTGTTGCCAGGGCGATCCGGGAGCTGAGCCCGAGAAAATCCGGTGCCTTCATCGCCATTAATTGCGGGGCGATCCCGGAAAACCTGCTTGAGTCGGAACTGTTCGGGTACGAAAAGGGAGCTTTCAGCGGTGCCCACTCTCGTGTTCAAGGGAAGGTGGAATATGCCAATAAAGGCACCCTCTTCCTTGATGAAATTGGTGAGTTACCTCTCAATCTCCAGGTTAAGCTGCTGCGTTTCCTTCAGGAAAAAAATATCCAACGAGTCGGGGGGCGAGAGGATATCTCCGTAGATGCACGCATCATCGCCGCTACCAACAGGGATATCGTCAAAGAAGCTGAAACAGGGGCTTTTCGTGAAGATCTTTACTACCGGATTTCAGTCATACATATAAACCTTCCCCCGCTGAGAGAGCGCGGCGGCGACATCATGCTGCTGGCAAACTTTTTTCTGCGCAGGTTTTGTAACGAACTCAAGAAGAAAACGAGGCGTTTCAGTGCCGCTTCCGTAAAACTGCTTGAATCATATGACTGGCCGGGAAATGTTCGCGAACTTGAAAACAGGGTGCAACGGGCTGTCATCATGTCTGACGAGCCGATCATTGAGCCGGAATCGCTCGATTTTTCACTTAAAACAGTCAAGGAGGGCATACATTCGTTTACAAATCTGACTCTGAAAGATGCACGTGAAATGATCGAGCGTGAAATGGTCGTATCCGCCATAGAAAACCAGAACAGCAACATGGCCCGGGCCGCCGAGGCGCTGGGAATCAGCCGGCCGACACTGTATGACCTGGTTAAGAAGCATAATATTGCCAAAACTTTTGAGTAGGAATCTCCATAACGCGGTATAGGTCGTTTACCCTGCCAATTAACAGCCTTCATCCTCAATACCTCGCAACTTCATCCGGAACAACTACCCGATAGCTGCTGTCTCAACTGCATCGTTATGCTTGCTTGTCGTAAAAAAATTAAAGCTGCTGCCACGACAATGAATCAACCTTCCCTCGCCTGAAATATAACACTGTGAAAAAAAGTATCCATATCTGATTATATAATAACAATAGCATGTTACAGAGTTTTCGGTGTGGCTGTGCTGGGTTGTCGTGCAAAACAGTGCACTGTCTGTAGAACAGTGCCACCGCAAATATGTAGTTATTTCCGACAGATTCGTGCATCAGCCATTTTGGCATGCTTGGTGAATTAATAGATTCTATCTAACCAAGCCCGCCGGGCTCATAAAGGAGACACAGCCATGGGAAATCTGATTTCGATGTATGTCAAGATGCAGTCAATGTTGAAGGATGAAAAAGGGGCAACAATGGTTGAGTATGCTCTGATGGTCGCGTTGATCGCGATAGTTGCAATGATCGGGGCAGGAGCGCTCGGAGTTAATGTAAATGGTGCATTCACTAAAATTGCTACAGAAATAGGAGCGCCATAATTAACCGATGTATTGCGTTGGAGAAGTAGCTCCGCTCTCCTCTCCAACGCATACTTCTCAATCAGATAGGCCAGTCATCTCGTGGTGACTTAAACATACAGAGAATGTCAGTCCTTTTATGAGTTCAAAATCTGCGTTTATACCTGAATAAGTAAGGCAAACCCATGAACCTCAACAATCAAAAAGGTGCGGCACTGGTAGAAATGGCAATAATTCTGCCACTGCTGTTTCTCATTGTGTTCGGTATCTTTGAATTCGGCAGGGCTATGTTTATAACCAACACTCTCAACAATGCCGCGCGTTATGGGGCAAGGTTGGCCGTGGTCAGCAGCAAGCCTTTGGATGTTGCTTCCCTGACGACTGAAATTAAAAACCATACTCCGCTGAGCAGCGCGGATTTGAACCTTATAGAGATAAGCATTCCGAACAGTTCTCCGTCTCCTGGCGCTGCGGTAACGGTAACGGCAAAGCTGCCGTTCGCACCGGTTATCCCGTTCATGGGAGATTTCTTTCCATCAGGCTACAAGCTCAGCGGTGAAGCCACCATGCGCTACGAATTATGACCGGCAGAAGCCGATCGGATCATTGGAGGAATCATGACACGACCGAATACGGTAACCATTGTATCTGTTCTTGCTTTTCTGATTGCAGGCTGTGCTTCCCTGCTGGTCTACAATTACCTCAAGAAACAGACCATTAGTCAGAGCCAGGGTATTGCCATCGTAGCAGCGGCAACAGACATACCGATCGGCACTAAACTTGACGCCGGTCACGTCAAGCTGGCTACCTGGCCGAAAGAGGCTCTTGCTGCCGGATATCTTACCGACGCACGGCTTATGACCGGACGGGTTGCCGTCCGGCCGATGAGCGCCGGAGATATCATTACGGAGACCAAGCTCATGCCGCAAAGCGGTGCGGCAACCGGCGGCATCATGACCTACATCGTACCGCAGGGACACCGGGCGGTAACCGTTGCCGTGAACGAAGTGGCCGGTGTGGCCGGCTTCATTACTCCCAACAGCCGCGTGGATATTGTACTGACAACACCGCGGCCCGGTGCGGCAGATAAAGAGGACAATATCAGCAAAATTATCCTGCAAAACGTCCCGGTTTTGGCAAGCGGTCAGGTCACGGAGCAAAAGGAAGGCAAGCCGGTGATTGTTCCGACGGTGACTCTTGACCTGCTGCCTGATGATGCTGAAAAGCTGATTGTCGGCGCAAAGAAAGGCGCGCTTCAATTGCTGCTGAGAAACGTTATCGACACGGCTGCCGTTGATACCAAAGGTGCCACCATCGCCAAGGCGCTGAACGGGGCAGATGCGCCGGTTGTCAAAATAGTCACGCGCAAAGCCGTGAAAACCAGAGTCGTTGCCCATGCGGTCCCGGCGGCAGCACCTGTTCAGGCAAAATTCAGCATGGAAGTCATCAAGGGCGGGGTGAAGGCAACCAGGGAATTCACTGGTGAAAACTAATTATCAAGGCGAGGTGACAGGATGCATGTTCCCATAAACGTCATAAAAATTCCCGCGCTGGTGGTGCTGTTCGTAACTCTTTGTGTTGCCGGAATCAGCAGCGCAGGGGTTGCGACAGAGGTAACCGTCAACAAGAGTGTGTTGCTGAATCTGCAGAAACCGTCGGAAAGGGTTTCCATCGCAACCCCCTCGATCGCGGAACTGGTTGTCATCTCTCCGACCCAACTGCAGATCAACGGTACCAGGATCGGATCAACCTCTCTGATTGTCTGGGAAAAGGGGGGGAAGACATCATTTTTCGATATCAGGGTCAAGGGTGATATCAGCCTGTTGGAAAAGCAGATTCAGGAGATTGCCCCCAACGACAGTATAACGGTCGATTATGCAAACGACACTATTGTCCTTTCAGGTAAGGCCACAAACGACCAGACTATTGCCAAGGTAGTCCAGGTCGCCTCGGCGTACGCAGCAAAGGAGAGTTCCGCGCCAGACCAGGGTAGCAGGGCGTCCGTTGACCCTCGGTCACCTGAAGCAACTGACATGAAAGTCGGCAATGATTCAAAACTGAAAATCATCAACCACATTATCGTAGATGAACCCCAGCAGGTGCTTCTGGAGGTAAAGGTTGCGCAGGTGGACAAGAACGCCCTGGAATCACTCGGGCTGAGTGCGTTTGGGAGGGGGAACAGCGCCGAAGGTTTTTCCAATTTGGTTGGGGCGCCTTCCGGACAACTCACCATCAGGGATTCCAGCGGCAACACCATTTCTGAGGCGACCGGGATAGCCGGCCCGATTCCGGGACTTGCTTCCATCAGCCCTGTTTCACCCTACCAGCTGGGGGCCTCATTATTCAAGCCTGGTATTGGGGTCGTTTTAAAGGCGCTTGTCTCCAAGGATCTGGCCAAGTTGCTGGCCGAACCCAATCTGTTGGTCAAGAGTGGCCAGGAAGGTAAGTTTCTGGCAGGTAAAAAGTTTCCGGTCCAGGTTGTTACCGGCGTTGGTGCCCTTTCCGGAACGGAAATAAAATACATCGATGTCGGAGTAAAGCTCAACTTCAAGCCTGTGGTGATGGAAAACGGTTTGATCTCTCTGAAGATAGATCCGGCCGAAGTCAGCAGTATATCGGGATTTCTGCCGGGTAATAATTATCCGATTATCGATACCCGCGAGATCCGCTCCGACGTCCAGTTAAAGGATGGCGAGAGCCTGGTTCTGGCCGGCCTCCTCCAGGAAGAGGCGATCAAAACCATGTCGAAGATACCTCTGCTGGGGGATATCCCGATCCTGGGCGCCCTGTTTCGTTCGACCCAGGAGGATCTGAAATCAAAGGAACTGGTCTTCTTCATTACCCCGAAGATCGTCAAAGCCAATGCTCCCGGTGATACGCCGAAGCTGCCGACCGACAAGCCGCTGACACCGGAGCAGGAAAAGGATTTCAAATGGATTCCGCGCGGAAACTGACACTGCTCAGAGATCAAAAAGGGTTGGCGCTTGTCTTCATTGCGCTTCTCATGGTTGTTATCTGCGGGTTTATCGGCCTGGCCGTAGATATGGGCTATATGTACGTGGCAAAGGGGCAATTGCAGAACGCCTCCGATGCGGCGGCCCTTGCCGGCGTTATGAAACTGAAGTCCATCGGTACGGGAGTGGCAGATCCCAACGATCTGTTGCAGGCGGCTGCCCGGACTGAAGCGGTCAGTTTCGCAAACAACAACAAGGTTGCGGGCGTTTCGGTAGAAGTTGTCAGCGACAACTCCAATACCCTGAGCAGCACGAATGATATTACCGTCGGGCACTGGAGCGGCGGTACATACTCACCAGGCGCCACTCCGGTAAACGCCATTCAAGCCAGGGCGCGCCGGACGGCCGACTCTCCGGGGAATGAGGTCAATCTGTTCCTGTCAGGGGTAATCGGCTGGAACAGTATGGGGACGTCGGCAGACGCGATAGCCGGTTTGACGATCAAGGCCAGCAATTATATTTCCTATTGCATAGACGCCTGCCCCGCCTCCGGCACAAAAACTTATTTTCCGCCACTCGCGCTGGACGCAAGTAATGATGGAACAAACACTCAGGATTACACAAGGAAGTTTGCCTGGACGACCCTTTCAGACAAGGAATCTTCAAACAGCAAACTCGTTGATTTGATTTGTAAGGAACCCGGCAGTGCGGAGGTTTGTGGATATGCTACCGGCATCTATACAACCATGGGGACGGATGAAGCTTCCCTGAAAGCCATGGAATGGGCCTTTTATAATCCCGGTCTGGATGCTGAAAACAAAACCATTGTGGATGGTATCGTAACGGCCTGGACAGTTCAGGTTCCGGTGACCGAGTTTTGCCCTCCGGGGGCCCAGGGGAATCAGTGGGACCCGCACAAGATTGTCAAGTATGCGACAATGAAAATTGTTGCAGTTTGTGCCGTGGGTGGCGCCCAGCCATGCGAAAAGATACTGACAAAAGAGGGATATACACATTACGAAGCCCCGAAAAACTTTTGTAAAAATAACGATTATCCTGACAAAACCATCGTCATTGAAAGCGTCTCCTGCAGCGCCTGCGGTGAAGACGCGGCAGGGCTGAAACCTTCCCTGCTGCGATGACAGGGATGCGCATCTTCCGTTGTGCCCGACTGTTATATAGCTTGTCAGGAGTTTTTTATGCTTTCACGAATATCATTGATTCTTATCGAGAATAATACAAAGGCAAGAAATGACATGGTTAATATCCTCAAGTCCTGCGAGGGGGATGTAGGCATACTTGCTGTGGCAGCCGACCTTCAGGAGAAGATCAATTGCCTTCAGGTCGGTACTCCCCAAATCGTCATCCTGGAAGTCAAAGAGATTGAACAGGGGGTCAAGGAAACCGCTTTTATAGTTTCGAAATATCCACAAAGCACGGTTATTGTCACTGCCGCTGAAAAAAACCCGGACTGGATTTTAAGGCTGATTCGGGCCGGAGCGAGTGAATACCTGACAAAGCCTATCGTTGCAGAAGAACTGGTGGATGCTGTCAATAAAGTCGCCAGGATTCATGACCAGCGAAGCGGGCATGTCCGTAACAAGGGGACCGCCATATCGGTTTACAATCCGTCCGGCGGCATGGGGACGACGACAATAGCTGTCAACCTCGCCGCAACACTGGCAGCGCGGGGGGAAAAGGTGGCGTTGATAGATCTGAACCTTTTTAGCGGTGATATTGCGGCGTTTCTGGATCTTGCACCTCGCTATAACCTTGCGAACGTCACGGCAAAAACAGGGCAGATCGACGCCAATTTTCTTCGAAGCGTGATTGTCCCGCACTCTTCAGGAATGCATGTCCTGAACGGACCGGCGGAACTCGGCGACGCGGACAGGATAAAGCCGGAACAGCTTCAGGAGGTTATCGGGATACTCCAGAGCATCTTTACGTACACTGTTATCGACACCGGCGGACAGCTTTTCGGTTGTAATCTTGCGACATTCGATTGCTCGGATCACATCCTGTTCACCACGCTTCTTAATATACCGGCGCTCAAAAATGCCAAGCGCTACCTTGCCACCATGGATAATGAGGGGGTGGGAGCCGACAAGGTAAAGCTTGTCGTAAACAGGCATGTCCTCAAAGACGATATCAAGCTTGCCGATGCGGAAAAAATTCTCAATACCAGAGCGTATCAGACCGTTCCAAACGCGTATGCGGATGCTAAGACCTCAATAAACAAGGGCGAGCCATTGGTCAGCTGCTATCCGCACTCACCGGTAACGAAGGCGATGGATGAATTGGCCAGGCAGTTGGTGCTGGATACGGCAGCGAACGGTACGACAGCACTTCAGGGGGGAATCTGATATGGCATTTCCAGAACCTTTTGCATTGAGAGGCCAGCAGTCGGCCGATAAAGCCACCTTGTCATTTCAGGAGCTGAAGAGCCGTATCCATCGTCTGCTCATTGAGCGCATTGACCTTTCCAAGCTGGATTTGCTCCGCAACGGCGAACTGGCAAGCGAAATCGGTTACGTGATTGAAACGCTGATCAGTGAAGAGGGTGTCCCCTTAAGCAGGCAGGAAAAAGAGCGATTGGTAATTGAAGTGCAGCACGAAACCTTTGGCCTCGGGCCGATCGAACCGCTCCTTACCTCTCCGGATATATCCGACATCCTGGTCAATAATTACAACAGTACCTACGTGGAACGTCACGGCAAGCTGGAAAAAACCGACATCGTTTTCCGCGACAACAATCATCTGATGCAGATCATCGAACGCATCGTCACCAAGGTAGGACGGCGGATCGATGAATCCTCGCCCTATGTGGATGCCCGTCTCCCCGATGGTTCCAGGGTCAATGCGATTATCCCGCCGTTGGCCATCGATGGGCCGGTGCTCTCTATCCGCCGCTTCGGTCTGGAGGCGCTCAAGATAGATGACATGCTGGCGCTGGGGTCCTTTGACCAGCGTATCGCCAAAGTCATTGAAGGAGCGGTAAAGTCCCGTCTCAATATCCTGATCTGCGGCGGTACCGGCACCGGTAAGACGACCCTCCTTAATGTTATTTCCGAGTTCATCCCCGACGATGAACGCATCATCACCATCGAAGATTCTGCCGAACTGCAACTAAAACAGGATCACGTCGTGCGGCTGGAAACGCGTCCCGCCAATATCGAAGGAACGGGCGAGGTTACTCAGCGTGACCTTGTGCGCAACGCCCTGCGCATGCGCCCCAACCGGATCATTCTTGGCGAGGTGCGGGGCGGCGAAGCACTGGACATGCTGCAGGCCATGAATACCGGGCACGATGGCTCAATCTCCACAATTCACGCAAACACCGTGCGCGATGCGATGGCACGTCTGGCTACCATGGTGATGATGACCGGGATGGATCTCCCCGACCGGGCTATCAGGGAACAGATTTCCTCTGCCATTAACATCATTATTCATCTGGTACGATTTGCGGACGGGACACGTAAAATCGTCAAGATCGCGGAAATTACCGGCATGGAAGGCAACACTATCGTCATGCAGGATATTTTCTGTTTTGAGCAGCGTGGCATAGATAAGGATGGACGGGTGCAGGGAGAATTCAAGGCGACCGGTGTCAGGCCATATTTCGCCGAGCGGTTCAAGATGTTCAGTTTTGACATGCCGCCGGGGATTTTCGAAAGGGGGGTCTCAACGTGATCGCAGCGCTATTAGTGACATTTGCAGCGGTGTTTCTGACGGTCCTGGCACTTTTCTTCGCCGTGACAGCTGTCCGGCAATCTCCGGCCGCAGAGTTGAAACGGAGATTGCGGCGCATGGAAAAAAGCGGTAACGAGCACCTTTCCGAAGGACTCGCCGGAGAACTGCTGCGGGGGACACCTGCGTCTGAGCAGCTCGTCTTTAAGCTGCCACTGTTGAAACCGGTCAAAAAACTGATTGATCATTCCGGCGTCAAGATCAATCCATTCAGTTTTGTGCTCCTGACCGGCATCGTCTTTGTTACGGGCTTTGCCGCCATTTATGCCGTATGGAAAAACATGCCTGTCGCCCTTTCTGCTGCGGCGGTCTTCGCGTATATCCCGTTTGCGTATCTTGGCTACCGCAAACAGCAACGGCAAAAGAGGTTTGCAGAGCAGTTGCCGGACGCGCTGACCATGATAGCCCGCTCGCTCCGTGCCGGGCATTCCCTGACAAGCGCCGTTGAACTCGTGAGCCAGGAACTGCCGGATCCAACGTGCGGGCTCTTTAGCATCGCGTACGAACAGCAGCAACTCGGCATGAGAATAGCCGAATCTCTGGAGACCTTACTTGCAAAGATTGACAGCATCGATCTGCATTTTTTTGTGACGATCATCAGGATAAACAGCGAAACCGGAGGCAACCTGGCAGAAATTCTGGAAAAGCTTGCGGAGACCATTCGGTCCCGTCTGCAGATCAGGCGGCAAGTCAAGGTCTATACCGCCGAAGGGCGCATGTCGGGGTATGTGCTTGTGCTGTTACCGGTGTTTGTCTTTGTCGCATTTTATGTCAAGAACCCCGCGTATATGGAGGTTTTCTTTACCGAAAAGACCTGTCAGATGAGCCTTGTTGCTGCGGGTCTGGCGCAGATCGTCGGTTTCTTGATGATCAGGAAAATCATCGATATCCGGATTTAGGGGGTAAACGTGCTCACATTAATCACGGTATTCATATTCGCCAGTGTTGCGCTGCTCACCGGAGCCATGCTCTATCCGCTGTTGAGCCGCCAGGACGCCGTCAGGGAAAGAGTGGCAAAGCTCATGCCGCAGCAAGCGGAACAACCGGTGCTGGTGCCGACCAGAAACAAATGGCAGATTTTTCTTGCCGATATCGGCGCCAAGCTGCAGGTAAAACCGGCCGAATTGCGTACCTACCGGGAAATGATCACAGCCTCAGGGTTCAGGACAGAAAGCGTCTATGTCTTTCTGGGGAGCAAGCTGCTCCTCGCCTTGATTCTGCCGGTAACCTATCTGGTACTGTTTGTATTGCCTCACGGGAAGATGATCAGCGGCAATTCAATCCTGGTGGCGGTCGCATGCGCAATCAGCGGTTACCTGATACCGTCATTCTGGTTGAGGCACCGGGCAGAAAATCGAAAAACCGAAATATTTCATTCTCTTCCAGATGTTCTTGACCTGCTGACAGTGTGCGTAGAAGCCGGCCTCAGCCTCGATGCCGCCCTGATAAAGACGACAGAAAATTTTCAGCACACACACAATCCGCTTATCAAGGAGATCAACACCGTAACCCTGGAGATCCGCGCCGGTAAGGCGAGGTCCGAAGCGTTGAAAGGACTTGCTGAGAGAACCATGGTCGAGGATATCAAGGCCTTTGTCTCCATGCTGGTGCAGACGGAAAAGTTCGGTACCAGCCTTGGTAAAACATTGAGAACCTACTCTGATTCACTGCGAATGAAACGGAAGCAGCTTGCTGAAGAAAGGGCGGCTAAAACAGCGGTAAAAATGCTGTTCCCGCTTACCTTCTGTGTTTTTCCGGCATTACTGGTCGTCATGTTGGCCCCGGCATTTTTCAGGATATACGCCATGTTCAATAAACATTAAAAGCGTTTCTCCGGGCGGCAGGCATGCTTTGTGTCGTTCATGCCGTGCAGTTGTTCCGGTGTTCCTTTTGTTGCTATCTCTGAGTATCGCATCGGGAGCAGGCAGATGGAGACTACTTCAGCTCCTGAAAATCATGCTGCACAAGGCCTGCGCCAGGATGTGCTCCCGTGTGTGTCGGCCGTGGAGGTTCCTGCGCGAGCGCCGCAGGTCAATCTGGCAGATCATTCCTGGCCATTTATTGGCTCGTTAGCCGTGCATGCCGTGCTCTTCGCTGTTTTATCATGCCCGGCGTTCCGGTATCCGATAGTGATACGCAACGAAACACCAAACATATTCTGGTTTTCCCCGATTTCGCTTCCTGGCACCAGTGAAGAGTCGGGGCAGCAGTTACACGGGGCGTCAGTAGCTTTTGCCGCGCAACCGGAACCCTCAGGTTTCGGACCGAAACGGCAGGCTCCCGCCGAAACCGACGCTGCTGTTGGGAACCATCATGGGGAGAGTGCTCCTGAAAAAACGGCTGCTGCCGTCGAGCCGGAGCTCACCGTTGCTACGCCTGTGCCGGTAAAAAAAACACCTCCGGCAGTGAAGCTACTCAAGTCGCCGCCCGATCTCCCGCGCCACCACACTCCTGAACCGCCACCGCCGCGTGTTAAAAGTGTCTCCATGCCAATGGAAGCGGAGCCGGAATCACAACCGGTATCTCCGGTAATGCCGCCGGTCGTAGCTATGACTGTTGAGAGGCAACCGTCTCCGGATAAAAAAACTCGACCGGATGAGGATGCCCTGCCCTCGCGGCAGATTATCGAGCAGAAGCAGCAGGCTGCTGAAAAGCTCCGCCGGGAGCAGATGGAACGGGAGCAGGAGTTGCGCGCAACCGAGGATAGGTTGAGGCAAGAGCGCGCTGCTGGTGAAGAAGACCGCAGGAAACAGCAGGCTGCAGAAAAAATATTGCGCCGTGAGCAGGAGCTCCGTGCCGTACAGGAAACATTGGAACGGGACCGAGCTGCCGCCGAAAAAGCCAGACAGAAGCAGCTGGCACGTGAAAATGAACGACAGAAACGAAAGCTACAGGAAGAAGCTCAGCATAAGCGGGAGATGGAGCGCGTTGCCCGCGATACGGCAGAGCGGAGTTTGTCTGCGCTTGTCGTGCCTCAGAACAACCGGGTACTCCCGCAGCCAAAAAAGGAACCTGAACCTCAGAACCCGGTAAAACCGGCTGAAAAACCGGCTTCTTTGAGCCTGCCTATCGTCAAGGGGGATATCAAGCTGGTGATTGCAGGGGCTGTTCTGCCCGATATACATATTACCTTTATCGATTTTGCTCCGTCACGCCGGGACCGACCCTTCAGCAGAGCCGAAGCGCGCCGCAAAAAAGCCATCGTTCCACTCGTTGCAAGCATACGCAATACAACTCGTGAGGTTGTCATCGCCCGTGGTTCCCCCGGTGTCTATACGATCACGGCCACAGCTGCCGAAGGACCGGCAACCGTGACGTTGTCCCTGCAGCTGTATGAAGGCACCTCTCGGGCGGTTCGCAGAGAGCTGGGCACACATGTTATAACGAAGAGGAACGTTCTGTGTCGGATACTGATGCCAGAGGGAATCCTGTGGGACGACACCAGCGCCTTTTCCGGCAGCATGGAGGATTCTGACGGCGTCACAAAGTTTAATAGCGAATCGGGGCTGATGTGGAAGGAGTATGCCGAGTAGGGAGCTGTAACCGTTCGGTTACGTAGTTCTGGCCTCTTCGCACACTTTAAACCGGCCATCCATGAATAAAGGGTAGTTTTTTATTCATGGATGGCCGCCTTCAGCTACTTTTGGAAACTCAAATTGTTACGGAATGCAGCGTACAATATGCGGGCCGAGAAAGTTGGTCAGCATCAACGGCAGATGCTGCCACGCCTGAATCGCCAGGCGGTACTTCGGGTTGCGGGGGCTGACTTCCGGCATTGCCGCTCCGTTACGCAGCAGATACTGCCAGTACAACTGCACCGGCTTGGCTCCCCACTGCTTTTTGAAACAGTAGGTACCTTCGCCCGGGGTAGAGCGCCCGAAATCGAACCTGGTGGCTTTTTTGTAGATAGCAAATCTGATCGCCTCCCAATACAGGAGGTTGTTGGGACACAATTCCCTGGCCTCTCTGATCGATGATGCCCACGGGACTTCAAGCGTATCCCGGTGCCACGTCAAAAGAGCCGCAGCGACGGTCTTTTTAGCCTGCTTGACGATGATGATTTCAGTCGAATCGGAAAATTCTTCAAGAGTATTCCGAAAGAAATTTTTGTCGTATACCGGCGTCCCCAGATCCCGCATGTTCCGGGAAAACACCTCATAAAAGTTATCCAGAAGATTTATATGCCCCGAGATAGCGCGCAAACCGTTTTTTTCCGCCTTGCGCACCTGATTGCGCACCTTTGAATCCAGGCTCTTCCACTGATCCTCTTCATTTCTTTGCAGATCAAGAATCATGCTTACCTTGTGTTGTTTCGTCTCTTTCACCTCGGTGCACTTGTTGAGGTGTCTGAGTTCTATGTGTGCTGCTCCCGTTCCCTCAAGCATTTTCATGGAAGAGTCCAGTAACATTTTCTCGATGCTTTCTTCGTTGCACAGCAGTCCGCCGTAATTGAAAAACGGAAGTGACACAAGAAAATTGCCGAACAAAGAGCTCTTCATGTGAACGTATGGCAAAACACCGCAAATTTCGTCCTGATTGTTTTTGGCGACCAGATACATGGTCCTGTGTCCGAAACTGTTTTCTATGACTTTACGCCATCCATACTGATGATAATTGGTGCTGTCCTTATGAGATGCGACATACGCATCCCACGCTGCTCCTTCTTCATTGTAAAGCTGAACTGTTGTTCCCATAATTTATGCCTCCCATGCCGGTAGATAGTGCTTGAGAAGAAAGTATTCCCGGTAAAGATGGATGCTCTGTGTTACTCACGTTGTGTGCCATAATAGAAAATCTATAAATTACAGTGTGTTATGTCTTGTGGGGGTGTCGGTCAGGTGTTAAGCCGTAATACGGCGGGAAGGCGCTGCACGGTCCGGATGCCGCAATGAAGAGTGAGTCAGAGGAGTGTTAAAAATGTTCACGGTGTTACTTTTTTTGGTGGGCGCGCTGTGGGCCGGTGTATTGGGGACGTGTTCCGTTGTGGTCGGTTTTATTGATAGAACTGTCGATGTAATTTACATATTGCACACGCGTGTACGATTGGTTTAGGGGAATGTTCTGGAGTTACAGAGTGTTATGTTGTGGCCTGGTAATTGCTGTATGTGGTCAGGAAAGGGTAGGTGGTGTTATGGCCGAAAAAAGACAACATCAGAGGATCAACTGCGCCGAAAAATGTCTTTTGTTCTACGCCGATTCACGGTACAGCGGCGCAATTATGAATATTTCGATTTCCGGTGTTCTGGTTAAGCTGCATGACTTTACTCCCGCTGACGTCAAGACCGGTGATACATGCAGCTTGATATTAAGTAACGAACCGGCAACATCTTTTTGCAGGTACAGCGGGCGAGTCACTCGCATCAATTCCGCTGGGTTAGGGTTGGAGATTCTTAAGCATGAATTCTGATGTTACAAGTTGAGCTACCGGTAAAAAAGGTAACGTTTCGTAACTTCCCGCTATACGCAGTGATACCACGCCGCACTCTCTGTATTGTTACCACGCCTGATGAAATATCTTACCGCCGCCTATTATTGTCACTTTTGTAACAGAGCGAAAATATTGACCAAACACCAATCTTTTTTTGGCATGTCTTGTGTAATACCTTTCAGGATTTTAAAAATGTTCAGACGGGGAGGCTAGCATGACTATTCGCATGATTGGTCCAGGGGCACGCTTGGAGGGTGATTGGACTCTCACCGGAGTTACCCGCAATATTGATTCACTGGCACTCTCGTTACAGCAGTTGGAGTCAGGCCGTAAAAAAACACTCATGGTCGACTGTGGTCTGATGAAAGAGGCCGACATGTGCGGTTTGGAGCTTCTCAACGTATGGATGCAGTGTGCCAGGTTCCGGGGGGTGGAGCCAACCCTGGTCAATGTGCCGGAAAGGTTGCGGAGTGCCATGCATGCATTGATGGACCCTTGCAGTATGAAAACATATGCCGATTCGGCTTTGATAGCCGGTTAGTCAAGAGGACAGTATGGTCCGATACAGAGAAATAATGCTCATTGCGCTGCTCATTACGGTCTGCATTCCGCCGGATGTTCAGGCTTTTGCCCGGGATATTGACTCCCTTCTTGCGCAACAGCTGCACGAAGACGGGCAGATGTCTCAGGTCTTCCAGGATCTGAGGCATACTCTGAACGATGTGGAGTTGTCGCTGCAACTGCTTCAGGATCGTGCCCGCATTCACGCAATACTCGCGAGCCCGGGGCTGCGCCGGGAGCTTTTGCAGCATCCCCGCTTTATCCGCCAGATGCTGCAGATACGCGAACTGCGCCGGGAGTTGCTGCAGAATGAGCAGATGATGCATGAGATGATCGGCAACAGGGATATCCGTTGCGAACTGGAGCGTAACGGCGAAATGATGGCAGAAATTGAGAAAATAGAAACGTATCGGCAGGAATACCTGAAACAGGAAGCTGATCTCCTCAGGGAGTTACTGATGGAAATGCCCGAGTCCGGGTCATTTTCCAGGTTTCCGGTTCTTGCCCATGAACAAGGCATAAGCTTCTGAAATCTTGACTGATAGAATCCTTGAGGGAGGATAGGGATGGCCGTTCAGACAAATCTACAGATAGCGCCGTATCCTACCGGTACGATAGAGCCGGATGAACTGGTGCTGATCCGCCAACAGCCTGGTGGTTTTTATATGGAGCCGGCATGAAGGGGGCGGGCAGTACGCCGTCCTACTTTACGTACCTCATTCCGATTTCCGCTCAGCAGTGGCAACGGCACGGTTTGGAAGCGTTCTCACGCCAGATCGGTGAACGAAAACTCCCTCAGATACTCTTTTACCGACAGCTTGCCTTGTCTCTCAACAAGGCGCACTTGTCCACCGCCCCGACGGTTTCTGCTGCGCAGCTGAATCTCTTTGCCCTCCTGCAGGCGGTGTATCGTTATATAATAGATATCCTCGCTGAAAATAAACCGGTTGGTGCTCTTGAAGTGGCGATGCAGCGCGCCGGGTATGATCCCGCCAGTGACGAAGTCACGCAGGCAGCGGCACGTTTTGTGGCGTTGTTTCCTCCCGCCGAAGTCCTGTCCTCCCAGGTCACTGCCACTGCGTGGCTGGATAAAGATGCTGCCAACCGGCATCTGGCGCTGCGCGAAATGCTGCTCCTGCATACCAATATTGAAAATCCGGCTGTTGCCGGCTTCCGGGATGTTTTTGATGATCGGGAGTTGGTGGGTACGGCTGCCTATAAAGCAATCAGCGCCGCAACTCATGTGGCGCTAACCGCACGTCCCTATTTGTCACAAGCCGGCTGTTCACTGGGGAACGCGCTCCGGGCTCCGATACAGGCTGCCCCCGACTCTCTTGCCGGCCAGCTCCGCTTCGTGCGCGACCATTGGCAGACTTTTCTGCCGCCGGAGCTTATGGAAGAGCTGGTAATGGCATTTGACTATCTGCTTGAGGAAGAACGTGAACGTGGCTGGGGGGGCGAGCCGGAGCCACCACCGGTACTTGAGTTCAAGCGTTCCGGCCGGCCGGGAGGGAGTACAGGGGGGCTGCGCGGAGATTCGGTCTTTGCCGGATTCGACTATCCGGAGTATGAGAATTTTTCTCAGGATGCCGACTGGATGTCCAATGTTGTCATGATGGCCAAGATGGCCTACGTCTGGCTCGGCCAGTTGAGCCGTACCCACGGTTTGCCGATAAAACGCCTTGATCAGGTGCCGGATGCGGAGCTTGATCGCTTGGCAGCCTGGGGGTTTTCCGGTCTTTGGCTGATCGGGCTCTGGGAGCGTTCTCCCGCATCACAGCGTATCAAACAGATCTGCGGCAACCCCGAGGCCATTGCTTCCGCCTATTCTCTCTATGATTATGAGGTTGCCGCCGATCTTGGCGGCTGGGAGGCGCTGGCCAATCTGCGTGAACGCGCCGGTCGTCGCGGCATCCGCCTCGCCAGCGACATGGTGCCGAACCATACCGGTATCTACTCGCGCTGGGTCGTCGAACATCCGGATTGGTTTGTCCAGACAGACTACCCACCTTTTCCCACCTATCAGTTCAACGGCGAAGATCTGTCATGCGACAGCACTATCTGTCTCCAGATTGAAGACGGCTACTGGAGCAAACATGACGCAGCCGTGGTCTTCAAACATTACGACCGGCGCGACGGTCGCACCCGCTATATCTACCACGGCAACGACGGCACCAGCATTCCCTGGAACGACACGGCCCAGCTCAACTACCTGATCCCCGAAGTCCGTGAAGCGGTCATACAGACGATCCTGCATGTGGCACGCAACTTCCCGATCATCCGCTTTGACGCAGCCATGACCCTGGCCAAGAAGCATTACCAGCGCCTCTGGTTTCCGTTGCGCGGTCTCGGTGGCGGTATTCCGTCACGATCCGATCATGGCATGAGCAAAGAGGAGTTTGACGCCGTCTTTCCGGTCGAATTCTGGCGCGAGGTGGTGGACCGTGTGGCAGCCGAGGCCCCCGGCACGCTGCTGCTGGCAGAGGCCTTCTGGATGATGGAGGGGTATTTTGTCCGGACGCTTGGAATGCACCGCGTCTATAACAGCGCCTTCATGAACATGCTCAAGACCGAAGATAATCAAAAGTATCGTCATACGATCAAAAACGTACTGGAGTTTAATCCTGAAGTTCTCAAGCGCTTTGTCAACTTCATGAACAACCCGGATGAGAAGACCGCTGTCGAACAGTTCGGCTCACAGGATAAATATTTCGGCGCCTGCGTGCTGCTTGCCACCATGCCGGGGCTGCCGATGTTCGGTCATGGACAGATCGAAGGTTTCAAGGAGAAGTATGGCATGGAGTACAAACGTGCCTACTGGGATGAACAGGTTGACGAAGGCCTGGTGGGTGGTCATGAGCTGTGGATCTTTCCGCTGCTGCGCCGCCGCTGGCTCTTCTCCGGTTCGGAAAACTTCATGCTCTATGACCTGCACGGCTGTGACTGCATCAACGAGAACGTTTTTGCCTATTCCAACCGGGCTGGAGAGCATCGGTCACTGGTTATGTACCACAACAGCTTTTCAACCGCTGCCGGCTGGATCAGAGAGTCCTGCGGTTTTGCCGTAAAGAGCGGCCATGGTGAAGCGGAAATTCGCCGGACGACACTCGGCCTTTCTCTTGGGGTGAGCGGTGATGACGGGCTGTTCTGCTCGTTTCGCGATCATGTGACCGGGCTGGCGTATCTGCGCAATAGCCGGGAACTCTGTGAGTGCGGACTGTATGTCGATCTGAAAGAGTACCAGTTTTATGTGTTCCTGGATTTTCGTGAATTCAGGGATGACGGCGAGGGGAGTTGGAACCGGCTCTGCGAGGAGCTGGAGGGGAGGGGGGTGGAAAATCTGGATGAGGAGCTGAAACAGTCGCGGTACAGAGCCCTGAACGATGCTTTTAAGGGTGTGATCGAGCTGATGCAGGGTGAAGCGCTGTCCGGGATTAAGCCTGGCGCCGTAGTTTCAGCAGCAAGAAACTTCTATATCGAGTTGCAGCTGCTGGAGTACGGTAAGATCAGTGAAATTCTACTTACCCAGCAGCTTGATACGCTTGAATCACGCCTCAAACATACGGCGGCGCTTTTGAAAGCGAAGCCTGTCTCCACTGCCGCCCAGGCTTTTCATGCAAGGTTGACCGCTCTTTGCAGCTCTGCAGATGACAGTCTCATTATATCTGCCTGGATGCTTCTGTTCGGGATGATGCCGGGTGGGCTGGAGCGCTTTGGTCTTGACTTCACCCTGCGGCGGATGCTCGACAGGGATTGCGCATGGCATAGCAGTGCACTTCTCTGCGCACTAGTGGCGCTTCCTTATGAAGCGGAAACAGCTGCAGGAGTTTTCTCGGTTCCGGCGTGCCGTGAGTTTATGGGTGTTCATGAAAGCAGGGGTGTTGAGTGGTTTAACAAGGAGCGCTTTGAAGAGTTGGGAGAGTGGCTCGCGATTGTCGGGCTGGTCGATGCGCTTAAGCCGAAGCTGTCGGCCGCTGCCGTTTTGGTCGCAATGGCAAAGGCGCACAATCAATTGAACCGATCCTTTGAGTTGGCAGCACATGCCGGATACCGGACCGGGCAGTACAGACGTCAGGATTAATCAGGAGGTGCCGAATATGCGTAGAAGATATTATCAGCCGCTTACTACAGCGGTGTTTGGTGTGTGCTCGATTATTGCCGCTGTTACAGCCGGCGGATTGGCCGGGGGTAAGGCGGGGGTGGACGCCGGAGTCTGGAAGAAAGCAGTGAAGAGTCTGGAAGTCTTCGATGTTGTCAATGAGCAGCGGGTGAGGTTTGTTGCTGCGCACGGGGTCGCCGATCCGGCAGCGCTTGTTGCCTCAGTCCGGCACAGTCCAATGGCCAACCTGCTGATCAGCGTTGCGATCGAAGAAAGTCGTGGCGATCCTGTTGCCGTTGGTTCGGCCGGTGAACAGGGTGCCTGGCAGGTAAAAGCTTCCAACTGGGGGGCGGTGCCGAAAGATTTGCATGGACAGGCCGGTCAGGCCGAAAGAATAATCTCTGCTCTCTTGGCTCGCTGCAACGGAAACAAGATAAAGGCGCTGGCCCGGTATAACGGCGGGACAACACCGCCAGGCAAGAGCTACCATTATGCCGAAAGAATCCTTAAGCGTGAAGGTCGTCTGCATGTTGCTGCCAATTATCTCCCACCGAAAGCCTCTAAATCCGGACATATTCTGCCCGAAATTTTTGGTGGTTCCCGACTGCTGTAGTCTTCTTCAGGACATTCATTGCGCCTGCCCGATTAACCTTCCCGAACGAATGCCGTAGCAGGATGCAAGGGCTGGATCTCCGTTGACAGTGGAATGCTTTGTGATACGCTTGCCACTAAAGCGAACACGAGTGATTTTACGGAGACCCTTATGAAATGCCGCTCTACGGACGACGCTGCCGAGCTGCCGATTGAAGTTCAACGGCTCAATATTCCCCTTGAACGTGATATCTTTTTGCGTACTCTTATCAGAGAGCTGGCAGGCACCCTTGAGGAAATTGTCGGTTATGAGGAGGCGGCCGGCTATATCAGTCTGGTCGGGCAGAACATGGGCGAATGGATCAATTCGCTCTACAAGCGGGAGATGGGGGTGAGTTCACTGTCACGCCGTCAGGTGGCAGATGTGCTTGTCGACTTGAAACGTCGGATTCAGGGCTGTTTCAGCATCGTACAGCAGGATGAAACGAAAATCGTCTTCACAAACAGCAACTGCCCGTTTGAGGACAAGGTTGTGGACCGCCCCTCCATGTGCATGATGACCTCCAATGTCTTTGGCGTCATCGCGGCCGATAATCTCGGCTACGCCAAGGTTGTCCTTGAAGAGACGATTGCACAGGGCAACAAGGGGTGCAGAGTCGTTGTCTACCTGCAACAGACCGAGGAGGCCTCTGCTGCGACAGGCAGAGAATATTATGGAAGTTGACGGCGGTATGCGCATGCTGGCCGAACTCTTTTCAGCGTTGTGTGAACCTTGGCCGGACGCCTGTTTCCTGCTGACAGCGGACGGGGTAGTGGTGGCGGCAAACCAGGCCGGAGCGCGGATGGTCGGGGGGGCTCACCATGAGCTGCCGGGAAGGTCAATCACCGACTTTGTGATCACCCCTGCCGAAAGAGTCCTTCGGCACCTCGCGATCTGCTCCAGAAACAGGCAGCAAATCCCCGGGCTCCTTTCCTGTTACGGCGATAGTGGTCAGGAGGTCAGGTATCGCACCTTTGGACACCGTGTACAGAGAAAGGCTGACGCCGTGCCCCTTGTCTTTCTTCGTTGTTCCCCATTCCAGTCGGCAATCAGCCAATTCATCGCTCTCAACCAGCAGCTCGAAAAACAACAGGAAATACGGCGTCAACTGCTGGAGGAACGGGACCAGCTCCAGATTGAAATGGCTGAACGCATTCGGGCGGAGGAGGAAATCAAGCGGTTGAACGCCGATCTGGAACAGCGGGTAGTCGAGCGTACGACGCAGCTTGAAGCGGCCAATCAGGAGCTCGAGGCGTTCTGCTACTCTGTCTCGCACGACCTGCGCGCGCCGTTGCGGCATATCGATGGCTATGTGGATCTGATGGTTTCACGCTGCCGCGCCGACCTGAGCGAAAAAGGTCTGCACTATCTGGATACCATCGCCGCTTCCGCCCGCCAGATGGGGGTGCTGATTGACGACCTGCTGCAGTTTTCGCGGACCGGACGGGCAGAGATGGTCCAGAAAAATATCTCAATGAAGCAGGCGCTTCAGGAAGCGCTCACTCCTCTGGAGGCCCATCTTGACGGGCGCACGATCGAGTGGGTCATCGGTGATCTGCCGTCCGTCCGCGGCGATTATGCCCTGCTCCGTCAGGTGTGGGCCAACCTGCTGGACAACGCTATTAAATATACCCGGACAAGGGAGGTCGCCAGAATCGAGGTCAGCGCCCGCGAGGAAAACGGCAAAATAGTCTTTATTGTTGCCGATAACGGCGTCGGCTTCGACATGCAGTATGCCGGAAAACTCTTCGGTGTTTTTCAGCGTCTGCACGCTCTGGAAGAGTTTGAAGGTACCGGAATCGGCCTGGCCACCGTACACCGGATCATTACCCGGCATGGCGGCATGGTCTGGGCTGAGGCGGAACTGAACCGGGGATCCAGATTTTATTTTACGTTACCAAAATGAAGGAGGAAGAAATGTCTGATTTAAAGCCGATCCTGCTTGCCGAAGACAACCCCAGCGATCTCGAATTGACCCTTGAAGCGCTGGCGGGCAACAACCTGGCCAACCGGGTTGCAGTCGTCAGGGACGGTGTAGAAGCGCTGGAATATCTACGCTGCGAGGGGAAATTCAGTCAGCGTAACCGCGGTAATCCTGCGGTGGCTATCCTCGATATCAAAATGCCGCGTATGGACGGCATCGAGGTGTTACGGGCTATCCGTGCTGATGCAGCATTGAAAACGATTCCGGTTGTGATGCTGACATCTTCGCGAGAGGAGCATGATCTGATACGGAGTTATGAGCTGGGAAGTAACGCCTATGTGGTCAAGCCGGTTAAATTCAGTGAGTTTATCGATGCGGTTCGCCATATCGGGGTTTTCTGGGCCATGATCAACGAACTTCCACCGGACGGGGTGTCTCAGTATGAGCGATAAAAATGATACCGGGAGATCTCTGCGGGTTTTGCATGTAGAGGATTCTCCCTATGATGTTGAGATCATCCGGGAACGGCTGCTCGCTGCAGGGTTTGCTCTGCAGATAGACTGGGCTTCCAACGAGGAACAATTCACGGCTTTTCTGCGTCAGGGTGGCTACGATCTCATCATAGCCGACTACCAGCTCCCCGGTTTTGCCGCCCCGGCGGCGCTCCGCCTGGCGCAATCGCTTTGTCCCGGCGTGCCGTTCATATGCGTATCCGGTGCCATTGGCGAAGAAAATGCCGTAGAGCTCCTCAAGCAGGGGGCAACCGACTATGTGCTGAAAAACCGGCTTGATAAACTTCCCCTGGCGATGCAGCGGGCACTTGATGAGGTCAGGGAACGTAAAGCCCGCCAGTTGGCCGATGAAGAACTGAGGCAGTTGCATAAAACACTGGAAGCGCGTGTCAGCGAGATGGTTGCCGATCTGCGTCGCAAAGATCAGACACTGATTCAGCAGAGCCGTCTGGCGGCCATGGGCGAGATGATCGGTAACATAGCCCACCAGTGGCGCCAGCCGCTCAACAATGTCGCACTGATCATCCAGAACATACAGATGCAGTACGAGTCCGGTACTCTTACCAGGGAGGAAATGGATAGCGATATTCACGAAGCTATGGAAGTTCTTCTGCAAATGTCCCACAAGATCGATGACCTGCGCAATTTTTTCCGGGTAGACAAGGAAAGGCAGGGGTTCTTCATCAGCAAGGTGGTTGCCCGCACGCTGGAACTGGTCTCGCCGAATCTCGGCAGTCACAAAATTAAGGTGGAAATTGAAAGTGATGATGAGGTGACGGTGACCGGCTATCAGAACGAATACGCGCAGGTGCTGATAAATATTATTTCCAACGCCCGCGAGGCGGCAGTTGAACGTAATATTTCCCTTCCACGGATCATGATCCGTATCACCAGGGAAAACGGACGTTCCGTCCTCTCTGTCCGTGACAACTGCGGCGGCATTCCTGATGAAATCCTGCCTAAAATATTCGATCCCTATTTTACCACACGTGGTCCGGACAGAGGGACCGGCATCGGCCTGTATATGTCCAAGGTGATTATTGAGCAGAATATGGCTGGACAGCTGACGGTCCGCAACGTGGATGGAGGGGCTGAGTTCCGGGTTGAGGTGTGATTTTAAAATACGTCCGGTCCGGCAGGCTTCGCCGCGAACAGGTTACACGTTGCTTTTCACGGCGACAATGCGGCCGTCGCTGACTTCCAGTATCCTGTCGAAGTTTTCCACCATGCGGTGATCGTGAGTGACAACCATGATAGCGGAGTTGTTCTCCACGGCCAGTTTTTTCAAAAGATCCATGACGTTTTTGCCGTTTTCCGTATCGAGCGCCGCGGTCGGCTCATCCGCCAGAATGACTCGGGGGCGATTGGCCAGTGCGCGGGCGATCGCAACCCGCTGGGATTCCCCGCCGGAAAGTGCGCTCGGATAATTGTTGACCCGGTGCCCCAGGTTAAGCGCATTCAGTAGTTCAAGCGAACGCTTCTTCGCCTCAAGCCGCTTCAGGCCGTTAATTTCCAGCGCCACCATCACATTCTCCTGTGCGGTCAAAAACGGGATCAGGTTGTGCGCCTGGAAGATAAAACCGAGCTTTTCCCGGCGCATCCGCTTCAGGTCAATCCCCCCTTGCCACCCCTCATCCGCGACCGTTGTGCCATCGATAACAACTTTACCATGGGTCGGTTCATTGATCAGGCCGATGCAGGTCAGCAGGGTGGTCTTGCCCGAGCCTGAGGGGCCGAGGATGGCGACCAGTTCGCCCCGCTTGACCTTGAAGTCCGCATTTTGCAGGGCGGTGACGGCGGTCTCCCCCTTGCCGTAGATCTTCGTCAGATTTTCCACTTCTATTGCATGCATGCTACCCCCCCAACGCTTCGGCCGGTTCGACCTTGAGTGCTTTTCGAATCCCCACAAAGCTGGAAATCGTGCAAATGGCCATGACGATGACGAACAGCGATTGCAGGTCGAAAGTCTCAAGGACGATCCGGCGGGGAAATTTTTCGTATGTAAGGAGGATCACGACATAGCCGATTCCGTAGGCCAGTATCCCCATCAACAGTGATTGCTGCAGGATCATGCCGATGATCACCCGGTTCTGTGAGCCGATCAGCTTCAGGGTGGCAATGACCCTGATCTTGTCGAGGGTGGAGGTGTAGATGATCAGCGAGATGATGACGCCTGAGATGATCAGTAGTATGACCCTGAACAGTCCCAGCTGCATCCGGGCCTTTTCTATCATTCCCTTGGAAAGGATGGTGGTCTGTTCGACGTCGGAGATGGCACGCAGGTAGTTCCAACGCTCGATTCGCTCCTGCACCTCTTTCAGGTCAGCTCCCGCCTCCAGCCTCACCATCACCGTGTTGACTGTGTGTGTTGATTCCGTGGCGGCGATGATGTTCTCTGTCAGGGAATCAGCCTGTTGTTGGGAAAACGTTGGTAGTGCGTCGGCACCAGCCGCTATTTTTGCCCTCTCGTTCCTGATGGCGTGGTTGCTCTTTTTGAACTGGATGTCCTGGGCGTCGGCAAGGGTCACGTAAGCGGCCGGGTCGCCGCTGGAGGAAACGATATTTTCCGCGATGCCGACGACGGTATAGTCATTTTGTCCCAGCCGTATTTTTTCCCCCATGCCGATCTTCATCGATCTGGCCACCACCATCTCGTAATGCTTCTGGTTGATGTTTCTGCCGGCAATGAGAGAAGGGGGACCGCCGAAACTGCCCATGCCATAGCCGATCAGGAAAAAACGGAACGGTTTGCCATTGCGTTCTATCTGAATGGTTTGCAAGGCGAGCGGGGATACCGATGCAACACCCGGAACCGCTGCAATTCTGTATTTGATCTCTTCGGGTAGGCGTGAACTTTCGGCAAAAGGACCGTTGGTGTCCTGCTGCACCACCCAGATGTCAGCCCTGTTTGCGTTCAATATTGCCAGGGCGTCGGCAATAAGACCCCGGTAGATCCCCCCCATACTGATAACGACTCCCAGCAGCAGCCCCAACCCGATCGATGTCAGGATGAAGCGGCCCCGGTGGTAGCGTATGTCGCGGATAGCGAGATTCATTGCGTGCGGACCTTCATGCCGTCCCGGAATCCGGCCATCTGCTGCGGAGTGGCAACAACAACCCGCTCCTTGCCGTCAAGCCCGCCAGTGATCTCGGTAAAATCGCCACGATCCCGTATCCCTGCGGTTGCCGCCCTGAATCTGAGCCTGCCGTTATCCGCTACCCAGACCCCCTGTGTTTTGCCGCTGGCTACCACTGCCGCGGAGGGGAGGGAGGGGGCTGCTTTTCTTGTTTCGGTAGTGATGTAGACCTCGGCCTGTTCTCCCAGCCTGAAGGTTGCGCGCGGCGCCTTAAAGGCTACATCCACCTGGAGCTCTTCGGTAACGCGGTCGCTCTGGTAACCAAGGCGGGCAACCTGGCCGGCCCACTGCTCACCCGGTGAAGAACGAAGCATGATTACGGCGCTCTTGCCGACAGCCACCCCTTTTAGCTGCGATTCGTCAACATTGGCGGCGACCCAGATCGTATCCGGATCAGCCAGCGTGAATATAGTCTGCCCCGGTATGGTCGTGGCCCCTTTTTCCAGGTTGCGGGTGATAATAATTCCATCCATCGGGGCGAAGATGCGGGTATCTGCCACCTTGCTGCCGGCAAAGCCGAGTCCGGCGCGATTGGCCGCCTGTTCCATCCGCACCGCTTCAATCGTAGCCGCGCTGCGGGCAACATCCTCCCTGGCAACCTGATAGATGTTTTCATACTGCTCGGCCTCCTGTTTGGAAACCATGCCGCCATCCAGGAGCGACTTGAAGCGTCTGGCATTGTTATCCGCCAGAACCAGATTGGCACGGGCTTTCTGGAGATTTGCCATTTCCACTTTCAGGTTGGCTGCTGACTTGTTGACTCCCGCTGCGGACAGTTTCTGCTGCTGGAGCAGGTCATCGCTTTCCAGTGTGGCGAGGAGTTGTCCGCGTTTGACTCGATCCCCCTGGTCAACATGCAGTGCCACAATCCTTCCGGTGATCTTGCTGGAAACACCAACAACGACCTTGGCCTCGACGGTGCCATTGCCGTAGACCTGTGCCGTCAGGTCGCGTTTTTGCACCGATACGACCTTCACCAGCGGCGGGGCGAGAAGCGTCATCTTGACGATGATAATCACGGCCACAATCGCCAGTGCCCACATCAGATATTTTTTGTTGCGTACCAGCTTATTCAGCACAGTCATGCTGCACTCCTTTATTGGTAAACCTGGAAAAAACATTTGAAACACGGAGACACGGAGAACACAGAGTAAAATCTCATGGTTTATAGGTGAAATAAAAAGTTTTATGGTTCACCAAAAAGGATTTCTTTTTTTAAACCTTAAGTCTCTGATTTCTCCGTGCTCTCCGTGTCTCTGTGTTATTGAACTGCAGTTTTTTAGGTCAATTCTTTGGTTGGGCGGCGCTGCAACAGCATGAACACCCCATCCCTTTGGCTTTGCCGAAAGCTTCTCTCCCTTCGCGGATGGTCAGCCAGGAGATCAGGAGGGCGCCAATGGCATCAAGGCTGCCGATGCCGGTCAGCGCATAACCGACGCTGGAAATCATCAGCACCAGCGACAGGTAGAGGCATGCTCGGGAGCAGGCCGCATCCGCAAGTATGGCGGGCGAGTTGAGTGCGGTGCCAACAATGGTTTTCTGGCGAATCAAAAACCACATGAACGATATCGAAAGCACCGAGATGACGATACCCCACAGGGTTGTCTCCGGTTTGTGCTGTTGGTACAGGTTTAAGCCCGCCGTTACCACGAGTCCGGCCGACAGGAGGTAGAATGCAGCGCCGGTGATCCTGAGTGCGCGCTGCTCGAATTCGTCCCGGGATTCTCCCCCGTTTGCCCTGATTCTCCGCAGCATGTGCCACACGCCGACCGCCGAAATGACTTCGATGAAGGAGTCTACACCGAAACCGAACAGAGCCAGGGTCTCATCAGCGGCTCCGAACCAGACGGAAGCCCCCCCCTCGACAAGGTTGTAGAAAATAGTGAACAGCGCCAGAAAATTTGCGTGGATATAGAGTTTTTCTTTCATGTCGGGAGAAGCCCTTTCAGGGGATTGCATTGAATCAAGGCTGATGTTGAGTGAATATATATGAATATCCAATCATATATATATCCGGGCATGGAATGTCAAGGCTGGAATTGTTGCCGGGACGGCTACCTGTTTAACAGGAACCTGGCGACGCAAAGCGTTTGGTGAGGATATCTATAAAGTAGTTGAGTGGCGGATTTCGTTGCTGATGGCAATCGCCATGAATAATCATGGTTCTGTTGCGATGATGCCTGAAACCGTCGATACGGTGCTCACAGAGCAGGCCGGCGTCAATCTGGTCCTGCACAAGTTCACGGGACAGAAACGACACCCCTTGTCCTTCAAGCGTCACTCGAATAATCATGTGCAGATCATCAACAACGACGAAACTCCTGAAATCGGATAATTCTCTGCCTATCGCGCGCAGATTGCCTTCCAGAAGCGTTCGTGAACAGCACCCCTCTTTGCGGACGAATACGGTTTGAGCAAACAGAGCGTCAGGGTTGGAGGTGTCGTCAGGAACTGCAAGCCCTGGAGAGCTGACAAAGATCATTTCGTCACCCGGCAGGGTGATCGTTGAGAGATTGGAAAAATCAAAGCATTCGCAATGCTCGATGATAGCCAGATCATACATGCCATCGCGTAGCGCTTCGACAATCTTCCCCGGTGTATCGAACATGAAGGAGAGATCGGCCAGGTCGTTAAATTCCATCATGAATTCCCGCATGATGGCCGGCAGGTGAACGATGCCGAACGTGGGTGTGCAGATAAAGGCGATGCTTTTGTTTTCCCGCATCGATTTGAGGCCGGAGAGTAGTTCCCGCTCGATTTCCAGGAGCCTTTCGGCTTTTTCAAAGACAAGTCTGCCGGCAGCAGTCATCAGCAGCGTCTGTCCGGTGCGATCAAGAAGTGGATAGCCATACTGTTCTTCGATGAATTTAATGCGGCGGGAGATTGCCGGTTGGGTGACGCAGAGCTTGTCAGCAGCCTTGGATATGCTGCCGGCTTTTACAACTTCTACGAGCGTCTTTAGGTATACCGATTCCATATATAGCGGTTTCCTTCTATTACAATCTGTTATGCAGCCATCACAACCATTCAATTTTCTTTTACACGAAAACTGGTAAACATAACAGCAGATTCATTATTACTCTTGATCAGTCGGGATAACACCCCGACAAAAGGAGAATTATCATGCTGAAAAAACCGGGGTTTTCTCAGGGTTGCAAGGCGGTGGCGGCAGGTTCAGCGCTTTTGTTGGGCTTGGGATTTGCGGCTCAGGCACAGGCTGGGCCACGCATCGATTTCGGTGAGGATGGCGGCTTTCTGCAGATTGATCTGAAAGGGCAGATTTACCTGGAAAACACCAGCTACGGTGGAGGTAAAAGTGGCGATGAAAGCCGCACCGATATCCACTTCATGCGTAACCGACTAGGCGTGACCGGCATGATAGACGAAACATGGGGGTACAAAATTCAGACCTGCGGTAATACCGGATCTACCAAAATGCCGATTTTATATGGTCTCTCTGCTCAGGACAATGATTGGAATGACCGAGATGTGAGGGTCATAGATGCCTATGCGGTTGCCAATTTTAACGAGCATGTCAACATGAAGGTCGGTCTCACCAAGATCCCGCTGACCCGTGCCAACCTTGATGACTGCTTTGCGCCTTTGTCCCAGGATCGCTCCATGTTCGTCTACAGCGCCTACGGCAATTCACCTGCCAAGTTCAGTCGTGATCTTGGCGGTGTAGCCTATGGTCGTTTTCTAGGTGACCGATTGACCTATTTTGCCGGGATCTTCCAGGGGCGTGAAGGTTCTTCCGCAGTACAGAACCCTATGAATGTTGCTGCTTCACCTGCTGGGCCACTAACAGTAGCAGCAGCCCCTGGCGCAACCTTTATCAGTTCAAATGCACCCAAGACGAGCCTGGAGTATGTCGGGCGCGTCACCTACGACTTTATGGATTCAGAGGGTGGGTCTGGTTATCAGGGTACCTATTTTGGCGAAAAAAATATCCTGAACATCGGTGTAGGTATGGCTTACCAGGCAGACGCTGCTTTCAAAAGTACAACAACAAACCCTGCTGCTACCGCTTCTCAGAACGCCTACGGCACTACGGTTAACGGCAGTGATACGGTCGATTATACAGCATATGCTGTTGATATGATGTATGAGCAAAAACTACCTGCCGGCGTCATTACAGTCACCGGCCAGTATCTTAAAACTGACTTTGAAGATGCATGGCAAACTAACTCGATCGGTGACAGGCTGTCGGTAACGGCAGGTATGAACGGCCAAAAAGAGGGCGGATATGGCAAGGTCGCCTATATCCTGCCTCTCACGGTTGGCAAGGCCGGTAAGCTTCAGCCTTACGGATTGTATGAATATTGGGAATTTGCCCATTTGCTGGGTAAAAATCACCAGATCATCAACCAGTACGGTGGTGGTATCAATTACTACATTTCCGGTGACAATCGGGTCCGTCTTACCGGTGAGTTTTTGAAGACGGCCTTTAATCAGGCGACTTCTTTGCCGGTTGCTGGTATGGCCCCAGTGCCAAACAACGAGGACTTTAGCACTTTCCGCATGATGATGCAGGTGGTATTCTAGAGATCATTCAGGGTGCCGGGTAATTCCGGCCCTCAACTCTAACCGTCTGCAAGGAGAATAAATCATTATGAACCCAACGTCCGCCATTTCTGTCTTCGCCCTGATTGTATTTGCCACAAGTACCTGCCAGGCTGATTCACTGGTCATAACCTATCGTTCCGGCAAGACCCAGACCGTTGTTCTTGATGAACCGAGCCAGACCGTCAACTCGTGGCAATTTGTCGGTGGAACGGCACCGATGACCCAACTTAAAAAAGGTGAAGCGCCACCAACAACGGTGGACGAGAAACTGACTGGAAAGGCTCCGGAGAAAAAGCCGAACGTTCGCGTCAAATGGAATGCCAAGCCAATTTCCGATTGATGCCTGTGATAATCGGGAGGTTATTCCGGTTTGTTGTTTGGCTATGACAAACATTCGTTTTACTTTTGCAGGGAAAGGCCGGAATATCCGCTACGAAATTTATTCTCGGCTAACAGCCGCACTAAATCACGCTAAAAGGAGAACACAATCTATGAAAAAAATCATCATCATGCTGGCCCTGTCACTGTTTGCTGCCACCGCTGCTTTTGCCGCCGAAGGTAAGGTCGTTTCCGTTGCCGATGGCGCAGCCGTTGTTGATATGGGGGCCGATGCCGGACTGAAAAAAGGTGCCGCCGTCAAGCTGAACGGCAAAGCCGGCAAGGTTACTGCCGTTGACGGTACAAAAGTAACAATCAAGGCCCGCGTTGCCGACGAACTTAAAGCCGGAGACGCCGTCAGGGTTGATAAAGCCGCCTCCATGCAGGGCTGCTAAACGATCGTGGTGTGTTGTTGATTAGACAGCGGTTACACACCTCCTCCCACCTCACAGCCCCCTCCCGTCACGGGAGGGGGTGCGAACATAAACACAAAACCGGATAGTGACTGCCAATGAATCCTGAAACAGCAACCCCTGCAACTTTATATCGCTTTTTAGCACAATCGTTTCGTTACCCCGAGCAGGTATGGCTCACCCGGCCATATTTCGATCTCCTTGAAAGCATTGTACAGAACCTTGACTTTGGTGATGATGCCCCCGGTTTGCGCCAGAACTATGGCGACAGCCGCAACGGGCTTGAACAATTACAGATTGAGTACACCAGGCTGTTTATAAACGCCGCCCCGGCAGTGATTGCTCCCCCTTACAGTTCAATTTATCTGGATCAGGAAGGGAACCTGTACGGGCCATCGGCCGTGTGGGTAAAACAGTTTTACCACCAGCATGGATTTGATCTGGCAGGGGAAGGAGACATCCCCGATCATCTGGCACTTGAACTTGAATTCCTTGCGTTGTTGATTGATGAGGGGCAGGAAAACGCGGCGGAACAATTTCTGGATCATCATTTCCGCAGATGGTTCCCGCTTTTCAGCGCACGGGTTCTGAGCGGATCTACGAACCCGTTTTATTCCACACTACTCATGTTGGTTGATTTCTTTACCAGGGAGGAACCGTAACATGGCATTTCAGATGACCCGAAGAAGTTTCCTGCAGGTATCGGCCTCTGCTGCGCTGACCACGGCGCTGTCGGGTTGGCTGGTCTCAGGGGTACAAGCCCGGTCCGGTTTTGTCAGGAAACCGTTTACCGCCCCCGGCAGTTTTGGCGATACCACGACAGTTTGTGGCGGGGTGTGCGAAATGTGTTTCTGGCGCTGCCAGCTCGTCGGCAAGCTGCGCGACGGCAAGCTGGTGAAGCTGGAAGGCAACCCCAAAAGCATCGACAACGGCGCAAGCATCTGTGCGCGCGGCAACGCCGGAGTCAAGCTGCTGTACGATCAGGATCGCCTCAAATATCCGCTGAAGAACGTCGGCAAGCGCGGCGCTCCGGTATGGAAGCGGATTTCGTGGGATGAAGCGCTGGACGAGTGCGCCTCCCGCCTGCAGGATGTCATCAAAAATAATGGGCCGCAGGGTATTGCTATTTTCCCCCACGGCGCTTCCGCAACCTATCCGATGCATTACTTCGAGAAAGTCGTCGGCACCCCTAATAACTCGGAGGCCTCGTTTTTTCAGTGCCGCGGTCCCCGTGACATCGCCTACTTGAATACCTTTGGTGTTGAAGCGGGTGAAAGCGTTGATATGCCAAATGCCAAGGCGATTTTTCTGGTCGGCACCCATATCGGCGAAAATATCCATGTTTCCCATGTCAAACAGTACCTGAAGGGGCTTGAAAACGGCGCAAAGCTGATCGTCGTTGATCCCCGTTTTTCTTCATCGGCTGCAAAAGCAGATGTATGGGTGCAGATCAAGCCGGGTACCGATACCGCTTTCCTGCTGGCGATCATGAACTATCTGGTCAAGAAGAAGGCCTACGACAGTGCGTATGTGGAGAAGAACGGTGAGGGGTTTGACGCGTTTGTCAAAGCCATCGCCCATGCCGAGCTTGACTGGGCGGCGAAGATCTGTGATGTGCCTGCCGCGCAGATCAGGGAAGTTGCTGATCTGCTCGCCAAAAACGCTCCCCATGTTTCTATCCACCCCGGACGCCATGTTACCTGGTACGGCACCGACTTTCAGCGCGAGCGGGCGCTTGCCTGTCTGACCGGACTGCTGGGTGCCATTGGTGCCAAAGGCGGCTTTGTCAGGGCGAAGGGGCCGAAGCTGGGTAAAGTGGCCTGGCCTGATATCGGTGCTGAACATGCCGAAGCATTTGCCCTGCATAAGATGGCAGAAAAACATCAGTTTTCACCCCCGGGTACTCCGACCCAGATGCTGAGGGATGCGGCTATATCCGGCAAACCGTATCCGATCAAGGCCTGTATCACCTGGGGACAGAACCCGATCCAGACCATTCCAGGCCAGCAGGAAACTATACAGATGCTGCAGCAGATGGATTTTGTCATGGTGGTTGATGTCATGCCGACAGATATTACGCTGTATGCCGATATTCTGCTGCCGGAGCTGTCTTACCTGGAGCGATACGATATCGTAAAGACCGGAGTTCAGTGGGATTTCAGCGATAAGCACCAGCAGTATATCGCCCCGCGCATGCCGCTGGTGTCGCAGGTTTCGGCAGATCATCAGCGCAAGGATTCGGTCTGGATTACCAACGAGTTGGCAAAGCGTTTGGGACACGCCCAGCAGATTCCGGCCCCCTCGGCTGAAGCGATGGTAGACAAGATCCTGGCCGGTGCCAATCTTACCCTGGCACAAATCAGGAAGGAGGACGGTATTCACCTTCAACCCGGTGCAAATCCTTATGGCACGGCCTATCCGGTCAAATTCTTCAATCAGGATCTGGCTGATGCCGGTTATCCGGGGGCACCGAACTATACTCCTGTTGCTGCACCACCGCAGGGTTTTGCCCGGTTGGTGTACGGCAGAGTGCCGGTACATACCTTCAACCGTACGATGAACAACGTCTGGCTGAATGCAGAAATGCCGGAGAACCCTATCTGGCTGAATCAGGAAACGGCACAGAAACTTGGCCTGAAAAACGGTGACATGATCAATCTGGTCAACCAGGACGGTGTTGTTTCGGGAAAGGCCGGTATCCTTAAGGTCACCCAGGGGATCCGTAAAGACACAATCTTTACCGCCCACGGCTACGGCACAAAAAATCCAGCTATGACAAACGGTGTGAACAAGGGGTTTGACGATCAGGCGCTGATCACCAATGCGGCGGTTGATCCGGAAACCGGTGCACACGGGATGCGTACCAGTTTCGTGCGGATCATGAAGGATGGCAAGGTGCTTAGTATTCCGGCCTGAGTGGTCCCGACGAAATTACCATGAAACCTTCTGGAACAGAGAGAGATGGAGAGATAATTATGAGTCAATACGGCATGGTTATAGATCTGGAAAAGTGTGTCGGCTGTCACGCTTGCAGCGTTGCCTGCAGGGCTGAGTGGGATGTGCCTGTCGGCATAGACAGTGCAAACAGGAAACAGCGTAGAAACTGGGTAGAACGACTGGGGCCGGACGCAACCCCCCATGGGTTGGCGTCAACATATTACGTCGGTCTGTGCAACCATTGCGACAGCCCGGTTTGTGTCGAGAGTTGCCCCGCTGACAAGGTTAATGTCACTTTCAGCGATCCCAAAACCGGTCAGAAAAAAACGGCAAGCGTTTCCGCCACGTGGAAAGACCCGTTTAACGGTACGGTGCAAATCGACAAAGAACGCTGTCTCGGGTGCGGAGCGTGTGCTGATAGCTGCCCTTATACGGCTCGATATGTTTTTGAAGAAGACGGTACGCCAAAAGCAGACAAATGCACGCTCTGCGTTGAACGAACAGCTGTTGGCCTCGAACCGGCCTGCGTGCAGACCTGTCTCGCCGGGGCGCGTATTTGCGGCGATCTCAACGACAAAAAATCGGCGATAGCCCGGTATGTTGCCAAAGGGGCTATCCGACTGGAGAGCGCCAAGGTAAAGATCGGCCCGAATGTCCGTTATTATGGCAAGAAAAAGGATATAAGCCTTCTTACCCAAAGCTCAACACCGCTGAAAATGGCAGAGATCAATCATCGTCGGATCTTCATGGCCAGGATGGTGCGGCCGTCACTGAAAGCGTTTAATAACAACGGTATACTTGGTTTGTTGGGAGCTATCGCCGCTGAAAAGAGTGACCACGTATAGAAATCTGTCTCACTACCATGAGAGTCGAGCGCCGTTGATGGTAGCTCAGAAGCATGCAACAAAAGGATGTCTCCATGTGTCCTTCCTCCCTGTGATGCCGGCGGTGCCCTCCGCCGGCCTTTTTTTACGCCAGTGCTGCTTCAATCCCCTGCCGGATCAGTTTCGGCGACAACTCCTCATAGGTCTCGCCATCACACTGCACCGTGCGACAGCTGGTCTCTGTACCGGTCAGGCAGCCGCAGGAAAGGCACTCCGACTCGCCGGCCGTAGCGCTGGTCAGCAAATCCTCCAGCGGTATGCCGTTAATCAGCAGCAGATTTGATTCGCTAATCTGATCTGCGGACAACAACGTCTCTTGCCGCTTGATCGAGATACCGCGCCCGGCAAATTCATTGATCACCGCTGTAATGTTGGCCCCGGTGCCGCTGCAGCGGTCACAGGTAGACCCTGCCTTGTCGTAATGCCGCCATTCCAGGGTAATGCCCTTCTGCTGTATGTCGATTCGATCCCCCGCCTTTATGATCCCGGGTTCAATAACCTTTACAAAAATGCCCTCCTTCGGCATGACGCAATCACCGGCCTGATAGAATATGGCGCAGCGGGTGTGGCATTCCTTGCCGATCTGGGTCACTTCCAGCAGCGTCTCGCCAATTTTCAGGCGGCTTCCTATCGGCAGGCTGACCAGATCAATACCACTGGTGGTAATGTTCTCGGCAAAGTCACCCGCCGTCACATCCAGCCCGAGCGCACGCATCTTGTCGATGCTCTCCTGAGCCAGCAGGCTTACCTGACGGTGCCAGTCAGCGGCATGGGCATCACCCACGATACCGTGATCCACCCGCAGTTCAACCGCTGCAACCGGCTTCTTCCGCTCTCCCTTGTTCTCGCTGATACAGACTGCCAACACCTCTGCCATTTTTATCCTCCTATCTGGGACATGCTGAAATTGCTGTGGGAATACTCGCCGCACCTGATGCCGTGCCCTTCGGGTTTTGCCTGCACAATTTCCCGCAGCACCCGTGCCAGGCCTTCACGGTCTGGTGGCCGCAGGAACCGGGTCAGATCGGTTTTTTCGTCACTAAAGAGACACCCCTTGGCCTGTCCGCGCGCTGTGACACGAATCCGGTTGCAATCGCTGCAAAAGTGACCTGACACGGCGGTAATGATGCCGATGCTCCCTCTGGCGCCGGGGATACGATAATCCTGGGACGGCCCGGCAAAGGCCCCCTTGTCAACCGTCTTCAGAGTATAGTGCTCCCCGATCCTTTGCAGCACCTCTTCACCCGGGAAGCAGAGTCGCTGCCACCCGTCGTCCTTCACCGCCGGCATATACTCGATAAAGCGTACCGAATTGCCACGGCTGCGGGTCAGTTCGGCAAAGTCGAGAATCTCGGCATCGTTTATTCCCCGCATGATGACTACGTTGATCTTGGGGGGGGGGAAGCCGGCCGCTACCGCTGCATCCAGCCCGGCCATCACCTTGTCCAGATCGCCCCCTCGGGTGATTTCCCGGAACGTCTCCGGCTTGAGGGAATCGAGGCTCACGTTCAGCCGTTGCACCCCGGCCCGGTACAACTCCGGAGCCATCTGCTCCAGCAGCTGCCCATTAGTCGTCAGGGCCAGATGACGCAGCCCGGGAATGGCGGCCAGTTTGGCCAGAAAATCCACAATCCCGGCGCGCACTGTTGGTTCTCCCCCGGTGATGCGGATTTTCTCGATCCCCAAGCTAACTGCACTCTCGGCGATCAGCTGCAGCTCTTCATAGGATAGCACCGCATCATGGCCGATGTCCTGTACCCCACCTGCCGGCATGCAGTAAAAACAGCGCATGTTGCAGCGATCAGTCACCGAGAGGCGCAAGTAGTTTATCTGGCGATTAAAGGTGTCGGTTAAGTTCATATGTAATGTTTGCTTTCCTGAAGAGGATTATGCTTCGTTGCCAAACCAATGCTTTCGAAACAAGAACGCCACATTGACCAGTCCGATCATCACCGGCACCTCCACGAGCGGGCCGATTACGGCAGCAAAAGCTGCGCCGGAGTTGATGCCGAACACCGCCACCGAGACCGCAATTGCCAGCTCAAAGTTGTTGCTGGCGGCGGTAAATGCAAGCGTCGTCGTCTTGCTGTAGTCGGCACCCAATCTTTTGCCCATCCAGAACGATATCAGGAACATTACCACAAAGTAGATCAAAAGCGGGATCGCAATCCGTACCACATCCAGCGGTAACTGGACAATCAGGTTCCCTTTCAGGCTGAACATGACAACAATAGTGAAAAGCAGGGCGATCAGCGTCAAAGGACTTATCTTCGGCACAAAGTCGCGGTGATAGCGCTCCGTGCCCATGATTTTCACGCCGATGAAGCGGGTCAGGGCACCAGCGATACAGGGGATGCCGAGGTAAATGAAGACGCTCTCGGCTATCTGGCCGATGCTTATATGCACCTCCATGCCCGTAAGGCCCACCAGCGGCGGCAGCACCGTGATGAAGAACCAGGCGTAGACGCTGTAAAAAAGCACCTGAAAAATGCTGTTAAAGGCGACAAGCCCAGCTGCGTACTCGGTATTTCCCTTGGCCAGTTCATTCCAGACAATCACCATGGCGATGCAGCGTGCCAGGCCGATCATGACAAGCCCTATCAGATATTCCGGCTTGTCCGGTAGCAGGAGCGCCGCCAGCACGAACATGAGGACCGGTCCGATGAGCCAGTTCTGCAGCAGCGAGATACCGAGGATCTTCTTGTTCTTGAATACTTCCGGCATATCCTCGTACTTCACCTTGGCAAAGGGTGGGTACATCATCAGGATCAGGCCGACCGCAATCGGGATGTTGGTGGTGCCGATCTGGAAGGAGTTTATAAAAGTTTCCGTGCCGGGGACGAGGTAGCCGAGACCGACACCCAAAGCCATGGCGGCGAAGATCCAGAGGGTCAGCCAGCGGTCGAGGAAGGAAAGTTTTCGGGCCAGATGTTCACTCATTTTGTCCCTCCAAAATAGTCAATGATCCAGTTTTTGATCTCGTCCCGCACCCGGCGGAATTCCGGGAGGACTTCTTCTTCGCTGCCGGTCAATCGGGACGGATCTTCAAAGCCATGATGGATCCGCTCAACTCCCCCGAAAAAGAGCGGGCATTTTTCGTTGGCATCACCGCAAAGGGTAACCACATGATCAAAGGTTTGCCCGGCAAATTCATCCATTGTCTTGGAATGCAGAGATGTTGTGTCAACGCCTACTTCAGCCAGTACTTTGGCAGCCAACTGGTTGACCCGTGTGGCTTCGGTGCCGGCGGAAAATGCCTGGCAGTGATCGCCCAGATAGTGGTTGACCAGTGCTTCGGCCATCTGGGAACGGCAGGAGTTGTGGGTGCAGAGAAAGAGGATTTGTTGCTTCATGACGGCTCCAATCAGTCTTCAGGATTTCATGGAGTAACTATATATTCGCTTGTGCGGATATATCAAGCTGAAATTTAGGGACAGCCAGTCGCCTTGTCTTTCATAAAGGCAGTGAGGGCATTTTGGTCGGACAATGACTCAGGCAGGGAAGCACCATGCTTTTTAATGGTTAACAGTATTTCCTTGCAGATGTCGCAGCTTTCATTGCTGAGCGTGTAGTACATCCAGACCCCTTCTCGGCGGGTATCAACCCAGCAGCTCCGTTTGAGATAAGCCAGGTGGCGCGATATGGTGGACTGCGGCAGTTTGAGTGCCTCTATCAGGTCGCAGACGCACAGTTCACCTTCGGCCTGCAGCAGGAGGATGATACGCAGTCGGATCGGGTCGGAGAGGGCTTTGAGGGTTTGGGCGAGATGTTTCATGGGGTACCTTTGCGAAACGGTATTTTCAGCTCGGAAAAAGAATTATTTTGATTATGCTGATTTATGCAAATTGTCAAAAGCTTTTACAAATTGCATAAATAGTGTTCAAACCCTTGCAGCTGGCGCTGTGTCGGCAGAGATGATGATTGAAATCTTGACATAACATGAAGCGAGATCAAGCGTTCATTGGTGACCGGACTTTTTTCTTGACTGCGAATAGTTCCAGTAGTATATGATTATACAATCATATATGCCCGGAGTGTGCTATGAGTTCAACTAACAGTTACCTTGCAGATGTCCTCAAATCAATGGCTCAGGCGACTCGCCTGAAGATCATTGAGTTTCTGCGCGACGGCGAACGTTGCGTCTGCGAAATTTTTCCTGCCATCGACGAGGAACAGTCCAACACCTCCCGCCACCTGGCCTACATGCAGACCCACGGTATCCTTTCCCGCCGTAAGGAGGGGGTTAAAATATACTATGCCGTCAAGCATCCCGAAGTTTTTGAAATCATCGACCGGGCAACGGCCATCGTCAGGCGTGAGGTCGAGGTACGCAGCGAGCAGATCAATGTATCGGAAAGGGGATGATATGTTGAAACAATTTGCCGATTGGCTCGTTTTTGAAACCATAGGTCTTGTGCCGGGCACCCGTTCCGGCGAGGCGCTCAATTTCTTCATCTATGACACGCTGAAGATATTCCTGCTGCTCACGACGATCATCTTCGTGGTGGCGATCATCCGCACCTCCTTTCCACCCGAGAAGACCAAGCGGATGCTCTCCCACAAACGGGAGTACGTCGGTAACGTCCTGGCTGCCCTCCTCGGAATCGTGACCCCCTTCTGTTCCTGTTCGGCGGTGCCGCTCTTCATCGGTTTTGTCGAGTCCGGCGTGCCGCTCGGGGTGACGTTTTCGTTCCTCATCTCCTCCCCGATGGTAAACGAAGTTGCACTGATCATGCTCTGGGGGCTGTTCGGCTGGAAAATAGCCCTGATCTACATCGGCGCAGGCCTGCTGGTGGCGATTTTCGGCGGCATCATCATCGGTAAGCTGAAAATGGAAAAATATGTCCAGGACTATGTCTGGGAAATGCAGGTCGGCAATACCGAAATAGTAAAGCAAACTTTCCGCGAAAAGCTTGACTATGCCCGCCAGTACACCCTCGATCTGCTGAAGAAGATCTGGCCCTATGTCGTTGTCGGGGTCGGTCTCGGCGCCTTCATCCACGGTTATGTGCCGGAGGACTTTCTGGCGCGCTGGGCCGGGCCGAACAACCCCTTTGCGGTGCCGGTGGCCGTGGCGCTTGGGGTGCCGCTCTACAGTAACGCTGCCGGTGTCATCCCGATTGTCCACGCTCTGATGGAAAAGGGGATGGCGATCGGCACGGTGCTCGCGTTTATGATGGCGGTCACCGCCCTGTCATTGCCGGAGGCGATCATTCTGAAGAATGTCCTGAAAAATCGTCTTCTGGTGGTATTCTTTGGGATAGTTGCTGCTGCGATTGTCTGCGTCGGCTATCTGTTCAACGCAATTCTCTGAGAGGTCTTTAAATGGCAAGCATTGACCAATCCATATCCAAACGTCTGCTTTTTGCCATCACCCTGACCGCCGTCACCCTGGTGGCAGAGATCATCGGCGGCATCTGGTCCAATTCTCTGGCGCTCCTTGCGGATGCGGGACATGTTTTTCTCGATCTGTTTGCACTGGTGTTGTCGCTGGCAGCAATCAAGCTGGCTGCACAACCACCGGGCGATCATCATTCCTATGGCTGGCACCGGGCCGAGGTATTGGCGTCGTTGATCAATGGTCTGACGGTCTTTCTGATGGCGGTCGGCATTCTCTATGAGGGGAGCAAACGGTTGATTTCACCGGAAGCGGTGCAGACAACGCCGATGCTCGTCATTGCCGTATTGGGATTGATTGCCAACCTGCTGGCGGCCAAGGGGCTGCACGGCCATGCGCACAACGACCTGAACGTTCACAGCGCTTTTTTGCATGTATTGGGAGATGCAGCGGCCTCGGTGGGGGTCATCGTCGGCGCGATTCTGATGCGCTACACCGGCTGGTATCAAGCCGACCCGCTCCTCTCCATCGCTATCGGCCTGCTGATCCTGGTCGGAGCCGGTCGGGTACTGCGGGAAGCGGTCCATATCCTGATGGAGGGTGTGCCGCGCGGCATGTCGGTCGAACAGGTAGCCGCGACTATTCGCGCGATTGAAGGGGTGGCGGATGTCCACCATCTCAATGTCTGGTCGGTCTGCTCGCACATCTTTGCCCTGTCTGCTCATGTGGAGATTCACCCTGAGTATGACGGAGAACGCAGCCACCTGCTGCATGAAATTGAACATGAGCTGGAACATGAATTTCATATTACCCATACGACAATCCAGCTTGACTGTTCCGGTTCCTGCAATGGCGGGCCGCTGATCAAGGAATTTAACCATGTTGAACGACAAGCGGATTGTTGCGGTCACAGTCATCTATGAAGAATATCTATACTGAAAATATTCTGGAAGCGCCTCTGGACGAATGTGTCTGCTGGTGCAGCAATGTCAGCAAACGCTCAATTCTGGACGCGGCCCGGAATGGGGCTCGGAACATGGATGATATCCGCCGGATGACCGGCGCCTGTACACAGGGTCACTGCAAAGAGCTTTCCCCGCGTGGCAGATGCTGTTCGAAAGAAATTAAACTGCTTCTTGAAGCAGAGACCACACCTAAAGGAGAATAAACCATGAAGATCGAAGTTCTCGGCACCGGCTGTGCCAAATGCAAGACTCTCTACGAAAATGTAAAGAAAGCGGTGGAAGAAAGCGGTAAGACGGCAGAAATCATCAAGGTTGAAGAGATCCCGAAAATAATGGCCTACGGTGTCATGAGCACCCCCGCGCTGGTGATTGACGGCGTGGTCAAATTTTCCGGTAAGGTCGCGTCTGTTGCCGAGATTACGGGTGTGCTGTGATGCGCCTTGGTGCTGTTCTCGCTACTCTGCTGATTGCAGCCGCGGCCCATGCCGAACTTCCTTCTGCAAATGACGTCGTTATTCGCGCCGCACTTTCATCAGGCAAACCTACGGTGGCCGATTTCGGCGCGCGCACCTGTATCCCCTGCAAAAAAATGGCGCCGCTCCTCGAAGCGCTGGACTTGGAGCTGAAAGGCAAGGCCAATGTTCTTTTTACCGATGTCTGGGCAACACCGGACCTTGCGAAACAGTACCGCGTCCAGATGATCCCGACCCAGATTTTTTTTAATGCCCAAGGGAAGGAAGTCAAGCGCCATATGGGATTCATGGACAGGCAGGCGATGCTGAAAGAGCTGACATCAGCTGGACTCAAATGAGTTTCCTCGATAACATCGAACAGATCATCACTCTGTATCCGCTGGTCGCCTTTGGCGCGGTTTTCCTGGCGGGAGTAATCTCCTCGGCCTCGCCATGCGTACTTGCCACCATCCCGCTGGTCGTCGGTTTCGTCGGTGGCTACAGCGACGGTGATCGTCGCAAAGCGTTTCGCTATTCGCTCGTCTTCATTCTCGGCCTTTCCCTGACTTTTACCGCCTTTGGCGCCGCTGCGGGACTGCTCGGTACCATGTTCGGCACTCTCGGCGGGCCGTGGTATCTGATCGCCGGGGCCATTGCGCTGGTTATGGGCGGCCAGATGATGGGGCTGTACGAGATTCGCCTCCCGATCAGGCGAGATTTTAAGCCGAAACGCGGGGGTATCGTCGGGGCCTTCCTGCTGGGGCTGTTCTTCGGTGTCGTCTCGTCCCCCTGTGCCACGCCGGTTCTGGTTGTGCTGCTGACGCTGGTGGCGGGCAAGGGCCAGGTGCTGTACGGCATCGCCCTGCTGTTCTGCTACGCGCTTGGCCACTGTCTGCTGATGCTTTTTGCCGGGACGTTCACCGGATTTGTCGAAGGCTTCGTCAAGGCGCGGGGAGTAGCCAACTTCTCCCTTTGGGCCAAGCGGGCCAGCGGAGCCGTGGTTGCATTGGTGGGTGGGTGGTTTGTCTGGCAATCTTTTTAACGACGCAGCAGCAGTTCAGTATGCCGCTCATGGTACACCATCGGCATCAATCATACCGTGGAGGATCCAAAATGAAAAATATTGCGATCGCTGCATCTATCCTGGCTGCCATCTTCTGCACCGGCCCGGTTATGGCCCAGGAAAAGGCCTCTGCCTTTGACACGTTTTTGACCAACTTCGACTACGACACCCGAGCCGACATGAAAACCGACAGCAAAAAGCTGCTCAAACTGCTGGAGGAAAAGAAGGCGGTGCTGGTGGATATCCGCTTTCCGGAAGAAACCAGGGCGTGGCGCATGGGTTTTGGTCTCTTCATCCCGCTGAACGAACTGCCCAAACGCCTTGCCGAACTGCCCAAGGACAAGATCATCGTCACCGCCTGCCCGCACAAGGATCGTTCATCCATCGCCATGGCGTATCTGCGCACCAAAGGGTACAACGCCAGATACCTGACCGACGGCCTGATCGGACTGGCGGAGAATCTGCGTGGCGACATAGCCAAAGAGTTCCTTGAGGATGCAGGTCTGGTTAAGCCGTAATCCGCTGCAATTAACCTGGATGCGCTCCCTGAGCCGCCGGACACGCCGAAATAAGTGTGTCCGGCGGCTCAGGTTTTTGCGGAGATTAACCCGCTTCATGTTTGCAATGGTAAATAATATGGTACTGTTGATTCATACATACGTCCCCTCCATTGTTCTGTTGAGTCCCCGCTATCAGCCGTGCAGAGTCCTTTTTTGGAGGTTCGCAATGTTAAAATAGGCATTGACATATTCAGTTATTAATATATATATAAATGTATAAACGTACGGAGGGAATATGCATCGGTTAATAATCACATGTGCTGTGTTGCTGTTTTCAGTCGCCGCTGCAGAAGCGGAGATGCAGAAGCTGTCGCTCAGGGATGCGATCGGCATGGCGCTCGAAAACAACAATCAGGTCAAGGCTGCCGGTTTTAATTCCCATGCCGCCAGCCAGGGGATCGATGCTGCCAACTCCCGTTATCTGCCGGTTGTTTCATTCGAGGAAACCTTTGCCGCAACCAACTCGCCAACCAATACGTTCATGATGAAGCTCGATGAGGGGCGTTTTACAAACAATGACTTCCTGATCAGCAACCTCAACAACCCCTCTGCGCAGCATGATTTCAAAACGGCCCTGTCGATTCAGCAGCCGCTGTATGCTCCTTCACTCTCCCCGCTCAGGACATTGGCGGTAAAGGAAGCAGAGAAATCGGCGCTGGAGCTGGAGGGCGCGCGCCAGGGCATCGCGTTTCAGGTTTTTTTCACCTATCTTGATGTCCAGAAGGCTGATGCCCAGCTGAAGGCTGCTGATAAGGCTGTTGGCGATGCCAGGGAGAATATGCGCATTGCGGTTGTCAGAACCTCCGCCGGGGTTGGCCTCAGGTCGGATGAACTGCGCTCCCGTACCCATCTCTCGATGGTTGAACAGCAGCATATCACCGCTCAAAACAACCTGGTTCTTGCCAGGATGAAACTGGCAATGCTGATCGGCATGCCTGAAAATGCTGCCTATGAAATCAGCGGGTTCTCTGACACAATCGAGGTTGCTCCCATAAGTGATCAGGTTGTCAGGGAAGCTCTCGATAGCCGGGTTGAAATCAGGCAGTCTCATGTTGATCTCGAAAAGTCCGACGCGGCGCTTAAGCTTGCACGGAGCGGCTATCTGCCAACGGTGGGAGCGTTTGCTTCCTATCAGATGAACGCTAAAGATGCGCCGTTTACTTCGGACCAGGAAGCCTGGACCGCCGGAGTTTCGCTCAAATGGAATGTCTTCGAGGGGTTCCGGACCAACAGCGAGCGGCGACGGGCACTGTCAGGACAATCCGCCGCCCGCGAGATGCTGGCATCGGCAACCAGGGATGTCAGGTATCAATTGAAGGAAAGCTACGTCCGGCGTGATGAAGCGGCCAAGCGTCTTGAGGTGACACGCAACTCGGTGCAGGATGCCGAGGAAACGGTACGGCTGCTCACCAAACGCTATGAAAACTCACTGACAACGATGGTTGAACTGCTTGACGCCCAGACAGCACTTAACCAGACGAGAGCAAACCTGGTGGACGCCGAGGCGGGCTATGCCGTGGCGGGCGGACGGGTGTATTACATGTCAGGAACATTTGTGAAGGAGATACTAAAATGAGGAACAATCTATCACGTGCGGTACTTCTGCTGGCTGTTGCATTTTCGGCTGCAGGATGCTCAAAGACGCACGATGCTGGTAAGCCTGAATCCGCACCCGCCGCTGTTGTCAAGGGCACATCGCTGGAGGTCGTAAAACTTGTTGCCGCTGCGGAACTGCTGGATGTTGTCGGCAGCGTGCGCGCGCGTACCAGCGCGGTTGTTTCGACCCGTATCCCCGGCAGTATAAACGTGCTGCGTGTTCGTGAAGGCGACCGGGTGCGCAAAGGCCAGCTGCTGGCACAACTGGATGCCCAGGAGAATCAGGCGTCGGCTGCTGTGGCAACGGCTACTATTGACGAGGCCCGCCGCGGCATCGAAGAGGCGCAGTCCCGGAAAAAACTGGCCGACATGACCTTTCAACGCTATGAGAACCTCTATAACGAGCAGGCGATCAGTCGTCACGAATTCGATGTCAGACAAACCGAAAAAGACATGGCCGCCCAAGGGCTTGCACGCGCCGGAGCAAAGCTTAAACAGGCTCAGGAGGGTGCCAGGGCTGCCAGCACAATGGCCAATTATACGAAGATCATCGCCCCGATCTCCGGCATTATCGTCAGCAAACAGGCTGATCTGGGAGCAACCGTTTTCCCCGGCCAGCCGCTGATGACGATTGAAGATGAGGGGAGCTATCAATTGGAGTTGGCTGTGCCGGAAAATATGGTGGCCAGGGTCAGACCGGGCTCGCCATTGCAGGTAACGCTTGATTCCGTGGGTGCCCCGTTCACGGCTAAAATTGCCGATATCGTCCCGGCCGCCGATCCGGGCAGCCGTACCTTTATTGCCAAGATAGCGCTGAACCAGAAGGGGCTGAAATCCGGAATGTTCGGGCGGGGCTCGATCAGCCTCGGGACAACGGCCAACGGCATCACGGTACCGAAACAAGCGGTTGTTGACCGCGGCGCAATGACTTCACTCTGGACCGTTGACAAGGAAAACATCGTCCATATGCGTATCGTTAAGGTTGGTCGGGAAAGCGGCGCCCGGGTGGAAATCCTCTCCGGTCTGTCCGAGGGTGATCGTGTTGTTGTATCCGGAGTCGAAAAGGTATCCGAAGGCGTAAGGGTGGAGTAGGCGATGAAAAATCTCGGTTTTGCCGGAAAAATAGCCCGCACCTTCATAAATTCCAAGCTGACGCCGCTGATCGTCATTGCCTCCCTGTTGCTCGGATTCTTCGCCGTCAAGATGACTCCGCGTGAGGAAGAACCGCAGATCGTCGTGCCGATGATTGATATCTATCTCCCGATGCCTGGATCGTCGCCGCAGGAGGTGCAGGAGAGGGTGGTCAAGCCTTTTGAGGCCAAACTGTGGGAGATAAAGGGGGTTGAATACCTCTACTCCATGAGCCGTCCCGGCGTGGGGATCATCACGGTCCGCTACCAGGTGGGCCAGCCGCTGGAAGAGTCGCTCGTCAAGCTGTACAACAAGGTGATGAGCAACCGTACGCTGCTTCCTCCGGGTGCCTTGGAACCTCTGGTCGTGCCCAAGTCAATCGATGATGTCCCGATCCTGGCTGTCACACTCTGGTCGGAGCGTTATGATCACGGCACCCTCCGCATGCTGGCGAGTGAAGTTGCCGATGAACTTAAAAAAAGTGCCAACACGGCTGAAACAACAATAACCGGTGGACTGCCACGACAGCTGCGCGTCACTCTCGATGCGCCGCGCCTGGCCGGGTTCAATCTTTCACCGCTGCAGGTGGCAGGCGCCCTGCAAAAAGGTAATTCATCCCTGCCCTCTGGCAGTTTTTCAAGCGGCAACACGTCGATGCTGGTGCAGACCGGCGGCTTTCTCAATAATGCCGAAGATGTAAAGCGTGTTGTCGTCGGTGTCTATGGCGGCAAGCCGGTGTACCTGTCGGACGTTGCCAGCGTGGAGGACGGTCTCAGCGAAGCGGAGGATTATGTCTTCTTTGGCATGGGCCCGGCTGCGGCGCATAAAAAAATATCCGGCAATCCAAAGCAGGATTATGCGGCCGTCACCATAGCTGTCGCCAAACGTACCGGCTCCAATGCAACCTGGGTGGCCGAGGATCTGGTCAAAAAGATCGACTCGCTGAAAGGCAAAACCATCCCCTCGGATGTCCAGGTAACGGTCACCCGCAATTATGGCGAAACGGCCCGGGAAAAGAACAACGAACTGCTCTTTCACATGTTCCTGGCGGCCATTTCCGTTACGATCCTGATCGCGATTTTCATGGGATGGCGCGCCGGCGCCGTGGCGGCCATCGCCATCCCGGTTACGCTGGCCTTGACGATGCTGATCTTCTATCTGATCGGCTACACCTTGAACCGCATCACCCTCTTCGCCCTGATATTCTCCATCGGGATTCTGGTTGATGACGCCATTGTCGTTGTGGAAAATATCCACCGCTACTTCACGACGACGTTTATGAAGCCGCTGGAGGCTGCGATCAAGGCGGTCGATGAAATCGGCAACCCGACGGTACTGGCGACTTTTGCCGTTATCGCATCAATTCTGCCGATGGGTTTTGTCGGCGGCCTCATGGGGCCATACATGCGACCGATTCCGGTCGGTGCCAGTATGGCGATGCTCTTCTCCATGCTGATTGCTTTCATCGTCACCCCCTATTTTGCCTTCCGCTTTATGAAGGGAGAATCCCACCACGGTTCGGATGCAGAACCGGAAGATTCAAAAATGACGGCATTTTACCGTCGCTGGATGGGGCGCCTGATCCACGAAAAGCCGCTCCGCTATGGCTTCTTGACAACTGTTGTCGTCCTGCTGCTGATCTCGTGCTCATTGATCTACTTCAAGGGGGTCACGGTCAAGATGCTGCCGTTCGACAACAAGAACGAACTGCAGGTGATCATTGACGCCCCGGAAGGCACACCGCTGGAACAAACCGCCCGCATGACCCGCGAGATGGGCGACGCGCTTCGTACGGTGCCGGAAGTGACCGATTTCCAGGCGTATATCGGCACCAGCGCCCCCTTCAATTTCAACGGCCTGGTGCGGCACTACTACCTGCGCAAAGGCTCCAGCCTGGCAGATATTCAGGTCAACCTGCTCCCCAAGGAAGATCGTAAGGATCAATCCCACGCCATTGCCAAGCGCATACGGCCGCTGGTGAAAACAATCGCCGACAAATACGGTGCCCGCGTCAAAGTGGCCGAGATTCCCCCGGGGCCTCCGGTCCTGGCAACACTCGTCGCCGAGGTTTACGGCCCTGATGATGCTTCTCGGGCAGGCGTTGCCGCAAAAGTTAAGGCGATCCTTGCCAAGACCCTTGGCGTGGTAGATGTAGACTGGTACCGCGAGGCCGATCAGGCCAAGTTGACCTTGACCGTTGACCGCGAAAAGGCCGCTCTTTCCGGCGTCGCCGTGGAAGATGTTGCCAGAACCCTGCATATCGCCCTGAATGGTCAGGACGCCGGATTGCTGCATCTGCCGAAAGAAAAAGAACCGGTGACGATCAACCTCCGGCTGCCCGCCGGTCAGCGGAGTTCTGCCGCGGCGCTGTCGTCGATATATGTTGCCGGAGCGAACGGGAACATCCCGCTGTCGCAACTGGTGCGGACGAGCTCCGGGAGTGAGGAGAAAACCCTTTACCGTAAAAATCTCAAGAACGTGATTTATGTGACCGCCGACGTGGCCGGAGAGATTGAAGCTCCTGTGTATGCAATTCTTGAAATGCAGGATGAAATAAATGCCATACCGACACCGGACGGGAAGAAAATCGAGGTGCTGGCGTCGCGACAGCCCTGGAGTGAAGAGCACATCGGCATGAAGTGGGATGGCGAATGGCACATCACGTACGAGGTGTTTCGTGACCTCGGCATCGCCTTTGGCGCCGTCATGGTGCTGATCTATATCCTGGTGGTTGCCTGGTTCAGGGATTTCACTACGCCACTTGTTATCATGGCGCCGATCCCGTTGACGTTGATCGGTATCCTGCCGGGGCACGCCGCCTTCGGGGCGTTTTTTACCGCCACATCGATGATCGGCTTTATCGCCCTGGCCGGTATTATCGTACGAAACTCCATCATTCTGATCGATTTTGCCGAAATGAAACGGCGCGAAGGGATGCCGCTTGATGAAGCCATCATCGAGGCAGGTGCGGTCCGCTTTCGTCCCATGCTGCTGACCGCGGCAGCGGTTGTGGTCGGGAGCTTCGTCATCATCTTCGATCCGATTTTTCAGGGGCTCGCCATCGCCATGATGTTTGGTGAAATTGCCTCCACGACATTGTCGCGGGTGACGATACCGATTCTTTATTACATGGTTCAAGATTGGAAGGAGCGTCATCATATAAACGAAGTAGTAGAGGAGGAAGAATAGGTGTTCTGGTCTAAAAAGGCAAAACCCTCACAAGAGGGTATGGAGCTGGCAGAAAAATGTCAGATAGAAGCGGAGGGGCTGTATCGCTCGGGAAAATATCATTGCGCCGAAGCGGTACTTGAAACTGTGCGGAGGAATTTCGCCGCAGACGTGCCTGAATCGATAGTAAGTATTGCATCGGGGTTTGGCTTTGGTTCCAACTCCGGATGTGTCTGCGGAGCTGTCTCAGGCGGTACAGCAGCCCTCGGGCTGGCACTGAAAGACAAGAAGGAAACGACTCACCTGACCAAGGAGCTGCACGCATGGTTCAGTGAAAAGTACGGTGTGACCTGCTGCAAGATCATCCGCAAGACCCACAAGGGAGCGTGCCCGGTTCTGACCGGCGAGGTAGCGGGAAAGATAGCGGAGATGCTGGGGCGGAAATAAACCTGAAAAAGCGTGTGGCCTCGGTTAGCCAATTGCGGTAATGTCAAAATCACGCCTTATCAGCTTGTTGCATTCAAAAGCAACCCCCCTAACCCCCCTTGTCAGGGGGAATTTTAAAGGCTCTCCCCTGATAAGGGGAGCGGGGAGGGGTTGGTGCGGTGCTGAAACGGTAATGTGATAAAGTAGACTTTACGCGTTTTTAAATAAACCCTACAGGAGCAAAACCATGAAAGAAGAATACTACATCGAACGCATCGTCCGCATCATCGCCGGGAGCTTTATCCTTATTTCACTTATCCTGGCTCATTTTCACTCACCCAACTGGCTCTGGTTCACCGGGTTTGTCGGCTTGAACCTGTTCCAGTCCGGCTTCACCCAGTTCTGTCCGCTCTTTACCATCCTTGCCAAGATGGGTGTGCCGCGTTTTCCAAAGAACAGCTGCTGCAAATGAAAACACGCATCACGGTCCTCTGTGAAAACTCGGTCGGTCCCATCTCCGGCACGCTCGGTGAGCACGGCTTTTCCGCCCTGATCGAGCCGGAAGGCGGTGTGCCGCTGCTGTTTGACACCGGCCAGGGGTTGACGCTGCTGCACAATGCCCGGCGGATGAACAAAGATCTGTCCACGGTCAACCAGGTGGTGATCTCCCACGGTCACTATGATCACGCCGGCGGTCTGAAGCCATTGCTGGAGGAGTGTGGTCCAAAGGTCGTCTACGGTCATCCGGGTATTTTCAAACCGCGCTACCGTGTCAAGGATACTGCAGAATGTTATCCGATCGGGATACCGGCCAGTCGCGAGGAGTTGGAGGATGCAGGGGCTACCTTCGACCTGTCCGCGGATTTTCGCGATATTGCTCCAGGGATCCGTCTGACCGGCGCGGTGCCTCGCCTGACATCTTTTGAGACCGGTGATCAGGGGCTTTACTGTGACTGTGGCGGCAAGGCACCTGACAACACGCCGGACGATCAGTCGCTGCTGCTGGAGACCGGGAAGGGGCTTGTGCTGATCTTGGGGTGCTGCCATTCCGGGGTGATAAATACGCTGGAGCATGTTGCCAATATGACCGGTCGGCGCGATGTGTATGCCGTAATCGGCGGCACGCATTTGGGGTTTTGCGGGCAGGAGCAGTTGGGGAGCACAATAGCCGCACTGCGGGGGATGGGGATAACCAAGCTGGCTGCCAGTCACTGCACCGGTTTTGCTGCTTCGGCACGGTTGCTGAGGGAATTCCCGCAGGAGTTTCAGGCCGCGATGGTTGGCTATACGCTGGAAGTTTGAACCAAAATGCTTTTTTGTTAATCAGATAACCCTCGACCTCGTTCATAGAAGATCTTGCCAGCCCTCTCGATATGCTCTCGAAGACTAACTTGATTAAGGGTGTCGAATATCAGTAGATCAAAGGTGTACGGAAGCAGCAGGTCATCCAGTTCGGAGTCAATGTTCCCCACCTCATTCAAGGTAATCGTCATGCCATGGAGACTCAAGTCAATGTCTGACCCAGGCTTGAAAGTCCCTTTTGCCCGCGATCCATACAACACGGCTTTTTCAACCGATGGGTGCCTTGACAGAACGGAACATATTTTCTCTATTGTTGTATCGCTGAGTCCGTATTGCATCAACTAATCCTCTTCCTGCTCAACCAAAGCAGCAAAAGTAGCAGTCATTTGTTCGAAAGCCGGATAAAAGTGAGTCAAAATGTTTGTGACCACTTCCTCGGCAGTGTCCTGGTTATAGGTGTGTGAACTGAGATTGCGCGACTTTATCATTTCCATCCACGACTCTCCATCATGGATCAATCCGTTTTTGAACGCCTCCCGGGTCGCCCCTTTTGAACCGATAATCCCGGATATGCCGGATTCTTCAAGATAGTCCTTCAATACATTCCAAGCAAGCTCATGGGTAAACTCAAAACCTTGTATCAAGCCCTGTTGTTCCAGTTCTGACAAGTCACGCTGCCGGGCCAACTCCACTGCCCGGCGTAATGTTTCAAAGGCCCGAAGATAATTGTCGAAGCGTTGTTTCCAGCGTGTATCTACGCTCATAGTATAAACTCCTTTTGCTCTTAACCATCCTGCTATCGGTCTTCGCGCGTGTGCCAGAGTCGCAGCACGTAGATAGCTTTCCCGGTGATCTCATAGCGAATTTCATAGAAACCGACAATAATGCGCCTCACTTCGCGTGGATCGAACTCTTCAAGTTTTTCGCCAATGCGTGGTTGCTCAATAAGGCGCAGTGGCGCAGCAGAAAGTGATTGCACCATATGTGCAGCGGCCAACTTATTCACCGCTGCCAGAAATTCATGGAGTCTCACCAGATCGGATAATGCCTTGCTGGTCCATTTCAAAGCCATCACTGCGGCACTGGCAGTGGTGCTTCTGTCGTAAGGCTGTTTGCCCATGCTTGGACAGCCTGCTGATCAATAACGTACCCCGCGTCAACATCTGCTAACGCTTCCAACGTCAGCCGTCTGCGCTCTTCCTCCTGGCTTATCCATGCACCCAAAGCCTGTTTGACGATCCATCCACGAGACCGATCCATGCGAGCGGCAATTTGATCAACTTTTTCAGCAAGTTGTAGCGGGACATGCGCGGTAAACACTTTAGTGTTCATATTTCCTCCCGGTATTCTGATGCTATTTAAAATCATACTGATTTATTGTGATTATACAAGTTTAAAACTGTGCTGATTTGACATAGTTGAGCGAATAAAGACAATTAAAGAAACCGTCTCTATTTACGCATGATCCTGCGGCCTTGATTAGCGAATAGCGATACAAGTCCTCAACAAGTCACATGTCTGTAACCCCTTCTTAACGATTCAAATCCTACCATGCAACTAAGCAATATAGTTAAATACAGCACGATATGAGCTGATTACGTGAGTCAGGTTCCTCGCTATATTGTTATATGCAGAGATATGGATGTTTGAAAATCTTTACTTTCCTATAGACAGAGATAGTTACTATGCAGTATACAATTCCCTGTTTGCGATTGTTCAGCACGTTTTTGTGTTCAAATAATCTGCAAGGGAGGTGGGTAGCTGAGTTTGCAGTTTAACTCGGATTGTTTTGTTTGGATTTTTTCACAACAGGCAGCAACACACTTTTACACATGGAGGTAGTATGAAACAGAAGATGGCAAAGAAGCTGGCTTGTATCGCATTTGCAGGCATGATGCTCCCAATGGCTGCTCAGGCAGCAGAGGCCGATCTGCAGCTTAAGGTCGACAAACTGACACAAGAGGTCAACGACCTCAAAGGTTCCGTCCAGCGTGTACAGGACAAATCCCTCAGCAAGTGGCTGTCAATCGGCGGTTCATATCGCTTCCGTGTTGATAGTCTTCGTGGCGAGACGGTAGGATACAACAGCCCAATGGGCGCGTTTAATTATCTGGCAAAAAACGCATTATATGCAGCTGATTTTGACGGTGCTGGCCCCGCCGGCGTGACGACGGTTGGCTATAATTTAGGATTAGCCAGTGATGCTATGAGCAAGCTGACAACTTACCAAGCAGCTGCGGCACAGGCTGGCGGGATGCAAGCCGCACTACTTGGACTTTACGGCGCGGTCGCTAATGCATACAATCCAACCCCAGGAATGTCTCCCGTCACAGACCCTACCGGTACTGTTCAGATCCCAGCCTACAAGCCAAAGAACGAAACCGTCTACACCAGCAAATTCGCTCTTGACCTGCACGCCAAGGCGACACAGGATGTTACTGTTAACGTAAAACTCGGCATGTACAAAACGTTCGGCACCCAGAGTGACGCCTCAACCATGAACGGCTACTTCGCCGATCGCGTCGGTACCTTTGATGGTACCCTCGGCCATGTCCCATCCAGCAGCCTGCTGAATGTTGACCGTGCCTATGCAACCTGGAGCAACATTGCTGAAGAGCCGATCTGGTTCTCAATTGGTCGTCGTCCATCCACCGATGGTGCCCCGAGCAACCTCAGACAAAACAACCCGCGTCCGGGTAATGGCGGCACACCGGCGCTGCTGGTTGATTACGCCTTTGACGGTATGACAATTGGCTATGCACCTGATATTGAACCGCTGCCAGGCTTCTATTCTAAAATATGTTACGGCCGTGGTTTCGAAAGTGGCTTAACAACCGCTGCAAACTCCATAAAAGATACCGATATGCTCGGTGTCGCTATTGTTCCTGTTGATACCGATCCGCTGCGTGTCTGGATGCAGTGGAACCGTGGTTTCAATATCTTCGATTTCCCGGAAATGAACAACACCATCTTCGGTAACACAGCCCCTTCCACCAACCTCGGTTCTATCGACTGGTACGGTATCGGCGCCATGACGACCCTCAAGGATGTCGGTCCGGGTACGCTTAACTTCTTCGTTGACGGCGGCATGAGTATCACTAATCCCAACACCAATGTTTCAGCCAATGCAATGTTCCAGGGTCTGTTGACCGGTTCACCTTTTAATCCGGAAGCACCGAGTGATAAAAAAGGTTATGCTGCGTTTGCAGGTGTTCGCTATGACCTCCCATCCAGAACCAAGCTCGGTTTCGAATTCAACCATGGTTCGAAAAACTGGATCCCTTTCTCTCCTGCTGCTGACGATATGTGGACCGCAAAGGTCGGCACACGTGGTAATGTATACGAGGGATATGTTATCCAGGAACTTGATCTGAAGCCGATCTCCTCATACTTCAGCACAACATTCTTCAAAGTTGGCTACCAGCTTTATAACTTCGACTACACCAACAGCAACAACTGGGTCGGAGCACCAATCAAGATTGATGACCTGGCTGCATATCAGGCAGGTGGTGGTATGCTGCTGCAGGCTCCAGTGAAGAGAGCTCAGGATATCTATGCAACATTCGAAGTGAAGTTCTAAATAAAACAGTACGTTCCCGGTAGTCAGGTGATGCCTGCTGCCGGGAACTGTAAAAAAAGTTTTGCAGATTTTTATTGAGGCTGCTATTATATATAAAAATCTGCATCAATAAGGAGCCGTACCATGAAAAAGTTTGTATCCGTAGTTGCAATGATGGTGTTGGTAGCTGTTTCCCTCGTGTCCTTTTCAACTCCTGCGAGCGCTGAAGAAATCTCGATGGTTGGCGTGGTTACAAAATTCGAAATGTCTGCTGACCAGAAGTCAGTGACAGCCACCCTGAAAGACTCTAAAACTGCTGCCCTTGTTGCTATTGTCGTCACAGACGGCGGGACTGTTGAGAAATTCGGCGACAAGCGTATTGTTGTCGGCGACGAAGTACGCGTCAAGTACAACGTTAAAGATGGTAAGAACGTTGCCAGACTGTTCAAGAAAACAGCCGGTTGCTAAGCTTGTTTAAAATGTGTTTACGATGACACTCGCACCCACCAGTATCTCAGTTTAATGAGAAGCTGGTGGGTGTTTTTTTATCAGCAGTTGTATATAAACTAAACTTGATTTCTGCCAGGGGGACACTTTATGACAAAGAAAACCGTTCTGCTCACGATGCTAGCCAGCGTTATTGTCGCCACATCAGCCTTTGCCGCAGAGCCTGCTCCGGCAGCCAGACCCAATATCGCCAAACCCTGCATGGTGTGCCATAAAGCCGAAGCGGGGGCGTTGCGCGGCTATTATGATGGTGCTGCGTTTAAATCCAAGACGATCCAGATGAAGATCGACGAATCGGTTGAGCTGGTAAAGTTTGACGAGGACGAAATCAAGGTTGTCAACGGTGAAGGTAAAACCGGTGATGGTGAGTTTCTCCGTAAGATCAAAAAAGGGCACGAGATTAAAATCGAGTTCGTTGAGGTAAAAGGCGTTAAAAACGCGGTGAAAGTGTTTGAAAAACCTCCGGTCAAGATTTCCGACGACATGCTTTATAAAACAGCTGATGTGGAAAAACTCGTCGCTATGGGACCGGAAAAAGGGAAATATTTCCTGTTTGACTCGCGTCCGCTGCCACGCTTCCAGCAGGGGTACATCCCGACAGCCGTGAGCTTTCCGTTTGGTGCCTTCGACAAGATGGCTGAAAAGCTGATGCCCAAAGACAAAAATGCTCTCGTCGTTTTTTATTGCCAGGGTGTTACATGCAACCTGAGCCCGAGTGCTGCCGGCAAAGCAAAAAAACTTGGCTACACAAACGTGAAGGTTTATAAGGACGGTATCCCGGGCTGGCAGGAGAAGAATTACGCTTTGACTACGCCTGCGCTCCTTAAGGAAGCATGGCTGGACAAGGGTATCCCCCAGGTCCTGCTTGATGCCCGCGCCGATAAGGATGCTGCAAAAGGCTTTATCAAGGGAGCGGTAACTTTCCCTGCAAAAAATGCTGCAAAGCTGGTGACAACTCTTGATATCAAGAAGAATGCTCCGGTTATTGTGTACGATCAGAGTAGTGGCAAGGATGCCGCAGTCGTAGCTGCGGCCATTATTAAAGCCGGATTCAAGAACGTTCTGGTGCTGGATGGCGGTTTTGACGCCTGGCAGGCTGCTAAGATGGAGATCGCCACCGGTAAGCTTGCTGACAAGGCTGCCTACACCCCCAAGCCGCGTCCGGGTGAGATCAGTGTTGACGAGTTTAAAAAATATGTTGGCCAGCTTCCCGCCAATGTCATGATCATCGATGTGCGTAATGCTGACGAAGTCGCTGGCGGCATGCTCAAGGTTGCCACGTCTATCCCTTCAGACGACATCAAAGACCGTCTTGCCGAGATTCCCAAGGACAAGCTGGTTATTACCCAGTGTTCAACCGGCGTTCGTGCCGAGATGGCTTACAATGCCCTGAAGAATCTTGGTTATACCAATGTAAAGTTCCTGAATGCCAATATCGCTTTCGAGAAGGATGGCAGTTACAAAATCACCAAGGAGTGATGGCTACTGGTGCCATGTAACACTTCAAGTTTTGCACCAAACCCCTCCAAACCTCCCCTTATCAAGGGAGGCTTAAAGGCTTCCCCCCTGATAAGGGGGGACTGAGGGGGGTTGGTTTTAGATGTTCCAGCGTGCTAGCTGTCGTTCGTAAACAAAAAGGTTGCCGGGGTAGCCCGCATCCAAACAAAAGGGGAGTTAAATGAAAAAAATACTTGTTATGCTTGTTGCGGCAACGATGGCTCTGAGTTTCTCAATGGTTGCTTTTGCTGCCGAAGAAAAAAAAGACGAGAAGAGCGAGAAGGCAGACGCTAAAAAAGAGAAGAAGGGTACCAAGAAGGACGAGAAGAAAAAAGAAGAAGCCAAGCCTGCCGCAAAAGGTAAAAAAGAAGTATCCGGCTGCTGATCTTTGTTTGATATGTTTTGGACAGGGGGGCATGAGCAGTCGGCATGCCCCCTTTGTTTTGACCGTGTCTCCGTGTTTCAACTGCTATTTATAGCTTTAAAGGAAAGGAATAAACTCACGTGCGTTGGTTGATGCTCCTTATCACCGGTTTCTGTCTTGCCCTGACGCTGAATGCAGCTGCCTCCGGAGGGGCGCTGCAGTGCGCTGCGTGCCACCGTCAAGTCGGGAGCGCCAGTGGCAAAATATCCCATGCCGTTCGCGGTGCCGCTTGCGCCGTATGCCACCGGGGGTACGAGCGGATCTTTGATCACGCCATGGGAACACGCAGCGGCGAGAAGCAGTTTGTGCAGCGCAGTTACGGGCGCTTTGATTCCGCTTTCTGGGACAAAAACTGCAACTCGTGCCACCTGAACGGGTGTCTTGACTGTCACTTTGAAGGTGCGGTTTCAAAGCCGTCCGTGGCGGTGTGCCAAAAGTGTCATAACGGCTATTACACCGGGTGGGATTATTCGGGGCGCGCTCCGCGTGAGGACAACATGCGTTATCAGCGTGGTACCGTTGTTAACGGCGCCACCTTCCTGAAGATGCTTCCCGACGTCCACTATAGCGCCGGCATGACCTGCGGCGCCTGCCATTCAATGAAGAGTCTGGCCGAGGGGAGAAAAGCATCCAAAGATTGCCGTGACTGCCACAAACCGGATATGCGGGTGCTTGAACACAAAATATCCGCCCACATGGAGCGGCTTGAGTGTTATGCCTGCCATTCCGCCTGGGCACCGCAGGAGTACGGCACTTTTTTTCTCCGCTTCCGCGACCAGCGCATGAAGGATGATTTTGATCTGAAGTCCGGAGCCAGTGCAGAATATCTGCGTAGCGCCTACCTTAAGAAGCAGGATGCGCCGCCGCTCGGCATCAATTCCCGTGGGAAAGTCAGCCCGATCAGGCCGATGTTCATCTCCTATTATACCGATATCATGCGCGCCAGAAACAACGGTCCGGAAAACACGTTGCTGGCAGCCGAGTGGCGGGCATATTTTCCACATACCGTTCAGCGCGGCAGCGTCACCTGCGAGGGGTGTCACGATAATCCGACCCGCTTCCTGCTTGAACCGGTGTCAAGGCGGATCTACAATCTTGAAAAGGATGGCATGGGACTGGAATCATTCTGGCTGCAGAAAGGGCAGCGGGTAAGCAACGGCAGTTTTATGGCCGCGTCACGCTATCTGCGCATGAGCAGTAAAAGTCCGGCTTATACAAAGGCATACATCGAAAAATGGAAAAGCTTCCTCAATCGCGTCGAAAATTCATCAAGACCCTGACTCTGCTGCTCGCTTCCGGCGCTTTGTTGGTACGCTATCTTACCCCGCGGACAAACACAAAACGCCGGGTGCTGGCCAGCGCTGCCGCAGCGGATGTGCCGCACGGCGGGGCACTGGTGTTCCGTGATGAGCGTGTGGTGATCCTCAGGGATAACAGCGGTTTCTACGCCCTGAGTCTGGTCTGCACCCATCTGGGCTGCACGGTCACCGTGTCGGAGGAGGCACTGTCGTGCCCCTGTCACGGCAGCCGCTTTGACCGCCAGGGCAGGGTGCTTAAAGGGCCGGCTGATCGATCACTGGAGCGTATGAATGTGGAACTGCATGGTGAGCGGCTTGAGGTCGTGGCGTGAGGTAGAACCTTTGCTCCCCCGCCCCTTGCGGGAGGGGGACTTTTAAGTCAATTGCAAAAACCAAACGGACAACGCTGAAGAATTATAGGTTTTATCTGCGTTAATCTGTGTAATCTGCGGATCGACTGTCGTTGGTATAATTACTATTCAGCGCAGCAGCCAGATCGTCAGCGGCAGGGTGAAGAACGACAGGCAGGTCTGTGCGGTGATGATTGCGGCCATGCTGTCATGGTCGCCCCCCATCTGCCGGGAAAGGATGTAGGCCGAAGGTGCGGTCGGGACGCTGAACAGCAGCACAACCACGCTCAAGGCCATGCCGGAAATCCCCATGGTAGTACCCAACCCCCATGCAATTAACGGTTTGCAGAGAAACTGCACGGTGCTGGTTACCAGCAGCGGATGCCAGTGCAGCATCAGATTTTCGGCCTGATACGCCGCTCCTACCGCCATCAGTCCCACCGGAAAAGCCGCTTTCCCCCCCAGAGCCAGTATGCCGTCAATCGCCAGCGGCAGTTTCAGTCCCGATGCATTCAGCCCGACACCGATGACACAGCCAATGATGAGCGGGTTGCACAGCAGATCGGTCAGCAACCGCTTGAGGTTTATACCTTTACCATCACCGACCGCAAGAGAGAAAACCGAGACACAGAGCACGTTGATCAGGATAATCATGAATCCGGCCCCCATGGCGGCAAGGAACAGGCCGTCAATGCCGAACAGATTCTCCGCCAGTGCGAGCGCCACAAAGGTGTTGAAGCGCACTCCCCCCTGAAAGAGGGAGGTAAAGGCCGGGCCGCTCATGTGCCGGTTGGCGAACCACCAGAGTGTTACCAAAATTGCACTTGCCAGTACCGCACCCTCCACGGTCAGCAGGATCTTCAACCAGGGGAGGGTGCCGATCTGTTTGCCGGCCATGCTGTGGATCAGGGTCGCGGGCATGAGCAGGAAGTAGGTCAGTTTTTCGGCCGACGGCCAGAACGACGGGGGGAGGAAGCTGGTGCGCTGGATGATGAAACCGGTCAGAATTAGTGCCAGTACCGGTATGAGTGCGGTGCTAATGGAGGTCATGCAGTTCTCCTCTTCATGCGTGGTCTCGGCGCGGAGAATAGCATAGAGAACCGGCAAATAATACCTGATGAAAGCTTATTCGGGGAAAATCCTGCGTAACGTGTGCCGTCCCTTTGCAACATAGTGCTCTTGTGATAAGATTAAGCGCGACGTGATACTATGAGAGTGCGGGAGGTATACCATGCTGGAATTGTTTGAAAAAGCTGTTATGACGACGATCGGTGTTGCCGCCATGACCCAGAAGAAGGCGGAGGAGTTGGTTGCAGAAATGAAAGATCGCTTCAAACTGAGCGAGGATGAGGGAAAACAGCTGGTTGAGCGCCTGCAGACAATTGCTAAAGAGAACAGGGAAAAAGTGACGGAGACGGCCGAAGCCGAGGTTAAGAAGGTTGTGGAGCGTTTGGGGCTGGTTTCCCGCGAGGAGTATGATCGGCTTGCCAAACGGGTGCAGGAACTGGAAGAACGCGGTAACGACTAGCCGATGCTCGGTTTTCTGAGGGTCAACCGTAATATGCGCAGCATCAGGCGCTATCTGAATATTGTGCGTGTGCTCAGCCGGTATGGATTTGACCAGGCGCTTGAGATGATGGGGCTTGCCGATGTGGTGGTGCGAAGCCGCAGGTTGTTCCGTCACTCTCTGCCGGATATAGCCAGGCTCACAGCTGCCGAGCGGATGCGTCTTGTTCTGGAGGAGTTGGGGCCTACTTTCGTCAAGTTGGGGCAGATCCTCTCTACCCGGGCGGATGTTATACCACATGCTTTTGTCCATGAGTTTGAAAAGCTGCAGGATGATGTCCCGAGCTTTTCTTTTGAAGAGGTTGTGACCCAGATTACCACGGGTCTGGATGGTCCTGTCGAGCAGTTCTTTACCGAGATCGACCCGGAGCCGCTGGCGGCGGCGTCCATAGCGCAGGTGCACAGAGCTCGCTTGAAAACCGGTGAGGAAGTGGTCATCAAGGTGCGGCGGCCGGGGATTGTCGAGATTGTCGAGTCGGATATAAGCGCCCTGGTGGCGTTGGCCGGTCTGGCTGAACGCCACCTGCCCGGCAGCGAGATCTATGATCCGGTCGGTATCGTGCGTGAGTTTGCCCGTACGATTCGCAGGGAGATGGATTTTACCCGTGAAGGGCATACCATAGAAAAATTCCGCGACAATTTCAGTAAAACGCCCTGGATGTATTTCCCCCGCGTATACTGGGAGCAGAGCTCACGCGCCGTCCTGACGATGGAATATATCGCCGGCATCAAAATATCCGACAGGGAAAAACTCTGTGAGCAGGGGCTCGACCCCGTGCTCATTGCCCGTCGCGGCGCAGATTCTTTTCTTGAGATGGTGCTCACTCACGGCTTTTTTCACGGAGACCTTCACCCCGGAAACGTCCTGATCCTGCCGGATAATGTCGTCTGCATGCTTGACTACGGTATTGTGGGGCGCCTTGATGAGGATCTTAAAAAATTCCTGACAGACATCCTGGCGGCTATCGTTAACCGTGAGATGGATGAGGTCGTGTCGCTGCTGCTCTTTGCCGGCGATATTTCAGACACCATGGATATCCGTGCTCTCAAGCGCGACCTGTTCAATTTTATTGACGGCTACTATGAGATCCCGCTCCAGGATATTGTCGTCGGGAACATGCTGATGGAGTTCGTCGAAATCATTACACTTTATAATATTAAAATAACGCCTGATTTGATGATGCTGGTCAAGTCACTGGTGCTTGTCGAGGCGACGGGACGTACTCTTGATCCGGCGTTCAATATGGTGGAGCACCTGCGCCCCTTTATCGTACGGGCGCTCCGCCGGAAATTGTCTCCGCTACGAATATCCCGTGACATTAACCAGATTCTCTCCTCATATCTGAACCTGGCGCGCAACATTCCCCGTGACCTCAAAGAGATCATCAATCGTATCAATCGTAACAAGTTCAAAATCGACCTGGAGCACCGCGGGCTGGATAAATTCACTGCCGATTTCGACCGCTCCATCAACCGCCTTTCAACCAGTATGATTCTGGCGGCCATGATAATAGGCTCTTCAATCATCATGCAGACTGATAAAGGTCCAAAGGCCATGGGCTTTCCGGTGCTGGCCCTTAGTGGCTACACAGTGGCCGGAGTTGTCGGGCTCTGGCTTGTTTATGCCATTATCCGCTCCGGGAGGATGTAACGGTTTCACAGAAGTTCTTTCTGCGGGTTCTTACGTGCAGGCGTACCAATGTGCAGACAGTTATGCTATAAGAACATTGACGCACCTAACTATCTCTAATGACATCACTCACTGACCGATTGAATCCATGATTACTGATTTTCTCAAACATCTCTTCCCCCGTGTGGTTCTGGAACGCAATCTGCGTCTCAGCTATACCCTCTGTCTTGGGGGACTGTCGTTCACCGCGTTTCTTCTTATGCTGGCCAGCGGCATGCTGCTGCTGGTTTACTATCAGCCGACGCCGGAGCGGGCTTTCAATTCAATCCTGTTTCTCGAATCTTCGGTCTGGGGCGGTACATACCTGCGCAGCCTGCACCGCGTGACGTCGCATGCGCTGCTCCTCCTGATACTGCTGCATACGCTGCGGGTGATTCTGACCGGGGCGTACCAGCGACCACGGCAGCTGAACTGGGTGATCGGCTGCCTGCTGCTGCTTCTGACGGTTTTTGAGGCCTATACCGGTTACCTGCTGCCGTTTGACCAACTGGCCTTCTGGGCGACCCAGACCGGTATGGAGCTGCTGGCGACGCTGCCGTTCGGGTCGTTACTGCGCTCCCTGCTTGTGCCGGATGGGGTCGGAAAGGGGCTGTCGCTGCTCCGCTTTTATGCACTTCATATCGCCATCATCCCGCTCGGGGTTTTCCTGCTGTCTTTGCTGCATTTCTATCGGGTCAGAAAAAACAAAGGGGTGCTGCCGTATCTATGAAAAACGGATTCGTTAAAAGCTCACCCGGGTTTTTCAGCCTCATTAGCCGCTCTCTGTATGCTCTGGCCGTACTGCTGCTGGCATTGGCGGCACTGATGCCGGCGCCGCTCCAGGAACAGGCCAATCCGGCAGTTACCCCTAACCCGGCAAAGTCGGCCTGGTTTCTGCTCTGGATTCAGGAGCTGGTCAGCTGGTCGCGCTACATGATTTATCCGGTCATACTGTTGGGGTGCCTCTTTCTGTTCCTTCCCTGGCTGCCGATCAGCACCCATATCCACCGGGCCACCTGGTTTCCGCGTGAACAAAAGGCTGTTTCGGTCCTGACTGTCATAGTGGCTGCAGTCATTGTGCTGCTGACCGTCGTCGCGATGTTTTTCAGGGGGGCTGATTGGTCGCTGCTCTTTTAATCGTCGTTTCACTGTTTACGGCTGCACTACCGGTGTGGGGCGGAGTAGGGCAGGCTCGGCAGCTCTGCTTGTCGTGCCACCCGGTTCATTATGCGGAGCGCGGACTCTGTACCGGTTGCCATTTGGGCAATCCGGGATCTGCGCGTAAAAACATCGCCCATGCGGGGCTGCGTGCAGGGAAATATGCCCGCTTCACCCTCGGCGACCGGGTGCAGATGAATGAGGGGCAGCGCCTGCTGGATCAGCTCGCCTGCCGTCGCTGCCATGTCAGCAGCGGCCGCGGCAATCGCCTTGCGGTAAACCTCGACCGGTCGGTTGTCCGTAAAACCGCCGGAGAAACGGCGCTGTCGGTGCGGCGCCCGGTGGCTAACATGCCGGACTTTGCCCTGCATGAGAATCAGATAACCGCTGTGGTGAACGTTGTCCTGTCCGGATCAGTGGGGCACGAAATGGCAGCAGCAGAGCCGGTGCGGGTGCATTTTAATGATTCCGGAAAAAACGGTGTCGATGATATATTCTCCAGGAAGTGCGGCAGCTGTCACCGGATGCTGGGTGAACGTCTCGGTGCTGTCGGAGTCGGAGCGGTCGGCCCCAATCTGTCCGGACTGCTTTCAGAGTATTATCCGGCTACGTTCAAGGATGGCGAAACATGGACTGCCAGTAGGTTGAACTCCTGGTTGAAGAATCCCCGCACAATAAAGCCGTGGGCCAGGATGGTGCCTGTTACGCTTACGCCTGCTGAAACGAGGGAACTTCAGTCCGCTGTACTCGTTTCCCCTGCGCACGACAAGTGACCAGCGGGCAAAAACTCTCCTTCACAATTGTTCATAATTCCTTCATAGAATATTCGCAACTCTTGGGTACTGTACAACTATCAGTTCAACTAAATGAATCAGGAGGAAGTACAATGAAAAAAATGTCCGTAGTAGTTATGGTCCTGGGGTTGGCGGTTTCAATGTTCAGTCTTGCTGACGCCGGCAACAGAAATGGTATGGGAATGGGTATGGGATGCGCAAATTGTCCGCAGGCTGGCGCAGCTTCAGAGCCGTTCCGCAAGTTTCAAACTGACACCCTCGATCTGCGCCAGGAAATGATGACCAAGCGTTTTGAGATACAACGGGAAAATCTCAAGGGTACCCCTGATAAGGAAAAGATTACTGCGCTGCAGGCGGAAATCAGCACCCTGCAGACAAAAATCATGGATATTCGCAGCCAGAGCGGTTTGCCGGTTAACAGAAATGACGGTGAGTGCGGTCAAAGAATGGGCCGGTTTGGTAATAAGGGTATGGGTTTCTGCGGCAAGGGGATGGTCCCCTCCGGCACTGTCCCGAACGTTCAGAAGTAAATGTGCGGGGTGCCGGGGCCATGCCCCGGTTACCCTGATTTCCCGGAGCTCTTGGTATGAAACTTCTACTGCTGCTGTTATTATTGCTTTGCGCAAGCCGGTTTACGCCTGAGTCGCAGGCGGCGGGATCCGTCGATGAAGCCGGTGTGTATCATACTCGCGGTGGAAAAGCGGATTGCGATGGCGTTCGTGGCTGGCATAGAAGCAGTGACGTGACGTGCAGGCCGGAAATGCGCGGCAGATGCGGCAAGCGCCGGGGTGACTTATACGGCGCCAGTCAGCCGGTGACCGACGCAACGGAGGCCAGAAAACTTCTTCTCCAGTATTTCGCCGGACAGGAGTACACTGTTTCCGAAGTTACCGAGAGAAGGTGGGGTTTCAAGGCCGAAATCATCGACAAGGATGGCACGGTCGTTGACCGGGTTATGATTGATAAGCGTTCCGGCCGCATACGCTCACTATACTGAGGTTCATGTGCTTCCACCCGTTCTGATTGTTGAAGATGATACCAAGCTGGCCCGGATTGTGAAAGCCTACCTTGAAGGGGCTGACTTCAGAACCGTTCATGCGTCGACAGTATGCGAAGCCCTTCAAAAGGCCGAGGCGGAGCTGCCGCTGGCGGTTATCCTTGACCTGGGACTGCCGGATGGAAGCGGCGAGGAGTTGTGCCAGAGTCTTAAGGAGTTTGGCGATTTTCCGGTCATCATGCTGACGGCAAAGTCGTCCGAGGATGAGCGTATTGCCGGATTTGCCCTCGGGGCTGATGACTACATGGTCAAGCCTGCCAGCCCGCGCGAGCTTGTCTGCCGACTGAAGGCCGTGCTGAAACGCTACGCTGCCGGTTCTTCCTCAGTGGATAACATCGCCTCTTTCAATAGCGGCACACTGATTCTTAACTCCCTTCGCCATCAAATCAGCAGGGATGGGCACCCCCTTTCTGTTACCCCCACCGAGTTCAAGCTTCTTCACGTTCTAGCCACATCTCCCGGCCGGACTTTTACCCGCGACGAACTTGTTTCCCGTGCGCTCGGATATCAATTCGAAGGGTACGATCGCAGCATCGACGCCCACATCAAGAATCTCCGCCATAAAATTGAAAAAGATCCCCGTGCGCCGGAATACCTCAAAACCGTGTATGGTGTCGGCTACCTGTTTGCCGGAGAGCGTGATGCGCTGTAATCTGCGCTGCAGATTTCTCCTGCTTTTTATGTTGATTTCTGCCATCGCCCTGTCATCGGCTTTCGTGCTGCGCGGGGTGGTCATGCGTGATTTTGCCCGATATCTGGATGGAGAATCACAGGACCGTGTTCACCGTGTCGTCGCACTCCTGGAAGGCGGGTATGACCATAATGGCGGGTGGAGACAGGATTCGTTGGCCACGGACCTGGCCTGGGCGCTGCAGCTTGGAGTTGAGGTCAGGCTTTTTGATCCAGCCGGCCGTCTCGTGATCGATACCGAACAAGCCGCTTTGTCCTGGACCCCGCTGATGCGCAGACGGGTACTGGATTCAACCGGATATGACCCACTAACTTTAAAGGGGACTGCGGTTCCATACCCGTTATATCTGCGCGGCGACGAGATCGGGCAGTTGGAAGCCCGGATGCTTGATCCGGTAAAAGAAGATTATTTTGTCAGCTCTTCTGAGCGTGTCCTGCTGGTGTCGGTTACAATTCTGGGGCTGATATCAATTATCGCCGGCATTATCGCTTCCCGAAGAGTCACCCGCCCGATTCTTGAACTTGTTGCTGCTTCGGGTGACATCGCCGGGGGGGATCTGTCACGCCGCGTCACAATTTACGGCGATGACGAGATCGGCCGCCTGTCAGAGAGCTTCAACAGTATGGCTCACGGTCTGGAAGCGCAGGAAAAACTGCGCCGGACACTGCTGTCCAATGCCGCTCACGAACTGCGTACCCCTTTGGCAATCATATCCGGTGAGCTTGAGGGAATGCTGGATGGCGTACTGCCGACCGACCGGAGTGCGTTGCAGTCACTGCACGATGAAGCCCGTCGCCTGACCGCAATTCTGGATGGCGTTGATGAATTGTCCCTGGCTGAGGCTGGCGCCTTGAATCTGCATAAGGAAACGTTTATACTTAAGCCATATCTTGCCGCTATTGCCGGTCGTTTTGAACGGACCTTTGCTGACAAAAATGCCGTCCTGCTGCTGGAGTGTCCCGATGATCTCCGGGTGCATGCCGACCCCGATCGTCTCAGCCAGATCATCATCAACCTTGTCAGTAACGGCTTAAAGGCTGTGGCTTCGGGTGGACGGGTTGCATTGGTTGCTTCCTGCGAAAACAGCCGTGTCCACCTGCAGATAACCGACAACGGCTGCGGCATTCCGGAAGAAGATCTTCCCCATGTTTTCGAGCGCTTTTACAAGGGGAAGAGTGGCGGCCTGGGGTTGGGACTGGCCATTGTGCAAGAGCTGGTTACGGCTCATGGCGGTACGCTGTCGGTCAGGAGCTCTGTCGGCTCCGGGACTTCTTTTCGCGTGATTATTCCTTGATTCGATACCTGCACCGGAGGAAATCTGACAGTTAAACCGCGTCGCAGCATTTCCCTCTTGATACTGATGGCAGCTATGTGGCTTACCGTTGGGCTCTCGTGGTTTGCCTTGCGTAACTATTCTTCAGCGGCTCCTGTTGCCGATGATAATCTGCGCGGCCTTGCGCTGACTATTGCCTCTGCGATGGAGGGGGTTGCCGGTCGCGATCCTTCACTGAATGCCCTGGCTTCGTTCCAGTCCCCTGAGATTGCGTATGCGATGCTTATCGCTCCGTCCGGAAAGATTCTCTTTCACAGCAATTCTGATCTGACCGGAAATGAAGTGGGAGACAGCCGCTACCGGAGTATACTGGCAAGCGGTGCTCTTGGCGAAGAACGGGTTCGTCTTGGTACCGGCGAATATGTCTATGAATTCCAGGCGCCATTTCATCTGGCGGGCAAAGCCTGTGTGTTGCGCCTCGCTCTTCATACCTGGCGCTCTGAGGCGGTTATGCGCCGGGCGAGGTTTGGTGTCGCCCTGATTTTTTCGTTGCTGGCACTGGGATGGGTGCTTGGCGGAGCCGTTTACCTGCTGTTGCGCCGCCAGGCCGCCCAGGAAAAACGGCTTGCACAGCAAAATGAGCTCGAACGTCTTGGTGAGGTCGGCGCGGTGCTGGCTCATGAAGTGCGTAATCCGTTGGCCGGTATCAAGGGGTATGGTCAGCTTCTGACGGAGCGCCTCCCGGAGGGGAGAGAGCGCGAGTATGCACAGCTTATTGTCCGGGAATCCCTCCGTCTGGAACAGCTGGCGGACGATATCCTCCTCTACACGCGAACTGATGCCAAGCCGTTGCTGTTTGGCAATCTGTCCGCTGTTGTCGGGCAGCTGTCCACTCTTTTGGCGCCACAACTGGAAACAGCTGGAGTCAGAATGGCCGTGAGTATTGCAGAACAGGTGAAGGTGGGGTGTCCGGATGAGCAACTGCACCGCTTGCTGCTCAATCTGCTTACCAATGCCATTCAAGCGCTCCCCGAGGGGGGGGATATCGCTTTGGTTGCCACTGTTCATGATGTCGAGGTTGAAATATCCGTCGCGGATAACGGTCCCGGGGTTGATCCGGAGATGCGGGCGGTGCTGTTCGAACCGTTCCGAACCAGTAAAGCACGGGGTGCCGGGCTGGGATTGGCGTTGTGTAAAAAAATTGTCGATGGATGTGGTGGACGTATTGCGGTAGGCGACGCGCCGGAAGGGGGAGCGCTCGTTAGTGTGAGATTGCCCGCCGTCCTGTCTGAGGGAGCAATGTGATGGCCGGACGCATATTGATTGTAGAGGATGACCAGACTTTTCGCGGTTTGCTGGCTGCGATTCTGGAGGATGCCGGGCACGAGGTGACCCAGGCTGTTGATGGTGCTGCAGGTTTGGCGCGCCTGCAAAAGGCATCGTTCGATCTGGTGTTGTCAGACCTCAAGATGCCTAAGATGGGTGGCGTTGAGCTGTTTCGGGCGAGCCGCAACCTTCCGGTGCCACCTCTTTTTGTGCTGCTGACCGCCTTCGGCACTGTCGAGGAAGCGGTCGCTGCTATCAAGGAGGGGGTGAATGATTTTCTGACCAAGCCGCTCAAGGATCCCGACACCCTCAGAGATCTGGTAGAGCGGCTTCTGGAAGAGCACTGCAGGGAACGGCAATTATCGACACTTGATGAAAGTGGCTCGAATGGACTCCCCCCGCTTGAGATTCTGTTTGCCGGTACGGCCATGCAGGAGGTGCGCCGCCTGGCGGGGGAAGTCGCTGCGACCGAGGCGACCGTGTTGATCGGCGGTGAGAGCGGCACCGGCAAGGAACTGTTGGCCCGCTATATCCATCTCGCCAGCCAGCGCCGGACCGGCCCTTTTGTCGTCGTCAATTGTGCCGCGATTCCGGAAAACTTGTTGGAAAGCGAGCTGTTCGGCCACGAACGCGGCGCTTTTACCGGTGCATCCGCCGTCCGCCAGGGTAAATTCGAAATAGCCGCTGGCGGGACGATAATGCTGGATGAGATCGGCGAAATGCCGTTGTCGATGCAGGCCAAGTTGCTGAGAGTTCTGCAGGAGAAGAGTTTTCAGCGTGTGGGCGGAAACAGGGAAATGCGCGCCGACGTGCGGGTACTGGCAGCTACCAATCGCGATCTGGCAAAAGAGGTCGCCGCCGGTAATTTTCGCGAGGACCTTTATTACCGGTTGAATGTATTTCCGCTTATGCTTCCTCCGCTGCGTGACCGCCGGGATGCTATCGATGATCTTGCCCGCTTCTTTGTTCGCCTGCATGCCCGTAACATGGGCAAAAAGCTGTCTGGTATCGCCACACCTGCCATGAAAGCGCTCCGTCACTACAACTGGCCGGGTAATATCCGTGAACTGCAGAATGTCATCGAGCGGGCTGTCATTCTGGCGCGCAGTGAGGTGACAATGGCGGAATTGCCAGAGAGTATCAGCTCGACCCAGGATGGTGTGCCACGTGAAGAGTGCGGCATTCTGAAAGAGGCGGAACGTGGCGCGATTGCTGCCGCACTTAAAGCGACTGTCGGTAACCGTCGTTTGGCAGCTGAACGGTTGGGAATATCACGCCGTACCTTGCAGTACAGATTGAAGGGATACGGCATGACTGGCGAAGTCGAGCCGGAATAGAATGTGCGGTGCAAAATATTTTCCGTCGGTGCAGAACCTGCACCATTTTTGTGTGAGAGTTGTCTTTTTCAGTTAATAAAACCCGCAGTATCAGGCTGTTGCGTTTAAATCAATGGTTGGCACAACTCGTGGAACAGGGAGGGTAGATGTACACAACCCACGAGGAGGTAACAAAAATGAAAACAAATCAGATGATGGTGATGGGATTGGCAGCGCTCTGCGCAGTAGCTCTTGCTGGTGAAGCATCGGCTCGCGGCGGCAATGGTGGCGGAAGCGGTTCTGGTGGAGGAAGTGGGATGAAGGTGCGTACTCAGACCAAGACACAGACACAGACTCAGAGTGAAGCCCGTATTAAGACTCAGGCCAAAGCACACGATGCAGTAACGGGGACAAGCACTAAGCCGGCAGATTCGCAGCGTCGTGATGGCACCTTCCTGACCACCGGTACGACCGCCAATGGTTCAACAGTTCGTCCGGGTAACGGTAAAGGGCTTCAGGACGGAAGCGGCTTGACAGCGCCAACAACAGACGTTGCACCGCAGTAAACGGAAAAACAGTAACTCCTGTGGGGGGCGGACGCGTCCCCCTCTCTTTGTGGAGCATGAACTATGAACCCGATAAAAATCACCATATGCCTGCTGACGGCCTTTATTATCTCTTCATCGGTTGCTGCCCACGCTTTCTGGGGAATTGGTGATGACAAGCCGAGCGGGCTGAATCTGGAAACCGGCTACGATGCCAATACGGTAGTGACGCTGGCCGGTCGGATTGTTTCGCTCAATAGCGGAGACGAGCATGGTAACGCCCGTTTGGAACTGGCAAGTGGTGACGTCCGGATAGTGGTGATACTCGGTCCGCAGGGGTACTGGGCTGAACACGGTATTGCACTCAAATCGGGAGACAGTGTGATTGTGCGTGGTTCAAAGGCGCAGGGGACCGATGGTGTTGTGTATCTTCTGGCCCAGAAAATAACTGAAACATCACTTAATACCTCCGTTTCGCTGCGCGATGAGTCGGGCCGGCCCGAATGGTCCGGTGGCGGAGCGGCAAGAAGCCCGGCACGGAGTGTCAGCAGGCCAGCCCAGATGAGACAGCAATCGCCCGGACGTATGCGTAGCGGCCGGATGGGGCGCTAATAAAAGTACAGCGAGGAGTAACCATGAGATTTTTTTTGCTTTTAATGTCCGTCCTGATGTTGCCCATGACGTCGCTTCCGGCACTGGCCGGATCTGAAGCGCCGCAGTATGCTGTCGGTATCGGATTTGACGCCTCCACCGGTGCATTCGGTACCGATTCAACAAGTAGTTACGCGTCTGTGCCCTTCATCGTTGACTGGTTCCCTACAGAGCGGATCGATTTTGAACTGACCGTGCCCTTGGTGTATCAGCGTACAAAAAATACCGGCTTGGCCGCTACCGGTGGCACCGTCAAGAGTACGGCGCGCAGGATTATGGGCGGAGGGTTGTACAGTTACACCGGTGGCAGCACGGCATTGGCAAGCGGCGTCGTTGCTGATGAAAGTGTGTCCGGTCTCGGTGATATTACGCTGACGGGTGGGTATGCGCTTGTTCAGGATAGCGGTGCGGCGCCGTACATCCGCCCGACATTTTATGTGAAGTTTCCGACGGCGGATGATACCAAAGGGCTCGGCACCGGCAAGTTTGATGTCGGGCCGGGATTGGCCGTTTCCAAGTGGCTGGGAAACTGGCAGCCATTTGCCGAGGGACGCTACATCTTCCAGGGAGCTTCCTATGATGAAACCGGCGCGCTGAATTTCCTGACTGCTGATGCCGGCGTTGGCTACAGCTGGAGTGAGAGTCTCATTACCTCTGTCTACGGCCGTTCAGGCTCACGTCTGTTTGATGGGATGGAGGCACCGCTGGAAGCGCGGCTGAAGGTGGTGTGGCGTTTTGGAGAACGAACCTACACCGAGGCTTACGCCCTCAAGGGGTTTAGTGACGGGAGTCCGGATTATGGCGGCGGGGTTTCTCTCTTCAAGGAATTCTGATCCATGGAGAAACATAGTTGTACGGATTGACATTACAGCTCCATTGCAGTAATGTACAAACACAACAAGGCCCTGGGGGAGTTCCATGAACTGAGATCCGCCTGTTCTGAACGTTTTAGTGTTCGGTCAGCGGGAACCCTTTGCACCTGAACCGGGTAATTCCGGCGTAGGAAAGCGGCTTGCGGGATGTAACATATATCCAGCCGCCTGATGTCATAAGTCAGAGCGGTTTTTTTTGTAATTGAGCCAGAAGTTATCAGCCGCTTTTTTAAAGCACGTATCCCGTTTATCGAGTCCAGGAACAGCAGTATGGGTGATAGCAAACAATTTCGCCTTGTCGTCAATAATGCTTCACCGCTGCCTGATGTATCAGGGGTTTATCTGATTACTGATCAGGGTGACAACCTTGTTGAGCGCGTTGGTCAGGCGCTTCGAGGTGGAGTTGCGGTGTTGCAGTACCGCGCCAAGGGCAAAGGGTATGACGAGTGTTTAGCTGAAGGGATGGCGCTGAAGCGTCTCTGTGCCAACTTCGGTACGGTGTTTATCGTCAACGATAACCTTCAGCTTGCCAAAGAGCTGGATGCCGATGGGGTACATCTGGGGCAGGATGATGGCGATATTGCTGACGCCAGGGAGTTGCTCGGGCCGGACAAGGTTGTCGGCACGTCGACTCATAATCTGGAAGAGGCTCTGCGTGCAGAGCAGGATGGAGCCGATTATATCGGTTTTGGCGCAATGTACCCGACCGGAAGCAAGGTCATATCATATCTCCCCGGCGTTGAGGGGCTTGAGTCGATACGTGGCTCGATTAAAATTCCGATCGTGGCTATTGGCGGGATTTCCGTTGCTAACGCCTGTCGGGTGATTGATGCCGGTGCGGACGCTCTGGCGGTTATCTCTTCGGTACTTTCCTCCCCGCGCCCTGATGTCGCCGTCGCGGAGCTTTCACTGCTCTTTAACCGTGTTCGCCCGTTTCCACGCGGGGCCGTATTGAGCGTTGCCGGAAGCGATTCAGGTGGAGGGGCCGGTATTCAGGCTGATATCAAGACTATCACCCTCCTCGGCAGTTATGCCGCCACTGTGCTGACCGCTCTGACCGCCCAGAACACTCGCGGCGTCGCTTCGATCCACGGGCTGCCGCCAAGTTTTATGTGTGATCAGCTTGACGCGGTATTGTCAGATATTCCGATTGATGTCATCAAGACCGGAATGCTGCATACACCGGCAATGATTTCTGCTTTGGCGGAACGTCTTGGTGAACAGAAAACCATTATTCCGCTGGTCATCGATCCGGTCATGGTCGCCAAAGGGGGGGCAGCGCTGCTTGAGTGTGAAGCGGTCAATGTATTCACCGATCAGTTACTGCCGCTCGCCTATCTGCTGACTCCCAATGTGCCGGAAGCGGAGCGCCTTCTGGGGAGATCGATAAAAAACGAGGCGGAGATGGAGCAGGCTGCCATTGATCTGCACAGGCTGGGTGCCGCCAATGTCCTCGTCAAGGGGGGCCATATGGCCGGTCGGCTCTCGACCGATATCCTCTTTGATGGTAGCCGTTGCCACCGTATCAGCTCCGAACGGATCTTCACGAGCAACACCCACGGTACCGGCTGCAGCTACGCATCGGCTATTGCTGCCCTGCTTGCTCAGGGAGAACCGCTGCTGACCGCTGTTGAACGGTCAAAACTATTCATCACCTCCGCTATTCGTACTGCCCGTACTCTGGGGAAGGGGCATAGCCCGATTAATCACTTTATGGCAGCGCGTGAGCTGCTGCAATTTTAATAGATAGTTATAATTTTACCTAAAGGATTAAGGATTATGAACATGACTCAGCTTGAATATGCCCGCAGAGGCGTCATCACCGAAAAAATGCAGATTGCCGCGGCAGCAGAAGGTCTTCCCCCTGAATTCATCCGCGACGGCATCGCCGCCGGAAATATTGTCATCTGCCATAATAACAAACATGCCAACGGTACGCCGCTGGCGGTCGGGGCCGGTCTTCGCACCAAGGTCAACGCCAATATCGGTTCTTCCTCTGATGACACCGACATCGAAAAGGAACTGGAAAAAGCCCGCATTGCGGTCAAGTACGGTGCCGATGCCATTATGGATCTTTCCACCGGTGGTCCGGTGGATGAGATCAGGAAGGCGATCATTGCCGAAACCAGCGCTTGTATCGGTTCCGTGCCGCTCTATCAGGCGGCTCTGGATGCGGTGCGCAACAAGAACAAGGCGATCGTCGATATGACGGTTGACGATATTTTTGCCGGGATCATCAAGCACGCAGAGGATGGGGTCGATTTTATCACCGTACACTGCGGTGTCACACGCGGTACCGTCGAACGGATGAAGAATGAAGGGCGTATCATGGACGTCGTATCGCGCGGCGGCGCCTTCACGATTGAGTGGATGAGCTACAACAACAAGGAAAACCCGCTCTTTGAACATTTCGATAAGCTGCTGGAGATCACCAAAGAATACGACATGACCCTTTCGCTTGGTGATGGATTCCGTCCCGGTTGTCTGGCCGATGCGACCGACCGGGCCCAGATCCATGAGCTGATCCTGCTGGGGGAGTTGACCCAGCGTGCCCAGGAAGCCGGTGTTCAGGTTATGATAGAGGGGCCGGGGCATGTGCCGCTCAACCAGATTCAAACAAATATCCAGCTGCAGAAAAGGATCTGCCACGGTGCCCCGTTCTACGTCCTTGGACCTCTTGTAACAGATATTGCACCGGGTTATGACCATATTACCTGTGCCATTGGCGGTGCCATTGCCGCCGCCGCCGGGGCTGACTTCCTTTGCTATGTGACTCCGGCGGAACACCTCTGTCTGCCGAATGTGCAGGATGTGCGTGATGGTGTCATTGCTACCCGCATTGCCGCCCATGCCGCCGATATTGCCAAGGGGGTCAAGGGCGCCATGGCGAAGGATATCGCCATGGCAAAATGCCGGAAAAAGTTGGATTGGGAAGGGCAGTTTGCACTGGCGATGGACCCGGACAAAGCCCGTGAATATCGTGCGAATTCTCCGGTGGCTGATCACGGCGCCTGTACGATGTGCGGCGAGTTCTGTGCCTATAAGTTGATGGATGATGCGATGAAGCGGTAGCTGTTGCTGGCATCAGTCGTTGCTTTATTAAAAAAGACCTCCCGGGCATTGAAGCCGGGAGGTCTTTTTTTGTGGTGCGTAGTCGTGCGGATGGTCAGGAGAGCAGGTGAACGAACAGGCCACTGCGCAGTTTTGGTTCAAACCAGGTTGATTTTGGTGGCATGATCTGGTCCTGGTCTGCCAGTTCGATCAGCTCGGCTATCGAAGTTGGATGCAGGGCAAATGACACCGCAAACTCGCCGGAATCGACAAGTTTGACCAGCTCATCGTTGCCGCGTATGCCGCCAACAAAGTGAATTCTCTGGTCGGTACGCGGGTTGTCTATGCCGAGCAGCGGAGAGAGGAGCGAGTTCTGCAGAATTGAAACATCAAGTCTGTTGACGGTGTCTTTCTCGTTAATCATTGCCGGACGGGCATGGAGCTGATACCAGCGACCGTCCAGGTACATGCCGAATTGGTGGCGCTCCGCAGGAATGACAGGAACAGGGGAAGGGATCACTTCAAAGCTGATGCCCACCTGGTCCATGAATTCGGCAATGGTGCGACCGTTAAGGTCTTTGACGGCACGATTATAGGGCATGATGTTGAGTTGGTTCTCGGGGAATATTACCGTCAGAAACGAGTTGTATTCTTCATTTCCGCTATGGTCAGGGTTTTTGTCGCGGCGCAGCTCGCGGACACGGCTGGCAGCAGCGCTGCGATGGTGCCCGTCGGCGACGTACAGCCTCGGGATAGCCGCAAAAAGAACGGTCAGGCGGTCGATGAGGGGCCGCTCGGATATAACCCAGGCGGTGTGCCCGACCCCGTCATCGGATACAAAGTCATACTCCGGAGCTGTATTGGTTACACCGTCTATGATTGCTTCCGCTTCAGCGCAGGAGCGGGAGAGGTAGAAAACCGGTTCGTCATTGGCATCCAGATAGTCGATATGCTGTACCCGGTCTTCTTCCTTGTCGGCGCGCGTATGCTCGTGTTTTTTGATAACACCTGACTGGTAGTCGTCAACACTGGCGCAGACCACCAGGCCGGTCTGGCTGATACTGCCCATCCGCTGGCGGTAGACGTAGAAGCATTCGCTGCTGTCCTGAGTCAATACCCCGCGCCGGATGAATTCGGCCAGATTTACCTTCCCCTGCAGATAAACCGACTCATCATGCGGATCAGTCCCGGATGGGAGGTCTATTTCGGCTCGGGAAATATGGAGGAAGCTGTTGGGGTTTCCGGCTGCCATCGCACACGCCTCTGCGACGTTCATCACGTCGTAGGGAAGTGCTGAAACCTTTTCTGCCAGATCTTGCGGTGGGCGCAGAGCCCGGAACGGTTTGATTGTTGCCATACATTAGTCTCCGTAACGTACTAAAAATATCTTCGTGCTCCCACAAAACGCTTCTCAAAATAACTTTCATTCACCTCTGCGACGCGGATCTCTTCTCCCTGCCGCGGGGCGTGAACGAATTTACCACCTCCGACATAAATGCCGACGTGGTTGATATTGTCCGCTGAAGAGCCGAAAAAGACGAGATCGCCATCCTTGAGGTCGTCTTTTACTACGGCATCTCCGGCTTTGTACTGGTCGCGGGAAGTGCGCGGAATACTGAGGCCGCACAGGTTGTAAACCGCCCGTACAAAGCCGCTGCAATCCATGCCATCCACCACGTTGTTACCGCCCCAGCGGTAGGGGATGCCGACGAAACGTTCGGCGGTACGAGCAGCGATGTTCCCCATGTTCTTGGTGTCTTTTGCCGGCCTGACAACCGGCTTGTCTGCGATCTCTTTCGGCACTACCGGCTGGAGGGAAGGTGATGGTTTCCTGATCTCGTCCGGCGGTTGTTTCTGCCATCCCGGTCCTTTTGGCTGGCTAAAGACGACTTCATTCGGCGGGGCGATGTAGTAACTGTGAATCAGACGTTCCGCCACAAGTTTCTTTGCCGCGCTCCGGGCCTTTTCCTTGCTGTGGAAGTCGCCGAAGCGGACGGCATACAGGCCGTTGTCCTTGCGGAAATAGAACGCTTCAATCCCTTTGCCCTGGAGTCTGGTCGCGAAACGTTCGGCATTTCTAACATCGGCAAAAGCGCCCATCTGGATAGCGTAGCCAAGCTTGGTCACGCCGGTGTTTTTTGCTGCCTGAGCGGTTGTAACAGCGAAAAGGAGGAGCAAAAATATCAGTTGTGTACGAAAAATCATTGGGGGCGCCATGTGAGAAGAAAAGTGAATTGAAGTTGGACCATGATACTAGCCGTAATTAGCGCAGTGGTAAAGCAGAAATTTGCCAGGAAAGCCCTTAGGGCATTGACAGCTGCTACACTTATAAGGTATTTTCACTTTCTATTGTCTACGGCCTGGCTGGCGTGGGCGCAGTCAACAAGATTTTCGCCGTTGTGGCTCAGGGGTAGAGCAGCTCACTCGTAATGAGCAGGTCGTCGGTTCGATTCCGACCAACGGCTCCAGAAAAAATAAAGGGTTACCGTTTTGGCGGTAGCCCTTTTTGGTTTGTGCCGTCAATGCTACAGAAAAACTTGGCTGAACGACCGAAGTAGGCCGACAACAGGCTGGCAAGGAACTCAGCCAGATACTATCTTATTCCTGTTCTGCATCATTGACGTTGCGTCTGACCCCCATCAAATATGCCACCACAAATTCATCCAGACTGCCATCCAGAACTGCATCCGGGTTGCCGGACTCAACTCCGGTACGGAGATCCTTGACCATCTTGTAAGGGTGCAGCACGTAGGAGCGGATCTGGCTTCCCCAGCCGATCTCTTTCTTTTCGGCAGCTATTTCGGTGGACTTGGCTTTGCGTTCCTCCACTTCCCGTTCATACAGTTTGGCCCGCAGAACTTTCATCGCGGTGCCGCGGTTCGATATCTGGCTCCGTTCAGACTGGCAGGCGACAATGATGCCGGATGGAATATGGGTGATACGGACGGCCGAGTCGGTCGTGTTGACGTGCTGGCCGCCGGCACCACCGGAGCGGAAGGTGTCAACCTTCAGATCGGAGTCGCTGATTTTGATGTCGATGTCGTCCTCTTCAATTTCAGGGAACGCGTACATTGAGGCAAAGGACGTGTGGCGGCGGGCATTGCTGTCAAAGGGCGATATACGGACGAGACGGTGAATGCCGGCTTCCGCCCGGAGGTAACCGTAGGCGTACTCGCCGCTGACGTTGAAGGTCGCCGATTTGAGTCCGGCCTCATCTCCGGGAAGATATTCGGTGATGACCGTCTTCCACCCCTTTTTCTCGCAGTAGCGCAGGTACATGCGCAGAATCATCTCGGCCCAGTCTTGTGACTCGGTGCCGCCTGCTCCCGGATTTATCGTGATAAAGCAGGAGTTGCGGTCATGGGGGCCGGAGAGCATGCGCTGAAATTCGGCGGCCTCGACCTCCGTTATCAGCCGGGCGGTCATTTCGCCAACTTCCGTCAGAGTATCCGCATCCTGTGCTTCCTCTCCCAGTTCGATCATCACGCGAATGTCATCCGTCTGGCGCACGAGTCCGTCCCACATCTGGACAATCTTTTCCAGCGTCGTGCGTTTCTTGATGATTTCCTGCGATTTTTTTGTGTCGTCCCAGAATCCCTGGACGGCCATGATCGATTCAATCTCCATGATCGATTCACGCTTGGCTTCTACGTCAAAGAGCCCCCCGAAGCTTGGCGATCCGCTCTTCACAATCCTTCATCTTTGCAACTTCTTCTCGGTACATACGGTTACTCCTTATGTGGTTAAAAATTTATTTTTTTACGTTTGATCCAGATCAGCAGGGCGACTCCGGCTGTCAGCAGCACGCAGAACCACGCCGGTGTGTCTCCGATTGTGAGGTAGAGTGATCTGCCGCTGCCGGGCTGTATTTCTCCGGTGCGAAACGCTTCTACAAAAAGTCCGGTCATGGTGCTGATATGGCCGTTCTGGTCAACAATCGCGGTCACTCCGGTGTTTGCGGCACGAATCAGCGGCGTGCGGGTTTCGATGGCACGGAAGGTTGATATGGCCAGGTGCTGATAGGGTGCCGATGAACGACCAAACCAGGCGTCATTGGTGATGGCAACCAGGACACGGGCACCGGCCTGGACGTATTGACGTGCCAGTTCCGGGAAGATGACTTCATAACAGACCTGAACGCCGAGTTTTGTGCTCCCGGTATCAAGAACAACCGCACGCTCTCCGGGGGCAAAGTCGCCGATGCCGACGACCAGTTTGTTGATGAATGTCAGGATGTTTCCCAGCGGTACATATTCGCCAAACGGGACCAGATGCATCTTGTCGGCGCGTCCGATCGTCTCGCCGCGGGGAGATATCATGAAAGCGCTGTTGAGAAAGGTGCTTCTGCCGTTGCGGAGTTCGTGTGCCGGACTGCCGAACAGGATGCAGGCGTTGGTTTCCCGTGCAAGACTCCTGAGGCGCTCTGCCTGGAGCGGCTCGTCCTGAAAGAAGAACGGCACGGCACTCTCAGGCCAGACGACCAGATCGACACCCCCCTTGGATGCATCCCGGGTGAGGCGCATGTATGTGTCTATCGTACGCTCACGAAACTCCGGGCTCCACTTGACGTCCTGGGGGATATTGCCCTGTATCAGGGCAACCCGCAGCGGCTTTGAGTTGACCGTTTCAGATCCGTTCAAGCTGCTGAAACCGTAGAAAAGTGTGCTGGAAAGTAATATCAGGACCACTGCCGCACTTTTGACCGGGTAGGGGACTCCGGCACCGGAAACGGCGCGGAGGGCGCGGTGCAGGACGATGTTTGCCAGAACAATCAGCAGGGTGATGCCGTAGACACCTGCCAGGTCTGCGATCTGGATCAGCGGCAAGGTGCGGAACTGGGAGTGGCCCAGCATGCCCCAGGCGAAGCCTGAAAACAGGAATGAGCGGATGAAATCGAAGGCTACCCAGGCGACCGGTAGGGTGAAGGCGGCCTTGATGCCGACTAGTTCCCCCATCCGGGCGATAAAGGTGCTTAAAGAATAGAACAGCGCCAGCCAGAGGACCAGCAGCAGGTAGACCGGGATACTGACTGCCCAGGGGAGGTGGCCGTATTGGGTAAAGACGATGTTGAGCCAGTAGAGGATGATGGCGTATGCAGAAATCCCACAGGTCAGGCCGATGCGGAAGGCCTCTTTGGGTGAGCTCTCTTCCATTGCGATCAGTAGCGGAATCAGTGCTATCCAGGCCAGAAAGGAGAGGCCGGCATTTGGAAAGGAGAGGGCGATCAGTATACCGCTGGCGATCGCTAGCAATCCCCGGCGGTCAAAGATCTGCTTGAGTTTTGCAAAGGAAATCAAAGCGATCAATCACGCCTCGATTCATCTGCAGTGGTGCTGTTTATAAGCGAGATGCTGACTTTTTTAACCCGCCGTAGATCAGCATCAATGATTTTCATGCACAGTCCGCTGCCATCAATGGTGTCACCGATTGCCGGGATTTTCCCGGTGAGGTGGAAGGCAAGGCCTCCGACAGAATCGAAATTGTCACGTTCGATCTGAATATCAAAATGCTCTTCAAGTTCTTCGACGGGGAGACGGCCGTCGGCGATTATACTGCCGTCAGGGTTGACCGTCAGGAGGGATTCCTCGCGATCGTACTCATCCTGAATGTCCCCTACGATCTCTTCCAGCAGGTCTTCAATCGTGATCAGGCCGGACGTGCCGCCATACTCGTCAATGACAATCGCCAGGTGGATACGTTTACGCTTGAACTCCTGCAGCAGTTGCTCCAGGTTCTTGGATTCGGGGATAAAGTAGGGGGGGCGCATGATGTCTCGAACGGAGAGGCTGTTTTCATCGGTGCCCCACTGCTTGAGAAGATCTTTGGCATACAGCAGGCCGATAATATTGTCGATCGAGTCTTCGTAAACCGGGATGCGGGAGTGGCCGCAGGCGATGATAATATCCAGCAGTTCCCGTACGGTGGCATCCACGGTGACGCAGGCCATCTCGGTGCGGGTTACCATGACTTCGCGCACGATTGTCGTGCCGAGGGAAAAGATGGAGCGGATCATCTCGCACTCTTCCTCGTTAACCAGTCCTTCTTCTTCAGATGCTTCGATAAAGTCGTTGATATCCTGTTCGGTTGTTCTTTTGCGTCCGGACATAAAACGGCTGACGCGTTCTATAAAACCGGACTTTCTACTGTTGCCGTCTTCCACTTACTTTGCCTCCTGACCGTTCCGGACGGATTGATTTTCTCTGTATTTCGCGTTTTTGATACGCTGCAGGCGCTGCAGGTATAGACTTTTCCGGTTCACCCGCCAGTTCGCGGACCTCTGTATCGGTAAGGTAGCGGAACTGCCCCGCCCTGAGGGTGCCGAGCATGAGAGAGCCGTAGCGAATCCGCTTGAGGCGCACGACTGAAAGGCTGACGGCCTCACACATTCTGCGTACCTGGCGGTTGCGCCCCTCATGGATTGCGACCGAGATCCAGTCGTTCTGCTCACCGCTCTTCACCAGATTTACGACCGCCGGGGCGGTCATGCCGTCCTCCAGTTCGACCCCCTCCGCCATGCGCTTCAACTGCTGGTCTATCACCTTGCCGCGGACACGGACATGGTACTCTTTTTCGATCTCATGGCGAGGGTGCATCAGGCGGTTGGCCCAATCACCGTCATTGGTCAAAAGGAGTAACCCCTCGGTATTGTAGTCGAGGCGCCCAACCGGGTAGACACGATCCGGCACATCCTTGAGCAGATCGGTCACCAGTGGTCTTCCCTGACCGTCTTTAAGCGCGGTGATATATCCGGGCGGTTTGTTGAGCAGGATGTACAGGCGCTGGGCACTTATTTTCAGGGCTTTGCCGTCAACCGTAATGGTGTCTTTGGTCGGATCAGCCTTGCTTCCCAGCTCGGTGACCACGACGCCGTTGACGGCAACCTGGCCGTTCTGTATCAGCGCTTCTGATGCGCGCCGTGAGGTGATTCCGGCGGCGGATATGATTTTTTGCAGACGCTCAAGCATAATGCCTCTTTGTGTAAGTAAAATACGTCGTACATTATGACATAAAGTATAACGGTTCACAATGGCGTATGGCGGCCATTATGTCAATACTACACTGCCATTCGTATAATTATCGCTGGATCGAGGACTCTTTGCAGGAGTTGGCTTTATATGGGGTGCCGGTCGAAATAACAGTGGTGCGTGGTGCAAAAATCTTCTTGTCAGTGCAAAATCTGCACTGTTTTTTTAGATGTTGTTGGTGACGGATAAGTTTAAGAACTACTTATTTCAGCTGGTTAATATAGTTTTTTGTTGTTGGCACAGAACGTGGAATCCTTGGGGTACGTCGTATGGCGGCGATGGCCTGTGGCAAAGACAACGACGATGACAATGACAATGACTGTGGTTGCAGGTGTAGCGGGCTGGAATGGCTTCCTGGACGGAAGTATCCCGGGACGCATCAGATAATTAATAAGAACCAGCCAAGGAGAGGGAGGCCGGAGCGCCCTCTCTTTTTATCCCTGTCTTGTATCGCACGGTCAGGCTCTGTATTGCAGTGCTGACCGCCTACCCCATATCCTGACCCCATCCCATCACGAGAGGAGGAGATACATGTCACGATATAATCTAACGTTACTTCTGAAAGCGTACTGAAATATCAACTGAAAAGGAGATTAAAATGAAAAAAAATCTGGTGTCTGCAACCGTATTTTTTCTGATCCTTTGTGTCGGTCCGGTGTTCGCCGCAAACCTTACCGACGTGGAAAAGTTGGGGAAGCTTGTCTATGAGAGCAAATTGTTATCGTGGAATCAAACGCAATCGTGTGCCACTTGTCATAATAGCGCAACCGGGTTTGCCGATGTGAATAACGTCGCTGTCTCTCTTGGCGACGATGGTGTTTCAACAGGAGGACGGAACGCCCCGACCTCGGCGTATTGTGGCTTGAGTCCCGTGCTGCATCAGGATAAGGCAGGCGAGTATGTTGGTGGCATGTTCTGGGATGGACGGGCTACCGGTTCCCGGTTACATGACCCTCTGGCAGAACAGGCACAGGGGCCACCACTCAATCCGGTAGAGATGAATATGCCTGATGTGCAGACGATTATGGAGAGGATTTCAAGTGATACGGAGATCTTTTTTCTTTTCACCACAGTCTATGGTGCTGATGCCTTTGCTGACGTGAATAATGCGTATGATAATCTTGCCCGCGCGGTCGCGTCCTATGAGCGTTCTGCAGAGGTGACCCGTTTTTCCTCTCGTTACGACACAGGAGCTTTAAACGCTCAGGAGTTACGCGGCAAGAAGCTGTTTTCCCAGAACTGTACAACCTGTCATGCAATGGCACGGCTTGGGGGCGGTTTCCCGCTGTTTACCAATTATAAGTATGTCAATGCCGGCGTGCCCAAGAATCCGGCCTTGGAAAATGATCCTAATTGTGCGTATCGATATCCAGACTTGGGCCTTGGTGGATTTCTTGGAGATCCTGCCCAGAACGGTAAATTCAAGATTCCTACCCTGAGAAATATTGCCCTGACCGCGCCGTATTCCCATAACGGCTATTTTCCCACTCTGAAGGAGATGGTTGCCTTTATGAATAACAGGAGCGGCTTTACCCCGGAGGTTGCTGACAATCTGAGCACTGCTGTGGGTAATCTGGGTTTGGCCGATAGTCAGGTCGAGGATATCGTCGCCTTTCTCAACAGTTTGACTGATATGTGAATAATGTCGAATAACAATTGTGGCTAGCCGTGGTCATGGTAATACGTGTGCTGTGACCACGGCAGGCTCGGTACCGGTTGTTTTGTGTTTGAAGTTTGTGGGGGATGGGGTCGTTGAACGGGAAGGCAAGGGAAAGCTATAAAGCGTAGCAATGTGCTGCTGGTCGGGTGCCGTTGCCTCGTGTGTCTACTGACAGCAAATATGCGAAAAACTAAAGGCGAAGCAGGGATGGTTCCTGCTTCGCCTTATTATTTATCAATCTTTTGAAACAGACGAATATTCTATTCGGCCAGCCGCGTCATCGCTCTGAATTTATTGTAGCGCCCTTCCACGAGCTCGTCGCCGGAAAGCTTGTTCAGTTCGGTCAGGTTGCGGCCAATCGCCTCTTTCATGTTGCTGGCGGTAAGTTCGTGGTCACGGTGTGCTCCGCCGACCGGTTCCTTGATGATCTCGTCGATAACGCCCAGCTTGATGATGTCCTTTGCCGTCGGTTTGAGCGCCTCTGCAGCCTGCTCTCCCTTGGTACCGTCCGACCAGAGGATGGCGGCGCATCCTTCCGGTGAGATAACGGCATATACGGAATGTTCCAACATCAGAATGCGGTCACCGACAGCAATAGCCAACGCTCCGCCGGAGCCGCCTTCACCGGTAATGCAGACAATGACCGGTGTACGCAGGCTGGCCATCTCGCGCAGGTTGCGGGCAATCGCCTCGGCCTGGCCACGTTCTTCGGCACCGATCCCCGGATAGGCGCCGGGGGTGTCGACAAAGGTGATGACCGGCAGTTTGAACTGTTCTGCCATCTGCATCAGGCGCAACGCCTTGCGATACCCTTCCGGATTGGGCATACCGAAGTTACGGTAGACCTTCTCTTTCGTGTCACGTCCCTTCTGGTGCCCGATAACCATGACCGGCTGACCATCGAAGCGTGCGAGGCCGCCGACAATAGCGTGATCGTCGCCGTAGTTGCGGTCGCCGTGCAGTTCGATAAACTCGGTGAACATAAGGTTGATATAGTCCTGGGTAAAGGGGCGGTTGATGTGGCGGGCGACCTGAGCGGTCTGCCAACGGGAGAGGTTGGAGAAGATGTCAGCCCGCATCTCCTCCACGCGACCCTCAAGGGCCGTTACATCGGCACCAATGTTCAGGCCATCGCCGGCAAGTGCATTCAACTCCTCAATTTTCTTTTCCAGTTCGACAATAGGTTTTTCAAATTCAAGATAAAACTGAGCAGCCATGGGAATACCTCGCTTCATATTTTTTAACACTGAAACACAGAGAGCAGAGAGTAGTAAAAAAACGATAAGACGCGGGGTGTGACCTCGAATCCTCAGGTTTTCTCAGTGTCCTCTGTGTCTCTGTGTTTAAATTAGTACAGGATCTGCTATTCAAAAGACGCGGCATTATACCCTAACAGCCTCTCCACTTCCAGCCTTAAATCGTCACTGGCCGCTACGTTCATTCCAGCTGCCAGGGGCATGATCGAGCGACTTCTTTCAGGTATCAGAAACTGGATAGAGGCAGGTACAGTCCCGGGGTGCCGCTCAATAACCTCCTTGAGGAGGGTCAGCTGTTCCGGCGGAGTCTCTTCGGTGCGCAGGATGAACGACACCTTTTTGGTCGTCTGGGCTCTCGCTTCGGATAGCAGTTTGATTTCGCCTGCCGGGCCGCGATCACGCTGAAACTTCCGGCCGTTATTCTCTTCGCCCCCCTTCATGATCAGCACCTTGCACCCTTTTTCCCCCTTTTCCAGTTTGCCGACCACCAGCAGCGGGTCGTCGGATTTCAAGAGCGGAGAGGCGATCGCATAGATATCGGAAAAGACCGTAATCTCCACAGAGCCGGTAAGGTCTTCGATGGTGACGAATCCCATCCGGTCACCCTTTTTGGTCGTGATCTCCTTGAAGGCGGAGACGATACCGCAGATCCGCACCTCGCTCCCTTCCGCCATTTCCACCATGGTGGCGATGTCGGTGTTGGAGAGGCGTTTGACGTCGTCAATATAGCGATCCAGCGGGTGGCCGGTAATCAGAAAGCCGAGCGCCTCTTTTTCAAAAGCCAGTTTTTCCTTGTCGTGCCATTCGGGGGTGTTGGGAAGTTTCATGCCGCCGCTCGCGTTGCCGCGTGAAACCTCTTCCGTGCCGAACAGTGAAACCTGGGCGCTCGCCTTTTCTTCCTGGATCTTTTGCCCGTAGCTGGAGGCTGTCTCCAGTCCCTCAATCTGGGCTGCGCGTGTTGCGCCGGTGGAATCGAAGGCGCCGCACTTGATCAAGGATTCTATGACCCGTTTGTTGACCCTGCGCAGATCAACACGCTCGCAGAAATCGTACAGGCTTTTGAACGGCCCCTCATTGCGGGCTTCCAGAATCGCCTCAATGGCACCGGAACCGACATTCTTGACCGCACCCATGCCGAAACGCATCGACGTGCCGACGACGGTAAAGGAGAGGCCGGAGGTGTTGATGTCGGGCGGCAGGACTTCAATGCCCTGTTCACGGCAATCGCTGATGTTCTTGACAACCTTGTCGGTGCTGTCCATGTCGCAGGTCAGGAGTGCCGCCATGAATTCGACCGGATAGTGGGCTTTTAGATAGGCGGTTTGATAGGCGATGAGGGCATAGGCGGCCGAATGGGACTTGTTGAAGCCGTACTCGGCGAACTTGGCCATCTGGTCGAAAATCGCTTCGGCCTTTTTCGTGTCGATCTGCAGTGTTTTGGCGCCGGCCAGAAAGGTGTCCTTCTGACGTTCCATCTCCTTGGCATCTTTCTTACCCATGGCGCGGCGCAGCAGGTCGGCCTGGCCCAGGGAATAACCGGCCAGGGTACGGGATATCTGCATAACCTGTTCCTGGTAGACGATAACCCCGTAGGTGTCTTTCAGGATCGGCTCCAGCTGTGGCAGGTCGAAAACCACCTTCTGGCGCCCATGCTTGCGTTCAATGAAGTCGTCCACCATGCCGCACCCCAGCGGGCCGGGGCGGTAGAGGGCGCAGGCGGCGATAACGTCCTCGAAACAGGATGGCTTCAGTTTTACCAGCATCTCTTTTATGCCGCTCGACTCCAGCTGGAAGACTCCGGTTGTATTGCCGATGCTGATCAGGTCATAGCTGGCCGTGTCGTCGTCGCGCAGTGTCGTAATGTCAAAATCCGGCACATTCACCCGTACCAGTTTGACGGCATTTTCGATGACGGTCAGGTTTTTGAGCCCCAGAAAGTCGAACTTGACGAGGCCAACCAGCTCAACATACTTCATCGAGTACTGGGTGTTGATCGAGCCGGTCTTCTGGTCCTTGTAGAGCGGCAGAAACTCTTCCAGTTTATCCGGCGCAACAACAACGGCAGCGGCGTGGGTCGAAGCGTGGCGCGTGAGCCCTTCGAGGCAGAGTGCGGTGTCGAGAAGATCCTTGACCTGCGGGTCGGCGGCGCACAACTCTTTGAGTTGCGGTTCCTGCTGCAGCGCCTTGTTCAGGGTCATCTTCAAATCATCCGGGATCAGCTTGGCAATGCGGTCGACATCGCCATAGGTCATGTTCAGCGCCCGCCCGACATCGCGGATCGCCGCCTTGGCTCCCATGGTACCGAAGGTGATGATCTGGCAGACGCGATCGCGGCCATACTTTTCGACCATGTACTGGATCACCTCGGAGCGGCGGTCCTGGCAGAAGTCGACGTCGATATCAGGCATGGAGATACGTTCCGGATTAAGGAAACGTTCAAACAGCAGGTTGTAGGGGAGCGGGTCGATATCGGTGATCTTGATCGAATAGGCCACCAGCGAACCGGCGGCGGAACCCCTGCCGGGACCAACCGGAATCCCCTTTTCCTTGGCCCAGCGGATAAAGTCGGAAACGATCAGGAAGTAGGCGGGAAACTTCATGTCGCGGATGCAGTCCAGCTCGATCTCAAGACGGTCAAAATACCCCTGCTGCTGCTCCAGCGTCATGTCCGGGTATTTGGCGAGGATTGTTACCATCCGCTCTTTGAGACCCTCGGTCGCCAGGTCGCGCAGCATGTCGTCATGGTTCTGCCCTGCTGGCGGGTCGAAGTGCGGGAAGTAATAGGTCTTGCCATCCACCGCCAGATCGAGGTTACAGCGTTCGGCTATCTTCAGTGTGTTGCTGATCGCCTCGGGGGCGTAGGAAAAGGCCCGCTGCATTATTTCCGGAGACTTGACGTAGAACTCGTCAACCGAGAACCTCATGTGGGTCGGGTCTTCCATCGTCTTGCCGGTCTGGATGCAGAGGAGCACCTCGTGGGCGCGGGCATCTTCACGGTTGAGGTAATGGCAATCGTTCGTCGCCACCAGCGGCAGTTTCAGTTCGGCTGCAACCTCCATCAGGCGCTTGTTGACGACATCCTGTTCGGGGATGGTGTTTTCCTGTAGCTCAATATAGTAGCGGTCCGGAAACAGTTCACTGTACCACTTGGCGGTGGCAAGCGCCTCTTCCATGTTGCCGCGGCCGCACTGCATCGCCACTTCCCCTTTGAGACAGGCTGAGAGGGCAATGAGCCCGCCGGAGCGCCCCGTGAGCAGCTCGCGGTCGATGCGGGGGCGGTAGTAGAAACCCTCCTTGTAGCCGGCGGAAGTCAGGTAGGAAAGGTTCTTGTACCCTTCCATGTTTTCGCAGAGCAGAATCAGGTGGTAGGCGGCGTCGGATATCCCTTTTGAGTCCCGTGCAAAGCGTGATCCGGGCGCCAGGTAAAGCTCGCAGCCGATGATCGGTTTGACGCCAGCCTTTTTGCATTTAAGATAAAATTCCGCTGCACCGAACATGTTGCCATGGTCGGTGATTGCAACTGCCGGCATATTGTATTCTTTGGCCTTTGCGATCAGGTCGTCAAAGCGGATGGCACCGTCGAGCAGCGAATATTGGGTATGTAAGTGGAGATGAACAAAGGGGGAAGATTCCATTGGTTGTTCCTGTAAAAAAGAACGGGAGCTCTCATGAGTTCCCGTTCCAAAGATATGAGGGTGCCAGTATGCCCCTAATTCAGGTGTCAGTCAATTACGTTTTATTGTAATAGTGTTATGTAGTTATGAGTAACTAGTTGAAATATAACTGCTACTTATTTGTTTTTCTGGTGGCGGCTGCTTTGTGAGATGGCTTTACGGCGGTTTTAAGCGCCTCGAGCATCGCCTCGCCCATTCGCGTCGGGCTGGTGGCGACCACTACACCGCACTCCTGCAGGATGCGGATCTTGTCTTCGGCCTTCCCCTTGCCTCCGGTGATGATCGCCCCTGCATGCCCCATCCGTCTGCCGGGCGGGGCGGTGATGCCGGCGATAAAGGCCGCTACCGGCTTTGTCATGTTTTCCCTGATCCACTCGGCGGCCGCTTCTTCTGCTCCGCCGCCGATCTCGCCGATCATGAACACACCTTCGGTGTCCGGATCCTGATTGAAGAGGGTCAGTACGTCGATGAAATTCATGCCGATGATAGGGTCGCCGCCGATGCCGACACCGGTGGACTGGCCGAGCCCTGCGTCTGTCAGCTGTTTGACCGCTTCGTAGGTCAGGGTGCCGCTGCGCGAGACGACACCTATCTTGCCACGTTTGTGGATATGTCCCGGCATGATGCCGACCTTGCACTCACCCGGAGTAATGATGCCGGGGCAGTTAGGGCCGATCAGGCGGGTTGTGCTTCCTTTGAGAACCGCCTTGACCGGAACCATGTCGCGAATCGGGATTCCTTCGGTTATGCAGATTGCAAGATCGAGACCGGCGTCGATGGACTCGAGAATGGCGTCGGCGGCACCGGGTGGCGGCACGAAGATCATCGATACGTTGGCCTCGGTGTATTTTATCGCTTCGGCAACGGTGTTGAAAACCGGAATCCCTTCGATATGGATGCCACCCTTGCCGGGTGTGACTCCGGCCACGATGCTGGTGCCGTATTCGCGGCACTGTTTGGTGTGGAACAGGCCGCTGCGACCGGTAATCCCCTGGACGACTACTCTCGACTCTTTATTGACAAGTATCGACATGACCTTGCACCCCCTAAGCCAGCATCTGGACAATTTTAGCGGCGCCATCTCCCAGAGTTTTGCCGATCTGGACATTCAGGCCTGATTCCAACAGCAGTTTCTTCCCCTCCTCGACATGACTCCCGTCCATGCGCACTACGATCGGCAGGGTACAGCCGACAGCGCCGGCAGCCTCAATGATCCCCTGGGCGATGACATCGCAGCGCATGATGCCGCCGAATATGTTGACGAAGATGCCTTTAACGTCGCAATCCTGCAGGATGATGCGGAATGCCTCGGCGACCTTCTCACGGTTCGCTCCGCCCCCCACATCGAGGAAGTTGGCCGGCTCGCCGCCACATTCCTTGAGAACATCAAGGGTCGCCATGGCCAGTCCGGCACCGTTGACCAGGCAGCCGATCGTGCCGGACAGTTTTATATACGCCAGGTCGTACTTGGCGGCGTTGATCTCCAGCGGGTCCAGCTGCGAGTAATCGACCATGTCCGGGTATTCGCGGTGGCGATAGACGGCGTTGTCGTCAAAGGTGATTTTGGCGTCCATAGCCATCAGCCAGCCGGCTTTGGTCACCACCAGCGGGTTGATTTCAACCAGTGCGCAGTCTTTTTCCTGGCAGGCAGTATACAGGTTGAGGATCAACTCGACGCAGTCCTCGCAGATCGTTCCTGTCAGCCCCAGCGCCAGTGCGATCTTGCGGGCCTGGTAGGGGCGCAGGCCGGTGAACGGGTCGATGGTGAGGGTCAGAATCTTGTCCGGGCTCCTGCTTGCGACCTCTTCGATATCTATGCCGCCTTCGGCCGAGGCGATCACAACATAGCGGGAACTCTTCCGGTCGAGCGTGATGGAAAGATAAAACTCGCGGGCAATCTCCACCGCCTCTTCCACCAGGATGCGGCGTACCTTGAGCCCCTCCGGTCCGGTCTGTTTGGTAACCAGAGTGCGGCCGAACAGCTCCTTGGCATATTCCTGGGCCTCCTCCGGGTGATGGATCAGCCTGACGCCGCCTGCCTTGCCGCGCCCTCCGGCATATATCTGTGCTTTGACGACGCAGCGCCCCCCCATCATCTTGGCGGCACGTTCAACCTGATCGGAGGTGAGAGCCACGCGCCCGCGGGGAATCGGGATGCCGTAACTGCTGAGGATTTCCTTGGCCTGGTATTCGTGGATGTTCATAGTGATATCTCCATGGGCTGCAGAATGTATGGAGAAGTATAGCAGGGAAGGGTGGTTGTGCAATTCAAGGCGGGGAAGGAGCTGCGGGGATGCTGATCCAGCATCCCCGCAGCCGTGTTACTTGATACTGTTGATTGAAATTACCGACTTCCCCTTGATAAATATTCCGGGTTTCTGAGACACAACCAGCGTAATAACCTCTCCGGAAGTCTCGTCAAAGGCATAATCGGCAAGATAGCCGGGCAACTGCCGGGTGTGCCATTTTTCCTTGAGCACGGCACCGCTCAACTCGAAGGCGAACAGGGTGTGTGTGTTGTATGCGCGGATATTTCCGAAGCTGAGGGCCCCTTCGTTACGGGGGATTATCAGCGTTCCGTCCTTCAAAAGGAGAATTCTCTGTGACAGAAACGTCCACCGATCAAGGTCCTTGGTTGAGCGTGAACGGCTTTGAAATTCATTTGTAAAAAAAGTTTCCGATCCGCCATATTTTTCACTGCTCTTCCAGCTCTCACTGCCATCATATGAGTATGTGACGAGGTAACCGTCCTCATCCAGTACAACAGAATTCTCTTTGCCCGAGGTGCCGCTCAAGCGGATGAAGTTAAAGATGTTTCCCGAACGGGGCAGCTTGAGAGCGGTTCCGGTGGTCAATCCGCTCTTTGATTTCGACAGTTCTTTAACATCACCATAGTATCTGCCGTCGCTGTTCAGCTCCTGGGTGTAGACTGTGCGGGAGGCCGGGGCATGGCCGATGCCGCGGAAGAACCATGGCAGATTCTGTGCGGTCATTACAAACGCAGCTCCGTCAAATTGATACACGCGCGAAGAGGGGGAACCTCTGTCGATGATGGTAACGTAGAGCTCCGGAGAGCCGTCTCTGTCGAAATCGGCCGTGTCAATGGCAAGTATCTTTCCGGGAGAAGGAATGGTGATTTCGGCAACCAGCCTCAGTTCGGTCCCTTTCCGGTAGGCTCGGATGGTTTGTTCACCGGCTATGAACAGTTCCCGCTCTCCGGAAGCAAGGGTACGCCCCATTGCGATACTGCTGAACACTCCATCCAGTGGGGCGCTTGACCAACTGCCTGCCACGTCCTGTGCCGGAGGAACGATTATATAGTTATCCTTTACGGGTGGCTGTGAAGCGGCGGGGGAGGGAACGGAGGCTGGCCGGGGTGGAACCTTGGCGAGTTCAGCGTCAATCTTTCGAGCCAGTCGTCCCAGCGCGGGGATAACATCTTCCCGGGTTTCCCCCTGCTCAAAAACCTTGACCAGACTGCCGTTGCCCCTGTTCTTGATGAGGACATCGAGGCTAAACATCTTTCCGAACTGGGCATAACTGCCGATAACGAGGAGATCTGCCTGCTCCGGGCTTTCAACCAGCTGCACCAGGTCAGGGCTAAGGCGCGAAGACAGAATCCCCTGTAGCGTCTGTTTCAGATTGTCACTGTTGGTGGTGTCGGTGACGTTGAACTCAGATACATGGGTTTTGAACTGGAGTGCGTACGCAATTCCTGAAGCTGTAATGAACAGGATCAGGGCCGTCAGTACCGGTACAATTCGTTTCATATTATTGTCCTCTCTCGCAGGGGGCGTGTGGAGAAATGTATATGCAGTGCGTTAGGCGTTGCGTGTGCCGGTTGCCTTGACTTTCATCAGTTCAGCGTCTGAAGCGCGCAGGTAGACCGGCAGTAACTGCCCTGGTTCCCGTAATTCACCCTGTTGGACGGCATGGTGCGCCAACAGGATGCCGTTGGCGGAATGCGGGGAGTGGCATGGGAAGGGGGCAAATACAGCCTGGTCACCCAGCCGCTCGGCGATCTGGTCATGATAGCGCACGGCACCGTCTCCGACAAAGATTACCGGCTCTCCGGTCGCTGCGGTAACCTGATCGAGAAGTGCGGCGGGGGGGAGGACACAATCGCTGATGCGTGGGGAGGGTATGGGTGATGAACAATCGTAGAGTGCGGCATACAGCTCACTTTTGCGCGCATCAAGCATCGGACAGACCAACGTGGTTGCGAGAGAAAAATTCATCGCCAGCATGGCCAGCGAGGAGAATCCGGTACATGGTTTTCCGACCGCCAGTGCCAGCCCCTGTATCGTTGCTACACCACCACGTACGCCGGTGAACGAACCGGGGCCAATGGAAGAGGCAAAGAGGTCGATGTCTGCAATGGTCAGTCCGGCTGTTGCCAGTATGCGTTCGATCTCGGGTACAATTCGGGCAGAGAGTGTGCGATTGGTGTTAAGCAGTGATTCGGCGACAATCTGATTGTCAATGGCGACAGCTATGCTGGCGAGGGAGGTGGAGGTGTCTATGGCGAGGATGTTCATGTATCGTCTGCTCCGGAATGGCGTGTGAGGCTGTAAGAATATAATTGCCGCTTCAATCAAGCCGCTGGCGGTAGGCGTTTAAAAAACGGGCATCTTCTGCATACGTAACGGGGTAGATGAAAGGTACCGCTTTGGGGCTCATATCACTGCCGACATTACGGAACGTAAACAGGCAGGAGTTTGAAAGCGACTTGTTACCGTCCGTGCGGCTGAAGCGCTCAATGTCGCTTTGTACAGCAATGGTGGTTTTACCGGTGTAGACCACTCGTGCAGTGAATTTTAGCTGGTCCCCCAGCAGTACCGGTTGGTTAAAGTTGATGCGGTTTACCTGGCATGGGACTGCCCGGTCAGGTGCGACCATTTCCGCTGCCAGCGCCGCTAATTCGTACGCCTTCCTGATCAGGTAGCCACCAAAAACGGTTCTGGGGACATTTTCCTGTTCCGGATATGCCTTGCAGGTTGACTCAAGCGTAAGCCGTCCCGCATATACTCCGTTAAACCCGGTCTGCTCCTGCTCTTTGTGCAGTCTCTTGAGCAGCAGGTATTCATCAAGCGTCGGCATTTCTTCCGCCTTTGCAAGTCCGTCCCGATATGCCTGCCGGCGCATCTCCGCTTTATGGAACCTCTTCTTATCGATCTCTTCCGGGTACTGCAGCGGCGGGAGAGCCAGACTTTTAGCTTCGCCGCAGTCGGTCGAGCGGGCCACCATGGTGAAGTAGCAGGTCGCCAGGTGGCTGGAACCTTCTCCAAGGCACTCGATCCGGATGCCAACTTCCATAGAGGATTTACCTACATGATTGATCTGGGCGGAAAAAACCAGGTCGTGTTTGGTGTCGGCGGGGTTTCTCAGGATGATGCTGTCAACTGCGGCGGTGACGACTCTGGCATCGGGATAAAATCGGTGAACATATGCCAGGGCGGTGTTCTCGGCTACTTTGTCAAGTGTTTCCAGAATCTTGCCGAAACGGATATTACCGACAATGGTGCTGTCACGGGCAAGGAACCTCCTCGCTAGAACCGGATCGGTTGAAAACGGCAGTACGAGGAGATAACGAGTGTCATGAGGCGATATACCGTCCTGTTTCGATGCGGAGGACATAGAGAAACTCCTTTCGAGGCTATGGATGACATGACTCTCTCTGTCAGACTATCCCTGTGCGCTGAAAAAATACCTGACTATGTCGTTGTAGAAAGCCAGAAGCATGAGGCCTAACAGAAGTGCCATGCCGATCTGCTGGGCATATTCACGAACCTTTTGCGGGACCGGGCGGCGGAAGATCAGCTCCATGAAATAAAACAGCAGGTGACCGCCATCAAGTACCGGCACCGGCAGCAGGTTGAGTACACCAAGGTTGATCGATAACAGCGCCATAAAGGCCAGGAAGCTGGCACCACCAGCCGAAGCCTGCTCGCCGGCCATCTTGGCGATCATAATCGGACCACCGACGCTGTCCATCGGCACGACGCGCTGTGCCATCTTGACCAGGGACATAACCGTCAGTTCAATAACTTTCCAGGTCTGCTCGGACCCCTTGACGACAGCCTGGAATGGACCGTAGTACTCGGTGACGATTTCACCAGCCGATGCAACGCCAATGGCATAACCGCTGATGTTTTCTCCGAACAGGTTTTTGGAGATGCGCGGTTCAGGGGTGATTGTGTAGGTGATATTACGGGTATCACGCTTTACCGATATCGTGAGCGGCTCACCCTTGCTGGCAGCGACCCCTTCGGCAATCTGCTCCCACTGTTTGGCCGGCTTGTTGTTGATGGCGGTGACGATGTCACCTTTTAGCACGCCAGCTTTTGCCGCCGGCTTTTCCTTGAGCACTTCACCAATTCTGGTCGTCATCGTTGGGACGCCCATCGTGTAAATTACCATGAAGAGCAGCCAGGCGAATACGAGATTGAAAACCGGACCGGCCATGACGATTGCAATCCGTGCCAGCACGGGTTTATGTGCAAAGGAACGGCTCTTTTCCGCCTCTGACATTTCGTGAAGAGCGCCAAGGTGAAGTTCATCGGCAGGTGCGCTGTCAACTCCGCCGGGGTTATGAATTTCCCCCCCTTCGATGTAGCCCCCCTCACCGAACATCTTGACGTATCCGCCGAGCGGGAAGGCTGAAAGGAGGTATTCCGTTTCGCCGATCTTTGTACCGATCAGCTTCGGCCCGAAACCGAGGGAAAACTTTTCAACGCGTACTCCCATCATTTTGGCCAGCAGGAAGTGACCGAGTTCGTGGACAAAGATCAAAACACCTAAAACAATGATTGCATAAACAACGGTCATATTAGTGTACCATCTCCCGGCAGATTTCACGGGCCGACGCTCTGCCCCAGAGGTCTGCCTTGAGTACTTCGTCGATTGTGTGCAGATTGTGTGCTGAGTGGGCATCCATGGTGCGTTCAATGGTCTCGGCAATCTGGGTGAATCCGATGCGCCCGTCAAGAAATTCGGAGACAGCAATTTCATTGGCGGCATTCATCACGGCCGGCATACTTTCTCCCGATGCCATGGCGCGATAGGCCAGTTCCAAACAACGGAATTTATTCAGGTCAGGGTTGAAGAATGTTAACCCGGAGAAGGCTGTCAAATCAAGCTTTTTGACGCCGGTTGCGATCCGTTCCGGGTAGGCCAGCGCGTATGCTATGGGTGCTTTCATGTCCGGTGTGCCGAGTTGGGCGATAACGCACCCGTCAACATACTCAACCATCGAATGGATAATGCTCTGCGGGTGTATGTTGACCTGAATCTTGTCCGCCGGGGTGTTGAACAGCCAGCGCGCCTCAATGACTTCCAGCCCCTTGTTCATCATCGTGGCAGAATCTATGGTGATTTTCTTGCCCATGTTCCAGTTAGGGTGATTGAGGGCATCACGAACAGTAACTTTTGATAAATCAGTTGCCGGAGTGTTTAAAAACGGCCCACCGGATGCGGTCAGAATAATCTTGTCTATGTCCTCGTTACGGTGCCCCTCGATAGACTGGAAGATGGCGCTATGTTCGCTGTCTACCGGGAAAAGCTTGACTCCGAACTCTTCAACCAGCTCCATGAAGAGGTGGCCGGCGGTAACCAGAGTTTCCTTGTTTGCCAGGGCGATATCCTTGCCGGCACGGATGGCGGCGGCGGCAGGAACCAGGCCGGCGGCACCGACAATGGCAGCTACCACCATTTCTGTCTCATCGGCTGTTGCAGCGGCTATCAATCCTTCAACACCACCCAGAACAGTCACGTCAAGTCCGCTGCAAAGCTCCTTCAGGCGTGGAACATCATCGTGGGAGGCAACGGCCGCAATCCGTGGTGCAAACTGCTTGATCTGCCGCACAAACAGTTCCAGATTCTTCCCGGCTGTCAGTGCGACAACCCGGAAACGATCCGGATGAGCGCTGACGATTTCGAGCGTGCTGACACCGATCGAACCGGTCGAGCCGAGAATGGAAATGTTTTTCATTGATTAGCCTCTGAAAAAGAAGAGAACGTAATAGTAGGTGACCGGAGCGGCGAACAGAATACTGTCCAGACGGTCAAGTACACCGCCGTGTCCCGGAATGATCGAGCCGGAATCCTTGACGCCAAAGCTGCGCTTCAGCAGTGATTCGAACAGATCACCAGCCTGGCCTACCATGCCGACAACAAGAGCCATCAGCACAGCATCAGTGAATGTCAGTTGGGGAAAGAAAGTGAACTTTGCCAGCATGGTGCCGCCGATGCTGCCGATCAGGCCACCGATAGCCCCCTCGATGCTTTTTTTGGGGCTGACCAGAGGGTACAGCCGGTGTTTCCCGAAAGCGCTGCCGGAGTAATAGGCGGCGGAGTCGTTGGTCATAACGATCAGCATGATGACGAATATCCACTGGATGCCGAAGGGGGTCTGGCGCAGCAGGACAAGGTGCATCAGCATAAACGGGATATAGAGAAAAGCCAGCAGCGCAAAGGCTACTTCACGGGCAGCTGTATCAATTGAGCGGATGCGGAACAGGAACAGGAACGAAAAACCGGTAAAAAGCAGTCCGATGGCGGGTGTAATCAATTTCTCGTTGTTGGCAAGGGGTAAAAAGAGCAGCGCTGTGCCTGCGGGCGCCGCCAGCCATAGCTCCATTTTCCGTGTCGGCATAGCCATGCGATAGAATTCTGCTATGCCGATGGCTGAGAAAAGGGCCAGCATGCCGGCAAAGAGGGATGTCCCTCCCTTCAGAACAATCAGGATGACAATTGGCAACAGGAGAATTGCGGAAATCAGGCGTTTGATAGGTCGCCCCTTTGTGCCAGCTGGTCTCCGGTCAGGCCGAAACGCCGTTCACGCGACTGAAAGTCAAGCAGGGCTTTTTGCAGTTCGTTGATGGTGAAATCCGGCCAGTTCGTGTCGGTGAAATAGAGTTCGGTATAAGCCAGTTGCCAGAGCAGGAAGTTGCTGATGCGCATCTCACCACTGGTACGGATCAGGAAATCAGGGTCGGGCAGTCCGCCGGTGTCCAGATAACTGTCGAACAGTTCTGTTGTAATGTCATTTGCAGATAGTTTGCCGTTAACGGCATCCTGCGCCATGCGGGCAGCGGCCCTGCATAGCTCCTGCCGGCCGCCGTAGGAAAGGGCCAGTGTCAGTACCATGCCGGTGTTTGCAGCGGTCTTGCGAATCGCTTCATCCAGGGTCTCGTTAACGTCGTCCGGCAGTTCGCTGCGATTGCCAATGACATTGTAACGGATATTCTTGCGCATCATGCGCGCAGTTTCCTGGCGGATATATTTCTTGAGCAGCGTCATCAGTGCCCGCACTTCCATTGCCGGCCGCGACCAGTTCTCTGCGGAGAATGCAAACAGTGTCAGGTATTTGATGCCGAGCAAGGACGCCTGTTCAACCACCATTTTAACTGTCTCAGCCCCACGCTGATGACCTATGATGCGTTTGAGCATGCGCTGCTGCGCCCAGCGGCCGTTGCCATCCATGATGACGGCCAGGTGAACCGGGAGTTTTTGGGGGTCAAGCGGCGTCATCAGACTTCCAAGACCTCTTTCTCTTTATGTGCAACCGCTTCATCCATCTTCAGTTCGAAGCTCTTGGTGACTTCCTGGACATCTTTCTCGTATTTTTTTAGTTCATCCTCGGTAATAGCTTTTTCTTTCTCCAGCTTCTTCAGCTTGTCGATTGCATCTCGGCGGATGTTCCTGATTGCAATCTTGTCATCCTCAGCTCTTTTCTTGAGCCCCTTAACAATATCTTTGCGTCGCTCCTCAGTTAGTGGAGGGAGGTTCAGGCGGATCGACTTGCCATCATTGGATGGAGTCAGGCCGATGTTGGCATTCATTATAGCTTTTTCGATGATGGGGATGAGTTTGGCTTCCCATGGGGTGACAGTAATGGTGCGCGCCTCGGGAACTGCCAGTGTTGCGACCTGGCTGAGCGAGGAGGTGGAACCGTAATAATCAACAGTTATGGAATCCAGGATGCCGGTGGTGGCCCGCCCGGTACGGATCTTCTGGAATTCATTTTTGAGGACGCCCAGCGTCTTCTCCATATGGATCTTCATGTCATCAAGCACGTTCTTTGGCATGGCTATTCTCCTTGTACGATGGTGCCGATCTCTTCACCGAAGATTACTTTTTTGATATTACCCTCGGTTGTCAGATCAAAAACAATAATTGGCAGGTTGTTGTCCATACAGAGCGATATGGCTGTGGCATCCATAACCTGCAGCCCTTTTTTGAGCACATCAATGTAGGACAGTTTGGAAATCTTTACTGCGTCGGGATCTTTTTTGGGATCGGCTGAATAGATGCCATCCACCTTGGTCCCTTTGAGGATCACCTGGGCGTTGATTTCCATGGCGCGCAGGCTGGCAGCGGTATCTGTTGTGAAGTAGGGATTTCCGGTTCCGGCACCGAAAATAACAACTCTCCCTTTTTCCAAGTGACGCATGGCGCGCCGGCGGATGTACGGTTCGGCGACCTCCTGCATGTCGATTGCCGATTGAACACGAGTGGAAACGCCCTGCTTTTCGAGGGCGTCCTGCATGGCCAGCGAGTTGATGACGGTGGCCAGCATCCCCATGTGGTCGGCGCTGGTTCTATCCATCCCATTGGACGATGCGGCCAGACCGCGGAAAATATTGCCGCCACCTATGACGAGCGCCAGTTGCACCCCGCTGTCGACAACTTCCTTTATCTCGCTGGCGATGGTGTTGAGTGTCTGCGGGTCAATGCCGTAGCCCTGCTCACCGGCCAGTGACTCACCGGAAAGTTTCAAAAGTACCCGGGTGTAGGATCTTCTGCCCATGTCGTGCCTCCGGAATCTTGATGTATATGCATCGGAACAGCTTTATGCCTGTTCAATTAATCGGGAAAAGAGCAAAAAAAAGCCGGCCATTTCAGGCCGGCTTCGATGAAAAGATTAAAGGCCGGCAGCTGCCGCCACCTCGGCGGCAAAGTCGCATTCCTTCTTTTCAAGGCCCTCACCGAGGGCATATTTTGTAAACCTGGTAACGGTGACTGCTGTACCAAGTGCCTTACCTGTCTCAGCTGCCAACTGCTGGATCGTCTTGTCGGTGTCTTTGACAAACTGCTGCTCGAGCAGGCAGATATCGGCGTAGAACTTGTTTACCTGACCGTCGATAATCTTCTCGATGATGTTTTCAGGCTTGCCGGTCTCACGTGCCTTGGCGCGGTAAATGTCCTTCTCGCGCTCAAGTACGTCCGCATCGACCTCACTGCGTTGAACATACAGTGGTGAAGCGGCTGCAGCATGCATTGCCACGTCCCTGACAAAAGCGGCAAATGCCGGCTCTTTGGCAGCTGCGGCGTTGTCGCAGGTTGCTTCCACCAGCACGCCGATTTTTCCTCCGGCGTGAATGTATGAACCGATTGCGCCTGCGCCCGGAACAACATAGCTGCTGAAACGGCGAATCTGCATGTTCTCGCCGATGACGGAAATTGCCTCATTCAGCATCGTCTGGATAGTTTTGCTGTTGTCGCCGCAATACGGCTGGGCAAAAAGCTCCTCAACAGACGCCGGATTGGCAGCCAGAATATGGTTCGCGATGTCTTTCACAAAGCCCTGGAAGATCTCGTTCTTTGCGACAAAGTCGGTTTCACTGTTGATTTCGAGTAAAACACCTTTGCTGCCGTCTGCCGATACAGTGGCTGCAACCATGCCCTCAGTTGCGGCACGCCCTGCTTTTTTGGAAGCGGCTGCAAGCCCTTTTGTACGCAGGAAGTCTACCGCCTGGTCAAAATTTCCTTCAGTCTGCTCAAGTGCTTTCTTGCAGTCGAGCATGCCTGCGCCGGTTGATTTTCTCAGTTCAGATATCTGTGCAGCTGTTACCGCCATTGCTATATCCTCCTATCCTGTCACAGCAGGATTCATGTTAAGTAGGTATTATTCGCCTGTCTCTGCAGCTGCTTCTTCAGGAGCGTAATCTTCAGCAACTTCATTGTCTTTCTGCAGGGCTGCCCTGCGGGCCTGAACTCCTTCAAGGATGGCGTCGGCCATTTTGGCGGAGAGGAGACGGATGGCGCGGATTGCGTCATCGTTACCTGGGATGACATAGTCAATCGGATCAGGGTCACAGTTTGTGTCGACAACAGCAACGACCGGGATGCCGAGTTTGTTGGCTTCCTGAACGGCGATCTCTTCATTTTTCGGGTCAATGACGAACATGACACCCGGGAGTTTGTTCATCGACTTGATGCCGCCCAGAGTCTTTTGGAGCTTTTCACGGTCGCGGGTAAACTGCAGCGCTTCTTTTTTGGTGTAGGCGTCGATGGTGCCGTCTTCGAACATGGCGTCGATCTTCTTGAGGCGATCGATGCTCTGCTTGACGGTGGCAAAGTTGGTGAGCATGCCGCCCAGCCAGCGCTGGTTGACATAATGCATACCGCAACGTGATGCCTCTTCGGCAACCGAGTCCTGAGCCTGTTTCTTTGTGCCGACAAACAGGACGGTGTTGCCTTCCTGAGCCGATTCCTTGACGAAGCTGTAGGCGGTTTTGAAGTAGCGGACGGTTTTCTGCAGGTCGATGATGTAGATGCCGTTACGTGCCCCGAAGATGTAGGGCTTCATTTTGGGGTTCCAGCGTTTTGTCTGATGACCGAAATGAACGCCAGCTTCCAACAGTTCCTTCATACTGATACTTGACATGCGTTTCTCCTTTGGTTTTTCCTCCGCCCCGCCGAATCCCCGTCATCTCATAAATAGGGACACCACCGGATCTACCGAGGCGTGTGAATTGAATAGCGGGATTTTATAACACATCGATGTCGTGTAAATCAAGTGAAAATACTCAGGCACAGCAGAGCAGCGCGGCAATCGGGCAGGCTTTCACGCAGCTGCCGCAGTGGCTACAGCGCCCAGGGTGGGTGATTACGGCATGTTTGTGAAAACGGACCGTTTCCAGAGTGATGATCTTTGCCGGGCAAGCCGCCACGCAGCGGCCACAGCCGCTGCAGAGCGTCAGGTTGATCGTCGGCACTCCGCTTAAAGTCCCAGCTCCATCTGTTTCCATGTGAACTCGCGTTTTGACTGCTTGTTGCCAAAGGGGTAATAGCGGGGACAGCTTGCAACGACTGCATTCGCAACCTGCTTGCAGGTGCGGCGGCATGATGTGCAGAGTTTGTTGGCGTGTGGTCTGTGAGTGGTGTTTTTCTGTGTCATGGTGATTTATCCATGCAGGGGCAGCTGTCGGGCCGCCCCTGCGAAATTCGGGTCTAGTCGATAAACGTGACCCAGCCGAACTGATCCTTCAATTTTCCTGTCTGAATGCCGGTCAGGGTGTCATAGAGCCGCTGGGTGACTTCTCCTACCTTGCCGCCGGTCAGCTGCAGTGCTTCATTCTTGTAACAGAGCTTTCCAACGGGTGAGATAACTGCCGCCGTGCCGCTGCCGAACGCTTCGGTAACCTTGCCGGAGCGAATGTCGGCCATCAGGTCATTCACGTCGATTTGCCGCTCCTCCACCGTATAGCCCAGCGTAGGGGCCAGTTTCAGAACCGAATCTCGGGTTACGCCCGACAGGATCGAGCCGTTCAGGGCGGCGGTGACGATGTGGCTGCCGTAGGCAAAAAACATGTTCATCGCGCCGACTTCCTCGATATAGCGCATTTCCCGCCCATCCAGCCAGAGCACCTGATCATAACCTTTCTGCTTGGCTTCGAGCCCGGCCTTGAGCGAACTGGCATAGTTACCGCCTGTCTTGGCCTCGCCTGTTCCCCCCGGTACCGCCCGAACATAATGATCCTCTACCATGATGTTTATCGGATTGAATCCTGCCGCGTAATAGGCACCTACCGGTGAAAGAATGACGAAGAAATAATAGTGATCCGAAGGATGAACCCCCAGAAACGGTTCTACGGCAATCATTGCCGGACGAATATAAAGCGACGTGCCCTCTGCCGTCGGGATCCAGTCGCGCTCCAGGGAAACCAGCTGCTCGATCCCCTTCAGAAACAGCTCTTCCGGTATTTCCGGCATGCAGATACGGTCTCCGGACTGGTTGAAACGACGGGCATTCATCTCCGGACGGAACAATGCAATGCGTCCGTCAGCCCATTTATAGGCCTTGAGTCCTTCGAATATCTCCTGGGCATAATGGAAAACTGAGCAGGACGGGTCGAGAACAAAGGGAGCGTACGGCTCGATCCGGGCGTCATGCCATCCCTGGTCTGCTTTCCACTCCACTATCATCATTCGGTCGGTGAAGTGTTTGCCAAAGCCGAGCTGTGATTGGTCAGAAATCTTCGCCTTCATCTTCTCCGCAGGCAAAGGAAGTGTTTTGATATCCATGGATAAGTCCTCCAGTTGTGGATTAATGCAGTTGGTTGCAACAAAAAGTACTTATCATAAACAGCTGGTTGCGGCAAGGCGAAAATCCCGGAATTACCAAACGTGGAAGGGTGTGTGCGTCAACATAATTCTCGCTTTCCTGCCCACTCCAAAACTAATTGTTACACATACTAATTGACAAAGTTCCGCCAATCTGTTTTAGTGCCGCTCATTCGTTCGTAACTGTTTAAAATAACTGAATAATTTTAGTTTTGCTAAATAAATTTATCAAGGAGAATATCTGCATGGAAAAATACCGGTTTCGTAAAGTCATGGCGGCCAACAGAGGTGAGATTGCTATCCGTATCTTTCGTGCCTGTACCGAGTTGGGCATCGGCACGGTAGCACTGTATTCCGAAGAGGACAAACTCTCTCTGCATCGCTACAAGGCTGACGAGGCATATCTGATCGGTAAGGGCAAGTCTCCGATTGACGCGTATCTCGGCATTGACGAGATCATCGCTCTGGCGCTCAAGGCTGATGTTGACGCTATCCACCCCGGATATGGCTTTCTTGCCGAAAATGCCGAATTTGCCGAAGAGTGCCGCGTCAACGGCATCACCTTTATCGGACCTTCAGCCGAGATGATGCGCTCATTAGGGGACAAGGTTTCCGGAAGAAAAGCGGCTATCGCGGCAGGTGTCAATGTCGTGCCTGGAACGGAAAACCCGATCGAGAAGGAAGAGGATGCATTGATCTTTGCCAAGGAACATGGCTATCCGATCATCATCAAGGCGTCGGCTGGTGGAGGTGGACGCGGCATGCGCGTGGCCAACAATAAAAAAGAGCTGCTTGAGGGGCTTGTTGCAGCCAGCAGCGAGGCCAAGGCTTCTTTCGGTAACGCCGAGGTCTTTCTGGAGCGCTATCTGGCGCACCCCAAACATATAGAAGTTCAGGTGCTGGGTGATAACTATGGCAATCTCGTGCATTTTTTCGACCGTGACTGCTCTGTGCAGCGGCGCCATCAGAAAGTAGTCGAATTTGCACCGTCACTCTCCCTGACCCAGACCCAGCGTGAGGAACTCTGCACCGCTGCGCTCAAGATCGCCGGACATGTCAAGTACCGCAATGCCGGTACCATTGAATTCCTTGTTGACCAGGAAGGGAAACACTACTTCATCGAGATGAACCCCCGTATTCAGGTCGAGCATACCGTGACCGAAATGATCACCGGCCGTAACCTTGTGCAGAACCAGATCCTGGTTGCCTGCGGCCATAAGCTCTCCGATCCGGAAATCAATATTCCGTCGCAGAGCGCCATTGACATGCGCGGCTACGCGATTCAGTGCCGTATTACCACCGAAGACCCGACCAATAACTTTGCCCCGGATTTCGGCACACTGACGACCTACCGTTCAGCCGCCGGTTGCGGTATTCGCCTCGATGCGGGGAATGCCTTTACCGGTTCCAAAATCACCCCTCATTATGATTCGTTGCTGGTCAAGGTCAGCTCCTGGGGGCTCAATTTTTCGGACGCCGCCAATATCATGAACCGCGCCCTTCAGGAGTTCCGTGTTCGTGGCGTCAAGACAAACATCGGTTTTCTCGAAAACGTTGTCACTCATCCGGTCTTTCTCCGCGGGCAGTGCGACACATCATTCATCGAAAAACACCCGGAACTGCTCCGCTTCAGGGAAAAACAGGACCGCGCCAGCAAGGTGCTTAACTTCCTCGGTGAGGTTATTGTCAACGGTTCGCCCGGCGTGGTCAAGCCACTCAAGTCTGCGGAGCTGATCGAAGCCCGTACCCCGTATGTCGATACAAACAAGCCTCGCCCGGCCGGCAGCAAGGATCTTTTCATGCAGCTGGGAGCCGAGGGGCTTTCCAAGTGGATTCTTGAACAGAAGAAGCTGCTGATCACCGATACGACCATGCGCGACGCCCACCAGTCCAATCTGGCAACCCGTGTACGCAGCTACGACATACTGAAGATTGCCGAACCGACCTCCTACCTGGGAGCCGACCTGTTCTCTCTGGAGTGCTGGGGTGGGGCGACGTTCGACGTTTCGATGCGCTTTCTGAAGGAAGATCCATGGCAGCGGCTGCACAAGCTGTCGGAGCTCGTCCCCAACATCTTGTTCCAGATGTTGCTGCGTGGTTCCAATGCGGTCGGCTACACCAATTATCCAGACAACGTCGTGCAGAAGTTCGTTGAAGAGGCGGCCGACTCAGGTGTCGATATCTTCCGCATTTTTGACTCCCTTAACTGGACAACCGGTATGAAGGTTGCGATGGATGCGGTACGGAAATCCGGGAAAATCTGTGAGGCGTCGATCTGTTATACCGGCGATATCACCGATCCGAAACGGGACAAGTACCCGCTTGAGTATTATGTCAACATGGCGAAAGAACTGGAGAGTATGGGTGCGCATATCCTCGCTATCAAGGATATGGCCGGTCTGCTCAAGCCGATGGCTGCCTACAAACTAGTCAAGGCGCTCAAGGAGAATGTTGGCATCCCGATTCATCTGCATACCCATGACACCTCTTCAAACGGCAGTGCCATGCTGCTCAAGGCGAGTGAAGCCGGGGTGGATATCGTCGATGCCGCGCTGTCATCGCTGTCCGGCCTGACCGCTCAGCCCAACCTGAATGCGCTGGTTGCAACACTGGAAGGGAGCGAACGTGACCCGCTGGTTAATGCACCCGGCTTGCAGAAGCTGGCCAACTACTGGGAAACGGTGCGTGATTACTATTCACCGTTCGAGTCAGGCCTCAAAAGCGGCACCGCCGAAGTCTATCACCACGAAATTCCGGGTGGGCAGTATTCAAACTACAAACCGCAGGTCGCCGGTCTTGGCCTGATTGAGCGCTGGGACGACTGCAAGGAGATGTACCACAAGGTGAACATGATGTTCGGCGATATCGTCAAGGTGACACCTTCATCAAAGGTCGTCGGCGATATGGCCATGTTCCTGGTGAAGAACAACCTGGAGCCGGAGGATGTCTTCACGTCAAAAGAGGATCTGGCTTTCCCCGAATCGGTTGTCGGAATGTTCAAAGGGATGCTCGGCCAGCCATACCAGGGATGGCCGGAGGAACTGCAGAAAATCATTCTGAAAGGGGAGCAGCCGATCACCTGCCGCCCCGGTGAGCTGCTCGAACCGGTCGATTTTGACGAAGAAAAGCTCAAGCTGGAGGAAAAGCTTGGTCACCGTATCGACGACAGGGCGCTTATCTCTGCGATCCTTTATCCGAATGTCTATCCGGAATTTGACCGTCATCGCGTTGAGTTTTCCGACACATCGGTTATCCCGACGCCGATATTCTTTTACGGTCTCGAATCAGGGCAGGAAACATCCCTGGATATCGAACCGGGCAAGACCCTTATCATCAAACTCAATGCGGTCGGGAAAGTGCAGAATGATGGTACCCGTACCGTGTATTTCGAACTGAACGGCAACAACCGTTCGGTTGTCATCCGTGACCAGTCGGTTCAGAGCGACGAAGCGGTCCGCGAAAAGGCCGATAAGGGAAATCCCTGCCACATCGCGGCGCCGATGCCGGGCAAGGTTCTGAAAGTGAACGTCAAGGCCGGCGATGCGATCAAGGTGGGTGATGTACTGATGGTGACCGAGGCGATGAAGATGGAGACTAACATCAAGGCCAAGGCGGATGGTGCGGTGGTTGACGTAAAGTTCAAAGAAGGCGACAAGGTTGAGAAGGAAGATCTGGTTATTGTTATCGCAGAATAGGATTTCCTGATATAAAACGTAAACGCCCCGCCTCCTTTTGGAAGCGGGGCGTTTTATTATCTAATCTGCTATCTCCCGGAACAGGCCGGTACACTCACCCTGGCTCTCCATCTTCCAGCGCAGATACATCGCCTCGACCTTGTCCCTGGCCCATGGTGTGCGCCGCAGAAATTTCAGGCTGGACGGGATGCTGGGGTCATGGGTGAAGCAGCGGATATCGATGTTCCTGGCCATCTCCTCCCAGCCATACTGGCCAACAAGCTCGGCAAGGATGGACTTCAAGGTAACGCCATGCAGTGGATCAAGGTTGTTTTGAATAGTCATGCCATACTCCTCCTTCGGCTGTGCTCATAACGAAGCGTTGCCATGGCCTTTAGCTGTTAATGAACGATACAGGCGAATGTATTCTGCTGCTTCATGCTGCGGTGAATATGAATTACGTATATATTCTCCGGCGCGCCGCCCCAGATCCGCACGCAGTCGGGCGTCGTCCATCAACGTGACAACCCCCTTTAAGAACGAATCCTGATCTTTGTACAGCAGGCCTGTATCGCGATGGCTGATAAGCATCCGATTGCCGGGAATGTCGTTCACCAACAGGGGTCTCCCTAAAGCCATGGCCTCCAGCACGGTATTTGACATGGATTCCGAGTATGAACAGTTTAGTACAACATCGGCACGGGTGTAGAGTGCCCCCATCTGCTCGTGGGGGACCTCGCCAAGCCACGTGGCGTATGGAGCGTCGCACAGCATGTTGCGTATGGCTGCGGCGTAATCCTGGTCTATGACACCACCTGCAAGTACCAGACGGAGGAGGGGAAACGTATGCACACACGACTTCAGCGCCAGGAGTGGAAATTCGACCTGTTTGACCGGTCTGACGGCGGCAGGCAGCAGCAACACAAAGGCATCATCAGGTATGCCGAAAGTATCTGTTGCAGCAACGGGGAGCACTTCGACACCTTGTGAAATAACGGCGACCCTCTCTTCTGTGTGCGGAAAATAGCTGACTAGTTTTGCTGCCTCGCCAACAGCGAAACAGACCACTGACTGAGCAGCCTCAATAGCACGGAGTGTGGCGGAGTGATCCCGCAGCAGCGGGTCATGCAGGTCGCTCCCGGTGATGGTGATCATAAGCGGCAGGTTAAAAATCTCTGCCAGGTGTTGAGCTATTCCGCCACAGTAGTGGGCATGGAACCCATGGATCAGGTGCGGGGAAAAGGAAACAAGCTGTCGCTCCATTTCTGTGGCAGAGATAGTGTCAGCAGGGAGCACGAGCACATCAACCCCGGCACGGCGAAGAAAACGACTGATGCGTTCGATTGTGGTAATATTGCCACGTATGGGGCCAATTGAGTAAGGTGAGATCAGGGCGATTCGCATGCTCGCAGTATGAATGAAGCTACGGTGTGGATGCAAGTGTCTTTAGGGGGAGCTGACAGATTAATGACAGTTGCAAAGGGCCCGCGTGACAACCGGCGATATTGAAGAAGAATAATATAACTATTGCTTTTGACTCGTCGGAACGACTGACGTATAATTCGCTACCCGATCGGTTGCCACTGTCGCCTTCCGCTCCTCATCAAGCGCTTTACAAGGAACACTGAATGCAATTTTATATCGATCCCTATTTTCCCGATACAATCGATGCTGTTGGCGACGCCGGGATGGCCGGTTTTGACGAGAAGCGCCCGCTTTATCTCTCGGGGTGTAAAAATTTTCTGGCGCGCTACCGTGAAGAAATCAAGCAGCTGCATCAGAGCGGCACCAGCGGAAACGACGTCACTCATCTGCTCAGTGACATGATGGATGAATTAAATAACCGGCTTTTCCTGTCCGTTATCTATGACCTTGGCGGCGGTGACGCCATGATGGGACATGTGTCACTGGTCGCTGTCGGCGGCTACGGCCGCGGGGAGCTGAATCCCTTTTCCGACATCGACATCATGTTTCTGCATGACGGCATTCTGCCCGTTGCAACAGTTGAGGATATCGCCCAGAAACTTCTCTATTTTTTGTGGGACATGCGTCTTGATGTCGGTTATTCGGTGCGAAGGATCGCCGACTGCGTAGAAATGGCGGCGGCAGACGGGACCGTTAAAACGGCGCTGATGGATGCCCGTTTTCTTTCCGGTAATCGTGCCCTGTTCGCTGACCTCAAAAAAGTGATCTTCAGCCAGATCCTGCCGAAATCCAGTGACTCATTCATAAAGGAAAAAATAGCCGATATGAAGAGCCGCCGAGAAAAGTACGGTTCTACCGTCTACCTTCTGGAGCCGAACCTGAAGGAAGGGGAGGGGGGGCTTCGAGATCTGCAGACCGCCATCTGGGTGGCACGTGTCAAGTACAAATTTTTCGACCTGCGTGAGCTGATCATCAAGGGGGTTCTGGATGATGAAGAGCTGGAAACCTATAACGCAGCGCTTGACTATCTCTGGCGCATCCGCAATGAACTGCATTACTTCAATGGCCGCAAAAACGACCAGCTGACATTTGATGCCCAGGTACACCTGGCCGCTTTTCTGGGGTACAAGAACAGCGGGCGGGTGCTGGCGGTGGAAGATTTCATGAGGGACTACTACCGCCATGCCAACAAGGTCGAGCATTTTACCTCCAGCCTGGTTTCGCGTTGTATCTGGCGTGATGAGGGGGCCCTGAAGATATTGGGATATTTTGTGCGTCGTCCGGTTGGTGACGGCTGTTTCGTGCTGAAGGGAGAATTGATCCTTCCCGATGAATCCATAGTTGAGAAAAATCCTGATGTCATGATGAAGATATTCGAGTATGCCCAGAAGCACGGCGTAACGCTCCATGTCCGTGTCAAGGGAGTTATCAGGAAAAACCTCGCCCTGATTAATGATAAATTCAGGCGCAGTCGTGAGGTCAACCAGTCTTTTATCACTATCCTGCGGTCACCCAAAAGAGTTGCCGATACGCTTCGCCTGATGCATCACCTGGAGTTTCTCAACCGCTATATACCAGAGTTGGAGCATATCTACTGCAAGGTTCAGCACGATATGTACCATATCTACACGGTAGACATTCATACGCTTTTTGCCGTTGAACAGACTGAAAAGATGCTGAACGGCGAATTTAAGGGGATTATGCCGCTGCCGTGCGCGATTGCCGCGCAGATCGGCAAGCCTGAACTGCTGATTCTGGCGGTTCTCTTTCATGACATCGGCAAGGGGTCGGGAGGGGGGCACGCCGAGAAGGGGGCCGCCATGATCCCGACGATCGCCCGCAGGATCGGGTTATCACGTGAGGACAGTGAGCGACTGGGGTTTCTGGTCCGCCAGCATCTGCTCTTTGCTCATATTTCACAGCGTCGCGATCTGAATGATGAAAAAATGATAGCCCAGTTTGCCGGCCAGATGGGGACGAGCGAGAATCTCAAGATGCTCTATCTACTGACGGTTGCCGATGTGCGCGCGGTCGGGGCGGATGTCTGGACAAACTGGAAGGCGTCGCTTTTTCAGGAATTATATGAAAAGGCCTTCAGTGTTCTCGACCGTGGCGGCTTCCAGCAAGAGGCCAGCAGTGAACGGGTGACCGCCGTTATAAAAAAGGTCACCGCCATGCTGGAGGACGAACTCCCTGTTGCAGAGGTTCGGCAAGAGTTGAGATCCATGCCGGTGCGGTTACTCCTTTCCAGTTCGCACCTGTTGATTGCAGAGCAGGTTCGCCTGTTGCTTGGTCTGGAACAGTCCCATATCCTGTTGCGGCTTTCTCATCAGCCGGAGAGTGACTGTTCGGAATACACCATTTGTGCCCACGATATGCCGGGGCTTTTCTCCCGGATTACCGGCGTCATGGCTGCCAACGGCATAAATATTCTCGGAGCGCAGATCAATACCTGCAAGAACGGCAAGGTTCTGGATGTTCTGCAGGTCAATTCGCCGCAAGGGAATCTTGTCACCGATGCGTCGCGCTGGGACAAGATTGAGCAGGATATGCATAAGGTCCTCCATGGTAAGGTGCAGGTGTCGGAGCTTGTCGCCAAGCGCAAGAGACCGAGCTTGCTGACGGTTCGTCCTGCGCCCCGTTTTGCCACCAAGGTTGATATCGATAATGAGGTTTCCGAAGAGTATACTGTCATCGATATCCTGACTCACGACAAAGTCGGGTTGCTGTATCTGATAACCAGCACCCTCGCGGAAATGGGTTTGTATATCGGCGTCTCGAAGATATCCACAAAGGTCGATCAGGTGGCCGACGTGTTCTATGTGCAGGATATTTTCGGACATAAAATCACCGCACCCGAGAAGTTGAGTGAAATATGCACCAAATTGATGACGGCAATTGATGAATGGGTGTGACGGTGGGAATTCTGGAATTTTGAATTATAAATTCTGCAGTGATTATATTCTGTAGCGTTCGGTCACTGGTATTGCTATTTGCCGGTCAGAAGACGGCGATGCAGGGCGTCATCAAGAGCTTTGAAATCAAGTTTTTTTCGGTAGACCCGGTCCTCTGGCTTGTTATGGCAGGGGAGGCACAAATTCACCGCCAGTGTCTTCCTCACCTCAGCGCCGCTGAGCGGCCTCGCATTCTCGCGGGTAATTGCCGAATAGGCGTTAACCTTCCCCTTGTCCAGCGTCAGAAAGCCATCCAGTGGTTTGCTGTCCGAACGCTCACAGATCAATGTCCCCTTTATGCTGTTCCCTTCAACGATATGCTGGCCAAAACCGAGAAAGGCCGGATTTCCATGGCACTCGGCGCAGCCGATAGCCTTTTTACCCGTGTTGTGCGAGTAAAACGGCGCAAAACGGAGTTGCTGCTTTCCCTTGTATTGAGCGACATACTCTGTTTTTGACTGAGTGCCGTCCGGCTCGATCACGTTGATAAACGTCTGGCAACCGGGGGTGACGGGTGAGATGCGCCCACGCTGGTTGAGGGCCAGCGGAAACGGGCTGAGCATCCGGTAATCCTCTGTTTCGCTGAAAGCTCCGACCGTGTCAGTTCCCTTGATGAAATCATAACCGGTCTGCTCCTTGTCATAGGTGGTATGACAGCCGTAGCATTGCGGCACGGCGCGGGAGTGGCAGCTGTAGCATTCAAGCCGCTCGTGACCCGCTATGGTATGTGCCGGCGTGCCGGTAATCACCTTGCTCCTGTGCAGCTTGCCACTTTTCTTCCCTGCCACCCAAATCGTATTGTCCTGATAAAAAACATTGGAATAGTTACGTCCTTTGGATGTCTGAATCATCTTCATGCCGTAGGTTGCAGGGCGCGAGTAATTTTTGGACTCCCGCAGCGCCTCGTCATTTTCGCGGGTGATCTCGCGATAGCGTGGCACCTCCCTGGCGCCGCCGTGGCAATCCTCACACGCAACCTCCGTCTGCAGGTACATGTTGCGGTATGCGAAGCCATCACCCATGACGTCGCGTGACGTATGGCAGTCAATACATTCCATGCCGGCGGCAAAGTGAACGTCAGGTACGATATGAGTCAGGTTGCGGGCACCGCTTGCCATGGTTGGGCCACCTTCGCCATTTCGGGTCGGCACAAGGCCGTTGTTGCCGTCGTTCAACCCCTGATACGAGTAAGCGATGCGGCCGCTCCGGTTATGACAGCGGCTGCAGACATTGATGTCAGGAAGAGCGGTCATGGTGTGGGTGGCAGAATGCCCCGCCTTCCCCTCCATGCTTTTATCGCCCCCGGTGTAGACCCCTTCGTTGTTCCAGGGGAAGTGGCAGGCAGCACAGCCGGAAGAGTGGCTGGCGCCATAGGCGCCGGTTGCCTGTGCGCCAATATGGCAGCGGGCACAGAACTTGCGGTACAGCTCGCCGGAAAGGTTGTCCAGTTCGGCGACCGGCTTGGGTGAGAACGGCTTGCCATCGACATCAAACTGCTTTTCGCCATGGCTGGTATAACTGTTGCCATCCTCCCCTTCCCACGTCAGCTGGGTATTGCGGATCATTCCGGCTGCCGTGTACATCAGGTTGCTCTGCATCCGCCCGAACTGATACTGGTGGCAGGGAGCACAGCCATTTTCCCAGCGACCGATAAATTCCGGGTTGGAGATGCCGAAAATACCCTGATGCGCCTTGTCCTTACTCTCCTCCTGCGGTTTGCCACCGTGGCAGGAAACACAATCACCATGGGTTTTCGAAACATGTTCAATGCCTTTGTGGCAGCGGACGCAGGATGATTGCTTGATTCCCGGCTGGCATGCGGCGACAAAAAGCGGAAGGAAGAGCAGGAACAGAAGGGTGATGTGGCGTTTATGGATTGGCATTTCAGGAGGAGACCTTTACCATTTGAATGTATGAACTATAGCATGCCATTTTGCGTAATTATGAATAAAAAAGTGGCCTGACAGCGGTGAAGACCTGTCAGGCCATTTTTTTACTACATAACTTGCCTGTGGATTTAGAAAATCAGCTGCAACTGGGTAATGAATGTGGTGAAATCCTTACTGACAACGCCATTTGAAATTCCTTCCTTATCGAAGGCGGTGTGTGATATCTCGGCGGTCAGTTTCAGATTCTGATCGCGGAAATAGTAGTTTGCGCCACCACCGTACCAGTCGATCTTCTGGTCGAATACATTGTTGAGGCTGGCGAATTGCCATTTTTCATAGCGGCCGAAGAATTGCAACGGCACGGTCGGAAGCATGTACCCCCCCTTGACGTACCAGCCGTTTTTCTCGCCGTTAATGCCGATTGTTCCTGCATCCGGATTGGCACCTTTATAAGCATCATCAAGATTTACATCTTCATATGCAGCGGAAGCGGTGACTGTGCCGGCTCCGGCAAGTGGATATTCGAAGAATGCGTCAACCGTCCAGGCTGTGTAATCCTTCTTGTCTGTTTTTGCCAGCGTGTCGCCATAAGCGACTTCCGGTTCGAACTGATACGCGCCGCCAAAGGTCAGGACCTTCTTTTTACCCATGTAGGTGCCTTTGTAACCATAGTCGCTCTCAGGGTCGAGAAGTGTAATATGGCCACGGGCGGAGTAACGGAAGCTGGAGCTTGGAGCGGTTTCGCCGGAGACGGCCTTGCGACCTTCCATGACATCGGCACGGTACTGGAATACGTCATTGAACAGATTGCCCCACACAGCTACCCCTTGATCACGGGTGGTGGTATAGGCGGTACGTACAAACAGTGACCGGTCGAGGGTCAGCGGCATTTCGCATGCTTCCAGATTTTCACGGGAAAGGTTGTACTTAAACTTACCGACGTTTATTTTGAAGCTGTTGTTGAGGTTAAAACGCATGACCGCGTCCAGCATCTGGAATTCACTGCCCTGATTACTGTCAGCCACGCCAAGTGTCGTAACGTTCTGGTCCTCGGTGAATTCCGTCTGTACGTAAAGACTCATCTTGTCACCATAGGCTCCCATCAGAGCAAGCCGGTTGCGGCGGAAGTTGAAATTGGCAGTGGAGTCATCGTTGTTGTCGCCCGATCCGGTATCCCGAACCGTCATCTGGAACTGCCCCTTGTAATCAAGTTGCAGCATCCCCTCGTCATTCGGGCCAAAGGTTATCTGCGGCCCGGCAAAGGCTGTGCCGGCTAAGCCCAGCAGCAGGGCAGCGGAAGCACTTATTTTTGCAAGTTTACACATATATTGTTTCTCCTTTTGCATGTGATATCAAGATGTTCTGTTTGTATTAATACAGCGAGTACCTAACAACCGCTACCGCCGCCAGCAGCTCCGCCAGTAGTGGATGTGCTCGCCGGTGGTGTGGAAAAGTAGATTTTATCTGCCTTAAGAATCTGGTTAGCCTCTGGATCAAGAACCAATGTGAAGCCAAGATAGAGGTTGTCAGAGATAGGTGGAGTGCCTGTAAGTATACCGGTGCTACGGGAATTGGTGTCAACACGCCACATAGAAGCCGTCCCGTTCACATCCGGTAAGTTGGTTACTCCTTGGTAGCTACTCCATTGTCCCCAGGAACCATCATACAGTGTGACCGGCCAACCGAGAATGCCATCCAGTACAAAGAAAGGAACAGAGGCGCGATAACCGGAAACGCAATAGATATAATTCATTTTTTTCGTTGATGCAGTGAGCGGTGCAGTGCCATTGAATGTTCGAGTTTTTGGTGCATTAACAGGAACAGCTACAGTACCAACGTTGTTGGTACCAGACGTAGTACCATAACTATTGTAATTATCTTTTATAGCGCCAGCTATATGTGCCGTATCATAGTCATAAGTTGTATCCGCATTTGGTCCGCGAGCATCCAAAATAGTGATCCCAGCAGGGTCGATCGTGCTTTCAGTGCCAGCGTTGACTTTATCAACCAGCGAAATCATTTCGCCGATGGAGTAACGAATTCCGAAAGACATATAATTACCTGTGTAATTGTTTTGAACGCTATACGTTGAAGGTGTGATGTTGGGGATCACATTTGTCATAGCGTAAGCTGCGTTGGCCCAAGCATCATCTCCGCCATTCAGGACTTTAAGGCGTTCTTTTGGGAAACCCCAGTAACGAAAGGTAAAGTAAGCCCGAGCTGCATTCAGGAAGTTCTGGCTTTTGCTGACGGTAAATACAACGGTTGTGTACTTATTGATACCAAAACTTTTTATGAGAGCATCCATTGAAGCCCCGTCTGGAACCATTGTGGTCATGTCGGCAATCGCTTCACGGCGGGTGTAACCAAGTTTGCTGGTACTATCCCACAGTTGTGCACCTGGTATGTGCAAAGTATTATAGCCGATGTATCCAGTGGCAGTAGCAGATGTTGTAGGGCCGGTGACACTTAAAATAACCACTCTGTCATAATTATTTGCGACAGGGGCGTTAACCTTGCCTTCATCCATCCACCCTTTAAGGGTTGCGGCATCAATTAAAGCATTGGCAGTTTTAGTGGTGGTTATGTTCGCCCCAGCTGCCGGATCATCATAACTGCTCGTGCCGCAACCCCATATGGTGAGTGCGGCAATCATTACTGTCCCAAGCAGTGCTGCTATGAGCACTCTGCTTTTCTTCATAATCTTTTCCGACATAATTCCTCCTCGTTAAAAAGTGTGAGAATACAGCCGATCCAAGGATGCTTCAGCTTGCTGCCGCTCTTTTTTTCTTTCACCTCCCCTCAAATTATTTGAGCCGTTTTGTTCTTGATGCAGCAAAAAAGCGTAAAAAACCGACGGTAATTATCCCGCCGGCGGTGTGGTGACAGCTAGGTACAGCGCAAATAGGCTTTCTCTGCGCGGCTGGTATGTATGATTTTTTGAAAGCAGGTAAATCATCACTATGAGGTTGCTCCGGTTGTTAGTTGTATGATTGCTTGTTCAGTCAGTTTGAACCGGAATTTAGATGTAAAAAATGTATCTGCAGTTAATTTTGGCTGCATCTTAGACTTGCAATCTGCTATTGTGAAAACGAAATTTAGTCATAACGCCATGCGTTTCAGGTAATCAGGTAATAAAGTCCGGGAGCGGTCTTATGAAATCCGAGTATTTACGAACGCTTGTAGAATCAATTGCTACCGGTAGCTTTTCTAAAGCTGCCGAGAATCTTTTCATTACCCAGTCTGCGGTGTCGCGCAGAATCAAGTTTTTGGAGGATCAGTATGGGTATTCACTTGTGGATCGCAGTGGACCGATTCTGACTGCAACCAATGTTGGGCGGGCTGTTATTGAAAAGGCTGAAAAAATACTACAGCTTGAAAATGACCTGCTAAATGATATTCGTGGTCATTCGCCAAAAAATGGAATCACTTTCTGCTGTACGCCTTCCTTCGGTATCACCTACCTGCCTGAAATAATGAAGGGTTTTATGCTCGTTAAGCCGGATATGCTGGAGCTGAAGTTGTCTTTTGAAATGCCGGACAAGGTTGTTGAAGGGATGCTGAAGGGGTTGTACCAGGTGGGAGTGATCGAACATAATACGGATTATGATTTTGCCGAGCTTGATACCTATAAACTGCCGGGTGATGAGGTTGTTTTTGTCAGTTCCCCCCAATTAGGGCTTACGGAAGAGGAAATGTCTATTGAAAGCCTGGCCTGTTTTGATCTTTACACCAGAAAAGAGGGGTGCTGCTCCAGTAAGCTGCTTGAATACAATGTGAAAAAAATGGGCATGGATTGTTCGGTGTTCAACAGGGTGATTTATCATGACGATCTTCACCTGATTATAAGTGCTGTTGTTGATGGATATGGCCTCGCTTTTGTGTCCAGATCTGTTGTGGACAAACTGGTGAGAGAAGGTGCGTTGCGCACCCATCGTGTCACCGGTTTTGCCCATGCCTACAAACGTACCCTTATAGTTAACACCGCCTCTGCACCAACACAGTTGCTTGGTAATTTAATTGAGGAGATAAGGGGGGTTTTTGTCCCCGGCAACCATTTCCTGTAAAGAGTGGAAAGGGGGGAGGTGGCCGAGTACACCTTAGAATACAATAGTCTTGATAATGTATCCGGCTCTGGTGGATAGCAGATTCCTAAAATAATATAGGAGGACAATGATGTCGAGTGACGATTGTGCCATTAATTGCGATGATTGCAGCAGTATGTGGAAGGTGAGTGAGGCGACGCATTGTTGGAGTGTTACCGGTAAAAGGCCACCACAGCCGCCCGACTGTCCGGCCAGAATCTACAGTGGTATTATTGAAAAGGCTTTTACCAAGTATACAGGTGATACGCAGGTTGCAAAAATCGCCAAGGCAGCTACGAAGACGGAAGGGTTGTGCTACTACCGTGATGAGAAGGGGAAGGCGAAAGCACCGCGCTGGACCAGGGTTGAAAGCACCATCGCCTTTGCCAAAATGATGGGCTACAAGAAGATCGGCATCGCCTCCTGCATCGCGCTCCTTATGGAAACGAAGCAGCTTTCTTTAATCCTTGCGAAACAGGGGTTTGAGCTCAGCATCGTAAGCTGTAAGGCCGGGAGCATTGACAAGACCAACATGGGTTTCGGCGAACGCTGCAAAGTCAATCCAGGGACTATGGAGCCCATCTGTAATCCTGTTGCCCAGGCAGAAATCTTTAATAAACAGAAAACTGACATGAATATCATCTTTGGTTTGTGCGTTGGTCATGACATGCTTTTTTCAATGCATTCCAAGGCCCCGGTTACCACTCTTGTCGTAAAGGACCGGGTCACCGGACATAACCCGATCGCAGTTCTTCATGGACAGAATTATTACTATAAACGCCTGCAGAATGAACCGGTATTGGATGAAAGCGAAATGACATGCCAGGATCCCACGTCATAACAAAAATATGTGTGGAATGATCTGCCGATGATGGTATCACGCTATTTCATATCAGCACGGGATATAACTTCACCCGGCAATGAGTTGAACAGAGCTCGCGCTTGAACGACTACCTCGACCTCTTCATATCCTATCTTACGGTGGAGAAGGGGCTCTCTGACAACACTCAGAGAGCATACAGTCTTGATCTTGGCCGCTATCTGGATTTTCTCGAGACGTCAGGCCGGCAGCAGCCTGTCGATGTAAACACGGCTGACATCGCTGCTTTCATGGGCACACTGCAGAAGCGGTCCATCGGCCCGCGCAGTCGTGCCCGTTGCTTGTCCGCCATCCGCATGTTCCACAAGTTTCTGATGATTGAAGGGTACGCAGACTGCAATCCGGCTACAATAATTGAAGCGCCGCGGACGCTGCATAAGCTGCCGCAGTTTCTGGACGGCCGGGAAGTTGACGCCCTGTTTGTCGCCTGTTCAGGTGGGCGTGGCGACGATCTGCGCGATCTTGCCATGCTGGAGCTGCTGTATGCCACCGGTCTGCGTGTCTCCGAGCTGGTTAATCTCAAGTTGCGCGAGGTTAATCTTGATTCCGGTTATCTGATAACGGTCGGCAAGGGAAACAAGGAGCGTCTCGTGCCGGTTGGTGAATCAGCCCGTGCGCGGATAGCGGCATATCTTGGCACTGTTCGGTCGTCTGTTGACCCACAGCTGCAGAATCCGTATCTATTCCTGTCGCGCCTTGGCGGGGCAATGAGCCGCCAGGCATTTTGGAATATCATCAAAAAGCGGGCTGAGCAGGCGGCTATCCGTAAAAACATCTCCCCCCACACTCTGCGCCACTCTTTTGCGACCCACCTGCTTGAAAACGGTGCGGATCTACGTAGCGTGCAGATCATGCTGGGGCACGCCGACCTGGCCAGCACCCAGATATATACCCATGTTACCCGTGAACGACTGAAACGCCTGCATCAACTGATTCATCCCCGCGGATAAGCCGACCGGCACTCCTCTCTGTGTGCTGCAGTTTTATTGACACGTTTGTGTAATCAGATTACAATCCATAACTTGTTGTAAATGGCTGAAATCCAATTATACAGTGGCGCATTCATCTATGTCTGAACAACCCGGCAGCAAGCAGGAACAGCATACTCTGACACATTTGAGCCAGCTCGGGTCGAATCTGCTTGATTCTCTGATCAAGAAATTCTCCAACCCTGAAACGGCCAGCCGCAATCGTTTTACCCTTCTCGTCTCCACTGCTCTGTTGCTGACATTGACGATACTTCCCAGTCAGCAGATCACAAAACCTTCCTATAAAGTCGGTGACATCGCCACCTCAGACATCCGGGTAAGCCAGGACCTGCTCGTAGAAGACAAGGCGTTGACGGAACAGTGGCGCAAAGATGCCGGCAAAAACGCTCCGGTTGTTTACAATCTGAGCGTTCAGGTCCCCGGCGCTATTGCTGACAAGCTGCGGCAGGCCCTTGCGCTGGTCCATCCAGCCGGCGGTGAACCGGCTGCAAAAAGTATTTCTCAGTGGCGGGTCCAGCTTACTCCGCTGCTTGATGCGGATCTGAGTGGCACTGAAATCCTGGCGCTGACCCGGATCAGGTCAGATAAAGCATTTCTGGCAAGTGCTGCAAAATTGCTGAATGAGCTGTATCAAAGAAAAATAGTTCTCGATGGTAAGGCTTTTCAAGTTGACACCTATAGGGGGCTTGAAATATCGGATAACAACGGTCGCCCCATCGGGGGGGGGTACTTAACTGCCGGTTTTATGGATATTGGCGAGGCTCGCCGGATTGTCAGCGGTTGGAGATTCAACGGGGTGGGCACCGCGTCTGATAACGCCCGTATTTCTGCGATAATTGCCAGAATCCTGCTTCCCAATCTTTTCTATAACCGGGAGGCCTCGGAGGTGCGTGCACGTGCCGCCATGGAGGCGGTACGCCCGGTGCTTTTCAAGCTCCAGAAGGGAGAAATGATTGTACGGGTCGGCGAGCGGATTACGGCGGAAGAGGCCCACAAACTGGATGCCGTATTCAGTCACCAACTTACCGGCAATCGCCTGTTTACCGCGTTCGGAACCTTTGGGCTGATCCTCGTGCTGTTTTATTTCCCCTACCGCTTTGCCTGCAAAAACATTCGGAAATTCAATCCAACGAACAAAGATGTTCTTATCATCTCTCTGCTGATTGCCCTCAGCTTCATCTGCTTCAAGACCGCCCTCTTGATCACCCATAATATCGGGTCAGTATTTCCATCCATAGAGACAGCAAGTTACCTGTATCTGTTTCCGTTTGCTGCCGGAGCGATGATTGTTCGTATCTTTATGAACTCGGAAGTTGCGTTGGTCTATTGTGCCATTCTTGCTCCGTTACTCGGGATCATGTTTGATAATAATATGCTGGTCGTGATCTATTCGCTGCTGGGGAGTATTGTCGGCGCACATGGGGTCCGGCATTGCACCAGTCGGGGAACGGTGTATGCCGCCGGATTAAAAGTATCGGTCGTCAACCTGGCTCTGGCGCTGTCATTTCAGATACTTAACAACGCCATCTTTACGACACAAACGCTGTATGTCGCCCTGTTTGCCCTGCTCAGCGGCTTTATCAGCGCCGCTCTCGTATCCAGCTTTATTCCGCTGGTCGAGACGCTCTTCCAGTATACGACCAATATCAAGCTGCTTGAACTGGCAAATCTCAATTCTCCGGTGCTTCGGGAGCTGATGATCAAGGCTCCGGGTACCTATCACCACAGTATCGTCGTTGGAAACCTGGTTGAGGCAGCTGCCGAATCCATCGGTGCCAACCCACTACTGGCACGGGTTGCAGCCTATTATCACGATATCGGCAAAGTTTCAAAACCGCACTACTTTATTGAAAACCAGGGCGGTGAAGAAAATCGCCATGACAAGCTTGCTCCCAGCATGAGTGCGCTCATTCTTGTCTCACACATCAAGGAGGGTGCTGAACTGGCCCGGGAAAACAGGTTGGGACAGCCGATTGTCGATATAATCCGCCAGCATCACGGCACCGCGTTAATAAAGTTTTTTTATGAGCGGGCCAAGAGTCAGGGGGCATCGTCAGGGCAGTTTGTTGATGAGAGGGATTTCCGCTATCCCGGTCCCAAGCCGCAGACACGCGAGGCAGGGATTGTCATGCTGGCAGACTGTGTTGAAGCGGCCTCCCGTACCCTGGTAAATCCGTCACCTGACCGTATTCAGGGGTTGGTCCAAAAGCTGATTAATAATGTATTTATCGATGGTCAACTGGATGAGTGCGAGCTGACCCTTAAAAACCTGCACGAAATTGCCAGGAGTTTTACCGCTATTTTGAACGGGATCTTTCATCATCGGATTGATTATCCTGAGCCCGCCTCCAAGGGGGGAGACCGTCCCAAAAAGGCGGATTCTCGTGAACTTACCAAAACTGAATATGGAGCCTTGCCGCATGTTGATACTGTTGAACAATCGTCAGAGACGCCACCGCTTGAAGAGCCGGCAGCTCAAAAAGGTGGCAGTGAGAATCTTAGACGCCTTGGGATGTCCTGAGGAGACTGAACTCTCCGTCTCTATTGTGGGTGATCGCTCGATCAGGGTGATTAACCGGGAGTATCTTGGCAAAGATCGCCCTACCAACGTGATATCGTTCTCACTGCAGGAAGGTGACTGCGGAGGGGTAAATCCGCACGCTCTTGGCGATGTGTTGATCTCGGCAGATACTGCGGCCAGAGAGGCCGAAGAAGGTGGGATGGAGTTCTTTGAGCGACTCTCATTTCTGCTGTTGCATGGAATACTGCATCTGTGCGGCTATGATCATGAGCGGAGTGGTGAGGCGGAAGCACTAAAAATGCAGCAGAAGGAGCAGCAGCTATTCAGAATTCTGAAGAAGGAAGGGTTGTTAAGCCTGACCGGTTTATAGAATCGGCCAACTGTGCCGTTGAAGGAATACTGCACGCTGCTCGCACTGAAAGGCATATGCGCATTCATTTCATTGCGGCCATTGCGGCGTTACTGGCGGTTTTGTTTCTAAAAGTCACTCCGCTGGAGTTTGCCCTGCTTGCCCTCTCTATTCTGTCAGTGCTGTGTGCGGAAATGTTTAACACCGCCATAGAAGCGGTTGTTGATCTCGTCTCTCCCGGCTACCATCCGCTGGCTAAGGTTGCAAAAGATACGGCCGCCGGAGCCGTGTTGATTACTGCCTGTGGTGCCGCCATCATGGGGTACCTGATTCTGGCTAAATATGTTATGCCGCACTACGGGGAGGTTCTTGCGATGTTTGGCACTGTTTCTGACATGGGTACGGTCATAGCAATTCTGATCGTAGTTATTGTCGTTATTATCGTGAAGAGCGCCACCGGTACCGGTACCCCCCTTCATGGTGGGATACCGAGCGGTCATGCCGCCGTTGCTTTTTCTATCGCCACTGCAGTATCGCTCAATACCCGTGATCCGCTCATATCGCTACTGTCGCTACTGTTGGCAATTATGGTAAGCCATTCGCGGCTGCTGATGAAAATACATTCTCTCCGCGAAGTCATCATAGGTGCGTGTATCGGTTCTGTCGTGACGCTGCTGGTCCTTCAGCTTTTCAAGATGTTTGCGTGACGGATCTCCGGGGAGCGGCTTGAGCTTTCGCTACTTTGAAAGGGCTTGTTGTAACTTTTCCTGAAACAGTTCGGGCGTAAATCCTTTCATAACTATCTCATCGTTACCGTTGCCGAAAATAATAACCGGAACTTCGTTGCTGTTGTACTTGATGTTCAGGTCTTGAAGCGCCTTTACATCAGCCTCGACATCACGGTTAACAAACGGAATGCCGTTTTTTGCAAGGTATTCCTTTGTCTTGCGGCAGTGGGGACACCAGGCTACTGAATACAGTACGATGTGCGGATAGTGCATTTTTGCTTTAGCTTTGACATGGTTAGCTGGGCTCTGCCGTACCTCTTCGGCGCCTGCAGAAAAGCTTGTGATCACGGTTAATGCAACGGCTGCACATATTGTTCTTAACAATGGTAGATTCTCCTTTTGCTGGCCTGGGTAGTTAATGCCGGCAAGAATCTGCTCTGCGTTAACCTAAAAGAAGTTATCACATTGCCGTCTGCGAGGTCAAATAAACAAGCCGGCCGGGAGTGCTCCGATGAGAATACGAATCAAAGAAATACTTGAGCAGGGAACAGCGGCAGGAAGCCGCTCTTTTTCCGGATGGGTGCGTTCAGTCAGGTCGTCAAAAGAGATCTGCTTTATTGTCCTCAATGACGGGTCAACAGTGGACGGTATCCAGGTTGTTGCAGAGTCCACCCTGCCCAATTTTAGCGACATCTGCCGGATCGGGACCGGGGCAGCCCTTACCGTTGAAGGAGACCTGGTGGAATCCCCGGCATCGGGTCAGAAATGGGAGTTGACGGCCAGAATAATTACAATAATAGGGGGTGCAGATGCATCCTATCCGCTCCAGAAAAAACGCCACTCTTTTGAATACCTGCGAACCATCTCGCACCTGCGGCCCCGCACGAACACGTTCGGGGCGGTTTTTCGCCTGAGATCGCGGCTTGCCCAGGCTGTTCATCGTTTCTTTGCTGATAACAACTTCCTCTATGTCCATACACCCATCATCACTGCCAGCGATTGCGAGGGGGCTGGTGAACTGTTCCGGGTCAGCACGCTTGATGCTGCTGCCCCGCCGGTTCTGGACGGGCAGACTGATTTCAGCCAGGACTTCTTTGGCCGGAAGACCGGTTTGACCGTCAGCGGCCAGCTGGAAGGGGAACTTTTTGCTTTGGCTTTCGGAGATATCTATACATTCGGTCCGACGTTCCGGGCGGAGAACTCCAACACTGCCCGGCATGCCTCCGAGTTTTGGATGATCGAACCGGAGATGGCCTTTGCCACGCTGGCCGACGATGCCGATCTCGCGGAAAAATTTATCCGCTACCTCTGCCGGTTCGCTCTCGAGGAGTGTGCCGATGAGATGGCCTTCTTTGACAGGCATATTGAAAAGGGACTGATAGAGCGCATCGCCAAAGTGGCCGGAGCTGATTTCGTTAGAATGGAGTATGCGGAAGCGATTAGCCGCTTGCAGAGTTCCGGCGCATCTTTTGCCTATCCGGTGGAGTGGGGGCTGGACCTGCAGACCGAACACGAACGCTACATCACCGAGCAGATCGTGGGAGGACCGGCATTTATCCTCAACTACCCGAAAGATATCAAAGCCTTTTACATGAGACAGAATGAGGATGGCCGCACCGTGGCCGCCATGGATCTGCTCGTGCCGAAGGTCGGTGAGATCATCGGTGGCAGCCAGCGTGAAGAACGGCTGGATCGTCTGGAAAGGCGGATGGCCGAGCTGGACATTGCACAGGAGCCGCTCTGGTGGTATCTGGACAGCCGTCGGTGGGGAAGTTGTCCGCACGCCGGTTTTGGGCTGGGCTTCGAACGGCTGGTGATGTATCTGTCCGGGATGGAGAATATCCGCGACGTGATTCCGTTTCCGCGTACGCCGAGGCATTGCGAGTTCTGAACCATGTTTATCTACTGCCTGGAAATCCATCTCTCGCTGCAGTCGCATTCACTTAAAGAGAAGCGAGGCATCGTCAAGAGTATCCTTGGCCGGGCGAGAAACCGCTTTAATGTGGCGTGTGCCGAGGTTGATCGTCAGGATAATGCCACGGTGGCTGTCCTTGGTTTTGTCACCGTTAGCCCGGACAAAAATATCGCGCGGCGCGTGCTGGAACAGGTGGAAGATTGGATCTATGAGGGATGGCCGGATGTTGAGATAACCGGAGCGGATATTTCTGAGGTGTGAGGAATCTTCCGGCTTGCAGACAAACAAACATATTTCAGACCTCCGGGGTTTTTAAAAACCTGGAGGTCTTGTTTTGATAATGGATCAGGTTGGTCCAATTGTGACCAGCTTTTCGCGAGGTCCGTCGGCAACCACACGTCCCCCATCCAGTGCAATGACTCGTTGGACGGTGCTGAGCATGATGGAGCTGTGTGTCGTCATAATAAGTACCGAGGAGTCGCCCAGAAGTTTCGGCAAACGTTCTGCCAGCATACGTTCACTTTCAGGGTCCAGCCCCAGTGTCGGTTCATCCAGCAGCAGAATACGACTGGACTGGGCAAAGGCACGAGCCAACGCCACCTTCTGACGTTGGCCGCCGGAAAGATTGCCACCCCGTTCGCTCAGCTGCATGCCCAGTGACATCCGTCCGCTTTTGAACTCGTTTTCTAGCCCGGAGGCCCATATAGCCTCGGAAAAACGATTCCTGTCCCTGCTCCCGGCAATACGCAGATTGTCCTCAAGTGTACCGGCAAATACCTCCGGGTCCTGTGGTTTGTAGGCCATCCAGCGCATGCGATCAGAGCGTGCAATATCATCCAGTGCCAGACCATCTATAAGAATCTGCCCGGCATCAGCACGGCAGAGCCCGGCGAGACAGCGCAACAATGTTGTTTTGCCGGCACCGGGCCGGCCGAGCAAAGCGACCCGTTCACCAGGAGCGACCGAGAGAGAGATCGTCTCAAGCGCCGCCGGACGCCCTTCATAATGCTTGCCGAGTCCGATGACGGAAATATGGCCCATCGTTGTTGGACGCGGGGTACACTCCCGCTCCACGATAGTTTCCAGACTGCTTTCCATACGTGCCGCGGCGCGCTGAAAATCCTGCCACTTGCCGGTCACGGCAAATAACGAAGCGACCAGACCCATGGCCCGGTTTGCCAGCAGGGTGCAGGCGATGAGTTTGCCGATGCTCAGCGCTTGCGCATGAATCAGGTATACCCCGGCCACCAGCATCACCACCGTTGTGGCTGTCAGCATTATCGAGGAGAACATCCCCATCTGACTCACGGCTAAGCGCCTTTTCGCATCAAAACTCGCCGATTGTTCAGTCAGATCACGCCAGCGCCGTAAAAAAGCGCCAGAACCGGGCGCCGTACGGGTCACATCCAGACAGCCCAATACTTCACCCATGAAAGCCAGTTTGCGCGTATTTTTCTGCTCCGCCTCCTTGTTAAGGTCGTTTATCCGCAGTTGCATCAACAGACCGGCACCCGCATACAGCAACACAAGCAGAAGAGCGACAATCATGAGAGGCCAGGCGATAATGCCTATAACTGCCAGGTAAAGCAGTAGAAAAGGGATATCCGCCACTGACAACAGGTAGCTGGAGGAAACGAAATCGCGCGACAGGGTAAGATCGCGGTAGTTGGATAAGAAACGAGAGAATCCGCCAGCCGGTAAATCTACCTGGGAAACCAGTTTTGACCAGAGTGATTCGTCACCACGCAGAGTCAGATCCACACCGATTCGCTCGGTTGACCAGCTACGCACAAGGCGCATACCGGTGTCAGTAGCGACATAGAGTGCCATACCGCACGTCAGGGCCCACAACGTTTCGAACAGGCCGTTTTGGGCAATTTTGTCATATACCAGCATGGAGAACAGCGGCAGCAGAAGCTGACCGGAATTGATGAAGAGGCTGGCAATGCCGACTTCGGCCCAGGCAGCGCGCAACTCCGGCCAGAGAGTAACCAGTGAAGCAAAGCCACCTGATGCTTTAGCTTTGGCCAGTGGCATACGCAACAGCACCGCCTCGACATAGGTTTCACTGTCAATATCCACCTGTTCTGGCAGGGGGGTGCCATCAGCGCCGATAAGCAGCCAGCGCTGTTCATAGCGATGTAACAACATGAAGCTGTTCTCTGTAATCTGCAGCAGGGCAAGATCCCCCGGCAGCGTGAGAGCGTCTCGGAGTGCCCCCGTCACATGACGCACCGAGAGTCCAACACGGTCAAAGCGTCGCGTCTGTTTCGACCAGTTTTTGGTGTTTGTGGTGAGACGTTTAAAAACAGTCCGCAGCAGAGATGCAGCGGTTTTGTTGGCGCCGCAGAGTGCCGTAGTTGCAGCTAGTAAGGACTGCTTATCCAGCCTGTCTACAGGGGGGGAGGGGATGAAGGTGTCTGTCATAAAGTGGTTCTCTTCATATAATCGAAAATATGTCTGGTACCGTACAATGACTTTTTGTTGTCATTATACGGCAGTAGGAAGCATAAAAATCTTGTTGATGTCATGCCGTTTGCCAGTGGATTTGGGCGATCTGTACGTTTGATGTGTTAAAAACAGTGTAGTCAGTAATTCCTGCACTGCCGGAGCTGGATACTATGGATTCCCCCGCAACGGTGTTTATGGTTAGATTGTCGCCGCTATCTGTCTTGATCCAGATCTGCGAATTATTAGTTAAATCTGCAAAACTCTGCACATCAATGTAGTTGAGAGACAGATTCGTGGCGGCACCATCCCCACTGATATCAAGCACCTCCATATTGCGGATGATGTTGGTGTCATAGGTGGTTGTATAGGTGAACAGCGAGCTGAGAGAGTAGGTCCCACCCAGCGAGAGCAGTTTTACTGCATCTCCACCACCATAGGCCCAGCTGGTATTTGCATTACCTTCGGCATAGGTCGGCAGGGTACTGCTGTTTGCAGCATCGATTATAAATGTATCATCTCCGTTACCGCCGCTGGCGCTATCCCTGCCGACCCGCATATCCAGGGTGTCGTTACCGTCATTACCGGTCATGGTGTCGTTTCCGGCACCACCCACCAGTGTATTGGCATTGGCATCACCAGTCAGTATGTCGTTGTAGGAGGAACCGGTAACGTTCTCAATGCCAGATAGCGTGTCTGTTCCGGCTCCGCCCGTATTTTGCCCGGTGGCAACGGTAAGGTTTACGGTTACGGCAGAACCTGCGCCTGTATATGATGCCGTATCGCTGCCACTGCCACCAGTCAGAATGTCAGCGCCGATACCGCCAAGCAGGGTGTCATTGCCAGCACCACCATCCAGGGTGTTGTTGTTGTTGTCACCGGTCAAACTGTCATCATGGTTGCTGCCAAGCAGGTTAAAAAATCCTGTCAGAGAATCACCCAGCGCGTGCCCACCGGTGTTACCTGTTGTTGCATTAACTGTTACCTGTACCCCGGCATCAGATCCGCCATAACTGGCAGTATCAGATCCGCCGCCACCGGTTAAAATATCAGCACCAGCCCCACCTTCAATTGTGTTGGCTGATCCATTACCGGTAAGTGTGTCTATGTAAGCTGATCCAAGAATGCTCTCAAAGGCTGACAGTTTGTCCCAACCGGCCCCGAAAGTATTTTGAAAACCGGCTGCTGCCAGAGACACTGTAATACCTGCGGCTGCATGTTCATAACTGACAATATCAGTACCCGAACCGCCATTCAGGTCATCGCCACTGCTGGCATTGCCGGTGTCACTACCGCCCTCAATGATGTTGCTGCCTGCGTCTCCGGTTATGGTATCGTTATAGGCAGAGCCGATCAGGTTTTCTATTCCGGTGAGTGAGTCACCGGCAGCATGCCCGCCAGTGTTGCCAGAGCTGTTGATGGTTACGGTAATCCCGGCATCAGATCCTGTATAATCGGCGATATCTGTACCAAGCCCGCCGATCATGCTATCTGCACCAAGCCCGCCGGCCAGAAGGTCATTGCCTGCTCCGCCATCAAGCGTGTTGGCAGTGGTATCGCCCGTCAGGATGTCGTTATAGACTGAGCCCAGCAAACTCTCAAAGCCGTTCAGTGTATCACTGCCTGATCCACCGGTGTTCTGAGCCACAACGGTCGCCAGACTCACGGTTACTGCTGCCGCAGCGCCTGCATAGCTTGCGGTATCTGTCCCAAGTCCACCTGTAAGGGTGTCATTGCCACCGCCACCTTCAATGATGTTATTGTTGTCATCTCCAATCAGGGTATCGTTATAGGTTGAGCCCAGGATGTTTTGAATGCTGACAAGCGTATCATTTCCGGCATTAGCAGTATTCTGGGCACCACTTGTACCAAGATTAACGCTGATTTCCCCGGTTGCAGTGGCGTAACTGACCGTATTGTTTCCAGCACGACCGTCTATGGTGTCATCCCCCAAACCACCGTCCAATATGTCGTTACCGGCTGTTCCATAAATAAAATCGTTGCCTGAACCGCTGATAACCCGCTCTATGCTGACCAAGGTATCATTGCCTGCAACAGTTACAGCGCTGGTTACCGTGCCTGCCGCAAGATCAACGGTAATCGTCCCGGTTGCATCCGCGTAGTTTGCCGTATCATTTCCGGTGCCACCATCAAGCGTATCATTACCCAGACCACCGGTAAGAATATTGTCAAAGTTATCACCGGTCAGGGTGTCATCAAACATGGAACCGGTGATATTTTCAATCTCATTAAAGATATCGCCGGTTGCATCACCGGTCATGCTGCTTACATTTGTATAGAGATTGACTATTACGCCTGTGTTGCCTGAGACTGGTGCGGCATGGGCATAGGATACGGTATCGCTACCTGCGCCACCATAGAAGATGTCGGAACTGCCGGTTGGTGATCCAAGCCCCTCCAAAATGTCATTTCCATCGCCCCCCTTCAGGGTGTTGGCGTTTGCATTACCAACCAGGATATCGTCAAAAGCAGAGCCCAGCAGATTGTTGATATTCTGATAGGTATCACCGGCAGCATCGCCCAGGCTGGTTACCTGGGCACCGTAGGCAAAGAGGGTGGTGGTCAGGTTGGCAGTCACCCCGACACCTGCACTTGAAGTAATGCTTTCTCCTGCCAGATAGCTGTTGCCGGCATTGGCATAGCTGGCATAGGCAGTAGCGCTGTTTGATGCGCGTATAAAATCATTACCACGGAACCCTTCCAACAGCCCCCTGCCGTAGATGTTGTTGTTAAGCTCATTGCCGTAAAGCAGGTCACCGTTACTTGAAGTTATGTTTTCCATGTTGGTGACAACATGACCGGCAGCATCGCCGGTCATGATAATACCCAGATTAGAATTCTGCTCAAAATTCAGCATGTGGGAGTTCTGCTCTGCTGTCATTAGGGATGCGGTTGTACTGGGGTTGCCCCAGTTAACGTACCAAGTGTCGTTATTGTCAGCAATGTTATCGTTCGAACCGCCATCAATGACATCAGCGCCATAACCGCTTTGAATTATATTGGCGCTATCATTGCCTTTAAGGGTGTCGTTCCACTGGGTGCCAACAATATTCTCGATACTGATCAAGGTGTCGTTGCCGCTGGCACCAGTGACAGCTCCGGCAGTCAGGTCTACGGTGACTCCGCCGGTGGCGTTACGGTAATCGACATAGTCATTCAGCGTACTGCCGCCGGTAATGATGTTGTCAACGCTGTTGGCATAGACATAAGCGGTGTTGCTGGCGGATGCAGTAAAGTTTTCAATGTTGGTAATAGCTCCTGAACCATTGGGATAACTGATGGTTCCGGCAAAGAAGTTGACGATAGTCTGGCCTGCGCCTGCATACTGCGAGACCAGAGTATCGCTGCCAGCCCCGCCATCAAAGAAGTCAGCAGTATTGCTTCCACTGTCATAACCTGTGAAGGTAATCGTGTCGTCGCCCGCCTCACCATAAATTTTAGCAGTGCCGGCCAGATCATCGGTCAGTGTGTCATCACCATCACCACCATAAAGTGTGTCAACACCACCCAAGCCAGAGATGGCGTCATCACCCGCCCCGCCGGTCAGGGTATTGGCATTGGCATCGCCGGTCAGCGTATCGTTGAAGACAGAACCGGTCAGATTTTCTACATTAATGAAGGTATCACCTTCAGCATCCGCGTGAATACCGGTTCCGGCAAGTAATGATGCGGTTACACCTTCGCCGGTACCGGCAGCATAAACAGGGCTATGCTCATAGGAAACAGTATCGATATCGGCATCACCGTCCAGAATATCTGCTCCATCCCTTCCTTCAAGTATGTCATTGCCGCTGCCGCCGGTAATTCTATTGCTAGCATTGTCACCGATCAGGATATCGGCATGGATTGAACCGATCAGATTTTCTACCTGATCAAAGGTGTCTCCTGCGCCATCTCCTTCCCCGGTTATGTCAGACAGCATGGATACCTTGACGTAACCGCTTGCGGATGCGTAGGTGGCGGTATCGGTGCCGCTGTTGCCTTTAAGGGTGTCGGCTCCGCCCAGACCCTCCAGAATATCATCACCTGCGCCGCCATCCAACTGGTTGGCTCCAGCATCACCGGTCAGGGTATCGTTAAAATCTGAACCCAGCAGATTTTCGATTAATGTGTAGGTATCTCCTGCGGCATCAGTGCCGACACTATTTTGGGTATGATCATTGAGTGATGCTGTTACCCCAAGCAGACCGGAGGCGGTTGCATGGACATAACTGGCTGTGTCGCTGCCATCACCGCCAACCAGACTGTCTGCTCCGGAAAGTCCTTCAAGGGTGTCGTTGCCGAGCCCTCCGGTCAGAATGTTGGCATCGTCGTTGCCGATCAGGGTGTCGTTATAGTTTGAGCCCAACAGGTTTGAAATATTCTGGTAGGCGTCGCCGTCAGCATCACCGGTGATGCTGACGCCACTAATTGTTTTAAGACTTGCAGTCACACCCGTAGGACCGGCATGGGCATAACTGGCGGTATTATTTAAATCAGTTCCGGTTCCGCCAATCAGCAGGTCGGCGTCCCCCATCCCTTCCAGGATATCATCACCTGCCCCACCGTTAAGGATGTTCATTCCGGATATTCCGAGTACTGAATTAAGGCTGTTGCCGATCAGAGTATCATTGCTGCTTGAGCCGGTCAGGTTTTCAATGCCGTCAAAGGTATCGTTATAGGCATCTCCGGTCTGGATAATGGTTTGTCCATAGTCAAAATCAGTAGTAAGGCTGGCAAGAACAGCAGAGCCTCCGGCGTAGCTGGCAGTATCACCGCCAGTAAGGCTGATGCCACTGCCAGTTTGGGTCTCACTACCGCCAATAAGTTGATCTGCGCCAGATCCACCAATCAGGGTGTCATTGCCGTCTCCCCCATCAAGTCGGTCTGCTCCTGCCATGCCTTCCAGGGTGTCGTTGCCGGCTAAGCCATCAAGCTTGTTGCTTTCAGCATTACCTGTCAATTGGTCGTCAAATCCGGAGCCAATAAGATTCCGGATAGTGCCGACAACAAATGTATCTCCCTGTGCATCTGCGCCAGCACCGGTGTTATTAGTAAGTGAGGCTGTTACGCCGACTTGAAGGCCACTTGTATCATGGGGGCTGTGCTCGTAGCTGACCGTGTTGTTGCCAGCTCCACCATCCAGGGTGTCGGCTTCCCCCATCCCTTCAAGAATGTCATCACCGCTAAGTCCGGTTAAGGTGTTGGCATTTTCATCGCCCTGCAAAATATCATCAAAGGCTGATCCTTCCAGATGCCTGATGTTGGTATAGGTATCATCCTCGGCATCACCGGTATTGTCATGGCCATCCTGTGGCGATAGCAGTGATGCAAAAACTCCGGTACTGCCGCTGATGGCATTGGCATGGGCATAGCTGGCGGTGTTGTTGGTGTCGCCGGTATCACCGCCAATCAGGATGTCTGCGCCCCCCATCCCTTCCAGTTTGTCAATGCCTGTACCGCCGGTAATAATGTTGGCATAGGCATTGCCGATCAGGGTATCGTCATAACTGGAGCCGGTCAGGTCTTCAATGTCACTGTAGGTGTCACCGGCAGCGTCACCGCTGCTGGTAACTGCAGCGCCGGAGGTAAACAGGCTGGTAAGTGAGGCAATAACTCCCACGCCGACTGCAAAGGTATTGCTTTCTGCTCCGGCAAGGCCCGCATGGGCATAACTGGCAACGTCATGGGTGCCATCACCGCCATGCAGCGAGTCGTCTCCCAGCATCCCTTCAAGGGTGTCATCTCCCGCACCACCGGTCATTGTGTTGGCATCGTTCTTGCCGATCAGGGTGTCGTTATGATCAGAACCGGTCAGGTTCTCGACTTCGACAAAGGTGTCATAGGTTGTAATATGGGTTGTTGGATCAGTGTAGGCAGCATCGCCATTCATTGCGATTCCGAGCGCAGAATTCTGGACTGTAGTAAGGAGTGATACCGTTACACCGGCATCACTTCCGTTGGTTGCAGCGGCACTGGCATAGCTGGCAGTATCCGACCCGGCGCCTCCGAGTAGTTGGTCAGCCCTTTCCTTGCCCTCCAGGATGTCGTTACCGACACCGCCGGTCAGGATGTTGGCGTCACCTTTACCGGTCAGGGTGTCATTAAGGTATGAGCCGGTCAGGTTCTGAATGTTGGTGTAGATGTCTCCGGCAGCATCGCCGGTGTTGATTGAGGGATTGCTTAATGAGGCAACGACGCCAACCCCTGAGGTGTCTACCCAGTGCTCGTAGCTGGCCGTATTGTTGCCGGTTCCGCCGTCAAGCTGGTCAGCACCGGCCATACCTTCCAGCACATCATCCTCTGCGCCGCCAAGCAGTATATTTGCCTGGTTGTTACCTATCAGTATGTCTCTATGTGCAGAACCTATCAGGTTCTCTATTGTGTCGTAGGTATCGCCTTCTGCATCAGTGCCAATGCTGTTCTGGTGTGTGGGATCAGTGAGTGAGGCGGTTATACCGGTGGATGCATTGGCATAGCTGGCATAATCACTGCCTGCTCCACCAACCAGATAATCGGCGCCGCCCACTCCTTCAAGGGTATCATTACCCTTCCCGCCAGTCAGGGTGTTGGCATCGCCATTACCGATCAGGGTATCGTTGTAGTCAGATCCCAACAGGTTCTGGATATTTTCATAATAATCACCACTGGCATCACCTGTGTTTACTGACTGATCTGTTAAAGATGCAATGACGCCAGTGGTCTGGGTTGGCTCGGTGTAACCGGCATGGGCGTAGCTGGCTGTATTGCTGCCATCGCCGCCAATCAGGCGGTCTGCATCAGCCATGCCTTCCAGTATGTCGTTGCCATCGTCACCGCTCAGAATGTTTTTACCATCATTACCGATCAGGGTATCATTACGATTGGAACCACTCAGGTTTTCTATGTCGCTGAACGTATCGCCATAGGCGTCACCTGACTGGTATATGGTGGGGCCATAATCAAAGCTGGCTGTCAGGCTGGCAACTACATCATTTGAAGAGGTGCTGTAACCGGCTGTATCTCCTCCTGCAAGCGTAGAACCACTTCCAGTCTGACTGTCGTTGCCACCAACCAGTTGATCAGCATCTACACCACCGATCAACAGGTCATTACCGTCATTGCCGTCCAAGCGGTTACCATCAGTATCGCCGATCAGCGTATCGTCATACACAGAGCCCAGCAGGTTTTGTATCTGCACATAGGTATCCCCTGCTGCATCACCAGTGTTACCGGTTGGATCAAGAGGTGTCAGCAGTGAAGCTGTTACGCCAATGCTGCCAGAAACAGCTGCTGCATTGGTATAGCTTGCCGTATTGCTGCCTGCACCACCTTCCAGCCTGTCTGCCCCTGCCATCCCCTCCAGAACGTCATCTCCGCTCAGGCCGGACAGCGTGTTGTCATGTTCATCCCCCTGCAGGTTGTCATCGAAGACAGACCCCTCAAGGTTCCGGATGTTTTCATAGGTATCGCCGATGGCATCGCCGGTGTTGGAGGTTGACGGAGTTGCCAGGGAGACCGTAACTCCTGTGCCGCCTGATATGGCTCCGGCATGAGCATAACTGGCAGTATTATTTACATCAGCGTCCGCGCCGCCTATCAGGCGATCTGCTCCGCCCATACCCTCCAGTTTGTCACCCCCCAGACCGCCGGTAAGGATGTTTGCGCCACTGTCGCCAATCAGTATGTCGTTATAGGAAGAACCGGTCAGATCTTCTATGCCGGTATAAATATCGCCCGCTGCATCGCCACTGCCGCTTACCTGTGAACCAGAGTTGAATACCGAGGTCAACGTTGCAGTAACACCAAGGCCTATTGCAGTCGTATCACTGCCTGATGCCAGAAGCCCGGCGCGGACATAACTTGCAACATCATGGTCACCAACGTCACCAATCAGACGGTCAGCTCCGGACATGCCTTCAAGTATGTCATTGCCAGCCCCGCCGGTCAGGATATTGCTACCTCCCATGCCGACCAGTATATCGTCATGGCTGGATCCGGTCAGGTTCTCAATGCTGGTGTAGGTATCTCCAGATGCGTCAACGCCACTGTTGTCGTTGGCTGCATCCATCAACGAGGCCGTAACCGCAGTTGTTGCCTGTGAGTACACAGCCGTGTCGCTACCAGTGCCGCCACTCAGTACGTCGGCCTCCGCCATACCTTCCAGTTGGTCATCTCCTGCACCACCGGTCAAGCTGTTTGCAGCTGAGTCGCCTGTCAGGGTGTCGTTAAAATTCGATCCCTTCAGATTCTGGATGTCTCTGTAGGTATCGCTGGCGGCGTCACCGGTATTGCTGGATGGATTGGTAAGCGAAGCGGTTATACCTGCACTGAAAGCGCCTTCCCAATGTTCGTAGCTGGCAGTATTAATACCGCCGCCACCATTCAGGACATCCCCGCCTGCCATCCCTTCCAGTGTATCGCCCCCCTCACCACCTGACAGGGTATTTGCGTTGCCGTTACCGATCAGAATGTCGCTGAAATCAGAGCCTTCCAGGTTCTCTATTGAATCGTAGGTATCTCCGGCGGCATCACCACTTGGAACAGGAACAACCCCCTGAGTAAAACCACCGCTGACAGTAAGCGATGCAGTAGTGCCGGTTGTTGCATGGGCATAACTGGCAGTGTCTGTGCCTGCTCCGCCTACCAGGCTGTCAGCTCCTCCCAGGCCTTCAAGCAGGTCATCGCCGGTTCCACCACGCAACTCATTGACAACAGAGCTGCCTACAAGGTGGTCACCAAACGTACTGCCAACTATATTTTCGATACTGTCATAGGTATCGCCTGCTGCATCACCAGACTGGGTAACACCTGATACCGCCGTAAGAGCAACAACAACCGGTGCGGTTGACTGGGCATAATCGGCCGTATCGGTGCCTGTTCCGCCAATAAGGCTGTCTGCCCCTGCGCCACCTGCCAGAGTATCATTACCGGCATTGCCAGTGAGGACATTGTCACCGGCATCACCTGTGAGGGTATCATTACCGTTGCCTCCGGACAGGTTTTCAATACTGGTCAGTTGATCACCCGCAGCATCACCATCACTGCCAAGATTGGTAAGCAGGCTGACCGTTACACCGGCAGTATCACTGCTGTAACTGGCAGTATCGTTACCATCCCCACCATCAATGATGTCAGCGCTGCCGCGTCCCTCAAGGGCGTCATTTCCGGCAAGCCCGGTAAACGAGTTGATACCGGCATCACCTGCCAGTATGTCATCAAAGGCAGAGCCTTCCAGATGTTCAATGCTGGAATAGGTGTCACCGGCTGCATCACCGGCGTTATTGGTACTTATTCCAAAATCTGCAGTAATTCCAGCAGTTGCATCTCGATATGTTGCAGTGTCACTTCCAACACCACCTGAAAGCGCGTCGCTACCGGCTCCACCGTTCAGAATGTCATCCCCGGCGTCGCCATAGAGGCTGTCATTGCCGGTTTCACCATATACAACGTCTGACCCGGCTCCAGCGTGAACTGTGTCATTGCCGTCATTGGCATAGATTTCATAACCGGTTCCACCTGCCGGAAGCACCATCATCTGGTTGTTGCCTGCATCAAGAACGGTAAAGTCTTCCGTAGTGACTGCATTCCGCCAAGTAAGAGTCATCTGGCTGGTCAGTTCAACCGGTATAATATCCCCACCGGACACCTGGCCTGTCCCTTCTACGCTAAGATCCGCAATGAAATCCACTGCACTGGCAGCGTTACCAACGGTGTAACGGACCTCTACATCAATTCCGTTAGTCTTGTAGTCCGCATGTTGTGCCAGATCAACAGTCCAGACGTTGGCAAGCCCAGCCACTTTGGTAACGCCTGCTCCCGCAAGGTCAAAGCCTGGAATTTTGGCAATCTGAACAGCATTAAGGGTAAGTGTCACGGTCTCGACCGTGACAAAGTTACTGAATGATAGATGGATGGACTTTGACCATGTAGTGGCAGCATCGCTGAAGCTGCTGTTATGGTCGATAACATCATTGCCCGTTGTGCCGTACAGCTTTTCAACAGTAGCCTGGTTGGCTGGAGAAGAACGCACCACCAGTGCGGATGGGTCGTTGGCGAGGGCAGGGTCATATGCTCCTGACGGAAGATCTGTGCGCCCGCTGGGTGCCACTTTGAAGCTGCTGGACGTGTACATGGCAACAGCAACGGCTGGTGGACCGCTGTCGCCAAAGTCAGGTTGGCTCACCGGCGCTTGCGTTGCAGTGCCTGAACGATAAACCGGAGGTTGAGGTGTTACCATTGGCTCAACCGTCGCCGGAACTTCACCCATACCATCACCTGCACCGCTGCCGCCAAGGCCTGGCCCCTTGCCTGTAAATTGGCTTAGCTTGGCCATCGGCGCCGGCGCTGCCCACGTTTCTGGTGGCGCCTCATCACTCGGGGTTGCATACTCCTCGACAGGAGGTTGGGCGGCATCAATGTTTTCACTGACAACCCGTAAGCTGCCCGCTTTGGCAGGGTTGCTGATGCCAACCATTTTAAAGAGATTACTCAGGGTGTCTTTGGAATCATCGAAAATAACTGTATGGGGCGTGTCGCTGATCGCATCAAGAGCGCCATTGGGGATTATGACAAAGGTACCATCTGAGAATGTGAGCAGTAAATCGACGTCAGCCACGTCAACCGCTTGAAGCGTCGCCTCACCATGGGAGATGGTAACGGTTCCGTCCGGCTCTACAACCGCCCGCTCAACATCCTGCCCTTGAGCGAGTGTTTTGAGTAACGTTTTGCCGCGTTCAATATTGGTCTCGTTTGCCATCTGCGTATCTCCTTCTGCCCGCCGTCACCATGCTCAAAACTCTGAGCCAGACCCGAATCAGTGTCCGATGTTTCGCATCATTCAATCATTTCTAACTACACCTGTTGTTTTATATACGACTTGAGCGTCTCATTTAATTTTTGCTGTTCTTCTATCTGAAGGATAAGCAATTTATGTGTTTCAGTAGAATCACCAGCCATACGCACGATCAGCTCCGACATCTGGGTCAAAACTTCACCGTTACCCTTCTCCATGATGCCAAGTATTGTGCCGAGTTGCCTGCCAAGGCGCTGCAGCTCACCGCGGAAGTTATTGTTCGCCTCTGTTTGCTCTGTAAGAGTCCGCAACATGTCGCCACGCTGTTTTTGAAAATCGTCAATTTCAGTACTCAGTGTGCGTTGTTGCAAACGGGTCGATTCAGCCAGCCGTTCTTCGATACGGGTCAGTATCCGGGCTTCATCACCGGTGTGTAACGCTGATGTGGTCTTGTCGCTACCAGGGCTTGTCTTTGTTGTCTCAATCGAGTCATCAGATGTTGCCGCTCCGTTAGTCGCAAACTGATCCGGTTCGGACCCGGTGTCCGCCGTCGTGGAGCCCTTTGAAACAGCTGCTGTGGTAATACTCATGCCGATCGGCTGCGTTGGGCGGGCAACAACATCCCGTGCGGAGACAGTGGCGTCACGTGATTGTCCAATGCCTAATTTGAGCGCTCCCTTGCTATAGGTAAAACCGTCGTTGGCTAGTGCAAACTCAATATGCTGAGCAACTTCAGATCCGAGCAGGGAGAGGATGTCACCTTGAAAACGGCGTATCCCTACCATCATCAAGCCGAGCACGATTGATCCCAGCAAGCCAAACAGTGAGGCTGAAAAAGCTATACCCATGGACAACATGGGGGCTTTCATGCGCTCGATCATATTACGAAAGACTTCGATAGGGTTGGCTGTACTCATGTCAAGATCGGCAAAGCTGCCGATAAGGGCAGAAATGTCATTCAGGGTTGCCAGCAGACCTATGAATGTGCCGAGCAGGCCCATGCCTACCAGCAAGCCGGTTAGGTATTGTGGCAGCGCATTTCTGCGGGTCAGGCGAGTAGAGGCTTTTGTCAGTTCATGTTCTATGGCGGCCTGTTCCTGATGAGATATCGTGCGGCCACCAGATGCGGCAATCATGCGCAAAACATAGGAAATATCACCGTCGTAATTAATGGCCATATCCTGTAGCGTGGCCAGGTCTGTGTTGGCGCGTATGGCGTTGGAAAATTCCAAAAGTGTTTTGGCTTCGCGCATCATTCGATGGACGCTCAGTATGATGAGGGTACCACCAACCAGAACTATAACAAAAATGGCGTAGTTGATCTGCGGGTGCGGGTTGCGGACTATTGTAGATTTGATCGCGCCAAAGAAGAGTACCGAGCCGACTAGCAATATCGCAAAAGGAAGGGTTACTAATACGTAGTACATTTTAAGTTGTTTAAGCATGATTTCTCTCGTTATATTGAATTTGTCGGCAAAACGTTGCGAAAACAATAAACTTTGCGATCCATCGCTGAACCAGCACGGAAAGCTCCATCTCTAAACTTCAAAAGCGGTGAAAGGATATAAGATAGTATGGTCCGTTTGCCAACCACAATGTCAGCGCTGGCAGGCATGCCTGGAAACAGTGCGCCCGGCTGCCGGGCTCCGGTCAGGACGGTAGAAACGTCAACCTCAACGTTTACCCGATAATAGCGACCGCCTTTTTCTTCATTTATCGTATCCGCGCTGACATCAGTAACATGGCCCTTCAGGGTGCCATAGGTTGCATAGTTATAGGCGCCAATACGTACTCGCGCTTGCAAGCCACGCTGCAGGTTGGCACGATCGTTGGGGTTGGCCCGTGTCTGGATGACAATGCGCTGATCACTCGGTGTTATTTCCATTAACACCTCACTGGGGCGGACCACCGCGCCGATGGTGGTGATATTTAGCTTGTTGACCAATCCCGCTACCGGTGTGCGTACAACATTGCGGTCGAGACGATCAACATTGGTGCCAATTTCGTGGCCTGATCTTGAAAGCTCTTCACGTACTTGCGTCATAGACGCAGAGGCTTCCGCGCGGAAACGTGCAATCGCTTCATTTACACGCGATTCGGCCTCAGACTGGGCGTCCCGGATACGGGGAGCTGCAGTGGCTGCTTCAGCTATTTGCGACTTCAGTCGTTGCAGGCGGGACTGGCTGTCCAGCACCTCAAGTTCCGAGGCGGCGTTATTTCTCCTCAAACCATCGATTACCTTATGCTGTTTTTTAGCCAGTTCCAGCTCCTCCAGCAGATTTTGCCGTTTGGAGACTATTTCGGTAAGTTCATTCTTCTTCTGAGAACCTTGTGACCGCAGCACCTCTACCTCTTTGGCAAGCTGTGCCCGGCGTGCCTGCCAAGCGGCCGTTTCGACGCGAATAACGTTGGGGTCGTTCAGGCTTTTCGGAAACGTAATTGTGCCAAGGCCGTTAATCTCCGCCAAGAGTCGTGCTTCTCGACCGCGTAAGGCCTCCAGTCTGGACTGTTCCTGCCCCAGATTTGATCGTGTCTGAACATCAGATAATTCCATCAGTGCTTGGCCGGCGCTTACTACCTGTCCTTCCTGAACAAGAATCTTTCGAACAATTCCTCCCTCAAGGTGCTGAACAATCTGTGACTTTCCTGCGGGAATAATCTGTCCTTCTGTGCGTACGATAATATCGACGTTGGTAAAACCGGCCCATAACAGTACGCCGATGCTACTGGCCAGCAGTATCAGTACAAATACACGGTGCGGCGAGAGGTCCATAAAAAAATCATGTGCCTTGCTTCTGAATCGGAGAGGATTGGAACCGGTCATAGCGACTTCACTCTGACCAGCGAGGCATTTGCGTTGTTTTTTCCTTCTCGCACCGAAACATCGATACGATCCTGAGGCATCTTCATTTCTATCAACAGGTTGCGGATAGCCATTGCCCGGTAGAACCCCATACGCCTGGCCTCGGTGAAGCCGGTCGGAACTTCAACAAGAATACGCGTTTTCCCTTTTGCAACAATGGTCTTTAAGGCTTCGCGCAACTGACCATGCTCTGCCGGTGTCAGCGAGACCGCTTCATCGGTGAAGCGAACTATCACTTCGGCATCGGTGACCAAAGTTATATCCAGGCCCTTCTTGGGCATCGGCACTCCGGCTGTAGCCGACACTGTCTCCTCGGGGGCACCGGCCTTAACGCCTGGCGGGACCATCTTTGCAAGCTTCAAATTCAAAAGTTGGATTTCACGCTTTAACGCGGCATTTTCTTTTAGTGCATCAGCTGACAGCTTTGGATCAGTAGTAGCATCAGCCTTTCTGGTAGCAACCGGAGTCTTTCCGGTCCCACCCAAGCTTGCACGCCCCAACTCCAGGGCAAACATGAATACCGCCACGGTCATGATCGTCAGCAGGAAGAGAAGATTAAGCACCAGGTTGGTGACAGCATCTACATATCCTGGCCAGAAAATATCCGAGCCGTCGTTACTTTTACTTTCAAGTGACATTATCGCTATCCACCTTTAGCAAGTTAGAAATTGTTTCTGCGGATTTGCAGAATATGTTTCGTAAGCACACATGTTCTTTTTAGCTGCGTCAGGCATTCAGTGTTTGACATCACCGGTATCAGGTTGTAGCAACTTATCCGCAGTCGGAGGTGCGGCAATATCCTTGGCCGCATTGTTGCTAGTACTTGATGGAACCTCAACTGGCGTTGACTCTTCTACTGTCGGGGGTGTTGCGGCGCGTATCGATTTTGATTTAATGTCGATATCTGTTTTAAGCGCTACAGCTTTCCCTGGTGTGCCGATCGTTAGTCGTACTATCTGCGTTACGGTACTCATTTCAAGGATATGCAAATTGACCAGGCGAACACGCGCCTGATAGTAGCGGTCATAAACGTCAAGCAGGTCAAGCAGGGACTGGTTGCCGGACAGCATTCTCTTTGACATAGCCTCAGCTGCCGTAGACATGGATTTTAACTCACGATAACCGGCATTGATTCGCTCTCTGGTTGTTGCAAGCGTGGCGTAGTCTGCTGACAGTGTTTGGACGATACGGCGGCGCTGGTCGTCCAAACGATATTGTAACTCCTTATGACGTGCAATACGCTCAGCGTGATACTTGTAATCGCTGCCGCCGCTGAAAAGGCTCCAGTTAAGCACCATCATGAGGCGCTTGTCCCGCTGACCGGCTGAACTTGTATCTCCTCCGGCATGCAGTGAGTAGTTGTCACTGTACTCCGCATCAACACGAGGCAGGAAGCGACTCTTTGCAACTGCCTGGTCCATTTTAGCCGCTTGCAACTCAGTTGTTAACGTAGCAATTTCAGGGTTATATAGCATCGCCGTGGTTACGGCAACATCCAGCGATTCCGGTAGTATCTGAACGCCGACATCAGCCAGTTCCGGCAGGCGAACGGTGCGTGGTGTCAGGTTGGTCAGGCGAACAAATTCTACTCCTGATGCTGCATGAGCTGATTCCTGTTCCAGACGGGAAGACATTGCTCCCTGGCTGCGGGCGCGAACACGAGACAGGTCAGAAACACTAGCGGCACCGGCACGGGCACGTTTTTCAATATAGACAAGAAGCTCATTAAGCTGTGTCTCAAAATCGCGTGTCATATCAGCTTGCAAGCGACTGGATACCAAGGAAAGATACGCATTCACCGAAGAAATATATGCATCTCCGTCAGCTGCACGATAACTTTCATTGCGTGAGTTTTCAATAACTCCGCGGCGGCGCCAATCCAGAAAGCTTGGCAGGTCGAAGAGAGGCTGACGTACGGTAAGTGATAAATCTGTACGATTATGCGTGTCAGAGGAGAACGGGCTGCCTGTGGCAGGGTCTATGGCAACAGAGGGGGCGGAGTTTTCACTGCCACTGCTGGCTCGCACTGACACCGAAGGGAGCAGAATGGCCAGGGCTTGTCCGGTTTGTGCTTTTGCCTGTTCGGTTCGCATATTGGCAGCCAGGCTTTCACGGCTGAAATCTCTGCCGGCACGGATCGATTCCCGGAGGTTTGTCTCACCAACCTCACCGGCAGGGTCGTTTTCAAGGATCTGGTTGCTGGTAATGTTTCTGGTGAATTCACCGCTTACATCTGCAAAAACCGGGATTTCAAACCTGCCAACCAGCCCCACGAGACTCTGCTCTCCGGGCGTAATGAACTTAACAGTTCCGGCTGATGGCTCACTGGAGAGGTCTTTTGCTGGGGAGGCTAATAACAATTCGACTTCTTTTGGTGGTAAATCCTGTGCAGGGTCAGTCTGGCTTTGGGCGGGCTGGGCCTTTAAGATCTCTGGTGGAGTGACAGGAGATTGCAAGATGCCATTGATTGCGTCAAGGGCAGCCGTGGCAGCTTTGGCTGCTGCATTCGCTGCATTTGCTGCGGCATTCGCGGCGTTTGCAGCGGCAGCTGCGGCATTCGCGGCATTCGCCAGCACGCCGGAAGGTTTTGATTTTAAATCCGTGGCATTTTGTACATTGGTGTCAGTGCCGAGAGCAAGGGAAGTCAATGTAAAAAGCCCGGCTGCCACCACGGCGCAGCAGGTACAAAATTTTAATTTGTCAATCACAACATACCCCTCGCTTGCCAATCCTCGTACAAATTTTGTGTTAGGGTCCATTCAGCCTGGATTTAGTCTGATTGGATATTCAACACAGTTTGTGCCGAGAATGTTATTCGTTTTTTAAGGTGTTACAAATTTTTTACTATTTCCCATTGATCTTATTGAAAAAGGTCCGGCTTTTTAGCATACCAACTTAAACCTGGTTGTATGTTCTCGGGCCATGGTGTCGCTCAAAATTCACTTCTTGTTTGGTGCTGTTGCCAAACATTATCATGGATAATCATGGTACAGCTGACTACAACACTGATGGTAGACATGTGTGCCGTGGATACAAGTTTTGGATATATATCACATTAAGATTGTAATGTACCCATAAAATGGCATAACAAGCCGTGTTTGTTATACCGCCAGCTAACTCAATTCCCCTTGAAACTCTGCCGAGTTTCTTGTATAGTCACAGGCTTGAAAACGGCCACGGTATACGTTGCGGTGTGTGATGTTCAACCCTTTGTAATTCCTCAGTAATTGTCGGCAAATTAAGCCGATGTGCCACCAAACCTGTATCTCCTGGAGCTTGTGTGAAAATCTGTTCGCTGGCGAGCGGCAGCAAGGGTAACTGTCTCTATCTTGAGAGCGGGGACAGCCGCGTTCTGGTAGACGCCGGTCTGTCGTTGCGTGAAACCCTGCTCCGGATGGAAGCGGTTGGTATCGATGCCTCGACAGTTCATGCGGTGCTCGTTACGCATGAGCATATTGACCATATCAGGAGTGCGGGGTCCTTCGCGCGCAAGTTCAATGTGCCGGTTTTTGCCAGCCATAAGGTCTGTGCGATTGCCGATAAATATTTCAAGAAAACTCAAGTCCGCGAGTTCGAGTCCGGTTCAGCTTTTACCTTCAGGGATGTCCGGATCGACCCGGTTCCGATTACTCATGACAGTTGTGACCCGGTTGGCTTCGTTGTTGAGTCACGTGAGGGGCGCTCAGCCTCCGTCACCGATCTGGGCATCGTCACGCGTCTGGTGACTGAAAAGCTGCGTGGCTGCCGCTTTATCAATCTGGAGTCGAATCATGATGTCGATATGCTGATGAACGGCCCGTATCCGTGGGTGTTGAAACAGCGGATCAAGTCGCGTCATGGGCATATCTCCAACGACGAATCGCTGGAGCTGCTTCATGAGCTTGCCCATGGGGGGTTGGAAGTTCTGGTAATGGCGCATCTGTCCGAGGTGAATAACCATCCGGAACATGTGGTGCGAACGACCAGGGCTTTTTTGAGTGATCAGAACCTCTGTGCGCCGCATATCATCATCGGTGACCAGTTCCATGCCAGCGCTGTGATTGAGATATAGTACCTGTTTACCTATTAAAATAACCGAGGAGTTCTTACATGATTGAACGCTATTCCCGCCCTGAAATGACCCATATATGGGCTGCTAAAAACCGTTTCCGTATCTGGCTCGAAATCGAAACCCTGGCCTGTGAAGCTCAGGCTGAACTTGGTGTTATCCCCAAGGAGGTTGTGCCGGTCATCCGCGCCAAGGGTGATTTTGATATCGACAGGATCGATGCCATCGAGGCTGAGGTCAAGCATGATGTGATAGCTTTTCTGACATCGGTGGCTGAATATGTCGGTCCGGAAGCCCGTTTTATCCATCAGGGAATGACCTCCTCGGATGTTCTTGATACCTGTTTATCTGTCCAGCTTGTTCAGGCCGCAGACGAACTGCTCGCCGACCTCGACATGCTGCTTGAGTCGCTCAAACTGCGTGCTCTGGAACATAAGGATACGGTCTGCATCGGCCGCTCCCACGGTATCCATGCCGAACCGGTGACCTTCGGACTCAAACTGGCCTCCTTTTATGCAGAGATGGGGCGTAACCGGGTCCGTCTGCTGGCCGCCCGCGAGAATATCGCCACCGGCGCCATTTCCGGTGCGGTCGGCACCTTTGCCAATATCGACCCATATGTTGAAGAGTATGTCTGTGCGAAAATGGGGCTCAAGCCTGAGCCGGTGTCGACCCAGGTCATCCCGCGCGACCGCCATGCCGAGTTTTTCTGCACCCTGGCCATTATTGCATCTTCGATGGAACGGATTGCCGTAGAGGTCCGCCACCTGCAGCGTACGGAAGTTCTGGAAGCGGAAGAGTTCTTCAGCAAGGGGCAAAAAGGGTCATCGGCGATGCCGCATAAACGCAACCCGATCCTTTCCGAGAACCTGACCGGACAGGCCCGCTACATTCGCTCTCTCTGCATTCCTGCGCTTGAAAACGTGGCGCTGTGGCATGAGCGTGATATTTCTCATTCATCGGTAGAGCGCTATATCGCTCCGGATGCAACCGTGGCGTTGGACTTTTCCCTGCGGCGCCTTAACGGCCTGATCAAGAATCTGGTCGTATATCCTGACAATATGTTAAGAAACCTGAACCAGATGAAAGGCCTTGTTTTCTCACAGAAGATTCTGCTCGACCTGACGCAGTCAGGCGTGTCTCGCGAAGACTCTTACCGTCTGGTGCAGCGTAACGCCATGAAGGTCTGGGAGCAGGGTGCCGACTTCCAGACGGAACTGCTGGCAGACCAGGAAGTCGTTGGGGCGCTCGGTGAAACAAAAATCCGCGAGTCTTTTGATCTCAGCTACCATCTCAAGCATGTCAACACAATCTTCAAGCGCGTGTTCGGTGAGTAATTTTATCGGGTTCATACAGGGGCTCGTTCAGGCTCAGGAAGGGGACGCATTCCTGCTGTTCTGGGCCAAAGAGACCCTTGGAGCGCTGCTGATTCTGGCTCTGTTCTGGCTGCTGTCTAACCTTGGTGTCATTGCTCTGAACAGGTGGGGGAGGCGACTGACGACCTTCACCTCAACCGATCTTGACGATCGCGTTCTGCAGCGGGTGATTCCGTACGTGTCACGGCTGTTCGTGGTGTTGGGCGTGTATCTGGCCATTCGTTCGCTGCCGCTGCACGAAAAGCTGATTTTGATATCGTCTGGTATTATCTACATAATCCTTGTCGTGATCGTCTGCCACCTGATCTACCATGTTATTGGAGAATTATTGAAATGGTATGCCGCCGGCCAACAGGATACCGCCGGGGCGGTCATGTCGCGGCAGATGATGCCGGTGGCAGAAAAGATCGTTTCCCTGTTTCTTATGGGTGCGGCGCTGATTGTGGTCCTCAAGCACTTTAATTACGATATCTTCTCACTTGTTACCGCCCTCGGCATTGGCTCGCTGGCAATCGGTATGGCGGCTAAAGATACACTGGCTCACATGATTTCCGGTTTTACGATCATGCTGGATCGGCCGTTCCGCATCGGTGACCGTATCCAGCTCGTTGGTGGGCAGATAGGTGACGTGGCTGATATCGGCCTCCGGAGCACCAAAATAAAGACACTGGACAATCAGCTACTGATTATTCCCAATTCAGACCTCTGCAATACTATCCTGACAAACCAGGCGTTTCCGAACAGCAAGGCTAAAGGGCGCATCAATATCGGTGTGGCATACGACAGTGATGTTGAACAGGTAAAGGAGCTGCTGGTGGCAACCGCCGCCGAAGTTGCGGATGTCCTGACGGATCCGGTCCCCGAAGCATTTTTTGTCAGCTTTGGCGATTCCGCTCTTAATATGTCTCTTTTCTTCTGGGTGGAAGAGTACAGTACGTTGTTTGCCACGACTGATAAAATCAATTCACTGATTATAAAAAGGTTTGCCGAGCACTCTATAGAGATTCCGTTCCCAATCAGAACGGTGAAAATGGAAAAAGGAACAGACTGATATGGCTAACAGAATAGAAACAGGATTAAAGTCCGGCGTACGCGATGCAAGAGGAGAGCGGATCAAGCGGGAGATCGAGCACTTCCTCCATCTTGAGGTTGAAGAGGTGCGTACACTTGACGTCTATACTCTCGACACGGACCTCACCGGTGAAGAGTTGGAATCGGCCGCCGCAGGTCCATTCAGTGATCCGGTTATCCAGCTCTGGAGCATTGACCGGCCGCTTGCCGGCGGCTTCGATTTTGCCGTGGAGGTCGGGTTCCGCCCCGGTGTAACCGACAATGTCGGCCGTACCGCCCGCGAAGCGGTTGCCTACCTGACCGGTCGTCCCTGCGCTGGCGGTGACGGAGTGTACTATTCGGTACAGTATCTGCTGAAAGGTCGCATCTCCGCCGCCGATGTGGAGAAAATCTCCACCGGTCTCCTCTGTAATACCCTTATCCAGCGCTACAGCATCCTTTCAGCTGCTGATTTTGCTGCCACAGGCGGTTTTCCGGTCTCTGTGCCAAAGGTCAGCGGCGAAACGAAGATTGAGGTGCGGGAAATAGATCTGGAGGTTTCGGACGACGAACTGATGCGCATCAGCAAGGATGGAGTGCTGGCGCTGACACTGGATGAGATGAAGATCATCCAGGCGCAGTACCGCGATCCGAAAGTTCTGGCCGGGCGTCAGGCGTTCGGACTCGGCGCCAAGCCAACCGATGTTGAGCTGGAGTGTCTGGCGCAGACCTGGTCGGAGCACTGCAAGCATAAGATTTTTGCCGGGACTGTGCAGTATGAAGATGAACAGGGCAACAAGCAGGAGATCAAGTCTCTGTTCAAGTCGTTCATTCAACGGACGACGAAGGATGTCCGCGAACGGATGGGTGATAAGGATTTCTGTCTCTCCGTATTCAAGGACAACGCCGGCGTCATCAAATTCAACGACAAGCACTCCCTCGTTTTCAAGGTTGAAACCCACAACTCCCCATCGGCACTGGACCCATACGGCGGCGCGCTGACCGGCATCGTCGGCGTCAATCGCGACCCGTTCGGCACCGGCATCGGATCAAAACTGATTTTCAACACCGATGTATTCTGTTTTGCCGACCCGTTCTACGCCAAGCCGTTGCCAAGTCGCCTGTTGCACCCGCGCCGCATCTACGAAGGTGTTGTCGAAGGGGTCGAGCATGGCGGCAACAAGAGCGGTATCCCGACCGTCAACGGTTCGTTGGTCTTCGATGACCGTTTTGCCGGTAAACCGCTGGTTTTCTGCGGCACCGCCGGATTTATGCCGGCCGTTGTCAATGGTCTGCCGGGGCATGAAAAGTCGATACAAGCGGGTGACCTCATTGTCATGACTGGGGGACGGATCGGCAAGGATGGCATCCACGGTGCAACCTTTTCGTCTGAGGAGCTCAACGAAAACTCGCCGGTTACGGCGGTGCAGATCGGCGATCCAATTACCCAGAAGCGGATGTTCGATTTTCTGATTCGGGCGCGAGACAAGGGGTTATACCGTTTTATCACCGATAACGGCGCCGGTGGCTTGTCTTCCTCAATCGGTGAGATGGCCGGTGAGTGCGGCGGCTGCCGGATGGATCTTGCCAAAGCGCCACTCAAATATCCCGGTCTCAACCCATGGGAAATACTGATTTCAGAAGCTCAGGAACGGATGTCGCTTGCGGTTCCACCCGAGCAGATCGACGAGTTTCTTGCCATGGCTGTACGTTTTGGCGTGGAGGCGACCGTCCTCGGTGAATTTACCGATAACGGTGTATTCCACATGCTCTATGGCGAGCAGACGGTTGCCTGGCTGCCGATGGAGTTCATGCATGAAGGGCTGCCGCCGATGCAGCTGCCTGCCAAGTGGACTCCACCGGTACATGATGAGCCTGAACTGGAAGGAAAAGCAGATTACACGAACGACCTGAAACAGCTGTTGTCGGCACTTAACATCTGTTCCAAGGAATCTGTCGTTCGTCGCTACGACCATGAAGTGCAGGGTGGTTCTGTCGTCAAGCCTTTCACTGGTGTCGCCAATGACGGCCCCTCCGATGCGGCGGTCGTCAGGCCGTTGCTCGATTCATTCGAAGGGGTGGTCACCGCCCACGGCATCTGCCCCCGCTTCTCGGATATCGATACCTATCATATGACCGCTAACGCCGTTGATGAAGCGCTGCGTAACTATGTGGCGGTCGGCGGATCGCTTGATCTTGTCGCCGGTCTCGACAACTTCTGCTGGTGCGATCCGGTCCAGTCGGAGAAAACGCCGGACGGCGCTTACAAAATGGCCCAGCTTGTGCGCTCCAATCAGGCGCTCTACGACGTCTGCATGGAGTACAACCTGCCGCTCATCTCCGGCAAGGACTCCATGAAGAACGACTTTTACGACGGTACAACCAAGATATCCATTCCTCCGACGCTTCTCTTCTCGGTCATCGGCAAGATAGACGATGCGAGAAAAGCGGTGACGATGGATGCCAAACGATCGGGAGATATCGTCTATCTGCTTGGCAAAACGGCGGATGAACTGGGCGGCTCCGAATATCTGGCGCTCTCCGGAGCGATCGGGAACAAGATTCCGAAGGTTGACACCGTGAAAGCGTACCAGCGCTACAAAGCCTATCATGACGCAGTCAATCAGGGGATAGTCGCTTCCTGCCATGATCTCTCCGACGGCGGTCTGGCGGTTGCCGCCGCTGAATCCGCTTTTGCCGGAGGTTTCGGTATGAACCTCGATCTCTCACGCGTCCTCTGGAAAGGTGATGTAGCCGGCAAGTGCGATTGTGCGCTGCTCTTCTCCGAGTCTGCATCCCGTCATCTGGTTACTGTTCATTCGGAAAAACGTGAGCAATTCGAGGCGATCATGAGCGGCAACTGTTTTGCGTCTATCGGAGTTGTGACAGAAGAGCAGGAGCTTTCGATCACCGGTTTGAATAGTGCCACCGTGGTCAAAGCTGATCTGGCAGAGCTGAAAGAGGCGTGGCAGAAAACGTTGCGGGAGCTGTAGCAGATGAACCTCAATACCGACCATTATGCTCGTTGCATCACTACTCTGGAAATAACGCTTACCCGCTTGAAAGCGGCTGATCCGGAAGAGATAGAGTATGAAATATTTCGCAACGCGTTAGTTAAAGGTTTTGAGCTGACATTGGAAACTGCCGGTAAGCTGCTGCGAAAGGCACTCAAGGAGTTTACCGGTCGCCCGCGTGAGGTTGACGCCCTTACATACAAGGATGTTTTACGCCATGCCGTAAAGCATGATCTTATGACTACCGATGCCGTTGATCGCTGGTTTTCTTACCGTGATAATCGCAACAGTACCGCCCATGATTATGGTGTCGGATTTGCTGAAGAGACTCTGGAACTATTGCCGGGATTTATTGCCGATGCGCGTACATTAGAAGCAGTTTTGCGTGAGAGGTTGGGGCGTGACAAGTCTTGATCTGCGGCCTGAATGGTTGGAAATTATCCGGCAGATTTGTGCTACCCATATCCCGGAGACAGAGGTTATTGCCTACGGAAGTCGGGTAACCGGGACGGGGCATGAGGGAAGTGATCTCGACCTGGTAGCACGTAACCGGCTTAATCCTCTGCTGCCGGTACGTAAGCTTGCTGAAGTACGTGATGCCTTTTCGGAAAGTCGTCTACCGATACTGGTTGATATTCTCGATTGGGCGCAGATTCCTGATAGCTTTCGGGAAGAGATTGAGCGGGTTGGGGTTGTGATTCTCTCCGATTATGTGAGAGAAAAATCATGACCCCAACCATCCACCACACACTCAAAACCATCTTCGGTTTCAATGATTTCCGCACCCCCCAGCAGGATGTCATCGAACGGGTGGTTGCTGGTGAGGATGTCTTTCTTGTCATGCCGACCGGCGGGGGGAAGTCGCTCTGCTTCCAGATACCGGCTCTGCATCGGGATGGGGTGGCGATAGTTGTTTCCCCATTAATCGCGCTGATGAAAGATCAGGTCGATGCGCTGGTAGCCAACGGCGTGCGGGCTACATGCCTCAATTCGTCTCTCTCCGCTGCGGAGGTCGGGCGTGTTTTTCAACAGATGGATTGCGGTACGCTTGATCTGTTGTATGTAGCCCCCGAGCGGCTGCTGATGCCGGAATTTCTGGCGCGACTCAGGCTTTTGAAGCTGTCACTGTTTGCCATCGATGAGGCGCACTGCATCTCGCAATGGGGGCATGACTTCCGTCCTGAATATACCCAGCTTGGACGGCTGCGGACGCTCTTTCCACAGGTGCCGATCGTTGCCATGACCGCCACTGCCGATCCTGAAACGCGCAAGGATATTCTCGGTCAGCTGGGTTTGGCTGATGCGACGGTCTTTGTCGCCGGGTTTGATCGCCCCAATATCACCTACACGGTGGTTCCCAAGCAGAAACCGCTCGTCCAGATGAGTGTCTTCCTGAGTGGCAGACGGGACGAAGCCGGCATCGTCTACGCGCTGAGCCGCAAACGGGTGGAACAGGTGGCCGAACGGTTGCAGCAGGCCGGTTTCTCGGCAGCGGCTTATCATGCTGGTCTGCCTGACCATGAGCGAAAGCGGGTGCAGGACGCCTTTCGCAAGGACGATATCCGTATCGTGGTGGCAACGGTTGCATTCGGCATGGGAATAGACAAGCCGAACGTGCGTTTCGTGGTGCATTACGATATGCCAAAAAGTGTTGAGAGCTATTATCAAGAGACCGGCAGGGCAGGGCGTGACGGGCTGCCATCCGAGGCGCTGATGCTGTTTGGTATGGGCGATGTCATGACCGCCCGCAAGTTGATTGAGAATAGTGATAACGCCGAGCGGGTCAAGATCGAAATTCAGAAGCTGAACGCCATGGTTGGCTATGCCGAGGCGCTGACCTGTCGCCGCCGTGCGCTGTTATCCTATTTTGGCGACCTGCGCGAACATGATTGTGACAACTGCGATATCTGCACCGATCCGCCACAGCGGTTCGATGCTTCCGAACAGGCAAAAAAAGCGCTTTCCTGTGTCTATCGCGTTGGCGAACGTTTTGGTATGATGCATGTCATCGAGGTACTGCGTGGCAGTAAAAATCAGCGGGTCCTTGATTTCAGGCACAATCTGCTTTCAACCTACGGCATCGGCACGGATACGTCGGCGAACGATTGGGAAAACATCATCCGTCAACTGATTCATCTCGGGCTTCTGGCGCAGGATTTTACCCGGTTTGGTGTCCTGAAGCTGACGCCGGCAGCGCGTCCGGTTTTAAAGGGGGAAACCCAGGTTGTTCTCGGCAGACCGCGTGATGCGGTGGAGACGGTGGCGAAGGGTAAGAAGCGTGCCGGTGGCCGGAAGGATTATGATCAGGCGCTGTTTGATGCGCTGCGGGCAACCCGTAAAACACTTGCTGATGAAGCGGGGGTGCCACCTTTTGTGGTGTTTTCCGACGCAACTCTGGCAGAAATGGCACGGAGCAGACCGACCCATTCCCGCGAAATGTTACAGGTCAGTGGCGTGGGAGAACACAAGCTGCGCCAGTATGGCAAGGCTTTTATGGATGTAATTTCCTCATATGGTAAGGAGAATAGTAATTAATGAAACCAACACGCGCAATCGTCATAACCGGTAACGGTACCAACTGCGAGATGGAGGCCGCCCATGCCTGCCGCCTTGGCGGCTTCGATGAGACCGTTATCGCCCATATTGCCGATATTCTTTCCGGAGAGATCCGACTGGATGACTTTCATTTTCTCAATCTGACTGGCGGATTTCTCGATGGTGACGACCTGGGGAGCGCCAAGGCCCAAGCCAACCGCCTGAAGAATGCAACTGTTGCCGGGAACGATGAGAAGCTTGTCGACCAGTTTACCCGCTTCATTGCGAGCGGCAAGTTGATCCTTGGTGTCTGCAACGGTTTTCAGTTGATGGTTAAGATGGGGATGCTACCCGGTTTCGACGGCGACTATCTTCACCAGACCGTGACGCTGACTCATAACGATTGCGGCCGTTTCCAGGATCGCTGGACGTATTTGCAGGTTGATCCAGCATCACCAAGCATATTCACCCGTGGGATCGAACGTGGCATCTATCTGCCGGTGCGTCACGGTGAAGGCAAATTCCTCTGTGATTCTGCTGCGACTCTGGACAGGATTGAAACCGGACACCTGGCTGTCATGCGTTACAGTGATTCCGGTTATGCCGAAGCGACCATGGAGTTTCCAGCCAACCCGAACGGTTCCACCAACGCCATCGCTGCCCTCTGTGACCCGACCGGCCGGCTGATGGGGCTGATGCCGCATCCCGAAGCGTTCGTCCACTACACCCAGCACCCCCGCTGGACGAGAGAAGATCTGCCGGAAGAGGGGGACGGTCTGATCCTCTACAAAAATGCTGCCGAGTATGTTAGAAATAACCTGATCTGATTCAAAATGAGAGTGGAGCCTTTACCTATGAAGCTATCCCGTCCCCAAGAAGAATGCGGTGTTTTCGGTATTTACAATCACTCGGAGGCATCAAATCTGACCTATCTCGGTCTCTATGCCCTGCAGCATCGCGGTCAGGAAAGCTGCGGAATTGTCTCTTCAGACGGAGAGTCCCTGCACGCTCACAAGCGGATGGGGCTTGTTGCCGATGTGTTCAGTAATCCGGACGTTTTCAAAAAACTGCCGGGGAAATCGGCCATCGGCCATGTCCGTTATTCGACCGCCGGAGCTTCGGTGGAAAAGAATGTGCAGCCGATCATGGTCGATTATTCGCGCGGATCGATTGCGGTTGCCCACAATGGCAATCTGGTCAATGCGCAGCTGTTGAAGGCAGAGCTGGAGGCCTACGGTTCTATTTTTCAGACGACGATGGATACGGAAATAATCATCCATCTTATCGCCACGTATAAGACCAACTCGCTTGTTGACCGCATCGTAGAGGCGTTGAAGAGAGTACAGGGTGCCTACTGCCTCGTCTTTCTGACCGAAACGCGCATGATTGCGGTACGTGATCCGAACGGTTTCCGCCCGTTATGTCTTGGCAAACTCGGTGACGCCTGGGTTGTCGCTTCTGAAAGCTGCGCACTGGACCTGATCGAAGCCGACTTTGTCCGCGAGATCGAGCCGGGTGAAATGATCGTTTGCACGAAGGACGGCGGCATCAAGTCGCTCTTTCCGTTTGCCAAGATTGAACCGACCCCCTGCATCTTTGAATTCGTCTACTTTGCCCGTCCCGATTCATACATCTTTGGCAGAAATGTGTACCTTGCCCGTAAAGAGCTGGGGCGTCAGCTGGCGCGTGAATACCCGGTTGATGCCGACGTCGTCATCGCCGTGCCTGACTCAGGAGTCCCTGCCGCCATGGGGTATGCCGAGGAAGCGGGGATACCGTTCGAACTGGGCTTGATTCGTAACCACTATGTCGGCAGGACGTTCATCGAACCGGCCCAGTCGATCCGGCACTTCGGAGTCAAGATCAAACTCAATCCGGTACGCGAGCTTCTCAAAGGTAAGCGGGTCGTCGTGATTGACGACTCGATCGTGCGCGGCACCACATCGCGAAAAATTGTCAAGATGGTGCGTCAAGCGGGAGCCAAAGAGGTCCATTTAAGGATTTCATCCCCACCTACCAGTTACCCCTGCTACTACGGCATCGATACGCCGAACCGCAAGGAACTGATTTCCTCATCGCATACACTCGATGAAATCTGCCGCTATGTTACTGCCGATACGATTGGATATCTGTCCGAAGAGGGGCTTGTTTCCTCAATCGGTCATGGCAACACCCATTATTGCAAAGCCTGTTTTGCCGGAACCTACCCGGTTGCATTCCCCAAACCTGTGGATATTCCGCAGATGGGATTATTCGAAGAGGAGCAGACGAAACATGAGTGATCGCGAACAATTAAAGAAAATAATCCTGGAATTGTCATACGAAAAACGGCTTGTGACCCTGGCTTCCGGTCGCCAGAGTGACTTTTACTTCGATGGCAAACAGACCACACTGCACGCTGAAGGTGGTTTTCTGGTCGGCAAGCTGTTCTACGATGCCATCAAGGATGTTGAAAACGTCCAGGCTGTCGGCGGCATTACCCTTGGAGCCGATCCGATCGCCACGGCGACTTCGATTGCCGCTCATCTTGCCGGCACAAGCATGCACGCCTTCATTATCCGCAAGGAGCCAAAGGGGCACGGAACCGGCCAGTGGCTTGAGGGGCGCAAGAATCTTCCCGCCGGTACCAGAGTCATTATCGTGGAAGATGTTGTCACCACCGGTGGTTCATCGATGAAGGCGGTACGCCGGGCAGAGGAAGAGGGGCTCGTGGTCCTCGGTATCGTGACGCTGGTTGATCGCGAAGAGGGCGGCCGCGAGAATATCGAAGCGGAAGGGTACTGGCTGAGATCGCTCTTTACCAAGAGCCAGCTGGTTGGCGAATAACTATTATGAAAAGTCCCGCTGAATACAGCGGGACTTTTTTTGACCTTGATGTACTTTGATACATGCTCGCCATGTTATTCGGTAACAGCAAATCCACTATGACAAAACAACGACTCGACAAGCTGGTTTTGGAACACGGTCTGGCCACCTCGATTGAGAAGGCGCGCGCCCTGATCATGGCGGGCCAGGTGGTCGTGGGTGACCACACCGTTGATAAGGCCGGGCAGCAGGTTGCAAATGATGCGGAGATTCGCCTCAAGGGGGATCCTCTTCCCTTTGTCAGCCGTGGCGGGTTAAAGCTGCGCAGGGCTCTGGACGAGTTTGGAGTGGATGTGACCGGATTGGTCGCCGTCGACGTCGGTTCCTCCACCGGTGGCTTCACCGACTGTCTGTTGCAGGCGGGAGCGGTCAAGGTTTTTGCCGTTGATGTCGGCTATGGCCAGCTTGCCTGGAAGCTGCAGCAGGACCCGCGTGTTGTCAGCATGGAGAAAACCAATATTCGTTATGTGACGCCGGATCAGCTTGATGTGCTACCGTCTCTAGCGGTTATCGATGCCTCGTTTATCCCGCTGGCCAAGGTGCTGCCGGCCACGGTCGGCCTGTTGAAACCTGGTGGGCGGATAATCGCCCTTATCAAGCCGCAGTTTGAGGTTCGGAAGGGTGCGGTCGGCAAGGGTGGGATTGTCCGCGATCCGGCGGCCCACGAAAAAGTCATTGAAGATGTCCGCCAGACAGCGTCCGATCTGGGGTTGAAGGTCGCCGGACTGTGCGCATCACCGATCACCGGAGCGGACGGCAACCGGGAATTTCTGATCCTGCTGGAATTAACGTAAAGGAGGCACCATGGAAAGCTGTATATTCTGCAAAATAATTCGTGGCGACATACCGTCAAAGAAGGTATTCGAGGACGAACAGCTGCTCGTGATTGAAGACCTTTCGCCGCAGGCGCCGCTGCACCTGCTGTTGCTGCCGAAGAAGCATTTCGTCAACTGTCTGGACATGAGTGCTGCCGAAGATGCTCTGGTAGGCTATGCCGTGCGCAAAGGCGGTGAAATAGCCCGTGCCAAGGGATATGCCGAGTCCGGTTTCCGCATCGTTCAGAACAATGGCGCGGGGGCGGGGCAGTCTGTTTTTCACATTCATTTTCATCTGCTGGCCGGGCGCGAATTTGCCTGGCCTCCGGGTTAGGACGCGAGGTACTCCATGAAATCATGTATCTGTCTGGGATTCATTCTGCTGCTGGCGGCACCGCTCCATGCCGAAACCTATTCATGGGTTGACGACAGCGGTACGTACAACTTCACCGAGGATTATTCAAGTATTCCCAAAAAATATCGAAAAAAAGTAAAACGGCGTGAGGATATTCAGCCGGAGGCGCAGAGTGTGTCGCCGGATTCCGGGAGTACGTCGGGTAAGATAGAAAAAACGGAGCCAAAGCCTGCCGCGGCCCAAGGAAATGAAAAGGAGCTGTATGGCGGCAAGAGCCTCGCTGACTGGCGCAAGGAGCTGGATGTTCTTGAAGCGGAGCTGAAAAGCGTCGAGCAGCATATGGAACAGGTGCGGAAGCAGATCTATGACACGAAAGAGATCTCTCGAGTGCAGTTAGACGAATTAAAAAAGGATTACGATGAGAGCAGGGAAACCTACAAGCAAAAGTACAAGAGCTATACCGAGCTGATTGAGATCATTCGCAAAGCCGGAATTCAGGTGGATATAAAAAAATAGCAGCTGTTTGCTGATAAACAAAGAGGCCCGTCGGATGTTCCAACGGGCCTCTTTACGTCAGGTGGTTCATTGATTCAGAATGCCATCAGCCGTTTGAGAAGTCCCGGAATAGCCACGTCAACAGTCATGATGCATGTCAGCGTAATCATGATCACAACGGTGAGCCAGGCGATAACGTTGAATGAGTGGCCGTTGGTATAGGATCCCATCAGGTTTTTGTCATTGATCAGCTTGAGCATGAAGATCAGTACGAAGGGAAGCACGGCACCGTTAACGACCTGTGAAATGAACATGATCGTCATCAGCGGAGCATTAGGTATCAGAATCAGCCCGGCACTGATGGCAATGATGATCGTAAAGAGCCAGAAAAACTGTGGTGCCTGCTCAAAGTTCTTATCAACACCGGATTCCCATCCCAACCCTTCACAGATGTAATATGCGGTTGAAAGCGGCAGGATACAGGCGGCAAAGAGTGAGGCGTTAAAGAGCCCGAAGGCGAACAGTGTCGATGCGTGTTTGCCGACAAGTGGTTTAAGTGCCGCAGCTGCATCGGCTGCTGTGTCTATTTTCAAGCCCAGCGGATGGATGGTGACCGCACAGGCAACCACAATAAAGAAGGCGACGGCAATAGCCATGATACAGCCGATTATGACATCCAGGCGGGTGAAGTTGTACTGATCGGCGGTGATCCCCTTCTCGACAACGGCAGATTGCTGGTAAAACTGCATCCATGGCGCTATCGTCGTGCCGACCAGACCGATCATCGTCATCAGGTAGCCGCTGTCGGATTGGAACGTCGGGGTTACCGTTGCCTTAAGAACAATGTCCCATTTTGGTCCGGCCATGAAGGCGGCAATCGGGTAGGCAACATATACCAGGCAGGCCACCAGGAAAACCTTTTCCACCACCTTGTACGACCCTTTTACGATCAGCAGCCAGACAAGTACCGCACAGACCGGTACGGAAAGGTATTTGCTGATGCCGAAAATTTCAAGACTGGCGGCGATGCCGGCAAATTCGGATATGGAGTTGCCCATGTTGGTAAGAAGCAGGGCGATCATAACGTAAAAGGTTACCTTCACGCCGAAGGATTCACGAATCAGGTCGGAGAGCCCTTTACCGGTGATGGCACCCATGCGGGCGCACATCTCCTGAATGACTACCAGCGCGACCATAGTCGGAATCATGGTCCAGAGCAGCGTCAGGCCGTAGTGGGCACCAGCCAGAGAGTAGGTTGCGATACCGCCGGCGTCGTTGTCCACATTTGCCGTGATGATGCCGGGGCCAAGGATAGCCAGAAATATCATCACATTGCGCGGGCTGAAGCTCTTGAGCGGTTTCAGGAATCTGAATTGAGAGAGGCTTTGGAACATATTCTAGCGCCGTTTTATTTTGATGATTTGCGGCAGATAATGGGCAAGAACATCATCCACCGTAACAATGCCGGCCATGCGCTCATCCGAATCCAGAACCGGGACGGCAATCAGGTCATATTTTGCCAGAGTTTCGAGCATGTCTTCCGGTTCGGAGTCAACGTGCACGAACTTGATATTCTCCTCCATAACGTCGGTGATATGAGTCTCAGGAGGATTCATCAGGAGCTGCTTGAGAGAAACAACACCTTCAAGCCGGTCATCGCCATCCACCACATACCCGTAGTAGATGGTCTCGACATCGTTTGCACATTCTTTCAAAAGCTCCAGTGCCCGGCCGACCGAAATCTGCGAGGTAAGCCGGAAATAATCGGGTGTCATCAGGCCGCCGGCAGAATCTTCTTCGTGCTCCAGCAGTTCCTGAATATCTTCTGCATCCTCCTGATCCATCAGGTTCAGCAGTCCCTGCGCTTTGTCTTCCGGAAGGTCAGAGAGAACGTCGGCCGCCTCGTCCGGTTCCATCTCTTCCAGAATATCGGACACCTGTTCGTCATTCAGCTGGTTAATGACCACATTACGCATATCCGCTTCAAGCTCGTATATGGTGTCGCCGGTTGTCTCGGCATCGATACTGTTCAAGACCGTACGGATGTTCTGGATCGGGATGTTTTCGATGATGTCGGCGAGATCGGCAGGGTGCATCTCGTTCATCTGATTGCGGGCAATGTTGAGCGCCAGTTTGGAAGAATGAGCTTCCAGAGGCTGGACATATTCCCAGCTGATCTCGCTGTGCGGGATGTCGCGCTTGATCGCCCGGGCAAAACGTTCGCCAAAACGCACATAGCCAAGTCTTCTGAGCAGTCCGCGAAAGCCGATGTCTACTGAAAATATACAGAGCTTGTGATTCAGTTTGCCGAGCTTTATGTCATTGACACGAACAACTTTGGCGCCGTTAACATCGACAATCTGCTTGTCAAGCAGGTCGCGCTTGACGAGGATATCCCCTTCTCCGGGCAGATATGTGGTCAGGCGGTTTGGTTTGATGCTGCCGGTTGAAATCACCACATGGGTAAAGAGTGTAACTTCGCTCCAGGGAAGTGTTTTTATCCCCTTGCGCGATTTGATAACAATGTGGGAAACCTCCGGGAACACTTCGCCTGGAACCATGATCAGGTCACGGAGAATTCCTATCTGATTACCGTTGCTGTTGATCACCGAGCGGCCAATGACCGAACTGAGGTATATTTCGTTTATTTCAATCGTCATAATAAAAGCCTTCGTTGAAACAAAAAAACCCATTCGGGAAGAAAGGGTCTTTACAAAGATGCGACCAAGCCATTTCCCCCCTGCTTGACTTTCGGCAGTGCACAACGTAGGAAAGGTTCCAGCTACATTAGGTTAAGCCTTAATCCGACAAAGCCTGATGATCACATTGGCGTCTTTCGACGTTTCTGGGTAGTAGCATCTGTTTGTGTAAATGCCTCATACTAACGAGGAATATGTAACAGAAATTTATAGCCCTGTAGCCAGGCTCTGTCAATGCAAAAGTAGCATATAAAGGCTCGCAGAGAGTCTCTCTCACGGCAAAAAAAACAGTGTCGCAAGCCTGTACAGGTGACTATAAACAAGAAACGTCCCGCTGATGGATCAGCAGGACGTCAGTACCTTCTGTATAACGCTTCAAACGTAGGTGGAAAAGCTGAAGCTGCTGTCTCTTGTTGCTGAGGGTTGAGGAGCCTGCTTACTATTCTGAGCGAGCAAGTCGGCCATCTCTTTCTGCTGATCAGCCGCCTGCTTCATCATCGTTGTTGAAAGGGCCTGACGGGTCTGCCCGGCCGCCATAAGAAGCGAAGAAGCTGAAATTGAGCTGGTATCCATGGAACACCTCCCTTTTAATTAAAATAACGTAGATCGCGCTGTTTTTGCAAGCGGTAAATTATGTCTGATAATGTCCCTTTTGTTAAAAACCTGCTATAGTCTCAGCAAATATCAGAATCCTGACGAGGTTATATATGCAGATTGAATGGTGGTACTGGATTATTGCCGGTTTGTGCTTGATCGGGCTGGAACTGGTTGTCCCTTCGTTCACGATCATCTGGTTCGGGATGGGGGCGCTGCTGGTTGGTTTGCTGGGTTTTTTGTGGCCAGGTTTTCCTCTTGTCGGCCAGGTCGCGCTCTGGTCATTCGCTTCGGTCGCTTTTACGCTTCTCTGGTTCAAATATCTGAAGCCCAAGGGTGACCGGACGCACGCCGGGATGTCAAAAGAGGGGATTGTCGGAGAATCAGGCATTATTATCCGTGGAACCGAAGACAGCTATGGCCGGGGGATCGTCAAGTTCCGCATTTCGGTTTTAGGGGCTGATGAGTGGAGTTGCTATTCCAGTGAAATACTCCATGTCGGCGATCGTGTCCGGGTTGCTGATATTGAAGGGCAGATACTTAAAGTAGAAATAATCTAAGCGGGAGGGGAAAAACATGCCGGGTATTATTATTTTTGTGGTTCTTTTGGTTCTGGTTGCAGCAACCCTGTTTGCCGGGGTAAAGACGGTCCCTCAGGGACAGGAGTGGGTCGTGGAGCGACTTGGCAAATATCATGTCACGCTCAAGCCGGGTCTCAATTTCATTTTCCCCTATATAGACATTGTTGCCTACCGTGTTTCGACCAAGGGTGATGTCCTCTCGATCGGCGCTCAGGAGGTTATTACAAAGGATAATGCCGTTATCATCACGAATGCGATCGCTTTTATCAAGGTTACCGACCCGACCCGCGCCGTATATGAAATCCAGAACTACGAATATGCTATCCAGAACCTGGTCATGACTTCGCTGCGTGCTATCATCGGCCAGATGGATCTCAACAGGGCCCTTTCCGAACGGGAGCATATCAAGGCCCGCCTTCAGGAAAATATCTCCAAGGAAGTTGCCGCGTGGGGGATTTACGTACAATCGGTAGAAATTCAGGATATCAAGCCTTCCGAATCGATGCAGAAGGCGATGGAGCAGCAGGCCAGTGCCGATCGTTTCAAGCAGGCTACCATACTGGAGGCGGAAGGGAAGCGCGAAGCCACTATCCGCGAAGCAGAGGGAAGGCTTGAAGCGGCAAAGCGCGAAGCTGAAGCTCAGATACGGCTGGCAGAGGCGTCTGCCAAGGCGATCGGCGATATCAGTGAGGCGATCAAGGATAATGATCTGCCGGCGGTCTTTTTGCTGGGTGATCGCTATATAAATACGTTGCAGAAGATTGCCACATCGCCGAATGCCAAGCTGGTGATACTGCCGTCCGATCTGCCGGCGGCAATCCGGGGATTGTTGGGGAAAGGGTAGGGGAGACAATACCTTCTGCCAGTGCATTTAAAAACCCCGCCTGCATTTTGCAGGCGGGGTTTTTAATGACCGAATCAGAACATAAAGCGCCGCATGCTGATGTTCTGCAGCAGGCCGATTCCGACCATGGAGGTGATCATGGATGTTCCGCCGTAGGAAAAAAACGGCAGCGGGACACCAACAACCGGAAAGAGCCCGATTACCATGCCGATGTTGATGACCGTGTGCCAGAAGAGCATGGCGGTGACGCCGACCGCAAGCAGGCCGCCGAAACGGTCATTGCAGCGGCGGGCGATGTTGAGACCCCACAGCACGAGCGAAAGATAAAGGATGATCAGCAGCAGGCAGCCGATAAAGCCCCACTCTTCGGCAAAGACGGAGAAGGCGAAATCGGTGTGCTGCTCGGGAAGAAAACGGAGCTGCGATTGGGTGCCCTTGACAAAACCCTTGCCGGCAATACCGCCGGAACCGACAGCTATTTTGCTCTGTATGATGTGATAGCCGCTTCCAAGTCGTGACCGTTCGGGGTCAAGGAAGTCCAGTACCCTGTTTTTCTGGTACGGGCGCAGCAGGAAGGCCCAGCCGATCCAGGCCATGGGGATCGTAACGCAGATAAATGTGACGATTGTAGACCAGCGCAATCCCACATAAATAACCATGGAGAGAGCTATCAGTATGACCAGGGTGGCGGTCCCCAAATCCGGCTGTTTCATGATCAAGGCCGCCGGAAGCGCCAGAAGTCCCAAAGGAAGAAGCACTTCCTTTGTCGTCAGGCCTCCGACAGATTGAAAATTGTTGAAAAAACGGGCAAACGCCACGATGATGACCAGCTTCATCAGTTCTGATGGTTGAATGGTGAATAGACCGAGGTCCAGCCAGCGGGTCGCTCCCATTGACTGTTTTCCGACAACAAGTACCGCTATCAGCAGAAATACTAATAGTCCGTAAAACCAGTAGGACAGGTCCTCAAGAATGTGATAATCGATGCTGCACACGGCCAGTGAAATGCTCATCCCCAGCAGCATCCAGTAAAACTGTTTGATGTAGTAGGCGGTGCCGACGATTTTGTAGGGGGTTGTTGCACTGTAGATATTCAGTATGCCGAGCAGGCAGATCGTCACAACCAGTCCGGAAAGAACCCAGTCAATGTTGGTTAAGAGGCGGCGATCAATCATGAACGGCATCTCCCGTGGCCTGAGGCTTTTTTACGACAGCGGGAATTGCTTTTTCACCTGTATTTGTCTCTGCCTCTTCATCGGCAGCATTTTCTTTTGGCGTATCTGGTTGTTCCTTGCGTGGTGGCTTTTTGCCATCGAAATACGTTCTCAGTATTCTGCCTGCAATGGGAGCGGCAGCGGCTCCGCCGTGTTCGCCATGCTCAATGACAACAGCCACAGCAATTTCAGGGTTGTCAAAGGGGGCAAAGGCGACAAACAGGGCATGATCGCGGTATTGATAGGGAATGCCCATTTTGCTGTCACGGAGTTTGACGACCTGCGATGTGCCGGTTTTCCCGGCCACTTTAACGTCATACAGTCTGGCCATGGCACCGGTACCCCCCGGTTCATTGACCACGGCCAGCATACCCAGCTTGACAAGCCGGAATGACTCTTTGGGAAAAGAAGCGGTGCCGATTATTTCGGCTTTAGTTTCCCTGAGAGTCCTCCCGTCGGCATCAACGATCCGTTTTACAAGATGGGGGCGATAGATAGTGCCTTCGTTGGCGATAGTTGCCGCCATTGAAGCCAGTTGAATCGGGGTTAGGAGAACAGCTCCCTGCCCGATTGCTACCGGAAGTGTTTCTCCGCGGTACCACCGTTTTCCGAAGCGTTTCTGCTTCCATTCAGATGTCGGGATGAGCCCGCTCCGTTCATTCAATAGCTCAACTCCGAGAGGAGCCCCCAGCTTGAAGGCTCGAGCGGCTGCGGCAATCTTATCCACCCCCAGTTTCTCGCCCAGCTGGTAATAGTACACGTCGCACGATTCCCGCAGCGATTTGCGAAGATTCGTGTTGCCGTGCCCCTTCTTGTTCCAGCATTTGAACGTGGAGGTCCCCAGTTTATGGCTGCCGGTGCAGTTAATAGCTGTTGTGTCGTCAATGGTCTTGTCCTGCAAACCCGCCAGTGCGGTAATCATTTTGAAAGTGGAGCCGGGTGGGTACTGCCCGCTGAGCGCCTTGTTTTCCAGCGGATGGCGCACGTCATTAAGATATTTTTGCCACACGTCTGCCGGCAGTCTCCCGCTGAAAAGCGAAGGGTCAAAACCGGGGTTGCTGACGAACGCCAGTATTTCTCCACTGTTTACATCCATGACAACCGCTGCTCCCGCCTGATCACCGAATGCGGCTTCAGCCTGTTTTTGAACCGCCGCATCGATCGTCAGCATTACGCTGCTGCCGACGGTAGGATGGCTCTCGGATACGGTCCGTAATACCCGGCCACGAGCATCAACTTCAAGCTGTCGCCCGCCATCGTTGCCGTGGAGCTCGTTCTCCAACGCGCGCTCTATACCATTTTTCCCGATGTAATCGCCGGGGTTGTAATCTTCAAAACCTTCTGAATCCAGCTCTTTTTCGGAGACTTCGCCGATATACCCGAGCAGGTGAGCTGCAAGCTCTCCACCGGTATATTCCCGCACCGGCTTCATCTCGATCTCTACTCCAGGTAGACGCAGGCGGTTTTCTTCAACAATTTCGACGTGGTCGCGGGAAAGATTCGATGCCAGGACTATCGGGTAGTATTTGGCTCGTCCCCTGCTTTTTTCCCACCTGTCCGCCATCTCTGCCCGGTCAAGACCAAGCAGATTCGAGAGCGACGTGAGAAGTCCCTCTTTATCCTTAACTTCCTGCGGAATAACCGCAAGACTGAACGAAGGGCGGTTACTGACCAGGATTTTGCCGGTGCGGTCCATTATGGTGCCACGGGAAGCGGCCACCGGTACGAAACGGAGCCGATTGTTTTCCGACAGGGCCTGATAATTGTCGGCTCTCAGTATCTGCAGATGCCATAGCCGTATTACCAGGAAGAGGAAAACGATCCCTACGACAAACGAAAGCACCACTGTCCGCTGCTTTGATTCCAGTAATTCTCTGACGAAGCGACGTTCCTTCATGATGCTTCCAATTGACAGTCAAACCCTGGGAATGCAGAAACAATTGATGCTATGAAAGCATTTACCAACAGTCGCGGGAATATATCCGAGAGCATGGAATATGCTATTCCCGGCGATTCGGTAAACATGACTGTCAGGAGAAGATTAATAGTCAGTCCTGCCACGGAAACACCGGCAACGGTCAGGACGAACAGTATGGCACTGTCGGCATACAAACGGTCTGACACGCTCTTGATAACGAGAAACAGAATCAGGAAGGTGACTGCGTCCAGGCCAAGATACAGGCCGCTGTAGACGTCATTGAGCATGCCAAGCAGCCATGCCAGGGGAGCACCAATCTCGAACGGTTCGCGCAGTGAGATAAAAACCATGATGATGAGCAGCAGGTCCGGTTTGAAAGGGGGACGTATAAATACAGGAAGCAATGCCACCTGGATTATTATTGACGCAAGGACGAGACAAAACAGCAGCAGGGCGGCACGCCTACTCATACCCACCCCGCTGTACTACCAGAACTTCTTCCAGATGAGAAATGTTGACGGTCGGCCGAATGGATACGTTTTGGAAAATTCCGTATTCGCCTCGCTTGACCATAGTAACTTCGCCAATGACAAGCCCTTTCAGGAAAACGCCTCCGATTCCCGACGTTATTACCGTATCACCGACCTTCACATCCTCTTCGCGTGTCGTGAATTCCAGTGTGCAGAGCATTTCACTCTTGCCTTTCACGACTCCTCTGGCCCGGGAACGCTGAATTGTTGCCGCAATTCCGCTCGTATGGTCTGTCAGCAAAAGAACGCGTGCGGTTGACGGGGAAACTTTTACCGTCTGGCCGACAACGCCATCGGCTGAAATGACGGCCATTCCTTCACGAATGCCGCTGGAACTGCCGCGATTAATTACCAGTGTCCTGAACCACGAGGTAACGTCCTCGCCGATAATCGTAGCTGCAATGGTTGGCGTTTGGACGCTCTTTTTGATATCAAGCAGTCGCTCAAGGCGCTGGTTAGCCAGTACTGCCTCGTTTCCTTCAACAACCAGCAGATTGAGGTTGCGGACGTCCTCACGCAGGCGCAGATTCTCACGGTTGGTATTCACCAGCCGTATATAATTGTCCCAGATGTCTTCAATGAATGTGCTTGCCATTGAGACCGGCTGGAGGAGGGGTGATGTTATGCTGAGAACGGAACGCTCAATAATATTTGCCTCCCTGTTGTTGGGGACATTAAGCGAAAAAAACAGCAGGGCAACAAGGATACCGATGCCTGTTACAAGCGGATACATATATTTTTTGATAAAATCCATGTGTTAGGTCTCGCTCTAGTCTTGCTGAAGCCCGCACAACTCTGCTTCATCGTAGACCCGCTGGAGATATTGCTTATAAGAAGAGTTGGGTGTGGACTCAATAACCTCTTTCATCTGCTGACAATCGATAAAACGGCGGCGCAGCGCTATTTCTTCAAGGCAGGCAATCTTCAGCCCCTGTCTTGACTCTATTGTTTCTATGAAGTTGCTGGCTTCAAGCAAACTTTTGTGCGTACCGGTATCAAGCCAGGCGATGCCACGTCCGAGACGCTCGACCATCAACTCACCACGCCGCAGATAGTCGAGATTCACATCGGTAATCTCAAGTTCGCCGCGAGATGATGGTTGTATTGATTTGGCCACCGCAACGATATTACTGTCATACAGATAGAGGCCGGGCACAGCAAAATGGGATTTGGGCTGGTGCGGTTTCTCCTCGATGCTGAGAACTTTGCCGTCAGAATCGAAGGCAACGACGCCGTAACGTTCCGGATCGTTAACCTGATAGCCAAAAACACGTGCTCCGGTTGTGAACTCGGATACGATCCTGTCCAGGTTCATTTTCCCGTAGAATATGTTGTCACCAAGAATCAGGCAGACCGGCTGGTTGTCAATAAACTTCTCGCCAACCAGAAAAGCTTGGGCAATTCCTTTCGGTTCCGGTTGGACCGCGTATGAAATAGTAATTCCCCAGCGCGAACCGTTGCCCAGAAGAGCCTCGAAACGGGGTGTGTCGTGCGGAGTTGAAATAAGCAGTATATCCTTGATGCCGGCGGTCATCAACGTCGCCAGCGGATAATAGATCATCGGCTTGTCGTACACCGGTTGGAGCTGTTTGCTGGCGACCAGCGTCAAAGGAAAGAGGCGGCTGCCTGAACCACCCGCCAGAATAATCCCTTTTTTAATCCCGTGAGACATAGTCAGGTACCTCGATAATTTTGTATCAGCGTTAGGTAGCATGTTACCTTGATCGGTGTCAAATCAGTTTGAGGGTTCCAACAGGTATTTCACTGCTGAGAGTAAATCATCGCAGACAACAGTTTCAGGGCCGGCATGCTGCTTCTCGTTCGCGCCATATCCGGTGCAGACGAGGATGGTGTTGCATCCCGCCGCCTGTCCCGCCTCAATATCAGCCAGTTTGTCACCAATCATGGTTGACTCTTCAAGGTTGATATTATGCCGCTCGGCGGCTTCATGCAGCATCCCCGGTAACGGTTTGCGACAATTGCACGGGAGCGCATAACTGCCACGCCCGGTGGGGTGGTGCGGGCAGTAAAGCCACTCATCAACGTGTGCTCCGGAGCGTGCGAGCTCAGCGGCGATATGGCGGTGAAGATTATGTACGTCCTCTTCCGTGTAATAGCCCCGCGCGACGCCGGACTGATTGGTTACCACGACAACAGTGATTCCCGCCTGGTTGAGCAATTTGATCGCTTCCGGCGCCCCCGGAATAAACTCGAACTCCGCTGCTTGATACAGGTATTCTTTTTCTATATTGATGGTGCCGTCACGATCCAGAAATACCGCACGCTTCATCAAGCCCTCCGCAACAATTGTTTCGTGAAATTTAACCTGCTGATTTAGTGAGCAATTCATACAGAGAAGCATTGACAACACGTTGTGTTAAACACTATAACATCATTTATTTACTGCAAGGGAGAACTGTTACGTGATCAAGACCAATAATCTTAAAATAACCGCTATCACCCCGATAATTGCCCCCGCCGATCTCCGCCAGGTTTTCCCTTTGTCGGAAAAAGACCGTGCCTTTGTCAGCAGAAGCAGGGAACAGATAAAAGATATCATCCAGCGCCGGGACAAGCGGCTGATTGTTGTCGTCGGCCCCTGTTCGATTCACGATACAGAAGCTGCCCTGGAATATGCCGGAAAATTGGCGGAGCTTTCTCGACGTGTCGACGATCAGCTCCTGCTGATTATGCGTGTTTACTTTGAAAAGCCCCGCACGACTGTCGGCTGGAAGGGGTTGATCAACGATCCCGATATGAACGGCACCCATCTCATTTCAAAGGGGTTGGGTATTGCCCGCGGTCTGCTCAGTCGCATGACGGTGCTCGAGGTACCGGTTGCCAACGAGATGCTTGATCCGATCACTCCGGAATACGTTGCCGACCTTATCAGCTGGGGAGCCATCGGCGCTCGTACAACAGAGTCCCAGACCCATCGTGAAATGTCCAGCGGCCTGTCTTTTCCGGTCGGCTTCAAAAACGGCACTGACGGTAATCTGCAGATTGCCATTGATGCCATGAAGGCTGCGCAGCACCCGCACAGTTTCCTTGGTATCAACCGGGAGGGGCGGACCTCAATCATCCAGACGAGCGGTAACCCTGATGTGCATATCGTCCTGCGTGGTGGTTCCAAAAGAGTTAACTACCATCCCGAGGATATCGCCCATACCGAGGAACAGCTCAATAAAAACGGCCTGCTGCCGACCATAATGGTTGACTGCAGTCACGGCAATTCTAATAAGGATTATCAGAAACAGCCTGAAGTCCTGGAGTCAGTTGTCGATCAGCTGCTGGCCGGCAACTGTTCCATCTCTGGGGTCATGATTGAAAGCAACCTTGAAGCCGGCAGCCAGAAGATTCCGGCTGATATCGGCCAGCTGAAATACGGGGTTTCAATAACCGATGCCTGTATTGACTGGGCAACGACGGAAAAAATTCTGCTTAACGCTCACGCCAGGTTACAAAAAAGGAAATAACCGTCCGGGGCGGACGACGTCCGCCCCTCCTCCTACTCGGTCCCGTATGTCATGGTCATTCCGCTGACGGCACGCCCCAGCGGCCCGTTGAACGTCCCCTCTGCCCCTTCGACAAGCATATCCATATAATCAATCTTCTTCTTGGGTGGCAGCAGCAGTTCCGGCTCTCCGGAAATGCCGGCCAGCCTCCCGGCCTCCTCAATTGCATCCTGAAGCGTTCCCAGCCGGTCTACCAGTTTATATGCCATCGCCTGCTCTCCCGACAATATCCGCCCGTCAGCAATCTTACGTACCTCTTCAATCGGTAACCTGCGTCCTTCCGCAACTGCTCTGACAAACTGCTGGTGTGTATTGTCAATCACCGACTGCAGCATGGCGCGATCTTCAGCAGAAAACTGGCGTAGTGGCGATCCTGAATCCTTGTACTTACCGGTTTTTAGCGTATGAGACTTGATGCCGATTTTATCCATCAACGATTCTATGTTTGACAGTTTGAGGATGACCCCGATACTCGCCGTAATGGTGCCTGGATTTGCATAAATCATCGTTGACGGTGCAGAGATATAATAGCCGCCTGAAGCAGCAAGGCTCCCCATCGAGACTATTATCTTCTTTTTGGCGGCAAATTTCTTTACTTCGGCGTAGATCTCCTGCGACGGGGCAACAATCCCGCCAGGTGAATCGACACGCAGTACTACCGCCTTGACGGAGTCTTGTTTAAGGAAGTAGCGTAACTGGCGGATTGTTTCCTTGGAGTCGAGGATCATTCCCTTGACTTCAATCAGGCCGACGCCAACCTTGCTTGTCAGGCGCGCATCGCCTGTGCCGAAAATTGTTCCGGCAATCTTCATGGAAATTACAAACAGAACTGCGAGAGAAATCAATATGGCTGCAGTTATTATGGCGGTCTTTTTTGACATATTCAGGCACCTTGTAAAGATTTTGTCTTTAATGAAAGATACACATCTGCTACAGTTTAAGAATGAAAGTTCTCGTCATGTCTGATACCCACGGCAATACAAGCGGTGCCTTTGTTGCCCACACGCACTCTGAACCGGTTGATGCCGTCATACATCTGGGGGATGGAAGCGCAGATGCGGATCTGTTGCGTGAAGCGCTCGATGTTCCGGTGATCAATGTCGCCGGTAACTGTGATCCGGGCTCTCGTGCTCCGCGTGAGCTTGTGTGGGAGTGTCATGGGAAACGGCTTCTGTTGACCCACGGGGATGCCTATCGTGTCAAGTCAGGGCTGGCAAGCTTGTGCCAAAGAGCGCAGGAGGTCGGTGTTGACGCGGTTCTGTTTGGCCATACTCATCAGGGTTTAGTTGAAGATTGCTCAGGCCTGCTTCTGGTTAATCCCGGTGCGCTTTCAAATGCCGGGCCTCATCGCAGCTATGCAGTTCTGACTATTACGGAAGAGGGGATAACTGCAGTACATTACGATATCCATTGATGCTGCAGAGGTTGCTGCCCGAGTTTTTAATCGCCGGACCTAAGCGTCGCCTTCCCTGTTAAAGCCCTCCCGCCCTTTGTGTACAGCCTTCTCTAACCTGCGCCGTCTTGGCCAGGTAATAATATAACCAACCGGCCCCGAAAGAATGTACAGCAACAGCACGCTAAATGTCATGACTACCGGTTCGGCTACCACGACTATCAATAATACCACCGCCAGTAGTAACATGCTGAATGGCTGCCGTTTTATAAACGCGGGGTCTTTGAATGAATTGTATTTGAAGTTAGAGACGTTCAGAAAAGCCAGCAGATATATAAGTGCAAGGATTGCAAGCTTTCTAAATGAACTAGGCCAATCGAAGTGGTAGAATAGCATTACTGTAGCGGCAACCATGCAGGCAGAAGCAGGGGTAGGGAGACCAATAAAGCGCTTGCTTTCGACTGTGTCAACTTGCACGTTGAAACGGGCAAGGCGCAGTGCAGCGCAGGCAAGAAACAAGAATGCAGCTGCCCAGCCAAGTCTGCCAAAGGGTCTCAGCGCCCAGGAGTACATGAGCAGTGCTGGAGTAACCCCAAAAGCGACCAGGTCTGCCAGTGAATCAAATTCGACACCGAACTTGCTGCTAGAGCCGGTCAAGCGGGCTACTTTGCCATCAAGTCCATCGCATATTGCAGAGATAAAAATCGCGATCGCAGCCGTGTTGTAGTCTTTGTTCAGGGTGGCAACCATACTGTAAAAACCGGCAAACAAGCTTGCAGCGGTAATTAAATTGGGAAGAATATAGATTCCCCGCTTTATATTATCTTTTTTTACGTTTTCCACTGCCACAATTTCATCACTCATGATGTCGTATCCTTGATCAAACGATTCTTGCCAGTATCGTTTCTCCTGCCACGGTTTTGTCGCCAAGCTTCACCAGAGGTTCGGTTTCAGGTGGCAGATACACATCAACCCTTGATCCAAAGCGAATCAAGCCATAGCGTTCCCCACGTACCAACAGGTCACCTATCATTGGATAGCTGATGATCCGGCGCGCTACCAGCCCGGCAATCTGAACAAAAGCGATCCTGACGCCACCGGAAATTTCCAGTACAATACCGTTGCGCTCATTTTCACAGGAGGCGCGGCCGTCGCGAGCGTCAAAAAACTTCCCGGCATGGTGGAAGGTGTCAATAACCTTACCATCATATGGGACGCGATTGACATGCACATTAAAAACCGACATGAAAATGCTGATTTTTAGAGCCGGAACGCCAAGTGGTGTTTCGGGTACCTGTTCGACGACAATAACGGTTCCGTCTGCCGGAGCTATTACTGTGCTACTGTCAGCAGGAGCTGTCCTGTCCGGATTGCGGAAAAAATAGAGTACAAAGAATGTAAGCAGCAGAGAAATTGCGGCCGGAATATACATGAGTGCCGCAATCCGTGCGGCAGCAACGGCAAATAGCGCAGTTAAGCCCACCGAATACGCGATGAATGGATACCCTTCCCGGGCAAATGGCGATGAATTATTCATAAACCTGCCTAAATGCGAAGACACCCCTCTCCTGATGGAAGAGGGGTGTCTGGGTTCGCGTAGTGGAATTAGTTTTTGGTCTTGTCAACAATCTTCTGGATCCATGGCATCATGCTTCGCAGTTTTTCGCCGGTCTGCTCGATCGGGTGGGCGGCATTGAGACGACGACGTGCCGTCATCTCCGGGTAGTTCGACGCCCCTTCAAGGATGAAGCGCTTGGCGTAGTTACCATTCTGGATGTTGTCCAGGCACTCTTTCATTGCTGCACGGCTCTGGTCGTTAATCACCTTCGGCCCGGTGACATACTCACCGTATTCAGCATTGTTGGAGATGGAGTAATTCATGTTGGCGATACCGCCTTCATACATGAGATCGACAATCAGTTTGAGTTCATGCAGGCACTCGAAATAGGCCATTTCAGGGGCGTAGCCGCCCTCCACCAATGTTTCGAAGCCGGCCTTCACCAATTCCACAGCTCCGCCGCAGAGGACTGCCTGCTCGCCGAACAGGTCGGTTTCGGTCTCGTCCTTGAAAGTTGTTTCTATGATGCCGGTGCGGCCGCCGCCGATGGCGCTGGCGTAGGAGAGGGCAATTTCGCGGGCCTTGCCTGACGCGTTCTGAAAAACAGCAATCAGGTCAGGGATTCCGCCGCCTCTGACAAACTCGGAGCGAACGGTGTGACCTGGTGCCTTGGGGGCGATCATGATGACGTCAAGGTCGGCGCGCGGCACGACCTGGTTGTAATGGATGGCGAAGCCGTGGGCAAAGGCAAGGGTTGCTCCCTGCTTGAGCTTGGGTGCGATTTCGTCGCGGTAGAGGGTTGACTGGAATTCATCAGGTGTCAGGATCATTACCAGATCAGCCGAAGCAACGGCTTCGGCAACGGTTGCCACCTTGAGGCCGGCATTCTTTGCCTTAATAGCGGAGGTTGACCCTTCGCGAAGTGCAACAGTGACATCAACCCCGGAATCCTTAAGGTTGCAGGCATGAGCATGCCCCTGGGAACCGTAACCGACGATAGTAACTTTTTTAGCCTTGATCAATGCGAGATCACAATCGCGATCGTAATAAACGTTCATGCTGATACATCCTCCGTAAATTTTTATCCGGCAAACCGGTCTAGCTTTTAGTAAGCCACAAATTATTTCTAAAACATTTTTGCTAACGTACGTATCCAGTCAATCCGGATGCGCAAAAAAAGAACAAAACTGATACTACATTCAACTGCTGCTGTCAACGTAAATAGCTGTTTTGTCCCCGTTCGCAGGCGGAATCCTTTCTGCTCTCAAGAAAAAAGCCGCCCGTTTCCGGGCGGCTGATCAGACAGGATAAAAAACCGGTTTGATCTCCTACCCTTTCCACCCCTTGGCCCCGCGACCGATAGCGACCGCCCCGGTACGAACCAACTCCTTCAGGCCGAGTGGTCTGAGAAGATCGAGGATTGCATCGATTTTAACCGGATTGCCGGTTGCCTCGATGGTGTATGACTTGGGGGTAACATCAATAATCTTGGCCCTGAAGATGTCTACAATACGCAGGACTTCAGCCCGGCTCTCATCCTCAGCCGTAACTTTGATGAGCGCCAATTCGCGCTCAACGCCGCTGCCATCAGTGAAATCTATGACCTTGATGACGTCGATCAACTTATTGAGCTGCTTGTTGATCTGCTCCAGGATCTGATCATCGCCGCGGGTGACAATGGTCATGCGCGACATCCCCTCCTCGTTGGTAGGGGCAACCGTAACGGAATCGATGTTGAAACCGCGACCTGAGAACAGGCCTGCCACGCGTGACAGTACACCGAATTCATTTTCTACCAGTACAGAAATTGTATGTTGCATGGAAGAATCCTCCAGGATTTCAAATAATCGTTTTATGCGTTCAATACCATTTCATTTAGCGCCGCCCCGGCCGGAACCATCGGCAGAACCTTTTCTTCACGGGCAATCTTGAATTCCATGATTACCGGACCTTCTTCCTCAAAGCCCTGTTTGATAATCTTTTCCACGTCAGACGGTTTGGCGGTACTGAAACCCTTGGCTCCGTATGCATCCGCCAGCTTGACGAAGTCTATCGGCAGTTCCATGCAGGTGCTTGAGTAGCGCTTGTCAAAGAACAGCTCCTGCCACTGGCGCACCATGCCGAGGAAGTTGTTGTTGAGGATAACAATCTTAACCGGCAGCCTGTTCTGGACCAATGTAGCCATCTCCTGGATGTTCATCTGGACACCGCCATCTCCACAGATGGTAATGACCTGTCGTCCGGGAAAGGCCGCCTGAGCGCCCATGGCAGACGGAAGGCCGAATCCCATCGTGCCGAGACCGCCGGACGTCAACAGGGTGCGCGGCTTGTTGAACTGGAAAAACTGAGCCGTCCACATCTGGTGCTGGCCGACATCGGTGGAGATAATGGCGTCTTCATCAGACAGTTCACGCAGTTTCTGGATGACAAACTGGGGCTTGATGATTGTGCTGCTCTCCTTGTAGCCGATGGGGTGCTTTTCCTTCCAGCCGGCGATATCCTCATGCCAGGGTGCAAGTGCAGCCGTGAACTCGGCGACCTTGTCCTTGAGCTTGTCAGCCTGTTTGATCATCTTGGTCAGGACATCCTTGACATCACCAACGATCGGCAGGTCAACGCGAACATTCTTTTTGATAGACGTCGGATCCACATCGATATGGATAATCTTGGCATGTGGTGCGAAAGTGCCCAGCTTGCCGGTTACCCGGTCATCGAAGCGTGCCCCGATAGCAATAATAAGATCCGAATTGGTCATGGCCATGTTGGCGCAGTAGGCGCCGTGCATGCCCAGCATACCCAGTGAATTGGGATCATTCGCAGGAAAAGAGCCGAGGCCCATAAGGGTTGTCGTTACAGGAATTGCCAGCTTGCGGGCCAGGGCCGTCAACTCGTCCGAAGCATTGCCGAGAACAGTCCCGCCACCGACATACATGACCGGTCGGCGTGCGTCCAGTGTCATGGCCACGGCTTTTTCCACCTGCCGTGGATGTCCTTCCAGGTTAGGCTTGTAGCTGCGAATCTCCACCGTTTCGGGATAGCTGAACTCCGTTTGGGCCATCTGCACATCCTTGGGAAGGTCAACCAGCACGGGACCGGGACGTCCGCTGCGGGCGATGTAGAAGGCCTTCTTCATGATCATGGCAAGGTCTTTGACATCCCTGACCAGAAAACTGTGCTTGGTGCAGGGACGAGTGATGCCGATGATATCGACTTCCTGGAAGGCGTCATTGCCGATCAACGGAGTCGGCACCTGTCCGGTGATAATCACCATCGGAATCGAATCCATATAGGCGGTAGCGATACCGGTGACCGTGTTGGTCGCACCGGGGCCGGACGTCGCGAGACAGACGCCTACCCGGCCGGTGGCACGGGCATAACCATCGGCGGCGTGGGTGCCGGCCTGCTCGTGGCGTGGCAGAATATGGCGGATTTCCTTGAAGCTGAAGAGTTCGTCATAGATATTGATGACCGTGCCGCCGGGATAGCCGAAGATTGTATCGACCCCTTCCTTTTTGAGACACTCCAGCATTATTCGTGCGCCGTTCATTTTCATATTTACCTCTGAATACTGAATTTCACCTCTTGGTTAGAGGTGGAAAAACTAACCCCCCTCAATCCCCCCTTATCAGGGGGGAAGCCTTTAAGCCTCCCCTGATAAGGGGAGGTTTGGAGGGGTTTGATCTGAAATGGTATGTACGTACTTAATCTGCCGTTGTTATTGCTCCGGTGTGAGCCGATGTGACAACCTTGGCGTAACGGGCCAGCCAGCCCCCCTTGATCTTCGGCTGGGGAGCTTTCCATGCTGCCTGGCGAATCGCCAGAGTTGCGTCGTCGACCAGCAGTTCCAGACGCCGGTTCGGGATGTCGAGCAGAATTCTGTCGCCATCCTTCACGAGGGCGATCGGCCCGCCTTCGGCCGCTTCCGGTGAAATGTGCCCGATACAGGGGCCGCGGGTGCCGCCCGAAAAACGTCCGTCGGTGATCAGCGCCACGCTGTCTCCCAGCCCCATCCCCATGATGGCTGCCGTCGGGGCCAACATCTCGCGCATGCCGGGGCCCCCTTTCGGGCCCTCGTAGCGGATGACAATGCAATCGCCGGATTTTATCTTGCCTTCCATGATGGCTGCCATGGCAAGCTCTTCCGCATCAAAGCAACGGGCAGTGCCTTCGAAATTCATCATCGCGGCGGAAACTCCCGACTGCTTGACGACGGCCCCTTTGGGAGCGATATTGCCGGAAAGGATGGCGATGCCACCTTCCTTCTTTATCGGATTCCCAAGTGGGCGGATAACCTCCTCGTCCACATTCTGTATGCTCTCGGCCAGCTGGTGTGTGCTCAGGCCGAACAGAGTGGGCGTATCGTGAATTTTGTTACCAAGTTGTTTGAGTACACCGCTGACGCCGCCGGCGATGTCCAGATCCTCCATGAAATGCTCGCCGGCCGGATTCATTGAAGCCAGTTGCGGCGTGTCTTTGCCAAGCTCGTCGAACAGCTCCAATGGCAGCTCGACCCCGGCTTCATGGGCGATTGCCAGCAGATGCAGCACGGTGTTGGAAGAACCGCCCAGCGCCAGGTCAACACGGATGGCGTTTTCAAAGGCCTCACGGGTCAGGATGTCACGCGGTTTAACGTCATTATGTACCAGCTCGACAATCTTTTCGCCGGAGGCAAAAGCGATGCGGCGTTTGAGTGCAGAAACAGCCAGGGCGGTTCCGCAACGGGGCAGACTCATCCCCATCGTCTCGGTCAGGATGGCCATGGTGTTGGCGGTGAAGAGCCCCTGGCAGGAGCCCATACCGGGACAGGCGTTGTCTTCACAGACCTGCAGCTCCTTGTCGTTGATGACTCCGGCTTTGTAGCGGGCCATCGCCTCAAACGTATCAGAGACAAAGGAATACTTGCGGCCGGCAGTACCGCGGCCGCTCATCATCGGTCCGGCGGTGACGACGATGCAGGGGATGTTGAGACGGGCAGCCGCCATCAGCATGCCGGGGGTGATCTTGTCGCAATTGGTCAGCAGCACCAGGCCGTCGAGGCGGTGCGCTTCCGCAACCGACTCGACCATGTCTGCGATCAGTTCGCGGGTAGGAAGTGAATAGTGCATTCCCTTGTGCCCCATCGCCATGCCGTCACAGACGCCCGGAATGCCAAAGAAAAAAGAATGGCCGCCGCCGGTGTGGACACCCTTTTCAATGAAGCGCTCCAGGTCGCGCATGCCGACATGCCCGGGGATCAGGTCGGTAAAGCTTGTTGCCACGCCGATGAACGGCTTGTCCATCTGGCTCTGCGGGACGCCGGTCCCCTTCAGGAGGGCGCGGTGCGGAGTCCGCTCCAGCCCTTTCTTTATCATATCACTACGCATATGGTTGTCCTCGCTGTGTAGATTGTTTGATACCGCTAAACCCCTGATTGATAAGAATTTACAGGTTGTACAGAATAATATAGATAACGTGATGTGTCAACCGGAATGCCCGTATCTGTTGCTATTCTCCGGCACCCTGCTTTAAAGCAACACCTCTGTGCTTGACCGTCAGCCCCTGCAGGAAGTTTCTGAGAAACTGATCGCCGCATTCCTTGTAATGCTTGTGCCCTTTGTTCCTGAAGAGGGCGCTCAGTTCCGATTTGGAAATAGTAACTCCTGCCAGCTTCATGATCGCAAGCATGTCATCCTCTTTCAAATCAAGGGCGATGCGCAGCTTCTTAAGGATGGCATTATTGTTCAGCGAAGCGTCCGGTTTTGGTGGTTGCTCTGTATCTGATTCCCGTCTTCCTCTTTTACTTACAATAAGACCATCGAGAAAAAACGCCATAAGAGGATTGCTGCAGGAGATGAACTCTTCCTCCTCCTCTTTTTTCAGAAGTTTGACCAGTGTGGGCTGTTCAATGGTGCAGCCGGACAGCTGGAAAATCTCTATCATGGTCGGATTGCTGATATCCAGTGCGTAGCGCAGTCGGCGCAGTATGTCGTTGTTATTCATCTGTTTCTTCTCCCGGTAGATGTGCTGCTGTGATTTATTTGAATGCTGCGACCTGCGCCTGATACATCGTGACCGGCACAAAGCGCACGGCAAATTCCGTAGAGCATCTGACACACAAAACAAAGAAAGGCTTGCCGTTCTTCCCTTTTTCAAACGGCAGGTCCTGTTTGTGACTGCAGTAGGGGCAGGTAGCCGCGACAACAGTCTGAGCTATTTTGACAGGCTTTGTATCTGCCGCTGCAGATTTTTTAGATACGGCCGGTGCCGGTCTTGACGCTTGCAGCTGGTCAGCAGATGATTCCGGCAGCGAAGTTATGGTCTTGGGCATGGCGATACGCTCCTTTTTACTCGAAGTAGTAACCGGCAGGTTTTCATCCTCAGGGTGTTCGATAACGGTTGCGGTTGGCGGCATAATCCCCTTCAGAGCCTTCTTCCACACCGTCGGCATCGATGTTTTGGAGTAGTGCAGTGGTCTGACGCCATTCATGCGCGCAGCTCCATTCTCCACCAGATAGAACTTGTCACGATACGACACCAGGGTCTGGCGGCCGATTTCTGCCACCTTGAAACCTGAACATATTTTATTGTCGAGCCAGAAGGTAATTGCCTCTTCCATTGACCATTCTCCTTTATTCATGCGACTTTCAGATAACAGTTACCAGAATCTGCACGACCTTACCAACAAAAATAATCCTGTTTGAAGGGTTGCGAACGATGGCTGGTTGGAATCTACATCGCAAAAACGGGAGAAACAGCAGCTGCTTTCAGGAATTGTGTAACCTGATCGCACTCTGTCTGGATTACGCTGATGAGATAGTCCCAGAAATCCGGATTGTTAACCGTGCTCTGTACGGTTTTCTGAGGCAGGAACCGCTTCATTTCATGAATAAAGGCAACTCTGACGCCTGGATCATTGTGCAGTGATCCCGTACGTTCTGACAGTCGCTGCAAATATTCAGCAATTGTGCGATGATGATCCATAATTTTTTTCGGGATTAAATCAAGCGGCAAGGTGACATTATTCTGTTTGAGCCACCCTATATCCCAGAGATCACGGTTTTTGAGACGGTTTGGACGCAGGGCAAAGGCAATGAGCTTGTCCGCAAGGATTTCTTCGCGGCTCTGTGCCTGAATAATCAAACCTGACGTCCCCATATCGACTCCATAAAGATTGCGCAGCACAACCGGTCGTTTGTCGTAGCTTGGTATGGCACACACATCGATATTGATTCTTTGGGACGGCAATCCTTTTTGCTCAGGCCGGGTGATCATTCTTAATTTCCATGTATCTACGTTCCCGGCTTCTTTTACCGGCTCACTCATTTCAACGCTTAAGCCATATTTTGTAAATAACTGATCAACAAGAACAGTTCCCAACGTGCTCAGGGTTTCCCGCTTAAAATTGTTTCCGCCGGTAAAATCGAGATCTTCACTCAAACGGCTTGAGCCGTAGCAGGCCCGCAAACAGGTTCCGCCAATAAAAGTGAGGTCGCCAAGCAACCCCGCTGCGCTCATTTCCCGTATAATATCGTGATGCAGCAGTTCCTTTTCAACGACAGGCAGAAGTGGTGCAAGTTCCCCTTGATTTTTGATTGCCTGGGCAACAAGATTGTCAAATAAACTCATGAGCAGCCTCCATATCAATCAAATCGGTACTACGTCTGGTCAGATTCATATCCATAAGGGCTAATTTGACTGAGGCTCGCCACAGGTGACAGCGTGTGTCGTAGGTGAGGTGGACAGCGAGGTTTTCCGGGCGGCGCTTTGTGTGTATGTATTCAATATGCCCAAAAGCTCCACACGAAATAATGCCGCTTCGTCCCGAAGTCATGAGGGTAATCCAGTCTATTGGAATCTGGGATATCACACCGACATCACTCAACGCCGATTCCAAGCTGATATAGGTAAATTCACCGGCACGCAGTCTGGCGGCGGCATGATACAACAACAATCCATGTTGATAGTTAACTTTAGGATAGAGATACAAACCACGGCAGATTCGTGTCAGTATTCCATCTTTTTCAGCCCGACAGACAAGCGCCTTAAACGCACCAGCGCCAAGTTCAGGAGTTGCTCCATGCAGGTCGTTCAGGGTGAACAGATAGTGTTCTGCGTCTGCAAGCGTTTCCAAAACACGTGTAAGGGTTTTAATTGGTTGCATTGTTGGAATCCGGTATACAATAAGTTGTGTTTATTGTAACTTAGTGTGTACATATTGCAAGCAATATAACCAGATCATGTTTATGGGGCATGTCATGTTGGCAGTGTTGTTTTTATGCATGGAATCGCTGGCAGATTGTGCTACTTTTGGAAAATTACCTGATTTACGCATCATAATATAGAATAATGACAGGGATACTTAATGACTGAAGCGGCCCACACAACTGTGTATCGTAACGAATACACCGCCCCGGATTATAGTGTTGATAGTATCAATCTCCGTTTCGAGCTTGGCGACGAGGTGACAGTTGTCACTTCACGAATGGCACTACGTGCATCCTATGACACATCATCTGGCATGCGCCCACTGGTTCTGAACGGCAAGCAGCTTGTCTTGCGCGGGTTGAGCCTGGACGGCGCACCGCTTGCCGAGGACCTCTACAGCGTCACCGCTGACCTGCTGACGGTCTCCAATGTCCCCCCCGCTTTCATTCTGGAGGTCGTCACCGAGCTCCGTCCGCAGGATAATACCTCCCTGGAGGGTCTCTACCGTTCGGGGGGGATGTTCTGCACCCAGTGCGAGGCGGAGGGGTTCCGTGCCATCACGTACTACCCGGACCGTCCCGATGTCCTGACGCTCTTTACCACCACAATTGTCGCCGATAGCACCAGCTATCCGGTCCTACTTTCCAACGGCAATCTCCAGGCGAGTGGCAAACTGCCGGACGGTCGCCATTTTGCCACCTGGCACGATCCATTCAGAAAACCGAGTTATCTGTTCGCCCTCGTCGCGGGTGATCTGGTCCGTATTGAAGACCGTTTCACCACCTGCTCCGGGCGGGAGGTGGCGTTGCAGATCTATGTGCATCAGCAGAACAGCGACAAGTGTGATCACGCCATGCGGTCGCTCAAAAAAGCGATGCGCTGGGATGAGGAGGTCTACGGCAGGGAGTATGATCTTGACTGCTACATGATCGTGGCGGTTGATGATTTCAATATGGGGGCGATGGAAAACAAGGGGCTCAACGTCTTCAATTCCTGCTATGTCCTCGCCAGCCCGGCAACCGCCACCGACGATGATTATCACGCCATCGAAGAGGTGATTGCCCACGAATATTTCCATAACTGGAGCGGCAACCGGGTGACCTGTCGCGACTGGTTCCAGCTTTCGCTCAAAGAGGGGCTGACCGTTTTTCGCGACCAGGAGTTTTCGGCTGACATGCAGTCGCGCGGGGTGAAGCGGATCGAAGACGTGCGGGGCCTCAGGACATCACAGTTTGCCGAAGATGGCGGACCGATGGCCCATCCGGTACGCCCCGATTCGTATATGGAGATCAATAATTTTTATACGGCCACTGTCTACAACAAAGGGGCCGAACTCGTCCGGATGCAGCATACAATGCTCGGAGCCGAGCGCTTCCGCCGTGGTATGGACCGCTATTTCGAACGCTTTGACGGGCAGGCGGTAACGGTTGACGATTTTGTGCAGACCATGGCTGAAGCTGGCGAGATGGATTTTGGTCAGTTTGCACTCTGGTACAGTCAGGCCGGTACGCCGCAGCTCGTTGCAAGGGGCGCTTACAACGTTGCCGAAAAGACCTTCACGCTGACGATCAGCCAGAGTTGCCCGGCGACGCCCGGCCAGCCAGATAAAAGTGCGCTGCATATCCCGTTGTCGCTGGGGCTGCTCGGTCAGAACGGGGAACAGCTGCCGCTGACGCTGGCTGGTGAGATTCCGCGGGGCGAGACTTCGCGAGTCCTCCATCTGCACGAAGCCGAGGAGTCTTTTTGTTTCACCTGCCTCGATCAGGAGCCGACGCCGGCGCTGCTGCGCGGCTTTTCGGCGCCGGTCAAACTCGACTATCCATACAGCCATGAGCAGTTGGCCCTGCTGATGGCCCACGAGCCTGACCCCTTCTGTCGCTGGGAAGCGGGGCAGAAGATGGCGGTGCAGGTTATTCTTGGACTTGCTGCTGATTGGCAGCAGGGAACCGGGCTGATGCTTGACCCCGCTTTTGCCGATGCGTTCCGTTCAATACTGGCAAACGGACATCCGGATCGCGCTTTTCTGGCCGAAACGCTGACGTTGCCCACGGAAAAATATCTTGCAGAACTGGTGCCGGTCGTTGATCCGACCGCCATTCATGAGGCCCGCCAGTTCGTCATCCGTACCCTTGCGACACTCTTCAAAGATGAGTTGTTGACGGTACGTGCCGACAATCTGAGCGAACGTCCCTACGCAGCGGACGACGGCCGCTCCGGCGCACGGCGGCTGGCCAACCGCTGTCTTGCCTACCTGATGAGCAACGGTGGCCAGGCCGAGGTAGATCTCTGTCTGGAACAGTACCGGCTGGCTGACAATATGACCGATACGGTCGGTGCGCTGATGCCGCTGGCGTCCTGTGATTGTCCGGAGCGAAGGGAAGTCCTGGATGATTTCTATCGCCGCTGGCAGGGGGACCGTCTGGTGGTCGATAAATGGTTTTCGCTGCAGGCAACTTCAATCCTCCCCGGAACTTTGGACGAGCTCCAGCGGTTGCTGAACCATCCGGCCTTTGAGCTGACCAATCCCAACCGCTTCCGCTCCCTGGTCGGGGCGTTCAGTCAGGGTAATCTGGTTCGCTTTCACGATCCGGGTGGTGCGGGATACCGTTTTCTGGCCGATCAGCTGCTGCGGCTGATACCGGTCAATCCGCAGGTGTCGGCCCGGCTGCTGGCTCCGCTTACCACCTGGCGTCGTTTTGAGCCGGTGCGGAGTGAACAGATGCGGCAACAGCTGCAGAGGATTCAGGCGTCAGCGGATCTGCCGCGCGATGTCTATGAGGTTGTGTCCAAGAGCCTAAAAGGGTGAAACGGTGTGGATTGGGCGCTGTCCGTCGCAAAACAGCACATCATCGGATTGAATTATTGTCAATAATGAGGTGGGAATGAGTGGAATTGTGGCTCTTGCCAAACAGTGGCTTGTCGGGGATAAAGTTGCCCCGGACAGCGTAGAAATAACCGGTCATCATATTATCGAAAACCTTTTGGCAGAGATTCACCGCATTGAGGGTGTTAACGGTAAGATGGCGGAGGAAATCACGCAGCTCAAAACGGACGGTGCAGCAGGTGCCAGACGAGCAGTGGCAGAAGAATGCGCTGTGATCTGTGAAACGGCGGATTATGTCGTGAGAAGTTATGGGTGTGCCCGTGAAATCAGGGTAAAATTCGGGCTGCCAACGCAAAAGTTGTGAATAAAATTGTCAGCCGGCAGCAACCCGACTCGGTTGCTGCCGGCTGACTCTCCTTACAAAAGCCGGTTGAGAAAGCCCCTGATACGTTCGTTGTCCTGCCCCGTGCCGAACAGCTCTTCCGGCGTTCCCTCGGCCAGGAAATTTCCCGCCTCCATAAAGATGACCCGGTCGGCCAGTTCCCGTGCAAAACCCATGTGATGGGTGACTATTATCATGGTCATCCCCTCGTCCGCCAGGGTGTGAATGGTATCGAATACCTCACCGACCAGTTCCGGATCCAGGGCCGAGGTCGGTTCGTCGAACAGCATCATCTTGGGACGCATGGCCAGGGCGCGGGCGATAGCGACCCGCTGTTTCTGTCCGCCTGACAGAGTGGCCGGGAAAACGTCACGCTTGTCGGACAGTCCTACCTTGGTCAGCATGTCGGTCGCTATGGAACGTGCTTCATCGGCCGTTTTGTGCTGTACGGTCAGCGGCCCCTCCATCACGTTGCCAAGCACGGTCATATGCGGGAAGAGGTGGAAGTGCTGGAAGACCATGCCGATCTCGGCTCTCAGTGCACTGATCGCCTGGGGACGGTCCGGGTGACGTTTGCCGCCGCGCGTTACGTAGCCAACCTCACGACCTTCAAAACTGATGGTCCCATCCTCAATTTCCTCCAGCAGATTGATCGAGCGGAGCAGGGTTGATTTGCCTGAACCGGATGGTCCGATGATGACCAGCTTTTCACCGGAAGCGACTTCCAGGTTTACGCCATTAACCGCCGTCAGCTCTTTGAACCGCTTGGTGATGTTCTCCAGTTTCAGGAGTGGCTGACTAGCGATGCTCATAGATTCCCGCCCGATACTCTATTTTTTCAAAGATAAACGTGAAGATGGTCGTTAGTACCAGATAGATAGCCGCCGCCAGTACCAGTGCCGTGATGTTGAAGTAGGTGTTGAAGAGTTGGTCCGCCGCGCGCATCAGCTCAACCATGGCGATGGTTGAGACAAGGGCGGTGTCTTTGATCAGGGCAATGAATTCGTTGCCGACCGGTGGCATCAGGCGCTTGTAGGTCTGCGGGATGATGATTCTCCGCATGGCCTGGCGATAGTTCATGCCGATAGCCTTGGCCGCCTCCATCTGGCCGTGGTCGATACTCTGGATTGCGCCGCGGATGATCTCACCCAGATAGGCTGAGTAGTTCAGGCCAAGTCCGATGACTGCCGAAGTGAACGGCGACAGGGTTATGCCGAGCGACGGGAGGCCGTAGTAGATAAAAAACAGTTGGAGAAGCAGCGGGGTGCCGCGGAAGAACCAGATGATAAACCAGCAAAAGCCTGAAATCACCCGCAGCGGGCTGATGCGCCCCAGTGCAATCAGCAGTCCCCCAAGAGGTGACACCAGCATGGTGCAGAGTGCCAGCACAACCGTCATGAGGGCGCCTTTTCCCAGGGCTGGCAGAAACCGCAGGGTGTCGGACAGGACGGTATGCCACCCCGGCTTGAGCTGGTCTCTCAATGCCGAGATGAAGTTGCGGGCTTCGCTGTTGTCCGGGAAGAGCGTCAGAACTTCCTGGCAGGCGGCGATCGCCTTGTCGGTCTCATCCAGAGAAGCATGGATGCGGGCGGCCTGCATGCGGCTTGAGACAAAAGCCCCGGCCTCTTCTTCTGCAGCAGGTGTCGGCACCTGTTTGAGCAGTTTCAAGGCGCCGTCGAGGTCTCCCTCGGACATCAAATCGCTGGACTGGCGAAAGAGCTGGTCGTAATCCACCGCTCCCAGACAGTTTCCAGCCAGTGAACACAAAAAAAACAGGGCCACTAAGGCCCTGCCGATAGTATCTTTCATCGCAACCTTCACCGGCTAGAATTTTTTCGGATTGGTCAGGTCTACTGCAAACCACTTCCGCGAGATTTTGGCCATGGCGCCATCCCTGACCATCTTGTCCAGAGTCTGCTGCACTTTCTCACGCAGGCGGTTGTCGCCTTTGCGGAAGGCTACGCCGAAAGGTTCTTTGCTGATCATACCCGGAATTATTTTGAACTTGCCTGGCCGTTTGGCGATCATGTCACGGCCGGTGACATTGTCCACCACCACCACATCGATACGGCCGGCTTCCAGGTCAAGCAGCGCTTTGGGATAGTCACTGTACTCATTAAGTCCGGTCGGTGCGTTGGCCAGCTTTTTGACGGCCTCCAGGCCGGATGAGCCCTTCTGGGTGCCGGCCTTGTAGTTTTTCAGATCCTTGAGGCTCCTGAAACGCTTCTCTTTAAAGTTTACGATAGCGATCTGGCCGTCCATGATATAGGGCTTGCTGAAAGCTACCTGCTTGGCACGCTCCTCGGTGATGGTCATGCCGTTCCATATGCAGTCGAACTTCCCGGCGTCCAGGGAGTGGATGACACCGTCCCAGGCGGTTGGCTGCCAATCGATCTTGATGCCCAGCCGTTTGCCGACTTCCTCAGCGGCATCGATATCGAAGCCTGCCAGTTTGCCGTCTGCCTGACGGAACCCCATCGGAGGGAAAGAGTCATCCAGGCCGATAACAAGTTTGCCATCTTTTTTGACCTTATCCCAGGAACCGTCACCGGCAAACGCGCTCACCGCGATTAGTGACAGAACCAGGCACGACAATAGAGACAGAAATTTCCTCATGGGGGGCAACTCCTCAAATCAGTAGTGATAAAGCGGGCGAATTATTCCAGAAAAGGTAAGACCAGTCAAGGCATGATATTCCGCTGCAGAATTATCAGGAATTACTCGGAGAGCAGCGCCCGGTCGTTTTCAAAGCCATGGTGACGAAGCTCGTGAAACTTTTCGATCAGTTTTTCGACCGTCAGCTCCTTTTTGGCTTCACCGGAGACATCGAAGATGATTTCCCCCTGGTCCATCATCAACAGGCGGTTGCCGTATTCGATGGCGTGGCTCATGTTGTGGGTGATCATCATGGAGGTAAGTTTGTATTCCCTGATGAATTTATCAGTCAACTCCAGGACGATCTCGGCATTTTTGGGATCAAGGGCGGCGGTGTGCTCGTCCAGCATGATCAGCGAAGGCTTGGAAAGCACCATCATGAGCAGTGTCAAAGCCTGGCGTTGCCCGCCCGAAAACATCAGCAGGTTTTCCTTCATGCGTTGCTCCAGCCCCATCTTCAGCTGGATCAGTTCAGAGCGGAAGTACTCTCTCATCTTGTTGTTGAGACTCCGTTTGAGCCACTTGAACCCCTTGCGGTAGGTGATCATCATGTTATCTTCCAGGCTCATGTTGGAGGCGGTCCCCAACAACGGGTTCTGAAAAATTCTGCCGATGTATTGAGCCCGTTTGTATTCCGGCTCGCGGGTTACGTTGCGGCCATTGACATAGATGGAGCCAACCGCCGGGGTAATCGTTCCGGCGATCAGGTTGAAGAGGGTTGATTTTCCGGCGCCGTTGCTGCCGATGATCGTGATGAAATCGCCCTGCCGGACGTTAAGGTTTATGTTGCTCAAGGCCTGGTTCTCGTTCACCGTGCCTTGGTTGAAAATAACGGAAGCATTCTTGAGAGCTATCATTTTTGCACCATTGCCTTTAAGGCCGACATTTTGAGCTTCCTGGACTGGGTCACAATCAGCAGAATAATAATCAGGACGCCTTTAATCAGGTTAAGGTCGTTGGGGGTCATCTGGATGAGGTAGCCGTAATAGCGACCCAGATACATGACGGCATGGAACAGAACCGAGCCGGCCAGTGCGCAAAGTGTCAGTACACCGATGCGGTTGCTTTTCATGACCAGAAACTCGCCGATCATAACCGAGGCCAGACCGGAGATGATGATCCCCTGGCCGAGTCCCACGTCGGCAAAGCCCAGATACTGCGCCGCGAAGGCACCGGAAACGGCTACCAACCCGTTTGACAGGCCGAGGCCGATGGTTTTCAGGGTTTTTGGGTTAATGCCCTGGGAGATAACCATCTGCTCGTTGTTTCCCATCGCTCCGATGGTCATGCCGAGGTCGGTACGGAAGAAGAGATCGGTCAGCAGCTTGAAGGCGAGAGCCACCACAATGAAAAAGATCAACAGGATGTATTCGTCCGGTATGATTCCTGACAAGCGGCCGGAAATATCCGACAGGAGGGTCTCCTGGTCGAGTACCGGTACATTGGCGCGGTTGCCGAGGATGCGAATATTGATCGAGTACAGCATCGTCATGGTCAGGATGCCGGCCAGCAGATTCGGAACTTTGAGGTGGTTGTGAATCAGCGCGGTGACAAAGCCGGCCAGCATGCCGCCGATAAAGGCGATCAGCAGCGCCAGCCAGCCGTTCATGCCGAGCAGGATGCACTGCACCATCAGCGCAGCCCCGAGAGGGAATGAGCCGTCCACCGTCAGGTCCGGGAAGTCCAGTACCCTGAAGGTGATGAATACCCCCAACACCATTATTCCATAGATCAGTCCTTCGACCAGAATTGCTTCAATCATAGTAAAGCCGTTTCAACCTTCCAGAGTGGGGTGGGTTGCCCGGCAACCGTTGCAGGCTGCCGGGCAACAAAAATTACTTGTTGGTTAGTTTGCCATTTTCTATGACCTTGTTGGCACTTTTCACAATATTTTTCGGGATTGTCAGGCCGAGTTTCCTGGCAACATCAAGATTGACCAGCAGGTCTATGTCAGATGTTTTGGTCATAAAGCGGGTAGGGATCTGCTCAGGTTTCTTGCCGTTCAGTATTTCGACAATCAGTTTTCCGGTCGCCCGCCCCATCTTGTAATAGTCAAAGCCCCAGGCGGCCAGAACCGGATATTTCTCGGCAGAGCTGGGGTCGGCCGACATGATCGGAATTCTTCTTTTAGTGGCGACGTCCGCTATCGCACTCAGGGCTGAAACTACGGTGTTGTCGGTACTGATATAGAGTGCATCCACCCTTCGGGCTATCGCCTGAACCGCCTGTTTTACCTCGGCTGATTTTGAAACCGTCGTTTCCACATACTCCAGGCCCAGCTCCTTGCACGCTTGTTTGACGACACCTGCCAGGACAACGGCGTTTTCCTCGGAGCTGGTGTAGATGTGGCCGAGACGTTTAATCTTCTTGATCTTGAGCAGCAGTTCGATCTGCTGCTTGACCGGTGTCATGTCGGATACGCCGGTGACCGGTTTGTGTGAGCCTTTCAGTGACGGGACCAGGCCGGCTTTGACCGGATCGGTGACTGCCGCGAATACGATCGGGATGCCTTTCAATGTATTGACCAGCGACTGGGAGGTCGGTGTGGCGATGCCAACTGCCAGGGTTACCTTTTCCGACTGGAACTTGTTGGCGATCGAGGCGGCAGTGCCGATATCTCCATTGGCGTTCTGCAGGTCAAAGGTCGCCTTGATTTTTGCTGCGGTCAACTCATCCTGAATCCCTTTCTCGACGGCATCCAGTGCCGGATGGGCAACAATTTTGGATATTCCGATAACGACTTTCTGGGGTGGAGCTGCGAAGAGCGCTGAAGCCGGGGCAAGGGTAAGCAAAAATAACACGACCACTACATTCATAAACCTTTTCACCTGTTACCTCCTGAATGAATTTATTTGCTCTGTTATCTCAGCCAACCAAGCATGATCATAAAAATATAAAAGTAACATTCAACATGCAGAGTCGTCAACGCGGTTTATCAGCAGTGTCCGTAATAGCGTTGAAGCGCTGGATGTGACGGTAAAACTCACGGTAATATTTAAATTAAACCCGGGATAAATGCTTTGACGGCGGCTTGTTCAAAGTGATAAATTATCGCTTTATTCGCTACCTGCTATCACTAAAGCGGATTTATGGAGAAGAAACATGCCGTTGGCAGCACCTTCCATTCAGGTCGGCTTGGAAAACAGCCTTTATATCTCCGATATCATGTTCGGACTGTTGCTGCTGGCTATAGGGCTGCTTGTTGGCTCACTCTTTGTCGTGCGCAATCTGTCAAAAGAGCTGCCCCAGGGGACCAATCGCAGACGGTGGTACATTCTTGGCGGGCTGATCGTGCTGTTCTTCTTCGGTTATCTGGGCTTCCTTGTCCTCAAGTACGATAAGCCATATACCACTTCCGAGATACTGGTAGCGGTGATCTTTTTCTTTGGCGCTGTCTTTGTTTTGATGGTCTGTCTGCTGGCTTACCGTACGACCCAGGAACTGAAACGCGTCTATGTGCTGGAGCAGGAGACTATCACGGACCCGCTGCTGGGAATATTCAACCGCCGCTGTCTTGATCGCAGGCTGTTGGAAGAGGTACTTCGCGCCCATCGCCACCGGCTCGACCTGGCACTGCTGATGGTGGATATTGATAATTTCAAGCAGGTCAACGATACCTGGGGGCATCAGGTCGGTGACCTGGTCCTGCACCACCTGACACAGTTGCTGGTGGATGCCCTGCGCCAAACCGACATTCTTGCCCGTTACGGCGGCGAGGAGTTTGTCATCCTGTTGCCGCATACCTCAGAAGATGAATCATGCAAGCTGGCGGAACGACTCCGTATTGCCGTGGAACAGACGCCACTGCACCGGATCCCTGAATTGAAAGTGACGGTCAGCATCGGCGTTGCCTGTCTGCTGCCGACGACGACGCCTACTCACTGCTGGAGAGGGCCGATAAGGCGATGTACTGGGCCAAGCGTGAAGGTCGCAATAAAGTGGTTCGTTATACTGAACTGGCTAATGCTGAAAAAGGTTGGGACTCCACCAAACATGCCTCACGGCATTGAGACAGATGACCCCGAAACACCTCTGCTCGCTCCTTTTGGTTCCCCGCTGAATACCGTCTCTGCAGACTGTTTCTTGACACGTTGATCTGATTTTTCCTGTTATTCCTGTCCAACGGTAGCCGCGACCAGTGCCACCTCCTCCATGTGCCGGGGTGCCGGTATCAAGGCAGGATGGGTGTGGGGATGGTTGACAGTTACATGGTGCTATGAAAACATGCTCTGCGCGGCGCTTTGCCGGCATGACATCAAGGAGGCATATATGCAATACATCGAAATGCTGTACCGGTTGGCGGTCAGTTTATGGGCCGGTGGCAACGCCATATTTACGCTGATGCTGACCCCGATTCTTTTTAAAACCGAGAGCCGCGACACGGCCGCCCGCATCGTGGGCACCATGTTCCCGGTCTATTTTCGCTGGGGGCTGGCGTGTGGTGTGATAGCGCTGGTTTGTCGTCTGGCAGGTCGTGGATTCAGTCTCAAACTGCCGGTGGTCGTGCTGGTAGTCATGCTGGCGGTGACATCATTTCAGGCGTATTATCTGGAACCGCGCGTCGCAGAGCTGAAGCAGCGGATCGGCTCCTTTGAGTCAACCAGCAAAGAAGACCCGCTCAGAAAGGAATTTTCGAAGCTTCACGCTGTTTCGGCGGTCTGTAACCTGACTGTGCTGGCTGGCGGGGTGCTGGTGGTGGTGCTGCCGTAAGTGTGCCGCGCAGTTTGAGTGTGCCGATCTTATGCCGGCTCATCCGGCAGGTTTTCAGCCCAGCGGTTGTATCTTGTCTTGCCGTGCTGGAGGTTGTCGGTTGATACGGGCTCTTTCTTTTCGGCAGGATGTCCGATACCAAGTATTGTGACAACCTTTATCTTTTCCGGCAGACCGAGCAGTCCCCGGACAGAGGTCTCGGCGGATATATTGTTGTCATGCTGCCGGTTTCGTATCTGAGCCCAGCAGCTCCCCAACCCCAATGACACCGCGGTAAGCTGGATTATTATTGCTGCGATGGAACAATCCTCAATCCAGACATCCGATTTTGTGCTGTCGGCACAGACAACTATCCCCAACGGCGCGTTTTTCAGGAACTCCGAGCCATGCTGTTTTGCGTGGGAGAGCTTGAACAGCAGTTCCGGATCGTCTATCAGGATAAACTCCCACGGATTTATACCCCGTGACGATGGTGCCCTGAGGGCCGCTTCAATGAGCGTGTCAATCGCTTCGGGAGCTATCTTTTCAGAAGTAAAATTCCGTATGCTTCGGCGGGTGCGTAACAGTTCGATCATGGCCTCTCCTTGTGCAATAAATCGGCTTGCGGATTACATGCGCTTTGACAGCTCAGTCAGGACCTCCGCGATGCTGTTCACTTTGTAAGGTTTGGTGATAGCGGCACTGAAGCCGTAACTGCCGTATTCGGCTATTACCGGGTCGTTCGAGTAGCCGCTTGAAACGATGAGACGGGCGGACGGGTCGTAATTGAGGATCTGCTGTGCAGCCTCACGTCCCCCCATCCCGCCCGGTATGGTAAGATCCATAATGGTAGCGAAGAACGGCTCGCCGGATGCTTTGGCGGTTTTATACAGAGTGATGGCCTCTTCACCACTCACACAGGTCTTTACCTGGTAACCCAGGTATTCCAGTACCTCCCTGGCAAGGTCCCGCACGAGTTCTTCATCATCAAGGACCAGTATGGATCCGGTCGCATGACCGGCTGTTGCCAAAGCATCCTTGATTATGTGCGTATTCGCATCTGCCGCCTCACGCGAATGGAGGTAGATGGTAAAGGTTGTTCCTTTGCCGACAACCGAGTGGACATCGATGCGCCCGTCATGTTTGTTGATAATCGAGTGTGTTGAAGCAAGGCCTAGTCCTGACCCTTCCGACTTGGTAGTGAAATAGGGATCGAATATCTTCTTCTGGTCCTCTTCCGGAATGCCGCATCCCTGGTCGGTGAAGGTCAGCTTGACGTAGTCGTCCGGCGGGAGCAGCGCCTTGTTTTGATCTCCGAGGGTAATGTTCTCGCCCCTGATAGTCAGTGTGCCGCCACCAGGCATCGCCTGCAGAGCATTGATGATGAGGTTGTTAAATACCTGGCTTAACTGTCCTTCGTCCGCTTCAACGGCATGCAGGGGGGCCGGAATATCAAGGAGCCCCTTAACGTTTGCGCCCCTGAGCGATAGCGACAGCGATTCCTCCAGGATGGCGCCAATCGACACTCTTTTCTTGATCGGCTTCCCCCCTTTTGCAAAGGTCAACAGCTGGGAGGCGAGCGAGGCGGCTCGCAATGATGCTTTCTCGGCGTTTTCCAGGAGTCTCTGGGCTTTGTCCGGCGTCGTAAGCGACATGCGGGCGAAGGAGATGTTGCCCATGATTCCGGTGAGGATATTGTTGAAGTCGTGGGCAATGCCGCCGGCAAGGACGCTGAGGGATTCCAGCTTCTGGTTTTTGAGGAGCTCCTCCTGCATCATGCGCTGCTCGGTGATGTCTTCCCCGGAAAACAGGATGCCGCTCACGCCGTACTCATCGTGCAGGAGCGTGTTATGAAATGAAATAAGCCGCTCTTCACCGTTCCGGTTGATGATCTCGTTTTCATAGAACTCGAACGGAGTGATGTCGCCTGCCAGTTGGGCTGCAAAGAGCTTCTTCACTTTTTCCCGGGCCGGTTCGGGAAGGCACACATCAAACCAGTTCTGCCCCAGCAGTTCGTCATCATGGTAACCGAGGATCCGCGAGCCTTTTTTGTTGATCAGGATGATTTCTCCGGCTTTGTTAAGGGCGCACATCATGACGCCGGTGATGTCCAGGTAGCGCTGGGCCGTCTCCTTCTCGCGGGTGATCGCTTCAAGAGCAAGGTGGTTCTCGGTGATGTCGCGGGCAACCCCGATTACTCCCGCCACGTGGCCGTCAGTGTCATAAAAAGGTGTCTTGACGACTTCAATCAGGGTCTTTTGGCCATTGGCCTCAGTAATCCAGGGCTTGACGATTACCGGAAGGCCGGATTTAATGGCCTGAAGATCGGATTCAACGTACTTTTCAATGAGATTTTTATCGGGGATGAAGTCGCTGCCGGGGTGGCCGATGATGCGCTCCTTCGGCAGGCCGATGTAACGTGATGCATAGGCGTTATTACAGCCGAGGAAGATGCCGTTTCTATCTTTATAGAACACAAAATCGGAGATCGAGTCGAGGATGGTCTGCAAAAAGCGCTGATCTTCCTCATGCTTAAGCCCCAACAACGTGCGTGTGGAAATGTCTTCAAGCAGAGCCAGGATATAGTCAACCGAGCCATCAGCGTGGCGGACACAGCCAGCGGAGAGGTTGGTATAGATAATCGTGCCATCTTTGTGGATGAAGCGTTTTTCGATGGAATAGTCGTTGATTTCGCCTGACAGGAGACGGTTGAACTTCTCAAGATCCCTGGGCAGGTCATCCGGGTGAGTGAGATCTGCCCAGGATGTGGTCGTCAGTTCTTCGCGGCTATAGCCGAGCATCAGGCATAATTTGTCGTTTACCTGCTCCCACCCTTTTTCAGGTGATGTGATTGCCATCCCCACCAGCTGGTGTTCGAAGAAAAGACGCATCCTCTCCTCGCCACGGATGTGCTGTTCCATCATCAGAAAAAGCAGGCAACTGAGCAGGGTGGCCGGGGGGTAGAGCAGGAGCACCGGCAGGGCAACATTGTTAAGCATCGCCTGGGTGGCGGTTTCCGGCAGGGTCAGGATTAGGATGGCGAGCATCAAAAGGTGCACCAGCAGCCCGAATATGAACAGGGCGGACGTACCCATGACCCATTGGTGGCGGCGGCGCAGATAGTGCCAGACAACACCGAGGCCGGCGGTGCCGATGATGACGCCAACGCCCGGCAAGGCACCGACTCCACCGAGCCATAAGCGGTAGGCTGCCGCAATGGCACCGGCTATCAGGGCCGCTAATGGGCCGGCAAAGAGGCCGGCAATGCTGAGGATGATACTGCGACCGTCGAAGATGAGTCCCGGCTGTAATGTCACCGGGGTCATCATGCCAACCACGCATACGAAGCCGAACAGCAGGCCCGAAAGCAGGGGGTAAAAAAAACGGCCTCTTTTTAGGCGACGGAACATCAGGCTGTGAACAAAGGTCAGGGCAGTCAGGAGGGCTATGTTTTGAATCAGCGAAAGATAGATCATTGCTGCTCCTCATCCATATGTAATATGTATCACTCTGTCACATTGCCCGCTTTCTGGTCAAGTGCAGATCGTGGTGGTCAGTACGCCGTAAAACCGGTCATGCCGTTTACACAGCCACGCAGACCACCTTGCCACACGGTAAAAACGTTGACATATCTTAAGCTAACAGTGTAAGCCAACAGGAGTCGCAACTCATTACGTCGGGGGCATTTGTCGCTTGATCATTGCCATCATCAAAAGAATGCCCATATTTATTGTGCCTGCGGCGATCCTTATTGCGACCTGGTTTCTTGTCCCCCATATTGCCAACCTGACACCAGCGCGGCGGGAGCTGGTGGTGTTATCCCCCTATCTTCTGACCGCCTTGGGAATGTTCATTGCCGTACATTTCCACCGCGGTCGCCCCTTTATGGCCCTGCTCATACTGATAGTTTTCTACTGGAGTTCCCGCACCCTGCTCTCTGGCGAACAGATGGATCCAGCCATAAATCCGGTCTATCAGGCCTTTGTCTTGCTGATCCCACTGAATATGCTCCTGTTTGCCATCATGCGTGAGCGGGGTCTCTTCTCCGCAGCCGGCCGTCTGCGCTTCATCTTTCTGGCCGTGCAGGCAGCTGGCGCCGTGTGGCTGTTCCGTTATCACTTTACGGACCTTCTTCCCTATATTGCCGGAGGTTACACAAGGCTGCCGCTATTCAGCGGCCTTCTGGTCCCACAGCCGGCGATGGTGGTGGGCATCATCTGTTTTATTGCCATGACTCTGCTGGCACTGCGTCGGCAGGCTCCGGTAGATAGCGGCATACTCGGGGCGTTATCGGCGTTCTTCATCGCCAGCAACTGGCTGACGGACCGTGACATACATGCCGCCTACACGGCTGCCGGGGCTTTGATCCTTACGCTGTGTGTGCTGCGGGATTCCTATAACATGGCTTTCCGGGACGACCTGACCGGCATCCCTTCCCGGCGATCTCTGAACGAAAGCCTGCATGGTCTGGGGCGGAATTATACTGTTGCCATGCTCGACGTGGACCATTTCAAGCGGTTCAACGATACCTATGGTCACGACGTCGGTGATCAGGTGCTGAAGGTTGTTGCGCGGAAGATGATGGGCGTGGGTGGGGGAGGGAGGTCCTACCGTTACGGTGGTGAAGAATTTACCATCCTGTTCGCCGGATGTCGTGCCGAAGAGGTCCTGCCGCATCTGGAGGAATTGCGCAAGGCTATTGCCGACTACCGCCTGGTTTTACGCAGTGGCGATCGCCCCAAAGGCTCTAAACAGGGCAAGGTGGAACGCGGCAGAAGTGCCGCTCGAACGGGAGCACATCAGGTGTCGGTAACTGTCAGTATTGGGGTTGCCGAAAGCGGAGAAAACCTGAAAAGTACGGCAGAGGTCATGAAAGCGGCCGACAAGGCGCTCTACAAGGCCAAAAACAGGGGGCGCAATCAGGTCAGTCGTTAGATCTGTTGGCAAGGATCTGCCGCCCCTGTTTTTACTCAACTTATCCACACGGTTACGCCTTCATTAATGACAACGGTACGCTGCAGTCCCGGTGTGTATTGTATACCGGATAAAATAACTATTGACACGATATATCAGCTAGTTAGAGGCTGTGCTTATTCGTTGTGCAAACCGGCAAAGACCCCAATAACACGTGACATTTTATGATGCTTATTATCTCTATCAACAGGTTATCCACAGCCTTTGTGGAGAGCTCTTTGTGTTATTATTTTTGCTGGTCTCCTAACTGCTTTCCCAGAATAGTGTAAAATGATACACTCCGGCCGTTGATCGAAAAGTACAGCGAACCGACGCGCCAACAGTAATTGATACAGGAGAACAGTAACCATGGCAATGACCGTAGAAATAAAAGGCAACAAACTCTGCATCGAAATCGATCTGGAAAAACCGACTCCGTCGGCTTCCGGCAAAACCCTGGTCGTCGCCAGCACGCGGGGAAATGCCGTTACAACTGCCGAAGTGGATGGCAAGCCAATCACAATCGGGCTTAATGCCTACATCAAGCCGTAATGAAGGCTGAAGTCTATTCGATGACATACCGGATACCGCTGACGGATGCCCAACAGGCCCGGCTGGACAGAAGGTGGCCTGATGGCGACCCGTTTATCTCCTATGAAAAGATTGAGTCCCTGCTTGAGCCGCTCAGGGTCGATAACGTCTACTGGAACGACCACACGGGACAGTATTTTTATTTTACCGTGTATGGGGACGATGTCGAAGGTACCGTTGCCGCGGTCATCGAAAGACTCGAAGGGAAGCTGGGTAAAGTTTGAAATAGTGCCTGTGCTGAATCAAGCTAAGCTACTAAAACGATTGATTCTCGGCACACACAAAGGTTCTGTAGTTCCTGAGCACCTTCAGTATTATCTGGAGGGGTTCACTTTTAGATTCAACAGACGAACTTCTCGGAGCCGCGGCCTTGTCTTCAGAAGACTGCTTGAGCGAGCAGTGGTAACGGGACCAGTTACAGAAAACGACGTTACCACAGGATATGTGGCAACAGCAACTCCGTCATACGGGGATGCCGATGAATAACCTCGTGATCGCCCTGCCGGGTGCCGCCCTGTTGCTTTTGCTCGCCGGCGGTTGCTCCCCCCATCATACCGTAATACTGACACCAGACCCGGACGGGCATCTGGGCAAGGCTGAGGTGACGACTGCCGGAGGGAGGCAGCTTTTGGAAATGCCGGGCGGAATGACCACCGTCACCGGCCGATCGTCCGCTCCCTCTCCTGCCGACGTAGCATCATCTGAATTCATCGCAGCCACGTTTGCCGAAGTAATGGCAATTGAACCGCCTCCCCACGAAAAGTTCATTCTCTACTTCCACACCGACACGACTGACCTGGTCAGCGAATCCCTGGCAGCCATTCCCGCCATCCTGGCAGCCATCAAACGGCGCGGAACAGTCAGTGTCATCATCAGCATCAGTGGCCACACCGATTCATCCGGCACCACCCAGAAGAACGATACTCTTGCCTGGAACCGGGGGGCTCAAGCCATCTGCGACCTGCTCATTCAGAAGGGGGTACGTGCTGTTCCTCTGACCGTTTCTTCCCATGGGGAGCGGAACTTTTCGCCATCCTTCTGCTCGGAGTCCTGAGCACCTGGCTGCTCAGCCAGTCGGGATTCGCCCTCTCGCTGCTGACGGTTTCGGCCGGCAGCGCCGGCTGCTACCTGGGGGGGAGGGAACTGCTGCACTCTGCAGGGATATTTGTATCTCCACTACTGCCGATGGCGACCCCGCTCATCGTCATGAGCGTCCTGAGCCTGCTGAAATACGGCATCGAGGAGCGCAAGGTTATAAAGCGCAATCACGATCTGGTGGAGGCGCAGGACGCAATCATCATCAGCATGTCAACTCTTACCGAAGCACGTGATGAGGAAACGGGGGGGCACATCCTCCGGACCCGAAAATATGTGGAAATCCTGGCCCGCCACCTTGCCACCCTCCCTCATTACCGCAATCTGGACGAAAACAGCATCGATCTGCTGGCAAAATCGGCGCCACTCCACGACATCGGTGAGGTTGGCATTGACCACATCCTTCACAAGCCAGGGTCGCTGACCGAAGAGGAGTTCACTATAATCAGGACCCATACGCTCATCGGTGCCCATGCCCTCACCAAGGCCATCAGCGGAATTGCTCACCCGGAAGGTCTCGACTTTTTGCACTACGCACGTCAGATGATCGAATCGCACCATGAAAGATGGGATGGCAACGGCTACCCGCATGGTTTGAGCGGCACCGATATTCCGCTGGCAGGACGCCTCATGGCACTGGCGGATGTTTATGACGCCCTCGTCAGCAAACGGGTCTACAAGGGGACCCTTTCCCATACCGAGGCACAGGAGATCATCCTGAAAGAAAGCGGCTATTACTTCGACCCTGAAGTGGTCGCCGCTTTTACGGCGGAAAACGAAGAGTTCCTCCGCATCTCCCGGCAGTTTGCCGACAAAACTATTCCGTGAAGCAGCCACAGAACAGAGTAAGCGAACAAATAAACATGTTAAATCTAATGAAATTAGACAGTTGAGGTACAAGAAGCATCGTGCAAAAACCTGACCGGAAGATGCTGAGATGTACTCCGTATTTTCTTCCCACTCTGCTTGCGCGGCTTAACGGTTGCGACAGGTTCCTCAAAGGCGAAACTGAAATCACCACCCGTGGCGACATCCAGCCGGAGAGCAGCCGGCATGTCGCCGGTCCCCATCTGCATCAGGATCTTTTCCGAGAGCTGGGGGAGGATCGTACCGCGCATGATGTGATCGATATTGCGGGCGCCGGTCTCCACTTCGGTGCAGCGCTCCGCGATGGTCTCCAGTACCGCGTCCGAATAGGCAAACGTCATCTTGTGGCTCTCCATCAGCCGGTCGGCCAGTTTGTTCAAGCGCAGGGTGACGATCTGCTTCATGAAGGACGGGTCGAGCAGATAGAAGGGCACAATCGTCATTCGGGCCAGCAGCGCCGGTTTGAAATGGCGCGACAGCAGCGGCCTGATCGCCTCAGCCAGCGCCTCGGGTGTCGGCCGGTCCAATCCTGCGCAGAGCTGGCTGATCTGTTCCGAGGCCAGGTTGCTGGTCAGAAACATCACCGTATTCTTGAAGTCTATATCGCGCCCCTCGCTGTCCGACAGGCTCCCCTTGTCAAAGACCTGGTAGAACAGGTTGACCACATCCAGGTGGGCCTTCTCCACCTCATCCATCAGCACCACTGAATAGGGCTGGCGCCGTACCGCCTCGGTCAGCAGGCCCCCTTCGCCGAAGCCGACGTAACCGGGGGGCGAACCGATCAGGCGGCTGACGGTATGTGCCTCCTGGAATTCGCTCATGTTGATGGTCGTCAGAAAACGGTCGCCGCCGAACAACAGGTCGGCCACCGCCAGGGCGGTCTCGGTCTTGCCGACACCGGACGGTCCGACCAGCAGGAAGATGCCTTGAGGGCGGGTCGGGTCGTTCAGGCCGGCCTTGGCGGCGCGCACCGCTTCGCCGATAATCCGGATCGATTCGTCCTGCCCCTTGATGCGCAGGCGCAGGTCATTCTCCAGCTGCATGACTGAGCCGGCCTGGTCGCGCAACACCTTGCCGAGCGGGATGCCGGTCCAGTCCGATACGACCTTGGCCACCACATCCGGATCAACCTCGATCCGCACCAGCGGGGAGCCGTCCTGAATCTTGTTTAACTGGATCGTCAGTGCGGCAATCTTTGTTTTAATCTCTTTATGGCGCGCTGCTGCGTCAGCCTGCCCCGCCACAGCACCCAATTCCCGGCGCAACTCAACCAGCTGCTGGGCCAGACCCTGCTCCTTCTGCCAGCGGACCGTCAGCTCACCCAGCTCTGCCTGCAGCTCGGCCAGACGGCTATTGATCCCCGGCATCCGCTCGGCGTCGATCTCGGCACCATGCAGGGAGTCCCGCTCCAGCGCCTTTTTCTCCCGCTCCAGCGCCTGGATGGAACGTTCGAGATCCTCGATAACCGACGGTTTGGCGGTCAGCAGGATCTTGACCCGCGCCGCACTGGTGTCCAGCAGGTCAACCGCCTTGTCCGGCAGCTGCCGTCCGGAGATATAACGCCCGGACAGCTCGGCCGCAGCCACGATAGCATCGTCCCGCACCACCACGCCGTGGGCCTGCTCATAGGTTTCCTTCAGTCCGCGCAGAATCAACACGGCGGTCTCCACCGACGGCTCGTCCAGCTTGACCGGTTGAAAGCGGCGGGCGAGGGCGGCATCCTTCTCGAAGTACTTCTTGTATTCTGACCAGGTGGTGGCGGCCACGGTGCGCAGCTCGCCTCGCGCCAGGGCCGGCTTGAGCAGGTTGGCCGCATCGCCGCCGCCCGCCTGGGCTCCGGCGCCGATCAGGGTATGGGCCTCGTCGATAAAGAGGATGATCGGCCGGGGCGAAGCCTTGATCTCGCTGATTACGGATTTAAGGCGGTTCTCGAACTCCCCCTTGACCCCGGCACCGGCCTGCAGCAGACCCATGTCCAGACCGAGGATGGCCACGTCCCGCAGGATGTCCGGCACATCACCCTGTACGATGCGCAACGCCAGACCCTCAACCACGGCGGTCTTGCCGACTCCGGCCTCACCGACTACAATCGGGTTGTTCTTGCGCCGCCGGGCCAGGATGTCGATCATCTGTGATATCTCCCGGTCCCGACCGAAGACCGGATCGATCTCGCCCGCCTCGGCCTTACCGGTAAAGTCGGTACAGAATTTGGTCAGGGCGGTGGTCCCAACCGGCGCTGTTTCCTCCCGCACGGCTGTCCGCTCACCCGGCGCACTGTTTTCCACCGAACCCTGCACGATGCCGCCGAACTGTTTCAGCAGGGCATCCCGCACGATCGGCCGCAGGGTGTCGACGTACTTTCCTTCAGCCAGCTGCAGCGGCTTGGCCAGCAGCGCGGCCAGCAGGGCCCCGGAGCGGATACAATCATCAGCCAGGTCGATGGAGGAGATGAGCCAGGCATCCTGAAACCACTGGATCAGCAGCGGCGAGAAAACCGGCTTGCCGCCGTTGCCGGTCTGCAGCCGTTCGACGGTCTGTTCCAGGCCGCGCAGGACACCAGCCGGATCGATGTCGAAGTGGCGCAGGATCAACGGCAGATCGCCCCCCGGTTCTTCCAGCAGTTTGGCCAGCAGATGTTCCACGGTAACCTCGTAGTGGCTGCGGGAAACGCAGAGGCCGGCGGCCCCTTCCAGGGCGCGGGTGCAGTGGGGTGTCAGGCGGTTGAGCAGGCTTTTGATATCAACAGTCAGCATGGATGGTGGTTCCTTTGTAATGGTTATTTTTAAACAAATATCTGAATCTAATATTCTCAACGAGAGTGATGCAAAACTACATTTCGACGTGCACCCGGGCGATCTCATGCACCTTGCCGTGAACGTTCAGCGTTCCCCGCCAGATTAGAACCAGACGCGCTTCATCCGGTTCGACGATGACCGTATCGAGCCGTAGTTGGACTTTATCTTCTCTCTGCCGGGAGCGAACCGTTGCCCGTGGTGCGGCGGCAGGCAGATCAAAGCGGAGCGTCCCCTGTTTGGACGCTCCCTCCACAAGCAGCTGTTCTGTGCCGGTCAGGTACTGCGGGGTGCAGAGCCCGGGGGCGGCGGTTGAGTGAAAGCGCGGGTCCAGGTCTGCCGGCGGCAGCGGGTTCACATTCCTGCGCCACTGTTCGTCATAGGTCCCGGCGAAACCGGCGCGCGGCTGCCAGTAGGGGGCGATCATCCCGAAGCCGATCGGTTGCGGTTGCTGGCCCGGTTTCTGGATCAGGTCGGTCGGATCCTCGATGTTCGGCAGCAACTGGCCATCGATGTTGATCTTTGATGTACTGGCCACCATTCCCCGACCCACCGGGTTTTCCAGGCAGAACTGATGATCTGCCGGATCCTGCGGAGATGTGTCTGAACCACCAAAGGCGTTCTCCCAGGTCAGCGGGATCTTCTCAAGTGGGGCAATCTTGGAAATGGAGGCGGCCCCGGAGCCACTATTGACCCATTTACGCTCCCCAAACACCCGTGCCTGTTTTTTTACCGGTCCCACTGTAAAGCTGACATCCACATGCGGCACTCCCGCTTGCGGTGCCCAGGCATGACCGACCAGCACGCAATCGGTGCCCGGTTTCTCCAGGACGATGTCGGTGTCATAGATCAGGCTCGACAAGCCCGGTTCGCCGGAATAGACCGGCTCGCTGGTGATCGGTATCTGTTCCTCGGCAACCGCAAGTGTGCCGTCAGTGCCGATGGTCCAGGTGCCTTTCACGACAACCAGAAGGGTTTCGGTGCCGGTGTGGTTCATAAGGAAGAACGGTGCAGCTGCGAGTTGTGTGGTGTTGGTGAAGTTCATTAAGAAAGCCAAGCTTACTCGTATTTTTTTACTTGTCACCGCAGGTTGTTTAAAATCCAAAATGCAAATCACCAAATTCCAGTAACAAGTACAATCCAAGCTGGAAAGGGGAAGTAATGGCATCCGCCACAATGGTTAAGGGTAGTATGCCAATTTTTTTAGCCACCATGCCAGGCGAACTGGAGTCACCATCAGGAAAATAAAAATGCAATAAACGGGGTTTGTTTTCCCCCATATCAACCAACAAATAGGTGCTGTAGATAAATTTCTCATCCTCACGAGTATAGAAGAGTGATGGCAGTTCTATCATATTCATAGTCGAAGATTCAGCTAATCTCCGAGAACCCTTTATGCATTTTTCAGCCTTTGCCGCAGACGCTTTTTTCATTCGAGTGCTATAGAAACTTACATTTAACTTTTCTCGATGAAGAGACAAATTCTTGGGTAAACTAATGATTGAGAAGGTATCTGTCACCTCTGAAATTCTTTTGAGCTCATAAGGTTCGACAATGCCATAGTGCTTAACCGTACCCAAAGAATATACTTTGTCATTTTCGAACAGGTCGGCTTCATATTCGACCACAACTCCGTCACTTCCGAAATAAGCAGCGGTTATGGATTGGACCCGCTCTTTTCTGTCATACATCGTGACACATTCCCAAGTCATACAACCCTGAAGCGATATCAATAAAAATAGTAGAAAACAAACTGCAATGGCTGCGTTAGTTATTTTTAAAATGCCTATATTCATGTCATTAAAGGCCAAAAGTTTACCTTTCTAAAATATTTGCTCTAAAATAGTCATAGTTACCAGACATACACCCTTGAAATGCCTTGTTTCCCAAACCCCTGACGTTTTTATCTGTTCGGTTTTTTAGGTTGACCTTCCCCCTAGAAACTGAGCCATTGCAAACTTAGTGATTTCGGTCTAGAAACTCTCGAAGGAGACTAGACATGAAACCGAGCCGCTTCACCGAAGAGCAGATCATTGGAATCCTGAAACAGGCCCAGGCCGGAATGAAGTTTTTCCCCTTTGCGTTCATGCCAACCCCTGATCCCAGTTCCCCAATCCCCGACAAACTACTTCCCTAATCCCTGCTTTTTCTCTCTGGTCAACTTCTTCAAATCTTCCTGCACAATATAGTCGTGGAATGACATCTTGCCTTTTTCAGGAAAGTCCTGGTTTTCCAGATCCCAACGAAGGATATTATCTCCATATGACCCAACAAAAGCGGTGGGATTTGTTGACCAGGCGCCTTTACCAATATTAAAAGACTTATTCGATATTAGTATCGGCGAACCGAGATAGTGCGGGTACTTTTCGGAGATGGGCATGATGTAGGTTTTTGCTGGTTCAGGGTAGTTATTTTGTAATACAACCCATTTACCATCAGGTGAAAATAAAAATTGTGTAGTGCAATCAATTAGCGGATGTGGTTGGTTGTCTCTATCCTTACTCCAGTTAATGAATGTAGAGCCCCTGTATCCGCCATGCAGTACAGCAAAAGGCAGATTTGGATGCAGACGTATCCTCGAAAATCCGATTTTCTTTTCAAATGGGTTAAGCAGGTCTTTGTATTTCTTCACTACATCTTCCAGCGGGTGATGGGCCTGCTCCAGGTTCATATCAAATACCAGCAATTTTCTTTCAAAAATCTCGTACAACAGAACTCTGTCTTTGGTTGTGGTCAAAACTGTGCCGGGTTCCTCTTTGATCTCTTTTATCAACTTTGGCTTGTCACCACTCAAATCGAACAATTGTAAGAAGATGTCAACGTCAAACGAATTCTTAGGGTTTTCTTTTTGCGACTCAATCTCAAAAAGGAAATGTCTCAGACGGGCATCAGCAATGGCAATATTGTCTATAGTTTTAGAAAACGGAAAAACAATGCGGTATTCGCGGTGAAGTTTCTTCTTGAAGTCAAACAGGTGAAACACCCTGACTTGACCGAAACCAATCAAATCTTGCGATATAGGAGGCAAGTATTTACCTCCGCCACTTATGTCATCGGCACGGCTGAAATGCTTGTCATAGTCTATTTTCCCTTTGGGAAATGAGATGATTGTGATTGCGTTGCCCATGTCATTAGTACCGACAGAGTTGTTTTGCGGCACGGGGAATAAGGATATGTTTTTGTAGGCGCCGAAGAGGCCGCCACTTTTGAAGGTTTGGGGTTGTATCGATTGGGCTGAATCGAAGTCTTTAACTTCGTATAAATATTTGGATTCCATATTATTTCCTCCATGGGCGATTGCAATAGTTGAAAACAGCACCAAAACCAAGCAGGCCGAAATGGCTGTATTCCACATTGTTATTCTGCCGTTGCCCATGAAGTTTTTCCCCTTTGCGCTCATGCCAACCCCTGATCCCCGTTCCCCGACAAATTATTTCCCTAACCCCTGTTTTTTCTCTCTGGTCAACTTCTTCAAATCTTCCTGCACAATGTAGTCGTGGAATGACATCTTGCCTTTTTCAGGAAAGTCCTGGTTTTCCAGATCCCAACGAAGGATATTATCTCCATATGACCCAACAAAAGCGGTCGGATTGGTTGACCAGGCGCCTTTACCAATATTAAAAGACACTTTCGATATCAGTATCGGCGAACCGAGGTAGTGCGGGTACTTTTCAGAAATGGGCATGATGTAGGTCTGAGAATTTTTACCAATACTACTGGTTTTGTAGGTTGCCCATTTGCCATCAGGAGAGAGGCTGAACTCTTTAGAGTCGAGGAGCAACAAATGAGGTTTACAGTCTCTATCTTTTGCCCAACCAACAAAGGTTGATCCTTCGAAGCCGCCAAACAATATTGCAAATGGCAAGGTTGGGTGCAGGCGTATCCTCGAAAAGCCAATCTCATCATTAATCGGGTTAAGCTGGTCTTTATACTGCTTTACGACATCCTCCAGCGGGTGGTGGGCCGGCTCCAGGTTCATATCAAATGCCAGCATTTTTCTTTCGAAAACCTCGTACAGCAGCACTCTGTCTTTGGTTGTGGTCCAGACGGTGCCTGGTTCTTTATGAATTTCTTTTAGCAGTATCGGTTTGTCACCGCTTAAATCAATTAATTGAAGACTCTTGTCTACATCAAACGCGTTCTTAGGGTTTTCTTTTTGTGATTCAATCTCAAAAAGAAATTGCCTTTGCCGTGCATCGGCAATGGCAATGTTATCTATGTATTTCGAAAACGGAAAAACTATGCGATATTCACGGTGCAGTTTCTTCTTGAAGTCAAACAGTTGAAATACCCTGACTTGACCGAAACCAATCAAATCTTGCGATATAGGAGGCAAGTATTTACCTCCGCCACTTATGTCATCGGCACGGCTGAAATGCTTGTCGTATGCTATTTTGCCTTTGGGAAAAGAAATAATTGTTATGGCATTGCCCATGTCATTGGTGCCGACAGAGTTGTTTTGAGGCACGGAAAATATGGATACGTTTTTGTAGCCGCCGAAGAGGCCACCGCTTTTAAAACTTTGGGGTTGCAGAGATATAGCTTCTTTAACATCCTTTTTTTCATACAAATATTTGGATTCCATTTTATTTCCTCCATGGGCAATCGCAGTTGTTGAAAGCAGCAAGATACAGATAACAGACAGACAAAACTTACTTAGAATGTGCATGACGTTTCCTCATAGATTACATGGGCCTGGTTGGCCGCCTTGACCCATGCGGCTTCTTTTTCAATCTGTTCAATATCTTCTGTATTTGACGGTTCCTGTCCCTCCACAATACTTCTTTTATCTTTATCCTTCATTGCTTTAATTATACTATCCGCTATCCGCGGCACCTGAATATCCAACCGGTAAAACCTGTAGGGGTTGTACTGGGTAAAGTAAGGCCACAGGCTGGTGTCGAAGCTGTCCAGCCAGCCTTTGGTTTCTGCACAGTAATCCCAAAGTTTCTTTTTGTTTAACGCTCCGTAAGCAAAAATCATGTACCAGTCCGTTCCAAAAAGAATCCGGCTTCGCATTTTCTTCTTTTGTTTGTCAGATAATTTCCCGGTAAACATATCTTTAAAAGTCTTGCGAAAACGCTCGTCAGCAAAAGACGATGAAATATCGGTATACAGGTTGGGATATTTGTTATCTTCCCTTGTGATCATATCGATGATCTGCTGACTCCACTCAGGCCCTGGTTTTTCAGGCCCGCCAAAGTGAGCAAGACACAGGCGCAAATTACTCAGCGCTACCGGCTTTGATTCACCTTCAATCTTGACCTCGCTGTCCAGCACCTTTTTCCATGCTTCAGGGGATACGAAGTTTTTCTCAAAATATTGCGTTGCAGTGCAACCTTCACGTGCCGCTTTTTCTTCATTCTCATCATCAAAAGGGTGCTCGAAGTTGAAGTACTCCATATCCTCATGGGATCTCGCGCCACCGGGGGTACAGTGGTTCAGGATCGGGATGTTGCATTTGCAGCATCTGGCGTAAAAATCCTTTAAAACCGGAAGTCGGCGCACGTCCCAGGGACGATACCCCTGGGCGGTGTACATCTTGAAACCGAGGTAGAGCGCATTGACGCCGGTTAGCTTTGCTATAAGGGCTGCATTGACCTGTGCCCCCCCAAGCTGCCAACGTCGCGGGTCATAATGGAACATAGGCAGGAATTTTAAAGGATGTCTGAGGACAGATTCTTCGGTTGATTTGAGCTGTTTCTCCCAGTTTTCATATTTTTTCCCTTCGGATTCGGACATCAGCACCGGCGCCGCTTCTATGCTTACCGCCACGGATTTGAAGGTCTGAGGATCCAGGCAACTACCCAAGACAATCCCTGTTTTGTCGACTTGTTTCTTGTAGCCTTTGAAGTCGTCGATGTTTTTTATTATCTCGACCTTGGCAGATTCACCGATTTTTTGATACACGGTCTTGTTTCGCAACTTTACGCGAGTACTCACCGTAATCTGATTACCCCCCGCATCCCATCCGGTGGTTTCTATCCATTTTCCGTGCGCGGGGGTCCAATAACGGGAAGGATTGGTGACATCGACTGGTTTGCCTTCTTCATAAAGCGGGTTGTAAACCCTCAAACCGAAGTAGCCGTCTATGTGGCTGTACTCCATATCCATGGTCATGACTACGCTGGAAAAGAATAGGTGCGGCGCGTTCTCATACAACTGGCATTCCTTGGAATTCTTGAAGTAATCATCTATTACGCCTTGTCTCTCAAGGATGAAGTCATTTGCAACTTCATCGGTTGGTTTAGTCTGCTCGGTAATAAGTGCCAGAAGTGCATTTTTTTCAAAATAGCCTTCATGGGGATTTTTAGGCTTTTCAGGTTTATCGCTGAATGCGCCCGCCATCTTCTTGGCAGGCTTTAATATTATCCACTCGTATAAGGTAAGCAAACCTCCAAATACTGTGCCGCTGCCCTCAATAAAGCCCCGAGAAAAATTTAAACCGGTCTGAACTGGAGCGAGCGGCCCCTGATATTGAACAAACTGCTCAGTAGAACAGCGTCCGCTCTGGATATGCATATGGGAATCAATAATTACGGTTGGTTGCCAGATGCTTATCTGATGGATTTCTCCGCACAGCATATCCGGCTTGACGAACTTTAATACGGCCCCCTTGGGGTCGTTTTGCTCAAATCGCTTAATCTTTGGTTCCGCTGAACAAGTATTTTCATTTGCCATACATTATCCTTAAAGTGGATGTTTTATGTTCTTTAGCAACTGTTCTTATTTTGTTTCGAGTGGTTTTACTACAGCGCTATCATTGTGAAACAAATAATATTTATTATTCAATGTTGCCTTTTCCGGCTCAAAGGTGACCTCAAATTTTGCATTGGCTTTCTCCCCCTTTATTTCAATATAACCGTTAGCGTCTGTGGTCATTGGAACAGTGTTGCCATTAGGCATTTTTACTTGAAATTTCCTTTTTGCTATCGGCTTATTCTTCGCGTCACAGGGCGTGAAACACTTCTTTTCTTTATCGTACGCATCCCATGAAAGGTGTTCTATTACCGTGCAGCAGAAGTCAGCACTTTCAGGTGGTACTGTTTTTGTCGCTGCCGAATTGTTGGCTACAGCATCGTTGTTTTTACCCATTATTTTGATACTCCTTTGCTCTGATAAGGTGCCCTTACATGGCGTTCTTATTATTCTGCGTCATGGGGTCGGAATTGCGGCAAGCCCCTTTTCCCTCTATTTTGATATCAAAAGAGCTGTTGATGAACTCGGCTTTGTCTCCTACCGTACCGGATCCAACACCCTTTTGGCTGCCTGGTTCATCACCGGTGCTGGTTTTGTAGCAGCATCCGTCTATCGCCCCCATGTTGCCATTTATCTTCACCGACTTTGTGCCTTCTGCCAGCGTGGCGGATTTGGCGGTGTTGGTATAGGGGATCGGCACTACAGCAGGGCCTATTTGAGTCAGGCAGACATCCGGCCCGCTTACAACAACAGCTCCACTGCCTTTATTTGTTATCCCCTGGCCGTTTGCAAAAACTGTAGAATTTCCCATGGTTTTATTCCTCTTGATATTGTGTCAATTTACTCATGTAGATCACTTGCCAAACAGCCAGCCCCAGAATCCGCGTTTCTTGGTTTCACCCGGCTTTAGGCAGTGCCATGTGTTATCAAAATCAGCCTCAACAAGAACCGGTTCCCCTTTTTCATTGTGGCTGACACAGAACTCAGAAGCAAATTTACGTTCATAGCCGGGAACGGCTGAAACTTGTATGAAGACATTGTAAGGCGTATTGAATAGTAATGGCTTAGCCACATCACGTCCTCTCATTCCGGGGCTGAGAACACCGTATTCAATACATGCTTCCGGAGAATTGGGGGTCACTCTAGCTGTCTTATCTTCGTATACTTTGGTGGTCAACCAACCTGCCTTACCATCTAAAATAGTCGTGACATCAAGAAAACTCATTGAATATGGCCTTTTTTGAATTTCACTATCTCGTGGATAAGAAAAACAGGGGTTTCCGTTTCGCAGGGTGACAACTGCGTTGGCATCTTTATACGGTCTGGCCATAGCGTTTCCTGAAATCATTAATGCTATGATTAAAACCATATTACTTAGGTAAAAGTTCCACATTTTTCGGACTCCTTAACAAGGCGCTTATTACGCGCTCATGAAATGGTAAATAGTAATCATTATAGGTGGTTGCTGATAAGTATTTCGCACCATAATAGTTTTGGACGATCATGGCCTGTTGCTCGAAATTAAAATCGCTGAAATCCTTGTTTTTGTCTGGACTGTTTTCACTGTCTGTCGGGTCAATTTTATATGCCCGGCTCCCGATATATCCTCCAGTTATGAATGTCCAGAATCCGTGCCACGAGACTGAATAACCAAGCTGGTTTTGCCAGATATGCGTCATTTCATGCATGAACCACATCATCTTGCCACGATCGTCAACTACTGAAAAATCTTGTAAAAAAGATTTGGGGTTGAAATACATGTTTCCATTCGGAACCATAGCAGTGTCATCATCCTGAAAATCAAAAGGAAGGTAATCCTCGTTGTGGATTTTGACCGCGGAGTAATCGATAGAATCCTTGAAAATCAACCGCGCCATGGCGACTTCACCAGCCGTAAGCGGGCGGGATTTAACCTTTACTGTTACCGTTTGTACCGAACTGCCCACCTGTTCCTGATTGGTCTCGATGCCGTCAATCTCAATCGTTTTTACGGCTTCTTCTGAGTTGCCCGGTCCGCAAATATTCTGAGGGCAGCGCGGAATATTGTCAGGCACAAAGAACTCCGCTTTTTCTATGACGATAGCTTTTGTGGCGCTCTTGATGCGTTTGGTCTTGCCGTCGTTGTCTGTCGTGCCCCTTAAGGTTCTGCCGTCGCCCAGTGTCAGGCGGTAGTCGATGTTGGAAAGTGGGACTTTTTTCTCAGAAACAAACTGGAGCTGTTCATCAAGCTGTTTGCATCCACATTTATGGAAGCCTTCACTATTATGATCAGCTTCGTCCCAGCCCAATTTCTCATACATCTCGCAACCGGTCTGGGCATCACGGAGCATGGCGCCTGTTACGTCACTTTGGCCCGTCGAATAGTTCAGGAAGGTTAGTTTGTCGAAGTTGTCTCCAAAGGCATCCTTGTAGTCGCTGATGATCTTGAAGCGCTGCTCGCAGCGGGTTCTTTTTAGATCACCAACGGTGCTTTCCATGTTCTCCAACGCGCTTAAAACTTCCATGTTTCCCTCACTAATTCCAGATAAAGGTGTCGGCGGTTCCCGATTTCAACCCTTTTCCAAAACCATCGCCCCGCATGAGCCATGGTCATCGGAACAAAACATCAGGACCGGTGATTGCAGCCATCCGCGTGTAAAGCCCTGTGTGGCAACGTTTGTTAGCACCGTGCCGCTGGCGGCGCCGGTATCGCCGTAACAATTGGCCGGGGTCCAGAGCTGCCGCTGATCATGACGCTCTTTGAAACAGCGCATGTCGGTCATGCTCCACTCCACTGCCCGGGAATTCTCGCCGTTCAGATCCCCGAACAGGGTGCGGATCTCTTTGGCCTGTACACAATTCAGTGCGGCGTGGCAGGCGTCGGTCAGTCCACTGTTTCGGCTTGGCGAGCCTGCTGCGCGTGGTGACGATTCCTCCGCCAGCCCGAGCGCGGTGATGCGTGCCAGTAGTGGCCTGTTTGCCTGCGTTGCCAGTGCCGGGTCTTCGATGATCATGAAACCCACCGCTTCTCCGGCAATCAAACCCTGATGGCGACCGTAGCTGACAGATTTAAGGCGGCCGGCCTGTTCGAACCAGTTCAGGGTTGAAGCCCTTAGTAATGAATCGAGCCCTCCAATGATACACAGGGTTGCCGGATGGTTTTCAATCAGCTCTGCCGCCTGTGCAATTGCGTAATGCATGGATGCGTTGCCCTGTGGGACAACCTCTAAATCTACCGTATCTGCCCAATCATCCATGACCCTTTGTAAAGGATACAAACAGCTTTCTTCATAGCGTGGACCAGGGCGGTCTTCCGCAGCGACACCCAGGAAGAGATGGATTTTTGAAGGCCTTGAGGCACCATCCTGGAAATAATCACCAAGCAGATCCTCAAGACACTTCGTCGCGATGCTGCTGAAACGCGAGGCGGTATCCTGGTTGTCATCCTCAATGTCCCTGATACGTGCCACGGTTATCTGTGGGGTCAGTACTGCTGCTTGTTTTATGTCATACAAATCTTCCATTTTATCCGCTCCATGAGCTACGGCAGAAAACTGCACCACGCCTAAACAAGCTGCGATCGCTATAGTCCGTAACGAATCTCTGACAATGCCCACGAAGTTCTTCAATTATTTCCCCAACCCCTGCCGCTTTTCCTTAGTCAGCTTCTTCAGGTCTTCCTGCACAACATAGTCATGAAACGACATCTTGCCTTTTTCCGGGAAATCCCGGTTTTCCAGGTCGCAGCGGTAGAATTTATCAATTCGTGAACCGACAAAGCTGATTGGATTGGTGGTCCAGGCAAATTTGTTGTCGTTAAAGTATCTATCGACTATCTGTATGGGTGAGCCCAGGTAGTTTGGGTACTTTTCGGAGACCGGCATGACGTAAGTTTGGTTTTTGTCTCTGTCTCCTTTGAAACTGAGCCATTTGCCATCCGGTGAGAACAAAAATTGCTTGGCACTATCAATTAATAAACGGGGTGTTTTATCCCGGTCTTCGTCCCAACTTGTAACAACAGCACCAGACGATCCCCAATGCAGGATCGCAAATGGGAGGGTGGGATGAGTGTATATTTTGAAAAAACTGATTTCTTTTTTATATTTTGTAATTATATCCTCCAACGGGTGATGGGAAGGCTCCAGGTTCATGTCGACGACCCGCAACTGCTGTGTCTTATTGCGATACAGGAAGTTCTTGTCACCCACAACAGACCACATGAAATATCTTTCAACCGGCATTTCCTTAACTAGTTTGGCTTTTTCCCCACTCAGGTCCATCAGCAGCAGGCTGCTTGATATATCCCAGGGGCTGGGCGAATTTCCCGTGTGACCGGATATTTCGAATAAAAATAGATTTTGCCGAGCGTCAACAACGACAGCTTTTGAGATGGTCTCGGAAATATCCGGGGTAATGGTAAAGGTGCGCTGGCTCTTCTTTTTGAAATCATACAGCGTAAATCTGCGCGGCTGGCCGATGCCGATAACGTCTTTCGATACCAGTGGTAGGAAAACTTCGCTGACGTCCATATTTTCCACAGCGTTCCTGAAGTGCCGGTCAAAACTGATGCGTTTGCCAGGGAAGGAGATCTCTGTTATGGCGTTGCCCATTTGAGTGGAGCCCACACTGTTGGCATGCGGGACCGGAAACAGGCTGACGTTGGTATAGCCGCCGAACAGGTTGGTGCCGAACAGACCGGTACCCTTGAATATCTGTGGGGTCAGCACCATGGCATTTTTCAAGTCATAATACTCGTCCATTTTTTCCACTCCGTGAGCACTGGAGGAGGCCGAGGGCAAGCCCAGGCAAACCACAATGGTAATGAACCGGACTACCGCACTGACAATACCCACGAAGTTCTCCACTTATTTCCCCAGCCCCTGCCGCTTTTCCTTGGTCAGCTTTTTGAGGTCTTCCTGCACAAAATAGTCATGGAATGACATCTTCCCTTTTTCCGGAAAATCCCGGTTTTCCAGATCACAACGATAGATCTTTCTGCCACTGGAGCCGACAAAACTGATCGGGTTGGTTGTCCAAGCGTATTTGTTGTCGTTAAAATAATCATCAGCAATCTGTATGGGCGAGCCCAGGTAGTTAGGGTACTTTTCGGAGACCGGCATGACGTAGGTTTGCTTTGCACTCTCACCATCCACTTCAAAAGCAAGCCATTTACCGTCAGGTGAAAATAAATATTTTGTGATAGTTATTTTTTTTCCTAAAAAATATAAAGGTGTTCTGGTTCTATTTTTATCCCAAGATATTATTACTTCATCAGACTTACCTCCATAAAGGATGGCAAAAGGCATTGTCGGATGAGCGGATATCTTTAGAAAACTGATTTCGTTTTTATGTTTAGTAATTATATCCGCCAAAGGGTGATGAGAAGGCTCCAAGTTCATGTCAAATACTCGCAACTGATTTTTATCAAAATTGTATAAAAAGTTTTTATTATCAACTACAGCCCACTTTACATATCTTTCAACCGGCATTTCTTTAACCAGCTGGGCTTTTTCTCCGCTCAGGTCCATCAGCAGCAGACTGCTTGATATATCCCAGGGATTTGGCGAATTGCCGGTATGGCCGCCTATTTCGAATAGAAACAGCTGCTGCCGGGCGTCAACAACGACAGCTTTTGAGATGGTTTCGGAAATATCAGGAGTGATGGTAAAGGTGCGCTGAATCTTTTTTTTGAAATCGTACAGCGTAAATCTGCGCGGCTGGCCGATGCCGATAACGTCTTTCGATACCAGTGGTAGGAAAACTTCGCTGACGTCCATATTTTCCACAGCGTTCCTGAAGTGCCGGTCAAAACTGATGCGCTTGCCGGGAAAGGAGATCTCTGTTATGGCGCTGCCCATTTGGGTGGAGCCTACACTGTTGGCATGCGGGACCGGAAAAAGGCTGATGTTGGTATAGCCGCCGAACAGGTTTGTGCCGAACAGACCGGTGCCCTCGAATACCTGCGGTTTCAGTTTTGTTGCTTCTTTTATGTCATACAAATATTCCATTTTTTTGCCTCCGTAACTGTTGGTTGAAAACAGGACACCACTGATGGCAATCATGAACACCACACAGTAGAGTTTGATAATATTCTGACGGGTGTTGATTGTTTTGTTCACGTTAGAGTCGTCTCCTGTATCGTTAAATAGTCCGTATTGGCCACGGAAAGATAGGCGGCCTCTTTGCGGATTTCATCTATTTTATCTTCTTTAAGTATATCTAAAAAGTTCAACACATCTTTATCCGCCCGTTTCTCAATAATATTCTCCGATATCCTTAGAATCTCCCTATCCAGACGATAAAACGTGTAGGGGTTTATCTGGGTAAACCTGGGCCAGAGACTTGGGTCTACTTCATCCAGGCATTTTTTTGTGTCCCTGCAATATTGTTCAAAATGTTTTCCTGTTAAAGTCATTGGGTTATAGAGAAAGGTCATGTACCAGTCTGTGCCGAAAATCACGCGGTCCTTTAATCGTTCATTTGCCTTATCTGCAATTATTTTCTGAAAATGATCGCGAAAACCTTCATCGGCAAAGGACGATGAAATATCGGTGTACAGGTTGGGATACGGGTTGCCTTCCGCCGTAATCATTTCTATGGTTTTCTTGTTCCACTCCAGCCCTTTTGGTGTCGGTCCGCCGAAATGGGCCAGACAGAGGCGCAGTTTTTTAAAATTCATTTCCTCGCGGACATTGCCGTTTTCGTCATACAGCTTTATCTCTTTATTCAGCATCTTTTCCCAGGCATGGGGTGAAACATACTGCTCGTCGAAATAGGTCTCGGCGTCATCCTTGTTTTTTATCTTCTGTTTCTGTTTCTGCTCGTTTCGGTCTTCTTCACTGTCGTTGAGATGGAAAAAATTGACAAACTCTTCCTTCTCATAGGTAGACGCGCCGCCCGGCGTGCCGTGGTTCATAATCGGAATCTGGGCTTTGCAGCATCTGACGTAAAAATCCTCCATTATGGGTAGTCGTGGATCAAGCGGCTTGTATCCCTGGGCCGTGTACATTTTAAAGCCGATATACAGCCCTTTGCCGGCCACTTGCGACATGGGGTATTCGTTTCCGCTTTTTCCGTAGGTCTGCCAGCGACGCGGGTCGTAGTGAAACATGGGCAGCAGTTTCAGTGGGTATTTAAGTACCGAAATCTCGGTGTAGAGCTGCTGTCTCTCCCACTGTTCGTAAACACTAACTTCATCATCCGAGGCAAGTACCGGCACCGCCAGCACCTTGACCGGCACGGTCTTTTTACCCCTGGCGTCGAAGTAGGTTCCTACAACAATCTGATCTTCATTCTTCTTCTCTACCGGCTTGATTTTCTTGTTTACTATTATGTCATCTTTCCCCAGACCGCGACGGTAGGATTCAAGATCAATCGGAACAGCGATAGGCTCTTCGGTTTCTATTTTTGTATAGCGGGTTTCATCACGGCTGCTAACTTCCTCAAAACGGTTGAATTTTCGAATAGCCCCCTGTTCTTCCACCCATTTGCCATGAACGGGAAACCAGTACCCTTTCGGCTTGAGTTTTTCTTCTTTGTCCTTGTACAACGCCTGGTAAATCTTGAAATCATCATACCCGTCCGTTTTGTCTCTTTTGATTTCTTTGAATACTCCCGGACTTGTTTCCACCTGCATTTCTTTCATGCTTTTAATCGTCTCGGCATGTTTAGATTCATAGAGCGGGTTATAAATCTTCAAGCCGTAATAACCATCAACATGAGCGTATTCCATATCCATTGTCATGACCACACCAGCCATAAACAGCTTGGACAAGCCGGTATACAGCTTTTCTTTACCCAGATACTCTATGCTGGCAGCTTTAACTTCTTTGATATAATCATCGCCACTTTCCCTGGTTGATTTCCTTCCTTGCTGGGGCAGTTCTCTTATTGGGTTTCCGGTGAATGGCAACCTGAAAAACCAGGTTAAGGGTATGATGGTGTTTAACACCTCTGTAAAATAACCGCCTTTTATGGCGATGCCTTCTATGGTTTTGCGCTCCAAGCCTTTGGTCAGGAAGGATAAGTTCTGCACCCACTTGATCGGAGCGCAGCGTGCGCTCTGGATATGCATATGCGAGTCGATAATCACCGTATAACGTAAAATACTGAGCTGATGATCGCCACCGCACATCAAATTGGATTTTACTATTAATGAGTCGTTCTCTACTTTTTTGACCAGCGCACTTTTGTTATAAAATAGGTTGTGTTTTTTCAGGGACTCGGCACTGCTGGGCTTGAAAGTGACCTTGAATTCATCGGTCGTTTTATATTTGGCAAGCTCTATTACGCCGTTTTCATCCGTTCTTTTGGTAATAATTTCGCCTTTGGGCAATGTTATCTTGAATTCTCTGTCCGCTATCGGTTTGTTTGTCTTGTGACCCGCCAGGAATACCTTTTTTTCTCATCATATGAATCCCAGGAAATATGTTCCACGACCCTGATACGGAAGGTGCCCGGGGGCGGCAACTCTGTTGAAGTTGTATTATTCTTTAAGGCGGAGGAACCTATGTTTTCTCCCATAATATATTGCCCTCGTTTCAGCGTAAATTTCGAACCGGATATTGCTGTTTGTTCTTATATGGCGTTTTTATTATTTTGCATCATGGGATCGGAATTTCGGCATACACCCTTGCCCTCGATTTTGACATCAAATGAGTAATTGATGAACTCGGCTTTGTCACACACGGTGCCGGACCCGACCCCCTTGCTGCTGCCCGGCTCATCGCCGGTGCTGGTTTTGTAGCAGCACCCGTCTATGGCTCCCATGTTGCCATTGATTTTTACAGACTTTGTGCCATCTGCCAGCGTGGCGGATTTAGCGGTGTTGGTATAGGGTATCGGCACTACAGCGGGGCCTATTTGAGTCAAGCAGACATCCGGCCCGCTTATGACAACATCTCCGCTGCCGGTGTTGGGAATGCCCTGCCCGTTTGAAAAAACTGTGGAATCTCCCATAGTAGTGTTTCTCCTTGTTTATTCTTTTTCCAAAACCAGTGCCCCGCATGGGCCATGATCATCCGAACAAAAAATCAGGACAGGCGTTTGCAGCCAATTGCGGACAAAACCCTGTGTGACGATGTTTGCCAACAGCGTACCGCTGGCAGCTCCGATATCGCCGTAACAATTGGCCGGGTGCCACATCTTTCTATCTTCATGACGCTCTTTGAAACAGCGCATGTCGGCCATGCCCCATTCTTTTGAGCGTAATTCTTCACCGTTCAAGTCGCTGAACAACGCACGGATGTCATTGTCTTTTACGCCTGTCATTGCGGCATGGCAGGCGTTTGTAAGTCCGCTGTTTCTACTTGGCGAGTTTGTTGCCCGCGTATCAGGTTCCACCGACAGCCCAAGGCCGGTGATACGCGCCAATACCGGCCGGTTTTCCTTCCTGGCCTGTGCTGCGTCCTCGATGATTATGAAGCCGACCGCTTCACCGGCAATCAAGCCTTGATGACAACCATCGCTATCTGATTTGAGACGCCCGACCTGATCAAACCATTTCAGGCTTGATTGCATCAACAATGAGTCGATACCACCGACGATGCAGATGGCCGTCGGACAACTTTCGATCAGTTTTGATGCTTCGTTGACGGCGAAATGCATGGATGCGTTGCCCTGCGGGATAACTTCAATTTCCACTTTGTTTGTCCATTTATCCAAAATCATTTTCAACGGATCTTTGAAGTTTTCCTCGAAACGTTTTCCCGGGCGTTTGACTGTGGGGACACCCATGAATAGGTTGATTTGTGAGCAGCGCCGAGTGGTATCCATAAAATATTCGTTAAGTAAGTTTTTAAGGCAAAACCCGGCAATATCTGCCATGCGTGCGGCAGGATCGTATTGATCGACGTCTTCAATGCCGTTGATACGCGCCACGGTAATCGGATTTCCATCCCGGTCTGAAAACTCTTCGTCCTCCATAAAGCGCGATATGCCTGCCCGGACTGCGGCTGCGGTCATGCGACCATCATGCCCTACGGCGGTAATACTGTTTACTGCGGTGATCGCCAGCTCTTTCATACGCTACCAACTTCTGTCAGCTGCCTGCATCCCCGTGCCCGCACATCAAACAACGGCTGACCCGGTTGCATGATCGCCAGTTCGAGCGCAGCCGCTGATCGTTGTCTTTGGCGGCCGGTTTTCAGGACCTGCCGAAGGTTGTCTAATGTGACCGGTTTGCCGAGGAGATAGCGGGCGCCGCCCGGGTAATTGCCTTTGTTCCTGTCCCACCAGGCGGCAAGCAATTCGACATTCGGCCAGGGGAGGTTTTCATCTTCATCCAGCGCTACGTTGTTGTCTTTGGGATCATCGCTCGGCCCTGCGGTCAAGCCTTCAGACTGTGCGCCATTCATCTCGTCAAGTTCGTTATCGATACCGGTGATCAAGGTGAATGCCTCGCCGGCAACGCGTGCAAGCGCCGGTGTCTTCATCTGCTCGATAAGCCAGGGAACAAGTGCGGTGTTGCCGATGATGCCTGCGCCGATGGTTGCAAGCCGGATGGTATCTGGTGAATCTGCCAGCTGCGTCTGCCAGGAGAGGGCGGCGGTCGGTTCCATTTGCCGCAAGGCTGTGTTCAGGGCTTTTTTACTATATGTTGATTCGGGCACCACAAAGCTTTTCAGTGTTTCAACTGCAGCAGGGATACCTGCAAGGGACGCGGACCAGGCAGCGGCAAAACGGATCCCGTCATCGCTGTCAGCCAGCAGGTTCTGCAGGTTGTAATTGTCGAGTTCGCGGCTCCGGCCCAATTCACCGTATGCACGCAGACCTCGGGCAATTAGTAACGGATACACATCATTTACGGCCTTGCTCAGATGTTGTCCGGGATCGTGACGATGGATGGCGCTTGCTGCTATGCCGATGTAGCGAACAAACGCGGATTGATCAGTCAGCAGATTTTCAATGTGCGCTGCAGACTGCTCTTGCGTCAGCCAGCCAAGGGCCGAGATAAGTGCGTTGGTACATTTGGGATCTTTGTTGAGCGCCTCAATAATTTTCTGAATACGGGCTTGGTCACCGCTTTCAAACGCCAGAACAGCGGCGGGGAAAAAAGTTTCTGCATACTGACAATCAAGGGCATTTTTGCAGATATCCCAGCCCGCATCGCCTGCCACACGAAGGCCGTCAATGTTGGCTTCCAGGCGCTCGTCAAGCTGCGTCAGGTCACAAAGTGAGAAATGAGGCGCACCAATGGACCCGGAGCGGAGAATCCACAGGAATGCCGCTTCATCGGCAAATTGTGAAATTATGCCGTTAGTCAATTGATTGATATCGAGCCGCCTCTGATTCTGTTTTCTCCCGAGGAATGGCTGAGGACATAGTCGCCCTTGATCATGACTTTACCGGCCTTGGTGAGGGTGATGCTTGCTTTTCCGCACCGCAAAACGATCTCGTTCTCGGCATCAAATAATATCCGTTGGCCGTCTATGGTTGCTTCTTGCAGTTTCTCGCTTTTAAGAGGGGTGGCTGCCGGTTCTGAAATTTCTTCAATCAGGGAATACATGGTGTCAACAATAATGGGGTGTCCGGGGTCGTTGTTATCAAAGGCCAGCAACACCTCCCGCCCCACAGGGATTTCTCTGCCAAGGAGTTTTACCTTGGAAGAGGTCGTGGTGCGGGCGGCAATCGGCCCCAGACTGTTGCCGGTAAAGTCGACGTGGACGAGCCCGCTCTCGTTGATGCGTACAATCCTGCCAACGCGAACTCCTTCGATGGGAGCGGCTTTTTCCTCAAGTTGTAAGGTTGAAACGTGCGCTTTTTTCACATCAAATCTCCGGACCACTTGCTATTAACGCCTAGTTACTGAATATCTTGCTCGCCTTGATGGTAATGCTGCTGCCATCCATGGTGATGGTTGAGGAACCGGCTTTAAAGGTGATCTTGGGTGCTTCGATAACGTATTCGTTTGCTTTGGAGTAATACTTTCCGCTGATGGTTTCGGTGAGATCTGCTCCGACGTTTGTTGTCCTGCTGCCGACCACGTTCTCGGCCATGGTCGCACCGACAAAGACCGCCTTGGCCAAGCCGACCTCCTCGGTCTTTGCGCCGGCAACGGTTTCGTTCATGATTCCGCCGACAGATACCTGGTACAGGCCGCCGATGGATAATTCCTTGGCTGCGCCGATGGTTTCCATGGAATTGATCCCCACCGTTTCAGTCTGGCAGCTGCCAACGGTCAGGGTCATGTTGGCACCAATGGTTTCGGTATGATTGACTCCCACCTGAATGGACTTGTTGACGCCGATGGATTCGCTCTGGTTCATAACGACATGTTTTGTCCGGTTATTGCCGACAGTCAACGTCTCGTCATGTCCGACCCGCTGCCCCTTGTCGTTCTTGATCAGGATGTTCCAGTCTTTTTCGCCCTGGAGGTAGACCTCTTCCGAGCCCATTTTGTCTTCGAAACGCAGTTCGTTGAAGTTGGCTACAGTGCCTCCAGGGGTACTCCTGGTTTTGATGCCGCTTTGGGTCTTGTTGGCGGGAAGATTATAGAGTGCCGGTGAAGCGGCGTTATTCACTGTCCCTACCATAATCGGCCAGTCCGGGTCGCCGTTAAGGAAGTCAACCAGCACTTCATCACCTATGCGTGGAAGAGAGACCAAACCCCAGCCGTTGCCGCTCCAGTGTTGGCTGGTGCGGAGCCAGCAGGAACTTTTGTCGTCTTTCTTGCCTTCCCGGTCCCAGTGGAATTGAACCTTGATCCGCCCGAATTCGTCGGTGTGGATTTCTTCTCCCTTGGGACCGGTAACCACCGCGCTCTGGATGCCTCGGACAAACGGTTTTTTGAGGGTTTTTCGGGTGCGGTATACCGTATCCGCAGGGATGGCAATGAAGTGGTTTGAGTAGGTATAATCTCCTCCAATGCCGGAGTTTTCGCCATATACGTTGGGTTGTGAACCCTCGTGTTCCACGGAGATCAGGCAATATTCCTTGTTCAGGTCATCATGGCTGTGGTCGCTTACCGAAAACGTACAGCCGGGAATGAACCTGGCGCAGTTGCTTGTGCCTTGCGCGCTTTCCTCCAGTGCCTTGGCTTCTTCTAAATGTGCCTTGGCTTTAGTCGATCCATCCGGCGGTAGCCCATAGTCTCCGGGGAATTCATATATTTCATGGATCTTGTGGGTATCGCCTTCTTCCGAGACCTCCATGTCAAGTGATGGTCTTTTGAAGTTGTAGTTCGTGTGGGTGATTTTGCCGGGGCAGATTGCGCGGTTGTAAACAAAGCTGGCAATGGTTTCTTTTTCGGCGACCATGCCGGAGTCATGGTTGAAGCTGATATCGTCTTCACCTTCAATAGGGCTGTAAACGGCGTCACTGTCGGAAAATACGATGGTATGGGAGTCTTTAGCATGTTCAAAGAAATAGAAGATGCCTTCTTCCTCCAGGATGCGACAGATAAAGCGGAAATCGCTCTCTCCGTACTGGGTGCAGTAGCGTTTTTTCTGATACTCTGATTCAAGTTTGAAGATGTAGTCATCAGAAGGAATCTGTTTTTCGTCGAGGATTTTTGTGATGATTTCAACTACGGTGAGATTCTGGAATATTCTGAAATTCTGGTTGATGTCTAGTAACCAAACAGTAGGAACCAATATCGCCTGGTAGGTGTAGAAAGAGTCCTCTTTACCCGTCAGTGTAAAATTGCTGATTATTCCATGGAAGTAACGATCCTCGTCCTTTCCAGTGATCGTAAGTAGTGCTTCTTTCTTTATTACGTCATTGAAGTGTATCTTATCTTTGCTTACCAGATTGACAGTTATCACAAATGCTTCTGATATCTGTTCTTTGGCATGAAAATGTTCAACTGCAATTTTGTAGTTTGTGTCAAGTATGCTGAACTTTAACTTTGTTTTATCGAGAATATTCATTTGTTGTTCCTCTCTATTATTTCAGTATTAACTGGTCTGAATATGTTTGCTAAAAACTTGGTAAGTTAGCCCACATACGCTTGATTAGTTTAATATACCCATCTTGCTGTGGGACACTCTTGTGCTTAAGTTTATGAGTGGATGGTGAGGTTTTAGTCTTTTTTGCAACTTTTTGTGTAGCGTTTGGGGTTTTGATCGTATGTTTTGAATAAACGTTGATACCTAATGGTTTCAAGGTAGGTTGTGGGTTACTTCCGTTTATATGCAGATCAACTTCTAAACTGTAGCGGTCATTGTTTATTCTTCTAAGATCTTTGATGGTCCTGATTACTCCATAATATATTGCTTTTTTATCTGGTCCATTCAGGCTTTTCTTTTGAATTTGTTGAGTTAATTTTTTATATTTATCTTGATCTGCAATAAAGTAATTAATTTTTATACCACCTTCATTATCACTACCGCTCATATGAATAAAACGACCCAAGGATGTTGTTGAATCATATTCCGTGATTATTCCAACGTGGCCTGAAAATAAAATTATATCACCAGGTCGAGCATTATCTTTTGATACCGTTGTAAAGGCCTTTGAACTTGCAAGTCCTCTGGTTGACTCGTAATTTATACGGTATCCTGATTCAATTGTTACGTGACAAACAAAACCGGAACAATCGAAACCAATGATGTTACCACCATTTTCTTGTTTAACGACAATTTCACCATTATGCGGATTAGGTGGATCAGAACGTTTTGTATTTGTCATATTATAGCGAAGAGCATTTTGTGCGATATCGCTCATGATTTAATCCTTTTAATTTATTCAAGTAGATGGTTTGTTGCCGTTTGATCTTCACTGCCAACAGGACAATCTAGAAGACACGTCGTTTTGCTTAGTGTCTGGTACGAAAATGTGCCATTGACCAGATGAGAAGCTGAACTGAATTGGTATTGAGTCTTTGTTATGTTCAGCAGGCTCACCTGTTTTTGGTATTTTTACCACCAAGTCAAACCCAATTTCTGGGTCATTATGCCATCCTTTAAACTCACCATTAAGTTTGTTATCCCAGCCTTCGAATTGACTACGCAGTTTTGGTTCATTGCTTATATGACTTGTGCAGTGAAATTCTATTTTGTGACCTAGTTTTGATAGGCTAGTCATTACAAGTCCAAATGGTGGGTTGAGAGAGTTGTTAATAATTAGTAAACTGTTGTTTGCTGACAAAAATGTAGAGTGCTCACTCGTCTGCGCATATAATATTAAGTCAACATTTGGATTCACGAAATATGTGCCAGGGGAATCATGCATATATTCAGTTTCTATTATGTGATACCCAGTACTACCCAATAAACCTGCATAGATGTACTTTTGGCTATCCCCTTCTTGATTTTTCTTTTCTGGTTTTAAATAATCTTTGAACACAAATGGCGGTGCAGATTGGCGTTTAATGGTTAATGTTTTACCTGTTCTTGTAACAATACCCTTTTGACGTACAATTTTTGTTTTCTCATCTTTTAAGTCAAATTCCGGTTCTATTATGTTATTACTTGAAGGTTTACCAATTATACTATTTGCAATATCACTATCATTTTTGATTGTTTCGAATGTAATGGGCTGCCCTTGATAAGTTTTAGAGAGGGTATAACTAATAAATTCTGACAAATTTATGACTGAAGGTCTTGAGTTTGATGGACTACTGTCTTTAGCAAAACAGCTTGAATTGAGAAGAATTAGTATAAGGATTACTATAATATTTTTGCTAGTTTGGTGTGTAGGCATAATAGACTCCTAATGTTCTATTGTTGTCGGTTATAAAGTCAATTGATAGCTCAAACTGATCATTATGTTCTGTAGTCTTTCAGAATTTATTCTCTGTTGGTTTTACATTGAATCCTCAGCGACCATGTATTTGCCTCTGTAACCATTGAAAACGAGATTCTTTTTTACCATAATCACTTTCTATCAGTTTCCCATCCTTTAACTGGATTTCACCTTTCCCTTTTATGCTAGGACAGCAAACTCCATCTTCAGGCCCGTATTTGAGCGTTTCGCAGATTACCTTGCCGCGCTCTATCTTTATCGGTATGTAAGATTTTCCTTGTGCTGTTCCAAAGCTGCCATTACATCGTTCCGCTTTTAAAATAAGCCGACCGTTATTTTTCAAGAACAGAGCTTGATACAGCATCGAGAAATTTCCTCCGCCAATCCCCTCGATCGTGTAAGAAACAAATACGTCCTCTTTCTGGTCTCCGTTGATATCACCTCTGACAATGCTGCTGACATAAGGCGAAGCATGTTTTGTTTCATCTTCTTCCTTCGCCCGTTTTTCAACGTATCTCCTGATTTCGGGTTCTATTTTCTTTATTCCATCAGCAAAATATACCTTTGCCCAGACTATATTAGAGACAGAAGCGAGCAGGATTAGAAGTACTAAAAACCGTTTCATTTTAACCTCATTAGCGTCAATACAATGATATTGGTAGCAGCCATCATATCAGTGGCCGATCCCCCATCCGCGCAGGCCACTCAAACTGATACCCTTTGCCTATCTCCTCAACAACAAGGCGAATAAAGCAACTTTCCGTAACATACCCACCCAGAAACCGCTCCAGAACCGAACTGAACAGATACAGATCCCCCGGTCCCGTAAAGTGATCACCACGCATCTTTATCCTGATTTCATACCCTCGATACATACTGCGGCCTATCAGTCTGTCGGCCGGTTGTGCGTCAATGGATTCAATCGCGTCCAGTCGCTTCAGATTCGCTTTCACTGTGGCCTGATTGCGATTGTTCGCAGAGATGAAAAGCCGCAGGATCGCGCGGAGGTTGGTAACAACATCCAGAGAGGTGCGGTTCAGTGAAAAGCTGGAGAACAGCCGCCATTGCCGATTGTGCTCGATATCGGGGTTCACTGAAAACATGATCTGTTTGATGTTCCTGAATACTATGGATTCCGGGGTGGATGAGGTCGGGATACACACATCGCCGATGTTGAGCCGCTCCGGCAGTTCTCCGTTGGTACAGGTCAGATCGATGTTGAGTTTTATTCTGGAGGTTTGGGACTCCTGCCTGTCCTGCGGAATGGAAAGGTATGTGTCAAAGCCATCGCCCAAGGGGGATTTGCTTCGGGTGATGCGACAGAGACTCTCGGCATCCGGGCAGTTGAGTAAGGGTGTCTGCCTGGCGTAGGCCTTTTTCTCGACCGCCTCCATGTCGAATTCGGTTATCCGGTCTACGGAGTATGTCTGGTAGTGAGTCGGGTTATTTCCCGCTGTCCGAATCTTTTGCTGCGTTGAGTCAGCCACAAATGTCAGGGGCTTTGCCTTGTGCGTAAACAGGTTGATCACCGGTGTGGCAAACAGGACAAAACTCTTGTCACTAATCTGCGGCACAATCAACGGGCAGGCGGCCAGCTCGAAATTGATCTCAAAGCTGGAACCTCCGCCGAGGGTGCGGCAGGCTTCAAGTCCATTCAGATCCATGAACAGGAACTTGTCCTGAAACAGGAAGTACTCCTGCAGTATCAGATGCCCGGAGAGGAAGCCTCTTTCTTTTGTGAGCAGAGTTTCGTCAGCGCCAAAGCCGACCGGTTTCAGGCAGTCGATTGGAATCTCAATGGCAGCGCCGTTTTCGTGTGACGTAATGGTTATCCGCTTCAGATAGCGCATCAACAGCAGGTACAGATCACAGGCCGCAGGGCTGTCATCGCCGAGGAAGAGGCGCAGAGAATTTACTTTCCAGCCGGAAAGCCCTATGCCGTTCAATTCGCACTGCAACCGGATGGAGGGGGGACGGCCGGCCGGCTGGCTGTATGAGGCTGCCAGTAGTGTCAGTGGATGTACCGTCACATCGAAACAGGTCCGGAAGCGGCACTTGGTCCCCTGAACAGGAATCGATGCAACCTCCGCTCCGGCGCTGATCTGCAGCGGCTGCTGCAATTGCGGGCCGGGAGTAAATGCGACGATGGTTGTTGCCGGTATCGGCCGCAGATCCCAGGGGTGCAATGCTTCGGTCAATTCATGAATAATCTCCGGAAAATCATCCGCCAGCTTCTGCTGCAGGTTGGCATTCAGAAATGCCACCCCCTCAAAAAGCCGCTCCACTCCCGGATCGGCCAGATGACCGCTGATCATGGACGACAGCTCCGGGTGGATGGCGGCGTAGTCGGCGGCCAGATCGCGCAGCCGGGCCAGCTCCTGCTGGTAATAATCGATCAGGGCGGACGGCTCTGTTCTTTCTGCTGTGAAACCGTAGTTATCGGCAGCTGGAGAGGGCGCTTGTGCCGCAGAGGCGGCAATCGGGAACAGTGTACTGACTTCACCCAGCGTATCACCGGCAAAGCACCAGCTGTTCCACCCGAGTTGCGTGCCGTTGGGATCGCCCAGCCGGATCGGCCCGGCCTCGTTTGCGGCCAGGGTGATCTTTAGGTCAAAATCAAAGGGATCGAGAACATAGAGCCTGATCAGACCGGCCAGCTTGTTGTGCTGCGGCGTGCCGGGGAGCAGGGTATCGAAAAGTTGCTTTTTCAGCGGGCCGACCAGGACCCGGAACTTGCCCATCCGGTCAGGTATCTCGCTTCCCAGGACCGTTGTTACCCCCAGACTCATGCCGGAGATCCCCATGCGCATCTGCTGGTCCGCCGGAATCGGCACCCGCCGCAGAACGCACTGTTCCACCTTCAGCAAGCGGATTCCGAGCGCATCCCGGAGCAGGGTCTGCAACCCCTCGGCCGAGCGGGGGAACTGGGTCAACAACCCGGCATACCGCACGAGTGACCAGGGGTCCGGCAGGGAATCGCGCAGCTCCCTTTCACCGAGACCGATCAGGCAGAACAGCCGCTCCCGGTCCTGAGCGTTCCGCTCCTCCGCCACGCGGACAAAGAGCTTGTACTTGCTCCAGCACTGAAAATAAAGCTGGTACAATCGCTGATGGAGGATATCCATAAAGTCGCGGCTGACCGATGAATCAGCCGAAGCCTCGTCCAGCAGATCTTCGCTGTAGTGGTTTGGCAGGGGCGACGAAGAACCGTACAGCCCCAGAAAGGTGGTCGTGATCAGCAGGTCACCGCCATTCACCCCCGTTCGTTCCACCCGGGCCACATCGGCCGCCGGAAAGGCCAGGGAGAGATCGGGGCGGACGCGGACGCGCTCCTGCCAGGGGAGTTCGGGGATTTCACCCGCGCCACCGGCACCAAGATGCAGGCGGGCAATGCGCATGATCTGGGGAAAGGAGAACTCGTGCCCGTTGGCGAGCAGGTCGTCGATCAGTGGAGGGTTTGGCTGCCCAGTCGAATAGGCCACTGACAGGTACCTCCACGTGATGTTTCGTAGAATTCCAGACGGGTGTAGTTGTTTAGGGAAGCATAGCGCCCGAGGAACTGGTCAAGAATGCAGCCGAACAGGAACAGGTCGCCCGCCCCGGCGAAGTGGTCCTGGCGCACCCGGATACGAATGTTCCGTCCCCGCAACGGGATTCCTGCGACGGTCTGCTCACCCGGCGTCACCTCAAGGGCCTCGATCCCCGCGATCCGTTTCAGATTGGCAGCGCCCCGGGCTGTGGCGCGACTTGCGGGAAATACGTACAGTTCCAGCAGGGTCCGCAGGTGTTCAACCCGTTCCAGTGAAAGGTGGTTCAGATACAGGTGCGTGGTGAGCTGTCGCAGCAGTCCGGAGCCGAGCGGGGGCGCTTGTCCCGGATTGATGGCGGTGATGTTGCGGGCCGAGACGGCTTCAGGCAGGGCTGACAGTGACGCTGTTATGTCGCCGATGCGCAGGTTTTCCGGCAGCCTGCCGTTCGTGCAGGTCAGGGAGATGGAGACGGTTTCCGTGTCAGCTGGCGGCAGCTCATCCGGAAAGGCCAGGCCCAGATGGAGCTGGTAGCCGCCCTGCTGGTGCGACTCAGATAGCTGGGCATGGTAGGCCGGCTCGCTACTGATGTCGTCGCTGAACAGCTCGAAGGGGAGATACTCCCGTTCCCGGGCGGTTGCCCGCGTGTAGCCGCTTACCCGGTCAACGGAGAAGACCGGACAGTGAGCCGGGTTGGGCCCGCTGGGGCGGATCGGGTAGTGTTCGGCACGGTGATTGACGGAGATCGGATCGGCCTGGTGGCTGAACAGGTTGGCAGCCGGGACGGCATGCAGGGCAAAACTGTCGCGTCTGACCCGCAGCGGCCCGGAGGTGAGGCTGTCCAGTTCGAAGCTGATGGTGAACTGCGCGCCAGCGCCGCGCTGCTGCCAGCGCTCCCATCCCTCCAGGTCGAAAAACAGAAATTTCTCAGGGGTACTGAAATACTCCTGCAACAGGCGGTAGCCGGAAAAGGCGTGGGATGGGTAGGGCAAGAGCTCTTCGTCTTCGTCGAAACCGGCCGGCCGGAGACAGGTGGCCGGCAGTACGCAGGCGGCGCCGCCGTCAACAGCGGTCAGGACGATGCGGGTTACGTGCCGGCTGAGGAGCAGGTACAGCTCGGCGGCCGGGGCGTGTTCGCCGGCCAGAAACAGACGCACGCTCCCCGGCTGCCAGTTGGCAAGCTCAAGGCCGTGCAGTTCCAGAGACAGGCGGATCTCTCCACCCCGGCCAGGATGTTGAATAAAGCTGGCATCCGTAATTTCAAGCGGTTGCAGCTCCAGCTCGGTGCAGGTTGTAAAGTGGCAGGCGGTACCGTCCACCGCAGCGGATGAAAGCCGCGTGCCGGCCGGAATCGTGGCCGATTGCTCGCCGTGTGCGGGTAGGGTGAAGCCGATAATGGTGGTGGCGGGGAGCGGCCGCAGGTAGTGGGGCAGGATCAGCTGCGTGAGCTTGTTGATCAGCTCCGGAAAATCACCGTCCAGTTTCCGGCGGAGCATGGCGTTCTGGAAGGCCATCGCTTCCAACAGTCGCTCAACGTCCGGATCGGTCCGGTTGCTGCCGTCCAACAGCGGCGCCAGAGCCGGATTGGCCATGGCGAACTCGCTGGCCAGTTCCTGCAGCAGCTCTAATTCAGTTTGATAAAAGTTGTTATTCACTCTGTTCCTCTGGCTGACCGGGTAAGCAAATTTCGGTTATATATCATTTGTGAATGCGAATCCGGCCATCCGAATCGACCACGGTCTCGAAAAAGACCTTGCGGCCACCTTCCATTGTCAGACAGGCGATAATCTGGAAGCGGAGTGTCAGGGCATCGTCCTCATCCTGGAAATAGGTCACGGTTGTCCCGGAGAGTCTTGGCTCGTATTTGTCGATGGCATTTTTGATATTCCGTTCGATTTCATGCACAGAATCCGGGTAGGTCTGCAGGAAATCGAGGAAGTCGGGAATCCCGTAATCAGCCGCGATGGGGACATTGCCCTGGCGGGTGTTGAGGATCCGCTGCAGGTGGGACAGCACCGAATCGATGCAGCGCCGCTGATTGTCGCCGCCACGGCGCAAGGGGTCCCGTTCTGCCGACCGGATCCGTTCCAGTAATCGTTCTTCATGCATGCTCTGTCCCGCCTGCTGGTTACTTGCGCTGCTAATTCAAAGGGCGGATGCCAGGCATCCGCCCCCCGGATGAAAACTACTTGGGTACTGCCCAGGAATCTTCGGCTTCGATGCCGTCGGCTTCCCATGTCCACTTGATCTTCTTGTAGGTGAACGAGATCTCTTCCATGTGGCGGAACGGCTCGTTGCTGGCCAGAAGCGTAATAGGCATGGAAGGACGGATGCTGACGATGATGGCGTCCTCAAGCACGTGGGTGAAATAGTGCTCTTCGGTGCCCTGCTTGGTGATGCGGAACCATTTAAGAGTGACGTTTTTCAGGTGTTCACCGGTGCAGAGCGCCTGATAGAGTTTCGGTGAGCTCTTGTCAAACTCTTTGGTGATGGTCAGTGGCCCATGGACGCGCTTGCCGGTGGCGAGGCCATCGGTCGGGCTGCGCGGGATGGTGACGTCGTGATTCATGCCGTAGACGAGGATGGTCCCCTCGCGTCCCTTCATGTCACAGGAACCGTCGATCTTTCCTTGTTTTTCACCTGTTAGGGTGAGGTGTGCGGGCATTGCCATTGTGCTTCCTCCTTTGTTATGATGTGCGCAACCATTACGGGGCGCGGTGAAAACGTAGCTGACCATTACTGTTTACTATCAAATTATTCTGTTTTATTTGCATTCGTTTGAGATAATGACCGGCAGACCACCAATAGAGACTGATGTATCGAAAATAACAGTGCATTGCTCATACTTTTTTTTGACTGGTCGCACGAGCGTCATTGACGTACGTCCATAAGAGCAAGAAACCCAGAGGTTCTGTGCGGTGTCTGAATCAAAATGCCAAATTACATGGAGCTTACTCTTTTTCTTGTATTCTTTTTCTGGGGCTAGTTCGACTTTCTCTAGTGGGTTCCCGTCGAAAAAGCTTATTTTCATCAGCCTGGATGGACCTTCTTCCACGAAAGACATCCATCCTTCCGGCTGTTCTTTGAGGGTTTGCTTCACCAGAATCTGATCCGGACAAGCCAAAACTTCAGCGGCAATACTGTCCCGCGTGAAGAGAAACATGCCCAAGAACAGCACTGCGGCAAATGACCACAACGTGCATCGCCATTTCATCGGCATCTCCTTTATTCGATCACAAAATAATCGTCGCCATCATTGCTCGACATGCCCGGTGTCCCTTTGAAGCGAATATGCCGCTTGCCAACGAAGCCTTTTGCTACCCACTGGTCGTAGACCCATATTCCCGAGGAGTCCTGGCCAAGATACACAGCAGCATGATTGCCCGTGGAGTGATTGGGATATTTTCCTGCCGCGTCAAAAGTGGCAATTGCCGTCCCACGTGAAATACTAATATTGCCTTTGACTATTGGGCCTTTTCGCCATGAGGAGGCAAGAGGCGCCAATGTGCACTTCTGCACAAATTCTACGCATTGGCCGCTTCCGACCTTCATACCTTCGTATGATTCAGGACTTAGACATCTGTAAGGCATTTAACTAATTCTCCTTTTGCAAAAAAAAATTATGCCTCGGATCCCTTGTCCAGCTTGCCGACCAGCGACAGAGTGAAATAGGCCCCCATGTACTTGAAGTGCGGACGGACCTTCAGGCCGACACGGTACCAGCCGGCTTCGCCCGGAACCTCTTCGACCGTTACCTGGGCCTGGCGCAGCGGACGGCGGCTGCGTACGCCCGGCATCGGGTTGTCCATGTCGGAGACGTACTGGCGGATCCAGGTGTTGAGCTCCTGCTCCAGGTCGCTGCGTTCTTTCCAGGTGCCGATGTGCTCGCGCTGGATGACCTTCAGGTAATGGGCCAGGCGGCTGATGATGAACATGTAGGGGAGCTGCAGGCCGAGTTTGTAGTTGAGTTCGGCTTCCTTCCCCTCGGCGCTGATGCCGAAATATTTCGGTTTCTGCACCGAATTGGCCGAGAAGAAGGCGGCGTTGTCGCTCCCTTTGCGCATGGTCAGGGCGATGAAGCCCTCTTCGGCCAGCTCGAATTCACGCCTCTCGGTGATCAGTACCTCGGTCGGAATCTTGGTCTGGATGGCACCCATGGCCTCGTACTGGTGCAACGGCAGGTCTTCCACCGCACCGCCCCCCTGGGGGCCGATGATGTTGGAGCACCAGCGGTACTGGGCAAAACTGTCGGCGATGCGCGAGGCGAAGGCAAAGGCGGCGTTGCCCCAGTTGTAGTGCTCGTGGCTGGCCGATACGTTTTCCTGGTAGTTGAAGCTCTTGACCGGGGTGGTGTCCGGGCCGTAGGGGAGGCGCAGCAGGAAGCGCGGCAGGGTCAGGCCGACATAGCGGGCGTCTTCGGTTTCGCGGAACGACTGCCATTTGATGTACTGCGGCCCTTCCATGATCGACTTGATATCCTTGAGGTTGGGGAGGGTGTTGTAATCATCGATGCCAAAAAAGTTTGCCGCCGTGGCTGCGATGAAGGGTGTGTGCGACATGGCCGCGACCGCTGCCGTATCCTGGAGTAGCCTGATATCCTGGGGACCGGAGCCGAATTCGTAGTTGCCTATCAGACAGGCGTAGGGCTTGCCGCCGAACTGCCCGTATTCGGCCGAGTAGACGGTTTTGTAGAGTCCGGATTTAACGACTTCCGGGGCATCCTCGAAGTCTTCTATCAGCTCGTCTTTGGTGACGTGCAGGATTTCGACCTTGACGTTTTCGCGGAAATCGACGCGGTCGACCAGGAACTGCAAGGAGCGCCAGGTCGATTCCAGCTTCTGGAATTCGGCGTTGTGCAGGATCTCGTCCAGCTGCAGGCTCAACTTGCGGTCTATCTCGGCGATCATGTCGTCGAGGCCGGCCTTGGAGACCTTCTCGCTCTCGTGTCCCGGTTCCAGCAGCTGGGTGATCAGCGCCTCGACCCCTTTGCGGGTGATCGAGTAGGCTTCATCAGCCGGTTTGAGGCGGGTGGCCTGGACGATTTCCTCCAGCAGGGACTCAATCATGACGGGATTATCTTCAGTGGTAGAAACGGCTGTCTGTAGTGTGCTCATAATGTCCCCTTACGCCTCAATACCGATCTCGGCCAGCAGCCTCTGTCGGGTAGTATCATCCTTGATCAGCTCCTGAATCTTCTTGCGGAACTCGGGCACGTTGGCCAGCGGTCCCTTCAGCGCCCGCAGTGCCTCGCGCAGTTCCAGCAGGCGCTGCAGTTCCGGCACCTGTTTCACAATCGCCTCCGGTCCAAAGTCCTTCATGGAGCCGACGGAGAGTTTGACGTTCATCTCCTGGCCGTCTTCTGTCGCCAGACGGTTGGGAACGCTGATGTTGATGCCGATGCCCTGGGCCTTGAGGATGTCGTTGAAATTGTCCTTGTCCACATTGACCGGTTCACGCTGCTCCACCGGACGACTGTCCGGGCTGCCGGTGAAATCCCCCAGCACCAGCATCTTCAAGGGCAACTCGACATCTTCCTGAGCCCCGTCCAGTGACGGTTTGTAGACGATATTCACGCGTTCCTTGGGTGCTACGGTTGATTCTTTTGCCATGTTCCCGCTCCTTGTAGTTTTGGATTTAAATTATTCCTGCCGCAGCTATTTACATGCTTTTATTGTTTATTCTGAGAAGTGCATGAACTGACAATGCCCACAAAGTTCTTCAATTATTTCCCCAACCCCTGCTTCTTTTCCTTGGTCAGCTTTTTCAGATCTTCCTGCACGATATAGTCATGGAACGACATCTTGCCCTTTCCGGGGAAATCCTGGTTTTCCAGGTCCCATCGGAATATTTTGTCAAGGGATGTGCCGACAAAGGCAGTTGGATTGGTAGTCCATGCACCCCGACCGACTTCAAAAGAATCATTTGATAACAATATTGGAGTGCCAAGGAAGTGAGGGTACTTTTCGGAGACAGGCATGATGTAGGTTTGATTGGTGTTTGAGTTAAAATAATCGGTCAAAATAACCCATTTGCCGTCGGGGGAAAAACTGAAATTTGATGCGTCAGATATTAACAAGTGGGGTCTGTCGTGTCGTTCCGTTGCCCAGCTAATGATTGTTGTCCCTTTTTCCCCGCCTGTCAGGACGGCAAATGGATAGTTGGGATGTAAATTTATCCGGTCAAAGTCAATTTTGTCTTTATACTGTTTTACCGCATCCTCTAATGGGTGATGAGACGGTTCTAGGTTCATGTCTAAAACTCGAAGTTTTTTATCATCGAAAGCCCATAGAAATACCCTGTCTGTCGTGGTTGTCCAAGTGCTTCTTACCTTGGGAATTTCCCTGATCAAGTTATGCTTATCACCATTCAGTTCAACAAGCTGAAGACTATAGTTGACATCCCAGGGGCCTTTGGGATCAGCTTTCTGTGATTCGACCTCAAACAGGAAACGCTTTTGACGGGCATCTGCTATGGCGATTTTTTCGATGTATTGTGAAACGGAGAAGATAATACTGTATTCTCGATGGAGTTTTTTCTTAAAGTCGAATAGATGAAAAACTCTTACCTGTCCAAAACCTATTAGATCTTGTGATATGGGGGGCAGATATTTGCCGCCTCCCATTATATCATCTGCATGCCGAAAATATTTGTCGTAGCTTATCTTATCTTTGGGGAAAGAGATGATGGTAATAGCGTTGCCCATGTCGTTGCTACCAAGAGCGTTGCCCTGTGGTACGGGAAATATTGATATATGATTGTAGCCACCAAACAGACCGCCTATTTTGAAGGTTTGTGGTGGCAGGCTGATAATTTTTGTCTGATAATTTTTTCTTTCATATAAATATTCGGAATCCATTTTATTTCCTCCATGGGCGATTGCATTAGTTGAAAACAATAAGGTAAAGACAGTGGCCAGAAAGGTTCTATTAAATAGGTTCATCACGTCTCCTCGTAAAGTTCATGGGGACTGTTGGCCGCCTTGACCCAAGCAGCTTCTTGGTAGATGTCATTGATTTTTGAAGGAGTCAACTTCTCCAAGCCTTCATACACATTTTTCCTTCTCATATTTATTATACTCTCCGCTATCCGTGGCACCTCAGTCTCCAGCTTATAAAATCTGTAAGGGTTATACTGAGTGAAGTAGGGCCACAAGCTTGTGTCGAATGAATCCAGCCAGTCTTTGGTTTCAGTACAGTAATCCCATAGGTTTTTCCCATTAAATGTCCCGTAGGCAAATACCATGTACCAGTCGGTTCCAAAGAGTATCCGACTTCTGAGCTTCTTTTTTTGTTCATCTGTCAGTGGTTCCGGCTTTTTAGTTTTCCCTTTTTTTGAGTCGTTTTGGTGCTTTCCCTCTGGTTCTTTGTCTGGTTTACGGGTGAAAAGTTCTTTGAAATAATTACGAAAACCTTCATCTGCAAAAGACGATGAAATATCGGTGTACAGATTGGGATACTTGTTACTTGTGATCATATCTATGATCTGCTGACTCCATTCAGGGCCTGGTTTTGTAGGCCCGCCAAAGTGAGCCAGGCAGAGTCGCAAGGTGTGTAGTCTGACAGGGTCTTTACCTTTTAGTTCAACCTTTGCTTCCAGTACTTTTTCCCATGCTTTGGGCGATACGAAGTTATCTTGAAAATATGTTTTATTATCTTTACCTTTCCGTAGATCCTGTTCTTCCTGTTCAATGTCAAAAGGGTGTTCAAAGCCGAAGAATTCATCATCTTCGTGGGATCTCGCGCCACCGGGGGTGCAGTGGTTCATGATCGGGATGCCGTTCTTGCAGCATTTGGCGTAAAAATCCTTCAGCGTCGGCAGTCGGCGTACGTCCCAAGGTCGGAATCCCTGAGCGGTGTACATCTTGAAGCCCAGGTAAAGTGCATTTTTACCCATTACTTTTGTAATAAGGTCTGCATTGACGTTTTCCCCATTGAATTGCCATCGACGGGGGTCGTAGTGAAACATGGGCAGGAATTTTAACGGATACTTGATAACTGCTTCTTCTGTCGATTTGAGCTGCGGGTTGCCAGATGCTGATCTGATGTATTTCCCCACACAGCATATCCGGCTTGACGAATTTCAGTACGTCACCCTTGGGGGCGTTTTGTTCGGCCTTCTGTTTTTTTATTGTTGGTGTTGTATCGTCAGCCATGCTTTGCGGCCCCTAATGTTCAAGTGTTCTGTTCATTGATTCACAGCATTATCAACTACCCCTTGCTCAATCGCACCATTTCCGGCATGTCGAAACGTCCGATCTGGTGCAGCACATCCTGGGCCTGGTCCTTGAACTTCTGCTCCGTCTGGCTGTCAAAGGCGAGCCAGGCTAGTTTGAGCCCGCGCATCGCCAGGCTGGGGTCATACGCTTCCAGCCCGTGCCAGGCGATATCCTTGAGTGCCTGTTCAAGATGGGGCAGGGCCAACCTTGATTTGCCGACATCGACCAGCATCTGGGACAACGACAGCCGCCAGAGCAGGTTCTCACGCTGAGAGGCGCTGGCGCGCAGCTTCTGCTGGACCGCCTCCATCGCCTCGATAAGTTTCCCCTTGCGCACCAGCTGCTGCAGCTCGCCGATCTTCTTGCCAATAAGCGCTTCCGCACCGGTTTCAGCGGGAGAATCGGTCGTGTTGAGTGGTGTTGTCTCCGGCGCCGAACCCTGGAAGGCGATCCCTTTCAGCCACTGGCGGGTGTCCGGTGTGGCAAAGGGGGTGCCGTCGGAAAAGGACAACTCCTCCAGGCCGGGCAAACGGTGCAGCAGGAAAGCTGTCTCCTGGCAGACCGCGTCATGGGCCCGTTCGAAACGGCTTCCCAGGCGGGCCAGGGCCTCGGCCGCCAGTCGGTTGAGGTCGAGCCAGAAGATGTACTGGGGAAGACGCGTTTCGGCGGCCTTCAGCAGCGCTTCGGCATCGCCGTTATTGCGCAGGTCGAAGAGCAGGTTTTTTATCTGGGTCGGTGGCGCCGCTATTTTTGTCTGGCCATTGGTGGCGGGTGGCAGTTCTTCTACGGCATACCAGGCGGTTTTACGTGTCAGCCGGTAGACCTGCGGGCTCGCCAGATCCTGCTGCCAGAGATAAAAAGAGGCTTCACCGATCTTCATCAGGCCGTCACTGAGCGCTTTGCCGGCCTCGTGTTGCGATGTGATCTCCCGCAGTGTGGAGACGTCGTGCGGTTCCTGCTGCGGGGGCGCGGCCGATACGGCCGGTTTTTCTGCGCTCGTTTCCGCTGCAGGGCGGGGAGCTGTAATCGTCTCCTGTTGTTCGATTACTCCAGGGGTGAGTCCTTTGAAATAGTCCTTGATCGGAGCCAGGGAGGGGCAGCTTTCCAGGTGCGCTCCCAGGAAGTTTTCGAGCTGTGTCAGGTTCTCCTTGATCAGTTCCAGCTGGTCGGGAGGGAAGGAGAGCTCCTTGGTCTGCCGCAGGGCCGCTTCGGTCTTTTCCAGCCACCATTCGATGGCCCGCACCCGTCCCCGCATGCGGACCTTCTGCGGATAGAGTTCGTCCCAGAAGTTTTCAGTCATTTCCAGATAGACCTTTAGGCCGACGGCACAACCGTCATTGCGGCGGGTATGGATCAGGCCCACGGCCAGATAGCTGGCTACCAGCAGATCCTTGGATTTGTTCATCAGGATGTCCGTGGCAAAACGGACGACCTTCTCCCAGTTGACCGAGCCGGCGGCCGCCGGTGAGGAGAGCTTGTCCACTTCGGTCTGCAGTTCGTCATAGGCCGGTTCATAACGTACATCCGAACCGGTCGGTTTTTCCGTGCTGATGGGCTGTTTGCCCACTGCTGACAGGTCCATGGCATACTCCGTTCCGATTGCATTTTTCCATAGCACGGGCGCGGAAACCGACCAGAGCTGGATGAAGTCCGCCGGTTTGAGCGGGCGTTTAATGATTGCCAGATATGCCTTGTCCAGTGCCCCCCCCATGAACATGGCGTTGGGCAGGCTCTTTGCGACCGATTCGCGGGCCAGGAGGTGCCAGAGGCTGACATGCATGATCTTGTCGTCGCAGGGGCCGCGGTCGAGACTGATGAAGACCTCTGGTTTGTCTGCGTGTGCCGCAGCCAGTTTTTTTAGCTCGCGGATATCGAGAAACGATGCGTAAGGGTCCAGCGGCGAACAGACCCGGTTGAGGCCCTTGCGCTTCTGGGCGTGCTCGGGCCAGTTGGCATCGGGCGGCCGGATGGTGCGGATCTCCTCTTCCAGTTTTTTGAAATCGGTAAACAGATTGGCGCCCAGGTATTCGATCTGGCGCCAGGTCCGTTCGGCCGCGAAGGGGAGCAGATCCCAGTTCTCCTGCCAGTTTTGCAGGGGGCCGGCCCCCATGATAACGAGGGGGTAGGGGCGGCCGAGGCTGTCGCTGCTGACCCGCACCACGCCGCAGACCAGGGAGTTTTTGCCCGCTTCGCGGACCCAGAAGCGCCAGGAACAGAAGTCGGGGGTGGCATTTTCTTTGGTGGTCAAGAGCTGATACCCTTTTTCCACCCAGCCGAACAGTCCTTCTACAAAGGGGGTCTCTTCACCCAGGCGAAAATAGTCCTTGGCTGTCGGATGTTTGCCGAATGCCGCCCACTGCCAGTTTTGTTCGTCCTTTATTGAATCCAACACTGTGCGATACTCCTTGGTGCCTGTCCCGACAATGCGGCGGTCTGCTGCAGAATCGCCCCGCTGCCGATGAACTGATAGTTCACCGTAATGGATTTAACTCCCATGCGCTCTAATGCTTTCTTTTCTCCAGGGAACTCCCTGGCCGTAAAGGTGCGCCTGCCACCGTGCAAATCCTTGAGAAAATCGGGGAACCCCTGCTGCCCCATGTAATGTCTGGTCAGGACGACATCTCCCACTTCAATCTGGAAGAGGACGTCGCCACAGGCATCTGGTGACCAGGAAAAGGTCTTGCCGACCGGATAGTTGCTGTTGACCAGAATCTGGCTGCTGCCGTTGCATTGAAGTTCAAGCCGGGTGGCTTGGGGTCTGGTCCTGGCATCGGAGTTGCTGTCCGTGGGGAGCCCCTTGATGCCGACGCTCTGGTTCTGCGGCCTTCCCATCGCCATAACGGTCGCTTGGGCCCTGGCACCTTTTTCCATGAAGGTGAACAGATCCTTTTCAAAGGGGATTGTTCCTCCCAGCGCTTCTTTGGCGTTATAGCCTGACAGGCTGCGGGTCAGGAAGGGGGCAGCGGGGCCTTTTACAAAACGCCATGCCAGCCCGTCAGGGCCAAGCAGGACCGGGATCGCCTGCTGGCTGGTCATGCCCATGGTTGCCGCCAGAACCTGTTCTTCCCACAGTGCCTGGAGTTGGCCGGCGCTTTCCTTGCGCAGGTATAACCAGAGGAATTCCAGCGGACCGTTCAGCAGCTGGCTGAATACCGGGTCTGCGGATGCTCCCGAGATTCCGGCTTTCAATCGGGCTACTGAAGAGCTTGCTGCGTAGAGTGGAGATTTGCCGGTTGCCGGTTCCTCGTTGAATGTCTGGGATGTCAGCTCAAAGACCTGGTTCCGCGAGGCGACTGACGGTGTGATTGCCGAGAGGGCGCCGCAGTAATCCTGGCAGGCTTTGGCCGTTGTCATCTGCACTTCAAGCTTGTGCGCCCCGGCTTCCTGGCCGACATTTTTCTGGATGGTGGTAAGAATCTTCTTGCCGCCTTCGGTGGCCTTGTTGATGGTGGCATTGTCCTGAACGGATCCTTGCGCCCGGGTCGCCTGGAACTGGTAAATCTGCTGAAGCCAGGGTGGTAGCGTTGCTTCCATGGTCAGCGGTTCCAGATCCAGCGCAATTTTTTTGAGTAGAGCAAAGTAGGGACCCTGTTCAGAGCTCATTTTGGCGGCGGCCTGCTGCCATTCAGCCGCACCGCGCAGACGCTGCTCACCCTTTGAGAAGTCCGCAGCAAATGCACGCCAGGCTTCAAAGCCGGCGCTGCGGTACCAACCGGCAAAAGCGCCCCTCTGGGCACGTATCGGAGCCGGATCCGGGATAGCCTCCTCCAGTTCATTGATCAGGGAATCCATAGCCTCCTTCCCCTTGCGGGTGAAAGCTGGTGGTACCGATTTTTCTGCGGTTGCATTCAGGCTCCCGCCCCAGAAGTCCTTGAGCGTCACAGGAGGAAGTCCGCTCTGCCGGTCCACCCAGACAGCCAGCCACTGCAGGTTGCCCCCTTTGACAGCAATCAGTTGTTTGAGTGAGGCCTGGAGTACGGCCATCTCCTTGCTGACGTCGCCAGCCTCTTTTCTCCAGATCAGATCGGAGAGATAGAGGGTGCCGAAGGCTTTTTTCGTTTCCTGGGTAGTGGCGGCAGCCGGCGAGTTGAGCAGCGAGATATACACAGGCTGCGGCTTTGCCTGCAGCGCCACCAGCTTCCTGTCATCCAGGCGGGTTTTGAGAATATTGATGCGTCGCACCAGATGCACCACGTACTGACCATAAACGTCGTCAGGGGTGGCCGGGGAAATGGTTGTCATGCCTGCGGCAATCTGCTTGTCGAATGGGGTAAGGATCATGCCCTGAAACTGTTTGCAGAATCTCGCCTTGAGGCCTTCTTCCACCTTGATGCTTTCCGTAAGTCCGAAACGAGGAATCCACCAGTGTCGGTTTTGCTCCTCAACCTTTAGTATGTCCTGGCGGAAACGTTCCATGGAAGCCAGGTCCGCCGGCATGTCACCGCGCAGAGGGGCGGTTTTAGAAAATCCATGTGAAAAGTCCCGGATCGTTTTAATGTTTTTGACAAACGAGAAGCTGAGCAGGCCGCAGAGCGCCACACCCAGAATAACCCAGGATGTCAGCCCAAGATTGCCGGTAAGAGATCTCCATTCGATGGATTTGCGGGTCGGCGCCAGCAGAGAACGGTCTCTGGGGAGGATTTTTGAAAAAAAGTCATGCAGAAACAAACCCTTGCTCGTACCGGGCAGGGCCGTCTCTGCGCCGATAAGTCCCATGGTGCGGGAAAAGTGGGAGTGCGGGTTTCCTTCCTGCCTGCCGCTGCTGAAAAACATGCCGCGTAGTACCGGGGTTTCCTGATACGGGTTGACACTGAAGGTGTTGGTCATGAAGGTTGCCAGTCCCTGCTTCAAATTCTCGAACTCTTCCGGGAAGAGCAGCAGTTCCGGGTCGGCGCCCCTCGCCTCCGGCTGATGCAGCAGTTGCAGGCGAATCGTTCTCAGGCGCTCATCAATGGTATGCAGGGCGCTCTCGACAAAAGCGCTTACGTCGGTTGACAGATCCTGATTTATGATTCCCATGGGTTGATCGAGGCTTTTGGCCGGAAGATGTTCGCAGAAGCGGTTTACGCCCTGGACCAGGTCACATTTAGTTACCAGTACATACACCGGAACCCTGACTCCCAGCGCCCGCATCAGTTCGTCGATGCGCTGACGAATCGTACAGCCGTCTTTTTCGAGCTGTTCCTGCCCGGCTTCCAACAACCTGTCGGCAGCCACCGTTACGATCAATCCGTTGAGCGGCTCTTTACGGCGGTACCTGATCAGCAGTGACAGGAATTTTTGCCATTCATCCTTGTCCTTCCCTTCGTTGACCGGCATCGCATACCGTCCGGCGGTATCGATAATGACTGCCTGTTCGAAGAACCACCATTCACACTGTTTTGTTCCTGATATCCCTTGGACCCGGCTGGAGTCGCGTATGGGGGAGGCCAATCGGGCGCTGTTAAGGGAGGTTGTCTTGCCGGAGCCGCTCTCGCCGATCACCATGTACCAGGGCAGGACATACAGCGGGTTGCCGAGCTTGTTGAGGTGCGAGTTGCGTAGGGTGCCGATAGCCGCTTTCCAGCGTTCATGCAGGCTGTTCATCTCAATCTTTTCCTGATGGGAAAGCGCTCGTGCCTTGGCCTGATCCAGTTCGCCAATATCGTTGACAAAATTCTGTTCCCTTCGGCTGATCCAGATCTTGCGCATGAAAAAGCCGCCTACCGTCAGGCCGGTAAGCAGTAGCAACAGGAAAATGCCGACCCACCAGGGCCACTCGAAAACGAGCACAAGGCCTATAACCAGAAGTATTGCAAGGATGCCGGCAACTATGAAAAGGGAATATTTGAGGAATACGTTGATGAATTCTTTCATCTCAGTTTGCCACCGTCCTTAGAAAGTTTTCGCTTACTCCACTCAGTGTAAAGTGGTAAATCAGGTACAGGATGCAGAACAGCAGCACCGGGGCGGCCAGGCAGACGGCGGCGATAAGCCGTGAACCTGCACGCATCTTCTGTTTGCCCAATTCCACGGTGCCGTTGGGATAGGCTTCGGGGAAAAGATCCGTACGTTCCAGTGAGGGGAGACCTACAGAGCTACCCAGAAGGAGTTTGAGGCTGGAGGTCTTGATCTGCTCCAGCTGGTATTCATCTCCCGGATGGCAGTAGCGGCCGGTAAAGCCGAGGGCCAGGCAGAGGTAGTAGACTTCGCGTACATCTCGCTGGTGAAACCCGATGTTGCCCAGGCGTACGAAAAACTCCTCCCCTGCATCGGTGGTGTTGTAATGGAGGCGCTGCAGCTGGTCATTCAGCCAACGGTTTTTATGCTGCCATCGTGAGCTGAGAATCGCCTCATCGACCCAGGCGCAGAGTGCGAAGCGCGCCTGTTCATAGTCGTCGCGCGGGAAAAGCCCCTTTGCCACATACCCTTCGCTTTCCGCCAGGAGTCTGCGGATGTCATTTTTGATCTCTTCATATGCCGGCTGTTTCGTCTCCACCGTTTTCAGCAAGTAGGTGACATAGGCCATAATATTCATAAAACAGTCGCTTAAGTGCATTGGTGTTATCTCCCCACTACCATCAGTTCAATTTCTATATCCGCCGGGGCGCTGTTCCAGTAGAGGGCCAGGCTGTACTGCTTGCTCACTGCAGTCCACTGGTCGTCATGGTGGTTGATTGCAAAATAGACTGTATTTGCCCGGCGGGGGAGTTCCTGGGGCGGGGTCTGCAGGTACTGCAGGCCGATGCCGGGCAGTGATCGGGAAATCAGCATGTCCAGATGATCACGGGAACTCAGCTTGGCAATGTCTTCCAGTGCCTTGAGCACTGTTGTGGGCTCTTCGTCAGTTTTTACCGCCAGGTAGAAGCGGTTGCGTCCTTCAAAAATGGCCGGTTTCAGATCCGCGGCATAGAAAGTCCCGTCATAGGCCAGGCGAATGACGTATTCAGGCCCGGCGGTGATCTCGTCCAGCAGGTGTGAAATTATGTCCTGTGCCGCAGAAAAGCAGTTCCACAGGTTGCGGTGGTCATATTCCGGAAGGACTTTTTTCCCGTCCTGCAGTTCTCCAAGGACGCTGACCCGCTCAGAAAAGGCGGTCAGTTCGCCGACCAGCTGCCGCAGGATGCCGTACACATGCCACGGATGGATATGAGCGGCTTCGGTGTAGTGGCAAAGCAGTGGGACGTAACGATTGACCGACCTGAGTGCGAGAAAATAGACCATGTCCCTGGAACCAAATTCGGCGGTCTGTATGCCCCGTTTACTCTTATGTTCCTCTAGCTGGTAACCACGGGCTGTTATCTGGTCACGTATTTCCCCTATGAGCGTGTGGAGCGATGGTGATGCGGCGCAGGAAAGGCATGGTGGAATAAAATCTTCAGAAAACCGTATTTCAGCGCCGAATCTTTCCAGTTGGGCCAGAGGGATAAGTTCATACTCACCCAACTGGTCCAACTCTGTTTCCCAGAATATTTTCAAAGCAAAGTGAAGTCTTTGTACCTGGCTCTTCGGACCGCCGGCGTGAAGATCCTCGACCTCTGTATATCCGGTGGACGTTACAAAGCGTGTAGCGACAGTCGAAATCGTTTCAAGCGTCGGTAGGACCGTTACGTTTACCCCGGATTCGCACCATTTTTTGAGTCCAAGGTATACTGAAAACGGTTTTCCGCCTTCCACCCAAGCTTCATCAAAAGCGCGGGTGTCAATACAGGCGTTTTCGGAGAGGCAGATAAACGTACCGTCGGGAAACAGGAATTCGCCGGCCTGAAGGTTAAAGGTCCGTGTGCCGAGTGCGCTTTTTTGGAGTGTCATATCTCCAACTCCCCAGAAATGCGGCTCCAGATATTTCTGATAAGGGGAGAGAAGCCCCTGACAGGTTCGGTCGAGAAGCTGAAAGTGCTGTGGCTGCAGCAGAATCCCCTGATCCCAGAAAAGTGGTTGCTGTACGTTCATTGCTTTTCCTTGTCTTGTCTGGTTGTCATGACTTTCGGAATGTCGGCGATTTGCATGACACCCTGAGTACCCAGGTACAGATCTATGTTTAGTTTTGCTGTCTTCTGCACGAGCGTAGAGCCTTTTTTGACACCTGTTATGGGGATTTGATAGGACCTGACTGAGTTGTCCTTCTGCAGTGCATAGTAGCCCGCTACGATGCCGACGAATTTTGCGCCGTCCGTCCGGTCCAACAACGTCGTAAGTTCCTGGTTGGGTTGGATCACCAGTCTTCGGGAATAGGTAACGCTTGGATCAAATCGGTTGCACTCCAATAGCCTGGGCAGGCCGTCTTGCTCATCGACCAGTTGGTTGAAGCTGTTGGGGTCCCGGAGGTGGTAGAGGCATATGGTCAACGAATGGACGCGTTTCTGATAGAGATTCAGTTGCGGATCACTGACGAAATGGAGCTGGATGGCGTCTTTCTCATATCCCCATTCGGGAGGCTGTTTAATGAGTGGCGTTGATGAGCATGCAAAAAGCGGTGAGGCTGCACAGATAATTAACAGTATCCTGATAATATTATTCATTTAAATTCCTTACTTAGATACAGTAAATGTATTAAAATGTGACGATTGTGTACGTCATAATGACGTATAAAACAATACGCCTACGCACGTTTGTGCCATGATCTGATGTAATACTGAATGCGCAATGGATCACGGTTAATGAGTATTTATGTCATGTTGCGGAGGAATTCGACAGGGACCCGGTTAGTACGGGTAACGTATCAAAAAAACGACTATCAGTGCCAATCATAGTAACGGAAATTTATGATAATTGCCCTTTTTGCACTATAATGTTATATGTCATCGACATCAGGTCATAAATCTGCTGTTTCAGTGCTCATCTTATGTTGTGAATAGACTCGGACGAAAGACATGGCCCGCGTATAAGCGTCTGGCACCGCACTTTATGGCAGTTTCCACTACGGTAACGACCCGGCTGAGCATTAACCGGAGTATTTTAATAGTAGTTAATTTTAACGCGTAAAGGAGATAACCGATTATGAGTAACTTTGTCAATAAGAAAGTTCTGCAATTGCATGATGAATGCATCAATATTGGTAATGAGCCGTCTGAAACACTCAAGCTCAGGATGCCGGGTGGTAACGTTCTGATTAATACCAGGGACACTCTTGGCCGTATTAAAGAAGAGCTGGACATACAAACTGATGTAGAGCTGGCCGAGGCTATGGAAGTAGGAATTCGCCGGATACATAACTGGAAGCAGCGCAATACTATTCCAACCGAGGCGATAGTAGCTATATGCGGTTCGGAAGGGCTGGATCTGGAGTACATCCTGACCGGCAACAAATCACATGCCGGCAGATTCCAGTCGGAGGAGAATCGATCTCCACTATCAACTGAACAGCAACAGCCGGTTTGCGAACAACCACGGGTTAGTCCGCCCTATAAAAAATTTGTCAGGTACGATTCCCATGGCAATGTTATCTGCTCGTTTGAGTCAGCGCAAATTGTCGATGTGTTGTCCCCGGGAGTCAGTTGGCTGGTTCATGCACTTGGCGTGCAACCGGAAGACCTGTTGTTGATGAAGGTGCTCGGTGACAGTATGCATCCATGGGCTCAGGATGGCGACCTCGTCTTTGTGGACACGTCTTGCAAGAACACCATTAATGGCGGAGTTCTTGCCTTGCGATATGCCGACGGTACCATGGCAATTCGCCGGATTTTTCGCAATCCTGACGGGACCCTGCTTGCAAAATGTGATGCAGTTGGCACTGAGCCCGAGGTCCTTGATATAAGCAACGAAGACATCTATCCGTTAGTCGTGGGACGAGTGGTTCGGCGTCTTGTGAGATAGGTTAGATACGTGTGTGAGTGGGGACGGTTTTATTGGAGTGAATGCGATGTGCTCTGGAAAAGCGAACGTTAGTCAGGGCGTCTTTGTGTAGGGTGGGGCCGGTATCGGTAGGGGGTAAAATAGAAACAGCCACTCAGAATGTTTACTGAGTGGCTGTTTCTGGTTGGTGGGCGAAACAGGGATCGAACCTGTGACATCCAGCTTGTAAGTAAGAATTTCATATATCCCCAACCATATCCAAGTGATGACACCTTTCTTTGAGCAACCTCTGTAACTACTTGACAACTCCCCATTTTAGTATTATTTATTTAGTCAGATAGGGACAAGTTTCCCCATTGAAGGACAGCGTTTAAAGGATACGCTGGAGGATACGTAGTTATCACGTATCCTTTTAAGGGGGCCAAAATGGCAAAGGGATTTACTGACAAATACATTATCAGCCTCAAGCCTACCGAAAAAGAGTACTGGATCAGGGAGGGGCAGGGCTTCGCCATTCGCGTGTATCCGTCTGGTGAAAAGGGGTGGTATTACATCTACACCTTTGAAGGCCGTAAGCGTTTCATGAAACTGGGCACGTATCCTGACATGAAACTTGTCACTGCTAGAGACCGTCATGGAGACGCCAAAAAGAAGGTGGCCCATGGTGTTGATCCCTTGACCGAGCAAGAACAAGCAAAAGACGAACGACGCAAGGCCCCCACGATTTCCGACTTGATAGACGAGTACATCAAGAAGCACGCTATGCCGAATAAACGCAGCTGGCAGGAAGACGAACGGATCCTAAACAAGGACGCTCTTGCCGCCTGGGGCAAGCGTAAGGCTGCCGATATCAAGAAGCGTGATGTTGTCCTCCTGCTGGAAAAGATCATCGAGCGGGGCTCCCCTGGATCGGCAAACAGTAACTTCAAGATCATCCGGAAAATGTTCCGCTTTGCCGTTCAGCGTGACATCCTTGAGCATTCACCTTGTGACGGTGTTGTTATGCCCGCACCCCTCAACCGTGGCGACAGGGTATTGACCGAAGCCGAAATGAAAGCTCTATGGGTTAATATGGATAGTTGCTCAATATCCTACGAGATCAAAAGGGCATTGAAACTGATCCTCGTCACAGCGCAGCGCCCGGGTGAAGTAATCGGCATGCACACAAACGAAATCAACGACAGATGGTGGACCATACCGGCAGAGAGATCCAAGAACAAACAGGCGCATCGCGTCTTTCTTACCGATACGGCCATTGGCCTGATAGGACCGCTCAAGAAGGTAGACACTAAGACCGGCAAAGAAACTGACATGGGTATTATCTTCCCTTGCCCCAAAAAACCCAAGGAGAGTGAGCCGGCAGAGAAACAACAGGCGATGAAAAGGCTTTCCATCTCTCAGGCTGTCATGCGTGCCCTTGCCGTTCCGGTTAAAGTCAATGGGAAGCCGGTGTTTGATGAGAAAGGAGAGCCTATTACAGAAAACAAGCTTGGTGTTGACCACTTCACCCCACACGATCTGCGCCGCACAGCATCGACATTCATGTCACAGATAGGCTTTATGGATGAAATCATAGACGCCGTACTGAACCATACCAAGCAAGGAATCATTCGGACCTATAACCTCAACCGCTATGACAAAGAGAAACAGCAGGTCCTCGAAGCCTGGGAGCGGAAGCTGAACAGTATTGTTGAAGGCAAAGAAGGCGGGAAGGTTATTTCTATTGGCAGCAAAAAGGCAGCGTAGCAAAACGTAAAAAGCCTCATGCGCGAACATGAGGCTAAAGCAGAACCGGCCAAGGCCGGAACCACTTCACGAGGAGGACATTACCATGGGAAGATTATCGGGAGCAACAGACTTTATTCAGCAGGAAATGGCACAACCAGTTTATGAAAGCACGATTGACGGAGTGAACATTTACCGCACGAACAAAGAAGGAGAACGCTATTGTCTATTTCCGGTGGGACGCGAAGCTTTGCAGAATAAACCCTGTGTTTTTGTCGGACCTGGAGTCGATCCAGTACCAGCTATTGAAAAAGTTTTGCCCCGCTTCAATTTGGAAGTAAAGGAAATGTTGGAATCCAGAAGTGTGGTGTCGATATGATACCCAGAGGCGGGGTAAAACCTGCCCCTTTTATCTTTAGTATTACGCTTGACGTCATAGACTCAATAAGATAGGATTCTCACAGATGATAAAAACCTTCCACGACAAAGACACTGAGGCGCTATTCAATGACCGCCTCGTAAAACGCTTCAAGGCATTTGAGCGAATAGCCAGGCGGAAGCTGTATTTTCTTCATGGCGCAAAGTTGTTAAAAGATTTGCTCATACCTCCAGGCAACAGACTTGAGGGGCTGAGCGGGAACAGGGAAGGTCAGCACAGCATACGAATCAACGACCAGTGGCGTATCTGCTTCAAGTGGCATGACGGCAACGCCTATGACGTCGAGATCGTGGATTATCACTGAAAGGAATCAATATCATGAACATCTATCTTGACCCCATACACCCCGGCGAGATCCTGCTTGAAGACTTTTTGAAGCCGATGGGTATCAGTATCAACCGCCTGGCCCGAGAAATCGACGTTCCACCGGGGCGGATCAGCACCATTGTCAACGGCAAGCGGTCAATCACAGCTGACACCGCTTTACGTCTTGCCGCCTATTTTGGGACCTCTGCTGAATTGTGGCTTAATCTCCAGAGTGATTATGATTTGAGAGTAGCCCGAAGGGGCACCGAACTTCACATCATGCCGCTAAAACTGGCAGCATAGGAAAACGGTATGGAAGTAAATAAGACTACCGAAAATTATAAAGACGACGTTGTCTATGTTGATCAAAGGAGGGGACCGAAGGCCGGCCTTTCGTTTGTTGTAAGAGAAGAGGACGATAAAATTTTTAACAATGATCTGCAGAAGTATATCAAAAAGAAAGATTATCGCTATGTTGCCTCTGCCCTTAGAGACGAACCAGAACGCTTGAGTTCTAATACAAGACACCTTCTTGCTGAAGCGCTGGACAAAATCTCCAAGATAAACCCCGCTCATAGACCCCGCAAAAACAAACCGACTGATGCTGACAAAAGAAGTGCTGTCCTTCAACGAGAGTTTAATAAGGTGCAAGCAGAGGGGATGGGGAAACTCGAAATATACAAGACATTACGAGATAAATACGGAATGTCTCAAGAAACGTTGAAAGATAACCTTGATAAATCTAGTTTTTGGGGCAGTGCATTAAAAGACCATCCAGCTTATGAAGAATTTTTGAAATGGAAAGCAGCAAAAAAGTAGACTGAATAAGCAACCCCATATATTTAAACCTCTTTAAAGCCTCTGGAATTATCCAGGGGCTTTTTTGTTGTCAATTACAAAACAGGGAAATAACTATTTTAGTTTAATCCGATACAACTTGCCGGAATAGCTGTGATATTAAATATTCACGTACGCACTTAGGTGACAAAGGTTGTCCGCAATAAGAATGTGAACCGGGGGTAAATATGCAGTTTTTAAAATCGTCAGAACTTTTCACGAACATTAAGCACAAGGGGCTGCTTGCCATTTCATACAAGACTGCCAAAAGAATGATGAATAAGGGAACTTTCCCTAAACCTACGGTCCAACTTTCACCGGGGCGGCTCTGCTGGAAATCGCAGGATATCGAAAACTACATCAAAAACTGCGACAAACCGCATAGCGGCATATTAAAGGAGGAGGGAACATGTACAAAGTAACCATAGAGAAACTGAAAACGAGTAAAGAGTGCCTTGAGGCGGAGGCTTATACCAACGGAGAATTCCAGGCAAAGAAGCTGCTCAGTGACGATCCGGACTATAAGCTTTTGTGTGAGTTGCATGATATGGGTGAATCCTTTGATGCTGGAGGAGATGATATTGACGCTAACCGCGTCTACGACCTAGATAAATATCCTGCCGCCCTTCGTTACCATCTCCTGAAAGGGTTCTTCGACACGGTGACAGCGATCACGAAAGAACTTCGGGATGCGTGTATCTCCAGAGGACTTATAGAAGCGACGTAACAACACCCGCCATGGTGCCAAGAGGATATATGCGCATGAGTGCATAGTCCCCTCGTAGAAAAATTTTACCCAGAAACAACAGGCGCATGACGTGCCAAATCACGAAGGAGATTTCCGTCATGCGCCATTTTTGCAACCAAAATTCGAAGAAACAACAGGTGTCTGAGCAGTTCCGCAAGGCCGAGCTTCTGGCCAGCATACCAGGCGGCGAGAGTCTGGCAATGAAGGCCGTGATCAGGGCTGGCACGATCGCGGCTTATGCATCCGTAAACTGATTTCAATTTTGCAGGGTAGGTCCTGGTTAGCTGCCTGGGCTGAAAGTCGGATGCTCCCCCGATTCCCTGCAAACATACTTACCCGGGAGAATGCCACCGCATCACGGAGCACAGGCCATGGATGAACAACTCGACAACCAGCAGGGAGTATCAGGATCGCCGAAGATCCTGGGCGGATATTTCATTACAGCTCGTAAAATGCTTGATGGCATGCTCATGGATTGGCCGCCTCTCTACATGAAGCTTTGGGTGTGGATGCTTTCAAAGGCCTTCTGGAAGGATGGAGAAAAGTTTAAGCGTGGCCAATTCCATACCAACAGAGAAGAGATGCAGGAGGCAATGAGTTACAAAATCGGTTACCGGAAGAAAACACCTACTAAAGATGAAATACGAAGCGCGTACGAAGCCTTTACGAAGGCCACAATGATAACCACAGTGAAGGCCACACACGGAATGATAATAAGTATCTGTAATTATTCATATTATCAGGATTTTAAGAACTACGAAGCCCACAACGAAGCCCACAATGAAACCCCGACGAAGCCCACAGTCGTCCCACAATATAGAGAAGGAAGGTTAAAGAAAGAATCTAAAACATATGATACGAAACCGAAAAGGCCGGTTTCTCCTGACTCCCTTCTGTTGTCAGAATTCTTTGAACAACTCTGGAAAGCATATCCGAAGAAGGTCGGAAAAGAAGAAGCTCGAAAACATTATCACGCGTCAGTCAAAAGCGAAGTCGATATGGATCGGATTAACATTGCACTTGGTCGGTACCTCGGTGACTTAAAAGAAAACGAGGATTGGAAGTCACCGCAGGATGGAAACCGCTGGTTCAAAAAATGGAACAACTGGGAGCCTGAAAAAAATGACTGATAGATTGCCACCTCAAAACATCGACGCTGAAATGTCCGTACTCGGTGCAATATTCCTTGATAACGTATGTCTTCACAAAGTATCCCGCCTGATTGACGCACTGGACTTCTACAAGGAAGCACATCGGGACATATTCAAGGCTATGCTCTCGCTAAACCTCGAAAAATCCCCCATTGACTTCGTAAGCACTACTCAAAAACTTAAAGAGTCGGAGATCCTGGGTGCGGTGGGTGGAGCAGAATACCTGCTGCTTCTCGCTGACTTCGTTCCGACATCTGCAAACGTGGGGCATTACTGCCGGATCGTCAAAGAAGCCTCCAGCAAAAGACAGCTCATTCAGCACGCTCAAAGGCTGATTGCCTTGGGGTACAGCGGCGAGCCGATAGCGGAAGGTATTAAGGACGCCAAGGCAGAGCTTGCCGGTATCTCTGCCAGTATGGATTCTTTCGGCGGAGTGTCGGTTGGAGATATCACCACCATTGACCAGCGGGCCGAGCGGTACATTAAACAGGTGAAGACTTTTGACAAGGCCCGATTCGTCACTGGCTTTCCCTTGCTTGACTCTCTCATACGCGGCGTGGCGCCGGGGGAAGTGTTGACGATCATAGCCGAGCCTGGAGGATTCAAAACGGCATGGCTGCAAAATCTTCTATTGGCCGGTGCAAACCGTACCGGCTTCTATCATCTGTTTTTTTCGCTCGAGATGCCTGACGTTAAGGTGTTTGAGAGAGAGGCGCAGATTGCCAACGGGATAACTGGCCGCGACGTTGAGCGGGCATACAAGGCATGTGGTGGCGATGCCAAGGCGATACAGACGGCAATCTACGCCAAGGGGTCCAGGGGGTTGCTGGTATGTGACCGGCCACGGCTCGACCTGGACAAGATCACCCGCTACATCGAGCTCGCCGGTAACAAGTACGGAAAGGTCAACGCCGTAGGAATTGATTATCTGGGGCTTCTTTCCGGTCCTGGAAAAAACCTTTTCGAGAAGACCGCCCACAATGCACCGGAGATTAAGAACATTGCCAAGGAAGCAAACCTTCCAATCATCCTTTTGTGTCAGATCAACCGTGAAGGGGCGAAGAGCAAGTTTGATATCGAGATAACCGATGCAAAGGGCGGCGGGGATATTGAGGCAAGCGCGGATATCATGCTCGGGTTCTACACTGACGAGGATGGCAACCTGATTTGCAAGGGATTGAAAAACAGAAACGGATCCAAAGGTTTTCGGCTTCTCTGCGATATCGATCGGGCTTCATTTCAATTCAAAGGGATGAGCGAGTACGAAAAAAAGGAAACAAAACCGACTTATCGGAAAGCGGTCTGACGTGCGGTGCAAGTGCGGCGGTCTCATGCAGTATCGACAGCTGACATCAGACACAGGCGCGCACGTCTGTATCTCTTGCGGTCGTGACAATCTGCCGCGAAGAGCTACAACCAACAGAGACCAGGAAGACTGCACGGCCCCGCATCAGCGCAAACCACACGCGCCGGGAGTATGCAAATTATGCAAGCGAGAGATGGTAACCCGTGGCGGTCTTTGCTCTCGGTGCCGTATGAGAATCGATAACGGAATTCAAGCCGTTTAAGCCAAAAGGGGGGAAACGTGGAAAACAACAAGAGTGTTTATGAACGCATGAGCGAAGTGCTCAAAATGATAGAGCAAGTGCAGCAATCAACAGAGATATCGCGTGATGAAGTCGTAAGGCTCATGGAGGAAGCAATCAGCATTATGGCTCTGCTGACTGCCCTGACAAAAGATGCACAGCAGCATACAGCGACTACATCAGCATTCTACCAAGAAGCTGTTCAACTGCTTTTAAAGAGAAATGATGAATTGGCGAAGATCGTTTACCGGTCGTCTGGTCTTCCATTTCATCGTGAGGCTACAGCATGAGAGTGAACTGGCCAAGGATAGTCTTTTGCAAAACAAAGTCACAACGGAAGGAGCTTACTCAGGCGCTACGTGAAATAGGCTGTCTTCCAAGGACTGGCCGCTTGATCGTGGATATTACCGGCAATAGCGTTGTTGAAGTCTACGCATATGAGTGGAAATTCCTTACGAAGGCGGAAGAGCAGGGTAACCGTGGAGAATTTAAAAATACAGGAGAGACACCATGATTGGAATTAAGGCATGGACAAGAGGCACCGAAACTATCCCTGCGATTGACGGCAGAGAGTTACACCAGGCGCTTGAAGTGGGGCGCGACTTTCCAACTTTCATGTCATCTCGTATCGGTTCGTACGGTTTTACCGAGAACGAGGATTTTACAACCTATCTGGTCGAGCGCGGGGCAGGGACGCCTGCAAAAGAGTATCTGTTGACCTTGTCAATGGCGGCAGAGCTCTGCTTGCTTGAAAGATCTGATACAGGCCGGGCTCTTCGGCGCTTTATTCTCGGGCAGCAGTCAGCACAAAATTGCAAATGTTCGGGCGGAAATTGTGCCGAAGCGCAGTCAGATGAAAAACCAATGTGGGAGCTTACGCTTGACGACATGCAGCAGAATACACTTAAAGCCTGCATCAAATGCAAGACCCCTTTCAAGGGAGACGGCGAACTCTGTCAGGCATGCACTCACTCCGATAATGTCAGAGAACGGAAAGCAGACTTGGTACGGGAACGGAACTGCTTAAATGTCCCCAAGGACGAGAATGATCTTGTCCAGTGCCTCATAGAAAGGGAAGGGGACACTACCATGACGGTCCCGGGTTCATACGGAACGATTATCACTTTTCGACGGAACAAGTACGGGCACGCCATAGCCAAGGTCGAGAACCCGCAGCATCGATCCAGTATCCTGAAAAGCATCTTCTATCGTTCATACACCCCACCAAACCAGGAGGCCGCATAACATGGACAATCTTTCGATTGAACAACTGGAACAGGCACAGACAACGCTTATCACCCGGATGAGACAGGCGAAGGGGGGCCTTGACTATCTGGAGCGTGATATCTCCCGTCTGATTATCGGAAACGTCCTTGGTACCATTTCGATTGATGAAGTCAGAGCCACCCGGCAACTGATTGCAGAATGTAACCAGACGTTGGAAGAAACGCCGGCGGCCCTGGCAATTATCAAAGTTTTGATTGCGCAGGTACGCAGCCAGGAAGCACAGGAACAGAGCAGAGAGCGGACAAAGCAGGCGCGACAGTCTTACATCGAATTGCGTCAGAAAATTATAGAGAATCCGTCTCTTGCGGATAACTATGTTGCATTGGGTAAGCTTGCCGCCCTTTCACATTCAGCGTTTGGCCCGCACAAGAACGGGGAAGTACGAGAGCTGGAAGCAGCGGCAAGAGAGTACAACAGCCGTAAGAGATCGGAGCCGTTCAGTTTTGATGTGCTGATTCCGGAATAACCAATCGTCTCAACTTTGAGAATACGACGATAACCCCGGCAAGGATGCCTTAACCTAAGGACAACTTGAAAGGAGACAGAGACATGAGCGGTGGACTTATTGGAACAGGCCGGAATATGGAGAACTCTGCAATGCAGGGGCTTCTCACATCGGCCCAGATGGAAACGCAGCGGAACAACGCCAACGACAGTATCAAGGCACAGAAGAAAGCGGCTGAAAAGAGTAGAACTTCAACCGTGGCGGCTATAGGGGCGTACGTAGCGGAACCGTCTGCAAGCGCCATAGCGGGTATGCTGGCGCCGTCAGCTGCAGCTGCCGGTGACGCGGCTATTGCTTCTGGCGCTGCTACTGGTCTGAGTTCTGCCGCACCAATAGGCGCCGCCTCAATTGGTGGCGATCTGCTTGCTACCGGTGCCGCCGGTGCGGGAGTGGATATAGCAGCTACTGGGGCGGCGGCAGGTACCGCGGCCGGTGCCGGAGCCGCCGCAGGAGGAGCTGCTGCCGGTGGCGCAGCCGCAGGAGGAGGGACTATGGCGGCAGCCGGCAGTGCCTCTGTCGTACCTGTAGTCGGGTGGGTCGCAGCGGCAGGTTTGGCAGCTTACTCCATTGGGTCAATGTTCGACTGGTGGTAACGGTATATTCCAAAAGGGGAAAATATTATGGGAACAACAAACAACTGGGTTAAAGACGGACTGGACGCATACCTCGCCGTGACCGGAGAAAAACGGGCACAGGATAAAGCAAAAGATGATAAAGCGTTTCAGCAGCAGTCGATGCAGCTGCTACAGGACCAAAATCAAAGAGCTGACGCTGCCGCAGGTCTCACCAGCCAGACCACGCAGCTTGCTATCGACAAAGGCAAACGGGAGGCGGAAGACGATGCCAAATGGGACGAATGGGACGGCAAATTGTTTAATACTGCAGTAGCCAAAGAGACAGCCAACCCCCACACCCCCACAATTGAATCAATCAAAGATCCTGCAATAGTTGAAATGAGCAAATACGTCTATGGAAACAATCTTAAGACGGTTGCTTTTGCCAGGGATGCTGTAGCCAAAAGCGGAAATATGTCTATCCCTATGGATAAGCTGCCACTTCTGGCGCCACAGTATGTTCAGGATACGGTAAAGCATGTCTTCGGCCCTGCAGCTGCTAAACGAGCCGGACAAGAGGCCGTTGATCCTGTTACACAAAAGACTGGCATAATCACCGGAAACATGGGGCACGTGAACCTTCTTAAAGGTGAAGATGGTGAAGTGTATTTGAGTGCTGATATGGAGATAAAGGACCAGGACGGTTCTATTCGTTATGCTCCTTTTACGAATCGGACAGACGATCCAAGCCAGCCGGTGAAGATGGTGCCACTAAAAGCATTAGAGCATGAAGCCAACGCAACTATACAGGGCATTGACGATGCGCTGCAGGCCGGTGCAGACCCTGCAACCACAATTACAAGTAGGAAGTTGGTCGGGTTAAAGGAGGCCCCCAGGAAAGTAAAAGAAGAAATGTATAAAGCTATGCAGAAGGAAGACGAGAACCTGCGTACCATGGAATCTGACGTTGCCACAACTAAGAAGGTCGGCAAGGTACTTGAATCGATGCAGCCACAGATAAACGCCTTGCCGTGGAAAGACGATCCTCACACGGCAGTAGTAAACCTCTACACTACGTTATCGCAGAGCGGAATGACCACGGCCGAAGTCGAGAAGGCAGTAACAAGGATCACATCCGCCAAGGTTCCAACGGCAAAGAATCTGCAGATTGAGGAGATAGGAACAGGCGGCGATATGGTACAAAAAGCGATTGTAGGGACAGATGGCAAGACTACGCCAATCGGCAAGCCATATCGGAAACATGCGGCTCCATCTACCGGTGGAAGCGATAAGGAGTTACTCCTTGTAAAGCGTGATGTGTCCACCAGGCTACGCGAAGCACAACGGGGGTATCAGGCAGCAGTAAAGAAGGGCAACCCAGACGCGATAGCAGATGCCGTGGATTATATCGAACAACTCAACGGCGATGCCAAGACCTATGGTGTATCCCCGTTACCAGTTCCCAAAAGGCCAATGACCTCTGACGAAGAATCATCCCTCTATGAGCAGGCAACCAAGGCCGCCCGAGAAAAACAGGGTAAAGTTGCAAGGGCAATGGGACTAGATCCAAACAAAGATGATGTTGAAGCGGAGTTTCAGCGGTTGAAGCAGGCGAAGCCAAGAGCCAAAAGGCCGCACGGTGCAGACCTTTCGCCCTCTGATACTGTCCACACGCACCCAAGTAAACAGCAGTCAGCGCCACAAAAGCAAGCGACCCCGCAGAACCAAGGCACGTTGAACGGTGCCCCTCCTGCAGCACAGCATTCCGGTAGAATCATCAGAGACACTGCAACCGGTAAACGTTTTAAGTCAAACGGCGCAAGCTGGCTGGAGGTGCGCTAATGGCCTTCGTATTCGATGACGAGCAGCCGCAGGCAACCAGCCAGCAATTTGTGTTTGATGATGCCGGACCGGATCTGGTAACCACACCCGCAAAGCCGAAGGGGATTCTCGAAAGCGCCATTGACGCTTTTACCGGAGCAGGTGCCCGCGTAGCCCAGGGGGTCAATCAGTCGCTCGGGGCCATCGATGCCGCTTTCGGATTGGATCAGGGGGCGCAGACTTACAAAGAGGGTGCCGAGTACTGGCAACATAAAGCCGAAGATGCTGGTTCGGACGGACTGCCGGCACAGATCTATGAGGGAGTAGGGGCAGCCCCGGCAGGAGTGGCAGAGTTTATGGCCGGCCCGGTATATGCCGGAGCCAAGGGCGCGGCGGAGGGGTACCAAGAGGGCGGCGTCCCTGGAGCGCTTGAAAAGGCGGCAATCGAAGTAACCAAGCGTGTCGGTATTGGTAAGGTGTTTCACGGTATCGAAAACACGACTATATCCGGATTGCCAAAAGCCGCAGTAATGGGCGGGACTATGGGGATCCAGACAGCGGCAGAACAGGCTTTAACTGATAATGGTATCCAGCCTCAAGACGTCGCAGCCAGCGCCATAACTGGCACGCTGTTGTCTGTGAGTGGCGGCGGCCGCTCGGAAGTTATCAGAAAGAACCTTCTCAAGGAAGGTGTTCAGCCTGAAATTGCTGCAGACCTTGCCGGCCGGTTTCAGTTTGACGACCAGGCATCAGCCTCCCCCGCCTCAATTGCCATAACCGACCCCCAGGGCCGCCCGCTGGATGTGCCTATCGACACCCGCCCACCGGAGAGCATTGGACCGCTTGTGTCTGAAACAGGCAACGGCTCTTTACGTTTTGCGACGGAGCAGCCGTCAGGGCTTGACCCGGAGCGCCAGACATTTATTAAAGACCAGGTAGGAAGTCTCGGCAGCGTCGAGGCGGTTGATAAGATGCACCCGTCCGACACCCCGTCAGACGTGCATGCTCGACAAGTCGCGCGTGAAATATTCCAGAACAACCGCGAAACGGTTGAGACTTCCAAAAACGCACCAGGAAGCTCGGACGTATCCGAGCCAATGGAAGCCCCCGTACAAAACACAGAGATCAAGCCGGAGAACCCCCCATCTTTGCGGGATAGCCCCTTGTTTCTCGACGCACAGGGGGCACTTGCCAAAGAACTTGCAGACGCCCACCAAAAAGGTGAACTGACTCCGGAGCTCGTCCAGGAGAAAATGCAGGGCCTGGCCGTGGATCGTGTCACCGATTATCAGGGAGCCACGTTCCACCGTCCGACTCTTGATCTTGCCATGAAGGAGCATAAAGCCAGCGGTCGCGATTTCAGCTATGCAGATGTTGACCTTGCCAACCTGGGAGGACTTAACGCACATAGGGGCAGCAATGAAAAAGCCAACGATGATTTCAGATCGATGTCAGACATTATCCGCGAAGAGGTGCAGAAGGATGTCCCCGGCGCTCGTTTCTTCCGGCAGGGCGGCGACGAAATGTCAGTCCTCGCGCCAGACACCCCGAGAGAAGTTCTTGACGCGTCTCTTGCTCGTGCCAATGAGCGAGTGCAGCGCCATGTCCAAGAACAGGGACTTGACCAGATACCCCACCCGAAGCACAAAGCAGAAGATCCGCATGCACCAGGAGTGGGAATCTATTACGGAACAACGGATTTTGTTGGCAAAAAAGGAGTCCATGATATAATCACATCAGCAGACTCCCAGACAAACACCATGAAACGCCAAAGGGGGATTGAATATGTCGACCGAAGCCAGAATGAAACGAATGGGAATCAGTCACCTGTCACCACAGGATCAGGGCGATTACTGCCAGAAAATGGCAACGGAAAGCCGTCAGAAGGAAACGGAATCTCGGGAGTCGTGGGAGATGTACAAAGCCCAGGCAGCAGCGAAGGGAACCGATCAGGTAACAGCCTGGAAGGAATGGCAGGCGCAGCAAACAGCATAACTCCTCCAGTAGAACCTCTCTCCGCAATCTATCACCCCGACAAGCGGGTCGAACTGCGATTTTCAGAACCGCCCACTGACCAGAAGACAATCAACCGATTAAATACAAACCGTTTTGAAGATACCGGATCCGGGGTATGGATTGCCAAGGGTGACGGCAGGGTCCGCCGCGAATTTGTGGAGAAGCTGCAAGGCGAGTTAGCTACACGGAACGCGCGCGCGAAGGTTGAAACCCCAATTTCTGAAACAGCAACGGCACCAGTGATTGAACCGGCACCGATCGAGGTAACAACCGACGAGTTACCTCTTGCAAAGCACAACATTCAGGATACTAAAGGGAAACAGGCTGAATCATTCCCCCACAACGGCGGAGTGATCCTGGACAGTATGGGACTCCAGCAAATTTACGAACGGGTCTCTAAAGCTCGCCTTGTTCGTGACGTCATGGACGATGTGAAGTCCTTGGGGCGGCACGTTATAGCCAAGGGTGCCACAACCTGGAAAGAGTTTTTCCAAGGCATGAAAGACACCCTCGGGGACAAGTTCGCCAAAGTTCGTCCGGTTATGGAAAGAGTCTGGAATGTTCTCGATAACGAACGCGGTAGCGTTAACATCGAAGCCCCGCGTTTGCGGGCAGCCTGGGACGGAATCCTTCGCGCCGTCAATCCAATGGAGCGGGGAGACCTGGCAGAGAAGGCAGGGGCGCTACTTCGGGAAAGAATGGGCGTCAGGGAAATGAATCGCGTCCGCTTCTCGGGTGATCTTAATTCAGCCGTCAAGAAGTACGAAGAGCAGACCGGGCTTGTTGCAAGGGGACTTGATGCCGTTCAGAACTCAGGCCGCACCCTGGCCGACAAAGTTTTCAGTAAAATGACTGAAAAGGACGCTTATGACTTCATGCAGGCCGTGGACACAGGAGACAAGGCTTACTTTGAAGGCAAGCCGGCACTCAATGACATTGCCGCAGTGATTGACAATATGTTTCAGGCAAAGGTGAAGGAGATACAAAACCTGGGGACCGGCGCCATGCAGAACGTCCGAGACAGTTATTTTCCACACATCTGGGAGAAGGGAGAGCCACAGGAGCAGATTGCAAAGGCCATGGGTAAGCGACCGCTCGAAGGCTCCAAGGGCTTTACGAAACAGCGCGTTTTTGAAGACATTCAAGCAGGACTTGACGCAGGATTCAAACCGGTATCGCAGAACCCCCTTGACCTGGTGTTTCTGAAAATGGCTGAGATGGACAAATACATCGCAGCTCATAAAGGACTGCAGGCTATGGAGGAAAGCGGCGTCGTGCAGCTGATTCCGGCAGGAGAAAAGGCGCCGGAAGGTTTCTTCGATATTGCCGGAAAATACGGGATCGTCACGAAACAGGCTCACCAGGATCAGAACAGCGGAATGCCGGGGGAGATGAAGAGTTATCGTTATGTGGCCGTGGATGAAGTCGCGCAGGTATTCAACAATTATCTGAGCCCGACACTTTATCAGAACAAGTACATCGGCACCACGTTTGAGGCGTACATGGGTGCAGCCAACACCTTGAACCAGTTTCAACTCGGCGTGGGCTCTCTGTTCCATGGGGGCTTTACAAGTCTTGAGGCGGTTATCAGTCGCTTTTCTCTCGGGCTCAAGTCCCTTTCAACCGGAGACCTGAAAGGTGCAGCGGAATACATCAGCACAAGCCCTGTTGCCATGGTGAACAACTGGAAGCTCGGGCAGAAGGTGCTTGATGCCATGAAAAACGGGGGGGCTCCACAAGGAGAAATGGCAGATATTATGGACTGGCTGCAGTTGGCCGGAGCTCGTACCGCTCAAGACGAACGATTCAGGACCGACCAGACACAGAAGGTCTTACAGGCCTGGAACAACGGGAAGCACTTCGGAGCGGTTGCACATTCTCCTCTAGCAGTCGTGGAGCAGTCAAGCCGGATCATTCTGGAGCACATCGTACCACAACAAAAAATGGGCGTGTTTGTTGAGATGATGAAGCAGTGGGCTGACGCTCACCCAGGCGCAACACACGCAGAACTGAGAACCGCAGCGCAGGCCAAGTGGAGCAGGGCAGATGCAAGGCTCGGACAAGTAGTCTACGAGCGGTATTTCATTCACAATGCTGTCAAGAATGGATTACAGGCATTGATACGTGCCCCCGGTTGGACCGCAGGCACCATCTTCGAAATCGGGGGAGGCTCAAAGGACGCGCTCGAATCAATCATCAAACTTTCCAAAGGAGAGAAAACGGAGCTTTCAGACCGCACCGCGTATGCAATCAGCCTGGTGACCGTCTCAGCCATTGCCAACGGTCTGGCTACACTCTTCTTTACGGGTGATATGCCGAAAGGAAAAGACTTCCTTGCCTTCCGAACCGGTAACCTGGACGAGAAGGGCAAGCCGGAGCGCTACGTTCTCCCAACATATTTAAAGGACATGTACGCATACAGCCAGGCACCGGCTACAACCCTGCTGCACAAGGCGCACCCCGTTATCGGTCTGGCCGGGGAGATCGTCAAGAACCGGGATTATTACGGTACCGAGATCAGACACCCAGGAGACAATCCAGCAAAACAGGTGTTTGACAGCGTGTTTCATACCGCGAAAGCTTTTACTCCTTTCTGGATGCGGGGAGTTGCGAAGGAACGGGAGCGAGGCGGTTCTGCAATGGCACAGATTGCCCCGTTCTTTGGAGTCATGCCAGCGCCGGCAGATATGAATGCCACAGCAGCAGAGAAGAAAGCGCGGGAATTCGTCATAGGTAAACTCCCCCAGGGGAGCAGGACGAAGGCCCAATTTGAGCAGAGGCAGCTTGAACACCAGATTGAAACGGCATTGAGAAAGAAGGACCCCGGCGCCCGAATGATGATCCAGCAGGCCAAGCGTGACAAACTGATAACCGCAGCCGATGAACAGCAGATCAGAAAGAAAGCAGCCACTCCCCTGATTGTGAGTGCAACCAGATCCCTTGATTTCCCCCAGGCGTTACAGGTATGGGAAGAAGCCACAGACCAGGAGAAAGCCAAGCTCAAGCAGTCATTCCTCGGGAAGGGGGACCGTTATATTGAAAGCCATCCAGACCAAGAGAAGGAGATCAGGCAGCAGCTACGTGAAATAATGCGCTTTGTGGAGCGGTAGGGAGCTCGGGGGGGGGCGAAGCCCCCCTTATCATTTCTGTACGCATGCTCCAAAATGCTCAAATTTTGTCCCGAATTGCGGTTATGATACTGCAAAAAACAACAGGCCTCGTCTGCTTGCAAAACCTTGCAAATGTCTGCTTGCAAATGCTTGCATAGCTAAGTGCATGTTGTCTGCTCGAAAATGATCGAATTAAATCCCATTTACTGATGGAAAATTATGGAATAATTTTAGCATTTTGTATCAAAAAAACACCCTGAAAAAACCTTAAAAAATCGTAGGGTAAAAACAACGGGGGGCCGCATGGATACTGCAAGGGGAGGGGGTTGTAAAACGTGACACCGTGATAACAAATGATAACATTATGGACAAGTACCCGCAGGCGCGTGCGCGCGCGAGAGAATTGATCGAAAATGATGGAATTGAAGCCAGATATGCACGTGCGCGAGGTTTAAGGCAAGTTGCCCTCAGTTTAATTGAGGGTAGTAAAGGCGAAATAACATGAGCCAGCAATCTAATCGACTTGGAAGAGGTCAGGGCATGCAGCGTAACAATACTCATTTGCTTTACCACAGGATGATTGTCGTGACGCTGCAATGAGTCCCCCACCACCTACCTGAGACATGCAACTGTGGTATTCCTTCCCGCAAGTATAAAAACACGACTTACCGGCCTGGCTTGTCCAGCTGTAATGGTGTTGAGCAGCGCATCCAGATAAAGCCAACATTAAACTCGATATTAAGAAGTACATTACAAGTTTTGTCATAGATCCCCCTGAACTTGATTTAAGCTATGAACATGGTCTATAGGTCAGGGCTCTAATGAACAAGCTAAATGTGAAAGGAAAATATTTTGAGGTTAAGCAAAGGGCTTGTAGGATACGTGGAAGGATACGTGATAAAAAAAGAGGTTACAGCATGTGCTGTAACCTCTTAATTTTATTGGTGGGCGAAACAGGGATCGAACCTGTGACATCCAGCTTGTAAGGCTGGCGCTCTCCCAGCTGAGCTATTCGCCCTTATTTTTATGGCGGGGTTGACGGGGCTCGAACCCGCGACTTCCAGCGTGACAGGCTGGCACTCTAACCAACTGAGCTACAACCCCTCAGTAAAACTAAATCAAATTACTTCTTTTTCTTTGGAACAACGTTAACGGCTTCTTTCAGAGTCTTGCCTGGTTTGAACTTTGGAACAGTTGCAGCAGGAATATCAATCTTCTTGCCGGTCTGTGGGTTCTGACCTTTGCGGGCTGCACGTTTAGCAGTAGAGAAGGTACCGAAGCCGACAAGGCTGAGCTTATCTCCGCTTTTCAGGGCAGCTGTTACACTGGCGATAAATGCGGAAACTGCTTTTTCAGCTTCTACTTTTTTCAGGCCAGCCTGTTCTGCTACTGAACTGATCAATTCTGCTTTTGTCACGTTACACCTCCAAAGGTTTTATTGTTGAAACAAAGCGAGACACTGTTTATCAGATGTTCTTTGATTGTGTCAAGTTTTTTTTCGTGTGAAGGTGCATATTCTGGGCGATTGAACATTAAAATAATAAAAAAGTGTACAAAACATGCCGGTTTAGTAGGTATGTGCCCGCTAACTTGCTTAAATATAAGCCTAAATCAGGCAGCTTCTTTTAAATCCTGATCATAGGTGATAATTGGCTTCTCTTTTTGATAGATGACATCCTCATTGATAACAACTTCCTGCACGTTCGCTTGCGATGGAACCTCATACATTATATCAAGCATCGAATTTTCCAGGATGGCGCGCAAGCCGCGTGCGCCGGTGTTGCGTTTCAATGCCTCTTTGGCGATTGCAACCAATGATCCGTCCGTAAAGCGCAGACGTACCTTTTCCAGCTCAAAAAGTTTCTGATATTGCTTGACCAGGGAGTTTTTTGGTTCCTTTAAAATCTGCACCAGAGCTTCCTCATCCAGCTCTGTCAGAGTGGCGAGCATGGGCAGGCGACCAATGAACTCAGGGATATAGCCGTACTTGAGTAGGTCCTCAGGGGTAAGGCTTTTTAGCAGGTCACCAAGTTTTTTCTCTTCACGCTTCTTGATGTCAGCTCCGAAGCCAAGTGATTTCTTGCCAATTCGCTGCTGGATAACGGTTTCCAGACCGGCAAAAGCGCCACCACAAATAAAGAGGATGTTGGTGGTGTCCACTTTCATGAATTCCTGCTGTGGATGTTTCCTCCCCCCTTTTGGCGGGATACTGGCTATTGTGCCTTCAATGATCTTGAGAAGGGCCTGTTGAACTCCCTCACCTGAAACATCGCGGGTGATGGATGGAGAGTCCGATTTGCGGGCAATCTTGTCAATCTCATCAATGTAGACAATGCCTTTCTGGGCACGTTCCACATCATAATCGGCTGATTGCAAAAGAGTGAGAATGATATTCTCAACATCTTCACCGACATAACCGGCTTCGGTGAGGTTGGTTGCATCTACCATCGCAAATGGTACTTTAAGAATCCTTGCAAGAGTCTGGGCAAGAAGTGTTTTACCGGAGCCGGTTGGTCCGAGCAGCAGAATATTGCTTTTCTGCATTTCCACATCACCCGGTTTGCCGCCGGCATCAATTCTTTTGTAGTGATTGTACACTGCGACGGAGAGAACTTTTTTTGCCATTTCCTGACCAATAACATATTCGTCAAGGATGTCTTTGATTTCACGTGGTTTTGGTAGTTTCTTCAGGTCCGGCCCGGTCGTCTCTTCAAGCTTCATCTCCTCTGAGATGATGTCGTTGCAGAGTTCTATGCATTCGTCACAGATAAAAACGGCAGGTCCGGCGATAAGTTTCTTTACGTCTTCCTGGCTTTTGCCGCAGAAAGAACAGGTAAGGTGTTCCTGTGTGGTGTCACGACTGCTCATGGTGTTTCTCCTGAGAGCTTCTTACGCGTGAAAATTGCGTCAATCAAACCATACTCTTTTGCATCTTCTGCAGACATAAAGAAGTCGCGTTCGGTATCAGCTTCTACTTTCTCTTTTTGCTGGCCTGATAAATCAGCGAGGATACCGTTTAGCTCATCTTTCATACGCAGGATTTCCTTGGCATGAATGCTGATATCTGTCGCCTGCCCCTGAAAGCCACCCAGAGGCTGATGTATCATGATTCTGGAATTAGTGAGGCTGTAACGTTTCCCCTTCTCGCCCGCTGTCAATAATATTGCTCCCATTGATGCGGCCTGCCCAACGCAGATAGTGGATACAGGGGCTTTTATGTAGTTCATTGTGTCAAATATGGCCATGCCGGCGGTTACAACACCGCCTGGTGAATTAATATACATATGGATATCTTTGTCAGGATCTTCTGCTTCCAGAAACAACAATTGGGCGATGATGAGGTTGGCTACCGTATCGTCAATTGCTCCGCCGAGAAAAATTATCCGCTCTTTAAGCAGGCGGGAATAGATATCATAGGCGCGTTCGCCTCTTCCGCTCTGCTCTACAACCATCGGGATATACATGTGGTTCTCCTTAGGCTGTTTTAAGCTGCTCTGCGTCAACTTCGGTGACAGCGGCTTGGTCAATCAGAAATGAAATTACCTTATCTTCCTTGATTTCCGAGATGATCGAGCTCTTGGCGTTCTGGTTTGCAGAGTAATATTCCTTGATACGGTCGAGCATTTCCGGATTTCCGGCGGCTATCTTTTCGTAGTGAGCGCTTAAATCCTCATCGGATACGGAAATATTTTCCTTTTCCACTAAAGCCATTAACAGCAGGCCGCCTTTGACTTTGTCGATAGCATCGTCGCGAAAGCGTGCGCGAAAGCTTTCTGTGTCAAGTCCCATCATCTCCAGCGACATCTGCTGGCTCTTAAGGCGGTTCTTGAGGTTCTCCAGCATGTGGTCAAGCTGGCGTTTGACCATTGATTCCGGAACATCAAGCGGATTCTTCGCAACCAGCGCCTGGATAACCCGCTCTTTTAACTCGTTTTCAATGCGGTCTTTTTCATGTTTCTCGTGATACTCAACCATTTTGGCGCGTAAATCTTCCATGGTGTCATATTCACCGAACTGCTGGGCGAATTCGTCATCCAGTTCCGGGAGTTCCTTGCGCTTGATTTCTTTCACGGTTACCGAAAAAATGCCCTTCATTTCGTTTAGTTCAACATCTTCGCCGGTGGTTGGAAGGTCAAGGGTAAATTCCTTGGAATCTCCGGACTTCAGTCCAATCAACTGTTCTTCAAAGCCAGGGATCATGCTTCCTGAGCCGACTTCAACTTCAGCGGTCTGGGGGCCGCTGTTTTCCTCCGGCGAACCAGAAGCCGTAATGGAGTAGTCGACGGACACGGTATGGCCATTTTCTATGGCAACATTTTCATCAAGAGGAATCAGCTGCGCCATATTTTCCTGCATGCGCTTCAGTTCGCCATCGATGCTTTCCGGTTTGGCAGCGTAGATCTCTTTGTTTACAACCAGGCCGGTATATTCATTCAACAAGATCTGCGGCATGACATCAAAAATAGCACTGTATTTAAACGGAGCTCCCGGCTCAAGTATGTCGCTCTCGATTGTGGGGGAGTCAAGTGGCTCAACTTTGTGCTCATCCATTGCCTTGTAAAGTGTCTGCTGATAGAGGCGGCGCATGACGTCGTCGCGCATTGCGTCACTGTACGTGCGTTTGATGAGCTGCATCGGTGCCTTGCCTGGGCGGAATCCCTGTAGCTTGGCTTTTTTCTGGATCGCTGAATACGCCTTGTCGATTTCTTCGTTAACCTGCTCAGCAGGGATTTCGATAGTAATCTTTTTTTGAACTGAACTGATGTCTTCGACGTGAACCTGCATGATAGCTGACCTCTTCTATAGTGAAATGTAATGTTTGCATGTGAAGAAAATCGAAACAAACATCGGGGGCTCTGGATGGTGCGAGAGAGGAGACTTGAACTCCTATACCTTACGGTGCCAGATCCTAAGTCTGGTGCGTCTGCCAATTCCGCCACTCTCGCATCTGTATTGAACCATGAAACGATTGATCATGGTTTTTGCCTGCATGGGTAAAAAGATTTTCAAAGATAGGTGATAATTGTGGATAGGTCAAGTAATTATTGTGTGGTGACCGGCATGAATCACGTTTTATCACCCGCCGGCCAGCTTAACCTTGAAGCCGCGAGCCTGCAACTCTGCTGACAGCGCATCACGGTGATCACCCTGGATCTCGATAATGCCATCTTTAATCGTCCCGCCGCAGCCGCACTTCTTCTTGAGGGCCCCCGACAGTTCCTTGAGCTCGGCTGCAGGAAGCGCGATGCCGCTGATGACAATGACGGTGCCACCACCACGTCCCTTTACTTCACGGCGCAAGCGCACGAAGCCATCGAGCTTTTGAGGCGTTGTTTTGTGTGCCGGACCGGTCTGTTTTACCCGCCCCGTTTCAGTTGAATAAACCGGGATGCTGTCTGACCAGTTTGTCATTTTCCCCAGTCCCTCGCATATCTGAAATCGCGATCGATCGTGCGGTTTGAAACCTTGGCGATGATCGGCAGGCGGCGTTTGAAATGGGAATTCTGGATTTTTGCGTAGATTGATTCAACAAACTCGTGCTCGAATCCATCTGCAACCAGTTCAGCCTTTGTCAGACGTTGGTCCACCATGCGATAGAGAAGCTCATCCACCTGGCGGTATGAGAAGCCGAGCTCTTCTTCATCGGTCTGCCCCGCCCAGAGATCCGCAGATGGTTGCTTCTCGATGACCTCTTTCGGGACTCCCATCGCTCTCGATAGCTGCCAGACCTGGCTCTTGTAAATATCACCGATAGGGTTCAGGGCTGAGGCCATATCTCCGTAAAGGGTGCCATATCCGAGCAGTAGTTCCGTTTTGTTGCTGGTACCGAGCACCAGAGCGCGCAGCAGCGCCGAATGATCGAAAAGAATCGTCATCCGCTCGCGGGCCATCTTGTTGCCGCGGCGCATATTGTCAGCGTCGGGGAACAGATCGAAATAGGCATCCACCATTGCGGTAATCGGCACAACCGAAAAGTTTATCCCGCACGCTGCAGCCACAAGCCGGGCATGTGCCTCGCTCTCGGGATTGCTGGATTTGTAGGGCATGCAGATGGCATGGACGTTTTCAGGGCCGAGCGCTTCGGCAGCGATAAAAGCTACCAGCGCCGAATCAATCCCACCCGAAAGCCCCAGCACCACCTTGCTGACGCCGACTTTACGAACTTCATCCTTTACAAAGCCGACCAGAAGCTTTCTTAGTAGCTCGGTGTTGGCGATCAATCCGGCCATCATCTTCCCCTTTCGTGCGCAATGCGCCCAAGTTCCTGCATCGTTACAAACAGATTTTCATCCCGCATCATCGGTGAGAAAATGCGTTCACGGCGCAGTGCTCCTTCATCAACCCTGGCTGTGACGAAATCCTCTTCCAGCAGCGCACCCCGGGCGATGGATTCTCCCGATGGTGCGATATATTCCGAGCCACCCCAGAAGTTGACACCGTCTTCGAAGCCAACCCGGTTGGTGTAAAGAACCCGGCAGTTGAGAAACATGGCGGTTGTTGAAACCAGTTTCTGCCAGGCCGAGGCGGAGCCGAGCGAGTCGCCTTCAATGCCACGGGCGGGGCTGCTTGAAAGGCAGATAAGTGTTGTTGCGCCATCCATGGCGAGAATATAGGAAGCGGACAGATGCCACATGTCCTCGCAGATCAACATGCCGAACCGACCGAACTTTGTATCGAAAGCGCGAAACGATTCTCCCCGGGCAAGGTAACGCTGCTCATCAAACAGGCCGTAGGTCGGGAGATACACTTTACGATGCAGGTGGCGGATTGCGCCGTCTTCAAGGTACAGGGCGGAGTTGAAAAAATGATAGTCAGCGGTCTCTTCGACAAACCCGATAGCGATGGAGATGTCTCGCGAAAGCTCGATCAGGCGCTGGATCTCCGGAGAATCTGCTCGCAATGCTACTTCGGGTACAAGGTCTTTCAGGAAGTAGCCGGACAGTGCCAGTTCCGGAAAAACAATCAGATCGGCACCCGCTTCCCGGGCTTTTGCAATCCGCTCCTCTATTGCGGCCAGATTGTCGGCAACGCAGCCGAGCTTCGGTTTTATTTGGGCCAGAACAGCGGTAAAATCCATGGCAACTCCTTTATACCCCTGATACGCGTGATGATTTTAGCTAATTAATAGGCCAGATCGAAGGCGTTTTTGATGTGATCTATGGCCTGAGATCCGTCAGTATGCAACAGAATGGCGATTACGTCAAACCGTGCGTTGCGGTCGTGCAGACGTTTTTTCCCGAGCCAGGTTAACGCCGCTTTGGAAATCTGGCGCTGCTTGAAGGGGGTAACCGCCAGTTGCGGTACACCGTATGAAAGCCCCGTGCGGGTTTTTACTTCGACAAAGACCAGGGTGTTGTCAGCCGGGTCCTCGGCAATGATGTCAACTTCACCGCCTTTGCAGCGGAAGTTGCGCTCGAGAATCCGGTAACCGCAGCCGATAATGAAGTCTGCGGCGACCTCCTCGCCAAACTCGCCTGTTCCCTTGTTGCCGCCGGAGCGGGGCGAGGTGGTGAACATTGAGGTAAGGTCCTTAAAAATGCTCACTATTTTACCTCGGATATTGTAGGAAATCTAACTTTGGTTTCCAACTTGACTGATCAAAATCGCGGAGTACTATAGCACGAGATACTGATTTTAACAGCTCTTACAGTGAGCTGAAACCGGCATGATTCTGACCCGTAAATGAATTTATGCAAGGAGCCTGCACTATGCGATTATTTCTCATGCCGTTGATAATGTCACTGGTACTGTCCACGAGTGCCTTTGCCGCCGATTCATGTCGCGACTGTCACGAGAGCAGTCAGAAAATGGCCGCGCTTGGATACGGGCATTTCGTGGTTACGCAGCAGGAGGTGGAAGCTCAGAGCCACATGCCTGCCGGTTGCAGCGGATGCCATCTGGGTGACTCCCAGGCGAAAGAAAAGGATGCTGCCCATAAGGGCATGGCGCGGCTTCTGGTTGTACGTAAAAAAGGGCTGACTGCCGACACGTCGCCACGGAAATACCCGCTGGAATTCAGTGCTGATCAGACAAACCGTGTCTATGCGGTAACGGAAAGAGATGGCGTAAAAACCCAGGATTCCTCTGTGGCGGCACTGTCGTGGCACGACAAACGAACCGACACACTTACCCAGAATTTCGAGGTCATGAAAAAAAGCTGCGGCGCATGTCATGAAAAAGAATTTGCCGAGTTTACCAAAAGCACGATGGGAACCAACGGCAAGCAGAGCCAGTACAAGGGGTGGACCAGTCAACAGCGAGGCCCTCATAATTGCGGTCCATGGTTCGAGGGTGCGTATGACCTGATGCAGGCCAATACAGCAGTGCCGATTGACAAGAAAAGTCATGCTATCAACCAGAAGGTCTGTAATACCTGTCATGTCGGCTGCCTGGACTGCCACTACAACCCCATGCCTAAAAGCGCGACTGATCCTTCCATGGGGAGTCACACTTTTGCAAAAACACCCCCTGCGCTAAGCTGTTACGGCAACGGACGTACCTCCATCTGCCATGCCGGCCCGGGGGACAGAAGGCGGGGCGCCGGCTACTTTGGCGGTTCCTTTTCCTACCCTGAAGGTAATGAGCCGGATGTCCATCTTAAGGCCAAGGTTGGCTGCCTTGATTGCCATGACAACTCAAAATCAGACAAAAAGCTTGGCCATGGCATGATCAGGCGTCAGGCCAATAATTCATGCAAACGCTGTCACTCCGAAGCGGTGAAAAGTCATGCCGGCTCACTCCACAAAAATCTTTCCTGCGAGGCCTGTCATATCCAAGATGTGGCCGGCTATCAGGGAACTTACTGGGGGCCGGGTACAGTGGCATCCGCTGCGACCCCGTATTACAAATACAAAGCGTATTATGGAATAATGCCGGAACCGATCCTGATCAAAGACCAGAAGGGTCGCTGGATACCGGTCAAGCCGTTTCCCATGGCGGTCATGAACCAGAAGAGTTCACCCTACACACCGGGATTGTATTGGCGATTTCCGGCAAAATTACCAGACCTGCAGCGAACCGATGATGCCTGGGCCTATGTGGGGCTCTTTGGGGGACTGCCGGAAAACAACAAGGCGTTGCTCTGGATCCAGATGGACAAAATGTCGCATAAGCTTGGCAAGAGCCGTGGCTGTGATTCCTGCCACGCCGACCTGCATGGCACTCAACGCCAGCAGGTGAAATGGGATTACAGTGACCCGGGTGCACTGCCATTCGACGGCAGCCATACGGTAGTAGCCGACCGGAAAGGCCTTTCAATCCGGGATATGCGCTCTGAAAAGATCGAGCCTGACGAGGGTGTGGCCATCTCTGCGTTCGCACCGTGGATCTATCTAAAGGATGCATGGAAGGTAGCCGGCGATTTCTCCCTGCCGATTATCCGTGACCGGAAGAAGTACGACAGGATCAGGGTCAGTACTGAAACGGCCCGCTCAGCCGGTGCACTGCACGGAAAATAAAAAATAATGCGCCGGTTACGGCTGCTTGTCCAGAAAATCGGCATCATCAAAGCAGCCGTTCCGGTTCAGGCCGCGAATGCGGTAATACTTGTCCAGTTCCTCCTCAAACCTGGTCCTGTCGAGAGGATGGATATCAATGCCGTCTCCGCTGCTCCCCGGTTCACTGAAGAACCGCCCCGGCAGCATGTCGTCGTCACGCGAAAAGCCGTTGGCGCAGTTGTAAAAGCGCTCGGTAAGTACTATGCGCCGGCCGATTTCGCTTAGGCGTTGTGGCGAATATGCCACCCCGGTGACGCCGCTCAGCAGTTCGGCATACTCTTCAAGGCTGGCGCCGAAGAGGGCAAACTGACAGGCTGCCAGTGAATCTACGGCGGCGTTTGTTTCCTCGGCGATGCTGGTGATACGGGCTTTTCCGGAAAATGAAAAGCGGTCGGTCGGAACCGGCTTGCGTAAGATCTCATGGGAAACAGGGTAGGCGCTCATGTGGCACCCGCCCCGGTTGCTCGTGCCGTACGACAGCGCCATGCCGTAAGCTCCACGCGGGTCATATGCCGGCAGTTCCAGCGATTTCACGCTCATGGATAGTTCCGCTTGTCCCAGCTTTTCCGCAAGGCGGCAGGAGCCACGGGAGAGCATGTTACCATCGCCTCGCCGGTGGGCGATATCGTTCAGCAGTCCGGGTAGCTCCGCTGCGGTCGGAAATGCGCCCCTGATCTCCCCCCAGGCGGAGAGGGTACCTGCCGCCGAGATGCTGTCCATCCCAAGATCGTTGCAGAGGTCATTTGCCGTAACAATGGCATGCAGTGCATCGATATTGTTAAGGGCGCCAAAGCCGGAAAGAGCTTCATATTCCGGGAGCGTTTTTCCGGCTTCAGAGATCTTGATGCAGCGAATCGGGCAGTTGCAGCAACCGGCTTTCTTTGCATTGTACGTGGCTTTAATGGCCGGGGCGGAATAGGTGGCGGAATGGTCAAAGTATGTTTTGCGGAAGTTCTCCGTCGGGGTCATGCGGCGCTGAGCCATCAGGTCAACCAGCACCGGCGTGCCGAATTCGGAGATCCCCAGAGGGCCGAAGATTACCGGGGAGGCCTTGAAAAGCCGCATGATATCCTGGCGGGCTTTTTCAAACAGCACCGGAGCGGCGATACCGGTTTTACGGTCGCCATTGACCGTCACCGCCTTAAGATTTTTGCTTCCCATGACCGCGCCCAGACCACCGCGGCCGACCGAATTTCCTTCCCCCATAGAGATGTTGGCAAAGAGGACGCCGTTCTCACCTGCAGGACCGATCGCGGCGACACTCCCCCTGTCTTTAAGAGCCGCAACGGTTGACGGGATATCGCCACCCCAGAGCGGACCAGCCGCAAGGATTTCAACCTTGTCGGGCGTTACCGTCAAGGTTGCCGGAAGGGGGCTTTTGCCGGTGATGAACAGGGCATCGAATCCGGTCGCTTTCAACTGCCACGCAAAGCTGCCCCCGGCTGAGCAGTCGTAGATCGTGCCGGTCAACGGCGAACGGGACACAACGGAAACGCGGGCGGAAGTCGGAGCGGGTGTGCCGCAGAGCGGCCCAACGGAGAAGATCAACGGCAAGGCGGGGTCCAGCGGGTCGAGTAGGTAGCTTTCACGCATCAGGCGCACACCAAGGCCGCGCCCTCCCAGGTACTCTTCGAGGATCTGACGGGGTATTTCTTCCGCGTGGGAGGTTCCCGTTGTCAGGTCAATCTTGAGTATTAATCCGTTCCAGCCGTTCATGGACCGTTACCGCAGGCCTGCAGTAATGACTGCACGCAGTTCCTGGGGAGTCCGTGCAAAAATATCTGCTCCGGCCAGTTCCTCTGCGTTTCCATACCCCCACGTACAGGCGATGGAGGTTATGTTGGCCAGCTGTCCCGCCTGAATGTCGTTGCAGCTGTCACCAACCATGACACATTCGTCAGGTGGCACACCGAGTTTTTCGGCTACTTTCAGCAGGGGGAGAGGGGACGGCTTTCTTTCCGTGAAGGTATCTCCACCGCAGATAATTTCAAACAGGGCGTGAATTCCGAGACTCTCCAGTATCAGTGCGCTCAGATCCTCATTTTTGTTCGAAATCACCGCCAGCTTTATGTCTCTGGCGGCAAGCTCACGAAGAGTTTCCGCTATCCCCGGATAGAGGCGGCTTTTATCGGCGATATGCTGCTTATTGAACTCCAGGAACATTTCAAGGGCACGGTCAATGTCCGTTTCCGTAGCATCCGGCAGAGTCTGCTGTACCAGATGCCTCGCCCCTTTGCCTATCTTGAGACGCACCGCATCCACTGTCAGGAGCGGGTGAGAAAAGGCACTCCGGATATGATTGACGGCATCGGTCAGATCTTCCAGCGAGTCGACCAGAGTGCCGTCAAGGTCAAAGAGGACAGCCCGGATGATCATTCCGGCTTTGATTTCAGGGGTGCGTCGGCTTTGGGCAGGATAATCACAGGAGTTTTAGCGGCACGGTAGAGGAGGAATGTTTTGCCCAGGATCTGGGCCACATCCGCCTGGCAGGCTTCGGACAGGGCCTCTGATGCTTCATGTTTGTCGAGCATGCAGCCCTCAAGGAGTCTCACCTTGACCAGTTCGTGATGGTCGAGTACAGCGTTGGTTTCGGCGATCAGAGCCTCTTCGATCTCTTTTTTGCCGATCTGGATAAGTGGTTTCAGTTTGTGTCCGAGGGCCCGCAGGTGTCGTTTTTGTTTTCCGGTCAGCATAAATTTGTAAGCTCCTGGTGGTGCAAGGTAAAATCTGTTTAAAGCTATATCATAACGGACGAGTCGCTGGCAAATCACAATTCAAATCCCCCTCAATCCCCCTTTCATAAAGGGGGAGGCTTTAGAACCCCGCCTTTATAGAAGTTTTAGGTTCCTGCCTTTACTGAATTGGTTTAAGTTCCCCCCTTTACGAAAGGGGGGCTAGGGGGGATTTGCCTTGAAAAAGACGCTCAAGCTCATCCAGGGTTGCAACAGCGGGGTAACAGGTGCCGGCCATGCAGAGGGAGAGGGACGATGGTCCCGGCCCGGCTTCGCTCCGTATCACCAGCCCCTTGATCACCCTTTTATGCAGAGCCGCGTTAAGGGCGAAGGTTTCTGGAGTATCAGTTTCTCCGCTGAAGGTGGCTATGGTCGGTTCCGCTTCCAACCGTGTGAGGGTCTGCAGGGCACCCAGGTGCCCGAGCGGGTTGCGCTTGAGTTCGCCGGCAACGCCGGACAACGCCGCTCGGGCTACATCAAGAAGCTCCGTTCTGTCGTCAATCCAGGCGAGCCGGTAGAGAGTCTGGGCGGTGCGCGCAAGTGCTGACGGCGTGACGCCGTCGTGGTCAGACGCAACACGGGCCGGCATCTGCTCGGCGTCGTGGCCGGTCAGGGTGAATTTGCCGGAATCAGGATCGCGGAACAGGCGCAGCAACTCTTCCGCAAGATGGCGTGCCTCGTTCAGCCACGTCTGATCAAGCGTTGCTTCGTACAGGTCCAGCAGCCCCCCGGACAGGAAGGCGTAATCCTCCAGAAAAGCGGGGACGTCCGTTGCCCCGCCAAGATAACTGCGCAGCAGCCTGCCATCGGCGCGACGCAGGGAAACGAGGATGAACGAAGCGGCCCGGGAGGCAGAGGCGATATATTCCGGACTGTTGCAGAGAACTCCGGCGGTGGCGAGCGCCCCGATCATCAGGCCGTTCCATGAGGTGATGATCTTGTCATCCCGAAGCGGGCGGATGCGCATCCCGCGTTGTTTCAGAAGCTTCGTGCGGCACCGTTTCAGCAGTTCGGCAGTATCTTCATGATCCAAGCCGTGCCGGCTGCAGAATTCGACGAGGGGTGTCGGAGCGGTAAGGATGTTCCCCCCTTCGTAGTTTCCCCCGTCGGTCACATCATGGTAGTCGGAGAACAGCTCGGCATCCGGCCCGAGGCAGGTGTCGATGTCACTTTTGTCCCACAGATAAAATTTACCTTCCACCCCTTCCGAGTCGGCATCGAGTGCAGAGCAGAAAGCACCCTCCACCGAGCGTAATTCCCGTCCGGCAAAGGTTAGTATCTCTTCGGTAATACTGCGATAAAACTGGTCGCCGGTGGCCTTATAGGCTGCAGTCGCGACGTGGGCGAGCATAGCCTGGTCGTAGAGCATCTTTTCGAAATGGGGCGTCAGCCAGAACTGATCGACCGAATAGCGGTGCAGTCCACCGCCAAGGTGGTCCCAAATGCCGCCTGATCTCATCTTGCGCAGTGTGTGGAGCGCCATCTCCAGCGCCTCCGGGTTGCCTTCCTCCCCTTGGCCCATCAGCCAGAGCAGATAGATCGGCATCGGAAATTTGGGGGCACTGCCGAAGCCGCCGTATTGCGGGTCATAAATTTTCTTCAGCTGCTCCAAAGCCTTTTCTGTAATGGCCGCAATGTCCGGGGAACTTTTGTCTTCACGTTGCTGACGCGTCCCCTCCAGCGCCTCCATGATCCCCTGACAATTTTTTTCGATCATGTCAGGACGTTGCCGCCAGAGGGTTGCGATATTTGCCAGCAGCTCCATCAGGCCGCTCATGCCGCTCCGTCCCCGTTTGGGAAGGTAGGTTATCGCCATGAAGGGGCGCTTGTCGGGAGTCATAAAGATGTTCAGTGGCCAGCCGCCGCTGCCGGTCAGCGCCTGAGAAACAGCCATATAGAAATCGTCGATATCGGGGCGCTCTTCCCGATCTACCTTGATGCAGACAAAGTGGCGGTTCAGCAGTGCGGCAACTTCACTGTCTTCGAATGATTCATGGGCCATGACATGGCACCAGTGGCAGGTGGCGTAGCCGATTGAAAGCAGGATCGGCAGGCTCTCGGAGCGGGCCAGATCGAATGCGGCCGGCCCCCATTCAAACCATTTGACAGGATTTTCAGCATGCTGCAGCAGATAGGGGGAACGGGCGAAGATCAGGCGGTTGAAACGCTCACCGCCATCAGGGGGAAGAACGGTTTTATCGATCGCCATCAGTGAGGCGATGTATGCTGCGGTGTTCTGTGAGGAAGCCATAGCGGGGGCTCCTGTGGGCGGTTTATAACTGGACTACTGTCTGAAGTTGGCCATCTCATCCTGGAGCAACTTGACCTGCAGGGAAAGGTTTGCAATGACGTCGTTGAGCGCTTTGGCTGAGGTTGCATTGGAATGTGCCGACGTCTGGATCGCATCAATTGACTGCACTATCTGGTTGCTGCTGCTGCTCTGTTCGTTTGTTGCCTGCTTGATCTGGCGGATCATATCGGTGGTTTGTTCAGTGTTTTTGGCTATGAAGTTACTCACGATAGCCTGTTCTCTGATGGAAATATTTACCTCTCCGGTGAGCGTTTTCATGATCTCCGCCGCATCCCTGATCAGTTCACTTCCTTTGCTCTGTTCGTTCGTGGCGTTGGCTATCTGTTTGACCATTTCTGAGACGTGCTCGATTGATTCGCTGATCATCCGGCTCCCTTTGGCCTGTTCACCGGTTGCCTTGGCGATCTGGTTCATCCGTTCCGTGGACAGTCGTATGCCGACGACTATTTTCTGCAATGCACGTTCTGACTCTTTGGAAAGCTGCTCGCCGTTAACGATGCTTTTTTCAGCCATGACGATGGTGCCGGTCGCCCGGTGGGTATCATTCTGGACCGCCTTGATCACCTGGGCTATCTCCATGGTGGATACTTTGGTGCGATGGGCAAGCTCCTTGATCTCATCTGCCACCACAGCGAATCCCTTGCCGTGCGGCCCCGCCTGGGCTGCTATAATCGAGGCGTTGAGCGCCAGAAGATTTGTCTGCTCTGCGACATCGTTGATGACCAGAAGAATTTTGCCGATATCACCGGCCTTTGCATCAAGTGAGGTGATCGCCTCACTCGTCAGGCCCGAGGCCTTGCGGATCTCTTGAATGCCGATGATGGTCGCTTCAACGGAGTCCTTGCCCAGGTTGGCATCGCTGAGGAGTTCTTCGGAAATAGCGGCGGTCTCGAGTGCATTCTGCTCGACCTCATTTATTGAATAGTTCATTTCAGCTATTGACGATGATGTCGACACGGCGATATCTGACAGCTGCTGGACACTGCCGTTTATTTGTTTGACCGTTGTTGCCATCTCATTGATCGAGCAGCTGACATCCGCTACGGACTTGTCAAGTCCCTCCATGTCGAGAACAACTGCCTCGATGTTTGCCGCCATTTCGAGTGTGGATGCCGAGCTCTCACTTGCCGAAATGGAGAGGTTTTCGACACTCTGTGCCACACTCTGGATCGAAGAGGTTATTTCTATGACGGCGCCTGATGTCTCCTTGACCCCTGTGACCTGAACTTCTGATGCGGCAACAACCAGTTGCGTTGTTTCGGCAATCTGTGTGGAGGCCGATTGTAACTCCCCGGAGGTGCCGGCAATCTTTACCACCATGCTGCTGAGCTTGGTGACCATGGTGTTAAACTCTGATGCCAACCTGCCCAGTTCATCATGATTGTCGACCGGTATTTTTTGGCTGAGGTCACCTGTGCCAACCTTGGCAACTGCTGATACCAGCTTTTCGAGCGGGCGTAAGACACGCTGGAATGCAATGATAACCGTGATGATTATGCCGACTATTCCGCTTAGCAGCAGCCCGGCAATCGCCAGACGGCCTTTCAGAATAGATTCTCTGCTCTCCTGTATGGATGCTGCCAACTCCTTGTCCTGCTCTTTTTTAGCCCGATCGATAACGCCCTTGATATCGCGCAATATGTCGGTGTCGTCACTGATGTCAAGCATCGCCTGATCGCGCTTTCCCTCCCGGATCAGCAGGGCGATCCGGTCTTTAATCGGGTCAGACGTGGCCCAGAGAGCAACAGCCTCTTCCATAAGCATACCAGCCTTGCCATTGTTTACCTTGCGTGCTTCATTCGCCGTGGTGACGAATTCCTGGCGTGCTTTATTAAATGTGCTGGCCGCTAATTCATCCTCCGGGTCAATCGCCATGGTTCTCAGGGCGATGCCTGTGCGCAACGCATTGTTGTATGCCTGGTCAACTGCCCTCGAAAAGACAAAATCACTGGTGACCAAGCGCTCAAGCTTGTCACCCTGATTTTTGCTGAACGCTAAAAAGCCAATCATAACGACAAACAAGATGATGGCGTTGACAATGCTGAAAGTGATGAGAGTCGCCCTGATAGTCACGCCTGATTCTCCTGGTGATTCCGGTCATTAGAGTCCAATGGACAGTGGTCTGTGTATAAAAAAAGGTATGACTAATCTAATTTTGCGGGCAAAATAATACCATCAAGGAAAAGCCTCGTCAAAGCTTAATGTTAGCAAAAGGTATTAAGTATATTGCGGAAGCTGTCGTCTTTACGCCGCTCCAGTGTCGTTAGCGGTAGGCAAGGTGAACCTGGAGCCTAGTCCGCCAACATCCGTGCAAAAAAATCCGCCGCCAGATCTATCGGCGCCGCCGTATCATCCTCGGCTCCCCCACCAGCGCCATTGAGCAGATGCTCCGGTATCTCGGCCAGAAAACGGCTCGGCTTCTGCCCCTCCACCGCACCGTACTTGCGGCGGGTCTGGCAGCGCGAGATCGTCAGGAATTTTCTCGCCCGCGTGATGCCGACGTAGCAGAGGCGGCGCTCTTCTGCTACGGTCGGATCCTCTTCGATCGAGCGTTTGTGCGGCAGCAGGTTCTCCTCCACCCCGACCAGCCAGACATGGCTGAATTCGAGCCCTTTGCTGGAGTGGAGCGACATCAGAGTGACGGCGTTGGTGCCATGCTCCTTGCCATCCTCGGCCGGCTTGTCCTCATCCATAAGCGAGATCCGCTCCAGAAATGCCGACAGGGTCGGCTTGGGGGTCTGGGCCTCGTATGCAGCCAGCGAGTTGACCACCTGCTCGATATTCTCAATCCGTTTGCGCGTCTGAGCGGCATCGTTCAGGGTCCGATACAGCTCGTCCTCGATGCGCAGGCGGTTGAAGAGGGTGTTGACCTGCGCCCCCATGTTGAGGTTGGTGAAACCGGCCATGACCTCTTTCATCATGGCGTGGAAGGCGATCACCGTTTTTTTGCACGACGGTGAAAGATCATCGATTTCTCCCGCACGCCCCAAGGCTTCAAACAGCGGCACGTCATGGTTCATCGACCACTGGTTCAGCTTTATCAGCGTCGTGTCGCCGATCCCCCGGCGGGGAAAGTTGATGATGCGTAGCAGCGATGCTTCATCGCTCGGGTTGTCGATGACTTTAAGATAGGCGATGGCATCCTTGACCTCCTTGCGCTCGTAGAACTGCTGCCCGCCGATCACCACATAGGGGATGCGTTCCATGCGCAGCTTTTCCTCGAAGGCCCGGCTCTGGGCATTGGAGCGGTACAGGATGGCAAGATCGGCCCAGCGCAGCTTTTCGCGATACTGCTCCAGCATGATCTGCTCCACTACCAACGCCGCTTCCTCCTCCTCGCTGCCCGCCACGATCAGGTCGATCTCACGCCCTTTGCCGCCTGATGTCCAGAGCGCCTTGTCCGTCCGGACCGGGTTGTTCCTGATGACGCTGTTGGCGGCATCGAGGATTGCCCCGGTGGAGCGGTAGTTCTGTTCCAGTTTGATCGTTACGCAGCCGGGGTGATCCTGGGCGAAGTTGAGGATGTTCTGCACCTCGGCGCCGCGCCAGCCGTAGATCGACTGGTCGTCATCGCCGACGACGCAGATGTTGCCGTGTTTCATGGCCAGCAGCGAAATCATCAGGTACTGCGACGCATTCGTGTCCTGGTATTCATCCACCATGATGTAGCGGAAGCGCTCCTGCCAGTGGCTGAGGATGGCCGGCGTGTTTTGCAGCAGGCGCACGGAGAGCATGATGATGTCATCGAAGTCGATGGCGTTAAAGCCCTTCAGCAGCTCCTGATAGCGGGGGTAGACAGCCGCGACCGCGATCTCCAGCGGATCGTTTCTGTCCGGGGTGAACTCGCTCGGTCCGATCAAGCGGTTTTTTAGCCCGGATATCTTCCAGAGGATCTGGTCCGGATCGATTTTTTTCGGATCAATGTCCCGTTCGCGCACCGCCTGACGTATGACTCCTGATTGGTCGGATGTGGAGTAAATGGAGAAATTTGGCTTGAAGCCGAGCGCCCTGATGTCACGCCGGAGGATACGGACTCCCAGGGAATGAAAGGTCGAAATGACTATGCCTTTGGCGATTGCTCCCGCCATGCCGAGCACGCGCTCGTTCATCTCGCGGGCTGCTTTGTTGGTAAAGGTCACCGCCAGGATGTTTTCCGCCGGGACGCACAGATCTTTCAAGAAATGGACAATGCGCGTCGTGATCACTTGGGTTTTTCCGGAGCCGGCCCCGGCCAGGAGCAGCAGAGGGCCTTCTACCGTGTTGACGGCGCGTTGTTGCTGTGGATTAAGTTTTTTCATGGGTGTAGATGTACCACGGAGGGCGGCATTGAGGCAATTCCGTTTAAATTTAATATTGTTAATATATGTTGACATCGGGATGAAACGGGGAGAAAGTAGTTTGTGATGATTTTGTAATAGTCGTCAACGGCGGAACGACTGAAATTGATCCCGGGAAGGAAGCCTGTCATGACTGAATACGGGGATTTGCCCGCTACAGCGCACGTGATCTTCATAGTCGATGACGATCAATGCTCGCGGCAATTGCTGGATGACATTCTCACCAGAAATGGATACGCCACACGTACTTTTTCCAGCGGAGCACACGTTCTGCAAGCGGTGCAGGAAGAGTCGGCGGACCTTGTTCTGCTCGACATCGTAATGCCTGACATGGACGGCTTTGAGGTCTGCCGACATCTCAAGGGAGACGAGGCGACCAAATATATTCCGGTTGTCATGGTAACCAGTCTCAACGAGAAGGTGATGAGGCTCAAAGGAATAGAGATTGGTGCCGACGATTTCATCAGCAAGCCATACGACGCCACGGAGATTCTATTGAGGGCGCGCAACCTGCTGATGGTGAAGCGGCATCACGACATGATCAAGGAGCACGCCGTGCTACTCGAACAGCAAGTCAGACTGCGCACGGCAGAGTTGGAAAATGCCATGGCCGAACTCAAGTCAACTCAACAGCAGATGCTGCAGCAGGAAAAGATGGCCACGATCGGCCAGTTGACAGCGGGGCTTGCCCACGAGATCAACAACCCGGTCAGCTTTATAGCCAGCAATATTGGTGTGTTGGCCAAGTATTGCGATAACGTGCTGAAGTTTATGGCGCTGCAACAGAAGGCGCTCCTGTCCGGGCAGCACGATGCGCAGTCAACCGAGCAGCTGGTGGCGATTCGCAAGCAGATGAAGATAGAGCGCATAGTCAAGGATATTCCCGAAATGAACCGGGAAACAATGGAGGGGGTAGAGCGCATCAAAAGCATTGTCAGGGATCTGAAGTGTTTTTCGCGTATCGATGAATCCGAACAGAAGCTCGCGGACATCAACCAATGCCTGGAGAGTACCCTGAATATTGCCCATAACGAGTTGAAGTACAAGACCACGGTCAGACGGGACTACGGTGAATTGCCGCAGCTGCGCTGTTATCCACAGCAGTTGAACCAGGTCTTCATGAATCTGCTGGTCAACGCGGCACAAGCGATTGAGGCCCATGGTGAAATCACGCTGCGGACCTGGTTTGCGGGCGATGAGATTAATGTTTCGATCAGCGACACCGGAAGCGGCATTGCGGAAGAAGTGAAGACGCATATCTTTGAAACGTTTTTCACCACCAAGGAACCTGGGAAAGGGACGGGGTTGGGGCTGTCCATCAGCAACGAAATCATCAAGAATCACGGCGGAGAAATAAAGGTCTCCAGTGAGCCCGGTAAAGGCAGCACTTTTACCGTATCGTTGCCGCTGGTTAAATAATACCCTCTGAACCACGTTGCTTCTGACGCGGGTGAGGTGCTCTGACCTTGCTGATACTTGTGTGGCAAAAAAAGTATGGCAATTTTGGCTTCGTGTTGATATATATGATTTAACATATACTTGTAAAGGAGTGTTGCCATGAAGATCACGGATGCAGCTAAGACGGCTCTGGAGCCGATTCTGGCCCAAAACCCCGGCAAGATGCTGAGGGTGGTATTTGAAGGCTTTGGCTGAGGCGGCCCCCGTCTGGGGTTGACTCTGGATGAGTCGAATGAAAATGATAACAGGTTGAATCTGAACGGTATTGAACTGCTTGCTGAAGAAACTTTGAACCCTTATCTTGATGGGCAGATGATCGACTATGTCAGCTCCGCTCGCGGTGAAGGTTTTGTGATTTCTCAGGAGCGCGGTTCTTCCTGCTGTTAAGGATGCAGGTACAGACAGAGTAACAACGAAAGCGGGGAGGCCGGATGCGGCCTCCCCGCTTTCGTTTCGTAACTTCGCATCGAATAGACAGAGCCAATTCTTCATCAAGCACAGGGCAAATTCTCACCCGTCACACCCCGCCTCATCCCCCACCCACTATTGCAGACTCCTCAAACAGGTTCTTCGATGATCGCATAAATCAGATCCATACTGTCGTAGCTTGAATCCTGCCTGTTCATATGGTTCTGGATCGCCAGCAGCCGCTGGCGGATATTCGCTTCGGCCATCCTGCGCAACACGGCGGCTTGTGTGATCATCTCCTCTTTTGTTGCCGGAGGAACCGGCTGGGAAGGGGGAGTCAGCTCGATGTCGATACGGCGTTTGCAGAACTCCTGCAGAAGCTGCAGATGGTTTTCGCCGAAGTAAAAGACCTCCGGGACCAGTGAGGAAAAGCTGGTGACGGGAAGGACGTCTTTACCCAGCAGCCGGTAAGATTCGAGCGCCTCCGGTTCCAGGTCACGATAGTTCTGCACCGGCATATACATCCGTTGAAGATACTGCAGGACTTTCTCGGTCTTTTTGCGGTGTCCGCCGATGATGACCGATGCGCCGACCTCCCCTTTGTGAGCACCCTTGATCCAGGGAGCGCCGGTAATGCCGAAATCATTCAGTACCGGCAGGTTGACCAGTACCGAGAGGGTGTTGATCGCCAGGGCGAAGCCGGCCGAGGGACCGCCGACGCTATAGGAGGCGGAGAGCAGCTGGTGGTGAATCGAATAGCCGTTGAGGAATTCGCCCAGCAGGCGCGACATGTTGACCCGTGGCAGCAGCGACTGCAGGTAGCTTTCGACGAGGGTAAGCGCTTCGCGGGAACTCTGGTGGGTCATCTGTACGGCCAGATCCAGTTCCGCGCCGGGAGCGGAGCTGGTCGAGACGGCGCCGGTAACAACGATCTTCTCCGGGTATATCCGGTAGACCAGCGTTGAGGCGATCGGCAGCAGGACACCGCTCGTGTCGTTGGCGCCGACCCCGACGACGAAGCCGACCTGCGGCTCTTTGGATAGTTCGGTTTCCAGGAATTCATCGAGCTGCTGCTTCCCCTTGCGCTGCGGACTGCTGGCCAGCTGCTGGCGGGCGTTCTGCAGGTGCCAGCGGGTGAGCGGAAAGTCCGTGTCGGTTTTGATCCCGGAAAAAAGGGCGAGCATATCATCCAGCCGGTCGAGCATCCGCTCTTCCCCCTGACGGGCCTTCTGGGTCAGGGCGCTGTTCGGCAACATCCCCTCCAGCAGGCCGAGCAGAATCTTGTAGTTAAACCGGACAAAGCGGATTTTTTCTTTGCCGTCGGCAGTGCTGATGCTGAGCAGTTTCTGGATTACCTCCATCTCGGTGGTGCGCAGGGAACGAACCTTCTCGGCAAACGCGCTGTAATCAGCCGGGGTTTCGCAGATGGAATTGCTCTGGCGGGCGATTTCTCCGGTCGTCAGTTCGTCGGCCAGCGGGATTCCTTCAAGCGCCTGGATGATAATGCGTGAGCGGTCCTCATCGCGCAGATGGCCGGTGACATTGAGAACCTTCAGTCGTTTCGAGCGGATCAACGCCGGATCGATGATGTCGAGCCGGTTGGTGGTCAGCACCGTAAATACCCGGTTCAGCGGGGACTCGCCATCGATGATCGAGAGAAACTTGTTGGTGATCTTGTCATAGGGGCTCCCCCCTTGCGGCGAGCGCCGCGGGGCGATGGCGTCCCCTTCGTCGAAGAAGATGATCGCCGGTGAAATCATTTTGGCGATATCGTAAATCCGCTCCAGATTCGCGATCATCCCTTCGAGGGGGCTGTTGATATCGGTCAGATCCGCGAGGTTGGCCGAAATGTCCTGAACGTCATGGTTATCCCCCAGCCAGGCGCGCACCAGAAAGGTTTTTCCCGAGCCGGGGGGGCCGGCCAGCACCACCCCCTTTTCCTCGTTGATGTTGTAGAACAGGGCGTTGTTGGCCATCTCGGAGAAATCGTTCTTGATGGTGCCGATATATTCACTCCACTTGATGCTTCTGTCCAGTCCCCCGACCACCTTGTTGTAGAGCGAACCATAGGCATTGCGTGCCACCGCCTTGAGGGCGTCGCGGATCACGAGCTGGTCGTCCAGGTGCCCGGCACAAAAATGCCCCTTGATCTCGATCAGTGAGGCGATCAGTCGCCGGACATAGGAGGGGGTGATACGGAGGCTGCGCTGGCGAAAGATCGGGTAGAGTTTCTCCACCGCAATGCACAGTTCCTCCTCCGAGAGATGCGGCGGCGGTCCGGACAGCGGATCTTTAGGCTGGTTGCTGCGGCGCAGTTCCAGGCTGACCACCTCGCGCAGGTTGGCCGGGTCATTCCAGATGTCGTTGACGTCGATGATCAGCCCGCGCTCCATGAAGCGGCGGTAGATCGCCGGATCGAACTGTTCCGGCTGGTCGGTGGTGGCGATGATGATGCAGTCGCGACGGCCATAGGCTATCTCGTCGAGGATGATGTTTGCGGCATCAATCAGGGTTGCCTGCTGGTTCTTTATCGTGCTCCGTTCGTCGGGGCGGCCGAAGGCAGAATGCGCTTCTTCCAGGTGACGGATCGTCAACTGGTGCGGGTCGCCCATCGCCTTGCGCAGGTAGTTGCCCGGTTCCCCCGCCCAGGCGGTCTGGTAGTCATTCGGTGTGATAACGCCGTAATCGACCGGTACCCCCTCTTCGTCGACAGTGGAAAGAGCCTGGCTGATGCGGTTGCGGAAGAAATAGCGGATGAGCGGCAGCCGCGAAAAAAAGCGCAGTCTGGCGCGTTTGCGGCGTTGCTCGATGCGGATCGCCAACTCCGGGTCTACTTCGGTCAGGCTGCGCCAGAGCGGCTGATCGGCCATTACCTCTTCCCGCTTGGCGTCCAGATCGACGACCGGTTTGACCTCGGAGGAGAAGAAGGCCGCCTCGATCGCCTGCTTGACCGTGGCGCTCTTGCCGCTGCCGGAATTGCCGATCACCAGTACGAGCGGCGCACGCGGAACCAGCGGGTCATTGCTGTATTCCTTGAGGATAAAGGCTCGATAAAGCCGGTCGAAATCGTCATAAATCGACTGCGGCACAAAGGTGTCGATGGTTTGTTTTTCAAGGAGGAAGGTCAGGTACTGGTGCTCCTGGGGATCAAGTTCCCTGGACAGAATATGATTCCAGGCGGCGGTGGCGTTCTGTGAGCCGGCAGCTTCGAAGCGCTGGTGCCAGTCATTGAGCAGGCTCGGGTTCTGCAATAGCCTGAAGTCCTGTTGTCTCGGTCTGAAGAGCCGTTGGACCCAGCGGCGAAAGCGCCGCAGCGGCGAGCGGTTCGGCTTGTACTGGTGCAGGCGGCGCAGTACAAAGCGGCGCGTTTCATTACTCCAACCGTCGATCAGCTTCTCGATCTGCCGGATGCGGGCTTCCGACAGGCTGACGTAGATCGGTGTCCTAGTTTTTCGTGTCTGTGGCATCGCGTTTGACCGGGAGTTGCGGTTGAGTGCCGACGGGCGAGGGGAGGGTCACCGGAACCGCCGAGGCGGTATTGTTCAGGACAAAGGTGTTTTGACCCTGTTGGTTTTTCTGATATGCCGCCGCCCACTTCTGTTGATTGAGAAAATCCAGCAGATACCGTTCGTTGTTGCTGCTGATGCCGAGCGACTGGCGCATCTGCCGTATTGATTCGGTGTAGGCGGCGTAGAGTTTCCTGGTCTGGCTTGCTTCCTGGTCGGCGGCGTAATTGTCCGCTTCGGCGATCAGTTCGCGGCGCTTCTTCTCTTCACTCGCCTCGGCCAGCTTTTCGCCGTAGCGGGTATCCCGGAGGATGAAGGAGATGATCTCGATGCCGTACTTCTGGCCGAGGGTCAATCCCCCTTCGTTAATCGGCTGGTCCTTGAGGGTGCGGAAGATCTGCTCTTTGATGCGTACCCGGTCGGAGATCAGCGCGTTGATCGATTCACTCTGCATCACGTCCTTGACAATGCCGTCGAATTCTGTTTGTAACAGTGTTTGAGGAGAACGGTTTTCGATCCCCCAGCGGTTGAGGTCGCGAATCCTGAAGGTCAGCATGGCGCTGGTCCAGAGGGCGACATTCCCCTTCGACATGATCCGCTGCGGTTCACTGCTGTTTCCGAGGTGCATTTCCTGATTCATCAGCGGGACTTCAAGCTCCAGGCTGGTGAAGATCGGCAGGCGCATATGCCAGCCGACATCGGTGATGGCGATCCGTTCCCCGGAGAGGGTTTCCAGGATAACGGCATAATTTTTGCGGATTTTGTAGATGGTCTTGGTGGCATAGATCATCGCCACGCAACCGTACATCAGGACAATAGCCGTGAGCACCAGAACGGCTTTCTTGAGGAGGTCTTTCAGCCGGGCGCGGTGGAGCAGGCTGGATTGCAGTACGTTACTCATTGATGGCCTCCGGAACTAACAGCAGTATCAGACCAAAAACATCAGAGCGGGACGGACACCCGGACCGAATGTGTTGTGTGTCAAATGCTAACAGGTGAATTCTGTTTGTCAAACAGGTTTATATAGTAATATACGTGCTGAAAAAAACCGAATAGCGTTACCCCGTCGAGTGCGCTATCTGACGGCAGATTTTCATGGCCACGCAGGTGCGTACTGTCACACCAATGCTACAGGACGGTAAATATATCGTCACGGTCACTTCGTCTGCTGTTTAACAGCCGTTTCTTGAGGTATAATAATTCATTTGGGTTTGCAGCGTAAATCTGGCGACAGAAAGGATCAGCAGCCATGAGCAAAATGATCGGTATTTTGACGTCCGGCGGCGACAGCCCGGGACTTAATGCGGCCATCCGGGGGATCGGCAAGGCCCTGCTGGGGCGCTACGGCATGAAGGTGATCGGTTTTCGAGACGGCTTCCGCGGCATGATGGAAAACCGGACCCAACTGCTTGATTCGGAAGCGCTCTCCGGCATTCTTACCCTGGGAGGGACGATCCTGGGGACAAGCCGCGACAAACCCTATGCCATGCCGGTGGCCGGCAAGCTGAGGGACATGACCGATGTCATTGTCGATAATTACCGCAAGCACCACCTGGACGCCCTCGTCTGTCTCGGGGGAGGAGGTACGCAAAAAAACGCGTATCACCTGATGAAACAGGGGCTGAACGTCATTACCCTGCCGAAGACGATTGACAATGACGTGGCCATGACCGATGTGTGTTTTGGCTACGATACCGCTCTCGGGATTGCCACCGAGGCGATCGACCGGTTGCACAGCACGGCCCACAGCCATCATCGCATCCTCGTGCTGGAACTGATGGGGAACAAGGCGGGCTGGCTGGCCCTGGGGGCCGGTATTGCCGGCGGGGCCGACGTGATTCTGATTCCTGAAATCCCGTACGATGTAAAGAAAGTTGCCGCGGCAATTCTGCGGCGCAGTCACCATGGACAGGGTTTCAGCATCGTTGCCATGGCTGAAGGCGCCATTTCCCGGCAAGTCGCCGCCGACCTGGATGAAGCGGGCAAGGATAAGGGGGGGAAGAAGAAAGAAAAAAAACGGCAGGCCGAAGAACGGGCCAACAGCAACAAGCCGGGCAACAGCCTGTTTCTGGCGCAGCAGCTGGAAGAGCTGACCGGTCTGGAATCACGCCTCACGATTCTGGGTTACCTGCAGCGCGGCGGAACGCCTTCAGCGGGAGATCGCCTGCTGGCCACACGCCTGGGGACCGCCTGTGCCGATCTCATCGATAGCGGTGTTTTCGGCGTTATGGTCGCCGCCCGCGGCGATGGGGTCGAGCCGGTATCACTCAAGGATGTCGTTGGCAAACGGAGGACGGTGCCACTGGATCACGGCTGGATAGAGAGCGCCCGCAGTGTGCATACCTGTTTTGGTGATTGACCTCATGCCGATATGTAACAGCGCCGGATGTCTGGTGTAGGGTACGCCGACAACTGTTTGACTTTTCTCAGCCGCGTGTGGTTGAGTGTAAACAATATGTTATAATAATAGTCTATCCACTACTCTTTATCAGGAGCTTTCAGGTGACAGAGCAAGAGAAAAACAAGTTGTCCAGTACAGCAAACGCTATCGAAAGTATCAGTACGCTGCCTGCCGCTGCTGACGAGGCTACCTCACCGGTCGTCACCACGTCAAAGGCTGATAAGTCAGAGGATGACAAATCGAAGGTCGCCAAACAGACGGCTGATAAGGTGAAGTCAGTCAGTGCAAAAAGTGGTAAGGCATCCGCTTCCATGGGGAAGGGGAGTAAGGCAAAATCTTCAAAAACGACGCCTGCCAAAGCAAAGGACAGTGCAAAGGTAAAGGGTGGTGGTGCCGCTCAGGTGGGAGCTCAGTTTGATCTGCATGACAGCCAGTGGTTCCTCAATCGCGAGCTGACCTGGCTGTCGTTCAACAGCCGTGTGCTGCACGAAGCCGAGGACGCGCGCACGCCGCTGCTGGAGAGGCTCAAGTTTATCGCCATCGTCAGCGGCAATCTTGATGAATTTTTCATGAAGCGTATTGGCGGCCTGAAACAGCAGATCGGGGCCGGAATGCGGGAGTTGTCGCTTGATGGCCGCACGGCTCGCCAGCAGGTGACCGAATGCTATGCCGAGGTTCGCGCCCTTGAAGCGCGCAAGGAACAGTCGTATCGTGAAATCTGCACTCTGCTGGAAGAAAAAAACATTCTGATCGAGCGCTATGACGAGTTGACCCCGAAGGAAAAGAAGCTGCTCAGGGAGTTTTATTATGTGAACATCTTTCCGCTCCTGACCCCGCAGTCAATCGATCCGGCCCACCCGTTCCCCTTTATCTCGAACCTGTCGCTCAATCTGCTGGTGTCGCTGCGCTATCCAAAGGCCAAGCATGGTTCACTGGTACGGATCAAAGTCCCTGTTGATGCCGGAACGCCACGTTTTATACGGATCGGCAAGGGGGAACATTTCATTCGCCTCGAAGAGCTCATGATGAACAATCTCGACATGCTTTTTCCCGGTATGGAGATTGTGTCGTGTGAGCTTTTCAGGGTTACCCGCAACGCCAATACCGAAAGAGACGAAGATGACGCCGACGATCTGATGGAGATGATCGAATCGGAGTTAAAGGAGCGCAAGTTCGCCCCGATTGTGCGGCTGGAAATCGGTGTCGGCATGGAGCCGCTCCATCGTGGCCGTCTGGCGGCCGAGCTGGAGCTGGATGAAGCGACCGATGTATTTGAGACCCCCGGTCTTTTGGCAATGCGCGATCTGTTCGAATTGGCCCGGCTCGATTTCCCACGTCTGCACGATGCTCCGCATCACCCGGTAGATCCCCCCCAGCTGCAAACGACGCGCAATATTTTCCATATCATTCGTGATGCCGGGGCGATCCTGCTGCAGCACCCCTATGAATCGTTTTCTACCTCGGTCGAACGCTTTCTGCGTGAGGCGGCAACCGATCCCAAGGTTCGCGGTATCAAGATGACCCTGTATCGGACCTCCCGCCAGAGCCGGATTATTGATGCCCTGATTCTGGCGGCGCACAACGGCAAGCAGGTTGCCGTGGTGGTTGAACTGAAGGCACGTTTCGACGAGGCGACCAACATCAGTCTGGCGGAGCGGATGGAGGAGGCCGGAGTACATGTCACCTATGGCGTCATCGGACTGAAGACCCACTGCAAGGTCATCATGGTTGTGCGCCAGGATTATAACTGCCTGCGCCGCTATCTGCACATCGGCACCGGTAATTATCATGCTGATACCGCGCGTTTGTACAGTGATGTCGGCATGTTGACCTGCGATCAGGTTATTGCCGAGGATGTCACCGAGCTGTTCAACTTCCTCACGACCGGCTTCATGCTCAAGCGTAAGTACGCAAAACTTGCCCTGGCACCGCGGATGTTGAAAAAAACGCTGCTTGACAAGATCGAGCGTGAAATAACCCTGCATCGGGTCTCCGGCGGCGGCTTGATCCAGTTTAAAATAAACGCACTTGAGGATGGCGATGTTGTTCGCGGGTTGTATCTGGCTTCAATGGCCGGGGTTAATATAGACCTGATCGTGCGTGATACCTGCCGTCTGCGCCCGGGCATAGCGGGGCTGTCCGAAAATATCCGCGTGATCAGTGTCGTCGGCAGATTTCTCGAGCATGCGAGGATCTACTATTTCCGCAACGGCGGCGCCGAAGAGTATTTCATCGCCTCGGCCGATGCGATGAAGCGCAACCTGGAGGCGCGGGTGGAGATCCTCTGTCCGGTTGAGCCGCCGGAGTTGGTCCGGGAGCTGCGCACCGTATTTGAAACCCATCTGGCCGATCAGCGTTCCGCCTGGGATATGCAGCCGGATGGCAGCTATATTCAGCGGACACCTGTTGACGGGGTGGGTGAGGGGAGTCATCGACTCTTGATTGCGCGGGCCGAAAAGCGGGTCAGGGAAAACCTGAAAAAGAAGAAGATGAAAAAAACCCGCAAATAATATGTTTGATTAAGGACAACGGATATCCGTGAGTAATCGTAACTATATTTTCCCACTATCTTGCAGGCGTCAGAAAAGCTGTTATAATAAAACCTTGTTTATGTTTGCAGGTTGTAACGCGTTTTGAGGAGATCAGCCTGACTACAAAGTGAGCTGCGGCAGAAACTTCTGAGAGGAGGTAAGGTATGAGTGATGAAAAGAAGAGTGGCGTGCCGGAAGAATCAGAACATGGTTTAGAAAAGCAGGGATACTCTGTCGGTGAGATTCTCAAAAAGCGCGGTGTGTCACGCCGTGACTTCCTCAAGTTCTGTACCGCCATGACGGCCGCGATGTCGCTGCCGGCGTCGTTTGCTCCTTCTGTCGCCCAGGCTCTGGATGAGGTCAAGCGCCCGACGCTGGTCTGGCTGAACTTTCAGGACTGCACCGGTGACACCGAGGCGCTGCTGCGGGCCGCCAATCCGACTGTCGGCGAGATTGTCCTTGATATTCTGTCGATCGATTATCATGAGACAATCATGGCGGCGGCCGGTCATCAGGCCGATGAAGCGCTTGAGAAAACCATTGCCGCCCACAAGGGAAAGTATATCTGCGTCGTTGAAGGCTCAATCTCCATGAAGGACGGCGGCGTCTACGGCTGCACGAGCGGCAGGACGCATCTGGAAATCGCCCGGCGGGTCTGCGGCGATGCGCTGGCGACAATCGCCATCGGCACCTGCGCCGCCTATGGCGGCATTGCCGCAGCGGTGCCGAACCCGACGGGCGCTGTCGGCGTCAGTGATGCGGTGCCGGGTATCACCGTCATCAACCTCCCCGGCTGTCCGTGCAATGCCGATAACCTGACCGCGACGGTCGTCCATTATCTGGTGTTCGGAAAAATTCCTGCCATGGACAGCAAGGGTCGTCCGCTGTTCGCCTATGGTAAACGGATTCACGACAACTGCGAGCGCCGGCCGCACTTCGATGCCGGCCAGTATGTGGAGCAGTGGGGCGATGATGCCCACTGCAAAGGGTTCTGTCTCTACAAGATGGGGTGCAAGGGGCCGGCCACATTCCATAACTGCCCGACCCAGCGCTACAACGAAAAAACCAGCTGGCCGGTCGCTTCCGGTCACGGCTGCGCCGGTTGCTCCGAGCCGCAATTCTGGGATACCATGTCGCCGCTGTACCGGCGTCTTCCCAACGTGCCGGGCTTCGGCATCGAGGCGACCGCCGACAAGATCGGCCTTGGTCTGGTAGCCGGTGCTGGTGCCGCCTTTGCCGTCCATGGCGCGTTGAGTGCGCTGCGCAAGGATAAAGAACCTCAAGAACCCAAGGAGGGATAACGATATGGCCAGGATTGTCGTCGATCCGATTACCCGCATTGAAGGTCATCTCCGTATTGAAGCCGAGATCGAGGGGGGCTTCATCAAAGATGCCTGGAGTTCCGCCACCATGTTCCGCGGTATCGAGAAGATTCTTCGCGGACGTGACCCACGTGATGCCTGGTTCTGGACGCAGCGTTTCTGCGGCGTCTGCACCACCGTCCATTCGATCGCTTCCATCAGGGCAGTTGAAGATGCCCTCAAGATCAAGATCCCCCCCAATGCCCAGCTGATCCGTAACATCATCATCGGTATCCAGAATGTTCAGGACCATGTCATTCACTTTTATCATCTGCATGCACTTGACTGGGTTGACATCACCTCCGGTCTGAAGGCCGACCCGGTCAAAACAGCCGCTCTGGCTGCCTCTGTTTCCGACTGGCCCAACAACTCGGCCACCTACTTCAAAGGGGTGCAGGACAAGGTGGCGGCGTTTGTTGCGTCCGGCCGCCTTGGCCCCTTTGCCAATGCATACTGGGGGCACCCGGCCTATAAACTGCCGCCGGAAGCCAATCTCATGGCGACCGCCCATTATCTTGAGGCGCTTGAATGGCAAAAAGACGTCATCAAGATTCACGCCATCCTTGGTAGCAAGAATCCGCACCCGCAATCGTTTCTTGTGGGCGGCATGTCGATTCCGATCGATCCCGATTCCCAGAATGCCCTCAATGCCGACAAGCTGTATGAAATCAAACGGCTGCTGAAAAAAGCTCAGCAGTTCGTCGAGAAGGTGTATATCCCGGACCTGCTGGCAATTGCCTCCTTCTACAAGGAATGGGCCGGCATCGGCGGCGGTATCGGCAACTATCTCTCCTACGGTGAATTCCCGGATGCCAACGGCAACCTTTGGTTCCCCTCCGGTGCGCTGCTGAACAAGGACCTATCCAATGTCATCCCGGTTGATCAGGGGAAAATTGCCGAATATGTCGACCACTCCTGGTTTGAAAACAGCGCCGGAGCCGGAAAGGGGCTGCATCCGTTTGAAGGGGAGACTGAAGTAAACTATACCGGCCCCAAGCCGCCGTACAAGAATCTTGACACCGATGCGAAATATTCATTCGTGAAGTCGCCGCGCTACGAAGAGAAGTCGATGGAGGTAGGCCCGCTGGCCCGCATTCTGGTGGCATACGCCTCCGGGCACAAGGAGACCAGGGCGGCTGTGGATATGGTGCTTGGTAAGCTGGGGGTCGGTGCTCCGGCACTCTTCTCGACGCTCGGACGTACCGCCGCCCGGGGCATTGATGCTCTGCTGATCGCGCAGCAGACGCCGAAGTGGCTGGATGAGCTGATCGGCAACATCTCCAAGGGTGATTACCGCATCCATAATAATGAAAACTGGGATCCGTCAACCTGGCCGGTTGAAGCCAAAGGGTACGGTTTTCACGAAGCACCGCGCGGCGCGCTCGGTCACTGGATCAGGATCAAGGATCAGAAGATTCTCAACTATCAGGCGGTCGTGCCTTCTACCTGGAACGCCTCGCCGCGGGATGCCAAAGGGCAGCGCGGGGCGTATGAGGCGGCTTTGGTAGGGACGCCGGTGGCGGATCAGAACAAACCGCTGGAAATCCTGCGCACCATTCACTCTTTTGATCCCTGTCTCGCCTGTGCCGTCCATGTGATGGATGTCAACGGCAATGAGCTGGTCAAGGTCAAGGTATCCTAGAGAGGAGGCCATTCATGCCAAAACAGCCCAAATACAAGCATTACATCTGGGAGTTGCCGGTGCGAATCAGTCACTGGATCAATGTGCTCTCCATCGTGGTCCTGGGAGTGACCGGCTTCTTTATCGGCTCTCCCTACAGTTTCGGCGGGTCGGCTTCGGATTTTAGTATGGGGTGGCTGCGGTTCATTCATTTCGTCGCTGCCTACCTCTTTGCGGTCAGTGTCGTCTCCCGGGTGATCTGGTCACTGATCGGCAATAAATATGCGAGCTGGCGCGAATTTTTCCCTTTCGCCACCGCCACCGGGCGTAAGAAGATGGTCAAGATGCTGCGTTATTATATGTTTTTAGACAGGAAGGTGCCGGAGACGTTCGGTCACAACCCGATGGCCACGACCGCCTACGTCGTGCTGTTCGGCCTGTATATACTGATGATCCTGACCGGATTTGCACTGTATGCCCAGCATGATCCGGGCGGTTTGATGCACAGATCGCTCGGCTTTATGTACGCACTCTTCAGCAGTCAGGGGATGCGCCTCACTCATCATCTTGGCTTGTGGCTTATCGGCGGCTTCATCATCAACCATGTGTATAGCGCCGTACTGATGGACATCAAGGAGCATGACGGGGAAATCTCAAGTATCTTCAGCGGCTATAAATATCGGATTAAAAAACCGGAGTAGGGGATTGAACGAGGATTTTACCAACGCATATTGAGGCGTTGCCTGTTTCCGGTATCTCCCCTGTTGGCTCCGGGGGGATACCGGTTAACGGTCGGGTCAAAGCCCCGTTGGTATTGCCCGGTATCTGGCGGCGGGAACTAGTATAATTCCTGCTGTCCGATAACTGACGGCACACGTTTTGGTCCCCTGATCCGAAGCTGCTTGTTGATATTCATGCGCCCGAACACGACCTGAATATCACTGACCGACACGCCAAATTCATCAGCCAGAAATCGCACCATATGATCGGTTGCCCGGCCTGCACGGGGAACTGCCGTGACACTGACACAAAGCTGATGCCCCTTAATCTTGCCGATGGCATCCCGTTTGGCATTCGGGGTGCCAAGAATATTAAGCACCAGAGTGTCACCCTCCCACATATAAGCCGGTTTCTTCATTGTTCCTCTGTGATGTCCTGCGTTTTCTACCCGCAATGATATGAATTTCTTACTCGTTTTGTTGTCATAAGGATTTGGAAGTTTGAACTTTCAGGCTCTGCCGGAAATTTCCATTTTACCACCCTCTGTTGAGGGAAGGGCAGGGACACTTGTCGCCATCTGCCCATTGTTTCAGCGGGTCAGCGATCTTGCCGCGCCTCGCGTGATAGATGTCTAATCCGGTTTTGCCTTTTCCTGCCGGTCGAATCTCGGCCACCAGTGTAAAAAGCCCTTCCTGCGGCGCACCGGGCATCGGTTTGTCATTATACTCTTCCTGAAGCGAAAGCGTCGTCACATCGGCACCAATTTTTTCAACTTTCGTCCGGAAAGTCGTCGAGCCTCCCACCTCTCGCAACGAGTAGTTTGGTGGGTCTACAACCCGTACGTTGAGACAATTTCGGGAGAACTCCTTGACGTCGGCGGAAACCGCTGATGGTGAAATGCTCTGCCTTGCCGAACACTCTGGCATCTTTGTACATAGTGACAAACTCTTGCCGGTTTTGGGGAACACCGATGGCACAACCGGCGAAGATGGGAAAAAGAAACAAGAAAGAAAGGCTGTGAAAAAATCTCGCCATGAATAGAATCTCCTTGTTTTGTTTGGCTAAACGGGGTTGAAGGTTCCAGCGAATAACGTGTATGAGGCGCACCCGCCGCGTCAGCGGTCGGCGTGCCGCCGAGAGTTATACCTTCGGGTGTATCTTCTATTTAGGGGTAGATAATGGAACTCTATCGGCTTTACTTCCGGGATGAACTCCCAAAGTCAATGTTTTTATATCGGGCTGAGTGTTTTGTTGTGTGGTTGCTTTTGGTGGTTTTTTCATCATTTCTGGGAGTGTTGCTTGCACAACCGCTCCTGCGATTGATCCTAGGAGTGTGGCCGTTATGGTGAATATTGCGATTGTTCGGTTACTTGATTTCATTATTCTCGATTGTTCTCCAAGTAGCTTTAAATTCAGGTCGTGTTGCTCGTTTCTTTCTCGGCGCTTCCACTCTAAGTCGGCAAGTCTAAAACTCTCCGTATGCTCTTTCCATCCCATTTGGTATCGAGCAAGTTCAAATTCCGTCATTTTGGTTAAGTCTGTCATGACTCTGCCTCATGTAATCTTATTGGTTTAATGGCATGCGACTAACGAAAAATGGGGGTGAATATCCTATTTGCTTTCTGGTGTCCATTTGTACTTTGAAAAAGGAGAGAGTACAGCCCAGCTTTTGTTCGCGTCTTCTTTTATTAGCAGATAGCAAGTTCCCGTTTTGGTATCAAAAACTCCGATTGACACGTCGTCGTAGCCCGTTTTATCAGGTTCAATGTAGAGATAGCGGCCCGAGTTGTTTGAGAGGTAATAAAGATACAAAAATACAGCAAACAACGGTATCAAAAGCGCTTTGCATATTTCATTAAATGTAAATTTCATTCATTCCCTCCAGGGACAAAGGAGAAACGGTTTATGAGCAAGAAAATTGTCGGTTCAGTTGAAGTACCTGTTTCAAAATTTGGACGAGTTACAAAAACATCCATTACTATTCCGGGCGATTTTACTGGTTTAGAAAATTGTGCTTTATGGAAAACAACCTTGCAGAAAGTAGAGAAGCTGTTGCTGAAATCGGGCCTCATGCGGCCTTAATTTCTCTTTTTGGTATTGTTATTGTTTCGTTACATTCGGGACAAGTGAAAAACAGTACTTCTCCCGGATTATCAGGTTCAACTGCGAGGTTGATAGTGGCAGATTTACATGAAGGACATACAAACTCTACGAATTCAAATGGTTCTCCATTTTCGTCAGTGCTATGCCCAAATGTCACTCTGATTTTTTCCTCTGTCATTTTCCGCCTCCTTTTTATTTCTGGTATAACGGCTTCGCAGTTGACCCGTTCGGGCGGCCTCTCAGCCCGGTCGGTGTCGAACTGCCTGGTTGGGACTTCGCATTTTTAGCCTTTGGTTTTGTCTCGTGTCAAGGGCTGACCCTCTGATGTTCTCTTAGTTTCAATAGATCTTGACACAGCAGCCTCGTAAGTTGCCATTACTCTTCCTCCGGTTTCTGATTTTAATAAATATTCCCGCAGATAAAATAATGGCTCCAATTAATATATTTCTAATACCAATATTTATATTGTGTTCGTCACTTGCGACCCTATTTGAATTGTATTGGCTCAGCGTGAATAGGACTTTTGGTTCGTTTGTGATAAACCATCACGAACGGAGGAAAGTCCATGCGAAAGAAACGTCACAATTACACCCCCGAAGAGAAAGTTTCTATTTTACGGCGTCATCTGGTCGAGCACGTACCTGTTTCAGATCTGTGTGACAAACATCAGCTTCAGCCAACAATTTTCTACATCTGGCAAAAGCAGTTTTTCGAGAATGGAGCCGCAGCATTTACCCGTGAAGACAAACCTCAAAAGCGTGTTGAGGAAGTCAAAATCCAGCAACTCGAAGCCAAGTTAATCAGGAAGCATGAAGTGCTCTCAGAATTGATGGAGGAGCACATCAAGCTAAAAAAAGAACTTGGGGAGCTTTAACAGGCGGCTGGGTTCCCCATGACATTCGCGATGCCGTTGTCGATTACACCAAAGAATGGAGCGACAAAGCGGAGATTCCGCTGAAACACTTCATATCCTGGCTGGATGTCTCAAAGAGCAAATTTTACAGCTGGATCGAGCGGTACGGTAAAGCTAACGAGCACAACGCCCCGATTCCTCGTGACTTCTGGCTGGCATTCTGGGAACGGGAAGCCATCATCAAATTCGCCATAGACAACCCGCTTGAGGGCTACCGGCGGCTAACCTTTATGATGCTGGATCAGGATGTTGTGGCTGTCAGCCCTTCCAGCACCTGGCGCGTTCTTTCAAAAGCAGGCTTGCTTAACAAATGGAATCAGAAGCCGTCTCTCAAAGGCACCGGTTTCGTACAGCCGCTGCTACCTCATGACCACTGGCACGTGGATGTTTCTTACCTCAACATCCGTGGCACTTTCTACTACCTGTGCAGCTTCCTGGATGGTTGCAGTCGTTCCATTATCCATTGGGAGATCAGAGAGCAGATGACGGAACCAGATATTGAAATCATTCTGCAGCGAGCCAAAGAGAAATACCCTGCTGCACGACCACGGATCATTTCCGACAACGGGCCGCAGTTTATTGCCAAGGATTTCAAGGAATTCATTCGTATCTCCGGAATGACGCATGTACGGACTTCTCCGTTCTATCCGCAGTCAAACGGTAAGCTGGAACGATTTCACAAGACCATCAAGACTGAGTGCATCCGTCCGGGTGTCCCGCTTTCCCTTGACGATGCTCGCCGGATAGTAGAAAAGTACATCGAACACTACAACACCGTCAGACTGCACAGCGCAATTGGCTACGTTGCACCCGCCGACAAACTGAATGGCAGAGACCTGGAAATATTCAAAGAGCGTGACAGAAAACTTGAAGAAGCCAGAGAACTGAGAAAACAAAAACGACAGCAAGCTTATTCTGAAATCAGGCCTTCAGGGGAAGCTGACTTACCATTAGATCAAGCGGCCTGAAAGTCCAATTCCGACTGAGGCGTTACAGAATAGCTTTTTGTTATATTTCCATCTACTTCAATCTGATATATTTTACTATTACCAATAAGCACCTTTGCGCTTTTGTTTAAATCATTTTTAAGTCCCGGATAGCCGCAACTCTCAATGCCTGACTTGTATTTTTTACCAGTAATATTGTCTGTTACAGAGATCCCCCAAGACCTACCCATTGATATCTTTTCAATAGTCCCATAAATAGGTTTCAATTCACTAAGTTTAGGAGGATTAAGTCCCCCCCTATAAAAGTAGCCATTACAAATTGACCTTACCCCCCAAAACAAAAAAAACAGACTTAGATAAATTACAATGTTGCTAGTTCTTATCAAGAGATTAACCTCCGATGAAGTTTCACGTCCATGGAGCTATGGGGGACGTTGGTAAGTTACGTAAGTTATTCCTTCGGAATCTATAAGGTTCAGGTCTACAGAACACAGATTTTAAGTATTCCTTTAACCTTTTGGATCTGTTCTGCAAGGATTTCGGGTTCTTCTCCAACGGGGCTGAGGCTGACCCGCCATCGGCGGGTCTTGACGATGGTTGGGTTGAGTTTATACACGATTTTATATTTGACAGAATGTAGCCATGAGGATACAGTTTATTCATGATTGAAATTCGCAAAACCGAACACTTTGCCAATTGGCTCGACAACTTGCGCGATATTCAAGCTAAGGCTCGTGTCCTTGTCAGGGTTGAGCGCCTTGCATCGGGAAACGCCGGGGACATTAAGCCTGTTGGTGAAGGTGTCTCGGAAATGCGAATCAACTACGGTCCCGGTTATCGAGTTTATTTCATTCAACGTGGCAGCGAACTGATTGTCCTGCTGGCTGGTGGTGACAAGAGCAGCCAGTCTCGGGATATCAAAGCAGCAATCCGGCTTGCACAGAGCCTATAGGAGTTGAAAATGTCCAAAACAGCTACCAGTCGCTATGATGTTGCCGAGCATCTCCGCACTCCGGAAGAAATGGCGGCCTATTTTGAAGCTTCCCTTGAAGAGGCCAATGGCGATGCAGCATTTATTGCCAAGGCGCTAGGCGATATTGCCCGTGCCAAGGGGATGTCGCAGGTGGCTCGCGATGCCGGTCTTTCTCGTGAAAGTCTCTACAAAGCGCTTTCGGGTGAACGAATTCCGGGTTTTGATACGATTCTCAAAATCGTTTCAGCACTGGGGCTTAAACTTCACGCCGAGGCTCGATAGATTCATATCCCTTAAATATTGAGGTAAATGATGAATCCTGCAATTACTGCAAAACCCAACAAAAACAGCAAGTTACTTCAGGTCTCTTTCCTGAATGAATTCAGCTGATCGCCTAAAATCCAAGTTCGCAGGGTAAATGCCACAAATCCAAACCTAACAAATCCAGATATAATCAGAATTTTTCTTGTTAATTCCATTTTCATTTTATATCCAACGTTTGTAGCATGACCGGCGCGGGTTTATCGCGTCCGTGTCCATGCGGGAGTTATGCCATTTTTCTGGCATCTCCCGCATTCAAAGGAGATAGACATGATCGACGAATACACAGGCAAAACGATAGTAAGCCCTCTGGATTTTTCAGAAATTCTTTTTGAACTGCAAACAAAAGACGGACATAAATATAAACTCCGTCTTAATGGCCAAACTGAGGGTTTTCCAGAAGGGACAACCATTGTTAACCGCGCTTATCCCTTATTTTGTAGGCAACTTGCTCTCCCAGTCAGGAAAAAAAACAGTCAAAGCATTTGCGTCTCCGGCAAGCAAACCGATTCCATCGGTTGACGGTTTTTCGCATGGGGCCGCATTAAACAACTTGGCTACAAGATGGGCTGAAGGAGTGAAATAGACAGTGACAATATTAGTTTCTGTAGGATATTTGGAAAAAACAGCCATATCTTTCGGGCAACCAGCGACGGCAAATAATGAGAAAAATACTTCCTCTATTTTGCTTGTCGGGTCAAAAGCTTCCACTCCGTCGCCAAGATCAACAGAATACCATGTACTCATAATGTTTCTCCTTTTTGGGCTATTCATGTTCCTTGTCTATTGCTCTTCTTAAATTGTCTCCGAGCAAAAGAGGCCAAGCAAACCAAAGACGTAACGAGAGCGCAAACGCAACTTTATCTTTTTTACTGACTTCGTGATCTTGAAACATTTTATCGTTGAAACCGTAGGTGAATAATATTCCGGCAACCCAGAACAAAATTGCAGTGTACATTTTGCCTCCATTTTTCTTGGTGGTATAACGTGTATGAGGCGCAGCGGCGCGTTTTTATTGCGCCCGTCTGCCGCCGAGAGTTAGACCTTTATTTTCTTTTTGTAAATTCTAACAACTCCGTAACCGCAGAAACTATGGGGGCTTTGTCATGATAAGATATTTCACCGGTTTCACTGTTTTGACTTTCATTATCTGTTTTAGTTTTCTTGTATTTTTTAACATATCTATCAAAGCCTTCTTTTTTCCAAAACGGGAGATGTTGGCTGAAAAGTTCAAATTCAATGTCAGTGGGACCATGAGCGAAGGGGCTGGCATTGTTTCTCTCTGCAATGAGTTTAATATTAAGGACTTCAGCTGCCTCGTTAAATTCCTTCCTTCTGTCTCTGTTGCCGGAAAAGTAATGACTGAGCCAATTTCCAAGCAAGGCTCCCAAAATTGTGAAACCTCCGGCGATCAAGGCAAGTTTGTATGGAGTAATTGTTGAGTGCCACTACATCGTGGACGCTTTTTTGTGCCAAGACATCGTGGACACTCAACTTGCTTAACGCAATTTATAGTTGAATTCCTCGACCTGTTTTTTATCCAGGAAGAGTTTCATCTTCTGTTCTTTGACATCGATAGTAGCCACCACGTATTCAAGCGCAGTATAGTGGACCCCAAAATCCGGACAATAGTTTAAGGTGGTAGCCTGCAATCAAAAGGGGCAGGCAATGAGCGAAAAAAAGCGTAAAAGTTTCACCAGTCAGCACAAGGCAAAAGTAGCGCTTGACGCGATCCGAGGTACCAAGACGTTAAATGAGATCGCCCAAGAGTACACTGTCCATCCGACTCAGGTTGGCGAATGGAAGAGAGCTGCTGGCGCAGGCTTCCAGTATTTTCGAAATCAAGCTAGGCCCCAAGCCTGATGACCCTTCCTCCAGCCCTGAGCGTCTTTACTCTGAGATCGGGCGGTTGAAGATGGAACTGGACTGGCTTAAAAAAAGTCCGGATCGGCCAGTAGCAGACCGCAGGCACTGGGTGAGTCTGTTGGATCCCATGACGCTAACCCGACAATGCGCGTTAGCTGGTGTCGCTCGTTCCACCGTTTATTCCTCACATTTGGTCGCCGAGCCAAATGAACTAGAATTGTTGTTACTGGCGTTGATTGATGCCGAATATACGCTCCATCCGTTCTATGGTAGTCGCAAAATGGTCGTACATCTGGGCAAAGCAGGCTATCCGGTCAACCGGAAGCGGGTTCAACGACTGATGAGGATCCTGGGATTGGCTGGTATGGCACCAGGCCCTAATACCAGCCGGCCTCACCCTCAGCACAAGATCTATCCGTACCTGCTCAGAGGCGTGAACGTGACACGACCGAATCAGGTGTGGAGTACCGATATCACTTATATTCGCCTGCCACGAGGCTTTGCGTATCTGGCAGCCGTAATCGACTGGTACTCACGTAAAGTGTTGGCGTGGCGATTGTCAAACTCACTCGATAGCGAATTTTGCGTTGACTGCCTGGAACAGTCGCTTCGGTCATACGGCACACCGGAGATCTTTAATACAGACCAAGGGTGTCAGTTCACGAGCGATGCTTTTACCGGCGTCCTCAAGTTACACGACATCGCTATCAGCATGGATGGTCGCGGTCGGGCATTGGATAATATCTTTGTCGAACGGCTCTGGCGAAGCGTCAAGCATGAGGATATATACCTGAAAGGGTATGTCAGCATGCCGGGATTACAACTGGGCTTGACAGAATATTTTGAGTTCTACAATACCGAAAGGCCCCATCAATCTTTGGGTAACCGAACACCGATTCAGGTCTACCAAACAGCCAGCGGCGGCGGAGCAAGAATCGTAGACAAATTCAAAGAACGAAAAACGTTTTTAGAGGTAGAACCAAAATCAAAGGCAGAAGCTACCACCTTAAACTAGACGGATTATTGTCTTGACCAAAGGGTCCACTAAACAGTCTCCGGCGGAACCGAGAAGCATTCTCCGAAGATATTCAGTTTCAAGTCACTGCGAATAAGCCTCACAACGTGATATTTGCCCGTCTCCGGCTTATTCAGCCGATGTTTGGGAGGTTCCTCTTCTGTTGGAAACCTCAGCTTTGCATTCGAAGCGGCAAGAGCTTTCAGCGGTGTATGTCCCTTGAGTTTGCTGTAACGATATCTGCTGTTGTGACGTTGCTCGAACGCAAGTGAACCGGATTGCAGGTCTTCTAAAGACGCCATGGTAACTTTGCCAAGAAATCTCTGCTCGTAACGGTGGTTAAAGTTTTCGATCATCCCGTTTCTCCACGGCTCAGCCATTGGTATGAACCAAGGCTCAACACCATTGTGCAGACAGAGTCGGATGAGTGGCCCCATTCCACGAGGATGTGTCGGGCTTCCAAAGAAAGACATGGCATTATCAACCTGAATTCGCTCTGGTATTCCCATCCGCTTCCATGCTCCCCAGAATCCGTCAAAGATTGTTTGGCCTGACTTGGAGAGAGAAGAATGCAGTCCACACCTAACTGTAGCTGTATCAACGATATTCAGACTGTAGAAGCGAACCGGTCCTTTCAGGTAGCACGGCCCAACGAAGTCAGCCTGATGAGTCTGATTCGGAAACATTGACGGGAGAGCAGGGTACAACGTTCCTTTGGCTTCATATTTACCGGTTCGTCGATGCGTCAGTTCATTCTTGGCAAGAACTCGGTTGATCGTCCTGATCGACGGCAGCGGCTTGGCGCCAAGATCTTCCATCTCCCACAGGATCGCTTGGGCACCGCAAAACAGATCCTGATTGTAAAGATTGAGGCGAACCATCTTGATAATCTCTATGATCCCAGACGGCGTGTGCGTTGGAGTAGAGATAGGACGTCTTGAGCGGGATTCATTCCAAGCCGTATCGTTTTCAAGGTGACGTCCAACCCATTTATACAGCCAGGCTTTTGACTTGCCGAGCGATATGCAGATTGCTTCAGGACTTTCACCAGACTCGAATCTTTGAACTGCCAGAATTCTATGTTGCTTGTTTTCATCTTCCACGAACACCTCCAGAATAATTTTGGTGTTCACAGAATGACGTGGTGGTTATTCGATTGTCAGAGAACTTTGTCTACGATGTTATGGCACTTAATTCCGTCCACGATGTAGTGGCACTCAACAAGTAATAAACATATGGTATCCCTCTTTTTTGGACGGGTTGGCGAGGAGCTATAAGGGGACAGGCTGATTATTGATGCCTTGAATTGCCTTCCAATAATCAGCCTGTCCCCTTATGCCACCTAATCAGATAGCGTTGGAGTTTTCACGTCCGCTTGAACGATTTATTCGCGCTCAAACACAATAGAAGAAAAATAATCCACAACGCTATCTAGCACTGGTAAGAATTGCACCCTAGAACCATCTTTTCTTGTAAATACTACACTCAATCCTTCTGTCTCATCACCTGTCTTCTCTATGAATTCCTCCTTCATCCCATCGATGTATAGTGGACCCCAAAATCCGGACAATAGTTTAAGGTGGTAGCCTGCAATCAAAAGGGGCAGGCAATGAGCGAAAAAAAGCGTAAAAGTTTCACCAGTCAGCACAAGGCAAAAGTAGCGCTTGACGCGATCCGAGGTACCAAGACGTTAAATGAGATCGCCCAAGAGTACACTGTCCATCCGACTCAGGTTGGCGAATGGAAGAGAGAGCTGCTGGCGCAGGCTTCCAGTATTTTCGAAATCAAGCGAGGCCCCAAGCCTGATGACCCTTCCTCCAGCCCTGAGCGTCTTTACTCTGAGATCGGGCGGTTGAAGATGGAACTGGACTGGCTTAAAAAAAAGTCCGGGATCGGCCAGTAGCAGACCGCAGGCACTGGGTGAGTCTGTTGGATCCCATGACGCTAACCCGACAATGCGCGTTAGCTGGTGTCGCTCGTTCCACCGTTTATTCCTCACATTTGGTCGCCGAGCCAAATGAACTAGAATTGTTGTTACTGGCGTTGATTGATGCCGAATATACGCTCCATCCGTTCTATGGTAGTCGCAAAATGGTCGTACATCTGGGCAAAGCAGGCTATCCGGTCAACCGGAAGCGGGTTCAACGACTGATGAGGATCCTGGGATTGGCTGGTATGGCACCAGGCCCTAATACCAGCCGGCCTCACCCTCAGCACAAGATCTATCCGTACCTGCTCAGAGGCGTGAACGTGACACGACCGAATCAGGTGTGGAGTACCGATATCACTTATATTCGCCTGCCACGAGGCTTTGCGTATCTGGCAGCCGTAATCGACTGGTACTCACGTAAAGTGTTGGCGTGGCGATTGTCAAACTCACTCGATAGCGAATTTTGCGTTGACTGCCTGGAACAGTCGCTTCGGTCATACGGCACACCGGAGATCTTTAATACAGACCAAGGGTGTCAGTTCACGAGCGATGCTTTTACCGGCGTCCTCAAGTTACACGACATCGCTATCAGCATGGATGGTCGCGGTCGGGCATTGGATAATATCTTTGTCGAACGGCTCTGGCGAAGCGTCAAGCATGAGGATATATACCTGAAAGGGTATGTCAGCATGCCGGGATTACAACTGGGCTTGACAGAATATTTTGAGTTCTACAATACCGAAAGGCCCCATCAATCTTTGGGTAACCGAACACCGATTCAGGTCTACCAAACAGCCAGCGGCGGCGGAGCAAGAATCGTAGACAAATTCAAAGAACGAAAAACGTTTTTAGAGGTAGAACCAAAATCAAAGGCAGAAGCTACCACCTTAAACTAGACGGATTATTGTCTTGACCAAAGGGTCCACTAAAGAATAGATGGGACTGCCATGGAAATCCTGGTGATATTCGGCGAGCGTTTAACGCCGCAGTTTCCGCTTCTCACTTGGCGGATCATTATTTCACGTACAATAAAAGGCACAATCCTGCTTTGGTAAATCAGTTTAAAACAATTGGCGCTTTTATAAAGCATCTGTCTTCTAAAACCAATGACGGATTTAGGGATATTAGGAGCATTTCTAACGCGTATAAGCACTTGTATACAGATACTGGGACACAGTATGAGACTTACTCACAAGCGCGGCGCGATAAGATACATCACAAAAACGCGATAAATAGCCGCAATAAACATCTTGATGCTGCCAAGAATACTTTGACAACTCCCTAAACAAGACAATAAAGGGGGGGATAAGGCCGGCCTCCCCTTTATTGTCTCTTCCAACCGGAAAACTCCAGCCCAGCCAGTGCTCTACAGAATTAATTTATTTATGGAGTTGTCACAATTTGATAACGTATCTGGGCTGCACCACCAGATGTTTGAGTTGCTAATACATCCTGCCCGGATATTGAAAATATCATATATGCACCATGATTTTGAGTCACAATAATTGGGTTTGCCCCATCATTTATAATTTTTGCAGTACCCATGAATGATGCGCCACTGCCATTGATATAGGCAGTGACAGTGTATGTTTTTTGCCCCGATGTGGTTAATATCGTGACCGGCACCCCAGATGCCACTGCTGCAGTAACACCAGAGATACCAGTACTTGTTGAATTGCCATCTATTGTTAATAATGCCTCTGTTTTTATTATATTTTTGCTGATAACAGTATTTGTAGTGGTGTACGGTATCATCAACGATGTTGTTTCAATGATGTTACCTTTGAGATTTGATGATGATGTTCCTGATTCTTTAACAATGCATGCCCCCACAGCTGGAGTCCCTCCAGCTACCAAAACACGTAGACGAGAATCAATAATAGCACTGATACCTCCTGTGTTTAACAGCCCAAAAATACCGCCTGAATCCAATGCAGATGTTTGCATAATTACATCCACATCAAGCATATACTCCGTTCCAATAACGTGCATAAAACGCGCAAGAACTTCAACACTACCACTAAACTTGCAGCGGCTTAAATCCTTTGCGGAAATCGCTGTAACAATGGTCCCTGTATTAATTGATGCTCTGGCCCAATAACAGTTTATGAATTCAAAACCGATCAGACCATCCAATATAGAGGCATAGTTATATGTACCATTGCTTATGAAATTACACTGTATAAATGTATTTACAGTGCAGGAATTTATTGATGTATTTTGTACACCAAAAACCGGTGGCATACTGCCATTAGTCAATGCCTCTGCCCACAGTGGTACATCAGTTCGTAACTCCAGATTTGTAAATACATTCTGTTCAGCTCTATTTACATATATCCCTATTGTACCCTTGCCCCCATTAGCTGATGGTATGCTCCCAAGTGTAATAGACACATCAGTTAAACGATTAAACATGTTGTAAGGGTTAGAGGTACATCTGTTCATATAAATACCAACAGATGCAGTTGTGGATACCAATTTGATATTATTGATCTGACAGTGATCAGCACTTGACATGTCAATAATATAACCCATACCAATTGATAAAATTGTGGCTCTGCTTTTTGCCAGAAGCCTTGTGTAATCGCGTTGAGACATGTCCAGAGGGCCATTAATAGTATATCCACCCTCTAAAATAACATCAATTCTGCCAGCCCCTCCAGACGGCTTGCTTGGGGCATACGCATCCGCGCCATTTTTAACACAATTAAATGCGGCATTTAATGCGATTGTAGTTTCAGTAGGGTGGGTATAATCATGATACGCACCCCACCATTCCGGATAGACTCCACCACCACCATCAATGTTGACAGTCCCATCCCCATAAAAAATTTGGTACCTGCCGGCATTGGGGCGAGGGATTGTGAGAATTGAACCAGCGGAAATGTTAAATCCTCCGCCACGTTTAATATCGAGTTCTCGATCAGTAACGGTCACAGTACCAACATCGATAACAGCAGACAGGACCATAGTCTTATTCAATGTGACGGGTGAATTTTTAGCCGCGCTAAATGATGTAAAGGCTCCAGGGTTTACATTAATCCCCCACGGCCCGCTCGTATTCCCCGGAGCCGCCAGGGCTGGCAGTGCAGTCGTAATCATCAACAACAGTGTAAAAAGTCCTTTTTTCATCATGCCTCCCTCCAAATATAGTTGGTTAAAATGTTTGCCAGTTCATGCCATCTTTATACACTTCACAGCGATCCCCAGGGGCCAACCTCAGTATTGCCTCACCATCAATAGTCTTCAGATCGGGGAGATCAATTTCAAGAGACCCCTGGCCGATATTTTTCAATTTATAGCGCTTACGGGCCGAGACAGATGCATACAACGGCATATGCCATGTAATTGTAATGCCATCATCCGGGGCACCATTAACGACACCGTGCAGACCGGTCAACGTAGTCCCATCAACCAACGTGGCCGGTGTGCCTCCACCTGATTCGAGCGCCAGTGCTTCTGAAAAATCCGATTTTGGAATTTGTCTGACTGAATCCCCCTGCATCAATAAAATCACGTCATCATCAGAGACTGTATCAGCCGGCAATCTGCTACCAAAATATGTCAAAAATGAAATTGACTCCAAACTCATAAATACCTCCCGGTAAATGTATTACGTAGCAAGCGGCGCAAGCGTTGTCTCGTCACTCAGATTAATAAAACTGATTTCGTCATAGAGTGGCGCCATTAATATTAGTGACGCCAGCCGTGACCGGGCCGGCTTGATCTCGTTGATCGCCCAGACGATCTGCTCACGGGTATAGCGGATTTCGTTCCCCTTCAGGTGGGCCACAACAGTAAACTCGGCCCATCGATCTGAATTGCCGTCAGCGATATCCGTAGCCGTCGTTTCGTCAACGATCGGCGTCCGGTCGTTTTCATCAACCAGTTGAAACGTAGTAGTCATGTTGACGATTTCGACGGTGCCGAAGCCGAAACCGACCTGCAGCGCTTCAGCCATTGCCGACGCCCGGCCTCCCCGTGACCACCAGAGATAGGCAAACCGTACCCGCTCCAGCCAATGGGGTTCCGGCTCCAGCGGGTTACGGACAATCCCCCGACTTTTGGCGAAACGGATCAGATAAATAGTTTCGCACAGCGGCGGTAGAAATTGGATTCGCAGACTCTCGATAACAACTCTGACGGAATCGAGACAACCTGATGCCCCATCCGGCAGCATGGCCAGCGGGCCGGGCTTGTGGAGGAACGACAGGCGCAGGGTATTAAAAATATAGTCTTTGAAGAGTCCCATTATGCCTCTACCGCCCAGACATGCGTTAACTGGATATCAACCAGGACCGCCAGGCCGTCCATGGGGACGGAGACGTCGATAAAATTGGTATTAACCCGTTTAACATTGCTGATTCCCAGTGTAGAAATCAGACGATCGCGAGTGAGATCTCCACCAACTCCGAGCGAGTCGATAGCTGATACAATCGGCAGGGGAGCAAACAGCGCCCGGCAACGGTTTTCAGCTTCGGCCAGAATTGTCGGGGCATCTCCGGCGAGCAGCTCCAGCTCGGCAATGATGGACACGTTGATTGCGGCCGGCGCGGTGATCGCCACATCATCGTTGATCGGGTACTTTTCATCCTTGTTGCCGGTGCCCATGATATTTGCGGTCACCGCATCAAGAAGCGCCTGTGTCGGTATCCCGGCGGTGCCTAATACAATGACATCCACCGTCCCCTGCCCGCGTGGATGCTGGTCGAGAATCTTTGCATCGGCGACGCCTGTGACCTCGCGAGCCCACGCCTCATAGGCATATTTGGTACAGCCGTTCAACTGTTTCCAGGCCAGTTCATACCGCACCCACAGGGAGGTGTCTTCTTCCTGGCTAGCCCCTTCACTCAATAACCATCCGGCTCTGTTCTCAACTGCATCGATACCGGGGATCACCGTCGTAATCTCACAGATCTGCCCCGCCGTAGCGTTGGCGGCTGCGCCATATTCTTCGGCCTCAACCGCCACGGCGATCTCACTGGCGCCGTCCGGAAGAATTGCCGCTGCCGTGGTCACGTATCTATATATATATCCGGCACCATCCGGCTTAGTACGCACCACCCGCCCGGCGGGAATCGGCACGTTGCCGTCGGTGCCGGCGCGGGTAAAATATACAGTGCCTGACGCCTTGGTGGCCGGCTTACGGGCCACACCCACCTGCTTGCAGTGGAGGTCGAGCCAGAGGCCGGTGGCCGTGTCCGGAAACGCTTGGCCAAGAACTAGTGCGAGAAACTGATACAGCTGCCAGAGACCCCAGCACCATAGTTCGATCAGACCGCGCACGATGCCTTTGTTCATGTTGAGACGGAGCGGCAGCCATCCCGCCGTCACATACTCCTCTTGTTTGGCGGTGAGATTATCAAACATCTCTTGACGGATGGTGCCGAGGTCTTTAGAGACCAGATCTTGGATTGACATCGAGTATCACCATCTCCTTTTTGTCGTTGTCGCAACTGATCACCAGGTTGAACGGATGATCCTCTCCGATGAACTCCCACTGCGCCGTGGCCGTGAATCCCCGCTCGTCAAATGAAACTATCGAGCAGGACACAGTACCGAGGGTCACGCGGGGATCCTCCTCGATGCGACGCATAACTTCCGCCTCGAACGCCTGGCGTGCAGCCGGGGTATTCTCGTCGCGGGACCACTCGTGTATCAGACTGCCGAACTCGATATCGTAGAACAATTCACCCAGGGGAGTCCCCAGGCGGAGGCGGATATCCTGTACGCCGGTTTCGGCCCCGTCGGTCAACAGCAGCTCGCCGTTTGCGGCTACCAGCGCCTGACCGTCATCACCCAGCTTTATATCTTGCCCAAACAAATCAGCCATCAGTGAATCACTCCCGTATGCTCGCCGTCCGGTGCGCCCGATGTGGTCTCAACCTCGGCGGATGCCGTCATATGGTCAACAACGGCATTGGCGATTGCCTCGGCTAGTTTACCGGCATAGGCAAACGGACCTGCTGTCGTAATGCCCTGGCCTTCCATTTCTGCGATAATCAATACTTTTAGACCAGCCTTGCTGAGCGCCATTTAAAACCCCGCCGTAACTGTAGATGATCCATCCTGATGCGGACTGCCGATCAGATGGCAGATGTGCGCCGTCGTGACAACACTGGCGCCTGCATTGAGATGAATTTCGGTTGCCGTGATATTAGCCACCCCGCCAACCTCAATATTCCAATCGGCCGCGGTTTTATTGATGATCGTTCCGCCCGGGGCAATCTTGATAAAAACCTCCGGCGACTGCTGAATAATAAACGCCCCCAGTTCGCAGCCCGGGGCCTTGTTCTTCTCCCAGCGAAAATTGCTGATGCGGAAATAGTTGGGATCGCCGTCGTAATACTCAACGTCGCAGAGCGTGCCGACGGCGGGCGGACAGACGACGCCGCGCTCCGGGCCGCCCCAGAGGATGGGGATCTCTACCTTCGTGATCACCGGCTCGTTGGTGTCATCGCTTTCATCGTTCCGGAGCAGCTGCACATCCGCCCAGTATTGATCGTCGGAGGCGTAGGCCTTCACGATCCGCCCCTTACGGAGCATGCGGTAGTAGTGGCGCAGATTCGGCATCACTAGCTCCACAACCCGCTGCAGCAGTTTTTTGAGATCCACTTCACCCATGTTCCACCCCATACCAGACGAACGTCCGGACACGATCCGGAGTCCCTTCATGCCGCACCCGCAGGGCGCGGTGAGTTTTGTCGATGCCCCGCCGATCATCCTGCAGCCGGATCAACCGCGAGTGAGATAAATCGGCCAGCAGATAGGTCTCAATCAGACTCATACCGGTGACAGAGTCAAGCGGCGAATGTTTGATCAAGTTGGCGGCGGTGGCGATCGTCACCGTATCTCCCGACTCGTCAAAATCTCCCCAGTTGACGCCGTCTCGGCCCAGCCAGAGCGCCCACTTGCTCATATCCAGTCCGAACGCCTCGCGGCAGCTTCCCTTGATCTGCTGAACCAGCTGCCAGACCGGGATATCGCCGGCGGCCGCCCGGGGGAGCACCATGCCGGTTGCGCCGATCTTGCCGACGGTCAAGCCGGATTGACGGATAGCCCAGGCGACCAGCGCTTCCGGAGTCTCGTTTTCCCAGCTCTGCATAATCCGCGTCGTGGAGAGCGGAGCCGAACCATCGACGGCGCGTATTTCCAGCTGGTCAGGCGTCTCCCCGGGGTAGAAATTGGAGACGGTACCGCTCCAGGACGTTGAATCCTGGTTGCGATAGCCGGCTGAGATCGTCACGGCATCGCCGGGTTTGATCGTCCGGTACAGCTCGCCGGACGGATCAGCCAGGGTGATGCCTGCACGTCCCAAGGGGAAGTGCCGAAGAGATTCTATCCACCAGCGCGGAGCGCGGTAGACTTCCAGTCCACCGATAGTTATGTCCAGGTTAATGCCGTCGATTTGCATTATGAGCCCCCTGCCAGCAGTCCGGCCATGAACGGGTTGGGCGGATCGGAGACGATTGTGGGAGACGCGGCCGGGGTGGATTTTACCGCCGGAGCGGCAGCCGTGCCGGCGGTCGTTTTTCGGGCGGCTGTCTGTTGTTTTTCACGCTTAATGACCGGCGGCAGATGTTCTACGAAAGACAGCGATATGGTGATGACATCGTCCAGGTCGGATTCGAACGATGCCAGTCCGGAAAACACCACGTTATTTATCCCCCGGGCGTTGCAGTGCCGGTTCGACACCGCATATACCTTCGGGTTGGCGTTGCGGGCTGCGCGGAATATTTTGTTGATATTTTTCAGCTTGGCGTAGCAGTCTCCGGCTTCGTCGCAGAGCAGATCCATGGTGATCTGGATATCCGCATCCTCGAACCCCATCGGCACCTTGTTGCGTCCGGACTGGCTGTCTTTTTCGGACTGGTCGAAACGTACCGCTCCGCTGATGCGCTGGTCGATGAAGACCCCCGGCAGCAGTTCGCCGCCCAGTTTTACTTCGCCGTCATCCCATATCAGCAGGCCGTCAACCGACATCATATCCCTCCACCAGCGCCTGCAGCTGTTTGATGAAATCCGCGCCGTTGCTCACACCGGGGAGCTCGATCTTGCCGATCTGGATGATGATCTTTTTACCCTCTCCGGAAGCAGATGGCGAAGCGGATCCGGTAGTGGTGGACGGAGCGGCTCCAGCGAACGCGGGGGGCGGAGCAACGGCGACGCTGGTGGAAATGGCAGCGCCGGCAAGGGCAGAAGCCATGGCGCGGCGGAGACCGGGAGCGGCGCCGGTGATCCCCTCACCCATAGTGGAGATGATCCTTGATCCGGAGAGGGTCAGCTGGGACAGCGGCCCTTCCTTGGCGTCGGAGAAGGGGAGCATGTTGCGGATCTTCTGGAATATCCCCTTGATCGCGTCGACCGCCGAGGCGGCCTTGGACTTGATGCCGTCCACAAGGGTCATTACCAGCTGCTGGCCGGATTTAAAGAGGTTGAGCCAACCGCTCAGGGTCGCCAGTTTCAGCAGGTTGCCGAGCAGGAAGCCGAGGAAGAAGTTGAAAAAATCGATGCCGGTGCGCACCGCCTCGAATTTTGTATAGAGCCAGGCGAGCGCTCCCACTACGGCCACGATCGCGACCACGATCCAGGTGAGCGGATTGGCCAGCAGCGCCGTGGTGAAGCTCCAGACGGCAACCGTGGCTGTTACAAGCGCGCCGGAAACCAGCCCCATTCCTATTGCCATTGCCGGAGCGCCGAGACCGATTACCCCAATCACGGTGGCCACACCACCCAGGACAAACAATAGACCCGCTATCACCGCCAGGCTCACCATAATGACTCGGGTGAGCGTACCGTGCTTTTCTGTAAATTGTTGCAATGCAAGCCCAATGTTAGACAGACCGGCAAATATCGGCGCAAGTATGGGGATAAGTTGTTTGCCCAGGATTTCCACCAGATTGTGCCAAATGTTACCAAGGACGCCCATTCCCGCGCCGATGTCCTGGTTCATGGCACTGGCCATCTGTTCAGTGTAGACAGTACCCTGTTTCATGGCATCGAAGAGCAGCGTAATGTTGCTGCCAAGCTCGCCGGTCTTTGTGTACATCTGCGAAATCAGCCGGTACGACTCGTCGGAAAAGGCCTTTTGCAGTACGTTGCTTTCCGTGCCCGACAGGTCACCAAACTTGCCCTTCAGCAGTCCCATAATATCAGTGATGCTCTTCAGGTTGCCGGCGGCGTCATAGAACTCTAAACCGAGCTTTTTACCAGCACCGCCCACGTCCCGGAAAAATGCCTTGTAGGCGGTACCAGCCTCCCGGCCCGACATGGTCGCTTGCAACATACCCAAAACGGTGAGCTGTTCTTCCAGGGGTCGTTTCGCTACCGTGGCAGCCGCGCCAAGGTTTTCGATAGCCCCCGCCATGCCCGTACCGGTACTCTTGAATATGTTGACCGCGCTGGCAATACCGCCGGAAAACATCTGGCCGAACTGCATGTCGCTCATGTTTTTGTACTGGTCTTTGTAAATACCGTAGCCTGTGGCAAACAGGCTGGTCATCTCTTGTGTAGTGCTCTTTGTCGCCTTGCCGGTTAGAGCCGCCAGCTTGGCAAACTCGGCGACGCCAAGATCAGAAAGGGAGGCGATACCGCCCTTGATATCGTAAGCGGCGGCAATAAACTGAGCCTTGGTTGTGCCGGACCATTTATTGGAAAAATCCTGCCCGGCCATTTCCAGCGCCTTCATATCCTTAACCCCAACCGATGACAGTTCTCCCAGGGCTTTCTGTGTTTCGACCGTGGACATCACCGTACCCGTCAACATGGCAATTATAACCGCACCGGCAGCAGCCAGCGGAGCGCCGATGTTTCTGAACTTCTCAAAGGTAGGGGCCATAGCCTCAGCCCGTGCGCCAAGCTGTGTAATCGATTGGCCGATCTTGCCCAATGATCCGGAGGCCAGGTCGGTAATCTTTAAAAGTATGCCGAGTTTAAAAATGGATTCCATTTACAGCCTCACCAGGTAAGGGGCTTATTGCCCCAGGCTTTGCGGATGACGAGAAACAAACAAACGGCGGCAATAATTGCAATGGCTGCCAGTATGGTCATCACCCAGAAACCGTAATACAGCCAGATTGGAACGAGTATTTGCATCATTTGCCGCCCATGCCTTTCATCACCGCGTTTTGCATCATTATCGCCGTTCGCTCCTCAATCCAGAGCGCTTCCGTGTACTGCTCCAACATTTTGTCCAGGTCCTGATCCGGTTCCACCATCAGGTAGTGCCGGATCAGTATCCCCATCTGCCGAAGAGGGTTACCCTGCAGCTCCTCGCGAAGCGCTACAACTTTTTTGCCGCGTAATCCTCATTCATACCGACCGCTCCCTGCAGCGCGGTATTAAGCGCAACCATGCGGCCGGGTTTTTCTTTGAACTCAAGCGCTAGCTCCTCACCGCTCGGAGAGATCGCCTTTTCGGTGACGAGCTGCTTTACCGCCTGGGTGGCTTTGCCCTTGGTGGCGGTGGCGATGAAACGTTCGATGTCCTTGGAACCGGGCTTCTCGAAATAATATTTTTGGTCGTCATCACCGGTCAGCTCCAGGATGATTTTGCCGGCTGCTTGTGCTTCAGTGACCGCTTTTGGTAATGTGGATGATGCCATTGGTATTGCTCCTTTTTTGATGTTGTTTAGAATCTACACCAACCCCCCTCAATCCCCCCTTATCAGGGGGGAAGACAGGCCACTCCCCTGATAAGGGGAGGGGTTGGTTTGGGTTGCTTTTACTACAGCGCCATCGCCGGGACCATGCCCCAGACGATCGGGGTCAGGACTGTGAGATCGTAGCTGCGCTGACCGACGTTAGCATCGCCCTGTTTCGCGCTAGTACTCGTTTTTGTAATTTTGCAGAGCGGCAGCATATCGGTGATGATCGGTTGCCCGGTCGGGGCATAGCAGACGATGATCGGGAACGGCAGGCTGTCGTAAATCCCGCCGCCTCCCGACGCCGCCAGCGCCACGGCCAGCATTTCGGCGGCGTCTATGTCCAGCTCCATTTTTGCGCTGGCTTTATAGTTTTTCCGGCCATAGCCGCGAGGAGTGCTCCCCTTACCATACCGCTCCTCGATCGGCCGCTCGTCATCATATGAGATGCTGGTGACGCCGATGGATATCCCGTGTGGGAGCATTATTTCGATTGATTCCCAGTCGTATAAACTGCCGTTGATCATGATTTATCTCCTTATTTACCCCGCCTTATGAAAGGGGAGGGGCAGAGGGTATTTTTTTAATCCAGTCTCGGATCAAACGCGCCGCCGGCGTAAACATAGCTGGCGTAGAGCTTGGTAGTGCGGATGATCGGGATGCCGATCAGGGTCATCTCCACGGCGACGCCGTTATTGACGATGTCCTGTCCGGACGGAATAACAACCTGGTGTGCGGCCAGCTCCGACGGTATCGCCTTGACCAGGGTGTTGAGAGCATTCTCGATGCCGACCTGCAGATACGCGAGACCAGCGGCACCGGCCCCGAGGGTTGGATCCCCCGCCTCGTCATACATCGACCTAAGTGCGGCAATGCGGGCCTTGCGTACCGCCTTGAACACGACCCGTAACACGGTGAGGAATTGATAGTCGCTCGTAACATCGGCCATGGTGCGCTCGTCGCCCCAGTATGTTCCGGAGAGTCCGGCGTAACGGCGGGCGGTGATGTAGCCGGCGGTCTCCAGCGTCGCCTGATGGGCCTCGGTGTAGAGACTCGGCAGGGTCAGCTGTGAAATGCTGCCGTCCCGGACACGGCCGAGGGCGCGCATAACCGGGATGGCCAGCAAACGTCCGGCGGCGAGTCCGGCTGCGTTGCGGGTGATGCGCCCGGAGTTGAGCGACGCTATCTCGCCGTAGGCGGCACAGACCGCCACAAAGCGATGGGCGAAACCCTGACGCTCCAGGATAAGTGCCGCGGTCCACGCGTCGATCGTTTCATTGGCAAACGGCAGCCGCGTCTCGGCGAGGAAGAACGTCGGCCGGTGCAGGTTCCACAAGATATCCGCCTGGACGCCCAATGCTGCCCAGTCGCTGGAATCGGAAGGCCCGACAACGTGGACGAATTCCACGTCGTACAGCCCGAGCGGGATTTCCAGCGCGTCCAGCACTCCCGATACGCTCGGCACCGGAGCCAGCAGCTGGAATGTATAGGTGTCGCCCACAACCCCGTCCTGTGCCGGGAATGTAATCGTAGCGCCGGACGTGCCGACGGCGATCAGGCCATCCACCGGAATCGTGCGGACGCCGCCAAATGAGTCACCGCCGTCAAGAGACATTTGATACGTCCCCTCGTTGCGGCCGCCGGCGGACATGATCTGCAGCAGCACATCGGCGGCGGCCTTGACCGTGCCGGCCACGGTGATATCAGGACCGGTGCCAACCTTGGCGACCGGGCCGATCGGGGCGCGGACCAGGGCGGAATAGGTATCGGCAGCAACCTGCACACCGGACAGAGTAATCGTGGCGCCGGAGGTGCCGATCGCAATCTGCCCGTTTGCCGGAGTGTCGCCAGTGACGCCCCAGGTGGCGCCGCCGTCTTCTGACAGTTTGTACGTGGCCACGCCGAGGGCGCCGCCAACAACGATAGAAACTACGGCGTCTGAGTTGCCAGAGGCCACGCCGCTAAGCGCCGCTTCCGGACCAGTGCCGACGTGTACGATCGGCGTCATATAACCGCCGGGCAGTCCGGCCACCGGCACGGCAATCACCAGCGGACCCTGCCCGCCGGTGGCGAAAACATCGCGCAGCCGGTCGACCAGCGGACCGACGCCGAGCAGCGCTTCCAGATCGGACGATTTGCCGAGCAGATAGCCATTCCCCACGGTTCCGAGAGAACAGACGCCGGTTACGATGCAGGCCCCTTCCACTCCCCCCGGGGCGATGCCGGACGTGCCGTCGACAAGAAATTCAAAAACGTCATTCATAGAAACTCTCCTTACCCTGTGTGGTTAAATTCTTCCGCTTCCCATAGGCCGGCTCATATATGCGGTCATGGCTGTTTCAAAAACGGTGGCGGTCAGCTGCTTGCCATCGGCCCAGCCGTTGGCGCGGAACATGCCTATCATCTGGGCAGTGGGCATGCCGCGTTCAGCGGCCAATTCGTCCATCGGCTGCAGTTTCTCCTGCGCCGTCGATTTCGGGGCGACCATGCTGATCGGTTTCTGGCTTCTTTCTTCTTTGCTCATCGCGAACCTCCTTACTGAATCTGTAGGTCTGTAAATGTAACGCTGGGGATCAGCGCAGTTGTTTTGCTGGTTTGAATGCCGCCGCTGAACTGTATCCGGACTATTCCCAACGGCGGCCGGTCGAGTTTGCGGCCCATTTCAGTTTCGTTATCCCAGGGCTGCGCGCTGTCCTGTGGCTCGATCAGGATTACGCTGTCGTCTGTATCGAGGATGTGGTGATGTTCTGCCACCGCCTGGCCCAACTGCTCCATCAGGCCGGTAAAGCTGGCCGTCCCGTACAGATCGGCAGCGGGGGCGAACAACATGCAGCGAAATATGATCTCGCGATTGAAGCGGCGGCGGAGCAGCGTCTCTGTTTTTGCCACGGTGTCGCGGTTGTATCCTATCAACCGGCCATTTTTACGGTTGCGGTCGATCAGCGGCAGGCAACAGACGGCATAATCGTTATCCTTCAGGAAATCCCGGGGGAGAGATTCAAAAAAGATTGTTGGTGCGACAGCTGGCGGCCCGACAGCTTCAACCTTGAACGGTCTCGTACCGTTCGGCAGTTGCAGGGCCGTGAGGCGATCAGCTAAAAATTGTCGGCATGTCTGCATCATTTTTTGAACACCTCGATCGCGATACCCTTCAGCTCTTTCGCAATCCCCTCTTTCATCTCGTCAAACGTCGGTTTCCATAACTTACGGGCCGGGATCTTCGTACCGTCATCCTCAGGCTGTTCGTGGATCAGCGCAATGTCGGTAACGTCGCTGCCGTCCTTGTTTTTCACTCCGCGTTTCACCCCGACCGCCCCGGAAAAATTATCTTCCTGATGTGTCGTAATATTGGAGTACATCTGGTTTGACGCTCGAAGAATATCCGGAGAGAGCTTCCTTTTCGCCTTGCTCGCGGCATATGCCGGGCTGAGTTCATCCCACTCCAGATCCTGCTTGTCGACGTGGCTCAAAACCGTTGACTCGATCTTTTTGAGCTGCCGACCAATAGTGCGGCGGGACTCGGCTTTCATCTTCGGCGCCGCCTGGTCCAGCACCTGTTTCAGCCTGGCCCAGTCTCCGGTCAGGGATACGGATTTACTCATAATTCAAAATCCAAAATCCAAAATTGCCTCACCGCTGCACCGTCAACTGCACCAAAATCGGCACCCCACGAAAAATGCCCTTGTCGGTAATTTTCACCAGGACAAACCGCTTACCCTGAAAAAGCAGCTTATCATCCTCGCTGATCAGCAGCAGGCCCGTGTCCTGATCCGTGAGACCCTGCTCGGCCAGATAGTCGCGATTGAAGCTGACGATGTACCGCTCCACGGTTTCCCGCTGTGATTCCTGCAAATACGCCTCGCCGTGCCCCTCACCGTCCGTACCGGTATCATCCGGTTTCCACCCGGCGAGCAGCTCGAACTCCTCGCCGGTTTTGCGCTTCAGAGTGACCTCGGTTTTGTGAAACGTATCGGTCACGCTGCGCATGGCGCTGCGGAACTGATCAGCACTATCTTGAGTGAGGAGATCCATTACACCAGCACCATGGCCACTCCGGAATCGACAGCTGAAATTCCCTGACGACGTTCGGTGATAGATCTATTCAGCGCCGCTTCCATCTGGTCCAAAAATTTCAGCTTATCGACAAACTCCGCTTTACCGGCGCCATCGCCCTCGACTTTGGACATCTCTTTTTTGTAGTGGCTGCGGGCCGGGAGCAGCAGCGCCTTAGCGGCCAGGTCGGCAATCAGGCTCTTGCTGGTAGTGGGGAGATCCGCCTCAAGCGTGTCCTCATATCCGGCAAGGGCCTGCGCCTCTTCGATGGTGACCGCCAGGGAGGCGGTGAATAAAGCGGCCTCGTCGGGCAGGCGGTTCTGCAGCATTTCAAGAATTGTGGCCATTGGAACCTCATGTAGGGGCGGGATTGAAACCCGCCCCTACGTGCCTTACTGAATCGTGAACACCTTGGCGGCGTTGGTATAAATGCGGCTGAAACCGATGACGTTGGAGATCACGGTGTGCTCGATCTGTTTGTCGATAATCTTGTCAGTTTCGATCAGTTCGGCACCGGATTCCTTGAGCATCTCCAGAGCGGCATTTTTTGCGACAATCGGCACCAGCTTGTTGCCGAGCGTGCTTTCCGTCCAGTTGAAACGCTTGAACGGCAGGCCGAACGGTGACGGGATGTTCCCGGTTTTGGCGGTGTCGAACAGCAGCGCGTTTTTGAATTCGTCCAGAGCAAGAATACTTTCCATGTCGGTCGAACGGGCGGCCATGACCGTGCCCGTGAATTCGTCCATACTCATGTAGTGCTTGAGCAGACCGGCATAGGAGAGCGCGGCGGCGGCGGTTGCCGGAGCGGCGTTATTGTTGCCGTCGCCATTCATGATGTTATGCATGGCATAGGCGACATTGCGCTTGGCAATGCGCTGGCCGATGAGCTGAATATGAATAGCCAATAGCGGCAGTTTCATGCGCCGCATCACTTCGTACGTCATTTCGATTTTGACGCCGAGTTTGGCCAGGCGAACAGAATTCTTGTCAGTGGTAATTTTCACCGTGGGGAATTCAGCACCTTCACCAACCCGCTTAAAATCAACATCTTTGTTGTTAAATGCGGCGCTGACGCTGTCATACACACCGCTGTCAATGGTGGTAGTGGTGGCAGTGATATCGTCCAGCGACAGGTCGAGCCCGGTCAGCCCGGCGAGGCCGATGCGGACGTTACGGTTGATGAATTCAGGGAACAGGATGGAATCTTCGGCGGTACGATAAAAGCGCTCGACAGTATCCGATTTCAGATTGATATCACGCTCCATCAGGGCAAATTCAAATGCATCCAATTTTTCATTCTGCGATGGATTCTCAATTGCCAACAGTTCGGAAAACGTCAAACCTTTGAGCCGAGCGGTTTTGTACATATCTTTTTCGAGTTTGATTTTAGCCATGACAGGCTCCTTTATTTGTATTTTGAATCATTACTATAACTGAGCGGAGCCGGAGCTATCCCAAATCAACGGTCAACGTTCCTGCAACAGCATCCGTACTCACAACCCAGAGTTTGCGGCCAACAGTAGCGTCAGTGCCGCCGGCCAGATCTGTTTTAGCCACGGCTACAACAGCGGCAGCTCCTGTTGATACTCCGGTATTTGCAGGAGTAACGAGATCGGTGGCCGGGCTGGCGATCACTGCGGCGATGATTTCTGCAGCAGTAGAGATAATTGCACCTGCTCCACTTGTTGCCAAACTAACCAGGATATCGCGGCCAACAACATCGACGCTGAGCGCTTTGTCGTTTCCTGCCGGATCTATCAGTTGTACGCTGATATCATTGCCGACCGTACCGGCAGGCTTGGCGGTAAACGTAATCGCGTTGTTGTTTGCCACCACTCCGGTTGCGAGCGTTGCCGCCACGGCAGCGGCCGGAGGCTTGACACCGCCTGCGCCGTTGGCGACCAGCTCAGTCCAGCCGAGTGCGGGAGCTCCGGTGTATGGCAGATCCTCCACATACCCCTTATCCTGAACAACAGCAGCGTTCATCTGTCCGTCAATGTCTACCGTGTCCAGGACACCGATAAAATTGTCTTCAGCGGCACAGAGATCAACGGTGCCGTTAGCGCTCGGCTTACACACCTTGCCTTTGTCAGTGGCCAGCAGACCCACTGCCGCCAAAAATGTTACGAGCCTCATTCCTATTCCTCTAAATCCGACTGACCACATGTGCTACCTCCCGTTTTTGAATGATGAATTTTGAATGCTGAATTTTGGATTGCTTTACTACAGCTTGTAATCTTCAGGATTCTTACCGTTAACCGCCAGTTTGTCCGGACTCTCAGGCTGTGACGACTGCCGTGAAAACTTCTCGCCGCACTTCGGACAGGCCAGCGGCGCCGCCTTATCCACCGCGTTCTCATACTCCTCGCACAGCGCCCGTGCCGTGGCTAAATCGGCGGTGCGGATCACGCCGGTTACGAAATACTCCAGAGCACCCTCGCCCTTGGCTGCCTTATACAGGGTCTCGGCCTGAGTACGGGTTTCACTGAGCAACTGCTTGCCCAGGTCGGCATCGGCTTTCAGCCCGGCCATTTCGGCCTGCAGCGCCTCAATCTTACCGGCAACGGCAACCTCCAATGCTTCAGGGGCAATATCAGCCCCGACTGTCAGGAGCAACAGTGCAGCCATTTTCTGCGAAATCTTCATAGTTACTTCCTCCTCTGATGATGTGAAATTCTGCGGAGCTCCGGGGTTATCCGCTGCGGAAAATGATTCGGCGCTCAGCGCTTTTGCGTAGGGATCCTCACCCTCCCAGACAATAGACACCTCTCCGGCGTTGGTGATTTTTGTAACGATCAGCCGGACTATCTCGCCGTCTATTTCCTCTCCCAAACGATTCCAGTAGTAATCCAGGTTAGGGTGGCTCTTCTCAAACTCAAACCAGATGGTAACCGAGCAGGAGCGAAGCGCCTGTGTTTCGACGCCCCGGGCGAGATTCGGATCAATGGTTTTATCGACCGCCAGCAGGCAGTTGATCCCCTGGGGATCGTTCTGATCGTCCCAGACCGGGCCGAGGCACTTGCCCTTCCAACGTGTGACATCGGCGTTGTGATTGGCATACAACGTCAGGCCCTCAAACAGAGGAGTTGCAGCTTTCAGCACGCCGTCTCGAGAGAAATCGAAATAACGGTAGGGTGTCATAGCGGCAGAGAGGATCCGGAAGGGCCGGGCCACGTACTCCTCGGGATTCAGCCCGCCGTTATCGGCACCGTCACCAGGGGCGAAACTGAACGGCGTTGCCGTACCGGGGAGCGGACATCCGGAGAGCGTTCCGCCGAATCTCGCCTTGGCAAATCCCTCTTTCAAAATCTGGAAACTATCGTTTTTCTGTTTTCCTGCCATCACATCCCCCTATCGATATGCGTTCATGAACGGTTTACTCGCCTCTGTACGGCAATTTCACACCCTGCTGGCTAGTCTGGTGAGCCCCGGCGAGCAGATCGACGCCGTACGGGGCAATTTTGCGCGTTTCAATTTTTCAATCCACCGCCGCTTTCCGATGACGACATTCCGGGTGAAATGGAGCTGTCTCAAAACCTGCCGCCTGCAACTCAGCGTCGCTCATTTCCGTGACCTCATCCGCCGTGTACTTGCTTGAGAGGAACGGCGGCAAATCGGCGGGCTTTTCAAACCCCTTGTCCAGGATTTGCGCCAGCCGCGTGGCGGCCACCTTTACCTCGAAGATTCTCCCCAGCATCGCTTTGCAGTGAGCGCAGATTGGATAGGTTGAGGGGCCCACAATCTGGTAGCGCTTGATCCCTGCTTCGTAGAGCGACATGGTTTGCCCCATGTTCTGCACCCGGCTCATAGTAGTTGAGACGATCTGCTCTATTTTGCGGACGCTGGTCTCATTAACCAGGCCGGCAAATTTGGTCTTAAATTCGGACCAGGTGGCAGCGTCTTTTATATTGAGGCCCTTGGTGATGTACTCATCCTGCAGCCAGCTGACGAACTGCTTGCCAGTGGTCTCGTTATTAGCCAGATAGTTGCCGCGCCCGAAATAGAACTGCTCGACGTTAGTGATGTAGTTGAGTGCGGACTTATCAACCACGGCGATGTCGATACCTTCGAGGCGCTTTGCTCCCTCCCTTGATAAGGGGAGGGCCGGGGAGGGGTTTGCCTTCAGATGATTCTTGTCCTCATGCCGCCAGCGCTTCCACTCGGCACCGGTGAAATGCTTGCAAACCTTCATGATCGAGGTTTTGCCGATCTCGATCCGCAGCTTGACAGCGAAGGCGGTATAAACTTCCAGGGCAAACCGCTCTACCGAGACGTTTGTCTCGAGGAATGTTTCCGCCTTGGCCAACGCCGCCGTGATAGCTGCCTGCTCCGGCCCATCCAGCACCGCCTGCAGCGAGGTAATGTAATTCTGATCAGCGCGATCATCAGCAGGCTGCTCCAGCCGGATCACCTCGGGCACATGCACATAGCGTCCGGTTGCACGGTTGAACGCAAACCGTACAGACTGCTGTGACGAGAATGCTGCGGGAGCATCGCCGGGGTGATATCCGGTCGCCTTCTCATACCCCAACTCCTGAGCCGCCTCATCGCTGGAGATGATCCCGCCGTCACGTTTGGTCAAAATGTTCTTGATTTTGAGCCCTTCCGTCTCGGCTTCATCTTTCGCTTTGAGGCTGTTGTGCGAGTGCCACTGGAGCGAGACACTGGCGTCAATCCCCCGTAGCAGCAGATCCAGCCGATACCCCTTCTCGATAAACCGCTTGATCATTAATTTCCCGACAGCGAGCTTAGCCTGCATCCGGTCGTAATCGACCTGGGCGTAGGTCTCGGTTGTGCTGTAGGAGCGGCCGGCCAGTGACGGCGGAATATCCAGGGCACTGAAGATTTGTTCTTCGTTCATCTCCCAGATGGCTTTTGCTCCGCCGGCTGCTCCGGCGTTGGTGGCGTTGTGCTTGATCTCCTGATCATCGTAGTGGACCGCAACGCCTCGGCTGATGTTCTGTGTGTATGCCTTGGCATAGTCACGCAGGCGGGTGATCAGGCGCTGCCGGTATGATTCGTCGGACTCCTGTGCTTTCTGCTCCGGAACCTTCATCGTGACATCCATAAAGCCCAGCAGGCCCATTTTGCGGATAATCGGGCCGATGCTGGCGGTGGCGTCCAGTTGCACCTCGATATTTTTGAGGGCGGCGTAGAACGGCGGGATAGCATACGGTGAACCGTCCGCCGTCTGCAGCGGCATGTAGCTGTAGGTCAGGGGGTTGAGCTGCACATAGCCGCTATTACCGCCCATAACCTGATTGGTCATTTGAAACGGAGTCATGACGCCATTTACCCGTTGGAAGCGGATCCGCTTGACCGCCACGATAGAACAATCGGCGATACCGTCCCGCAGATTGTCGGCAATGACCCATTCGGCAGAGAGCGCGCCCATTAGCGGAATCTGGCGCAGGAAGTGGTTGACCAGGCCATCCACACCGCCGCCGGTCGGGTAGACCGATGCAGCCAGGGCGTTGAGACGGTCAAGCGCGGCCTGGGGATTGCGGGCCTCGACCGTCAGTTCGTGGCCGGTATTGCCCAGGTTGACCCAAATCTGCAGAGCCTGGCTGATATCGGGGTTGAAGATCGCCAGCGACTCCAGGACTCCTAAAAATTCCAGCGGAAACGGTGCCCCGGCAAAGGCGTAGAACCCGGCCAGTTTACCAATAACGCCGCTGATCTCATCCTCGGGTATCGAGACCTGACCGACATCTACGGTCGTGTTTTTGCGTGCAAAGGGCCACCAGCTCATGCGGAACACTCCGTAAATTCGGGATAGCAATCGGTGACTCGGAAGCCGGAACCTTTCTGCAGGAAGCTGATCGCCATTTCGGAAGCATCCGGTCCGTCGTCATGGACCGTGTTGTTTCTGATATAGACAAACTGCTCAACCAGGGCTTTCTGGTCACTATGGCGCTTCTCGAACTGCATTTTCTTATGCTCCCACAAATACTCACAAGTGCCGATAATGCGGCCATCGACCTTATTAGTGCTGTGATGCATTGGAGACCAGGGGAGATAGTGTCCAACCTGTTTGGCGTAGTTTTGAATAGCTTCATGGAGGAAATCTTTCAGCATGTTTTCCTCAATCGGCACTCTGCCGGGATACTGCTCATTCTGGGCATAGGCGGCGGCGAACATCTCGCCGATCGAGCGGCGCTTGATCCATGCGTGCATGCAGAAAAACGCCATGGCCTCTCTATCAAATGCCCAGGTAACCACGGCACGGAAGTCGCTGCCACTAGTGGCGGTGGCAGATGGATCGACGGCAGTGGCAAAAATCAACTTGCGCTCTATGACTTGGATCCGCTCGTAGTACGTGGCAGTTTCTTCCGGGAACGGCGTATCTTCCTCGGTTGACTTGTTGCGGTACTCTTTGTTGAAGATCCGCGTCGTAATCAGGCTCTTGCGGCGCATCAGCTTTGCCCAGGGCCAGCGTGCGGGCCACAGGGTGATATGGGCCGCTTCATCAACAACAGCATCGTAGATTTTGGAGTTATAGAGCTTCGCCCCGCTATCTTCATCTTCCATCGCCATCAGCTGGGCAATGGCGCTTTTGCCGCTAAACACGTTGCCAACCATGGTGGCCGAACAGTCCCCTTCGATACAGCCGAGCACCTCGCCCTGGATAAACTCGATAATGGCCTTAGTGATGTTCGGACTCTTGACCGTGGCGTTATCCTCCAGGTCATCGAGGCCGATATCGTCGGGACGATAAGGGCCGAACTTCTTGCCGCGCCACTGATCCTGGCGACCCAGCGCTTCGACCATCGTGCCGCCCTTTGTGACAAACAGGTCGTCAGACCAGCTCTTTGTTTTGCCGACTACATCGGGGTAATCGTGGCGGAGACGGGGATTATCCTCCAGCTCGATCTTGATCGAGACAGTGAAGCGCTTGGCCTGGTCGTGGATGTTGGAGCCGAGCATGATGTATTTACGGAGCTTCTTGGCGATGCGGTAGACGCGAAGCCCGAATGTAACTACCGTGGTTTTGGCGTGATCTCGGGGCGCTCCGATCAGGTTGAGGCCGGGCTTGTCGGCAATCTCGCACCATTCGGCGTGGCAGCTGGCCGGATCTGACGGGAAGTAGTGCGGCAGATAGGTGCGCATGAACTCCAGCGGATCATTGCAGCGCTCGATACGCTCCCGCTTTTTAGCCGGAGTATCACCCTCGAACGGCGAGACGCTCTCTGTGATCTGTTTACGCAGCGCAGCGACGTAATCGTCGAACTGCAGCTCTGACAGGTTTTGTTTTTTACGCATTGCCATCAGGATGCTCCACCAAGTAATTCCGCTTTAAACTGCACTGTCATCGCGTCAAAGTTTGCTGCAAATACCGCCAATCCCGCCGGGTCATTCTCCCGCAACCAGGACACCATCCACTGAACGTTTTCCAAAAATACCTTGCCTTTGTCGTAACCGCTGCCGGTGGCTTCGATGGTTTTGAATTTGACCACCAGCGCTCCCAGTTTGGAGAGGTTATCCAGGGTGCCGCCTTCCACCGCTCCGGCCATCCGTTCCTCGGCATAGGTCAGTTCGCGTTCTAGCAGCGATTCCATGCGCAGGCCGAATGACGCTTTACGTTCGCGGGCCTTATCCCACTCGTCCTTGTCTTCACCCGGCTTCTTTGTGCGGCCTTTCCAGTCCGAAAGAGACTGACGGGAGACGCCCAGCGCGACCTGGATTTCCTCCAGTTTTTTCCCCTCGACGTACATCTGCCGGGCCACCGGTTCGAGCTGTATGCGTGCGCCCTTTTCGGCCATTACTTGAGTGCCTCGGCAATCTCAGCGATTTCTGACATTGCCTGGATCAGCTCGCCCCACTTGCATTTCAGATCATCAAACTGGCTATCAACATCGGAGATCGGCAGCTGCTCGGCAGGACGCAGCGACGTGTCGAGATTGATACAAATGGTTGATGCCAGTGCGCGAATCTCCACCCGCAACCGTTTAGCGGTGTGCTCCAGGTTGGTCATGCGTACCCGGCGCAATTCGTTCTGGGCGCTCATTGGCATTTCTCCTTGATGCGTTCGTGGCATGGAACTTTTACTTTGAGATATGTGGTCATTTCAGTGACGGCCGCTGTTGTGAGCCGTACCGTGTCGAACTGCTCTACGGCCATCCGCTCATAGGCTTTCACTAACGTCACATTGTCCTCATACATTTTGACAACCAGCCGATGCCGCTTTTCCTGAGCGTTGGAGATGAAGTACATCGCCACCCAGGGGCCACCCACTATTGCTGCGATGACGGAACCGATAGGCCATGTGCCGACTTTTGAAACGATAGCCGCAACGGCGGTCAGGGCGGTAATTTGGTCAGGTGTCACAGGTGCCTCCGGGAGTTCATTTCAATTTCAAAATCATTTTGACAGGAAACACAGCGAGCCGCGTTTGGTTGTACTGCCAGCCGGGCTGGCGGGATCGGATTGTCGCAGTCGCTGCAATTCAAATCCCCCCCGGCCCCCCTTTCATAAAGTGGGGAGTTTTCAAGTCCCCCTTCACGAAAGGGGGATTTAGGGGGATTTGCCAGCCTCTGCTGTCGAAATCGTTCAGCCAGAGCATCCTCCAGCAGCCGATCGCAGGCTTCCTGGACTCGATCCATTTCATCGGGCACTGCGGCACTCCGCAAGCGCTTTTAAAAGCGCTTCGTTATCCGAATACAGCAGGTCCAGTTGACTTTTTTTTATAGCCACCTCAGCTCCGCCGTCCACCACCACTAGTCGCGAGGCGCACCCGGTCATGCTGATCAGCAAGAAGAGCGCTGCGATCAACAGGGTTATCTCGATCAAGTGTTTTCCGGAAAGCCTGAATGTTTGCTTCATAGTCGGTCCCTTTTTGGCGTTCCACCGTGGCCGTGATCCCAGCGACTATAATCGGGAGGAGATAGGCCACTATGGAGAGGAGCGCTTCTGTCATTATGCTGCAGCTGGGTTTAGAGTAATCGCGGAGTCCTTGGTAGCGCCAATTCCAGAGATCCGAGCCAGCAACGATTCAGTGATTGCCTCGGCCTGTTCCGCAGAAACAGAAGGGATAACCGAGAGCACATGCGCAACCGCTATCTCGAGTTTTGCAGAGCCTGAAAATGATTGCTGATTAGCGATATATTGCGCGGCTTTTTCTTCAGCCAGCGTGATGCCCTGGAAAGCTGCTCGTTCGATCAGATTGTTACGTTGGGTAAGGGCGTCAATTTTGTATTTGTTGCCCAGGCGATTCAGGAAAATACTCAGAATGCCGAGCAGAAAACTGCCGATGATCGGGAAAACGGTTCCCTGGAGGAACAACGCCACGGCGGCGGGGGCTGGAGATGCGGCCACCGGCGCAAGGGTTGTGGGCGTATCGGCGGCAAAAACGATGCCGATTGCAGCCAAAATGAACCAGAGGGATAGAGCAAATAGAGTGGAAAAGCGTTTCATGTGATCTCCTTTTATGCGTTAAATACCTGCTTGGCTGCAACGTAGCGGGCGTTTCGATCTGCCAAACCGTTAAACCCGCCGTTAATCAGTTTTGTCATTATCTCGTTTCGGCCTTTATCTGCCTGGACATTGATATTGTTGTTTTTCCAGTACCAGCACGCGGACTCTACCGCGCCGTCAGGCGTTTCCAGATAAGCGGTGATCTCGGCGTATGGTTTGCCGGCGGCTCTGGCGAAGTTGATGTAATTGCCCTTGCCGGTGCATTGGATCGCGCCACGGCCACGGTGAGCCCATCCGTCCCCTGATGCCTCGTTGCCGTTGCCCATGCGGTTGGCATAGACGTTGTTGGCTATCGCTTCCGGCTTACGGGCCAGCCGCTTGGCCAGTTCGTTGGGCACTTTAGTTTTTGCCTTGGCATCTACGGCGTAACGGTTGGGCCATGTGGTAGCCAGGGCATCGGCGCTGTAGTTGAGGTTTTCCGTCAGGGCGGTAAACCCTTCGCTCTCGTGACCACACTGGGCGAGGAATGCGGAGATCCGGAGCGGGGTATCGATGCCGTATTTCGGCAGAATGGCATTTAGAGCGGCGGCCCAGACGCCGGGCTGTTTGTTGTTGGGGAAAAGGGCTGCAAACTGATCGGCGGTTATCATAACGACTTCCCTTGTGTGAGACCCCCGAGGTTTTTGAGACCTCGGAGGTCTGGACTTAATCGCCAATAAAAATCAACGGCGATCATTTGAACGTGGCGCAAGGCCGGGTGGTATTTGGGTTCCGTTGCTGCGATGGGAGGACAATAACGAAAAACGCGCCGGGGGGCGCGTTCGTTTGATTCGGTTTGATAGGGTATGTGGGGGTGATGCGAGAAAGTTTGGGGGGAACGGTGGTATTTCGGCCCTTCTACTCTTTTTGGGATGGGATGTCAAGGGGAGGAGGGCCTAACTCCCGCAGCAGCGGACTACGCAAGCTCCGCCGCTGTGCTTGATGTTATGCCCTTTGCCAGTCAGCAGAAGGGTGCTCTCCACATGGGCAGACATTTCGGGTCAATCTCTGTCGGCCTTTCAAATGTTCGGGCAGCCTGTCGTCGTTGAAAACGATTTCTAAAACGCAGGGTGCATTTTCATCACACTTCACACATTTCCACTTTTCAGAAAGTAACCGCGATTTTTTGCACGACGCTATAGCAGGTTCGCCGCCGCAATCCCCTCCGCAATTTTGGTGTTCCTCTTCATCGTAAAATTCGCAGCCAGCATTAATGCAATCCACTTCCATACTCCATCCCCTTTCATGGCACCATAGACGGGCATAACCCGCCGTTGGTGCGGTCAGGCCGCACACCGGCAACCCGTTATTTTGCTTTTATGCATCGGACATTATTTCCACCGCAACGGAGCCAACCCACGGGGCATTTATCCGTTTTTTCGTGAGGTAAAAAATGTTTGCATGTACCTATTCCACATTTACGTCTCGCTGCTGCGCTACACTGTACGTTCATGGCACCCTCGCAAAATAACCAGCCATTCAACACCGGCTCCCGCTGGTCGCGGGTTAATTCAATCGTTATGATCCTTGATGTTGCTTCGTCCAGAGGGCAAGCCAGGAAAAAGCAATTCCCGGTGGACGGCGACCGTCGCGGCCTTCGGTTTCCCAGCTCTGCCATGTGCGGTATGGCGTGCCGGAATTTTCCGCCGCTTGCTTCATGCTGAGGCCCGCAGCTTCGCGGGCCTCCCTCAGTTCCAGTGTCGTCATTTTAGTTGAGTGCATATTCATCTGTGTAATTCCAGCCTGTAATGTCAGCATCCCACTGAACATTCCCCTCGTCGTCAGACCAGCGGTTTGCAACTTTGTCTATCGAGCGGAACAACCACAACTCGTTGCCCTGTCCATCGTCGCTCAGCATCTCGCCGCTAAAATGTTTCGGATCGTCGTTCTCGTTCAGGATTGCCAGTGTCGGGATTTCAATTTTCGTTTTCATGGTGTTACCTCCTCAGAGTTTTTGTTTCCATCTGAGTTGAATATACACGTTGTGTATTTAGCTGTCAACAATAAAAATGCACATTGTGTATTTTTATTTACACTATGTCGGCAAACGGATCATAACCACGCCTCGGAATCTGACTCCGCTGCGCTACGCCGTTCAAGGCGTAGCCGTTAGCTGCCTATCCCTGTCCCACGCTCGAAAACCTCAAATCCGAACGCGAGAGCATACGGATTACCTACAGCGCATGATCGGGCCTCTGCCTCAGTTGCAAATAATGCAACTTCATTGTCAGCATTGACCAACGGCATTATCAAATTACCCTGCTGATTGTTCATCATTATAAAAAAATCGTTATCCATGTGGCACCTCATTAGCAGCTAACCCGCCGCTCGTGTAGTTTCGCTGTGCTCACTGTACAGCTTTGATCGTTATCTGGCTTTCCGCCGTTCATCTTTCCACATATTGAATTTCTTGTAGTTAATACAAAATTCTATAAAAACGTTGTGTACCTTAAACCCACGAAACAGCTGCCCTATTAGCCAGTTGCACACCCAGAAGTATGCGACTCCGATTCCAACACAGCAAATTGCAATGTTTACCCAAAATGCGCCGATCTTCATAAATTCCCACATAATCCCTCCGTTAAACCGACAAAGCCACCACGGTATAGAGCTGCTTGTACTGCACTGCCGCGAGCAGTTTACCCACTGGCCACGTCCGCAGCTGGGGTGCCGATAGTACACAAGTGTTGTGCATCAGCTGGTGGCCAGTCTGGATCTCAGTAACGGCGCGTTGTGGATCGGTGATCAATTCCCCTCGGCGATGTCGGTTCATGCTGCATCCTCCTCAAACAATCCCATCTGTTTCGGATCCACGGCGTTTTGCCGGGTGTAGCTGTTGTTCCTGGTGAGAAACGCCACCAGCTCGCTATACGTTACCCTGCGCTGCAGACGGAGCATGATCGAGTCGAGACTGTCAGGGTGCAGGAGCTGGCCGGAGGCATCCTTCTCAAACCGGTTCACCAGCCGCCAGAACGTGGCCGCACCAATGCCGAGGATGGCGCAGGTCTCGCCACTGCGGTAGCTGCCGCGTTGCGGTAATCCGGCAGCGGCGAGCATGCCCTTCAGCTTTTCCTCGGTTGATTGAGACATGGCTTAAATCCTGCTGTTTTTTATCTTGCGGATATATTCAAGTTGTTGTTTAAAAAGCGGCATTTGAGCTGATTTTATAGCTGCTTTTTCTTCATCAGCTTTCAGTATTTTATCCCTATTCCACAGATTGATCTCCAGATCAGCGCGATCAGACGCCGTTACTGGGAGCGGAATATATTCTGAACGAATATGCCCGTTAACAATCTGGACGCCTATTTCACGCGGTGGCATCGGACTGCTGAATTTGATCTTACAGACGGGACAGCGGAGCCAACGATCAACTATTTTATCAGAGATAAACGCGCCGCAATCAGCGGTATGTCCGCATAAACAGGTGATAGTTAACATTATCGCCATTCCTCCGGGCAGTGAATCTCGATATATTCCCGCACCGCCTCGCTCGCAAAGTCCATCCGCCACCAGTTCGCGCCGTGCTTGGCCTTCATGCCGTTCTCGAACATCTTTTTCAATCCCTCGATCGCGGCGTACGCATCTCCAGATGTCCGCACCTTGCCCTCGCGGATTCGCATGCGTTTCTCCAGGAACAATGCCAGTCCGTTTACCTCTCGCCACTCTATCAAACCGGCCAGGGCGGCGATCTTGTCCCGCTCGTCCTGGCTGACCAGGGCAATGACATTGCCACCGGTGCGGGCGATGGGGCGGCGGACCTGGCCGCGAGGCGGCAGCGACTTGGTCTGGCCTTTCTTCGGCTTGATGACAAATCCCTTCTTTTCAAATTCGGCGATGAAATGTCCGGCTTGATCGGAGGTGAGGTCGCTGCTGGATGATTTGCCGTAGCGCTCCTTCAGCATTGCGGAGCGAGCGGCTTTAGAGATACCGAACTGGGCACAGATCAGCATAATGACGGTGCGCTGCGCGCTACTGATTGGGTGCTTGCTCTGTTTGTTGTAGGCGCTTCTTGTCATGGTTTAATCCTCGATAGAGGTAATCAGCTGGGTGCGGGTAACGCGGCAAAGCCAGGGGCACTGCGGGCAGACAACTGAAGCGGGATGGGGTTCTATAACACAGCCGGAATCCATACGTTGCCCGGCCTTCGGGTTCGGTTTACGCTCTACCGTGACCTGTCCGTGTTCGCGGCAATACGCTGTCAGGCGGTAAAATGGCGGTTTCAAGGCTTTCTTGCTCATGTCAAACTCTCCAAAATTTTATCTAACGCCTCTGCGCTGCGCTCGTGCTGACCCTCATCAACCGCCGTGACGTTCACCGTCCCAGCCTGCGGTTTCGCAATGCGACGTCCCAGTCGTTTCGTCAGATCTACCGGTTGCGGCCAGCGGCGGCATTCAAGGTCAATGCGTTCAAATCCCGCAAGCAAGCGCTCACGGTCTATTTCCTCAGTCAACCCCTTGCCGACAATTCGAACCCAATCCTCAGCAACGATCACTATCACGTCCGCTGCCGGTGTATCCTGCATGCGGCGGGTAAACATGCGCTGGAATGCCTCACAAATCAGCGCCCGCAACCAGTAATCATCGGCGGCGGCATGAGCATTACGCCAGGCAATCAATGACTGTAGCCCCTGCACGGTTTTGCCGCCGGGGATCCGGACGGGGAAACCCTGGACGGTGTATTGTGGTGTTGTGAGTTGTGGCGTGAGATCACGGCTCATCGGTTAGCCCTTATGTGGGCATCAATCCGGGCCTGCCGATCGCTGATCAGCTTTTCCTCAATCGCGGCGTGAATGTATTCCTGGACGGTACAATTGCCTCGGGCATGGCTGAGGCTCTGCTTCATTTCGTCGCTGACGCGGCAGCTGACGACGTTATAACGAGGGTTTGGTTTCATTTTTCCCATGTTACCGTACCTCCGCCGAGAGGATTCCGACAAATGCAAGCACTGCTGCGGGCAGACGGTGCAGATCTATGTGCGCCTGTTTGTCCAGCATGATTTGCGTCGCACGGTTTACCTCGATCCCGATCAGCGGGATGTCTATAACCTCCATCGGCCGCAGATCGTTGTCAGAATCTACTCCGCAACTGGCGCGGATGGCCGCGATTCCAACAGCATTAAAAAGATGCTCATTGATTACCATCAGCCGCTCGAATTGAGCGAGCCGGGCCAGCTGTAGCAAGATGGCGTCGAAGTCGCGGGTCAGGAGCACGGACAGACCATGCTCGGCAAGTTGCTTCGTCAGTTCTTCGCGTTTTTCAGGTGTCATGGTTTACCTCAATTCAAAATTCAGCATTCAAAATTCATAATTGCTTTCAACTGGCTGCATCATCAGGCCACAGGAGCCACCCTGGGGCGACTGATCGTTTTGCCGGCGTCGGCAAAACGATCAGTTTCGCATAATTACCTATATTCCACGTATTCCACCGCTGCTGGTTCTCCGTCCCGTGGTATGGCGGGGTGATAAATCAGGCACATCCCGCAGTTCATGCCATCCTCCAGCGGTGTATCATCCGGGACACTAGCGATTGCCCGCTTCAGGTCGCCGATGGTTTCGATGTGGTCTATTTCATTTTCAGTCATCAGCATCGGCGGGCTCCCCTTCTGCTTCCCAGTGAGGGAACGTATTAAACATGGCTGCCTGGCATTTGACGCATCGGGGTTCACTCTCAAGCAGCTGCCGGTGCAGGCAGTTGCAGCAATTGTTGTCGGGTTGGTTACTGGCCATAATTTCCCCTTATAGTGCCGCGATGTGCAGCGGCACAGCGGTGTATTTATCATCCGGGTTGTCACGTTTGTAGAGCCGGATCTGCTTTTTGCTGAAGGCCACATCTATAGAGTCGTCAATGATTTTTATGCCTTCCTCCCACAACGGGTTATTGACCTTGTAAGTGCGTAGCTGCAGAACCTTGGCCACCTGCACCTGCCCGTCAGTGGGGAAAAAGGTACCCAGCACGATAGTCTTCAGGTCATCGGCCTCGGGCGGATAGCTCTCGACTGCGTCCAGCATCTTTTGCCGGGCAATCTGGAGCTCCGGTCCAAAGGTAATGGTATTCTGGATCCCGACAACCAGCTTGTAGCGCTTGTCGATGGTAGTGAACTGCATGTTGCCCTCGGATCCGCCGCGTTTGACGCCGTAGGAGTCGAACAGGAGCTGGGCAAAGACGTTGATATCCTCCAGGGTGTGCAGTTTGAAACGGGCCAGCCGGGCAGACAGTGGCTCCCAGATGCAGGCGACGCTCAGGACCATATCGTGTTCCAGCAAATCCTTCTCTTTGATGCTCTTGGCCTGGACCAGATCTCCGCGCCCGTTCTCCATACGGCCGTTGACCACCTGGGGGTGTGCCTCCTCATAGGAGAGCCGATCCTGGCGTTTAAGGGCATAGCCGACATCGCCGGTGGAAGCGGCCCGCTCGACCACTTCGCCCCAGGTGATCGTGGCCACTTCGGCCTCGGTTGCGCCATAGATAGGCACTGCGGCGCGGAGAGCTTCTATTGCAGTGTCCTTTGCAGCTTTACTGGTTGGATGATATTGCATGCCGGTATTTGGGGAGTAGCTGTAAAAATTCATATCTGTGCTCCTTTGGATTTGTTGGGGCGAACCAGCCGCCCGGTGGCCTGTTTGTATTGTGTACGGATTTTGAACCAGGCGAATTCACGGGAAACCACTTCGATAATTCCCTTGATGATTCGTTTAATCATATTTGCTCTCCTTTCAGGATTGCGGCCGCTTCGGCCTCAGCCCGGACTACAAACGGGCTGTCATGGCCTACGGTTTCGGCCAACTTGCGACGGAGGTGGATGGTTGCCTGGGCCATTTTCAGTATTGTCTGCGACATTTTCAGAGGTACTACGCTGGGAACGACAGCAGTCAATGCCGCACGCCCAGCCAGTTCATACAAAGCGCATTCCAGCTCATTCAGGGCAGGATTGATCGGCACTGCAGCAACGCCGGGGTCTGGGATCGCATCAAATAGATCCTCGGTTTGAAAGCCGTTGGACACCAACCACCCCGAGATCCCGTTATCCTGGCCAACAAGCTCCAGTACGCCGGCCTTGAATTTCTCAGCATCCTGAGGAGGCAAAACCCCGCTTGCAAGCGTCCGGCTGATCAAAGCCTTGCTGCAGCCGCTGATTTTTACCAGTGCCTGGTTGGGTATACGACAATCCGCAAGTGCCTGTTTAAGCCTAAGCATTGACCACCCCCAGATCTGTTACCCGTTCGCCACGCCGTGCTAACACCGACTGGAGAGCAGTGGCGGGAGCTACTGCCGCAGCAGCGGCTTTTGGGGCGGCTTTACGTGGCACCGGCGAGGAGGAGGCGGGAGAGATGGATTGTACATCCTCAACGGTTACTTGCTCGCGTCCGGAGGCCAGGGCGATGTTGAGCAGCTCGACACAGAGCGCCTGCAGCTCCAGATAGTTGTGCGCTGCGGGGAGATCGGCGAGCAGGTCGATAGCGTCAGTGGTGAAATGCTTGCCAAGCGCCTCGCGGACGTAGTGAGCGGCCTCGTTGGCGGAGAGCCCCTGCATCCTGACCAGATCACTGCGCAGCTTAACCTCCGAAACACCAGGGCGGTTCATCGGGTCGGACTGCGCTACCAGGATGATGGTGAATAACTCAGCCTCGCCCAGCCATTCAATTTCACGCAGGGTTTTGAGGCTCTTCAGGGTAGAGGGGTGGAGGCGCTGCGCCTCTTCAATGGCGATGACTATTTTCTGTTTCCTGCTGGCCTCTCCGATGACCCGGCGCAGCTGCATGCTGCTGACGATGCCGCCCCGCTTCACTCCCTCGGAGGAGAGACTGAGGATCATCGCGGTTTTGATGTCGGAGATAGTGAGCTTCTCCTGGTCCCCGCGGGAGACCCACACGGTTTTAACCGTAGAGAGCTTTTTCAGGGCGGCATTGACCGCCTCCGATTTCCCGCAGCCGCGCTCTCCAACGATGCTGATCATGGCCCGGCTCTCCACGGCCATAGTGAGGATGCGCCGGGTGCGCACCATGTCCCCGGTCTCGTACAGGTGCCCCTTGAGAGGGTCTTTTGTGTAGCCGAGGTTGACAAATGTTTCGAGTCTGGTCATACTCATATCTGTTCTCCTTTCTGGTTATGGCCTCCGGTGTTCGTGCACCGGGGGCCGTTGTTTATTCCCTGCCGCAGTACTTCTCTTCCAAGCGTTGCAAAACCCATGAATATAACATCCCGCCCCAAAACATGAAGAGCTTGCCAGGACGCCAATAATAGGGAGTGAAGAAATCCAGAACCGTTCCGGCTGTTACAGCGATCATGTAAATTGCGGTGCAGGCCACAAGACCATATATAAGCCGCTTCATGCCTGCGCCTGCATCTGCTCAGCCTGTATCTCTCCAGCCAACTCGGCCACAAACCGCTTTGACAGCCCATTTTCAATAATCAACGCTTTAACATCATCCCGTAGCTGTGGTTGCTGCATAAAATAGTCACCGCAGATGTTACAGAAGGCAATCCATGCCTCGTTTACACTGTGATAACTGTCCAGATCCAGCGGGTTATCTATCTGGCGTATCTCCTTGGTTTTGGTCGGTAGTGTCAAAACTTTGCGGGGTGCGATCGCAACCGTATCTACCGCCTCAGCAGCCATATAGAGCATGTTTTTTACACCCTGCAGCTCTGCGGATTCCTTACGCACTTTCTGCCCTTCTGTTTCAGCCGGCGCAGTGAACTCCCCTATTTTATTGGGGCTGAATTCCGTCAGCTCATATTTGAGGCCGGTTTTCATGTCGATAACACATTTGCGCTCGTCAAATATCCCGCGATAGACCCACACCTTTGCATCGTGCAGCCCTTTGACTTCGTAGGCGACGTTATCCAACCAAACCACGCCTTCCTGGGTGACGGTGCGCGGGTCGCGCTTGGCAAAGGCAGCAAGGGCGTTCTCCGGCAAAGCCACAACACCGCCTCTCCAGTTGATCCGCCCCCACACCTGGAGGCGGCTCATTTTACGTTCCCATCGGTGTGGCCGGGAATTGTATTCTGCTTGATACAAGAGTGCGCGGCGGTTCAGTTCTGATTGGGTAATTTCAAATTTTTTCCACTCCGACTCCATGAAAAACGGGAGCTCGAATGACTGCCACAGGGTGCGCCAGGGGCGCTCTATTTTGCCGTGGGCTTCTTTATTGAGCGGGGTGGAAGGGTCTGTCTCAACACCACAGAGGGCGAACCATGCGTTTGCCGCTTCCTCACTCATCATCGGGCCGTGGTCGCCTTTTATTTTTTCCGGCTTTCCATAAAACGGCTTGTCTTCATTGTTGCGCCACGCCCAGTCAAGAAAATCAACGTTATCGGCGCTGGATTCGCCCAGAGCTGCGACGTAGCGGAAACAGTGGACGCCGCTGTGATCGTCGGTCATACCGTATAGCCAGGGGCGCAATCTAATTGGTACCGGCTTGTTTTTGTAGTCCTTAAGGCCTTTGTGAATGCGGTATATGTACTCACCATTTTCCTCACGATGTACGTAAAAACATGATGATGTCGAGCCGTCTACATGATGCATCTGGTTCGGATATTCGGCCTGGAACCTGACAACCTTGCGGCGTTCATCCAGGTTGATAGTTTCACGAATCACTCGATCCCATGTGCCGATTGAAACGTCAGCGAATTTTTCATCCAACAATGCATTTTCAGGATGAAGCGCGTTTTTTACCGCCTGGGCCGTGGTGATTCGGCCACGATGGTCAGGCGGGGCGCATTTAAGCTGGGCTATCACTCTGGCCGCTTCCTCTATGCCTTCAATCTGCCGTTCTCCGACACGTGCCCGGCCTATTTCAAGTTGTCGGTATACTGTTTGTGGGCAGCAATCAAGCAGCCTGGCCCATTTTTTGGCTACATCGGTTCTGCCACCGTGCCCAGCCCGTGCCATATCATTTTTTATCATTTGCAGTGTCGCTGGCTCTATCATGACAAACCTCTGTTCAACGGGATAGATTAGTAAATCTGAAACTTTGCCGTCCAATCCCGCCGGAGATCTTCAACCAGACGCTCTGCAGAGGCTACGTGCCCCTCCACTTTCGCCGCCGCCAAGGGGTTCTCGTGCAAGCCCTCGATCATTATTAATTTGCCGATTTGTGTGGCCAGCGTGGCGACAGTTTCGCGGATTTTCTCGTACTGCCCTTCAAAACGGCTGTCATCAAGATCAGCCGGATCAAAAACCTTGAGGCGTTCTATTTCTTGTAGCAGGACGCGCTCTTTTGATTGAAAACCAAGGGTTTCCTCTTTAACAGCGCCCTTGAAATCCTTTTCCAGCCTGTCAACGCGCTTCTTTGTTTCGTTCCCGGCGTTGATGATGCGTTCGATAGCAGCTTGCAGCTCCTCGGCATGTTCCTGGTCGATGGGGATTGATTCAGCGTCGATAACGAGGCAGTCACCCTCAATAACTACTGCGCCATCGTGGGTGAGTTGGCGAAGGGTTCGGAGTTCGCGGTAACCAATAGAAAGTTGGCGACTCGTCTCCAAAAAATCCTCTCCGAATGCAGCAAGATTTTGCAGGTCTTCGTCTACAGTCCGACGGTCTTTACCCAAGTAAGCACAGAACTTATCCCATGTCCCGACCATAGGAAGGTCGCGGTATACTTTCGTTTCCTTCATATCTTTAAGCCAGACCAATTCGGAGACCGTCGCCAATTTTCTAAATGCTCCTGCGGCTTGTATCCTGCCGATTGCTTCATGGCAGCTGGCTATCTGGCGCTCTCTATTGGACTGGTCCATTTCTTTTTGCAATGTATCCCCTCGCTCGGCTTCAAATGTCGCCTGATCCATTTTCAACACGCCTGTATGATGATCATTCGTTTGGTTCAACATGGCAGTGGTTGCCTCAAGCAGTTTTTTAAGACCGCGCTCCAGAGCCTTCTTTTTAGTGCCTTCGTTTTCATCTATTCGGGCCAGTGCAGAACGGATTGTTGTTTCATTGGCGCTCGAAAGCTGGCTCTTAAAGTTAATGTCTCCCGATGGGCACTCGATCAGCCACTTCAACTTATCAAATTCAATTTCTGTACTCATGTTCATGCCTCCAGTTTATTGTTGTTTGTTAACGGGCGACCTGGCAGGGCAAAGTCTGACACAATGCCGAGCTGGGCAAAAAGCGTCATTACTTCTGGCCTTTTTGTAGTAATGCCATTATCCAATTTGATCGATGCCGGTAAGCCGTAGAGTTCGTTTAAGGTTTTTTTATTCGGCACGTCATGCCTCCAGTGTTTTAAGTTCGCCCTGCAGCGTGTCAATCTTGCTCTGCAGACCCATTTTGTATGCCGAATACATCCCGACGATCCGTAGCCCTGGCTCGTACAGATCGCCGGTCTGTTTCACCCATTTTCGCTCTACGGCGGTGACAAGGTGGCTCATCACCGTCGCGTGGGGCAACCCCAGCGCCCTGGAAATCTGCGTAGCCGTGACCGGCCCCGTCTGCTGATGGATGTGCTCGATCAGATCGATAAATTTATAGTTGGATTGCACTGGATTGTAGGTTTTTGCAGCCATGATGTTACCCCCTGTTCAAGCCGCGCTTGGCTTGTATTTGCTGCATCTCCTGCTCAATTACCCGTTTTTGTTCCTGCAACCGCGCCAGCCGGATCAGGTCGCGGTCCTGTGGGTTGAGTACATCGCTATGCAGCGGCTCTAACAGATATTGGAACGGTTCAAACGTATCAGTTACAAAACAAAACGCCGTCAATGCTGCCGCCCGAATGCCATTCGCAGGGTCGGACGCCGCGTATTTGTCGAGCATTTCCTTACTGATCGCTGTTTTCATAAGGCGGGACATCTCTGAGGCGATCTGATAACGGTCTTTGCCACAAGCGCTCATGGCCCGGCTTAAACACTGCCGGTGGCCTAGATCAATATCAAGGGCACCCTCTACCGTTACACTGTCAAAGAGACCCGGTAGCATCGCCGCCTGTGTGTCAGTTTTGGTTGATCGTTTTGCCATGACATCCCTCTAAACTCTGTTATTATCAAAACAAGTTTGATATATTCCATCTACCGAGGTTCTAATGAAAACAGTATCTGATGAAAACTTCGATCTGTTATTGACAATTTTAAAAACTGATGTGTTAACGTCACATCTGATAATTACTGAGGATTTATGTGCCATCAAAAAACGGCCATTTAATCCAGAACATGAAACTAGGCGATTCCTCGACCATCGAAAAACGGCATATGAATCACTCTCCCAGGAGCGCGAAAAAGTTCTGAACCGGGTTGCCGCAGCGCGGCATCGTCAACAACACCAAGAGCCAATTCAGCCACATATTTTTTAGTGATGCCGTTTTGAGTAATCAGATCAGAAACTGTACGGAGTGTTTTAGAATCCAGGATCATTCCAGCCAGGATCTGGAAGTGGCAGACTGCAGTGCTGATATTCGGATACACAATAGACGCCTGCGTTTTCATGCGGCCTCCAAATATTGTGCAGGGGTATCCGGCCAGAAGTACTGCACCGGCAATTTGCATTCTTGTGCAATAACTAGTCTGATACGATACCCCTTTTCCTGGTTACTCATTACCTTGTAGAGTCGTTGCCTCGACACCTTGGCAGCTTTGGCCATATCTGCATTAGTTATACGGCGCTTGACAAGTTCGCAGCGCACAAAAGAGTAAAACTCTTCTGATGACATAGTCGTTACCTCCTCTTTTTTTTGTGTCATATGGTTGACCTTTTAAAAGTTGTTTTGTGTAAACTGCTGATAGGCAAAATATTGCAATTTGCGATATATGTCAATAAAAAAATATCGCGAATTGCGCTATAGGTGTTTTTTATGCGGACAGCTAATGAAATACTCGATGAAATCCGGGCGCTAAAGGGCTTAAAGTCTGATGCAGCGCTGGGGAAGCTGTTCGGAGTAAAACAGTCTACAGTAGCGTCTTGGCGTTCTCGAAATTCGCTACCGTACGCAGATGTTATCGCATTTTGTCATAATGAAAATTTTCCACCGGAGACTATTTTTATAGAATGCAAACATAAAAATCCGGTTGCCACTGATGACAGGGAGTCCTCTATCGGTGAACCGGATACGGGCTATTCTGTTCTCAGCGATTTAGAGGAAATGTTGCTCAGAATTATTAAAGAGGGAGACGAAACAAAAAAAACTGCTGTTAGGGCGCTTTTATCGGCACTTGATCCGAAAAAATAAGGGGACTATTCATGAAAAAAATATCCATATTTTTATGTATCTTATTTATTTGTACTGTTTCTCATGAAGTAAGTGCGTTTGACTCTGTAGAAAAAGCTACTGACTCTCCATCGGAAAAATTCTACAAAAGCTTGCTTCGGCAACAGGCAGTTGAGAGAGAAGCTGACGAGGAAGCCTTAAAACAAAAAAAGAAGGAGAAAGATAAATTACTTACAGAATTGTCCGCTAAAAGGTTGGCTGCGGAAGAGGTTGCAAAACAACGACACTTAAAAGATGAAGAAGATAGATTAAAAGCTAAAGCTGAGCAGGATGAAATTGATGCTCAATACGAAGCCGAAGAGGAAGCTCTGCAGAAACAGTGTGGGTCTGATTATAAAAACCTAAAAATAGGGATGAAGATTGATCGGGTGCAGAAGTGTGTGGCGGAGTTCTTTTTACGAGGCCAGGTGAAAACAAAGAATGGCGTTGTTGACCATTATTCAAGAGACGGCAAACACCTCTATGTTAAAAACGGTCGTGTTGTAGCCTGGGGAAATTGATTGTGGAGCTGGGTGGATGATGAGAGGCTAAAATACTGCCTGAATCGGTTTACTGGCCGGCATGAGATAACGGTATGTACAGCAGTTCCGGACAAATAAAAATGCGACCGGACTTTTCACCTGATCGCACAAATCAATCAATCAAATTTCGCCGCCGTGTTCTCATCAAAACAATCTTGAGCTTTACACGATTTCCCCCACCGTAAAGCACGCGTCAGGAATCGCCGCGATGGTTTATCACAATTACAGTACGTTGTTTATCCTGCCCCCCTTGTCTCCAGCGTAAATTCATCGGGATCTATCGACGCTATTAATCTGTTAGATGACCACATTTTAGTGGACCCTTTGGTCAAGACAATAATCCGTCTAGTTTAAGGTGGTAGCTTCTGCCTTTGATTTTGGTTCTACCTCTAAAAACGTTTTTCGTTCTTTGAATTTGTCTACGATTCTTGCTCCGCCGCCGCTGGCTGTTTGGTAGACCTGAATCGGTGTTCGGTTACCCAAAGATTGATGGGGCCTTTCGGTATTGTAGAACTCAAAATATTCTGTCAAGCCCAGTTGTAATCCCGGCATGCTGACATACCCTTTCAGGTATATATCCTCATGCTTGACGCTTCGCCAGAGCCGTTCGACAAAGATATTATCCAATGCCCGACCGCGACCATCCATGCTGATAGCGATGTCGTGTAACTTGAGGACGCCGGTAAAAGCATCGCTCGTGAACTGACACCCTTGGTCTGTATTAAAGATCTCCGGTGTGCCGTATGACCGAAGCGACTGTTCCAGGCAGTCAACGCAAAATTCGCTATCGAGTGAGTTTGACAATCGCCACGCCAACACTTTACGTGAGTACCAGTCGATTACGGCTGCCAGATACGCAAAGCCTCGTGGCAGGCGAATATAAGTGATATCGGTACTCCACACCTGATTCGGTCGTGTCACGTTCACGCCTCTGAGCAGGTACGGATAGATCTTGTGCTGAGGGTGAGGCCGGCTGGTATTAGGGCCTGGTGCCATACCAGCCAATCCCAGGATCCTCATCAGTCGTTGAACCCGCTTCCGGTTGACCGGATAGCCTGCTTTGCCCAGATGTACGACCATTTTGCGACTACCATAGAACGGATGGAGCGTATATTCGGCATCAATCAACGCCAGTAACAACAATTCTAGTTCATTTGGCTCGGCGACCAAATGTGAGGAATAAACGGTGGAACGAGCGACACCAGCTAACGCGCATTGTCGGGTTAGCGTCATGGGATCCAACAGACTCACCCAGTGCCTGCGGTCTGCTACTGGCCGATCCCGGACTTTTTTTTAAGCCAGTCCAGTTCCATCTTCAACCGCCCGATCTCAGAGTAAAGACGCTCAGGGCTGGAGGAAGGGTCATCAGGCTTGGGGCCTCGCTTGATTTCGAAAATACTGGAAGCCTGCGCCAGCAGCTCTCTCTTCCATTCGCCAACCTGAGTCGGATGGACAGTGTACTCTTGGGCGATCTCATTTAACGTCTTGGTACCTCGGATCGCGTCAAGCGCTACTTTTGCCTTGTGCTGACTGGTGAAACTTTTACGCTTTTTTTCGCTCATTGCCTGCCCCTTTTGATTGCAGGCTACCACCTTAAACTATTGTCCGGATTTTGGGGTCCACTATATTCTGTTCTACGAAAGCTTCAAAAAATTGATCCGGAGTCATTCCCATTCTCGAATCTCCTTCTGGTTGTTGCTTAACGTGATAACGGGGTGCCCGGTTGACCTGCCGGGGGCGTTCTTTATGCCCCCGGTCACGGTCCGACCGGCTTGTTGGTAACATCACTTATTTTTCCATATTCATGGGCTGACCCCGTCTCTGTTTGCGTCTCTGTTCTCTTTATTGACTTTCAGAGAGCATTACTTCTTCATATTCTTGATTTTTACTATTTTGCCAGCTAGAGGGTCCTTGTCTTTAAAAAGAAATGATTCTCCCATACTTTTGTCAATTGGCTGAGCTACCGGCTGAGGTATACTATTTGCTCTGACTTTGTTTAAGGAAATAATCCAAGCATTCTGTAAAATATTCTTGGTGTAGAGTGCATTGCCACCAACTTGAATTACACTACTTCCTTCAAATGTTTTGTTTGAATATGTTGTTGCTGAGACAAGCGTTACAGTTGCTCCTGAAATAAACCAAATTTGTTTACCAGCTGGAGCAGTACTTGGAAGATTTGCTGTAATGGTTGGTGGGTTAGAGGTGCCAACAACACTAGCAATGTCTTGCATTAATATGCTAGTTTTGAAGTTAGCTTTAAAAAGAAATGATAACCATGGAAGTGTAGCACTTATGCTACTACCTTTTTCTGTAGCTGATTGATATTCTACTTTATCTTTTAATTGGATTATTGTTGCTTTTGGAATTGCGTCAGGACGTCCTAATAAGTTTACAATACCAATTTCATCAACATAAAAATAATTTCCAACAAGGTCGTTCAGGTCAGATGAATATGTTCTAGCGTCCTCATCAGATAGTACTGTTTTTACACCTAGCGCTTTAATATAGTCATTGAATTTGCTATTAGCATCTAGGGTGGTTTTTACGATAGGAGTAGGAGTGTTAGCAAATACATTGCTAGTAAACGAGAAAAACGACAAAAGAATAACCAACATCAAAATTCTTGTGTTAAACATAAATCCTCCTTTGACATTTGGCATAGTTAGCAATCTGAAACAGCAACCTTCAAACATTTGACCGATAAGCAATTTGAGAGCACTGTAAATTTGCTCTCAGTCGCAACAACAATAAACCTCCTTATTTTATTGTTTCTTATATGTATTAGGACCAACGGGGTGCCCGGTTCACCCGCTTCGCCCGGTCGGTTTTCCGGGCGTGGCGGCGTGCAACCGGCTGGTTGGGAACCTTTCATGTTTCCCACTTTCAAGGGCAGACCCCTCATCATTTCTGTCAAATAATCCGCGATACTGGATTTCCAAGTACCCCTGGATTACCTACTGATTCTACGCTCTTTCGGAAAATCCCTTTCTTTGTGTAGCGCTGGCAAAGCATTATTCCTGTCTCTCCGGATTTGTCACCAGCTTCGACGATAATTGCATCCCATTTTTTTCCCTCAATGGTCACAAAGCCGTCCCAAGCAATGGCATACCTGACAATTTCTTTCTTTTCTTCTTCAATTCGCTTCTTTCCTTGGGCTTCGCCCTCTTCAAGATTTTCGGTAACATATCTAGCTAGTTTTTTTTCTCCTGCTAGATTTTCCGTAATCGAAAAGGAAATGAGTGGCCCACCACCGTCACTAATTGACGCGACTGCGTGATCGAGTACTTGAAACATTAGATCGTTTAGCAATATTTCGTCAGAAGATTCCTGGCTCATTTTTCTTCCCTTCCTTAACTACCAGTTAGTTCCTACAATAGTCTTTCTGCTCCACCAGCTTACTTCTCCGGCACCAAAAGCGGCACCAGCAAACTTCACTTCATTTTCTTCGCCAGCGTTACCACGCACCTGTTACTCTGGACAACGCCGTCAGCAACACCGCCATACTCCTCGGTTTTTTTATGCCTTTTCTGTCTTTGACCAACGGTGTGGGAGAACTAAGCTACTGACGGTTGTCTAGACAGAAAATCGATGAAATTAAGTTTGGTTCAGCCCAGTTGAATGTCCCTTGTTCTTTGAAAGATCAGCCATCTCAAGCAGTGCGTTGAAGTATACCTCTGCCGGGGTTTTATATTCCAGCGACTGATGAGGCCGCTCATTGTTGTAGTAATCGAAGTAGGTTTTGATTCCATCTTTTGCTTCCTGAACCGTTTCGTAATCTTTGAGGTAGACTTCCTCATACTTCAACGATCTCCAGAGGCGTTCGACGAAGATGTTGTCAATTGCCCGGCCTTTGCCGTCCATGCTGATAAGAACGTCGGCGTCTTCCAGAAGTTTGGTGTGACGCGGGCTCGTGAATTGTGAACCCTGGTCGCTGTTGAATATTTCTGGTTTTCCTCTGGTTAAAGCCCGCTCCAATGCTTCGATACAGAAGTCAGCCTCCAGTGTGATGCTGATGCCAAAATCAAGAACGTAGCGGCTGAACCAGTCAATGATCGCGACCAGATATACAAAGCCGCCTTTAAGCCGGATGTAGGTTATATCAACGCTCCAGACCTGATTAACCCGTACGATCGGTACGTTTCGCAAAAGGTATGGATATATTTTATGACCCGGTGCGCGGCGGCTCAGGTTGGGGCCGGGGTAGATCGCCATCAACCCCATAAGGCGCAGCAAATGCCGGGTGCGGCGTGTTCCTACATACGGATATCCTTGCTTCTTGAGCCAGTCCGTCAGTTTGAGCACGCCCAGGAAGGGATGCCGGGTATACTCTTCATCCAGCAGCCGCATCAGGGTCAGGTTCTCAGTGGAGACCGGAACAGGCTGATAATACAGACTGGAATGACTCAACCCCAAAAGACGGCACTGCCTGACAACGCTGATTTCTGGATGCTTCAGATCGATAAGCAGGCGCTTTTGAGCTGCACTACAGACCAGATTTTTTTTTGAGCCAGTCAAGTTCAACCTTGAGCTGGCCTATCTGGCGGTACAGTTCTTCTTTAAGTCTCTCGTCGTCTTTTACCGACTTGGACTTTTTGCTGTCAAAAGCCGCAACCATCTGTTCCTGGGCTTGGCGCTTCCAGGTGGTTATCTGATTCGGATGAACTTTGTAGAGAGAAGCCAGTTCGCGGTAATTCCGGGGACACCATACTTAATTCTACTTCCCCTTCGGACCTGGTTTTCCGCGCTTCAAGGGTCGGTCTATGATTGATTCCAGCCTTTCGATAAATGACTCGGTTCCGAGTGGCCTACCGGTTCGCTCGTGTTTCCTGATATCGTTAATCTCTTTTTCTGCCTCGCCGTTGAGAAAAAGTCTCCAGTCGCCTGCTATCTCCAGAAGCGGTTCAACTTTTACCAGTTGATCGTCTGTCATCCCAAGGTGTGCACGTGCACTGCTCCACGGCCAAGAAGCAGCATCCGGCGCAAGGTGAGCGCGTACCGGATTCATTTCGACATAGCGGGCTGCCGCAAGAAGATAGGTTTCATCCATCGGAAACGATGCGAAGCGGCCTTGCCAAAGATGTCCCCGCCAGTTTTCCCGGAAGTTGACAAGCCGGCTGTACCGCCGATGCGCTTCACCGATTCCGCGACGTAAACCATCTACGTCTTCCGGAACAGCGATAAGGTGGACATGATTGGGCATCAGGCAGTAGGCCCACACATCCACCCGGCATTTTGCGCACCACTCACCCATTAAGGCGAGATATGCCAAATAGTCTTCATCCCGGAAGAAAGTGGTCATCCTGCGGTTGCCACGTTGTGTTACATGGTGAGGGATGCCGGCGGCTATTACACGAGCGATACGGGCCATGTGTGGAGACTAATTCAGTGGAGCTAATAAGTCAAGCGGGAGTTAAGTATGGTGTCCCCGGAATTACGCCCGGAATTACGGTGCGGAATTACGCGGAATTACGTAATTAACGCGGCTCTCAGGCCATAAACAGGGGCAATTTCAGCCAATTGGCTGTGATATTTCAGGTTGTTGACTTGGTCCGACCCCAAGAGCAGTGAAAGTTCCGTTAATGCCCCATGCCGCCACCTTCGGCGTGTGAAGGTCGCTTCAGCAGGAATAGTAGCGGCATGACAATCAGGAAGGCGAGGCCGATGATGAAGAAAACGTGGTTGAAGGCGAGAGCGCCTGCCTGTCTGCGGACCTCTCCGTACGCCATTGCCAGCGCGGTCGTGTCGGCCTGGGAGACCGCGACCCCTTTGGAGATCAGTACCTGTTTCATGCTCTCGAAACGTGCCTGCCAGACCGGGTTGTACGGGTTAATATTGGCGACAAGATGAGTCTGGTAAAACTGCTGGTAGCGGGTCAGCAGGGTCGCTGCCATGGCGATACCGACGCTGCCGCCGATGTTGCGCAGCAGGTTGAACATGCCGGTGGCGTTGCCCATCTCTTCCCGGGAAATTGAGGCGAGCGTAACGGTCGTAAGCGGTACGAAGATCATCGCCAGTCCGAAGCCGAGGACGATACGGGGCCAGGTGTAGTTCCAGAAGGCGCCCTGCAGGTTAAGCCCCTGCATGATGAACATGGAGATTGCGCCGAGCAGCAGGCCGAAAAATACTATTTTCCGGCCGTCACGTTTGGCAAGCGCCGCGCCGATCAGCGGCATCGTAATGAGCGTTGCCACTCCGCCCGGCGCCATGACCATGCCGGCATCGGTAGCCGAGTATCCCATCAGGGTTTGGAGGAACAGCGGTATGAGCATGATCGAGCTGTAGAGGGCAAAACCGACCACGAACATGATCAGGTTTCCGGCCGAGAACGATACGTTCTTGAACAGGCGCAGGTTGATGATCGGGTGTTCGTGGGTCAGTTCGACCCGGATCAGCGCTATCAGTGAACATACGGTGACGATGCTGAAAAAGATGATGAATGACGAGTTGAACCAATCCTCCTGCTGTCCCTTGTCCAGCACGACCTGCAGCGATCCCATGCTGGCAACCAGCAAAAACAGCCCCCAGTAATCGATCTTTATCGCCTTCGCCTTCTGGCGCAGATAATCGGGATCAAAAATGAAGAAGGCGCACATGACCATGGCAATGATACCGATCGGGAGATTGATGTAGAAGATCCAGCGCCAGCTCATGTTGTCGGTGATCCAGCCACCAAGCGCCGGGCCGACGATCGGGCCGAACATGGCGCCGACGCCGAAGATGGCCATCGCCATGCCGCGCTGATTGGGGGGGAATGTTTCCATCAGGATCGCCTGGCTGATCGGGATGAGGGCGCCGCCGGCGGCCCCCTGCAGAATGCGGAAGAATATCAGTGACGCCAGGTTCGGCGCCGCCCCGCAGAGCAGCGATGCCAGCGTGAACAGCACGATGCAGGTCATCAGAAAACGCTTGCGCCCGAACACGCGTGACAGCCAGCCGGTCATCGGCAGGACGACGGCGTTGGCAACCAGATAGGAGGTCAGGACCCAGGTGACTTCGTCGGTACCGGCATTAAGGCTCCCCTGCATGTGCGGCAGTGCAACGTTGGCGACCGATGTGTCGATGATCTCCATGATGGCGGGGAGCATGACGGTGATGGTGATCAGCCACTTGTTTATGGTTTTGTCGTCTGAAGACGTCATAAGAATCTTTCTGAAATAATTTCGCGGTGTCAGAACTATTTAAACGGGAGCATCTCCGAGAATACATCGCCTGCGCTGCGACCGGTCAGCACGACCGGAATGACGCTCATGCCGACCCGCAGCAGCTGTTCCGGGTCGGAATTCCTGTCGATGGTGATTTTAACCGGCACCCGCTGAACGACCTTGACATAGTTTCCGGTGGCGTTTTCCGGCGGCAGCAGGGAAAAGGCCGCCCCGGTTCCTGCCATGATGCTGTCCACCGTGCCGCTGAATTTTTTGCCCGGATAGGCATCGACACTGAACTCGACTTTTTGTCCCGGTTTGATCCAGGTGAGCTGCCGCTCCTTGTAGTTGGCCGTAATCCACGCTTCCTGCAGCGGTACAAGAGCCATCAGCGGCTGTCCCGCCTGGATATTGACACCGGCTTCCACTGCTTTACGGGTGATGTAGCCATCCCGCGGTGCATAGATTTTAGTGTAAGAGAGCCGGAGTTCAGCTTCGCCCAGTTGTGCCTTGCTCTGCAGTATCTTGGCTTTGCTGCCGCTTCCGGTGGCGAGGCCGGCTTCGGTCCGGGCGCGTTTGAGTGATTCTTCCGCCTCTTTCAGCTGTGCCTCGGCCACCCGTCTGGCGGTTGTCGTGCGATCAAGCTGTTCTTTCGGCAGCACATCGCGACGGTACAGTTTCTCGGCACGGCTCTGGTCCAGCACCGCCTGGTCAAAGCGGGCTCTGGCCGATTGTACGGCTGCCCGAACTCCCTCGGCTTTCAACTGTTCGCCGCCGGATTCGTTTTCAGCCATGCCGACTCCGGCAGCAGCCTTTGCGACCTGGAGCTGGTAATCACGTTCGTCAATTTCAAGCAGCAGGTCACCCTGTTTGACAAACTGGTTGTCCCTCACGAGCACCCGCGCCACCGTGCCGGAAACCTTCGCTGAAACAGACAGGATACGGGCTTCGATAAAGGCGTTATCCGTTTCAATATTGGTCCGGGCGGAGATGAACCAGCTGAGGCCGAACCATCCACCGACAATTATGACTGCCAGTAGAATCACCACTGCCCTGGTCCTTTTGTTGCCGCCGCTTTTTACCTCCGGCGCCGCTTCCGCCGACTCTGTTACCGGTGCAACTGTTTCTTCTGCCATATATCCTCCGGAATTATCGTTGTGTTTTACAGTGCACCGAGTGCGTTCTGCAGGCGGGCGGTGGCGGTGCGGTAGCCGTAAAGTGCCCGGTAATAGTCGGTCTTGGTCTGTGTCACCAGTGTCTGGGCATCCAGTACCTCCGAGGCGATTCCGACCCGTTCCTGATAGCGTTCCTTGTTGATGCGCAGGTTTTCTTCGCTCTGTCGTATCGCCGCCTCGGCGACAGCGATCTGTTCTTGTGCCAGGTTCGCATCATTGCGGGCGGTGGTGATCTCAAGCAGGGCGCGCTGTTCGGTCAGCCTGAGGGTGTCCTGCTGCTTTGAGCGCTGCTTAACCGCCGTGCTGCGAGCCGCCTCTGATGCATAGCCGTCGAACAGGTTGACGCGGATACCGACCGTTGCCGAGTAGATGGCCTGCTCCCGCGCCTTGTCGTTCTGGACATAATCCATAGCGACCCGGGTGTAGATCTCCGGTACATAGTTGTTCCTGTTTGCAGCTACTTCGAACTCGCGCGCTGCGAGGATCTGCTGCTGCGCCTTGATGTCGTGGCGGTTGGCCGGGGTGGCGGCTGTGCCGGATTCGCTATCGACAGCGTTGTCCATGGTCGTTGAATCATCCAGCTCTCCGCGAAAGCCGGGGTCGCTTCCGGTGAGGAAGTTGAGCAGCAGCCAGTTGTTCTCACGTCTGTTGGTAACCGTCAGCTGTTTCTGCCGGGCAGAGGCGAGGCGCACGTCCGCCTGCAGCACATCGTTGCGGGTGACGGTTCCCTCCTCATACATAACCTGCGCCACGCGGCGGTGTTCCGTGATCTGGGCGACCTCATCGGCTGCCGCCTGAATCAGCCTGTCCGCTTCAAGAACCCTGAAATAGGCTTCGATTACCTGCAGTGATACATCACCGCGGTTGGACAGGAATCCCAGAGAAGCCGCTTTGGTGTAGGAGTCTGCCTGGTTGATGCGGGCGTCACGCCGTCCGAAATCGTAGAGCGTGTAGGTAGCTGCGACCCCGCCAAAAGTAAAATCCGCTTCCTGCGTTTCCGAAGTACCCGCCGCTGACTTTATTGCCTGAGCGGCCTGCTGGACGGTATAGCCGCCATGGGCGTCAATACGCGGATATGAGGAAACCTTGGCGATGCGGCTGTTTTCTTCGGCGATGCGGCTGTCCCAAGCGGCGCTTTTGAGGGCCGGGTTGTTGTCACGTGCCTTCTGCAGGCATTCCTGCAGCGAAAGAGGCGCCCCCCAGGAATGGGTTGCCGTGCCGAATAAAATGATAACTGCAAGACTAGCATGGAGGAAGTTCATAGACCCTCCGCTCTCCGCGTAATATCTCCAGCATCCGTCGAAGCTCGCTTAGTTCGCCCTCGCTAAGTCCGGCGGTAAAGCGTTTCAGCGACCGTTCGGCACACGCGGACAGTGTGTCTTCCATGCTTTTGCCCCGCTCCGTAAGATATATTTTATACGCCCGGCGGTCTTGCGGGTGTTGACGCCGTTCAAGGAGACCGCCCCTTTCCAGACGGTCGATCAGTCCGCCGGTGGTGGAGCGATCGACCTGTCCTTTTTCAGAAAGTTCAACCTGCGTCAACCCGTCCTGCTGCCAGAGGAACGAAAGGAGGGCGAACTGCGGCGGGGTCAGATCATACGGTTCGATCTCTTCCCGCAGGGTGGCCCAGCCGCGCTGGTAGGCTTTCGCCAGCAGAAACCCGATGCTTTTTTCAATGTCATACATAAGTGGCGTGCCTCGTAGAGAGTGATATTGTGATTATGCAGATAATACGTGTACTGTCAATGTGAAAAACCGCTTTAAAGCGTTTACAAGAGCGGCCGCTTTGCTTATTATGTGCGGTCATGAATGTGCTTCAGTTATTTAATCTCCGCCCGATGACCGAGGATGACCTTGATGCCGTCATGGTAATAGAGATCGCCTCCTATACAACACCCTGGAAAGCCGAACATTTCCGGGACGAGCTGTCAGCCCGTTTCTCGTGGCCGCTTGTAGCGGATGAAGAGGGGAATGTCGTCGGCTATGTCTGTCTCATGTCACTGTTTGAAGAGGCGCAGATACTGAACATTGCCGTGTCGCCCGGCCAGCGCGGCAGGGGGATTGCGCGGATGATGCTGGAGGGTGCGATCAGGCTGGCGCGTGAAAAGGGGGCGGAGAAGGTGGCGCTTGAAGTGCGCGCCTCAAATGCTGCCGCCATTTCGCTGTATGGGCAGTTAGGCTTCGAACGCGTCGGTGTTCGGAGCGGATATTATGAAGCGAGCGAAGATGCGATTCTGATGGAAAAATCAATCAAGGAGAACCCGTAATGCAGTTTACCTCAATGATCCTTTCAAATGTGGAGGTCTCGCCCGGATACTGGCGGATGCGCATGACCGCCCCACCGGAATGTGCTGCGGCACGCCCCGGACAGTTTGTGATGGTGCGTGTTAATGGCGCCATTGACCCGCTGCTGCGGCGGCCGTTCGGTATTTTCGACATCGGCACCCATACCCCGGCCCAGAGCGGCGCTGTTGCGCAGCCGTATCTGGAGATGCTCTACCGGGTGGTGGGGAAGGGGACCGCGATGTTGTCAACGCTGCATGGTTCCGATCTGCTCGATGTACTGGGGCCGCTCGGCAAAGGGTTTGAGCTCGGAAAGCCGGACGAGGAAAAACTGATCGTCGGCGGTGGGGTCGGCTTGGCGCCGCTCTATCTGCTGGCCAAAGAGCTGGTGAAGGGGTCGAAGGTCAGGCTGTTTGCCGGTGGCCGCACACGGGACGATATCCTCTGCATCACCGAATTCGAGCGGCTTGGCGTCGAGTGTTACACCGCCACCGAAGACGGTTCTCTCGGAGAATGCGGCCTGGTGACCGAAGCGCTGCTGCGACGTCTGGAGCAGCTGCAGGGTGGGGCGACCATTTACGCGTGCGGCCCGCACGGCATGCTGAACGCCGTTGCCGGGATCGCGGCGGAGCGCAGTATCCCCTGCCAGGTGTCGCTGGAAGGATATATGGCATGCGGTGTCGGCGCCTGTCTCGGCTGCGTTGCTCCGGGGCACTCCCATTCGCCCGAAAATCCCGACTATCGCTGCGTCTGTACCGAAGGTCCGGTTTTTGAGTCGGGCGAATTGAAGTGGAGGGACTGACCATGAATGCTGCCACAAAACCTGATATGACTGTAAATTTGGCCGGCATTTCCCTGCGGAACCCGGTCATGACCGCCTCCGGTACGTTCGGCTATGGCGAGGAATTTGCCGAATATGTTGATATGGAATCGATCGGTGCGTTTGTCACCAAAGGTCTTTCTCTCAAGTCGCGGGCCGGCAATCCGACGCCGCGCATTGTCGAGACACCGGGGGGGATGCTGAATGCCATCGGCTTGCAGAATGTCGGCATTGACGCCTTTATCGCCAAGAAGGTTCCGTACCTCCGCTCGGTCAACACCCCGGCCATTGCCAACTTCTTCGGCAACACCGTTGACGAGTACGCCGAGATGGCCCGCCGTCTCGATGAAATCCCGGAGGTTGCCGGCCTGGAGGTCAATATCTCCTGCCCGAACGTCAAACAGGGGGGGATCGTTTTCGGCACCGACCCCGCCTGCGCCGCCTCGGTCGTTTCGGCCTGCCGCGCCGTAACGAAGAAGACGCTGATCGTCAAGCTCTCTCCCAACGTCACCGATGTGGTCGCCATGGCCCGTGCCTGCGAGGATGCCGGTGCTGATGCGCTGTCACTGATCAATACCCTGACCGGCATGGCCATCGATCTGGGCAGGCGCCGGCCGGTACTGGCCAATATCACCGGCGGTTTCTCCGGGCCGGCCATCAAGCCGATCGCCCTGCGCATGGTCTGGCAGGTGGCACAAGCGGTGAAGGTGCCGATTATCGGCATCGGCGGCATCATGAATGCGATCGACGCCCTCGAGTTCATGCTTGCCGGGGCGACCGCTGTTCAGGTCGGCACCGCCAGTTTCATCAACCCCGGTGCGGCGCAGAAGATCGCCGAGGATATGGAAGCGTGGCTGATCGCCAACGGCGTGTCCGACATCAAGAGTATGATCGGCGCGTTGGAAACCTGAGAGGATGCTGGAGATCTGGTTGGCATTCTCGGCCGGCCTCGCCGGGAGCGGCCATTGCCTCGGCATGTGCGGTGGTATCGTGACCGCCCTGGCTCTGGCAAAGAGTGATTCCTCTGCCGCGGGTCGTTTTCTGTTTAATCTTCTCTACCATGCCGGCCGGATCTGCACCTACACTCTGCTCGGGCTCCTGGCCGGTCTGGCGGCCATGGCAGGAATGGTTGCTGCGCTCGCGCCGCTTGTCAACTGGCTGTTCCTGGGCGCCAATATTTTTGTCACGGCGATCGGTGTTTTTACCGCCCTCGGTGTGCATGCGCTTGGAATGTCGGCGCTTGACGGGGCTGGGTGGGGCTTCATGAGGAGGCAGGTGGCGCGGGTGACAGCCAGCTCATCACTGTTTGCCGCCATTCCGACCGGCCTTTTGATGGGCCTTTTGCCGTGCGGTCTGGTGTACGGCGTCCTGATATCGGCGGCTACCAGCGGCTCCGCCCTGAAAGGGGGGAGCATGATGCTGGCTTTTGGCTGCGGCACCGTACCGGTGCTCCTCGCCTACGGGCAGGTCGCTTCAACGATATCCGCTCTCGGGCGTGGTGTCTTCCAGCGCTGTATGGGGGGAGCTGTTGCCCTGCTCGGTTTGTTGGGGACAGGGAAGGCGCTGGCAGCGCTCGGCTATCTTTAACGCGGCTATCTGCCGTGTATTGAACAGGGATCATCAGGAAATTTATTTAACCGACAGGGAACTATCATGAATGAACGCCGGCAAACACTCGGTCTGCGGACTCTGGAAGACATCAGTACCATCATCCTGCATTCACATGACCTGCAGGATACGCTTGACAATATAGTTACCCTGGTTGCCAGACGGATGAGGAGTGATGTCTGTTCGATCTATCTGCTTGAAAGTGATGGTGAAACCCTGACGTTGAAGGCCACCAAGGGGCTTTCCAAGGCATCTGTCAACCGCGTTTGCATGAAAGTTAATGAGGGCCTGACCGGTCTCGCCGTGGAAAGCCGCGCCATGGTCATGACCGATAATGCCCCGGCACATCCGCGCTTCAAGTATTTCAAGGAGGCGAAGGAGGAGCGTTTTCTCTCGTTTTTGGGACTGCCGCTGTTCGAACACAAGGCACCAATTGGCGCCATTGTCGTGCAGACCCGTGAAACCCGTACCTTCAGCGATGATGAAATCAGCATCCTGCGCACGATCACCTTTCAGATCGGCAGCATCATTCATACGGCCCGGCTGCTTGATTCGATCCAGAACAAGGAGCAGGAACGTGCCTGGTTCGAGCAGGAGCTGGCCAAGGTGCGGAACGGTTCGGGGGGGGCGGAAGTTGGCCGCGCCGGAAGCACGAAGCGGAGTACGGCGGCCAAAATGCTGGCCGGAACCTCGGTGTCTCCCGGCTTCAGCCGGGGAAAAATTTACATCCTCGATCGTTTTAACGACAAGGTTATCAAGCTGGCAAAGGTCGGCAGCGCTGCCGAAGAGCAGCACAAATTCTCCCAGGCACTTGAAAAGGCCAAGATCCAGACCATTTACATGGAGAAGCGGGTCAGTGAGACGCTCTCGGCCGATGATGCCGCCATCTTCCACACGCATCTGATGATACTGGAAGACCGGAGTTTTTCTGCCAAGGTCACTGACCTTATTGAACAGGGGATGGGGGCAGCTCGTGCCGTCCATGAAGTCGTTCAGCACTACATTCAGGCGTTCTCAGCGATGGAGGACCCGTATCTGCGTGAACGCTCGGCGGATATGGAAGACATCGGGCGGCGGATCATCGACGCTATTGAAGGAAACAATTCCAACGAGGTCACGCTCAAGGAAAAGCGGGTACTCGTTGCGGACGAAATTTTCCCCTCTAACCTGGCTATGCTCGACCCGAACAAGATTCTCGGCATCGTTACCGAAAAGGGCAACAGCTATTCTCACGCCGCCATCATGGCGAAATCGCTCGGCATCCCGGCAGTTCTCGGCGTAGCCGGGCTCATGGCGGCCGCTAATGTCAAAGATGAAATCATCGTTGACGGTACGTCAGGGCATGTGTATCTCAACCCGGATGCGGGTATTAAAAAAGAGTACATGCGCCTCGAAGAGGAGTATGCGGTCCGGATGAAGGAGCTGGAAAGCATTCGTGACCTGCCGGCGGTTACGACCGATGGTGTGGCGATTACTCTCAGTGCCAATATCGGCCTGATTTCCGATGTCAAGGTCGCCAATCTGCACGGTGCCGAAGGGGTCGGGCTGTACCGCACCGAGTTCCCCTATATGGCACGCTCGGCCTTTCCCACTCGCGAAGAGCAGGCCGGCATCTACCGTAAAATACTGGGCGGTTTTCCCGGTCAGACCGTCAATATCCGCACCCTCGATATCGGTGGTGACAAAGGCCTGTCCTATTTTCCCTACCCTCACGAGGACAATCCCTTTCTCGGGTGGCGCTCGATTCGCGTCTCGCTGGAGCGGCAGGATATCTTCAGGGAACAGCTGGCCGGCATCCTGCTCGCAGCGCATGCCGGCAATGCGACGATCATGTTTCCGCTGGTCAGCAGTCTCGATGAGATCCGCCAGATCAGGGAGATTCTGACGTCGGTCAGGAACGAACTGCTGCGTGAAGGGCATGACGTGCCCGGCTATATCCCGCTCGGGATCATGATCGAGGTGCCGGCAGCGGTGCTGATCATCGACTATCTGTTGCAGGATGTGGATTATGTCAGTATCGGCACCAACGACCTGATCCAGTACACCCTCGCCGCCGACCGTAATAACGCCAGCGTCAGGCAGTACTATGATCCGTACCACCCGGCGATTCTGCATTCGATCAAACGTGTTGCCGATGCCGCCAACAAAGTCGGTAAAAAAGTGTCGGTCTGCGGAGAGATGGCTGCCGATCCGTTGTGTGCGCTGATGCTGGCCGGCATGGGGATCAGGGAATTCAGTCTCTCGGCCCCGAGTATCCCGGTTGTAAAGCAGGCGATCCGCTCCAACAGTTTCGAGGCGTGCCGGCGTCTGGCGCGGGCGGCGCTGGCATGTCGCAATAGTGCCGATATGGGGCGGTGCCTGGCGAATGCGCGTAAAAAGCTGATCTTGTAACGACGGTAAGCAATTTTGAATTGTGGATTTTGAATTTTGAATACCCCTGGTTCTGCTAAACAGGATAAGTGCGTTAACGAACTGTTTTCTGCCAGAAAAGTGCAGCAAACAGCTACGAACTTACTAAAAATGAGGAGATGCTGTTTTGTACGATGGACGCCCTACATATGCCGAGATTGATCTCTCCGCACTTAAGCACAATTATCAATTGATCCGCTCGTCGATTCCGCAGAAAACTGAAATTCTCGCTGTTGTGAAAGCAGATGCCTACGGGCACGGGTTCATGGATATCAGTCGCGAGCTGGAAAGTCTCGGTGTCAATGCCTTTGGCGTTGCGTTTCTCGCCGAAGGCATCCAGCTCCGCAAAAGCGGCAGCGATAAGCCGATCCTGCTGCTGGGAGGTGTCTATCCCGGTCAGGAACGCAAATGTATCGGCTACAACCTCTCCACGGCGGTTTTTACGCTGGAGCAGGCGCAGGCGCTTAACGTTGCCGCCGGCAAGCTCTTCCGCAAGGCCCAGATTCATCTCAAGGTGGATACCGGTATGGGGCGGCTGGGGGTTCCGTATCACGAAGTTCCCCAGTTTCTTGTTGAACTGAAAAAGCTGCCGAATATTGCCCTCGAGGGGGTTATTTCTCATTTTGCCAGTGCCGATGAACTGGATGAATCAGGCCAGTATTTCACCAGGCAGCAGGGTGAGCGCTTTGCGTGGGCGCTGGCCGAGATCCGCAAAGCCGGCTTCAAGCCGCGCTATGTTCATATCGCCAACAGTGCCGCCGCGTTACTGCGCGATATTCCCGACTGCAACCTGATCAGGCCCGGAATCACCATGTATGGTGCCCTGCCGTCCGCCGATTTCCAGGGGAAGCTTGATCTTAAGCCGGTGATGCGTCTCAAGAGCCGTATCGCCATGCTCAAATGGGTTGACGCGGGAACCACCATCAGTTATGCGCGCCGTTTTACCGCCGGTCAGCGCACGCTGATTGCCAGCGTGCCGGTCGGATACGCCGACGGTTATCCGCGCGCGCTCACCAACCGCGGTGAAGCTCTCGTGCGCGGCGTACGGGCGAAAATAGCCGGAACCGTCTGCATGGATTGGACGATGTTTGACGTGACCGGCATTGAAGGCGTTGCCGTGGGCGATACCGTGACGCTCATGGGGCCGGACGACGCGGGGTACTGCATTCATGCCGAAGAGCTGGCGGCCTGGGCCGATACCATCCCCTATACGATTTTTTGCGGCATCAGCAAACGGGTGCCGAGGGTCTATCTCAAATAACATGCGGCCGTAGCCGGAGAAACCATGTACGCACTCGCGATAGATCTTGGCACCACCACGCTGGCCGCTTCGCTGGTCGACTGCGCCAGCGGTGACCGTTGTGCGCTCGCCGGTGCCCTGAATCCGCAGCGCCGCTTCGGCGCCGATGTGATCTCGCGGCTGGATGCGGCCGTCAACTCCGCAGAGCACCAGCGTGAGATGACAACAGTGATCCGTGACGAGCTGAGGCGGATAGGCCAGGTGCTGTGCGACAGGATCGGCATCAGCTGGGGCGACGTTCAACAGGTGGCGGTCGCCGGGAATCCCGCCATGCAGCACATTCTGCTGGGGCTGGCGCTCAATTCATTAGCCTTCCCCCCGTACCGCCCGCTCTACACCGGGGGGACACACCTGGCTGCCGCCGAGCTGGGGTGGGCCGGCAGCGCCGCCATCTATCTGTTTCCGATGCCGGGCGGTTTTGTCGGCGGCGATACGGTAGCGTTCATCTACGGGGCGAAACCGGGTGATGCCACGCTCTGTCTCGATATGGGGACCAACGGGGAGATCGCGCTGATTGATGGCGAAACGGTCTGGGCAACGTCCGCCGCCGCTGGTCCCGCCTTCGAGGGGGGCAACCTTTCCTGCGGTATGGCCGCTCTGCCGGGAGCAATCAGTTCGGTAAAGATCGAGGGCGAACGCCTCAGGCTGCAGGTTATCGGCAATGGCACCCCAACAGGCCTCTGTGGTTCCGGCGCCATTGAAGCGGTGACCGAACTGCTCCGCTGCAACCTTCTGGAGGCGGGCGGCAGGTTGCGGGATTCCGACGAGATTGAATCCAATCTCGCCACGCGGATTGTTGCGTACCGTGGTTCAAGCGCTTTTGTCCTGCATCGGGACGCGCAGCAGCTGATCGTTCTGTCACAGGAGGATATCCGCCAGCTGCAGCTCGCCAAGGCCGCCCTGCGGGGGGGGATTGATGTTCTTGCGGAACGCTCACGTATACAGTGCGAATCCTTGAAACAGGTGATTCTGACCGGTTCTTTTGGAGCCGTTGTTCGGCCTGAATGGCTGAAAACGATTGGAATTTTTGACGGAAGCATGGTACAAACGACCCGTTTTACGCCTGAAGGGGCTTTGGCGGGCGTAGAAAAAGCGCTTGCGGACGGTGGCGGCTTTGATGCGGTTGAGGATCTGGCCGGTCGCTTCCGGGTCGTGCCGCTTTCCGGAACCCCGCTGTTCGAGACCCTCTTCATGCGGCATATTGATTTTCCCCATAATTAATCAGGTCGATTTTTCAGACACATTATATTTACAGTAAGGAGTACGGGCATGGCAAAAATTACCAGGGCGCTGATCAGTGTCTCTGACAAAAGCGGCATTATTGAATTATCACAGCAGCTGGCAGGGTATGGCGTGGAGCTGCTCTCCACCGGAGGGACCGCCAAGCTGTTGCGCGAGGCCGGCTTGACCGTCAAGGACGTTTCGGAGTTTACCGGTTTTCCGGAAATGCTCGATGGACGGGTGAAGACCCTGCACCCCAAGGTGCATGGCGGTCTGCTGGGGATGCGTTCCAATCCGGAGCATGTTGCCAAGATGAAGGAACATGGCATCGAAAATATCGACATGGTGATCGTCAATCTGTACCCCTTCGAGGCCACAACCGCGAAGGAAGGATGCCACCTGGAAGATGCCATCGAAAATATCGATATCGGCGGGCCGACCATGCTCCGCTCGGCGGCCAAGAATTATCCCGATGTCACGGTCCTCGTTGACAGCGCCGACTATGCGCAGGTGCTTGAAGAGATGAAGTCCAATGGCGGCGCGGTTTCTGCCAAGACCAACTACGCTCTCGCCGTCAAGGTGTTTCAACACACCGCCGCTTACGACGGGGCGATATCCAACTATCTGGGAGCGCGACTGACCGATGAAGTGCAGGAATACCCCCCCACATTCACCCTTCAGGTCAAAAAAGCCCAGGATCTCCGTTACGGTGAAAATCCGCATCAAACTGCGGCATTCTATGTAGAGGGGAACCTCTCCGAGCCGTGCGTATCCAATGCCCAGCAGCTTCAGGGGAAAGAGCTCTCCTTCAACAACATCATCGACCTCGACGCCGCCATTGAAACGGTCAAGGAATTTGAGCAGAGTGCCGCCGTCATCATCAAGCACACCAACCCCTGCGGCGTTGCCCTGGCAGATTCACCATTGACGGCATATCTGAAGGCCCGTGAATGCGATCCGCTTTCCGCCTTCGGCGGCATCGTCGGCTTCAACCGCACGGTTGATGCGGAGACCGCCAAAGAGCTCACCTCCACTTTTCTGGAAGCGGTCATCGCCCCCGGTTACAGTGATGAGGCGCTGGCAATATTCACCGCGAAAAAGAATGTGCGGGTCATGCAGGTGCCGCTTCTTGATCGCTACGTTGCCGGCGGCTTCGATCTGAAGCGTGTTACCGGCGGCCTGCTGCTGCAGGGGCGGGATCTGGGGATGGTCAAAGCCCTTGACTGCCGCGTGGTGACCGAGCGTGTGCCGACAGCGTCGGAATACGAAGCGCTTGATTTTGCCTGGCGGGTCTGCAAGCATGTCAAATCGAATGCCATTGTCTTCAGCAACCGTGACCAGACGGTCGGTATCGGTGCCGGCCAGATGTCACGCGTCGATTCGTCCAAAATTGCCGTCCAGAAAGCGCTGCTGCCGGTTCGCGGCACCGTGCTCGCTTCCGACGCCTTCTTCCCCTTCCGCGACGGGGTTGATGCCGCTGCCGAGGCGGGCGTAACCGCCATCATCCAGACCGGCGGCAGCGTCCGCGATGAAGAGGTTATCAAGGCCGCCAACGAACATGGTATCGCCATGCTCTTCACCACCATGCGCCATTTCCGGCACTAGGCGTACGGTACGTACCAAGAGTTGAAAAACTATTACCCTGTATGAGGTGTTGATATGAAAGTACTTGTAATCGGCGGCGGTGGCCGCGAACATGCGCTGGTCTGGAAAATTGCCCAGTCGCCGCTCGTAACCAAACTCTATTGTGCCCCCGGCAATCCCGGAACAGCGGCTCTGGCCGAGAATCTTCCGCTTGCCGTTGATGATCTGGATAAACTGCTGGCGTTTGCCCATGAAAACAAGATCGACCTGACGGTGGTCGGCCCGGAACAGCCGTTGTCGCTCGGGATCGTGGATCTGTTCGAGTCGCACGGGCTCAAGGTCTTCGGCCCGTCACAAAAAGCCGCCTTTATCGAAGGGAGCAAGGCTTTCTCAAAAGATCTGATGCAGAAATATAATGTGCCTACCGCCGCCTATGGTGTTTTTACCGATCAGGGCGAGGCGGAAGCGTTCATCAACCGTACCGGGGCACCGATCGTGGTCAAGGCCGATGGCCTGGCAGCCGGCAAAGGGGTCATCATCGCCCAGACGTGCGCGGAAGCGGTTGAAGCGGTGCGCGACATGCTCAGCGGCAACGCCTTCGGCAGCGCCGGTTCACGTGTCGTCATCGAAGAGTTTCTGACCGGCGAAGAGGCATCCTTTCTGGTCATCACCGATGGTAAAAACATTATTCCGCTGGCCAGTGCCCAGGATCACAAGGCCGTTTTTGACGGCGATCTGGGGCCGAATACCGGCGGGATGGGCGCCTATTCACCGGCCCCGGTCGTGACTCCGGATATCCATGAAAAAGCGATGCAGCAGGTGATCCGTCCGACTGTTGACGGCATGGCCGCAGAAGGGCGGGCGTATCGCGGTGTGCTGTATGCCGGTCTCATGGTGAAGGACGGAGAGGTGAAAACCCTCGAGTTTAATGCCCGTTTCGGAGATCCGGAATGTCAGCCGCTGCTCATGAGGATGAAATCCGACATCGTGCCGGTGCTGCTGGCGGTTGCCAACGGTGATCTGTCCAACGAGAAAATCGAATGGCATGACAAAGCGGCGGTCTGCGTCGTTATGGCTTCAGAAGGATATCCGGGCGATTACCGCAAGGGTGATGAAATTTCCGGTCTGGACGAGGCGGCAGGGCTTGAAGATTTGTACGTTTTTCATGCCGGTACCGCACAGAAAGACGGTGCCTGCGTCACAAACGGCGGACGGGTACTTGGTGTTACGGCTCTCGGAACAACGGTAAAGGATGCGATCGGCGCCGCCTATCAAGGGGTGTCCCGGATTACCTGGCCAGGGGTTCAGTATCGCAGTGATATCGGCAAAAAAGCGCTCGAACGGATATAATCCAGAATCTATGGTGATAAATAATATGCCAAGAGGTGAAGAATGAACGCAGCACCGCTCGTACTACTGATAATGGGAAGCGATACCGACCTTCCGGTGATGCAGGAAGCGGCCGACATACTCCGTATGTTTGACGTCCCCTATGAAATGCGGATTTCATCTGCACACCGCTCCCCGGCACGAACCGCGGCGCTTGCATCTGAAGCGGCAGGGAATGGTGTTAAGATAATCATCGCCGGTGCCGGCATGGCGGCACATCTGGCCGGTGTCGTGGCATCAAAAACCATCCTTCCGGTAATCGGCGTACCGATGCCGGGCGGTGCTCTGAATGGGGTGGATGCGCTCTATTCGACGGTGCAGATGCCGGGCGGTATTCCGGTTGCAACAATGGCAATCGGCAAGGCGGGGGCAAAGAATGCCGGTCTGTTTGCCGTGCAGATCCTGGCGCTGTCCGAGCCGCATCTGTCCGAGCTGCTTCTGCATTATCGGGATGATATGGACAAAGAGATGGAGAAGAAGGATGCCGATCTGCAAACCAGATAGCGGCAGGTAATTTTATTGGCAGAATCTTCAGTATATTGTGTAAATTTTGGTTGACTTATTTACGCAGCACATGATAGATAACAGGACGCTTTTGGTGACGACATCGGTTTCCTGATATCAGTCATCATAGCAGTTTTAGTTTCTTTTAAAAGTATCCACAAATCAGTAACTTGCTGTTTTGTGGTTATATTCCCCTTTAGCTCAGTTGGTAGAGCAGGTGACTGTTAATCACCTTGTCCGTGGTTCGAGTCCGCGAAGGGGAGCCATTCAAAAACAAGTCTGATTACCTTAATGCGGGTAATCAGACTTGTTTTGTATCAAGCAAATGCGGGAATAACTCAGTGGTAGAGTGCAACCTTCCCAAGGTTGAGGTCGCGAGTTCGAATCTCGTTTCCCGCTCCAAAATGAATCCAGGGTTAGCTCAAAAAGCTAGCCCTTTTTCACGTCTTTTTTACTCCTGTCTATATTGTCGCGTCAGAGAGAAACGCTTCGATTCGCCTCCTTCCAAGATCCATTCCGGCTGGTAAGGCCATTCATTAAAGTGATATGGGCAATTAGCCGGTCAAAATTTTACCAATGCGAACGTTCATAATCCAAAACTGACGGCGGCCCATGTTTTAAAGGATCCATACGATCCGCCTGGAGACTGGCCCAGACAAGCCATTTGGCAAATGGGCTCTCTGGATCAAAATGGGGTCGTGACTGGTAAGCCGCGTTGATAAACTCTCGCAGTTTCTGACTCTCGTACCACGCTGCACTTTGTTTCTTGAGGGTTTCAAACTTCTCCTTCTCCTTGCGGATCATTGCATTCATTTCCCATTGTTTCCGTTCTTTGGCCCGATGAATTTCTTCTTCTCGTGCCCGACGTATACGTGTGTCCTTTATCTGCAATGCCTTTTTGATCAAGGCGATGACAAACAGATTCAGCTTATCTTCTACCTTGCCGATTTTGTCATCTTTACAGATTTTCTCGGATTGGTATGATCCAGGATTTTTTAGGCAAAACTCACCGGTGCCAATATAGTCGTAAGCCCGATAACTCCGGTATGACCACCGCTTCTCATCTTTGAGCTCCGCTGGTGTTGGTATATGGCGAGTCTGTCGAGAACGTTCTTCCAAGCGAATACCGATCTGCTCGTCCAGAATTTTTACGACAGTTGCATTGTTCTTTTCATCAACTGACACCGAATACCCACGTTTGATGAGAGCTTTAACCAAGGTATTCATAATGCGTAGTGCTCTATCGATTGATTCAGGAAAAACTGAGATGTCACTGCCACGTTTCCATGAGGTCGAAACGCGTCCGTACTTGTCAGGAGTTGCTTTTTTAAGTTGTGTTTTGGCTTCAGCAATATGGGGATGGAGAGTTGGCAGTACATCTGGAACGACAATACAGTTTTCCGTCTGTTCTTCGAATGTAATTTCAGGAATTTCAATTGGTAGTGGTAATTCGTTCACGGTCAATTGTTCCGGTTCATAGATATGAGTGACATATTCCTTGAGACCATCTTTTGCAACTGGCAGTGGCGGTTTCTGCCCCTTGTGCGTTCGAAGATGATATCCTTGAGGAGGCAACGGAACATTCAATCGTTTGCAAATCTTGCGCAGTCCCACATCTGATAACCCATACTCAGCAGCCAAGGCGGTCATTGGTTTTTCCCAAACCTGTTCAAATAACTTCTGACGTTCGAAGCGAATAGTCCTGGTTCCCATAATTACCCTCCAATCACTCTAAGTGTGTTTTGTCATTATAGTATGAGCCTCTTGCAAAAGTATTCCGCTTATGGTTCGACAAGCTCACCACGAGCGGAATATCAGTCAGTTAGCAAGTATAAGCCCGTTCGCCCTGAGCTTGTCGAAGGGTGAGCAGACTTATGCAAGAGGCTCAACTGTTTGTTTGTTGTGGGGTGGTAATGGTATTGAGGGTTGTATAGTTTTGCTTTAGAAATCAAATTTGATCGTTATTTACTCTCGAATGGATCGAGGATAGGTGCTGTTGCGCCCATATGAAAATTGACCCCCACATTTACCACACTGTCCATTGTCATCCATTGCAATTAATGCCAAATAATCGTAAGGTTTCAGACTAATTTTTATTAGATGATAAACTGCATCATATAAGGAACCACATGTTTGAACAAGCCTTCAAAAACATCGATGACGTACTCTGGAAAGAGGCCGGTTGCGGTAGTGAATTGGATTATGCAGAACAGACTTCATGGTTGCTGTTCTTGAAATATCTTGATGGTCTGGAGCAGGATAAGTTAATGGAGGCAGAGCTAGATGGCAAGCAGTACACCTTCATACTCGATGAACCGTACCGCTGGGAAAGCTGGGCTGCACCCAAAACTTCAGACGGCAGGCTCGACCACAACAAGGCACTGACCGGCGATGATCTGAGGGACTTTGTAGACCGCAAGTTATTCCCTTACCTGCACGGCTTCAAGCAGAAAGCCAACGGCCCCAACACCATTGAATACAAGATCGGTGAGATATTCGGCGAGATCAAGAACAAGATCCACAGCGGTTACAATCTGCGGGAGATCATTGACCACATAGATGAACTGCGCTTCCGCTCCCAAACCGAGAAACACGAACTCTCCCACCTCTATGAAGCGAAGATCAAGAACATGGGTAACGCTGGCAGGAACGGTGGCGAGTATTACACCCCGCGTCCGTTGATCCGTGCCATTGTTCAGGTGGTGAAGCCGGAGATCGGTAAACGTATCTATGACGGTGCGGTTGGTTCGGCTGGCTTCTTGTGCGAGGCGTTCGACTACCTTAAAAGCCAACCCAACCTGACCACCGACGACATGAAGATTCTGATGGAGCGTACCTTCTACGGCAAGGAGAAGAAGTCATTGGCGTATGTCATCGCCATCATGAATATGATCCTGCACGGCATAGAGGCACCAAACATAGTCCACACCAACACCCTGGCCGAGAACCTTGCAGACGTGCAGGAGAAAGACCGTTTTGACATCATTTTGGCTAATCCTCCCTTCGGCGGTAAGGAGCGGAAGGAGGTACAGCAGAACTTCCCCATCCGTACCGGCGAGACAGCCTTCCTCTTCCTGCAACACTTTATAAAAATGCTCCGTGCCGGTGGCCGTGCTGGCGTGGTTATCAAGAATACCTTTCTCTCCAACACTGACAATGCCTCTGTGAGTTTGCGGAAACTGCTACTTGAAAGTTGTAACCTGCATACCGTACTTGATTGTCCTGGGGGTACGTTCCAAGGCGCAGGGGTCAAGACCGTGGTGCTGTTCTTTGAGAAGGGAGCACCAACCCGAAAGGTGTGGTACTACTCGCTTGACGTTGGCCGTAACATGGGCAAGACCAACCCGCTCAATGATGCTGACATGGTAGAGTTCATCGAACTACAAAAGACCTTTGCCGATTCCCCCAAAAGCTGGAGCGTTGATGTTACCGGCATTGATACCACTACATTTGAACTCTCGTCCAAAAACCCGAGTGGTAATGAGGAAATCTTGCATCGTACTCCTCAGGACATCATGGATGAAATATCCTTGTTGGATAATGAGAGCGCCAAGGTACTGGCGAACATTAGGGCGTTACTATGAAGGCTGGCTGGCAAAAAAGCACCTTAGGTGACGTACTCGACGTTCTGCGTAACGGGGTCAACTGCAAACAAGACAAAAGTGGTATTGGAGAGAAAATCTCCCGTATAGAAAGCATTTCTGGTGCATGGTTTGACATTGATAAGGTCGGCTATGCGGAACTAAGTGAGAAAGATAAGCCTCGGTATATCTTAAAACGTGGCGACATCCTGTTCAGCCATATCAACAGTCCAGTTCATGTAGGAAAAACGGCAATATTCGATAGTGATGAACCTGTGTATCATGGCGTAAACCTACTGCTTATGCGTCCCAAAGAGCTGGTAACATCTGACTATTTGGATCATGCACTGAAATATCTATTCCAATGTGGCTACTGGCGCGGCGTATGTAAGCAGTCGGTTAATCAGGCAAGCGTCAATCAACAGGACATTTCAAAGGTCGAAATTAATTTTCCGAAATCTATCCCCGAACAACAGCGCATAGTCGGCATACTTGACGAAGCATTTGACGGCATCGCCACCGCCAAAGCCAACGCTGAAAAGAACCTCCGGAACGCCCGTGCGCTGTTTGAGAGTCATCTGCAATCAGTCTTTGCCCAGCGTGGTGAGGGGTGGGTGGGTATGAAAAAACCTCTGGCTGATTTGTGCGAATTGATTGTTGATTGCGAACACAAAACAGCACCAACTCAAGAAGAAGGATTCCCTTCTATACGGACACCCAACATAGGCAAAGGCAAACTACAACTTGATGGAGTCTACCGAGTTTCAGAAGAAACCTATAGAGACTGGACTCGCCGTGCAGAACCAAAGGCAGGCGACCTGATATTTGCAAGAGAAGCACCTGCTGGTAATGTTGGAGTCATCCCCGAAAATCTTAAAGTATGTCTGGGGCAAAGGACCGTATTAATTCGACCGAAGCGTGATGTATTTGAATCTGAATTCCTTGCTTTGATTTTGCTCCAGCCATGCATGCAACAAAAATTTTTGGATCATTCACGAGGCGCAACCGTTCAGCATGTTAACATGAAAGATATTCGCGCGCTCAATGTTGGCAAAATTCCGCCGTTAACAGTACAGCGAGATATAGTATCGGCCATTGATAGTGCCTCCGTAGAGTGTGAACGCCTCGAATCCATCTACCAGCAGAAACTCGCCGCACTCGACGCGCTGAAAAAATCGCTGTTGGATCAAGCCTTCACTGGTCAACTCTAGGACGCCCCCCATGCCCAAAGAGAAAAAACTGCAAATCCGCAACAGCACAGCCGAGTTCCTGATCTTCACCAAACAGGCTGGTGAGAACAGTATCGAAGTGCGCGTTGAGGATGAAACTGTCTGGTTGACGCAAAAGCTGATGGCGGCGCTGTTTGAAGTTTCTGTTCCGACTATAAATGAGCACTTGGCCAACCTGTACGCTCAAGAAGAAATCAGCAAGGTTTCAACTATTCGGAATTTCCGAACAGTTCAAAAAGAAGGCAGTCGGGATGTGGCCAGGAATGTGGATTATTACAACCTGGATGCCATCATTGCCGTAGGTTTTCGGGTAAACTCCGCCCGTGCTACCCAGTTTCGGCAATGGGCAACCGGTGTGTTGCGGGATTTTGCCATTCGTGGATACGTGTTGGATAAGGAGCGGTTGAAAAACGGCTCATTCTTTAATAAGGAGTATTTCGACAACCTGCTGGCCGAAATCCGCGAAATTCGGGCGAGTGAACGGAAGTTTTACCAGAAGATAACCGACATCTATGCAACGGCAATGGATTACAGCACCGATTCAGAAACCACCAAAACCTTCTTCGCTGCCGTACAGAACAAGCTACATTTTGCCATTCACGGGAATACCGCCGCAGAACTGATCGTCAATCGGGCGGACAGTGCCAAAGAGCGAATGGGGCTGACGACCTGGAAGAATGCCCCTGATGGTAAAATCCTCAAACCGGATGTATCGATTGCCAAAAACTATCTTACCGAAAAAGAGCTGAAATCACTCGACCGCTTTGTGAGCATGTACCTCGACTATGCCGAGGATCAGGCAGAGCGGAACATCCCCATGACTATGGAGGATTGGGCCAAAAAGCTGAACGCCTTTTTACAGTTCAACGAGCGTGAGATTCTGGATAACCCCGGCACTGTCACCAAGGAGATTGCCAAAGCCTTTGCAGAGAGTGAATACGAGAAATACCGGATCGTTCAGGATCGGCTGTTTGAGTCGGACTTTGATCGACATATCAAAAAACTGCTGGAAGATGGTAAGGGATAACCCATGAACGAAGCCGAAACCAGAGCAGAACATATTGACCCCGCCCTTAAAGCCGCTGGCTGGGGTGTGGTTGGAGGGAGCCGTATTCGGCGTGAGTATCCCATTACTCTTGGCCGCATTGAAGGCCACGGCAAGCGGGGTAAGGCTCTGACGGCTGACTATGTATTGGAGTACCGCAACACCAAGTTGGCAGTGGTAGAAGCGAAGGCATGGGATAAACCGCTGACGGAGGGTGTGGGACAGGCCAAGGATTATGCCGGTAAACTGGAAATCCGTTTCACCTACTCCACCAATGGGCAGGGTATCTATGGCATTGACATGGAAACCGGCGCAGAAGGTGAGTTGTCGCTGTACCCCACACCGGATGAACTCTGGAACCTCACCTTTGCCACCCAGAACGCATGGCGTGACCGTTTCGCCGCTGTACCGTTTGAAGATCGGGGTGGTTATTTCCAAGGGCGTTATTATCAGGACATAGCCATTGAACGTGTGTTGGAGGCTATTACCGACCATAAGCAGCGTATCCTTCTGACACTGGCAACCGGCACCGGCAAGACCTTCATCGCCTTCCAGATAGCATGGAAACTGTTTCATAGTCGCTGGAACCTGACCGACTGGAAGAAGGAGAGCGAACCGACCCGCCGCCCCCGTATTCTGTTCCTTGCTGACCGTAACATTCTGGCAGATCAGGCATACAACGCATTTTCAGCCTTCCCCGAAGATGCACTGGTACGCATCGCACCGGATGAGATCAAGAAGAAGGGCAAAGTACCGAAGAACGGTAGTCTGTTCTTCACCATCTTCCAGACTTTCATGAGCGGAGCCGGTGACACTCCCTATTTCGGCGAGTACCCGCCTGACTTCTTCGACTGCATCATTATTGATGAATGTCACCGAGGTGGTGCCAACGATGAAAGCAACTGGCGCAGTATCATGGATTACTTCGCCCCCGCCGTGCAACTCGGTCTGACTGCTACCCCCAAGCGTAAGGACAACGTGGACACCTACGCCTATTTCGGGGAGCCGGTCTATATCTACTCACTGAAGGACGGCATCAACGATGGATACCTTACCCCGTTCCGAGTGAAGCAGATTTCCACCACGCTGGATGATTATGTCTACACCTCTGATGATAGGGTCATGGAGGGTGAAGTAGAATTCGGTAAGCGGTACGAAGAGTCAGATTTCAATAAAGTCATTGAGATCAAGGAGCGGGAATCGAGACGGGTTTCAATCTTCATGTCCATGATCGACCAGCGGGAAAAGACCTTGGTGTTCTGCGCCACACAGGATCATGCACTTGCGGTACGTGACCTTATCAACCAGATCAAGACCAGCAGCGAGCCGGACTACTGTCAGCGGGTGACAGCCAACGATGGCGCATTAGGTGAACAGCACCTACGGGACTTTCAGGATAACGAGAAGAGTATCCCCACCATCCTTACCACCTCGCAGAAACTATCCACCGGCGTTGATGCTCGTAATATCCGTAACATCGTACTGATGCGTCCGGTCAATTCCATGATCGAGTTCAAGCAGATCATCGGGCGTGGTACTCGCCTCTATGACGGCAAGGACTACTTCACTATTTACGACTTCGTGAAGGCACACCACCATTTCTGTGATCCCGAATGGGACGGTGAACCGATTGAACCGGAAGCCTGTAGCAAGTGTGGCTGTTACCCGTGTGAGTGCGTGAAACCAGAACCACAACCATGCAAGGTATGTGGTGAACTGCCGTGCGTATGTGAGAAGACCCCACGGGAGCCATGCGAGAAATGCGGCCAATCTCCATGTGTCTGCAAGAAGAAGGCAAAAGTCAAGCTGGCTGACGGCAAAGAGCGGAACATCCAGCACATGACCGTAACGAGTTTCTGGCACCCTGACGGTACGCCGATGTCGGCGCAGCAGTTTATGGAAATGCTGTTCGGCAAGCTGCCTGAGTTTTTCAAGAACGAGGAAGAACTCCGTGCGCTATGGAGCCGACCGGATACCCGTAAGAAACTGCTGGAAGGGCTTTCTGAAAAGGGATTCGGCCATGACCAATTGGCAGAGATGCAGAAGATTATAGACGCAGAGAGAAGTGATCTGTTCGATGTACTGGCGCATGTTGCCTATGCCATGCCACCGCTTACCCGTGAAGATCGGGCTGGGAAAGCACGGACGCTTATCACCCAGCACTTCAGCAATAAGTTGCAGCTCTTTCTGGATTTCGTGCTGTCGCATTACGTGACCATAGGCGTTGAAGAACTGGATCAGGCGAAGCTGACACCACTCTTGAAACTGAAGTATCATAACTCCATCGCCGACGCTGTAGCTGATCTGGGTAGGCCGGAAGAGATCGGGCAGGTGTTCGCAGGGTTTCAGCAGTATTTGTATCAGGGACGGGCGAGATTGTGAGTAAAATGTTTGAGGCTACCAGCATGAGAACTGCACGATTTGTGAAACCAGATGGATCACTGATTGTTCAACCCCAAAAATGTGCACAGCACAGCTTATGGGGAACAGAGGGAAGTTACTCCTCATCAAGGTAAATGTCTCTTCTGTCCTGAAGTTCCAAACCCTCAGGAGTCGTCTAGCTTGCTTTAGGCTCTTGGTCTTCAAGGATCGTTTGAAGTCCTCAGTACCATCAACCATAAACGGAGGTCAAAAGGAATGCGAGTTCTAAAGTAGTACATCTCAGAGATTTGGTACAGGTTTCTTGAAGTGGTCATAATGTTCTCCCCGTGTGGCAAAGATACGGGACAATTACAGAGAACATGGTAGAGGGGTGCTGTAGAAATAGAAAAGCACCCAACTTTCAGCAAGTTAAGGTGCTTTTCTCGGTAATGGTGGAGGTGGTGGGAGTCGAACCCACGTCCAAACGCTCTTCGATGCCAATGTCTACGCTGATAGATTGACTACGGTTTTAAGTTCAAGGTAAGCCATCAATCAAGGCACCAGGAACCGATTCCTAAATACGACGATTATCGGATCATCCTCGCCGTCCCATTACAATTACTTCTTTTTGACAGCCGAAGGGTTACACAGGGAATTAAGTCTACCCTCTAGCTCGCTTGGATTCCGAAGATTCCAAGGCTGGTACTAAGCAGCAATTGCACCTGCGAAGGCGTAATTGTCTGCAGCTGTTGTTGTGTTGTTTGCATTTATTGTTTAGTGGATTATTCTAGAGGCCAACCACCATCCTCCCAGCGCAATCAGAACCTATCTTCGCCTGTCGAAACCTTTACACCCCCATGTGTAATCAATGTTGAATTTTGAATTACTTACCGGTCTAATCCCGGTTTCGTGCCTTCAGCGCTTGCGACATCTCGCGCTGACTGTCCTTGGTTTTCATATCCTCACGTTTATCATACAGTTTCTTGCCTTTAGCAAGACCTATCTCGACCTTTACCAAGCCGTCTTTGAAATAGAGCCGCAACGGGATTACCGACAGGCCTTTCTCGCGAATCTTGCCGTACAGATGGTCAATCTGACGGCGGTGCAACAGCAGTTTGCGGTTGCGATCCGGTTGGTGATTCTGGATGTTGCCGAACTCGTACTGCGAAATGTTCAGGTTGTGCAGATACGCCTCACCATCGCGCACCAGCATGAAGGCGTCGTTCAGATTGGCCATGCCCGCCCGCAACGACTTGACTTCCGTCCCTTGCAGCACTACACCCGCTTCAAACTTCTCTTCGATAAAATAATCGTGATAAGCTTTTTTATTATTACAAATCAGTTTCTCACCCATATGAATACTATAGCAGAGATTATGTTAAAATGGAATGCTCTTCCTTGCATTAAGCGTAAGAAATATATATAGTTCTGAGTCCGTTAACTCTGTTTGAAGGATGTATGTAATGACCATGGTTGATACGTCTCCGTCATATGCTGAAAAACCAACTGCGGCTGACCTGCAGCGCTCTTTTCTCCGTCATCTGCAATATACGCTGGTCAAAGACAAGTATACCGCCACCAAGGCCGACCTTTACCAGGCGCTGGCGTATGCCGTCCGTGACGTCCTGGTTGATCGCTGGCTCGATACCCAGCAGTCCTATTACATCAACGACGCCAAGCGGGTGTACTACATATCAATGGAATTCCTGATGGGGCGCACGCTTGGAAACAGCCTGATCAACCTGGGAATTATGGAGGAGTGGCAGACCGCTCTCAAGCAGATGGGGATCGATGTTGAAGAGCTGCAGGAGCAGGAGTGGGATGCCGGATTGGGTAACGGTGGTCTGGGGCGTCTGGCGGCCTGTTTCCTCGATTCAATGGCGACCATGAGTCTGCCGGCGTACGGGTATGGCATCCGCTATGAATTCGGGATGTTCTACCAGAAGATCATCAACGGCGCACAGGCCGAGTTCCCTGATAACTGGCTGCGCTACGGCAATCCGTGGGAGTTCGACCGTCAGGAACACCTGCACCAGATCAAGTTCAATGGCCGGGTTGAAAGTTACCGTGATGAGCGTGGAGAGACGCGCTACAACTGGGTGGATACAACGGACGTCATGGCGCTGGCCTACGATTTTCCGGTTCCGGGCTACGGCAACGAAACGGTGAACACCATGAGACTCTGGAGTGCCAAGTCGACCCGTGACTTCGAACTCGGCTCGTTTAATCAGGGGAACTACATCGGTGCCGTCGAATCCAAGATGCGCACGGAAAATATTTCCAAAGTGCTCTATCCGGCCGACCATATGGCCGAGGGGAAGGAGTTGCGCTTGCGCCAGGAGTATTTTCTTTCTTCCGCAACAGTGCAGGATATTTTCTATCGTTTTGCCAAGAAACATGAAAACTTTGCCCAGCTGCCGGAAAAGGTGGCGATCCAGCTGAACGATACCCACCCGACTCTGGCCATACCTGAGCTGATGCGGATTCTGCTCGATGACAAGCAGCTCGGCTGGGATGATGCCTGGGAAATCGCGTTTAACACCTTTGCCTACACCAACCATACGATCCTTCCGGAAGCCCTTGAGAAGTGGCCGGTGGAAATGATGGAACGGGTTTTGCCGCGCCATCTGCAGATCATTTACCGTATCAACGAAATATTCATCCATCAGGTTGTCGCCCGTTTTCCGGGTGATAATGACCGGTTGCGGAGGATGTCCATCATCGGCGAGGATGGCGAACGGAGTGTGCGCATGGCGCATCTGGCCATTGTCGGCAGCCATTCGATCAACGGCGTTTCGGCCCTGCACAGTGACATTCTGAAAGATGATCTGTTCCATGATTTTTATGAGCTCTGGCCGGAGCGTTTCAACAACAAGACCAACGGCATCACCCAGCGGCGCTGGCTGAAGTACAGCAACCGCTGGCTGGCCGACCTGATTTCGTCCCGGATCGGAACCGGCTGGGTTACCAACCTTGATGAATTGAAACAGCTGGTTCCCTTGGCCGAGAACGCCGATTTTCAGCAGCAGTGGATAGAGGTCAAGCGGGCAAACAAGCAGAGGCTGGCCGATTACATTCGTGAACACGAAGGGATTACCGTTTCGCCCGATTCGCTGTTTGACTGCCAGACAAAGCGCATCCACGAGTATAAACGTCAGTTGCTGAACGTGCTGCACGTCATTACCCGCTATAACCGTATCAAAGCTCACCCCGGGGGGGATTTTGCCCCGCGTACCGTCATCTTCGGCGGTAAGGCCGCTCCTTCGTATTATATGGCCAAGCTGATCATCAAGCTGATCAATTCAGTGGCTGCGGTCGTTAATAACGACCCTGCAACCAACAATTTGCTGAAGGTGGTCTTTCTCGGCAATTACAATGTAACCCTTGCCGAAATGATATTCCCGGCCTCGGATCTTTCCGAGCAGATTTCTACGGCGGGTACCGAGGCGTCCGGCACCGGAAACATGAAGTATGCTCTGAACGGGGCACTGACGATCGGTACTTTGGATGGGGCCAACATCGAGATCATGGAAGAGGTCGGCCGCGATAACATCTTCATTTTCGGCCTGACCGCCGAGCAGGTCACCGGGCTGAAAAATGCCGGCTACCAGCCGTATGATTACTATTCCCACAATCCGGAGCTGAAGCAGGCGATCAATATGATCGGCGACGGCAGTTTTTCCGCTCATGACAGCAATCTGTTCAAGCCGATTGTCGATACACTGCTTGGCCTCGATCATTACCTGCTGCTGGCAGATTATTCTTCCTATATCGCCTGCCAGGATGAGGTGGACAATCTGTATCAGCGCCCGCACGAGTGGGCACGCACCTCAATCCTCAATACCGCTGGTATGGGCAAGTTTTCCAGTGACCGCACCATTGCCGAATACGCCCGTGATATCTGGAACATCAAACCGGAAAAAGTCAGCCGCCACAGCCGGCGTGACCTGCACTAAGGGATGTCAGCGAATATGAATACCCCAGATCTCTGGGAGCAGGACAGCGGAGCGCATACCGTACCTGAAGTCTCTCCCCATGCGCCGCTTGCCGAACGTATGCGCCCGCGCTCCGTTGCCGAGTTCTCGGGGCAGGAGCATCTGGTTGGTGAAGGGCGCATCCTGCGGCGCATGATTGAAACCGATTCACTCGCTTCGCTGATACTCTGGGGCCCCCCCGGCTGCGGTAAAACCACGCTGGCCCATATCATCGCTGCCGAAACAAAATCGCACTTCATCTTTTTTTCCGCGATCCTCTCCGGCGTGAAAGAGATCCGCGAGGTTTTTCGTGAAGCCGAACGCTATGCCGCCCGAGGTATCCGCACGGTGCTGTTCATCGACGAAATCCACCGCTTTAACAAATCGCAGCAGGATGCGTTTCTCCCCTACATCGAAAAAGGCGTTGTTACCATCATCGGTGCCACTACCGAGAACCCCTCCTTTGAAGTCATTGCACCGTTACTGTCACGCTGCCGTGTGCTGACGCTGCAGCAGCTTGAAGCGGAGGCCGTGCGCTCCCTGCTGATGCAGGCTCTTGGCGACAGCGAGCGGGGGCTCGGCCGGCTGGCCCTGTCGGCACAGGATGATGCATTGGATTTTCTCGCCTCTCAGGCCGACGGCGATGCCCGCACGGCACTGAATACGCTGGAAATTGCAGCCGGTCTGGCGCAGGATAGCAATATAACCCTCGAAACCGCCCAGGAAGCAATGCAAAAAAAGGCGCTTCTCTATGACAAGGGGGGCGAGGAACATTACAACGTCATTTCGGCCTTTATCAAATCCCTGCGCGGCAGCGCCCCGGATGCCGCACTGTACTGGCTGGCGCGGATGTTGGAGGCGGGGGAGGATCCGATCTTTATCCTGCGGCGCATGATGATCATGGCTGCAGAAGATATCGGCAATGCCGATCCGCGTGCCCTTCAGGTGGCTGTTGCGGCGCTGCAGGCTTTTCAGGTCATCGGTATGCCGGAAGGGCGCATCATCCTGGGGCAGGCGGTCACCTATCTGGCCACCGCTCCGAAATCAAACGCAGCATACGCGGGCATCAACTCCGCCTTGGCGGAAGTTCGGAAAAGCGGCGCACTGCCGGTCCCTCTGCACATTCGCAACGCCCCGACCAAGCTGATGAAGGAACAGGGGTACGGCAAGGGGTACCAGTATGCCCATGACTATGAAGATGGTTATGCCGGTCAGGAGTGCCTGCCGGATAAACTTGCCGGGCGAACGTTTTACGAACCGAAGGGGCATGGCTATGAAAAGAGTATAGTGGAGCGGATGGAGTGGCTGAAAAGCAGGAAGGGTAGGGCGCAATGAAACCCTGCGCTTGTTGATATATATTCCTGTGGCACTCCTTCGTTTCAGCAGCAGGGCATTGCACTACCTGAAAACAGATACCGTTATTCCAATTTTCCGGAGGATACACTATGAAACGACTTGCAATCCTGACCAGCGGTGGTGACTGCTCCGGCATGAACGCCACGATCCGTGCGGCAGCCAGAACAGCTATAGCGAATAATGTCGAGATGATCGGCTTCCGTAAAGGTTATGCCGGCCTGCTCAAAAATGATTATATCGTCCTTAATTCACAGGCGGTATCAGGCACGCTGCAACGTGGCGGTACCTTTCTGCAGTCGGCCCGCTCGGCAGAGTTCCGTACCGAGGAGGGGCGCAGGAAGGCGCTGGATAATCTCCTTGCGGCTCAGGTGGACGGGCTGATTGTTATCGGCGGTGATGGCTCGCTGAACGGCGCACTGGCGTTGGACAAGTTGGGGTTCCCGGTGATCGGCATTCCGGCCAGCATCGATAATGACATCGCCTACACCGATATGGCGCTGGGGGTTGATACCGCTCTCAACAACATCATCTATGCCGTTGATTGCATCAAGGATACCGCCAGTTCCCACGACCGGGCTTTTATTGTCGAGGTTATGGGGCGCAATTCGGGCTATCTGGCCTCGACCGCCGCTATCGCGACCGGTGCCGAGTTTGCCATTGTGCCGGAGGTGGAGCTCGACCTTGGTGATATGTGCCATCAGTTGCGCCAGCGCTACGATGAGGGGCGCACCAATGCGCTGATCATCATGGCAGAGGGGGCCGGACACGCTCAGGAAGTTGCCGAAGGTATCAAAAATGCGGTTGGTTTTGAAACCCGGGTAACGGTACTGGGGCATTATCAGCGGGGTGGTGCACCATCGGTCTTTGACCGCCTGCTGGGAAGCCGCTTCGGCATGAAGTCTGTGGAGCTGCTGCTCTCCGGTACAAAAGGTGTCATGGTCGGACTGTCGGCCAACACGCTTACCACGACGCTGCTGGGGATGGTTGTCAATAGCGGCCAGAAGAAGCTGAACGACGACCTGCTGCATATGTCAGAGATCCTCGGTATTTAATGCGCAACAGCTCACGGTTTCATAAGAAACGCTCTGTCAAGAGCGGACTGCCGCCAGGGACACTGGTGCATATCGGCGATGGATCGGATGAAGCGGTTCAGATATCCGTCATCAGCTATACTTCTGAAGGGGCTGAGGAACACCAGTTCCAGCAGATAGACCAGTATCTGCAGCATCAGTTCATAAGAAGTGATGTGCTGTGGGTTAATGTCGAGGGGGTGCATGACGTCGAGTTGATACGCGCCCTCGGCGAAAAGCACACATTTCATCCGCTGGTTCTGGAAGATATCGTCAATACGGTACAACGCCCGAAAATTGAGGATTACGGTGACTATCTCTTTATTGTATTGAAGATGCTGCGCCCGGTGGCAGGGGGGGACTTCAGCTCGGAACAGCTCAGTATTATTCTCGGTCCGGACTACCTCTTCACCTTCCAGGAGGGGATCAATGGCGATGCTTTCGACCCGGTCCGTGAGCGTATCAGGAACAGCAAGGGCAAAATTCGCGGCATGGGGGCTGATTATCTGGCGTACGCACTGATCGATGCCATTGTTGACGGCTATTTCAGTATCCTTGAAGAGGTTGGCGAGCGGATCGTGGATATTGAGGAAGAACTGGCTCTGACTCCCGATCAGAAATCACTCCGCCAGATCAACGGCATGAAAAAGGAGATTATCTACCTGCGCAAGACCGTTTGGCCGCTGCGCGAAGCGATCTCTTTCCTGGAGCGGGGCGACAGCAACCTGCTGCAGGATGCCACCCGCATCTATTTCCGGGATGTCTATGATCACACCGTCCAGGTGATCGATACGGTCGAGACCTACCGCGACCTGCTCTCCGGCATGCTTGACCTCTACCTTTCCAGTATCAGTAACCGCACCAACGAGGTGATGAAGTTTCTGACCGTGATCGGCACGATCTTCATGCCGCTGACCTTTCTGGTGGGTGTCTACGGCATGAACTTTAAGAATCTTCCGGAGCTGGGGTGGAAGAATGGTTATTTCGTCCTCTGGGGGGTGATGATAGCCCTGGCGCTACTGATGGTGGCGTATTTCAGAAAAAAACGCTGGTTATAGATTGGAGCTACAATGACACGACTGATACTGAAATGGGCGCTCAACTCTTTTGCCCTCTTTTTTGTGATGAAACTGATCCCCGGCATTCAGATCGACCGCTTTCAGCACCTCCTTTTGGCGACGCTGGTCATCGGCCTGCTGAACGTTTTTCTGAAACCTATCGTTGTCCTCCTGACCCTGCCGGTCAACCTGCTGACACTTGGTCTTTTTACCTTCGTAATTAACGCCGCGATATTTTATCTGGCATCGAACCTGGTGCCGGGATTCCACGTTGCCGGTTTTGGCTCCGCGTTTGTCGCCGCATTTCTCTACAGCCTGTTCAGTTTTGTACTGAGCACGCTGTTTGGAACGAAGAAGTGACACTCTTGCGTCAGTCAGATGTCCCCACCTTCAGCTTCGCACGAAGAGCATGACCTCCCCGGGCACTGCACTCATACACAGCGTAGAGCGGACTATCCGCCTTCAGCGCCTTTTCAGGCCGGGCGACACTCTTGTTGTGGCGCTCTCCGGAGGGGCCGATTCGACCGCCCTGCTCGACCTGCTGGTCAGACTTCCAGGCTATCATCTCAACCTGATCGTCGCTCATCTGAATCACTGTCTGCGCGGTGCAGAAGCTGATGCAGACCAGGAATTCTGCCGGGGGATGGCTGCCCGCTACAATGTTCACTTCGAAGTGAAGCGGGTTGATGTTAAAAGTATGGCCTCGGATAGCGGGCTGAACCTGGAGGATGCCGGCCGGCGGGCGCGGATTCAGTTTCTGGATGAGATCCGCACGAAGTTCGATGCGGCAGCAGTGGTGCTTGCCCATCATGCCGACGATCAGGCTGAAACGGTTCTCATGCGCCTCCTGCGCGGATCAGGTATGACCGGGTTGTCGGGAATGGCGTTCCGGAATGGTCGTGGTTATGTTCGCCCGCTGCTGGATATATCCCGTGCCGACATCGAACAGTATCTCCGTGGCCTCGGCCTTGAGTGGCGCAATGATGCGAGCAACAACGACACGGTGTATCTGCGCAACCGCATCCGCCACCAGCTGCTGCCGCTTCTGGAAGAGTACAATCCGGCCATCCGTTCATGTCTCGCCGCAACGGCTTCGGTCCTGAGCGGTGATGAAGAGCTGCTGGTGGAGCTGACAGAAACAGCCTTTGACGTGGCGTGCCGGGTGGAGGATGATGGCATTGTCTGCAGTGTCGCACAGCTTCGCACCCTCAACAGTGCACTGCGTCGAAGAGTCCTCCGCTATGCCTTCAGACAGCTGACCGGCAGCCTTGATGGTGTCAGCCAGCGGCATATTGATGCGCTCTGCGACATGCTTGACTCCGACCGACCCAACTCGACTCTGTCTCTACCACAAGCCGTTACAGCCGTTCGGGAGTATGATCTTGTTGTATTAAAGTCCACGGTCGGGGGAGATCAAGGCACCGGCTTTGAACTGCTGATTACGGACCAAGGCTGTTACAGGCTTCCCTCCGGTGGTATGATCACGGTTGACCTGACAACCGCTCCATCCTTTTCGGCCGATTCCGGCAGCGTTTGCCTGGACCTTGCCACGACCCCGTTCCCCTGGCTGGTCCGTACCTTTCGTCCCGGCGACCGGATCAGGCCATTCGGCATGAGCGGCAGAAAGAAGGTCAAGGATATTTTTATCGATCGAAAGATACCCGCCTCCGAACGGCGGCGGATTCCGCTCATCTTTTGTGCCGATAATCTGATCTGGATTGCCGGTGTATGTGCATCTGAATCAACCAGGGTTGTTGCACCTGCCGCCGCTGTCGTTCGTGTTTCATGGAATGGATGAATGGGCTGTTTACACATCACGAGGTGGGCTAACCCCTGATCTCCCTTAAGGAGTCGTATAAAATTTTGAGATTACCGAGCTTTTGCTGCTGTAAAAAATCTATGTATGCAATCATTCTCGCGCTGTCACTCGTTTTAAGTCAGGCGGCTGTGGCACTTTCCCAGGATAATTTCGCCACCTATCCCACTCTGCCGTCCGGCTATACCTCCATCAAGGTTTTTGACAACCGGGGGCGTTTTGTCGGTCGGATCCTGCCGGAAAAAAGATACTGGGTCACCATCGACCGTATCCCGTCGTTCCTGCAAAAAGCTGTGGTGGCTGTCGAAGACGCGCGCTTTTATGAACATGGCGGGATTGATCTTCGCGGTATCGCCCGGGCTCTTGTCAAGGATGTGGTCAAAGGTCGCTTGGCCGAGGGGGGGTCGACCATCACCCAGCAGCTGATCAAGAATAAATATCTGTCCGGGGTGAAAACCATCGAACGTAAGTTTGAGGAAGCCCGTATGGCGATTGATTTCGAAGAGAAATACAGTAAAAATCAGATCCTAGAGATGTATTTCAATGAAATATATTACGGCAACGGGGCCTGGGGGATTGCCCAGGCATCCAGGCTCTATTTCGATAAAAGCCCGGAGGAGTTGAATGAGGCCGAATGCGCCCTGCTGGCGGGCGTGCAGAAAAATCCGGGGCGTTACAATCCGTTTGGAAAAACGGCTGCCGTAACGGGGCGGCGGGATATGGTTCTCAGGCGTATGGTTGACCTGAAGATGATCACCTCCCGGCACAAAGAGAAGCTTCGCAGCCAGCGTGTTACCTTCATGCCTCCCAAGCAGGCGCCGCAGTATCTGGACCATATCCGGAGCAAGCTGGTCGAGCGGTACGGAGCGGCGATCATAGAGCAGGGGGGACTGGAAGTTACTGCCGCGCTGGATTTGAACCTGCAAAAATATGCTGAAAAGAGTTTGCAGGAAGGGGTCAAGCGGGTTTCTCCCGAGCTGCAGGGCGCGCTTATCTGCCTGGATACGCTCACAGGGGATGTCCTCGCGGCTGTGGGTGGCGTTGATGCCGCCCTGAACAACTATAACCGCGCTTTTCTTGCCAAACGCCAGCCCGGCTCGGCTATCAAGCCGCTGATCTATGCCGCGGCTCTTGAAAGAGGGTTCAGTGCCGGGAGCATCTGGGATGATACCCCTGTCGCCTATAACCGGGGTGATAATGAGGTGTGGAAACCGTTGAATTACGGGCGGGAAGTCTACGGCAAGCTGAGCCTCAGGAAAGCCCTGGCCTACTCTAATAATGTCATTGCGGTGAAGTTGCTGGAAGCCGTAGGGGTCGGGTATTTTGTGGATTTCGCCGGGAAAATTGGGCTGCCGTTACGGCCGGAGAATGGTCTCTCCCTGGCCTTGGGAACGGATGAAGTCACCCTGAATGATCTGGTGCTGGCGTACGCCCCGCTGGCTTCAGGTGGCATGCGCCCCGAGCCGAGAACCATCATCAAGGTGTACGACCGGAAGCGCGGCAGCTGGAGTGAAAACCCTCCTGTTGTCACCCCCGTTCTTTCTCCCACCACGGCTTTTGTCACGACCCAGATGCTGAAAGACGTCATGACGTACGGTACCGCCAAGAGTCTCAGGAAGTTCAGTCAGGAGCGGCCATCTGCCGGCAAGACCGGCACCACTGATGATTACCGGGATGCCTGGTTTGTTGGCTATACGCCACAGGTCATAACCGGTGTCTGGGTCGGCTATGACAAACCACGCCCTGGCGGAAAAGGTTTTACCGGAGGCGCTGTCGCCGCTCCGATCTGGGAACGGGTCATGCGCAAGGCCGTGGCGTCCAGGCCGGTCATTGATTTCACCCGGCCCGAAACGGTCGTCACCGTTACCATAGATCCCGAGACAGGTTTTCTGGCGGCTCCTGACTGCCCCAAGAGGCGTGAAGAATTCTATATTGCCGGAACCGAGCCGAGTGAGTACTGTCCCACACATGGCGGGGCTGACCTCACGCCATTGTCTCCACCACTGCCGCTGCCTGATACAGGTACAGGTACAGGTACGGAAGGAGCGCCTCAAGCCGGAAATGAACATATGAAAGATGAAAAGGGCACCATGCCGCAAACACCGGTACCATGATGCAAGGTGACTGATATCACACCATGCACATGAGCTATCATGGTACGGTAATCGCCGGGATGCTTATACTCAGCCCGGATACCTACGGACAACTCCAATTAATTGCCTGAACTCGGGAAAGGTCTACTGTGCGTCTTTTTTGCTGCTTCATTTCACTCTGCCTGTTTTTCCCCGCCTCTAACCTGTTTGCATCGGATGAGGTGCTGGATTTCGGCCGCGTCGCCGCGATCGACCTGCTCATGGATCTGGCCATTTCCAACAACCTTATCGCCGGTGGAGTCGTTGTGATAGGCAACCACGCCGGCATCCTCTCCAGCAGCGCCCGTGGACGGTTGTCCAACCGTCCTGATGCACCACCGCTCGACCAGCAGACCATCTTCGATATCGCCTCCCTGACAAAGGTAATTGCAACGACGCCAGCGGTGATGAAGCTTATAGATGGTGGACATATCACCCTGCTGGACACATTGGGGCACTGGTTCCCCGAGTTCAAGGATTCGGAACATAAAAATGTCACGATCATCAATTTGATGACCCATACGTCAGGACTCACGGACTTTGAGATGAGTGCGGATCAGGCTATGAAAACTGCTATCGACAGGGCAGCGGCAGAGAAAAATCAGCTTGAGCCGGGCAATAGCTTCAAATATGCCGATATTAATTTTATTCTGTTGGGAGAGCTCGTGCATCGGGTCTCGGGCAAACCATTGGATGTTTATTGCCGCGAAGAGCTTTTTATGCCGCTTCAGACCCCTGAAACCATGTTCCTGCCAACAGTGACTCTTGCGGATCGGATTGCACCGACGCTGGGAATCGAAAGCGGAACCGTTCAGGACCGTAATGCACGTCGTCTTGGGAGCGTCGCGGGGCATGCCGGTCTCTTCAGCTCTGCACAGGATCTCGCCCGGTTTGCTCGTCTGATGCTTGACCGCGGTACTCTTGATGGCAGGAAGATTCTGTCGGAACGGGCGGTGAAATTGATGACCTCCCCGTTTATCAGCCGCAATGGCACCGTGGCGCGCGGCCTGGGATGGGACATCGATTCCCCTTATTCGGCACCGAAGGGAAGATTGTTCTCGGAGGCTTCCTTTGGCCACACCGGGTACAGTGGTTCTTCCATCTGGATAGATCCGAAGCAGGATCTGTTCGTGATTATGCTGACAAACCGCCTGAACTACCGGAATAGTAGGCAGTTTAATCAGCTGCGCAGCGATATCTCCACCATTGCTGTGGCCGAGTTCGGGAAACCGGGCGACAATCAGGGTGGCAATCAGAGATTGACTGCAGTTAAGGGAATTATACAAACCCCCGTTACTCTGCAACGGAAGGCACCTCTTAAAAGTTCAGCCGCATCACACGGTATAAGGTTGGTGGCGGCTGTAGCTGAATTACACCCACACCAGTACGGTAAGAAAAAGGGTAAAACTCATTGGCGTAAGCCATCTGGTCGTACCCGGCGGGTGTAAACCAGTGCTCATCGCACCTGGTTTCTGCTCTGATATCAAGGGGGGAGGTCATTCATCAGGGGTGACGGCAGCGTTCAAGGAATTACATCGATAAGGCCGGGCGCAACCTGATCATCTATTGTCAGGTTGCGCCCGGATCAGCATTGATACGTTTTCACTCCAAATCTTGTTTCGGGGTGCAGAAATCGGGGTAGAGTTTGTGGGCACACTCCGTACACAGACCGTGGCTAAAGGAAATGTCGGTATGTTTTCTCAGGTATGTATCTATCTGGCTCCAGTACCCCTGGTCATCGCGCACCTGCTTGCATGATGCGCAGATGGGGAGCAATCCGCTGAGTGTTTTGACCTCTGCCATGGCCGTGCGCAGCTCGCTGATCAACTGCTCATTGGATAGTTGCACAGTGGAACGCTCGTTTACTTCACGCTCCAGTTCGCTGTTGAGACGCTGCAGTTCGTTCGTCCGTGCGGTTAACAGGTCTCTTTGATGCTTCAACTCCAGGTGGTTCCTGACCCGCAGTCTGACGAGGGCTGAATTGAACGGCTTGGTAATATAGTCGCCTGCACCCATCTCCAATCCCTCGGATTCGCACTCTTCCGCTCCCAAGGCGGTTATAAACAGCACCGGCACGTCCTTCAGCTCCGGATTACGCTTTATGGTATGGAATACCTCATAGCCGTCCATGCCAGGCATGAGGATGTCAAGCAGGATCAGGTCTGGTGCGCTACGGGAAATAATATCCAGGGCCTCGAGGCCGCTTAGAGCAATGGAAATCCGATATTCTTCCTCGAGCAGATTGGCGAGCATCGCTACACTGAGTGGCTCATCGTCGATAATTAAAATAGTTTGTGCGGTGGCGAGAGGTGCCATAATTCACTCCTTGGGACTGTCTGGGTTATCTTTGACTTTGCGGTCAGTGTCTCGCGGCACAGGCGCTATAGTCAGTTGAAGACCGTGTGTCCATGCTGCAAAAGGTTCAAAGTAATAGGATGCTGAGCTGGATTCAGATTCGTTGCCCTGTTTGCTGAAAACCAGTCCAAGGTGGCTGGCCAGTTTCTCCACGACACAATCAGCGGATTCATCCTCATCGAGGGGGATGAGTCGCTTGCCGTTACGGTTCAGCAGCCGTTCGTAGGTATACACTTCAGCACCGGAGAGTCCGCAGGCGACAGTCACGCTCTGTCCTGCCGAAACTGCGCTGACAGTTTCCACACCATGAATGCTGATGGTGGATGGCACCAGCAGCCCCAGCTTTTCCAGCAGGTCATGCGCCAGCACGCAGGGTGGGGCCGGGATAACACTGATGCTGCCAGGCTCGGGAGCGGGGGGAGGTGAGGTCGGCGTCGCTGCGACAGGTGGATCAGGAACTTCGGTTGCGGCAGTTAAAGCCGGAATATCGACTACAGCAGGCGCTGGCAGGTTGGTTTCAGGTTTGGCTGCGAGTGGTGCGGCACCCTTTGTACTGTTTTTATACGGAAGAGGGATGCGCAGGCGTTGCCCGACCTTGAGGTCTTTGGGGGAAGTAACGCCGTTCAGACGCATAACCTCAGGAATCAGAAGCTCGGCAGCCCTGTTTGACAGCCCGTAATGTTGCATCAGGATCAGGAACAGGTGCTCTCCCTGGCGGACCACATGGATGCTTTCATGCCCTGGTTCGGCGGCGACGGCGGAAGCCCTTCCGACTGCAGGCGAGGTGTGCTGATAGCTCCGGGCCGGTTTGGCCGGGAGGGGCGGAGCTACTTTGCGCAGTTCTTTAAGGTCGATCTCGGCTGAGGCTGGTGCCGGTGGCTGCTTATTGTGCTTGGGTTGGGCATCGCCCCAGCCGTGCCGCAACTCCTTAAGGTCTATGTCGAATTCATTGCTGGCAGCAATGGCCGCCCCTGGAATCAGCGCAATTGCCGCCAGTACAAATGCAGCTGTTTTTCTGACCAGCCTCATATTTGCCGCTCCTTGGTCAATTCCATGAGACCGGCATGTCGGTATTCAACATCCGGCTTCTCATTCGGGCAATATAGCATTAATTCCTCTGGAGGCGGGTGAAGAAAATCGTGTTTTTTTCTGCGCAATTCGGCATAGTCGGTAAAATAAAATTGTTGTCCTGAAAGCTGACTTTTTCGACAGCTTGAAAAACGGGTGGTAAACCTTATTGCATTGGTTTATTGCAGCCGGGTTGGCAATATGGCACTATGACCGCGCTGCCCGTCAGGAATTGGGCTTGTGTATGGATAGTATGGATATTTTACAGGAGGCATCATGATCAAAAAAATCGGTATACTTACGGGAGGGGGCGACTGCCCCGGCCTGAATGCAGTCATTAGAGGGGTGGTCAAAAGCGCTATCATTCATCATGGCTGGGAAGTCATCGGTGTAGAGGACGGTTTTGACGGACTACTTGATCTCAATAAATGCCGCCCGCTGACACTGGAGAGTGTCCGCGGCATCCTCCCCCGTGGCGGCACAATCCTGGGTACAACCAACCGCGGCAACCCATTCTCCTACCCGGTTGAACGGGACGGGCAGACCGTCCTTGTGGATCTGTCCGACAGGGTGGTTGAAAACATCCGTACGCTGGGACTTGACGCCCTGATTGCCGTGGGGGGGGAAGGGTCGCTCAAGATAGCTCTGGAGCTGGCTAAAAAAGGTGTACCGGTGGTTGGTGTGCCGAAGACCATAGATAATGACCTGCGTGGTACCGACTTGACCTTTGGCTATAATACCGCGCTGGAAACCGCTACCGACGCACTGGATAAATTGCATACCACCGCCGAGAGTCACCATCGGGTGATGATTCTCGAGGTGATGGGGCGCTATGCCGGCTGGATCGCCCTGGAATCAGGCATAGCCGGCGGCGCCGATGTGATCCTGATTCCGGAAATTCCCTTTAATATTGAGAATATCTGTGCGTCTATCAAGAAACGATCCGGACGGGGGAGTCGCTTTAGTATCATCGTGGCCGCCGAGGGTGCGTTTCCCGCCGGTGGTGGCCGGGTTGTTGCCAAGGAGGCTGACAGTCGCAACGCCATCGAACGCCTGGGCGGCATCGGCCAGTATGTGGCAAAACAGATCGAGCAGTGCCTCGAGATGGATGTACGTGTTACCGTGCTCGGGCATCTGCAGCGCGGCGGTTCACCCACCACCTTCGACCGCGCCCTGGGGAGTCGCTTCGGCACCAAGGCTGTTGCGATGGTAGCTGCCGGTGAGTTCGGCCGGATGGCCTGTCTGCGGGGCAGAGATATCGGTACCGTCTCCATTGAGGATGCCACCAGTGAACTTAACCTGGTTGATCCGGAGGGAGAGATCGTCCGTACGGCTGAAGATATAGGCATCATGATGGGGCGCTGAATAGTAAATCAGCTTGTCAACCTCTACCCAGTATGCTAGCTTTACAAAATTTTCAACGTTACAGACATGCACATTACACGGGGGTTTACCTTGAACCAGTTTTACAAGAATCTCTCACTCTGGCTGGTCATCAGCCTGATGATGATCCTGCTTTTCAACATGTTCAACAAGCCGCGGACGACAGCGGAAAAGCTTAGTTTCAGCGATTTCATGACCCAGGTCGATGCGGGGAAGATCACCGCTGTCGTCATTCAGGGCAACGATATTACCGGCAAGTTTGAAGGTAAGGACGGCAAGGATTTTCAAACATATAAACCTTATTCCGACGCCGACCTGACCAAGAAACTGCTGGAGAAAAAGGTTGCCATCAATGCCAAGCCGGAAGAGGAGAAATTCTCCTGGTTTTCAATATTTATCTCCTGGTTTCCGCTGATTCTGCTGGTTGGTGTATGGATCTTCTTCATGCGTCAGATGCAGGCGGGGGGCGGGAAGGCCATGTCGTTCGGCAAGAGCCGCGCCAAGCTGCTGACCGAATCCCAGGGGAAGATAACCTTTGAAGATGTTGCCGGCATTGAAGAAGCCAAGGAAGAGCTGGAAGAGATCATCGCCTTTCTGCGAGAGCCGAAGAAGTTCACCGCGCTGGGTGGCAAAATCCCTAAAGGGGTGCTCCTGGTGGGTCCTCCGGGAACCGGAAAGACACTTCTGGCCCGTGCCGTCGCCGGTGAAGCCGGTGTTCCGTTCTTTTCCATCTCCGGGTCTGACTTTGTAGAGATGTTTGTCGGCGTCGGTGCCAGCCGTGTACGTGACCTGTTTTTGCAGGGTAAAAAAAGCGCGCCGTGCATTATCTTCATTGATGAAATAGATGCGGTCGGCCGCCACCGCGGAGCCGGCATGGGAGGAGGTCACGATGAACGTGAACAGACTCTCAACCAGCTGCTGGTGGAGATGGATGGTTTCGAGTCCAATGAAGGCGTTATTCTGATCGCCGCGACCAACCGCCCGGATGTCCTTGACCCTGCTCTGCTTCGTCCGGGACGCTTTGACCGCCAGGTTGTCGTCCCACGTCCTGACGTCAAGGGGCGCGAAATGATTCTCAAGGTCCACTCCAAGAAAGTGCCACTATCTCCGGATGTTGATCTGGCTGTCATCGCCCGCGGCACCCCCGGCTTTTCCGGTGCGGATCTGGCCAACCTGGTCAATGAAGCGGCTCTGCTCGCTGCCCGCCTCAATAAAACGGTAGCCGAACCAAGCGATTTTGACAGTGCCAAGGACAAGGTCATGATGGGGGCCGAGCGGCGCAGTATGGTCATCTCTGATGAGGAAAAGAAGAGCACCGCCTATCACGAGGCCGGACACACCCTGGTTGCCAAGATGGTTCCCGGCACCGACCCGATTCACAAGGTTTCCATTATTCCCCGCGGCCGGGCGCTGGGTGTCACGATGCAGCTGCCGATCGAAGACAAACACAGCTATTCCCGCGAATCTCTACTGGCACGCATTGCGGTCCTCATGGGTGGACGTGCGGCCGAAAAACTGATTTTTAACACATTCACAACCGGCGCCGGCAACGACATAGAGCGTGCCACCGAAATGGCCCGCAAGATGGTATGCGAATGGGGTATGAGCGACAAGATGGGGCCGCTCTCTTTCGGCAAGAAGGATGAATCCATTTTCCTTGGTCGCGAGATGGCGATGCACAAGAATTTCAGTGAAAAGATCGCCGAGCATATTGATGACGAGATCAAGCGCATCGTCGACGAATCATATGAACGCGCCTTCGGTCTGTTGCAGGAAAATCTCCAGACCCTCCATGATCTTTCTGAATGCCTGATTGAGAAGGAAAATCTGACTGGTGACCAGGTAGATGAAATCATCAAGACCGGTAAACTGATCTGCGAGGAACCACCTCAGCCGCAACCGGCTGAACCGGCAGCGACTCATACCGATATCGAAGCGTAGGCATGGGGCGCTTTTTACCTCGATTGCTGGCATTGCAGACACCGGAGCATGCCGCGCGTGAATTGCGTCGCATTGCCGTTGATGGCTACGGCATCGTTGAGATGGTGCCCAAGATGCGGACGCTCTGCGTTCATCTGCCTCAGCTGGAGTGCCGGCAGGCAAATATACTCAAACAGGAGATGCTGTCTGTGGGGGGGGATGCTGCCGTTGCCCGTGGTACCGTTGCCTGCAGCATTGACCGAACCGATTGTATTTTGATCGGGACAGCCAAGCAGTTAACCCGCCTCTGTCTGAAACTCAAAGCACAGCCGTTCGGTTTAGCTGCGCTGACTGGAGAGCTGGACCGGCTGCTGGCGCACAGCGCAACCGTTCCGGCCGGGTGGAAAACATCACGCCGCACGTTATCACTCCGGCGCCCGTTGATCATGGGGATCTTGAACCTTACGCCGGACTCTTTTTCGGATGGCGGACGGTGCAGTGATCCTGACGTGGCGTGTGAAAAGGCACTGCAGATGGAAGCGGATGGTGCTGATATCATCGATATCGGCGGAGAAAGTACTCGTCCCGGTGCTGCTCTGGTGCCGGCTGATGAAGAGCTGGGTCGTATCATCCCGGTAATTGAGCGGCTTGCCGGCACACTTACGTGCGCCATATCGGTCGATACCTGGAAAAGCGCTGTTGCCGCGGGTGCTCTTTCGGCTGGTGCGGAAATCATCAACGACATCAGTGGCTTCAATTTTGATCCTCGGATGGCCGGGTTGGCTGCCAGTAGCGGCGCCGGTGTCGTGCTGATGCACACGAGGGGTACGCCGGACAAGATGCAGCAGGATACCCGGTATGATGATCTGATGACGGAAGTTTCTGCCGGTCTGCGGGCGTCGATTCTCAGCGCCCGTGAAGCGGGTGTGTGCGATGATTGTATCGCCATCGACCCGGGTATCGGCTTCGGCAAGGATGGCGCCGGTAATCTGGAACTGTTACGGAGAATGGGGGAGCTGTCCGGATTCGGTCTGCCGATCCTCTCCGGTCCGTCCCGCAAGTCGTTTATCGGCAGGGTTCTGGGAAGAGAGCAACCGGATGACCGGCTCTTCGGCACTGCCGCAGCGGTGGCCATTTCCGTATCTCACGGCGCATCTGTTTTGCGCGTGCACGATGTTCGTGCAATGCGCGATGTTGCCGACATGGCGCATGCCGTCATGCACAGCTAAATGGTACCGAACGCCAGTTTCAAAGAGGACGCATGGCTCTATTTTCCGACAGCGTTACCTTGTCAGCCCTACTCGACAAATTTATTGTTGCCGGGCTGGTTTTCGGCTGCACGCTGATTCTCAGGAAAGAGGCAGCCCTTCGGCTCCTTGCGATTCTGACAATCCTCATTGTTGCAGAATTCAGTGCAAAAAAACTTGGTCTCACCTCAACTGCGGATTTTTTACATCTTCTGCTTTCCTCTGCGCCGGTAATTCTGGCAGTCATTTTTCAAAGTGATATAAAACGGGCACTGTTCTCATTCTGGAAACGCCACAAATCCGGTGATGCTGCGAACCTCGACCTGACCACAACAGTAGACGATCTGTTGAAGGGGCTTCATGAGCTGGCCGAACGAAGGATTGGAGCGTTGATTGTTATTGTCAGGCAGATGTCTATTGACCACCTCATTGAGGTAGGTACGGAGATCGACGCCAAGGTTACCAGCGAGCTGCTTACATCAATATTTCTTCCCTATTCACCGATTCATGACGGTGCGGTCATTATACAAAAGGAAAAGATTACCTCGGCCGGCTGCTTCCTTCCCCTGTCCCAGAATCCGGACATCGCGAAAAGTTTCGGTACCCGTCACCGGGCGGCGCTCGGGATATCTGAACAGACTGACGTTCTGGTGCTGGTTGTCTCGGAGGAAACCGGAAAGATATCGATAGTTCACGAAGGAAAAATTACCTATGATGCCGATCCGGCAGAAATTCGTCATCTTGCCCGCAAGGCGATCGAAGGGCGCCGCGCCCCGCGGGGGACAACCCCTGCGGAATACGGACTTACCTAAACAGGAGGTGCAGCTGCAATGAAAAAACTATTCGGAACTGACGGCGTACGCGGCGTTGCCAATGTTTATCCCATGACTACCGAGATGGCGATGCAGCTGGGGCGCGCTGCGGCCTATATTTTCAAAGGGGGGGGGAAGCGTCGCCATCGTATCGTCATCGGAAAAGACACCCGTCTCTCCGGCTATATGCTGGAAAACGCCCTTGTCGCCGGCATCTGCTCGATGGGTGTCGATGTCCTGCAGGTCGGGCCGCTGCCGACCCCCGGTATCGCCAACATCACCTCATCCATGCGCGCCGACGCGGGAGTTGTTATTTCCGCTTCGCACAATGCCTTTCAGGACAACGGCATAAAGTTCTTTTCGGCCGATGGTTTCAAACTGCCTGATGAGCTGGAGATGAAGATTGAAACGCTGATTGAATCAAAAAAAATTGACGCCCTCCGCCCTACCGCGACAGAGGTTGGGAAAGCATATCGTATCGAAGATGCGGCTGGCCGTTATATCGTCTTTCTTAAAAACACCTTTCCTCAGGAGATGGACCTGTCCGGCCTGAAGATCGTGCTTGATTGTGCCAATGGTGCCGCCTATAAGGTTGCTCCGGCCGTTTTTGCAGAGCTCGGGGCCGAGGTTATCCCCTACGGGGTTTCGCCGAACGGGACCAACATTAATGCCGGCTGCGGTTCAACCTGTCCGTCCGTAATCAGTGAAGCGGTGAAGCTGCACCGCGCCGATATCGGCATTGCCCTTGACGGAGACGCCGACCGGGTGATCGTCTGCGACGAGTTCGGCAATGAAGTCGACGGTGATCACATCATGGCCATCTGCGCCACAGATATGCTGAAACGCAAACTGCTGAAGAAGAAGACACTGGTGGCGACCGTCATGAGCAACATGGGGCTGGATATCGCGCTGCGCAAAGCGGGCGGCAAAATTATCAAGACCGATGTCGGTGATCGTTACGTTGTTGAGGCGATGCGTGCGGGGGGATACAATCTGGGGGGTGAACAGTCAGGTCATATGATCTTCCTGGATTACAGTACCACCGGAGACGGAATCCTTTCCGCCTTACAGCTCCTCGCCGTTATGCGCCGGGAGGGGAAAACAATCTCCGAGCTGGCTGAAATAATGATTCCGCTGCCACAGGTGCTCTCCAATACACGTGTTCGGGAGAAGGTGGACATCTATTCCATAAGTGAAATAGCCGCGAAAATCAAGGATGTCGAGAACAAGCTCGGTCATGATGGGCGGGTGCTGATCCGTTACTCCGGTACCGAGCCGTTACTGAGAGTCATGATCGAAGGTCAGGATACATACGAAATTACGTCGTGGGCCAACGAGATCTGTGAGCTGGTCAAGAAAAATATCGGAGAGAAGTAATGGCAAAGCTGGGACTTAACGTTGATCATATCGCCACTGTCCGTCAGGCGCGCGGCGGTGTTGAGCCGGATCCGGTGACAGCTGCCGCCATCGGCGAGATGGCCGGGGCCGAAGGAATAACCATCCATCTGCGCGAGGACCGGCGCCATATCCAGGATCGCGATTTGGAGATACTGCGCCGTACCGTAAAGAGCAAACTCAATCTCGAGATGGCCGCCACCCAGGAAATGGTGCGGATAGCACTCAGGGTCAAGCCGGAGCAGGTGACGCTGGTACCGGAAAAACGGCAGGAGCTGACTACGGAGGGAGGTCTTGATGTCATCGTCAATACAAAACAGATTGCCGATACGGTCAAGCGCCTGAAAGATGGCGGAATCGTGGTAAGCCTGTTCGTCGACCCCAATCAGGAACAGATCAAGGCATCCAAAAAGACCGGCGCCGATTATATCGAGATCCATACCGGTGCCTACGCCGAAGCGGTCGCCTGGAGTGAGCAGCAGCGTGAGCTTGAGAACATCGATACCGCGATCAAGCTGGCCCGCAAGGTAGGGATGGGGGTCAATGCCGGTCACGGTCTTAATTATGTTAACATCAAGGCAATTACCGCTCTGGGGGGGATTGAGGAGTATAATATCGGCCACTCCATCATCGCCCGTGCCATGCTGGTCGGGTTGGACCGGGCCGTGCGCGACATGGTTGAGCTGCTCAAGTACGCATGATCTACGGAATCGGTGTTGATACGGTGGCAATAGAGCGCTTCCAGCGTTTTATGGATAGCGGCAATACCGCTGTTATCGACCGGCTGTTTACCTCCGCTGAACGTAGCAGATGCGCCGGCAGAAAAGATGCGGCATCATGCCTCGCCGCCAGGTTTGCCGCAAAGGAAGCGCTTCTGAAGGCGCTCGGGACAGGTTTGCGGGATGGTATCTCATGGCATGATGTAGAGGTAATCAACGACGCCCTGGGAAAACCGGAGTTGATCCTGTCCGGAAAAGCAGCGGAGCAGTTTGAAGCCAACAAGCTGGTCAGTAAACATCTGTCTCTGTCTCACGATGGCGGCAGCGCCATTGCGATGGTGGTACTGGAGTCGAAATGAAAGTTGTTACCGCACATACGATGCAGGAACTTGACAAGCAGGCGATCAAGGAGTGCGAAATTCCCGCCCTGCAACTGATGGAAAACGCCGGTCGCAGCTGTGTTGAGGTCATTGTCGGGGAATTCGGCACAAGTGGCCGCTGCATCGTCATGGCCGGCAAGGGTAACAACGGCGGGGATGGTTATGTCGTTGCGCGCCTGCTGGCCCAGACGGGGTGGGATGTCAAGGTCATTGTCCTGGCTGATCGTGCCGAGATACGCGGCGATGCGGCAACCAACCTGGAGAAGCTTCCCGGTTCAGTCGTCAATTATTGTACCGCTGAAGGACAACTGTCTGCCCTGTACATGGAGGAACTGTTTCAGACGGATGTCGTTGTAGACGCACTGCTCGGTACCGGACTGTGCAGCAATATCAGTGGCATGTATCATGAGGCGGTTGACCTGATGAATGCTTCCGGTCGCCCTGTCGTTGCCGTTGATATCCCGTCCGGAATTCACGGCACCAACGGTCGGGCACTGGGAGAGGCGGTCAAGGCATATATCACCGTTACGTTTGCCATTGCGAAGCTTGGGCACGTCCTGTATCCCGGAGCAGAGCATACCGGCCGCCTGATCGTGGCAGATATCGGCATTCCGCAAAGTCTGATGGAGACGGTCGCCGGTTATGAATTCCTTGACGAGGCGGCGATCCACCCGATGCTGCATCGCCGCGACCGTCAATCCCACAAGGGCGATTTTGGCCATTGTCTCATCATCGCCGGCTCAACCGGAAAGAGCGGGGCGGCTGTTCTCACCGCCAACAGTGCCGTGAGAACCGGTTCCGGGATGGTAACACTTGCTGCGGCAGAAACTATTCATACTATTCTTGAAATAAAAACAACGGAAGTGATGACAGCACCCCTGCCTGATTACGGCAGTGGTTACCTGACAGACAACGCCTTCTCTGCAATTAAAAAGCTGCTGACCGATAAGGCCGCCGTCGCGGTTGGCCCCGGCCTTGGCTGTCATCAAGGAACGCATGACCTGATAAAGAACCTGGTGGAGACGGTTACCACACCGCTGGTTATCGATGCGGATGGTCTGAACGCTCTGGCAGAAAACGTAACCATTCTTAAGAAGAAAAAGACGCAGCAGGTGATACTCACTCCGCATCCGGGGGAGATGTCACGCCTGGTCGGTAGTTCAATTCCGGATGTGGAGGCGATACGCATCTCTGTATCCCAGGAATTTGCCAGCACCTACGGAGTCTATCTGGTTCTAAAGGGAGCACGTACCATCATCGCCTCTCCAGCCGGAACAGTTGCCATCAACGGCAGTGGCAATCCCGGCATGGCTTCCGGCGGCATGGGGGATGTGCTGACCGGCATCATCGTCTCCCTGCTGGGGCAGGGGTGTGCCGCCTGGGATGCCTGCTGTCTGGGGGTGTTCCTGCACGGTTTTGCCGCAGACATGGTTGCCGAGGATAAGGGTGAAATCGGTATTAATGCCTCTGATGTCCTGGAAATGCTGCCGTACGCCTATAAAAGGCTGTTAACAAACACCCGCTTCTAGGACATGAAGATGTTCGCGGAGCTCTAACCCTGATACCCAGGATACGCATGTTAGAGACTGCTTCTGCCGAAAAAACGTAGAAACAACTTCTGGCGTACTAAAAAAAGGAGAATTACCATGCTGACTGTAGCCGATATTATGACCAGAGATGTAATTTCGATAAAAGGAACAACCACTGTGCGCGAAATGGCCGCTATTTTCGACACAAAGCATTTTGGAACACTCCCCATTCTTGATGATGCCGGGGATCTTGTCGGAATCGTTACCACCTCAGACCTGGTCGAGCAGGATCGTCCCCTGCATATTCCGACGGTCATATCACTTTTCGACTGGGTAATTCCGCTTGGCGGGGAGAGCACCCTGCAGCGTGATCTGGATAAAATAACCGCGCAGACCGCTTCAGAGCTCGCCTCAACGGATGTCATTACCGTTGCGCCGACCGATACGGTCAGCGCCGCAGCTGAAATCATGAGCAGTAAAAAACTCCACACACTTCCGGTCGTTGAAGGTAACAAGCTGGTCGGTGTGGTTTCCCGTATTGATATCATCCGCTCAATGAACCGGTAGTGGCACGGCTTCAGATTACAACCGGATCCTCGTGGGAAACCGAACAGTTGGGAGCCGGCATCGGTTCGCTTCTCACCCCCGGATCTTTTCTGGCACTGCGTGGGGATCTCGGCGGCGGCAAAACCTGTTTTGCCAGGGGGGTGGTCGCAGCGCTGGCCCCGCAAAGCAACACGCTTGTGGCAAGCCCGACGTATGCAATCATGAATTGCTATCCCGGCACAACGCCGGTCTATCATTTCGATTTCTACCGTCTGAGCGGTGATGACGACATTGCAGAGCTCGGCTTTGAAGAGTTTTTCTATGGTGACGGTGTCTGTGTTGTTGAATGGTCAGAGCGTCTTGACGAGTTAATGCCGGCAGATGCTCTGACACTGCTGTTTGAATATGCAGGGGACGACAAACGTCAGATTACGATAACCGGCTCCGGGCAAAAATCAGACAATGTTATCGAACAGCTTAAAGATACGCTGCAACAGCAAAAAAAACTTTGACCAGACGCAGGTTGTCTGTTATAGAGCTGAATCTTCAGTGAGCTGGAAGTTGTTTTTTTGCGTATTCCGGTATAAAACAGCTTCGGTAACGCACTGATCTGACGGTAAAGGGTACGGTTTATCTCTTCAACCATTTTTCTACAAGGAGAGCAGTATGGCGCTAGTAGTACAGAAGTACGGTGGCACCTCGGTCGGCTCACCCGATCGAATCAAAAATGTTGCTAAACGCATCATCAAAACATATGACGCCGGAAACGACGTTATTGTTGTTGTATCCGCCATGTCGGGCGAAACAAACAAGCTGGTTGCACTTGCCAACGAGATGTGTGAAATACCGGATGGCCGCGAATATGACGTCCTGGTTGCAACCGGCGAACAGGTCACCATCGGGTTGCTCTCCATGTACCTCAAATCCCAGGGGTACAAGGCGAAATCCTATCAGGGGTGGCAGGTTCCGATTATAACGGACGCAACCGCGACGAAAGCCCGTATCGAGAGTATCGGCGACAAGAATATCCGTGCCGACCTCAAAGAGGGGTCCATCATTGTTCTGGCCGGTTTTCAGGGGGTAGATGCCAAAGGGAATATCACCACGCTGGGACGGGGCGGTTCAGACACCTCCGCAGTTGCCATTGCAGCTGCCCTCAAGGCAGATGTTTGTGAGATCTACACCGATGTTGACGGCGTCTACACCACCGATCCCAACGTCTGTAAAGAGGCGCGCAAGATCGAGAAGATATCCTATGACGAGATGCTGGAGTTGGCCAGTCTTGGTGCCAAAGTCCTCCAGATCCGTTCGGTTGAGTTTGCCAAAAAATATAACGTGGACGTCCATGTCCGCTCAAGTCTTAATGAAAACACCGGTACGATGGTTACCAGAGAGGATAAGGATATGGAAGGAATACTCGTTTCAGGAGTTGCATACGACAAAAATGAGGCCAAAATTGCTGTCAAGGGAGTACCGGATAAGCCAGGTATTGCCGCTAAAATCCTTACCCCGTTGTCCGATGCCGCAATCTCGGTAGACATGATTGTGCAAAATGTCGGCGACAACGGCCTCACCGACTTCACCTTCACCGTTACGAAGGCCGATCTGAAGCAGGCCCTGCTGATTACCAACAAAGTTGCCCAGGAAGTTCAGGCAAAAGAGGTCGTTTCCGACGAAAACATCAGCAAGATATCGATTGTCGGTCTCGGCATGAGAAGTCACGCCGGCGTGGCGACGCAGATGTTCAGTGCACTCTCCCAGAACGGCATCAATATCCAGATGATTTCGACATCGGAAATAAAAATCTCCGTTGTCATCGATGAAAAGTACACCGAGCTGGCCGTACGCGTCATGCACGAAACCTTCGGCCTTGCCGGCTGATAGTTTGCGGGATTGATCTGGTTGAACCGGGGGGAGAACAAGGACTGTTCTCCCCCTTTTTATTTGCGCGCACTCCGTTTCCGCTTGCGCAGCTCGGCGAAGAAGTCGCTCAGCAGGGCGGAACATTCGCTTTCCAGCACACGCGGCAGCAGTTCGACGCGGTGATTGAGGCGGGGGTCGTTGGACAGGTCGAACAGCGAGCCGGCCGCTCCCCCCTTCGGGTCATAACAGCCGAACACGACCGTGGGGATACGCGCCAGGATGATCGCCCCCATGCACATCGTGCACGGTTCGAGAGTCACATACAGGATCGTGTCAAGGAGCCGCCAGGAACCAAGTTTACGGGCGGCTTTTCTTATGGCTATCAGCTCGGCATGTCCGGCAGGGTCCTGACTCGTTTCACGCACGTTATGGCCACGGGCGATGATCTTGCCGTGCCGGACGATGACGCAGCCGATCGGCACCTCGCTCTTGGCCTGTGCCTTGCCGGCTTCGGTGATGGCACGGCGCATCCACTGTTCGTGAGAGCGAGGCGGGGCTGGTTTGATAGGGGGGCTGGAGAGTGAAATAAGCGGAGTTCCTTTGTCTGTTGGCGGTGGCTGTTTTGGTCTGTATGCTTCAGCGCTTGAATAAACTGAAATAATCCCTATTAGGTATCCGCTTGTCAATTGATATTCTGTTATGCATTCTAATCGGGAACAATCTTCCGTAATGACAGGTGGAGCCTGATGAATAGATGACGACGAAAATACGAGTCTTGGCCAGAAAAAAAACGGCCTGATTGCTCAGGCCGTTCAGGCTGTACACTTATGCGGTAAAACGTAATGCCGACATTTGTTCAGTTGTAACGCCACCCGGGCGCTAGTAGGCGTCGCCTCAACAGTTTGCAACGACATTGATATCATACCCGTTATTCCGGAAGGCCTCTTTCAACATCGAACGCTGTTCCTTGGTCATGCCGTCCAGAGAGGCCATAAGGCGTTCCTTGACCTTTGTGGATGCACAGATGCCATCTTTCAACTCTTTTTGCATTGCGTCAGGTAGTTTCGAATCCCCGGCTATCCTGTCCATATCGCCGGAATCACAGAGAACCCGTTTTAACTCAGGTCCGTTGCTGGTGACGTAAAAATGCTTTGTATCCTTATACACCAGAAAATTATTCGAACCACAGCCTCCCATCAGCAGTGCCAAGACCGCGATGGCCGCATACTTCAGCATTCGTTGCATAGCGTTACCGTCCTTTCAGATATGATTGGATCCTGCTCTTCACTTGGGGAGAGTTCCATTCTATCCCTCCAATAATCTTTTCTCGCACCATACTGTTGCGATCAACAATTATACTGATCGGTTGCCCGAACAGGCCATAGGTGTCGAAGTAGACATCCTTGTTACTGTCCATCAGGGTGGTATAGTCGATCTTGAGCCTGGCTACCGATTCATGCACCGGCCCTTCGGATGGATCAAGGGCTATGCCCAGAATCACCAGTCCCTGGTTTTTGAACTCCCGCTGAAGAGTGACGAGCGAAGGGATTTCAGCCAGGCAGGGGCCGCAGGTGGTGGACCAGAAGTTAAGGATCACCACTTTACCTCGATAGTTCGACAGAGTGATCTTGTTCCCGTTCAGATCCTTGAGGGTAAAATCAGGTGCCGGAGTATTAATCCTTACGGCGAAGGCGGGAACAACAGCCATACCTGCCATCAGGCAGAAACTACAGAACAGTATACAAAAGGTTCGATACATTGTTACTCCTTGGTTGGGCCGTGCAGTACAGCATTAATTGCACTGTTTTACAGCGGCGCCGCCGGAAGCTGACTAAAACACTGTAGTAGAAGTTCTTATAATAACCAATTCATTAGGCCTGTAAAGAACTTTATGTAAATGGTTTCGGCTGAGACAAACCTGTACTTTGCAACCTTTGCGGTAAAATGCTTGTGACTCAAAGGCTTTCTCACCGCAAAGTACGCAAAGTATCGCAAAGGAAGTCAAAACCTTGAGGGTAAGATCAAACTCTTAAAGGCCTGAAGCTGTATGGGTGAATCAAAAGCTTTCCTGCTTTGGTTTTTCCTGCCGTTGGTTCTACTTTGCGTTACTTTGCGCCCTTTGCGGTAAAATGCTTGTGGATTAAAAGCTTTCCCACCGCAGAGTACGCAAAGTATCGCAAAGGAAGTCAAAACCTTGAGGGTAAGATCAAAGTCTTGAAGGCCTGAATCTATTTTGGGTGAATCTCACTTGGATTCCTGAGTAGCATTAAAAGCAGAAAATGTGTATGGTGCAGCGCAGCCTTGGTATTTATCAATTAATGTTCAATTAAACATCTCGCACCGGAAACGATATCCTCCAATGACCATACTTTCCGACATCCCGTACCCACCAGTTCTTGACACCTCCGGTGGCGATATTGCCGGTGATATCTTCAATTCTGCGCTTAAGAGGACGAATCACTCTGAAATAAATGCGGCAAGCCGGGTGATTGTTGATGCCGCCATGAAGGTGCATTCGGCGCTTGGGCCCGGGCTTTTGGAAAGTGCTTACGAAGCCTGCTTGAAACACGAATTGTCGAAACGGGGACTGATGGTGGCGAGTCAGGTAATATTGCCGGTACAGTATGACGGCGTTACCATTGATACCGGTTACCGCATTGACCTGCTTGTAGAGGATGCTGTTGTCGTAGAGCTTAAGGCGGTTGAGAAGATTGTTCCGATCCATGAAGCGCAGTTGCTGACGTACCTGAAGTTAAGCGGAAAGAAGCTCGGTCTGCTGTTGAATTTCAACGTACTTCATATGAAGGATGGCATCAAGCGGATCGCCAACAACTTTTAAAGGCTTTCTCACCGCAAAGTACGCAAAGTATCGCAAAGGAAGTCAAAAGCGTGAGGGTAAGTATAGTGGACCCCAAAATCCGGACAATAGTTTAAGGTGGTAGCCTGCAATCAAAAGGGGCAGGCAATGAGCGAAAAAAAGCGTAAAAGTTTCACCAGTCAGCACAAGGCAAAAGTAGCGCTTGACGCGATCCGAGGTACCAAGACGTTAAATGAGATCGCCCAAGAGTACACTGTCCATCCGACTCAGGTTGGCGAATGGAAGAGAGAGCTGCTGGCGCAGGCTTCCAGTATTTTCGAAATCAAGCGAGGCCCCAAGCCTGATGACCCTTCCTCCAGCCCTGAGCGTCTTTACTCTGAGATCGGGCGGTTGAAGATGGAACTGGACTGGCTTAAAAAAAAGTCCGGGATCGGCCAGTAGCAGACCGCAGGCACTGGGTGAGTCTGTTGGATCCCATGACGCTAACCCGACAATGCGCGTTAGCTGGTGTCGCTCGTTCCACCGTTTATTCCTCACATTTGGTCGCCGAGCCAAATGAACTAGAATTGTTGTTACTGGCGTTGATTGATGCCGAATATACGCTCCATCCGTTCTATGGTAGTCGCAAAATGGTCGTACATCTGGGCAAAGCAGGCTATCCGGTCAACCGGAAGCGGGTTCAACGACTGATGAGGATCCTGGGATTGGCTGGTATGGCACCAGGCCCTAATACCAGCCGGCCTCACCCTCAGCACAAGATCTATCCGTACCTGCTCAGAGGCGTGAACGTGACACGACCGAATCAGGTGTGGAGTACCGATATCACTTATATTCGCCTGCCACGAGGCTTTGCGTATCTGGCAGCCGTAATCGACTGGTACTCACGTAAAGTGTTGGCGTGGCGATTGTCAAACTCACTCGATAGCGAATTTTGCGTTGACTGCCTGGAACAGTCGCTTCGGTCATACGGCACACCGGAGATCTTTAATACAGACCAAGGGTGTCAGTTCACGAGCGATGCTTTTACCGGCGTCCTCAAGTTACACGACATCGCTATCAGCATGGATGGTCGCGGTCGGGCATTGGATAATATCTTTGTCGAACGGCTCTGGCGAAGCGTCAAGCATGAGGATATATACCTGAAAGGGTATGTCAGCATGCCGGGATTACAACTGGGCTTGACAGAATATTTTGAGTTCTACAATACCGAAAGGCCCCATCAATCTTTGGGTAACCGAACACCGATTCAGGTCTACCAAACAGCCAGCGGCGGCGGAGCAAGAATCGTAGACAAATTCAAAGAACGAAAAACGTTTTTAGAGGTAGAACCAAAATCAAAGGCAGAAGCTACCACCTTAAACTAGACGGATTATTGTCTTGACCAAAGGGTCCACTAAAAAGATCAAAGTCTTGAAAGCCTGAATCAGTATGGTAAATCAAAAGCTTTCCTGTTTTGATTTTTCCCTGCTGTTGTTTTCCCTCTGCGTAACTTTGCGCCCTTTGCGGTAAAACGCATGTGACTCAAAGGCTTTTTCACCGCAAAGTACGCAAAGTATCGCAAAGGAAGTCAAAAGCGTGAGGGTAAGATCAAAGTCTTGAAAGCCTGAATCAGTATGGTAAATCAAAAGCTTTCCTGGCGTTGGTTTTTCCTGCTGTTGTTTTTCCTCTGCGTAACTTTGCGCCCTTTGCGGTAAAACGCATGTGACTCAAAGGCTTTTTCACCGCAAAGTACGCAAAGTATCGCAAAGGAAGTCAAAAGCGTGAGGGTAAGATCAAAGTCTTGAAAGCCTGAATCAGTATGGTAAATCAAAAGCTTTCCTGGCGTTGGTTTTTCCTGCTGTTGTTTTTCCTCTGCGTAACTTTGCGCCCTTTGCGGTAAAACGCATGTGACTCAAAGGCTTTTTCACCGCAAAGTACGCAAAGTATCGCAAAGGAAGTCAAAAGCGTGAGGGTTAACGTGCCCTTGATCTTTAAACCCTGAAAAAGGAGAATATATGCAGTATCAGGTCGGAAAGCCGGGACGGGTGATTGTTGCCCGCTTCAATGATGGCGATGACGTGCTGGGAGGGTTGGAGGATATTGCCCGGCAGGAAAATTTGAAGGCCGCCTGCTTCAGTATGGTCGGGGGTATAAAGAAGGGGGGCTATGTGGTCGGCCCCGAAACCGAGGCGATGCCGCCGGTGCCGGTGTGGCGCGAGCTGTCGGAAAGCCATGAGGCGACCGGTTTCGGGACGATATTCTGGCATGGTGACCAGCCGAAGGTTCATTTTCACGGCGCTTTCGCCAAGCATGATGACGTGAGGGGAGGGTGCCTGCGCCGCACCAGTGAGGCATTTCTGGTGCTGGAGGTCGTTATCACCGAAATTCTCGGCGTGGACGCTACCCGTGAGCTTGACCCGGAATCGGGGATGGTGCTGCTGCGGTTGGAACAGTGAGTTGAAGTGTGGTCATGTTGACCAGAGTAACAGATCAAGAGTAAAGGTGAAATCGTGGGCAATTACAGTGTAGTCGTGCTCGACTTTGAGACCACCGGTCTCTCGCCGCATTACGGCGACCGGGCCATTGAAATAGGCGCGGTTCTGGTCGAGAATAATCAGATCGTGGACCGTTTCCAGAGTCTGATGAACCCGGGGATGAAGGTCAGTCGCTTCATCGAGGAGTATACCGGTATCACGAACCGGATGCTGGACAGCGCCCCGTCTGTCGCTCATGTCATGCATGAATTTACCCGCTTCATGGCACAGCACCATCTGGTGGCACATAATGCCGGGTTCGACTGTCGTTTTCTTGATGCCGAACTGCAGCGGATCGGTCAGCAGCGTTGTCAGGAGTTCGCCTGCTCGCTGCTGGTCTCCCGGCGGGTCTATCCGGAATTGACCAGTCACAGTCTGGAATCACTGGTCCGCTGCAAGAATATCCAGACCGACGGCGTTCATCACCGCGCCCTTGCCGATGCCGAGATGACGGCACATCTCTGGATCAACATGGTCAACGACCTTAAGGCCGAATATGGGCTTGCGCAGGTGTCGTTTGACCTGTTGAAGCGGTTGTCAAAAGTGTCCAGGAGCGCAGCCCCGACCTTTTTACGGCGTGCGTTTGAAAAACAGGGCTAATTGCACGGCGTGTAACCACCTGCGTGATACGGCTTGATCCTTCAACACCCCTTTTCCCCTTTACTTTCCACTCATCTTTATTTATTCTTCACAGTCCTATTTGATAGAGTACGAAGGAATTCATGGAAATCAGCAGAATCCGCAACTTCTCCATTATTGCTCACATTGACCACGGCAAATCGACCCTGGCAGACCGCCTTCTTGAGTACACCGGCACTGTTTCCGATCGGGACAAGCAGAACCAGTTCCTTGATAAAATGGATCTGGAGCGCGAGCGTGGCATTACGATCAAGGCCCAGACCGTGCGCCTTAATTACCGCTCCGACGCCGGTGTCGATTATGTCCTTAACCTGATCGATACCCCCGGTCACGTTGACTTTACCTATGAGGTGTCACGTTCTCTGGCTGCCTGTGAAGGCGGCCTGCTGGTGGTTGACGCTTCTCAGGGGGTCGAGGCCCAGACTCTGGCCAACGTCTATCTTGCTCTGGATATTAATCTGGAGGTCTTTCCGGTACTGAACAAGATCGACCTGCCGGCCGCCGACCCGGAGCGGGTCAAGCAGGAGATCGAGGACATCATCGGCATTGATGCCCACGATGCTGTGCTGGCAAGTGCCAAAGAGGGAATCGGCACGCACGAAATCCTCGAACAGATCGTCAAGAAGATTCCGCCACCGGTCGGAAACCCGGACGCTCCGCTCAAGGCGCTGTTGTTTGACTCCTGGTATGACCAGTATCAGGGGGTCATTATTCTGGTGCGCATTTTTGACGGGACGCTCAAAAAAGGTGACAAGATTCAGCTGATGGCGACCAACAGCAGTTTTGAAGCGCTCAAGGTGGGAGTTTTCGCTCCCACGATGGTTGAGGTGCCGGAACTGGCGGCGGGCGAGGTCGGCTTCATCATCGCCGGTATCAAGGACGTCGCCGATGCCAAGGTCGGTGATACGGTGACGCTGTTTCATCGCCAGTGCGAACAGGCGCTGGATGGTTTCAAGGAGGTCAAGCCGATGGTTTTCTCCGGCCTGTATCCGATTGATACCGTTCAGTACGAGCAGTTGCGTGATGCCCTCGCCAAGCTGAAATTGAACGACTCGTCATTCTCTTTTGAGCCGGAAACGTCGCTGGCGCTCGGCTTCGGTTTCCGTTGCGGCTTCCTCGGCCTGCTCCATATGGAAATCATTCAGGAACGATTGGAACGGGAGTTCGGCCTTGAGCTGATCACAACCGCGCCGACCGTTGTGTATCGGGTGCATAAAATGAACGGCGAAGTGTACTCGATCCAGAGTGCCAACCAAATGCCGGAACTGCAAAGCACCGAGTATCTGGAAGAGCCGTTTATCCTTGCCCATATTCATGTTCCGAACGATTTCGTCGGAGGGGTGCTGGCGCTCTGTGAAGACAAGCGCGGCGTGCAGCGCGAGATCAAGTTCCTTACGCCGACGCGCGTCATGATCATCTATGAACTACCGTTGAATGAGATCGTCCTTGATTTTTACGATCGCCTCAAATCGATCACCAAAGGGTATGCGTCACTTGATTATGAGCATCTTGAGTACCGCCAGAGTGATCTGGTGCGCATGAATGTCATGATCAACGGGGAAGTTGTTGATGCCCTGTCGCTGATTCTCCATCGTGAAAAAGCCTATTTCCGTGGTCGTGATCTTGTCTCCAAGATGAAAGAGCTGATTTCGCGGCAGATGTTCGAGGTGGCCATTCAGGCTGCCATCGGCAACCGCATTATTGCCCGTGAGACGGTCAAGGCGATGCGCAAGGATGTTCTGGCAAAATGCTACGGCGGCGACATCACCCGTAAAAGGAAGCTGCTGGAAAAGCAGAAAGAGGGGAAGAAACGGATGAAGAATGTCGGTAACGTCGAGTTGCCGCAGGAAGCGTTTCTGGCAATTCTGAAGGTTGACTGACAGACTAAGCGTATAAAGGAACCCGCATGAAAGAACATCAGGAATCAAGTCAGGCAGAGCTGTCTCCGCACCTGCCGGAGCCGATCAAAAAGAAGGGTCTGATTCGTGAGTATGCCGAATCGATTGCAATAGCGGTACTGCTGGCTCTGGTGATCCGTACTTATCTGGTTCAGGCCTTCAAGATCCCGTCCGGTTCGATGGAGGATACGCTGGCAATCGGTGATCATCTGCTGGTCAGCAAGTTTATCTACGGGACTAAAATTCCCTTTGTCGATGCGCGCGTTCTGACAATTCGTGACCCACGCCGTGGAGATGTAATCGTTTTCGAGTATCCGGAAGATCCGAGTAAGGACTTTATCAAGCGCGTTGTCGGTGTTCCGGGCGATGTGGTTGAGGGGAAAGACAAGAAGGTTTATGTCAATGGCAAGCATTACGAAAACCCGCATGAAGTGCATAAGGAAAAAGATGTTATTCCGAAGGAGATGAATCCGCGCGATACGTTCGGCCCGGTTACCGTGCCGGCCGATTCCTACTTCGTGATGGGCGACAACCGCGACCGTTCCTATGACAGCCGTTTCTGGAAGTTTGTCCGGCGTGATCAGATCAAGGGGCTGGCATTTATCAAGTACTGGTCGTGGGATAGCGAAAAGACCATGCCGCGCTTCGGGAACATCGGACAACTGATAAAATAAAATAGAGATAAGAAACTGGAGGATAAAACATGGATTTTCTCGGGAACTGGAAACGGACACACTACTGTGGCGATTTGAGCGCGTCCGATATCGGCAATGAAGTTGTTCTTATGGGGTGGGCACTGCGTCGCCGCGATCATGGCGGATTGATCTTTATCGATCTGCGCGATCGCGAGGGGATAGCCCAGATCGTGTTCGACCCTGAAGTCAACGCTTCCGGGCATGCTGTTGCCGAATCAGTTCGCAGTGAATTTGTGCTGGCGGTGCGGGGTAAGGTTATCCCGCGCCCTGAAGGGACTGTCAACCCGGGTATGAAGACCGGTGAAGTTGAGATCCAGGTACTGGAATGCAAGCTGCTCAATCGTTCCAAGCCCCTGCCGTTCATGCTTGACGAACACAGCGATATTAACGAGAACATCCGTCTCAAGTACCGCTATCTTGACCTGCGTCGTCCTCAGTTGCAGTATAACCTGATCCTGCGCTCAAAGGTTTCCCAGCTGACCCGCTCATACCTGACCGATAACGGTTTTATCGAACTTGAAACCCCGTTCCTTACCAAGTCGACTCCGGAAGGGGCCCGTGACTTCCTGGTGCCATCCCGTATTAATCAGGGGCACTTTTACGCTCTGCCGCAGTCTCCGCAGATCTTCAAGCAGATCCTCATGATTTCCGGTTTTGACAAGTACTTCCAGGTCGTACGCTGTTTCCGCGATGAAGACCTGCGTGCCGACCGTCAGCCAGAGTTCACTCAGATCGACTGCGAGATGTCCTTTATTGACCAGGAAGATATCATAACGGTCATGGAAGGGCTGATTGCCCGTATTTTTACCGAAGCAAAAGGTGTCACGGTTCAGCTGCCGGTGGAGCGTCTTACCTATGCCGAGGCAATCCGCCGCTTCGGCCTCGATAATCCGGACCTCCGTTTCGGTATGGAACTGTGCGACCTGACCGATGTCGTCAAGGCATCAGGATTCAAGGTCTTTGCCGATGTCGCTTCCAAGGGGGGCGTAATCAAAGGCATCAATGCCAAGGGGTGTGCAAAGTTCTCCCGCAAGGATATTGACGACCTGACCGAGTTCGTCAAAATCTACGGCGCCAAGGGACTGGCATACGTCAAGATAGAGAACGGCGAGTGGCATTCTCCGATTGCAAAGTTCTTTACCACAGAAGAGATCGCCACCATGAACAGCTCCTTTGGAGCCGAAGAGGGCGATCTGCTGTTCTTTGTGGCTGATAAGCCCAAGGTTGTCCACGACTCGCTCGGCAAGCTGCGCAATCATCTGGCCAATCTCCTCAAACTGACCAGCAAGGATGATTATCGCTTCGTATGGATAACCGAATTCCCGCTGCTGGAGTGGGATGAGGAAGACGGACGCTGGTGTGCTGTACACCACCCCTTTACCGCACCGATGGATGAGGATCTGGAATTTGTCGAGTCCGACCCGGGGCGCTGCCGTGCCAAGGCATATGACCTCGTGCTTAACGGCAACGAAATTGGTGGCGGCTCCATCAGGATTCATCAGGAACATGTGCAGTCATTGATGTTCAAGCTGCTCGGCATGAGCGTCGAGGATGCCCGCAGCAAGTTCGGCTTCCTGCTTGATGCTCTTGAGTTTGGTACACCACCCCATGGCGGGATCGCCTTTGGTATGGACCGACTGATCATGCTGCTGACCGGCAGTGATTCAATCCGTGATGTTATCGCCTTCCCAAAAACCCAGAAGGGTACCTGTATGATGTCCGAGGCGCCGTCGGCTGTTGATGTCAAGCAACTCCGTGAACTTGGTATCCGTCTGGCCGAAAAACAGGCTTGATCATGTTGAGATCAGGCCGCCAGGCTGTTTGCATACTGTTGTGTGGTGCAATCCTGGCGGCCTGTTCTACGCCTGTCCCTTCGTGGCGCAGCAAGGTAGCCCCCCTCGTTGAAGACCTTGGATCCATGGAAGCTCAAGCGCTGTATCCCCATGAGTACCGGAGTCTGCTCGAGACTTTTGAGCATGGCGAAGCGCTTTATCACGTCCGTGAAGATGACAAGGGTGCGGACGTGTATTATCAGCTGGCATTTCAGAAAGCAGCGATCCTGCACGCGGAGGTTCAGCAGGCAAAGAAAGTCATTGCCGCCGAAAAACAGCAGCGTTTGGCGGAACTCGCGGCAAAAGCCGAGGAAGAACAGCTGATGCGTGCCGCCGCAGAAGCCGAGATACGTCTGAGAGAACAACAGGCCGCCAGAGCAGCCGAGGCCGCCAGAGCCGCGCAGAAGAAAAACAGAGAGACCCCCCCAGCACTCCCAACGTCTTATACTGTTCGTCGCGGCGAGACACTGCCGCAGATTTCCGCCCGAACAGAGATATATAACGACTCAACTCTTTGGCCGATTATCTATCGCGCCAATCGCGACCAGATCCGCAACCCCAAACGACTCTGGCCCGGCCAGGTTTTCGTCATACCGCGTAATTTCAGCCATGACGAAGCGGTTGAGGCGCGGCGTTACTCCAATAAAAACAACTGATGGCTATAACCGCCTGCAGTTCCCATAACCACTTGCTTTAGCCTATTTTCCCTTGACAGCCCACGGTGTTTTGTATACTGTATACAAAATTTTTATCGTGGCTGTAAAGTATCGTTATATTCATATAGTCTTATTGAAAAGTTGTGTGCCAAAGATGGCAGATTGGTCTGGTCCGGTTACAGTAAGAAGCACTGTTTGCATAGAGCCTTTGGCTATATAGTATTAAAACTAAGGAGAGAACATGACAACAGCAACAGCAAAGATTATTTGGTCGAAAATTGATGAAGCACCTGCACTGGCAACATACTCTCTACTTCCTATCGTAAATGCATTCACTAAGGCGGCAGGCGTTGTCGTTGAAACGAGAGATATATCTGTTGCGGGACGTATCATTGCAAACTTCCCCGATTATCTGACAGAAGCTCAGAGAATGCCGGATTTTCTGGCTGAACTGGGTGATCTGACACAGAAACCTGAAGCCAACATCATCAAGCTGCCAAACGTCAGTGCATCCATTCCCCAGCTGAAAGCTGCCATCAAGGAGTTGCAGGAGCAGGGTTACAAGCTTCCTGACTACCCTGAAGAGCCCAAGACAGATGCAGAAAAAGAGCTCCACGCACGGTATGCCAAGTGTCTCGGCAGCGCCGTAAACCCAGTTCTGAGAGAGGGTAACTCCGACAGGCGTGTAGCTGGTGCGGTAAAAGCATACGCCAGAAAGCACCCGCATAAAATGGGCGCCTGGGCAGCCGATTCAAAAACACATGTATCGCACATGACTGCCGGTGATTTCTTTCATAGCGAGAAATCAGTCACTATGGAAAAAGCCGGAAATGTAAAAATCGAGCTTGTTGACCAAGCCGGTAAAACAACCGTACTGAAAGAAAAACTGGCCCTTCAGGCCGGTGAAATTCTTGATGGTTCGTTTATGAGCGCTAAAGCACTGCGCGCCTTTATTGCCGAGCAGATCGAAGACGCCAAGGTGAAGGGCGTGTTGTTCTCCGTTCATCTTAAAGCAACCATGATGAAGATTTCTGATCCGATCATGTTCGGCCATTTTGTGTCAGTTTTCTATCAGGATGTATTCGAAAAACATGCAGCTACCTTTAAAGAGCTGGGTGTTAACCCGGATCTCGGTATGGGCGATCTTTACGCCAAAATCCAGAAGCTGCCGGAAGCAAAAAAAGCAGAAATCGAAGCCGATATCCAGGCTGTCTACAAGGTAAGACCAGCGCTTGCTATGGTTGACTCTGACAAAGGGATCACTAACCTCCATGCAAGTAACGACATCATCATCGATGCCTCTATGCCGGTCGTTATCCGTGATTCAGGCGGGATGTGGGGACCTGATGGGAAACTTCACGATGTAAAATGTGTAATCCCAGACACAGCCTATTCCGAGTGGTATCAGGAGTGTATCGCTTTTTGTCAGAAAAACGGTCAGTTTGATCCTACGACCATGGGATGTGTGTCGAACGTTGGTCTCATGGCGCAGAAGGCAGAAGAGTACGGTTCACACGACAAGACCTTCAAGATTCCTGCAAACGGTACGGTGCGTGTTGTTGATGAATCAGGCGCACTATTGATGGAGCACGCCGTTGAAGAGGGCGATATCTGGCGCGGTTGCCAGGCAAAAGACCTGCCTATCCAGGACTGGGTCAAGCTGGCAGTTAACAGGGCACGGGCAACCGGAGCACCGGCGATCTTCTGGCTTGATAAAACAAGAGCACATGATGCGCAGATGATTCTGAAAGTTAACAAATATCTGCAAGACCATGATACCAAGGGTCTCGATATCCAGATCATGTCCCCTGTAGAAGCAATGCGTTTCACTCTTCCCCGCGCAAAAGCAGGTCTGGATACAATTTCCGTATCCGGCAATGCGTTGAGAGATTATCTGACCGACCTGTTTCCGATTCTTGAATTGGGGACCAGCTCAAAAATGCTGTCGATCGTGCCTCTTTTGGCCGGTGGCGGACTTTTTGAGACAGGTGCAGGTGGTTCAGCTCCGAAGCACGTTCAACAGTTTGTTCAGGAAGGCTACCTGAGATGGGACTCGCTCGGTGAATTCCTTGCGCTTGCCGTGTCTCTGGAGCATCTTGCCGCTACATTCAAAAACGAAAAAGCACAGCTTCTGGCTGATACGCTCGATCAGGCAAATACCAAGTTTCTTGATAACAACAAAAACCCGGCACGCAAGGTTGGCCAGATCGACAACCGTGGCAGCCATTTCTACCTCGCAATGTACTGGGCTGAAGCTTTGGCAGCACAAACCAAGGACACAGAACTTCAGGCTCGTTTCGCCACGGTAGCTAAGCAGCTTCAGGAAAGTGAAGCAAAGATCAATGAAGAGCTGATCGGAGCACAGGGCAAGCCTGTTGATATGGGTGGATACTATAATCCGAATCCGGCACTGGTTGAGAAAGCGATGCGTCCAAGTGCAACACTGAACGCAATTGTTGATTCAATAAACTAGTAAGGACAGGTTCGAAGCTCTTTTATAACTTATAGTAATGCACACAGTGAGCTAGATGGAATATACATACGTTACCGTCCCCGCAGGGGAAAAAATCACCATGGGAAATGAGGGCATGCTCCATGTGCCGGATAATCCGATTATTCCCTATATTGAAGGTGACGGTACCGGTGTTGATATCTGGAAAGCTTCAGTTCGTGTTTTCGACGCCGCCGTAGGTAAAGCCTACGGCGGCTCGAAAAAAATCAGCTGGATGGAAGTGTATGCCGGCGAAAAGCCCTTTAACAGGTTCCGTCATCAAATGGGTGATAAAGCCTGGTTGCCGGATGAAACAATCCAGGCGTTCAGGGAATTTATCGTTGGTATCAAGGGGCCGCTGACCACGCCTATCGGTGGCGGCATTCGCTCACTTAATGTTGCTCTCAGACAAATTCTCGACCTCTATACCTGTCTTCGTCCCATCCGTTATTTCCAGGGTGTTCCAACTCCGGTTAAAAAACCGGAAGATGTTGATATGGTTATTTTTCGTGAAAACTGCGAAGACATATATGCAGGTATAGAATGGATGACCGGAACTGCCGAATGCGAGAAAGTCATAAATTTTCTTGTTAACGAAATGGGCGTCAGCAAAATACGCTTTCCGGAAAGCTCATCAATTGGCATAAAGCCGATATCCCGCAACGGGTCTGAACGGTTGATACGTGCCGCGATTCAGTACGCATTGAATCATAAGCGCAAGTCAGTGACTATTGTCCATAAGGGCAATATCATGAAATTCACCGAGGGGGCATTCAAGGATTGGGGATATGCACTTGCCATTTCCGAGTTTCGCTCAAGAGTTGTAACAGAGCGTGAATCCTGGATCATTAATAATCAGGATCGTAATCCAGCTCTGTCAGTTGAAGAAAACGCAAAGATGGTAGACCCTGGGTATGACGTGATGTCATCGCATCAGCAGGAGGCAATTCGCAACGAGGTGAACGCAGCTATCAAGCTGCTGCCGACCCACGGCAACGGCCAGCTGAAGAAGCTTCTGATGATCAAAGATACGATTGCTGATATAACGTTTCAGCAGGTTCTAACCCGTGCCAAAGAATTTGATGTCGTTGCAGCTATGAATCTGGAAGGTGATCTCCTCTCAGACGCACTGGCTGCCCAGGTTGGTGGCATCGGCATAGCTCCTGGTGCCAACATTAATTATGTAACCGGTCATGCAATCTTCGAGGCGACACACGGCACAGCGCCAAAGTATGCAAACCTTGATAAGGTTAATCCTGGCTCAGTTATTCTTTCCGGTGTTATGATGCTTGAATATCTTAGCTGGCAGGAAGCGGCCGATATCATCGTTAAAACTCTCGACAGAACTATCGGTCAGAAGCGCGTGACATACGATTTTGAAAGAATGATGCAGGGAGCCACGTTGCTGTCCTGTTCAGGATTTGCCGATGCACTGATTGAAAATATGTAAATGTGTAGCATTCAGCAGGGGCCGGGGATACAACTCCTGCCTTATTTTAGAAAAAAACGAAAGAGGAGGTAAAAGCATGGCTCGTAAAAAGATTTCACTTATCGGTGGCGGACAGATTGGCGGCGTTCTTGCTCAGCTTTGTGCATTACGTGAACTCGGTGATGTTGTCCTTTTTGACATTGTTGAAGGTCTTCCCCAGGGCAAGATGCTCGACATCGCTGAAGTAGGCCCGGTCGATCGTTATGATGTAGATCTGAAGGGTACCAACAGCTACGAAGACATCAAGGGCTCCGACGTTGTTATCGTTACTGCAGGTCTGCCGCGTAAACCGGGTATGAGCCGCGATGACCTGATCGAAGTTAACTCAAAGATCATGACTTCGGTTGCTGAAGGGATCAAGAAATACGCTCCTGAGTCAATCATTATCGTTATCTCCAATCCGCTTGACGCAATGGTTACCCTCTGCCAGAAAATTACCGGTTTCCCTTACAACCGTGTTATCGGTCAGGCCGGTGTTCTCGACTCCGCACGTTTTGCCAGCTTCATTGCCTGGGAGTTGGGTGTGTCTGTTAAAGACGTTACCGCTATGACTCTTGGCGGCCACGGCGACGATATGGTCCCACTGGTTCGTTACGCAAGCGTTAACGGCATTCCGGTAACTGAGCTGCTCGAGCAGAAGTATGGTGCCGAGAAGGGCAAGGAAGTTATGGAAGCAATGGTTAAACGCACCCGTGGTGCCGGCGGCGAAGTTGTCGCCCTGCTCAAAACCGGTTCAGCATTTTACTCACCGGCTTCATCTGCTATCGCCATGGCAGAGTCGATCCTTAAGGACCAGAAACGCGTTCTGCCAACTTGCTGCTACCTGCAGGGTGAGTTCGGTGTTAACGGTTTCTACGTTGGCGTACCGGCTGTTCTTGGTGAGAAGGGCGTTGAAAACATCATCCAGTTCAAACTTGATGCTGAAGAGCAGGCCATGATGGACAAATCAGTCGCTGCTGTTAAAGAACTTGTTGGCAGCATGAAGTAGAGTTTGATTCCAGGTATCTGGAAGTGGCAAAAGAAGGGTGGAGTCCTCGCCCTTCTTTTGCTACTTTCTGGAGCCTGTATTTACCACCTTTTAATACGGAAAAAGGAGTCTTTCTAAGATGGAAAAAAAATTACCGAAAATTGAGATCATTGAGAAGTACTGCAAGGGGTGCCATATCTGTGTTGAGTTCTGCCCTAAAGACGTACTTGAGATGAAGGGCTTTTATGCCTCTGTCAAAAATCTAGAAGCCTGCATCAGCTGCATGCAGTGTGAATTGCGTTGTCCTGATTTTGCTATCAAAGTCACAAACGAATAAATCTACAGGAGGAAATGAACAGTGTCCAAAAAAGTAGCGTTTCTTCAGGGTAATGAAGCTGCCGCACACGGTGCATTATATGCCGGTTGCGACTTCTTTGCAGGTTACCCGATTACCCCCTCGACAGAGGTTTCTGAAGTTCTGTCAGCTGAATTGCCGAAGATTGGCGGAAAATTCCTGCAGATGGAAGATGAAATTGCAGCAATGGCAGCCATTCTTGGCGCGTCTCTTGCCGGTGCAAAAGTACTGACATCAACCTCAGGTCCCGGTCTTTCCCTGAAGCAGGAATTGATTGGTTACGGCTGTATCGCCGAGATTCCATGCGTTATTTATAACGTTATGCGCGGTGGTCCATCAACAGGTATGCCTACCGGTCCTTCTCAGTCAGATGTTATGTGCGCCAAGTGGGGAACCCATGGTGACCATCCTGCCATCTGCCTGACCCCTGCTTCCGTTCAGGAAACATACGAAGAAATCATTCGCGCCTTCAACCTGGCCGAAAAGTATCGTACTCCGGTTATGGTTATGCCTGACGAAATCGTCGCTCACATGCGTGAGCGGGTAGTTTTCCCTGATCAGGGCGAAATTGCGATTACTCCACGTAAAACCCCGACGGTACCACCTGAACAGTACAAGCCGTACGACACCAGCTTCGGCGATGTACCACCTCTTGCCGCCTTTGGTTCCGGCTACAAGTTTCATGTAACCGGTCTTAATAAGATGGCAGACGGTTTCCCTACCACTAAGGCCGACGTTGTTCAGGCTGAAGAAGAACGCCAGGTACGTAAAGTTGATGCAAACATCGACGATATCGTTACCTTTGAAGAATACATGCTTGATGATGCTGATGTTGTTGTCGTTGCGTACGGTTCTACATCAAGATCTGCCCGCTATGCAGTTAATGTTGCGCGTGAGCAGGGAATCAAAGCCGGTATGTTCCGCATCAAGACCTTCTGGCCATTTCCTGACAAGCAGATTAAAGCTTTGGCAAACAGGGTCAAAGGCATTGTAATTCCTGAAATGAATCTTGGTATGTGCTCACTTGAACTCGAGCGTTGTGCACAAGGTAAGGTTCCAGTCCTCGGAATATTCCGTGTTGATGGTGAGCCTATCAACCCTGACCAGATTCTCGCTAAGATCAAGGAGGTTAAATAACCATGGCATTTGATTACGATAAATGGATTCGCCCCGGCAAGTTGCCTCACATCTGGTGCCCTGGCTGCGGTCACGGTATCGTCATGAAGGGTCTTATTCGGGCGATGGACACGCTTAACCTCAAAAAAGAAGAGACCGCTGTTGTCTCCGGTATCGGCTGTGCTTCGCGCCTTCCAGGATATATTGATTGCTGTACGCTGCACACAGCTCATGGCCGTGCTGCTGCCTTTGCAACCGGTGTTAAAATGGCCAAGCCGGAAATGAATGTTATTCTGGTTGGCGGCGATGGTGACGGTACCGCTATCGGTGGTAACCACTTCATCCACGCATGTCGTCGTAACATCAACATGACATATATCATCATGAACAACTATATCTACGGCATGACAGGTGGACAGTTCTCGCCATGTACACCTACCGGTCACAAGGCGTCCACAACTCCATATGGTAACCCGGATCCAGGTTTTGACATTGCCAAGCTTGCAATCGGTGCCGGCGCTACTTTTGTTGCCCGTGGTACAGCATTTCATGCCAACCAGATTGATAAGCTGATTGCAGAAGCTATTCAGCACAAAGGCTTCTCGGTTGTTGAAATTCTCGATGACTGCCCGACCACCTACGGTCGTCGCAACAAGTACAAGTCTGTTATTGAAATGATGAATCGCCTGAAAGACGTTGCTGTACCTGTTAAAGCAGCCGAAAAAATGACTGCCGAACAGCTTCAGGGCAAAGTTCTGACTGGTGTTCTTTACAAGGATGAAACCAAGCCTGAGTATACTGCCGAGTACGCTAAAGTTATCGAGCGTGCCCAGGCTGCCAAGTAACAATTACAGGAAAAGGAGCGATATATTCATGTCAAGATATGAACTCAGATTTTCCGGTTCAGGTGGACAGGGTCTGATCACCGCCGGAATTATTATGGCCAAAGCCGCTTCGATTTATGAAGGGAAACAGGCCGTTCAGTCACAGAGCTACGGGCCTGAAGCCCGTGGTGGTTCATCAAAATCAGAAGTTATTATTTCTGATGGTCCGATCGATTATCCGAAAGCTACAACGGTAGATGCATTGCTGGCAATGACTCAGGAAGCATGCGATAAGTACACACATGACCTGAAAGAGGGTGGAATTCTTTTGGTCGATTCCGATCTCGTTACAAAGCTGCCTGCAACTGGCAATTTCAAGATTATCTCCTTCCCGATAATCAATACTGCCAAAACCGATGTCGGTCGCGAAATCGTTGCCAACATTGTTGCTTTGGGAGCTATGGTTGCCCTGACAGGTCAGGTTAGCCGTGAAAATGCAGAAAAGGCTGTTCTTTCGAGTGTGCCAGAAGCATTTATCGAATTGAACAAGAAGGCATTCAGCATCGGTTATGAAAAGGCACTTGCTGCCAGCGCCTGAAACTGAAACATAATTAACCAGTAACATGAAAGGCCCGGTGGATGCACATCGGGCCTTTCATGTTTTGAATGCTACTTATCGTCTTCCGTTATCGGTGCAGAAATGGTAAAGTACACAATTAATAACAGTTTGTTTCGCGTGTTTCGCAGAACCATATATAAAGGAAACGTATATGTATCAGTTTAAGTCTGTTTTAGTTGTGGTTATTAACATATGAAGGCACCTCAATGTTTTGAAACACTTGTACGCAACGGCCTGGTGGATGAAGTGGTCTCCCGGTTGATGAGTGGCAAGGAAGCGGATGTCTACGTTGTTCAGTCAAAAGGGAAGCTCTGCTGCGCCAAGGTGTACAAAGAAGCACGCACGCGCAGCTTTAGTCAGCTGGCCCAGTATCAAGAAGGGCGTAAGGGGCGTAACAGCCGTCAGGCCCGGGCCATGCAAAAGAATACCAAGTACGGACGCAAGGAAACTGAGGCCGCCTGGAAAAATTCAGAGGTTGATGCCCTGAGGACACTTGCAGATGCCGGGGTGAGGGTTCCGCAGGTCTATGATTATGTAGATGGTGTTTTGCTGATGGAATTTGTTGTTGACGCTGAAGGCTGCGCGGCTCCACGGCTAAATGATCTCCGCTTGAGCGAAGCCAAAGCCCGTGAGTATTATCATGAATTGATTCGAAACATAGTTCTTATGCTGTGTGCCGGGATTATCCATGGCGACCTTTCCGAGTATAATGTGCTTGTTGGCTGTGATGGCCTGGTAATTATTGATCTACCACAGGCTGTCAATGCTTCTGGCAATAATAACGCCCGCATCATGCTCGAACGCGATGTTGAAAACATCACGGCTTATTTCGGTCGTTTCGCTCCCGAACTTATTGCTACTGATTATGGCAGGGAAATATGGAAACTGTACGCGAGCGGCAAGCTCAGCACTACTTCCGAATTGACCGGCTCTTTTGAGCAGAACAGTACTCCGGCTGATGTTAATGGTGTTATGCGCGAGATCGACTATGCAAAAATTCTCTATCAACGCACTTTGGCCAGAAAATCACAACTGTCCTGAACGTCTGATGCCACTTCTTGCATGGGTATCGGTGTTCTGGAAATGAGGAGCCTGCTGAAATACGCTGCAGTGGTTCTGTCTCTTTCTTTTGTTACGCATTTGTATGCTTCACCTGCTTATGGCGATACGGCTTATGAAGGATTATCGCTGGGTGGGGCGACTCTCACCATGACTCCGTCTGATCCAAAGGTTCCGGAACATGCTGTTGTGACCGCTAAATACGGCTTTAAAATCGCAAAGGATTTCCTGCCGTATTTTGGTACTGGTCTTGCCTACACATATCAACCGGATTCCAGAACTGGTGATATAACAAACCTCAGAACAGGGATCGCCGCTCAGATCGGCTTCAGGTATTTTCTGGATACAGGTCTCACGCTCAAGATGGACTACAAATATCTCTCCTTATCGCCTGAAAAAACACAGGGCGATGCGAGAGAAACGCCTCAATCAATCGGTATAGGGTTGGATATCAACTTCTGAATTTAAAAGGGTATTCGACATGCCACACTACATTGAACCACTCTTTCGCCCGCCAAGTGAAGCAAGAAGTCTTATTTTCCAGATCACACTCGGTTGTTCCCAGAATCAATGCCGCTTTTGCGGGATGTATAAAAACAAGAACTTTCAGATCAGGCCTCTCCGGGATATTCTTGATGAAATAGCCGCTATACCGGCTCAGCACATCTCGCGTGTCGACCGTGTTTTTCTTGCCGATGGTGATGCTCTGGTTTACCCTTTCGCAGACCTCTGTATAATTCTTGATGCCCTGGCGGCTACTTTTCCGGGGTTGACACGGGTTTCTTCCTACGCGTCTCCACACAGCCTTACCACCAAGAGTGCAGAGCAGTTGGTTCAGCTCCGTGCGCGGCGTCTAAAGATCCTGTATTTCGGTTTGGAATCAGGCGATGATACTACGCTGCTTTCAGTAAATAAGGGTTTTGCTTCCGAGCGGATGGCGGAGCTGGCGCTGGTGGCGCGTGATGCCGGCATGAAGCTTTCTGTTACTGCAATACTCGGTTTGGCTGGGCGTGGGAGAAGCCTGCAGCACGCCCGGGCGACCGCAGAGTGGGTCAATCGAGTAAATCCTGAATATTTCTCGCTGTTGACGATGTTTCATCGGCATAATGATGACTTTGTCCGTTCCCTGCAGCAATGTACCCGTCGCGAACTGATGCTGGAGGCACGCGAAATGCTTCTGTATCTGCATCCGTCTAAAACCATACTCCGTTCAAACCATGTCTCCAATTTTCTTAACCTGGCCGGCAGCTACCCGAAAGACCGCGAGCGGTTGATTGCCGACGTTGATTTGGCTCTGAAACATGCTGAAGTAAGGGCCGGTTTTTTCGACGAAGTGCCATCATATCAAGAGGATTACTATTGACGTAACCTCTTTTATCTTGCCGTAATCGCATCATAAATGCTACTTTGCCTTCGTTTTGAATCATCTGCGGAGGTTTTTTTGTGAGTATATTTCGTTATCTGACGGCTGGTGAGTCGCACGGCCCTCAGTTGAGTGCAATAATTGAAGGGCTTCCGGCAGGGATACATCTTTCTGCTCCGGCACTGAATCAGGACCTGTCACGGCGTCAGCAGGGGTATGGGCGCGGCGACCGGATGAAAATAGAAAAGGATACCGTACAGCTGCTGTCAGGCGTTCGCTGGGGAGAGACAATCGGATCTCCCGTTACTCTTGTTGTGATGAATCGTGACTGGGAAAACTGGTCCGAGAAGATGTCGCCCCTTCCTGAGTATCGTGATGAATCCATGGCGGTGACCCGTCCTCGCCCCGGCCATGCGGATCTTTCAGGCGTCATGAAATACCACCAGAGCGATGTGCGCAATGTGCTGGAGCGCTCCAGTGCCCGTGAAACTGCGGTCAGGGTTGCCGTTGGTGCCGTTGCAAAAGCGCTGCTGGCTGAATTTGATATCATGGTAGGCGGTTTTGTTACTGAGCTTGCCGGGATCTGCGCATGTACACCTCAAGAACCGCTGGAAACCTTGTGGCAGATGGCAGCAGCATCGGAAACGTTTTGCTGTGATCCGTCAGCGGAAATAGAGATGAAGCGGGCAATTGATGCGGCTCAGTCAGGCGGCGATACGTTGGGAGGGGTCGTCGAAGTACAGGTGATCGGTGTGCCTCCTGGTCTTGGAAGTTATGTGCAGTGGGATCGTAAGCTTGATGCCCGTCTGGCGATGGCTCTGATGAGCATACAGGCAATCAAGGGTGTTGAGGTCGGAATCGGTTTTGATGCTGCTCGCAGGCCCGGTTCACGCGTGCATGATGAAATCTTCTATAAGGATGGCTATCGGCGCTACAGTAATAATGCCGGCGGCATTGAGGGGGGGATGTCAAATGGTGAGCCGATTGTCGTGCGTGCTGCCATGAAGCCGATTCCTACCCTGTACACGCCACTCCGCTCGGTTGACATGATTACTCATGAGCCTTTTGAGGCAACGGTAGAACGCTCGGATACCTGTGCCGTGCCGGCGGCACTGGTGGTGGCTGAGGCGGTTGTTGCGATCGAACTTGCCAATGCTATGCTGGAAAAGTTCGGCGGTGATTCGATTTTTGAAATCAAGCGTAACCTTGCCGGCTATCGGGAGCAGATACTCAATGCCTAAGCGGGCGTTGATATTGAGTGGCTTTATGGGCAGCGGCAAAAGCACCGTCGGTAAAGTTGTGGCGGAACAGCTTGGGTGGCGGTTTATCGATCTTGATGCCGAGATTGTTGCTGCTGCCGGATGCTCGATTAACGCAATCTTCGCCCGCGACGGCGAACCGTCCTTTCGTGTGCTGGAAAGCTCACAGTTGGAGCATATTCTGTCTGCTGGTGAAAAGTGTGTGGTCGCCACTGGCGGCGGAGCGGTTATTTCTGCGCAGAACCGTGCTTTAATGCACAGTCGTGGAGTGATCGTCAACCTTCAGGTGACTCTTGATCAGGTAGTCAGTCGCCTTAAAGGGTGCTGCGATAGGCCCCTGCTCGCCGGTGAAGATGCCGATAAACGCGCAAAAGCGCTGATGGATGAGCGCGAACAATTTTATGCCGACGCAGATATTAGAATTGACACGGATGGGAAATCCGTGGAAGATGTCGCGGCAGAGATCCTGTGCCGTTTGAAGGGGCTTTTTAGTGAGTGTACTGTCCGTTAATCTTGCTGAGAACAGCTACGATATTGTTATTGAACCCGGTGCTCTTGCATCACTTGGTGAAAGGTGCCGTTCAGTCGGGCTGAAGGGCATGGCCGTGGTTATTACAAACCCGACCGTTGCCGCACTGTATGGCGCCGCTGTGCAGGAGTCCCTGGAAAGGGCAGGATTCAGTGTTGCCTACATTGAAATGCCGGATGGCGAAGAATATAAAAACAGCACTACATTGAACCAGATTTATGATGATCTTCTTGCGTCCGGTGTTGATCGCGGTTCTTTTGTCGTCGCACTTGGTGGCGGTGTTGTGGGTGACGTGGCCGGCTATGCCGCCGCAACCTGGATGAGGGGTATTCCCTTTGTTCAGGTGCCAACGACACTATTAGCCCAGGTTGACAGCAGTGTCGGCGGCAAAACAGGAATCGATCACCCAAAGGGCAAGAACCTGATCGGTGCATTTTATCAACCGCGCCTGGTGCTGATTGATATAGAGACGCTGTCGACACTCGATCAACGCCAATTTCGTGCCGGGCTCGCTGAAGTTATCAAATACGGAATAATAGCAGACCTCCCGTTTTTTGAATTCGTAGAAACAAACAGTTCTGCAATCTTGGCCATGGATACAGATGCCCTGATAAAGATCATTCATAGATCCTGTCAATTAAAGGCGCAAGTGGTGGAGCAAGACGAAAAGGAAGCCGGTTTGCGGGCAATTCTGAATTACGGCCATACGCTCGGCCACGCTTTTGAATCAATCTCCAGCTATTGTACTCTCGTGCATGGCGAAGCGGTTGCCATCGGAATGGTGCTGGCAGCCAGAGTTTCTGCTGCTAAAGGACTCTGTACCCAGGAGGATGTTTTAAGGATTATCGATCTCCTTTCCCGATACGGGCTTCCGGTAGAACCTCCGCTGTATGACCGTCAACTTCTGCTCGATGCTGTTGCCGCGGATAAAAAATCAAAAGGCGGCAGCATTACCTTTATTTGTAACAGGGACATCGGCATGTATGCCATGTCGCAACATACTCCCGATGAACTGCTCAAACTGAGCCGGCTGGAGGCGTGACCATGCAGGAATCAGCTTCATTTTGGACGGACATCAAAAACCTTGAGGAGCAGTATGCCAAGTCGCCTGACTCACTTTGCTTCGCACGGCTTGCAGAGGTATACCTCAAGGTGGGGCTGGTCGATGATGCGGTTCATGTTGCGCGCCAGGGGGCCCTTAAACACCCGCGCTATCTGTCTGGTCAAAAAGCCCTTTCTCTGGCCTGCCATGCCAAGGGATTAGCTGCAGAGACTATAGCCGCTTTAAAAGTGGTTACCGAAGCTTTGCCTGAGGACGTTTCATCACAAAAACTTCTGGGGCGTCTGCTTGCTGAAGCTGGGGATCTGGATTCTGCCTGTCAGGCATTCAGAACTGCGCTTGAGTTTGTGCCTGATGATGTGGAGTGTCGAATCGAGCTGGAATCTCTTGAAAGGACCACAGGGAAGCCGGTAGCAGCTTTTGAAGCTGATCTGGATGATGATGAGGAAATCATCGAAGATCTGGAAATAATTGAAGAGCCCTATTTCGAGGAAAGAGATCAACCGGTAGCCGGACTTTACCTCGGGGGGGTGACCACTGATGCTGATGGTCCTGCAGCGTCGCAACATGACCCTCTTTCAACCGGAACACTTGCGGAATTGTATGTAACCCAGGGGTTCATCCATAAGGCCCTTGAAATATACCGTGCGATTCTCGTCGATAATCCGGCTGATCACGTCGTCGCGGAGCGGGTAGCAGAGCTTGAGAAGCTGGAAGCCAGTTCGCCAGAGCCTGACTTTGGTATTGACTATCCATTGGAAGAGGAAGCGGTGGATGAACCAGATTCCAGCATGACCGCCGAAGCGTTTTTGCAGAATTCAGGGTCCGATGGAGTTGTCAATAATGCGCTTTCTACACTTGATCGCTGGCTTGATAGTATCAGGAGGATTAAACTATGCCGCTAAAAGATTCACTGAACGCTATTATCCAGAGTGTTGACGGGGCATTGGCCGCGGTAGTTATGGCCTACGATGGTATTCCGATTGATGAAGTCACCGTGGAGCAGTCAGAATTCGATATGCAACTTCTGACGGTCGAGTATGCAACGGTTCTTAAAGAAATCAAGCGTGCTGTTGACGTAATCAAGATGGGTAATCTTGAAGAGGTCTCTATTTTGACGACACGCACCTGTATTGTTGTCAGGGTTCTAAACGATGATCTTTTTGCTGCTTTGATTATGAGTCGTGACGGCAATATAGGCAAGGGACGCTATATGCTCAAGCTCAAGTCTTTTGATGTCCTGCGGGAGCTTTCATAGTTATGAAATTTATGGTGCTGCATGGCCCGAATCTGAATCTGCTTGGCACACGTGAGCCTGAAGTATACGGTAGCCAGACACTTGCTGACATCAACGATTCACTTAAAGATCTCTCCACGGAGCTGGGCTGCGAGCTCTCTTTTTTTCAGTCAAACAGCGAAGGTGAACTGATTGATGCAATCCAGTCCGCTGCGCAGAATTGTCATGGCATACTGATAAATCCGGCCGCATATACACACACCAGTGTTGCCATTCGCGATGCCCTGTCCGCAGTAGGGCTTCCCTCTGTTGAGGTCCATCTTTCCAATATCCACCGCCGGGAAACGTTCCGCCACACGAGTATGGTCGCCCCGGTGGCAATTGGGCAGATATGCGGATTTGGCAGCAACAGCTATCTGCTCGGATTGCGGGCATTATTTAATTCCGTTAAAAATAAATAGATTCCTGTATGCCACGTGCGCCAGTTTTAACGGCGTTACGTAAAAACAGATTGTAGTCAGGGTTTCATTTATGCTAAAAAGCAGGCGTTCAACGCTGAAACAGTTTTTTGAAGAACATTCACTTGATGCTGTATTGTTTTCAGACCTCAGGAATATTCGTTATCTTTGCGGTTTCAGTGGCACCGAAGGGGCGCTGCTGATATCGATGAATAACGCATGGTTTCTGTGCGATTCCCGCTACACCGTTCAGGCCGCTGAAGAAATTAAGAATGCTGAAATCAGGGAATGTGGTGCGACTCGCCTTGACACCGTAGCGGCATTGGCACACGACTATGCCCTTCATCGGGTAGGCTTCGAGGCTGCCCACACAACGGTCAGTGCTTTCAGGCGGATGTCTGAAAAATTGAGTGGTATTGAGTTGGTGGAGCTTGGATCCAATCTTGACGAGATCCGCATATGTAAAGATACCGCTGAAATAGAACAGCTTGCCTCGGTAGCCCGGCTCTCTTCTCGGGCTCTTGAAGCTGTTCTGGGAAAGATTAAACCGGGTGTTCGAGAAACCGAAATAGCCGTGGCACTTGAATTCGAGATGCGTCGTCTCGGTGCAGACGACAAGGCGTTCGATTTTATTGTTGCCTCCGGTGAACGTGGTGCCATGCCACACGGTTGTGCCAGCGATAAGGTCATACGTTCAGGTGAGATGATTACAATCGATTTTGGCGCCTTGAAAGATGGTTACCATTCCGATGAAACTGTCACTGTCGCCTGCGGAGACCCAGGTGCTCGTGCGCGGGAGATTCATGCGATAGTAAGCACCGCCCATGATCTTGCTATAGAGGCGGTCAGGCCTGGCATCAGCTGCAGGGATCTGGATGAGGTTGCACGCTCATATATCCGTGATAAAGGGTATGGTGACTATTTCGGGCACGGACTCGGCCATGGCATAGGTCTGGAAATTCACGAGATGCCGACGCTTTCTCCGCGCAGTACCGCGGTTCTGAAAGAGGGGATGGTTGTTACTATCGAGCCCGGCATTTATATCCCGGATTTTGGCGGTGTCAGGATTGAGGATACTGTGGCGGTTACAAGTGATGGCTGCCATGTTCTGACCAGTGCTGATAAGAGATTGCTTGTCCTGTAGTCTTTGGCTAACATACCGTCCTCTCCATCAAGGACGGATCAGCGAGTGAACTTCAACACAATTTAGATGCACCACTATTAGACTGAGGTAAAAGGAGACAGACTAAAATGGATATTAAAGATCTGAAACTACTAATAAAACTTGTTACGGAAACAGACATCACGGAATTTGAGATGGACAATTCGGACGAAAAGATTATCATCAAACGTGGGCATAAACCGGAATATATTACTGTTGCCGCTCCTGCAGTACAGCAGTACGCACCCGCCGGTTATCAGGCACCTCCGGCTGCTGCAGTTCCAGCCCCATCTGTTTCGCCTGCTCCTGCTGCTGATGTAGGTGATACTGTCGATTCACCAATCGTAGGTACATTCTACGCAGCTCCAGGCCCTGATTCTGATCCATATGTAAGCGTCGGTCAGGTCGTAGAAAAGGGGCAGGTGCTCTGCATTGTAGAGGCAATGAAATTGATGAACGAGATCGAGGCCGAGTGCAAATGCAAAATCTTAAAGATCTGCAAAGAAAATGCTCAGGCGGTAGAATTCGGTGATCCACTGTTTGTAATCCAGAAACTTTAATTCCATTCAATAGCGGGGTTCGCCTTCATGTTTCATAAAGTACTTATTGCCAATCGCGGTGAGATTGCTGTCAGGATTATCAGGGCATGCAAAGAGCTGGGCATTAAAACGGTTGCGGTATATTCCCAGGCCGACATCCACTCTCTGCATGTCAAGCTGGCAGACGAGAGTGTCTGTATCGGGCCGGCTCCCAGTGCCCTGAGTTATCTGAATATCAACGCCATCATCAGCGCCGCCGAATTGACCGACTCCGAGGCAATTCATCCCGGCTACGGATTTCTGTCTGAAAATGCAAAATTTGCCGAGGTTTGTGAAAAGTGCGGCATTACTTTTATCGGACCGACCGCTGAAAGTATGCGGATCATGGGCGACAAAATCAGCGCCCGGCAGGCGGTTATCAAGCAGGGCGTGCCGATTCTTCCCGGCACCAAAGAGGGTGTTCACTCTGTTGAGGAAGCCGTCAAGGTTGCGAAGGAGATAGGATTCCCGGTTATTATAAAAGCGACTGCAGGCGGCGGCGGACGCGGCATGAAGATAGTCCATTCTCAGGCAACTCTGCCGAATGCATTTGCTACGGCCCGTGCAGAAGCCCAATCCGGATTCGGCAATCCTGAAGTCTATATTGAAAGATATTGTGAAAAGCCGCGTCACGTAGAGATCCAGATCCTCGGCGATAAACATGGCAACGTGATTCATCTCGGCGAACGTGACTGTTCAATTCAGCGCCGCCACCAGAAGCTGATCGAAGAAGCACCCTCTACTGTTGTCACGCCCGAGATTCGTAAAGCTATGGGCGATGCTGCCGTCAGGGCTGCTGCCGCAGTTGGGTATAACAGTGCCGGTACGGTAGAATTCCTCGTTGACAAGCAGAATAACTTTTACTTCATGGAGATGAATACCCGCGTTCAGGTTGAGCATCCGGTCACTGAAATGGTTACCGGTGTGGACATAGTCCGGGAACAGATTCGTTCGGCTGCCGGGATACCATTGCGCTATAAGCAGGAAGATATCCAGATAAGAGGACACGCAATAGAGTGTCGTATCAATGCCGAAGATCCGTTCAAATTCACCCCCTGTCCTGGTAAGATCACTGCGTATCACCCGCCAGGTGGACTCGGTGTACGCGTTGATTCGTTTGTGTATGACCAGTATTCGGTTGTGCCGAATTACGACTCGTTGATCGGGAAGTTGATTGTCCATGCTGATACTCGTGAAGAAGCGATTAAGAGGATGGCCCGGGCACTTGATGAATTCCGCATTGAAGGTATTAAGACAACGATCTTCTTTCATAAACGTATCATGGCTCACAAAGACTTTATTGATGGTGATATAGATACCTCCTTTCTTGAACGAATCGTGCTGGAGTGACACCATGGATTTTCCTGAGGAACTGAAATATACGAAAGAACATATCTGGGTCCGAATTGAAAGCAGCTCTGCCGTTATCGGCATCACAGATTTTGCCCAGGAAGAGCTGGGCACGATCAGCGGTGTGGAACTGCCTGATGAAGGAGATGAAATCGAGCAGGATGACTCGATCGGGTCGATAGAAGCACAAAAAACAGTGGCATCGATCTATGCTCCCTTCAGCGGGACTGTCCGGAGTGTCAATCATGAAGCTATTGACAACCCGGAACTTCTTAATGACGATCCTTATGACGGTGCCTGGTTGGTTGAGGTTTCGCTTGACGATCCGGAAGAGTTGAAAAATCTTCTGTCAGCTGACGATTATGCCGACTACATAGAAAACAGGGATTAATTTGTTGTGTTAATTATGGTATAAGGGCGGGGTCATTTTATGATCTCGCCCTGTTTTTATTCAGGAAGGAACCCTACGTGCGCTTGCCGATATTGCTGTCTCTTTCTCTGCTTATTCTTTCGGTTCCGGTCTACTCGTCTGGAAACACGCTTTCACTGACTCTTAACGAGGCTATACGCATGGCTGTCGAGAAGAATCTGGATGTGCGTGCGGAACTTTATAATCCAGCCCAGTACGAGGCAGACATAAACCGCTATCGTGCGATATATGACCCGCTTCTTACGCTTCAAACGAACTATACCGATTCAACTGCGGCAACAGTCGGTTCCGGCGGGAATGCTGTAGAGTCGCAGGGTGCGCTTCTTAATGCTTCTCTTAGCCAACTGTTATGGACCGGTGGTACAGCAGCAATCACGTTCAATAATGGGTATACCAACAGTAATGTCGTCAACCCGCCTAAAAGCTGGCAGACAGGATTGGGAGCCAGTATCAGCCAGCCTCTTCTGAAAAACCTTGGGCGTGAGGCGACTGAGATAAATATCAATATATCCCGGTACTCAAAATTTGCATCACTCGAACGGTTTAATTCCCGCCTTCTGACCACTGTGGCGCAGGTGCGCACGGAATACTACAAGCTCCACAGCCTGCGGGAGGAGCGGGAAGTAAAAAAAGTCTCGCTGGAGCTGGCGCGAAAAATCCTGTCCGATACCGAGGCTCGAGTAAAGGCTGGCGTACTGCCCGCGATGGAGATTCTTAACGCGGAATTCGGTGCTGTTACCCGCGAAAAAGAACTGATCGATGCCGAGCGGGCAGTCAGTGATCAGATTGATGTTCTGCGCCTGCTTCTGCAGATGGACGCCGACGCGGGTGAGTTGCAGACCGTTGATCTGCCGTCGCGCGAACGCTTTGATGCGGTGGAGAGTGAAGCGATCCAGAAAGCGTTGGATCGTCCAGACATTCGGGAGCAGAAGCGTACTCTGGAACTGAATGAGCTTCAAACCAGAAATCTGAGTCAAAAGACACGTCCTGACCTTACATTGTCAGCCTCTGCTCAGCTAACCGGTCTTGATAGTTCCTATCAGCGGAATATGGACAAGGTGCTTACCTCTGACTACCCGATCTGGATGGTTGGATTGGAGCTTAAATATCCACTGGGGAATGGTGCCGCCGAAAATGAGTATCGTAAAAGCAGGCTGAAAACGGAACAGACCTCCCTGCAGTTGCGCATGCTGGAAGAGAACTCTGCAAACGAAGTCAGGGCTGCTATTCGCGGGATCGTAGCCGGTTATAAGCAGATTGACGTAGCCGATCGGGGGGCAAAGTTTGCCGAAGAGCGTCTGCGCTCATTTATCCGTAAAAACGAAGTCGGCTTGGCAACAACAAAAGAAGTCCTTGATGTTGAAAATGATCTGGCTGTTTCCAAGAGTAATCAGATTAAGGCTGTTGTTGGCTATGCCGATGCGTTGACGCGCTATTGGCAGGTGACCGGAGAACTCCTGGAACGTGAAGGAATCCGGGTAGTGGAAGGTGACGCCGATAAGCTGTACTCTGCCACAAGATGATGCTTGAAATCGGCGAGATAGAGTACGCAAACTGCACCCCTCTTTTTCATGTACTCCGGAATCAGTTCCCTTGCTCCGGGTACAGGTTTACTGCCGGAGTGCCTGCTGCACTGAATAGAATGCTCCTGGCGGGTGAGGTTGATGTCTGCCCGTCATCCTCCATTGAGTACGCCTATCATCCGGAACGCTACAAAATTTTGCCGCAGCTCTCCATTTCGAGTAACGGCGCAGTAGCCAGTGTACTGCTCTTTTCCAGGCAGCCTGTTGAGTCGCTGGATGGCTGTAAGGTTCTGCTTAGTTCCGAATCCGCAACTTCCGTAAATCTCCTCAAGATTCTGCTTGCTCAGCGGTATGGGTGTTCATGTACCTATGAAGTGGCCCCGGTGGGAGCCTCTGCTGCGAACGATGATTCACTCCCGCTGCTGCTAATCGGTGATGCGGCACTGCGCGCTTCCCTGGGGAAAGCGGATCTGTTTGTCTACGATCTAGGCGAACAGTGGAAGTTGTGGACCGGTCTCCCGTTTGTCTTTGCGCTCTGGTTATGCCGCAATGAGGTCGCTGAAGGTGTTGAGATTAAAGATCTTTCCCGGCAGCTTATTCAGGCCAAAGAACTCGTCCCAGGGTGCCTGGGACAGGTGGCACGGTGTACTGAAGAGGTCAAGTGGCTGGGATATGAGAGGTTGATGGCGTATTGGCGGGATAATATATCATATCAGCTTGGTGAGCGTGAGCAGGCCGGTCTTATGCTGTATTATACAAAGTGCGCCGAGATCGGTTTGATAAAAGAGGTCCCGGCACTCCGTTTTATCTGATCGTACTAAGGTGCTTGTGTGATGTGCAGAGTTCAGATGGCGGCTTGTGTTGCTGCTCTGTAATCGGTGAGGATGCGGGCGTGGTCGAAACAGAGTCTCTGCGGCAGTGAATCCAGCCTGAAAATGGCCAGATTCACTGCGTCATCAGCTGCAATGGGGTTGCCATGTCCCGTCGCAATGTACACCGTTGAAATTGTATGCATCCGCTCGTCACGCGCCGGGTCGGAATAACATCCCAGTAATCGTAGGTTGGAAATCTCCAGCGACGTCTCCTCACGCGCCTCCCGAACAGCAGCAGACTCCAGGGATTCACCATAGTCGACAAAACCTCCCGGAAGAGCCCAGCCAAAAGGTTCGTTACGCCTTTCAATCAGGACAATACCACTATTCAGCTCGATAATTATATCTACTGTAGGGAGTGGATTGCGATACTCCTTCACGTTGGAACCACAGGAAGGGCAGGTAAGGGTGGTAAATGACATTCGCTACCTCTGTAATAAAAAAAGGGGAGAAAATTAATTCCCCCCTTTGAATGAACATATTGAATGCGTATCTTATTTCTTCTTCTTTGCTCCGGCAGCTTTTTTGGAAGCTTTGAGCGGGTTGACCTTCAGCTCGGCTATGGAGAGATCAACTTTCACATGGGAGGCAAAATTACAGATTCCGCCAATCCATTTTTTTGCCGGCGCTGGATATGCGCTACAGACTTGTCCGATGGAGCCGGTTACAACGCGCTCACATCCTTCGCAGTTTTCAGCAATAGTCTGGCAGGAACCCTCAGGAAATATACATCCCTGTTTCCCCCAAAAGGTACACTCTGTACCTGCAAGTACGGTCTGACACTTCATATTTCTTCCTCCTGAATTTGTTCTTGAACGAATAGTCACTGTAGCAATTCTTGCAGAGAAAAGTCAACGGAAAAAGTGGAAGGGAAACCGGACTGTTTGAAGAGCTCGGTCCAGGATCAGTTACCACTTATAGACAGGAAGTTTCTGAACAAATCCATTCCACCTACGGTCAGGATCGATTCAGGATGGAACTGCACTCCCCATATCGGCAGTTCCTTGTGACGCAACCCCATGATTTCACCGTTTTCGACCCATGCTGTTACCTCCAGGCATTCGGGGAGGGTAGGGCGGTCAACAATCAGGGAGTGGTATCTGGTCGCCAGAAACGGGTTGGGAAGCCCGGCAAAAAGTTCTTGCCCATCATGAAAAATGGGTGATGTTTTACCGTGCATAAGAGATGCACTCCGCAGTACTGTGCCGCCAAAGGCATAGCCGATGGACTGATGCCCGAGACATACTCCTAAGATAGGAATCTTTCCGGCGAAATGTTTGATGGCCGCAACCGAGATTCCGGCCTCATCAGGGGAACAGGGCCCTGGAGAAATGACCAGACGGTCAGGCCGTAGAGCTTCAATCTCTGGCAGCGATATCTTGTCATTGCGATGTACCTGGACGTTCTCACCCAGTTGTCCGAAATATTGGACAATATTAAATGTAAACGAGTCATAATTATCGATCATCAGCAGCATCAGGCCAAACCTTTCTCAGCGATTTCTACCGCACGCATGACGGCCATTCCCTTGTTGACTGTTTCCTGCCACTCTGCAGCAGGGTCCGAATCAGCAACAATGCCTGCGCCGGCCTGCAGGTGAATCATGCCGTTTTTTATCACCAGGGTACGAATAGTGATTGCAAGGTCCATGTTTCCGGAAAAAGAAAAATATCCTACAGCACCGCCGTAGATCTCACGGCGTACCGGTTCGAGCTCGTCTATGATCTGCATGGCGCGTACTTTTGGGGCTCCTGACAGTGTGCCGGCAGGAAAAGTGGCTCGAACTAGGTCAAATGCATCCCGATCGGCCGATAGTTGTCCCAGCACATTCGAAACAATATGCATGACATGGGAATAACGTTCTATGAGCATCAGCTCGGAAACCTTGACAGACCCGGTAGTGCAGACGCGGCCCAGATCGTTTCTGCCCAGATCCACCAGCATTACATGCTCGGCGCACTCTTTTGGATCAGCAAGCAGTTCGTCTGACAGTTCGGCATCTTCCTCCTGTGTCGCTCCGCGGGGACGGGTGCCGGCAATGGGGCGCAATTCTACGCGATCACCCTCCTTGCGCACCATAACCTCCGGAGAGGCGCCAGCTATCACGGTGTCGTCAAGACGCAGAAAAAACATATAAGGAGAAGGATTGAGGGTTCTTAGTACACGGTATATGTCAAGAGGGTCAGCGGTAAGCTCTCCGCTGAAGCGCTGGGAAAGTACGACCTGGATAATATCCCCTGATCGTACATACTCCTTTGCCTTTTCGACAGACTCTTCAAAGTCTGTACGGGAAATGTTGGAGAGGAACCGGACCGGTTCTTTTTTGACCAAAACGGGATGCACTGGCAGAGGAGAGCGCAGCTTGCTGATAATCTCGTCTATCTTTCCGATTGCACGCGTGTACGCTTCTGCCGGAGGAGTGTCATCGTTTATATGGGCATTTGAGACTACTTTTATTTTTTGCCGCATTGTGTCGAAGATAACGATGGTGTCGGTTATGAGGAAATACGAATCATATGCATCAAGCAGAGCAGGTTTTTCCGTTGTCAATGATTCGAAGTGTCGAACCATGTCATAGCCAAGATAACCGACCGCCCCGCCAAAAAAACGGGGCAGCCCTTCCACCTCAACAGGGGTAAACTGGGCAAGAAGTTCTTTGACGCAGGCAAGCGGATCAGCTGCTTCCTTGCTGGCTAATATCCCGTCTGTAATTGTTTCAACCAGATTACCCTTTGAACGGATAATGACGGAAGGTGCCGAGCCGAGAAAGCTGTAGCGACCCCATTTTTCACCCCCCTCAATGCTTTCGAGAAGATATGAAAACCGTCCGTCGTCAAGTTTTCTGAAAGCTGAGACCGGTGTGTCCATGTCTGCCATGATTTCACGATAGACAGGGATCAGGTTGCCTTTTTCAGCAAGGGCACAAAATGTGTCGCGTGTTGGGAAAAACATTGCATACCTCATGTGAGAAATAAGATAAAAAAGCTAACACAGGCTCTGCAGAGAGTCAAGTTCAGGCGGACATACATGCCGTATTAATAAAACGGTAAGTTTTTTTTACAACACATCTATATTTTATATAAAAGCGTGTTATAGTGGCCCCTCATTTCGAGATGAAAGGTGAATTATTTATGCAGCAGAGCAAGATACTTCTTCAAAGCGATACCAATGAACTTGAAATAGTTGAATTCAGAATTGATGAGATCGATTCTAATGGCAAAGTGCTCCCCTGCTACTACGGAGTCAATGTCGCTAAAGTCCGAGAGATAATCCGTTTGCCGCAAATGTCGCGGGTGGTTAATGCCAAGGCGGGTGTCGAGGGGATGATCAGGCTGCGTGACAAGGTTATCACGATCATTAATCTTGCAACGGTACTCAATAAGTCCACCGGGGATCTGGTGGCGGATCGTGTTGTTGTTCTCGAGTTCAATAACCTTATGGTTGGGGTACTTGTTCATTCGGTTTCACGAATATACCGGATATCATGGAAGAACGTGGAACCCCCTTCGGCTGCAGTTCACAGTGATGAGGTAACCGGCCTTGTCAAAATGGATGACAGAATTATCCTGGTGCTTGATTTTGAGAAGATAGTTGCCGAACTCTGCTCAGAAAGTGCCCTTAAGCCGCTTGATTCTCTCTTGATGCAGCGCTCGGAGTTAAACCCGGAACGTGCGAAGAGAACCATTCTTGTCGCCGATGATTCACTCTTTATCAGAAGGACACTCTGCGGCAGTCTTCGCTCCGCAGGGTATACTGTCATTGAAGCGGAAAATGGCGCTGAAGCATGGAGTATAATACAGCAGAACATGCAAAAAGCCGCTCAGGATGGATGCCCTTTCATGGAATACATTCAGATGTTGATTACCGATGTTGAAATGCCGCAGATGGATGGTCTGCATCTTACTTCGCTGGTTCGGAAAGAAGATTCATTGAAGGATCTGCCGGTAGCGATCTTTTCCTCACTTGCTTCAGAGGACAATAAACGGAAATGGATCAGTCTCGGTGCCAACTGTATTTTGACCAAGCCGGATTTACCGAAATTGGTTGATGTTGTAGACGAACTGACGGCGTAATTCGTACTTGACAACAGAAATTCTCTATGATTAAGTGTGTCATATGAACTCAAACCGCTTCTATATCGCATTCAGCTTTTACTTTTGGTTCGGCTTTTATTTCAGGCCGTCTGCCCGGGTAGAGGTGTAAGCGAAGAAGCTATTACACGAAACCACAAACCGGGGCAGACGAAAGTCTCCCCGGTTTTTTGCTGTCTGATTTGTCAGTTCAGCCAGGGCCGGGGGGAAACCTCCGGCCCTGGCTGTTTGTGGGAAAGGATCAGGAAATGATTATTGTAATGAAAGCTGGTGCTGTACAGAAAGACAAGGACGAGGTTCTCAGGCGAGTCAAGGAGTTGGGCTACACGTCACATGTCATTCATGGCACGACACGCGATGTGATCGGCGCAATCGGAGATGAACGCGGCAAGCTTGCTTTGCAGGCACTTGAGTCTCTGCATGGTGTGGAAAATGTTGTTTCAATCCTGCAACCGTATAAACTGGCTTCACTTGAAGTCAAGAAGGAGTCCAGTGTGGTACGAATCAGTGACGACGTTGTCATTGGCGGCTCTCAGATTGTTGTCATGGCAGGCCCTTGTTCTGTAGAGAGTGAAGAGCAGATTATTGAATCCGCTATTGCTGTCAAGAAAGCCGGAGCCCATGTTTTGCGAGGGGGAGCATTTAAACCGCGCACTTCACCATACTCGTTTCAGGGGCTTGAAGAGGAGGGGCTGAAGCTGCTGGCCAAGGCGCGTGATCTGACCGGGCTCCCGTTTGTGACTGAGGTTATTGATCCTGAAACGGCAGATATGGTTGCGGCGTATGCCGACATATTGCAGATTGGTGCCCGCAACTCACAGAACTTTGCGCTGCTCAAAAAAGTCGGTCAGCTCGGCAAGCCGGTACTTCTGAAAAGGGGGATGGCGATGACAATCCAGGAACTCCTGATGAGTGCAGAATATATCATGAGTGAGGGTAACCAGTCAGTGATCCTCTGCGAAAGGGGCATTCGCACTTTCGAGACCGCTACCAGAAATACCCTGGACTTGTCAGCGATACCGGTTCTGAAAGGAAAAACTCATCTGCCGGTTGTTATTGATCCCTCTCACGGTACCGGTAATCACCACTATGTGGCCCCAATGAGCTATGCCGCTGTGGCAGCGGGAGCCGATGGATTGATAGTTGAGGTGCACCCAGATCCGGAACATGCGGCATCTGACGGAGCCCAGTCTTTAAAGCCCGCCAAGTTCGAGTTAATGATGCAGAAGTTGCGGCTGTTTGCCGAGGCGGATGGCAGAACGCTTTAGCTTTCATATATGCTGAAAAATGGAGACACAGGTTGTGCTATTCTCTCTCCTTTGTGAGGATGCCCCTGTGTCTTCTTCTGTATTAGTAGTGTTGCTCCATTCAAATAGTGTAGCGGGGTGGTCAGTAATAGATATTGCTTTTGACGTTGCGCGCTGACTGCATTTGCTCTACGATAAGCATGATTTAATCATGGGGGGTAATAATGGATATCAGATCATTGTTTACTGTGGTAGTTACCGTGGCATTTTTACTGATAGGTGCGGGCTCCGGTAGTGCGTCGGAAGCGGCGTCGCCCCTTGAAAAAAGCATGTCTGATACTCTTGATATCTGGCGGGAAGGGCAATACGAACAACTTTTTGACCAGTTGGCGCATCGTGGCAAAACTTCCCGCGAAATGTTTGTGAAAAACATGCGCACATCTACAACGCGTCCTGCCTGTTGCTGGCAGAAAATGGAAAACTTCAGGATTCTGAACGAAAAGCGTACTGAAGCCACGGTGTATGTTAAAATCGGGCTGGATAGTGATTCAGGGGAGTCTGAATCAACGACCAGAGAATTCAAGATGACTCATCAGGAAGGGGTCTGGAAGATGCAGCTGGCGGATGTTTTTGCGATCGCCGGGGTGACCGGTAAAAAGAGGAGCAACGCGAAACGGAACAGCAGTAAGGTCCCTGTTTACCATTACTGATGGGTATGACTCACGTTTCAACAGTTTACGCACGCGGGGAAAAAACATGAATGATTCAACCGAACGAAACGATCTGGCAGGGTATGCCTGTACCAGCGGAACATCGCGTGGTCGCAGACACCCGGAAGAGCATCGCGATAGTCGCCCGGCCTTCGAGCGCGACCGTGATCGCATTATCCATTGTGCCGCATTCAGGCGTCTTGAGTATAAGACCCAGGTCTTCGTAAATCATGAAGGTGATTATTATCGCACCCGTCTGACACATTCACTCGAGGTCGCCCAGATCGGCAGGGCGATAGCGCGGAAGCTGCATTTGAATGAGGAGCTCACGGAGGCACTGGCGTTGTCACATGATTTGGGGCACACCCCGTTCGGCCATACCGGTGAGGAGGTCCTGAATCGGTTGATGCAGGGGTTTGGTGGCTTTGAACACAATATGCAGTCTTTCCGTGTTGTGGATGAACTGGAAGAGCGATATCACGGGTTTAACGGATTGAATCTGACATGGGAGGTGCGTGAGGGGATCATCAAACACTCAACGCCCTATGACGGCGCTGGCGAGATAATGGCCGAGTTCCTTCCCGGCACCGTACCCTCTATCGAAGGGCAGATCATTAACTTTGCCGATGAAATTGCGTATAATAACCATGATATTGATGACGGCCTGAAATCCGGATATATTACACTGGAGATGCTGGAACAGGTGGATCTGTGGCGTGAGGTGTGTTCCGGTGTCCGCCAAAAATATTCCGGCATCGATTCCAAACGCCTTGTTTACCAGACTATCAGTGCTTTGATCGGCCTGTTGATTACCGACATCTGTACCACTACATCATCCAATATTACCGGACTGGGGATAACCTCGCTTGATGATCTGCGCCGTGTAAATCGCTCCGTAGTTCATTTCAACGAAGATATAACCCGCCGGAATATGGCACTCAAGCGCTTCCTGTTTCAGAACCTGTACCGTCACCACAAGGTGGACAAGATGCGGGTAAAGGCCGAGATCTTCATTACCCGGCTATTCGAGACATATCTGAGTCATCCCAATCTGCTTCCCCCCAAATACCAGTCACGTATGGAACGTTTCGGGCTTCAGCGAGTGGTCTGTGATTACATCGCCGGAATGACCGACCGGTTTGCGCTGGACGAATATAAACGACTGTTTGAGCCATATGAAAGAGTGTAACGATGAATGAAACTGCAAAACCGGAACAATTTGATTTTTTCGCTTTTCTCTCTCGTATGCGTTATATCGGCCGCTGGGGACTGATGCGTAATACCATTCCGGAAAATATCCAGGAGCACAGCCTCGATGTTGCTGTTATTGCGCATGCACTGGCAATGATCCGTAATACCTATTTTGATGGCACCCTTGATCCTTCCCGTGCGGCGATGTATGGAATATTCCACGATGCCAGTGAAATATTTACCGGGGATATGCCGACACCGGTGAAGCATTTCAATCCTGACTTCAAGCGCTCATTCCATCAACTGGAAGATCAGGCCCGCAGAAAACTGCTGGCAATGCTGCCGCCGGAGCTTGCAAAAGAATATGAACCGCTGTTTTTCTTCGATGATCAGGAAGAGTATGTTCGCCTGGTAAAGGCTGCCGACAGGATTGCTGCGTTGACAAAGTGTATTGAAGAAGGAAAGAGCGGAAACCTTGAGTTTCGCCGTGCTGAAGTCGAACATTTCGAACAGCTGTCTGCCAGCAGTCTGCCAGAGGTAACCTATTTTCTCGATAAGCTTCTCCCCGGCTATCGCCTGTCGCTTGATGAATTGAACCTTGGATAAGTTCCTCTCCGCTTTCATTCAATAATTCTGGCCACATCAGGCACCAATACAAACGGCCCATCAAATGATGGGCCGTTTGTATTGGTGCGATACGCAGATGATGGTGTTACGAGAGTTTGAAATGGGACACAAGGTTTCGGAGCGATTCTCCCATGTCAGACAGGCTTGATGATGCAGATGCCGTGTCATGAGCGCCTTTGGAGGTGCCTTCGATGATCTCCGAGATTCGGTGGATGTTGTTGGTGATCTCGCTGGTAGTCGCTGTCTGCTCTTCTGCGGCAGTCGCTATCTGACTAACCTGCATGGTAACGGAATTGACCTGCTCCATGATCTCTTGCAGAGCTGTTTCCAGTTGAGTCGCTTCAGCTGCACCCTTCTCCGTCCCCTTGACACCTTCTTCCATAGAGATAATAGCCTGTTTGGTCTCGTTCTGGATCGCCTTGATCATCTCGCCGATCTCTTTGGTGGCGCGGGTCGTACGTTCGGCCAGGGCACGTACTTCATCAGCTACGACGGCAAAACCTCTGCCCTGTTCACCCGCCCGTGCCGCCTCAATAGCGGCATTCAGTGCGAGCAGATTGGTCTGGTCGGCAATGTCCTCGATGGTGGCCACAATGGCACCAATCTGGTCGGAGCGCTCGCCGAGCGACGAAATCGCCAGGGCGTTCTCTTTCGTCCGCTCTCCACGGAAACGGATTCCGTCAACCGTGTGCTTGACGACTTCAAAGCCTTTCTGGGTCGTGTCAGCAGCCTGCTGGGCACTTTGCGCGGCAAGGTGGCAGTTACTGGCGATGTCATTGCTGGTAGCAGCCATCTCTTCACTGGCTGTCGCTACCGTACTTGCCTGGGCAGCAACCTCTTCGGCACTGGTGGCCATCTGATCGGCGGTGTTGTTCAGTTCAAAAGTGGCGGATGCCAGTGTGGAGGTGGTGCCGACTACGCTGGATATAGTGTGGGATATTTTTTCGATAAACTGGTTCAGCCAATGGGCCGCCTGGGCCAGTTCATCCTTGCCTTTTACTTCGAGACGCTTGCTCAAATCTCCCTCACCGGAGGCGATATCTCTCAGGCGATCGACCATCTCATTGAAGGAACTCTGCATGATTCGCCAGAAAAAAATCAGCAGCAGATTGATTACCAGCAGGGCAACCACCAGAATCGTCATGGTCTGGATAAAGCTACGGTCGGTATAGTCACTAAGCGCCTTGTGCTCTGCCTCCATATCCTTTTTAAGGGCGGCCTGCATCTCGATGATGAGCGCCTTTATGTCACGCCACTTGGGGGTCTCCATCTTGACCAGCATCTCAATAGATTCTGGTTGCTTGCCGTCCTTGGCCAGCTTGATGATCTCTTCTTTGATGGTGTTGTTTTCCTGCCACATCGCAGGGAGTCTCTCGAGCTGCACTCGATATTCCTTGACCCCATTGGCAATACCCACCGCTTTTTTCTGCAGCCCGAGGAACTCCTCAGAGGCCTTTTTATAGTTGGAAAGGGCTTTTTCGTCAGCCGGGTTCAGAATTACGTTGCGGATCGCCTGTTCGGTCTGAATCCCCTGAGTGTGCATTTCGCTCACCGTCAGGGCTAAAGCTGAGTATTTGTCGGTAAAGCGGTCGAAACGGTCATTTGTCCCCTTGGCGCCGAAATAGGATACCGTGATCGCCACCAGCAGCAGTGTAGTGGCAAGAAATCCGAAAATCCCGAACTTCCAGAACAGGTTGATATTTCTAAAAAATGACATAATACCTCCTCTTAAACTAAGTGGTTGTTTATAAATTTAATTGTGTTCAAATAATTCCATATAACAGATGGAAAATCAATTTAATTAAAACATCATGTAATGGTATTGCAAGATTTGTATATCTGTATAAGATTATGTAAATACAGGGGTAAATTAATCGGGAGAACGGACCCCCGGCATAAATTCAAAGGTTCCGTGTTGTGGGTAAAGGAGTATCTGTCTTTAATGGTAAACATGTAAAAGCGGACTAATCAAGCGACAAGGTACGTATCAACAATATCAGGGCCCATGTTATTGATAACGGAGAAAATTTCTTTAGAACCATTGAGACGCAGCTCTATGCGGCATTCCGTTCCCGGCTCAGCTTTCGTATAGCGGAGCATGATCCTGGCACTTAGTCTGATAATCTCATCGTTCTGATCGCCGATGATGATAGCGACAGGTGTGTTGCCGTCAAGCCATGTGAGGGCAGCTTCCCCCGGTTGCCTGATGTTCTCAAGGTGGTTGTTGTCAGCCTCACTACGTCCCATGATCGCTTTGCTTTTCGGTGTCAGCCGGAAATGGCGCCCAGTTTTAAGCAGGCGGAAATCCCGCAGGTTGAGCTCTTCAGAGTGATCAAATACATCACGAACCTTGGGGACGTATGACAACTCAGTCAGCAGGCAGCCGCCAGCCGGAGGCGGGTACTCTTTTACCCCCAGATCATCAGCCATCTGCATTTGAGTCTTTCGCGAACGCCCCTCAATTGCAAGCAGCTTGTCCCGATCCACCCACCCCTCTTTTTCCGGGATCGTTGGCTCGAAATGGCGGGCGGAAAGAGGGCGTAACAATAATCCTTCCAAGCCGCATTCTCTTTCGATAACCCGCATTGTGTCGCGCCGCTGGCTCATAGGCCTTTGGCCGAGCACCTCACCGGTGAACACAAAATCAGCACCTGTTTCAATCATGTACTCCTTGGCCTTCTTCAGAAGATATATCCGGCAGTCTACACAGGGATTGATCCCCTTGCCATAACCGTGAACAGGGTTGCGGATCATTTCAATATAATCGAGTTTTTCGTTCATTATTTTAATCGGAATGTTATATTTATTGGCGACACCAACTACCTCAGACCGGCAGTCGGAGTTTTTATCGCCATAGCTGTAAAACGGCGAGGTGAAATGCAGAGCTTCTACTTCTATGCCGAGATCAAGAATCATCTTGACGGCCAGGATGGAGTCAAGTCCTCCCGAGAGAAGGGCGACCGCTTTTCGTTTCATAAAATAATCCTTTGGTTCCATGACGTATGCGTCCGGAATATAGTAGTGACCGTCATAAGACCGTATTTAATGAAAGGCTAGCATGACGCACGGCTGAATGTAAAGCTGGAAGTCGAAATTATGACACTTGAACTCTGCTGGATTTCTGCTACTGTTCACAATCATTTTCGTTATTTAGATACAGTGACGATCATTACTTGAATAAAGGTTTTTTATGGGATCACCATCCGAGAAATTCTTTTTGGGGCGTCAGCCGATTCTTGACCGTAATCAGGAAATTGTCGGCTATGAACTCCTGTTCCGCTCGGCTGACATGGATCATGCCGTCTTTGACAGCTACTCCCACGCCAGTTCGAGTGTCATCATGCATGCACTTGGTTCATTCGGGATGCATGAAGTACTGGGGGGGAAATTCGGCTTTATCAATGTGAACCTCGGGCTGTTGCTGTCTGAAATGCTTGAACTCCTGCCGATTGGACAGACGGTGCTTGAGTTGCTTGAGATGATTAAGCTGGATGAGCAGGTGGTAGAGCGTTGCCGGGAGTTGAAGGAGCTGGGTTTTCTGCTTGCACTTGACGACCATGAGTTTAATGCTGCAAATAGCGAATTATATTATGTTATTGATATCATCAAGATTGATATTCTTGTGACCGGTATGGATGCGCTGCCGGATGTGGTCAGGCAGTTGCGCAAGTATCCTGTCAAACTTTTGGCTGAAAAAGTGGAAACGATTGAGCAGTTCCAGATCTGTTACGAGTTGGGCTTTGACCTCTTTCAGGGATATTTCTTTGCGCGCCCTGTCGTACTGAATCGTATGAAGATAGATGTCTCCGGTCTGGCATTGCTGAAACTGCTGCAGCAGCTGACAATGGGTGCCAGTATCGAGCTGATCGAAATGACTTTTAAGGAGAATCCCAGCCTCTCCTACAATCTGCTGAGGCTGGTGAACTCGGTGGCACTCGGGATGCGCGAAAAAATCAAAACCCTTCGCCATGCGATTCTCCTGCTGGGGATTAATCATCTTCGTCGCTGGACCCAGCTTTCACTGTTTGCCGGACATGATTCGCGCAGCTTGAATCACCCGCTGCTGGAGATGGCAGCCATCCGCGGGCGACTTATGGAGATTATGCTGAAGCAGTTGTCTGGCCGTGCCGCCAGCGATGAACAGGCTGAAGCGGCTTTTATGGTCGGTATTTTGTCGCTGCTGGATGTTCTGTTCGAAACGCCGATGGATGAGATTATTTCAAACCTTAATCTCAATGATGATGTGAGTTCTGCACTGTTGAAGCGGGAAGGCAGGCTTGGGAAGATGTTGATGCTGACGGAAAAGCTTGAGGTAACTGATTTTGATGCGGTAACTCTTCTGCTGGTTGAATGCGGTGTGTCTCTTGATCAGCTCCTCGCGGCACAGCTTGAAGCTTTTAACTGGAGAAGTTCTATAGTTTATCAGGAAGATTAATCCGCAGAACATGCCTCTCAACTCTGGACACGCTTCAGCTCAGCTGTGTCATCTAGGCAGCGTATGACATCAGTGAACACCCTCTCTGCTTAAACTTCAACTCGTTGTCCTGGTCTATCACCCAATACAGCTGGTCTTCTCCAAGCATGATTGCAACCGGGGTGTTCAGGGTCAGTGCGTACATCTGGGCAACCGAATAGAATGGGAATTTAGCGTACATATGATCGACTCCTGTAACCTATAATAACGGCCTGATGTGCTGCTGTTATCTGTTTAGCATAATCAATGCCAAATTAAAGAATGTGTAATAACAGCTTGTTATGATGCTGTGACGGTTTGTTGACGGATTGTTTTCGGTTTTGGAGATATTTTTTCAAAATATTGACTGGAGTGTGCGGCGTGTGGGCTACCAAATTATTGGCACGTTATCTTAAGGGTGAATCTTTCGAAATAGTTCTTGAGCATAGCCGGTGCGTTGCCGCTCTCGCTCTGGAGATTGCAGAGCGGCAGTTGCTGACGGAGCATGATCTTGTGTTTATTGCCGAAGCCGCACTGCTGCACGACATTGGCGTTTGCCAGGTTGATGCGCCGGGGCTCGGTTTGCACGGTGAACATCCCTACATTATGCATGGTGTTCTGGGACGTGCCATTCTTGAGCGTGAGGGGTACCCGCTGCACGCGCTGGTGTGTGAACGCCATACCGGTGTCGGTTTGACATGCGAGGATATTGTGCGGCAGGGGCTGCCGCTTCCGCGTCGCGACATGTGTCCCCAGTCGCTTTCCGAACAGATAATCTGTTTTGCCGATCTGTTTTATTCAAAGAAGCCGGGCCGGTTGGACGAACGTAAGTCTGTTGCGCAGGTGAGGAAAAAACTGCTCCCTTTTGGTGAAGAAAAGGTGGCTGTTTTTGATGGCTGGCTTGAACGCTTTATAAGTATATGATATTCATGGCTGATGTGTCGGTGTCTCTTGAATCCGTTCTGTTCAGTCTCGATAAACTCCGCTTGCGGCTTGAATAACGGGCAGAAAAGGCTTCTAACTGTACTGAAAACGGTTGCTTTTTGTTGCCCCATGTTTTACATTATCCCTCTTTTTCAGCTTCATATTACGGCTTCCCTCCAGGCGGTTTCCTTTGCAGAAGAGTACATTAACTATTCAGGATCTTCGCTCACGTATCGACAGTGTTGATGATGCTATCCTTGATCTGCTGAATGAACGGTCGCAGATTGTGCTTGAGGTCGGGCGGTTAAAATCAGGTAATAATCTTGATTTCCACGTTCCGGGTCGTGAGCGGCAGATCTATGATCGTCTCCAGGGTAACAATCCTGGTCCTTTCCCCAATGATGCCCTTAAAAGCATTTATCGCGAGATTATTTCGGCATGTCTGGCGCTTGAGTCACCGATGAAGGTTGCTTTTCTCGGGCCGAAGGCGACGTTCAGTCATTTGGCTACCATGCAGCAGTTTGGGCTTTCGGCCGAACTTGTTCCCATGAAGTCAATCCCCGCTGTCTTTGAAGAGGTAGAAAAGGGGAGGGCACTCTATGGCGTCGTGCCGGTTGAAAACTCTACCGAGGGCGTTGTCTCGCATACTCTTGACATGTTTGTGGAAAGCGGCCTGCAGATAACGGCTGAGATAATGCTTGAAGTTCACCACGACCTGCTCTCACGCACCGGGCGGATTGAGGATGTCAAGAAGGTGTATTCGCACGCCCAGCCAATTGCCCAGTGCCGGCAGTGGCTGGATGAAAACCTGCCCGGAATTCCTACTGTCGATGTTGCTTCGACCGCCGTTGCTGCCCAGATAGTCAGTGATGACTACACCTCTGCGGCGATAGCCAGTGAACTGGCCGCATCGCTCTACGATCTCAAGGTTGTCCGCAGCCGCATTGAGGATCAGGTTAATAATTTTACCCGTTTCCTGATAATTTCCCGTAAAGGGTGCGATCGCTCCGGCAACGATAAGACTTCGGTGCTCTTCTCCGTCAAGGATGAGCCGGGAATCCTCTGCCGGATGTTGGAGCCTTTTGCGTCACGCGGCATAAACCTCTCCAAGATCGAATCGCGGCCGTTTAAGAAAAAAGCCTGGGAATACATTTTTTTCGTGGATTTCTTCGGACATTTTTCAGATCCGGAAGTCCAGGCCGCTCTTGATGACCTCAAGCAGTGCTGCCAGTTTTTAAAAATACTCGGATCGTATCCGCGGTCGATGTAGGGTGCGTATTCGATGATCATTGAACGGCTAACGGTAATCGGAGTGGGGCTGATCGGCGGCTCTTTTGCCATGGCGCTCCGCAGGGCGGGAGTCGTCGGGCGCATTGTCGGTGTTGATACGGATGCCGCCAACCTTGCGCAGGCACTTTCGCTCGGAATAGTTGATGAGATAGCCACAGATGCTCTTTCAGGAGTTTCAGGTGCAGACGTTGTCTTTGTCTCCGTTCCGGTCTGTGCGATTGCGGCGGTTGTACGGGACATTTCCGCTTCACTTCCACCTAGCTGTATCGTTACTGACGGCGGCAGTGTCAAAACGGCGGTTGTCAGCCAGTGTGATGCTCTCATGCCTGCAGGCTGCCGCTTTGTTGGCGGTCATCCCATCGCCGGTACCGAGCACTCGGGCGCTGCCGCGGCCTTTCCGGACCTGTTTGCCGGCAAACGCTGTGTGCTGACGCCTGGTATTACTGCCGACCTTGAAGCGCTTGAAACGGTCTCACGTCTTTGGAGTGTAGCCGGTGCCGATGTCTGCCGCATGGAGTCCGGGCACCATGACAGGATCTTTGCTGAAATCTCGCATCTCCCCCATGCCGTTGCATATGCTCTTGTTCACGCCGTTGGCACAGCCGATGTTGAAGGCGAAAATGTCCTTTCCTATTCCGCCGGCGGATTTCGTGATTTTACGCGTATAGCCTCTTCTGATCCTGCCATGTGGCGCGATATTTCCCTCATGAACCGGGAGGCGCTGCTTGCAAGTATTGACGGTTTTTCCGCGAGCCTCGCCGAACTTCGCCGGCGTATAGACAGCAGTGATAAGGCCGGTTTAACGGAGTTTTTTACTATCGCCAAACAGTTTCGCGATGGGATCGTCTAATTACATTCATCACGGGAGTACCTGTGGATTCTATTACCATACAACCAGCAACTTCAGTCAGGGGCGAAATCATCGTCCCGGGAGACAAATCCATTTCGCACCGTTCAATCATGCTCGGGGCGATAGCCAACGGTATCACGACGGTGCGCGGCTTTCTCCGTGGTGAGGATAACCTGTCAACCATGCACGCCTTTCGTGCCATGGGTGTCGAAATCAATGATGATGGCGAGACGGTTAAAATTAACGGTCGCGGTCTTTACGGGCTGAAAGAGCCTGGTGATGTTCTTGATTGCGGCAATTCCGGCACTACAATCAGGCTGATAACCGGGCTGCTTTCCGGGCAGTCATTCTTCTCGGTTGTGACCGGAGACCAGTACCTGCGCAAGCGACCCATGAAGCGAGTTGTTGAACCTCTTACCCTTATGGGGGCCCGCATATCAGGGCGCAAAGGCGGAACCCTGGCACCATTGGCCATTGATGGCGGTTCTCTTCAGGGGATTGCATATCAATCTCCGGTCTCGAGCGCCCAGATCAAATCTTCGATCATGCTGGCCGGGCTCTATGCCGCAGGCGAAACGAGTGTCAGCGAACCAAGCCTGTCACGGGATCATTCCGAACGGATGTTCCAGCTATTCGGCGCTTCGCTGGTCAGGGGCGACAAGGCGGTAACGGTCCGTGGTGGCGTTGAGCTGACGGGCCAGGAAGTCACCGTGCCGGGAGATATATCCTCAGCCGCTTTTTTTATGGTGGCCGCCTTGATTACACCTGGTTCCGAGCTGTTGATAAAAAATGTCGGAGTAAATCCTTCCCGCACCGGCATAATTGATATTCTGCAGTCCATGGGGGGCGACCTTCAGCTGCTGGACCAGCGGGAAGTTTCCGGTGAGCCGGTGGCAGATATTCTGGTGCGCTCCTCGCGTCTGAAAGGGATCTCGATTTCCGGCGCTGTCGTTCCGCGTGCTATCGATGAATTCCCGGCAATCTGTGTCGCTGCGGCAGTCGCGGAAGGGATCACCACCATCAGGGATGCCAGGGAGCTGCGGGTAAAAGAGACCGACCGGATCACCGCCATGGCCGACAATCTCAGGAAGCTTGGTATTACCGTTACAGAGTCAGAGGATGGTATGGATATCAGCGGCTCAGAGCAGCTTTCGGGCGGCACAGTCGACAGTTGTGGCGATCATCGCATCGCCATGTCCATGTCCGTTGCCGCTCTGGTGGCTTCCGGTCCCATAACGGTGACGGATATCGCCTGTGTCGCAACATCTTTTCCAACCTTTTTTTCGCTCCTCGAAAAAGTTGCCGGGAAATAACCGATGCTCTCACGACCTGATGGCATCATCATAGCGATAGACGGCCCTTCCGGTGCCGGGAAAAGCACCATTGCGCGGCTGCTGGCAGCGCGCCTCGGTTATATCCAGATCGATACCGGCGCCATGTATCGGGCTGCGGCTTTCCTGCTTGACCGTGCCGGTGTCGATCTTGGCGATCAAGCCGCTGTCAGGCTATTCTGCCAAAGCATCGATATTCAGTTTGAAGCCGTTTCCGGGCGGCAGGTGGTGCGGGCCAACGGCATGGATGTGACTGACCGGATCCGTACCGCGGAAATGTCGCTGTTAACCTCCCGCACCTCAACGTTGAAACCTGTGCGGGAAGCGCTGTTGAAATCACAGCAGCAGATGGGGAGGAGAGGCGGCGTCGTTCTCGAGGGACGGGACATCGGCACGGTGGTTTTCCCAGATGCTGAAATGAAGTTCTATCTCAGTGCCTCTGTGGAAGAGCGCGCCAGAAGACGCTGCGAAGAGCTGACCGCTAAAGGTGAGCCGGTTACGCTTGAAGAAACGACTGCCGATGTAATCGAACGGGACCGGCAGGACTCCGAGCGGGATCTGGCGCCGCTCAGGCAGGCTGATGATGCCGTCGCTGTTGATTCATCCCGGCTTTCAATTGACGAGGTGTTGGCCCTGATGGTTAAAATGTGCCGCAATAAAATCAATGAGCTGGAATCGTCACCATGAAAGTCATTCTTGCAAATCAGGCCGGTTTCTGTTTCGGGGTTAAACGCGCAACGCAGATGGCGTTTGAGGTGGCCGGCAAGGATCAGAGAACCTATACGCTTGGACCGATCATTCATTCCCCACAGGTTGTCGGCAGGCTTGAAGAGTTGGGGATCAGCGCTCTTGACTCACTCGACAGCCTCGAAAAAGGGACCATAATCATCCGCTCTCACGGTGTTGCCTTGAAAGAAATAAACGAGGCGAAGCAGAAGGGGCTCGATATTGTCGATGCGACATGCCCGTTTGTAAAAAAGGCCCAGGAGCATGTGAAGAGTCTGTCGGAAGCCGGGTATGGAGTTGTTGTTGTCGGAGATGCCGATCATCCCGAAGTACAGGGAATCGTTTCCTATGGTGGCGAGAAGGTTTTTGTTGTTGCGTCCGGCGAAGATGTCAAAAAACTGCCCAAAATGAATAAAATCGGTGTGGTGGCCCAGACAACCCAGGCGTTCGAAAACCTCAAGAACGTCGTGTCAGAATGCCTGCTGCGCGGCGGCGAGATACGGGTTTACAACACGATCTGTGATGCGACCGCAGTTCGTCAGGAAGAGGCAAAGAAGCTGGCGAGCAGTGTCGATTGCATGCTTGTGGTAGGCGGATTCAACAGCGCCAACACTCGTCGCCTGTTTGAAGTCTGCACCGAGATCCAGTCCCATACCTATCAGATTGAAACTGCAGAGGAGATTGACCCGGCATGGTTTAAAGGTGCCGAACGGGTCGGAGTCGCTGCCGGCGCTTCGACTCCGAAGTGGATTATTGACGAAGTTATGAACAAAATTGAGGAATTGAATAAAAGCGATTGAAATATTTGGCTCATATTGCTACATTGCCAAGCTCAATAAAAAATAGAAGAACGATAAACGTCCAGGGGGTATGGTGTAATGGTTGATTTCAAAAGGCTTGACGCTGCCGGAGAAGATAATGAGGAGCTCGACGGCGAACAGCAGAGCAGTGAATTTGCAGCGCTTTTCACTGAAAGTTTAAAAGATCGTCCCGAACGGGATAAAATTATAGAGGGAACTGTAGTGCGCGTGGACCAGGATACGGTCCTTGTTGACATCGGGTTAAAATCGGAAGGTCACGTCTCTACTGCTGAATTCCGCGATGCCGACGGTGAAGTGTCTGTGCAGGTCGGCGACAAGATCCGCGTACTGATGACGCGTCAGGATGGCAAAAAAGGGTATGTTCTCTCCAAAAAGAAGGCTGACTATCTTTCCGCCTGGGATAAAATCGGTGACGCGTGTCAGGAAGGCGGCATCATTGATGGCACCATTACCGGCAAGGTTAATGGCGGCTTTACCGTAGACATCGGCGTCCAGGCTTTCCTGCCGTCTTCACAGGTTGATATCCGTCCTTCTTCCGATTCCGACAGCTACATCGGTGTAAAAGGGCGCTTCAAGGTTATCAAAATCAATCAGCGTCGTGACAACATCGTGCTGTCCCGCCGTGCTGTCCTTGAGGAGGAGCGTGCATCCATTCGCGACGTTACCCTTGAAAAACTTGAAGAAGGACAGATCGTCGAAGGGACAATCAAGAATGTTACCGATTATGGCGCTTTTGTCGATCTTGGCGGCGTTGACGGTTTGCTTCATGTTTCAGATCTTTCCTGGGGAAGAGTCGGGAAACCGACTGACGTCCTTAAGCCGGGACAGCAGATTACTGCCAAGGTACTGAAATTCGACCGTACCAAAGGTAAAATCTCACTTGGCATCAAACAGACCCTCGCTGATCCATGGCTGGATGTACCGGCCAAGTTTCCGATCGGCGGGCGCGTCAGTGGCCGTGTCGTCAGCTTGATGGAATACGGCGCATTTGTTGAGCTGGAGCCGGGCATTGAAGGTCTGATCCATGTTTCTGAAATGTCATGGACCAAGAGGGTTCGCCGTGCAGCCGATGTCCTGAATATCGGTGACGAAGTTGAGACGGTTATCCTCGGCATCGACATGGGAAATCGTAAGATTTCTCTCGGACTGAAGCAGGTTTCCGAGAATCCTTGGAATACAATTGCTGAAAAATATCCTGCCGGTACAAGAATAGAAGGCCAGATCAAGAACATGACAGATTTCGGTATGTTTATCGGTATCGAAGATGGTATCGACGGTCTGGTACATGTTTCTGACATGTCGTGGACAAAGCGTATCAAACATCCAGGTGATGTATATGAAAAAGGGAGTCTTGTTCAGGCTGTCGTGCTGAAGGTTGATGTTGAAAACGAGCGGCTTTCGCTCGGCATCAAGCAGCTTGAGCCGGATCCATGGAGCCTTGCTCCGGGTAAATACCGTGCCGGAGCGCTGGTCACCGGAAAGGTTACGTCACTGACCGACTTCGGAATTTTTGTAGAACTGGAAGAAGGCATCGAGGGCTTGATTCACGTCTCCGAATTATCCCGTGAAAAGGTTGCTTCGGCCAAGGAATTCGCTGCTATCGGCGATAACCTGGAAGCGGTCGTATTAAGCTGCGATCCAAAAGAACGCCGCATATCCCTCTCGATCAAATCGGTTCATGTCGCTGCAGAAAAGGCCGACTTTGAGCAGTACATGGGATCACAGGGTGAGTCGACTTCAACATTTGGCGATTTGCTGAAAAAGGGATTAAACAACAGAACCAATTAATTTACTGTGTGCCAGAGGGACGTATGACCAAAAGCGAACTTATTGAAAAGCTGGTTCAATCGCACGGAATGTTGAATGTCAAGGTTTCGGAAATTGTTGTCAATACGGTTTTTGATTCAATTGAAGAAGCTCTTAAATCCGGTGATAAAGTAGAAATCCGCGGTTTCGGCAGTTTCACCATTCGCGAGCGACTTGGGCGTGAGGCGAGAAACCCTAAAAGCGGTGAAGTTGTGCGTATTCCGTCAAAGAAGACGCCATTCTTTAAAACCGGTAAAGAGCTTAAAGAGCGCGTAAACTGTTAATAAGCAGGCTGCCGTGATTTTGCCCGAATGGCGGAACTGGTAGACGCAAGGGACTTAAAATCCCTCGGAGGAAACTCTGTGCCGGTTCGATTCCGGCTTCGGGCACCACCAACTATCTGAAATTGTTTAACAAACTAAAACAGGGCCATGCAATCAGCATGGCCCTGTTTTAGTTTATAACTATATTGGAGCAGATATTGATGCAAGTAAAAGCGAATATGGAAGCCCCCGGCATGGCTGGGACTAACTAAAGAAAAATACTGTGCCACTGCATCTATGGACCGTATCAGGATGTCTCAACTACACTTTATCTATTCAACTTTTCAGTGAATTAACAGCTTTCTGCAATACCTCCAGATGGCCTTGATCGTACTTCTCCATTTTTATAAACAGATCTGAAAGACCGCAATTCTTATAGATCAAGATTGATTCGATGTGACGTTCTGCTAAATCCATTTCAATAACTAATGCGACTTCGAATACCTCTGCTAAAGACAGCTGATGTGTTTCGACGGTACGGTGAATTGAATCCAGTTTATCTAGCAGAGTAATAAGTTTTTTGTCGTTAAAATCGGTATCTTTTTTGTCATGGCAGAGATGGTGTGCGGCTAATTTGAATTGAGCCGCATGATTGTCTTCTTCATTTGCCATTTTATTCCATAAAGCTTCTATATGAGGCACATGAGAAAACATCCGCTCAAAATGGCGATAAATGTGCGCACACTTTTCCTCTATCAGGCTACAGGTGTCAAGAGCGTGTATGCAATTAAGCGGTAACTTCTCGGTATCATGTGTCATCCTGCCCTCCAGTGATGTTTTAGATCGTCATTCTCATAATGTTCTGACCCATGAATGCAATCATCGTCGAGAAGAAGAGTGCAAACAGAATTGCTGTGATTATACCGATGACAACACCAATAGAGATCACCCACTTGTTTACACCACCAAGTTCCTGAAGCACCGGAATGTAGTTCTGCTGAGATTGTGTCGCCCTTATCTCAATAATTTCGCCTTTGACATGTCGGTAGTAAAGATAATTGCCGATCATTCCAACGCCGATATGCAGGAGAAGATTGACGCCAGGAATACAGAAAACAACAAATGAGATTGCAGCCAGTGCATACATTTTACGATAGAGGAACCAGAGGAACGTGAAACCAAAACATGACCAGTTCCAGGTAACACAGAACTTCTCTCTGCCGGATATTGTGAACCGTGAAAAGCTTTGGATGTAGTAGTGAGAATTACCGCCTACGAAGGCATGAATCTCATCACTACTGATATTGTCAGCGTTTATCGAGTTGTATGGGTCAAGATTGATCATTGAACCGCAATGCTTGCACTTGATTGCACCATCGAGGATCGTTTCTTTGCAGTAAGGGCAGATCATTTTATAGAGAGTTCCTTGTGCTTGGATTGTGCTCCATCTTTACATCATTCCAATCGTAAATCCAGAGATGATTTCCTGTCCACCAGATACAAAAACAGCCCGCAGAGGGAATATGGAAGCCACATCACACAGTTGTAGCGGTAAGCACTGATATTCCTGTTGAGCGTGAATCCATTTCTTGCAGTGGAAAAGTTCACGTTTCAGCAGTTTGTTCACTTATTGTTCTGATTAAGGAGTACTATGCAAAGTCGGGGAGTAAATGACATGAAAAATGAGTCACATAACTTCGGTACAAGTAGAGGTTCAAGTTGTCTTCTAAAGGGTCTTAATGGCGTTACCTATCAGGCGCTGCTAGGGGAATTGTCGCTGACAGGAGCATTTATTAAGTTACTTGATAATATTCCCCACGGTTTGCAAGTTGGCGAAATGTGCGGACTGATGCTGAGCGACAATCCTAAATTGAGTTCTGCAAAGTTTACCGGGAGGATTGTTGAGCTTAAATCAGGTGGTGTGGGGATTAGCTTTAATCACCAGGAGCACCAGCACAAGAAACATAAATATTCTCCACATCAGACGTAGTGCAGATAAAAAGCCCACCAAGTCATTCGGTGGGCTTCTCTTCTCTTATAATGCAGTTACCTTTTAGGTTTTTATCCGATTTAACAGCTCAATCGGAATTCTCTTGCCCCTTATGTCGGGTTACCGTCTGGCGGAGTCTCTTGCATATTTAGTAAGTCCTCCTTTGTGTGATTTATGCTTCCTTCCTACGATTTCATAATACCACCGTGAACATAAAATAACAGTCTGTTTTAAAATATTTTTAGCGCGTATACTTCGAAGATTGCTGCTATCACCGCCGCAATAGACGGCACGCCTGTCACCATCGGATTACATGCCTATATCTAACCACGCACAAAAAACCTCTCACTCGTTGGACCGCTCGTCACGCAGCCGACTTACCGAAAAGGATCTCCATCTATTTGACGGAGACACCCTTTTTGATGCCATTGCCCGGGCGGTCTGCCATGCCGGCTGCCTGCCGCGCAAGGAGTTTTACGAAGCGTGGGAGGTTGCTCGCCGGGTACGCCGCCGCTTCAGAGGCGGGCGGGTAGTCGATCTGGCCTGTGGTCATGGACTGCTGGCTCAGATCCTGCTGCTGCTGGATGACCGTTCACCGGTGGCTCTGGCTGTCGACCGGCGCATACCTAAGAGTGCAGAAACGCTTACAGAATCATTAAACGCCGCCTGGCCGCGTTTGAAGAATCGTGTCCAGTTTATGGAGAGTGATATTAATGACGTGGTGTTGCACGCTAACGATCTGGTTGTCTCTGCTCATGCGTGCGGCGGACTCACGGATGTTATTATCGACCGGGCGGTTGAGGTCGGGGCAATTATTGCCGTCTTGCCCTGCTGTCATAACCTGAAGGGTGCCGACCTCGGCGGTCTTGAGGGGTGGATGGACGGTCCTCTGGCAATGGATGCCACCAGGGTGTCCCGGCTGCGTTCCCGGGGGTACAGGGTGTTTACCCAGTTGATCCCGGAGGAGATTACTCCGAAAAACAGATTGCTGTTGGCTGAACCGGAATCAATTGGCAGGTAGTCTTGTGGGGAACAGCCCTGTCCTCTGACCTGCCGGGATAAAGAGCTGTTCAATGTGCGGAAAATTTGTCGCCAACATACCTGCTGTTAAAGTCAAATGCCGGTGATCATTCAACCGGTGACGTCATCGCTCTTTGGTGGCGCCGCTACCCCGTTTAATCCAGGCCACCACCAAACCTGCTGCATACAATGCCGACATGGGCATCAGCCATGCGACAAAGCTGATCATCAAGCCAAGATTCCGTTTTGCCGGAAGATCGGCGAGAGCATCGCGGTAGACTTTTTCGATCCAGGCGAAACCAGCATTGCCCTCCGGCCCGATATGGTACTCGGCGCGGACATATGCGATCCATTTGTCATATCCCAGTGAAGTGGCAACCTTATAGATCTTCCGTGGCGTCTCATCGGCAAAGGCCATGCCGTCGTAACGCTTGACCTCTTCCATGGCAGAGGTGACCCTTTGCCGTTCTATGCTTTCTTGATTAGGGGTGAGCATGTAAAAACTTCCGGCCAGTATCAGCATGTAGATTACCCCTGATATAACCCAAAGGCGCTGCCATGGTTTGAGCTGACGCGTAGGACGTTCAGGCGCCGTCCATGTCCCGGAAGGGGACTTTTCAAGGATTACTTCCAGGGGAGTGTTGGTCTTTGAGGTCATGGGGCATTATGACACCGGCTGTGTTGCCTCTGCAAGTACCTTCTGATTTAAACAGCAATGAATAGACCTGTGTCGTTGAGTCTGCCATGAGGATTGCTGCCCAGCGGATAATGCCGGTATTAATGCATTTATTGTTATAAATTAATTAGCATATGCGCTCTCCACAGAGCCTGTGGAAAACCTGTTGAAAGAGTTTGTTGACTCCATAAAATGTTACGTATTACTGCGGCCTTTATCTGTTTGCACAAAGAATAACCAGCGCACGTAACTGCTTGATATATCGTGTCAATAGTTATTTTGATGTATATGAAATAAAGTTTGAAGATGATGCGTGCCAGTGCGTGTGATGAGGTCGTGATAGTGTGGATAACCAGAAGAAATAGATACTTACAAAATCAGATAACGAAGGTCTTATTCTAATCTGTGAGGTCGTCACAACCCACCCTGAATTTCTAAAGTTTCTCCTCAGCAGCAGATGTGGGAAGATGGCTTGAAAATATGTAGTCAGCAGGAGGGGGCGGCTGAAGTCATAACGTGGGCGGCAAAGCGCAATACCTCCGGCGTAAAACCGCGGAAATCACCACGCAGGGCATCATGATGAAGGAGCAGCTCTTTTTCGCCGCCGCATAAAGGGTTGGAGCGTTTGACGCGGCGGGAGAGGCGGCTGAGAGCTGTTGCGATGCCTTCCACCGTGCCGTATGACGGCAGCAGCTCTTCAAAAATAACCGGCACAAGACGGTGCATCTCCGTCGGCAGAGAACTCATGTTGTTCTCGACAACGCTGCGCGTCCTGATCAGAAAGTCTTCCAGAGGTTCGTCGCACCAATCATCCCACTCGTTGACCAGATAATAGTCGTAGAAGATATCCACCATTACGCCGCGATAGAGGCCATAACCCTGTGATATGCGTTGCCGGCTCTGGCGGAAAAGCGGATGACGCTCGGCATACGAATCTATGCGCCGGTGCAGCGCCACCCCCTGACGGACAGTTGGCGAAAAGCGCTCCTGAAGCGGTCCTTTAACAAAATCCCCCATGAAATTACCAACCATGAGCTGATCATCTCCACCGGAAAGCAGCATATGGAACAGGAAGTTCATCTGCGCCCTCCCGGAGAAAGCCGGAACGTGAACTTTTGGAGCTGTGGCCGCGGCATGTCATGCCCTTGTTCCAGAAAGGTGACCTGGTCATCAACGCCCACCATGATGGCAGTCGTCGAGCGGGTGCAATAGGTGTCGCCGTCGATGAAGAGGGGAGAGAGGAATCTTTCCCGCTCAGGACCGATACCGGTATCAGGCAGCAGCTCGTGGGCAAATGGCTGCGGGTCCAAGAGCAGCGAGAGCAGTTCTTCGCCCGAAGGTTCAGGCTGCTGCAGAAGGCGATTCAACCGCTCCTTTGCGACGACAACCTTTGGCCAGTGGGTGTCGAGAAGATGGTTTGACAGGGCATGGATGCCTGGCTGCACCGGGCCGGAAGAACCTCCCCGGTTGGTAAAGTAGTGCAGTTCGCTGCAGCTGCCGTAAAGGAGATTGAAGCCGTCATAGTTGTCGCCGTTTTTTACCAGATATGCCCGCAGATCGTCTGAAGTCATGGCGTTGTCAGAAAGATAGTCGGCCACCAGCGAGCCACGGGAGGGGGGATTGATGGCCTGTTGTCTCGCGTCTCGATAGTTGGTTATCGCCGCCAGTTTACCCCCGGTCGTAACGCCGATCCAGGTGCCGCCCGCCTGCCGGTCTCTTCCCGCCAGCAGATGGGGGGCGGCGCTCCAGTAGCCGGCCGGGTCGGTCTCGCGGCTCCGGTACTCGTCACGGTTGGCCGCAAGTATGAGGCGGTATTTTGGATGGCTGTTAATGGCAAAGGCTATCAGGCACATGTAGGTTTCTGTCCAGTCACTGTTTTGCGCTCAAGGTTGATGTGCTCGTTTAATCCGATCTGCTGCGATGGTAGCATATGAGCTTTATGCCAACAACTGACAATCACTGTTTATTCCTTTGCGTGACCTGTCAGGTCGAATTATGGCGGGTATGGGAGGGTGTGGGGAATCCTGCCGCCTGAATATCTCGATAAAGCAATGAGATCGTGGAATATGAACCGGATTCGTGGTAAGGATACGAAGCCGGAAATCGCGGTCAAGAAGATGCTGCACGCCGCTGGTTTTCGGTTTCGTCTGTATGTGAAAGGTCTGCCCGGAAGCCGGATAATGTTCTGCCGAAATGGAAGACGGTGATTTTTGTTTATAATCGTTCCCGATTTAATTGAGGCGGATTTGAATCAACAAGCATCTGAAAAGAAAGGTCTTGTGTTATGAAAAAAAAGAAACTTACCGATAACCAGATCAGTGTCTACCAAACGCCCGATGGCTCAATCAATATCGAAGTGCTGTACGCCAATGAAAACATCTGGCTTGCACAGAAACGCATGGCAGAATTGTTTGGCTGTTCAACGGATAATATTTCACTTCACCTGAAAAACATCTATCAGGAAAACGAGTTGGATTCAAAAGCAACTGCCGAGGAATTCTCGGTAGTTCAAAAAGAGGGCAATCGTGAGGTGACCCGCACTGTAACATGTTATTCACTGGAGGCGATTATAGCCGTTGGCTACCGGGTGAATTCTGAACAGGGCACGCAATTTCGCCAGTGGGCAATAAAAATCCTGCAACAGTATATCCACAAAGGGTTTGCCATTGATGCTGACCGATTCAAGCACGGCTCACGCTTCAGTACCCGTTTTTTTGATGAATTGCTGGAAGAAATTCGTGATATCCGTTCCAGTGAACGGATGGCCTACCAGAAGATCACGGATATCTACGCAACCTCCATAGATTATTCAGCGAAAGCGGAGGACACCAAAAACTTCTTCGCGACAGTCCAGAATAAGCTCCATTTTGCCATTACCGGCAAGACCGCCGCAGAAATTGTGGCCCAAAGAGCCGACAGCACCAAACCACACTTGGGGCTGACTTCCTGGCGAAAAGGGCCGCAGGGCAAGATTCTCCCCTCTGATGTATCAATAGCCAAGAATTATCTCGACAAGCCGGAGCTTGACCATCTGAACCGGGTTGTGACGATGTATCTGGATTACGCAGAGCTTCAGGCCGTGCGTCAGAAGCCCATGTATATGAAAGACTGGGCCGAAAAACTTAACGCTTTCCTGAAGTTCAGCGAATACGAAATCCTGACCGACGCAGGGTCAATCAGTCATGAAGTTGCGAAAGAGTTGGCTTTGCAGCACTATGATAATTACAGGAAAATACAGGATTCCGAATATGTTTCGGATTTTGACCGGCAGGTGAAATTGCTGATGGAGAATAAAGAGAGATAGGGCGGATATTGGGTGGTTGTGAATGATTCTGTATGACGGATCATCACGATAAAGCACAGCGGTCGTGGAATATGAGCCGGATTCGTGGTAAGGATACGAAAACGGGTGGCAGGTAAGGGAAGTCGCCCGTCAGATAGACAATGCACTGTTTGAGCGTGTCGTGCTTAACCCGCCAAAACTCTCAACAGCGTTGAGAGAATTGCATCCCACAGCCGGCGAGGTGTTCAAAGACGCCTATTTTTTCGAGTTTCTCTGACTGCCGGTTCCACACTCGGAAAGTGATCTCCACGGTGGCTTGGTGCGGAATCTAGGGCGATTTATAACTGAACTGGGGCGCGATTTCTGCTTTGTTGGCTCGGAATACCCGCTGCAGGTAGGCGGAAAGGACTTTGCGCTCGACCTTCTCTTTTTTCATCGCGGGCTTAACTGGCTGGTTGCGATTGAGTTGAAAGTGGGCGAGTTTCAGCCTGAACATCTCGGCAAGCTGGAGTTCTATCTGGAAGCGCTGGATCGTGATGTTAAAAAACCGCATGAAAACCCCGCAATCGGAGTGCTGCTCTGCGCCACCAAAGACAGCGAAGTGGTGGAATACGCACTCAGTCGTTCCCTTTCCCCCGCCCTTGTAGCAGAATACCAGACCCGACTGCCGGACAAGCAACTGTTGCTGGCCAAACTGCATGAGTTTTATGAACTGCTTTCTTCGGCGGAAGAGCTGGTGGATGTGTGAAACTCCATGACGGATCATCTCGATAAAGCAAAGAGATCATGGAATATGAGCCGGATTCGTGGTAAGGATACGACGCGGTAATCGCGGTCAGGAAGATGCTGCACGCCACAGAATAAATTGCCGATAGATTAAACAAGGAAAGTATCTATGGAAGAAATTTACTGTTCTCTCTGTGCAGAGCAACTGAATGATGGCGACGCTGTTTATGGCCTGACAAATGGCAGGATTAATGAGACATGCCATGGATTCAGAATTGATGAAGATTCAGGCTGGGACATCTATTGCCCAGATTGCATGAACAAAATTGACAAATTGATTATGAGTCTTAGGAAAGGCAATGCATAAAAAATGAAACGCTCTTACTATTCTGACTCGATAACAAACTTCCGGCATTCTTCAATAGATGAAATAATTGGGTTGCTCACTCGAGAATGTGAATTTCCCGTTCTGCAGACTCAGCGTCAAGCGTGGCTCCATCAAATTGATCTATTACAAAAAATACTTTCGCCATATGAGGGCGCGGTCTATTTTGAATATGCCATTCCTCGTATGGGGCGCCGCATTGATGTTGTATTGCTGATTGGCCCAGCGGTATTTGTACTTGAATTCAAAGTAGGTGAACGAGAGTTTTCTGCTTATGGCACTGATCAGGTCTGGGATTATGCTCTTGACTTGAAAAATTTCCATGATTCTAGTCATAACAAATATATTGTTCCAGTGCTTATTGCAACAGAGGCTCCCTGTTCAATAGTTACAGCCACACTCACACCACAAAATGACCAAATTTTTAATCCAATAAAAGCTAACTCAACACTGCTTAGAAAGGCGATTGAATGTGTGCTGAGTTTTGTAGGTGGCGATAACATTGATCGAATCCAGTGGGAGAATGGCCGTTACTGTCCAACACCCACGATCATTGAAGCGGCATTGGCACTGTATAATGACCATGCAGTAGCTGATATTTATCGAAAAGACGCCGATGCTATCAATCTGAGTCAGACAACCGATGCAATTGCGGAAGTTATACGTACTTCCAGAGAAAAATCACATAAATCTATTTGTTTTGTGACTGGCGTTCCTGGAGCAGGCAAAACACTCGTCGGTCTAAACATCGCAACGAAACATATTGATAAAACTGACGATCTCTACAGTGTTTTTCTTTCAGGAAACGGGCCACTTGTTGCGATCCTTCGTGAAGCGCTTGCTCGCGACAAAGTTACGCGTGAGAAAGAAAAAGGCCAACGCATTAAGAAAACTACCGCGCTAAGTGAAGTTAAGCTGTTCATTCAGAATATCCATCACTTTCGAGATGACTGTCTTCGGGATGAAAGAGCACCAAAAGAGCATGTTGCAATATTTGACGAAGCGCAACGTGCATGGAATTTGGAGCAAACTTCCTCCTTTATGCGCAGAAAAAAGGACACACCGGGGTTTAGTCAATCTGAACCGGAATTTCTCATATCTTGCCTTGATCGTCACTCTGATTGGGCGGTTGTTGTGTGCCTGGTTGGAGGTGGTCAAGAAATTAACACCGGAGAAGCTGGAATAAGCGAATGGATAGAATCATTAAATAGACAGTTTTCCGATTGGCATGTTCACATTTCGCCGCATCTTTCCGATAGTGAATACGGTACAGAGGATGTAATCCGAAGCCTCTCCACACGACAGAACGTTTCATATAATGATTTTCTACATCTTTCAGTTTCAATGCGATCTTTCCGTGCCGAATACGTATCACTTCTGGTTAAGCAAATCCTGGATTTGGATATAAATGACGCACAAAAAACTCTTGGAAAAGTTATTGGGAAATATCCGATAGTTATTGCTCGTGATCTCCAAAAGGCAAAAAAGTGGCTTAAGACTCGGGCAAGCGGTTCAGAGCGATATGGTATTGTTGCCTCGTCTCAAGCAGAACGACTAAAACCTCACGCGATTGATGTCAAATCTCCAATGGATCCAATTCATTGGTTTTTGGATGGTAAGGACGATGTACGATCTTCCTATTATCTTGAGGACGTTGCTACAGAGTTCCACGTGCAAGGGCTTGAACTTGATTGGGCTTGTGTTACATGGGATGCAGATTTTAGGTATTCATCGAAGGGATGGGAACACCGCTCGTTCTGTGGCAGTCGATGGATAAATATCAATAAAGAAGAACGAAAAAACTATCTTAAGAATGCGTACCGTGTGCTTTTAACACGTGCTCGTCAAGGAATGGTTGTCGTTGTCCCTTTTGGTGATCATGATGACAAAACACGAGAACCAGCATTCTATGATTCGACGTTCAACTACCTTCGAGAAATTGGTTTTCCCGTGTTGGAATAGAGCGGGCCATTATGGACGCATCTCAACTCAGTACAAAGTTGTAGTGCAGAATTCCCGGAACAGTAGTTTAAGTCATGTCAACGGCCTTGCACGCAGTGCAAAGATATTGATACACAATGGCTTGCTGGAAGCACGGAGAGTCTGTTTCAAATGCTTTATCCTTATGCTAACCCAGCTCTATCATGCTCGTTGTTGTTTCTTTCAGCCGAACTAACAAAGGTTTTTTTGGGGCTCCGCCTGACAGGCGCAGTAGATCTACTTACAACGCAGAATGAGAGGTATGCTTCGTTTGTCGATAAGAGTGCTGCTGCGATATGAGTCAAATCTCTTCTGGATGTCTCCGGATTTCCCTGAACGTTACATAACGAGGCTGCCATGTCAAAACAACCAGATTTTCCCATCCAGATATTTTATGATGGCTCGTGCTCTGTCTGTGCCGCGGAGATTGAACACTATCTGCGCCAGGATCACGGCGGGAGACTTGTCGCTGTTGATATACATTCGCCGGACTTCAATCCGGAGTCATACCACATCGGCCGGGATGCTTTTATGTACGAACTGCATGTTATTGACCGAAGCGGCAGAATATATCGCGGCGTGGAATCCTTTTGGGCCATCTGGCAGGCATTTCCAGCTTCAACGCTGTATGGAATCATGGGAACCATCATACATATGCCGTTGATAAATCCTGTCGCGCGTCTCCTGTACAAAGGGTTTGCCCGTATCCGCCCTTATCTGCCCAAAAGACATGTCTGTGAAAGTGGCATTTGTAATGTATCAAATCGTCATTCTTCATAAACATGAAAGATGAAGAGCAAGCGCTCCAAGCGCGAAGATTGCCCAGGAGCGGCTGAACGCGATTTCTACCTCGCAAATACCGGGAGATTCAACGGTCTGGTCTTCTGCTCCGAACATCAGAGACGCTTCAGCGCCTGCCCGGCAATGCGCTGGCAACCGGGCGGGCGCGGTTTGTTGCGGTAGCAGTGACAGAAAGATTTTGGAGAAAGTGGCGTGAGTCAAAATCAGAACCAACCCCCCTCGATCCCCCCTTATCAGGGGGGGAGGCTATAAACCGACACCCTCACCCTCAGGAGATAGCCTGTCTCCCTCCCTTGATAAGGGGAGGGCCGGGGAGGGGTTGCCTTCTGACTCCGGGGCAGCGCCTTCATTCGACTCCCCCCATCTTCCCTACAACAAAAACCTTACCATCCTTGCTCGGGAAAACCGCAACAACCCAACGGCCGCCGAAAACAGGATCTGGCAAAAAGTTCTGCGCATGCGGCAGTTTGCCGACTATAAATTCCTGCGGCAAAAACCTGTTGGTGGTTATATCGTAGATTTTTATTGCGCCGGACTGCAGCTGGTAATCGAGATCGACGGCGACAGCCATGGCGAAACAGCAGAGTACGACGCGGAACGAACGAGGTTTCTCGGCTCTCTCGGATTGCGGGTGGTCCGTTTCAGCAATGACGATGTGATACGGAATATCGAAGGGGTGTATGAAGAGTTGAGCAAAACCATAACCGCCATAAACAGTGGCGTCTAATTTCCGGGGACATGCGCCCGCAAAAGTGAAACCGTTCAAGACAAATATATCCCCGTGACTCATCCCGGTACGCTCTCACTCAAACCTCTTGATTTCTTTGCCCGACTAACTAATACTCGGAAGATATAAGCTGCCATCAGAAGTCGAACAGGGTAAAGAGACATTATGTCTGATCACTCATTGATACTCTGGATCTTCAGCACAATCTGCACCATAACCGGGCTGTCAGGGTTGCTGCTGCCGGTTGTGCCGGGTGCGCCGATTCTGTTTCTGGGGCTGCTTCTTGGGGCCTGGGCGGAGGACTTCCGCTATGTTGGAATCGGGACTCTGCTGGTACTGGGAGGAATGGCCGGGCTGACGTATGTCGTGGAGTTTGCCGCCTCCGTTCTCGGAGTCAGGAAGTTCGGCGGTTCACGCCGGGCCATGGCGGGGGCGGTGCTGGGAGGGATCGTGGGGATTTTTCTCGGGATTCCCGGCATCCTGTTCGGGCCGTTCGTGGGTGCGGTAATCGGAGAGTTATCGCTGCAGCGGAGCCTGGATCAGGCAGGTCGGGCCGGTTTTGGTACCGTGGTGGGTTTGGCTTTGGGAGTCGCGGGCAAACTTGCCATCGGCATCGCCATGATCGGTCTTTTTGTGCTGAAACGTCTGCTTTGATCAATAGTTTTTCCGGAGATTATGGAATCGACCAATAAACACGTAAAGAATGCGTTCCTGCGCTGGATCCTGATATCCTGCGGCTGGCTTGCCGTTGCGGGAGGTGTCGTCGGAATTTTTCTTCCGCTGCTGCCGACCGTGCCGTTTTTGCTGCTGGCGGTGGCCTGTTTCGCCAGAAGTTCGGAGCGGTTCCATCGCTGGCTGGTGGAACACAACCACCTGGGGCCGCTGCTGCGTGATTATCTGGGAGGTGCAGGCATGCCACTCAGGGCGAAAGCGATTGCCATCGGCATGGTATGGGTGTCGTTTCCGGCAACGACGATTTTGTTTGCCCGGGACTTCTGGCTGAAGATAGTGCTGATAGCGGTGGCTGTCGGAGTTACCCTCTATCTGCTTTCCTTGCCGACAGCCATGAATGATAAGACCAATAAATAAAGTGGAGCTACCATGAAAAAACAGATCCTGATTCTGCTGGCACTCTGCTGCACCGCCCTGAGTGCCAGCTCCAACGACGGGGGGAAGCAGCAGCTTGAAACAGCGCAGTTCGAAGAGAAGCAGAACAACCGGGAGCATGCGCTGAAGCTGTACGGAGAGGTCGCCGCCAAATATCCGGGTACGCCAAATGCGAAGATTGCCCGGGAACGGCTGAATGTGCTGCAGGGCGGCAAGTGAGAAATCTTCATGAGTGACGGGAAAGAGCCGACATGCGCTCTCTGCGGGCAGGAAATCAGCGAGGAAGAGTATGATTTCTGCATCGCCAATGCAGGACGCTTCAACGGTCAGGTTTTCTGCGCCGAGCACCAGAAACGCTTCAGCGCCTGCCCGGCAATGCGCTGGCAACCGGGCGGACGAGGTTCATTCCGGTAGCAAGGGCGTGTCTCTACTCCGCACAAATCGAAATATAAAAAGGCATATCAGGAATGCAATTCAGTTATGAAACAGCAAAGGACGTACACCTTGAAAATATGGATTGATGCCGACGCCTGCCCCCGTGTGATCAAAGATATCATTTTCCGGGCCTCCGAACGACTGAACCTGCCTGTTCTGCTTGTGGCAAACAAGAGCCTGAGCAAACACAACTCCGAACTGGTTGAATCAATAGTTGTCGATGACGGCTTTGACGTTGCCGATGACTATATTGCCGAGCATGCGGCGCCGGAAGACCTGGTGATTACCGCCGATATTCCCCTGGCTGCAAGGATCGTTGCCAAGGGTGGTGTTGCCCTGGACCCGAGGGGTGAACTGTATACCGAGGAGAATGTCGGCGAACGCCTCTCCATGCGTGACCTGATGATGGAGCTTCGTGCCGATGGATTTGCCCAGGGTGGCCCTGGCCAGTTCAGTCTCACGGACCGGCAACGCTTTGCGTCCTCCCTCGACCGTATGCTTACGCAGATGCTGCGTGGAAAGTGACCGGAATAACTATGACTTCAACAGCTAAGAAGATGAAAACAGCAAAAAACAGAGACTTTCAGAAAGAGCCGATGAACCTTCTGGAGGCGGAGATCACTGTCACGGCCCTTCACGCTACGGGAGAATTCAAGGTGCTCCGCAAGCTGGATCTGGAAAAAGAGAGCGGTTTTACCCACAGGCCGGTGCAGGGGGCAAAGATAGGTCTCTGTCTTGATACCGAGACGACCGGACTCAACCACACGGAAGACAGGATCATCGAACTGGGGATCGTCGCATTCGAATACGATCCGGTGACGGCGGAAATCATCCGGATTACAGACCGGTATAATGGTTTTGAAGATCCGGGGCGGGCGCTCCCCAGAGAGATTGTGGAGATCACCGGAATTACCGACGACATGGTTCGCGGGCAATCATTTGACGATGAACAGGTAGGCAGGCTTGCAAATCAGGCGTCCCTGGTGATCGCTCACAATGCAGGGTTTGACCGCAAGTTTGTCGAGGGCCGTTACCCGGTCTTCTCCACTTTGCCCTGGGCGTGTACTGTCAATCAGATCGACTGGCAGGCGGAAAAAATTTCCACCCGGGTTCTGGAATATCTGCTCTACAAGTTTGGTCTGTTCATAAACGCACACCGTGCCCTGGATGATGCCGAAGGGGTGCTGGGGATCCTTTTGGGGAAACTGCCGGTAACGAACACCCCGGCATTCAAGGTTTTGCTCGGCTGTTATGACGAGGTAACCTCGAAGATCAGCGCTATTGGAGCACCTTTTGACAAAAAGGATGTCCTGAAACAACGCGGCTACCGCTGGAGCGATGGATCGCAAGGGGGAGCGAAGGCCTGGTGGATCAGCGTTCCGAGCGTTCTTGAAAAGGAGGAGCTTACCTGGCTCTCCGGTGAAGTTTATGCCGATGGCTCAATTGACAGGGTCGAGGTCAGCCGGGTCACTGCCGTTGACCGCTTCTCCGTACGGGATCAATAGATACGGGCGGTCGTTTCGCGGTGAGTGAGCAGTATAAGTATATCGGAGAAGAAGGTTTCCGGATTGGTGATGAAGATAAGGTCAAAGGAGTTGTTTTGAATAGCTATCTTTCAAATAAGCGCAAGCTGCCACTGCTCTTCCTCGTACTTTTCTGTCTTAGCGGCTGCACGACCAAAGACTATCGTACCGCAAGCCGGGAATCATCCGGAATTGCCCCGAATCCCGCAATCAACCGGGAAGCGGTGCTTCAGGTATACGGGGCACCTGCCTGGGGGTGGCGTGGCTGGTTCGCCATACATACCTGGATTGCGACCAAACCTGCCGATGCTGACTCCTATACCGTTTATGAAGTCATCGGCTGGCGTCAGCATCGGGGTCTGTCAGCCATACGCATTGAAAAGGATCTTCCTGACCGCTACTGGTTCGGGGAGCGTCCCCGGCTGCTGAAAGACTTCCGGGGGGTATCTGCGGGTAAGCTGATTGAAGCGGTTGACCGCGCTGCGAAAAGTTATCCCTGGCCCGACACCTACAAGGCGTTCCCCGGTCCGAACAGCAATACCTTTACGGCGTGGATAGCCATACAGGTTCCGGACCTCGGACTGGACCTCCCTTTTTCAGCCATTGGAAGCGGCTATGCGGCTCATCACAAGGATGGAATCAGGTGAAAAAACCACCACCAATTACGACAGAAAGCGGCAGATACTTTCTGACTGACCGGATCCGCGAAGTGGTCGATTTCTGGTCAACCGGTCAGTCAGAGGGGGTGCGACCGCCGCCGGTACAGAAAGAGGTTCCACCGGGCAGCAGGATCGTTCCGTTGCCCAATCGGGATGGCTGGTCAATCCGGCCATGCGATCTGCAAACCGCTATTATTAACCGCGAGAGTCATCGACGCTTTACGCCCGAGCCGCTTTCTCTGGACGAACTGGCCTTTCTTCTCTGGGCTACGCAAGGGGTCCGGGCAGAACTGCATGAAGCGGCTGTGCTGCGCACGGTTCCTTCAGCCGGCTGCCGTCATCCGTTTGAAACCTACCTTGCTGTTTTAAAGGTAGAGGGGCTGGAAAACGGAATATACCGCTACCTCCCGCTGGCCCATTCCCTGGTTTTTGTGCGGTCAGTCGCTGAACTGCCTGCACATCTCACCGCCGCAACACGGGGCCAGCGCTTTGCCGGAGAAGCAGCGGTTACGTTCATCTGGGCAGCTATCCCTGGACGCACCGAATGGCGCTATGCAGAAGCATCCTACAAGGTTATTGCCCTGGATGCCGGTCATGTCTGCCAGAATCTTTACCTTGCCTGTGAAGCGATCAGCGCCGGCACCTGCGCCATAGCCGCTTATGAACAAACTCTGGTCGATGATCTGCTGGGAGTGGATGGTAATGAAGAATTCAGCGTCTATATGGCCCCGGTGGGGAAGGTGGCCAGGCAACAGTGATTGACACAACCGGCCGCCCGGATTGCCGGTTGCGTGCGCTGATCTGGCCGGTCTGTTAAATCTCCCGGAGCCTCTCACGCCACTCCTCGATGAAGAGGTCGATATACTCCTCGCTGATGGCACTGGAATGAGGCGTGATCAGTACGTTGGGCTGATCCCAGAGAGGCGATGCGGGGGGCAGCGGCTCCTCGGCAAAAACATCCAGCCCGGCGCCTGCCAGTGGACCATTTTTGAGGGCGCTTAAAAGGTCTTCCTCCCGATAGCAGTTGCCGCGTCCCAGGTTGTAGAGGTGAGCCCCCGGCTTCATGGCCTTGAAATGCCGGGAGGTAAAGATGCCGTCGGTGCCGGCCTCCCCAGGCAGGACGAAAACTACGTGGTCGGCCGAGGGGAGTTCCTCTTCCACTCTGTCAAAGGAAATCACCCTGTCAACGTTGGGATTGTCGTCGAATCCGGCTGTATCACGCTTAACGGCGGTAATCCTGGCCCCGAAGGCTTTCAGCAGCCCGGCCATCGACCGCCCCAGCGCTCCAAAACCGACTATCAAAACTTTCTGGCTGAAGAGTGCGGCAGTGCCGTTGTAGCCGAGGCGTCCCCAGATCCTGTTTTTCTGGTCATCAAGCGACGTTGTCATGTTTCTGTTGAAGTGCAGTATCATGGCAAGAAGGCTTTCGCGCATGATCCGGCCGTGAAAGCCGCCATAGAATGTCCTGACACGGCCGGTCGGGTCTGAAGCTACCCAGTCATGCCCGGCGGCGGGCGTAAAAAGCATTTGCAGCTTCGGGGCGCCTTCGTACCAATCCGGTTTGAATACCCATGCCAACACGCAATCGGCTTGCGGGAGCTTTTCAAGAAAATCACGGTTCCCATCCGCGATGCTGATGTGTGCGTCAGGAAGAACCGTGCGGATAAGGTCGACATGGCGCGGTTTGAGTGAGAAGGCATCGACGCTGTTGTGAAGATGGATGAGCAGGTTGTTGATTTTCATGGCGTACTCTTTCCGGATGATGTTGTGATCGAAGAGCGATGTTCAGGCGTTCATCGCACCGGTTTTTGTGTGCTGAACCTGTGGATAGCGACGCTGGTAAAATAACCTGAAATCATTTATATGACAACTGCCTCGTTCTGATACGACTCCTTTACCGAGAGCCGCTTCAACCTCTGGGGCAATGATGTCGCATAACTGTTTATTCTTCGCAACGTATAAAGGCTGGCCATAAAAAACTGCTCATGGCGGGTCGCTATGCTTATTTTTTCTTCAGGTTATCCACACGGTTACGTCTTCATTAAAAATAGCGAAACACTGCAATGCCGATGTGGATTGCATATGGATAAAAATAACTATTGACACGCAATATCGGGTGGTTACGAGCGGTGCTTATTCGTTGTGCAAACCGACAAAACCCCCGGTAATACGTGACGTTCTTTACTGGATTTTCACTCTATCAACAGGTTATCCACAGCCTTTGTGGAGAGCACTTTTTACCATTAGTTTACTCCCGCTACAGCTCCTCGCCTGCTGTTACAGTAGAGGTTGTTACTACGTAGAGTTCGTCAAAATTTGCGTGTGAACGCTCCACCGCCGGACGATTGGTGGTGGATGTTCTGTGCATGATAGTGCATATTTGCAAAAGGCGGTTTTCCCGGTGGGAAAAGCGCATATTACATCAACGGGAGCTGAATATATGAATGTCGATCTGGTCTTGATGAAAAACCTGATACACCAACGCGGTTATGAAATAGAAAAGAGCGTCGCCGGTACCGGCTACCTTGCAAAAACAGTCGTCGGCGTCGGAACCTTCTTGCTTGATAATGAAGGGGATATCGATCTGCTGTCGGCAAAACAGAGGGTTGTCTTCGACAAATTTATTATGCCGCTGCTGAATGCGCCGCGTCGCTGACATGACAGCTTATGATGATTATCTCCGGGAAGCCGTTGTCGCCGCCCGGATCGCCGGCAGCTACCAGAAGTCACGCTTCGCTTCATCGCTGAACATCGAGATGAAGGGTGACAAGGATCTGGTGACGGAGGTTGACAAGGAGTCGGAACGGTTGATCGTGGCGCATCTGCATTCACGCTTCCCCGATCACAACATTGTCGCCGAGGAGGGTGATTACCCGCAGGGCGGTTCTCCCTGCCGCTGGATCATTGATCCGGTTGACGGCACGACCAATTATGCCCACGGGTATCCCTGGTTCTGCTCCTCTATCGGGCTGGAACTGTCGGGAGAGCTTGTTGCCGGGGTGATTTATAATCCGGTTTATGATGAGCTGTTCACGGCAACCAAAGGGGGTGGTGCCTACCTGAACGGCAACCGCCTGTCGGTATCGGCCAGCGCGCCGCTGAAAAACTCTCTGCTCGGTACCGGTTTTCCCTACGATTGCGCCACCGATCCGGCCAATAATTTTGCCAATTTCATCGCCTTTCAGAAGCAGGCCCGGGGCATTCGCCGGGCCGGTGCGGCAGCGCTTGATCTGGCCTATGTGGCCGCCGGCAGGTTGGACGGTTTCTGGGAGCTCAAACTGAAAGCGTGGGATGTGGCAGCGGGGGTGCTGCTGGTGCGTGAAGCGGGCGGGATGGTGACTTCCTTTGATGGCTCTCCGTACGATCTGTTCGCTGGCCGGTTCGTGGCAAGTAACGGCTTGATCCATGGTGAGATGGTGGCAATGCTGGCCTCGGTCGCACCCGCTCATGCTGAATAAACTCAAGCCGTGTGTGCGGTTTTCCTGAGTTCCTGATTCTGTTCAACTGTCATGTGATGCCCGGCAAATCTGGTTACGTCCGTTTTCTTTGGAGCGGTATAAAGCCATATCAGCCCGATCGACAAACTGATCCAAGGTGTCCTGCGGGCGGCACTGAGCCACACCAAAGCTTGCAGTCAGATGGATTCCCAGAGGAAAGTCCTGTTTGGCCAGACGAGACTGGATCTTCTCAGCCAGTTTTACGGCACCATCAAGTTCGACATGAGGGCAGGCGATCACAAACTCCTCCCCGCCCCAGCGTGCAACGATGTCCGAGGCACGTTTCACCTCGCTCAAGAGTTCCCCGACCGCTGTCAGCACCGCATCCCCGACGCCATGGCCGTACGTGTCATTGATCTTTTTGAAAAAATCGAGATCCATCAGGATCAGGCTTAAGCTCACATCATGCCGCTTGCCGCCGGCCAACGTCTGCTCCATGATCGCTACAAAGCCTTGCCGGTTATAGATGCCGGTCAGCATATCCACAGTAGCAAGCAGGTTCAATTCCTTGTTCTGGCTTATAATAATCCGTTGATTGCGATCAAGTTGCATGACGGATAGCGAAACTATCGCAAACAGCAGCAACAGCAAGAGTCCGGTGCCGACACTGAGCCGGACAAAGATCCGGTGCGCAGCTCTGATTTGGGCATCAAGCGGTAAGCGGATAGATATAAGCGCCCGGATGTCTCCTTCGGCCTCATGGAACGCTCTTGTTTCGCCGTATTGTTGCAGTAGTTCTCGCGGAGCCATCCGGGGCTCTCCGTGACACTGCAGGCAGGAAGAGACCATTTTGCCGACAGGGATCGCATAGTACAGTGAATAATGGCCGTCAACCTTCACCATCTCAGTGTATTCGGCAATCGCTCCGGATCTCATGCGCCGGAGAAGATCCAGCTCCAGCGCATCTGCGGCATTCACCTTGTTACGCGGGTTTTCCGCCGCCAGTTTGAAATACAACGGCGGTAATTTGATCTTTTCACGTTCCTGGCTTAAGTATCCCTCGATGCCGCGTGCAATATAGGTACGCGAAAGAAGCTTGGGGCTGAAATACTCGGAGTAAAGATGCCCCTCTTTCTTCAACCGGTAGATTTCCGGTTTCTGTACCTTCTCCACAAAGGAGTGGATGGCCTTGTGGGTGAGCAGCACATTTTCGATCTGCTTTTCCCCCTCTGAAAAAGCAAAGGCGCGGGTCTGGACGAAGAAATAGTACAGCAAGGCGCCATAACAGAGCGTTGACACCACAAAAAATAAACCAAGCCCCCTGACGGTTCGGGCGTTGAGTCTCATCGAGTTCCTTTTTCCTTGAGCATGTTGAAGGAATTTCGGAGTCTCACAGGTTCACTTGCCTGCAAAAGACTCATAATACTGTCAATATGAATAATTTATTCCGAATTTAGTCGTTAAGTGAATGGACCATACGTGCTTTATGAGTGGTTTACAATAAAAATTGTTTCGGAGTCGCTCTTTTAAACGAAGGCGGCTTTTCAGTTGACCGTAGAGGATGGATACCAGTATATTTGGCCATAGATAGGCGGTACAGGCACGGTTCACAAAATATATCGGAGTCATTTTTAGGGGCATTTGCTAAAACGGTGCCTTTTTACATTTTCAAGAACAGTATCTTACGCAATTAGATAGTTCATTCGCCAATGCTGACTCCACGATCAAATACCCACGAAAGCTGCCACATGCCACGTAAAATAGAAACGCTTTTCCCCGAAGAGAACCAGATTCCCGAACAGTACCGTAACTGGCAGCCGATCAGGCAGGATTTCTACCTGATCGATGGTGAGCTGCGCCGTTGGGAAGGTCCACTGCAGGAGGTGCTTTCGCCGGTCTGCATACGCTCCGCCGCAGGATGCCGTCAGAAACTGGTCGGAGAAGCGCCGCTGCTGACTGAAGCGGCTGCGCTGGAAACACTCGCTGTGGCGGCACGTGCCTATGCAAATGGTCGTGGTGTCTGGCCGACCATGTCGGTGGGAGAGCGGATCCAGAGGGTTCAACAATTTACCACTGCCATGCTGAAGAAGCGCGCCGATATTGTAATGCTTCTTCAATGGGAGATCGGTAAATCGCTGCAGGAAGCGGAGCGGGAGTTCGACCGGACGGTAACCTATATCCGTGACACGCTGGAATCGCTGAAAGAGCTAGACCGGGCATCATCCCGTTTTGTCATCCAGCAGGGGATCATCGGGCAGATCAGGCGTGCTCCATTGGGAGTCGTGCTTTGTATGGGGCCCTATAACTTCCCGCTCTACGAAACCTTTACGACCCTGATCCCGGCTCTGGTTATGGGCAACACCATCGTGCTGAAACCGCCCCGCTTCGGTGTTCTGGTATTTCAGCCGCTGTTGGAGGCGTTCCGTGATTCGTTTCCGGCCGGTGTCATCAATACAGCCTACGGCGAGGGTGAAACGGTGGTTCCTCCCATGATGGCTTCAGGGCAGGTGGATGTGCTCGGCTTTATCGGCACCCATCGAGTAGCCGATGCTCTCCGTGCGGTTCATCCGCGCCCTCATCGTCTCCGCTGTGTACTTGGTCTGGATGCGAAGAATCCGGCGATTATTCTCCCCGATGCTGACCTTGAGCTGGCGGTCAGCGAGTGTATTCAGGGAAGCCTGACCTTCAACGGACAGCGCTGTACCGCTCTAAAGATCATGTTCGTGCACAGATCGATCGTTGATGATTTTCTGCAGCGGATGTCGGCGGGGATAACAGCTCTCACCTGCGGCATGCCGTGGGAGCAGGGGGTTACCGTTACGCCGCTACCGGAGCCGGAAAAACCGGCCTATCTGGAAGGGCTGGTTGACGATGCCACGGTTCTCGGTGCCAAGGTCGTCAACCCTGGCGGCGGTGCCAGAATCGGCTCATTCTTTTATCCGGCCCTGTTGTATCCGGTGACCCCGGCGATGAGGGTGTACAATGAAGAGCAGTTCGGGCCTGTCATTGCCGTTGTGCCGTTCGATGACATCCGGGAGCCGATCGAATATGTGGTGGCCTCAAACTACGGCCAGCAGGCGAGCATCTTCGGGCGTGATACCGACCTGCTGGCCCAGCTGGTTGACGCCCTCGTCAATCAGGTCTGCCGTATCAACATCAACAGCCAGTGCCAACGGAGCCCGGACAGTTTTCCCTTCAACGGACGCAAAAATTCTGCCGACGGGGCCCAATCCGTTGCCGATGCCCTGCGGATTTTCTCAATCAGGATCGTCGTGGCGGCGCGGGAAACAGATGCCAACCGCGAGATCATAACCAGTATTGTGCGCGAACGTAAATCACACTTTCTTTCAACCGATTACATGCTGTAAGTTGAAGTAAGGACGTAACTCTGTATGGATATTTTGCTGCAGGAAAAAAGAGATACACTGCGTATGATTCTGACCGGTATGGGCGGGTGCGTGATCGGCTTTTCGGGAGGAGTCGATTCGACGCTGCTGCTTGCGGTGGCGGCTGAACTGCTCGGGAACCGGGTGCTGGCGGTCACGGCTACCTCAAAAACCTATCCGGAGCGTGAGCTGAATGAAGCGCGCGAGCTGGCCGAACAAATCGGCGGCCGGCACCTGGTGATCACTTCCGGGGAGCTGGAGTTGCCGGAGTTTCGCGATAATCCCCGCAACCGCTGCTATTACTGCAAAAAAGAGCTGTTCAGCAAGCTGGTGGCTATTGCCGAACGCGAAGGCCTGACGCATGTGCTGGACGGCACGAACATCGATGATGCTGGCGACCACCGCCCGGGGCGAAAAGCCGCGGACGAGTTGCTGGTGCGCAGCCCGCTTGTGGAAGCGGGGTTCAGCAAACAGGATATCCGCGATCTTTCCCGTGACATGGGGCTGCCGACCTGGGATAAGCCGGCCTTTGCCTGCCTCTCCAGCCGCTTTCCCTACGGTACCGCCATTACTCCCGAGCGGGTCGATCAGGTAGGTCAGGCCGAAGAGTCGCTGCTTGGTTTGGGATTCCGGACGCTGCGGGTGCGCTATCATGGCACTGTCGCCAGGATTGAACTTGGTGAGCATGAGTTTGAACGTGCGACCGGAAGCGTACGCAATGAAGTTGTCCGATTGGTAAAAGCGGCCGGTTTTACGTATGTCGCGCTTGATCTGCAGGGGTATCGAACCGGGGCCATGAATGAAGAAACAGGCTAAACTCCCTATTGACGTCATCCTTCCCGTTTTACTTCAATCCGTTCAAAACAATCAGAGCATCATTCTCCATGCGCCGCCCGGTGCGGGCAAAACCACGCGGGTCCCGCTGGCCCTGCTTGATATTATTCCCCCCGCCGCCGGCCGCATTATCATGCTGGAACCGCGACGGATCGCTGCGGTGTCGGCCGCACGCTGGATGGCCGCTTGTCTCGGCGAAGAGGTAGGGGAGACCGTCGGCTATACTATTCGTTTTGACAGCTGCACATCCAAAGCCACGCGTATAGAGGTCGTCACCGAGGGGATTCTGACCCGCAGGATTCAGGGTGACCCGGAGCTTGCCGGCGCGGCGCTGATCATCTTCGACGAGTTCCATGAACGGAGCATCCATGCCGATCTCGGCCTGGCTCTCTGCCGTGAAGTGCAGCAGCTGCGCGGTGATTTAAAGATCATGGTCATGTCGGCGACACTTGACCTGCAGCCGCTTGCCCGGTTGCTTGACGATGCTCCGGTGATCAGTTCGGAAGGGCGCTCGTTTCCTGTTGAGATGAAATATATAGATGATCATGGTCATGGGCGTCTTGCCCAACGGATGACTGCGGCGGTTGTACGGGCGCTCAATGAAACGGAGGGGGATATTCTCGCGTTCTTGCCCGGTTCCGGAGAGTTACGCGCCTGCGCATCCCAACTGGCTGAATCAGCTGCTGTTAACAGAGATGTCGTGGTCTGCCAGCTGTACGGTGATCTGCCGATAGCCGAGCAGCAGAAGGTGATCCAGGCCGCTCCGTACCGTAAAATAGTCCTGGCGACCAGCATAGCGGAAACCAGCCTGACCATCGATGGTGTCCAGACCGTCATCGATTGCGGTGTTTCCCGGCGGCTGCAGTACGATCCGGGCAATGGCCTGAACCGACTGGTGACTGTCCGCGAGTCGCGAGCCTCGGCCGAGCAGCGGGCAGGGCGGGCAGGGCGCACCGCACCGGGGGTCTGCTATCGTCTGTACACTTCCCACACACTGCAGGCGATGGCTCCGCACACACCGCCCGAGATCTCTGTCACCGACCTGTCGCAGCTGTTGCTTGAGCTGGCGGCCTGGGGTGTCACCGACCCGCTGCAGCTCGGCTGGCTGGATGCGCCGCCTGCCGCTGCGCTTGAGGCGGCGCGCCGCCTGCTGGTCGAACTGGACCTGTTTGATGACGCCGGCCGGATTACCGCGTCCGGCCGCGAAGTTGTGCGGATGCCGCTCCATCCCCGCCTCGGTCGTCTGCTGCTCCGTTCTGTGGAACTTGGTTGCCCCGGCCTAGGGTGCCAGATAGCGGCGCTTCTTTCGGAGCGTGAACTGTTCCGCCCTGACCCGGGCGGGCCACCCCCCCCGATAAGCAGCTCCGATATCGCCGACCGTCTGGAAGCCATGAATAGCCGGATTTCATCGGGTCACAATGATCGCCGCATGGACCATGCGGCGCTGAAAAACGTGGAACGGGTTGCCCGCCAGCTGCGGCGCTTTCTGGGGGTGCCCGAAGGGGAACAGTACGATAGCGGCGCTGATGACCGTATTTCCCGGCTGCTGCTGGCGGCATATCCCGACCGTCTTGCCAAGCGCCGAATTTCCGGCGGTGGTTATCTGCTTGCCGGCGGGCGCGGGGCGCGAATTTCGGAGCGGAGCGCCGTCAGGTCTGCCGAATACATCGTTGCACCGGCGCTGGATGCCGGAAATCAGGCTGAGGCGGTCATTCATCTTGCCGCTGAAATACCTGAGGCTGTCATCCGCGAGGAGCGCGCGAAGCATATACGAAATGAGACCCTGGTGAGCTGGGATGACCGCGAGGGGCGCGTAATTGCGCGGCGGCTGGAACGGCTCGGGAGCCTTCAGCTCTCTTCTGAAACGGTCGTGCCAACTGCCGTTCAGGCGGTGCCGGCTGTTGTGGGTGCGCTGCGTGCGTCCGCGTTAGCTTTTCTGTCGATGAATGAAGCGGTTCGGCAGCTGCAGGGGCGCCTGATGCTGCTCCACACGGCCTTTCCGGAGCGGGAGTGGCCGGATGTCTCGGATGCGGCGCTGGTTGATACGCTTGAAGAGTGGCTGGCGCCTCATCTCGAAGGGGTCAACTCCGCTAAAAGAGCGGCCCAGCTGAATATTGCCGAGATCCTGAGGAACAGGCTGGATTACCGGCAGCAGCGTGAACTGGAACAATTGGCGCCGACCCATATCGCCGTTCCGAGCGGTTCCCGGGTCAGAATTGATTATTCCGCTGAAATTCCGGTGCTGGCGGTGAAGCTTCAGGAACTGTTCGGTCTGGCGGTCGGACCGGCCGTCTGCGGGGGGAGGATTCCGGTGCTGCTGCACCTGCTCTCACCAGCCGGAAGGCCGATTCAGGTGACCCGTGACCTGCGGGGATTCTGGGATGGTTCGTATCAACAGGTGAAAAAAGAGCTCAAAGGGCGTTACCCGAGACACCCCTGGCCTGACGACCCCTGGAGTGCGGCTCCGACCCGGAGGTTGAAGCCGAAGGGGAGTTAGTCTCCGTCCGGAAAGATTCATCTCCGGACGGAAACAGGCTATCCTGCAATCCGGAACGTTATCCCTGCAATGAGGTCGGCGCCGTTCTGAATCACCCCCCGGTCCGGGTTGGCTGCCAGATGCCGCAGTATGGCGAATATCATTTCCGTTTCTTCAGGTTTTTCCAGCAGCGTTGCTATTGCCTCCGCTGTCATGCTTCGCTTTTCCTGCTGCAACAGCTCCATCACCGCTTTCTGGAGGGAGATGACGGTGCCGGCCGCTTTCTTGCCGGCCTCCACACCCGGCTGGTGATAGGCATTGATATTGACGAGGCTGGCGTAAAAACCGACCGTCCGCTCGAACAGCGCAATCAGGACGCCGATCGTATATGCATCAACCTGATTGATGGTGATCGTCATCGATTCCCGGCCATTCTCGTAAAGCGCCGTGCGCGTTCCCTGAAAAAAGCCGAAGAGGAAATCTCCGCTGGTAATCCCGTCCTCGACGAGCATCGAACTCCCGTCCCGATCTTTCAATACTTCAATGAACGTCACAAAGAAGTTTGCCACCCCTTCGCGCAACTGCTGCACATACGCGTGCTGATCAGTCGACCCCTTGTTGCCATAGACCGTCAGCCCCTGATGGACCGCCACACCATCCCGGTCCAGCTCTTTACCGATCGATTCCATGATCAGCTGTTGCAGATAGCGGGAGAACAGCAGCAGGCGATCCTTGTACGGCAGCACCACCAGGTCTTTCGTGCCGCGCCCGTCCGTGGCGTAGTGCCACATCAGCGCCATGACCGCCGCCGGATTGCCGGCCGTATCCAGCTTGCTGGTAGCGTTGTCGCAGGCTTTGGCGCCTTCCAGCAGCGCCCTGATATCAATCCCCTGAAGGGCCGCCGGCAGGAGTCCGACCGCTGAGGTGACGGAGGTTCGTCCCCCGACCCAGTCCCACATCGGGAAACGTTCCAGCCATCCTTCGGCCCGGGCCACCCTGTCCAGTTCGCTTTCTGATCCGGTGACAGCCACGGCATGCTGGGAAAAATCGAGTCCGGCACGCAGATAGGCTGCCTTGGCCTCCAGCATTCCGTTGCGCGTTTCCTTGGTTGCGCCGCTTTTGGATATGATCAGCGTCAGCGTCTGCGAAACAGCCCCCCCCAGTTCGGCAAAAACCTTGTCGAAACCGTCAGGGTCGGTGTTGTCGAGAAAATACGCTTTCATCCGGTCGGAGGAAGATGCCAGCGCATCGGCAACAAACTGCGGTCCCAGTGCGGAGCCGCCGATACCGATAATAAGAACGTTTTTAAAACGGCTGCCGTCCTGAGCGGTTATGGCGCCGCTGTGGATCTTTGAGCTGAATGACAGGACCTGTTCGATAGCCGCCTCGATCTCATGGCGAATCTCCGGAGTTGGAGCGAGTGACGGGCTCCTCAGCCAGTAATGCCCGACCATGCGCCCCTCATCACGGTTGGCGATTGCTCCCCCTTCCAGCTGGTGCATTTCAGCGAATGCACCCTGCATTGCCGGCTCCATCCGGGCGAAAAAACCGTCAGAAAACTTCATGCGGCTGATATCAAGAAAGAGCCCTATTTCAGGGCAGTGGCAGAGATCTTTTTTGTAGCGATTCCAAAGCATGGTGTCATTTCCCATTTGTCCCTCCCGAACTGCAGATAAGCGAAAGGCGGAGAATTCTCCGCCTTTCGTGTCAGTTTATGTCCAGCTCTATTTCTTGATGTTATAGAACACGTCGTGTCCTTTGAACAGTGACGTGGTGTCCAGTTCATCCTCGATCCGGAGCAGCTGGTTGTATTTGGCTACCCGGTCGGTACGGCAGAGCGAACCGGTTTTGATCTGGCCGGAGTTGACCGCCACAGCCAGGTCGGCCAGGGTGGTGTCTTCGGTTTCACCGGAACGGTGCGAGATAACGGTGGTGTATCCGGCCCGCTTGGCCATTTCGATAGCTTCGAGGGTTTCGGTCAGGGTGCCGATCTGGTTCAGCTTGATCAGGATCGAGTTGGCGATCCCCTTCTGAATTCCCTCCTTCAGGATTTTCGGATTGGTGACAAAAAGGTCGTCGCCAACGATCTGGATCCGCTTGCCGAGGCGCTCGGTCAGCAGTTTCCAACCGTCCCAGTCGTTTTCAGCCATGCCGTCTTCGATGGAGATGATCGGGTATTTGTTGACCAGATTCTCATAGAAATCGACCATCTCTACGGGGCTCTTCACTTTGTGAGTCTCGTTCTCCAGCGTGTAGCTGCCATCCTTGAACAGCTCGGAAGAGGCAACGTCCAGTGCGAGAAGAACGTCTTCGCCAGGCTTGTAACCGGCCTTGACGATCGCCTCCATAATGACTTCCAGCGCTTCCTCGTTGGACTTCAGGTTTGGTGCGAAACCGCCTTCGTCGCCAACGGCGGTGTTGTATCCCTTGCTCTTCAGCACACCTTTCAGGGCGTGGAAAATCTCTGCACCCATACGGAGCGCTTCCTTGAAGCAGGATGCGCCTGCCGGCATGATCATGAATTCCTGAATATCAACGTTGTTGTCGGCGTGGGCGCCGCCGTTGATAATGTTCATCATCGGCAACGGCAACTCGCGGGCGTTGGCTCCGCCGATATATTTATAGAGCGGTTGTCCGGCTTCTTCGGCAGCTGCCTTGGCGACGGCCAGTGAGACGCCGAGGATCGCATTGGCGCCAAGGTTGGTCTTGAATTCGGTGCCGTCCAGTTCAATCATCTTCATATCGATACCGACCTGGTCTTCGGCTTCCATACCGATAACCTCTTCGGCGATCACATTGTTCACGTTGTCTACCGCCTTCAGCACCCCTTTGCCGAGATAACGCGCTTTATCACCGTCACGCAGCTCCATGGCTTCGCGCTCACCGGTTGAAGCGCCGGATGGTACGGCAGCACGCCCGAAAGCACCCGATTCGAGGAAAACCTCAACTTCCAGAGTCGGATTACCACGGGAATCCAGGATCTCTCTCGCATAGACATCAACGATCTCACTCATGTACAGCCCCCTTGCTTTAATTAAAGTGATCAGGAGAAGACGCTCTCCAACAAACTCTGTTTCTATACCACATAAAACGTAAAATAACAGCCTTCCAGGTAACAATTATCCAATTCAGTGCTACAGTAACGGTTAATGGCTCTGCTTCACAACCGTCCGAAAATATGGTATGACAAAAAATGGCACTGTGTTATATGTTGCCGGAATAAAATAGAGTTGAAATATGATCCTTTCCAAAAGGCATGCTTGGGTATGGAGTTGCAGATATGAAGATCAGGATACTTGTCGTTGATGACGAGCTGAGCATGCGGGAGTTCCTCTCGATCCTGCTGGAGCGTGAGGGGTATTATGTGAACGTTGCCGGCTCTGCCATGGAAGCGTTGCACATGATGGAATCGTCACTGTTTGATCTGGTACTGTCCGATGTAAATATGCCCGGCCTGTCAGGAATTGAGCTGCTGGGTCGCATCAAACAGAACTCGCCGGAAACGGCCGTACTGATGCTCACCGCCTTTTCAACGTCTGAACAGGCGGTGGAGGCGATGAAGCTGGGTGCCTATGATTACATTTGCAAGCCGTTCAAGAACGAGGAGATCAAACAGTTGGTCAAAAATGCGCTTGAGAAGCAGGGGCTCAAGCGTGAGAACACACTGCTGAAAAGGGATGTAAGCCAGCGGGACAGCTTCTGCGGCATCATCGGCAAGAGTCAGAGTATGCGGGAACTGTTTGACATGATCCAGAAGGTCGCCGCCAGCCAGAGCAGCGTGCTGATTCTCGGCGAGAGCGGCACCGGCAAAGAGCTGGCAGCCCGTTCGATCCACACCTGCAGCCCACGCAAGTCAAAACCGTTTGTCGCTGTCAATTGCGGCGCGATACCGGAAAATCTGATCGAAAGCGAGCTGTTCGGGCATAAAAAAGGCTCCTTCACCGGCGCGGTGGGGGACCGGCCAGGCCTGTTCGAGCAGGCGGAGGGAGGCACGCTCTTTCTGGACGAGATCGGCGAGCTGCCGCTGCTGATGCAGACCAAACTGCTGCGGGTGCTGCAGGAACGCGAATTCAAGCGGGTGGGGGACGCGGTGACGCGCAAGGCGGACGTTCGCATCATCAGCGCTTCAAACCGCGATCTTGAAAGCCAGGTGAAGGACGGGACATTCCGTGAAGATCTGTTTTACCGCCTCAACGTCGTGCAGCTGGTCATGCCGCCGCTGCGGGAGCGGATTGAGGATATCCCTCTGCTGATCGAGTATTTCTGCCGAAAATATCAGGCGGGTGGACAAAGCAAACCGGCTGCGGTTACTCCAGCAGCGCTCAAGGCGCTGATGAATCATCCCTTCCCAGGGAATATACGCGAGCTGGAGAACTGCATCGAGCGAAGCCTGATTCTGGATCCGGCACTTATTTCCGAGAGCAGCCTGCCGCAGCAGCTGCTCGTCGGCAAAACGCCCTGTCTGACCGCCGAGTGCGATATACCTGAGGGAGGAATGCAGCTGGAGCCGTTGCTGGAGGAGCTGGAGAAGAAATACCTGCTCAAGGCGCTGGAGAAGACCGGCGGGGCGAAAAAGAAAGCGGGGGAGCTACTCGGGATGTCGTTCCGCTCGTTCAGGTATCGGTTGGCGAAGTTTGGACTGGATAGCGGGGAGGAGTGATCTGTTTCAATTTGAGCTTATATAAGTGGCATCCATATTGCTGTAAGCTGAGTAGAGGGCTAAACAAATGACAAAACTGACAGCTTGTAACTCAGGTTTTACACTAATTGAGCTTCTGATAGTAGTTGCCATCATCGGGATTCTGGCTGCCATTGCCATTCCACAATTTTCAGCGTACCGGACAAAGGCTTATAATAGTGCGGCTCAATCAGATATTAAAAACACAAAAACCACACTAGAATCATTTTATACTGAAAACCAGATATACCCCTAGACGTAATTTAAAGTATTAATTAGACCGACAAAGTTTGTCAGCTTCGTGTGACAAAAGTAGTTGATTAAAAAAATTGGGTTGCTACTGCCTTTGAAAAGTGATAAGAATTCAGTAGGTTTGATTAGTTGTATTTGGTGGCACGTGAATTGCTTTGTAGTTAATGCAATACCGTAAATTGAGGATTTCAATTTTATAAACGTCTGTATTCAGACGTACAAACCAAGAAAGGAGAAAGATCTATGTTAAACATGATTAAAAACAGGAAGGGCTTTACCCTGATCGAGCTCTTGATCGTTGTTGCGATCATCGGCATCCTGGCAGCAATTGCCATCCCACAGTTCTCTCAGTATCGCGCCAAGGCTTACAACAGTGCGGCCACGAGTGACCTGAAAAACACCAAGACGAATTTAGAGTCTTTTTTTGCTGATAACCAGGCATATCCGTAACTAATTATTTTAATATGAAAGGAGACATACTAATGAAGAAAAAAATCTTATTTTTAGCTGCTATTCTGACTTTGGGTTTTTCAGCTAATTCTTTTGCTGCTGCAGCGGATATTACTGGTGGTACTTGGACAGCACCAACCGATGGCGTAATCCTGATTGGCACACTCCAGATTAAACCTTCCGCTAATGTTACTTTTGCTTATAAGCATACATTAGTTACTGCTGTGTCTGTCGCTTATGCTATAGGTACTCAGCATACTTCAGGTTCTTTCAGATATGCGACCAGCTCAACTGATACTAATATTTACAGAACTCCTGATCTTACTGCAGCTCTGGTAGCTGCTCCTACAAGTGCAACTGCTGGTGTAGATTGGACTGGCTGGACAGCTTCTAAATAGTTTTTTCTCTTTTAATTATATATTTACGGGATGTGCCTTTGGGCTTATCCCGTTTTTTTTATGAATATATCTCCGAAACGTACTGTGATAGTATCAGTCCGTGTGGCCGATAAACTACCAGAATCCGACGAAAAATAATCACAAAGCCAAGCCTGAATATATACAGAGGGGGCCGTTAACGTGGCGTCAATTATCTTCATTACCATCAAAGGCATCTTTCGTGATCGTGTGTTTCATGGAATTATGGTGACAGCTTGTGCATTTCTGCTGATTCCGATTGTAGCGTCTCTTTCCATGCGTCAGGTTACGGAACTGTCGATTACGTTATCACTTTCTCTGATTTCATTCATCCTGTTGCTTTTGGCGGTGTTTCTTGGCGGGACATCGCTCTGGAAGGATATTGAAAAGCGCTACACGTTCAGTGTCTTGGGGCTGCCGCTTTCGCGCCAAAGGTATCTGTTGGGGCGCTTTGGCGGGACTGCACTGTTTTTGCTTTTGGTGGCGGTCGTTCTGGGTATTGTCGCTTTTGCCGTGATACTGTATTCTTCCACCATATATCCTTCTGACAGACCTGTCGTCTGGTCAACCATGGCACTCTGTATTTTGTTTGATGCCTTGAAATACATCCTGCTGATTGCAGTGGCATTCCTGTTCTCTACCGTCAGCACCTCTTTTTTTCTGCCGGTTTTCGGTACGCTGGCCACATTTTTTACCGGTGGTATTACGCAACAGGTTTATGAGTATATTCACTCACCCGCTTCAAAAAATCTGTCACCTGCTGTGAAGCAGATTGCCAGTGGTTTGTATTTTCTTTTGCCTAATTTTGGTGCCTTTGATTTGAAGGTCAATGCAATATATGGCCTTCCCGTTCCTGCCAATGGATTGTTTCTGACTATGGCATATTTTGTTGTCTATGTGGGCATTCTGCTTTCCATATCCGCCGCTATTTTTTTACGGCGTGAAATGAGGTAGATGATGGTTAAAACAGTCTCTTCAATCGTAATTTTCCTGTTATTATTCAGTGCTCTGATTGTTCCGTTTACCACCTATCTGCGTAATAAGCCGTTTGTGGAGAAGTTGGGGTATGACCACTCAGTAATGGTACTCAAGTCAGTTGCAATTGATCAGAGAGAATTGGTTGCGGCAACGTTGGTCATGAAGGTATTGATGTACTTCGGCGGACTTGTTGAAAAGGCCAATAATCAGGTGATAATCCCGCCGGACTACATGACCATGTCCCGTATGCTTCATGGTGCTGTTAAGCTTGATCCCTATAATATGGACGCTTATTATTTTGCTCAGAGTTTTCTTGCCTGGGATGTCAAACAGTACAAACTGGCCAACGATCTTTTGGACTACGGCATGAAATACCGCACCTGGGATTGGTACCTCCCCTTTTTCGCAGGGTTTAACAGTTCATTCTTTCTTAAAGATTATGTAAGCGCTGCCAGATATTATCAGCGTGCCGGAGAACTGTCCGGTTCTGATCTGACCAGGCTTCTGGCCGGGCGCTATATGCAGAAGTCAGGACAAACGGACCTTGCTATTGCTTATTTGACAACCATGGAAAAGGGTGAGAACAACCCGGTCCTTAAAAAAAATTATCAGCTCCGGTTGTTTGCCTTTCGAGAAGCGCGTCGCATCGAAGTCGCCAGGGATCGATATCTGGAAATACATGGAGTTTTGCCGACCGCTGTTGAACAACTGGTTTCCGGAAAACTTCTTTCGCCGCCACCAAAAGATCCGTATGGTGGACAGTTTTACTTAGATATGGATGGAGGCGTTGCAACTACCAGTAAGTACGCCTTTGCCGGAATGATACACAATAACACGCAAAGGGCAGGGGATTCTGATGAACGCCATTGAGATATCTGGTCTTTATAAGCAGTTTACCGGAAAGCGAATGTCAAAGGTTGATGCCCTGAAGGGGCTCGATCTTGAAATTCCAGTGGGAGAAGTTTTCGGTTTTCTTGGCCCGAATGGCGCCGGAAAAAGTACTACCATCAAACTGGTAATGGGTTTGTTGCGTCCGACGGCCGGTTCAACTCGTATTATGGGGATGGATGCAAGCCGGGCTGAATCTCGTCACCATGTTGGTTATCTACCGGAAAACCCGGCTTTTTATGACTATCTGAGCGCAGAGGAGTACGTCTCTTTTGTCGGGTCACAGTTTAAAATGGATTCGGCTTTGTTACGCCAACGTCTCGATGAGGTTTTACAGCGCCTTGAGTTATGGGAGGCCCGTAAGCGCCCTATGCGCGGTTACAGTAAAGGGATGGTTCAGCGAGTGGGTTTGGCGCAGGCACTGGTACATGATCCTGACGTCTACATCCTGGATGAACCGATGAGTGGCCTTGATCCGATTGGCAGAGCATTAGTGAAGGATATAATCCGTGATTTGAAACATCGTGGCAAGACGGTTTTTTTCAGTACGCATATTACGGCAGATGTCGAGGCCGTGTGTGATCGTGTCGGAGTCATCTCAAATGGGGTTCTTCAGGCGGTTGACACTGTCGGGAATATCATGGAAAGGGGGGTTGAAGGGTATGTCATCCGCTTTTGCCTTACTGATGGGGCGGATGTGGAAAAACTTGTTTTCCGTGATGAACTGGATGCAACAATGAGACAGCTTCTTGAGTCAAAGGCTGTTATTAAAGCGATTGAACCAAAGCGAAAGGACATGGAGTCCTTCTTTCTGTCCGTTGTGTCCCGGTCATGATATTTGTCATCAGGCCATGGCTGACACTTGCCTTGACGCTGTCCTCCATTTTAGCTGTTTATTTCCAGTCCATAAATCACCCGTTCAGTCTTTTTGATGATCCGGGTATCGTTGATCACTATGGCATCAACAGTACCCTTTCATTCTTTGATGTAATTGCACCCGGGGGGAGATTCTACTATCGACCACTCGTAGATCTTTCTTACTGGCTTGATTTTCAGATGTGGGGTATGGATTCCTCATTCATGCATCTGGAGAACATTGCTGTTCACCTGATGAATGTGTATCTGGTGTTTTTGATCGCCTCACTCCTACCGGTTACTTCAGAGTTAAAAAGTCTTCCAATCATAAGTGCACTTCTCTTCGGGCTTCACCCGATTAACAGCGAGTCTGTCAACTGGATTGCCGGGAGAACAGATGTATTTGCAGGTGTCTTCATCCTTCTTGCTGTCTATAGTCTGATCCGTGCTGTTCAGGAACAATCTGTGCGGTTTGCGATGGTTGCTTTTGCAGTTGCATTCATCGGAATTCTCGCCAAAGAAACAGCCATTATGTTCATGCCGGTGGCGCTTCTGGTAACCACTTGTTGGCCTGTCGGCCCCTACGAAATTTCCGCTCACAGATCCTGGAGAAGGCGTTTTATCCTCACTCCAATACTGGTATCATTCTGTTTAGCCATCTCAATACTGATACTCGTGTATGTAAAGGGTCATGGTAATAATGCAATATCTCTTGTATTTGAAGGCAGCACACATGTGTTCATACGCTCTTTTGAGGCATTCGGCTTTTATGTGAAGAAACTGTTTCTGCCGTTTCCGCTTAATTTTGCAATTGTGGAAATCAGCCCTTTGTATGCAATCGCCGGAATAGTCATGCTCTGTTTATTGATTGGTACATTGCGAGGTTCGGGCGTCCCAGGGATTTTTCTCGCAGCATCTGTTCTATTCATGATTCCCGCCTTAATCATCTCGGCAACAGCTTTTGCCTGGACACCTTTTGGTGAACGCTATTTGTATATTCCATCAGCCTTTGCAGTAATAGGCTGTCTCGAGCTCTTTTGTCGGGTTCTTGTGCGATGGAATGCCGTTAAACTATTTATGCCAATTGTCAGTATTCTTGTTGTCACAGCTTCCATTGCGACTTTTCAGCGTGGCATTATTTGGGGGAATAATCTTGCTCTTATAGAAGACACAATTGCAAAATCTCCAAACTTCGGGGTTATGAGAAATCAATACGGATGTCTATTGAAACAGGAGGGGCGTTTTGGTGAGGCTGAGAAGCAGTTCAATATCGCTTTGCAAAAGGATAATAAAAAAGACATTAACGGTATAATCAGGCGCAATCTTGTTTGGATGGAAATTCATGACAAACCGTTGGACGAAGCGAGGAAAATTCTTCTGTCGAAAATCGGTGACAAGGCTCATGGAGATGTTGAACTGTTGAAACGGCTAAAAATTATTGATGAAAGTATACTGGAAAAAACAGTGTGCTCTGAGGATAGAGATGGATTGGTGACAGAAATTATGGAGATAAATGAAGTGTTATATTCGAGAGTAGGAGAGCCTCACTATCTCTACCGGTCTGCTCAGCTTGCACTTTCTGCAGGAAACAGGCACAAAGCCGGACAGCTTTTTCGACGAGCGTATGAAGATCCACGTCTCAAAGATTATTATCGCGAACCGGCTCGCAAGCTTGCTGAAAAAATGGAAGCCAAATGAACAAGGTGTCATATTTAGCCATGCTGAGACCTAAGCAGTGGATAAAGAACCTGATGATGTTCTTTCCACCATTCCTTAGTGGCTCTTTGTTTTCAAATTCGTGCATTACGATAACCGGAATGGTCTCTTTTATTTCATTTTGTTTTGTTTCCAGTGCTCTCTACATATTTAATGACCTTAGCGATATTGAACGGGATGTCTTACATCCGCTTAAACGTTTGCGTCCACTTCCCTCTGGGGCTGTTACAACAAAAACCGCCGCTGTCTTTTCAATTTTACTGGGTGTGTCGGGATTTGCTCTCGCATTTTTGGTTGTTAGGCCGTTGGTGCCATATTTGCTGCTGTATGCAACAGTTACGGTTGCGTATACCCTCTGGTTGAAAAATATCGCTGTAATTGACCTTTTTTGTATCTCCTGTGGTTTCCTTGTCAGGCTTCAGGCAGGCGGTGCAATATTTAACGTCGAAATATCGGAGTGGCTTTTTTTAAGCGTATTCTTTCTTTCTCTCTGTTTGAGCTCCGGTAAACGCTTGTCAGAGCTGAATCTTCTCGGTGTTGATGCGATTGATCACAGAAGCAGTCTTTGTGGTTATTCAGCCGGTTCTCTCGACGCAATTCTTCAGGTGACGGCCGCCACGGTACTTGTTACCTACAGTATGTACGCGCTTGCCCATGAACAGCTTGTGTACACAGTACCTCTCTGTACTTTTGGTCTCTTCAGATATATTACCCGGGTTAAGGGCGGCAGCAGCGGTGATCCTACGGAGTCTCTTCTTAGAGATGTTCCGCTGCTTTGTGTAAGTATTTTATGGGTGCTGCTTGTCGGATGGAGTATTTATCTGTGAACAAAGTGTATATTATTGTCGTTAACTGGAACGGCTGGAATGATACTATCGAGTGTCTCGAATCGCTGCTGTTGCTTGAGTATCCTGATTTTAACGTAGTGGTTTGTGATAATGACTCACGGGATGATTCAATCCAAAAGTTGCGCGAATGGGGTGATCGAACTTTTGGCCCCGCTTCAGCCGACTTTCAGGTTCTCAGTCGCAGTGTCGCAGAAGTAGCCGACAGCCATATGGATGCAAAATGTACCCTGGTGACAAATGCGGAAAATCTTGGTTTTGCCGGTGGAAACAATGTCGGTTTGCGCTATGCAATTGCATGCGGAGATGCGGAATTCTGCTGGTTGCTCAACAACGATACCGTGGTGGCTCCGGATGCTTTGACTCACCTGGTAGCCAGGATGAAGCAAAATTCATCAGTTGGAATATGTGGTTCCACGGTTCTGTATTATAATAAACGTCAGCGAATTCAGGCCTTGGGCGGTGGTCACTATTGTCGTTGGTTCGGTCTTCCCTGGCACTACGGACGTTTTACCACGTGGGGCAGCACTATTGATCAGCGGCATGCCGAATCGAGAATGAACTATGTTGAGGGCGCCTCAATGCTTGTTTCACGGCAGTTCCTGGAAGAAATAGGTTTGTTGTGCGAGGATTATTTTTTGTATTTCGAAGAGGCCGACTGGGCGATCCGGGCAGAAGGCCGCTTCACTTTGGGATATGCACCTCAAAGTATTGTGTTCCATAAGGTTGGCAGCAGCATCGGTACCAGCAGTAACCCGGCCAGAATGAGTTATACCAGTGATTACTTTAACATCCGTAACCGTCTTTTATTTACAAGGCGCCACTATCCGGCTGCGCTGCCGACGGTCTGGCTGGTTGTTTTCGGCGCCCTTTTGCTGCGCCTCTTTATGGGGAAGTGGGATCGGGTCTTGATGGTTTTCCGTTTATTGTTCAATGGTTCTGATCGCCATGACAACGTGCTTTCTGCGGGACAAGCGAAGTCATGAATAGTTCAAGGATTTCAGTCATCACTGTTGTCAAGAATGACGCATGTTATCTTGAAGAGACCATCCTCAATGTAATTGAAAAAAAAACATCAGCGGAGATTGACCACCTGATTATTGATGGGGGGTCAACTGATGGTACCGTGGATATTATCAAAAAATATTCTGATAATATTTCATATTGGATCAGTGAAGCTGATGATGGTATTTATGATGCCATGAACAAGGGGTGGGCTGCTGCTGCAGATAACAGTTTCATCATGTTTTTAGGTGCCGGTGACAGGATTATCTCCCTCCCCAGGGATATGGGATGCTACCTTCAGAATGATGTCGTGTACGGTAATGTCCGGATGGGTGAAAAGATGATTTTTAACTCAAGGTCTGACTTTCACTTGAATCTTTACAATTCACTGCATCATCAGGCCCTTTTAGTAAACAAGGGTCTCCATACTATTCCACCATTCAATGTCAACTACCGATTATACGCAGATTTTGACCTCAACCAGCGGCTCAAGAAAAAAGGAGTACATTTTGTATATTCGTCTGAGTTTGTAGGATATGCTCGTCCTGGCGGTGTTAGTGATCGAAACTGTTTTGCTGAATCTTTGAGTGTCATTTCTGCTAATTTTGGTTTTTTATGGGTGGCCTTGGCGTTTTCAGGTTTTTACGCGATTAAAGTTTTACCTATCCTCAAAAAGTTACGTCCCTTCGTGAAACATGAAACAGAATGTTTATAAACTTACTGAATATGGTGCTTATATAATGTTTGGGAAATAACTATATGAAACAAAAGTACATAGAGCTTCCATCTATAGTTTACACGCCAGAATCTCAGATGCGTTCACCCATAAAGCTAGTCAAGGCTATGTGGAAGGACCTCAGTAACTCCAAAGAGCTTGCTTGGAGACTCTTTATGCGCGACTTCTCAGCGCGCTATCGGCAGAGTTTTCTTGGGGTGTTTTGGACCGTTTTACCAGCCCTTATTTCAGGTTTAGTGTTTATAATTCTTCAGGCTAATAACGTGGTTAACTTCGGCAATGTTGATATTCCATATCCGGTATTTGCCATTATTGGTACGACTCTTTGGCAAATATTCTCGGAGTGTATCAATGCACCCCTAAAAGCTGTTCAAAGTTGCAAATCAATGCTTACCAAAATCAACTTTCCTCGCGAGGCGCTGATTGTTGCTGCTTTATATGAGATTGTTTTCAGTATAGGAATTAAGTCTGTTGTTGTCTTGGCAGTTATGTGTTTCTTCAATATGCATCTTGGTATTGGTCTGCTTCTCTCGATTCCAGTATTGATGGCTCTTGTTCTTCTTGGTATGGGACTTGGTTTGTTCCTCACACCAATCGGTATGCTTTACAGTGATATTGGTTCTGCTCTGGGAGTTTTGATCCAATTCTGGTTTTTTGTTACTCCGGTAGTCTACCCTCCACCACAATCATTTCCATATTCCATGATTGCAACCCTTAATCCAGTAAGTCCGCTTTTGACCGGAGCACGTGATCTTATGACTAAAGGTTTAATAGTCGATGTTACACCATTCATAATCATATGCTGTTGTTCCGTGATTGGATTTTTTGTATCATGGATAATATATCGGGTTGCAATGCCTATCATTATAGAAAGGATGAGTTCCTGATGTCTGATGTTCTGGTGTCAGTGGATAATGTTAGTAAGAAGTTCTGTCGCAGTTTGAAAAAGTCACTTTGGTATGGTGTCAAGGATATGACTACCGAAATATTTGGTAGAAACGCCAGGCACGATAAGTTGCGAGATAGTGAGTTCTGGGCAAATAAGGATATTTCTTTTGAACTTAAACGCGGAGAATGTCTGGGGCTGATAGGTAGCAATGGCGCTGGTAAAACTACACTTCTTAAAATGCTTAATGGGTTGATAAAGCCTGACCAGGGCCAGATCAAGATGCGGGGCAGGTTGGCTGCGTTGATCTCGCTGGGGGCAGGATTTAATCCCGTGCTGACAGGACGCGAGAATCTCTATGTAAATGCTGCCGTTCTTGGTTTGAGCAAACGTGAGATTGATGAAAAGTTTGACGAGATTGTAGATTTTGCCGAGATTGATGAGTTTATAGACGCTCCTGTACAAAGTTACAGTTCTGGTATGCAGGTGAGATTAGGTTTTGCTGTCGCCTCAACATTAAGTCCAGATATCCTGATTTTGGACGAGGTTCTTGCTGTTGGTGATGCAAACTTTCAATCTAAATGTTTTCAGCGTATTGGCAAATTAGTTCAAAATTCTGCTGTGATTCTGGTTTCACACTATCCCCATCACATTAAAAAAATGTGTGACAATGTCATGCTTCTTGAGCGCGGAATAATCCGTGCACATGGTTGTCCAGATCATGTTTTGGCATTATATCAACAAAGCAACATTGATCAGCAGGAGAAGCTTGTGTTGCTAGGAGATGACGTCAATGAAGCAAACATTGATAATGTTACACCCAATACAACGTCAGGGGGCTATTTGGAATTTGATCTAATTCTTAACTTGTTAGAGAGTGTCAGTTGTGATCAATCCTATCTGAATTTGGTTGACAAAAATGATATTGTTCATGCCCAAGTTGTGATTCATGGACTCATAAAGAAATACAATAAAGGGTTAAGTCGACATAGAGTGAAAGTCGGGCCACTTCATTTGTCTACCGGTAAGTACACTGGAAATTTTGTGCTTTATGGTTCTGGAGGGAAAACAACTATTGCCCATTTGAGATATTGTCTGAGTTTCGATTTTGTGGGAGCTCCTTATTTAGGTCCAGTTTATTATCCGCCTTCTGAAGTTTCAGAATTAACTGTTTGCTAATGCTGTGGTTATACTTATGATAATGATCCGAAAAAGGCTGGATGATGTGAAGCTAGCTGCTATGATGAAGTGGAAGTGGATGCAGGATTGCCGTTACTTACCTCTGACTTCTGACCATAGAGAACTTTATTACATTATACACCGTCTCTGTATTGGCGAATTGGGAGAATTTCCGAATCTGATACATTGTCGTGATCTTAATGATCGCATTCAATGGCTGAAGCTATTTGATCAAAGCCCGACCATCATCCGCTGTTCCGACAAAATCATGGTACGAGATTTTGTGAAAGAGCGTGTAGACGGAAAATATCTTGTCAATCTTTACCAGGTTCATGATCATTTCAGCCAAATTGATTTTGATGCACTGCCTAACGCTTTTGTTATTAAAACTAATCATGATTCGGGTACGGTAATTCTGGTCCGTGACAAGGCTGAGTTTGATTATCAGGCTGCAGAAGCAAAGGTTGAAACGGCGCTCACAAGAGCGTATGGTTGGCTGAATGGAGAGTGGGCGTACTCTTACATTGTCCCCAAAATTTTGGTTGAGGAATATATAAATCCACAAAGTGATCAACCACCACCAGATTATAAGTTTTATTGCATTGATGGTGTAGTGAAGTTCTGTCATTTTATCTATGATCGTGGAACTGACACTAAGGAACAGACAATTGATCCAGAAGGAAACGATTTAGTGACAGAGTGTTATCCACGCTATAAGCTTGGAACAGATTTTAGAAAACCTGTGCAGTGGAGTCAGTTAATCTCTACAGCTGAACAATTAAGCAAAGGTTTCAAGTTTGTACGTGTGGATTTGTTTTGCTCTGGTGATCGTATCTATGCCGGAGAATTAACATTTTGGCCTATGGCGGGACTTTACAAGGGAGATGGCCAGAAAAAGCTGGGGCAGTTATTAAACTTTGACCGCACTACATATAAGCCTTTTTTACTCTCCAAATTAGAAAAATACGGCAGACTTATAACTCTATCCGGTGAAATTAAAGATCATGTGCTTTGATTCGTACAAACAACAAAATTACAGTATCCGACACCGTAAGGAGAAGAATTGCAGCGCCTAGACCCAAAACTACGAATTCTTTTTGTTGGGCTGGCTCAGAGTACTCATACACACTCTTGGATTGATCTTTTTCGCGAGAAAGATCTGGATGTCAGGCTCTTTGGGATACATGGCACTGTTGCACCAGTGGAATTCCCTTTTTCTGTGGATTCAACCGGACTGTGCCGTATGACGAATCTTGGACAAACTCTTTCGCTTCGGATAATCAGGCGTGTACTTACCGTGTGGAATCGGTATTTTACTTCAAATCCGGCTTTTTTGCCTGAGGCGCTTGGTTTTTTGTCGCGTATGGTTGGCAGTCAGCGTTACTGGATCGAGCATGCTGATGCTGAATGGCTTGCAGAAATTGTGTACAGATGGAAGCCGGATGTCATACATTCTTTGGGGCTTGAACCGGCTTCATTCTTCTTGCAGCATGTACGTTCAAAATTTAAGTTAGATAGATCAATGTGGGTGGTTACGGCACGAGGCGGGCCAGAATTGGCTCTAGGACGGTTAGTGCCAGAAGTTCGTGAAAAGATTATTGCTGTTCTCAATGAATGTGATGGTTTCATCGCAGACAATGAATGCAACTTGGAATATGCCTTGGAATTAGGTCTTGCCCCAAGAAAGATAATTACTGGTGGCAGTGTGCCTGGAACGGGAGGGGTTGATGCTGACTCTCTACGAGCCATGCGCCGGTCAAAGCCTTCCGGTCAGAGGACGATTCTGTGGCCTAAGGCGTATGATTGCCCTGCGTCTAAAGCTCTCCCGGTGCTTGAGGCGTTTAAGCTGGCGTGGTCTCGAATAGCGCCTTGTACCATATATTTGACTGCTACTGATCTAGAAACCTCTCAGTGGCTCAGAACTCTTCCGGAGGATATTTATTCATCATGTGTTGTGTATGACCGGATCCCTCGCGCGCAGTTGCTTGAATTGATGGCATCGTCTCGAATACTTCTCGCCCCATCACTGATTGATGGTGTTCCGAATACGCTTTATGAGGCTATGGCGACCGGGGCTTTCCCAATATTTTCACCGTTGGAAACTTTTCAAGGCTTGGTGAAAAATGGTGAAAACGTTTTATTTGCCCGCAACTTATATCCAGAAGAGATAGCTGGTGCACTCGTAAGAGCTATGACCGATGATGAACTCGTAGACTCTGCATTGGTAAGAAATCTTGGATTGGTTCAACAACTGGCGAATCGTACGGTTGTTTCTCAACGGGTGGAGGGCTTCTATCGTTCAATTACAAAAAGTACAAAATAAACTATGATTTATTATGGCAGAAAGTTAAGTTCGGATACAAAGGTGAGTAGCGATTGTAAGCAAGAGAACAAAACGTGCTGACTGAGGATATTGGGTTAGGTGATATAAAATAAAATATGATAATAAACAATAAAATCCCTCTAGTTACTGTAATAACCCCTGCATATAACCGGGCATCGTTTTTGGATGAGACAATTCTTAGTGTACTCAGCCAAGATTATTCTAACATAGAATATATAATACTCGATGACGGCTCAGATGATAATTCCCTTGATGTTATCAAAAAGTATCAGGATCATGTCATTTGGGTTAGCCATAATAATATGGGTGAGACTAGAACAGTCAACAAAGGATTCATGATGGCAAAGGGTGAGATAGTAGTCGTTGTCAATTCTGACGATCCACTATTACCGGGAGCAATCAGTAGTGCTGTAGATTTTCTGCTACTCAATCCAGATATGCTAGTTGCTTATACTGATTGGAACGAAATCGGTCCCCAGTCTGAGTTGATAAAGACTATGTTTTTGCCTGAATATAACTTGTTTCATATGCTTACTAACTTTAATGTTGCAATGGGCCCAGGAACTTTCATTCGACGAGATGCAATAGAAAAGTATGGGGGGCGTGATGATCAATTTACTTATGTTGGAGATCTGGAGTTCTGGTTTAGACTAGCAATGAAAGGTCGATTTGCACATATCTCCAAGGTGTTGGCGACACACCGGGTACATCCAGGTTCACTTTCGGCTTCAGGCAAAGGGAACCTGATGGCTGATGAACTCATACGGTTAGTAAAGAAAGTTTATCGGTCAAAAGATTTGAGTCCAGAGTTGCGAAAATTGAAGAGTAAAGTTTTCGGTAACGTGCATTTTGAGGCTGCAAGTTATTGTGGTAAAGACATACGGGCGAAACTCAGTCACTTAATCGTAGCTTTTTTTCTTAGTCCATATAATACAGGATTGCGCTTTGTAAGGAGATATCGCCCAATAACATATCTGCTAAATCAATTGCCAAAACCAATTTATGTGATTTTGCAGAAAATTTGGTATTTGGTTCGTTGGGATTACAAGGAACAGATCTGATATGCAATGTAATCCATTAGTTTCAATAATTATCCCCGTCTATAATGGCTCAAATTACCTTCGAGAGGCAATTGACAGTGCTCTTGCTCAGACATACGGCAATATCGAGGTTATTGTCATCAACGATGGTTCTTGTGATACGGGAAAAACTGAGGCTGTTGCATTAAGCTTTGGCGACAAAATTCGTTTCATTTCAAAAGAAAATGGTGGCGTTGCCTCAGCGCTTAACATGGGGATCCGTTTGGCCCAAGGTGAATTCATCTCTTGGTTAAGTCATGACGACTTGTATCTGCCAAATAAGATTAAATTGCAGGTATCATTAATGGGCAGCCAGGCAAGTAATCGCGTTATTATCTACGGCGATTATGAAACACTTAATGTATCCAATGGCAGACTCCATATTTTTACCAGAACGCCATTTGCGACTTGCGGTTGTTTGCAGGATACTCTTTCGTTGCTTTTCAGTGCGCAGTTGCATGGCTGTACGCTGCTCTTGCCCAAGAGTTGCTTTGAAGAAGTTGGCTTTTTTGATGAACGGCTTAAGACAACCCAGGATTACGACCTCTGGTTCAAGCTGCTGAAGAAAGGATATGAGTTTATTCATCTCCCGGAAATCATTGTAAGGGCACGATTGCACCAAGATCAGGGAACACGTTCCATGTTTGAGGTTCATATGGAGGAGATTGAAAACCTCTATGTGTGGGCCATGGATCTGTTTCGCCAGGAAATGGCCACGTTCTCTGTCGATCAACTTCTGGAAATAATCAAGCTGTTTAGACACAGATCGCTCAAATTAACAGAGGATTATTTACTTGATAAGCTTCAACAGATAAATTCCGAGATTTATTCGACACTTCAAAGCAGACTTTTGTGTGAGTCTGTTCCCGACTCAACTCATCGGTTAAGTCCATTTAGAATTTTGCTGAAACCTATTCTGCCGCACCGCATTTTCGCTGTAGTCGAAAAAACGGTTGTTGTGCTGATAAGTAAAGCCGGGATGGTTCGTCTGCCATGGATTTCAATATTATTTCATCCAGTAAGTTACCGGCTTTTGGCCAAGCTGTTCAGAATTACGGCAGAAACTGGCAAAGGGAGTGAAATCTGTCTACAAGAGGAGTTCCTCCCGGTTCCGGTACATTTTTATTCTCCTTTGCCGGATATCAGGGACCTGGAAAAACGTAACGTCTGGGCAACAATTAGTGATATGGCAGGCATTGATTTCAGGAGTGAAGAGCAAACGAGATTGCTTGGTTTTTTGGGGGAACAATTCGGAGAGGAATGCCGCTGGCCCTTGAAGGTGACAGATAACTCTTCAGAATTTTACTTGCAGAATCCCTCTTTTAGCTATGGTTGCGCCGCTTCTACACATTGCATGATCAGGCAGCATAAGCCGGTAAATGTCATCGAAATAGGTTCCGGTATGTCGTCGAGGGTCATTGCCGCTGCGTTGGACATAAACAGGCGTGAAGGACATCCGGCCACCTATTGCATTGTAGACCCTTATCCGGGTGATGCTATCTGTCGCGGTGCTCTTAAGGGGACAGAGTTGCTGCAAAGTCGTGTTGAACTTCTTGATTCGGGCTTTTTCAACAGGTTACAGGCTAATGACATTCTTTTTATCGACTCCAGCCATTCTGTAAAAACAGGCGGTGATGTCAATTATCTGTTCCTCGATATTCTGCCTCGTTTGGCACCTGGGGTGGTGATTCATATCCATGACATCAGCATGCCATATGAATACTCCCGCACTTATGCCACCAACGAGAGTTTCCGGCAGTTCTGGACAGAACAGTATTTGCTTCAAGGGTTTCTTGCGTTCAATACTGAATTTGAAGTGCTTCTGGCAATGAACTATTTAATGGTAGATCATACACCATTATTCAGGGAGGCATTCCCTAGTTATGACGCTTGCTTATATCCACTCATTAGTGGCAGTTTCTGGATGAGACGCATGGTTCCCGGCGAAAGGAGCATTTGACAAGGATGCGTATCCTTTTTATAGCCATGGCAGATAGTATTCATACGGCTCGTTGGATCTCTCAGATTTCGGATCACGGGTGGGATATTCACTTGGTTCCAAGTATCGACATCGGATTGCTGGTACATCCTGAACTACGCAATCTTAAGGTTCATTTCCCTTTTTATGGACGACGCCTTTTTCCACGACAGAAAAAGAGTATGTCTCTTCTGGTTGATATTGCCACACAACGTCTTTATTCTGTCCTGAAAAACTCTCGTTTTTTCCGGGAATATCAAATAAAAAGTCTGCTGAAAGTCATAAGAAATATCAAGCCAGACATTATTCACTCCCTTGAGATCCAACACGCGGGCTACCTGGCGCTGGAGGCTAAAAAACGGTTTACCGGCAATTTCCCTTCTTGGATAGTTACCAATTGGGGGAGTGATATTTTCCTCTTTGGTCGTCTTCCGGAACATGAGGGAAAAATCCGCGATGTGTTAGCAAATGCCGACTATTACTCGTGTGAGTGTCGGCGTGACGTCTGTCTTGCAGAGGCCTATGGTTTTAAGGGGCAGACACTGCCGGTTTTTCCGAATACCGGTGGATTTGACCTGCCGGATGTTGCCGGTATACGGACTCCCGGTCCGGTGTCGTCTCGGCGCGCAATAATGCTCAAGGGATATCAGCACTGGGCTGGACGTGCCCTTGTAGGGCTCAGGGCACTGGAACGCTGCGCCGATGTGCTGAAAGGGTATACGGTTACTATCTACTCGGCGACTCCTGATGTTGAAATTGCTGCTAATCTTTTCGAACGATCAACAGGCATATCAGTCAACCTTATCCCACGCGGCACACCTCATAGAAAAATTCTTGAACTGCACGGCACGGCACGGATATCAATTGGACTGAGTATCAGCGACGCCATAAGTACTTCCTTTTTGGAAGCGATGGTGATGGGGGCCTTTCCTATCCAGTCCTGGACGGCTTGCGCAGATGAATGGATTGAGGACGGTAGAACCGGGCTGCTGGTGCCGCCGGAAGATCCGGATGTTATTGAACAGGCTATTCGCCGGGCATTATCAGATAATGAACTGGTTGATAATGCAGCGTCAGAAAACTGGCTTACTGCCCAGGAACGGTTGGACTATCATTTTCTAAAACAGCAGTCGGTCGAGCTTTATACTACAGTTGCCGGTTATTGATTTTTCATGTAGTCAATCAATGGTTGTATTTTGCATAATGAGAGACCTTATATGTCCAAGCAAAAAATACTTATCCTTGGTGTGACCGGTATGCTGGGGCATACTCTGTTTAAAACCCTTATTACCTCCGACACCTATAGGGTCTTTGGAACCGCACGATCCGTAATCGGACTTGAGCGTTTTTTTTCTGAAGACGAACGTAGACTTATCCGGCCGTTCGTCGATGCCGATAATTTTGATTCCATTATCAGGGCGTTAGGAGCTTTCCAACCCGATATCGTCATCAACTGTATCGGTTTGATCAAGCAACTTCCCATCAGTAGTGACCCTCTTACTACCATCACCATAAATGCCCAGTTGCCGCATCGGATTTCTCTGATATGCAGCGCAGCAAATGCACGCCTGATACATATCAGTACAGATTGCGTGTTTGACGGGCAAATTGGGATGTACTCCGAATCGGATACACCATCACCAACCGATCTTTATGGCAGGACCAAGCTTCTTGGAGAGCCGACCTATCCGCATTGTGTAACGCTCAGGACATCCATCATCGGCCATGAACTGAAAGACAAACTTGGTTTGGTGGAGTGGTTTCTTTCGCAAAAAAATATCGTACAAGGTTATACCGGTGCAATTTACTCGGGTTTTCCAACACGAGAGTTGGCAAAGATCATAGAAAACCATGTACTTCCAAATAAAGATCTTACAGGGCTATACCATGTATCTTCAGAGCCGATATCTAAATTCGATCTTTTGCAGCTCATAAATAAATATTACAACTTAAAGACCGTTGTCGAACCGTATCATGATTTTTTATGCGATCGTTCGATGAAATCCGAAAAATTCAGGACGAGTACTGGATATAGACCACCTGACTGGGATATGCTGATTTCGGAGATGTATCAAGATTTCATTGTCAGATATCAAACATATTAAAAGAAGAAGGTGTTGGTATGTTCAAGGATAAAACACTCCTTATAACAGGTGGAACCGGTTCATTTGGTAACGCTGTACTTAGACGGTTTCTGGAAACAGATATTAGGGAAATACGCATCTTCAGCCGGGATGAGAAAAAGCAGGAAGATATGCGGATTGCACTAAATAACCCAAAATTGAAGTTTCATATTGGTGATGTGCGGATTTATGACAGTATTGATTTCGCCATGAAAGGGGTTGACTTTGTTTTTCATGCTGCTGCGCTCAAGCAGGTGCCTTCGTGCGAATTCTATCCAATGGAGGCAGTGCGGACCAATATCCTCGGTGCCGAAAACGTGCTGAATGCCGCACTTGCCAACAAGGTTAAAAAAGTCATTGTCCTAAGTACCGACAAGGCTGTGTATCCAATAAACGCCATGGGACTTTCCAAGGCAATGATGGAAAAACTGATGGTGGCAAAATCCAGGGCTACCGAGTTGGCTGGCACTGTTTTCTGTGCGACGCGTTATGGCAATGTGATGGCATCGCGCGGCTCGGTTATCCCGCTTTTCGTACAGCAGATCAAGGAAGGGAAAGCACTTACCGTCACGGATCCTAATATGACGAGATTCCTCATGTCTCTTGAGGAGTCTGTTGATTTGGTGCTTCATGCCTATTCAAATGCCATGTCCGGGGATATCTTCATTCAGAAAGCTCCGGCTTCAACGATTATGGATCTTGCCGTTGCGTTAAAAGAAATTTTTCAGGCGGATAATGAGATCAGAGTCATCGGCACGCGCCATGGTGAAAAACTGTATGAATCGCTGGTAAACCGCGAAGAAATGGCGAGGGCAGTTGATTTGGAGGGATTTTACCGCATTCCGGCCGACATCAGAGATTTGAATTACAACAAGTATTTCAGTGAGGGAGAACAGTCTATTTCGGAGATAGAAGATTATACTTCCCACAATACAAAACGCTTATCGGTGGCGGATGTGAAGGAACTGTTGCTCGGACTTGATTTCATTAAGGAGCAACTCCATGCTTAAAGTTGTAACCATTATTGGTACACGCCCTGAAATTATCAAGCTCAGCCGTGTTATCTCTGAGTTGGACCTGCATACGGAGCACATTCTGGTTCATACAGGTCAGAATTTCGATTATGAACTTAACGAGATTTTCTTCCAGCAGCTTGAGGTTCGTAAACCAGACTATTTCCTGGAGGCTGCAGCAAGTACAGCTGCCCGAACCATCGGGAATGTGATAGCAAAAACCGACGAACTACTGACAATGATACAGCCTGATGCTCTGCTGGTATTGGGTGATACCAACAGCTGTTTGGCAGTAATTGCGGCAAAACGTCTCAAAATTCCAATTTTTCACATGGAAGCCGGTAACCGCTGTTTCGATCAGCGGGTGCCTGAGGAGACCAATCGCAAAATTATTGACCATACCAGTGATATCAATATTGTTTTTTCAGAACACGCACGGCGCTATTTGCTAGCCGAACGGATAAAGCCTGAAACAGTTATAAAGACAGGCTCTCCAATGAAGGAGGTGCTTGATCACTATCTGCCGAAGATTGAGGCATCAGACGTCTTGATGCGATTGGAGTTAGAGCATAAAGGATACTTTGTGGTGAGCGCGCACAGGGAGGAGAATGTTGATGATAAAAAAATTTTTTTCGACCTGCTAGAATCGCTTAACGCCATCGCCTGCCAGTACAAAAAGCCTGTGATTGTCTCTACCCATCCCCGGACACGCAAACGTCTGGAGAAGCTTGATATCTCACATCTGGATGCCAGAATACGCTTCTTAGAACCGCTCGGTTTTTTCGATTATGTGAATCTGCAGAAGAATGCTTTCTGTGTTGTTTCAGACAGTGGCACCATAACGGAAGAATCGTCGATCCTCTCATTCCCCTCTATAACCATCCGCCAATCCCATGAGCGACCTGAGGGTATGGACGAGGGTACGTTGATTATGAGTGGATTGCGTCCAGATGCGGTAGTTGATGCTGTTAGAGTCGCTGTTGCCCATTATAAGACCGGCGGAAGACCTTTCCGTATTTTGCCCGACTATGATGTAGATAATGTCTCGCACAAGGTGGTTCGTATCATAATGAGTTACACCGAATACGTTAACAGAACTGTGTGGTTCAAGTAATGAGTGAGTTTTGCCCTAATGTCTCTATCGTTATTCCAGTCTACAACGGTGCGAACTACATGCGAGAGGCAATAGACAGCGCCTTGGCACAGAGATGGTCGAATGTCGAGGTGTTGGTAGTAAACGACGGCTCGGACGATGGCGGCAAAACTCGTGACGTGGCGTTGTCCTTCGGGAATATGATTCGATATTTCGAAAAAGAAAACGGTGGAGTTGCGACAGCGCTTAACCTCGGTCTCAGTGAGATGAAAGGTGAATATTTTTCCTGGTTGAGCCATGATGATGTGTACTATCCCGATAAGATTTCCTGTCAGTTGGCCCACCTTGGGAAGCTGAAAGATGAAAAGAGCATATCGTTCTGCAATTGTCATCGTATCGACGATACATCGAGGATAGTTGGTACGGGGGTAGTAGACGAAGCACTGCTTGAAAATTCAATCTTGCTGATACTTGGAACGTACATCGGCGGCTGTTCGCTGTTGATTCCGAGGACGGCTTTTGACGTTGCGGGCAACTTTAACGAGTCGTTGAGTAACTGCCAGGATAACGAAATGTGGCTTAGAATGGCGATGGCTGGCTACCGGTTCCGGTATCTTCCTGAAGCTCTTATCAAATCACGTGAGCATGCTGAACAGTGTTCTCGCACATCAAGCACTAAACACTCTCAGGAAAGTCGTGCTTATTATCTTTGGGCAATTGACTATGTTGGTAAACGTTGTCGGTCTGAGAATGCCCCGGGTTTTTTCAGGGTATTGTATATGAAAGGGCAGTCGTCACTGTTGGGTTACTTTTTTAGAAGATTGAGGGACGACCGCTCGCTGATTTTCGCGCTGGGTTCAATTATAAGGTTTACTTTTGGTATGGCTAACCAGTCGATAATTAAAAGGATAGTTGCATTACCCGGAATTGACCGGCTGCTGGATCTTGTCAAGAGGGTGCGCTTCAGGAGTTCTTCTCACTACTGGGAACAGCGTTATCAGCGTGGCGGGACTTCAGGCGTCGGTTCCTACGGCATTTACGCCGAGTACAAGGCTGAAGTTCTGAACAGCTTTGTTTCCGCAAACGGCATCATCAGGGTGGCCGAATTCGGCTGTGGCGACGGAAACCAGCTGAAGTATTTTAATTTTGCACAGTATCTTGGAATAGACATTTCGCCGGCGGCTGTTGAACTGTGTAGAAATACTTACCGGCACGACAGGACAAAGTCTTTTCTGGTTTATGACGAAACCGGGTCTGATGTAATGGTGCAGCTGTTTGAACCCGAGTTGGTAATCTCTCTGGATGTAATCTATCACCTTGTAGAAGATAAGGTTTTCGAGGATTACATCGATAAATTATTCAATGTTTCGTCACGCTATGTCATTATCTATTCGACTGATTTTGACATGCATTATGATTCTTCTCATCAAGTGGACAGGAAATTTACAGAGTATATTGAAAAAAATATTAAAGGATGGCAGCTTACCAAAGTGTTGCTTAATCCACACAAAGGGGCTGACACCCAGTCAGACTTTTATTTCTATGAGAAAACCGGATGTCTTCAGGGTAACCGGAAAACCGTTTATTAACTCAAAGCGAGTTGTATGCACGTCTTAATTATTCCATCAGGGTATTTCCTTCCCGCCGATGATCCGCTTTCCGGTATTTTTCAGTATGATCTGGCTTCTGCCTTGAAACGGTCAGGGGTTCGTGTCGGCATCTTATCGGTAGAATTGCGTGGGCTTGATATTTTTAAGAAACGGCTTTCGGGATGGTTGTTCGGTCAGCATGTTTCCGAGGAAGCCGGAATTTCGGTCTATCGTCACTACGGATTGTACTGGACGCCGGCATGGTTGCGTAGTTACATGAGCAAGTATATCCATGAGGGACTCAGGCTTTTTGCCCGTTACGTGAATGAACAGGGAATGCCGGACCTGATCCATGCCCACAATGTCATGAATGCCGGTATTCTGGCTGCTGAGATAAAAAGAAACTATGGCGTCCCTTACGTAATTACCGAGCACAGTTCTGCTTATTCCCGAGAGGTGGCTGTTTGTCCGTCTGATTACCCCCGGGTTCGCAACGCGTACATTGAAGCAGATATGCGTATGGTCGTGAGTAGAAGTCTTGGCACCATCATTGATAATTATTTTGGTGGCGAGATCGGTTCCTTGCAGGTAGTGCCGAATATGCTTGATATCATTTTCGAGCAGCTTGACACTTTGCCTGACCGTAAAGCGCAAAAAGATTTCACCTTTCTTAATGTTGGCAGGATGGTGGAGGGCAAACGCCAGGATCTGCTGTTGGCTGCCTTTGCGCTCAGGTTCAGGGGACTTGAAAATGTCGGTCTTAGAATAGTAGGCGGTGGTTCACGTCGTAACGAATTGGAGATGCTTGCCGATGAAATGGGCGTTTCTGCTCAGGTTATGTTTACAGGAGAGTTAGAACGAGCCAGAGTGCTTGAAGAAATGCTTGATTGTGATGTTTATGTCCACAGCAGCAGTTTTGAGACGTTTGGCGTGGTGATAATTGAGGCTATGGCCTGTGGGAAGCCTGTTGTTGCAACTTCTTGCGGTGGCCCTGATGATATAATCACATCTGAAAACGGGAAACTCGTTCCTGTAGGCGACATTGAAGCGCTGGCAGATGCCATGGAGCAGGTAAAGGAACAAATAACCACGTATGACAGTGCAGCAATCAGAAAAGAGTGCCTTGATCGTTATTGTAGCAAGGCTGTCAGTGAAAGCTTGATTGCCAATTATGGGAAAGTCGTGCTGAAAAAACGCAATGTCTGATATGATCGCTACCACTAATTTGCAACAGGCGCACAATGGCAGAGGAATGAAATGTCAGGTTATGAAATCTTCGAAGTCAATGCAGAGGAAATAAATGATTAACTTTGCCCTGATAGGTTGCGGCCGTATAGCCAGGAAGCATGCTGAAATACTCGGTGAAGGTCAGTTGTGCGATGCCGGTTTGGCTGCTGTTTGCGATATTCGTGAGGATCGTGCCCGCCACTATGGTGAAAAGTACGGGGTCCCGTGGTATACCGATATGCACCGGATGATGACGGAATCCGGAAAAAACATTGATGTAGTCAGTATTCTCACCGAAAGCGGCAATCACGCGACTCATACCCTGGAGCTTGCCGGTTATGGCAAGCATATCGTGGTTGAAAAGCCCATGGCATTGACTCTTGGAGATGCCGACGCGATGATAAATGCTTGTGATGCCGCCGGTGTAAAGCTGTTTGTGGTGAAACAGAACCGTTATAACTACCCGGTCCAAAAGCTGCGTGAGGCTTTGGTCGAAGGTCGCTTCGGCAAACTGGTGATGGGAACGGTCAGGGTGCGCTGGTGTCGTACTCAGGAGTACTACGACCAGGATTCATGGCGCGGTACGTGGAGTATGGATGGTGGGGTCTTTACCAATCAGGCGAGCCATCACATCGATCTGCTTGAGTGGATGCTGGGAGAGCCGGAATCGGTATTCGCCCGGTCTACCACTGCGCTTGTAGATATTGAAACCGAAGATACCGGCGTTGCGATTATAAAGTTTTCCTGCGGCGCTATTGGTATTGTTGAAGCCACCACTGCCTGCCGCCCAAAAGATCTGGAGGGTTCGCTTTCAATTCTGGGCGAAAAAGGTACGGTTGAGGTTGGCGGTTTTGCAGTGAATGAGATGAAAATATGGAATTTTGTTGAGCCGCGGGAAGGAGATGTCGAAGCTCTGGATACGTATCGTCAGAATCCGCCTAATGTCTATGGTTTTGGCCATCTTGGTTATCTGAAACAGGTGATTGAAGCTATTACCAACAAGACTCCGGCTCTTGTGGACGGGCTTGAGGGGAGAAAGTCGCTGGAGTTGATAACCGCTATCTATGAATCTATTGAAACCGGTAAAGAGGTGTTTCTACGCTTCAAACCGGAAAAATGTCAATTGGGAAAAAGGTAGGTATAAATATGGCGGTGCCTGTAATAAAATCATCAGGAATCCGTGATGTTATCTTTGGTGAAAACATCATAGTCGTGGAACCGGTTAATATGTATGAATGCTCCATTGGTGACGGTACCTTTGTCGGGCCTTTTGTCGAGATTCAAAAGGGAGTTACTATAGGCCGGCGTTGCAAGGTGCAGTCGCATGCCTTTATCTGTGAACTTGTTACAATCGGTGATGATTGTTTTATATCCCATGGAGTTATGTTCATTAATGATGTTTTTGCTGATGGGCGCCCGGCCGGAGGGCGCAAGGAACTCTGGAAAACGACCACCATAGGTAATAATGTCTCGATTGGCACAAATGCCACCATCCTTCCGGTCGTGATCTCCGATAATGTGGTGGTAGGAGCAGGCTCCGTTGTTACGAAAGATATTTACGAACCAGGGGTATATGCCGGCAATCCGGCCCGCAAGATTCGCTCACTTTGAGGAGTGCTATGGCCGCCATAAAATTTCTTGATCTGCATGCGCAATACCTGTCCATCAAATCAGAGATAGATGATGCCATAGCTGCCGTTATCAATGATACTGCATTTATCGGCGGGAAGTATGTTACGTCGTTTGAGGAGGAGTTTGCAACCTACCAGGATGCTGCTTTTTGTGTCGGGGCAGGCAACGGCACCGATGCTCTTGAAATAGCTCTTGAATCATTCGACCTTGCGCCGGGGAGTGAAGTTATTGTTCCTGCCAACAGTTTTATCGCTACCAGTGAGGCGGTGACGCGTTCGGGGCACAAGGTGGTTTTCTGCGATTGCGAGCCCGGGAGCTATACGCTGTCACCGGAGGATGCAGGGCTTAGAATTACATCTGATACCCGGGCAATCATTCCCGTCCATCTTTACGGTCGTCCCTGTGACATGGACGCTGTTATGGCACTTGCAAAACAGCATAACCTGCGTGTGATTGAAGATTGTGCCCAGGCCCACGGCGCTGAATTTCGCGGTAAAAGGGTGGGATCTTTTGGTGATGCTGCAGCTTTCAGCTTTTATCCCGGCAAAAATCTGGGAGCTTACGGTGACGCCGGGGCCATTGTGACAAATGATGAATCAATTGCAATGAGATGCCGGATGATTGCCAACCATGGTCGTACCGGCAAATACAATCATGAGTTCGAGGGAAGAAATTCCCGTCTTGACGGTTTACAGGCCGCCATCCTGTCGGTTAAACTGCGCCACCTGGATACATGGGTCACCCGGCGCATTGCCACCGCGGCCCTGTATCGTAGCGGTTTGACCGGATGTCCCGGTATCATGCTTTCTGATGTAGAAACCTCAGGGATGCGTCATGTTTTTCACCTGTTTGTTATCCGGACGAAACAGCGCGATCAATTACAGTGCTATCTCAGGGAACAGGGGATTGAGACCGGTATTCACTATCCCGTTGCCCTTCCCGGATTACCTGCCTATGCCTCGCCGGGGCAGGCGGATGAAAAAATGTTTGCAAAGCAAAGCGCTGATGGACTGCTTAGTCTGCCCATTGGAGAGCACCTTGCTGAAGAAGATATCCAACGCGTTATTTCTGCTGTACGCCATTTTGCCGAATACATGAATTCCTGATCCTGTCGGCATTAATAGCCATGTGCAGTTAGTCTGCATAGCGCCGTGACGTCTTCAATTATTCGCCAGTAAACTGTTTTTGAAAGGTAACATGATGAAAATAGTTTATTTCTGGGCATTTTTTGATCCGTTTTTGCAATGGTATTATCAACGTAATCCGGGATTTGAACTGCTATCTTATTCCGAACAACAGCAGAATATTCTTGGAGAGTATTTTGGCAATGGGGCTTCATATCTGAACCATGCCCGCAAGCGGGGACAGGATGCACTGATAATCATTAGCGACTGTCTCCCTATGCAGCGTCGTTGGGCCGAGGAGGAAGACGTTGCTTTTGATGAATCAGACTGGAGGTATTCCATCCCTCTTGAGCAGATCAAACGCTTCAAGCCTGATATCGTCTACATCGGCAGCATGTTTAACTATTATGGCGATTATCTCGGGCGTATCAAGGAACATTGTCAGCGCATCGTTGGCTGGATTGCCTGTCCGATCCCGCGCAATACGTCGTTGCAGCATTTTTCACTTATCCTTTCCTCGCACTCCGGTTTTGTCGATAATTTTCGCAGTCAGGGCGTAAACAGTGAAGTTCTGCCGGCTGCCTTTGATCCGGATATCCTGGATCGTCTGCCGGACGATATGCCTGCCGATGTGCCGTTCTCTTTTGTGGGGAGTGTTTCATCAGCACATATGGAGCGGTATCATCTTCTTGAACAATTGGTGCAGAGGACTCCGCTTGAACTCTGGGGGTGTGGTATCGTTCTCCGCAACTGGAGGGACGTTGTACGGGGCATTATTTACCGGCGCAGCGTGATAAATCCATTGGCGCCACGTTATCGGAGCGAAGCGTACGGTCTTGAAATGTACCGGGTGTTGAAACGTTCCAGAATAACTCTCAATTCCCATATTGATGTTGCCGGAGATTGGTGCGGTAATATGAGAATGTACGAGGCAACCGGAGTCGGCACGCTCCTGCTTACTGACAATAAAAAAAATATTGAACGACTCTTTGAGCCGGGTGTAGAGGTTGTGACGTATGATTCTGTCGATGACGCCGCAGAAAAGGTCAGGTATTATCTGGAACATGAGAATGAACGGGCGCGGATTGCACACTCCGGACAACAGCGAACCTTGAAATCCCACTCTCTGACAGACAATATTGATCGTATGATCGGCTATTTCGAGAGCACTCTGGGCTGACTGTATGTTGGAGGTTCATCTTGGTAATTGAAATGATTACGGCCCTTTTAAATTGGCTGGCCCGGAAGAAGCTTAAGAACTTCGTGACTATCGGGCAAAGCTCCACCATTGAATGGCGGAAGATAAGCTCCCGTTCCGGTTGCAGGATGATGGTTGGAACAAACAGTATCATATCGGCTACGGTTTCTTTTGATCGGGACAATGCAGTGGTCTCGGTTGGCGATCGGACCTTTATCGGAACTTCGAACATTGTCTGTGCCAGTCGGGTTACTATCGGTGATGACGTTCTTATTTCGTGGGGGTGTACCATCGTTGATCACAACTCCCATTCAGTTGTATGGGAGGAGCGTAAGGACGATGTGGTCAAATGGCAGTGCGGTCGTAAAGAGTGGCAATATGTGAAAATTTCTTCGGTGAATATCTGCAGCAAGGCATGGCTTGGCTTCAATTCCATAATTCTCAAGGGCGTGACAATAGGTGAGGGTGCCATTGTGGCCGCAGGCAGTGTTGTTACCAGAGATGTTGAACCATACACCGTTGTTGCCGGTAATCCGGCAAAGTTTGTACGAGCGCTGCCACGTCATGAATAATAAACTTGTTTCGTGGGAAGAAGCGGTCGCCTGGCTGAAAGCACAGCCGGAATATCTGGACCTGGTAAAAGCCTGCTACTATGACGATCCGCTTCACGACGCTGCGGAGCGTTTTTATTGTTCTATTGAATGGTCAGCAATAAGGGGATACCTGGAAAACAGCCTGAAAGGTCGTGCTCTCGACATTGGTGCCGGTAGAGGTATTTCCTCTTTTGCTTTGGCACGAGACGGCTGGAGGGTTACTGCTCTGGAACCGGACCCGAGTGTGCTGGTCGGAGGTGGAGCAATCAGGAAACTATCCGTTGATTCCGGGGTACGTATTGATGTCATGGAATCGGGTGGAGAGCACCTTCCCTTTGAAGATGGCATAATGGATCTTGTCTTCTGCCGCCAGGCGCTGCACCATGCTGCAGACCTCCGCAGGTTCTGTCATGAAGTCAGTCGAGTGCTGAAACCCGGTGGAATATTCATGGCAGTCCGGGAACATGTAATCAGCCGGAAAGATGACCTGAATGTTTTTTTGGGAGCCCATCCCCTCCACAATCTGTATGGCGGGGAGAATGCGTTTCTGCTTGAGGAGTATGTTGGTGCGATCGAATCATCAGGCATCAGGCTCAGGAATGTTCTTAATCCGTACGACAGCGAGATCAATCTCTATCCTGAGACAAAGACAGGACTTAAGAAAGCTCTGGCAAAGAGACTGTTCTTGTGGAATGAAAAATTAATCCCTGATGTAGCACTGCATTTACTTGGCAACATCCTCACGACTCCCGGCCGACTCTATTCGTTCATAGGTGAAAAAATATGAAAAAGACAGCTCTTGTCATTGGTGCTGCAGGGTTTATCGGCAGGCACGTTTGCAAAACATTTAACAGGGCGGGTTACAGAGTCATCGGAATCGGCATCGAACCTCCAGAAAATGCACCGCTTGCCTTCCTGGATGGTTATTATTCCCTTACCATACCCACCGCTACCGGTGAGTTGGGTGATGTTGTTCGGAATAACAAACCGTTTGTATGTATTCATTGTGCAGGACGGTCATCTGTCCCGCATTCAATCCTGAATCCTTTGGCGGATTTTCGGGCTGGTGTGGATGTGACCTTCGAAATATTGGACAACTTGAGGCTGTTTTCACCCGGTACACGCACTGTTTTTCTTTCGAGTGCCGCCGTTTACGGTAATCCTGTCCGTCTGCCGGTAGACGAAACCGCCCCTATCCAGCCGATTTCACCCTACGGGTTTCACAAACGAATCTGTGAGGAACTATGTGCTGAATTTACCGGCGTTTATGGCGTGCCAACGGCTATTGCCCGCGTTTTTTCCGCATATGGGCCGGGCCTGCGCCGTCAGGTTGTCTGGGATTTGTGCAGCAAGATGCTGGATAGTACAACTGTCAAATTACAGGGGACCGGTGAAGAAAGCCGTGATTTTATCCATGTCCATGATGTCTCACGGGCCCTGTTACTGTTGGCAGAAGGAGCTTCCTGCAAGGCGGAGGTATATAATCTTGCCAGTGGCAGTGAAACACGTATTTCCGAGTTGGTGGAGTTGATGCGGCATGAAATCGGACACTCTTCATGCGTGGAGTATGATGGTGTTGTCCCCGCCGGGACACCGCAAAACTGGTGTGCTGATGTCTCCCGTATGGTGGACCTGGGGTTTATGCCGGAGATTGAGTTAGCCAGTGGGCTACACCAGGTTGTAAAATTGTGCAGGGCCGAGCTCCAGGGAGCCTGACCGTGCATATTGCTGTGAATCTGGTTGGAGATAAAAATTGGATGGGGGGGGTGATTTATGTCAGCAACCTGCTCCATGCACTGAACTCTCTACCCAAGGCGGAACGGAGTGCTCACAAGGTAACGCTGGTGGTTTATCCTGACCAGATGGAAATTAAAGATCTGGTTGTTCCGCTGGTTGACGCTGTCTATTACCCATCATTCTTTTTTAAAGTCAGTAAACGTTTTCCTGCCTGCGTTCGGCGCCATCTTGGCTCTCTGGTCAATCCGGATCACTTTGATTTCATGTTTCCCATGCTGGAGTCTTATGGATACCCGTTTCCCAATGCCGGTTGGATTCCTGATTTTCAGCATCTCCACCTGCCGCATTTTTTTGAGCAAGACGAGATACGGATGACTGAGATCAAATACCGGGCGATTGCCGAGGCACCGCTGGTAGTACTGAGCAGCAAGATGGCGCAGGATGATTTTGCCCGACTCTATCCGGAACGGGCTGCCAATTGCAGGGTGCTGAATTTTGTGAGCTATGCAGACCCGGCTTATTTCAGGGATGACCCGATTGCTGTTCAATTAAAGTATGATTTGCCTGACATTTTTTTCCTTGTCAGTAATCAGTTCTGGGCGCACAAAAATCATGAACTTGTTGTGGATGCAGTGGCGGAGTTGGGCCGTAAAGGTGTGAAGGCCAATGTTGTTTGCACTGGAAACACTCATGACCACCGTGCCCCCGGCTTTTTCGACCGGTTGCTTGAACGAATAAGGGCTGCCGGCATATCCGATCAATTCAGATTTCTGGGTTTGATACCACGCATCGATCAGATGAATCTCATGCGCCGTTCGCTTGCGGTTGTTCAGCCGTCATTATTCGAAGGCTGGAGCACCGTGGTGGAGGATGCCAGGACGCTTGGAAAGCCGCTGATTATTTCAGATTTCCCCGTGCACCTTGAGCAGAATCCCCCCAATTCCTGGTTTTTTGCGCGTAACGATGCCGCTGCACTTGCGGAGTGCATGTATCAGGCAATGCGTACTCTTTCGCCAGGCCCGGATAGCGCGTCTGAATATGCGGCACGGAATGAAAATATTGAATCTATGAGGAACTACGCAAGAAACTTTCTGGCAATTGCTGCCGAATCTGTTGGAGTGGTCAGACAATAAGTATTAAATTGAGGCGGGTAGACCGTAAAAATATTTTTTCGTGGGAGTTATTATGGGTTTAACGCGTCTTCAGCGTTTAGCAGATTTATTGCGTAAAATTTATTTACTGCAGTTTGCGGATTTTCTCTGGTTTGTCCGATCGTACTGCCTGGATTACAAAGCAAACAATCGATTTAAAAACGATCATCCCGGCGTCCCTATTCCAACTCCCATAATGCTGTACGATATTCAAGGAGACTGTAAACTGTCCGGATTTCATTATGGCGGCCTTACACATGCGCAGGAGATTTCTCGCATAATATCTGCAGAGTTGCCTGAACGGCCACTCAGAATTTTAGAGTGGGGATGCGGACCCGCTCGAGTTATTCGACATTTGAAATCTCCAGACGGTAGTTGTTGGGAATTGTGTGGATCGGATTACAACGCACGAACAATTTCCTGGTGTCGGCAACATTGCTCAAATGTCCACTTCATAAAGAATGATCTTGAACCACCCATTTCTGCAGACAGCGAATATTTCGATGTGATTTACTGTATTTCAGTGTTTACTCATCTCTCGAAAGAGCGGCACCAGCAGTGGCTTACGGAAATACTTCGTTTACTTAAGCCAGGAGGGCTTTTTATCAGTACTTTTCATGGCGAGGCGTATCGAGTTGACTTGACCCATGATGAACAGCGTAGATTTGACTTGGGTGAGCTGGTTATTCGTGACAAAATTCGTGAAGGCCGGAAAAACTTCTCAGCCTATCATTGTGATAGTTTTGTACGCCAATTTTTGTCTCCTTTTAAAGTGATTAATAAACTGGAGGCCTTTCCTGGTCGTCAGACCGCCTGGACTGCTATCAAGTGAGAAATGTACGTAGCACTGTTTTTGCGGATATACGTCCTGTTTTATATGTCAGGCAATGCTGTTTTCTCCTTAACCAGATATCTTTATTATGAGGATTCCCGTTGAAAAAAATAACAGTCATAACTCCATGCCTGAACGCAGAGCGACATATCAGTGAGACCATCGAGTCTGTTATCAGTCAATCGGCCGTTCTTTCCGGTCGAGCAGAGCTGGAATTCATCATCTGTGATGGCGCTTCTACTGATAAAACAGTTGAGATAGCCGGCTCTTATTGTAAGGATAATGCTGCGATTCAGCTTTTTTCCGAGCCGGATACGGGAATGTATGCTGCTTTAGCTAAAGGGCTTAAACTAGCTTCTGGTGATATAATCGCCTATCTCAATGCGGGCGACTTTTACAACCGTTACGCTTTTGACATAGTAATTGACCTGTTTGAACAGAAGTCGGTCCGGTGGCTGACCGGATACAACGTCCACTATAGCGATAAATCATATTTTCTCAACGCCAAGCTTCCTTTCAAATATCGCAGAGATTTTTTTAATACCGGGTTTTACGGTACCAAACTTATTTTTGTACAGCAGGAATCAACTTTTTGGGATGCTTCATTGAATCAATGTCTCGACTATGATCGTCTTTCCGCATTTAAGTATGCCGGTGATTACTATCTTTGGTCCCGCTTTGCAAAGGTTTGTGATCTGCAAATTGTTGAGGCATATTTAGGGGGGTTCAGAATTGAGAAGGGCCAGCTGTCTGAGAACAGAGATATGTATTTGCAGGAGATGATGACTTTGATGACCAGACCCCGTCTTTCTCAGCATATACTGGCAACCTTTGACAGGGCAATGTGGTATGCACCGGTTGAATTAAAAAAGTGGTTCAATAAGCAGGGGCTGTTCAGGTATGACCATGAGCTGCAAAAATGGGTATGAACGGATGATATGCAGATCGCTCTCTTGAAACTCATAGATTCCTATCTGGGACGTCTTGCCGCGCTCATGTTCAGGCCGCAGCTATCTCCTCAAATTACTGAACCAGCATCTATACTCATCATCCGCCCCGGTGGCATTGGTGATGCAGTTTTGCTGGCATCTTCTCTTACATCTCTCAAACACAAATATCCCAATATCTGCATTACCATCCTGGCTGAGCAACGTAATGCCCGTATTTTTTCTCTTATTCCCGCCATAGATAAAGTCTTCCGCTATGACAGCCTCAGTGAATTCATTCAGGTATTATTTGGTAAATTCGATGTCGTGATTGATACCGAACAGTGGCACCGTTTGTCGGCAGTGGTGGCTCGATTAGTAAGAGCGCTGGTCAAAATAGGATTTGACACAAACGAACGGCGAAGAATGTTTACCAATGGAATTCAGTATGACCTGAATGCCTATGAAGCTGATAATTTTATATCTCTGTTGAAACCTCTTGGGGTTGATTGCCTGTGTAACGTTGAAGCACCTACCTTGTCACTTCCGTTACAAGCTGAGACTAAAGCAGCCCAATTACTACAACCGCTTGGTTTTGATTCCTTTGTCGCTGTTTTTCCCGGCGCTTCTATTCCTGAAAAGCGCTGGGGCGCTGACAATTTCAGGCAGGTCGCTAAAATGCTGTCCATTTTTGGCATCAAGATCGTTGTTGTTGGCGGCAAAGAAGATCGCCAGCAGGGTGAAGTGATTGCTGGGGGAGGGCAGGGGCTTAATCTGGCCGGATTGACCTCACTGCCCGAGACCGCTGCCGTGATTCAAAAGAGTTCTTTACTTCTGAGTGGTGATTCCGGTGTGCTGCATATAGCTGTTGGACTGGATGTGCCGACTGTCTCCCTGTTTGGCCCTGGAAATGTAAAGAAATGGGCTCCGCGAGGTGAACGTCATATTGTGATCAACAAGGAGCTGCCGTGCTCTCCATGTACAGTCTTTGGGACCACTCCACCCTGTTCGAATAAGACCAGGTGCATGAGCGATATTACCGTTGATGAAGTGGTTAATGCCGTTACGATGTTGTTAACCAGTGTGGGGGCCATGCCGTCACAGTGTTGCAAACGGGATTGGATTGAAACTGCATGAATCCAGCTAAAAAATATTACAACTCGCTACCCCACATTCTACCTGTATCCTTTTTTATCTTGTTGATTTCAATATCCTGCTTACCTGCGTTATCCACCGCCTGTCCGGAAATTTCCATCTCTGCGGCAAGTCAACAGATGATCACTCTGGCAGATGAGATACGTTACCACAATCGTCTGTATTATGAAAAAGCACAGCCGGTCATCAGCGATGCGGAGTATGACAAGCTGTTTGCTCGGTTGGTCGTGCTTGAGGAATGCTTCCCTGTGTTGGTCGCACAGGATTCACCGACCAGTAAGGTAGGGGGCGGGGTGTCCGGTGAAACGCGTCTGGTGACGCATGAAGAGCCGATGCTCAGCTTGTCGTCGGCAACCGGTTCGGATACGGTGGAAAAACTACTGAAAAGGGTTGCAACAGCGGGAGCAGTTCAGTTGCTGGTCCAGCCGAAGGTTGACGGATTGCCGGTGGAACTTGTTTACAACGCAGGCCGATTGGTTTCTGCTTCGACACGCGGTGATGGACGTGCTGGCGAAGATGTGACGAAGCGGGTACGTGAAATTCAAGGTATTCCACAACAGTTGAGCGGGACTTTTCCTGACAAGGTGGTCGTCCGTGGTGAAATTTATGCGGATCTGGAGCTTCTTCAAGGTTACAGGATGGGGGCTGCAGCAGAACGGTATGCGACACCGCGCCATATGGCGGCAGGAGTGTTGAAAGCTCAAAAACAGGATCCGGCAGCGGTTGCTGTCCTTCGACTGTTTCCCTTTGAACTGGTGTCTCCCGGATCTGTGACCACCGACCTGGCGGCACTGCAGTTACTTTCGGATTGGGGCTTTCCGGTCGCTTTGAAGCATACTGTTATGGTACGCACCTTCACCGATATTGAGGCCGTCTATCATGACTATCTGGCAAGGCGTGCTCAGCAACCCTTTGCCATGGATGGGATTGTGGTCAAGCTTGATGATCTGCTGCTGCGGCAGCAATTGGGAGCGGGAGCACGTGCGCCTTTATGGGCGGCGGCATGGAAATTTCCGCCTGATACTGCCACAACCCGAGTGTGTGAGATTATCTGGATGGTCGGTCGAAGCGGTCGCCGTACTCCGGTGGCTGAACTGGTTCCGGTGCACCTTGGCGGTGTAACGGTTTCACGGGTTTCCCTGCATAATGAAGCTGAACTTGGCCGTCTGGATATTGCGCCAGGTGATCAGGTCGTGGTTGAACTGGTGGGAGATGTTATCCCCCAACTGCTGGAGGTAGTGGGGCGAGCTCCACGCAAAGCGGCTGCTGGGGCGACGCCCGTGCAGGTTCCGGTGCCTCCCTTGGATATCTGTTTGAAAGATTCAGCAGATTGTCGGGAACAGTTCATCGCCAGGGCAGCTTATTTTACCTCAAAGTCGGGGCTTGGCATTGCAGGTTTGGGGCGCAGTCGTCTGCAGAAATTGGTCGAGGCTGGGTTGGTACGCGATCTTCCTTCTCTGTTTCTGCTGAAAGCGGATGCCGTGGTTGCAGTGCCCGGCTTTGGTGCGGAAAGTGCGCGCCGTTTGACGGCGGCCATCCGTGCCGCTAGTCATCCAGACTCATTCCGCACTGTGACCGCATTGGGTATTCCCGGTGTCGGTCCAAAGTCGATGGAGCATCTGGCACGGCAGTTCGCCTCGCTGGATGCGCTGTTGGGGGCAGGAGAGGAACCGTCCGTAGTTTCTTTCATTCTTCGGGAGGTCAGGAGCTATTAGTGAAATTCCGTGAATTGGGAATTCTGTAGTCTTACTCCTCTATCCTCGGGAAGAGCGCCTCGACCTTTGTTATTGTTGTTCCCTCTTTCAAACCACCCCACGCCAGTCCCTCTTTAGTGACTTCATCATTCCATCCGAGCGAAGCCAGTGCCTTTTCTGAAGTGGCCGGCAGGAATGCCGACAGAATGAATTGCGTGATGCGTTGCGATTCGAGCAGGCAGTACATGACCGTGGCCAAGCGCCCGGAGTTGGCCGGATCTTTGGCCAGGCTCCAGGGAGCCATGTCGTCGATGTATTTGTTGCCGGCTGAGATGACCTCCCAGATTGCCTGCAGCGCCTTGCTGAACGCCAGTTCGTCGATGAATTTATCGACGATTGTCACCATCTCCTCTGTTTTCTGCTTCAGAGCCTGATCCGCATCTGTCAGCTCGGCCGCTGCCGGAAGGATGCCGCCGAAATATTTGACCGCCATGGCGGTGGAGCGACTCAGCAGGTTGCCGACATCGTTGGCCAGGTCGGAGTTGATCCGCTGCACGAGGGCGGTGTGGGAAAAATCGCCGTCAAGGCCGAAGGGCACTTCGCGCAGGAGGAAGTATCTGACGGCGTCAACGCCGTATTTGTCGATCAGCATGTTAGGCTCTACCACGTTTTGCAGGCTCTTGCTCATCTTCTGTCCTTCGACCGTCCACCAGCCGTGGGCGAAGACTTTTTTCGGCAGCGGCAGTCCGGCGGCCATCAGAAAGGTCGGCCAGTATACGGCATGGAAACGGAGGATGTCCTTGCCGAGGAGGTGGACATCAACCGGCCAGTAGCGGCCGTAATTGCCGCTCTCATCGGGATAGCCGAGCGCGGTGATGTAGTTGGTCAATGCGTCGAACCAGACGTAGATGATGTGACGGTCGTTGCCCGGTACCGGGATACCCCAGGAAAAGGTGGTGCGGGACACCGACAGGTCGCGCAGCCCTTCCTTGATAAAGGAGATGATCTCGTTGCGCTTGCTCTTGGGCTGGATGAAGTCCGGATTGGCCTCTATGTGCGCAACGAGCTGCTCCTGGTATTTGCTCATGCGGAAGAAGTATGATTCCTCTTTGAGCTTTTCTACCGGGCGGTTGCAGTCAGGGCAGCGTCCTTCGATGGCCTGGGTCTCGGTCCAGAAGGTTTCGCAGGGGGTGCAGTACCAGTCCTCATACTCGCCGAGGTAGATGTCCCCCTTGTCGAGTATGTCTTTGAAGATCTGGCTGACTCCGTTTTTATGGCGTTCCTGCGTGGTACGGATAAAGTCGTTGTTGGATATGCCAAGCCGCTCCCAGAGGGCCTGAAAACGTTTGACGACGCGATCAGCCAGTTCCAGTGGTGTCTCTCCGGCTGTTGTTGCAGCTTTTTCCACTTTCTGGCCATGTTCATCACTGCCGGTCAGGAAATAGACGTCATAGCCCATCAGGCGTTTGTAGCGCGCCAGGACATCGCCGGCGACTGTGGTATAGGCGTGGCCGATGTGCGGCACGTCGTTCACATAATAAATCGGGGTGGTTACATAAAAAGTCGGTTTCATATCAGGCTCCTGATGATGGTGTCGGGGTGCGGCTGTCTGTGGTGGTGCCGGTGGCAGTGCCGGTGCCGGACGGTTTGCGGTTGCCATGTTTGCGCGAACGATGCTTCTTGCGCGGTTGCCCGGTTTTTGCGGCGTCCGGCGTGGTGGGCGCTGCGGCGCTCTCCCGCGGTGCTGGCGGGGCAGGCGCTGCTTTTGCGGTGGTTTCAGCCTTGGTGTTGTATGACTCCAGTGAGGTCTTTTCCTGCTTGCGGCGCTCCGGGCGCCGTTCGCGTGTGCGCTGAGGGGCGCGTGGAGTCAGCGGCGTTGCGGCTGCTGCCGGAGCCGCAATGGGTGCGCCGTCGCCGACGATCTCATCGCGCTTGATGACGATTATCTTGTTGTCGTCAAGTTTAAGGGTGATGTTTCCGGTCAGGATGTTGACCTTGTCGACCACGCCGACGGCGTTGACGGTACGGACCCTTTTGCCTGATTTCGGGAAATTCTTGCGCAGGCAGCAGTAGGTTTCGTATTCATAATCAAGACAGCAGAGAAGTCGCCCGCACTGTCCGGAAATCTTGTTTGGATTGAGGGCCAGATTCTGCTCTTTGGCCATTTTGACTGAAACCGGCTGGAATTCACGGAGGAACGAGCTGCAGCAGAGTTCGCGGCCGCAGATGCCGATGCCGCCGATCATCTTGGCCTCATCGCGCACGCCGATCTGGCGCATTTCGATGCGGGTGTGGAAAGAGTGGGCGAGATCTTTTACCAGGTCACGGAAATCGACTCTCCCGTCGGCAGTAAAGAAAAAAACCGCCTTGCTGCTGTCGAACTGATATTCGACCCGGACCAGTTTCATCGGCATGTTGCGTTCGATAATCCGGTTGACGCAGAAACGGTACGCCTCTTGCTCTTTCTGGGAAATACGTTCGACTGTCGCCATGTCGTCGGCTGTTGCCTTGCGCTTGACAAATGCCAGCGTACCGGTTGTCCCCTCCTCTTTTTCAACTGGCGGTTTGACAAGCTGGCCGACACCGACACCACGTTCTGTTTCAACGACAACGTGGTCTCCCTGGGCAAGTTCAAGCGATCCGGCGTTAAAATCATACATCTTGCCGGCTTTTGTGAATTGGATGGTTACGATATGTGGCAAAAAAACCTCCTGAAAATGGGAGAACATAGGGTGATGTAGTTATAGTAACGCTACCGCTTTACCTGTTGCCGTCACCCATGACCATGAATAAATGGTCCAGAGCCAGCTTGGGGTTCGCGTTGCGCTGTACTGAGCGTCTGGTTTCGTAGATGCGTTCCAGTAACTCCAGGTTGCGCGGCAATGATCGCCGCGTTGCGATTGATTCAATTGCGGGCCTGACGGAACGGTTAACGATCTCTCCGTTGCCGGCGCCCAGATGGACGGCATCGCGGAAGAAGGAGAGCAGCATGTCGAGCAGTTCAAGCGTTGCGTCACGGTTGCCCGACAACTCCTCGGCGGCATCAAAAACGGTTGCAATCCGGTTAATGTTCAGCTGGCTTACCCTGGACAGTACCGCTTCCCGGCGTGCGGCAAGTGATTCATTGTCCAGCTCCAGTGCCCTCTTCAGGCTGCCTCCCGCCATGGGGGCGACCAGTGCGGCAGCTTCCGGTGCCATCCCGCTCTCTTCAAGGAGCGAAAGCACATGTTCCGGTGAAAGCGGCGCAAATCTGATCAGCTGGCAGCGCGAACGGACCGTTGACAGCAGCATGCCGGCATTCTCGGTCAGCAGGATAATCAGGGCGTTGCCAGGCGGCTCCTCCAGAGTCTTTAGCAGTGAGTTGGCGGCGCTGACGCTCATCCGTTCGGCCGGGTCGATTATGCACGCCTTGCGCGGAGCCTCGTAGGGGCGCAGAGCCAACTGGTGCTGCATCTCCCGCAACTGTTCGATGCTGATGTCACGCTTGTCAGGCAACGGCGAGATAACATGTATGTCCGGATGGTTGCCCCCGTCAATCTTGCGGCATGAAGGGCAGACCCCGCAGGCATCATCAGGCAGAGTCGTGCAGAAAAGCGCCTGAATCAGCGTTACTGCGGTTTTTTTTCGGCCACATCCCTGAACTCCTTCAAACAGATAGGAATGCGCGGTCTTGCCACACCGAAGAGAGCGGCGCAGGACCTCGATAATCCGGTCATGTCCAAGGATCTCAGCAAACGGCACGGAGTGCCTCCGGTATTCGCGCTAACACCTGACTGGAGATCGTGGCAAAAATCTCTTTAATGGTATCAGAGCCGTCAATGATCAAAAAACGTGCCGGCTGGTCAGCGGCCAGCTGCTGGTACCCGGCACGCACCCGTTGATGGAAAGCCAGCTCCTCCAGCTCAAAGCGTTCTTCGCGCGGACCGCTGGTTGCTTCTATTCGTTGCCGCGCCCGCTCCAGGCCGATCCGTGGGTCACAGTCAAAAAGAATGGTCAAATCAGGTGAGATACCCTGGCAGGCGTGAAGGTTAAGGGTGTCGATAACACCACGGTCGATGCCGCGCCCGAAACTCTGATACGCGAGCGTTGCATCACTGAAACGATCACACAGCACAATTTTTCCCGCTTGGAGGGCAGGGTAGATGACCTCGGTGACATGCTGGGCTCTGGCGGCAGCATACAGCATCAGTTCGGCGAGAGGAGAAAGCGCCCGATTTTCGGCGTCCAGCAGTATTGAACGGATCTTGTCGGCAATCGGGCAGCCGCCCGGTTCGCGGGTGAGAACAGCGTGCATGCCGCGGGATGCCAGAAGTTCTGACAGCAGCTTGATCTGGGTGGTTTTGCCGCACCCTTCAACACCTTCGAATGTAATAAAATAGCCCACGTGAAGTATCCTGGTCCGCAGAGTACACTCTACGGCTAATTTAAATGGGTAATTATAGGCAAGAGCCCTTGAATTATCAACTTAAATTCCCACACTCCTCCTTTGTCCGGCGACTTTCGATTGCCAAAACCGTAGCGGATGACTATAGTCAGAGGGCTTTGGAGAGTTATATGACGACAGATATACAACAACTGGAACTGCTGCTGGAATACAGATTCCGCGATCACAGTCTTCTTGCCCAGGCTCTGACGCACCCCTCTTATCTGCATGAGACGGGTGGAAGCGGTGGCGGGGATTATCAGCGCCTCGAGTTTCTGGGGGATGCGATATTGGGGTTGCTGCTGGCTGAAATGATGTATACTCGCTATCCGGATTGGGATGAAGGTGCCCTGTCACAACTCCGCTCCAGGCTTGCCGGTCAGGATGTTCTGGCTGATCGGGCGAGAAGTCTGGGTATCGGGGCTTTTATCCAGCTCGGGCGGGGTGAGGAACAGACCGCTGGTCGGGAAAAAGATTCGATTCTTGCCGATGTTCTGGAGGCGCTGATCGCTTCTCTGTATCAAGATGGCGGACTTGAAGCCGCGCGCGCTCTGGTTATCCGGCTCTTTGAAGGTCTGGTGGCCACTCCGGAGTCGCTTGTGCTGGGGCGCGATTCGAAGAGTGAATTGCAGGAGTACCTGTCGTCCCATGACTATCCGGCTCCCGACTATCAGCTTATCGAAGAATCAGGCCCGCCGCACAACCGCCTGTTTCGCTTTCTGGTTTTGGTGGGTGACAGGGTGGTCGGAGACGGACAGGGAAAATCAAAGAAAATTGCTCAACAGGCCGCTGCCGCCAAAGCGCTGGAGATGTTGAGCGAGATGCAAGGGCACACGGTGTGAAACCGGTTACCGTTCCCTTTTTTATCAGTCATCAAGGGTGTCCGCATACCTGTGTTTTTTGCGATCAGCGGACGATATCCGGAGCGAACGGGAATCTCCCCACTGCACCCGAGATAATTGCCAGGATAGACCTCTGGCGAACGACAGCCGGTGGACGCCCCCTTGAAGTTGCTTTTTTCGGCGGCACCTTTACCGCCCTTCCTGAAAAAATACAGTTGGAGCTGCTGGCCCCGCTGCAGCCGCTTCTGGACTCCGGGGATATCAGGTCAGTCAGGCTCTCGACCCGCCCTGATTATATAGACGCCGATCGTGTCGCCTGGCTGGCCGAAAAAGGCGTCAGGACGATCGAACTGGGTGTGCAGTCGCTGGACGATGCCGTGCTGGCGGCATCCGGGCGGGGCCATTCGGCTGCAGCGTCTCTCGCCGCAATTTCCTGTATAAAAGACGCTGGTGTCACTGTCGGGGTCCAGTTAATGCCCGGCCTGCCCGGAGATACGCCAACCTCTTCACTTCGTTCGCTGGAGCGGGCGATTGCCGGCGGAGCCGATTTTTTCCGCATTTATCCGACGGTGGTGCTGCGTGGAACAGAGTTGGCGGATCGTTACGCCGCCGGCGAGTTCACCCCGTTCCCCCTTGATCGCGGTATCTCTCTCTGCACGCTGCTGCTGCAGCGTGCCATGCGGGCCAGTATACCGGTTATCCGCATCGGTCTGCAGGCGGATCATGGTCTTAATAACGACAGTATTCTGGCCGGTTGCTGGCACCCGGCTCTTGGGCAGCTTGTCCGCTCGCAACTTTATGCTGATCTTGTCTGCCGCTCTGTACCACCCGGTCGGCGCGTCACGGTGTTTTGCCGCCCGGAGCGACTATCCGATGTGCTCGGGGTCAAACGGGGCAATGTCCAGAGACAGGCTGATCGGGGGGTGCAGATGAGCGTTGTGGCGGATGGCACCCTCACAAACGAAGAGCTTGCAATTCAAACGGAAGATTCAATAGTCATATATTCTGTCATTTCTGATCTTCACTATTCCATTCACGAGGTGTAACTTATGCGTAAAGAATCCCTGAAATTTCTTGAACAGCTCCTTGATGCCCCCAGCCCCTCCGGTTATGAACAACCGGCCCAGCGGGTTTTCAGAGAGTATGTCGCTCCTTTTTGTGACGAGCTGACAACCGATGTCATGGGCAATGTTTTCGCCCGTATCAGCGGTAAGAGCAGCGGCAAGGGGAAGGTTCTTAAGGCTCTTCCGCGGGTGATGATTGTCGGTCATACCGACGAGATCGGTCTCCAGATCAAGTACATCGACGACAAGGGTTTTCTCTATTTTGCCGCCGTTGGCGGAGTAGATGCCCACCTGACTCCTGGCAAACGGGTTGCAGTGCATACCGCTAAGGGAACGCTTCCCGGGGTTATCGGTAAGAAGCCGATCCATCTGATGGACAACAAAGACCGCGAAACTGTCGTCAAGCTTGAGTCGCAGTATATCGATATCGGCGCGAGCGACAAGAAGGAAGCGCAGAAACTGGTCAGGGTAGGGGATGCGGTAACATTTGAGAGCTCCTTTACCCGTTTGCAGGGTGACCGTGTCGCTTCACGCGGGTTTGACGACAAGGCCGGCTGTTTTGTCGTGGCTGAGGTGCTAAGGCTGGTGGCCGCTTCAGGCAAAAAACTGGCCGTCGACCTGTATGGCGTCTCTTCCGTTCAGGAAGAAATCGGTCTGCGTGGGGGCACTACGAGCTGTTATACGATCAATCCGGATGTTGGCATCTGTGTGGAGGTCGATTTTGCTACCGATCAGCCGGATGTGGAGAAGAAGCATAACGGCGAGGTTGCGCTGGGTAAAGGGCCGATCCTTGCCCGTGGCGCCAATATCAATCCGCATCTGTTCGAGCTGCTGACAACCTCGGCTGCTAAAGAGAAAATTGCGATCCAGCATACCGCCACCCCGCGCGCCACCGGCACCGATGCCAACGTCATGCAGATTTCACGCGGCGGCGTCGCAACCGCTCTGGTAAAGATACCGCTGCGCTATATGCATACGCCGGTTGAGACCCTCTCATTGGCCGATCTTGAGGATGCCGCCAAGCTGATCGTCGCAACGCTCGGGCGGATTACATCAAGGGAAGAGTTCATCCCGCAATGATGTAAAGTATACGAAACATGATTGCCATTTCCCTTGACTTGCCCGGTACGCTGTAATAACTTCTATAAAATTTTCATCCGCAAGGAGTTGTCCATGCAATATGACAAACTGACCGAAGGGCTGACCTTTGATGATGTCCTGCTTGTACCTGCCCACTCACTGATTCTCCCCCGGGATGCCAACCTTATCACCCGAATCTCTCGAAACATATCGTTGAATATCCCACTGGTGAGTGCCGCCATGGATACCGTTACGGAAGCTCGTACCGCCATCTGCATGGCTCGTGAAGGTGGACTTGGCATTATTCACAAGAACATGTCGATCGAGGCCCAGGCGTATGAGGTGGACAAGGTCAAGAAGAGCGAGTCAGGCATGATCGTTGATCCGATTACCATGCGTCCGACTCAGAAGATCAGCGAGGCGCTCGATATCATGCGCCGCTACCGCATCTCCGGTGTGCCGGTTACCAAGGCCAACGGCAAGCTGGTCGGTATTCTTACCAACCGCGACCTGCGTTTTGAGACCGATTTCGATCTGCCGATCTCCGCCCGTATGACCAAGCGCAATCTGGTGACCGTGGAGGTAGGAACGACGCTGGAGCAGGCAAAGGAGCACCTGAAGCATACGCGGGTCGAAAAACTGCTGGTAGTCGATAATGATCGCTTCCTCAAGGGGCTGATAACGATCAAGGATATCGAGAAGGTTAAAAAATATCCGTTTTCATGCAAGGACAGCCTTGGTCGTCTGAGGGTCGGTGCCGCAGTCGGTCCGACAGCAGAGATGGAGGCGCGTATGGATGCGTTGATCAGAGCCGGTGTTGACGTGATCGTGATTGATACGGCTCATGGTCATTCACAGGGGGTTATTGAGGCGGTTCAACGCGCCAAGGCGACATTCCCCGGCTGTGAAATCATCGCCGGCAACATTGCCACGGCCGAGGCGGCTGAGGCGTTGATAAATGCCGGTGCCGACGGCATCAAGGTCGGAATCGGACCGGGGTCTATCTGTACGACCCGCATCGTGGCCGGTGTCGGTGTTCCGCAGATAACCGCTATTCATGAGTGTGCCCGCATGGCCCATAAGTATGGTGTTCCGGTTATTGCCGATGGCGGCATCAAGTATTCCGGAGATCTTCCCAAGGCAATAACGGCCGGAGCCGACTGCATCATGATCGGTTCGCTGTTTGCCGGCACCGAGGAGTCGCCTGGTGATACGGTGCTCTATCAGGGGCGTACCTATAAGAGTTATCGCGGCATGGGTTCCATCGGGGCAATGAAGGACGGCAGCAAGGACCGTTATTTCCAGTCGGATGTCGGTGAGGATGTCAAGCTTGTTCCGGAAGGGATCGAAGGAATGGTGCCGCTGCGCGGACCGCTTTCGGCCAATATTCACCAGCTGCTTGGAGGGCTTCGTTCCGGCATGGGGTATACCGGTTGCGGCAGTATCAAAGAGCTGCAGGACAAGGGGCGCTTTATCCGCATCACCGGCGCCGGCCTCAAGGAATCACATGTTCATGATGTCACCATCACAAAAGAATCGCCTAACTACCGGGTCGGCAACTAAAGTCCCTTAACGGAAATGCCCCGGGTTGTCCTGCCGGGGCATTTCTCGTCGCACTCTGTCTTAACTCTGTTGATATGGCGTTCGTACGCGTATAACGAATCAAGCAGCACTATTCATAACCACAGCAGTTTCTTGCCTCAAACACTTTCCCCGTAACGGTACGTAAAAGCAATCTCGTTGGTTGCATAAATTCAATTTAATGTAAAAGGTCCGATAATGTCTGATATCCACAGCCAGAAGATCCTGATCCTCGATTTTGGTTCCCAGTACACGCAGTTGATCGCCCGCCGGGTTCGCGAAGCCCATGTCTATTGCGAACTGCACCCCTTTGATATGGAGCTTGCCGCGATACGCGCTTTTGCTCCAAGCGGCATCATTCTCTCGGGCGGTCCCTGCTCGGTCTATGATGAGGGTGCCCCTTCCGTCGCCGAGGAGCTGTTCGAGCTTGGCGTGCCGGTGCTTGGAATCTGCTACGGCATGCAGCTGATGAGCCGCCATTTCGGCGGCGAAGTCGTGCCGGCCGGCAAGCGTGAATTCGGCCACGCCGAGCTGCTCTCTGCCGGACAGCCGGGACCGCTTTTTGACGGTTTCTTTGTCGACGGTTCCAGTCCGGTCTGGATGAGTCATGGCGACCATGTTTCCCGTGTTCCGAACGGTTTTGAGGTCGTTGCCGGAACCGCCAATGCGCCGGTATGCGCCATCCAGAATGTCAGCAGGAATCTGTATGGAGTACAGTTTCATCCCGAGGTCAACCATACGCCGCGCGGCGAGCAGTTCATCGATACTTTTGTGCGCGGGGTTTGCGGTTGCAGCGGACAATGGACTCCCGGGCAGATAATCGAGGATTCTATCGAGCGGATTCGCCGTCAGGTCGGGACCGATACCGTTATTCTCGGGCTTTCCGGCGGCGTTGATTCATCTGTTGCCGCAGCCCTGATCCACCGGGCCATCGGCGACCAGTTGACCTGTGTCTTTGTCGATAACGGTCTGTTGCGTCTCGGGGAGGGTGATCAGGTCATGGCGACCTTCGCCAAGAACCTTGGGGTCAAGGTGATCCGGGTTGATGCCGAGGAGCGCTTTCTGACTGCTCTGGCCGGTGAGAGCGATCCTGAAAAGAAACGCAAGATCATCGGCGGGCTGTTTGTCGATATTTTTGAAGAGCAGTCCAGGCTGATTAAAGATGCCAACTGGCTGGCTCAGGGGACCATTTACCCTGATGTGATCGAATCGGCCGGCGCAAAAACCGGCAAGGCGCACAATATCAAGAGTCATCACAACGTCGGTGGCCTGCCGGATTATATGAAACTCAAGCTGCTGGAGCCGCTTCGGGAGCTGTTCAAGGATGAGGTGCGGGCCATCGGTGAAGAGCTCGGCCTGCCTCGTCAAATGGTCTGGCGTCACCCGTTTCCCGGCCCCGGTCTTGGAGTGCGGATCCTCGGCGAAGTGAAAAAGGAGTACTGCGATATTCTGCGCCGGGCTGACGCCATTTACATTGAAGAACTCTATGCTTCCGGCCATTACGATAAAATCAGTCAGGCCTTTGCGGTCTTTCTGCCGGTCAAGAGCGTCGGGGTTATGGGGGATGGCCGCACCTATGAGTATGTCGTCGCGTTGCGGGCGGTGGAGACGAAAGATTTCATGACCGCCGGCTGGTATCCGATGCCGTATGAAGATCTGGCCCGTATCAGCGGCCGGATTATAAATGAGGTAAAGGGTATCAATCGGGTCGTTTACGATATCTCCAGCAAACCACCGGCAACGATCGAGTGGGAATAGGCTCTGGCCATCTCCTGCACAGGTTGCCGGTATGATAGGGCCTGGTATACTCAGTAATACATGAATGGTAGTGATATAACATACTGTAATACTGTGGCTATGTAGTTGATTAATACGCGTGTTAACGGAGTGGTTGCCGGTAAAATATCTGAGAATTATTTCTAATTCGACTAAAAGGGGCAGAAGCATGAATGCACCAACGCGGTATGTGGATGACTCGGTAAAAGGTTTCATCACCTGGAGCATTATCTGGGGAACGATTGCGGTACTGGTCGGTATCCTGATCTCTCTGCAGCTGGTCTGGCCGCAACTGAATGTCGCCCCTTATCTGACCTACGGGCGTCTGCGCCCGATCCACACCAACGCCGGGATTTTCGGCTGGGGTGTCGGCAGTTTCATCGCGATGTTCTTCTATATCACCCAACGGCTTACAAAAACGCCGCTCTGGAGCCCCAAGCTCGCCAGGGTGACACTCTGGATCTTCAACGTTGCCATTGCCTCTGCTGCCGTGACGCTCGCCATGGGGATCAGCCGCACCAAGGAGTACGCTGAGCTGGAGTGGCCACTTGCCGTTATTGTTGCGATTGTCTGGCTACTGTTCTCGACCAATGTGTTCATGACGATTCTCAGGCGCAAGGAAGAGCAGATGTATGTCTCCCTCTGGTACATCATGGCCACCCTGGTGGCGGTCACCGTCCTGTATGTCGTCAACAACCTTGGCGTGCCGCTTAACCTCTTCAAATCATATTCGGCCTTTTCCGGAACCAATGACGCCAACGTGCAGTGGTGGTACGGCCATAACGCCGTGGCCATGGTCCTGACCACCCCGCCATTGGCCATATTCTACTATTTTCTCCCCAAAGTCACCGGTAACCCGATATATAGTCATCGCATGGGAATCATCGCCTTCTGGAGCCTGATCTTCATGTATCTCTGGACCGGTGCGCATCACCTGCTCTGGACGCCGGTGCCGGACTGGATTCAGACCGTGGCCATGGCGTTCTCTATCATGCTGATTGCGCCGTCATGGGGAGCGGTCATGAACGGGTACCTGACCATGAATGGCCGGTGGGAACAGATGAAGACCAATTATCTGGTCAAATTCCTGATCTGCGGTATCACCTTCTACGGCCTGCAGACCCTGCAGGGGCCGATGCAGGCGGTTCGCTCATTCTCCGCTTTTATTCATTACACCGACTGGGTTCCCGGGCATGTTCATATGGGTACGATGGGTTGGGTCTCTATGGTGCTGTTTGCGGCGATCTATTATGTCACAACCAAGATGAGCGAAACTGAAATTTACAGTATAAAGCTGGCCGATACCCATTTCTGGCTGATTCTGGTGGGACAGCTCGTCTACTCCATTACCATGTGGATCGCCGGAGTCCAGCAGGGGAGCATGCTGCTTGCCACAAATACCGACGGAACGCTGCACTACAGTTTTATGGAAACCATGATTGCGATCTTCCCCTATTACAAGATAAGGGCGGCCAGCGGGTTTATCTATCTGGCCGGTCTGGTGATCTTTATCTACAATATCTATAAGACCTTCCGGAAGGGCGCGGATTTACGGACTGCCAAGGCATAATCTACATTCACTACGAACGAGGACGACACCATGTTGGAAAAAAATCCCGTTATCTTTATAATTCTGGCCTTTGTCGTGATTATGGTCGGCACGACGGTTACCATGATCGCGCCATTCAAATGGATCAATGGTCCTGAAGACCTGATTGCCGAAGTCAAGCCGTATACCCCGCTGCAGCAGGAAGGGCGGGATATCTATATGCGTGAGGGGTGCAATAACTGCCATTCCCAGACTGTGCGCACGCTGGCGGCAGATGTTGAACGCTATGGCTATGGCGGGACCTATTCAAAATCCGGAGAATTCGTGTATGACCGCCCGCACCTCTGGGGATCGCGCCGTACCGGCCCGGATCTGGCACGTATAGGTCTGAAATACCCGGACGCCAAAGGGGCCTGGCACCGCAAGCACATGGATAATCCGCAATCGGTTGTACCGGCCTCCAACATGCCGGCCTATGCGTTCCTGAATGTGCCGCTTGATACCACCTATTCAGAGCGTAAGATGAAGCTGCTTGCTTTCCCGTACAGCCAGACCGACCTGGATGAACTGAAGGGAAAAACCGAAATGGATGCGATTGTTGCCTATTTGCGCAAGCTGGGGGCTGACATTCCGGTTAAGAAAGCCGCAGCTGCAACAGAGGCGCCCGCCGCCACGAGCAATCCTTTTAACGACCTGAAGGCTATAAAAGAAGAGGCGGAATCGCTCTATAAGCAGCATTGTGCTTCATGCCACGGTGACAAGCGCGAAGGGACCCTAGGGCCGGATCTGAGAGGTTCTGCCAAGCCGGATGCCGACCTGTTCAAGATCATCTCACAGGGGGTCGAGGACAACGGCATGCCGTCTTTCAGCGATTCCCTTGATGGACAGAAAATATGGAAGCTGGTGACCCTGATCAAGAGGGATACAAAATGATGGTGGATGCCCGGTTTGTTTTTATGCTGTTGACAGGCGTTATGCTGGCTGCTCTGGTTGTTATTACCGTTGTAACCTACGGCAAAAAACGGAAACAAAAGCTTGAAGAGCCAAAGCACAGGATGCTAGAGGACGACTGATTCTTTCACAAGGAGCGGCTATATGTCAGAACAGCATGATTTTGATGGAATAAAATATCGCGAAGAAAAAAGTTCCCCCGGCGCCTTCCGGATCCTTTTTATTGTGCTGGTAGCATGGGCCGTGGTTTTTATGGGGTATTACCTGTTCAGTGGCTGGAGTTCCCAGTCCGAGGCAGATGCGGTGAAAAAAGCGCGCGACAGCCGGAAACAGGCCGCTCATAAAGCGGTTGAGGCGGCTGTTGGCGGTGGTGGTGCTGGCGGCAGCGGACATAAGGTTGAAACGTATGTTGCCGCCGGTAAAAAGCTGTATGGAAGCCTCTGCGTTGCGTGCCACGGTGAAAATGCCAAAGGTGGCGTCGGCCCTGATTTGACGGTATCAACCTATAAATACGGCAAGTCGAGGCTGGATATAACAAAAACCATCACCGAGGGACGCCCCGGCGGGATGCCATCTTTCTCGAGTCAGATTGACCAGGAGCAGGTCGAAGGTCTTGTTGAATTTGTGCTCACGCTCAAATAGGATATTCACCCCGATTGAATTTGACACTTTTGAAGATTCTTTATAGCGAGCCTCCTGTGGGAATTATGTTTTGCCATGACCATGTCTAAAAAAGCGTATCTCGCCAAGGTGCTGCTCATTGTCGCCGTTATGCTGCTGGCAGCGTGCAGTAAAACGGCGCAACTGCCATTGTTATCCTCTGATGCCACGGTTCTGGCCTTTGGTGACAGCCTGACCGCCGGCAACGGAGCCGGTGAAGCCGAAAGTTATCCTGCGGTGCTCTCGGCCCTGACCGGTTTGAGAGTGATCAATGCCGGTGTGCCGGGTGAGGTGTCGGGAAGTGGTTTGCTCCGCCTGCCGGAACTGCTCGACCGGGAACATCCCTCCCTGCTTATCCTCTGTCATGGCGGTAACGACCTTCTCGGTCATGCTGGCCATCAATTGATTGCCGATAATCTGCGCAACATGATTCGCCTCGCGATGGAGCGCGGAATTCCGGTGCTGCTGATTGCAGTCCCTTCTCCGGATTTATCGCTTACACCACCCCCTCTGTATGAAGATCTGGCCAAAGAATTTAAAATCCCTGTCGAGGCGAAGGTATTGCCACATATTCTTGCCAAGGGTACACTCAAGTCTGACTATATTCATCCCAATGCTGCCGGGTACCGGATGCTTGCCGAAGCGTTGGCCGATCTGTTGAAGAAGAGTGGGGCACTGCCACCATAGCATCTGTTAGACATTTAAGCAGGAGTCACTATGACCGAACTACTACGCGGCAATATGAAAAGATCCGTCGGAGCAAAAACATTACTTTTCCCGACTCCAGTCCTGATGGTCGGCACGTACGATCAGGCAGGTAAGCCGAACCTTATGAATGCTGCCTGGGGCGGTGTCTGCTGCTCACAGCCGCCGGCTGTATCCGTGTCACTACGCAGTGCTACCTATTCCCATGCCTGTATCATTGAACGCAAAGCCTTCACCGTGGGGATAGCGTGCGAATCCAGAATGGCAGAAGCAGATTACGTCGGAATAGTCTCTGGGCGTGACGTAGATAAATTTGCCATCACCGGACTGACTCCTGTCAGAAGTGAAATGGTAGATGCTCCGTATGCGGCGGAGTTTCCTGTCGTTTTGGAGTGCCGCCTGCTGCACATAGTAGAAATCGGTCTGCACACTCAGTTTGTCGGCGAGATTGTCGATGTAAAGGCCGATACAGATGTATTCGGTGATGACGGACAGCTCGATATTTTGAAGATAAAACCGCTCCTCTACGATACCTCCCACAAGGGGTACCACGGTGTAGGACCACTCTTGGGGAAAGCATTCTCAGTAGGTAAGACGAAAGGATAGTTATGTCAAATTTAATTGTAGTAGCTACGGTTGTTGCAAAGAAGGAATTCGTGGAGATCGTTAAGAGCGAACTGCTGAAGCTCGTCCCGCCAACCAGAAAAGAGGCCGGCTGCATCGAGTACCAGCTGCATCAGGACAACGAAGATCCGGCTGTCTTTGTATTTTATGAAACATGGAGTAGCCCTGCCAGTCTTGAAAACCACATGAACAGTGATCATTTCAAAAACTACGTCAATGCCGTCGGCAACTTGATCGAAGAGAAGGTCGTACACAAAATGACCCGGATCTGATTTCGGTCACCGATGTGTTGTCAGTAGAGCATTATTCATCAGATATGATTTCAAACGGAGGTAACCTATGAATATCGGCTTTGTAGGACTCGGCATCATGGGTAGCGCCATGGCAACAAATCTGCTCAAGGCGGGATTTAAGGTGACGGTGTGGAACCGTTCAGCAGACAAGTATGCACCTCTGGTTGATCTGGGGGGTGTCGTTGCCGGTTCACCGCGAGCCGTTGCAGAGTGTTCCGATGTGGTGATCGCAATGATGGCAAACCCGACTGCCGTCCAGTCGGTACGGGACGGGGTGGATGGCATTATCGCCGGACTGGTGCCGGGGAGCGGCTATCTGGATATGTCCACGGTGGATGCCACCACCTCTCTGGAATCCGCCCGGCTTGCTCACGAAAAAGGGGCCCTGTTTCTTGAAGCGCCGGTGGCCGGAAGCCGCAAACCGGCTGAAGACGCCACCTTGACGATCATGGCTGCGGGAGACCGTGCTCTGTACGATGCCACGCTGCCGGCTCTGGAGAAGATGGGCAAGAAAATCCTCTTCCTTGGCGAGACGGGGCATGCGGCCCGCATGAAACTGGCAAATAACCTGGTTATGGGCGGCGTGCTGACGGCTCTGTGCGAAGGCATCGCTCTGGCGTCCGGGTGTGGCCTGGATACGGCTCAACTGCTTGAGGTCCTTGATTCAGGCGCAGTCTCCAACCCGATGTTCCGCTTGAAAGGGCCGCAGATAGCGGCAAACGAGGACTTTCCGGCAGCTTTCCCACTTAAGCATATGCAAAAGGATCTACGTCTGGCCCTCCAGCTGGCGGAAGAGGTGGGGCAACCTCTCTTCGCAACGGCTACCATCAATGAGCTGTACAAGAAGGCTCTGGCGGAAGGCCTTGGCAACGCAGACTTTGCTGCCGTCAGTCGCGTGATCAAAGCCGCAGCAGGAAATGGCGCTTGATTCCAGTTGTTTAATAATTGTACATGGCATGCAATCATGATATATAGAAAAGCTTTTATTTTTGGTGCAAAAAACCGGAATTTATTGTAAATAACAACCATAAAATCAGTGTGTTGCGATAGATGGCCTGACTGTGGGGAGCCACCGCAACATACAACTTTTTCAGGAGGGTATCCGTTTGGCCGCTATTTCATTTGAAGAGATTATGTTTACCATCATGTCCGCGACACAGGACACGTTCAAAAGTTATATGAATATCGACCTGCTGGCCGGCAAGGTCGAAAAAAAGGTTGAACCGGTTGATTCTGATGTCACCGGTATCGTCGGCATTGCCGGTGACCGGGTCGGGTACATCATTATTGCAACCGACAAAGCGAGCGCCCAGTGTGTCGCCAAGGAACTGTTAATGGTTGATGAAGCGGATGACGAGTGCATCCGTGATGCCATGGGGGAGCTGGCCAATAATATCGCCGGGGTGTTCAAAACCAAATATCACGAACAGTACGGCAGTGTTGCGCTTGGTTTGCCGCTGGTGATCTCGGGCCAATTGCGTGCAATCTCTGAACCTCCGGGAGCAAATGAGTCATCAAGTATCAATGTGCAGTGCAAAGGGGTGACAATACCGTTTAAGACGGTCGACGGCTCTATTTCTATTACTGTCATGGTTTATATGTAGTCCCATGAACGCACTACTGGATCGTTATGGTGAGTTGTTGCGCGAAGTGGACGCCTGGTTTCAGCGCTCTCTGGAACAGTATCCGGAGCTGATTGCCTGTCACAATGGCTGCTCAGAGTGCTGTCGCGGCCTTTTCGATATTACCCTGCTGGATGCGTATTATCTCAGGCGTGGTTTTGACAAACTTCCTGAATTTCTGAAAACAGACAGAGTGAAAGCGGCAGCCCGGCGTCTGGAACAGCTGTCCATGGTGAATGCCGAATTCACCGAACCATGGCTTCTGAACGGAATTCCTGAGATCGATTGGGATGCGCTTATGCCGGAAGAGGATGAAACGCCCTGTCTGCTGCTGTCAGAAAGCGGTGGGTGCCTCGTCTATGAATATCGACCGATGACCTGCCGTCTGAATGGTATTCCTTTGATCGATGTTTCCGGGGAAGAGTTGTTTGATGAGTGGTGTACCCTTAATTTTACCGAAACAGACCCGCGGCAGCTGGCGGGTCTGCGTTTCGGTTTTACCGACCTGTTTGCCCGGGAACTGCTGCTGTTTCGTGAGCTTATCAGCCATCTGACCGGCACAGCACAAAATGAGGTTGACCTGTTTATACCCGCGGCAATAGTGATGGATTATAAAAAGATTGTACCGGCTGTGGCTGCGCTGGTCTAATCAACGGCAACAATGAAGTTGCCGGGAAACTCTTTACGCTCTAACGCTTCCTGTGCCGTTTGTGCTGTCCGCAAAGAGGTGTAGTGCCCCAGGCGAACCCGGTAGAACATGCTTCCCGCCACTTCTGCTTCTTGCACGTCTGCCGTACCGTATTTTCTCTTCAGCTCACTCGCATAGCGATATGCGTTAGTTCTGTTTTTAAGCGCGACAACCTGGAGCGCAAAATTACCGCTGTCGTAATTGGCCGGGGCACGGTATTGGGGCTCACCTCCCGCATTATCAATCCTGTACCCGAGAGCCGTTACTTTGACCGCAGTCACCCCCTCCTGAATCATTTCCAGCTTGCGCGCAGCTTCCTGTGAAAGGTCGATGATGCGTCCGCTGACAAACGGTCCCCGGTCGTTTATGCGTACAACAACTTCCCTGCCGCTGCGCTTGTGCCGCACTTTTACATATACGCCGAGCGGAAGCGTCTTGTGGGCAGCTGTCATCGCGTTCATATCAAAGGATTCCCCGTTGCTGGTTTTACGGCCGTGGAAGTCTCCGCCATAGCTGCTGGCAATCCCCTCCTGTACGAAACCCTCATGGCTGGAAAGCGGTTCATAACGTTTACCGGCAACGGTGTATGGCCTTTGCCACGGTTTCTGCCGGGATGATGTGGTTTGATCCTGCGGTGAATAGGTTCTCTGATGGGTGATACAGGCAGAGGTCATAAGGGTGAGGAGTATAAGCGCCAGAAACCGGGCCGTGCGAATAGAAGTTGTCATGCGTTGTATGTCACTCAATGCTCTCCGTTAATGCTTGTAGACCGTTGAGGCCAGCTTGTGTGTGATGACAGCGACCTTTTTTGTGTAATAGCATGAAAACCGTTGTCGGTAAATATGTTCTCCATATGAATCGGAGCGGCGTCCGAGTATTGATCTTGACAAGCGGCGTTGCCGATATTACCTGTAGTCTCGATAAAGCCATAAAGGATGGGCCATATGTCGACTGTTTTACCGTTCAATACCACGATGATTCTTGGTTCGTTCGAGCCGGTTCCGCCTGGCCAGGGCCCGGATGACACGCCCGGATTTCTCGCTCTCCTGCAAGGGGCATCTCTCGTTGTTGCTGTCGGGCCTCAGCAGGCGCTGCTCCCGGATGGAGCGTTGCCGGCCGGTATCGTCCCGGAAACGGAACCGCTGAGGATCGGTCTCTGGGAGGGAAAGCCGCTGCGGGTTGCCAGGATCGCCCCTGACGCCGTTCTGCCGGATGAGTATGAAGCACTTCCGTTTCAGGGAACAGATCTCCGCCTGGACAATGCCCTGGCAACCATAGCGGGCCGGTCTGCACAGATCCTGCATTGGGAGCGGCGCAGCCGCTTTTGCTCGCACTGCGGAGGTGAACTGGTCAGAATTCCGGGAGGATGGGGCAAGCGTTGCCAGTCGTGTGGTGATGACCATTTCCCCCATATTCATCCCTGCATCATCGTACTGGTCAGGCGCGGGGCCGAATTGCTGTTGATCCGCAACGCCGCCTGGAGTGCCGGACGTTTCAGTCTGGTGGCCGGCTTTCTCGATTTTGGTGAATCGCTGGAGGAGTGTGTCCAGCGGGAGGTGCGCGAGGAAGCGGGGATAGAGGTGACCAATATCCGCTATGTGGGGAGTCAGTGCTGGCCCTTTCCCAGCCAGCAGATGATCGGTTTTCTCGCTGACTATGCCGGTGGTGAAGTGCTGCCGGACGGTGTGGAAGTTGTCGAGGCCGGCTGGTTTCACGAAGACGCTCTACCGGCGTCGCCGGGCGGTAAGCGGAGTATCTCCCGCTGGATCATGGATACCTATGCGAAGAGTGCTGGGCCCAAATAGGGATTCATAGCCCGCAGGGTGGAAATGGTCCTTGCCTGTTTTCTTGAAATACAGTAAAAATGCAGTGTTAACAATGATATCTGTGTGTTGTTCTTGTCGCCGCATATGCAAATATCTGTGGCAATTGGCGCGAGTTTTTTACACCTACCCGGTAGCTATTGCGGCACTACACTGAAGAGGAACGGTTTCCCGGATGGCCAATCACTCCGCACAACTCATCGCCTGCCATGATTGCGACCTGCTCCAGCAGGAGATCTCACTCAAGTCCGGATGTGCGGCCAGTTGCAGTCGCTGCGGCGCGATCCTGTACCGAAACGCGACAGACAGCATCAACCGCACGCTCGCCTACACTCTGGCCGCCTCCATTCTGTTCGTTATCGCCAACATATTTCCGATCTTCGCTATTGAGGTCCAAGGGGGCGGTCGCGAGATCAATCTTTCAGGGGCGGTGCGCTATCTTTGGGAACAGCAGATGAAGTCGGTCTCGCTGCTTGTTGTCCTGACGACCATCCTCATTCCGGCTCTGGAACTCGTTGCAATGAGCTACCTCCTGCTGTCGCTCAAACTCCGGAGTGTTCCTGTCGGACACCGGATCCTTTTGCGTATGATCAGCATCGTGGGGCCATGGAGCATGATTGATGTGTTCATGCTCGGTGTGCTGGTTTCACTGGTGAAGCTCACCAATTCATTCACCGTCATTCCCGGTGTTGCTCTCTGGTCGTTCGGGGCTCTGACCTTTCTGTATGCTGCAACATCCGCATCGTTTAGCGCCCGTGATGTTTGGGCCCGCCTGGATAGAAAACCTGGTGTGGAGATGCCCTTATGACAAAATTAACGGTGAGCGCCGCAGAACAGGGGCTTTGCTCCTGTCATGTCTGCAACCTTGTGTCCAGACAGCCAGAGGGGACGGCCCCGGCACACTGTCCCCGATGTGGTGCCAGCCTGCATTTCCGCAAGACTGGCAGTGTGTCGCGCTGCTGGGCACTGCTGATCGCTGCCTATGTCCTGTATATCCCCGCGAATCTCCTGACGATCATGGAGACCGGCTCACTCTTCAACTACCGTAAGGACACTATCGTCAGTGGCGTAGTCCACCTCTGGAAAACAGGGTCCTGGCTCATTGCCGCTGTTGTATTCATCGCCAGCGTCACGATTCCGCTTCTCAAGCTCATGTCGCTTACCCTGCTGCTCATATCGGTGCAGCGCCGCTCCAGATGGCACCCCAGGCAGAGGACGCGCCTTTACAGGATGGTGGAGTTAGTCGGTCGTTGGTCAATGCTGGATATCTACGTCGTTGCGCTTTTGGCCGCACTGGTACAGCTCGGGAGCATGGCGACGGTAAAAGCCGGGCCGGGTGCGCTTGCCTTTGGCGCCGTCGTCGTTCTGACCATGTTCGCATCCAAGCAATTCGATCCACGCCTGATATGGGATCCACTTCAAAAAGAGAGAATTTTATGAGCGATACCGCCGACAAACCTGAACTTTATGATATTCCCCTTGCCATCAGCGAACCGAAGAGACGCTTCTCGATCCAGCTGGTCTGGATCATTCCCATCGTTGCGGTGCTCATCGGTTTATCGATCGCGGTCAAGTCTTTTATGGATCGCGGCACAACCATCACCATCACCTTCAAGACCGGCGAGGGGATGGAAGCGGGCAAGACAAAGCTCAAGTATAAAGACGTGGAGATCGGCGAAGTCAAGGGGCTCGCCATCGCCGGGGACCGGTCACACGTTGTGGTGACCGCCGAAATGTCGAAGGATGCCAGAGGGCTTCTGGTGAAGGACACCCGCTTCTGGGTCGTACGCCCCCGGATCTCGGGCGGTAATGTATCCGGGCTCAGCACGCTGATCGGCGGCCCCTACATCGGCGTAGAAGCCGGTACCTCGGCCGAAAGTCGGGACGAATATATCGGCATCGAAACGCCGCCCGCCGTTTCCCTTGACGTGCCCGGTCGCCAGTTTGTCCTGCACTCCGCCGACGTCGGTTCGGTCGACACCTCGTCACCGATCTTCTACCGCCGCATGCAGGTTGGTCAGGTGATTGACACAGAACTTGACCGGGACGGCAAAGGAGCCACCATAAAGGCCTTCATCCGGGCCCCTTTTGATCAATACGTGAAGAGCGAATCAATCTTCTGGCACGCCAGCGGCGTAGACCTGACTCTCAACGCCAGTGGCGTGAAGATTAACACGGAATCTATGGTGTCGATCCTTCTGGGAGGCATCTCCTTTCAGACGCCGCTGGACCGTCTTGACACACCTCCAGCCCCTTCCGGCAGTGTCTTTTCGCTGTATCCGACCAAGGATGAGGCATTGAAAAACGCGCATACGGTTGAAACCTATCTCCTCGTATTCAAGGAATCGGTGCGCGGCCTTCCTGTCGGAGCTCCGGTCGACCTCCATGGTGTGACCGTGGGCGAAGTGACCAAAATAGGCGTGATGGTTGACTCCAGGAATGCGGAAATTTCGGTTCCGGTCGAGATTCAGTTTTATTCAGATCTGTTGCGTGGGCAGTCCCGGTCCCGCAATAAATTGCAGCATAAGCCGCAGGATTCCCGGTCGCTCCTCAACCAGCTCGTCGCCCATGGTTTCCGTGCCGAGATCAAGAGCGGTAATCTGTTGACCGGGCAACTGTTTGTTGCACTCGATTTTTTCCCCAAGGCGCCGCCTGCCAAAATTGACTGGAGTACGACTCCTCCGAGGTTCCCCTCTGTCCCCGGTTCCATGGACCAGTTGCAGAAAAAAATTATGAATATCGTCCGGAAGATCGAGAAAATACCGTTTGAAGAGCTTGCCGGCGATACCGGGAAAACGATACGGTCACTTGATGCCACCCTGAAGAGCGCTGAAAAACTGCTGAAAAACGTTGACGAAACGGTCGTTCCGGAAACACGCACGGTACTCCAGGATACGCGCAAGACATTGGGAGAGGCGCGCCGGACGATGGGGGGAGTGAACCAGGTGCTTGCCGCCGATGCGCCGGTGCAGCTCGACCTGCGCGAGATGATGCGGGAAGTGTCGAGAGCCGCACAGTCGCTGCGTCTCCTGGGCGACTATCTGGAACAGCACCCGGAATCCTTGATTCGTGGTAAACGGGAGGATAAATGATGATGCGCCGCTTTGTTGTCGCCCTATTAACCGTCTGCCTGGCCTTAGCAACGGCCGGTTGCAGCAGATCACCGCGGGTAACCTTCTACACCCTGGAGTCCGCTGCACAGCCGGTAACCGCTGCCGCAACAATGGCTGTTCCGGCAGTTTCCATCGGACCGGTTACGCTCCCAGAGGTGGTGGACCGGCCTCAGTTTGTGGTGCGCATTGCCGCCAATCGGGTAGAAATACTGGAAATGCACCGCTGGGCTGAGCCGCTCAAGAGCGAGATTCCCCGTCTGATTGCGGAGAACCTGAACAGCCTCCTCAGGTCACGCCGTGTGTCATCCTATCTCCAGCATTCCGGCGTTGATGCAGAGTACCGGGTACTTGTGGACATCCAACGGTTTGAGTCCTCACCTGGTGAAGCGGTCACCGTCGATGCGGTCTGGTCCCTGCGCCGCATCGCGGGGGGCGAGCAAAAAACCGGTCGAACCCTTGTGCGCGAGCCGGTCGGAGCCGGAGGGTACGATCCGTTGGTGGCAGCTTACGGCCGGGCACTTTTCGCCGTAAGCTCCGATCTGGCACGGGCGATCCGGGCTGAAACAACGGGCGGACACTGACTCTGGTGCGTCGGGCGAGGGAATTGTGTGTGCAGCCGTTTGGGACCTGTCCCAAACGGCTGCTTTTTGTTGGGGAAAAGTTATGACCTCCAGAACCATTCTTCATATTGACATGAACGCTTTTTTCGCCAGCGTTGAACAGCAAGACAATCCGGAACTGCGCGGCAAGCCGATTGCCGTGGTCGGTGGCGGAGGTCGGACGGTGATAACGACCTCCTCCTATGAAGCCCGGGCGTGCGGAGTGAAGACCGGAATGGCAATCTGGGAAGGAAAGAGAGTCTGCCCGGAACTTGTTATTGTTGTTGGTGACAACAGGAAATACACCTACACTTCCGCAAAAATAAACGAAATATTCAGGGATTACACGCCGGAGGTTGAGGTATTTTCAATTGATGAGTCGTGGCTGGATGTTACCCACTCTCTTGGGATTTTCGGCAGTGCCGAGACAATCTCCAACCTGATCAAAGACCGTATCAGGAATAGCTTCGGCATCACCTGCTCCGTTGGTATTGCCCCCAACAAGCTTCTGGCCAAGCTGGCCAGCGACATGGAGAAACCGGACGGACTGACGGTTATCGCGCCGGAGGATGTTGCGAGGGTTCTGGAGCGAATGCCGATCAAGGACCTTTGCGGAATCGGCAGGAGGATGGAGAGGAATCTCAACATGATGTCCATCTATACGTGTGGGGAGCTTGGACGATGTGAAGAAGCACGCCTGACGGGAAAGTTCGGTGTCATCGGTTCACGACTCAAGCAGATGGGGCAGGGGATAGACCATTCATCGGTGGTTCCGTTCGGTGAGGAAGACGAGGTGAAGTCGGTCGGGCATTCGAAAACTCTGGAGCGGGATATTGATGATCCGGTGGAGATCCGGCGTTTCCTGCTGCAGCTTTCGGCAATGGTCGGGAGTCGGGCAAGGAAGTACAACGTCTCAGGGAAGACGATCCATCTGTACGTCCGGTATGCGGATTTTTTCAGCAGTTGGGGGAAACAGACGACGTTGAAGAACCATATAAACCAGAGCGATGAAATATACAAGGCGGCACTTTCTCTCCTTGCTACTGTAGAACTGGAACAGCCGGTCAGGCTTCTGGGTGTGTCCCTCTCAAATCTGAAGCACCAGGCTGAGCAGTTGCCGCTGTTCGAGAAGGAGAGGAAGAAGTTGTTTGCGACTCAGGCAATGGACAAGGTAAATGATCGGTTCGGTAGTATGGCAGTGACCTTCGGGAGTCTGATAAGAGACAGGGAGAGTGCGGGCAGTCGTGTGATTCCGCCAAGCTGGCGCCCTGACGGTATTAAAAGTGTAGATGTTGTATTGGCTCAGCGTGAATAGGACTTTTGGTTCGTTTGTGATAAACCATCACGAACGGAGGAAAGTCCATGCGAAAGAAACGTCACAATTACACCCCCGAAGAGAAAGTTTCTATTTTACGGCGTCATCTGGTCGAGCACGTACCTGTTTCAGATCTGTGTGACAAACATCAGCTTCAGCCAACAATTTTCTACATCTGGCAAAAGCAGTTTTTCGAGAATGGAGCCGCAGCATTTACCCGTGAAGACAAACCTCAAAAGCGTGTTGAGGAAGTCAAAATCCAGCAACTCGAAGCCAAGTTAATCAGGAAGCATGAAGTGCTCTCAGAATTGATGGAGGAGCACATCAAGCTAAAAAAAGAACTTGGGGAGCTTTAACAGGCGGCTGGGTTCCCCATGACATTCGCGATGCCGTTGTCGATTACACCAAAGAATGGAGCGACAAAGCGGAGATTCCGCTGAAACACTTCATATCCTGGCTGGATGTCTCAAAGAGCAAATTTTACAGCTGGATCGAGCGGTACGGTAAAGCTAACGAGCACAACGCCCCGATTCCTCGTGACTTCTGGCTGGCATTCTGGGAACGGGAAGCCATCATCAAATTCGCCATAGACAACCCGCTTGAGGGCTACCGGCGGCTAACCTTTATGATGCTGGATCAGGATGTTGTGGCTGTCAGCCCTTCCAGCACCTGGCGCGTTCTTTCAAAAGCAGGCTTGCTTAACAAATGGAATCAGAAGCCGTCTCTCAAAGGCACCGGTTTCGTACAGCCGCTGCTACCTCATGACCACTGGCACGTGGATGTTTCTTACCTCAACATCCGTGGCACTTTCTACTACCTGTGCAGCTTCCTGGATGGTTGCAGTCGTTCCATTATCCATTGGGAGATCAGAGAGCAGATGACGGAACCAGATATTGAAATCATTCTGCAGCGAGCCAAAGAGAAATACCCTGCTGCACGACCACGGATCATTTCCGACAACGGGCCGCAGTTTATTGCCAAGGATTTCAAGGAATTCATTCGTATCTCCGGAATGACGCATGTACGGACTTCTCCGTTCTATCCGCAGTCAAACGGTAAGCTGGAACGATTTCACAAGACCATCAAGACTGAGTGCATCCGTCCGGGTGTCCCGCTTTCCCTTGACGATGCTCGCCGGATAGTAGAAAAGTACATCGAACACTACAACACCGTCAGACTGCACAGCGCAATTGGCTACGTTGCACCCGCCGACAAACTGAATGGCAGAGACCTGGAAATATTCAAAGAGCGTGACAGAAAACTTGAAGAAGCCAGAGAACTGAGAAAACAAAAACGACAGCAAGCTTATTCTGAAATCAGGCCTTCAGGGGAAGCTGACTTACCATTAGATCAAGCGGCCTGAAAGTCCAATTCCGACTGAGGCGTTACAATGTGAAATAGCAGTAGGTTACGTGATGAATGCTAAAGATCAGGTGTAACTGTTTAATGACGCTTTTCCCGGCTGCGGCATTGCAACCAGGAACATTTTATCCACTGCTCCCGGCTTTTGCAGTATTCCTGCCTCCTGCCTATACAATATGGAAATTGGCATGGATAATTTTCTGCAGATCTTCAATTTTGATCATGGCATGACGGATCTGTTCACTCTCTGTGGCTGAGAGCAGATAGGGATTAAGGTAATGTGAATCGTTCTGGATTCCTTTAAGAACCTTGATCTGCAACAGTATTCGTTGCTTGGTAAGGACGTGATAGGCATCGATAAGCTCACCGGCAAATGATGCTGAAAAACTTCCCTCCGCTTCCAATCGCGAGATGCGCTCCAGCGTGCTCGTCGCAGGAATGCTCTGGTTGATGGCCAGGATACGGACATTCATGACAAGTGGAGCCCAGGCCAGCAATTTTACATTGAATTCACCCTTATGCTCACCGCTTCCCTCCGTCCAGATGCGCTTCATAAATCCAAGAGCAAGCTTCATCTCTGTTGCCGCCTTGGCCATCCCCCACAAAACCTGAAAGTAGTCCCGTTCCATTGAGCGGATCATTTCTACCAATTCTGTTGCCAGCCCCTGGTCACCTGCAACATGGCGGGCGTCTGACAGCACGATCAAATTCATGACGTTCTTGCCGATATCCTCAACTTCGTACCTGACAATAGAAAGGAGCCGTTTGCGCCACTGGCTGAAAGAGCCGCGCCAGGTCGGATTGGTCGGCATGATATCACCGGTGCAGCGCATGAAACCGGCCTCTTCCAGTCGGTCAACCAGACGGGTCGAAAACTCGGTAAAGTATTGATCTGCCGCTTCACCCCCGTCATCGCCATAAACGATGAGGTTGTCCTGGTCTGTGATGAGTGTCTGCTCTTCGCGGCCGTCACTTCCCATGCTGATAAGTGCAAAGGGTACCGGTGGACTTCCCCGTCCGGCTGTCACCATCTCTGCCATAACATTAGCCATCACACGGGAGGAGAGAAGATCTCGATACTCAGTACATGAACGGTGCAGTTCAGTTACCGCCGGAATGAGCAGAAATCGTTCCATTTCGATCTGATTGAGGCTTTCATGAATTGTTTTGAGCTGGGAACCTTCAGCTTGTGTGATTGACGCAACAAGCTGCTCTTTTTTGTGCTTCCAATCGGAGATGCTGTTATAGCCTGATTTTACAGCAGCGGACATCATCTGCAGGAACGGTTCTATCTCCTCGATCCGGCAATATCTGGTGATATCAGTAAGGTCAGGTAATTTAGAGGGGGCAGCATGTGCAGCCAGGTTCATGTTTTTTTGCTCCCGAAAAATATATAAACCAGCCGAAGCCGGAATAGACTATATCACAACGTTCGATGAATTTAATGTCTTTCGTTGTGTTTTTTATTCAGGTGTGAGATAGGAAGGTTCCTGAACTCCAGTTTGTTGCATGATTCACGTCAGGTGCGGCCTGCATTGATATTTCCGTTTACCTGACCGCATGACCGATAGAGTTTAGCCGGAGCATCAAATGACATTGTCCCAGCGCACAATCCTTATTGTCGTTACCACGTTTATTGCCCTGCTGGTCATTCTGGCAATCGCATTCGATATGATTATTCTCTCGCATTTTTCAACAGTTGAGAAACACCTCCTGTATGACCATGGCAAAGTTACCATTGCCTACCTGTTTACGGGGTTGCTTCTCGCCGGCAGCGTACTTTGCTGTGTGATGCTGCTGTTTGTCAGGAGAACCGTTCTGAAACGCCTGCAGTCCCTTGCGGTCAAGGTGCGTCAGATTGCCGATACGCGTGATATTTCTGAGCGTGTTCAACTGTCGGAGTATCAGGGTGAATTTAAAACTCTCGCCGCTTCGATCAACTGCATGCTTGAGTCGCTGGAAAATGCCGAGGAGGGGATGCGGGAAAGCGAGGGGCGCTACCGTATGCTGTTTGAACGTGCCCCTGATGCCATAATCATCATCGGCCTGGAGGGAGAGGAGTCCGGGCGGATTATGACGGCCAACAGGGCCGCTTCCGATCAGCATGGTTACACATTGGATGAACTTTGCAAGCTGCGCATTCATGACCTGAATACCGCCGACACGAATAAACTCTGCGGTGATATTACCGCCAATATTGTCGCCGGTGAATGGGTGACTTCAGAGGTATGGCGGCAGAAAAAGGATGGTGCCGAATTTTCTGTCGAGGTACACGCCGGATTAATAAGGATTGACGGCAAGAAGTACATATTGTGTTTTGACAGAGATATTACGCAGCGCAAGATTACTGAAGAGACAACCCATAAACACCTCGAACAGATACGCAGGCTTAATGACGAACTAAGCCGTAAGGCTACCGATCTTGCTGCTGCCAACAACGAGCTGGAAACATTTAATTATTCCGTTTCACATGACATGCGTGGACCGCTCACGCGGATTTCAGGTTACTGCCAGCTGCTGCTTGAAGGTGACAGCACTATTGACCCGGGCACCAGAGAATATATAACCAGAATCCATGAATCTGAATCATGGCTTAATGAAATGATTGATGCACTGCTGCATCTGGCGCAGATCACCAGTGTTGAAATAGTTTCCGTTGAAGTCAGCCTGAACGCTATTGCTGAGGAAATTTTAAAGGAGCTGTCCCTGGAACATCCGGAGCGATCGGTCAGGACATGCATCGAACCTGATATAGTTGTTGCCGGTGATTCCAGGCTTTTGAAAATGGTTATGATCAACCTGCTCAACAACGCCTGGAAATACAGCTCCGGCAAGAGCGATGCCGTGATTGAGTTCGGTGCCGATCGAAGCGGGGCGGATCCTGTTTATTATGTCCGGGATAATGGCGCCGGCTTTGACATGAAGGATGCCGGCAAGCTTTTCAGAGTATTCACACGACTGCATGATTCCAGCCAGTTTAGCGGTACCGGTATCGGTCTCGCGACCGTACAGCGCATCATTTTACGCCATGGCGGGCGAATATGGGCCGAAGCAGAACCGGGAATCGGGGCGACTTTCTTCTTTACTCTGCCCAGGTATCTGTCGTCCTTCGGCTCTGCAGCCGGTTTTCGTACTTGACTCACCTTCCCGCTCGTGCTATCTAAAAAACCTTTAAATACATACTGTTATACCTGTAGTACTGCTTCGGTACGTTGAATAAATATTTGATCGGAGGCTCTCTTGTCCCAACAACTTACCCATACCGTCGGTAGCCTTCTGGATGACATGGCTCGCCGCTACCCGGATAACGAGGCGCTCGTCTATCCGGAGCGGGGTTTGCGCTACAGCTACAAGCAGTTCAATGACACCTGCCGCGAGATAGCCAAAGGGTTGATGGCTCTTGGTGTTAAAAAAGGGGATAACATAGCCATCTGGGCCTACAACGTCCCTGAATGGGTTCTCCTGCAGTTTGCATCGGCTAAAATCGGTGCCGTCCTCGTCACCGTCAACACCAGCTACAAATCAGCCGAACTCGAATATATCCTGAGACAGTCAGACTCAACATCGCTATTCATGGTCGGTTCATTCAAAGACACCAACTACGTCGAAACCCTCGCCAGCGTCGTTCCCGAACTGGCGGTCTCCGAGCCGGGTAAACTCAGCAGCCACACACTGCCATTCCTTAAAAATATCATCTTCATTGGCGGGGAAACCCCCGCCGGTATGCTCAACTTTGACAGCATCATCAAAATGGGCAAGGGGGTTACAGACTCTGAACTGGCCGCCATTGAAGACTCCCTTGACTGTTTTGAGACCATCAACATGCAGTACACTTCCGGCACCACCGGTTTTCCCAAGGGGGTTATGCTGACCCACCATAACCTGGTGAACAACGGTTTCCAGATCGGTGAATGCATGAAGTTTACTGAACGAGATCGGCTCTGTATTCCTGTGCCATTCTTTCACTGTTTCGGCTGCGTGCTCGGGGTGATGGTCTGTGTTACCCATGGATCGACCATGGTACCGGTAGAAATATTCGATCCGCTGAAGGTGCTGCAGACGATCGAGAAGGAAAAATGTACGGCTGTCCATGGCGTCCCCACGATGTTCATTGCCGAGCTGGAACATCCGGAGTTTGCAACCTATGATCTCTCCAGCATGCGGACCGGAATTATGGCCGGTTCCGTCTGCCCGATAGAGGTGATGAAGCGCGCCGTCAAGGATATGCATGTCACCGAGATCACCAGTGTCTATGGTCAGACCGAGTCCTCACCCGGCATTACCCAGACTCGTACCGATGATGCCATTGAACTCCGGGTGGCGACGGTGGGTCGCGCTCTTCCCGGCGCAGAGGTGAAGATTGTCGATATAGAGACCGGAGCAACTCTTCCTCCGGGGAAACAGGGGGAACTCTGCGCCCGTGGCTACATGGTAATGAAGGGGTACTACAAGATGCCGGAGGAGACGGCCAATGTGATTGATGCCGATGGCTGGCTTCACACCGGCGACCTGGCCATCATGGATGAAAACGGCTACTGTAAAATCACTGGCCGCATCAAACAGATGATCATTCGCGGCGGAGAAAACATCTATCCCCGTGAAATTGAGGAATTCCTCTATACCCACCCCAAAGTCTCAGACATCCAGGTGTACGGTGTCCCGGACAAAAAATACGGGGAGCAGGTCATGGCAGCGATAATTCTTAAAAAAGGGATGGCAATGAGCGAAGATGAGGTCCGTGACTTTTGCCGCGGCAAGATCGCCAACTATAAAATCCCTAAATACGTAAAATTCGTCGATGGCTACCCGATGACCGCCTCAGGCAAGATCCAGAAATTCAAGATGAGAGAGATGGCAATCAAGGAACTGCAGCTGGAGGAAATGGGCGAAACAGCGTAGATATTTGATGCGTTGGGCCGTTCTGGTAAAAGAAGGCGAGCTGTCGGTATTCAACCGCCGCAGCTCGCCTTCTTTTATAGTTGTTGCACTGTCCAACGGTATAAACTGAATCCTTATAGCCTCCAGCACATAAAACACTCCCAAAACCCCGCTTAATACCAACCATGACAGGTTCAATCCAATTTAGTTTGCAATTATGCAAAAGACAAAAGCGCATTTGCAGATATGCAAATGATTCTCATGCGTATTCCTGTTCACTAACTGCCTTGAATTAAAGGATATGTGCACATAAAGACACCGCAGTCCGGTTGCAGGTTGCAACCACCTGTCGACGGCTATTTGCATTTATGCAAAAAATGATTCATGGCAGAAAATGTATACATGCTGCAACATACCGTAATTGCTGGTGTATTGTGCTGTATAGTCGTTTGGCACAACATGTGCTGTATACAGTGAGAAGACTGGTTGATTGAGGGAAACATGATATCTGAAAAAATCTGTCCATTTTACGGAAAAGACGATGATCAATGCGATGTCGGTTGCGGATATATATCGCCCCATGATGTCAACATGATTATTCGTTACTGTAGCGGGCGGCATCTGCAGTGCATCAAATATCTTGAGCTCTCGGACCGTTTTCCGTTGGAAGTTACTTTAAAGCGAGTTCTGAATAATACACCCTAGGTATCAGAATGGAGAAAGATGATGTTTTATAACCACATACTCAATTTCAGTCCCCTACATGTTTTACCGGCTGTATTAATCAGCACGCTTTTTGTTGTGCTACTAATTGTTAAGGAGAGAAGAGATGAGCGAAAGAGAGCTTGAACTACTGAATAGAATAGAAGAGCTGGAACGCCATACCTGGCGGAACAGTGCCATTCTCCGTTCGGTTGCCATGGTGGCTTTCACGGCAATTATTGGATTTGTAATCGCTTCTGGTGTTGTCGGTGGTGGTCACGGCAGTCACTGGTCCGGTCCGGCCTGGAACACAATGTGGCTGTACGGCCTTTTTGCTGCTAATGCCGTGTCTATGTTCTGGACCACTCACAAGGAATAGGGAGAATACCGATCATGCCAATGAAAATTACTCATGCAATTATGCTTCTCGCTGTCTGCGTTATCTGCGCCGCTTTCAATATGCAACTCTTCGGTGGACTCGACGAGATGATGGGTGACCAGTACTGGGTTGTGGATACAACTCAGGGCGATCATGGCTGGTACGCCATGGGCCTGCTGCCACATGTCCAGAAAGCGCCCAAGGATGTCGTCAAGGCTGCTAATACTGACGCAGACCCTGCCAACAACTATGTGATTTACGCACAGAGCGGCGATTTTGCCGGCAAGTCCGTCTACGGCATCTGCTTCGGCATTCCGCTGATCATGTACCTGATCTGGTTCGCCTTCATCATCGGTTTCCCGGATCGGGTCGACCCGTATCTGCTGCCACGCAAGATCTTCACGATTGCGGTCATCATCTCCTGCTCGGTGATAGCAAACCTGTTTCTTATGCGCATTGCCGGTGACTTTGCCCGTGACCCCATGGCCCGCATCGCTAACGTGGCAGGCAACCATGCTTCTCTTCTGTTCCATAATGCCGGTATCTGGTTTGCCATTCTTTTTTCTGCTCTCGGTACGCACAACCATTCATATGATGAGGTTAAAGCGCCGGACAGCCGCAACTGGCAGACCCAGGCAAACGAGAAGTTTAACTGGATGTTCACTCTGTTGGGAGTGGTAACCGTTCTTGAGGTTGTGCTGGTCAATAACAAGCTGGCGTTGCCTGATGCTGCCGTTGACTATTCAGTCTGGGTTATCTGGGTGGTTATTTTCATGCGGATGTATGGTTTCTCCCCCAAGTATTGGATTAAACGACCTACCGGCATTGCCATCATGGTCGTTGGTACGCTGCTGACCCTGCCGGTGTTTTACCTGCTTGAGCGGATGACCGGTACTCTGGGTGCAGGCTTTGCTTCGCCGATCCTGGCAAAGGCTCTTGGTGCTGAAAATCAGAATATCGGGCTTTCGCTGATGATCTCGATCTATCTGGTTTTCTGGATGGAGTTTGCAACAGCTATCCGTATGAATGGCCCGGATAAGAAATTCGTGACCCAGAAACTGAGATGATTATACGTTGTCTCCTCTGCTTCTCTGGGAGAAAGCAGCTTCAGTAACGTACTATCCCTATTTATCAATAAGTACCCAGAGAGGAATTAATAATGACTGATATCAAAAACAAGGGCTGGACCGTAGTATCTGCAGGTCTTGCTATAAACCTTGCTCTCGGGGTGCTGTATGCCTGGAGCGTATTCAAGGGGGCCATCAAGGCCTCTATCGAAAAGGGCGGACCGGATGCCTTTCAGTGGGATATCTCCTCGATAAACGATCCGTACGCAATCTGCTGCCTGGCCTTTGCCTTCTCCATGATACTGGCTGGTAAATGTCAGGACAAGATCGGCCCGGCTCGCACCGCACTTATTGGCGGCGTGCTTGTTGGCGCCGGCTTTATGTTGATGGCATTCTCCAGCAGCTACATGTCCTGGGTGCTTGGTTTCGGTGTACTTGCAGGGAGTGGCTTCGGTTTTGGTTACTCGGCCGCGACGCCGCCGGCATTGAAATGGTTCTCACCTTCAAAGACCGGTCTTATTGCAGGAATAGTTGTTGGCGGTTTTGGCATTGCACCGGTCTACATTGCGCCGCTTGCCTCCTATCTGATCGGTGCTTTTGGCATCCCTAGCACCATGATGTTCCTCGGGGTCGGATTCACGGTCGTCGTCTGCGGTCTCTCCTTTCTGCTTACCAATCCGCCGCAGGGATTTGTGCCTGCCGAACCGGCTGATCCCGGCCCGGTGGCCAAGCTGAATGCTTCCAAGCCGGCTGTAAACGCCAGCGTCAGTGAGATGCTGCGCAACTACAAGTTCTATGTCCTTTGGGTAACCTTCTTCATCGGTTCCGGCGCCGGACTGATGGTTATCGGTAGTGTCGCCGGACTGGCCAAGCATAGTATGGGGGCAATGGCTTTTGTGGCTGTTGCAATCATGGCGGTAGGAAACGCCGGCGGGCGTGTTGTTGCCGGAGTGCTGTCCGACAAGATCGGTCGCCGCGCTACTCTCTTTATCATGCTGTCGTTTCAGGCTCTGATGATGTTTATCGCCATGGCGGTGGTTAACTCCGGTAGCGCCGTCCTGCTGGTCCTGCTGGCTTCCTTCATCGGCTTCAATTACGGATCTAACCTGTGCCTTTTCCCCTCATTTGCCAAGGATTACTGGGGGACAAAAAATTATGGTCTGAATTACGGTGTACTGTTTACTGCGTGGGGCGTAGGTGGTTTTGTCATGGGTAAGGTGTCCGAGATGATCAATGCCCAGCCTGGTGGTTTAGGCAAGTCGTTCATGTTGTCCGGAATTCTGCTTGTAGCCGGGGCCGCCATGACCATATTTCTTGCGGAGCTCAAACCTGCTACCGACAGCGAAGAGGTGCCTTCCCAGTGGAAAGAGTTCTGGGCTGAGTTTATGCTCGGCGCCAAGGTTTTTGTCGGGTTTGAACAGGCCCAGATTCGTGTACCACGCAAAATGATGTAATCTGTTTTATGCCGTTATAACGGAGATGGTGATTGTCACACAGAGAAAGCCCGAGTTTAGCTCGGGCTTTCTCTGTGTGACGTATACGTTAAAAAGTCAGTAATCTTCTTTTCTTATGCCATACCTCTTTATCTTCCGGTACATGGTTGCCATGTTCATACCGGCTTCACGCGCGGCCAGGTCGATGTTGCCATTATGTCGTTTCAGAAGTCCTGTTAATAAATCTGCTTCAAAACGCTCCAAAGCGGTCGTGTACGGCACGTCAAGGTTCACCTGCGGGGCTTCGCATGTAACGGTACCACTGTCGGAATGAACCTCAATAAACTGAGCGAGTGTTTCCTTGGCTATGTATTCCCCTGTTTCCATTGCCATGCAGGCTTCAATGACATTTTTGAGCTGCCTGATATTGCCCGGCCATTCGCACGCGCAAAGTATCCGCAGTGATTCGCTGTCAAACCCTTTGATCGATGTGTTGAATTTGTGATTCTGCTGGTGGATAAAGTGGGCGGCCAGTAACGGGATGTCGCTGCATCGCTCCCGCAGTGGAGGAAGATGGATATTGACGACGTTCAGCCGATAATAGAGGTCTTCTCGGAATGCACCACTTTTTATTGCCTCTTTCAGATCCGAGTTGGTGGCAGACAGAACCCGCACATCAACCCGCGTGGGAGTCGTGTCTCCAAGACGGTGAAACTCTTTCTCCTGGAGAAAACGGAGGAGCGTTTTCTGGACATTCATCGGCAGGTTGCCGACTTCATCCAGAAACAGAGTGCCCCCGTTGGCAGCTTCCAGTAGTCCGCAGCGGCTCTCCGTCGCTCCGGTAAAGGCCCCTTTTTTATATCCGAACAGCTCGCTTTCCAGCAGGTTTTCTGGTAAAGCACCGCAATTGATCGCTACAAACTTTTTTTCGCGGCGCGGAGAGTTGTAATGGATCGCCTGGGCAATCAACTCCTTACCTGTTCCGGATTCGCCGGTAACAAGGATTGATGTGTCCCTGACAGCCACTTTACCGACACGCTCCAAGACACTCTTTAAGCCCTCGCAGGCCCCTATAATGTTTTCAAAACGGAATTTCTCTTCAAGTTCGGCACGCAGTTCGCGGTTCTCTTCGAGGAGCTGCCTCTGCTGCAGGGCATTTTTTACCCGGTAGACGAGTTCATCAGGTTCGAACGGCTTGGTCAGCATGTCGTACGCGCCTTTACGCAGTGCCTGGATCGACATGTCTACCGTAGCGTATGCGGTAATCATGATGACCGGAATATCTTGCTGCTTCGCCTTGATCGCTTGCAAAACCTCCAATCCGCTCATTCCCGGCATCTTTATGTCACTGATGACCAGATCCCATGCCGATGGCGTGAAATCTTCAACCGCCTGTTTTGGTGAGGTATAGGAGCGTGCCAGATAACCGTGGTCCAGCAGAATCTGTTCCATCATCCGGCAGAGTCCGGCTTCGTTGTCAATCAGTAAAATACGTTTTTTATCAACCATCTATAATTCCTCTTGCTCTATTGGCAGCGTGACAGTGACGCATGTTCCCTTACCAACCACGCTGTCAATATGGATCTCGCCGTGGTGTTGCTCTATTATCTGCCGGGTTATGGCCAGCCCCAAGCCGGTGCCGCTGGCTTTGGTCGTGTAGAATGGTTCGAAAATGGTTTCCAGGCTCTCTGGCGGGATGCCGCAACCGCTGTCGCTGAACGTTATGCGTACATGTGTTGCATCAACAGCTTCGCTGCTGACGACCAGGTTCCCGCCGTCCGGCATGGCTCCGCCGGCATTCAGGACCAGATTTATGGCAACCTGGCGCATCTGGTCGCCATCCAGGTTAATTGCAGGCAAATCACTAGCGAGTGTGGTGCTGATCTTTACGCCGCGCATGTCGGTGTGGTTGGCGGCAAAATCGACAATTTGCTGCAGAAGATCGTTGAGATCGGTCGGTTCAATGGTCGGTCGCGGCGTGCGCGCATAGGAGAGCAGATCCTGAACTATCTTTTTGCACCGCTTGCTTTCGCGTTTGATCTCATGGATGTACTGGAAGTTCGGGTCGTCTTCACCCATCTTGCTTTCAAGATAACCTGCATACCCCAGAATAACCCCCAGAGGATTATTTATCTCATGGGCGACACCTGATGACAGTACACCAAGTGAAGCCATTTTACCTTGCTGGGCAAGGTTTGACTCCATCGCCTTGTTACGCTGAATAATCTCTGTCATGCGATTGAAGGCGCTTCCCATCTCGGCCAGTTCATCCTGACCACTGACGGTCATCCGTTCATCCAGATTGCCACGTTTTACGCGCTTGATAACCGACATCATGTGAGTGATCGGCCGGGTGAAAAAGTTGGAGGCCCAAAACACCAGGCATGTTGCAGCGGCGCCGACGACAAGTGTCAGGAGCGCCATGCTGAACAGGATATGCGACTTGATCTTGTTCGCTTCCTGATAAAACTCGTCTTCGTATGATCCAACCGCTACAATCCAGTCCCACGGTTCAAAGTAGTCATAACGTACAATCTTCATTCTGATTTCCGAGTCGGTACTGTTTTTCCAGGGATAGCGGATCCAGCCGCTTTTCTTGTTGCACATTTCCCTGAAAAAGCTGTTGCCGTTCAGGTCCCGTGCGTTGATCATGTTCTTGCCTTCGGAGTCCGGGTGGACCGTAAAGGTGCCTTTACTGTCCATACAGAATATGTAGCCGGTCTCACCGACCTTCTTTGCACGGATGCTCTCTTTAAGTTTTTCAAACGACTGGCGCTCAAAGGCGGCATCATCGGCAGTTTCGTCCAGGTAGCTGCCGGCGGCAATTATCCAGTCCCATTCACGAAAATACCGGTAGGCAACGACTTTAGTGCGCGGTTTTTTATCTCCCAGGACAGCATTCCGCCAGGGGTAGGTTATAAACAGCGTCTCACCAGGCTTGCTGGCCCGGGCTGCAGCGCACATTTCGCGGATAAAGTAGCGCCCGTTTTCGTCACGCTCATCAAATACGTTTTCACCTTCACGGGCAATGTGAGCCAGGAGGTCACCTCGACTGGACATGGCGTATATATACCCGGTTTCACCAACGTTTGTTTTTTTCAAGGCCTGCCGCGCCTCGCGTTTGGCCGTTTCAAGATCAACTTTACCCTGAGTGTGCTGGTTTTGTTCGGCAGTGACAAGGTTGTACGACAGCGCGGTTAGAGTCGCCAATTCCTTGTTGAGGTTTCGTGCTTTATCAAGTTTGTAGACCTGAAACTGTTGATAGTGAGAATCGAGCAGGTCGATGCAGAATGCGGAAAGGTGCTGCAGGTCGTCTTTGCTCGTTGTTGTAACGCCGAGGTAGGCCTGCTGATTGGCGATAAAGCCGATTACACCGGCTACAACAAAAATAGGAATAATCACCAGTGGTAAGACAAGAGCCAGCAGTTTACCGCGAAGTTTCAGCTTGTTGAGAAATGAATTCATTGAGTTCCGATATGCTGACCACAGTTTTGTATAAATGTTCGAGAACGACCGTTCGTATGACATGCAGGCAATATTGAGAAAGCCGATTGAAAGTAACACCATGTATGATCGTCAATAAAGTATTAAAAATATAACAAATTGCTCCAGTTGTACAGCAGATGCTGTCGGCAAATTAGAAATTTGCCTCTTCCATGCATTTCGGTTTATAAGGTAAGCAACAGCTGCATGCGAAGTGGCAGCCAATGTTGAGTTTGCCGGGATATAAATCTGTCTGTGAGGGTGTCTATTATGTCCGGAAAGCGTGTTGTCATTGCAGGTATGGGGTTTGGCGGACTACGGGCCGCTAAAGTTCTGGCTGAAAAAGACCACGAACTGATAATGATTGACCGTAATAATTACCATCTGTTCCAGCCGTTGTTGTATCAGGTTGCAACCGCCGGGTTGGAGCAGGAAGCGATAGCCTATCCGCTGCGCAGCCTGACCCGCCGCTGGCAAGGTGCTTCATTTCTGCTTGCAGAAATAAGCGGGATTGATCTCGTTGGGAAATGTGTCCTGACTGATGTTGGCGAGGTCCCGTACGATTATCTGATCGTTGCTGCCGGCAGTCGCACCAACTTTTTCGGCATGGAAAGTGTTGCAGCACATGCCTTCGACCTCAAGCGGCTTGATCAGGCTGAAGATTTACGTAACCATATTCTGCTGATGTTTGAGCAGGCTTCCCGGGAGCCGGATCCTCAACGAAGATCGGCACTGCTGACGTTTGTAATCGTCGGGGGCGGGCCGACCGGGGTTGAATTTGCCGGGGCGCTGAGAGAGTTGATCTTATATGTCCTCCTGCAGGATCACCCTGGCCTTTCCGTTGCTGAGACGAGAATTGTTCTTGTTGAAGCGGCGGATTCGCTGCTGACCGCTATGCCGGCTGATCTACAGCAGTACGCGTGCCGCAAGCTTGACTCAATGGGAGTAGAGGTCTTGCTGGAGAACCGGGTAGTCGGAGCAACTGCTGAATCGGTCGAGTTGCATGGCGGGACCGTAATCGCCTCCCATACACTCTTCTGGTCAGCGGGGGTCGCTGCTGCAGAGTTGGCAGGGTATTTGCGGGGCGTTGAGCTTGGCGCTTCCGGGAGGGTTGTTGTCCAGCCTGATCTCACCATCAAAGGGTATTCTGATGTATTTGTCGTCGGTGATATGGCGTTCTGCCTTGATAAAGGGGTGCCATTGCCGATGATGGCACCGGTGGCCAGTCAGCAGGGTTATTATGCCGCCAGAACAATTCTTGCGCGTGAGCGGGGCAGCTCTATGCCGCCATTTAGGTATGTCGACAAGGGTGCAATGGCGACCATTGGCAGGAGTGCCGCCGTGGCGGTTGCAGCAGGTTTCAGATTCCGCGGCTATATTGCCTGGCTCGCCTGGCTGCTGCTGCATCTTTATTATCTGATCGGATTTCGTAACCGCTTGGTTGTCATGATGAACTGGACATACGCGTATCTGTTTCATGAACGACAGGTCCGGCTTATTACGGCAAAAAAACGTCGGGCGGTGTCTCTGCAGAGTTGAGTCGTGATGAGCCGGACACACGCGTTTTCCTGTTGCTCTTGACTTTTGCCAGCTGGATTCGTACTGTCGATGGAAATAGTTCCAGTCTTAAGAATAACGCTCCATGAAGCCCTTAATGTTTCATGAAAGATCTAAGGAGAAAATATATTTGAAGGCATTTGTTATAATACCAACCTACAACGAAAAGGATAATGTCTGCTCTTTGGCACATGCAGTCCTTGGACAGCACCCTGACCTCCAGATTCTATTTGTAGATGATAATTCTCCGGACGGCACCGGCTCTATGATTGATGCTCTTGTCGCGGGAAATGACCGTATTCATGTACTGCACCGTTCGGGGAAGCTTGGTTTGGGCTCTGCGTATAGAGAAGGGTTCAAGGCCGCGCTCGCGATGGGTGCGGACTACCTGCTGGAAATGGATGCAGACTTTTCCCATGACCCAGGGACGTTGCCGCTTTTTCTCACCGCGATCAACGATAGTGATCTGGTTATCGGCTCCAGATATATCAATGGTGTCAGTGTCGTCAACTGGCCGATCAGGCGCCTGATCTTAAGTTATTTCGCAAGCGTCTATACACGCTGGATTACCGGTTTGCGGGTGAGTGACTGTACGAGCGGATTCAAATGCTTTCGTCGCTCTACCATCGAAGCGATCGATCTTGCACGTGTAACATCCGATGGGTATTCATTTCAGATTGAGATGAATTACCGCTGCATGGAAAAGGGGCTTCGTATCACCGAAATACCGATAATATTTATCGATCGCCATGCCGGCAGTTCAAAAATGTCGGGCAAAATTGTCCGCGAGGCCGTAACACTGGTCTGGAAACTTCGTTTTGGCACTATTGTTTCACGGCTGCGAGGGAAATAATATTACAATGATGCACGATATCTGGTCAGTCATTCTCATCGTCGGTTTAATTGGGTGGGTATTCTCGAGCATCATGCTGATGCTGAAGGCCTTTCCCGAGAGGGACGTTTTTTTAGCATCGGCTGGAATCAGGTGGGGATCGGTTGCCGCTGTTTCTTTTTTTATCTGGGTTGCCGGTTTGTTGAATGCCTGATTTTTACGTAACCCTGAACAGAGTTGCCAAGAGTACCGGTGCCTGGGCGTGGTTTAAAATTTACTATTCTGACTCCTGTGGTATAAATTGAATTATGGCACTCTACTCCTGCAAACTTGGTGCATCAGACGGTAAAATTCTCATCAGGGATTATGAGGCTGCTGAGGGCGGTGTGCTGCGTAAAAATCTTGAGGACCAGGGTTTTTTTGTATTTGAGGTAAAAAAGAAGCCGTTTCAGTTTTTGTTTGATAAGGGGCTCAAGCGGAGAAAGATCGATAACAGGACACTTCTGACCTTTAATCAGGAAATGCTTGTGCTGATCAAGGCTGGTATGCCGATCATGCAGGTTCTTGATGCAATTCTGGAACGTCACGATTCCGGTGCGCTGTATGAAGTCCTGATTCAGGTGCGTGAAGATGTCAAGGCGGGGGCGGCATTGTCGGTCGCCATGGAAAAGCATGGCCGGGCTTTCCCTCACCTGTATGTCGCCTCCATTCGTGCTGGTGAGCGGACCGGAGATCTACCACAAACCATCCGGCGTTACATAGAATATCTCAAGAGAGTAGGCACGCTGCGTAAAAAAATAGTTTCAGCCATGTTTTACCCTGCAATACTCGTTGTGTTTGCCTTTCTTGCGATTACACTGCTCCTCGTATATGTCATTCCTACCTTTAGCGAGGTATACACGGATTCCGGGTCACAGCTGCCAGCCCTGACCCAGTTGTTAATTACCTTCACCCTGTTGCTCAAGCGTTATTTTGTTTTTGGTATCGCCCTCGGTGTCGTTTTGCTTGCTGTTTTTCGAACGTGGATAAACAGCGAGGAGGGCAGATACGCGTTCGATCGTTTCAAGCTGACCGTCCCTTTGGCAGGGGATGTTTTTACCAAATACTCGGTGGCCGGTTTTACCCGTACTCTTGCAACCGTTCTGGGCAGTGGTATTCCGATCATTGAATCACTGCGCATGTCAATCGGGACTTTAAATAACGTGTTTATGGAGAAACGCCTGTTTGAGGCGGTCCGTTTTATTGAAGAGGGGGGGCGTCTCTCGGTAGCGCTTGAGCGTATTAACATCATGCCGCCATTGGCGTTGCGCATGTTGGGAGTTGGCGAAACCACCGGTTCGCTGGAAGATATGCTGATTGATGTTTCCAGTTATCTGGAAGATGAACTTGAGGAGAGGATGCATCTTCTGACTACCGCTATTGAACCAGCCATCATGCTGGTTATGGGGGTGGTCATCGGTGTCATTATCATAGCGATGTATCTTCCGATTTTCAAAATTGCCGGCACGGTAGGTTAGTAAGTTAGAAGTTTATTTTCCGCGTTTTTCAGGCTGAAAATAAGCTCGTTAACGCACTTATCCTGTTTGTCAGGGCTAGGGTGGCGATGCAAACATTCAGAAGAAAAAATATCGGTATTATCCTGCTGGAACTGGGATATCTGAAGCCGGATCATCTGCCTGTTATTGTTGAAAAACTGGGCACAACCAGGCAGCGTTTTGGTGAAATAGCCGTTCACGAAGGGTTTATCACAGAAGAGAATGTTGCACTGGCTTTGGCGGAGCAGTTCAATCTTGAATACGTAGATCTGCGCAATTTCAAGATGGACTCAGAGCTACTCAATCTGTTGCCGCCGGATGCAATTTACCGCTTTCATTTTGTGCCGCTGGAGATTCAGCCGCACACCATCGTCGTTGCGGTGTCAGATCCGACAGACGTTGTCAAGCTGGATGAACTTGAACTGCTCCTGGACCGCCAGGTTCAGATCCGCATCGCCTCAGACTCAGCAATTGCATTGGTAACGAAAGCCGGCGAAGGTACACGCCGGGTTCTGCGCGAAGTGTCCGAAGACTTCATGCTGCAGCTGGTCAAAGAAACCGACCGTGGTGAAGAGGTGCTCTCTGTTGAAACCCTGTCTGATGACACCAGTCCGATCATCAAACTGATTAACACGACTATTCTTGATGCGCTAGGCCGCAGGGCCAGTGACATTCACATCGAAACAGGCCCTGACGGGGTTGATATAAAGTATCGCATTGATGGTGTGCTGTATAAGGCAAACGACACGATCGATCAGCATTTTCAGGCCCCGATAATTTCACGCCTGAAAGTTATGAGCGAGCTGGATATTTCCGAACGGCGCATTCCTCAGGATGGACGCTTTAAAATCCGTTTTGGAGATAAATCAATCGACTTCCGCGTGTCTATCATGCCGAGCTCGATGGGTGAGGATGCGGTTATCCGTATTCTCGACAAGGAGAGCATCGCCAGCGATCTCAAGGGGTTGACGCTGGAAAATCTGGGCATCAGCGAACGTGAGATCAAGCGTCTGCGCAAAAAGATACGGGAACCGTATGGCATGGTGCTGGTGACCGGCCCGACCGGTTCCGGCAAAACAACAACTCTCTATGCTGCTTTGACCGAGATTCATACCGGAGAGGATAAAATCATTACGATAGAGGACCCGGTTGAGTACATGCTGCGCGGGGTGCTGCAGATACCGGTTAATGAAAAAAAAGGACTGACCTTTGCCAAAGGATTACGCTCCATTCTCCGCCATGACCCGGACAAAATCATGGTAGGAGAAATACGTGACTCCGAAACAGCGCAGATAGCCGTCCAGTCCGCCCTGACGGGACATCTGGTCTTCACAACCGTACACGCCAACAACGTTTTCGATGTCATCGGGCGTTTTATCCATATGGGTATAGATCCTTATAATTTTGTGTCGTGTCTGAACTGTGTTATGGCACAGAGACTGGTTCGAAAAGTTTGTACCGCCTGTCGCCGTCCGGTGCGCTACAGTGATGAACAGTTGTTAGAGGGTGGTGTGGACCCGGAACGGTTTCGGGGGATGACGCTGTATGAGGCGCATGGGTGTGACGAGTGCCATGGTACCGGTTACCGCGGTCGTGTTGCCATTGTTGAGCTTCTGGAGCTGAACGACCAGATTCGTGATCTGATTATTGCAAAAGTTCCTGCGACTCAGCTTAAAAAGGCTGCCCGCGATGCCGGAGTCACGTTTCTGCGCGATTCAGCCGAGGAGAAGCTGGCGGCCGGGATAACGACAATCAAGGAGATAAACCGCGTCACGTTTGTTGAGTGACCGGCACAGGATGAGTCATGCTGTTTGCCAGTAATATAATCGGAGTTGAAATCAGCCAGTACGGGGTTACCTGCGCCGTGACAAGCGGCAGGGCAGCCTCCCCGCGTGTCGAGCGGGTCGCCAGCGCGCCTTTTGCTCCTGGAGTTCTGCAGACCTCACTGCGGGAGCAGAATGTTCTTGATCCGGATGCCTTTGTTGCCGGCCTTAAGTCTGCACACAACCTGTTGCTGAGCCAGTCAACGCGGGTTGCGGTATCTCTCCCTGACTCGGCAAGCAGGATTATGCTGCTTGACCTTGAAGGACGCTTCAAAAACCGCTCGGAGGCTCTTGATCTTATTCGGTGGAAATTGAAAAAAAGCATACCGCTCGATACCGCTGATACCCATCTTGATTACCAGCAGTTGTCTGTCAGGGAGAATGGCGATCTGGCGCTTCTTGTTGCAATTATATCGCGCACGGTTGTTTCCCAGTATGAAGATCTGATTGTGAAGGCGGGGTTTTCTCCGGCGCGAATCGATTGTAATACCTTCAATATCTGCCGTCTTTTTGATCGTCGCCTGTCGCTTCACGAAGAATGTATACTGATATCGTTTTACGGCAGTACCCTTTCAATTATATTCTTCTCGCAGGGGATTCCGGAATTTATACGCAGCAAGGATCTCTCTGGGACACCGGCGACAGACAGCCGGGTTTACATGGAAATAAACAGCTCCCTGCTGGTTTATAAAGAGCGCTTTCCTGAACGGTCCGTGCAGACGGTTTTCTGTGTTGCGGCGCCGGATGTTGCTCAAAGCTTTCAGGAGATGGTTGCCGAAGCAACCGGTGCAACGCCTTTTCTGCTCGAGACGAAAGGTGCCGTAACGCCGGGCAATTCAGCGCCAGGTGACCAGGTTCGCCTCTTCCCCTGTACTGCCGCCATTGGTGCGGCCCTGAGGAGATTCTGATGCGTTTCACGATAAATCTTGCGACGCGCACCTATCTTGACCACCGCCTCATCAACAGGGTCGCGTTTTGTGCTGTCGCGGCGCTCTTGGGCATGGCTTTGTGGAATATCGGTCGGGTATCATTAAATGTGGGTGAACAGGGGCGTTTGAACGCTGAAATCACGTCGCTCCAAAAAAAACTCGACACTAAGCCGAGCGGTATTTCCGAGACTGACGTTAGCCGTCAGAGGGCAAGCATTCGCTTCTATAATGAAATCATTGAGCGCAAGAGCGTAAACTGGCTTAATATTCTGGCCTTCTTTGAGGATGCTACACCGGAGGGTGTGTCGCTTTCATCGCTCACTCCCGGGAAAGACAGGGATGAGTGGAAGCTTGCAGGGCGCGCCAGATCTTTTAAGGTTGTGCAGCGGTATCTTGAAATGCTGGAAACATCCAAAGACTTTGCAGATGTTCAGCTGCTTTCTCATCAGAATCTGACTTCAGGTGACAAAAAGCAAGGCGTACAATTTACGATCTCCTGCAAGGTAGTAAATTTATGAAACGATATTTATTGGAAATACTCCGTCAAAAATGGCGTCTTCTGACTGTTATTCTGATGCTCCTTGTTGTCAACGTGGTCCTTGGTGTGTTTGTCTCTGTCTATCAACTTCCCTCTCTTGGGGATCTGCAGGCGAAGTGGGCCGGTCTGCGCCTGCAGGCTGCTCGTGCCGGTCAGACTGATCCTGTTGCCCTTCATCGGCAGGGTGCGGCGGATCTTGTAACGCTGAAGACCAGGATACCTGAGAAAAAGCAGTTTGCCCGGGTGTTGAGTGATTTGCTTGAAGCTGCCGCAAGCAGCTCTGTCGAAATAGGTACAATCAGCTATAAGCCGGTAGAGGTGAAGGGAGAGGCACTGCTCTCCTACCAGTTGTCACTTTCTGTCAGCGGTCGATACGCTGCGGTAAAAAGCTATCTTGCCGATTTGCAGAAAAATCCGGAATTGCTGGTGGTTGACACCGTTGCTTTTTCAAACAGTAACCTTTTTGTCGAGAAAGTGGTCATGGATCTGCGTATCACGGTTTATCTCAGGGAGGGTGCATGAATCGTCAGCGCCTGATTCTGTTCGTCTTGGTGATACTCTTTGGCGTAGCCGCACTCTGGAGCTACAGCGCCATGCCCCGGCCCAAAACGGTCAGTAATCTGACATTCAAGCCCGGACAACAGGCAAAACCGGTAGTGGCACAAACGAATAAGCCTGGCCGTGATGCGGACGATGGAACAAGGTTGAAAATCAGCCGGCTCGACACAGAAAAACCAGAATTTAAAGGGTATCGCCGCAACATCTTTAAGCCCGTTTTTGTCGATGAGATGGCTGTTGTAAAACAGGCTGTTCCATTTAAACCACTTCCCAGGGTACAGCCGACTCCAGTCCAACCGGTTACTGCGGCACCTGCTGCCGCCCCACTGGCAAACTTCACGTTTCTGGGGTTTTTAAAAAAAGGATCTGTAAAAACTATTTTTCTGGCGAAAGAGAATGATATCTTACTGGTTAAAAAAGGGGACAAATTCGCCGGTCGTTATGAAGCAGCCGATATATCAGACCAGGCATTAACAGTTAAGGTTACCGACAGCGGGGAGATAATTGTCATCCCGTTGGTTGAAAATCTTCCTCTGTCAACGCCCTAGATATCCATATTTAGAGGAGACGCACTCAATGCGCTACCTGAACATGATTCCACATATTACTTTATTGCTCGTACCGGTTCTGCTTTCGGCCTGTGCCTCTACAGCTACACGTTCTTTCAAGGCGGCAGAAAAGCTGGAGGCGGAGGGGAAGTATGAAGCGGCAATGTACCGTTATGCAGAGTCCTTTAAGAGTGATCCAACGGTAAATCTTGCCAGGGTTCGCTTTTTGAACAGTCGTCAGAAAGCCGCTGATCAGCGCTTCCAGCAGGGGCTCTCCTTGGTGGAAAAAGGTAATCATACCGATGCGCTGGCGGAATTTAAAGCGGCGCAGGGAATAGACCCGACCCAGGAACGTTTCACTCAAATGATCGAAATTTCAACCCGGTACAAAAATGCCGGGATGGCGTTTCAGGAGGGGCAGGATTTTGAGAAAGCGAACAAGCTTAAGGACGCCCATCGTCAGTACATTAAGGCGGCAGAGCTGTTCCCTGAAAATGTTGAATATAAGGCTGCCGTTGACCGGATTATCCAACTGCGCAAGAGCACGCTGGATAGCTATGAGCTGCGGCTGAAATCCAGTAAGCCGATAACACTCAAGTTTAAAGAAGCCAGGATGAAGGATGTATTTACTATTCTGACCCAGCTCTCCGGGATAAACTTTGTGTTTGATGAAGGCGTCAAGGATGCACCGGTTTCAATCTTTCTCGAAAATGCCTCGTTCCAGCAGATACTTGATTTGCTCACCAATATGAACAAGCTCGGCACTAAAAATCTCAATGAGACCACCGTGCTGGTCTACCTGAATACTCCGGAGAAGAGCAAGCAGTACGATGACATGGTCATGCGAACTTTTCATCTTAATTACATGGACGCGAAAAAAGCCATTAACCTGATCCGTATGATGATCCAGGTCCGTAAGGCGTATGTCAACGAAGATTCAAACTCTATTGTCGTGCGGGATTCGGAAGATGTCGTTGCAGTGGTCGAAAAGATTCTCGATGCCAATGACATGCCTGATGCAGAGGTTGTGCTCGATGTTGAAGTGATAGAGGTCAGTGACAAGGATGCTGAAAATATAGGGATGTTGTTGAGCAACTATAATGTCCAGTTAGGAGCTTTTTCGCCAAGTAATCAACTCCTGGCAACGTCTTTGGCGGGGGCGACATCAACTACCACTACCGATGGAACCTCTACGCCTGCAACAATTAATAATCTTGTAAAAGCTTTCAGCATCAATGGGTTCGGCGGCTACGTTACCGTACCTAATGCAACCTTCAATTTTGGTAAAACCCTCGCCAAGGGGGAAGTGCTTTCCAATCCGAAAATTCGTGTAAAAAACAAGGAAAAGGCCAAATTTAACGTCGGTACCAGGGTGCCGATTACAACAACAACGTTGAATGGCACCGTGTCGCAGGTAAACGTCCAGTATGTAGACGTTGGGGTAAAGGTCAATGCGGAACCGACCATTCAGCTCAATAATGAAATTTCAATAAAGCTCAGTCTGGAAGTCAGTTCAATATTGCAGAAAGAAACTGTCGGTGCCGACAAAAGTACCAGTGTTGTGACAATTGGTACCAGAAACATTGACACTGTGCTAAGTCTGAAAGATGGCGAGACGAGTGTTATCGGTGGCCTTATACAACGATCCGATAATAATGATAAAGCCAAGGTCTATCTTTTGAGTGACATACCGTTGATCGGGGCCCTTTTTACCAATTCCAACTCGTCCAAAGACAAGACAGAACTGATGCTGGCTATTACGCCAAGGCTGGTCCGCGGTGTTCAGGTGCCGCTCCCCGGTCTTGCTTCGTTTGTTTCCGGTAAAGAGGACCATCCCTCGCTGGTCAGGCCGATGGCCTCGTTTGACCTGGAGCCGGTTTTTGAGGGAGAAGCACAGCCAAAAGAGCTTGAAAAGAAAAACGGTACTCCTGCCGTTGCTCCCGGCGGGCCGTTTTCTGGTGTCTCCGGCTCTGTTCCCCCGGTGACGCAACCGGTTGCTCCTGCGACTGCGTCAATGCCTGCAGCTGCACTTGCGCCGGCACCAGCTCCTGTCAGGCGCAGCCTCTTGCAAATTGCGGCGCCTTTGTCGGCAACAGTTGGACAACAGTTCAATCTCGATATAAAGATCGGTGAAGTGAATGATCTTGTCAATGCGCCGTTTGTGCTTAAATTTGATCCGGCACTTGTGGATTTTGTGGCTATAGGCGAAGGTCCGTTCATGAAGAAAGACGGTAAACCGACCACTTTTGGCAGCATGACCGATGCCGTTGCCGGTACGGTGACGGTCACCTTGGGACTTACGCCGGGAAACAGCGGAGTGTCTGGGGGCGGGACGCTTGCAACGGCGTCGTTCAGAGCGAAAAAACAGGGCCTCGCAAATTTTGCTTTTGGAAAATCAGCGTTTGAAGCGTCACTCGGTGCAGCCCTGGATATTCTCCCCTTCAGTACGGCGGTGGATATCCGCTGATGAGAGTAATCAGGAATCAAGATGGTTTCACATACATTTTGGCCCTGACGGTTGTTATGATTATGGGGATCATGCTCGGCATGGTGGGGCAGTCGTGGAAAGTTATCAAACAGCGGGAACTTGAAGATGAAATGATTTTTCGAGGAGATCAGGTTGCTGAGCTGATTTATCAGAGTCTGCTCTGCAAAAATCCAGCTCTGGCACAGAATATGGTAAATCAGTTTCTGTGGCCTGTTGATTCTCCCTCAGGAACGGTGCTTGACGATCTTGTCAATGGCAAGGAAGAGCGCTGTGCGAACGGAACCATAAAAAAATTCCGTCTCAGGGTGTCTGCGTCCCTGGACCCGACAACTAACAGCCAGTGGAAAATTGCCAGCCCTGTTGGTGATACTACGCGTTTTTCAGGTGTAGTAAGTGACAGCACCAAAGAACCGTTGAGGAAAAACTTTAAGTCAATCTATGATTCTAAACAGCTGGATGAAAAAAAACAGTATAGCGAATGGTTATTCACATGGGAATTGAAGCAGTCTTTACCTCAAAACCAGAATCTTCCGAGGTGATATGTTTGGTCTGTTAAAAGTCTGTAAAGGGCTTTCGCTTATAGAGCTTATAATAACCATTACAATCCTTGGCATTCTGGCGGCTGGAGTTATACCGATGACTCGTATGACCGCCCAGCGAACAAAGGAGATAGAGCTCCGTAGAAATCTTCGCACAATTCGCACTGCTATTGATGATTATAAGCGGAAATTCGACAAGATGCCGGACGGGCCTCTGAAAACCGGATTTGGCTATCCGAAGGATTTGCAGGAATTACTTGACGGTCGTGATTTTGGCGACGCAAAAACCGGTAAAATTAAATTTCTACGGCGGAGAATATACGATCCGTTTCATCCTCCCGAAAGCGAAAACGATGACATGTGGGGATGGAATTTACGCTCCTCCGTGGATAAACCGGATTCAACTACCTGGGGTAAAGAGGATGTATTTGATGTTTACTCGATGAGTGAAGGAACGGCACTCGATGGTAAAACAAAATATAATGAGTGGTAATTTTCTGGTGCAGGATACCCTGTTGCACCTTTCCGGAAGAGTAATTAAATCCGACCGGCGCGGTTTTACCTTGATTGAACTGATGATTGTCGTTACGATCATAGGGATATTGGCAGCCATTGCTGTGCCTAATTATCAGTGGGGCATCATAAAAGCCAGAGAGGCTGTGTTGCGTGAAGATCTGTATAATTTCAGATCGGTCATAGACCAATTTCATACTGATCAGGGCAAATATCCGGATTCTGTTGCGGAGTTAAAGGAAAAAGGGTATATGCGGGAGATCCCCAAGGACCCGTTTACCGGCAAGGACGACTGGATTGAAGTTGTGCCGCCTCCGGAACCGGACAATGTACAGCCCGTGACCTCTCCAGGAAAAGTATATGACATACATAGCGGTTCTAACCGGATTAGTTCGGATGGGAAGACCCCCTACAATGAATGGTGATCTATGATTCAGTTACATAACGTGTCGCTTGCGTATCAACACGATGCCTCGGCACTGAACAATATTGACCTCAAAATCGGCAAGGGGGAGTTTGTCTTTCTGACCGGTCCTTCTGGTGCTGGCAAAACTTCTCTGTTACGGCTGCTGTACGGAGCCCTCACGCCGAATCGCGGTCAGGTTCTGATTGATGGCCAGAATATTACCCGTCTGTCTGCGTCTCAGATTCCGTTGCTGCGCCGTTCTGTCGGGGTAGTTTTTCAGGACTTCAAGCTGCTGCAGAATCGTACCGTCTTTGAAAATGTTGCCATTGCGCTGGAAGTATTGGGGTGGGGCAGAGCGGATATCGGCAAGAAGACGATGCATATTCTTAAACAGATGGGAATAGAATCAAAATATAATCAAACAACCCAGCGGCTTTCCGGTGGGGAACAGCAACGGGTAGCGCTGGCCAGGGCACTGGTGAATGATCCTAAAATCCTGCTGGCCGACGAGCCGACCGGAAACCTCGATGATGCAAATAAGAATCAGATTCTAAGTATTTTCAAAGAAGCAAACATTCGTGGCACTACTGTAGTCGTCGCAACTCACGATCGTCGTCTGATCGAACAGAGTCATAAACGTTTGGTGACTTTAAATAAAGGGGAAATCGTTGAACAAGTGGAAAAAGAAACAGCCGGCTACGATCAGGCAATTTAAACGTCCTAATCTTGCTGGCGATGGTTTTGGCGGTAGGGCCGGTTTTTTCCTTTCGCGGGCTATAACCAATATTCGACAGAATGTTTTTGTTAATGTTGTGACAATCGGGACAATCACGCTGGCGCTGCTGATCGTGTCCCTGTTTTTGCTCGTTTTTGTCAATCTTGAAAATGCTACAGATAGCCTGAGTGAGCGCGTACAGGTTACCGTTTATTTTGATAATGAGCTGACAAGTCAGGATCAGGCCATGTACCGCGAAAAGATCATGGTGCTGCCCGGAGTGTCACGTGTCAGCTATGTCACTCGTGATGAAGCTCTTAAACGTTTTAAAAACCGCTTGCGAGGTCAGGAAACCCTTCTGGAGGGGGTCGGTGCCGAGGTTCTCCCCACCTCCTTTGAAATCGCACTGAAACGTTCCCATCGTGAAACTGCTTCGGTTGAAAACTTCGTCTCCGCATTAAAACGAATTCCCGGTATTACAGAAGTTCAATATGGCGAGGAATGGGTGCGACGCTTCAATTCTTTTCTTAATTTTTTGCGGCTGCTTGGTGCTCTGCTCGGCGGGTTCCTTGTCATTGCTGCAACGTTCATCGTTTCAAATACGATCAAGCTCACTATTTATTCCCGGCGTGACGAGTTGGATATCATGTCTCTCGTCGGTGCGACGCGTTTTTTTATCAAAGCCCCGTTTCTTCTGGAAGGGTTAATACAGGGTATTGTTGGTTCCACTCTGTCTGTTCTCTTGTTGTTCGGGCTGTATGAGGGGTTTCTGCATAATGCCGGAAGCTTTCTTACCTTTAATCCCGCTTCTTCCGGTTTGAGTTTCCTCTCACTGGAGTACATTGCCGGATTGCTGCTGGCGGGTGCCGTGCTCGGTTTTGTCGGGAGCCTGACTTCGCTAAAACGCTTTGTTAATGTGTAACTGATGACAAAAACTGTATGTATATCAGCTCTACTGATGATGAGCGCTTCGTTGGTACTTGCCCAGAACCCCAAAGATGAGTTGAGTGGTGTCAAGCGGGAGATTAAGGCTCAAAAACAGCTCATTTCCAAGACTCGCAAGGTTGAGGCGGTTATCTCTACCGAGCTTCGGGAAATATTGCGTAATCTTGAACAGAAAGAGTCCGATCTAGGCCGATTGAGCAATGACCTGCGTGGTGTAGAAACAAGTCTCGATCGTACCGGACGCGATATCCAAAAGGTGGCTGAAGAAGCAGGTCGTAAACGTATTGAGATCGAGAAGCGCCTGTCATCGCTCTATAAAGCTGGTGAGCTTGGGGCTTTACGGATGTTTTTTTCGGCGGAGTCGTTTCCTCAGCTTGCCGAAAATATCCGCTACATGAAATCAATTATTGAAAACGATAAAAAAATATTTTCTGAATATAATCAGAAAATTGACCAACTCAAGGGTCTCAAGTTGAATCTGGAGCGTGATGCGTCTAAAAAAGAGCGTATCATGACCGGAATCGAGCAAAAAAAACGTGAGATAGAAGAGGAAAAAAGTAAAAAATCGCTCTATCTGGGCAAAGTGCGTCAGGATCGCAAGAGCTATGAAACATCCTTGAAGGAGTTGCAGACAAATGCGGCTCGGCTGCAGTCTATGATTACCCGCCTGAATGCTTTAAGTCGTCGCAAACTCTACTCGCGCCATGAAAAACCGGGATCCAGACAGAAACCGCTTGCAGAATTGCCGCCGGTGCCAGATCGCGGCTTTGCCTCGCAAAAAGGGCGTATGTCGTTTCCGGTTCGAGGTGATATAGTTGAATCCTATGGCAAGCATAAACATGCGGAGTTCAATTCATTTACCTTCAGTAAGGGGGTTTCAATTTCTGCTCCGCCCGGAACCGAGATCAAGTCAATTTATGAAGGTACCGTTATTTTTGCCGATTATTTCAAAGGTTTTGGTAATATGATAATAGTTGATCATGGCGGCGGTTATTTCACCCTGTATGCCCACGCATCCCGACTTGCAAAAAAAGTCGGTGCTGAGGTGGCACGGCACGAAACAATCGGAGCGGTCGGTGATGTGGATTCAAGCAGGGGGAGTATGCTCTATTTTGAAATCAGAAACCAGGGTAAGCCGGTTGACCCGGCCGGATGGGTTCATTGATAACAGTACAAGATGTACTAAATATATCTGGAGGAAGCTAATGAGTAAAACCGGCAGTAAAAAGACACGAATGGTCGTTGGTTTTGCAGTTGTTGTAGCGTTTTTATCAATCTTTATCATCAGCTCCCAGCGTCATAGTATTGCAGAGGCGAAGGGGAGCGATTATGAGTCGATAGAGCTTTTCACGGATGTCATGTCGATTATCAAGAAGAGTTATGTTGAAGAAGTCGACACCAAAAAACTGGTCTATGGTGCTATAAACGGTATGCTGTCGTCGCTTGACCCGCATAGTTCATTTATGACTCCCGAAACGTATAAAGAAATGAAAATAGATACAAAGGGGGCGTTTGGCGGACTGGGAATCGAGATTTCGGTCAAGGAGGGTGTTCTTACCGTCATTTCTCCAATTGAAGATACACCTGCGTTTAAAGCCGGGATCAAAGCCGGTGATATGATTCTTAAAATTGATGATAAGTTTACCAAGGATCTCAATATAAATGATGCCGTTAAGCGTATGCGTGGGCAAAAAGGGTCTAAAGTCGTCCTGACTATCATGCGTGATGGCTTTGACAAGCCGAAGGAGTTCCCGCTTGTTCGCGATATTATTCAGGTCAAGAGTGTGCGTTTTAACCTGATGGAGGGTGGATATGGCTATGTGCGTATTGCCCAGTTCCAGGAAAAAACGGACGACGACCTTGCTAAAGCGCTTAAGTCTATGAAGGATGAATACAAAAACGAGCTGAACGGTCTGGTGCTTGATTTGCGCAATGATCCGGGCGGGTTGCTCGATCAGGCTGTCAAGGTTGCCGATCATTTCGTCCAGGACGGGCAGATGATTGTTTATACTGAAGGGCGCGAAAAAGATTCTAAAATGCAGTTTACCGCCAGAAAGGGTGGCAAAGAACCAAACTATCCGATCGTGGTAGTCATTAACGGCGGAAGTGCAAGTGCGTCTGAGATTGTTGCTGGAGCCCTGCAGGATCATAAGCGCGCCATTATTCTCGGAACCCAAAGTTTCGGCAAAGGATCGGTGCAAACCATAATTCCGCTGTCTGATGATTCCGGACTCCGGTTGACGACAGCCCGCTATTACACTCCAAAGGGTCGCTCAATTCAGGCCAAGGGTATAACACCTGATATCACGGTTGAGGCGGCTGAACTCTCCAAGGCAGCCGGTAAAAATGATTCTATGCATCTGCGCGAAAAGGATTTGGAGAACCATTTTGAAAGTGCTGATAAATCCGGCGAAACGGGTGTGAAAAAAGATGAGAAGAAAATCGATAAAAAAGATGATAAAGCCGAGAAGGTTCCGCAAAAACTTGAAGAAAATCTGAAAAATGATTATCAGGTGCTACGGGCTCTTGACCTTCTTAAGGGTTGGGGGCTTATCAAGTCGATGGATAGCGGAAAGTAATGAATGTTTGTTAGCTCGTCTGATGCTGTCTTCATCATGGATTTATACAAATAATGGCTACAGCATCTGGTAAAAAAAACCGAAAGCAGCCGTCCGGATCACGGACGGCCGCTCTTGTTCTGCTGGTGCTGATTCTTGGCGCGGTTGCCTGCTACATTTTTATTGCTCCTCACAACAAACCCGTGGTGACTTCCCCGTTAAAACCTGAGATCCCGCATGTCAAACCGGTTATTTCGGCTGACCCTGTCACCACTGCACCACCTACAGCAGTTCTTCCCTCACGACACAAAGGACAGAGCGATTATACGTCAGCTGTTAAACCCCTGGTAATCGTAAAGCCTGGAACGGCGACGCCGGCTTTTTCTGGCCGCCTGGCTATCATTATAGACGATATGGGGAGTAGTGTCTCAGAGGCACGTTTACTGGCTGCAATCAAAGTGCCATTGACTTTTGCTATAATTCCGGGCCTGCGCGCTGATAAGGAGGTCGCTGTATATGCAGCGACGAACAAAATTGAAACTATGATTCATGTCCCTATGCAGCCCAAGGGGTGGCCGGAACGTCGTCTGGAAACAAACGGTCTACTGGTGACAATGGATGCCGCTGAGTTACAGGAACGGGTGTCTGGGTTCGTACAACAGTTCCCGCGAGCGGTTGGAGTAAATAACCACATGGGGTCTGAATTTACCGAACAAGAGGAAAAGGTAGCTGCTGTACTGCAAACTCTGAAAAAGAACAACCTGTTCTTTGTAGACAGCGTAACGTCACCAGAGAGCGTATGTTTGAAGGTTGCGCAACGACAGGGAATAAGGTCAGCAAAGCGGAATGTTTTTCTTGATAATGAACAGAAGCAAGGTTACATTCTTGGACAGCTCAATCAGGCGGTCAGACTGGCCAGGAAAAACGGTTCTGCGATAGCGATATGCCATCCACATCCGGCCACTATTGCAACTCTTGCGGCGGCACTTCCTGCGCTTGCCGGACAGGGAGTGCATCTGGTTCCCGTGTCACAGCTCGTCAAATAGACAGGACCGCTCCAGTAAAGTGCTTCTGCAGTCGGTGGATAGTTTTGTACGACTCCTCATGCAGCACAGATTCAGGGTTGCCAGGGTCCACCGGGTATACCGACAGCCAGCTCTCTTTCCGCAATGCCCCCTCAAATCCTGCCAGAGCTTCGTTTAACAGCAGGTATAAACGGTCATGGACCCCATTCAATTCTCCTGCATCAAATCCAGGCATCTCTACATTCTTTTGGAGCAGCTGTTCTCCAGCCATGCTGAATTGACGATAATCGAGCCAGCCCGGTTCAGAACCGATGCGGGGCAACAGAAGTGAAACACCTCTGGCAGCCTTATCAGCAACAAGGATTTTGGCCGCATCAAATGCAGGGTCGTTTTCACTCAGACCGTAGAGCGCCGAGCAGAGCATGCTGCTAACGCAGCTGCCGTGCAGAAACCCGCGGGCTGAGCGATCTGAGGTTTCAAAGTAAAAACTGCGGTCATCAGGATGTTCTGCCAGAACAGCGCCACAGATCAGGCAACGCTCAGCCAGGCCCTCGAGTCTTGCAAGATATGACTCCTTCTTATGGGCCTCCTTTTCAAGCAGCCAGGTATGATACAGGCACGCCCTGGTTTCTTTGGTCACATCGACAGTTCTGAGTATGTCACGGGTGATTTCCATAAATTGGCCATGGACTTCAGTACCACGGGCGTGGGTAAGGATCGGATATATTTTGCCCTCCGGGTTTGTATTAAGGCTCTCGACCTTCGGACTTTTTGAAATATAAGTATCCATGCAGCGGTAGCCTCTATTGACGGCTATTGCCCGCAGCAGCGTTTTCTGATCCTTGAATATTCCTTCAAACTTGATACGCGAATCAATCAGACAGGGGATCAGTGACAGTGATTTCTTGTCGATGCCACGCTGATCAAAGAGTGCAAAGATATTTTTACAGTTTTCAAGGCTGGGGAGATCCTTGACCGGAATCAGCACCCTGTCGGCGGCATACAGCGCATTCTGTGTCAGAATGTTCAGATCCGGTCGCGTATCTATAATGACGATACCGGATATGCCGGACTCGGCAAGCATCCTGGTCAGGGTCATTGGCCCTTTGAAATGTTCATGGATGTCCCCCAGTTCGGCTGACGAGCGGATGAACCCGACACCGTACTGACCGGTCTGAACGACTTCAGAGGCTTTGGCACCCATCAGGAGCGCATGGACATCAAGAGAGTCTTCGTTACGTTTGTTAAGTTCGAACATCTTGTCAATCGTAAAGTGATTGTCAAAAGAGAAGATTGTTACCGGCAGATCCTCATGCATCGCTTTAAGGTAGATTGCCAGGTTGGTTGCGAGCGTCGTCTTGCCAACGCCACCTTTTTCGGAAGAGATCGTTATTGTATAAGGATAGGCATGCATTAAGTATCGTACCACCGCAAAGATTATTTGAAGTTTATCATTCTGAACTGCCGATGATAGTAGACAATTTGACGTAGCCGGTCAACCGTTTGCTGGAAAATATAAAAAATACGTACGGTTCTGCCTTTGCTTGCATCCTGCACCAACTTGACTATAATCTACCTGTTCAATTTGATACGACAAAATATCACACAGGAGAATTAAATGCGTCTGACACCCGCAATAGAGCTCGAATATCGCTGTAAGAAGCTGCAGGAATATATGATATCGGCATCACTGGATGCAGTTATTATAGTCCAGAACGCTGACCTTTTTTATTTTACCGGTACTGTCCAGAGCGGTAACCTGTATGTCCCGGCATCAGGGCAGCCGCTCTTCATGGTTCGCAAGGATGCGGGGAGGGCCCGTATGGAATCAGGTCTCAAAGAAGTAATCCCATTCGCTTCGATGAAGGATATCCCGTCAATTCTGGCAAAGTACGGGTATTCAGCGCCAAAGCGTGTCGGGCTGGAGCTTGATGTCCTGCCGGTTAATTTTTACGAACGATACCGTAATATCTACCCAAACGCTGATTTTACAGATGCGACCCCGTTAATACGCAAGGTCAGAATGATCAAGTCACACTATGAAATCCACCTTATGCAAGACGCCGCCGATCAGGTAGATCGAGTTTATCAACGCGCCAGAGAAGTTATTCGTGTCGGGATGACCGATCTGGATGTAGCTGCAGAATTGGAATTCACTGCTCGCAAGGATGGCCATCAGGGTTTGGTACGGATGCGCGGTTTTAACTCCGAACTTTTTTATGCCCAGATCTTTTCCGGTACCGATAGCGCGGTGCCGGCCTATGTTGATACACCGTTGGGGGGGATGGGGCTCAATCCTTCCTTCGGTCAGAGTGCCGGCCTGAAACGAATTGAGGCGCACGAGCCGGTCATTATCGATTTTGCCGGATGTGTTGACGGGTATCTGAGCGATCAGACCCGTGTCTTTTCGGTTGGACAACTCTCTGATGGATTGCGGAGGGCGTATGATGACATGCTGAAAATTCAGGAACTGATGACGCGTACTGCAGAGGTGGGATTAAGTTGGGGTGCTCTCTATGACATCTGTTTCAAATGTGCAGTTGACATGGGGTATGCCGATAGCTTTATGGGGGCTAAAGGTGCCCAGGTATCATTCATTGGGCATGGGCTTGGTGTTGAAATTGATGAATTCCCGTTTATAGCCCGTGGTTTTGACCAGATGCCGCTTGAGGTAGGTATGGCGTTTGCGTTTGAGCCTAAGGTTGTTTTTCCCGGCGAGGGTGCAATCGGTATTGAGAATACCTTTTATTTAAGTAATGAAGGTATTAAACGCCTTACCCACTCAAGTGATGAACTGGTAATTCTGGGCTGATTTCATAGATCAAAATTTTTGTTGCATTTTTCGTATACGGTCGAGTATAACAGCCGTACAAAATTGTATACAGTATGCTAAAAAAGAGTCCCGTTTCTCCCCGTAAGAACTAAATGAACTTGATGTGAGGAAGCCGAAAAGCTTTTTATCCTGGGTTCAAACCCACACCACGAAAAGGAGAGTAAAACAATGGCCCTGAAAGACACCCTCAAGCAGAAGATCGAAGAGCATCGTCCTCGTACCGCCAAGCTCGTCAAAGAGTTCGGCAAGGTTATCATTGATCAGGTTAACATCGACCAGTGCATCGGTGGTGCCCGTGATATCCGTTCACTCGTAACAGATATTTCCTATCTGGATCCGCAGGAAGGTATCCGTTTCCGTGGTATGACCATCCCTGAGACCTTTGCTGCGCTGCCTAAGGCTGCAGGTTCTACCTATCCGACTGTTGAGTCCTTCTGGTACCTTCTTCTTACAGGTGACGTGCCGACAGCTGCTCAGGTTGACGAAGTCGTAGCCGAGTGGAAAACACGTCAGGTTGTTCCTCAGTATGTTTTTGACGTAGTTCGTGCTCTGCCACGTGACAGCCATCCAATGGTCATGCTCTCTGTCGCCATGCTGGCAATGCAGAAAGACTCCAAGTTTGCCGCTTTCTACAACTCAGGCAAATTCAACAAAATGATCGCGTGGGAATCTGTGTATGAAGATGCCTGCGATATCGTTGCCCGTATCCCTGTTGTTGCTGCTTTTATTTACAACCTGAAGTATCGCGGCGACAAACAGATTGCTATCGATCCGACCCTTGACATGGGCGCAAACTTTGCCCACATGATCGGCCAGAAAGAGGAGTACAAGGACGTTGCCCGTATGTACTTCATCCTTCACTCCGACCACGAGTCCGGTAACGTTTCGGCTCATACCACTCACCTGGTTCACTCTGCACTGTCCGATCCTTACTATGCATACTCTGCAGGTCTGAACGGTCTGGCTGGCCCGCTGCACGGTCTGGCAAATCAGGAAGTTCTCGACTGGACCCTCAAGTTCCAGGAAAAATACTGCAAAGGTGTCGAGCCTACCGCAGAACTGATCAAAGCTGCTCTCTGGGATACACTCAACGCTGGTCAGGTTATCCCGGGTTACGGTCATGCAGTTCTCCGTAAGACTGATCCACGCTATACATCACAGCGTGAGTTCTGCCAGAATACTGAAGGCCTCAAAGACTACCCGCTGTTCAAAGTTATCTCCATGATTTTTGAAGTTGCTCCAGGCGTCCTCACTGAGCACGGTAAAACCAAAAACCCATGGCCGAACGTCGATGCACAGTCAGGCGTTATCCAGATGTACTTTGGTCTGACTGAGTTTGAATTCTACACTGTTCTGTTCGGTGTAGGCCGTGCCCTTGGCTGCATGGCAAACATCACGTGGGACCGTGGTCTCGGCTACGCTCTTGAGCGTCCTAAGTCTGTTACTACAGCAATGCTTGAAGAGTGGGCTGCTGCAGGTGGTCGTAAATTGTCATAAATGTAATTATTTAATGTTTAAAATCAAAAAGGGACGCAGAAATGCGTCCCTTTTTGATTTCCTGCTTGCAAAAAAAAATAAGTGCGGTATAAAAGACAATATTAGTCGTGTTGCGCTAGAAAAATCAGGAGCTACTACAAAATAAGGGAGTGAAACAATGGCAAAATTACTTGAAGTCTACAAATGTGAAATGTGTGGAAATATTGTCGAGGTTCTTCATGCCGGTGGTGGAGATCTTTCCTGCTGCGGTCAGGAGATGAAGCTTTTATCTGAAAATACTGTTGACGCAGCCAAAGAAAAACATGTGCCGGTAATCGAAAAAGTTGATGGTGGCTACAAGGTGACCATCGGCAGTGTGGCTCATCCGATGGAAGAGAAGCATTATATTGAGTGGATCGAACTGCTTGCTGACGGCAAGGCATATCGGCAGTTCCTCAATCCTGGGGATGCCCCGACCGCTACATTTAATGTCACTGCAACAACTGTGTCAGCCCGTGAGCTCTGCAACTTGCACGGAGTCTGGTCAGCACAGGGCTGATTTTTATACATTATTATCTCTGGCTGGAACCCGGTAACGGGTTCCAGCCAATAAGATCACTCCTTTTCTCCGCTGAGCCCTTTACACAATTCTCCCGCTCATGTATCATCAGCAAGTGAAACGCATTCTATCCCTCTACATAATTCGTGAAATATCATCGCTTTTCCTGCTTGGTATTGTCATTTTTACCCTGGTTCTGCTGATGGGACGCCTGATTAAGTTGACTGAACTCGTCGTGTCAAACGGTGTCCCGTTGGCGGATGTCGGCAGGATGATCCTGTATCTTATTCCCTCCTTTCTCGTGTTTACAATTCCAATGGCTTTTTTGCTGGCGGTGCTGCTGGCGTTCGGACGACTATCGGCAGATAACGAGATCATTGTTCTCAAAGCCAGCGGTATCAGCCTTACCCAAGTGATGCCGCCGGTGCTGATCTGTTCAGTTGTGGTCGTGATGCTGGGGCTGGGTGCAAGTGCGATCGGTGTGCCGTGGGGTAATACCGCTTTTAAGGAACTCGGCTTGCAGGTGTTAAAGCGGAATATTACGTCTACAATTCAGGAAAAAACATTCTGGGATGATATCCCTGGTGTCGTAATGTACACTGATCACTATGACGAACAGAGCCGTTCGCTGAAAGGGGTTGTTATTTACGACGGGCGTAATCCAAAAAGTCCCATGACAATATTTGCCAGGGACGGTGGCGTTACGAGTGAATCAGGCAGTCAGGCACTGCTTCTGACTTTGCGTAATGGCTCAATTCATATTGCCGGTACTGACGGTTTATACCGGTTGGTCAACTTTGGTGAATATAGTATGACGGTGGGAGAAAATGGCGGCAGTACCGCAATCTCCAGGAATGAGTCGGATATGTGGTTGCCCGAGCTTCAGCGTCAGATAGATGATCCTGCGACGTCTCCACCGGATCGTCTCAAAATGCAGACAGAGCTTCAGAGCCGTTTTACTTTTCCGTTTGCTTCGCTCGTTTTTGCAATCCTCGCTGTCCCTCTGGGGATACAGAACCGTCGCTCCGGTAAATCCGGCGGATTTACCGTTAGTATCGCTATAATACTTGCCTATTACATTCTTATGTCTGTTGTAAGGTCACTTGCTGAGAAGGGTGGTGTCTTGCCTGCTGTTGCGCTTTGGCTTCCCAATATACTTTTCTTTGCCATGGGGTGGTTCTTTCTGCGGATGGCATCACTGGAGAAGACAATCCCACTCTATTCGCTAAAAAATGTACTTGATTACTTTCGGAAGGTGCCCTGATATGGGCATTGTCTACCGTTATATAGCAATGATCTGGTTGCGGCTCCTTTTGCTCTGTTTGAGCGGTTTCGTCGGAGTCTATCTGGTTATTGATCTGATTGAGAAAGTCCCTCGTTTTCTGCGCAGCGGCGGAGCCGCCGGCGATATGCTGCTGTACTTTGTTTGGAAGCTTCCTGAAATGATCAGCCGGACCGCCACGTTCTCGGTTCTTATGGCTACTTTGCTGACGCTTGGGGTCCTTTCACGTGACAGCGAAATCATTGCGCTGCGTAGTTGCGGGATCAGCCTGTTCAGGGTTTCGTTGCCGATGCTCTCCCTGGGATTTGTCGTCAGTATTTTATTGTTGATTAATGCCGAGATTGTCTTGCCGCGATCTTATGCCCACACTGAACTGATAGACCAGGTTAAAATAAAGAAAAATGTTGATCGTGTAACATTCAAGCGTAATAATATATGGTTTCGCTCCAAGTCTTTGATGCTTCAGGCTCGCCTGTATGAACCTAATACAAGATCGTTGATTGGTGTCGTGGTATGGGATGTGGACGGATTCATGAATCCGGTCAGCAGAATTGACGCCGATACAGCTGTATACAAGGATGGGCGCTGGATGCTTAATTCTGCTGTGTTGAGAAACTTTCAGAGTGTAGCCGGGTATGCGCCGCGCTTTGCAAAAACAATGAACCTTGACATCAATCTTAAAACAGAAGACCTGCAGGTGCTGGATAAAGATGCCGATAACCTGAGCATTCGCACTCTGAAAGAGTATGCGGAAAATCTGCAGCGTGGCGGCTATAAAGCCTACCGTTACCTTACTCTGATGCACACCAAGATTGCGTCGCCATTTGCAGCCCTGATAATGGTATTGCTCGGCATTCCATTCGCGCTGAGAAACAGCCGCTCCGGAGGTATTGCCATGGGGATCGGTGCCAGTATCGGGATCGGTTTTGCATATTTCGTTGTCAATGCGGTACTGCTGTCGTATGGCCGAAGCGGCCTTTTACCACCGGTTGTTGCCGCCTGGGGCGCCAATTTTCTCTTTATGCTGAGCGGTATATGGATGACAATGAAGGTGAGGGGATAGCCAACTTCAAAGATCGGGAGGGGTCACGCTATGCGAAAAACTTTACGAGTAATCTTTGTTGTATTCAGCATCAGTCTGGCATGCACAGCGTCTGCTGCCGATCGGCCAAAACTGATAAAGATAAATAGTCAAAGTTTCCAGGCACAGCCCAAGGTGCCAACACCGGTTGCTATCCTCAGTGTCATCCCAGCCCAGGCAGAACCGGGGGTGAAGGTTACGCTGTCCGGAGGCGGTTTTGGGGAAAATCCGGCTGTTTTTCTCGGGAGTGTTGAAGTTGTTGCAAGGGTAGTGGGTGAGAAGCAGATTGAATTCAACGTCCCGCCAAAGCTGGAGGCAGGGCTGTATGCCTTTTATGTGAAACGCTCTGACGGTACGACGAGCAGAACCTATAATTTTACGGTACTCCCCGTGCGTCCGGTGCTCAGCTCCCTGCAACCGGGCCGGATCAGTATCTGTGCTGTCGGCAAGGAGCGCGAAGTGATTGCCAGCGGCAGTCATTTTGGTCCCACCACGATGCTTTTTTTTAATGGGGCTGTTCTTGGCAGCACACTTATTTCACCGGAGTCTATTTCGTTTGCAGTGCCGACAGTTCCGGGTGGGCTTTATCACGTTCTTGTGAAAAACTCGCCGGAAAACAGTTCGGTGCCACTGACCCTGGCAGTGGAAGCCAGACCGGAAATAGGTTATGTCACTGTGGGAAATGAGCATGTAAACTTCTACGAACTGATTATTTCCGGAACTAACTTTAATCAGAACTCGTCACTTTATGTTGATGGCGTACAGCTTGGTGGTCGTGGCGGACAGGATATGGCCGACCGCGAAAAACTCATCTATGTCGACTGCACAAAGTTGATCTACCAGCGGCACCCATACTCTCCGGTTAATAAGGATTTCCGACTTCAGGTCGTCAATGCTGGCGGAGAGGGGAGTCAGGTTATCACTGTCTCAGCCCCTTGATTCCGGGGTGAACTGACCCTTCAACGTTTGCCCCACAGTGTCAGCAGCGCCGGCAGAAATATAAGAAAAGCTGCTACGCTCGCGATCATGCCAAGCGACATTACTGCACCTATGCTGAAAACCCCCTGGTGGCGCGCAACCATCAAGGCGCCAAAGCTGAACAGTATCGTCAGGGCGTTCAGGAACACACCGATTCCGGCGCTGCTGGTAGCAACCCTTCCCGGAGTTTCATCTCCCTGACGGTAGCGGTTGATAATATAGATGGCCGAATCGATTCCCACCCCAAGAATTAACGGGAGAACTATGATGTTGGCTGAATTGAAACTGATCCCGGCCAGCCGCATCCCTCCGACCATCAACAGCAGGCCGACCGCAAGCGGGACTGTGCCGAGAACGGCATAGCGGATACTCCTGAAGTTTACCAGCAGCAGGGCGGTGATACCTATGAAAGCGTAGACAAATGCTTTTAGGTACGCATTGCGGAGTACCGAGAGTGATTCGTAAACCATGACCGGTTCGCCGGTGGCAGCAGGTACTACACTCTTGACCTGGTCGACGAACTCCTGCAGTGGCTCATGCTCAAATATTTCTTTTTTAGCCGCTACCTGCAGCAAGAGTTTGCCGCTTGTGCCGGTAAAGCGTTGTATCAGCTCGGGCGGTACATCGCCCTCACCGACTTCAGCTGCATTGAAACTTTCCTTCAATATTGCAAGCTTGTCCGGCAGGTCAGCGAACATCCCTCCCTGGAATTCTCTCAGCAGACCGAGGGCATTTCTGTCTTTCTCCGCCTCGAGAGTACTGAAGAAATTGTCGAGTGTTGCCAGGAATGCTCCAACCGTTTTTGCTTCCGGAGCGTTACGCGTGCCAAGTTGTTCCTTTAGCTTCTTGACATTCAACCTGAAATTCTCGAAAACAGCCGGAAGCGCCATGACCTGCAGGTTCTCGACATAGGGAGCTGGCTTGATATCTGCCATGATGGTCCGCAACGCGGCCAGTTCGGCGAGTTTTTCCTGCTGCTGCTCCGGTACGAAGGAGAGGATGCTGACGACATGATCAACTGCCGGCAATTTTTCAAGTCTCTGCGTCAGGTTTTCTGCTTCTGTTTTGTCACGGGCGGCAACCACGGCAAAATATCCTGAATTTTCCTTGCTGCGCATCAGCTTATAGGCGTACTCCACCGATTGCAGTCCTTTGGCCTGCAAATTCATCAGGTTGTAATCAAAGCGCACCGTCAGGGTGGGGTAGAGGCAGATCAACGACATGGAGAGTGTCACAGCCAAAACCAGACGGGGGGCAGCGAAGATGGCGCGTAAAAACGGCAGGGTATCCAGTGTAGTACCTTCCTTTGCAACATGAACGGGAAGCTCTTTTACTCTGAACCGCTCCAGCAGAACCAACATTGCCGGCAGTACGGTGAATGTGGCAATTACACAGATGACGATCCCTCCTGCCGCGATGATGCCCAGTTCGGCAATGCCTTTGAAGTCGGTCAGGACAAAGGTTACGAAGGCCAGTGAAGTTGTGGCTGCGGCCATAACTACGGAGCGTAGATTTGTTGTCAGCGATGTCTCGATGGCTGTGAGACGTCCGGCACCAAGATTCAGCTCCTCCTGATAGCGCAGAACCACCTGTATGCCGTATTCGATCCCCAGTCCTATCAACATGACGGCAAAGACCATTGAGAGGATATTCAGGTGGCCGATCGTCAAGGTCGCAAACCCGAAGGAGATGCAGATCCCTACGAGCAGTGATACCATGGCGGCGATGACGTTCAGCACGCCACGAAATGCAAACAGAAGCAGAATCAAGGTGAGTGACAGGGAAAGAGCAGTTGCGATGCCGATATCATGCTGACTGGAGTTCATCTCTTCGTATTCGAGTACCGGTACGCCGGTAAGACCACCGCGAACCCCCTTGAACTCCGCTCTTTTCAGGATGTCGTCCAGTGCGGCTCTAGCCGCCTCGATAGAACGCTCTGATGCGACAAAACTCCCTGCAGCTTTGATCGGCAGCATGGTGATAATCTGCTGTTTTCCGGCGCTTTCCAGCATGGATGGCGTGTCGCTGTTACCACCGCTGAAGAACGAATCCATGGAGAAGCCACTTGTCTTGCCGTCAAAGGACTTGAACCCCTGGTCAAGAGTTGCAAGCATGAAAGTGATGCGTTCCAGTGAGGAAACTGCGTCAGACCTGTTGTGTGAAGGCGATGGGGCTGTCTTCAGATAATCATCGATCTGACCGGTCAGACTGGTGAAGAGAGTCTGGATAGAGGGTGCGGCAGCCAGATCTTTCAACACCGGTGCTGCCATCGTCAACCTGTGGCGCAGATGCTTAATGTCATCCAGTGGCATGAACAGCAGGCCGTTGGTGCGGAAGTAGGGGAGGCCGCCGGGGTAGAAAACATCGCGGAAGATCCCCTGCTCTTTATTGAGGGCGGCATAAAGTGCGTCGGCAGCGCGGGTGGACTTTGTCGCGTCATCCGATTCTATTACGGCTACAATCTCTTCCTGGTCGCCGAACTCGGTGCGGTACGCGCGATAATCAGCTTGAAATGGTGCGTTTCTCGGCATCAGATCATCACGGCCGGTCAGGAAAGTCATCTTCTCTGCCGTATAGATAACCGAGATAGCGGAAAACAGCAGGGCCAGGGCCAGAATCAGGCGGGGATGTCTAAATATCAAGGAGAAGAGGCGGCTATGCTTGTTGGACACGTATGCTCCTTGTCACGTTAGAAGTAATCTATTACGAAAGCTACTTCGTGAACATACTGATCCTGTTCATCGATGCTTGCTTGAATAGCCCACATGTGGTGAAAAGTCAATCTGAGGGGTGTTCTGATTCGATGGAATGCGGTTGACCTGATTTGTCGCACGAAAGAGTCAAATATGTTGCCCATATGCTATAATCTATGGTATTGTAAGCAGTTAGTGAACCGCAGAGCTCACCATGCCCTGTGGTTTTTTATTTCCACATAAGGAGCACCATACCAGCATGATTGCAGCATCAAATATTACCCTTTCTTACGGCAAACGAGTTCTCTTCAAGGATGTTAATATCAAGTTTACCCCCGGTAACTGCTACGGATTGATCGGCGCAAACGGGGCTGGAAAGTCTACTTTTCTCAAGATTCTTGCCGGTGAGCTTGATGCCGATAAGGGTGAAGTTATTGTCGGCCCCCGAGAGCGAATAGCTGTTCTCCGCCAGGATCAGTTCGCCTTCGATGATGAGACCGTGTTTAATACAGTCATCATGGGTCATAAACGTTTGTACGATGTCATGACTGAGCGTGAGGCGATCTATGCCAAGGCAGAGTTTACCGAAGAGGACGGTGTTCGCTCTGCGGAGCTTGAGGGCGACTTTGCCGAGATGAACGGCTATGAAGTCGAATCAGAGGCTGCCGTCCTTCTGAACGGACTCGGCATTCCTGAAGAGCTGCGGACGAAGCAGATGAAAGAGCTTGAGCCGGGCGACAAGGTGCGCGTATTGCTGGCACAGGCCCTGTTTGGCAATCCGGATGTTCTGCTGTTGGACGAGCCGACAAATAACCTCGACCTGAAATCGATACAGTGGCTCGAAGAGTTCCTGTTCCGCTTTCCTAATACGGTTATTGTCGTGTCCCATGACCGTCACTTTCTCAATCAGGTTTGCACCCATACCGCCGACATTGATTTCGGACGGATTCAGACGTATGTCGGCAACTACGACTTCTGGTATCATGCCAGCCAGCTGAACTTAAAGCAGAAGCAGAACGAAAACCGTAAAGTATCTGAAAAAGCTGATGAACTTAAGGCTTTTATCCAGCGCTTCAGTTCCAACGCCTCAAAGGCAAAACAGGCGACATCGCGTAGGAAGCTTCTGGATAAGCTCACTCTCGAGGATATGCCGACCTCGTCGAGAAAGTATCCTCATGTTGTCTTCAAGCCGGAGCGTGCCTGTGGTGATATCATCCTGGAAATTCAGGGGCTGACCAAGGAAATTGATGGAGTCAAGGTGTTGAACAATCTTGATCTCATTGTGCGCAAGGATGATAAGATCGCTTTTGTCGGCTCCAACCCCCTTGCCCGAACGACACTGTTTCAGATTCTGGCAGGTGAGCTGGAGCCGGATAGCGGCAGCTTCCGCTGGGGCATTACCATCAACAGCGCCTACTTTCCCAAGGAGAACAGCCAGTTCTTTGAACGTGAGTTGACCCTTATCGAGTGGTTGGGACAGTATTCACCTCCGACAGAAGGCGAGACCTTCGCCCGTGGTTTCCTCGGCAGAATGCTTTTCTCCGGCGAAGAGGCGATGAAAAAAACAACGGTACTCTCCGGTGGGGAAAAGGTTCGTTGCATGTTGTCGCGCATGATGCTGACCGGTGCCAATGTGCTTATACTTGACGAACCTACCAACCACCTGGACCTGGAATCGATCACCGCTCTTAATGACGGCTTGATCGCTTTCAACGAGGTTATCCTGTTTGCCTCCCATGACCATGAATTTGTCTCGACCGTTGCAAGCCGTATTGTCGAGATCACTCCTGGTGGAGTGATTGACCGTACCATGGGGTTTGAGGAGTATATGGAGAGCGAAGATGTTTCGCGGGAGCGGGATGAGTTGTACCATGGTCATGCCGATCTGAACCTGTAGCCAGGTTGCCTTCTTTCCCTGTTTGCAATTTAAAAACAAAAAAACCACAGGATTTCTGCCCTGTGGTTTTTTATACAGCGGAGAAGTCATGGTTTCCACCTCAGCTCTCAGTATCACCTGGTTGCAACCCGATATCGAAGAGGAACGCTGGGAGTTCTTTAATCATCCGGCCAAGCAGTTCTGGTACCGCTCGCACGCTGTCACATGGGAGCAGATAGTTGCCGCTTTTGATGGCGGGGCGCTGGTTGCCTACCCCCGTGCGGCGGCTATAGGTGAAGTTCCGGTTGCACTGTCATACCACAGCTATGAAGATTATCAGACCTATCTTGCCCGGGCTAAAAGAGGCTACCGGAAGAATTATACCAGGATGGAAGATGATCTGCAGGCGACTGGTACACTGATGCTCAAGGCTCCGATAGTCCTCTGCTGCAGTGGGGAAGGATTGCTTTTCTCCGGTTACCGGCGGCTTTGTCTCGGGTGGAATTACGGCATGGTGCCTTATGTCTGGCAGGTGCCGCTCGGATAAATCGGGTATGAGTTCAGGCAATGTGTGTTGTCAGCATTAGAATAACAAGGAGTTTTACGAAATGGTTCAGTTGTCAAATATATCCAAGCAGCACGGCTCGCAGATTCTGTTTCGGGATGCATCCTGCCAGATTTTACCAGGAACTCATACCGGCCTGGTAGGGCCGAACGGTGCCGGTAAAACGACTGTATTCAGAATTATCGCCGGAGAGGAAGAACCGGATTCAGGTGAGGTGATCCTTCCGAAGAAGACAACAATCGGGTATTTCTCCCAGGATGTCGGTGAAATGTCCGGTCGGTCGGCTCTCGAAGAAGTTATGGCCACCTGTGGGTCAACCGTGCGTCTGGCTGAGGAGATGAAGGAGATGGAGGCGGCCATGTGCCTGCCGCAGTCTGACGATGAAATGGCTGCACTTCTGGAGCGCTATGGCACCGCCGTCGAAGAGTTTGAGCATATGGAGGGGTATGACCTTGATTCCCGCGCACAGGCCGTTCTGACCGGGCTCGGTATCGGCCCTGACCGCTACAACCACCCGGTCGAATCATTCAGCGGCGGTTGGAAAATGCGTATCGCATTGGCCAGTATCCTGACCCTCAAGCCTGATGTGCTGCTGCTGGATGAACCTACCAACCATCTGGATGTCGAATCTATTATCTGGCTGGAAGAGTGGCTTTCCAGCGAATTCAAAGGTTCACTGTTGATGACCAGTCATGATCGTGATTTTATGAACCGGGTTGTTACCCGGGTTATTGAGGTAGCGAATACGACCGTAACTACCTATGGCGGAAATTATGATTTTTACGAACGGGAACGGGATATCCGTCTTGAGCAGCTGATCGCCTCGCACAAACGCCAACAGGACATGCTGGCTAAGGAAGAAGAATTCATCGCCCGTTTTGCCGCACGTGCTTCACATGCGGCCCAGGTTCAGTCGCGCGTCAAAAAAATTGAGAAGATTGAGCGGATTGAAATTCCTGCCGAAGAGCGTACCGTGCGTTTCGATTTTGCCGATCCCCCGCGCAGCGGTGATGACGTCGCCGCTTTTGCAGACCTCAGCAAGGTCTGGGTGACTCCTGATGGTCAGGAGAAACCGGTTTTCCATGGTGTAACCGGTATGGTCAAGCGCCTTAACAAGATCGCCGTTGTCGGTGTCAATGGAGCCGGTAAATCCACCTTTCTCAAGATCATGGCCAGTCAGACCGAAGCAACAGCCGGCAGCATGACGATCGGAGCCAACGTTGAGATCGGTTACTTCAGTCAGCATGCCATGGAGCTGCTCGAACCCAGGAAGACAATCTTCGAGACAATGCAGGATTGTATGCCGCTTGCCACGATCGGTACAATACGCAACCTGCTCGGCGCATTCCTTTTCTCGGGAGACACTGTCGAAAAACGTATCGAAAATCTGTCCGGGGGCGAAAAAAGCAGGGTCGTGCTGGCGACAATTCTGGCCCGTCCGGTGAATTTTCTGATCCTGGACGAGCCGACCAACCACCTGGATATCCGTTCCCGTGATATGTTGTTGGAAACTCTCAAAAACTTTGGCGGAACGATTATACTGGTCAGCCATGACCGGCATTTCCTGCGCTTGCTGGTTGATCGGGTTTTTGAGGTTGATCATGGCGAGATGCGGGTGTATGAAGGGAACTATGATTATTACCTTTCGAAGAGTCATCATGCGGCAGGTTGAAGTTATCTTTGCAACATCTCACAAGGAGAAATAATCATGGCAAAGCCAAATTATTCGTTTGAAAAACGCAAGAAAGAGTTGGAACGTCAGAAGAAAAAGGATGAAAAAAAAGCTCGCAAAGGTGAGAAGGATACTGACGGAGTTGAGTTGACCGAAGGTGACGAAGAAACGGAAACCGCTGTCGTGGAAGCTTGAAGTATCCCGGCACAAAAGAAGCGATTGGCCATGTCTTAAAATAACCTGCCGGAGTCTGCTAATGACTGACTCAGTCCTGGCTGCACCACATACATTCCCGATTCTTATTGTTGATGATAACCGCCTTCAACGCAGTGTACTCGAAGCCAACCTCAAGGCAGCCGGGTATGATGTTGTAGCGGCAGAAAACGGGATGGAGGCTCTGGAAATATTCCGTAAAGGATATTATCCGATTGTCATGACCGACTGGGTAATGCCGGAGATGAGTGGGCTGGAATTGTGCCGTGCTATCAGAAAGGATGATTCGGGGCGCTACACATATATTATTATCCTGACGTCACTCGATTCTAAAAATGACATTATTGCAGGACTTGAAGCTGGTGCTGACGAATATCTGGTGAAGCCTGCCCATCAGGCGGAGTTGACTGCCCGCCTGAAAACAGCCCGCCGGATTCTTGATCTTGAACAGTCTCAGCAGCGGTATATTGAGACAATCAAAAACCTTTCCCTGGTTGACCCGGTATCCGGTGTGTTCAGTCGCCGTTATATGGATGAACGGATCCAACAGGAAATCAAACGGGCATATCGCTATGAGCGCTCTATTTCGGTTATACTCGTAGGCATCAATCTGTTTGAGCAGATTGTTGTGAAGCATGGACATTATGCGGGAGATGTTGTTGTCAAAGCCTGCGCTGAGAGTCTGGTTGAAGCGGTGCGTAAGGATGTTGACTGGGTGGCAAGGTACGGACAGGATTCTTTTGCCGCAATACTGCCTGAAACTGATTCGGCAGGAGCAATGATTGTTGCCAAGAGGCTCAGGCTCAGGATTGCGTCCCTGGTTATGACTATGTATGACAAGGAAATTAAGGTGACTGCCAGTTTCGGCGTGTCAGGCTTCACAGCCAGTCAGCAGAAACCTGGCTTCAGTGCCGATATTCTGCTCGATAAGGCTGACCATAATCTTTGTCTGGCCAAAGAAGAGGGTGGTAACACCATTAAAGGGGTGCAGATCGGGTAGGATTAGCTGAAACGGTAACACCTGCCATGTTTAAAAAGCCGGCCCCTTCCTTTTTATAGGTAAGGGCCGGCTTTTTTTCTACTCTTGATCGGTTGTTTTGGCAATTACCTGTTCGCCGGCAGGTTTTGTCTTCTTTTTGCGCCGGCGCGGTTTCTTTTTTACTTCCCCATCAGTTAAAGGGGCCGTGACCACCGCTTTGGCAACCGCAGGAGCCGCTTTTTTAGGTGGGTGTGCTGCCGGTCTTCTCCCCTTTTCACTTCCCCGTTTTTCACCCGGCTTTTCCCGTTTCAGGTCCTGAACACGTTTCGGTCTGGCTGTTCGCACGTAGTCGAGTACATACAATTCATCATCAGCCCATTCAGTGGGGATCTTGGTCTTGATATACTCTTCAATAGCCTCCAGAAAGAAGGCGCCATCCTCATCAGCCAGAGAAATAGCCTTCCCTTCTGCGCCTGCCCGCGCGGTTCTTCCGATACGATGAACATAATCTTCGCAATCTTGAGGCAAATCATAATTTATGACGTGGGAGACGCCATCTATATGCAGACCACGTGATGCGACATCGGTTGCAATCAGGACCGGGAGCGAACCGTCCTTAAAGTCGTCAAGGATCTTCATTCGTTTGCGTTGTTCAACATCCCCTGAAATGACTTTGCAGGGGAAACTGTTGGCATTCAGAAGGTTATGCAGATGCTCCGCCTCCCGTTTGGTATTCATGAATATCATTGTGCGGGCCATGCCCTCACGCCGCAGAAGCCCAAGCAGAAGCGAGAACTTTTCCTTGCGGGAGCAGTGAAACAGAACCTGTTCTACACGTTCGGCGGTCATTGTTTCAGGGGTTACAGATACCTTGGTCGGCGAGTTCATGAATTCATACGCCAACTCCATGACCCTTGGATTTAGGGTCGCAGAAAACATCAGGTTCTGACGCTTTTCAAACGGCGGCAGCTTACGCAGGATAAAGCGCAGGTCGGCAATAAAGCCGAGATCAAACATGCGGTCAGCCTCATCAATTACCAAAACCTCGATGTCTTTCAGACTGTAAATCTTCTGTTTGAGGTAATCAATCAAGCGTCCCGGTGTTCCGACAATAATGTCGGCACCGTCAAGAAGTGCGTTCTTCTGCTTCATATAATCAACGCCGCCATAAATAGCCTGAACGGCGAAGCCGCAGTGGGCTCCAAGCTGCTTGGCATCAGATTCAATCTGAACAACCAGTTCACGCGTCGGTGCCAGAATCAGAGCACGTGGCCGGCCGGCAGGGTGTTCGTTTGCCAGTAGTCGGGTGAAAAGAGAAATCAGAAAAGCGGCTGTTTTACCGGTTCCTGTCTGTGCCTGACCGGCAATGTCAATTCCCTTCAGGGTCGTAGGTAGAGTTTGTTCCTGAATGGGGGTACAGATACTAAAACCGGTTTCAGCAATACCACGCAGCACTTGCTCTGGTATCGGGAGTTCATCAAATCGCATGCAAGTTCCTTTTTTACAACATCTGTTAATTACTATCTTGCTACCATATACTGCAGAGTTACGTCTGGCAACCGAAACATGATGCCGTCCAACCTGTAAAGCTGCTGAAATCTTGCCAGAAATGCTTTGACAAAGCCGAAGTCATTCCATTACTATAACCCGAATTTACCTTAAGGAAGTCCACTCATGCAGGCTGCACTTGCCATTATCGGCGAAGATCTCAAGCTGGTTGAACAGCAGTTCCGCAAGGATCTGCAATCGGATGTACCACTGATTCGGAAAGTGGGAGAGTATGTACTCTCAAGCGGTGGAAAACGTGTGCGCCCGGCACTGCTCCTCCTTGCCGCCAGATTGGCCGGATATACCGGCGACAAGGCTGTTCCGCTGGCGAGCGTGGTTGAGTTTGTTCACACCGCCACCCTGCTGCATGATGATGTGGTCGATAGCGCTACCCTGCGGCGTGGCCTGGCTTCAGCCAACACACTCTGGGGCAACGAAGCTTCTGTCCTGGTTGGAGATTTTCTCTTTTCCAAATCATTTTCACTGATGGTTGGTGTCGGCAGCCTCGATATCTTGAGGGTGCTCTCCGATGCAACAACTGTTATCGCCGAAGGCGAAGTTATGCAGTTGCTCTGTACCGGCGAGATTGACCTTACCGAGGAACGCTATATTAACGTTATCCGTTCCAAGACCGCTATTCTGATGTCTGCTGCATGTGAAGCCGGAGCGATTCTGGGGGCTGTGCCGCAGCAACAACAGAAGGCATTGGCTGATTTTGGAATGGATCTTGGTATCGCGTTTCAGTTGATGGACGATATTCTTGATTATGTAGCTACCGAAGAAGAGTTTGGCAAAAGCATCGGCCATGATCTTGAAGAGGGGAAAATCACGCTGCCGTTGATTCATACCCTGAAAAAATGCAGTGATTCCGAGCGTGCGGTTATTGCTGCAGTCGTCGAACAGGATGAAATGTCGCTTGAGGATTTCCGCGCTGTTTCCGGCCTTGTCAAAGAGTACGGTGGCATTGCCTATACTGTCGAGGCTGCCCGCTTGTATATAAACCGCTGCAAGAGCCACCTGGACCTGTTTGCGCCATCACCTGTTCGTGACGCTCTGCTCAGCCTTTCCGAATACGTAGTGACCCGCAGTAAATAAGCCAGGTTACGTCCAGTTTTTAGTCAAATCCCAAACCTATTGAATGACCGGAGGTTTCATGCAGCGGATTCTTTATGTTCTTATGACCTGCCTGTTTCTGGCTTTTACCGCCTGTTCCAAGACGGATACTGCAAATAAAAATGTTGTCGCCACTGAGAAAAAGCCTGCACCGGACGTTTCAGTCGTCTCTTTGGCAAATGGGAGTACCCTGAAATTATCGGACCTTAAGGGCAAAGTGGTTTTGCTTAATTTCTGGGCGACCTGGTGCCCGCCGTGCCGTGAAGAGATTCCTTCCATGATGAAGCTGAACAGTTTAATGGCTGGCAAGCCGTTTCAGATGGTGGCAATATCTGTCGATGAAGGGGGCAAATCGGCTGTTGAATCGTTTTTTAAGGAGTCCGGTTTTTCGCTTCCGACCTACATTGACGATAGCGGTGCTTCAGCAAAATCTTATGGAGTTACCGGTATTCCTGAATCATTTGTTATTGATAAACAGGGCGTAATCGTTAAAAAAATCATCGGTGGGTTTGCCTGGGATTCTCCTGAAGCGGTCTCATTTCTCGAAGAGTTGATGAAATAGAAGGATGCCATGATCAGTCATGATGTAACATATATCGGTGCTTTTATCGCCGGCCTGCTCTCGTTTCTGTCTCCCTGCGTGTTTCCGCTGATCCCGTCATACATAACCTATATCACCGGTCTTTCGTTTGCAGACCTTCAGGCGGAGCACCCTTCGCACATCATCCGTCAGAAATCAATTCTCCACTCACTCTCTTTTATTGCCGGTTTTACCGTTGTGTTCGTTCTGCTTGGGGCTTCAGCAACCTATATTGGTTCTGTTCTGCAGGAAAACGCCACTATTATCAGAAAAACCGGTGGTGTTCTGCTGGTAATTCTCGGTATCCATGTAACCGGTATCTTGCCGCTTAAATTTCTTTTGGGTGAGAAAAGAGTTTCCATTAAACACAAACCGGCAGGTTATGTCGGGAGTTTTCTGGTCGGTATTGCGTTCGCTGCCGGATGGACTCCCTGTATCGGACCGATATTGGCGGCAATCCTGGCTGTAGCTGCAACACAGGATAGTGTGTATCACGGGATTCTGCTCCTGTTGCTCTATTCTATGGGATTGGGAGTGCCGTTTTTTCTCTCTGCTCTTGCCATGCACCGCTTTCTGGTTGTATTCAACCGTTTTAAAAAATATATCCATATATTCGAGGTCTTTACCGGAATTCTTCTGATTGTGATCGGGGTATTGATCTATACCAACTGGCTTTCTCGCCTTTCCGGTTTAGCAACTGTTCTTTTTAAAGGTTTTGAGTGAAGGCGCATCGTGCCCCGCATTCAATTCAGCTTGCGGTTTCACAGCTGGTAGTAACGGAAGCCTTTTATGCCGGCATACTGGAGTTGCCGGTACAGAGGTCTTTTACGTCCAAAGGTGCGCCGGATCATCTTGTTATTGATATGGATGGCATGGCGATTGTTTTTGTTGAGGAAGCCGATGTCATTAAAGCCCATCCGGTGCTGGCACCCCGCTTCAGTATGTTCCCGCGCGGAATAGGTGTTACGCTCCATTTTGAAGTAATTGATATTGAAGATATACGTGATGCGATCATGGAGGAGGGACTCGAAATACTCTATCCTCTGGAAATCAAGCCGTACGGTGTCAAGGAAATGTGGTGCTTTGATCCTGATGGCTACCTGATAGTTCTTGATGAGTCAGGGCCGATACAAAAAAAGGTTGGGCAGTAGCTCAGCCTTTTGTTTTGGGTACATGGTTTGTGAATTCATATAAAGGTGTGGGTAAGCTATGAATGAGATGATTTTCCTACTGCTTGTTTTTGGTCTTCCGGCTGCCATCGGATTTAAACTGGCAAAGTCACGAGGCAAAAATCCAGTTCTTTGGGGACTTCTCTGTGTATTCCCGATCTTTCTTCTTGTCCTGCATTTTGAAAAACCAAAACATGAAATAAAGGGGCACTTCCGCATATGCAAAAAATGCGGCGAAACTTTTCCGTGGAAAGCGGTTGCCTGTAAATACTGTGGCACTAAAGTTTCTGATCTCTAAGTGTCCTGTCATTGATCCTTGTATTGTTTTCAAGCTCTTTCAAAATGTTTATTAACTGTAAAATAAGCATTTAATATTGCTAAAATAGGCACTTTTCAGTATGTTTGTCGCATCAAAACACCACTATTTACTCAGTTCGGAGGAAGCATGCCCAGCCAGCCAGGCAAAACTAAATTTCAGATTGATTTGCGCCAGCATCTGCGCGATCAGAACATCAGCGGCAATCTTGTCCACCTTATCTGTGAAATTGCTGAAGCAAGTAAATATGTGATCAACGCTGTTAGAACCGGTGACCTTGGTGTGGCCGGTACATCCAATCTGTACGGCGAAGAGCAGCTTGCTCTTGATGTTCTTTCCGATCGCATTCTCCGCAAGCGCCTGCAGCATTCCGGAGTTGTGTGTAACATCGCATCCGAAGAGATGGACGATATCTTCCAGGTCACCAGTAATCCGAAGGGGATGTTTTCAGTTGCCTACGATCCTCTGGACGGGTCTTCACTGGTTGATGTCAATCTGGCGGTCGGTACCATTGTCGGCATATATCAGGGGGATGATCTGCTTCAGCCGGGTCGGAAGATGGTTGGTTCAATTTATATCCTCTACGGGCCGCGCGTCTCTTTGGTCTACTCCGTCGGTAAGGGGGTGTTTGAGTTCACGATGAATCAGCTGATGGAATATACGCTTACTCGTGAAAATATCCAAATGAAGCCGTGCGGCGATATTTATTCTCCTGGTGGTTTGCGCAAGAAATACAGTGAGGGTAATGAGCGTTTTATCAAATATCTTGAAGATAAAGGTTCCAAGCTGCGTTATTCCGGCGGTTTTGTGCCGGATATCAATCAAATTCTGATGAAGGGGAAGGGTGTCTTTATGTATCCGGCACTCAGCGATTCACCGAATGGCAAGCTGCGCTTGCTGTATGAACTCAACCCGATGGCATACCTCATCGAACAGGCTGGTGGTTCTGCCACAAATGGTGAAATTCCGATTCTGGACATTGTTCCTGAAGGTCTCGATCAGCGCTGTCCGGTATATATCGGTTGCCGTGAAGATGTTGCCAAGGCTGCGGAATTCCTGAACGGCAGCTACTAAAGAGAACGTCGCCATGCACAATTCTGATCAAAAAACTGAAAATATGCCCCAGCGTCTCTGCAGTGAAATTCAACTTTTCGATCTGTGTGATTTGGTTTCATGCAAACACAAGAAGGAGCGGTTTTGCAACGATCCTGCCTTGCTGGGACGTTTTGAAAAGATTGCCGAGGAGGAACTACGGGCTCCGGAACGCTACATCTCCGAGGATACTGATGGCTTTGAAGCCGATGACGGCAATGGATACGGCGATGATGAGCTTGAGATGGATAGTTCAGCTGATGATAGGGATGACGGCTGGGAAGATGAGGAATAGCCTCAATTCTGGTGGTTGTATGATACGCTGGGTCCGGATTAGTTGGACCCAGCTTTTTTATTTAAAACGCTTCCCGGCACAATCTTCCCACTGTTTTCGGGAAATAGAAAGAAACAGGTCGGCAATAGCCGGATCGAATTGAGAACCGCGGTACTTAGCTATTTCGCTGGTGACCATTGCAAAGGGGAGGGCCTTGCGGTACGGGCGATCTGATGTCATGGCATCCAGCGTATCAACAACCGAGAAAATGCGAGCCCCGATCGGAATCTGCTCGCCACAGAGCTGTCTCGGGTAACCGGTGCCATCAAAGCGCTCATGGTGGCTGAGGATGATCTCCGCCGGTCCCATCAAAAAATCTATTTCTGACAAAATGGCATAACCGACTTGAGGGTGTTTTCTCATTTCAATCCACTCGTTATCATCGAGTTGTCCAGGTTTGAGCAGTATATTATCAGAAATTCCGATCTTGCCGATATCGTGCAGGAGCGCACCTTTTGCCAGTTCTTGTAGATCTCTGCCGGTCATACCGAGCTTCGTTCCCAGAAACGCTGCAAAGTTCATAACCCGTTCTGAATGGGATCCAACCTCTCTTTCACGGGCATCCAAGGCCTTTACCAGCGCGGTAAGTGTGTTGTCATAGGCACTGGAGAGCTCATTCATTGTTTTACGGATCTGGGACGTCTGTTCCATGACCTTGAATTCAAGGCTTACCTGATAATTTTTCTTTTCTATTGCCAGGCAGCGTCGCTCTATCAGGTTTTTTACGGTCAGCACTACGCGGTTGATGCCGAAAGGCTTGGTTATATAGTCATCAGCGCCGAGGTGTACGCATTCCATTGCAGTGTTCATGTCTGAAAGCCCGGTAATCATCAAAACGGCGATATCCGGGTCAATTTTCTTCAGGTCACGCAATAATTCAACGCCACTCCTTCCCGGCATCATGATGTCTGAAATAACAAGGTCAACCGGTTGTTCACCCAGGAGTACAAACGCTTCGTCAACATTGGCCGCCTGATGACAGATATACTCCTCCTGCACTAATGCAGAAGAAAGTAAATCCCGAATCATCTCTTCATCGTCAACAATCAGAATATGTTCCTTCATTCTTTTTGTTCTCCGGGCGGTAGAATAGTATCAATCAGAAATTTCGTGATTTGTTTTATCATTCAATTGTCATGTTTTCAATAGGCATAAATTTTGGTATGAGTACATCTGTTACAACTAATTTGATTCTTCTATAAAGCGGTGATTGATGCGTTGTTATCTAATCTCTCATGATTGCTCAATAAATGACCACCTTTTCTAGCCGTTGGCCGTTTTTGATCCCCTTTTTGTTTATGACTGCCGGTGTGGCAGTGTCGACAATTAGTGGACGTTCTTGTAACATAATTGCGGTTGCGGTGGTTTTTTTATGTATGGTAATCGCATGCTTTCTGCCGTACTCCCGGCTTTTTTCAGTATGCACCGCTCTGTTTTTCTTTTTCTGGGGCCTGTTTGTCCTGCAGCCGTGGTTGTCCCCCGAAATTTCCCCGTACTCTATCAGGAATAAATCTGCCGTCGATCCCATAACAATTGAAGGCGTTATTTCGTCGCGCCCGTTAGTTGCACCCGAAGGAAGTCGCCTGAACGTTCAGGTGGAGCGAGTAATTGGTGCCGTGAGTGCTGAATCAGCTTCAGGTGTGTTGCTCCTGTACGTCCGTGAGGGAGATGTTACGCTGTCACGTGGCGACAGGATCCGTTTTACTTCCAGCGTATCAGTGCCGCGTCGACTCGGCCTGCCGGGCGAATTCGATTATCCCCGCTATCTTGCCTTTCAGGGAATATCAGCAACATGCCGGGTTACATCACAGAACGAGATCGTTCTGATTCGTGCGGCCGCAGTAGATTCATTGCAGCGGTCAATAGACCTGGCAGCACGCTTTCTGGGTGATTCTGTCCGGCATTCAATTGTCGATGAGCGTGTTTCATCAGTCCTTACAGCGCTGCTTCTCGGCGATCAAAGAAGGATCCCGCAAAATCTGGCAGACGCCTATACAAGAGCCGGGGTCAATCATATCCTCTCAATTTCAGGATTCCATATCGGCATTGTTGCTGCATTCATAACGGTGCTGATCATATGGTTTCTGACCAGGTTCGAGTATCCGGCTCTGCGTTGGAATGTCCGCACTATTGCTGTGTTGATCGCGCTTCCGGTTATGGTGGCATATCTGTTTTTGACCGGCGCCGCTCCTGCGACGGCGCGCTCGGTAATCATGCTGTCTGTTATTGCCGTGGGGCTCTTGGCAGAGCGGGAGCATGATTCAATCAATACTCTGTTGTTTGCGGCATTCCTTCTTGTCGCGATCAACCCACCAACTCTTTTTGATGTGTCATTTCAGCTTTCATTTATCTCGCTGTGGGGGATATTGATTGCCGTCCCACCGATCATGCAGCATACAGCAACCATTGGTTCACCATGGCTGCGCAGTATGATCCAGTTTGTCGCCGTATCCGCTGCGGCATCATGTGTAACTATCCTGCCGGTACTGTTTGTCTTCAAGGTCGCATCACTTAACGGAATACTGACTAATTTCCTGATTGTGCCGCTACTGGGGTATGGTGCGGTACTAGCCGGATTTATAGCATTGCCGCTTGTGACACTGTTCCCGGCGTTTGCTCACCTGTTTCTCTGGCCTGCAGCGGCACTGGTTGTTCTCTCCAACAGGTTCATCATGTGGTGCACCTCGCTGTCGGTATTTACCTTTCACGGCGTAACCGGACTGGATATGTTCTTTTTTCTGCTGTTTATGACCTGCATGACTTTTATGAAGAACAGGTCGTTACTTCGGGTGGCTGGAGTGCTGGTGCCGATCTGTGCCGTTGCAGTGCATCTGTGTGTTGCAAACGCCGCCGATGGACGTCTGCATATTACGCTGCTCAGTGTCGGCCAGGCTGAGTCTCTGCTGGTGAGGCTTCCGGATGGTTCAACGCTGCTTGTGGATGGTGGAGGATATCTTCACGATACCGGGCACGACTTCGGTCAGCGGGTGCTGGGACCGGCTCTTGGCGCATTGCACGCCGGACATATCGATAGAGTTGTCGCTACGCATGATCACCCCGATCACAGCGGTGGGCTGCCTTACATAATAAAAAACTTCTCTGTCAGCGAGTTCTGGAGCGGCGTGGATGTGTCTCCCGAGGTGCAAAGGGAGCTGGATGTTAAAGAAGTGAAGCCGCGCGTGCTCGCCGCTGGTGACGTTATCACGCTCCCTGGGCCGGTTATTATAACGGTACTTTCGCCGGCAAAATCAGGTCAGGTTCGGGAAGGGCGTAATGAATCGAGTACAAATGAACAGTCTCTGGTGTTTCGTCTCAGCTACGGCACCTTCAGCATGATCTTTTGTGCTGATGCCGGCTTCGAGGCTGAACAACGCATGCTTGGTGGCCGTCATGAGTTGCAATCAACCGTTCTCAAGGTCGGGCATCATGGCAGCAGGTACTCAACTTCAGAGGAGTTTTTGGAACAGGTGCGACCGGAGATCGCGCTTATTTCTGCCGGTGCCGGAAACCGCTTTGGTCTTCCTTCATCACGGACGGTTGGGCTGCTGAAATCAAAAGGGATCTCCCTGCGGCGAACCGACCTGGATGGAACGGTCGAGCTTGTCAGCGATGGAGTCGCATGGTCTGTTGCAACTCCATATAAGCCCGAATGACGTTGACTCCACACCGCGATATAGAGTACATATGTACGGCAATATTGTGCTATTTCATTATTGAGTGACGTTAAATGGATACTATCCTATTAGTTGAAGATGACCTTTTCTTCCGGGAAACATTCTCCAGTCTGTTGCAGGCTGAAGGGTACCAGGTTGAGACCGCGTCCTGCGGGAGTGACGGACTTGAGATGCTTGCCAAAGGGCAGTATTCTCTTGTTGTTACCGATCTGGTTATGCCCGACATCAGCGGCCTTGAGATTCTTTCACGGGTCCGTGAGAGTCACCCGACTGTCGATGTCATCATGGTTACCGGCAATGCTAATCTGGAATCCGCTATTTATGCTCTCAAACATGGTGCCCGGGACTATCTTGTAAAGCCTGTCAACCCTGATGAGTTCAGGCATTCCGTTGCCCAGTGCATCCAGCAGCGCCGCCTTCTTGATGAAAATGAAGAGCTGAAAAACATGCTTTCACTGTTTAGAGCCAGTCAGGCCATTGCTGGTTGCCTGGACGGTGAACACCTCTACTACCTGCTGGTTGAAGCGATTGCCCGCGAGGTTGGTCTCAGTCGTGCACTCGGTCTTTTCAAGGTTGAAGACGCGCTTGAGCTCAAAGTAGCTAAAGGAGTTTCCGATACAGCAGGCACGTTTCTTTCCGCAGAGATTAACGCCCGGCTTGCCGTTATAAACGTCGATGACTCTTCTGTACAGCATCTGCAACTTTCAGCGCAATGCTGCTCGGATGGTTTGTCTGAAGCACTGCTGATACCGGTTTACAGCCATTCATCCCTGCTCGGGATTATCGTCCTTCTGAATAACCCTTCCTGTGCACTTCCTGATATTGAGAAGCACAGAAAGAATATTCTGTTCCTGATCGAGCAGTCATTACACGCCTTTGAAAATGCGGAAACATTTTCCAAAGCAAAAGATCTGTTGTTTATTGACGACGTCAGCGGTCTCTATAATCATCGCTATCTCGATATTGCCCTTGAACGGGAAATGAAGCGGGTTGAGCGCTACGCCTCGCACCTGGCGGTTCTTTTTATCGATGTTGATGCGTTCAAGCAGGTAAACGACATTCACGGACATATGGTCGGCAGTCGGGTTCTGGCAGAATTCGGCGCACTCATCAAGAAAGCTGTCCGTGATGTTGATATTGTCATTCGCTACGGCGGTGATGAATATACCGCCATTCTTGTCGAAACAACCTGTACGACGGCTGAACTTGTCGCCGAACGTATCCGCAGGAAGGTGGAAGCCCATCACTTTCAGGGATCCGGGGGGCAGACCATCCGTTTGACCTGCAGTATCGGTTATGCCTGCTGCCCCGATGATACCGCTTCAAAGGATATGCTGCTTGAGATGGCTGACAAAGCCATGTATGTCGGTAAAACATCGGGCAAAAACTGTATCCATCGCGTATCCGGCGCTTCCTGAACAAAGCCAGTATTGTTTGAGTCCGGCCTGCCATTACGCCTGCAGTCTGGACTTTTTACGTTTTTATCTACTATGAGGTGATCTGTGGCATTGACAGCAGTCAAAGGTTTTAATGATATTCTTCCGGACGAATCGGGAAGATGGCAGTATATTGAGCAAACGGCCCGCCGTGTCTTTGAATTGAACGGCTTTGGAGAAATCCGTGTTCCGGTGATGGAGAAGACCGAGCTTTTCTGCCGCTCAATCGGAGATGCGACTGATATTGTGGAAAAGGAGATGTACACCTTTACTGACAAAGGCGAGAACAGCGTCACGCTCCGGCCGGAAGGTACCGCCGGAGTCATGCGCGCCTTTATCGAACACAAACTGTACGCGCAGGACCCGATTGCAAAACTGTATTATCTTGGGCCCATGTTCCGCTATGAGCGCCCTCAAAAAGGACGTTACCGGCAGTTCCATCAGATCGGCGCCGAAATCACCGGCGTACACGACCCGTTGGCAGATGCCCAGGTGTTGAATATGCTGACGGCTTTTTTCCGTGAAATCGGCCTGACCGAGCCGACGCTTCAGATTAACTCGCTCGGCTGTCCTGAGTGCCGCCCTGCCTACCGCGCAACGCTGCGGAGCTTTCTGGAAGAGCGGATGGGGCATCTCTGCGAGGATTGCAAGCGGCGCTTTGACACAAATCCGCTCCGGATGCTGGATTGCAAGGTGCCGGGATGTATTGAGGCTACTGCCGGGGCACCGTCCGTGCTGGAGCATCTCTGCAGCGGCTGTGACGAGCATTTCAGCAGCGTACGCCGTTATCTGGATCTTTCATCCACCCCGTACAGTATAAATTCCCGCATGGTACGCGGACTTGATTACTACACCCGTACGACCTTTGAAATGGTTACCGGTCTGCTTGGTTCGCAGTCTGCCGTTGCCGCAGGGGGGCGCTATGATGGTCTGATTTCGCAGCTGGGCGGTCCGTCTATCCCCGGAATCGGTTTTGCCCTCGGTCTTGAACGGGTTGCGCTGCTGCTCGGCAGTCAGGATTTTGCGTCACTCCCCGACCTGTTTATCGCCACGATGGGGGGAGGGGAACGTGATGTTGCCTTTCGCCTGATGGATGGTCTGTTGAAGTCAGGAGTTCGTGTCGAGATGGATTATGAGGGGAAAAGCCTGAAAAGCCAGATGCGTCGGGCCGACAAGCTCAAGGCGCGCTATAGCGTTGTGATCGGTGGCAATGAGGTGGAGACAGGCCGGGCCTCCTTCAAACGGATGGCTGACGGTCTTCAGACTGATGTTGCGCTGACGGTTGGTGATATACAGTCGCTGGTCGGGAAGTCGGAATAGTGATGGACTCCAGTACGATCCGCACAATTACCCCGGAAAAACGGGATGACGACTCCCAGTACGACGCAACGCTGCGTCCCAGGTCCTTCGATGACTACATCGGCCAGGAAAAAATCAAAGGCAATCTGCGCCTGTTCATAGATGCCGCCAAGGGGCGGAGCGAGGCGCTCGACCATGTCCTGCTGTATGGTCCCCCGGGGCTTGGCAAGACGACGCTGGCCAATATCATCGCCTGCGAAATGGGGGTAAACATCAAGTCTACCTCCGGGCCGGTCATTGAGCGTCCCGGGGATCTTGCCGCCATCCTCACCAATCTTGAGCCGCACGACGTTCTCTTTATCGACGAAATTCACCGGATTTCACACGTTGTTGAAGAGATCCTGTACCCGGCCATGGAAGATTACCAGCTTGACATTATCATCGGTCAGGGGCCGAGCGCCCGCTCCATCAAGCTCGACCTGCCGCGTTTTACGCTGGTTGGGGCCACAACCCGGGCCGGGCTTCTTTCCTCGCCTCTCCGTGATCGCTTCGGAGTGATATCCCGCCTTGAATTTTATACGTATGAGGAACTGTCGACAATTATCTGCCGTTCGTCCGGCATTCTGGGGATGGAAATCGACCCGCGCGGGGCAGCAGAATTGGCCCGCCGCAGTCGTGGAACCCCCAGGATTGCCAACCGCCTGCTCCGCCGGGTGCGTGACTACGCCCAGGTGCGTGCCGATGGGGTCATAACACTTGACGTCGTGCAGGAAACTCTCAAGCTGCTTGAAATAGATGCTATGGGCTTTGACCAGATGGACCGCATGATTCTGTTGACAATTATTGACAAGTTTGGAGGGGGGCCGGTCGGACTGGATACCATAGCCGCCGCAATTAGCGAAGAGAGCGATACCATTGAGGATGTCTACGAGCCGTTTCTGATTCAGAACGGGTTTATCAATCGCACCCCGCGTGGCAGAGTGGCTACGCGTGCGGCCTATCTGCATTTTGGTCGTGTTGTTCCTGAATCTTCACAGGCGAACCTGTTCTAGCTATGCAGCAGTTCTTCGATTTTCCAGTTTCTCCGAGTTTCAGCTTTGACAGTTTTGTTCCCTGTGAGGGAAATATTGCTGCGCTCCGCTTTGCACTCAGGGTCGTAGACCCTTCAGATTCCGAGTGTCTGCTTTATCTGTATGGCCCCTCGGGGTCGGGTAAAACCCATCTGTTAAGGTCGATTGCAGGTAACAGCTTCCCTTACCTTTCGCTCCGTGAACAGGTTTCACCGGAACGGCTGGTATCTACGTTTTCTACTGCCGCCGGCCTGGTGCTGGACGACCTGCAGAATATGCCCGATGATCCAGATCTGCGGAGAGCTCTGTGGCAGCTGTTCAATGAATTTCACACATCCGGACGAACTATTGCCATGGCCGGTGCCACTCCGCCGCGTGAATTATCCACCATGGATGACCATCTGACGTCGCGGCTGTTGTGGGGGCTGGTAGCACGGCTGGATACCTCAGATGACAGCTCCAGGAGGATGATTATAAAGAAGGTGGCCGATGATCATCAAATCAGGATACCTGACGAAGTTGTTGACTATATACTCGCAACGACAAGTCGCGAGGTCGGCGCCTTGATAACCTCTTTTCACCAGTTGTACCGTTTCTCAATGGCTGAAAAGCGGCGTATCACGCTGCCGCTTGCGCGGGAAGTGCGCGAACTGAATCTGTCAGGGAACGTACTATGACGCCCTTCAAGAATCGCTTGAAGACCCCTGAAGAGATCGAGCTGGAGCATAAATATCAGCAGCTGGCCCGTGTCAAGGCCGATCTTCAGCAGCGTGAACAGGATTACAGTCGACTTAAGTCTGAAATCAGAGTCTTTGAACAGGTGTATGAGGATGTCCTGGGCGTCCGTATTCAAACCCTCGAAGACCTTGAATGGCAATTGAATGGGCTTCTGGGTGAGGCTGCGGCAGAAGGATCAGCGGAAACGTTGAAACAGACACAGTCCCCCCCCCATTTTCACCACTCGACAGACCTGCTCGATGATGAAGAAGGCCCTCAGGATGCGGCCAATCTCAGCCTCAAATCACTGTATCGCGGCGTGGCCAAAGCGGTTCATCCCGATCTTGCCGCTGACGAAGGTGAATGTCTGCGCAGGCAGGAGCTGATGGCGCTTGCTAATGAAGCCTACCAGACAGGGAATCGGCAGGTGCTGATCGATCTGCTCAGTGAGTGGGAGCAGGCTCCGCTCTCCTATGGATCGGAGCTGGATATCGCCCTTGAGCTTGTGCGTGTCATTCGTCAACTTGCAGCGGTACAGCAAAATATCCATGCCGTTGTTCGCCAGACCGATGAGCTGAAACAGACGGATATTTACCACTTCAAGCTGCGGGTGGACGATGCCTTATCCGATGGCGTCGATCTGCTGGCGGATATGGCGGCTGCCGCCGACCTGGATATAGCTCGCATCCGCCGCCGCCTTTCGGCTGTGCGGGGTGAGACCGGCGAGCCTGCCGACGCTGACGGCACCCCCTTTGAAACACGCATTGTCCGGTTTCCCTCCGGCCAGGACTGCGGAACGCTCTTTATCCGTAAAGCGACTTCTCTTGATTTCAGGGACTGGCAGCGCATCGGGAGCGCGAGTGGTGCAAAAGAGGTGTTCATCGGGACCTCATTGCGCCTTGACCTGAAAGCTGACGATGGCATGGATACGAGCTTTCTGAAAGAGATGCAGCCAGACGATATCCAGGCGCTGTTCCTCTATAATTGCGATGATTCAATCATATCCAATATTGTTCATCTGTCCGGTCTGCAGGAGTTGTATCTCTCCGATAGCAGGGTGAGCGACCAGGGTGTTGCGCTGCTGCGTCCGTTAAAATCGCTGCAGAGAATGTCGATCTATCATACCGCCATTGGCGATGAAGGGCTCCTTAACCTGGCGGCTATTCCCGGATTGAAGTGGCTTACCTGCAGCGGGACGGCTGCCACCGAGGAAGGGTTTAGCCAGTTCCGAGGAGCCTTACCGGCATGTAAGACGGTCAACTTCAAATGGCGCTATTAGTAAGTTAGAAATTGTTCTCTGCGTTTTTTTTCAGGGAATAATTTCGTGAACGCACGTATCCCGATTGGACGGGGTTAGTAAACAGGGAGAAAATATGCTTCATATAGGAAACTACAATACGCTTGCTATAACGCGCATCACCGCTTCCGGAGCAGTATTCAATACTGCGGAGGGTGAGGTGCTGCTCCCCTTGCGCCTTGTTCCGACCGGGGCAGAGGTGGGCACATTACTGGATGTTTTTGTCTACGTTGATTCCGATGGACGTTTGACGGCCACCACCAAAAGGCCCCGCGCGGTTGTTGGCGAGTTTGCGCTCCTTAAAGTAAAGGAAGCGACAACTGTCGGCTCATTCCTTGATTGGGGACTGGAAAAGGATCTGCTGCTGCCGTTCGGCGAACAGATTGAACCGGTCAGGCGCGGGGATCAGGTGCTTGTGTGGGTCTTTTTGCATGAGAGTGGCCGGATTGCGGCGTCAGCTAAACTCGAAAAGTATATCCGACCGGTGGATGAGAGCTTGTCGGAAGGTGATGAGGTCGAACTGGTCGTGTATGCCCTCACGGATCTGGGCGCCAAGGTGGTTATCAACAACCGCTTCGGTGGTTTGATCTTTCATACGGAGCTGGTTGTCAAGCCATCCTGTGGCGAGCGTCTGCGCGGGTATGTCAAAAAAATCAGGGAAGATGGTAAAGTTGATGTGTCGCTGCGCAAAGGTGGTGCTACGGATGCTGCCAAAGATCGCGAGATTGTCCTGGATGCGCTGGCTGCCAATAAAGGGTTTCTCCCCTTAACCGATAAAAGTTCTCCTGAGGCGATTGCCACGCTGTTGCGACTCAGCAAAAAGAGTTTTAAAAAAGCGGTAGGTGGTCTCTATAAAGAGGGCGCTATTTCCATGCTTCCTGATGGCATCAGTTTGCGCAGTGTCCAGACAAAGGATGCTCAATGAAGGTTGGTATAACCGCAACTATCATGATAATCCTGGCTTGTGCCGCGCTACTTTTTGTCGGGTGCAAGGATCAGGACAAAGGGAAACCGGTTGCCGGCTTGCAGGTGGTTACGACCCTCTTCCCACTCTATGACTTTGCTCGCACTATTGGCGGAGATAAGGCGCAGGTAACCATGCTGCTGCCGCCGGGCGTCGAACCGCATACATTCGAGCCACGGCCGGAAGATATGATCAGGATCAGTCGTGCCGGGCTGTTTATTTATACAAATAAATACATGGAGCCGTGGGCGGAAAAAATAGTCAGCGGCATTGACAGTCGCACCCTGCGGATTGTCAACGCCGGAGAGCGGGTTAGTTACCTGGTTGGTGGCAATCATGACCACGACCATGAACATGAACAGCGTGATAGTTCAGCAGGTGGTCATGCAAATGAGCGGAAGCAAATGGATCCGCATATCTGGCTCGATTTTGCCAATGCAGCTCTTATGGTGGATACTCTTCTTGACGGATTTATCGCTGCCGATCCCGGCAATGGTGCTGTTTATCGTCAAAATGCAGAAGCACTTAAAAAACGGCTGGCGATGCTTGACCTGCGCTACCGTAACGTTCTCTCCTCCTGCTCCACCAGAAAGCTCCTGCATGGCGGGCATTATACCTTTGGCTACCTGGCCAACCGCTACGGTCTTGAGTATAGCGCGCTCAGCGGCGTTTCATCAGATTCGGAGCCATCGGCTGAACGCATGGCCGCACTGGTCCGAGAAATCAGATCATCTGGTGCCAGATATCTCTTTGCCGAAGAGTTGTTATCGCCACGCCTGACGGAAACGTTGGCTCAGGAGGCGGGCGTTGGTGTGTTGATGCTTCACGGGGCGCATAATCTGTCGCGTGACGATCAGTCCAGGAATGCCACTTTTTTTGATCTGATGGAGCGCAACCTGGAACAATTGCGGAAAGGTCTACAATGCCAGGAGAAATAGTCAGGGCGGAACTGCTGTCGTGCAGTTATCGCGAGGGGAGGGTTCTTGAGGACATCTCCTTTCGGGTTGAGCGGGGCGACTATGTTGGCATCGTCGGGCCGAATGGCTCCGGGAAGAGTACTCTGGTCAAGGCGTTGCTCGGTCTGGTGACGATCAGCAAGGGGGCTGCGCTGTTGTTTGGTACTCCTCTCGCAAACTTCCGTGATTGGCACAAGGTCGGTTATCTGCCGCAGAGCCTCCATCTGGTCAATCCGGTTTTTCCTGCGACAGTACATGAAACAGTTGGACTTGGTTTGTTATCCCTCAAGCGTTTTCCAAAACGTTTAAGTCGCTCCGACTATCAAAAAATAGACATAACTCTCGAAGAATTAGGTGTATCTGATTTAAAACATAAACTTATTGGTGAACTGTCTGGTGGTCAACTGCAGCGTGTTCTGCTCGCTCGTGCCATTGTGAATGATCCGGAACTGCTGGTGCTGGATGAACCTACCGCAGCGCTTGACCCCGAAACAAGAGGCCGCTTTTATGCGATGATCGCAGAGATCAACCGCTCGCGGGGAGTTACGGTGTTGCTGGTAACCCATGACAGCGGCGCGATCGGAGAACACGCCTCCAAAATGCTCTACCTTGACAAAAAGATCCTTTTTTATGGCAGTTTCGATGAATTCTGTTGTTCCCCGGAAATGTCGTCGCTGTTTGGCGAACATTCACAGCATCTTATGTGTCACCGGCATTGACTATGAATCTACTGGAAATTTTATCGTACGGCTTTATTCAGCGGGCGCTGCTGGCCGGCACTCTCATCGCTCTGCTCTGTTCGGTGCTGGGGGTATTTCTTGTCCTGCGGCGTCTGTCACTGATCGGTGACGGCCTGGCGCATGTCACCTTCGGCAGCACCGCCATCGCTCTGGCGCTCAAGTTCTACTCTGCCATGTCGTTGCTCGTATCGGCGCCGATCGTTATGCTGGCCTCTCTCGGTATCCTCAAACTAACCGAAAAGGGGAGACTGAGTGGTGATGCCGCCATCGGCCTGGTATCTGCTCTCGGAATTTCAGTCGGGATTATTCTTGCAAGTGTTGGGGGAGGGTACAACGTCGATCTGCTCAGTTATCTGTTCGGCAATATTCTTTCGATACGCAGTGAAGAAGTTGTCGTTGCGGCTCTGCTCTGCCTCGGAGTTATGCTGCTGCTGACGCTCTATTATCATGAGCTGTTTGCTATTTCGTTCAGCGATGAACTGGCCAAGGTTTCAGGCATCAGGACATCTTACATCAATGCCGTTCTGGTGTTATTGACCGCATTGTCGGTGGTTCTGGCGATGAAACTGGTCGGCATCATGCTGATTTCGTCGATGCTGATTGTTCCTGCAGCATCTGCGCTTCAACTGGCGCGCGGTTTCAAGGTCTGTATTGTTCTGGCCGCCCTGCAGGGATGCAGTTCGGTGATTATCGGCATTATTGTTTCAATTACGTCAAACCTGCCTGCCAGTGCCTCAATAGTCATGGTTAATCTACTGTTTTTTGCCGCTTCATGTGTCGCCCGCCGGATTATCTACCCTAAAAATAGTAACTGAAATCTTTTATCTCGAACGGTGAATCGTTCAGGCATTCAATGAAAATATCAACAATAAATGGGTCAAACTGTGTATTTTTCTTCTTAACCAGTTCGTGCATGGCGGTCTCTTTGTCAATCCCGTCCCGATAGGAGCGGTTTGAGGTCATTGCGTCGTACGCATCTGCTACGGCAACAATCCTGGCGTGAAGTGGGATCTGCTCGCCTTTCAAACGACCAGGGTATCCGGAGCCGTCCCAATGCTCATGGTGGTGAAGAATAGTCGGACCGATATGGCTGAGATTGTTGATACCGACGACAAAAAGGGTCCCTTTCAAGGTGTGCTCGCGTGTCAGCGTTTCCTCGCGCAGATTGAGGCTGTCCGGTTTGTTAAGGACATCTTCGGCGGTGTTGTATTTGCCGATGTCATGCAGCATTGCACCCAGATACAGGTCGCGCATCTCGATTGTCGGGAGCTTAAGTCTTGAGCCGATACTCAGGCAGTATTCAGCAACCCTTTGAGCCTGCCCCTGCGTATAGCGGTCTTTCATCTCCAATGCGCCCAGCATGGCCTGGATGGTGCTGCTGAATAACCCCGGGCTCCATATTTCGGACGAAGTATGTTTGACCAGCATCGCTTTGGCGATTCCATCTGAAGCGTGACGGCCGGCAAGCCTGGTGACTATGGCAAGTCCGAACTGGATTGCCGTGCCCGGACCCTGGCTGGTAATGATGGCGCCGTCGATGACAACTGGCGCCTCCTCGTAGATGCCGCCATGTAACTGATCGCGGTATGACGGATAGCAGGTCACTTTTTTGCCGCTCAACAATCCGGCGGCAGCGAGTACAATCGGAGCGGCGCAGATAGCGCCAATAAGCTTTTCTTTGGCGGCAAATTCTTTGAGTAATTTATGGATGCGCTGGTCTGCGTTGAGATTGTCGGTCCCCGGCTGTCCGCCAGGGAGGATAATCATATCAAAGGCACTGGCGTTGACGGCATCTATAGTCGAGTCCGGGATGATGTTAACGTTATGGGCGCCTGCTACCGGACCTGGCATGAGTCCGCCCAGAACGACCTCTATTTCAGCTCTGCGCAGGATGTCAACAACCGTCACAGTTTCTATCTCTTCAAAGCCGGGCGCTAGCGCCATGAACACCTTTGCCATATAATACCTCCGATAATTGACTGATTATAACGTTATTTTTACGGATTACAATCACTTGCTGAAAAAACAGCCCACCGGTTATTATCCAATGGCCGTACCAACTGTCTGCTGTGGCCTTGACAGATTACGGAGCTATGGTATAAGAGCGCCCTGTAAGCTGTACTGGGCAGTCATATCCTGCTGTACGATGACATTTGTAACGGTTTTTGTTTCAGAAGCTGCCGGTAAGGAGTACAGTTCAAATCATTCCATATCTTGATGCCTGTCCGGAGTTTGATGAGCCCGGAATAAAATTTGCCGAATTATCCTGATCAACGGAAATGATGATATGCCGCATACAAAAAAGATACGTCTGACCTTGACCCAGAAGCTAATTATCAGTTTTGCCATAAACGGCATCTGTATGGTCGCAGCATTATCATACGCGATTGGCGGTCTTTCCACCATGCGCAGCATGGTAGATGAAATCGCCCGTAATGACATTGCTGCAATTACTGCGGCGATTACGCTGAGAGATACAATGCTTGCCCAGGAACGCACGGCAAGAAGGTTCATGATCCTCCGGCAGCCGGAACTTATAACGTTGCATGGGCTACAGTCTGCCGCTTTTGACCAGGCAATGGAAACCCTGGTGATGCGTTCCCGTGATGTTGCCCCCGACGGGGTGACGTCAGGCTATAAAGCTTACCGTTTGTTGGCGACGAAACTTTTTGCCGGAAAAACTGTGGAAGAGGCTGCTCTCATAAACGCTGCCGGACGTGTTGAAACTGCCATTGAAAAAGTCCGGATTGAGCAACAGCAGCTTATGAACCATAAGCTGAAAATTGCCGGCGAGCGTGAAGCAGACACCGCGGCGTGGGCGCTTGGCCTTGCGCTGGCCGGTATTGCCCTGGCTATCGGAGTTGACGTCGTATTTGTCTATGCATTCTCCTCATCCATCGGCAAGTTGCAGAAGGCCACGCACCGTATTGCCGCCGGAGAATTTGACCATGACCCGCAAATTCCTCCCGGCGACGAGGTCGGTTCATTATCCCTTGATTTCAGGCGTATGGCGATCCGGCTTAAAGAGCTTGAGCAGTTAAGTCTTGATGCCAGCCCGTTGACCCGCCTGCCGGGCAATATTGCCATTGAGCGCTCCATCAACAGGCGCTTGCGTGAGAAGGTGCCGTTTGCCATGTGCTATCTTGATCTTGATAATTTCAAATCCTATAATGACCGCTATGGCTATATCAAGGCGAGTGAGTTGATCAAGGATGCAGGACAGGTTATCTACAACGTCGTGGACAACCTGAAAGATCCGGACGCTTTTGTCGGACATATAGGTGGAGATGATTTTGTTGTGATTATCAACACTATGCTCGCAAAAAAGGCGTGCCAAGGGATAATTAGTGACTTTGACGCCATGATACCCGGCTACTATTCCGAAGAGGATCGTGTTGCCGGTTTTATTGAGGGTGTGGACCGCTATGGCGTGCCACGTCATTTCCCCTTGATAACTATTTCCATTGCGGTACTGAATTGCCAGCCGGGAAGCTATGCCACAGCTGCCGAAATAGCCACGGCAGCGGCAGAGGTAAAAGACCGGGTCAAGGAATCATCGGGGAGTAACTATATTATCGTGCGGGAGGCGGGCAGTGCGGCAGCTTAAATATTATGGTTACACCCTCATAGTGCTGGTCTTGCTGTCAGTGGGTGGCTGTGCAAACTTCGGGGTGGGAATTAGTAGTGAGCGGGAGCGTTATTTTACGGAAGGGATGCAGTCGCTGCAGAGGGGGAAGGAGAAGCAGGCCCGTGAGCTGCTGGAGCGTGCTATTGCTGTACCCACCGGTGACGGTCTGATCGATGAGGCGTTGTTCCGGCTGGCGCTGCTGCATCTGAGGGATGATGAGGGAAGAGGACAGGCACGTTCACTGGTATTGCTCGAACGTCTTAAAAAAGAGTATCCGCACAGTTCCTGGACCTACCAGTCAGCGCCATTGACGGCCTATGTGGTTTCTCATGAAAAAGAACGGGAGAAGAATATTCTCTTGAACCGTGAAAATCGTGAGTTGCACCAGAGTATTGATCGTTTGAAAAACCTTGATCTTGAGATGGAGAAGAAGATTAAGCGCTAGTCATATTGTTGTAGCGTTGCTTTGGCGTTTATGGAAAAAGGTCGGCATCCCTGAATAACGATCCTTGACGGTCTTTGTCTGAAATATTTGGTTCTGCTGCCAGCGGCCAGGTGATGTTAAGCTCAGGGTCGTTCCAGGCGATGCAACGCTCAAACTCGGGCGCATAGTAATCGGTTGCCAGATAGAGGAATTCTGCTACATCAGACGTCACGCAGAATCCATGGGCGAATCCGGGCGGAACCCACATCTGGCGCTTGTTTTCAGCCGAAAGCAGGGCGCCGAACCACTGCCCGAAGCTTGGCGAGCTGCGGCGAAGATCAACGGCAACATCGAAAACTTCACCGACAACCGCCCGCACCAGTTTCCCCTGTGGCTGTTGAATCTGGTAATGTAGCCCTCTGAGAACACCGCCTGTTGAGCGGGAGTGATTGTGTTGAACAAATGATATATCTACGCCGGTAAGGTCACGCCAGCTGCGTTCGTTGAAACTCTCAAAAAAGAAACCGCGTTCATCGCCGAACACTTTCGGCTCAATTATCAGGACATCAGGTATGGTTGTCGGGACTATGTGCATCCGGGAATCTCCAGTATTTCGGTTTTGCCTGGCTACGGCTGTTGTTGTGACACGTAGGCGCTGCTGCGCCCTTCGGCGAATGTCAGGTGGTGAAGCATGGCGTCGCGGGCGGCCTTGGAATCTTTGGCTTTGATTGCCTGTACGATGGCATTATGGTGATCAAAGAGAAGCTCGTGATCTTCATGGGTAAGATAAACCGCCCGCCAGACGGTCTGCTGAAACTCCTTCATGGCATCAAACAGGCTCTGCATCAGGTGTAGCCAGACGACGTTATGGGTTGCCTTGGCGATGACTATATGCAGATTGGCATCAAGGTCTTCAGACGGATGCTTTGTCTCAAGATTCTGCTTCATTCCGGCAATAATCTCCTCCATGCGGCGTATATCTTCAGGCATGGCGCGCTCTGCGGCATACCAGGCGGTCCATGATTCCATGGACTTTCGGACTTCGATGACGTCAAGGGCTCGATCCTGCTGGACGCGAATCAATTCACTGAGCGGGTTGGCAGAGGATGTTTCAACCAGGGACATGACAACCGTGCCACCCCCCTGATACGACATCACCAGTCCTGACGATGCCAGGACGTTCAGCGCTTCCCGTACCGAGGGACGCGATACGCCGAACATCTCGGCCAGTTCCCGCTCCGGTGGCAGTTTGTCGCCAGGTGCAAACTCCCCGGCAAGGATCGAGGTACGTATCTGGTCGGCTATCTGGGTTGAAACCTTCTTCGGTTTTATCGGTTTAAAATTCATGGGCTGTTCCAATCAAAATGGGGTGTCATAACGACACCCCATCTTTTATAGTATTTTCCGCCGTTCTGCAACCGGCTCGACATCACGAATCCATGCTTTGTGCCAATACCTCAGTCAGGTGCATGATTTTGACACCGGGCAGCTGGTCAGCAATCCCTTTCTTCAGCTGCAGCAGGCAGCCCGGGTTGCTGGTCACCAGCACCGCGGCGCCGCTTGCGCGTACCGTGTCGAGTTTGCGCTGGAGTATCCGGTTGGACATCTCCGGTTTGGTAATGTTGTACGTTCCGGCACTGCCGCAGCAGGCATCGGCCGTGTCCAGTTCCCTGTAGTCAATGTCAGGCACCAGCTTGAGCAGGTCGCGCGGCTCCTTGCGGATCCCCTGGCAATGGGCGATGTGGCACGGGTCATGGTAGGTGACCTTCAGCGGCAGCGGTTTGAGGAGCGGCGCCAGTTCTTCTGCATGAAGTGCCAGTATCTGCGAAATGTCACGAACCTTGGCGCTGAAAACCGAGGCCGCCTCTTCCCCGATATGATGACCGTATTTCTTGAGCTCAGCTCCGCAGCCGCCGCAATCGGTGACGATGAAATCAACCTTGTGACCGGCGAAGATGTCGATGTTGGTGCGGGCAGCATCTTTCAAGCCGTCCAGATCACCCCCGAGCATGTTCGGTGCGCCGCAGCAGACCTGGTTCCGTGGGGTGATGACCGTGTAGCCGAGGGACGAGAGCAGTCTGATTGTGGCGCGACTGGCATCGGAAAAAATCAGGCTCATGACGCATCCGAGGAAGAAGCCGACTGTGCCGCGCTCTGTCCCGATCGCTGCTGTCACTTCGTTAATCTCCTGGCGGAGCGGCCGGGAGGGGAGGGGGGGCAGCAGCCCTTCCAGCCGTGCCAGCGGTTTGGGGAACATCTTGAGGATACCGAGAGTTCTGACCAGCTTCTGCAGGCCGGTCCGCTGGTACAGCCGCATCGGCACCAGTGATGTTTCCAGGCGGTCCGGATGCGGCACCAGTTTGCGCAGGATCAGATCCTCCATGAAATTCAGCCCGCTGCTCTCCTTGCGTTCACAGGTGAACTCCGCAACCAGTTCGCCGGCATTGACGCCGCAGGGACAGGCAGAGGCGCAGGCCTGGCAGTCCAGGCAGAGCGACAGGTATTCAAGCAGGCGCTCCGATTGCTCCAGTTCACATTCCTGCAGCTTGCGCACCAGTGCCACCCGTCCGCGTGGCGAGGCGGTTTCCAGGAATGTTTCCCGGTAGGTTGGACAGGATGGCAGGCACATGCCGCAGCGCATGCAGTTTATAAGTTTGACGTAGTCCATATCAGAATATCTTCCCGGGATTCAAAATCCCCTTCGGATCAAAGGCCTGTTTGATTCCCCGCATGACGCGAATACCCGATTCGCCGACCAGCTTTGGCAGATATTTTTTCTTGGCCAGTCCTACCCCATGCTCACCGGTAATGGTACCGCCCATTGAGATGGCGGCGTCGAATATTTCGGCAAAAGCGGCATGGGCACGGGCTATTTCGTCCTTGTCTCGTTCGTCGGTCAGGCAGGTCGGGTGCAGGTTGCCGTCACCGGCATGGCCGAAGGTGCCGATGAGAACATTGTGCCTTTTTGCAGAATCCTGGATGATCTTCAGCATGGCGGCGATACAGCTGCGCGGCACAGTGGCGTCCTCCAGGATAGTGGTCGGCTTGAGGCGGGCCAGTGCCGAAAGAGCCGTACGCCGAGCGGCGGTCAGCTTGAGCGCCTCGTCGGCATCTCTGGCGGTCTGGAAAAACGAACAGCGGTGCGTCCTGCATATCTCTGCTACCGCCGCAGCTTCCTCCGCAATGACAACCGGATGCCCATCGACTTCGATCAGCAGCACGGCGTCCACATCCAGCGGCAGGCCGACATGGGCGTAGTCCTCGACACACTTGATGGTGACCTTGTCGAGAAATTCCAGCGTGGCCGGGATGACCTTGGCGGCGATGATTGCCGAAACCGCCAGCGCGGCATCCTGCAATACCGGAAAATGGGCCAGCATGGTGATTTTACCCTGCGGTTTGGGGATCAGCTTGACCGTAATGGCGGTGAAGAAACCGAGTGTCCCCTCGGATGAAACCAGCAACGGATTGAGGCTGTATCCGGCCACATCTTTGACCACTTTTCCGCCGGTGCGGAGCAGGTCGCCGTCAGCAAGAATTGTCTCCAGCCCCATGACATAGTCAGCGGTGACGCCGTACTTCAAACCGCGCAGGCCGCCCGAGTTTTCGGCGACGTTGCCCCCCATGGTGGAGATGTTCATGCTGCCTGGATCGGGAGGATAGAACAGTCCGCGCGACTCTGCTTCGCGGTGGAGAACGCTGGTGATGACTCCCGGTTCGACTGTCGCCGTCAGGTTCTCCTCATCCACCTCGATGATCCGGTTCAGGCGGCTGGTCTGTACGACTACCCCGGCGGAGGAAAGAGAACCGCCGGAGAGGTTGGTTCCTGAGCCGCGCGGTGTGACGCTTACACCGGCTCCGTGGCAGAGGCGCATGATGCGTTCAACTTCAGCGGATGTACCGGGGAGCAGCACGACGCCGGGCAGGCTTTCCAGCTCCGGAGTCGAATCGTAGCCGTAGACGGCAAGCGATTCACGGTCAGATAACGTGTATTGTTCGCCAACGATGCTTTGCAGCTCTTTTATGAATGATGGTTGCATGAGGCACTCCTTTGAGGGCTGAGGGTCAGATGTTTTTAAGCCCCTGACCCTGTCTGTTACGACCCGTCTTTACGGTATCATCCATTGCAGGTAGTAGGCCTGCAGATAGACGATGATACCAGCGATCACCGTAAGAAAAATTGAGTGTTTCAGGGTGAATCGGAACAGCGTACCCTCCTCACCAACCATTCCGCAGGCGGCGGTGGCGACAGCAATTGATTGCGGTGAGATCATCTTGCCCATGACTCCGCCGCTGGTGTTAGCGGCGCCCATGAGGATCGGGTTGAGTCCAAGTTGCTCGGCAGTAGCTTTCTGCAGCCCGCCGAAGAGAACATTGCTCGAGGTGTCGGAACCGGTCAGGAAAACTCCGAGCCAGCCGAGAAACGGGGCGATGAAGGGGAACCAGTGGCCGGTCTTGGTAAACACCAGGCCAAGACAGTTGGTCATTCCTGAGGTGTTCATCACATAAGCCAGGCCAAGCACAGACCCTACGGTAATGGCCGGAAAACGCATGTCATATAGAGTCTTGCCAGCCAGTTTAACCACCTCTTTGAAACCGACACCACAGATCAGTGCGGAGAGCAGGGCGGCGATCAGGATAGCGGTTCCGGCGGCGGACATGAAATTAACGTTATATTTTGCCGGTAGCTTTATGGGGAGCTGATCTGCAACTGATTTCAAAAGGGGCTTGAACTGATCTTTTGAAAACTGGCGGCTCTTGCCTGTATCGTCACTGATCAGTTTCTGAATGTCGGCATACTTCTCTGCAATCCTGTCGAATCCGGCAGCACGTTCTTCGCTCAGCACGGCACCTTTGCCGGACATTCCCCGCTCAACAGGCACTAACTCTTTTTCCAGGCTCTTCAATTCAGTCAGCATAGTGACGGCCCCGGCAAGGTTCTGCTCGTGTGGCGGAAACGCAGCCAGCAGTTTGTCGGCCTCTGTTGTTACCGTTGAAATATGCTTTAATCCGTCCTCAGGTGTGGAGACTTTCTTGACTATCATACGATCAAGTCCGGCTACCGTTATTACGACCTTGCTCCTGTCGAGTTGGGTTTTAATTGATGGAATTCCCCAGAGTAGCACCATTACCGTTAGTGCCAGATATGGTGCCCAGGCACGGCATACCTCGGCAACGGTATAATGGTGCTCTTCCTTTGTGCCGGAACTGGTTTCATGATCGAAAACATAGATTTCCTTGGGCTGCCACACCTGCAAAAGCGCCACAAGGGCGGCCATGGATGTCAACGATGCGGTGATGTCAGGGAGGTATGGGCCGAGGTAGCTCGCTGTCGCCCACTGAGAGACAGAAAAGGTCACGCCGCAGACAATGATGGCAGGCAATACTTCAATAGTCTTTTTCCACCCGACCATTATCATTATTACGTAAAAAGGTATCGCCATCGAGATAAACGGCAATTGGCGGCCAATCATGGTGGAGAGTTTCATCATGCCGTCATCGCCGTAGCCCATGACGCCGGCCAGGGCCACAACCGGAATGCCGATGGCGCCGAACGCGACCGGCGCGGTGTTGGCGATCAGGCAGACTCCGGCCGCATAGAGCGGGCGGAAGCCGAGGCCGACCAGGGTGGCGCCGGCTATGGCCACCGGTGTGCCGAACCCGGCGGCACCCTCGATGAAGGCACCGAAGCAGAAAGCTATCAGGAGCGCCTGGATGCGGCGGTCTCCGGTGACTCCGGCCAGTGATGCCCTGATGATCTCGAACTGGCCACCTTTGACGGTGATGTTGTAGAGGAAGAGAGTGGTGATAACGATGTAGAAAACGGGGAAAAGGCCGAATGCGGTTCCCTGCAAGAAGGCCAGTCCGGCCTGTTTTACCGGCATTCCCCATACGGTGATGGCGATGCCGATAGCCGAAGCTGCCGCCAGAGGGCCGGCTTTATGGGCTTTCATCTTTAGTACTGCGAGACAGACAAAAATTATGACAAGTGGAATGGCGGCAATCAGTGCCGACAAACCGAGGCTGCCTGCTGCGGGAGTGTACGTTTGAATCCAGGGCATGTGTTATTCTCCTCTTTCCCATTCTGGAACAGGGCCACTCATGTAAAATCAAAACAGGTTTTGTAAACTTGTAATACCAATTACATGTATTGAAAAAAGCTGTCAAGATAAATTGCAAGTGCAAGTAAAAAGCCTGTTGACATGGGTGTGTAGATAAAATAGGTTTGCATGTAATGTGGTTATACAAATTCATTAAGGTGTTGGCGCTGATTGCGGTACTTTTGCACTATGATAAAATCTCATCTGTATGAGTAGAACCTTTTTACACTTACCAGCTGTAGCTGCGAGCAAAAAACGGCAGCCAGAAACGAGGGGGGGCATATCACAATGTACGAACAATTCAAAGCCAGAGCAGAAGGTGTCAGTGCAGAGGTGTTTCGCTTTGTCACAAAGAGTGCGGCGCTCGCATGGCTGTTGGATTTTTTGCACGGGGAAGGGCTTGCTGATACGCCACAAGCCGCAGCGTTATGGGCTGAAAGTTCTTTTCTTGAAGGTCTGGATGTTGATGCCCTGAAGACGGTTGCCGGGTTGAAGTTTGAGGTTACCCGCGAACGTGCAGCGGAAGCCCGTTTCGGAGTCAGCCAGATGGAATGGGCGCTGGCCGACACCGGTTCGCTCGTACAGAATTCCACCGCCATAGAACAGCGCCTGGTGTCGTCTCTCTCTACTATCCATATCGCTCTTGTGCCGACGACCGGGATACTGCCGGACATGCCAGCATTGCTGGCCAGAGTACATCCGAGAGAGTGCGCGTACCTCGCCATGATTACCGGGCCGAGTCGGACGGCGGATATCGAGCGGGTACTCACAATTGGTGTGCATGGGCCGGAGCGGCTCGTTATCGTGTTTGTCGATGAGCTTGGAGGTGGCAACTGATGGGAAATGAATTCAAGGAATCCATAACCAGAGCGGTGAATAATGCCAACCTGACCGGCGCACTCGGCAAATTCTCCGAGGCGTACAAGGTCAACAGGGCCAAGGCGTATGAGGGGATCGACTTTGAGGAGCTGCGGGGGAGGATCGCCGAGTTGAAGGGCTATGCCGCCTCTCATCTTGATCAGCTATCCGACCAGTTCACGCAGAACGCCGAGGCGAGCGGGGCCACCGTGTTCAGGACTGATGATCCGGCCAAGGTCAGGGAATACATCCTGAAGGTTGCGCAGGATAACAACGTCAAGACGATCGTTAAATCAAAATCCATGGCAACGGAGGAGATCCACCTTAATCCGTATCTTGAGCAAGCTGGTATAGAGGTCGGGGAGACCGACCTTGGCGAATGGATCATCCAGCTCGCCGGACAGACCCCCTCGCACATGGTTATGCCGGCGATTCATATGACCAAGGAGGAGGTGTCTGATCTGTTCAGCAAGGAGGTCAACGAGCGGCTGAGTTCCGATATTCCGCGGCTCGTCAAGGTTGCGCGTGAACAGCTGCGCCCCGCTTTTCTCGCCGCCGACATGGGGATTTCGGGCGGTAACATCGCCGTGGCGGAAACCGGCAGCATCGTCCTCATGACCAACGAAGGTAACGCCCGTCTTGTCACGTCACTCCCGAAAATCCACATCGCGCTGATCGGCATCGAAAAGCTGATCGAGAAGTATGCCGACGTCGCCACGATTCTAAAGGCGCTTCCAAGAAGTGCGACAGCCCAGCTATTGACCAGTTATGTCTCTATCATCACCGGCCCGACGCCGAACAGCGACGGCAGTATGAAGGATCTGCATATCATCCTCATGGATAACCGCCGCTCCGAGATGGCGGCTGATCCCAAATTCAAGCAGGCGCTGCAATGTATCCGCTGCGCGTCGTGCCTTAACGTCTGCCCGATTTTCCGATTGGTTGGCGGGCATGTGTTCGGCAAGGTCTACACCGGCGGTATCGGCACGATCCTGACCGCCTGGTTCGATGAACTGAAAAAGTCCGAAGATATCCAGGGGCTCTGTATCCAATGCGGCGCCTGCAAGGATGTCTGTCCCGGCAAGATCGACATTCCGGAGCTGATCATGGAAATCCGGCGGCGGCTGGTAAAGGATCAGGGGCTGCCGCTGCTGCAGAAAGCGATCTACGCCGTGGTGAACAATCGCACGTTGTTCCACGGCATGCTGCGGGCCGCGTCAATCGCGGGCAAGCCGTTTACGTCGGGCACATTCATCCGCCATCTGCCGCTGTTTCTGGCGGATCTGACCGATGGCCGCAGCCTGCCCGCCATCGCCGCCGAACCGTTCCGGGACAGCTTCAAAAAAATCAAGCAGCCACAGTTGAAGGAGAGAGCGGCTTTCTATGCCGGTTGCCTGATTGATTTTGCCTATCCGGAAATGGGGGAGTCGCTGGTCACGATACTGAACAGGGCGGGGATTGAGGTGATCTTCCCGATTGATCAGACCTGCTGCGGCGCTCCGGCCCGGTACAACGGCGCCTATGAAGTGGCGGCGGGCAACGCCGTGGATAACATTAAGGCGTTGCTGCGAGAGGAGGTGTCATACGTGCTCTCGGCCTGCCCGACCTGTACGGTGGCTCTCCAGCATGAATTCATCAGCACCTTTGAAAGCCTCGGCCAGAGTGAATGGCTGCCACAGGCGAGCGTGCTTGCCGGGAAAGCGTTTGATTTCTCCACCCTTGTCAAAAAACTGGTGGACGAGGGACGCTTGACCATGAAAGAGGGGCAGAAACTCGGCGCGATCACCTACCATGATTCCTGCCATCTGAAGCGGACCCTGAAGGTGTCTGAACAACCGCGTGAGCTGTTGCAGCGCGCCGGGTATGAACTGACCGAAATGTTCGAGTGCGATACCTGCTGCGGCATGGGTGGCTCCTATTCAATGAAGCTGCCGGAGATATCAGCGCCGATCCTGCAGCGCAAACTGCACAATATCAAGGAGACCGGTGCTCCGATTGTGGCGATGGACTGTCCCGGCTGCGTCATGCAGATCAGAGGGGGGATGGATCAGGCTGGCGCGGCGGTGAAAGTCCGGCATACGGTTGAACTGCTGGCGGAACAGCTGGATATATAGATGTAGAACTAATTTCATATAATTATACGGGTTTACTCCATATAGAGATTATTAACTGCCTGCCATTGTTTGCTCATTCTCTAACAGCAGATTGTTGCAATCTTAATATAAAAGACTATAATGATCTTGTAGGTATCGTTTGCCTGTATAAAAAAATAAAGCCAGATTAAACAAATGAACCGGAAGGAGGACACGGTCATGAGAGCTAACATAAAAAAAATCCCAGATGGTTATCACACAGTTACTCCGTACCTGATCGTCACCAATGCCGCAAAGGCTATCGAATTCTATAAAGAGGCATTCGGAGCTACTGAGGGTGAGCGTCTGGAAACCCCGGACGGTAAGGTGATGCATGCAGAAATCAGAATCGGCGATTCGCATGTCATGATGTGCGATGAAAATCCCGACTGGAAAGCTTTCAGCCCACTGACAATAGGGGGGTCTTCAGTGTCTATCGTACTTTACGTCGAAGATGTGGACGGAGTCGCGGCACGGGCGGTTGCAGCCGGAGCTACGTTGCTGATGCCGGTTGCCGACCAGTTCTGGGGTGACCGAATGGGCACCGTCAGCGATCCGTTTGGCCATAAATGGTCTATCGCTACCCATACTGAAGATGTGTCGCCGGAAGAGATACAGGAACGCGCCAAGGGCTTCTTTTGTACGCCTGAAACGGCTTGAAAGGAGAAACGAAATGAACGGTCACGAACTGGTAATAACCCGTACGTTTGATGCCCCCCGGGAGCTTGTCTGGCAGGCATGGACGAGGCCTGAGCGCCTCATGCGCTGGTATGGTCCGAAAGATTTTACGGCGCCTGGCTGCAAAATTGATCTGCGCGTTGGGGGCAAATATCTGAACTGCATGCGTTCCGCCGAAGGTCAGGATTTCTGGAGTACTGGTACGTATCTGGAGATTGTTGAGCCCTCGCTTCTGGTCTGCAGCGACAGCTTTGCCGATGCAGAAGGGAATGTGGTCCCGGCAACGCATTACGGCATGGCTCCGGACTTACCGCTGGAACTGCAAGTGACAGTGATTTTGGAGGAAGAGGAAGGAAAGACAAAGATGACCCTCAGGCATCTCGGTCTTCCTCCGGGCGAAATGAGCGAAATGTGCGCGGACGGCTGGAATCAATCCTTCGATAAGCTGGCTAACGTCCTGAAAGAGCTAACCAAGCTGTAACATTAGAGTGCGGAACGTAAAATCTTGAGAGAGTTAAGTGTTTGATATTTAAGTACTGTTATAACCAGTAAAGGCGACCAAATGGTCGCCTTTTTGACGTGGGTACACTGCACTGCGAACGTGTTACGGTTTATACACCTTCATCAACGCCTGCGCCATCTCGGCCGGACTATCCGCCACACTGATGCCGCACTCTCTCAGAACTGCGACCTTTTCAGTCGCCGTCCCCTTGCCACCGGAGATAATCGCGCCGGCATGGCCCATGCGTTTGCCGGGAGGAGCGGTAATACCGGCGATGTAAGCTGCTACCGGTTTCGTCATGTACTCTTTGACGAAACGAGCCGCTTCTTCTTCCGAAGTGCCACCGATCTCGCCGATCATGATGACCGCTTCGGTATCCGGGTCTGCCTGAAACAGCCGCAGCACATCAAGGTGGTTGGTGCCGTTGACCGGGTCGCCGCCGATGCCGACGCAGGTAGACTGGCCGAGCCCCAGGCTGGTAAGCTGCCAGACCGCTTCATAGGTGAGCGTGCCTGAGCGGGAAACCACGCCGATCTTGCCCGGTTTGTGGATGTAGCCGGGCATGATGCCGATCTTGCATTCACCGGGAGTGATGACGCCGGGGCAGTTCGGGCCGACGAGGCGGGTTCTCTTCCCCTTCATGAAGTGCTTGACCTTGACCATGTCGAGGACCGGAATTCCTTCGGTGATGCAGCAGACCAGTTCGATTCCGGCATCAACCGCTTCCATGATGGAGTCGGCGGCGAATGGTGGTGGTACGTAGATGACCGAGGCGGTCGCGCCGGTTTTTTCGATCGCTTCCTTGACGGTATCGAAAACCGGGAAACCGTCGATGGTTGTACCCCCTTTGCCGGGGGTGACGCCGCCTACCATCTGGGTGCCGTATTCGCGGGCTCCCTGGGCGTGGAACAGGCCGGTGGCGCCGGTGATTCCCTGGGTGATGACTCTGGTGTTTTTATTGATCAGAATACTCATTGCTCGGCTCCTTTCACGGCCTGGACAATTTTTTGTGCGGCGTCGGCCATGCCGTCGGCGGCAACAATGTCAAGGCCGCTTTCAGCCAGAATCTGTTTGCCCTGCTCGACGTTGGTGCCTTCCAGGCGAACGACGAGTGGCACGCCCAGTGATACCTGGCGGGCCGCAGTCACTACGCCGGTGGCGATGATGTCACATTTCATGATGCCGCCGAAAATGTTGACCAGTATCCCCTTGACGTTCTTGTCGGAGAGAATGATTTTGAAGGCTTCGGTGACGCGCTCGATAGTGGCACCGCCCCCGACGTCCAGGAAGTTGGCCGGGTCGCCGCCGTAATGTTTGATGATGTCCATGGTGGCCATGGCCAGTCCGGCACCGTTGACGAGGCAGCCGATGTTGCCGCTGAGTGAGATGTAGGACAGTTCGAACTGGGATGCCTCTATCTCTTTCGGGTCTTCTTCATCATAGTCGCGCATGTCGGCTATTTTGGGATGACGGAACATGGCGTTATCGTCGAAGCCGAATTTGGCGTCCAGCGCCAGAAGGTTGTTTTCGGCGGTGACAACCAGCGGATTTATCTCCAACATGGAACAGTCACAGGCCATAAAGGTTGTGTAGAGCCCTTCAAGTACAACAGTGGCTTTGCCTACCAGTTTTCCGGTCAGGCCGAGGCTGAAGGCGATGTTGCGGCATTGAAAGGCGGTCAGGCCGATCAGCGGATCGATGGTTTCGACAAAGATTTTTTCGGGAGTTTTGGCGGCAACCTCTTCAATGTCCATCCCCCCTTCGGTGGATGCCATGACGGTGACTTTGGATGTTGCCCGGTCAACGAGGAGGCTGACGTAGAGTTCGTTGTCAATGTTACACCCTTTTTCAACCAGGACGCGGGTGACCAGTTTTCCCTCGGCGCCGGTCTGGTGGGTACGGAGGATCATGCCGAGCATTTCGCGGGATATGTTACGCACCTCATCAGGGGTGTGGGCCAGTTTGACACCACCACCCTTGCCGCGCCCGCCGGCGTGGATCTGCGCCTTGACAACCCAGGGACCGTCACCAAGGCGTTTGGCCCATTCGCGGGCACCGGCACTGTTGTAGCAGACGTGCCCGTCAGGTACCGGCACCCCAAACTTTCTCAAGATAGCTTTTGCCTGATACTCATGAATGTTCATGGAAATGGCTCCTGTTCTAATTATTCGTATACTTCTGCGTTTCAGCAAATATATGTATTCGACTAGTATGTTGAAATATATGGCTTTGACGGCAATATAAACCAGTTATATCGTGTGGTAATACCAATTATTCCTTTGGTCGCCAGTTGTCAACTCTATTTTGATAGTCGAGCCGGGCGGTAACGTTAATGAAAACCTCTCTGAACAAAATATTTCGGCACTATCCGGTTTTGTGATGAAATATTCATTACTCTATTTTTTGTTGAAATAGTGAAAAACTAGGGTATGCTTCGCGGATGATAACTACAACAACTCTTGACAATGGCGTACGTATCGTCACCCAGAATATCGGCTATATGCACACCGTAACAACCGGCATCTGGGTGGCCAACGGCACCCGGCATGAATCCCCCGAAGATAACGGTGTTGCCCATTTTATTGAACACATGCTGTTCAAGGGGACAAAACGCCGCAGCGTCCATCAGATCACCCGCGAAATAGACTCCATGGGTGGCATTCTTAACGCATTTACCGGGCATGAATATGTCTGTTACTACGCCAAGGTCCTGGCCAAATTCTTGCCCCGCGCTGCCGATCTGCTGGCTGATATCTTCCTGAATTCCACTTTTCCTCTTGATGAGATCGAGCGTGAGCGGAAGGTTGTTCTTCAGGAAATCAAGATGCGTGACGATGCTCCGGATGAGTACATCCACGACCGTTTTCATCAAAACTTCTGGTGGGGGCAGCGACTCGGCATGCCTGTTCTGGGAAGCGAGGAGACCGTCACAGGTCTGTCACGCACTTCGATCCTTGCGCATAAAAACAGTCGTTACCGCCCACAGGATATAGTTATCGCAGCGGCCGGCAACGTGCGCCACGATGAGCTGGTTGCTATTCTGGCTCCGCTGTTTTCAGGCATCTCTTCCCATTGGCAGCCTGAGGCACACGATTCCTTTTCACCTTCTGATAAAGAGGTTAATCTCATCGAACGTGAAATGGAGCAGACCCTTGTCTGCCTCGGTACGCGTTCGCTGCGCTATGATCATCAGGATCGCTATGCGCTCTTCCTGTTGACGACGATTCTGGGCGGCGGGATGAGCTCACGACTGTTTCAGGAAATTCGCGAGAAGAAGGGACTCGCGTATTCGGTCTACTCCTACATCATATCCCACGCGGATTCCGGGGCGCTGGTCGTGTATGCCGGCACCGAAAAAGCTCATTGCCTCGAAGTCATCGATATCGCCCAACGTGAAATGTCGCGCCTTGTCAGCGAAGAGGTGCCACAGGATGAGCTTGACGCGGCGCGGGAGCAGTTGAAGGGGAAAACGCTGATGTCGCTTGAAAGCAGCGACAGCTTGATGACCCGCCTGGCAAAAAACGAGATCTATCACCAAAAACAGCAATCGATTGAGGATGTTATCGCCAATTATGATGCGGTCAACAGCAACGATATTCAAAGGGTCTCGCAGGAGCTGATCCGGAGCGAATATCTGCACCTCGAAGTAATGGGGCAGGTTGCCGATCTGGGGATCTCAGCCGGGATGCTGGCGGTGTAGAGGCTGATACCCCTGTTTTTTGGGGGACCTGTCGTTTTACAACAAATGCTACTTGACCAGCCTCAGTTTTCAATGTTAAAGTGGCCCACTTAAATAATTCCCCCTTTTAAATTAGTCCGAGAGACTAGTAAAGGCGACACAATGAATAACCTTAATTCATACCAGAAGGGTCTTGCCGCGTGGCGCGGGGAGGCTCTTTTTTTGTGCCCAAGGAGGATCTCAAATGACTGCTGAACAAACCGTGCTTATGGATGGTGCAGGAATCAAGCGGGCCTTGACGAGAATAGCTCATGAAATTCTTGAGCGCAACAAAGGGGTTACTGATATCGTGCTGGTCGGGATCCGTTCCGGGGGGGCATTTCTGGCGGATGGAATTGCGCAGCAGATCTGTGTCATCGAGGGGGGGGCTGTCCCGGTAGGAGCGGTTGATATTACCCTGTATCGAGATGATTGCTCAGGTCACCTGCCACACCATCCGGTTGGCAAGACCGATATTCCCTTCTCTCTGGAAGGGAAGAAAGTCATTCTTGTTGATGACGTCCTTTACACCGGTCGCACTATCCGGGCCGCCATGGATGCATTGATGGATTTTGGTCGTCCCCAGTCAATTCAGCTCGCTGTTCTGATTGACCGTGGTCACCGTGAACTGCCGATTCGGGCAGATTTTGTGGGGCGTAACGTGCCTACCAGCCAGAAAGAGAATGTCCAGGTTACTTTTGACGGCTCAAACCAGCCGATTGAAGTGGTACTCGAAAAATAGGGGGTAAACAGGAATGGCCGAGTTCAAGCACAAGCACATTATTGCCCTGCGGGATCTGTCGAAAGATGATATCGAACTATTGATCTCAACCGCTGAGAATATGCGCGAGATCAACAGTCGTGACATCAAGAAGGTTCCGACACTGCGCGGCAAGACGATCATCAATCTCTTTTACGAATCGTCAACCCGTACCCGTACCTCCTTCGAGATCGCCGGAAAGCGTCTTTCCGCCGATACCGTCAACATAGCCCCGTCCAACAGCTCGGCTACCAAGGGTGAAACGCTGGCAGACACGGCATTGAACCTGCTGGCGATGAAGCCCGATATCATCGTTATGCGCCACGCCGTTTCCGGCGCCCACTATTTCCTGGCGAACAAGATAAACTGCTCCATTATCAACGCCGGTGACGGTGCCCATGAACATCCGTCACAGGGTATTCTGGATATGCTGACGATGAAAGATCATTTCGGGCGTCTCGATGGGCTGAAAGTCGCGATTGTTGGCGATATAACCCACAGCAGGGTTGCCCGTTCCAATATCCAGGGGTTGACCAAGCTTGGTTCATCCGTCTATCTGGCGGGTCCACCAACCATGGTTCCGCCGGGTGTTGAAAAGCTTGGTGATGTGACGGTCTGCGCCACCATGAACGAGGCGCTTCAGGATGCCGATGTGGTTATGATGCTGCGTATTCAGCAGGAACGTCAGGGTAAGACCCTTATGCCGAATGCCCGTGAATATTCCCGTTACTTCGGTCTTAACCCGACCAATATCAAGCTGGCCAAGCCGAATGCCATGATCATGCACCCCGGCCCGATTAACCGCGGAGTGGAAATGTCCTCCAGCATGGTTGATGGTGACCAGTCCTGGGTGCTGAAGCAGGTCGAGAACGGGGTGGCTGTCAGAATGGCGATGCTGTACCACGTATGTGGCGGAGAATTGGAATAACTACAAACTTCTATTTCGAGGTGACTATATGGATCTGCTGATAAAAAATGGACGGGTGATTGACCCTTCCCAGAAGTTGGATGACACACTGGATGTTCTGGTGGAGAACGGTCTGATCAAGGCTGTCGGCAAAGGGCTCGCTGCACCGGCCGGAGCGGAAACCATTGATGCTGCAGGCGCTTATGTCGTGCCGGGACTGATTGATATGCATGTTCATCTGCGCGATCCCGGGCTGGAGTACAAGGAAGACATCATTTCCGGTACGAAAGCAGCGGTTGCCGGCGGCTTTACTTCCGTCTGCTGCATGCCTAATACAAAACCGGTCATCGACAATAAAACAGTTGCCAGCTACATCATCAACAAGGCCAAGGCGGAAGGCTTCTGTAATGTGTTTCCTGTTGGCTCCATCACGTACGGTCTTTCCGGAGATCATATGGCGGAAATGGGAGAGCTGAAGGAGTCAGGGTGTGTCGCCGTCTCCGATGACGGCAAACCGGTGGGTAACAGTGAACTGATGATGCGTTCCATGCAATACGCGGCCGGAATCGGCATCATGGTGATTTCACATGCCGAGGAGCTGGAGCTGGTGGGAGAGGGGGCGATGAACGAAGGCTTCACCTCGACCGAGCTTGGGCTGAAGGGGATTCCATGTGTTGCGGAAGATATTGCCACGGCCAGGGAAACAATGCTGGCGGAGTATACCGGCACACCGATCCATATCGCCCATGTCTCCACCAAAGGGGCGGTGCGGATTATCCGCGAAGCCAAAGCCCGCGGCGTCAAGGTGACCTGTGAAACGGCGCCGCACTATTTCACGCTAACCGACGCTGCGGTGCGCGGGTATAATACCAATGCTAAGATGAACCCGCCGCTTCGTGAGGCTGCGGACGTCGCTGCCATCAAGGAAGGGTTGAGGGACGGCACCATCGATGCCATCGCCACCGATCACGCACCTCACCATCAGGATGAAAAAGATGTGGAGTTCACAGCAGCGATGAACGGCATTATCGGTCTCGAAACATCGCTGCCGCTGTCACTCGGGCTGGTTGCCGAAGGTGTTTTGACACTTGATCAGCTGATTGAGAAAATGTCATGTAACCCATCGAATATTCTTGGTCTTAATCGTGCTACTCTTGCAACCGGTTCAGTTGCCGACATCACCGTTATTGATCCGACGATAGAGTGGGTTGTAGAGGCCGACAAGCTGGCCAGTAAATCCAAAAACTCCCCCTGGCTTGGTCAAAAGCTTAAGGGAGCCGCCGTTGCGACTATTGTCGGCGGCAAGCTGATGTACACACGGTAAACAATTAATTCAGGAGTAAGAGTCTATGAAAGCAATTCTTGCGCTCGCCGACGGGCGCATATTTGAAGGAAAATCATTCGGTGCCAGCGGTGAATCCACTGGAGAGGTCGTATTCAATACCGCCATGTCCGGCTACCAGGAGGTTCTGACCGATCCCTCCTACAAGGGGCAGATGGTAACCATGACTTATCCGCAGATCGGTAACACCGGCATAAATCCTGAGGATATCGAGAGCCGCGGACTGTTTCTGTCAGGTTTTATCGTTAAGGAATATATGGACTGTTACTCCAACTGGCGTGCCACCATGAGCCTCGCATCCTATCTGATGGAGAACGGTGTGGTCGGTATTCAGGGGATTGACACCCGTGCCCTGACGCGCCATCTGCGCGACAACGGCGCCCAGAACGGTATTATCTCCACCATTGACATGGATCATGCAAGTCTGGTTGCCAAGGCACAGTCCGTCCCGAGTATGGCCGGTCTTGACCTGGCATCCGGTGTTTCCTGTGACAAGCCGTATCATTGGACAGAGGGTGTGTGGGATCTGGCGGAAGGGTATCCACAGGTTGATCCTTCGACCTTGAAGTATAAGGTCGTGGTTTATGATTTCGGCATCAAGTACAATATCCTCCGCTGTCTTATTGATGTCGGCTGCGATGTGACCGTTGTGCCGGCAACCTTTTCTGCCGAAGACGCGCTGGCAATGAATCCGGATGGCATCTTCCTCTCCAACGGCCCCGGTGATCCCGAGCCGCTGCTGCAGGTGCAGGAGGAAATAAAGAAGTTTGTCGGTAAAAAGCCGATATTCGGCATCTGTCTCGGGCACCAGCTTCTCGGGTTGGCCCTGGGGGGCAGGACGGCAAAACTCCCGTTTGGTAATCATGGCTCCAACCTGCCGGTTATGGATATGCAGACCCGTAAGGTGGAGATAACTTCCCAAAACCACGGTTTTGCCGTTGATTTGGCTTCACTGGGTGATACCGCCTGCCTGGGGCATGAAAACCTGAATGACCAGACTGTTGAAGGTATCCACCACTGCAACCTGCCGATCTTCTCGGTACAGCACCACCCTGAGGCATCACCGGGACCGCACGATTCGCAGTACCTGTTCGGCAGATTTGTTGAGATGATGGAGAAGCATAAACAGCAGTAGGAATGTTATTGAACGCATGAACGGCTCTGTTTTATGCTCTATAGCTGAAATTATACGTAATAAGCGCTCCAGTAAGGTTTAAACCGGTTATGAATTATCTTGCTCTTTATCAATCAGGGGAACTGTTGCAGCGCGTCCGCGAGGCCTACCGGCGTCTGTCAGCTTGCGATCTCTGCCCACATGAATGCGGTGTGAATCGCATCAAGGGAGAGCGGGGCATCTGCGGAGCAGGACTGAAGCCGAAGATCGCCTCGGCAAATGTTCACCGGGGAGAGGAACCACCGATTTCAGGGACAAAAGGTTCCGGCACGGTTTTTTTCTCCGGATGCTCGCTCAAATGTGCCTTCTGTCAGAATTTCCCTATCAGCCAGTTTGGCAACGGCGAGGAGCTCACCACCGGTGAACTGGCAGCTCGCATGCTCAGACTTCAGCGCCAGGGTGTCCACAATATCAATTGTGTGACTCCAACCCACTTCCTGCCGCAGATTTTGGCGGCTCTCTGGCTGGCGATACCACAGGGCTTATCCCTGCCGCTGCTCTGGAATAGTAGCGGCTATGAAAAGGTCGATGCACTGTTGCTGCTTGCCGGCGTGGTTGATATCTATCTGCCGGATATGAAGTACAGTGATGATGCTCATGCGGTAGAAATCTCAGCGGCTCCCGAATATTGTTCGATCAACCGTGCTGCGGTTACAGAGATGCTGCGACAGGTTGGACACCTTCAGGTCGATGGTAACGGCATTGCCGCCCGGGGGCTGATTGTTCGCCATCTTGTTCTGCCTGGTGGCAGGGCGGGGTCGGTCGAGACGCTTCAGTGGATTGCGGCACATCTGGGGCAAGAAACCCATGTAGCCCTTATGAGTCAGTATTTTGCGGCGCATGAAGCGTTAAAAATATCTGGTATGGAACATAGAATTACGGTCGATGAATATGATCAGGCCGTCGCTGCCCTGGAAGAGGCAGGTCTTGACAATGGCTGGGTGCAGGATCACGACGATATCTGAATTTATGAGGTTGTTTTATGCCCGATAAGGCGATGACATTGTCCGAACAGATTCTGCTTGAAAAATGCAGAAATATTGAGCTGCTTTGTAAAGATCTCTATGATTACTTTGCGGAACTTTATTCAGATAATGAAGCGGTGGCTCATATATGGCGTAAAACGGCCATGGAAGAGCAGAATCATGCCGATCAGTTCTCGTTGGCACTCAAACTGAGAAAAGATCTCAACTGCACGGTTTTAACGGATGCTGCGAGGGTCGAGTCGATCCTTTCCTCTCTCCGTATCGTGATTGCCCAGGTAAAGGCGACGCCGCCGGTTCTGGTTGACGCGCTGAACTCGGCAATCAAGCTTGAAAAGCATCTGTCTGGATTTCATATTGACTGCGTGGCAAAGTTTGAGGATGAATCATACCGGAAGATGTTTAATGCCATGATGTCGAGCGACAATGAGCACATTGAATCATTGCAGGCAGAATATAATAAACTGACAGGTGCCCAGGACTGGACATTTACCGGTTAAAGCTGAAATAATGACGTGATGAGTACAGATGAGAACAATAGTATTGCTGGTTATATCCAATGTTTTCATGACCTTCGCCTGGTACGCGCATCTGAAGAATCTGCGTACCCGTCACTGGTTGATAGCCGTAGCGATTTCCTGGGGTATTGCCTTTTTTGAGTATCTGATACAGGTCCCGGCTAACCGGATCGGCTACGGCAGATTCAACCTGGCTCAGCTAAAGATCATGCAGGAAGTCATCACCCTGATGGTTTTTGTGCCATTTGCAGTTTTTTACATGGGAACAACTGTTACCTGGAACTATCTCTGGGCCGGCTGTTGTCTGGCCGGTGCGGTCTTTTTTATATTTCGATAATCACACGAAGGAGTATTGTATAAATGCCTAAAAGAACAGATATTAAAAAAATCCTTATCATTGGCGCCGGACCGATAGTCATCGGTCAGGCCTGCGAGTTTGACTATTCCGGCACACAGGCCTGCAAGTCGTTAAAGGAAGAGGGGTATGAGGTCGTGTTGCTGAACAGCAATCCGGCCACCATTATGACCGATCCTGATTTTGCCGACCGCACCTATATTGAACCGGTCACCCCTGAAATTCTTGCCAAGATTATTGAGAAAGAACGCCCCGACGCTGTTTTGCCAACCCTTGGCGGTCAGACGGCGCTTAACACAGCCGTTTCAGTTGCTGAAATGGGTATTCTGGAAAAATTTGGCGTGGAGCTGATAGGTGCCAAGCTTCCGGCAATCAAGAAAGCGGAGGACCGCACACTTTTCAAGGCAGCCATGGAAAAGATCGGGCTGGCGGTACCCAATTCAGGTCTGGCTCATAACCATGCTGAGGCGATGGAAATCGTAAAAACTATTGGTTTTCCAGCTATTATCAGGCCTTCATTTACCCTGGGCGGCAGTGGGGGGGGGATCGCCTACAATCTTGAGGAATATGAAAAGATGGCGATGGGAGGAATCGATGCCTCGCCGACAGATGAAATTCTGATTGAAGAATCGGTTATCGGCTGGAAAGAGTACGAGCTGGAAGTCATGCGCGATACCGCCGATAACGTTGTCATCATCTGCTCGATCGAGAACTTTGATCCGATGGGCGTTCATACCGGTGATTCGATCACCATCGCTCCCGCACAGACTTTGACCGATAAGGAATATCAGATTCTGCGCGATGCTTCGCTGAAGATTATTCGTGAGATCGGCGTTGATACCGGCGGCTCTAACATCCAGTTCGGCATCAATCCCCGTGACGGGCGCCTGGTTGTGATCGAGATGAATCCACGGGTGTCGCGTTCATCGGCGCTGGCCTCCAAGGCGACCGGTTTTCCTATCGCCAAAATTGCCGCCAAACTGGCGGTTGGCTATACGCTTGATGAAGTCACCAACGACATAACCCGCGAAACTCCGGCCTGTTTCGAACCGAGTATTGACTATGTCGTCACTAAAATTCCGCGCTTTACCTTTGAGAAGTTTCCTGCCGCCGATGCAACCCTGACCACGCAGATGAAATCGGTTGGTGAAGTCATGTCGATCGGCCGAACCTTCAAGGAATCATTTCAGAAGGCGATCAGGTCCCTTGAGATCGGAGTCAGCGGTTTTGATTCCCGGTTGTTTGATCTTGGCACAGAAACCAGGCGGGCACTGACCGGCAAGGAACAGCAGTTGCTGCTGGAAAAACTGCGGGTGCCTAATGCCGACAGGCTTTGGTACATCGGCGATGCACTGCGTAGCGGTATGAGCGTGGAGGAGATTCAAAAACACACCGCCATTGATCCCTGGTTTCTGCACAACATCCGTCAGATTATAGAAAAAGAGGAAGAACTGAAATCTATTGCACTTGTGGATGTTTCACCTGCAGTGTTGCGTGAAGCCAAGCAGTACGGTTTTTCGGATAAATTCCTCTCGATGCTCTGGAGATGCAGTGAAGACGCGGTGCGCGCGCTGCGCTGGAGTACGGGGGTTCGACCTGTCTACAAACGCGTTGATACCTGTGCCGCCGAGTTTGTTGCCTACACTCCCTACATGTACTCTACCTATGAAGAAGAGTGTGAAGCGGCCCCGACGGACCGGAAAAAAATCATGATTCTGGGCGGAGGGCCGAACCGGATCGGGCAGGGGATCGAATTCGATTACTGTTGCGTTCATGGCGCCTTTGCTTTGGCTGAAGACGACTATGAGACCATCATGGTCAACTGCAATCCGGAAACCGTTTCCACCGATTATGATACCTCTGACCGGCTTTATTTTGAGCCGCTGACTCTGGAGGATGTGCTTGAAATCGTTGATATAGAGAAACCGGTTGGGGTGATCGTGCAGTTCGGCGGTCAGACGCCGCTCAAGTTGGCGGTTGCTCTCGAGAAAGCCGGTGTGCCGATTATCGGAACCTCACCGGACGCGATCGATCGTGCCGAAGATCGCGAGCGGTTTCAGGAAATGCTGCATAAACTAGGTCTCCTGCAACCGGAAAACGGTATTGCCAGGTCCTTTGAGGAGGCAGAAAAGGTTGTGGAGCGCATCGGTTATCCGGTTGTTGTTCGCCCTTCCTACGTCCTCGGCGGCAGAGCCATGGAAATTGTGTATGATCAGGAAAATCTGCAGCGCTATATGAAAACAGCCGTGCTGATTTCACCTGAACATCCGATTCTGATAGACAGTTTCCTTGATGAAGCGATCGAAATCGACGTTGACGCGCTCTGCGATGGCACTGAAGTGGTCATCGGCGGCATCATGGAACATATTGAGGAGGCGGGTATTCATTCCGGTGATTCAGCCTGTAGTCTGCCGCCGTACTCGATTGGTCCGGAAATAGTAGCCGAGATTCGCCGCCAGACGGTTATGATGGCGCTTGAGTTGAATGTTATCGGGTTAATGAACGTCCAGTATGCGGTCAAAGGTTCCACCGTCTATATTCTTGAGGTGAATCCTCGGGCATCCAGGACATCGCCATTTGTATCCAAGGCAACCGGTCGACCGCTTGCCAAGATAGCTGCACGTGTCATGGCCGGAAAAACCCTTAAAGAGCTGGGGATTGTCAGCGACATTATCCCGACGCATATTTCCGTAAAAGAAGCGGTGTTTCCGTTTGTTAAATTCCCTGGTGTCGATACGCTGCTGGGACCGGAGATGAAGTCAACCGGCGAGGTCATGGGTATTGGTGAAACGTTTGCCGAGGCCTTTGCCAAATCGCAGCTGGGGGCAAATGTAAAGCTGCCGTTGTCGGGAAATGTATTTATCAGCGTGCGGGATGCTGACAAAAAACATGTTGTCAGCGCTGCTGAAAAACTGTATAAGTCCGGATTTGGGATTCTGGCAACCGGCGGTACGGCCCAGTTTCTTGAAGAGAAGGGAATTCCGGTCCGGCGCGTCAACAAGGTGCTGGAAGGGCGCCCACACATTGTTGACGCCATCAAGAACGGAGAGGTCCAACTCGTATTTAACACGACACATGGTGCTCAGGCAGTGGCGGATTCCTTCTCTATCAGGAGAGAGGCCTTGATGCATGGCCTTGCGTATTATACAACTGTCGCCGGTGCAAAAGCGGTAGCTGATAGTATCGTATCTCTGCAGACTCAAGAGCTGACGGTCAAGCCGATTCAGGATTATCTTTGTTGAATTATTTAATACAGGAGCAGACTACTCGATGTCCCATACTATACCGTTAACAAGAGAGAGTTTTGAATCACTGCAGGAAGAGTTGAAACGTCTGGTTCGTGAGGAACGTCCCAAGGTAATCCAGGATATTTCTGAAGCGCGTGATCACGGTGACCTGTCGGAAAATGCCGAATACGATGCAGCTAAAAATCGCCAGGGGTTTATTGAAGGGCGTATTCAGGAAATTAACGGTAAGTTGGCTCGTGCGCACGTTGTTGATCTCTCCGGTATGAAACCGGATAAGGTTGTGTTCGGCTGCACAGTAACCGTGTACGACACCGCGTCAGAAGAAGAGGTCACCTACAAGATCGTAGGTGAAGATGAAGCTGATATTAAATTAAGTAAAATATCCTGTACTTCACCTGTCGGAAAAGCGCTGATTGGCCATAAGCTTGATGATTCGGTCAGGGTCATTGTCCCCTCAGGCAAAAAAGAATATGAAATAATTGACATAAAGTACGAGTAATTCATTGTATTCCATATAACTATTGTTTTAAAAAGGAGCCTTATATGGCCGAGATAACTAAAGATATGACTTTTTTTGAGCTGATGCGCACCTATCCCGAGTCTGTCAAGGTTTTGCAGAAGCATAACCTTGGCTGTGTCGGTTGCATGGGGGCCCAGAACGAGAGCCTTGAGCAGGGTGCCAGAGCCCACGGACTGGATGTTGAAGCACTGTTGAATGATTTAAAAGCGGCACTCGGCTAACATGCATATGTGATACACTAACTGCGACCCCCACGAAACTGTTTCCTGGGGGTCGCTCTGTTTGATGTTCTGCAGATACAAACCAACCCTTTTACCGAGGTTTGCCGTGAACCTGCCATCTCAGTCCCACGTCTTCACGAAAGTCTTCGATACACTGTCCCGTGATTATCTGCAGGGCAAGGAAGAAGTGCTGCGTTTATCGGTAATTGCTCTGCTGGTGGGGGGGCATATTCTGGTAGAAGATCTGCCAGGTCTCGGCAAGACGACTGTAGCTCTTGCTCTTGCCGGGGCTACCGGACTTTCTTTCGGCAGGGTTCAGTGTACCAGTGACCTGCTCCCGTCAGATATAACCGGACTATCGATCTTTAACCGCGATGAGGGGCATTTCAGCTTTCAGCCAGGGCCGATCTTTAATAATATTGTTCTGCTGGATGAGATTAATAGAGCGATGCCGCGCACCCAGAGTGCCATGCTGGAGGCGATGGAGGAGCGGCGTGTTACGATTGAAGGGGTGACTCATCCCCTGCCGGATCCATTTATGGTGTTTGCAACCCAGAACCCATCCGATCAGAGCGGCACCTTTCTGTTGCCTGAGTCACAATTGGACCGTTTTCTGATCTGCACCGGCATCGGCTACCCGGCGGAGCATCTTGAACGGGAAATAATTGCCGGTGGAGGTGTCCGGGAAAAGGTCGGCAGTATGGAGCCGCTGGTAACTTCCGCTGAAATTATGGCCGCACGGAGAGACGTTCAGGCGGTATATCTTTCGGATAAAGTGCTTTCCTATATTCACAACCTGGTGTTGGCAACCCGTAGGCACGACCTGATTTTGAACGGACTTTCAACCAGGGCTGCCATCAATATAGCCCAAGCGGCAAGAGCGGCCGCTTTTCTTGCCGGGCGCGACTATGTTGCCCCGGATGATGTCAAAGGCATAGCGGTTGCAGTTTGCGCCCATCGATTGGTGATGCGGGTCGATATGCCGGTCGTAGAACGGGGAGGAGTGATACGGACGATAATCGCTGCCATAGCGTTGCCTTTGGCCTGAAAATAAGCACATCCGGGGTGCTTTATATTCTCATTACCCTCCTGATCGGATTTGCTGCGGTCAATACCGGTAACAACCTGCTGTTTCTGGTGGTTTCCGGCTTACTGGCATTTATGTCAGTGACCGGTCTGGCCGGAATGTATAATATCAAGAAACTGATCCCAGATCTACACCCTCCGGAAGAGATATACGCCGGCATCCCAGCCATTTTCAGCTTGTCAGTAAAAAACAGCAAACGCTTTCTCCCCTCTTTTCTTATCCGGCTTGAATGCCAGACCGACCAGGCTGTTGTTGTTCCGCTTGTTATTCCAAACTCCACATGTCATGCACCAGTTCTGATTACTTTTAGCCAGCGTGGAGAAGTCCCGCTTGGTTTGATAACAATCAGTTCACCATCTCCGGTCGGTTTCTTTACGCGCTACTGGCGTTTTGAAATTGATAGCAAGGTGACGGTCTTTCCTGCACCGATTGCCACTGCCTCTGGAGGCAGCGGGGAAGGGGTGCCGTCATCTGGAGTCGTTCTGCGTCGTGAGCGCGGCCTGAGTGGTGAGCTGGAGCGCATATATCCCTATTCCGGATCGGAACCGCTCCGGATGATTCATTGGAAACATTCGGCCCGCAGTCATGATCTGTTGGTAAAAGGTTTCGGCATGAACGTGGTTGCTCCTCTTGTCATTGAACTTGATGCGTTACCAGGGCGCGGTGTAGAGGAACGGTTGTCCAGAGCGGCCTGGTTAGTTCAGCGGTGGGGGCGTGAACGGCCGGTTGGGATGCTGCTTGGAGGTCGCACTCTTCCTGCCGGTATTGGCACGCGACATTCCCTGATGCTACTGAAAGAATTGGCTTTGTATGGTAGCAATTAGATCACTGGCGACCATATTGACTTATGTCATCGGTTTATGTGGCCTGATCCCGCTGTTCCCGTGGCTGACGGTGCTGCCACGCATGGCTCTGCTGGCCGGGTTCATATTCGGGGTTTGGCAGGATCGCAGAGGTCGGTGGCAGCTGAAATCATGGATGCAGAATGTTGCGATTGTCCCTGTTTTTCTCTACTACGCCCTGCAATTCAGTCGCGAGAACCCGATACAGCCGGTAATCACGGTTCTGGCAATTATGCTGGCTGTTCGGCTTAGCGGTGAAAAAACGGTTAGATATAGCCTGCAGATATATGTCCTCTCGATGTTCTGTCTTGCGTCTTCCTCGTTATTTGATCTAAGTCCGGTTTTTCTGCTCTACCTCGGGGTCATGCTCTTTGTGGTCGCAGTAGCGCTTGTGTTATTAACATTTCAGGATCAGGACCAGGCAATGGCGGTAGCATTGCCAGACCTGAGGAGAATACTGGTATCTGCTCTGTTGATGCCATTCCTGTCGGTCCCGCTGTTGCTGTTTTTCTTCCCGATCATGCCGCGAACCCAGCTGCCGCTCTGGCATTTTATTAATCCGGCGCCATTGCGTACGAGCGGTTATGCAGACACGGTCGAACCTGGCAGTCAAAGCAGTATTGCAGAGTCAGGTACACTTGCTTTTCGGGCTGAAATGGCACAACAGGCGCAAGCGCAACTTTACTGGCGTGGAACGGTGTTCAACCGGACGGACGGAGTCAGGTGGTCACGCGTTGATCAAGTCCCGCCTGAGCGCCCGGTGATAAATGCGAGAACGGTCGAACAGGTTATCTATCCGGAGCCCGGTACAACACGCACTTTGATAGCTCTTGATCGTTCAGCCTCAATTTCGATGCCGCGGGTAAAACGATCGGCGGATGGCGTTTTCGAGCTTATAGGAACAGCCGGAAGACGTCTGAGCTATACAGCGTATTCTCTGCCGGACGGAGTTGTTGCACTGCGTAATCCCGAAGATAGCCGCTATTATCTTCAGCTGCCGGAGCGGATTTCTCCCCGGATAAAGGCTCTTGCAGCAGAAATAGTTCGTGCCGGTGAAGGTGATCGTGCCAGAGTCGAGGCACTGGAGAATTATTTCAGGAACGGTAGCTACCGCTATTCGACGAGAGATCTGCCGACCGGCGACATGGCCATAGATCAGTTTGTTTTTGATAAGAAGCAGGGGCATTGCGAGTTTTTTGCCTCTTCATTTGCCCTGTTGCTGCGTGCTGCAGGAGTGCCGTGCCGTTTGGTCGGTGGCTATCTCGGAGGCGAATACAACCAGTTAGGGGGCTATTATCTTGTTACCGATGCCAAGGCGCACGTTTGGGTGGAGATCTACATTAAAAATAGCGGCTGGACAAGAATCGACCCGAGCAGTTTTGCAACCAATGCCGGGGATGTCTGGAGACCCCCGGTATTTCGCAGCCTGAAGCATAGCGGCTGGACAAGAATCGACCCGAGCAGTTTTGCAACCAATGCCGGGGATGTCTGGAGACCCCCGGTATTTCGCAGCCTGAAGCTCCGTATAAATCAGGCAATAGATTCATTTAATCACATTTGGAATCGGTCACTTATAACGTATGACTTTGAGCAACAGATAAAGATAGCTGGCCATGTCGGTTCACGCTTACAGGGTGTTAAGCCATTTAAGATTCTTCGGGGTTTTATGCCATATTTTACCGGCATAGTGCTTCTTGCCGGTTTGTTGTATTGCGTCAGGCGCTCTTTAATATTTACTTCCCGTGAGCGGCGCATCCTTCATATCTTCCTTTTGGTGATGGAGCGTGAATACGATTTTTATGCCGGTAAGGGTGGGGCAGGTTTGTTTGAGATGGCATCGACAGCAGATAATGATAATGTATCCGAATTTGTAGCAATCTATGCCGGAGCCGTATATCGTGATCGCAGGCTCACGGATATGGAGTATCAACGCTTGCAGCAGATTCTGAGGGTTTTGAACGGCCAAAGCCGATCGACTATTTGACCAAATAAAGCCTATGATTTAAAAAAAACTTGACTTATATGTCTGATTCGGGCTATTAAATCGTTTCTTATATGGTGGCTGTGGTGAAGCGGTTAACACGTACGACTGTGACTCGTATATTCGAGGGTTCGATACCCTCCAGCCACCCCAAAATTTCAAAAGCCGTGTCGTCAGACGCGGCTTTTTTTTACACAATCTGCACCCCTTCTCTACCACCTCACTACTATCAGTTGAATCTAATCTGTTTTTGCGCTACGTTTAAAAATAGCTACGTTTAAAAAAGAGCGAGGGGGTAGGCCATGAGTAATGCAACCTGTGTGCGTACTTTTTATCAGATAACAATGGTTTGTCTTTGTTCACTACTGATTGTTTGCGCATTGCACAGCTCGGTTGTTGCCGCTGAAAGTAACGGTACGCTGATTGTCGGGATGGAAATGGCTTACCCTCCATTCGAGATGACCGACACCAAAGGACAGCCTGCCGGAGTGAGCGTAGATCTGGCCAAGGCGCTGGGTGCTTCACTGGGAGTGCCGGTCAGGATACAGAATATGGCCTTTGATGGCCTGATTCCATCTCTCAAGACCGGCAAGATAGACCTGATCATTTCATCAATGACCGCCACAGCAGAACGTGCCCAGTCCATCGATTTTTCCGATCCCTATTTGAAGACCGGGCTCTGCCTGCTGGTGCAAAAAAAGTCCGGCGTACAGGGCATATCCGATCTGGACAAAGCGGGTATGACTGTTGCGGTTAAAAAAGGTACCACCGGTCACAGCTATGCCAGCAAGCAATTTAAACATGCCAGGGTGCTGGTTCTCGACAAGGAAGCGGCGGCAGTGCTGGAGGTTGTACAGGGGAAGGCCGATGCCTTTATCTATGACCAGATGTCAACCTACAGTAACTGGCAGCGTAATCAGCAGACCACCCGTGCTATTCTGAAGCCGTTTCAGCACGAATCATGGGCGATAGGGATTCGTAAGGGGAATGATCCTCTCAAGGCTCGCATCAATGCCTTTTTGAAGGAGTATCGCGCAGCAGGCGGCTTTGAGAAGCTTGGTGACGTATGGCTGAAAGAGCAGAAACAGCAGTTCAAGCGGCTTGGCTACCAGTTTTTCCTGTAGCTACAAACCGTTAGAGGAGCAGCAATGGGGCGATTGATGCCGGTGACATGGTATACGCCGGATGACGGCAGTGATGCGCCGCTGGTCTCGATAATAGCGTCGTTTGCAGTCGTGTCTCTGCTGATATCTGCAATTTTCTGGTTTGCCTTCAGTCAACTGCAATATGGGTGGAACTGGCATGCGGTCTGGCAGTACAAACAGAAGTTTCTGCAGGGGTGGGTGGCAACGGTACTGATTTCAGCCGCTGCTCTCTGCCTCAGCCTGGTGATCAGCGTCTTTTTTGCCCTTGCACGGCGTTCGAGGCTGCTCCCACTTCGTTATCTGGCGGTGTTGTATGTCGAAGTTGTACGCGGGACACCGTTGCTGGTACAGATCCTGGTGTTTTTCTACGTGGTTGCGGACGCGTTTGGTATCAGTAACCGCTATGCGGTCGGGATCCTGACCCTGGCCCTGTTTGCCGGTGCCTACCTGAGTGAGATCATCCGGGCCGGCATTGAGAGTATTGGTGAATCGCAGCTGGAATCAGCTCGTGCTATCGGCCTGACAACCTTTCAGACATACCGTTTTGTTATATTTCCCCAGGTTGTAAAGCGGATTCTGCCGCCGCTGGCAGGCCAGTTTGCATCACTGATCAAAGACTCATCGCTGCTGTCAATTATTGCCGTCAGCGAATTCACACTCAATGCCCAGGAGGTCAACTCGTTCACATTCAGCACCCTGGAAAGCTACCTGCCACTGGCGGTGGGCTATCTGCTGCTGACCCTTCCCATATCGCTATTCAGCCGCTACCTCGAACAAAAATACCGCTATGAAACTTAGCATTACAAACCTCACCAAAACATTCGGGCAGCGCAGGGTTCTGGATGATATCTCAATCGATCTGCCGAATGTTCACGCACTGGTTGTGATCGGCCCTTCTGGCGGCGGCAAGACGACGCTGTTGCGGACCATCGCCGGTCTGGAGAGGCCTGATTCCGGAGAGGTGCTTATTAACGGAGAGCTGCTTGACTTTGATGAAGTCAGTCTTTTGAAGCATCGCCGTAGCGTTGGTACGGTTTTCCAGTCTTTTAACCTGTTTCCTCATCTTACGGCACTTGAGAATGTTATTCTTCCACTGGAACGGGCCCAGGGCTATGGGCATCTGCAGGCTATAGAGGCTGCGCAGGCAATATTGAAGCGCTTTCACCTTGAGCTTCACGCCGACAAGAAGCCGGCCCAGTTATCAGGTGGCCAGCAGCAGCGGGTGGCGATAGCCAGAGCTATCGCCATCAAGCCTCGTTTTCTGCTGTTTGATGAGCCGACCTCGGCCCTTGATCCGGAAATGACTTCAGAGGTGCTGGATATTATCGGGGAGCTGCGTGATGAAGGACGGGACTTGCTGCTTGTGACGCACCATATGGGCTTTGCTCGCACAGCAGCCGACCATTGCCTGTTTGTGGCGGAGGGAAGGATCGTGGAAAGCGGCCCGGTAGAGCGATTGTTTACCGAGCCGCACAGCAAAGAGCTGAAGCAATTTCTTGGGAGGGTAATGCGTTACTGATGGGTTATCACCCGACTTCGGAGTATTCCCGCACACGAAACTCCGCACCAAGCGATTCTGCCAATATCCGGCAGGCCTCGACGTCAATACCCGGAACCGTCACGACACTTGCTATGACCTGTGGAATATAAGCTGATGCAGCCCGGATAAAGTCACATACTCCGCTAAAGCCGGCTTCAGCAAAAGGGGTGTTGCAGATGCGGCTGTATGTTACGGCATCCGGAGCATTGAGGCTCACGGATATGCTGTCCACCAGGCCTGCCAGCTCAGGCAGAATATCCCGTCCATGCACCAGATTTGCCTGGCCATCAGTATTGATGCGGATCTGGTAGCCACGAGCCTTGAGGGCAGCTGCAACCTGCTTGACAAGATCCAGTCGGATCAGCGGTTCCCCGTAGCCGCAGAACACAATCTCGCTTATCCCTTCCGGTTGGCCGATGGCCGCCATAATCTCGTCAAACGAAGGCTCACTGTTCAACATCAGATTGTGACCCTTGACCGTGAAATCATCAAACTTTGGGCAGAAACTGCAGCGGTTTGAACAGCGGTTGGTTATATTCAGATACATCGAGGTGCGAATCCGGTAGGCTATCTTTGTTGACTGGTCCCAGAGGTTGATTCCGAACAGGTCACTGCTGTTTTTGGTCGTTATACGGGCGACGTCTTCCAGCGTCAGCCCTTTAACTTCCGCCACTTTCTCGGCCGCTAACCGCACGTAAGCCGGTTCGTTGCGCTTGCCGCGATGCGGGACCGGGGTCAGGTAGGGGCAGTCGGTCTCGACCAGCATGCGATCAATGCTGACGGCTTGTACAACATCCCGTAAATGCTGGTTACCAGGGTAGGTGATAGTCCCGGGGATCGAAATGTGAAAGCCGAGCGCCGAGGCCTCGGAAGCCATAGCGGCATCGCCTGAAAAACAGTGCAGGACACCCTTGCGCACTTTTTCCTCTCTGAGAATCGTCATGACGCGATCGTGGGCATCGCGATCATGGATGATAACCGGTTTTTCAAGCTCAGCTGCAATCTGCAGGAAACGGCGAAAAACTATTTCCTGCTGGTCCCGCGGCGACCTGTCACGGTAGAAATCAAGTCCTATTTCACCAATGGCAACGACTTTCCGGCTGGAAACGGCAAGCGTCCGGATTACATTGTAACAGGTATCGGTAACACGTCCGGCATCGTGAGGATGAATACCTACGGCGGCATACAGTTGCGGAAATTTCTCCGCAAGTTCGACTGATTCGCGACTCGATTCGATGTCCGTGCCAACCACCAGAATGGCGGCAACTCCGGCATCTTCGGCACGCTTCAGCATGTCGTCAAAGTCAGCGGTATAGTCCTTGTAGTATATATGTGCGTGTGAATCTATCAGAACAGGCTTTTGCTGCGACATTGCTACCCCTTTAATTCTTCTTTGAGCCCTTCGACAACCGCCTTTACTTCGGCAATCATGTCGGCGGCCTGAACCGATGTCTCGAATTTCAGGTAACTCTCGAAATGCGCTATAGCGTCGGCGGTGCGGTCCTGATCCATGCAGATGCCTCCCAGAGTCAGGTAGGCCATGCTGTAGGCTGGATCACACCGGACCGCTTCGAGGCACTCATCTTCTGCCTCTTCCAGTTCCTCCAGATCATAATACAGCTCTCCCAGGTTGAAATGGGCCGCCGGGTCTGCGGGGTCAATTTCAACACCTCTTGTGAAGGCGGCGATGGCTCCGTCAACATCTCCCTGCCCGTAAAGTGCATCTCCCATAGCATTCAGAGCAAAAACGTTGTCAGGCTCGAGTTCGAGTGCCTGAGTAAAGGCACTGATGGCATCATCACTGCGATCCTGGCTGTTGTGTACGAGACCGATACTGACAAGTGCATCAGCATCCTTCGGGTCTATCTCCAGAACCTTTTTGTAACAGGCGAGTGACCCCTTGTGGTCGCCCGCTTCGAGCAGCATATCCCCCAGCGTCGTCAAGGCATCGGTGTCTTCTGGCGCCAGCTTCAGGCCTGCATGGTAGCGGGCGATGGCGTCATCCAGTCGCCCGTCTTCAGCCAATGCATCACCCAGGTAGAACCAGGCGTCAGGTTGATCGCTGTTGTTGCTCACGTACTCTTCAAAGACAGAAACAGCCTGTTTGACGGCTCCCTGGTCGAGCAGCTCAAGCCCTTTTTGTACGATCGTGTTCAACTCTGTATCACTCATGATATGTCCTTCTCCCTTTATTTTTTACTACGGTATAAATCAGTCGGTATCTTGCGCAGCTCATGTGATCAGATCTACTACCAGCCCCTTGATGCCGATGACCTTTGCGGTAATGGCCATCGGATCTTTGTTCTCTTTGACGATAAGATTGTAAAGGTTGTCGGCTTCACGGTTTATCACCGTAATAATCTCGTAATAGCGTGGATTCTGGGGGGTGCCGCCAAACTTATCCAGCCGGTAGGCCTCGGCATTCACCTTTTTGGCCAGTGTGCTTAAAAGATCGCGAAAATGTTTGAAGTTTGCCAGTGTCGGTTCAGTTGTCAGCAGGTTGCCGGCAGTCTCAATTTCAGTTCTGAGGGCCTCAGTATCATCCTGATAAGAATTGACCCCCTCCTCCTGGTGACTCAATTCATCAATAAATAATGAATTCATTATTTTTTTTATCGGCGAAGAGTTCTTGGTGTTTTTGTCCAGCTCTCTTAGCGATGATGAGTCTTGAATGCGCATACCTGACTCCGGTTTGTTATTATGATTGATACGGACAGTATCATACCTGAATTTAATCGGCAATTGATGCAAAAATGCAACAATGGGTTTTAAACAAAATATAACTATGCTAGTATCAGCATGTATTTAAATTGGAAAGGAAATACCGCTCAATGAATACATCAGTTTCGCGCCAAGAGCGGAAAAAAAGATTGCGGGAAGCGATCATAATAGTCCTGGCGGTCATATTGATTGTTTTACTGACCAGGGTTGAAATCAGCCTTACCCAGTTAAGCGGAGATGCCAAGCTGGGGAGTATTATTGCTATTTTTGTAGTAATTAATATTGTCATCCTGCTGGTAATTCTGCTGGTCTATCTGGTAAGCCGCAACGTTGTAAAACTTTTTGTTGAAAGCCGCTCAAATCCGTTTGCAAAAAAACTCCGTACCAAGCTTGTCCTTTCGTTTGTCGCCCTCTCGCTGGTCCCGACTCTGCTGCTCTTTTTTGCCGCAGCCGGTTTCATTAACAATACCGTGCATAACTGGTTCAACACCCAGGTTGAATCCTCTCTGAGTGAGTCGCTTGAAGTGGCGCAGACGTACTACAAAAGCTCGGCTCTCAATTCACTTTATTACGGCAGACAGATCAGCAACTTTATTAAAGATCAGAAACTGCTGAACGAGGCCAACCTGCCACAGCTCAAGCGGCTTATCCACCAGAAACAGAGTGAATACAATCTGGGGGTTGTTGAGGTCTATTCTGCCCAGCATGAGGAGCTGGTCCGGTCGTCAAATCCGGCGGTACCCAAAGGTGAATTTACCAACCCTTCTTCGGAGGACATCAAGCGTGGTCTCGCCGGTGAGGAACTTACCAGAGTTAATCAGGCAGGAAAGGCCGATTTAATCCGCGGTATCGTGCCGGTTCGTTCGACCTGGAATGAGTCTGATATCGTCGGCGTCGTTGTTGTTAATTACTATGTGCCGTACTCACTCGTAAATAAGATGAAAGAGATTACCAACTCATACCATGAATTCCGCCAGCTCAAAATCCTGAAAAATCCGATCAGGACCGCCTATATAATCACACTCTTCTTAATAACAATGGTGATCGTGTTTTTTGCATACTGGATGGGAGTCTATCTGGCGAACAGCATGACCAGACCTCTCCAGGAGTTGGTGGATGCAACTCATGCCGTAGCAGGCGGGAACCTTGATGTCCGCATAGATTCCTATTCTGTGGACGAAATCGGCATGCTGGTCCAGTCGTTCAATCTTATGACGGAAGACCTGCGTACCAAGCAGGACGCACTGAACGTATCCAATCTCGAACTTCTTCGCAGCAACCGGGAAATCGAACGACGCCAGCAGTATATGGAGATTGTTCTGCGTAACGTTGCCGCCGGCGTAATCTCTATAGACAGCGAAGGTTTGTTACGCACGATTAACACATCTGCCGAACGCTTGCTCAATCTGAGGGCGGAAAATGTTCTGGGTAAAAACTACCGCGATGTCATTAATAGTAAACATATCGATATGGCCTCGGATTCCATAAGGGAATTATTGCAGTCTAAAAACGGGACGATCAGCAAGCAAATATTTCTCGATATAACGGGATCCCGCATTGCCTTGCAACTCCATCTGACGCTGCTGCGTGCGGTAAATGGTGAAATATTGGGTATGGTTGCCGTTCTTGATGATTTGACTCAGATGATGCGTGCCCAACGCATGGCTGCCTGGCGAGAGGTTGCCCGCAGAATAGCCCATGAAATAAAAAATCCCTTAACCCCGATCCAGCTGTCTGCCCAGCGCCTGAGAAAACGCTATCTGTCACGCTTTAGTGATGACGAGAAGGTTTTTGACGAGTGTACTGAGATGATTATTAAATCGGTTGATGATCTCAAAAATCTGGTTAACGAGTTTTCAAATTTTGCCCGTATGCCCGCTATTCAGCCCGAGCCAAACAATCTTAACACATTGATTCGCGAATCTTTGACGCTTTACCAGGAGGCTCATCGCGGCGTTGACTTCAGAGTCACCTTGGATGACAGGTTGCCGCTTCTGATGATAGACCGTGATCAAATCAAGCGTGTGCTGATCAATATCCTTGAGAACGCTGTTGCCGCTATGGAAGAGCATGGTAGCGTTGTCCTGATGACACACTTTGATGATGTCCTGAAGATGGCGACCATCAGTATTGCCGATGATGGTCCTGGAATTTCACCGGAAGATAAACCGCGCCTGTTTGAACCATATTTTTCAACCAAGAAGAGTGGTACCGGACTCGGATTGGCAATAGTCAACAGCATTGTGACCGATCATGGTGGTTTTGTGCGGATTCGCGACAATATGCCGCACGGTGCCGTATTCGTTGTTGAGCTGCCGGTCGGGTAAAAACAGAGAGAATATGAGGAGTTGTGATGACACATACGATATTGATAATTGATGATGAAAAGGATATCAGAACCGCACTGGGTGGAATTCTTGAAGATGAGGGGTATCAGGTCCTCTGCGCAGAGAGTGGTGCTGAAGGTATTGAGACTGCACGGCAGGAACTCCCTGATCTGGTTCTGCTTGATATCTGGATGCCCGGCATGGATGGTCTGGAAACCCTCGAAAAGCTCAAGGCGCTGCTTCCTCAGGTGACGGTCATCATGATTTCCGGTCATGGCACCATTGACACGGCGGTTCGTGCTACCAAGCTCGGGGCTTTTGATTTTATTGAAAAGCCGCTTTCTCTGGAAAAGGTTCTGATCAGTGTCGCCAATGCGTTGCAATTGCAGGAATTAAAGGTGGAAAATGCTGAACTGAAGCGTTCGGTCTCTGCAGATTATGAGCTTATCGGCGAATCAGCCGAGATTATCACCGTGCGTGAGCAGGTCAGGCGTGTTGCACCGACATCGGCATCAGTACTGATAAACGGTGAAAATGGCTCCGGCAAGGAGTTGATAGCCTGTTCGATTCACTGCAACAGTCCGAGGCGGGAGCGGCCTTTCATCGCGGTACACTGCTCCGGCATCCCGGAAGAATTGGTCGAGAGTGAGCTGTTCGGCCATGAGAAAGGCGCATTCGTCGGGGCGACGTCACACAAGAAGGGACGTCTTGATCAGGCTGATGGCGGCACACTTTTTCTTGATGAAGTTGGTGAACTGCCGTTGGGCACTCAGACAAAACTGCTGCGTTTTATTCAGGAGCGTAGTTTTGAACGTGTCGGGGGGAACAGGCGTGTTGCCGTTGATATTCGGGTCATTGCCGCCACGACCAGATCGCTTGAACAGGAAATGACTGCAGGAAAATTCAACTCTGATCTTTATTACCAACTGAGTACCATAATGTTGAGAGCTCCAGCGCTTCGTGACCATTTAGAGGATATCGGGCCGCTGGTGCAACACGTCGTTGCGCAGTTCTTTCATAGGGAAGGGGGCGAAGCGAAGGCTTTTCTTCCCGATGCCATCGACAAGTTGAGGCACTACTCATGGCCAGGTAATCTGCGTGAGTTGAAAAACGTGGTCGAACGGGTACTTATTGTGACGCCTGGACATGTCATCTCAGCCGAGCATATACCGCTTTTGTCAGGTGATCAGGCTGACGCAGCGCCGCATCCTGCCGGTATGGGTGGCGCCCTTTCCAGGTCGGCGTTACGGGATGCCAGGGAGGATTTCGAGCGTGAGTTTATTATTCACAAGCTGGAGGAGAATGACTGGAATATATCCCGTACCGCTGAACTGATCGAGCTGGAACGGAGTAATCTGCACCGCAAAATTAAAAGTTACGGGATTGACGTGCGGAGATAATTCCAATGCTTCCTGCCTTTAAAATTCGCACCACCAGATTAACACTGGTTATCGCATGTATTGCTCTTGTTCTGTCAGCACTCTTCTACTGGCGCTGGCAGGCACGCCATGCTTCTTCCGGAGTGACCGGCACGCTTAATCTGCTCCAGGAAGCGTATGCAGCCGTTCTGGTCAACTATGTAGAAAAACCCGATTCGAAAAAACTGGTGCGTAAGATGGTCGACGGCATGCTTGCCACACTCGATCCACACAGCGCCTATCTCCCGCCTGACTCTTATCACGAGATGGAAGTTCAGATATCCGGAGCATTTGGTGGCATCGGTATTGAGCTTGGCACAAAAGACGGCAAGCTGACGGTTATTTCCCCGATTGATGATACACCCGCTTTCCGTGCAGGAGTTCAGGCCGATGATCATATCTGGAAAATTGACGAGACCTCCACTGATGGCATGAACATAGCGGCAGCGGTTAAAAAGATGCGTGGTGAGAAGGGGAAAGTTGTTGTGCTGACAGTAGTACGTGCCGGGAACAATAAACCGCTGGTTTTTAAGCTTGTTCGCGACATCATAAAACTGAACAGCGTTAAAGCACGGCTTCTCCCATCCGGGTATGGCTTCATTCGTATATCACAGTTTCTGGAGCGTACAGCAAGCGAGTTCAAGGAGTCTTTAAAAGATCTTCACGCAAAATCCGGAGGGGCAATTAAGGGGTTGATTCTGGATCTTCGTTATAATCCAGGAGGGTTGGTAAATTCATGCGTTGAAGTAGCCAACTGTTTTGTCGGTGATGACATCAACAATACTGAGATAGTCATCACCAAGGGAAGGACTCAAGATTTAAGCCACATTTATAGCGCCACATTGGGGCCCAAGGAGCCGCGATATCCGATAGTTGTGCTTATCAACGGGGGGAGTGCAAGCGCTGCGGAAATAGTCGCCGGAGCACTGCAGGATCATAAAAAAGCAATCGTCATCGGAACGCGGAGTTTTGGCAAGGGATCCGTTCAATCGATATTCCCGCTAAAAAATGCTGCGGCTCTTAAGCTGACGACCGCGCTTTATTATACACCGAGCGGTCGTTCAATTCAGGCAAAGGGAATTGTTCCGGATATAGAAGTTGATAATATAAGGTACGTAGAAACAGCGCTGCGGTCAACTCGCCAGGAAATTAAGGAAAACGACCTGAATAACCGCCTGGCGCCATCAGGGCTGATGGATGAGCCGCTGAATCGGTCGCGGGCTATTCAGACTCAGAGTGTGGAACAGGAGTTACAGAAGGATTTTCAGCTGCGGCGGGCTGTGGAGCTGCTTCAGTCGCTCAGCCTGCTCCAGCAGCGCGGGCTTATGGCGGTAAAATAGAGAATCAGCTGCCAAGCAATTCACGAAGCTTCCGGCCAATATCGGTTTCGCGCATCATGGACTCACCAATCAGGTAAGCCTGAGCCCCATCAGTGGCAAGACGCTCGATATCCTCGCGGTTGTTTATTCCGCTCTCCGTAACCAGCAGTCTATCGGGTGGCATCATGCGCGCCAGGCGGGCTGTCGTGCCAAGATCCATTTCAAACGTCCTGAGGTTGCGGTTATTGACACCAATAAGGGTGCAGCCGGTTGCCAGAGCCTTCTCCATCTCCGTTTCATCATGAACCTCCAGCAGTACATCCAGATTAATTTCCTTTGCCACGGCATGAAAGTCATGTAACTGATTCTGCTCAAGCATGGCGGCGATCAATAGAACCGCATCTGCGCCTGCTGCACGGGCTTCATAGATCTGGTATGGATCACAGATAAAATCTTTGCGCAACAGTGGCAATGCGACCGTCTCGCGAATCAGAGCCAGGTAACGCAGGTGGCCGAGAAAAAAATGCTCGTCGGTAAGGACCGACAGACAAGTGGCACCATTATCCTGGTAGATGGATGCAATTTCCAGCGGGTCAAAATCGTCACGAATAACCCCTTTACTCGGGGACCCCTTCTTGACCTCGGCGATGATGGCAGTCCAACCGGAGGCAGATGCTTCGCGGATGTGGCGTTCAAAGCCGCGCGGCACATCCTCCATATCACTGATGCGCACTTTCAGCTCACTAAGCGTGGAGACCGCCTTGGCGGCGGCTACTTCTGCGTGCTTATGAAGAATAATTTTTTTCAGGATATCAGGTGTGTCAGTAGTCATATGATTTCTTCCGCTCTGTTTTTGTTGGCTAATCTAGCCAAGATTTGTTAATGCCGCCAGTTTTTCCACCTGCTGCAGCGCTCGCCCGGAATCAATGGCCTCGGCTGCCAGTATCATACCCTCAGCCGCTGTGACCGACTTGCCTGCAGCTACCAGTGCATAGGCGGCGTTAAGGAGGACGATGTCCCGTCGTGGCCCCTTCTCTCCGGCGAGTACAGCCTTGACAATCTCGGCGTTGACAGCGGCATCTCCCCCTTTGAGCGCTTCCATGCCGCAGCGGGTCAGGCCAAGCTGCTCCGGGGTGACCGTTGCCATTGTGACGCCTTCCGTGGTGACTTCAGCTATCAGTGTTTCGCCGGTAAGTGTCATCTCGTCCATTCCGTCCGAGCCATGCACCACGAAGCCGTGTCGGCACCCTAACTTATGCAAAACACCAGCAAGCTTCTCTACCAGCTCTGCGCGATATACACCCATCACCTGACAGTCGGCCCCGGCAGGGTTGGTCAGCGGTCCCAGGATATTAAAAATAGTGCGGATACCGATTTCTCGCCGCGGCCCTATCGCGTACTTCATGGCGCCGTGCAGGGCAGGGGCGAAGAGGAAGCCTATGCCGATCTGGTCTATGCAGTTTTCAACCGTTTCCGGCGTAACATCAAGGTTGATACCAAGCTTCTCCAGTACATCTGCACTCCCGCATGCAGAAGAAACAGAGCGGTTGCCGTGCTTTGCTACCTTGACGCCACAGGCCGAGACCACAAAGGATACAGTCGTGGAGATGTTGAACGTATTGGTGCCGTCGCCTCCGGTGCCGACAACATCCAGAATTGTCTCCCGATCGATGTTGATGTCGTCGCGGTCAATGTCGAGAACTCCCTTGCCAACACGGATCGGGGTAGCTCTCTCACGCATGACGCGCGCCGCACCGGTTATCTCGTCGATGGTTTCACCCTTCATGCGCAGCGCGGTGATGAAGGCAGCGATCTGTGCCGGGGTCCACTCACCGGACATTATCTGGTTCATGACCTCGATCATTTCGCCTTCAGTCAGGTCAATACGTTCGACAACCTTGGATATTGCCATCTTTATCATCTTGAAACCTCCATACAAAAAAAGGGGATGTTGCCATCCCCCTTGAAACTTATTTATACAAGCGGGTGGAGCTAGTAGGCCCCTGCTTTGATCTTGCTGATTGCATCACGGATCATGGCTTCTGCCAGGTCAGGAACGACTTCCCAGACAATGCGTTCAATAACTTCTTTGGATGCTGACATAATAGCTGCTCTTAATTGTTCCTCGGTGAGAGGAACTGCTTGAGCGGGTGCTTCAGGTGCAAGGGTTTCTGTAGCGGGTGGCATCTCCAACTCAGGTTCCGTTGCAAACTCCGTGGACGGAACGGTGAAACCGGCAACATCCTGGGGCTGGACAGAAAAATCAGGCTCTGCAATGGCTGAAGTTAAGGGGGATGCCGGCGTTGCAGCGTCATCCTCAAAAGAAATATCACCGAAAGATGATTCCTGAGCCGGAGCTTTCTGATCAGTGAAGATGGTCTGCAGAGGTGCCGTAATCATCTCTTCTTCAAATTCAAAAGTATTTTCCTCAACCGGAACCCATTGAGAACCGGTATGGCTGGGAGATGCTTCTGCCGTTGTATCAGTTTGTACGAGTTCGGCATCACTTTCTTCATTGACTATTGCAAACACATCGGGTTCATTCATTGCTCCAGCGGGTGCATCTAGGACAGGAACTGATGGCGTTGCAACTTGAGGTTCAGTTTCCGGGGTAAAGGCGCTCCATATATCCGCAGGTGCTGTTGGCTGCAGAATATCAAGTGCTGGTGCTGAAAAAACTTGCTCCTCTTGGAGCGGTTCGGGGATCTGTTGTGGCGGAGAGGCTTGTATGGACTGTTGCGCTCGTGAGTTTCCAAGTTCCAGAAGCTCTTTCACTTTGGTGATGATCTGCTGTGATTCAAACGGCTTGGCAATAAAATCATCTGCACCGCATCTCTTTGCCTTTTCTTCGTCAAATGGCTCAAATGATCCGGTGAGGATCAGAATCGGTTTAGACGCAAGCGAAGGGGTGGAACGTACCGCTTCAGCCACTTCGTAGCCTGACATTCCAGGCATAAGGGCATCAATGAGCAATATATCCGGGGTGATTTCACGAGCCTTTTCAACGGCGGACTTACCGTTGTCAACGACCGTTAAGGAATATTCTCCTCCGCCGAAAATGATGCCGATTACTTTCTGGATGGTGATACTGTCGTCGGCGACCAGCACTTTAATGCTCATCGATCCCTCCCTTGCTGAGTGGATACGCAAGAATAATTTACCGGAAACAACTAACACAGGCGAAATATCGTGTCAAGGTATTAGCGTTTCAAGGTATTTTCGTGTTGCTGGTGAGGACGGTCGCTCTTCTCTGGCTGGAGAGTCCTAATGTTGACAGATGATCGGCAGTTTTATAGAGCTGATAACAAGAAAGCCTCCGCATGCGGAGGCTCAAGGGGGAAGATGGCAAAATCTCAGGATCTGTAATCGGCGTTGATGCTGACATATTCATGTGTCAGGTCTGAAGTGAACACAGTGGCGGTGCCGCTGCCTATTCCAAGGTCAACTGAAACAGTAAACTCTTTTTGTTTGAGAACCTCGGTGCCCCGAGCCTCGGCGTCCCCACCGGCAAATATGCCGTTTTTGGCCATACAGACATCATCAAAACTGAGGGAGAGCAGGGACTGATCCACCTCAGCGCCTGAATAGCCGACGGCTGCAAAAATGCGTCCCCAGTTGGCGTCCTGTCCGAAAAAAGCCGTCTTGACGAGGCTGGAGTTGGCAATGGCCATGGCGGAACGCTTTGCATCAGCATCATTTCTGGCGCCATTGACCCTTATTTCAACAAACTTGGTTGCGCCCTCACCATCTTTTACAATCTGCTTGGCCAATGAGAGCAAAACATCACCAAGGATTGCTGCAAAAGCGTTTCCTTCAGCAGATCCTTCCGTAACGACAGGATTTCCAGCCATGCCGTTTGCCAGAATCAGGCAGGTATCATTGGTTGACATATCGCCGTCTACCGTGATGGCGTTGAATGAACTCTCCACCGCTCGACGGAACACACGTTGTAAATACGCAGGCTCTATTGCGGCATCAGTGATGATGAAGGAGAGCATGGTGGCCATGTTGGGCATTATCATGCCGGCCCCCTTGGCAATACCCGCTACGGTGTAGGAAACACCGTCGGCCTGCCCGCTACGAGCTTCCATCTTGGGAAAGGTGTCGGTAGTCATGATCGCCTGGGCAATGTCATCCAGGGTGCCACTGGTGAGACCGTCAACCAGTGGTGTGATGGCGGGTCGCATCCGTTCCATCGGCATCTGTACACCGATCACTCCGGTTGAACAGACCTGGACGTCCGTAGTAGCAATGCCGAGCGCTCGTGCCACCAGCTCCACAGTCTCCCGCGCATCCTTCATTCCTTGTTCGCCGGTACAGGCGTTGGCATTGCCACTGTTAACGATGATTGCCCGGGCGGTGCCGTCGGCAATATGTTCGCGTGATAACAATACCGGGGCAGCTTTGACGCTGCTGGTGGTAAACACGGCAGCCGCAGTTGCAGGGACTTCAGAAAATATTAGCGCCAGATCTTTACGCCCCGCTTTTTTAATTGCCGCTTCGACAGTTGAAAATAAAAAGCCTTGTATATTCATGAGATCAAGACTCCTGAAAAAATGAGGTTGGTACTGGAAATAAAACCGTTACTTCCCGCAGCACTTCTTGTATTTTTTGCCGCTTCCGCATGGACAGGCATCGTTGCGTCCCGCAACTTTTTGGCTTTTGGCAGGTTCATTGGCATGCTCTTCGCCGCCCCCCAGATTAAAAACAAGTTTCTTGCTTTGCAGCTCCTCTTCTATCTCTTCTATCTCTTCACCGTCTTGACTGATCTGAACCCAGTAAACACGTTCTACAACCTCTTCACGGATACGGAACATCAATTCCATAAAAAGGTTGTAGGCTTCTTTCTTGTATTCCTGTTTGGGGTCTTTCTGCCCATAACCACGCAGGCCGATGCCCTCCTTCAGGTGGTCGATATTCAGTAGGTGGTCTTTCCAGTGCGTGTCGATGGCCTGAAGCATCATGACTTTGATGAGGTGATCCATAAGTTCGTCACCCATTTCATTCACCCGGGCATCAAAGATGGCGTGGGCCTGTTCACTGAGAGTGTCACGAAAGTTAACCGGGGTCAGGCGGCTTATCATCTCCTGCGGAAGATCGAGCTGAAGATTGAAGTATTTGTAGACGTTTTCGCCTATACCCTGCCAATCCCATTCGTGCGGAGAAACCTTATCAATAGCGAAAGCGGCGACAACTTCCTCTATCGTATCATCAAGCATTTCCAGAAAGCTCTCGCGAATATCCTGACCGCCAAGAATCTCGCGTCGCTGGCTGTAAATAACTTCACGCTGTTTGTTCATGACGTCATCGTACTCAATGAGATGTTTACGGATATCAAAATTATGCGCCTCTACTTTTTTCTGCGCATTCTCGATCGATCGGGAGATCATGCTGTGTGTGATCGCCTCACCCTCTTCAATCTTGAGAAGATCCATGATCTTGGATACCCGCTCCGATCCGAAAATGCGCAGCAGGTCATCTTCCAGTGATAGGTAAAACTTTGACGAACCTGGATCCCCCTGACGGCCGGATCGACCGCGCAGCTGGTTATCAATGCGGCGTGACTCGTGCCGCTCGGTACCAAGAATATGAAGTCCTCCCAGTTTAACCACCTCATCGTGTTCAGCGAGGCATTCAGCTTTGTATCTGGCAACCACAGCTTCGTATTGCTCATCTGTAGATTCAGGGTTGGCTCTGCGCCACTGCTTAGCCAATGCATCCGGGTTGCCACCCAGCACGATGTCGGTTCCACGGCCAGCCATGTTGGTCGCAATCATTATTGCACCTTTACGGCCGGCCTGAGACACGATTTCCGCTTCCCGTTCATGCTGTTTGGCATTCAGTACGCTGTGTGGAACCCCTTGGCGTTTCAGCATTTCTGACAAAACTTCCGACTTTTCAATCGAGATAGTACCCACAAGACAGGGTTGGCCGACAGCATGATGCTCTTTAATATCCTCAATAACTGCTTTAAACTTTTCTTTCTCGGTTTTGTAAATAACATCCGGGAAATCCGGTCGCAGGAGCGGTCGATTTGTCGGGATTACACATACATCAAGTTTATATATCTTGTGAAATTCCTCAGCTTCGGTATCAGCCGTACCGGTCATTCCAGACAGTTTGCTGTACATACGGAAATAGTTCTGGAAGGTGATCGTCGCCAGAGTCTGGTTCTCATTCTCAATTTTCACCCCTTCTTTGGCCTCAATCGCCTGATGCAGACCATCGGACCAGCGGCGGCCCGGCATGAGACGGCCGGTAAACTCATCAACAATCATGACTTCGCCATCTTTTACCACGTAGTCCACATCAAGCTTGTACATGGCGTGGGCACGCAGTGCCTGGTTGACGTGATGAAGAATCTCAATATTACGGGGGTCATACAGATTGTCAATTTTCAAGAGGCTTTCTACCTTCAGAACGCCCTGTTCCGTCAGTGCAGCACTTTTGGCTTTCTCGTCAACGGTATAGTCACCGGAATACTGCTTGCGCTTGCCGGAAAGAGTGTTTGCTTCGACTTCTGCCACTTCACCCTTTTCCAATTTCGGAATTATGGCGTTGATAACATAGTATTTATCGGTTGAATCTTCGGTGGGACCAGAAATAATCAGCGGAGTCCTGGCCTCGTCAATCAGGATAGAGTCAACTTCGTCGACGATGGCGTAGTTAAAACCGCGTTGAACGTAATCAGTCAGGTCGAACTTCATGTTATCGCGCAAATAATCGAAGCCGAACTCGTTATTTGTGCCGTAAGTAATATCAGCGGCGTAGTTAAGGCGGCGTTGCTCATCTTCAACACCATGTACAACGATACCTACCGTCAATCCGAGGAAGCCATACAAACGCCCCATCCATTCGGAGTCGCGCTTTGCCAGGTAATCGTTGACGGTTACAACATGAACCCCTTTGCCGGAAATTGCGTTGAGGTAGGCGGGGAGGGTGGCTACCAGCGTTTTACCTTCCCCCGTTTTCATTTCAGCGATTTTACCGGAATGCAGGACCATGCCGCCTATCATCTGGACGTCAAAATGGCGCATGCCGAGAACCCGCTTGCTTGCTTCACGGCAGACTGCAAAGGCTTCAGGGAGTAATGAATCGAGAGATTCTCCCTTTGCGTGCCGCTCCTTGAACTCACCGGTTTTATTGGTCAGTTGTTCATCGGAAAGGGTGGATATCGAAGCCTCTAATGTATTTATCTTTTCAACAATCGGCCACATTTTCTTCAGTTCACGTTCGTTTTTGCTGCCGATGAACTTTTTAATAAGGGAATTGAACATTATGAAGTATCTCCCGCGGTTAAATGTTTGACAAAATAGCTTTCTACAATAGCATAACTAATGATGCTGCTCAATAAGAAAAGGTCAGTTGGTGGCTCTGTTCGTGGTATGTAAATATTAGAAATACTAAGTTAATAATGGAGCTGTTTTTTTTACTTACAGTATGGCAGAAGTATGTTATTGTTAATCAGTTTACAAAAAATACATCTAGTTAATTTAACTAATTTAAGCCACTTACGATATCGTGAGTGCATTACATGAGCAGTAAAAAAGGAGCAGTAGCATGACAACAGGTAAAGTTAAATGGTTTAATGACAGCAAGGGTTTTGGTTTTCTTGAGCAGGAGCAGGGCGAGGATATCTTCGTTCATTTCTCGGCAATATCAGGTGATGGATTTAAATCCCTTGCTGAAGGCGACGCAGTTGAATTTGAGATCGTCAAGGGACCTAAAGGCCTTCAGGCTGCCGACGTAAGACGTATATAGTTACTAACGAACAGTATAAGTTACAAGAAAGCCCCGGTTTTGCCGGGGCTTTCTTGTACGTTTTTTGTACAGGATGAGGTTAGACGTTAAAGCGGAAATGCATGACATCGCCATCCTTCACGATATATTCTTTTCCTTCCAGTCGCATCAACCCCTTTTCTTTTGCCCCTGATTCGCCGTTACTGTTTATATACTCATTGAAGCCAATTACTTCAGCGCGGATAAATCCTTTTTCGAAATCAGTGTGAATAACGCCTGCAGCCTGTGGAGCTTTTGTGCCGTTGACAATCGTCCAGGCGCGAACTTCTTTGACGCCGGCGGTAAAATAGGTGATGAGGCCCAATAGTGCATAGCCGCTTCGAATAAGACGGTCAAGTCCTGGTTCCTCCAGTCCCATGTCATCAAGAAAAGCCTTTTTTTCAGGTCCGTCAAGCTCGGAAATTTCTGCTTCCAGTTTGCCGCAGATGACCACGACACTGGCTCCTTCAGATGCGGCAATTTCGCGGACCTTGCCGACGTTCGGATGGTTGCCTTCCAGGTCATCCTCAGCTACATTTGCGACATAAAGGACCGGCTTGTCTGTCAGCAGGTGCAGGTCGCGCATCCATATTCTTTCATCATCATTCTGGGCTATACCCTGAAGTTTCATGACCTGTTCGAGCAAAGCCCGAACCCTGAGATAGAAATCAACCTCTTCCTTTGCTTTCTTGTCGCCACTGCGTGCCATTTTCTCGGCCCGCTGCAATTTTTTTTCGATTGTATCAAGGTCTGCCAGTGCAAGTTCGGTGTTAATGACCTCAATGTCGTCGGCCGGTGAGACGCGGCCATTCACATGGACAATATTGTCGTCATCGAAACAGCGCACGACGTGGACTATTGCATCGACGCTGCGGATATGCCCCAGAAACTGGTTGCCGAGGCCTTCACCCTGGCTGGCTCCCTTGACGAGGCCGGCAATGTCAACAAATTCAATTGTCGTTGGTTGTGTTTTTTGTGGATTGACGATTGCTGATAATTGTTCCATGCGCTGGTCAGGGACCTGAACGATGCCGACATTCGGCTCGATAGTGCAAAACGGATAATTTGCAGATTCAGCCCCTGCTGATGTTAGTGCATTAAATATAGTGGATTTGCCAACATTCGGCAGCCCGACAATTCCGCAGTTAAAACCCATGATCTATCCTTCCAGAAAATTCTTATTATTAAACAGGCTCATTGATTTAGGGAGCCCTTCTCTAAGCATTACTTCAAGCATTTCAATGCCGCCATCAAGCACACGTGAAAGAGCCTCCATATGATCGGGGGGGAACTTCCCGAGGACATGGTCTGTTGTATCTCCATACGGGGATTTTCCGATGCCGATACGGAGTCTGGTAAAGTCACCTTTTCCCAGGTTTTCCATTATGGAGCGCAAGCCGTTATGCCCACCATGCCCACCACCATGCTTGAAGCGCACAACTCCAAACGGAAGATCAAGCTCATCGTGGATCACGATCAGATTTGAAAGCGGGAGCTTGTAAAACTGGAGGGACTGCATGACGGAATTTCCGGACAGATTCATGAATGTCTGTGGTTTAATCAGTATCAGACGGTGTCCGGCAAAATTCCATTCTCCTGCAAGACCTGAAAATGCCTTTTTTGAAACAGAGATGTTTTCCAGGTGGGCAAGACGATCCAAAAAAAGAAAACCCGCATTATGGCGGGTCCATTGATATGTGGGGCCGGGATTGCCCAGCCCCGCAATTATATAGGTACTCATACTGGATTGATCGTCTGTTATTCGGCAGCCGGAGATTCTTCTTCTTTGGCTCTGCCAAGAATGCTGACAACAGGAATCTTGGGCTGGTCAAGAAGAACGATACCTTCTGGAAGTACGATTTCGCTGACGTGAATCGAGTGGGCTATTTTCAGGTCAGATACATCAATTGTGATGGAATCCGGGATGTTTCCTGGCAAGCACTCGACGTGTAATTCGTGGTGAGCAAGGTCGAGCAAGCCGCCTTCTTTTACGCCGATTGCAGTTCCGGTTAAAACAACTGGAACGGTGACCTTTAGTTTCTCATTCGGATTGATGCGATGGAGATCAACGTGCTTGATTGTTCGCTTGATCGGATCACGCTGAATATCGACAACAATAGCGATGTTCTGATCCAATGTTCCGCCGCCAATAAAGGTGATAAGGTTGTTCTGTCCACCGGCACCAGAAATTGCTTCCTGCAGGTCACGGCTTTTGATGCTGACAGTTACCGGCTCAATTCCCTTGCCATAAACAACACCCGGTACCATATCGGCATTGCGTAATCTTCGGCTTACGCCAGTACCGGTCTTGGTGCGCAGTTCAATATTCATCTGTTTCTGTTGCATACGTTCCTCCACGTGTAGTGACGAGTCAACCCCGTCCTATTCATAATAAAAATATTTGGTGCTGGATTATACAAATAGAGAACTGACTGATTCATCCTCATGGATGCGCCTGATCGCTTCGGCCAGCAGATCCGCTACAGAAAGCATTTTGATCTTTGTTGTTGCCTGAGCACTGTTACCATCCGGTATTGTATCAGTTAATACTACTTCTTCAATATCGGAGGCATTAATACGTTCGATTGCAGGGCCCGACAGCACTCCATGCGTAGCGCATGCATAGACTGCTTTAGCGCCGTTTTGTTTGAGCGCTTTTGCAGCCTGGGTCAGCGTGCCGGCTGTGTCTATCATGTCATCAAGGATAACGGCAATCTTGTCGCGCACATCACCGATCAGGTGCATAACTTCAGCTACGTTAGGTCCGGTACGGCGTTTGTCAATTACAGCGAGAGAATATTCGAGCCGTTTTGCAAATGCACGTGCTCTTTCAGTACCGCCGGCGTCAGGAGAAACCATGACAACTTGTTCACCGCTGAAACGATCTTTAAGGTAATCAAGAATAACCGGTGCAGCGTACAGGTTGTCAACCGGGATGTTGAAAAAACCCTGGATCTGGCCGGCATGGAGGTCAATTGTGACAACCCTGTTGACACCGGCTGTCGTAATCAGGTCCGCGACCAGTTTGGCGGTGATAGGGGTGCGTGGTGCCGCTTTGCGATCCTGACGGGCATAGCCGTAATAAGGGATGACAGCAGTTATGGTGGCTGCTGATGCGCGTTTCAATGCATCGGTGATAACCAGTAGCTCCATCAGATTGTCGTTGGTTGGCGCGCAGGTGGATTGGACAACATACACATCACGGCCGCGAACATTCTCACCGATCTCAACCATTACTTCGCCATCGGAAAAACGGCGTACACGAGCATTACCCAGTGGGACGCCAAGACAGTTACATATCTTCTGGGCCAGATCTGGATTTGAGTTGCCGGAAAAAATCTTGATTTTATCGTGCATGGCGATCAAACACCTTTCAATATGGAAACTGAGTAAAGTACATGTGCTAAAGAAATGAGAGATATACTAAAATATTTACCAAAAAGCAACCTCTTTCGATGCGCAGTAGTGAAGAGTTCAGGCGTACGTGCTGGATTTGTTGTCAACCGTTCACAAGTATTCCTTCCTGAAGGGCAAATACGATAAACTCATGGACTTCATCATTGTTGAGTCCGGTTTCTGGCTGGTGGTTTTTGTCGATCCCATCCCTGATCTTCTCAAGAAGCAGTATGTATGGAGCGGCCAATGATTCAGTGCATACAATGCCATCCTTCAGGTAGATAACTGCCTGGGATCCTGTCTGGGCAAGGTTATCGTACATCCAGGATATACGAGGTTCCCCGCACTCAAGAAGTTCCTCAATATCGTAGGTGAAGTGTGCAACGAGGGCTGATGGAGCAATCCTGACGTTGGCAAGGCACAAATCTTCAGGTGTCGCGATATCTGAATCTGAATCCGCCGTTGGAGCAAGCAGTGCTGCTGCGTACTGATGGTGATAGCTCACTATGTCGAGCACAAGTGGCAGGAATCGTGTCGTTTTTTTGTTGTTGAATGTCTCACGCAGAAAAAGAGTCTGCATGTCCCGGATATCGTCATCACTTAAGTCGGACTCTTTGGTACCTTCTCCCCGGTGATTTATCAGCCAGTGGCTGAATTTCTGCAGTAAAGCGGATGGTTTCAGGCGAAGAACCGCAACTATGGCATTAAACCACGCGACGGCTTTGCCACGTGTGTAGAAAATATCGCAGGCCGTTGTTAGTTCGGCTGCTGCAGCCATGTCAGCTGAGCTGAAACTATCGGTAGACTCGAGTGTGTACGGTGGTTTTGTATCCCAATGTAATTTCAAAGCGGTCCCGCGAGAAGCCAGCCTAGTTCCGGGCAAGACTGCTAGTGGAAATATATCAAGATGGTTTGGGTAGAGTGATAAAGCATAGTCCAGAGTACGTCTGAAACCCTCCAGAGTGTCTCCCGGCAGACCGTAAATAAGGTCAAAACCGAAAACCGCACCGCTGTCATTCAACAGTCTGACCTTTGCAGAAAAGTCGACTTTGTTAAATGACCGGCCAACCAGTCTGAGTACCTCCTGATCAGCGCTCTGCAGTCCTATTTGCAATGAACATGCAATCTGTGCAAAAAGTTTTGCCATTTCGCGATCAATAAATTCATTGCGCACCTCAAAATGAAAATGAATATTCGGGGCGTATTTTTTGATCATTCTCAGGATTTTTTTTGCACGCTCCGGATTCAGATTGAAAGTTGAATCAAGCACAAAAATTTGTGTGACGCCGGTCGCGGCAAAATGGCGTAACTCCAGTTCTACTCTTTCCAGAGAAAAGTGTCGAACACCATGGATACCGCGCGAATCAAAACAGAAATCACAGGTAAAGCTGCAGCCACGCGACAGCTGCCAGAGTATACCGGGGGTCGTATGCGTATCAATCACTCCGGTCAGGTATGGAGACGGGAGTGCATCAAGGCTGGTTATGGGGGGCGGGGTCTGGGGTGTGACGGTGGTAGCCGTCACTACGCCTGGTATCCGAGAGTAATCTTCGCCGGCAGACAGGTTTTGACATAGTGATAAAAAGGGAACTTCACCTTCGCCGATGATTACGAAGTCAAAAATTCCAAGGTCTAGGATAGAGCCGGGATCGGCAGTCACTTCCGGGCCGCCGCAAAAAAGTTTGACGCCCGGATGACGATGCCTCAGTTCTGCCGCAATTTCACACGCGAGCTCACGATTCCAGACATACAGAGAAAAGCCGACTGCGGCAGGTGCGGGGTTGGCAAGCCCGGCAGCGCAACTGGCAGCGTCCTGACCGAGAAACAAATCAACAAGGGTGATCGAAGCAGTACTCTCAAGAGCGTATGCCTTAAGAAAGGCGTTCGCCAGAGGAACTGATTGGGGTGAAGGGCAGGGGTGAATTGAAACCAGGTTGATCAACATGCTGCTCTGTCCTTGTCATAGCGCCAGCTGTGGCGTGGTTGTCAGGAGTGTTTGTGTCGGGTGCACGAATAAACAAAAAAGGTCAGCCTGGAAAGCTGACCTTTTTATTGGTTTGGCTGGGGCGCCAGGGATCGAACCTGGGAATGCCGGAATCAAAATCCGGTGCCTTACCGCTTGGCGACGCCCCAATAAAGAGGAAGGGGAAGTAATCAGAGTGTTTCCACTGCTGCTGCAAACCAGTTTGTAGTCTTTGTAACTTCCAGGCGTGCTGCCTCAGCAGTCTCAAAATCCTTGAAAACTCCGAAAACTGTCGGTCCACTGCCTGACATCATGCTTCCAGCTGCACCAAGGTTTATCAGCTGGGCTTTTATTTCGGCAATTACCGGAAACGCCGGGATAGCTACTGACTCAAGATCATTGGATAGTATCGATACAATATGATCAACTGACTCGAAAAACTCTGGCAGTTTATTCAGCTCTCTTCTGTTTGTCAACTGTAAAGATTGATACACCCACGCTGTTGAAACGTGGATGCCGGGATTGATAAGCAGAATCCAGCACTTCGGCATTTTAGGCAGGGAGGAAAGTTTTTCGCCAATTCCCTCCGCAAGTGCGGCATTGCGGAAAATAAAAAAAGGAACATCGGCACCGAGTTTACCGCCTGTTTCCATAAGTACCTGATCAGTCAGGCCGAGTTTCAGTAATTCATTCATTCCCATCAGAACAGCTGCGGCATCGCTGCTGCCACCACCCAGACCGGCGGCAACCGGGATATTTTTAATTATTTCAATATCCACCCCGTTACCGGATTCTACACGGTCAAGCAGCACCCGGGCGGCTTTCCAGGCAATATTTTGAGGGCCGTCAGGAGCCCCTTTTACATTGCAGGTAACGTTGATTGCCGGGGTATTCGTCAGGGTTAAAGATATTTCGTCACACAAATTCACGCGTTGCATGATCATACGAAGATCGTGATACCCATCGGGTCGTTTTCCAATAACATCCAACAGGTAGTTAATCTTTGCCGGGGCGGAGAGGATTAATGTATCCAAAGAGGTCTCCAGTAAATGTGTAGATGAAATCTGTTCGTTCATCTTTATATCGAATAATCGACATTTTTGTCGAGCATAAGTTGCCTGGTCTGTTGCAGCTTTTGTATGCGCAGGATACCGGCACCTCTTGTTTTTGCCAGAGCAGTCAGACAGTTATCGCGATTGTTTGCCATGAAATGAGTTTGACAGTTTTGCAGGCAGTGTGCTAACTCTGAAATCATAATTTATTGTCAAAAATGAAGGGGTTAAGTACATGTTTAAAAATATTCGTGAGGATATCAATTCTGTTTTTGAACGCGACCCTGCTGCCCGAAGTATGCTTGAAATTATCTTCTGTTATCCAGGCCTGCATGCGCTTTGGTTCTATCGTATTGCTCATTGGTTATGGATTCATGATCTCTTCTTTGCCGGCAGATTCACCTCCCACATCGGGCGATTCCTCACGGGGGTTGAAATACACCCCGGCGCCAAGATCGGACGCAAGTTTTTTATAGATCATGGCATGGGAGTAGTAATTGGTGAGACGGCAGAGATTGGTGATAATGTGACCCTCTACCACGGTGTTACCCTCGGAGGGGTTACCTGGGATAAGGTCAAAAGACACCCGACTCTTCAGGATAATGTGGTGATCGGCTCCGGGGCAAAGGTTTTAGGGCCGTTTACTGTTGGCAAAGGGGCTAAAATTGGCTCCAACTCCGTTGTTGTTAAAGCGGTTCCGGATAATGCGACGGTCGTCGGTATTCCGGGGCGGATGGTTATGGCAGAAGAAAAAAAAGCCGACGGGCGCGCAGACCTGCAGCATGGGCAATTGCCGGACCCTGAAGCCAAGGCTATTGCGTGTCTGTTCGACCAGATTCGTGAGCTGGAGCGAAAATACGATGTTCTTGCAGCAGAATATGCAGAGCTTAAAAGCAGGGTTAATGGCTGAGCTGCCTCTGCATCATCGAATTCTCCCGGTTTTCCATGTAGTCTTGACGCTCTGCATAAAATCTGACATATTTCCCCTATGATAAAACGACAAACAACAATTAATCGCATTTTTAAAGTCTCGGGTATAGGTCTGCACAGTGGCGAGGAGGTGACGCTGGAATTTCTTCCCCGCCGGGAATTCGGCATCGCTTTTGTGTATAAGGGGCAACTTATCCCCGCCCGTTATGACATGGTGGGTGATACACGCCTCTCTACGCAGATAGGGAGTGGTGGTGTCTCAGTTTCGACCATTGAACACCTGATGGCGGCGCTGTATTTCTCCGGTATCACTAACTGTCTGATTTATATCGACGGCCCTGAGGTGCCGATTCTGGATGGATCGGCCTGGGAGTTCTATCAGGGTATGTGGAAGGCGGGGGTGTATGAATTCCCGGAGTCAGGAGTCTATTTAAAAGTGATGCGTCCGGTAGAGGTGCATCACAATGATTCATGGGTTAAGGTTAAGCCTCTTAATACGCTTGAAATAACCATGTCTATTGAGTTTCGCCCACCGGTAGGAAAACAGAAGAAACGAGTTACTGACGTTGAGAATGCCTTTGCCATTATCAATTCCCGTACTTTTGTGCTCCAGGAGGAGATCGAAGCTATTCAAAAGATTGGCCTCGCCAAGGGGGGAACACTCGATAACGCTGTGGTAATCGGGAGCGATGAAATAATGAACCCGCTTGGTCTCCGCTACAAGAAAGAGCTGGTCAATCACAAAATCCTCGACTTGATCGGCGATTTTTATACAAGCGGTTATCGCATTCTCGGAAAAGTTGAAGCAAACAAAACGGGACATTATCTGAATAATATGTTGCTCAAGGAACTTTTTTCGGATCCTCAGAATTACAGCATCTATTGACCTAAGATTACTTCTCCGGTATCCGTGAACAGTTTTACCGGCAATTCAAATGCCCTGATAAATATGTTCAAAATCCCCTTGCCCATCGATTTTACCGGAATTGCACTGACCTGGGGGTCAGACCACTTTCCCTTGGCCTCAAAATAGGCTGTCAGCAGATCCTTTTCTTTTCCGGTCAAGAGCCACCCCACAATAGGAATACGGTTTACAATCTTGTCTACCGTCTGAAGCGGCTGGGCTCCGAGCGTAAGGTCTAATTCTTCTTTTACGAAGTCAGCACTCCCTACTATGGATACGTTGATGGCGTTACTGCTTATAAAGAGATCCTGGGTAGCCATAACACCGTCCCTGACCGAGATACTTCCCTTAATGCTGCTGTAGGGCATGCCCCCGGATGTCATGTCGGGCAGCCTGAACCTGAGCAGCTGGGAAACATTCAAAATTGAAAAGACTTTGGCAAGTGTGTTGAATTTTTTCAGTTTCCCGTTGTACATACTGAGACGGACATTCCCTAAAGCGCTTTTTTTGATTTCGAGAAGGGTGTTTCCGCGCGCCGTCAGGTCACCATGAAGTGTCAACGTGCCGGTAACCTCACGAGAAATTTCCAGAGCTGTAAAAAACTTTTCTGCATCGGCCCTTGCTATGTCGAGAGTCAGGTCATAGCGATCCCCCTGCTCGCCACCAGGCGCGATCCTCCCCTTGGCGGTAAGCTTGCCACCCAGAAATCCGGCGGTCAGGTTTTGCAGATAAATAGTCCCCTTCTCCTGTTGAGCTTCCGCTTTCAATTTGCTAAATACTACTTTCCCGAAATTTCCGTTTTCGATATTCAGGGCGAGTTTTACATCCGGGCCCGGGCTTTGCTGTATCTTTTCTTTTTGAGGAGGTGACGCAAACATGCGCAGGTCATCCAGATCGAGCTTTGATGACGTCACTACGATATTAGCCTTGGGATTGTGGCCGGTCTCATAGATGCCACTGAGACTTACATTGGATGAATTGATCATCCCTGATACGCTTCTCAAGACGATGGCGTCATTACGCAGGGTGCAGCTGGCGTTTAAGTGCTTAATACTGGCATCTCGCCCGGCTTCGGCGAGATTCATGTCGCGCAGATAGAGCTGCGGTGACGAGAGTGTAATGTCACCTTCCGGGTTTTTAAGGCTCTTTATGGCCGTTTTTATGGAAATTGCAGAGCTGCCGTAGCGGGCTGCCATCGTGGAGCTTTCCAGGCTGTTTTCTTTAAAGGTAATTGAACCGCTGAGACCACTTACCTGTTTCAGGTTGTCGTCAGGCTGGAAGCTGAAACTGGTAATATCCACGCTACCGTGGTAATTCATGGCGCTCAGATCATCAGGATCTCCTCCACCCAGAATATGTGCCTGCACCGTCCCCCGTGGTTTATACTTGTGCCACATTGAGAGCAGCGGCAGTTTCTCACTCATTACAAACCTGTTGGTCCGAAGGTCGAAGCCAAGATACGGTTTTTCTCCGTAGCCGATCAGGCCGCTACCGGTGATAACCAGAGGCTGAAGATTGTAGTTCACAGATGTGACTTTGGTTGACTCTGCACCGATGACTGTGCTGAACTTGAGTGTATTCGGTGTAGAGATCGGTTTGCTGATGTAACCAGGCAGATTGTAGGCCGCATCCCCGAGATCCCACACTCCGTTAAGTTTATAAGCGGAATAATGGCCGCTGCCAACAAGCAGCAATGAAGAACTGTTACTGTATTCAAGTTGTGGAATGCCGGCAAATTTCGCGAGCCACGCCATTTCGGGGGGGCGTGGAGTAATACTCATCTTAATGGGATAGTCGGCAGGGTTGTGGGTGTTATATTCGGTTATGGAGCCGTTCAGTGAAAATGGAGAAGTACCGAAGTATCCGGTCATTCCCACAAGGTTAAAGTTTTTACCTTTAAGTTCAATAACCCCATTCAAGCTGTTGAACGAAGGGGCTTTTGGCCCATAACTCAATACCCCATTCGCTACAGACCCGCGAATCATGAGGGTGTTGTAGTTCTGCCCGATTTCCATGTGGGCAATCTGGCTGACCCGCCCGTCAAGGATACCGGCTTCAAGTCTGAATATACCTGATTTTATCTTGTTTTCGATGTAGTCGGAGGTGTCGCTATCAATGATCCCGTATGGTACATAATTCCTGACATCCTCGTAGAGGAATGTTGACGGGGTAATCGCTCTGGCAATGATGCGTGGATCCTTGCTCAGGTAGTCATGTATCTGGAAGCTTCCTTTCGTTCTGAAACCCTCCATGCTGATGTCTACAGTGGAAAAATCGATAAGCTGTTTCGTGAGTGCTACGGTGTACTCAAGCTGGAGTTTTCTGGGAGAGAGTGTGGCGTGAAATATAGTAGGCCAGTGCAGAGATGCGCCGCTGATCAGAACTTTCCCTTTAGCGGTAAAATCCTCTGCCTTACCTTTCACGCTGGTGGCGAAATCCAACCTGCCACCGGTGTTGGCAAAGGGGATGAACTGTCCGAAATAAGGCCAGAATCTGCCAATTTCAGCCTGCTTGACCGTCAGATTGCAGTCTACTGCCGTATCCAGTAAGGTTTTGTCACCGGAAGGGAGACGTATAACACCGGAAAGGGCTATGTGGGAAGGGCTCCCGCTTGTCGCAGGAATGTCTGCAGACAGTTTGATATGCCCTTTTTTTCCGCGTTCGATATGGTTAGCTGTGAGGGAAATGTTCCGCAACTCAGCAGAAAAAGGCTTGTTTCTGCCAACCATGTCACTCCAGAGTATCACCCCGTTGTTTATGCGGATCTTTTTAAAGTTGACGCGAACAGCGTCACCGCTCGGCTTTAACAGATCATCAATATTATATGTGCCGTCAACGTTGCGAAACAGTGAAATAGTTGAATCATCCAGAATGAGGTGACTTAATTCAACCCTTTTTGAAAGTAAAGGTATCAGGGCTAATTTAACCGTTACCTTCCGGGCTGTTATGAAATCCGAGGCTCCGTCACGCTCTTTGACGGCAAATGAATTAAATTCGAAAGAGGGACCCAGATGCCAGGCAAATGATCCGGAGGAAAAGCTTACCGGTCGATTGAAACCTTTCTGGAGAGCCGTCACTATCTCAGTCCTGTATGCATTTACATCCATCAGGTTCGGGAGGAAAAAAGCAGTTGCCGTCACAATAGTGACCGCTGCAACCATTAAAAAACCGGATGCTTTGATAAAACCTGATGTGATTTTCACGTCGTCGGCCCCTCTGTCGTAACCCTGACGCGCCGGATCCTTTTTCGATCAACGCTTTCCACGGTGAAGCGTAAGTTTTCAAATGTAATCGTTTCACCCTGCTGAAGCAATCGTCCGGCCTGCGCAAGCAGGAAGCCGGCTATTGTGGTGTAGGGTGCGTCTTCCGGCAGATGCAGGTTGAGCCGGAGATTTACCTCCCGCATCGTCAACATACCGTCGAGCAGATAGTCGTTGTTTTCCTCAATGCACTGTTCGGGGGATATTTCATCAAATTCGTCGTCTATTTCTCCGACGATTTCCTCAAGCAGGTCTTCCAGTGTTATGATGCCCTCGAATCCGCCATATTCATCGACAACAAAAACCATATGAGTCCGTGCTGACTGCATCTGTTTCAAAGCGGTACTTAGCTGGGCATTGGAAGGAATAAAGCGGGGAGGGTAAACGAGTTCTTCAAGTTTGAAGGTCTGTGAGTGTGGATGAGAAAGGAACGGTTCAAGGTCTCTTCTGACAACAATACCGACAATATTGTCCAGATGTTCCTGATAAACCGGCATACGAGAAAAACCCATTGAATTAAAAGCCGCCTGGGTTTCTTCGAACGTAGCGGTGACAGGAAGGGCCGCCACAGCATTGCGCGGTATCATTACGTCCCGAACTTCCGAGTCGGAAAATTCAAAAATGCGGTGAAGCATCTGCTGCTCATCGGCTTCCAGTGTCCCGCTTGTGTGAGAAGTGTTAATTATCTGTCTCAATTCGTCTACGGTATATACGCTGGCATGGACAGAGGAACTATGGAGTCCCAGTAACCTGACAGTGCTTCTGCCGGCAAAATCAAGCAGGCGTATCGGCCAGCTGAACAGATTATGGAAAAGTCGCAACGGCCACGCCACCGCCATGGCAACGTTTTCTGCCCGGTCCAGTGCCAGCGTTTTTGGCGCAAGTTCACCAAGTACGATATGCAGGAAGGTTATGATGGTGAATGCACCAGCAAAAGCGATTGTATGGCGGACTGTGTCGGAAACCAGTCCATGGAGAGGCGCCTCAAGCAACCGGGAGAGTGCCGGTTCGCCTATCCAGCCCAACGCCAACGACGCCATGGTAATGCCTAGTTGTGTCGCAGAAATATAGGAATTAAGGTCGTCGAGCAATCCCAGCAGTGTCTTGGCACGAACATCGCCACAATCCGCAAGTGACACAATCCGCGAGCGTCGCACAGAAACGAGTGAAAATTCAGCAGCAACGAAAAAGCCGTTTGCAGCAACCAATAGCAGTACAAGAAAAAGATATATTAGAGTGTTATTCATCCGTACATATTCCATCCGTAATAGAACGATGTCAACTGCAACATTCCAATTATTATTATAGTTTGACCAATATTTTGATTCATGCTAGCTTTTTACAATTATCTTTATTAGAAATGGAATCATTCCCAGATGCACATGTGGTTGATCATACTGCTGTTTCCCCTGTTTTTGTCCGCGTGCGCCGGCATTAGCCAGCCCCCTGCGCCTCTTGAATCAGTCACCTCCAGGACCAACAATAATCATTTCCGTTCATTGTATCTTTATTCTCGGGCGCGAATTGCTGTGTACGAAGGAGATTACTCTGCCGCTTTGACCATGCTGCGCGAAGCGCTTTCACTTGAGCCGGATTCGGCCAGGCTCCATGGAGAGATGGCTGATATAAAGATAAAAATCGGCCAGATACCGGAAGCCCTTGAATTCATCAACAAGGCGATTGCGCTTGACCCGGAGTATCGCCCTCCGTATGTCCTTGGCGGTATCCTGATGTCCTCGGCAGGAAAAGATCTGGAAGCGGCAGATTACTTGCGTAAAGCGGTCAAGATCGACCCGTCCAAAGAAGATGCCTATCTGCACCTCGCCCTTTCACTGACGCGACTGTTTGAATATGAAGAAGCTGTTACCACTCTCAAGACACTGGTCAAGATTAATCCTGATTCAGTCCTGGGATATTATTATCTGGGGCGTACCTACAGCCAGATGAAGCTTTATCGTGATGCCCTGGGATATTTTACAAAGGTCCTGGAGCTACGGCCCGAATTTACCCAGGCGACTATCGACATGGCTGCAACGTATGAGGCTATGGGTAACTATCCGCAGGCAATTGACACGTACCGTTCCCTGCTTGATCAGGATGAACATCGTGCTGCCGTATTGCAGCGCCTGACTCAGCTTCTGCTTCAGCAGCGCCGCTTCCCCGAAGCGTTGGAATGCCTCAAGCTGGCAGCTCAATCCGGGCTGGGAGGCCAGGAGACGAACAGGAAAATTGGACTTGTTCACCTCGAACTTGAACAATTTGACGAAGCGATTACCGTTTTTAGCCGTATGCTTGAAGCAGATCCTTCTGCAGATAACCTCCGTCTTTATCTGGGCCTTGCCTATGAAGAAAAGGGTGAGCTTGATAATGCCTATGCCGAGTTCAATAAAATATCCAGGGATTCCTCGCAGTATTTCGAAGCGGTGAGTCATATTGCTCTGATTCTGAAGGAGCAGGGTAAAACTGACGCCGCAATTACCGTTCTCAAGGAAGCGATCAACTTAAACCGGGAAAATCTTGAACTGTATCTGAATTTATCCACTCTGTACGAATCAATTGACCGGCCACAAGCCGGTCTCGAAATCCTGCTTGAAAATGAGCAGCTTTTTCAGAAAGAGCCGCGCTTTCACTTCAGGATCGGGGTGCTGTTGGACAAGCTTGGCAGGCGTACAGAATCAATGAATCGTATGAAGCAGGTATTGCAGTATGACCCTAAAGACGCCCAGGCACTTAATTATCTTGGGTATTCGTATGCAGAAATGGGTATTCATCTTGAAGATGCCCTTAAATATATCAAGCAGGCTATTGCCATACGTCCTCATGACGCTTTCATTCTCGACAGTCTCGGCTGGACCTACTTCAAACTCAAACGTTACGATGAGGCTGTCAAGGCGCTGGAAGAGGCGATTTCTCTTGTTGATGATGACTCTACCATTGCTGAACATTTAGGTGATGTGTACGCGTCCCGCCACGCCACTAAAAAAGCTCTCAAACAGTATCAAAGAGCCCTTGAGCTGGCTCCGGAGCGTAAGGAACTGATTGAAAAGATGCAAAAGCTTAAAGGGGAGCTGAGCGAGAAATGAAACCGTCTCCAGGTGTTCGATGCCTGTTGCCGGCACTGCTCCTTTGTGTTGCTCTCCTGGCGTGCAACCGCCAGCAACCGCCAAACGTCCCTGCAGGTCACTCTTCTTCATCAAACGTTCCCGTCACGGGCGATTCACTTGTTGAAGGCACTATCGGTGAAGCGTCCACACTCATTCCTCTTCTTGCCACCGATGCATCGTCCCATGCCGTGGCCGGTCAGATTTACAACGGCCTTGTCAAGTACGATAAAAACCTCACTATTGTCGGTGACCTTGCGGAGTCTTTCGATATCTCCAGGGATGGTTTGATCATCACGTTCCACCTTCGCCGTGGAGTGAAGTGGCATGACGGTGCGCTGCTGACTTCAAGAGATGTGCTGTACACGTACCAGGTCACGATAGACCCTAAAACTCCTACCGCATATGCCGAGGATTTCAAGCAGGTTAAAAGTATTGCGGCACCTGATCCCTACACGATACGGGTTTCTTATGACTCGCCATTTGCACCGGCGCTGGCGTCATGGGGGGTGAACATTCTTCCGGCCCACCTTCTGGAGGGTAAGGATATCACCAAGAGTCCTTTGTCACGCAATCCTGTCGGAACCGGGCCGTACCGCTTCAAGGAGTGGGTGTCTGGGCAAAAAATTGTACTGGAAGCCAACAACGATTATTTTGAAGGGCGTCCCTACATCGACCGTTTTATCTATCGCATCATTCCTGACAGCTCTACCATGTATATGGAACTCAAGGCAGGTGCTATTGATCTTATGACTCTGACCCCGGTTCAGTTTGCCCGCCAGACCGCTACACATGATTTTAGCAGTCGTTTTAACAAATACCGCTATCCATCTTCCAGTTACCTGTACATGGGTTACAATCTGCGCCATCCGCTCTTTGGTGACAGGCGCATCCGTCAGGCGATGACAGCGGCTATCAACAAGGATGAGTTGGTCCAAGGGGTGCTTTTCGGCATGGGGCAAAAGGCCCACGGACCGATTGTACCGGGGCGCTGGGCGTATAATCCGGGGGTGAAGGATATCGGTTATGATCCGGAGCGCGCCACCAAGCTGTTGGCAGAGGCCGGCTGGAAAGAAAAAAACAGTGACGGCATCCTGGTAAAGGATGGCACGCCGTTCAAGTTTACCATTTTAACCAATCAGGGTAACCAGCAGCGCCTTATGACGGCCCAGATTATACAGCAGCGTCTCCTTAAGATCGGAATTGACGTTAGAATCCGGATTGTCGAGTGGGCCGCTTTTTTGAAGGAATTCGTCAATAAAGGTAACTTCGAAGTTGTGTTGCTCGCCTGGAGCATTTCCCAGGATCCGGATATGTATGACATCTGGCATTCCAGCAAGAACAAACCGGGGGAATTGAACTTTATCGGCTTTAACAACCCTGAGGTCGACCGGCTGTTGATTGAAGGGCGCAACACCTTCGATATTGAAAAGCGCAAGCGTGCGTACTTTCGTATTCAGGAGATACTTGCCGCAGAGCAGCCGTACACCTTCCTCTATGTCCCTGATTCTCTCCCCGTCGTAAGTGCGCGAATCCGCGGTGTAGAACCGGCCCCGGCCGGTATTGGTCATAACCAGATCCGCTGGTATGTTCCTAAAGACGAGCAGGTCTATGTTCCATAGAAATTGGTACGTGTCTTTTGTACTGGTGAACTGAAGAAGTATTGACCAACTCGGTATGACTATCGGTCTGGTGGTGTGTTGTCACAATGGTGATTAGGGGGATAACCTTGATCACTTAACGCTACGTATAATACAAGGAAGGGGAAGCGGTTGGCCGCTTCCCCTTCCTTGTGTCCGGATGTATTGGCCGTTTACCGCATCAGCCTGAACAGATAGGCAAAGGTGCCACCGACAGATAATCCTGAAAGCATTGCACCGGTAGAGTTTACTTGCGATGCAAAACTGACCAGCGAATCATTCATGGCATAGTTATCAATGTCGAGGTCATACTCATCCACAAGTGTCAGCCAGGCCGGGTCCCATTGGTACATCTGCAGATACAGCTCCGAACCTTTCCACAGGACGATAAAGAAAAATACGAGAGCAAAAGAAAGAATACCGTTGGCAATCGGGGAGTCTTTGATCTCTTTATAGATTTTGAATATGACATAGATATTGACGATGGAAAGAAAGAGCCAAACGGTATTTTCCATCATACGGTAGTTACGCAGAACAAAGAGGCTGGGCTTCGGATTCAACGATACGACTAGGATTCCGACTGCAATTGCACCGATGGCGGTGAGGTAAATAGTTAACTTTGAGCCGGTGATATCCAGGGTCCGGGTAAATACAAAATATTCCTGGAACCCGTGGCTGATCAGCAGGATTGAAACGGCTCCGATGATATTATGCACTGCCGTTACCCGGAAATAACTTGATGCATAGGGGTTAAGCAGATATGCCTGACTCCAGAAGATAAGGAAGAAACCGACAGAGATACTGGTCCAGAGTCTGGCGTTTCCATAACTGAAGTAAAAACTCATGATGGCTGCAACAAACCAGAAGAAAACCAGTACCAGGTCAGAAACATTATAAATAACCGGGTTGTAGATCTTTGGCAAAAACGGGATGATTGTTGTCAGATACTGGAAAAAAGCTGTAAAATCCATAAACGACTCCTATCTGGTGGGTGGTAATACACTCGACTGTTTTTAAATCCTGGAGTTGTGGAGTGCTTCCGATGCTCTCGCTACCTAACAATTTATGCTGCATGACTTTATATCAATAAAGCGTAGTGTCAAGGAGAGATCGTTAATGCCATCATTTTTTTTGTTACGAAGCGCTCAACGCTGCCCTTAAAAGTGCGGCACAGAAGCGTTGCAACAACAGATTGTGACAAACAAAGGGGATGTCAGACACAAGAAAAGGGCCTGTCAAGCAGGCCCTTTTCTTGTGCAGTACTCGTAAGTTGTGTCAGCAGCCGGCAGTCTTCTGTAGCCTGGAAATGATCTTGGTATTGCTATCAAAGCGGATTCGCAGTTCGTCTCCAACTCTGATTTTCTTGTCTTTCAGTTTCTCCAGATTAGAATTGTCGCGAACCTGCAGCACAAGTATTGCTTCCGACTTGCGATCCTTCAGGGACACTTCAGCCGCGTTTCCCTGAATCTTAATTGTTTGGATCGTACCGATCATCTTGCTCTCACCGGCAAATGCCAAGGTGCTCCATGCGGATACCATCACCATCACAACCAGTACAACCAATCTCTTCATGTTTTCCTCCATGAGTGCCGGTAATGCGGCTTGATTACGTCGTGCAGCCGAATGCTGCATTAAGTTTCTTTGCATTATAGCGTTGTTTTGTCTGACGTCAAGGTGCTATTTTTGTATATAAGTATCAGTATTTAGCTATATATACCAATCTGATTGCGTTGACAAGCCGGCGCTGTCCATGGTACGCAGGTGCGTCTGTGTTGGTACTGCCTCTTTTAAATCGGGCTTTGCATTGTAAGCACAGTCCAATTAGTCCGTTTTATGTCAGCAGCGTATCGTATCCAGTTCTCAGTATCAAACTGGGTTCTTTGTCATTCACCGCACCCATGAAAGAACAGATGTTATGGCAACCTATCTCATCAAACGTCTATTGATGCTCATTCCGCTGATGATCGGCATTACCCTGATCACATTTTCCGTTATTCACCTGGCACCAGGTGAACCGGTAGAAATGCAGATGGCAATGAATCCAAAGGTTGGCAAAGAGGCCAGAGAGCGACTCACCAAGTTTTACGGTCTTGATAAACCGCTGCACGAGCAGTACTTCAGCTGGGTTGGTAAAATGGTCCGGCTTGATCTCGGACGCTCTTTTTCATCGGATGGCAGACCGGTGTTGGACAAAATCAAGGAACGTCTGCCGGTAACCATCTCTCTCAACATGATCGCCTTGCTGCTTGAATTCGGCCTGGCGATTCCGATCGGAATTCTTGCTGCTACCCGTCGTGATACGTGGCTTGACAAGGGAATAACCGCCTTTGTTTTTATCGGTTTTGCCGTGCCGACCTTCTGGTTGGCGCTGCTGCTCATGTATTTCTTCGGAGTCAGGCTGGGGTGGCTGCCGATCTCAGGTCTGCACACATTAGGGAGCGATTCCTGGGGTACCGGACGTTATCTTCTGGATATGGCCAAGCATCTGGTTATGCCGGTAATGGTGGCCTCTTTCGGCAGCCTTGCCGGTCTCTCCCGCTATATGCGGTCCGCCATGCTGAACGTCATCAGCCAGGATTACATTACGACCGCCCGTGCCAAGGGACTGCCAGAGCGGGTAGTGATTTATAAACATGCCCTGCGCAATGCGCTGCTGCCATTAATCACGCTGCTCGGTTTTTCGATTCCCGGCCTGATCGGCGGCAGCGTTATTTTTGAAACAATTTTCGCGATTCCCGGGATGGGGCAGCTTTTTTATCAGGGCGTTATGTCACGCGACTATCCGGTGGTTATGGGGATTCTGGTTATTGGCGCGTTTTTGACGCTTATCGGTAATCTGCTTGCGGACCTCTGTTATGCTCTGGCCGACCCGCGTATCCGGCATGGCGAGGGGTAGGGGATGGACATCAAACATTCATACGTATATTCAATCTTTTGGCCGCGTTTCCGTCGCAATCGCCTCGCTCTGCTTGGTGCCGCTATTGTGCTGGCGCTTTTTGTCGTGTCACTGCTGGCGCCGTTGATCTCTCCGTATGATCCCAGTGCTATCAATGCCTGGCATGTGCTTGCTCCTCCCTCGTGGCAGCATTGGTTCGGTACCGATGAGCTTGGCAGGGATGTTCTCAGCAGGGTTATTTACGGATCGCGGGTGTCCCTGAAGGTGGGTTTTGTCGCTGTAGGCATCGCGGTTTCGATAGGAACTGTTGTTGGACTGGCCTCAGGATATTACAGTGGCCTTGTTGATGCAACGCTTATGAGGCTGGTGGATATAATGCTTTGTTTTCCGGCCTTCTTTCTGATTCTGGCGATCATAACCTTTCTGGAACCATCAATCTGGTACATCATGATGGTGATCGGTCTGACCGGTTGGATGGGAGTTGCGCGACTTGTACGTGCCGAAACGCTCTCTATCCGTGAAATGGACTATATTCTGGCGGCCCGTTGTATCGGCTGTTCCAACAGTCGCATTATTTATCGGCATATTCTCCCCAATGCGATCTCACCAGTCCTGGTCGCGGCAACACTTGGTGTTGCCGGTGCAATCCTGACAGAATCGGCTCTGTCATTTCTCGGTATAGGGGTCCAACCACCTACTCCAAGTTGGGGCAATATTCTCACCTCCGGTAAGGATTATATCGAATTTGCCTGGTGGTTGTCCCTCTTTCCGGGCTTGGCTATTCTGGTGACCGTACTTGCCTATAATCTGCTTGGCGAGGGGGTCAGGGATGCGCTTGATCCTCGTGTAAAGTTTTGAATTAACGGTCTGGCAGGCTATGATCTCTTTTTATTTGCAGGGTCGAACAGTATAGACGCAACCGAAAGTTGTTGCGGGTTTCCCAGAAGCAGAACGACATCTTCAGATCTCAACTCCCACGCGGAGTCAGGGTTGGATACAACTTCATCACCACGCTTTATCGCGAGTATGGTCGCCCCCGAACTTCCCTTGATTAGTCCGTCACGGAGAACGGAACCATCGACGGCGCAACCGGCTTGAACCCTGCAGGTTATCAGCTCGGAACCGGCCAGGTAGCTCGATATTCCGACGGCATGGCTGTTTCGGCGGCTCATTGAACGGAACATCTGGTACGAATCCTTGCGAATCTCTCCGATGCACTCCTCTATCCGATCATGGGGAACAAGGTAGTTTCTCAGAACTCGGGAGAATATCTCGATGGATGTCTCGAATTCCTCAGGAATAACTTCATTCGCTCCAAGTGCATACAACGGTTCCATCTCAGTTATGTAGCGGGTTCTCACGATAAGGTGGATGTTCTTATTCATACTCCGTGCCTGGGATACGAGCCGCCGCGTAGCTGCTGCATCCGAAATGGCTACAACCATGATACGAGCCTTGTCGATATGGGCATGTTCCAGCGTTTCAGGGCGGGAAGCATCACCGAAGATTATTTTTATACCCTTTTTCCGCTCGCTCTTTACGGTCAGATGATTCGCCTCTATGGCAATATATTTGATGCCATTGTCGGTGAGAACCTTTGCCACATTCTTCCCGTTCACCCCGTAACCTATAACTATGACGTGCCCTTCCATCGGAAAGCGGGCATGGCTCACGCCGGTGTTTCTCGTCCCCTGCAGAAGAAATGACGGCAGCAGTCGGTGAAGTATTGACGAAGCTTTTTCTGCAACGGGTGAGGCAAACTTGAGGTAGAGCGGTGTAAGCGCCATTGTTGCAACTGATGAAGCAAGAAAAACCTGATAGGTTTTCTCTGTGAGAAGACCGTATTTCATGCCGGAATGGGAAAGGACAAAGGCAAATTCGCCAACCTGCGCCAGAATGAGGCCGCTGGTCAGTGCAACCCGTACCGGGAACTTTAATGCCAATGCCGCTCCTGCTGCGACGACGAACTTGACGACGACAATAAGTGCCACAACAGCTATGATTACGAGCGGATTGGACAGGACAAATACGGGGTCAAGGAGCATTCCGACGGAAATGAAGAAAAGGCTCAAGAATGCGTCTCTGAAGGGGATAATATCTCCCATGACCTGATGACTGTATTCTGATTCGGAAATCGCCAGACCTGCTATGAAGGCACCGAGGGCAAGGGAGAGGCCCGCCTCTGCGGTAAGCCAGGCGGTGCCGAAGCCGATGAAGATGATGGTGAGGATGAAAAGTTCCCTGCTTCTGGTGCGCACAACCTGACTGAATATCCACGGCACGGCGAAACGCGCTCCGAAGTGTGCGATTACAACGACAACCAGTGCCTTTGCCGAGACAATTGCAATGTCCGCAATGCCGCTGCCGGCTCCCCCAAGGAACGGTACAAAAAGCATCAGCGGGACAACACACAGATCCTGGAATATGAGTATGCCAAGCGCTGCTTTGCCGTGCGGCGTATCCATTTCACCGGCATCCATGAGGAGTTTCATCAGGATGGCGGTACTGGAAAGAGACACCAGAAAACCGAAAAAAACAGACTGCGCCGGAGTAAAACCAGCCAATATGGATACAACGGCGACAAGAACAATGGTAAGCCCTACCTGAATCCCACCCCCCCAGAGAACCAGATGGCGGATCCTGAGCAATTCTTTCAGAGAAAACTCTATGCCGATGGTGAAGAGCAGCAGTACGACGCCAATTTCCGCCATCTGTTCCACTTCATGGATATTGTTGACAAAGCCGAGGGCGTGGGGCCCGGCAATGATTCCGGTGGCAAGAAAGCCGATGATCGAGGGGATCTTGAACTGCCGGAATAGGACCAGGGTAAACAGCGCCAAGCCGAGCAGAAGTACTATGTCTTTTAGAAGTCCAAATTCCATTTTAGTGACCTTTGCTTGTATTCATCTAATCCCTGATTTCCTGGCCGGGACTGATAAATGATATCCCCTGACCGCCAGTGGCGCCGATCATGACGCACTCGATGATCGGGGAGTTGATAACTCTGTCGGCTTGCCATCGTACGATGTAGTTGGCACCGAATCCCCCGGCCGTATCTTTTTCCTCAATGTGGACGTACATGGTCGCGAGGGGACCAATGACGGTCGGTCGTTCAAGGTGCCGCCGTACCATCTTGCCATTGGTGTCATAATAGTCGATGGCAGTAACCCTGAAGGATGCGGACTTGTCAGTATTTCTGATGCTCAACGTGGCTGCAAGTTGAAGTGGGCGCTTCCGTGGGCCGGAAAAGACATTTGAGTAGACCGGTACATAAATAGTCTGCCCTTTTGAAAGCCTGATTTCAGCGGATTGTGACCACCCTGTGTGTGGGACGCCCAATACAAGAGTTAACGCCAAAAACATCAATAATACGGGTAGAAATACGTTTTCAGGAGATCTGCGCTTCATACGAGATCCTTTCTCATAGTAATATGTCAGGCAGTGTTGTACCAGATTATGCATGAGAAGACTATCCCTTCACAATCACCCTGACCTTGACGATGGACGTTGGAGTAACCTCTTCACAGATGAGCACGAGGTCATGCCACTCGATTTTTTCACCTTTTTTCGGGAACCTGCCAAGCTCACTCAGTATCATTCCGGCCAGCGTATCGAAGGGTAGACCCTCTTCGAATTTTACGTCGATAATCTCTTCCAGATCATTAAGCGAAAGAATCCCATCAACCAGAAGAGTGCCGTCCGGGAGCCGTTCAAACCGCGGCAACTCACCCACATCATGCTCATCTTCTATTTCGCCGACCAGCTCCTCCAGCAGATCTTCAGTCGTAACCAGGCCGATGATGTCACCATATTCATCCACGACAAGCGCCATCTGCATCCTTTTTTGCTGCATCTCCCGGAGCAGATCGCTGGCCCGCTTGTTTTCCGGAACATACAGAGGGGGCCTCACAATCTCATCAAGAGTGAAATCAGGCAGTTCGATGCGCTGGTGCAAAAACAGGTCTTTGCAGTGAATGAAACCAACGATGTTCTCCCGGTCATTCTGGTACACCGGATAGCGGGTGTACATGTTCTCCCGGACGATCTCCATAAGGGTATCTTTTGGTGAATCTTTATCCAGGGCGATCATTCTGTTGCGCGGCACCATAACCTGGCTGACCTGAGTCCGGCTGAAGTCCAGCATGTTTTCGATCACTTTATGTTCATGTTCGGTCAGAGCTCCCGCTTCTCCTCCTTCTGACAGGGTATGCAATACCTCTTCCCTGGTGATAAACTCCTGACCACTGGTCGGCTTAACCCCTAAAACTGCCAGTACCGCACGGTTAGACAGAGTCAGGAATTTTACCGCGACTCCGCCAAAAGTTGCCAAAATATTCACCGGTTTCGCCACAAACAGTGACATCCGGTCCGCATACTGGAGTGCGATTGTTTTGGGGGCAAGCTCGCCTAATATCAGTGAAAAATATGATACAACCGCGACGACGATACCGATGGAGATCGGCTCTGAAGCTTCGCGGACAAAGGCGTAGGGAACGGAATCAAGCAGCGGCTTCAAATATTCTACCGCAGTCGCCCCGCCAACAGCTGATGCCAGCGAGCCGACAACCGTTACACCGATCTGAACCGTTGCCAGAAAGCGGTGCGGATCGTTCTGGAGCTTTTCTACGATCATTGCCCTGCTGTTACCTTCTGCAACCAGACGAGCAATGGTGCTTTTACGGGCCGAGATGATGGCGAGTTCAGATCCGGAAAAAAAGCCGTTTGCCAGGATCAGGAAAAAAACGACAACAAGCTCAACTGCAATGGTTTCCAATCTCTTTCTCTCCTTTTAATGACCTATCAATCGTTTTGATCAGGTACATCAGGCTGCCGACGACAATTACGACCGTCAGCACCATAAACAGTGTATTCAGATCAGGCATGACACCCATTTCCGGTCACAATGTGTGCATTCACCTGCCGCGCTGAAGAGCCGCGATCCGCTCTTCCAGCGAAGGATGGGTCATGAACAGCCGTTTCAAGCCACCGCCCGTTGTGCCGGAGATGCCGAAGGCGGCCATCTGGTCCGGCAGGTGCGGCTGACCGGCGGTCATGCGCAGTCTTTCAAGGGCCGCCATCATCTTTTCGCGACCCGCCAGGGCGGCAGCACCGGCATCTGCCCTGAACTCACGCTGGCGACTGAACCAGAACACGACCATGCTGGCGAGGATGCCGAAGACCATCTGCGCCACCATCGTGGTGATGAAAAAGCCGGGACCATGCTCCCGCTCGCTTTTGAGTATCACCCGGTCCACAAAATAGCCGACCAGCCGTGAAGCCACGATGACGAAGGTGTTCACCACCCCCTGAATCAGTGCCAGGGTAATCATGTCGCCGTTGGCCACATGGCTGACCTCATGGGCCAGCACCGCCTCCGCCTCGTTGCGGTCCATTGCCCGGAGCAGGCCGGTGCTGACAGCTACCAGGGCGTTATTACGGTTCATCCCGGTGGCAAAGGCATTGACATCCGGTGCGTCATAGATTGCAACTTCAGGCATGTTGATGCCGGCCTTCAACGCCTGACGGCGGACAACCTCCACCAGCCAGGCCTCCACTTCGCTGGCCGGAGAAACGATCACCCGGGCCCCGGTCATCCGCTTTGCGGTCCATTTGGAGATGGCCAGCGAAATCAGCGAGCCACCAAAGCCGAAGACGGCGGCAAAGATGACGAGACTCGTCATGTCGATCCCCTGCTGATTCAGCATCGGGCCGACACCGAGCAGATTCACTACCGCACTGAGGACAAACACAATTGCAAGGTTGGTGATAATAAAAAGAGTGATTCTCTTAAACATGGTACACCTCCGTATATTCCTTTTCGTGTTTTCCCGGCATCTTCCGGATCGGTTTCAGGCAGACCGGCGGTGACGCAGCCATTTTTCACACTCGATAACAATATACACGACCAGGGAGGCAGAGATAATCACCCCCCATTGCCGCACACCGATCGCCTGACTGCCGAAGGCGGTATTCATAACCGGCAGGTAGGTGAAGAGCAGCTGCAGCAGCAGCATAAGGCCAACCCCAGCGAGAACCCAGTGGTTGCTGAACAGGCCAATCCGGAACATGGAGTGACGCAGCGAGCGACAGTTGAACAGGTAGAATATCTCACCGAACACAAATATATTGGTCGCACAGGTTCGCGCTACCTCCAGGCTGCTGCCCCGTCGCAGTTCCCATTCGAATATCCCGAAAGAGCCCACCAGCAGCAGAAAGCCGACGAGACAGATTCTTGTCACCAGCTCTTTGGTTAACAACGGCTGGTGCGGGTCAAGCGGAGGACGGCTCATGATCCCCGGCTCCTTTGGCTCGAAGGCCAGCATCAACCCGAGCAGCACCGCTGTCGTCATGTTGATCCAGAGGATCTGCACCGGGGTAATCGGCAACGGAACTCCCGCAAAGACAGCCGCCAGAATAACCAACCCTTCACCAAGGTTGGTGGGAAGGGTCCAGGTGATGAATTTTACCAGGTTGTCATAGACACCACGTCCTTCTTCGACGGCAGCTTCGATGGAGGAGAAGTTGTCATCGGTCAGCAGCATGTCGGCCGCTTCCTTGGCAACCTCGGTGCCGGTGATCCCCATGGCCACGCCGATGTCTGCCTGCCGCAGCGCCGGCGCGTCATTGACGCCGTCGCCGGTCATGGCGACAACATTGCCGGTCGCCTGCAGCGCCACCACGAGCCGCAGTTTCTGCTCCGGGGCAACCCGGGCAAACACGGCGTTCTGCCGGGCGACGGCAATCAGTTCCGCATCGCTCAGGGCTTCGATATCCCGGCCATTCAGCGCCAGAAGCTGGCCTGCGTCACCGCTCCTGCCAATCAGGCCGACCTGCCGGGCAATGGCTGTGGCGGTTATGGCATGATCGCCGGTAATCATCTTCACCTCGATACCGGCACCCTGGCAGACCCGCACCGCCGCAACGGCTTCGGGGCGGGGTGGGTCAATCATCCCCTGCAGACCGAGAAAGGTCATTCCGGCAGCAACGTCGTCGTGCCGAAGTTCTGCGGTTGAATTTCCCCGCTCCATCCGGGCAAACGCCAGGACCCGCAACCCCTTACCCGCAATCTCCGCGGCGGCCCGGTGGCAATCGTCAGGTTCAAGGGGCATCAATTCCCCTGCCCGGGAGAGGGCGTGACTGCACCGTTCAAGAACGCTTTCAATCGATCCCTTCAGATAGATAATACGCCGCTCGGCACTCCCGTGCTCGGTCGCCATGTATTGATACTGGGATTCAAAGGGTATGGCGTCGAGACGGGGCAGCGCTACGGACAGCTGCTCCCGTTCAAGTCCCCCCTTCCGGGCGGCGACAACCAGAGCGGCTTCGGTTGGATCCCCTTCAACCCGCCATTCGCCGTCAATCTCCAACAGCGCCGAGTCATTACAGAGCATGCCGGCGGTCAGGCACTCATGCAGCGCATGATGCTCCGTCGGTTGCATCGTTTCATTGCCACGCGTTATCTCCCCCACCGGTTCATAGCCGATACCGGATACCAGGAATGAGTCGCCGCCGGCAAACAGCTCCTGCACGGTCATCTGGTTCTGGGTAAGGGTGCCGGTCTTGTCGGAGCAGATGATCGTCGTGCTCCCGAGTGTTTCTACCGCCGGAAGTTTACGGATAATCGCGTTGCGCCTGGCCATTTTGGACACACCGATGGCAAGGGTGATTGTTACCGCCGCCGGCAGTCCCTCAGGAATAGCCCCCACCGCCAGGGCGACTACCGCCATGAACATATTGATCAGCGATTCGCCCCGCAAGACACCGACGACAAAGGTGATGGCAGCCAGGCCGAGAATCACGTAGAGGAGCAAACCGCTGAACCTGGCAATTTTTTTGGTGAGCGGTGTCGCCAGGATGTCAGCGGACGCGATCAGTTCGTTAATGCGGCCTATTTCGGTACTGTTGCCGGTCGCCACGACAACACCGGTGGCGATACCGTAGGTAACGAGAGTTGATGAGTACGCCATATTCAGCCGGTCTGCCAGCAGCGTATCCAGAGGCTGCGTTCCGCTCTGCTTCTGCACCGGAACCGATTCACCGGTCAGGGTTGATTCATCTATCTGTAATTCCCGGCTGCTCAGCAGGCGCAGATCAGCCGGGACCTTGTCGCCGGACTGCAGCAGAACAATATCCCCCGGAACCAGTTCCGTCGCCGGAATCTGCCGCCGTTCGCCCCCCCGCATGACGGTTGCCGTCGTGGTCAGCGATTGTGCAAGGGATTCAATGGCCTTGACCGCTTTTGCTTCCTGAACGAAACCGATCACGGCATTGACGAGCACCACGCCGAAAATAACCCCGGCGTCTATCCATTCCCGGAGAAGGCTGGTGACAGCGGCGGCAGCGAGCAGGATATAGACGAGCGGCTGATGGAACTGCAGCAGAAACAGGGTCAGGGCACTTTTACCTTTTTTCTGGGTGATCGCATTCGGGCCGAACTGCTCGGAGCGCTGTCTGACTTCAGTTGCGTCCAGCCCCTTATCCGGATTTGTTTCAAGCGCTTCGATCACCTCCGCTTCCGGTTGATGATGCCACTGTTTTTTTGATAGCTCTGTCATTGAATGTGCCCCATGTTGAAAAACTATTTGAACTCCAGTTTATAGAACAGATCGGCGCCACTCTCGCTGCCGGTCTGGGTCTCTACCTGCCACTGCTTATAGATATCATAACGTAGGCGGAATAGATTGCTACCGCTGAAGAGCGATTTGCCGTAACTGATGTAGAGCTGCGGCGTCAAATACTTGCCCACGGTGAGGATTGTCTCGCTGACGCCCGGTTGCCGGCTTTCCACTGCGGCGGACTGGAGCGGCTTGTAAGTGGTTGTGGGGGCGCCCACTCCGATTCCGCTCTGGATCTCAAGAGTGCTTAAGCCGAGATAGTTTTTGATCTGCCGCTGCACGATCGCAGCCTGACTGGAAGTGAGCAGGGCACCGGCAGCCTGGGTCATGATGCCGGCCTGTTCACCGCCGCTCCCAAGGGGGTGGCCGAGGACTATATATGCAAGTATATCAACGTCCGGCATGGCCGGTTGGGAGTAAAGCCTGGTCACCGGTCTCTTGAGAGTCCCGGACACCGTCACGCCGGCCTGCACGTCGCCGATGGTGCGCAGCGCCAGAAAATCCAGGGTTGGACTATCCATGGGGACACCGGCAAAGAAGAGGCGACCGCGGACTATGTCAAGATTGACTCCGTAGGTCTGGTAGCGTCCCTTGATAACCCTGATCTCACCTGCGCTGGTGATGTTGTCGAGGCTGTTGAATGACAGGTCAATGGTCCCGCCCAGTTGGGCGTCAATCCCGCTGATCTTGACGAAGACCTGATCACCAAGACGTACCCTGAGCTGAGCATCCAGAAGCGGTAACTTGTCTTTTGCGGCTACCGGCTCCCTCCCTTCCAAAACCACATCACTGCTCGGTGTTATCACATTATTCCGTGACTGGGCAGCAGTGATCTGCACCTTAGGCAGCAGCAGGTCGCCCCGCAGGGTAAGCGTGTGCGTATCTCCTGCAAAAGTGAGCTTGGGTGTGACCAGGACCTGAAGTTCGGGGAGATGGGAGGTCTGAAAGTTCTCACCATTGATTGTGCCGCGGAAAGCGGTTACCTGAGCCCCCTTCAGGGTGATGAGCGCCGTCCCCTCAAGATGGCCCGGACCGGAAACAGCCCTGAATGAATCGATCCGTATCAGATCTTTTTCCAGGCGGGCGGCTAGTTCGATATCTTTTAGATGGATGCCGGCAGTGGGGAGATACGCTCCGGCCCGGACGAGTTTCAGCTTTCCGGAGACGTCGGGCTGCTCCCAGGTTCCCCCCAGGTTGATATCGACATTCAATTCACCGAAACTTTCCTGCACCATCTTCGGGAACAGGGCCGTAATCATCCCTTTTTCCATTGCCTGGCCGACCAGAGATCCGTGAAGGCGTCCCTTGGGGGTGACGGCCAGCGGTAAAACGGCAGGGATGGGGATCTGGATGGTCGCGCGTGCCCGCCCGTATTCAGCCATTACGAGCTCAATGGTGCCATCAAGTTTTTCTCCGCGCCAGCCCCATGAGGCTTTTGCGGATGACAGGGAGATGTTGAATTCACCTTCAGGGCTTGTGCGGAGCAACGTGCCCCCTGAAAGCGCGGCATTGCCGTCGAGGGTTAAGCGTTTGTCCGGCAGGAATGTTCCGACTGTCTGGCCGCTGATGCGTCCTTTCAGACTGGTACCATGCGGGAGCCATGGGTTGATGCGGGCCACATCAAGATCGTTCCACCGGGCGCGGATCTCGCCTGTTAATGGTTCGAGAGTCAGGTTGGCGGCAACCTCAAGCTGCTCCGCCGCGCCGGAGGTGAGCAGGATTGGCGTCAGGGTGAGTTGTCTGCTGCTGATGCCGAACCTTGACGGGCGGGCCATGGTCCAGGGACCGGCGCCGTCACTGCCTGCAAATCGTGATAGTTCTCCACTCCAGGCGACGGCATTATAACCGGCAGCTACGGTCAGCCGCGCTGACGCGCGTCCTGAATTCAGCGTTGCATCAATAGTATGCTGTTGCAGCGTCCCCTGCGCCGAAAGTTTTATCTCATGTACGCCATAATCCTCATAGCTTGGCTCCAGCAGGGTGGCTGATACTTTAAATGGGTACGCCGCCCCTTCATAGAGGCGGGCATCCAGGTTGGCTGTCGCTACCCTGGTGCCGGCGAAGGCAAGTTTTTTCCCCGTGCCGGTAACGGCGCCGCTCAGATGCCGGTCGCGCCAGCGCACCCAGCCGCCGGCCCGGATACTTCCGCTCGTGTGCGGAACCAGCCGCGACACATCGGTGATCCGTGCGGTAAACGCCAGTCGCTGCGTCAGATCACCGGAACCCTGCAGGTCGAAGCCTTTGCCCTGGAGCTTCAAGCGGGAAAGCAAAATAGTGTCCCCGGCGATATCCGCTTGCAGTTCACCGGTCAGCCTCTGTCCATGGAGAGTGCTGTCCAGGAGGACGCCACGTATCCTGCCGGTAGTTTTATTCCCCTTGTCCTGCCCAAAACTGCCGCTGGCATTGAAGTTTACCAACCCCTTCCATTCCGGATCAAGTCTGGCCGGATTCAGATTTCTACCGCTGACGTTCCCAGCCACGACCAAGCCGTTGCTCCAATCAACGTGCAGGTTTCCAACCAGTGAACCATCGAGTATCGAGGCGCCCACCGGTGCCAGTTTCAAGCCGTCCCGGTTTCCATTGTAGGCGGCGGTGACGGCCAGCGCCCGCCATCCACCACCGTTGTTGTTAAGCTTTAAATCACCTGCATAACTATCCGTATTGCCACTGAAAGTTATTGTGCCGGAGACGTTGGTTGCAATATTAAGCTGTGGAGCGAGGTCGAGCGAATCCACCCTCATGCGTAGTTCCAGAAGTGGATCACTCCCTTGGAGTGCGATGGAACCGTCGCCGCTGATCTCTCCTTTTTGGCCCGTGCTGTTCAGGGACAGCCGGCGCAGGTTTATAGCTTTGCCGGCCATGCCGACCTCACCGCTCAACTCCAGAAGCTTCTTCACCCCCGCATTGCCCTCAAGCGTAACTGCGGCGGCCAGCGACTCGTCTCCCGCACTTTTGCCGGGACGCAGCCGCAGTCGCAGCCGATCCATTTCCCCCACCGGTTCAAATGCTGTAAAGGTGAGGTCTGCCGCAAGGGAAGGATGCCCGAGTCCTGCCGAAATTGATCCGTTCACCCGGCCCGCAGCGGATCCCGCCGTCAACTTTTTTAGCGTAAGCGTGCCATCCTCCCAGGAGACGGATGTGATCATGAATGAATCCGTCAGGATGGTCTCCTCCAGACGGCGGTAGTTCAGTCCGGTTATCTGCAGCCGCTCTATGACAGCGTTCAACAGCTGTGCACGCTGAGGGGCACGCGGCCACTCCATAAGCGGTGGTTTGTCGTCAGCAGGGGTGTCGTCCTGAATTCGCACCCCGTTGAGGGTGAGATCGTTGATGCCGACCGTACCTGTCAGCAGCAGGAGCGGCTTCCAGCGCAGTTCGACCCTGTCGATCTCCACCCGTTGCGAGTCAAGAACCAGCGTCACCCCGCTGAGGAGCAGACGATCAGAAATTTTTCCCTCAATGGTCCGGGCTGAGAATTCTACGCTCGTCAGGGATGGAATCGATTTCAGCAGCCAGCGACTCCCCTGGGTCGTGGCGGTGACCCACGTAATGAAGGCTACCGCTGCCAGCACCGGCAGCAGCACGAGCAAAACTACCAGGCTATAACGTGTCAACCGCTTCAAAACTGGAACCCTACCGTCAGATGGATGCGGAGCGAGGGATTGTCAATTCCGATGGGGCGTGCGAGGGAGAGGTTCAGTGCCCCGACCGGCGTGTAGTAATGCAGGCCGACGCCGGCTCCCTGGAACAGACTGAACGAGGATAATGAATTAAAAGCGTTACCGGCATCGTAAAAAAGGGAGGCCCCCCAGTTGGCGAAGAGTGACCGCTCCAGTTCGACAGTACCGTTAAAGAGCTGTTTGCCGCCGACAACTTTACCGGAAGCGTCGGTGGGGCCCAGTGAGCGGTAGGCATAGCCGCGCACACTCTGATCGCCGCCGGCAAAGAAGCGCAGCGAAGCGGGAATGTCCTTTAAGGGATCACTCAGCAGGGTTGTCCCGGTTTTGGCGCTTGTGCGGAGGGAAAGACTCCAGGGCAGGGGGACGAGGTACGTTCCCTCGGCCAGCATCTGGAGCAATGCCGTATCCGAGCCGAGCGCTTCGTGGGTGCCGCGCAGGTGGAGGCCGTAGTGGAAACCCCGGCTGGGGCGTACCGGATCATCGAAACGGTCGTGGGAAAAACGGAGTCCCGGCAGCAGGAAGTGTGAGATGGCGCTCTGGTCCCCCACGGTGTAGTCTTCGTATTGTGCCGTTATGTAGGCAGCGCCCAGCTTTCCCTTGCCCAGACTCCGTGTGCGTTCCAGTCCCAATGCAACTATCTGGCTTGAATAGCTTGAGTAATCCTCCCGCTGAAGGTTCAGCAGCAGCGTCGTGTAACTTTTGATATCCTTCGGGCTCGGCATGACATAGCGCGTTGCCAATCCCTGCAGCCGTTCGGCAAGAAAAAAATTAGAGTACAACTCGTGGCCACGATGAAAGGTGTTCAGATCACGGTAGTTGACGGTAAAGCGTGCGCCGGTGTCTGTGCCGTAGCCGATACCGGGTCGCACTGTTATGCGCGGAGCGGCTTTAAGGTTAACGGCTATCGGGATCATGGACGCTACGGTGTCCTGTCTTTCCGGCGTGATAATGACCTCTTTGAAGCGCTCGGAATCGGTGAAGTTACGTTGTGTTTCACCGAGAACGGCAAAGGAAAAGACATCTCCCTCTCTGTAGGCCAGGTGGCGGCGCAGAAAGCTTTGGGGATAATCGCTCACTCCCTGGATGCTGGTTGGGCCGAAATGAAATCTCTCTCCCGTTTCGAGGAGCAGTTCGATCGTGGCTTCGGTCCGGGAACGTGCGACGCGGATCTCGTGCCGGGAAAATTCGGCATCCAGATAGCCGAGTTCACTGGCTGCCGACTTTAAGTACTCCTTGGCTGTTTCGTATTCGCGATGCAGCAGCACCTGCCCGGTCCGCAACGGAAATGCCGCAACCAGGTCCTGCAGTGCCTTTTCTGCGCCCCCCGGACCGGCCAGTGCCACCCGTACATTCGTCAGACGCAGTGGTTGTCCCGGCGTCACCTTGACGATCAGACGATAGCCGTCTCCGGCCGCTTCGATCGCTGTTGTAACGATGGCGTTGTAGTAGCCGAAAGGCTCCAGGGCGACCTTTGCCAGCTGGTCTGTCTGCTGGGCGAAGCGTTGCAGCCAGACCAGTTCCACCACCCCTTCCCGTACGACTCCGGCGGGAAGAGTGAGACCCTCCTGCACGTTTTTCAGCGCCTCACCCTTGATGCCGCTCACGACGATCTCGACCGCTTCGGCGGCATGGAGAGGAGTGGCAAGTGAAAGCCAGAGTACAAGAAGCGTACGCAGGATCGGGATGATCGTCTGCGTGCGCACCTTGTACCAGGTACGACAGTTACGAATTGTGAGGGGAGCGGGGCGTTGACCCATAAAATATCCATTCATGGCGATGGCATTGCAGCCGATTGTTCGCTCCTCGGATTGAAAAAACATCCTAAAACCGGTAGTTCAATAGCACGGAGACACGGAGAAATAAAAGGCTTAAGACCTGAAACTAAAAAACCTTTTTGGTGAGCCATGAAACTTCATATATTATTTGTAACTCTCCAATTTTACTCCGTGTCTCCGTGCTTAAAATGCTTTTTTGATTATTTGAAACGCGACTTGGCCGAGTCAACGGCTTCGCCGATCGCGCTCCAAGCCAATTCGATACCGGCTTTCAGGTCTTTCCAGGCGCTTTCACCTGATTTTTGCACTTCATCTATTTTCTGGCGGGCCGCAGCCTGTTTTACCTTCAGTGAGGCGATCTGCTCATTGTATTCGTTCCTCACATCTGTCGAAACGTCACTCGCCTTGGCCGACAGGTTGTCGATATCGGCGTTCCACTCTTCCAGCTTAGCCTGCATCCTGCGGATATACTCTTCTCGTGTGCTCATGATCTGCCTCCTTGTGTGGGGATGGTGCTCTGCCGCACTGGTGGCGGCATGCCGTGCTTCAGGTTAACGGGGTTTGTTTCAGTTTTTTTAAATCCGCTCCAGGAGCGGGAGCAGAGCTGTTTAAAACAGCAATAATCTTCTGCAACAGGCGCACGGTCTCATGTTGTACCTGTAGATAATAGCATGCGGCGCTTGCGGGGTTGTTTCCGACACGAATCCCCATTATTGCCGGATTCCGGAGGTTGAATACGTCCTCGTCGGTCACATCATCCCCGACAAAGATAGCGCGGGGACATCTCAGGTGACCCATGAGAACCTCCAGAGCGATTCCCTTGTGCGGTGCGTTCTGCGGGGCGATGTTTTCCACGAGAATCCCTGATACCACCCGCGGGGGCGGTGTCAAAGCGGCAAAGGCGGCCAGGATGAGATCCTGTGCCGCGACCGGGTCGCCTGCCTGCCGATAATGGAGGGCGATCGTCTGCCCCTTCGCCTCCAGGGATATGCCGAGTGCGTGCATGTCCGGCAGTAACGACTCCAGCTGCCTTTGCCACCCGCTGCAGATGGCGGTAAAATCCTGTGCGGTCGTTTCCCAACCGGGGAGCCCCTCCGCGCCATGATTGCCGACGAGAAAGCGGGGAGTAAAACCGAGATGGTTCATGGCGTCGGCCCGGGAACGGCCGGTAATGACCGCAACGGGCGCCAGGTCGTTAAGCCGTATCAGGCAGTGACGCACCTCGTCCTGAATGGTGATACCGGCAGGGTCGGCAACAATCGGCGCCAGCGTACCGTCAAGATCAAAGGCAAACAGTGTTGCAGCATCAACAAAAGCGACCAGTTCTCCTGTTGCTTCATGGTTGAACAGGTATGTCATTGTAATCCCTTGCTATTAATTATTAGCTATGCGCATCGCCAGCTTCTCCCGCTGCCGCACCCGCGCGGCATCCAGCAGCATTCGTCCTGCCCAGCGGTACACGTTGAAATCGCGTACCAGGGCCCTCATGCTGCGCATCCGTTCCTGCTGTTCATATTCAGGCATGAAAAGCGCCTGGTACAGCGCCTCGGCCGTCTGCTCCACATGATACGGGTTGACGATCAGCGCTTCGTGCAGTTCGTGTGCAGCGCCGGTAAACTGGCTCAGTACGAGCACTCCCCGTTCATCGTCACGGGCCGCCACATACTCCTTTGCCACCAGATTCATGCCGTCATGGAGGCTGGTAACCATGCAGACTTGCGCCGCCCGGAAATAGCGGTTCACCTCTTCCGGTTCATGGTGTACTGCCTTGAGGATGATTGCCGGGTGCCCGTGTCCGCTGAAGCGGGCATTGATCCGCTCCGCCATTGTCCGCACCCGAGCCTCGAAGGCCTGGTACTCCTCCAGCGCCGAGCGGCTCGGGGCCGCAATCTGGACAAAGCTGAAGCGTCCCACCAGTTCAGGATGCAGCTCCAGCATCCGTTCGACCGCGCTGAAGCGTTCGGGAATCCCCTTGGTGTAGTCCATGCGGTCAACGCCGATCCCCAACAGATGGTCTGCCGGGAGGTCGTGGGATGCCAGAATCTCCTGCCTTGTCTGTTCCACCGACGGAACGTTCCCCAGCCATGGTGGCGGCCACTGGATCGAGATCGGGTAGCTTTCCACCATCGTCAGCTGACCGCGTCGGGAGATCGTTGACGATTCGTGCTCGATGCGCGTTTCCAGGTAGCGGTCGACCGTTTCCAGAAAGTTCTTGCAGTGATAGGGGGTGTGAAAGCCGAGAATAGTGCTGCCAAGCATCCCCTTCAGCAGCTCCTCACGCCAGGGGCAGATGCCGAATGACTCGGGATTGGGCCAGGGGATATGCCAGAAGGTGATGATGGTAGCTTTCGGGAGCGCCTTGCGAATCATCCCCGGCAGCAGGGCAAAGTGATAATCCTGCACGAGCACCACCGGGTTGTCGCTGTCCGCCTCGATGACGACGGCATCGGCAAAGCGCTGGTTGATCTTCACGTACTGTTCCCAGTCGCTGGTACGAAAAACCGGCCGGACGTGGGCGATATGACAGAGTGGCCAGAGCCCTTCATTGGAGAAGCCGTAGTAATACCCCTTTTCCTCCTCCTCCGTCATCCAGATTCGCCGCAGGTTGTATTCCGGTTTTTGTGGCGGCACCATGACGCGGTCGTTACTGTCCACCGTCTCACGGTCGGCAGTACCGCCGCCATGGGCGATCCAGGTGCCGGAGCAGGCCCGCATGACCGGCTCAACAGCCGTCACCAGGCCGCTGGCGGGACGGTGAACCTGGATTTCCCCCTCTTCGTTTTTACTATGGATATACGGCTCGCGGTTGGAAACGACGATGACCTTTTCCCCGGTAAGTTGTTTGTGGAGCAGCTTGCGCAGGGTGTCAGGGCTCCAGGTCATGGTTGAGTCATCGGCCATCCGCCGCTCCGCATCCATGGAGCGGAGCAGGGTTTTCAGATCGCCCACGAGCGGCTGCAGTTCCGATGCGACCGCCGGCTGGGTAAACGGCTTGATGATGCCTTCGCCGCGCAACATCGCCCGCACGCCTTCCATCCATCCCTGCCAGCTCAGATGGGCCACAAATACCGTGATCATCGAGATGACCACCCCGAGGATGACAAAGAGGATGATGACGTACTTGCGAGTATCAGCGCTGCGGCGCACCATGTAGCTCATGTCATGCACCAGCACCAGAGAGCCGATCTGAACGCCGTCCTGTTCGACGCTATTCTCGGCGATGTGTACCGGGCCCTGGGGAAGATTGATCAGGTGGAGTGATTTTTTGCTGTTATCCCTGGCCGAACCGCATGAAACGTCGGCAGGAAATGACGGGGTACGGTACACCAGCTTGCGCTCCTGATTACAGAACCCGACCGCCAGCAGGCGCTCATCCTGGGTGGCCCGCTGCAGGAGCCGGTTGATTTTTTGCCGGTCATCCTGCGGCAGCAGCTCCAGAAGCGGCTCCTGCAGGGTGCTGGTAATAAGCTGGGACCTGACATCCATATCCCGGACTGACCAGCGTAGCGTCAGTTTATCCACCAACGGAACCACGGCATAGGCGAGCAGCGCCAAGGCTACCACGAGGGGGATGACGAAACGTAAGGATAGTTTAAGTGATCTGAATCCGCGCATTGTTACTCCTTTTTCTCTGCTCTGCCTGATGATGGCATCGAGCTAATTCCCGGCTTCCGGAAAAGAGCAGCGGCACTCCCTCATCAGCATCTCGATGCCACGCAGGGGGAGGTCGACCCAATCAAGGCGTTTGTTTAACTCGTAGCCAAGTTCGTGGACCGCTTTATCAATCAGGAAACAGCGCAGCATGATTGCAAGCTCCGACCTGTTCTCCGGAACCAGCGGTGAGCTCTTCATCGCATGCAGATACGCTTTCAGGTATGAGCCACTGACGTAGACGTACCAGGCTTCCAGCCATGGTTCGAGCAGCGGGAGGTCGTCAGGATGGCTGGTGCCGTGCTGAACCAGTGTTGTCATGGCGGCATAATGGAAGGAGTGGATCATACCGGCCACATCCCGCAGCGGGGAGCGTTTCAGCCGCCTTTCGCTCAAGGAGTGAGCCGGTTCTCCCTCGAAATCTATGAAGACGAAATCCTTGCCGGTAAACAGCGCCTGACCCAGATGTAAATCACCGTGAATTCTGCACTTCATTGCCGACAGGCGTTTGCCGGTAATTTTCTGCAAACAGGCAATAATTTCCTTTTCAGACGCAAGAACCTGTACCGCTCTTTTTTGCTGAACGTCACCAGGCAGACGCTGCAGATTTGCCGCCAGCTTCTGGAAATTTCTCCGCACCAGACCACGCATGGACTGAAAGATCGAACGCTGGTAGAGGGTGGAAAACTCTTCCATGCTCCAGGCGCTATCCGTTGAGCTGGAGGCCAGCGCACGGTGCATTTCTGCGGTGCGCCTGCCGAGCAGTAGGGCCATTTCAAGGTGCAGACCGCGCACGAGATCGCGGAACTGATCCGGAATCCCGTTGTCGACAACTTCCAGTAGCGTCGGCAGCGGTGCCGGCAGTTTCGGCAGGTCATGTTTGTGCGAGAGGAGATGCTCCACGAATTGCGTCAGGCTTGTCAGCGTATTTCGCCAGGCATCGCCATGGCAGGATATGCATGTCTGCAGGACACCGAGGTCATAGCTTTTGCCACCGGCATGATATTCAATTTTTCCGGCATAAGCGGGAGCATTCATGAAGGTGTTCTTTTCAGCCAAAAAACGGAGGATTTCCGGCTCCGGGTTGATTCCGGCATCCATCTTCCGGTACATTTTAAACAGCATCCGGTTGCCATACAGGATACTGGTATTGTTCTGTTCAACTGTTGCCACCCTGCTGGGAAACAGCTCTCCCCGGGGGGGAGATGTCTTCGTGATACGGCTGCCGCGCAGGCCGATCAGTTGTGAACCATTTGCACCATGCACCCTTGTACGACCGCTCATCAGTTCATAGAGCACTTCACGAAATTCCTCAAAATAGATCGCATCGCAGAGCACGCCTTCACTCTCACCGAGAGTCAGCGTCGCAATGGTTGCCAGCGGATGCCTCTCCGTCAGGGTCTGCAGCCGCTCGTTTGAAAGCCAGGTCAGCGGGATCAGATAGGTTTCTGGATCCCACTCGGTGTAGAAAACCTGGAGGAAGGCGAGCAGAAACAGCTGATCGTCCTTTTTGAGCTGGCAGCTGTTGACGACGCTGATCTGGGTGATCGTCCTCCCTTTGCCGCAAAACCAGAATACCCGCTGCAGATAATGCGGCATGACACTGCCGAACAGACGCTCTCCAGCCTTGCCCTTCAGCACGTCCCACCAGGGGTGACCCTCCCGCAGCTTAAGCGCCAGTGCGTCATCGCGAGTTTCGGTCCGCGCTTCGGTGCTGCGCAGCATGAACCAGAAATAGTCATACGGTCCCATCGTAAAGTGGTAGCGGCTTTCCTGAATCATCGGAAAACGGTTGCGGCTGAAAACCTCCTCAGGAATCATGCCGGCGTAACGGGAAAGATCGACGGATACCGTCTGGGAGAAGCGGGAGAGATTGATGACGACCAGCAGTTTTTCATCTTCATGGTTGCGGACGAAGGTCAGGACTTTCGGGTTGTCCGACGGCAGCATTTCCAGGGAACCGCAGCCGAATGCCTTGAAGCGCTTGCGCATGGCGATCGTGCGCCGCATCCACCAGAGCAGAGAGGATGAATTGCGCTCCTGGTTCTCAACATTGATCGATTCGTAATGATATTCCGGGTCAATGATAACCGGCAGATACAGCTTTTGGGGGCTGGCCGTGGAGAAACCGGCGTTGCGGTCCGGATTCCACTGCATCGGGGTGCGGACGCCGTTCCGGTCGCCAAGGTAGAAGTTGTCGCCCATGCCGATTTCATCGCCGTAATAGATGATGGGGGTTCCGGGGAGCGAAAAGAGCAGTATGTTCATCAGCTCGATCTTGCGCCGGTTATTGCCCATCAGCGGGGCAAGACGGCGGCGGATGCCGAGATTGATGCGCGCCCGCGGATCGGACGCGTAGACCCGGTACATGTAATCCCGCTCCTCGTCGGTCACCATCTCCAGCGTCAACTCGTCATGATTACGGAGGAATATGGCCCACTGGCAGCCATCGGGGATGGCCGGCGTCTGGTCGATGATGTCGATGATCGGAAAGCGGTCTTCCATTTCAATCGCCATGAACATGCGCGGCATGAGCGGAAAATGGAACGCCATGTTGCTTTCGTCTCCGTCCCCGAAATAGGCGGCGGCGTCTTCCGGCCACTGGTTCGCCTCCGAAAGGAGCAGACGGTTTTTGAAGAAGCTGTCCAGATGGGAGCGCAGCTTTTTGAGGAAGGCGTGGGTTTCGGGGAGATTTTCGCAATTGCTCCCCTCCCGTTCGAACAGGTAGGGAACGGCGTCAAGCCGGACGCCGTCAACCCCGAGGCGCATCCAGAAATCGATGACACGCAGCATTTCGGACTGCACCTTCGGGTTGTCGAAGTTGAGGTCCGGCTGGTGGTAGTAGAAACGGTGCCAGTAGTACGCGCCGGCAAGCGGGTCCCAGGTCCAGTTGGATGTTTCAAAATCCTGAAAGATGATCCGCGCTTCGCGATATTTCTCCGCCGTGTCGCTCCAGACATAGAAGTCCCGGTATACGGAACCCGGTTTGGCGAGGCGGGCGCGCTGGAACCAGGGGTGCTGGTCCGAGGTGTGATTGAGCACCAGCTCGGTAATCACCCGGATGCCGCGGCTATGGGCGGCAAGAAGCAGTTGTTTGAACTCGCGGAGGGTGTTGTAAGTAGGGTTGACATTGTAATAGTCGGCGATGTCGTAGCCGTCATCCCGCTGCGGAGAGGGATAGAAGGGGAGGAGCCAGATCGCCGTAACCCCGAGCTGCTGCAGGTAGTCGAGTTTGCCGAGTAGGCCGCGAAAATCACCGGTGCCGTCTGCATCAGAGTCGGCGAAGGCCTTGATGTGTACCTGGTAAATAATGGCGTCCCGATACCAGTGGGGATTGTCTTCAAGAAGCGAATCTTTACGGCGCATACGTTTTTTCTCCCTGCTTTTTCTTCTTGTAAAAGTTAAGCTTTCGCGCCTAACCCCTCTAAATCTCCCCTTATCAGGGGAGACTTCAAAGCTTCCCCCCTGACTGAGGGGGGTTAGATTTGCGCTCTCCCGTAACGCACCAGCTGCTTTCGCAGCGAAGATGCCAGTTTGCGCGGCAGCATCTCCCAGGAAAAACGCCACTCCCAGTTACCGAAGGGGGTGCCGGGGATGTTCATGCGTGCCTCGCTTCCCAGTTTCAGAATATCCTGAAGCGGTATAATGACTGTCGCCGCTACCGACATCAGCGCGGCACGGATAAGATTTGCCACGCCATCATCACCCGTGCAGCCGAGGTATTCGCACATCTCGTGGCGCTGTGCCGCTGAAATGGAAGTATACCACCCTTTGCTCGTATCATTGTCGTGGGTACCGGTATAGACGACTCCGTTTTCGACATGGTTGTGCGGCAGGCTGATCGGTTCGGATTCGAAGGCGAACTGCAGGATCTTCATGCCGGGGAAGTTATAGCGATCCCTCAGCGTCAGCACCTCGGGCGTGATAACACCCAAATCTTCTGCGATAAGTGGGAGTTTCCCCAATGCGGCCAGCAGAGCGTCGAAAAGCCGCTCTCCCGGCCCCTTGATCCATGTCCCGTTCTCGGCAGTTTTCTCACCCGCCGGAATGTTCCAGGCCGCTTCAAATCCCCGAAAGTGGTCAACACGGACGATATCGAGTAGTTCAAACATCGTGCTGAAGCGGTCGAGCCACCACCGATACCCCTGCTGCTCCATAACATCCCAGTCGTAGAGCGGATTGCCCCATAACTGTCCGGTGGCACTGAAATAGTCGGGAGGGACACCGGCGACGACCGTCGGTTTACCAGTTGCATCGAGGAGAAAGAGATCGGGGTGACTCCAGACATCGGCAGAGTCATGGCCGACAAAAATGGGAATATCGCCGATGATGGCGATACCGCGATTGTTGGCATACGCACGCAGCTCATGCCATTGCCGTGAAAACTGCCACTGCAGGTATTTTTGTACCGCGATTTCAGCGCCGAATTCCTCTGAATACTCCGGCTGTTTTTCCTGGTTTTGGCGCGACGCTTCTTCAGGCCACGCTGTCCAGCTTGTGCCGTGATAGCGCCGCTTCAGCGCCATAAACAGGGCATAATCGTGCAGCCAGGGGGTTGTGTTGCAGAAATGACGGAATTCAATGGTGCGAGGAGTGTTTTTCTCCGCCAGAAAGGTTGCGGCGGCCTGATACAGCAGCTCCATCTTGGGTCCGGCGACCGCGCCGAAATCAACATGGTTTTCGGCATAGCGGCCAATATGGGAAATGGTGGAGAGGTCACCATCGGCAGCAATCTGCTCCAGATTGATCAGAAGCGGATTGCCGGCAAAGGCGCTAAAGGCGGAATAGGGCGAATTGCCGCAGGATGGAGGGGACAGCGGGAGCACCTGCCAGTACGACATCCCCATGGCGGCAAGCAGATCAACAAAGCGGCGCGCATCTTCCCCCAGCGTGCCGATGCCACCCGGTCCGGGAAGCGAGGTCGGGTGCAGCAGTATTCCGCAGCCGCGTGTATTCAGCATCGGAGCTCCATTGGACATGAAAAACTGTAGAGTATTGAGAATTCTTGCCTGCCATTAATACTAGCGTATTAGCCCCAGTTTTCAAGCAAACCGGCCAGGTCGGGAATTACACAACGCAAGGAGCTTGCCAATAAACAAAAAAATCACTGTTTTAGTAACCTTTTATATAACAGTCCATTAGGGTAAAAAAGGTAATGCAACGGTTTAGTTCCGTGCAGCAGTGTCCGGTTTGGTCTTTGCATTTAGCCTCCCCTCCCTTGACGGGAGGGGATTGAGGGGTGGGAGAAGCTGCCGTCAGTATCAAATATGGCAAACTCCCTCACCCCCTAGCCACCTCCCGTAAGGGTAGGGGGGACTTTTAAGGCAATTGCAAAAAACTAACCGGAAGACGCTGAGTTGCGTGATGTATCAGCCTCAATATGTGGTGGAACCTTAATATGTTGAGGGTAGCGCATCATACTCCTCATATCAGATAAATGTATCCCCTCAATGAAAATAGCGGCTGTTCAGGAACAGGTGGGCAACGATACTGGCCGCATACCCAAGAGCGATTGCCTAGCTCCATTTCACATGAGCGCCGAACGGTTGTGGTGATTCCGGTTGCAATTCAGCGGCAGGAGATAGTTGTTCTCAGTAATATAAAACGTGCAGTATAAAAAATATAAGAATAGATAAAACGTACGTACAAAAAAACAAAATGACAGTATTATATTCAGGTAAATACACACTGTGTAATGATTTAAATCATAAACAATACAGCAGCATACTGCATGCAACTATATGATATAATTGAAGTAAATAAATATAATCAATGGTGGAATTAAATGTATTGACTAATTTATAACATTGTACTAAATACACTATATAGCAGTATCACACCCTGTTCTATTATTAATACATCCATTCTATGAAGGGATCTGCTCCATGATGAGAGAAAAAGGTGTCTATTCAGTACAGGCTGTTACCAAGGCAATCGACCTGCTTGAAGCTCTTGCCCAGGATGGGAATAATCCCTCTATAACAATTATAGAAAAAAAACTGGGGTTAAGTCACAACAAGGCATTTCGTTTGCTGGCTACACTTGAAGACAAGGGCTTGGTTGAGAAGGACGCTAAAACCGGTGCGTACAGCCTGGGTTTGCAGGCATTTCAGATGGCTCAGCATATCCTGAAAAGCACCAACCTGATCCCGCTGGCTCACCCCGTTATGGAGGCGTTGGCGCGTAAGTTGGACGAAGCAATCTACATAACCGTCATAAATGATGATGAGGTGTTGTTTCTTGATATGGTGGATTCACTCCAGCAGATAAAAGCGATTGACATGGTGGGCAAACGTTTTCCGTTTTTTACGAATGCGGCCGGAAAGGTTCTTAAGTCGGTTTCGTCGATTGATCTGCTGAGCAGGGGGAATAAAAAGCGTAATATTCCTGATCCGAAGCTGCTGGAAATTGAATTGGACGAAATCAGGAAAAAGGGCGTTGCCGTAGATTATGGAGGCCTTGGGGAAGGAATTTGTGCTGTTGCAGTTGTAATTCGGGATTACGCTGGTAAAGTTGTCGGTGCATTGACCCTGCTTGCTCCATCATTCAGGATGTTTCAGGAACGGCTGGAGCAGGAAATAATACCGTCGATGATTGAAGGAGCCGAGGAGCTATCCATGAAGTTCGGATACATTAAAATTCCCGCTTGACTATGAGCTAAATTCATAAAGAAAGGAGGTTTAAGCCAACAGTGGTTAGGTAATAACTGGGCAGCATTAACTTTATATGAAAGGAGTAACTCATGGCAGAAAAACAGTATGATTGGGCGGCTATCGCTAAGAACCCGAAATTCATTGAGCTCACCCACAAGAAAACAGCATTCCTTTTTGGCTGGTGGATCTTCTCCAGCGCGTATTACTTCCTGCTCCCGATTGGAGCCGCCTATGCACCAGGCCTGTTCAAGATCAAGATGCTCGGCGTCGTCAACTTCGGCTATATGTTTGCACTCTCACAGTTTTTTGTTTCCTGGGCTCTGGCTTTGTACTACGCCCACGTGGCCAACAAGGACTTTGACCGTTTGACCAGAGAACTGATCGACGAACTTCATCTTTAGTAAAGGAGGATACGACATGACTTTTAAGAAAATCATCATCGCCGCAACGCTGACCCTCTCTATTGCCGCAGCCGCCTTTGCTGCAGAGCCCACGAAGGCCCCGGCCGTTCCAGGATCCACCGCCGCGGTTGCAGCTCCTGCTACCGTTCCAGCTGCTCCGGCACTTTCCACAGCAGCGACTCAGGCAGCAGCCCCGGTTGCTGTACCGCCACTGACCAAAAAAAGAGAGCTGAAAGCCAATAAGGCGATCACCCTCTCGATGTTTGCCGTCATCATCGGCATTACTTTAGGCGTTGTTGTCTGGGCTGCCCGTCAGACCAAGACCGCTGCCGACTTCTATGCAGCCGGTGGTGGTATTACCGGAACGCAGAACGGCTGGGCAATTGCCGGTGACTACATGTCGGCGGCCTCGTTCCTCGGTATTTCCGGTCTTATTTCACTGTACGGGTATGATGGGTTCATGTATTCCGTCGGCTGGCTGGTAGCTTACATCACCGTTCTGCTGATCGTTGCCGAGCCGTGCCGTAACGCCGGTAAGTACACTCTGGGGGATATCCTCTCCTTCCGTACCAACCCCAAGCCGGTGCGCGCTTTTGCCGCTATCTCGACGGTGGCAGTGTCGACCTTCTACCTGACCGCCCAGATGGTCGGCGCAGGCAAGCTGATGGCACTTCTGGTCGGCGTGCCGTACAAGACAGCCATCATTGGCGTTGGTATCCTCATGGTCGGCTACGTTGTTTTCGGCGGCATGACCGCAACAACATGGGTACAGATCATCAAGGCCGGTCTGCTCATGTCCGGAGCATTCCTGCTGTCAGTACTCGTTCTGGCCAAAGCCGGCTTCAACCCGATCTACTTCTTTGACACCATCGTCAACAGCCCGGACATTCAGGATCATGTTTCCAAGCTTGTGTTGCGTGATGGTGTTGTTCTTAACGGTATCGATGCCGGTCAGCGTTTTCTTGAGCCGGGTCTGTTCATGAAATCACCGCTCGACCAGATTTCCCTCGGTATGGCCCTTGTTCTCGGTACTGCCGGTATGCCGCACATCCTGATGCGTTTCTTCACCGTACCGACTGCACAGGCTGCACGTAAATCAGTTATTATTGCCATGTTCATCATCGGCGGTTTCTACGTCCTGACAACTCTGCTCGGTTTTGGTGCTGCTATCAACCTGACACCACAGGGCATCATCTCGGTTGACCCGGGCGGCAACATGGCTACCCTGATGCTGGCACAGCAGCTGGGCGCTGATATTTCACCAATCCTCGGTGACCTGTTCCTGGCTTTCCTCTGCTCGGTTGCTTTTGCCACCATCCTGGCTGTTGTTTCCGGTCTGGTTCTGGCCGCATCCGCCGCCATTGCCCATGACATCTGGGTTAACGTTGTAAAAGACGGTCACGCCGATCAGCATGAGCAGGTTATGGCTGCCCGCATCACCTCGCTGGTCGTTGGTGTTGTCGGTATTGGCATCGGCCTCCTGGCTGAGAAAGCCAACGTTGCCCACCTGGTTGCTCTGGCATTCGCCGTTGCTTCCTCCGGCAACTTGCCGGTTGTTGTTCTCTCCTTGTTCTGGCGCAAGTTCAACACCGCCGGTGTTATCTCCGGTCTGGTTGTTGGTACAGTCGCTTCGATCGGTCTCGTTATGGTTTCCCCTAACATGACCTACCCGAAAGTGGTGGCCGCCGGTGCACAGAAGGTGATCACCGCCATGGAGAAGAAGCAGGCTGCACTCCCTGCCGGCGCAATGCTTGACGAGAAAGACACAAAGGCACTTGCCAAGGCACAGAAAGATGTATTGGGTAAAGACGGCACATCCATGATGGGTCTGAGTGAGCCGCTCTTCAAGCTGAAGAACCCGGGCATTCTCTCGATCCCGCTCGGCTTCCTCGCCGCGATCTTCGGAACGCTGCTGTTCCCGAACAAGAGAGCAGAAGAGATGTTTGACGAGATTTATGTCCGTCAGAACACCGGTCTCGGCATGGCTAAAGCCATCGATCACTAATGCTTTGAAATACTGAATTTTGTGTGTACAGTGGGGATGGCTTCGGCCATCCCCTTTTTTTAAATATCAGTGCTTCAAAATACAGGTGGTTAAAGGTTTTACTGATGCTGACTATGCTCGTTGTTATTTTTGTTATCGCTTACGCTGCCATTGCCCTTGAACATCCGATCGGTGTAAACAAATCTGCCTCAGCCTTGATCTGTGCGGGGCTTCTCTGGACAATCTACGCGCTCTCAAACGGCGATCATGCTCTGGTCGGTCTTCAGCTCAATGAGTCCCTCGCTTCAACCGCGCAGATCGTATTCTTTCTGATGGGCGCCATGACGATTGTCGAGGTGGTCGATGCCCATAATGGCTTTGAGGTCATCACATCGCGCATCCGCACAACCAAACTCTCCACCCTGATGTGGCTGGTAGGTTTTGTTACCTTCTTCCTCAGTGCCATGCTGGACAACCTGACGACAACTATTGTCATGATCTCGTTGATGAAAAAGCTGCTTGATAAACACGAAGACCGTCTTTTCTTTGCCGGGATGATCGTGATCGCAGCCAATGCCGGCGGTGCCTGGTCTCCGATCGGCGACGTCACGACCACCATGCTCTGGATCGGCGGACAGATCACCACCCTCGCGATCATGGAGGGGGTTTTTCTGGCAGCATTAGTCAACCTGATCGTGCCGCTGCTGGTTGTCAGCTGGATGCTCAAGGGGCGCGAGGTTGTCAGCCCGATAAAAGTCATTGCAAGCGGACATCACCATAAAACAACCCCTTTTGAACAAAACCTGATGTTCTGCATGGGGCTTGGGATTCTTGTTTCCGTACCGATATTCAAAACAGTGACCCATCTCCCTCCCTTCATGGGAATCCTGTTTGGCCTCGGCATCCTCTGGATGACCGGTGAACTGCTGCATTCCAAGAAGGAAGATGAAGCAAAGGAGCACCTGACCCTCGTACGCGCCCTCAAACAGATCGACATGAGTTCAATAATTTTCTTCATCGGCATACTGCTGGCGGTGGCGACTCTTGAGCATACCCATCTCCTGACGTCACTTGCCGGCTGGCTTGACAACACCGTTGGCCGTCAAGACGTCATTGTCACCATCATCGGCATGGTCAGCGCCATTGTGGACAACGTGCCGCTGGTCGCCGCCTCCATGGGGATGTACAGCATGACGGTGTATCCGCCTGACAGTTTCCTGTGGGAGTTCATGGCCTACTGTGCCGGCACCGGCGGTTCGATCCTGATTATCGGTTCGGCAGCGGGGGTTGCGGCCATGGGGCTGGAGAAGATTCATTTCTTCTGGTACGTCAAGCGCATCAGTGGGCTGGCGCTGATCGGCTACTTTAGCGGCATCGCCGTCTACATCGTGCAGTACAGGATGTTTCACTGATGTGGTGCCAGCCAGAATCAGCGCTGTGATAGCCAGCTGATTCTGGCGCAAAGCAGGAGAGGGGATATTTCGTTGCCATGACTGGCGACGGCGTAAATGCTGCCCCGGTACTTAAACAGGCTGACTGTTGTGTCATGCCGATTGTCCTACGAATGTTTCACTAACACCCGGCCACGGAGTCCTCCCTGCAGAATCGCCTGGATCTTTTCTTCCAGTCCTTCCAGGGAAACCTCTGTTACCATATTGTCCATCTGCTCAGGCTTCCACTCCCCGGCCAGTTTTTCCCACACCAGTAACCTGGTATCAACAGGGCATTTAACGGAATCAATGCCAATGAGACTCACCCCGCGCAATATGAAGGGAAAGACATTCAGCAGGAGTTCCGTTGATCCTACCAGACCGCAACAGGTGACGGCTCCGCCGTAGCGGGTAGACTTGACGGCTGCAGACAGGGTGTCACCGCCGACGACATCCACACACCCGGCCCAGCGCTCTTTCATCATCGGCTTCTCTGAACCGGCCGTCACCAAGTCGCGTGATATGACTTCAGCCGCCCCCAGATTGCGTAGAAACGGTTCGTCGGAACTTTTTCCCGTCGCGGCCACAACCCGATACCCAGCCCGGGCCAGGATCGCCACGGCGATGGAGCCCACGCCTCCTGTCGCCCCGGTGACAAGGATGTCACCGTCAGCTGGTTTCACGCCGGCCCTTACAAGCTTCAATACCGAGAGTGCCGCCGTGAATCCGGCTGTGCCTAATATCATTGCTTCTTTCTCTGTCAGTCCGTCAGGACGTCGTACCGCCCAGCTTGACGGGATGCGGATCAACTCCCCCCAGCCGCCGTCCGTCTCCATGCCAAGGTCGTAGCCGGTGACAACGACCTTGTCTCCAACGGCAAAAGCGCCGCTTTCGCACGAAAGCACGTCTCCGGCTGCGTCTATGCCGGGAGTGTGTGGAAACTGGCGTGTCACTCCAGGGTGCCCCGTTGCAGAGAGTGCATCCTTGTAGTTGAGTGACGAGTAGTTGACCCTGATAACAAGGTCACCCGGAGGAAGGTCATTCAAACAGCGATCATTGATGTTCCGTACAAATTGTCCGGCATCGGTTTTATCTACGATAAGTGCTTTGAACTTTATTGTCTCATTCATGTGCAGCCTCCGGTTTAAATAAGTTGTGCCCAATCTGCATGCAAGCATCCTCTCCGTATCTGAGAGTAATTCCGTCTCCTGCCCGATATAAAGCGGAAATTATCTCTGTTTACCGGGGTTTCGCTATAAGCGGGCGGATTCGTGGCTCAGGAAAGCCGCAAAAGCGATACCAACACAGAAACGGTCACCGGGTTGCGATCATATAGTCGCTCACGATATGTTCGCTATGGTTTTGGTGGGTGCGAATCCACCACCCATGCCGACCTGCCGCCGTTACCGTCCACGCGGGGAGCATGACGGAGCCCTTCCCCTGGAGCAGGTCTCTGACATTGTCGTTGCCTCTGCCGCTGTAGGGGCCGGATATGGTGCCGCCCAGCCACCGTTCTTCCGGCGCTGGTGATGTTAGCCAGGAAAACGGGTCGGCAAAGAGGAATGATGCTCCTTTGACTGCTGCGACCCGGTTCATTTCATACAGGTGCGCCAGCGGATGCGGGACGCGATCAAGCAGGTTCAGGGATGATACCTGCTGAAAAGTATCTTTTGAAAACGGCAGCGCCTGGGCATCCGCCACGATGAAATCAATAGTGTCCGTCCGCCATGATTCCGGCAGCGATATGGTAAAACTCTCCCTAATCTTACCTTCCAGAGGGAGAGAAAACCTGCAGCTGCGTTGATGCATAAGATTGCGGGCGGCGCGGATAAAGCTTTCTGAAAGGTCACAGCCGACAGCCATGCCGCCCGACCTGCCCATCTCGAAAACCAGCCGCCCCACCGCGCAGCCGGCATCAAATGACGCCGGCGAATTTTTCTCAAGGCACGAATCCCAGAAAAAAGGCGCTGAATCAGATGCGGGGAGGTCAGTCATGTCAGAATAATGGCTCCATAGATAGCGATCGACCATGTCGGGGTCTTCGTAGCGCATCCCCCGTAAATTCTGGTTCGCTTGCAGGTACGCTATTCCCTCTTTTATCGGAAAGATCCTGCTGCATTTCGGGCAGTGAAGTTCTCCAGACAGTATGTCGTCATCATGGCGGCGATCAGTTTTATGCGCCTTGATGCCAAGGGGAAACTCTTTGGGGAGGCACGCGGGACATATGAGGTGGTGCAATAAAAAAGCTTTCATAGCACTTCCGAAATTATAGTGTGACTACTCGGTTCTGCGTACGTTTTGTATATTATTCCTGTAAACGTAACTATATCGGTATGTATCGTGATTACAATAGCAAAAAAGGCCTGCTGAATGCAGGCCTTTTTTGCGTTAAGCTTCCGTGGAGTGTGGTATGTCAGTACCCCATCAGGCGTGGCAGCCAGAGCGAGATGATTGGAACATAGGTAATCAGCAGCATGAAGCCAACCATTGCGACCAGCCATGGCAGCACCGCAACGGTTAGTTCGGTTATGCCCATCTTGGTGATGCCGCTGGCTACATACAGGTTAAGCCCTACCGGTGGATGGCACATCCCTACTTCCATGTTGACGGTCATCAGAATGCCGAAGTGAATCGGGTCGATCCCCAACTGCATAGCCACCGGGAAGAGGATCGGTGCCAGGATCAGGATAATTGATGAAGGCTCCATGACGTTGCCCGCCAGCAGCAGCAGAACGTTGGTGACGGCCAAGAAGGCTATTACACCGAGGTTGTGCCCGATGATCCAGTCAGCCATGATCTGGGGAATCTGCTCAGAGGTCATCAAATATGAGAACAGCACGGCATTAGTGATGATGTAGAGCAGCATAGACGACATGTTGGCTGAATCGCGCAGTACTTTTGGGATGCCCTTGATGGTCATATCCTTGTAGACAAATACTGCCACAAGAAAGGCATAAACCGCACTCATGGCCGCTGCCTCGGTGGGGGTGAACATGCCGCTGTAAATGCCGCCCAGTACGATAACTATCAACAGGAGGCCCCAGGCACTCTCCTTGAATGCTTTCAAGCGCTCCTTCGCAGTTGCCTTGGGAAGTCGGGGGTAGTTGAATTTGCGGGCACGATACCAGGCCACGGAACCAAGGAGGGTAGCCAGCATCAATCCGGGAATAACGCCGGCCATGAACAGGGCGCCAACGGAAGAGTTGGTGGCAACGGCATAGATAACCATGACGATTGAGGGTGGAATCAGAATACCGAGTGAACCTGATGTTGCGATGACGCCAGCGCCGAAATTTTTCGGGAAACCGGCCTTGACCATCGCCGGCAGCAGGATCGAACCGATGGCAACTACGGTTGCCGGGCTTGACCCGGATACTGCGGCAAAAAGGGCACATGCCATAACCCCGGCAAGCCCCAGGCCTCCATGCCAGTGTCCGACCATGGAAGTGGCAAAGTTAATCATCCGTTTGGCAACACCGCCGTGGGTCAGAAAGTTTCCGGCCAGAATGAAGAACGGAATCGCCATGATCTCAAATTTTTCAATACCGGTAAACAGCTTCATTGCCACTGTTTCCACCGGCACCTCGGACATGAAAAACAGGAAGGTAAGTACGGTCAGACCGAGGGAGATGGAGATCGGCATGCCGGTCAACATCAGGCCGATCAACAGGGCAAACACGATTCCGGCATTGCCGAATGATGCAATGGCAGCCAGTGAGATCAGGATGCCAACCACCCAGATCGCTGCCCGTTTTGGTGTCATAAGCTCCTGTGTTGCAGTCGCTGTGCTCATTTGACACCCCCTTCTTGTTCCTTGCCATTAAATTTGTGTTCTTCATACTCTTCCAACGCATCGGTGGCATTGACCAACTCATCGTCCAGCCCATCAACGTGGCTGTGGTCGTGGTGGGGCAATTCACCGGTGCGGGCAAAGCTCCAGGCCACCTGCATAAAGCGGAAACACATCAGCGATGATCCAAGCGGAATGGCCAGATAGACTATCCACGTGGGCCATTCCAGGTCCGGGGTAATCGGACCTTCATAAAGGTCGCCAAGCGCCATGCCTAATTTATTGAAAACGGCATAATGCATTCCGTTTTCCCAGACAAAACGAGCCCCCAGAGTAGCAATGATACCGGTAAAGAATACACCGCTCGAAAGGCCGAGCAGCACTGAAAACTTGCGCCATGCCACCGGCAGGCGGTTAATCAGGACATCCACGCCTACGTGAATACCGGTGCGCACACCGTAAGCGGCGCCGAACTTTGCCATCCAGACAAACATATAGATGCACAGTTCCTGGGACCAGCTCATGTTTATAGTCAGGAGCCAGTCCTGCAATGCGGGAATAGGCAGGCCGGAAGCGTATCGGTGTACAACGGCCACAAAGATTATCAGCGTTGCCGCACCGATAAGAAAGGTGATGATCCATTCCTCAAGATGGTCGAGGTATTTCATCATGGGGATATCTCCTGATTTTATTTAGGTCGTTAAAAAGCCGCTACGGAGACCGTAGCGGCTGTGGATCAGATGCAGCGGAATATCAAGGTTTGTACCCGGTAGCTGAGTATACTTCTTTGACTGTGTCAGCGCCAATGCGGTCCATGTTGTCTTTGTGGGTCTTATCCATGGCCTTTCTCCAGGCGGCTTTTTCCTGCGCGGTCAGGGTGATGATCTGGGACTTGCCGGATTTTTTTACCGCGTCCATGGCTAAATCGTTATCTTTTTTTGCAACGCTGTTGGCATAGTTGGTGGCATCTTTCATGGCACTTTCAAGGGCAGCGCGGATATCGGCAGGCAGCCCCATCCAAAATTTCTTGTTAACCAGTACGGCATACCCCAGATAGCCGTGGTTCGAAATGGTTACGTACTTCTGTACTTCGTGCATTTTCTGAGTATAGAGGTTTGAAGGGGGATTCTCAGTGCCGTCAACAACGCCGGTCTGCAGAGCCTGGTATACTTCGGAAAAAGCCAAAACCTGGGGGATGGCGCCTACGGAACGCATCTGGGAATCAAGTACCTTGGAGGACTGGATCCGCATTTTCTGTCCCCTCATATCGGCAGGATTTTTAAGCGGCTTGTTGGCGCTCATAACTTTGAAGCCGTTATCCCAGTAGCCGAGGCCGATGAGACCACGGGTCTCAAGTTTTTTAAGCAGTTTGGCGCCAACCGGACCCTGGGTTACCTTGTGCAGGTCAGCGTAATCATCAAAGATAAACGGCAGGTCAAAGAGTTCAAATTCCTTGAGGCCCAAAGGGGCAAATTTGGCAAGTGAAGGGGCCAGCATCTGAACAGATCCCATTTGCAGCGCTTCCATCTCTTCTTTGTCTTTGAAGAGCTGGCTGTTAGGGTAGACCTCTATCTTTACCCGGCCCTTGGTCCGTTCTTCAGCGAGTTTTTTAAAGTAGTTGGCAGCCTGTCCCTTGGGGGTTTCATTGGCGACAACGTGACTGAATTTGATGATAATTGGTGCAGGAGCGGCCAGTGCGGTCATCGGAATTGCCAGGGCAGCGACTGCGACAATCAGACTTTTGAGACGTTGGTTCAGTTTCATACGTGTTCCTCCTTTGGATTGTTGCTGCATGATCTTAACTGCTCGTAGTCAGTACACTATATAGATCCTACGTTAATGCAACTGGAGTGCCAACAACGGTTGATACTGTAACAATCTAATATACTGTTCTGTTTTGTTATATACAGCTAGATATACGCTGTGCGGGAGGCCTGTAGTGGCTAAAACCGGCCAGTAATGATGGCGGTAATTGGCCACTATGGAGTAAAAAAACGGGTGTTCATTTCTGTCAGCCCCAGTGAGTGTAGCAGTTCATTGAGACGCTCCGATGGTCGGCGCCGCGGCAGATCCTTGTAGCTGGCGACGATCAGCTCGTTTTTCATCGAATGTTCCCATCCGACCAGCTCGGTTACCGTCACCTGGTAGCCATGCGCCTCCAGTTGGAGGCAGCGTAGCGCGTTGGTTGCCAGGCTGCCGAATTCACGCGTATGCAGCGGGTGCCGCCATAACTCGGAGATGCTGTTGGAAGCGAGAGCGGCGGCCTTGTTTTTGCGCAGTACGGCAGCAACTTCAGCTTGGCAGCAGGGCACCAGTACGATGAAGCGGGCTTTTTTCTCCAGGGCAAAAAGGATCGCATCGTCCGTGGCAGTATCGCAGGCGTGCAGTGCGGTAACGATATCAATTGTCGCAGGCAGTGACTCAGCATAGACAGATTCTGCAACGGTCAGATTCAAAAAAGACATACCGGAAAAGCCAAGTTTGTGCGCCAGTGCCCGCGACTTCTGCACAAGTTCATCACGTGTCTCGATACCATAGATATGTGAACCGTCATCCTGATATTTAAAAAACAGATCGTACAGAATAAATCCGAGATATGATTTTCCGGCGCCATGATCGGCCAGCGTAATCCCCGTATGATCCAGCTGAATCTCTTTCAGTAGCGGTTCAATAAACTGATACAGGTGATTGACCTGTTTCAGCTTGCGCCGGCTGTCCTGATTCAGCTTGCCGTCACGGGTGAGGATGTGCAGCTCTTTCAGCAGCTCGATTGATTGCCCCGGCTTTATATCGTGTTTTTCGCTCATATATATCTGATCCCTGAATAGTGTGTGCTGTCGATCTTGGCGGCAATCAACACTAATATCCGGCTGAAGTAAAGTCTATAATTCGTACTTATCCATTTTATAACGGAGCGTACCACGGGGGATCTTAAGCATGGCGGCGGTCTGCAGAACATTGCCGCCGGTTTTTTTAAGCGCCTGGCGGATGATGTCCTTTTCAAAGTTCATTACAGCATCATCCAAACCGCAATCGATAGGGGAGGGGGGTGTGTGAGCGCCCTGTCGTGTGGTTGAGGGACCTGAAGTGGGGGTGACTCCGCGGATCTCCTGGGGAAGGTGTTCAGGCAGAAGCGTCGGGCCATAGTTCATAATACAGATGCGTTCAATGACATTGCGCAGTTCCCGGATGTTGCCAGGCCAGCCATACTCTTCCATCAGCCTTGTTGCCTCTTCTGACAGCGTCTTGAAATCTCTCCCAAAGGAGCGGCTGAACGTGTCGAGAAAATAGGAGGCTATGATACTGATATCTTCCCGGCGTTCCCTGAGCGGCGGAATGTGGATCGGGAATACGTTGATGCGGTAATACAGGTCTTCGCGGAAAGAGCCGGTGGATATTTTGTCAAGAAGGTTACGATTAGTCGCCGCAATAATTCTGACATCAATACTGATGTCCTTGATCCCCCCGACACGCCTGATTATACGCTCCTGCAACACCCGGAGGAGCTTGGCCTGCATGGTCAGATCCATCTCGCCTATTTCATCAAGAAAAACCGTGCCGTGATGCGCTTCCTCGAACAGTCCGGTTTTTCGCACGGTCGCATTGGTAAACGAGCCTTTCTCGTGGCCGAAAAGCTCGCTCTCCAATAGTGTCGCCGGGATAGAAGCACAGTTGATCGCGACAAAAGCCGCAGTATGGCGGTCGGACAGGTCGTGGACAGCGCGGGCAACCAGTTCCTTGCCGGTACCGGACTCGCCGGTTATCAGGACGGTGGATGGGATGCGGGCAATTTCCCGGATCTGGTCGACAACCTCGCGAAACGGCCTGCTTTTGCCGATCATCGGCGATCGGCCAGGAAGACAGTTGTCGGCGCGTTTCAGGTTGCGTACTTCACGTTTCAGGGTCTGGGTCTGGAGCGCCAGCTTGACGATAACCCTCAGGGCATCGGCTTTAAACGGTTTCTTCATGTAATGGTACGCGCCCATCTTGAGGGCATCTACGGCGCTCTCCACTGATCCGAAACCGGTGATGATAATAACCAGCAGTTCCGGATCCAGCTCTTTCAGCATTTTCAGGACGTCAATACCGTTTTCAGAACCGAGGTTCAGGTCAAGTAGGGCCAGGTCAACTTCACCTGCAGCAACCTGTTCGCCCGCCTCCTGTCTGGTGGAAGCCTGGCAGACCTGGTAGCCATCTTCCGCCAGAATCCGTGCAACATTTTCCCGGATAAAGGCTTCATCATCAATTATAAGAATTTTTTCCATAGTGCCGGTGCTCGGGTGCTTAGTTATCGAACATCAGCTTGCGCTCGAAGTCCATCGAATGCGTCAGGCGCTGGGCGTCCTGCAGGGTAATGAGATCCTGGCGGTACAGCTGCAGCAGGTGCATGTCCAATGTCTGCATATGATATTGTGACGCACCGTTTTCAATATGTTTTTCTATTTCATCAAGGCGCCCTTCGCGGATGCATGCCTGGATCGTTGTTGTGGCCCTCATTATTTCAACCACCGGCAGGATGTATTCACCGGTTTTATCCTTGATCAGCCGGATTGAAACCGTGGCAACCAGAATGTCAGCCAGACGTTGACGCATTATCTCCTGTGATTCAGGGGGGAAGTGCCCGATTATTCTGTTAATTGTTGAGACTGCGCCCTGAGTGTGCAGGGTGGAGAGGACAAGATGCCCGGTTTCAGCCGCTTTGATGCAGGAATCAATGGTTTCCTTATCACGCATCTCTCCGACCATAATGACATCCGGATCCATCCTCAGTGCGGCTTTGAGTGCTGACGAGAAGCTATCGGTATCTATGCCTATTTCACGTTGGATGATACAGCTCTTCTGTGATGTGAAGAGAAATTCTATGGGATCTTCAATGGTTATGATGTTATAGGTAAAGTTTTCGTTCAGATATCTCAATATGGAGGCCAGCGACGTTGACTTGCCGTTGCCGGTAGGGCCGGTGACCAGAATCAAACCGTTGGGAACCTGGGCAATTTCACCCAGTACCGGCGGCAGGTTCAGATCCTCAAAGGTACCTATGACCGGTGGGATCACCCTCATGACGATACCGAAACAACCTTTTTGACGGAAAATACTGACCCTGAAACGTCCGCCGGATGACAAAGAGTAGGAAGCATCACACTCTTTGAGATCGTCACTGATCTTGCGACCATTGTGTGCAAGAACTGTTTCAGCTATGAATTGAGTGTCGGCAGCTGTCAGGTTGGGCATTTTGGCGCGCACCAATTGGCCCCGCCCCCTGAAGAAAGGTGGATTGTCTACCTCGAAGTGAAGATCGGAAACTTTTCTCTGGAATGCTATTTCCAGAATCTGATGCAGAATATTGGTGTCCATCAGCTCCTCCGCTGTAAATTATGAAAAGGTGAAATCATCAAATTGTATCAAGACGGCTTTCAATGCTCTTCCGGTACAGGGCGTTATCCAGTATCGATCCGGCATGCTGGGCAAGTGTTTCCAACAGATTAATTTGCGGCGGCGAAACCGGTTTGGCACCGAAATCTGCATAGGTGACTGCGATGACCTTACCGCGACTGATCAGCGGTACTATCATAACCTTTGGACTTCGCGGCGCTCCGATCTCCTTGTAGAGGATGTTTGTCAGCACGGTATCGCTGCGCTGCCCGTAATATAAACGCCCCTTTTCAACGGCCTCCAGAAAAACCGACTGTTTCTCCAGCGGGATACGGAACATGAGTGGCGGCGACGCTCCCTCTGATTTGTCCGCAGTAACCCCAAGCGATTTTTCCGCTATCAATTCAGTTTTTGCAACCACAAAAGTCAAAGCCCGCTCGAACTGCAACGCTGCAAACTGGAGCATGACGAGCGCTATTTCAGGTGGTTCTGAAAGTGATTTCAGCTGGTTGAATGCGGTGCTGAAATGATGTCCTACTTCGGCGTGCGGCGCGGGCAGCACCGATCTAAGGTACGGACCGATCCCGGAAATAAAGGTGAGCATCTGCGTCACATACGAATCTTCATGGCAGCTTTTGCAGGGGTGGGGAATAATCGCCCTTGTTCCTGCTCCGAGGGCCTCCATGCTGATTGCTCGCCAGGCATCACAACAGGCGGAAAACAGGATCGAAACCTGAGGGTAGGCAGAAATTTTCTGCCGCATCAGTGTCAATGACTGCAAGCCGTTGCTGTCATGGGGGATATCAATTATCAGCACCGGATGCAGGTCTCTGCTCAGAGACTGTTCAATGACGATATCCAGGCCGAGCTCTTCATCTGAAGCGAAGACAAACAGATTCTCGTGCTTACAGACAGTCGTTATCACATGGGACAGCAGTTCATCCTGCGTCAGCAGAATAATTGCCGTGGTCGGCGGGGCGGACTCTGGTGCCGGCAATGTGGAGATGTTTGCCAGACAAGATACCAGACGATCCTGCTGATCTATCGTCGCTTCCGGAAGCGCTTTAGTGACCGCCTGTCGGTGCTCATCAACCGGATCATGGTCTTTCAGGCCGATAAAAACATCCGGAATCTTTCTGGATATTGTGTCAAGCGTATCAAGACCGAGCAGGTCGGCTGTTATTTCCTGGCTGCCGGATTCAGAGGGTGGAGCCGCTGCATTGCCGCTGCTTTCCTCTGTAAAGAAGATCTTACTCAATGTTCCGTCGCGCATCTTTTCATCGTAAATGCGCAGTGACTCCATCAGAACCCCTTGCGCGTTCAGAAGGATATCCTGTTGCAGTTTTTCCGGAAAATAGCGGTATTCATCACACACATTCGCTGTTGCAACATCAAGTGAAAATGTGCCGCTTGCCCAGGTCAAAACCTCTACAATGGTCATCTCAATCAGTTTTTCGAGTCCGTTGAAGGCCGTCTCCTTGTCAATGGTACCCTGCTCAATAAGAGTGGCAATCAGTGGTTTGCGCTTTTTTCCGGCTTCCTGCTGCTCCAGCAGCGCTTGATTAAGTTGCTCGGTGGTAATCGCATCCATATCGACCAAGACCTTGCCGATGCGGACACTGTTATTGAGATGATTTGCACTGACGAAGAAACCATCGTGGAAAACAAGCTGGCTCTCACCCTTGGGACTTTTTAAATACAAGATCCCGGTTTTGCTGGTCATGTGTAGCAGTTGAATGACATCTACCAGCGGAAAATGTTCGAGGTCACCGTTGAAAGACATGCAGAACCCCCCTTGTATTGAAGATAAAGCTGGCGATACTATAGCGCATATTTTTAATAATTGTGCAGATTGTTACGTGACAGACGAGAGTGTTGGTGACATCCCGCGAATGTTTTGCTACAAAAAAGATACTGTTAGATAAGATCATCTCACCGGGAGCTTTTGGAATATGAAGATATCCTGCCCTAAATGCAACGCCAGCGGGTCGATACCTGATCATGAGGTTCCTGAATCAGGCCGTTTTATCAGCTGTCCACGCTGCAACGAAGGATTTACCGTCACAAAAGCCAAAGAAGCACGAGACGCCTATCTGGTGGATACCTGTCCTTCCTGCAGCTTCAGCACATTTGGTGACGAAATATTTAGTACCTGCCCTAAATGTGGCATAGCGGTCAAGACTTTTGTTGAGCGCCAGCGGGAGGAACAGCGGCTGAAACATAATCAGGAACTGCTGGGTAAGAAATTCAGCAATGTTGACGTAGCTCCCCCTCCTCCAGAACCGGCCGTTTCCATAGCAGATATTATCGACAATCTCCATCCTGTCAACCTTATCAGCTGGGGTGTCGCTGCCGTTGCGGTGGTGATACTATGCCTGGGACTGTGGGGAATAATCGGGTATGACGCTGCCGGGATCAAAGCTTTACTGACGGAGGAGGGTGGGGAACCGGTTTCAGGACTATACGTTTTTATGCATTATGGTCTGCTGCACTGGCTCAAACTGATCTACGGACTGGCTGCGCTGGCTGCCTCGATACTGCTTATGAAACGGCTGAAAATTGCGCTGCAGATGCTGAGCTATGTATTGTGGGGGGCTATCGTGCTCGTGCCGTTGTCATATGTCGTTACATTTATCTACTGGGTCGTAGCCCCGATACCTCATACAATCGGCGGCTATCTTATCGAGATTTTGAATATCCTCTTCATGAGCGCTCTGGTGGCAATTCCCCTTTACCTGCTTGAGCAGTATCTCCACGAGCGGAAAATAACATCAGTCGTCAAACTCTGACCCTCTCTATCAACGCTTCAGTCTCTGAAGCGTTTCAGTAAATCTCCGTACTCGTCTATCCGCCGGTCACGCAGGAAGGGCCAGATGCGGCGCACCTGTTCACTCCGTGCGCAGTCGATATCAACAAGGACGATCTCTTCATTCTTCTGTGAGGCTTCCGCCAGGATCTCTCCCTGTGGTCCGGCCGCAAAACTCCCCCCCCAGAACTGAATGCCGACATCCGCACCCTGCGGTGAACGTTCAAAACCAACCCGGTTGACGGCAAGTAGCGGCAGGCCGTTAGCAACCGCGTGGCCGCGTTGCACCGTTACCCAGGCGTCGTACTGGCGCCGCTGCTCTTCCGTCGTATCGTCCAGGTCCCAGCCGATGGCGGTCGGGTAGATCAACAGGTCCGCTCCGGCAAGAGCCATCAGCCTTGCTGCTTCCGGATACCACTGGTCCCAGCAGACAAGTACTCCAAGCGTGCCAACCGAGGTTTTGATCGGATTGAAACCGAGGTCTCCGGGGGTAAAATAGAACTTTTCATAAAACCCCGGGTCATCCGGAATATGCATCTTGCGGTAAACACCGGCGATGGAGCCGTCGCTCTCGAACACAACCGCCGTGTTATGATAAAGACCGGCCGCACGGCGCTCAAACAGCGACGCAACAATGACAACCCCCAACTCTCCGGCCAACTTCCCGAATGTCTCGGTGGAAGGGCCCGGAATCGTCTCGGCAAGATCAAACAGGGCAGGGGACTCAACCTGACAGAAATAGGTTGAGGTGTGCAACTCCTGCAGCACGACGAGCTGAGCTCCGGAGGCAGCCGCCTGACGAACCAGCTCTGTTGTTTTGGCAAGGTTTTCGTCGCGACATGATGAGCAGCTCTGCTGAAGCAGGGCAACCTTGAGCGTTTTCATGCCAGAACTCCCTGGGGAAGCTGCATGGTCACACAGTGCAGCGAACCGTGCTGTTCAAGCAGCGGCAGGCAGTCAATGGCAACAATTTCACGCCCGGGAAACGCTGTGGCGATACTGTCGAGAGCCGTATTGTCATTCTCCGGGTCGCAATAGGTCGGCACAAGCACCGCACCGTTGATAACGAGAAAATTGGCGTAGGTCGCCGGAAGACGGTGGGCCTGCTCGTCGAAGCGGGCTTTAGGCAAGGGGAGGGGGATCAGGCGATAGGAGGAGCCGTCCGGTGCGGTGAATGTTTTCAATTCACCCTCCATCAGTTTTAGCGTTTCATAGTGCTCGTCGAGTGGATGGTCGCATGCCTGATACACGATCGTGTTGTCCGGACAGATACGGGCCAGGGTGTCGACATGAGAGTCAGTGTCGTCTCCCGCCAGCCAGCCATGGTTGAGCCAGAGTACCCGTTTTGCCCCGACCAGCGAGGAAAGTGCCTGCTCTATTTCGCTTCTGTCCAGCTGGGGATTGCGGTTCGGCGAAAGCAGGCATTCAGACGTTGTCAGGATGGTGCCGAGGCCGTCACTTTCAATGCTGCCACCCTCCATTACCAGCCCGATCGTATTAAGGTTGGGGAGCAGTACCCCCTGCTGTTTGAGGCGTTTTGAAATCAGGTTGTCAAAATTTGCCGGAAACTTGAGTCCCCAGCCGTTGAAACCGAAATCCATCAGAACCGGCTTGTTGTTGTAGATAACGGTGATAGGGCCGAAATCACGCGCCCAGGTGTCATTGCTCGGTATCTCACATATTGTTACCCTGGCCATCTCTACGCCGGCATTAGTCAGATAATCCGCAACAGAGGCGGCATGCGGCGCCGTCAGCAGCACCCGTTCGAAACGGGTAATGTTTTTAATGATCTCAGCAAATACGGGACGGATATCGTCCAGCATATACGCCCAGTCAGTTCCTTCATGCGGCCATGCCATCAGCACGCCGTCCTGAATTTCCCATTCGGCTGGTAATCGTGGATTCATAGCTATTTTCTCCAATCAGAATTTCAGTATGCAGCTGCAGCAGATGAGATGTGATGAGTGTGTCTGCCACGCTGAGGCGCGGAGTATAGAACATTTTTCATCCACCTTGCAAGACCGGTTTTCCACTCAAGGCACTGAAATATTCTGGAAAATATCTATGGGAAAGTGGAACAGAGGACTCGCAATGCAATTTTTCCCGGTGGTGATATAATAAGGCTTATTACTAAACCAGTGAGGGGGTGCACAATGAAAAGCAATAAGATTTTATTGAGGTCGCAATACCGCCTGGATTACCTAAAGATTGTGAGGCTTGCTTTGCCCCTGCTGCTGATTGTCTTGCTTACCGGTTGCGCAGCTTCACGGTCGCAGGTGACAGGAGCATTTAACCAGCCGTCAGAGAAGAATCTCGGGGCGGATAAGGTGAGTGTGTTCTTTCAATTCCGCCACCTGAGCCAGGAGCACGGTTTTGATTCCATACCGAAGCTGCAGGCTCAGGGGGTCAAGGATTTCGACAATCTTTTTCGAGATGCTCTTGTCGAGATGAGCAATGTTTCCAGCTATGTTACGTTTACCGAGGCGCCGAGCGATGTCAGTAACCCCAAGCGCCGCCAGGAATTTGAAAAACTGAGGAGCGAGCATGACTTCACGCTCAAGGTTGATTTTTTCGAGGAGTCATCTTTCAAACAGCAATGCCTGAGCGGTACCATCAGCCTCCTCAGTTTGACTCTGATCCCGATGCCATATACCTGGGAATATACTATAACGGCCAACCTCAGCGATAAAAACGGCAAACATGCGGGAACCTACCAGCGAAAGGCTACCCTCGATAACTGGATGCAGGCGCTTCTGATCTTTGCCTACCCGTTCTATCCGATAGAAGGGGTGCGTGAGGAGATATACGAAGAGTCACTGCATGATATTTTCCGCCAGATAGAGACAGAAAAAGTTCTGAAAAAATCCATGTAGCCGCTCGGGTAACGTCCCCCCTGAAATCGATCAGACTTCAGGGGGGACGTTACGCACTTTTTTTGTGTCCCTCCGTTCATCTTGTCTCCATCCTCATCAGGCTCCATACGTCGCCGTTTGTTGGTATGGCAGCTTTTGATTCTTCCTAAAAAAACCAGCGTATAAATATTGGCTTGCATTTTCTGCATCAATTGTATAGAGAATAATGTATATATCACGGTATATGTGAGGAGGCTGGCTCTAAACCAGTGTTATCATTCATTGATACGCGTTTGTCTTTATTTTACTTTAGCTAAACGGATGTCCGCATGAAAAAGAAAAAAATGGTTATCTCGCAGGAAACGATGGACATCGATTTTGTCCGTAAGGTGGAAGCTCTTGCCGATACCTCGGTACGCCGTTGTTTCCAGTGTGGTAAATGCTCTGCCGGCTGCCCGATGGCGACCTTTATGGAGCATCCGCCAAACCGTGTCGTACGACTCCTGCAGTTGGGACAATGGCGCCGGGTTCTTGAAGGGCGTTCGATCTGGTATTGCGCTTCGTGTGAAACCTGCTCTACCCGCTGTCCGAACAAGGTCCATCTTGCTTCGATAATGGACGCACTGCGCAAACTCTCGTGGGATGCAGACGGCCCATCCAAAGAAGGTTACGTCCAGCTTGCCAACAAGCTCTTTCTGCAGAATATCCGCACCTATGGCCGTCAGTACGAGATGAGGCTGGCAGCTGTCTTTAATGTCAAGTCCGGCCAGTTTCTTAAAGACCTGATGCTGGGACCCAAGTTGCTTGCCAAGGGCAAACTGAAGATGTTCCATAGCAAAAACAAAAATCTGTCCGAAATAGAAAAGATCTTTACCCGTATCGAAGAGATGCGGGCTAAAGGGGAAGCGCTGTAAAGGCAATATTGAATTTTGAATGATTTATTTTGAATGAGAGGCCCTTTCAATTCAAAATCCACAATTCAAAATCCAAAATTCAAAACAAGGCATATAAAAATGGAAAAACCCCTGAATTACTCATACTATCCCGGCTGCTCGCTGCACGCTTCGGCCGGTGAGTACGACCTCTCCACCCGTGAACTGTTTAAAGCTCTCAACATCGGCTTGACCGAAGTACCGGACTGGTTCTGTTGCGGCGCGACTCCGGCCCATAATGTGGATGAACTGCTGTCGCTGTCGCTCTGCGCCAAGAATCTGGAGCTGGCCGACAAGGTTGAAGGCGATCTCGCAGTGGCCTGCGCTGCCTGTTTTTCCCGGCTCAAGTTCACCCAGCACACCCTTGAAGAGAACATGACCAAACGCAAACAGGTGGAAAAGGCTCTCGATGCGCCGCTGAAGCTTGATGGCAAAGTCAAACACCTGCTCGATATCCTCGCCCGCGACCTGGGTCTGGAGCGATTGGCAGCGGCTGTGAAAAAGCCACTATCAGGGCTCAAGGTAGCCTGTTATTACGGTTGTCTCCTGACCCGCCCGCCTGATGTGCCGAATCTCGACTGCACCGAGGCTCCCACCATCATGGAGCAGGTCGTCGAAGCGGCCGGCGCCGAGTCTGTTGCCTGGACCCATCGCCTCGAATGCTGCGGCGCCAACTTCACCCTTTCCCGTCCCGGTGTCGTTATCCAGCTTACCAACGCCATTCTCGAGTCTGCCAAGGAGGCCGGTGCCGACTGTATCATGGTTGGCTGCCCACTCTGTCACGGCAACCTTGATATCCGCCAGAAGGAGATCGAGAATGTCTACAGCGCCGACTACAACCTGCCGGTCTTTTACCTGACTCAACTTGTGGGGTTATCGGTCGGATTGGGGTCTGACAAACTCGGGCTGGACGCGATGATCGTCAATCCGCTGCCGCTGTTAAAGGAAAAACAACTGCTGTAATAACACGGAGAAACGGAGCGCACGGAGAACATCAAAAACAAAAAAACATGGGGAAAATCAAAAGCAAAAGACTTTGAGGGTTTATCCCCAAAATGATTTTGCCATTGTTTTTACCCGGAAAGCGACCTTGATTTTTCTTGGTTTTCTCCGTTTCTCCGTTTCTCCGTGTTATTTAATAGGTTTTAAAGAGGTTATAGATGTCACGAATAGGCGTATTTATCTGCCATTGCGGCGAAAACATATCCAGAACCGTCGATGTCGAGCGGGTTGCAGCGGAGATAGGCAGGCATCCGGGAGTAGCTTTCTCTACCGACTACAAGTACATGTGTTCCGACCCCGGTCAGACTCTGCTCAAGAAAGCAATTCAGGATCAGCGGCTCACCCATGTCGTGGTTGCCGCCTGTTCGCCGCGCATGCATGAAAAAACCTTTCGCAAAGCCGTTGAAGCAGCCGGCCTGAACCCTTTCCTTTGTGAGATGGCCAATATTCGCGAGCACTGTTCCTGGGTTCACGAAAACAGGGAAGAGGCTACCGTCAAGGCGATAGATATCGTCGGCATGATGGTCGAGCGGGTCAAGAAGAACCGCGTACTGGCGGCAATCACGGTGCCGGTCACGAAGCGCTCGCTGGTCATCGGCGGCGGCATTGCCGGAATCCAGGCTGCTCTTGATATTGCGGATTGCGGCCACGAGGTTATCCTGGTCGAACGGGAACCCTCCATCGGCGGGCACATGGCCCAGCTGTCCGAGACCTTTCCGACGCTCGACTGTTCCCAGTGCATTATGACCCCCAAGATGGTCGACGTCGCCAACCATCCCAAGATCAAGCTCTACACCTACTCCGAAATCGAACTGGTTGAGGGGTATATCGGCAACTTTCAGGTTACTATCAAGAAAAAGGCCCGCTCGGTGGATGAAGACAAGTGCACCGGCTGTGGCGTCTGCATGACCAAATGCCCCCAGAAAAAGATCCCCAACAAGTTTGACCAGAACATCGGCATGCGCAGCGCCATTTACGTCCCCTTTCCCCAGGCGGTGCCCAACACCCCGGTCATAGACCGTGACAACTGCACCTGGTTCAAAAGCGGAAAATGCGGTGTGTGTCAGAAGGTTTGCGGCCCGGGTGCCGTTGATTTCGAACAGCAGGATCGTCTGGTCGTCGAAGCGGTCGGAGCGATCGTCGTCGCCACCGGCTTTGACCTCTACTCAATAAACGAAAAGCCGAAGGGTTCGGCCATCAAGGGGTATGGCGAATTCGGCCACGGCAAGATTCCGGATGTTATTGATGGCATGACCTTTGAACGCCTGGCAAGCGCCTCCGGTCCGACCGGCGGCAAGATCCTGCGCCCCTCCGACGGCAAGGAGCCGAAACAGATTGTTTTCATCCAGTGCGTTGGTTCCCGGGCTCGCGAAAAAGGAATCTCCTACTGCTCCAAAGTCTGCTGCATGTACACAGCCAAGCACACCATGCTGTATCACCATAAGGTGCATGACGGACAGGCCTACGTGTTCTTCATGGATGCCCGTACCCCCGGCAAGAGCTACGATGAATTCTGGCGAAGATCGATCGAGGAAGAAGAGGCGGTCTACATCCGCGGCATGGTCTCCCGTCTGTACCAGAAGGGAGACAAGATCGTTGTCATGGGGAGTGATATTGCCGTCGGTGTTCAGGTCGAAATTGAAGCCGACATGGTCGTCCTGGCTACCGCCATTCAGCCCCAGAAAGGCGCCGACGCCCTGGCCCAGAAGCTGGGGGTCTCCTATGACAAATACAATTTCTACTCTGAAGCCCACGCCAAGTTGCGTCCGGTGGAGTGTGCTACCGCCGGGATCTACCTTGCCGGTGCCTGTCAGGGCCCCAAGGATATCCCCGAGACTGTTTCACAGGCTTCCGCTGCTGCAGCCAAGGTTATGACGCTTTTCTCCAAGGATAAGCTGGAGCGGGAACCGGTCGTGGCTCGGGTGCGTGAAGCCGGCTGCGTAGGGTGCTTTGCCTGCAAAAAAGTCTGCGCCTATGGAGCCGTTGAAGAGAAAGAGATCCGGGACCGCCAGGGAAATCTGATCAAAGTGGTAGCTTACGTCAACCCGGGCGTTTGCGCCGGCTGTGGGACCTGCCAGGCAACCTGCCCATCAAAGTGCGTGGAGCTGGATGGGTACACCGATGAACAAATTATTGCCATGATTGAGGCGCTGTAAGGAGGGTGACAAAATGCTTGTCAGACTGTTTTTAACGGCGATGTTACTGACGATGTTTCTTTGCAGCGGTTGCTCAAACTACAATTTCTCCAGGTCAGTCTACGAAGGAATTCAGACGCGGGATCAGCTGCAGTCGACACCGGCAGAGAGGGCGGGGAAGCCTGAACCTATGAATTATCAACAGTATGAATCGGAACGGAAACGCTAACCTATGGACAACACGACTCAACATGGCTTCGAACCAAAGATCATCGCCTTCGTCTGTACCTGGTGTACCTATGCCGGGGCCGATCTGGCCGGAACCAGCCGCATGCAGTACCCATCAAATGTCAGGGTACTCAAGTTCCCCTGTACCGGGCGCATCGACCCGGTATTTATCCTCAAGGCCTTCCAGCAGGGGGCTGACGGGGTACTCGTCTCCGGCTGCCATCCCGGCGACTGCCACTACATCGCCGGTAATTTTCATGCCCGGCGCCGCTTTGCCGCATTCCGTAAGCTGCTGGAATTTATCGGTGTTGATCTGAATCGCCTCCAGTTTTCCTGGGTATCTGCCGCAGAAGGTGGCAAATGGGTCGAAGTCGTGACTGATCTGACCGAAAAAGTGCGGACGATGGGGCCGATGGTGGAATTTATGGAACTCGCGCTGGAAGAACAGTGGTCCGGAGTTATCGACACCCCCGAATTGAAAGAAGCGTATAACGCCATCTGACAGGATCTACATGAACAATCACATACTTGACACATTTATATACACAGCCGTCACGGAGGCTATGCGTGCCGAGGCACAGCGCATCCTCACCAAGGGTGAGGTGAATGCCGTTATCGGCTATGCTGCCGCCCGCCGCAGCGGTTCTGCCCAACCGATCATCATCACTGACGCTGCCGATGCCGGTAAGCTGATCTTCACCCCCGCCTGCGTCAACAATCTGGCCGTCTATCTGACCAAGGCTAAAAAAGGAATCCTTAAGGACGAAAAGGTCGGTATTGTCGTCAAGGGATGCGACCTTAAAGCGCTGGTTGGGCTGATGGGGGAATCGCAGTTAAAACGCGACGATCTGTATTTGATCGGCGTCCCCTGCATCGGGGTGCTCGGCTCAACGGTGCAGCCGGCGACAGAGCTGACAACGGCGACAATCGCCTCCAAATGCCGTGAATGTGATGTGCACATGCCGACCGGTTGCGACTTTGTGCCGAACGTTGCGCTGCCGCCAGGTCCGCAACTGGAGGGAAAGTATAGTGCAGAGATTGCCCGTCTGGAGGCGCTGACCCCGGCAGAACGCTGGGCCTACTGGAAAGAACAGTTCGCCAAATGCATCAAGTGCTACGCCTGTCGTCAGGTATGCCCTTTCTGCTTTTGTGAACAGTGTCTCTGCGATCGCAACAAACCACAGATGGTTGACTCGACTCCGCGTCCATCCGGCAACACGGCCTGGCACATCGTCCGCGCCATGCACCTGGCTGGTCGCTGCGCCGGCTGCGCCGAATGTGAGCGCGTCTGTCCGATGGATATCCCGCTCAACCTCCTCAACCGCAAAATGGCCAAGGAGCTGAAGGAACTCTACGACTACGAGTCCAGTCTCGAGGTTCAGGAAAAAGGGCCGCTCAACTCATTTGCCGAAAAAGACGATCAAAGTTTCATTAAATAAAGGGAAAGCATGCAGAACTATATCTCGGAACAGAACCTGAATGCCCTTCTGGATCAGCTGATCAACTCCGGAAAACGCGTCGTGGCACCGCGTATCAATTCCGGCACGCCGCTGTACGAGCCCCTGACCGCCTCGGGTGAGATGGACCTGAAAGAGCTGCCTCGCCGTTCAGCCAAAGAAGTCTTCTTTCCGGTCTGCGAGGACATCCTGTCCTACGAAAAGGAAGGGCTCACCGTCAAACTCAGCGATGTTGACCCTGCAAGGTTTCCCGAGACTGTCCTGGTCGGGGTCCGCCCCTGCGACGCCGCTGCGGTTCCGGTGCTGGATGCGGTCTTCTCATGGGATTACAAGGATCAGTTTTTTCTTGAGCGCCGCCGCAAGACTACCATTATCGGCCTGGCCTGTACTACCGCGGACGACGCCTGTTTCTGCACCGGAGTAGGCCTCTCACCATCAACCCCAAAAGGGTCCGACCTGTTTCTGACACCGGTGGAGGGGGGAGGGTATGCGTGTGAAACTCACAGCCAAAAGGGCGAAGAGCTTGTCAGTAATCACAAGGAACTGTTTGCCGATACCACCGGTGCAAAGCCACTTTCACTTGCCGAAGTTCGCACCGATGCGTTTGACCTGAAGAAGATAAAGGCGTGGCTTGATGAAAATTTTGAAAACAGCTACTGGGACGGCATCGCCATCAGCTGCGTCGGCTGTGGAGCATGCGCATTCGTCTGTCCGGCCTGCCACTGTTTTGATATCGTCGACGAAGGCACTGAAAAAAAAGGTCATCGTCGTAAAAGCTGGGATGCCTGTGGTTTCTGGAAATTCACCCATCACGCTTCCGGTCACAATCCGCGCGACCTGCAGCCGAAGCGCTATCGCAACCGCATCATGCACAAGTTCAAGTACTATAATGACAAGTTCGGTCAAACGCTCTGCACCGGCTGCGGCAGATGTATCCGCGTCTGTCCGGTAGGAATAGATATTGCGGCAATAGTTGAAGAAATAAGCCACAAATAGCTGTAAACGAAAGCCTGCTGTGCTGCGCACCTCATCTCGGAACGGATTACATCATGTGTGAAAGTAACAAAAACATTTACCTGCCGAATCTCGTGACAATAGCAGACATAATCGACGAAACCCCCGATGTGCGAACGTTCCGGCTTGTCTTCCAGGATGAGGCGGTGCGCGACAATTTCAGTTTCCGCGCCGGACAGTTTGCCGAGTACTCGGTCTTTGGCGCCGGCGAAGTAACTTTCTGTATCGCCTCAGCACCGACACGGGCGGGCTACATCGAATGCACATTCCGCGGTGTCGGCCGTGTTACGGAGTCACTGCGCAATCTGGAGCAGGGGGACACCATGGCGGTGCGCGGACCCTACGGCAACTCGTTTCCGATTGAAGAGTTCTATGGCAAGAACCTCGTATTTGTAGCCGGCGGCATCGCTTTGCCACCGCTGCGCACGTTGATCTGCAACTGCCTGGACCAGCGCGACAAGTTTGGCGATATCACTATTGTCTACGGCGCGCGTACCGAAGCCGATCTTGTCTATAAGCAGGAACTGGCGGAGTGGCAGGAACGCTCTGATGTACGCCTGGTGAAGACGGTAGACCCGGGCGGTGAAAGCCCAACCTGGGACGGCAAGGTAGGTTTTGTACCAACAATACTTGAAGAGGCTGCTCCAGCAGCTGAGAACTCGATAGCGCTGTTGTGCGGTCCGCCGATCATGATCAAATATACGCTGCCGGTATTGGAAAAGCTCGGCTTCACGGATGAGCACGTTTATACGACACTTGAAAACCGGATGAAGTGCGGCCTTGGTAAATGCGGTCGCTGCAATGTGGGAAATGTGTACGTTTGCAAGGATGGCCCTGTATTCACAGCAAAGCAGGTTAAGGCGATGCCGCTAGAGTATTAAATGTCTTTGGAATTGCATCCTCAGCAATATTTGCAAATACAACCAGATATGCAAATGCACCCATATATTATGTCGAGTGCTTCGTACTTGACATAATATATCTTATGGGACAAATGTGGAATGGAGCGAGTTGTTTGTTTACAATTAGCTTGCATTTTAAATGTAGTATCAAGTAATGTACCAAAGTTGGAATCAAACGCATTATGAGGAGCAGGACAAGCATGAGTAAAGAAGAAGCTATTGAAGTTGAAGGCACCGTAATCGAGCCGCTACCAAACGCAATGTTCCGAGTAAAACTTGAAAATGAGCATGTTGTTCTTGCCCATATTTCCGGTAAGATGCGTAAGTACTTTATCAAGATTCTTCCTGGCGACAAGGTTACCGTAGAACTTTCACCCTACGATCTCAGTCGGGGTCGCATTACCTATCGCGCCAAATAAAACACTTGCTTTCTGCTTGATATAAACAGGCCCGTCCATACTGGAGGGCTTGTGCTGTTTAAAAATACCCATTGTGCGAGGAACGAATGTATACCGTTGCTGATTTGAAGAAAGGTCTGAAAATAATATTGGACGGAGACCCCTACCTGGTCGTGGCTTTTGATTTTGTAAAGCCGGGCAAAGGCCAGGCTCTCTATCGCACCAAGATGCGTAACATGATTAACGGGTCGCTACTCGACAGAACATATCGCTCCGGTGAATCCTTTGAACCGGCCAGCCTTGAAGAACGCTCGATGGAGTATCTCTACAAGGAAGGCGAACACTACACCTTCATGGACCAGCAGACATACGAGCAGGTCGTAATGGAAGAAGAAACACTGGGTGACGCCAAGAATTACCTGCTCGAAAACCTGAAGGTTGAAGTCATGCTCTTCGGGGAAAAGGCCATCGGTATTTCGCTGCCAAACTTCGTAAACCTGCGGGTAACCGAGACCGAGCCATGGGCTAAGGGCGACACCAGCGGCAACGACTCCAAGCCGGCCACCGTTGAAACCGGTTATGTGCTACGGGTTCCCCCGTTCATCGAAGTTGGCGAACTGATCGTTATTGATACCCGCACCGGCGAGTATTCAACTCGCGTCAAGGGATAAAACGTGAAAATAGACGCTCTGTGGTTGCGGGCGAATGTAATTAAAACTGTACGTGATTTTTTTTGGGAGCGGGGGTTTCTTGAAGTTGAGACCCCCCTTCTCATTCCTGCCAACGCCCCCGAAGAATATATCAATCCGATTGTCACCACCAACTCATGGCAGCTTCAGACCTCACCAGAAATCTGCATGAAACGTCTTCTCTGCAGCGGTCACCAGAAGTTGTTTCAGATCTCTCGCTGCTGGCGCTCGGACGAGCGCGGTTCCCGGCATCTGTCCGAGTTCACTATGCTGGAATGGTACAGGGCCGGTTGTGATTACCACGCTCTTATGGCCGATTGTGAAGAGTTGCTGCAGTATGTTGCCGCCCGGTGTCTTCCTGATAGCCGCAGCTTTGTGCGCAACTCAGCCCAAATAACACCATTCGCACCCTGGCAGCGTATCAGCGTTCAGGATGCGTTTTTGCGTTTTGGGCAGGTCGATGTATGGGAATGTCTTGAAAAAGGGCTTTACGAGGAAATATTGACGTCGATAGTCGAGCCGGCACTGGCCGGATTCGACTCGCCGGTTATATTGATGGACTATCCGAAAGAGCTGGCCGCACTGGCTCGCACAAAAGCTGAAGATAGCGAGTTGGCAGAACGGTTTGAGCTGTATGTTGGCGGATTGGAACTGGCAAACGGCTTTAGCGAGCTTAATGACCCGAACGAACAACGCCGCCGTTTTGAAGAGGCCAACTGTTTGCGCCGCCACGCCGGTCAGGCTGTGCTGCCAATGCCGGAGCCGTTTTTGAATACGCTTGCAACGATGCCGGAGTCGGCCGGTATTGCCATGGGGCTTGATCGGTTGGTGATGTTGACCGCTGGAGCCGACACCATCGACGAAGTTGTTGCCTTTACGACGGAGGAGTTGTGATATCCTCGTACAGTACCTCTTCACCGGTATAGGTACGAAGCCGTAGCGTGTTCCCCTGTATGTTGACATCATCCGGAAGAATTGCAACCTTCCCCTTCCCTCCCGGCAGATCGATGACGTAGTGTGGCACCGCAAGTCCGGATACGTGCCCGCGTAGTCCACGCACTATTTCCAGGCCGGTGCGAACGGATGTCCTGAAGTGGGCGGTGCCCTGAACAAGGTCCATCTGATGCAAGTAATATGGCCTGACCCGCAGAGCAAGCAGTCCGGTCATCAATTCCCTCATGGTCTCCACGGAATCATTAACCCCTCTGAGCAGGACAGTCTGGTTACCTAATGGTATTCCGGAATCCGCCAGCATGGCACAGGCAGCAGTGGAAGCGGCGGTTATTTCGTCAGGGTGATTAAAATGAGTATTAATAAAGAGCGGATGAAATCTGCGGAGAAGATTGCATAGATCCGGGGTTATCCGGGCCGGAAGCGTAACCGGAACCCTGGTCCCGATACGAATGATCGTAATATGCGGAATCGCCCGCAGATCGGTCAGGATCTTTGACAGTGATTCGTCGTCAAGCATCAGCGGATCGCCACCGGACAAAATTACATCATGGATTTCAGGGTGGGCCGCAATATAACCAAGAGCGGCGCGAAGCTCACCCTCTCCCATCGGTGCATCACCGCTCCCCACAAGCCGTTTTCGCATACAGAAACGGCAGTACACCGGGCAGCGGTTGGAGACCAGCAGAACCACCCGATCAGGATAACGGTGAATAAGCCCGGGGACCGGACTCAAGGCATTCTCGTCCAGCGGATCCGGGCATTGAGAATCATCTTCCAGTTCGCGCACGTCAGGCATGCACTGCTTCCAGATGGGATCATGCTGTCGTCTGATAAGACCGGCATAATAGTCCGTCACGCGGACCGGATAACGTGCAGAAACACGCTCCATATAATCTTGTGAATCAGTGCATACTGTTGATATATATTCACTGGTTAAGTTATTGTGTTTGATGTATTGCATTAAATATAGACCTGTCTGGTGACAAATAAAGATTAATCCGTATTTACAAGCGGATGCAGTGATTCTTCTTGAAAATAGTCAGCTTTTATGAAATACACAAGACGTAACGAAGCGTATTCTAAACAAAAACATCCTGATTATCCACATAAACAAGCCCTACAACGGTCGCCTGCCATGTACACAAAATACTATGGATTCAACGAAAAACCGTTCACGCTGACTCCAAATCCTCGTTTCATCTATCTGAGCAAAAATCATAAGGAAGCCATTGCCCATCTGCTGTACGGGATAAATAACCATTGCGGTTTTATTGAACTTATCGGTGAAGTCGGCAGTGGCAAGACAACCGTACTGCGTACGTTGCTCAGCCAGCGGAGTTACCGGTCGGCATTGATTTTCAACCCATGCCAGACCAGGGTAGAGCTACTGCGCAGTATCAATCATGAATACGGTCTTGATTCCAGCAGCGAATACGCCAACGAACTGCTGGAAGAACTTACCCGCTTTCTGCTGGAAGAAAATTCACGTGGAATCACCGTTGTTCTTGTGGTTGACGAGGCTCAGAATCTGACGCCTAATATGCTTGAGCAGTTAAGGCTCATTTCCAACCTCGAAACTGAAGATGACAAGCTGATTCAGATTGTTCTGTCAGGTCAACCTGAACTGGCAACGCTTATGGACCTACCGAAGCTGAGGCAATTGAACCAGCGGATCTCAGTCCGTTACTGGCTTCAACCACTGAGCATGAATGAAACCGGCAGCTATATTCGTCACCGAATGGTCGTTGCAGGTGATACCGGAGGGGTTTCTTTCACCCCACTTGCTCTTAGAATTATACATTTCTATGCCCGCGGCTTGCCACGCCTTATCAACAATCTCTGTGACCGGGCACTGTTAATTGGTTATGGCAATGAGCAGAGACGTATTTCAGTACCTATTGTTATGCAAGCCATACGAGAAACGCAGAATGTACGTCAAGGGATGAGATACTCTCTCGCTTTGGCCGGCATCATTGCCATCATTATCGCCTGTGCCGCTATTATCATGACATCATAGTAGTTCTTTATACGGGTTGATTCAAACAGGCCCCCGAATCACGGATAAGACTTAAAATATCAGGGAGCGCTCAATGAGCTCAATTCTCAAAGCATTAAAAAAGCTGGAACATGAAAAAACCGGACGCTTTCCTGAATCATTGAATATAAATGCAGATATCCTTCGAACGACTGAATCAACCCGCAGCTTTTCCCCATTTACTTTACTGCTGTTTTCTCTGCTGATTTTTGGAGGTGGCGCAGCGGCAACTTTTTTATTCCTTACTAGTGACAGGGGGCCACAATCGGCAACCACGTCACTGCAGCTAATCAGCACAGAAAATGACCAGCCACGAGATTCTCAAGCATCGGTCGCGCCTGATACTATGCCTGCCGAAATTGTTGTTGTTCCCGCCAAAAGCAACTCCGCAGGAAGACGACAACTGCAGCAGCATAAAACAATAGCTCCAGGTAACGACGATGTCCACAAAACACCTACGGCGGTCGAACCGGTCAGACCGGTAAAATCCAAGGAAGTGACAGTTGCAGTAAAAAGTGAGTACGTTGCCGCCACCCGTACGCTTCCGGCTCTCAGGGTCAACGGTATAGCATTCCAGAACAGAGGCGCAGAAAGCGTGGCAATAGTCAATGGCGTAACGGTTACAAAAGGGGCGACAATTGAAGGCGCCACCGTAGATGACGTTCGCAATGATCGGGTATTATTCAGGTATAACGGGGAACCGTTTGAAATTCTTCTGGGACAATCTAATCGATAAACGCAGATTCAGCGGACGATAACCTTGATAAAACGGATCAGATAATCAACACCGGACCAGATGGTCAATATGGTGGCTATCCAAAGAAAAAACATCCCGACATTATGCATGTCTACGGTCAGCAGCGGATGTGGTATCCCAAAAAACCAGCTGTAGTTGTAGTGAAGTGTGAGCCCGATAAGGGCAACAAGCTGGAAAATAGTTTTGAATTTGCCAAGATCACTGGCCTGAATAACAATTCCCTCAGTTGAAGCAATTCCGCGCAGACCTGTTATAATGATTTCACGCCCCAGAATAACAAGAACCATCCAGGCTGGAACCCGGTCAAATGGCAGTATCATTATCAGGACCGCCATGACAATCAGTTTGTCGGCGATCGGATCGAGGAATTTACCAAACACAGTAACGATGCCCATTCTGCGGGCCAGATAGCCATCAAGCCAGTCCGTAATGGAGGCTATTGCAAAGAGAGCCGCCGCCCAAAAACCGGCAGAGCGGGAAGGCGACATCAGAAGAACAGCAAGTAGTGGAATGGTGGCAATCCGCATCATGGTGAGAATATTCGGCAGGTTCATGATCTGATTTTGTTGACTGATGGTCATTATTAAATACCACTTTCCTGATAACTCTTCATGTAGGAAAGAACCCGGTTTACATAGGTTCGTGTTTCATTGTACGGAGGAATGCCGCCATACTTGGCGACCCTGCTCAGTCCCGCATTATAGGCCGCAACAGCCAACGAGACATCGCCATTAAACGTATCAAGCAGAAAGCGAAGGTACTTCACCCCACCCTCGACATTGTCTTTCGGATTAAAACGGTCGGCTACTTTCAGGGACTTGGCGGTTGCCGGCATTAACTGCATCAAGCCGCTGGCACCCTTACTGGAAACGGCATTCGGGTTATAGCCGGACTCGGCATGAATCACCGCCTTTATGAGGCTGGAACTGACGCCGTATTTATCTGAGCAGGTCCTGATAAGTTGTTCGAATTCAGCAGGATTGACCGATGCAGCGTATTTGAGTTTGGTCCGCAGCAGCTTATCTTTTTTAAGGTCGCGCAAGAAAACTTTAAAGCGCTTATCGGTCGGTGCGTCGGTGAAATGAACGATATCATCCTCATCAACATACCGGTATATATCGGCATCAGCACAACGCAGCGTCAGTGGCGCAAAGAACAAAACCGCAGCAAGGCAGAGTGTAGCGGCAACTACATATGACGTTGGTCTCGATAACATTCTTTCCATAATCCCAGAAGATGCGGATTTGTCAAGAGATATTCTGTTTAATCTGTTTTAAACGGCAGTTTGAAATTGACTTTTAAGAGGTCATGTTCTACAAAGATTCTTTGCGCAAAGAGGGGGGATTGATATGAGTATAAAACCTGTAACCTATAAAGATTCCGGTGTTGATATCGCTGCCGGAAACAGTTTTGTCAACCTGATCAAGCCGTTGGTAAAGGCTACGTCACGTCCGGAAGTTCTTGCAGACATTGGTGGTTTTGGCGGTTTGTTTTCTCTCAACACGTCAAAATACAAAAACCCTGTCCTCGTCTCCGGAACAGACGGTGTCGGCACCAAACTCAAGATCGCGTTTCTTGCTGATCGCCACGACACGGTCGGCATCGACCTTGTGGCCATGTGTGTCAACGACATCATTGTCCAGGGGGCTGAACCGCTGTTTTTTCTGGACTATCTGGCTACCGGTAAATTGCTTCCTGAAAAGGGTGCCGAAATTGTCAAGGGTATTGCCGAAGGATGCAAACAGGCCGGCTGCGCCCTTATCGGCGGAGAGACCGCCGAGATGCCCGGCTTTTATGCCGACGGCGAATACGATGTTGCCGGTTTTACCGTCGGTGTCGTTGACCGTGACAATATTATCGACGGTTCATGCATCTCGGTCGGCAACAAGCTGATCGGCATTGCGTCCAGCGGCCTGCACAGCAACGGCTACTCTCTGGCGAGAACATTGATCTTCGATCATCTGGGCCTCTCCATTAACGACGAGTTCCCCGGTGCCGGCGCTTCGGTAGCTGATGTACTGCTTACCCCTACCCGTATCTACGTGCGTTCGATCCTGAACCTGCTCAAAGATTTTTCCATTAACGGTATCGCCCATATCACCGGTGGCGGCCTTCTGGAAAATGTTCCCCGGGTACTCCCCAAAGGGTGCCTGGCCAACATTCATACAAACACGTGGGAACGCTCGAACCTGTTTACGGTTTTGCAGAAGGCCGGCAACGTTGAACGTGACGAGATGTACCGCACCTTCAATATGGGCATTGGTATGGTGCTGGTTGTAGCCGAGGATCAGACGGAAGAGATCATCGACCGCTTGAACGGCATGGGAGAATCAGCCTGGGTTATTGGTGATATTGCCGCTTGTGAAACCGGCAATGAACGAGTCGAGTTGGTCGGGGAGTAAAAATATGTCAGTGAACGCCCCCTGCCGATTGGGTGTCCTGGTATCAGGAAGCGGCACCAATCTCCAGGCCATTATCGACCGCATAGAATCCGGAGAGATCAGTGCCGAGATCGCCTGTGTCATCAGCAACAAGGCCGATGCCTATGCCCTTGCCCGTGCCGCAAAGCACGGCATCCCGGTTGTTGTTCACGAAAACACCAGGTTCCCGGAGCGGCGTTCATACGACAGCGCCACAGTTGAGATCCTGCGCAGTTATAAGGTGGACCTGGTAATACTGGCCGGATTCATGAGAATCCTGACGGACGCTATGGTTAACGCATTTCCAAATGCAATCATGAACATCCACCCTGCCCTGCTCCCCTCCTTCCAGGGGCTCCATGCCCAACAGCAGGCTCTTGATTACGGGGTTCGCTATTCCGGCTGTACCGTACACTTTGTTGACTGTGGCACGGATACCGGTCCAATCATTTTGCAATCGGTCGTACCTGTAGAACAGGACGATACGGAAGAAACGCTCTCGGCCAGGATTCAGAAAGCTGAACACCAGACATTCGCTGCGGCAATCAAACTGTTTGTAGAGGGTAAAATACGGGTGGACGGTCGAAAAGTAAGAATTCTTGAATAACTCAGGGCCTGTCTGAAATTATTATTCAAACAAACACGTAATATAACAATACCGCTATTGTATATAATCAAGAAACTCTCCATTCCTGCAGCAGCACCGCACGGAGTGGAGAGTTTCTTTGCGTCAGGCTCCAGACCCCGCCGTTAGCAGCACATATTTTTTGACCGTACGCCGATCAAGCCCGGTTGTACGTGCCACCTCCTCATATGTGCCGCAACGACGGTACAGCAGGCCGCAATATTCGGCCATCAGCTGTTGCGCATCCATGCTGCCCGCCTCGATTGCAGCGAGCAGGCGGTCAGTCGGCTCACTCGGGATTGACACCGCCGTATCACCACGGTAGTGGCGGGAAATAATGATGCGACGCACGGCCTGCTCCAGTTCACGCACATTACCCGGCCAGGCATAGTGCGGCCCCAGATCGCGACCGAGAGATTCGCGCAGCAGACGGGCGTGGACTGCAGCCTCGTCGTCGACCATGCGCTTCAAAATACAACCGATCAGCACCTCCAGTTCGCGAGGTTCCTCCTGGATGCGCTGGCGCAACGGCGGCACGACGATGATGTCCGAGCAGAGCCGGTAGTAGAAGTCGTCGCGGAACTGACCGGTGCGGCGCAGGTCGTCGAGCGGCCGGTTGGTGGCGGCGATGACCCGTCCCTGGAAGCGCTGGCGCTCATGACTGCCGACCGGCGTAAAGGTTCGCTCCTGAATCACCTGCAACAGCTTGATCTGCACCGGTACGGAGACGTCGCCGATTTCATCCAGAAAGATGGAACCGTGCGGGGTACAACGACTGAAAATACCTTCGTGGTTCTCAATGGCACCGGTAAAGGCGCCTTTTTTGTGCCCGAACAGTTCCGATTCCAGCAACGATTCCGGATACTGGGAGAGGTTTATGGCGATGAAGTTGCGGCTGAAGCTTTCGCTGAAACGGCCATTGCGCCCGTCAAAAGGGATAAAACCGGAGCGGCCGATTGCGGCGGCGGCGGCACCTTTGCCGGTGCCGGTCTCTCCCAGCAGCAGCGTGGAGAAATCTTCCATGCGGTTCCAAAGGTGCTGTTCATACCAATTGATGTTGCAGGTAAAGATATTGTTCCACAGCTGCAGTCGCAGGCCATGCATGGAAGCGGAGAGGCCGCTTAATGCGGTTTCGATGAAGTAGAAGGCCCGCCGGATCTGGTAGAAGATTCCCAGATAGCGGTGACAGCCCGCCTCGTCAAGACCGAGGGCCGCTATCGCCGAGAGCAGCTCCCGGGCAAAGGGAACCGCGATGATGGTATCTCCGGCTGCCAGCTGTTTGAGAATGAAGTCGTCGAAAGTTTGGCGATAGCGATGGTAGATATCGAAGAGAAACGCGGTTGTGAGCAGCTCCCGGTCATCCGCCCCATAGCGGCTCAGGTCGTCCCGCCCCGCTGCCCTCAAAGCGGCAAGGCGCTCGACAATACGGGCGATAGCCATCTCTACCAGGGCATCCCATGAGATTGCAGCATCTGTCCCGGCAATCTTGCGATCCAGTTCGCAGCGCGCCGGGCTGAAGGGATTGGTAAAAGCCGCCTGGGCCACTGTCTTGAAAAAATCCCGCTCGGCGGGTGTCAACACAAGAGTTTTTATCATGCATATTATGTACATCTGTTCAGCAATCAATGTCAATACAGCAAAAGAAGCTCAGCACGGAACTGACGTAACCGCCCGGTATTAGAATGATTGCATAAATTTTAACATTCTGGCATGGTCCCTGATAAGCATGACATGCAACCAATCACTTCATTTGAATCCGGGGTACATATCATGCCATCATCTCCAGCCATTATTGACATCCACTGCCACACCGCCGGCATCGGCGCCGGCGCAAGCGGCTGTTTTGTCTCCAGCGCCATGCGCCGCAACGTCCGCTTCGGTTTTTTTCTCAACAGCTTCGGTGTCTCCGAACGCGAACTGCTTCAGCATGGTGACAGCCTCGTGCTGCAGCGGCTGTCGCAGCGCCTGGCAGAATCGCAGCAGGTAACTGCAGCCGTGGTTTTGGCCATGGACGGCGTGGTGGATGCGCGGGGCAACCTCGATGAAGCGGCAACGGAGATCTATATACCCAACGACTTTCTGGCACGGGAGTGCAACAAATACCCGAATCTGCTCTTCGGAGCCAGCATCAACCCGTATCGCCCGGACGCCCTCGCTCGGCTCGACCGGGCGGCCGAGGACGGAGCCGTGCTGGTAAAGTGGCTCCCCTCGGTTCAGGGGATCGACCCCGCAGCCCCCCTAATGAAGCCATTCTACCGCCGTTTGCGAGAATTGAACCTGCCGCTCCTGAGCCATACTGGCGGCGAGGAAGCCTTCACCCGCGTTGACAACCGCCTGTCAGATCCGCTGCGTCTTCGGAGCGCTCTCGATGAAGGGGTCGTCGTTATTGCCGCGCACTGTGCCAGCAACGGCAAAAATGACGGTCAGGCCAACCTGGAGCGTCTGCTGCCACTCTTCGACATGTATCCGAATCTCTATGCCGACATCTCCAGTCTGACTCAGGCAAACCGCTTGGGACACCTCCCCAAGGTGCTGCGGCATACCGATCTCCATGAGCGCCTGCTCTATGGCAGCGACATGCCGATCATCAACAGCTTCATCACCTCCCCCTGGTGGCACGCCTACCGCGTCCGCATGCCCGATGTGCTGCGCATCGCCGCCATCAAAAACCCCTGGGACCGGGATGTGGAGCTGAAGCGGGCGCTCGGGGTAACGGATGAGATACTGACCAATAATGCACATCTATTTAACAGCGCACAAAGGTGACTCATATGCATGAACCTGCTGAAACAATAAAAAATGCTTCATCCCGCCTCGGCGGCTCTTTCAGTCGTCTCAACGCGACCCAGTTTTTGGGGGCCATGAACGACAACGTCCTGAAACTGCTGATCATCTTCTGTCTCATCGGCGCCCAAGGCGCAGCCAACGCCGGCACGATCACCGCCACCGTCGGTGCGGCCTTCGTGCTCCCGTTCCTGCTTTTTTCGGCTCCGGCCGGCTGTCTGGCGGACCGGTTGCGCAAGTCACGGGTGATCGTGGCGGTCAAGATGGCCGAGGTTGCCGTAACCGCCCTGGCGGTGGCCGCCTTCTACTTTGGCTGGCATAGCGGGCTCTATCTGGTGATCTTCATGATGGCGGTTCACAGCGCCTTTTTCGCCCCGGCCAAGTACGGAGTCATCCCCGAGCTGACCGGCCGCGACCAGCTATCCCGCGCCAACGGCCTGATCGAATCATTCACCTACCTGGCGATTATCTTTGGCACGATCCTGGCCTCGGTCCTCACCCAGGCGGTCGGCGGACGCTACTGGCTGGCGGCGCTGTTCAGCCTCGTCGTGGCGGTGGCCGGGCTCTGGTCTGCCTGGGGGATGGAAACCACCACACGCAGCGATGAAGAACGGCATATCGCCCTGCTCCCGTCCGAGATCCTGCACACCGTAATGGCCATCCGTCACGACCGCTATCTCATGCTGGCGGTTATCGGCCAGGCCTACTTCATGTTTGTGGGGGCGTATGCCCAGCTCAACCTGATCGCCTACGGTATGCAGGAGATGAAACTCTCCGAAGCCCACAGCGGCTACCTCTTCCTCGGGGCGGCCCTCGGCATCGGCGGCGGTTCGCTGCTGGCGGCCAAGCTGTCAGGGCGGGATGTGGAGTTCGGCATCGTACCGATCGGCGCCCTCGGCCTGACGATCGCCCCGATCCTGCTCCACGCGGTCCCGTCAACACTCGTCTCCTGTCTGCTCATTCTGGTGTTGTTTGGTGTGTCCGCCGGACTCTTCAGTCTGCCGTTGCAGACATTCATCCAGTTTCGTGCCGATCCAGCGCGGCGTGGCGAGGTACTGGCCGCCTCCAGCTTTATCAACTGGGTCGGCGTCCTGCTGGCTTCGGGATTGACCTACCTTTTCAGCGGCCCGCTGGGATTTACAGCGGCTCAGGGTTTCAGCGCCATAGGCGTCATCACCCTTGCCTTTACCCTGTTCTCCTTCCGGGTGCTGCCGGACTTCCTGATCCGCTTCGTCGCCCTGGTCACCATGCGGCTCTTCTATCGTCTGCGCATCTTCGGCCACGAGAACTTGCCGGTCACCGGCCCTGCCCTGCTGATCCCCAACCATGTCACCTGGGTTGACGCCCTGCTCCTCTCTGCCACCAGCCAACGGCGCATCCGCTTCGTCATGGAGCGCAGTATCTACAATACGCCACTGCTGCGGGGGCTGTTTCGCCTCATGGGGGTGATCCCGGTCTCCTCCGGGGACGGCAGAAAAGGACTTGTGGAATTCATGAAACAGGCCCGCGCCGCGCTGGACGACGGCTATATGGTCTGCATCTTTGCCGAAGGAGAGATTACCCGCAACGGCATGCTGCGCGAGTTCCGCGGTGGCTTCGAGCGCATCGTCAAAGGGACCGTTTACCCGATCATCCCGGTCTATATCGGCGGCGCCTGGGGGAGTATTCTTTCCTATGCCCATGGTCGTTTGCTGTCGCGCCTGCCCGCCTTCTCCAACTATCCGATGACAATCCACTTCGGTGCGCCGCTGCCTTCAACCAGCGCCGCCATGGAGGTACGCCAGAAAGTAGCCGAACTCTCCTGCGATTCCTTCGACGTCCGCAAGCCGCTCCGACAACCACTTGAGCAGTACTTTATCCAAACGGCACGGCAGAACTGGCGGAACAAGGCGGTTGCCGACTCTTCGGGCAAAGAGCTTACCTACGGGCGCACCCTGGCCGGTGCCGTGGCGTTGGCGGGAAAGCTGGAAAAGCAAATCCCCCCCTCTCCACTTTTCATAAAGGGGGAAGTAAAAGAGCCTGGCGTCCCTATGGATCACGTCGGACTTTTGCTGCCGCCATCACTGGGTGGCGTGCTGTCAAATCTGGCGCTGATGTTGCTCGGCAAAATACCGGTCAACCTCAACTATACCGCTGCCGAATCTTCCCTGCGTTCCTCCATTGAACAGTGCAGCATCACGGCGATTATTACTTCGAAGGCTTTTCTGGAAAAAATGCCTGCGTTGGCACAGTTGGACGGCTTGATTTTGCTGGAGGACATTGTCCCTACTATCAGCAGCAGCGATAAACTGCTGGCCCTGTTGAAAGCGCGGCTGCTGCCGAAGCGCTTCCTCTGCGGGCGGAAAAGATTCACGGCTGACAGTGTCGCCACGGTGATATTCTCTTCCGGCAGCACCGGTGAGCCAAAAGGGGTCATGCTGAGCCATCACAACATCATGTCCAACGTCGAGGCGCTGCGCATGGTCTTCCGGGTCAGTGCCGCCGACAACGTCTGCTCCGCCCTCCCCCTCTTCCACTCGCTCGGCTTCACCGGCACCCTCTGGTTTCCGCTGGTTTCCGGCTTCTCCGCCTCCTACCATCCCAATCCGATGGAGGGTGAAAAAATAGCCCAAATGGTGTGTGAGAATAAATCCACCATCCTGCTGGCAACGCCGACCTTCCTTCTGGCATATCTGCGCCGCGCCAAGCGGGAGGATTTTGCCAGCCTGCGTCTCGTGATCACCGGTGCCGAAAAACTGAAAGCCAAGGTAGCTGACTCATTCGAAGAGCGTTTCGGCATCAGGCCGATGGAGGGGTACGGTGCAACAGAACTGGCTCCGGTTATAACCCTCTCCCTGCCGGACGTAGAGGTTGACGGAGTGCGCCAGCACGGCTCAAAAGAAGGAAGTGTCGGTCACCCCATACCGGGCGTAGTCATCAAGGTGGTCGATCCGGAGAGCGGCGCGGAGCTGAAGGCAGGCGAAGCCGGGTTGATGCTCGTCAAAGGACCGAATGTCATGGTCGGCTATCTTGGCAGGCCGGACAAAACCGCCGAGGCGATCAAGGATGGCTGGTACGTTACCGGCGATATCGGTGTGCTGGATGATGACGGCTTCATCAGGATAACCGATCGCATCTCCCGTTTCAGCAAGATCGGCGGCGAGATGGTGCCTCACGGCGTGGTGGAGGATGAACTGCACAACCGCCTGGGACAGACCGGTGTGGTGGCGGTAACGGCTGTGCCGGACGAAAAGAAGGGAGAGCGGTTGGTGGTGCTCTTCTCACGCGAAGCGGTTGATAGTGCTACTTTGCAGCGGCACATGACTGAGAGTAGTCTGCCCAACCTCTGGAAGCCGGGGCGAGATTGTTATGTGGAGGTAGAGGCGCTGCCTATTCTGGGGACCGGTAAGTTGGATTTGAAGGGGATTAAGGAGATTGCGTTGGCGGCGGTTGGTGGCTGATGCGGTGGCTGGTTGAGTTTTAAACGGATCTCAATAGTGGGTTAATGTTGGCATTACATGTTATACAGATTTTCCTGCGGTGAACCAATGTGTGAAACTAGCTGTTAGAGAAATTACGGGGAATCTGATATCCAAACCAAGCAAATAGAAATGGCATAATCGGGTAATGGGGCAGCACTTTAAATAATGATCACGACGAAGATCCAACAAAGCGCAACAGCGGTGAACCCGCTGTGATCTCAGCCGTTGGTCGAGAGGCATATGTGTTAGGATGTGTTAGGAGATGAAGAAACTAAAAAAAGGAGAATGTCCGATGAAACGTTGGTCGTCAATGGGAACTGTATTATTTACTGCGTTGGCCCTTACGGCACTGGCGGGTTGTGCGTCCAACACGACATTCGTCTACAAGCCGTCCGCACCCGTTACCGACGGGGCGAAGCTGCCGGTAAAGCTGGCGGTGCTGCTCTTTACGGACGACACGGAGGACTTCACACAGCGCGGCAATGTGCTTCACCCGGAGACGCTTTCCTACAACCTTGCGAAGACGGGTATCAAGGGAAGCATCAACGCCCTGACACCCGAGTACTGGGCGAAAGCGTTCGCCGACGAGACGGCAGCATCGGACGATTTTCTGGCGGTCCGCTTCGTCTACACCGAGTCGGAGCTTTCCGGTGAGGACTACCGCATCGAGGGAACGGTCGAAAAGGCCACCATCAAAGGCGGGGACAAGCCGAACGAGTTCGCTATCCGGCTCCGGGCAATCCGGCAGGTCGACCGTGTGCCGGTCTGGGAGAAGTTGGTCTCCCGGCATTGGAAGAGAACCGCTGCCGAACTGGTCGCGGAGTGCGGGCCGAGAAATATCGAGTGCAGGGTAAACCGGCACCGTCAGGACCTGGATCAGGCCATGCGGGATATATTCACTGAAGCCCGGACCGACCTCCTGCGCACGCTGGCGCCCTTTTCGAGGGGACGGGCCGGCAATGTGAGTCTACCATCCGACGTCTCGTCCACGCCGCAACCATCCTCGGAGTCGGTGGACGATACGATCAAAGACATCCTCAAGGGGAAATAATACGCCTCACCTCCATTATTCTAAATAAATCCGGGGAGATATCTCATAATGACTAAACAGAACGAATCACCCTACGTTTCTCATGTTTTTGTTTGCACCAATGATCGTGAGGGGAAAAGTAAATCGTGTGCAGACAATAACAGCCAGCTTGTTAAAGCTAAGCTGAAGGACGTTGTTAACGAGAAAGGCTGGAAGGGAAAGGTCAGGATTAGTACTTCGGGATGCATGGGACTCTGCACTAATGGCCCCAATGTGATGATTTATCCTCAAAAGATATGGTTTTCAGACGTTTCACCTGATGATATGGATGAAATCGTGGCTGCCATTGAACGTGCCATGGCGGATAACTGAGATGAAGCTGCTGCCCGCAGGCCCACCCAAGGTTATGTACGAAAGTCACTCGATGAGCTGCTCATAAAATCAAGGCAAACAGGAGACAAAATGGCATCGTGTAATGTTTGTGGGTCAATGATACTGTTTGGTGGAAAAAAGGAAGGAAACTACAGGTTTTGTAACAACACCTGTCTTGCAAAAGGCAAAGTGTTCCTTGTGTCAGACCAGATTCCCCATGACGTTGTTGAAAAAGAAACCAAGGCGCTACATAAAGGCAGCTGCCCAAAATGCGGTAATCATGGCCCTGTGGATGTGCATTTGTCTTACAGAGTGTGGTCTGCACTCCTGTTTACTTCCTGGAAAACCACGGTAAACATCTGCTGCAAGCGATGCGGTGTTAAAGCGCAGGCTCTGGACCTCACACTTTCATCATTATTCGGCTGGTGGGGTGTCCCCTGGGGGATTTTCATTACGCCGGTACAGATAGTAAAAAATGTAATTGGAATGAGCAAGGGCAAGAGCCACCTCGCTCCTTCACCCGCATTACGAAATCAGGTGCGGCTGCTCATTGCTGCCAACTACCTTGAGAATGAAAAGTAAAGGGAGCGTTTTGTGCATTTAAGTGAATGGCTCACCGTTCTCATAATCGGTTGGTTCGTTGTGATTACTCCCGGCCCGAATATGGCGATTGTTATCCGGAACAGCATTATTCATTCCCGCAGCGCGGGCGTATATACAGCTGGAGGACTTGCCTTCGGCAACCTCATTCATATCACCTATTGTTTAGTCGGCATCGGTTTCCTCATCAGTAAATCGATCATGTTATTCAATATAGTCAAGTGGCTTGGCGCAGCTTACTTGATTTATCTCGGCATAAAGTCACTGCGCGCGCAACCACATCCGTCCCTCAACCACGCGAACGTAAATTCCTCATTCACCTGCCTTTCCGCTTTACGCACCGGCTTTTTAACCGATTTACTCAACCCCAAGGCAACACTCTTTTTTCTCGCGCTCTTCACACAGATCATTCGTCCCGGTACACCGCTGCTTGCGCAAATAGTGTACGGCATCACTATCGTGGCACTGGAATTTGGCTGTTTTGCTATGCTTGCTGCCATCATTGGTCACCACTCGGTACGTCAGCGTGTTGAAGCTGTCAGTCACTGGATCGAGCGCGTCACAGGAATAGTCTTAATTGCTCTGGGAGTGAGAGTCGCTTTTATTGAACAATAATAGATAGTTGAATTGCATACGTGAAGTCAATTCACAAAAGGAGGCGATATGAGTGTAGGAGCGCAATTCAAGGACAAACTCGGCAAGGTAAAATTACATCTCACCAGCCTTGATGACCAGCCTTTAGGCAAGGCTGCCCTTGCCATCATTCTCTTTCTGGACTTATTCATCCTTGTCTCCATATTCAACGGCCTTGCTGCCCATACCAGGCAACTCTCCTCTCCCGATGAATATATCCCCGGTTCCTGCCGGGAGATCGTTGTCAATCAGCAATGGAACCCCACCAACCGGCTTGACCAGCTTTCACATATCATAATTTCCTCCAGTAGCAGTTATTATCGTATCGAAGAAAAAAAGAAAGATCTGCATCCGCTCTGTACCCCCTATGTCGAACTGGTTGATCACATCAAAAGCGATAAGGTGTTGATCAACATCTTTGAAGAGCGCACCAAGTCTGAACGTGAGGCGAAGGAGCTGCAACGTGGGATCGATAACCTGAAAGGCGCATATGACACCTCTTTGCTTGAAACTATCGCGCAGCAGCAAAACCAAACGAAAATAGATGCGACACGAAAGGACTTTACGGCGAAAACAAGCGCCCTTGACACTCTTAAAATCCGTATAGCATCTTTGGAACAAACCATTAATAGCGATACGAAAGTCAAGCAGCTCTGGGGAAGGTTGCAGGGTCTACAAGAACAAGACAGGCAAAAACTCATTACAGATCTCCGCACCTTGAACTACTGGTACCCGGTGAAGAAGCTGGGGATGCAGATGATCTTCCTGTTGCCGCTCTTTGTCGTTTTTTATGCCTGGAACAGCTCCAGCATCAGAAAAAGCCGCGGGCTCCAGACCCTGGTCTCTTCGCATCTGCTCGGCATCTCATTCATTCCGATCCTTTGCAAAATTATCGAAACGGTTTACGACATCATCCCCAAGAAGTTATTGAAAAAGCTCATTGACCTGCTTGAGTCACTCAAGCTCGTGGCGATTTGGCACTATCTCGTCATTGCAGTCGCAATAGCGGCAGCTCTGTTGCTGATCTATATTTTCCAGAAGAAGCTTTTTTCACACGAAAAACTTATCGAACGCAGGATATCAAAAGGCGAATGCCAGCACTGCGGGAAACATCTGCCTGCCGGATCGGCAGCCTGTCCCTTCTGCGGATTTGTTCAATTCAAACCTTGCAGCAGGTGCAACAACCTGATGCATGTCAAGGGGAAGTTCTGCCGCGAATGCGGGCATAAAGCGGTGGAGTGAAATACTGAACGTGCTGGTCCACGTGTCTACGGCATAAGCCATTTTACGTACCTTAGCGTCGTGTTCTCGCGTTAAAAGTTGATTCAACAATCGGAGCAAACAAATGGTTTGCGAAGCTATGTGGCGGTTTTTTTAAGCCTAACAAGACAATTAAGGCCTACAAGCATTTATTTTTCAAGACATCCTGTATACATTTATATAGTATATGCCGGCAGGTACCCCCAAGTAGCTCACAGCACCAGCACACTACGAAATGGAGTATTCACAAATGCACTGTGACCCTAAGCCGGCAGAACTCTGTAAACTCGTTTCCGAGCTGAGCATGTCCGACACCTCAGGTTGTGATCTCGACCATCTGCTTGAACGGCTTTTCGACATACTGCAAAAAATGCCATCATTACGTTTTATGCCCAAGGGCGCCATCATCATGTTCAACCCGCAAAATGACCCGGTTCGGGTGGCACATTATGGTTTGAAGCCTGCTTGGATGACCAGTGACGATAATGATGAACTCAAGGATTTCCGTACACCGTTTTGTGAACAGGCTTGTATCGTACCGTTCTCTGGTGCCGGTACCGATCAGAGCAGCACCTCACACATATGTGTTCTTCCGCTCCGTAACAATCAGCAGCCTTTTGGCCAGGTTTTACTGTTTACCGATCCCGCCTGGACTGCTCCTGCGCCTCATGAGCTCGATTTTTTATCCGACCTCTCCTTTGCCTTATCAAACAGCGTCAACCGTTTCATGCTGTACTCAGCCATGCACATGCGCGACATGGAGCTGGAAGACGCCCATACCGCGGGGATGCAAAGGCTCGGTACCGCATCGGAATACCGCGACAACGAGACCGGCATGCATGTCATGCGCATGACCAATTTTGCCTGTTCCATTGCCAAGGCTCTGGGGCTTTCAGACGAACAACGCGAGATATTGGCAATTACCGCACCGATGCATGATGTTGGCAAGATTGGTATTACCGATGCCATTTTGTTGAAGCCCGGCAAACTGACAACCGAGGAATTCGATATCATAAAAAGCCATACCGAGATCGGCGGACGTCTGCTGAAAGGTTCTGACTTTATACATGTAAACGCGTGTGAAATTGCAATATGCCACCATGAAAACTGGGACGGTAGCGGCTACCCGGCGGGGCTGAGGGGTGAAGAGATACCGGTGCTTGCCCGCGTCTGTGCAGTTGCCGATGTTTTTGACGCACTGATGTCGGACCGTCCCTACAAGGATGCATGGCCACTGGAAAAAACCGTAGACTTTATATGCAGCGAGGCTGGAGGGAAATTTGATCCTGCAGTGGTGGTTGCCTTTGAAAAGGCTTTTCCGGATATCCTGCGCATACGGGAGCTTTACCGGGATGAAGTCATTGACCCTTCCCAGGTACTGCACCTGCCTGAACAGCCTTATCATGAGGATCGCTGGATATGCTGGGATGAATCCCTACGGGTGGGAATTGACGCTATTGATGAACACCATCGCTATCTGTTTGATCTGGTAAATGACCTGATCGACGTAGTTGCCAACAAGCATGGAGCCCGGGAGCTGTCACGGGTGTTGAAGGCGCTTTTCCAGTACGCTGCGATCCATTTCCAGGCTGAAGAGCGGATGATGAAACAGTATGCGTATAAACGCCAGGACATCCAACAGCATCAGCACCACCTTTTTGTTGAGCGGATGCAGAAACTCCAGGAAGAGTTGCGTCACAACCCGTTTGTTGCCCAGTTTGAGATTCTTGCCTATCTGCGTGACTGGTTGTTCACTCATATCAGGGATGAAGACTCACAACTATCCGCCTTGGCTTGGTAGGTATCGTGCCGCTGGTGTCGAACCGAGTCAACCAGGCAAATAAAATCGTATCTGTATAAACAAGCTCTTTTTTGAACCCCGAAATCGCAATTCAACCTTAAGAAGATCGGTGCAAGCGTTATAAACGTTTATGCCGGATATAATTGACACAATCGCACCAATGAGGTGATTATTATCATGATTAACCGACACAAGAAAATTGACCTTCTGCTTGAAAAATTTGAACGGATAATTGATCGGGTTTACCCGGACACTCCCCCTCCCCCTGATTTCGATCAGTATGTAGCCTTCCGCTGGGAGCGGATCGCAAACGGGGGGCGACTGACCCCTGTTGTTCACCCGCATATGTTCGACCTTAAAGATCTGGTCGGAATTGATGACATACTGAATGAGGTCGTGCGTAATACAAGCCAGTTCGTGGCTTCTCTGCCGGCAAATAACGTGCTGTTGTGGGGTGAGCGGGGGTGCGGCAAGTCATCTCTTGTCAAGGGACTGCTGAAACAGTTTGCTCACCATGGACTGCGGATGATCGAGCTTAAACGCTGGGATATCATGTCGCTGCCGATCATTACCGCTCAATTGCGGGATGAACCGTACCGTTTTATCCTTTTTTGTGATGACCTGGCTTTTGATGATGGTGAAGGCGACTTTCGCGTTCTCAAAACATTACTCGACGGTGATATTGAGGAACGTCCCGCAAACATCCTGATATATGCGACGTCCAACCGTCGTCATCTGATGCCGGAACGAATGGAGGATAATTCAGGGAAAATCGAAATTCACCCGGAAGAAGCTGTCGGAGAAAAGCTGGCTCTGGCAGACCGTTTCGGCATTACCTTAGGGTTCTACTGTCTCGACCAGGTAGAATATTTGGCAATTATCCACCATTATGCTACACAGCGTAATCTGGATATCAGCGAAGATGATCTGCAGATAAAGGCACTGCAATGGAGCCGGGACAATGCCAGACGCAGCGGCAGGTCAGCCCGGCAGTTCATAGATGATCTGGAAGGACGACTCAAGTTGGAACAGTCGGAGTTGGCGTAGGTCGCTACGCCTGGAATCGGGTTTACATTATACACCGCTATGGGGTTAGAATATGTCGTTTCGCTTTGTTGTCAGCCTGTTATGCACACTCCTTTCTACAGTTACTTTATGCTCTGCAGCGGTTAACGGCACGGCACCGTCTGTCATAAATCTGAGTGTTGATGCCACTACTGCTGATTTGAGCCGTATTCTCAACCAGTCTTTGCAGAAAGATTTGTACAAGGGAAAGGGTGCTCTTGGCGCCTCCGTAGAGGTGATACGGACCGGTCCGGCGGTCATAACTGCCGCGAATGATTTTGTCTATCTATCTTTACCGGTACAGATTTCGTTTGGCTACGGCATGTTCACAACAGCCCCGCTGAAGACGGAACTTCGCTTTAAGGCAAAAATAACCCCTACTACCGACTGGCGGCTCAAAACAGAACTGTACTATACCGGGCTTTCCGACGGCCTCGCGGATAGTGTCAGGCTAGGGCCGCTTACGCTCAATCCGAAAAGCCTGGCTGAAGGGGTCACGCAACCGCTGCAGAAACTGCTTGCGCCGATTATCAATACGAAAGTCAACGAAGCCGTCAAACTCCGGGAAAAAATCAGTCCCATGTGGCAGAGCGCTTTTACGCCGGTGCTGGTGGACAAAAGATTCAGTGCGTGGCTGAAACTGGCGCCGGAGAAGGTCGTGCTCGGTCCGCTGCAGACAGCACACAACAAGCTTCATTTCTCCGTTGGTCTTGTTACCGCTGCCGAAATAATTCTCGGGCCAAAGCCGACGGCAGTACCGGCACGACCGTTACCGAATGCACAGCAACTGGGTGCGGTAGACAACCAGTTTCATATCCGCCTGGATACCAATATTTTCTTCGCCGATTTTGTGACGGCGCTGAACCCGCTGTTGTTGAATCAGACGTTCGGTGATGACAAGAAAATAACCGTTCGAAGCTTCACCCTGAAAGGCGAAGACGGGAAGCTGGTTATAACATTGACATCAACCGGCGATTTTGATGGCGAGCTGACGTTGATTGCCAAACCGGTTTACAATCCACAGCTCAATCTGCTGTCATTCGAGGATGTTGACTTCGACACGAAAAACACCGGGCTTTTCATCGGTGTCGGCAGCTGGCTCTTTAACGGCACTATTCGCGACACGATCAAAGAAAAGTTGAACAGCACGATTGTCACCCAGCTTGAAAACGTGCGCCTGAAAGCGTCCTCGGCCTTAGCCGGAGTTCCGATCGGAGAACACGTTATGCTCTCAGGCTCCGTCAGCTCATTGAAGCTTGGCGAGAGTGTTGTTGCAAACGATCGACTGTCCGTTCAGGTTTTAGTCGAGGGAGCATCAAGCATAAGCTTGAGGTAGTCCTGACGGCATTCGCAGCAGACGTTGCGCTGCATGCTTTTCTGACCGTAATCCTCGCCGCACGAGACATAATCATATGATCTGCCCTAAATGCACATTCGAACAGCCGGACGACTCGACGCAATGTCTCCGCTGCGGCGTCATCTTCGCAAAATTACACCCGACAGAATCCCGCCTTGAGACGGATCATGCAGACTTTCCTGCGGAAGTACATTGCATCGGAAATGGCCGCCTGATCGGTACAATGACAGATGTGCCAAGCGAGGAAAATCCGCTACACTTGGCGGGAAGAGCGTTCGTGTGGGTGGTGCTCCTGATCTGGGGCGTTAAATTCATATTTACCCCCGTAAGCGGTGAAGCCTTTTTCGCATCGTACATGCATCTGGTGAATCTCCCTTTTCATGAAGCCGGCCATGTCATATTCTCGCCATTCGGGCGTTTTATCCAGGTGCTCGGCGGCACTCTCGGACAGTGGCTCATTCCGCTTGTGGTGACCGTTTCCTTTGCCGTCAAAGCCGACCGCTTTGCTGCGTCGGTCGGCCTCTGGTGGCTCGGCCAGAGCTTCATGGACATTGCCCCCTATATGGATGATGCCAGGGCCGGACAGTTGATGCTGATCGGCGGCGTTACCGGGAGCGAGGTGGAAGATTATCACGACTGGGAAATAATTCTGACCCGCCTCGGTTTGATGCAGTACGACCATGTGATTGCGCGGATATCGTTTGGCTGCGGCGTACTACTGATGCTTACGGCGCTTGTCTGGGGTGGGTGGGAACTGAACCGCCAGTATCAGGTATGGCGGCATTTGCGTGGTTGAATATCATATGTGAAAGCACAATTAGCCTGCCACTACCAGGCAGTCCGCCTCCCTTTAACTGGCAACTCGGCGAAAGACCAGCCAGCCGCCGGCCATCAGAAGGGAGACACCGATCATGCGGCTTGAGTCCAGCGGAATATGGCGGCCACCGAACATGCCGAAGTGGTCCATAATAACGCCGGTGGCGAGCTGGCCGGCAATGATGGCAGCCATGGCAGCAGCGGTGCCAATCCGCGGCACCACAAAGATCGTCATGGTGACGAAGAAAGCCCCCATCAATCCCCCGGTCAACTCCCACCAGGATGCCCCGGTAATCCCCCGCATGCTTCCACGTCCGACCAGCAGCACCAGCATAAGCAGTGCGACAGTACCTATGGCAAACGAGATGCAGGAGCTTTCCAGCACACCGACGAACCGGGCCAGACGAGCATTGATGGAAGGCTGTACGGCTATCATTACGCCGCCGCAGATCATCAGCAGATAGAGGATGTAATTGTTCATCGTAAATCTCCTTTGTTTTGGCGCTTAACAGAGACAGTATAGCGTTCCAGTTTCGAGATGTCACAGAGAGAATCGCGTGAAGACCTTACCAGTCTGCAGTCTTTTTGCTGAAGCACATTTTATGATGGTGACACATACATAATGCGCACATCAATAGAAACAGCACGATGCGATTGACTCCAACAGCATACTAATTTAATCAACAATATCAAGGCTTTATAGCTTGATTCCGATCTGGCACACTCCCTGTAATACGTTTGACATATTAAACAAACGCTGCATGGAGGACGTCATGGAAACCTTTTTTTTGAAACTGGCTGTCGCCGTTATTCCCCTGATTGCCCTGGTCGCTTCCGTCACGATCATCTCCGACATCTCGTCCTGTTACCCCCGCCGCCCACTGGCCTGGCACCGCAGACGGCGTACCATTCTGCGCGCACTGGCAGGCGGCATGATCCACAGATATTAAATGGCAGCCGACCATGCTGCTGTTGACATAATTAGACTATGCACAGAAATTATCAACTGAATTCAGGAAACTATGATAGAACAGTGCCTGAAAAATCATGTTACCTCGTATGATTGGAGGACTTATGCTGCAAAATAATGGATCTACTCCGAAGCGCTTTCGTGCCTGTCGTCAGGACATCAATCGGCACATCCTCATGCGGGATATGCCGATGAGAGTGGGGAATAAATGATGTTTTCACTATTCAAGAGGCTGCGCTGTTTCCGCCTTTTTTTCTCTTTCCTGTTCCTGCTCACCCCTGCATGGTCCGTATCCGCTGCTGAGTCGGCCTCACTTACCAAGATACTCTCGCCTGTCATTGCTGCCCACCCCGGCACATCGGGAGCCTATGTGCTTGAAAAAGGTGAAGAAGCGTTACTGGCAAGGGCCTGGCTGACAGACCACGCCGTCACCTGCATCGACGTCCAATATTTCATCTGGAGTAGCGACAATGTCGGCATCCTGGCCAGTGAGGCGTTGCTGAGAGCTGCCGAACGGGGAGTAAAGGTGCGGGTGTTGGTGGATGACCTGCTGATCGACGCTCCGCCCGATTCAATGCTGGCACTGGCGCTGCATCCCAATATTGATATCCGCATCTATAATCCACGCTTGAACATCGGCACCTCAAAACTCAAAAAGATCAGCAATGTGGCCACCGGCCTGCATAGGGTCAACCAGCGCATGCACGACAAGACCGCACTGTTTGACGGCCAGGCGGGAATCACCGGCGGACGCAATATGGCCGACGAGTATTTCGATTACAACCACACTTACAACTTCCGCGATCGTGACATGCTGGTGCTGGGTGCGGTGGTTTCCGACATGGAAGCCAGCTTTCAGCGTTTCTGGGACAGCAGCTATGTGGTTCCGGTGGAAAAACTGCTGAAAAAAGAGATGCGACTCATGACTCCACAGCGGGCCGGAGAGGTGTACGCCGGCCTCCATGCGTACGCATCCAAGCTGGAAAATTTCGCCCCGGAGGTGCGGCAGGCGCTGGAAAACCTGCCGAGCAGATTCGAGCGTTTATCACGAGAACTCGTCTGGGACAACGTACGTTTCCTCTCCGACTTGCCCGGTAAGAACAGCGCCAGGCGCCGCTTTGACGGCGGCGGCAGAACGACAACCGCTCTGGTGGATGAACTGAGAAAAGCCACAAAGAGTGTCACGATCCAGTCTCCTTATCTGGTCATGCCCACGGGGGGGATCGAACTGTTCCGCGATCTCGTCAAACGGGGCGTGGAAGTGCGTATCGTCACCAACTCTCTGGCCTCAACCGATAATCTGCAGGCTTTCAGCGGCTATTACAAACAACGCCAGGCAATTTTGAAGAGCGGCGTCAAGGTGTTCGAATTCAAGCCGGATCCGGCCATCAAACGGCAGCTGATCGAGCGCTATCCCAAGCTGGAAAAGCAAGCGCCGGTTTTTGCAATCCACGCCAAGAGCATGGTCATTGACGGTGAGACTCTTTTTGTCGGCACCTTCAACTTTGATCCTCGCTCGGCCAACCTGAACACCGAGGTAGGGGTGCTGCTGCGCAACAAGATCCTGGCGGGACAGGTCGAGCAGAATATCGTGCGTGACATGGCGCCGGAAAACAGCTGGAGCGCCGCCACCAACGCCGACCGCTTCGCACCGCCGGAGAAGCTGCGCAAAATGAAGTTCTGGAAGGCCCTGCCGCTGGAGCCGTTCCTCTAACCAGCACCCAATAACGCCAAGGTGGATATCATGCCGAGCGACTTTTCTCATGCAAAAAATTTTCTGGAGCGCCTGTTTCACGGGCAGAGCAAGGAAAAGCTCCTCGAGCGCCTTGAGCCGCACAATAACGATCCGGCACCACATGTTCCGGGAGGCGCCCACATCACGCCGGAGATACTGGAGCGGCGCTGGCGGCGTATCGCCGCACCTCCAGGGGTACGCGAGATCCTGCTGGACGGCACCGACGTCGAGCAGCTGGCCTGCTACAGCCGCAATATCGAGAACTTCATCGGCATGACAACGCTGCCGCTCGGCTTGGCAGGACCGTTGCGGGTGAATGGCCTGTTTGCCCAAGGGGATTATTATCTGCCGTTGGCCACGACCGAAGCGGCGCTCGTAGCGTCATACCACCGGGGAGCCTGTCTGCTTTCCCAGGTTGGCGGCTGCAGTGCCATGCTACTGGCCGAAGGCGTCAGCCGCTCACCCGGCTTTTCCTTTGACACGGCCCGCCAGGCCGGACTCTTTGCCGCCTGGGTGGTGGAACATCTTGATGAAATCCGGGATGCTGCCCAGTCAACAACCAGGCATGGGACTCTCGAAGACCTGCGCATCACCATCGAAGGAAATCATATTTATCTGCTGCTGGAGTTCCGCACCGGCGACGCTTCCGGGCAGAACATGGCGACCATCGCCACCGAAGCGGCCTGTGCGCTGATCATGGAACGGACACCGGTCAAGCCGGACTATTATTTTGTCGAGGCCAACATGTCCGGCGACAAGAAGGCCAGCGCTCAATCTTTTCTAAGCGTCCGCGGCAAAAAGGTAACAGCCGAAGCGATCATCCCTGCGGCAGCTATTGAAAACATACTGCATACGACTCCCGGACGCATGAGCGATTACTGGCGGATGTCAGCCATGGGAGGGGTGCTCTCCGGCACCATCGGCGTGCAGGGGCACTACGCCAACGGCCTGGCGGCCCTTTATATCGCCTGTGGTCAGGACGCGGCCTGCATTGCCGAGTCGGCTGTCGGTGTGACCCGCTTTGAAGTCCGTCCCGACGGGGCGCTGTATGCGGCGGTAACCCTGCCCAACCTGATGGTGGGCACCGTCGGCGGCGGCACCGCACTCCCCAGCCAGAAAGCCTGCCTGGAGCTGATGGGGCTACATGGTGAGGGGCATGCCCGGGCCCTGGCGGAGGTCTGCGCCGGAACGGCTCTGGCCGGAGAACTCTCTATCATCGGCGCCCTGGCGTCCGGCGAGTTTACCCGCGCCCACCACAAACTGGCACGTGGCAAGGAGCAAGCTGCCAACGGAGAGTGCCATGACTAACCGCTGGTGGACCTATCAGAAAGAGCGCTTTCCGTTTTTTGCCCACGGTCCGTTGATCCTCGCCTTCAGTATATCGGCCATGAGTTATTCGGCCCTGCTGCGGGGCGAAACCACCCTTCACCCCGCAGCTGCCTTGGTGGCCTTTGTAACCGCCTTCCTCTTTTTCCTCCAGCTGCGCATCGCCGACGAGTTCAAGGATGCGGAGGACGATGCCCGTTGGCGTCCCTACCGGCCGGTGCCGCGTGGACTGGTCACCCTGCGTGAATTGGGGTGGATCGGCATCGGGGCGGCAGTCATCCAGCTGGCCGGTTCCCTTTGGCTGAGGCCGCTGCAGGCGCTCTGGCTGGTGGTGGCCTGGACATGGCTGGCGCTTATGAGCAGGGAGTTCTTCGTTCATGAATGGCTCAAGGCACATCCGGTCATCTACATGCTCTCGCACATGGTGATCATGCCGGTCTTCGATATCTACGCCACCGCCTGCGACTGGCTTGTGGCGGGCGCCGCTCCGCCGCGCGGTCTTGTCTGGTTTCTGACGGTCAGCTACCTGAACGGCATCGTCATCGAAATCGGGCGCAAGATCCGCTCACCGCAAGACGAGGAAGAAGGGGTCGAAACCTATTCTGCCCTGTGGGGACGAGGGCGGGCGTTGCTGGTCTGGCTCGGGGCCATGCTGCTGACGGCCTTCTGTGCCTGGCGCGGCGCGCTTCTGATCGATTTTGCCACGCCGGTTGCCCTCCTGCTGCTTCTCCTTGTATCAGTTGCCATTCTGGTGGCGGTCACCTTCACCACCAGGCCGCTTCCCGGCCGGGGTAAACGGGTCGAACTGATCTCCGGGATCTGGACCCTGCTTATGTATCTGAGTCTGGGCGCAGTACCGCTGGCGCTTCGCTTTCTGCACGGAGGAAACAGATGGCTCTCATTCTGACACAGCAGGACTGTTCGACGGTGGAACGAATGGGGGGCAAGGCCGGGGCTCTGGCGGCGTTGGCGGAAGCCGACTTCCCGATTCCTCCCTGGTTCGTGATTTCAGCGGGTGCTTTACCGGAAAACATCAAGAATCAGATGCTTATGACCAGCGAAAGCGGCGATCACGAACAGCGCCACGAAGCGCTGGAACGCCTTGCGGTGTGCGATGGACTCTGCCGTGAGATCACTGAATCATTGGCGCGGCTCTGCCCCAACGGCGGAGCGGTAGCGGTGCGCTCATCTGCCCTGGATGAGGATGGCGGCAGCTTCTCCTTTGCCGGGCAGCTGGATTCATTTCTCTTCGTGCCACCCCATGATGTGCCGCGCAAGGTGGCGGCAGTATGGCGCTCCGGCTTCAATGAGCGGGTGCTGGCCTACCGCCGCGAAAATGGTCTTCCCCACCTCCCCTCGCTTCCGGCGGTACTGGTACAGCGCATGGTGAACGCCGATACGGCCGGGGTCGCCTTCAGTGCCGACCCGGTCAGCGGACGACGCGGCATCGCCGTGGTAAGCGGAGTCTACGGTCTGGGCACCTCGCTGGTTTCCGGCGAGTGCGATGCCGACACCTGGCGGGTTGACCGGCAGGGTACTATCATCGAAGAGCTGATCGCCGTCAAAGAGGTCGCTCACCGCGCCGCGCCAGCCAGTCATGAGGGGGTGGCGGGAGAAGATGTCACGGCGGAGATGGCAAGCCTCCCCTGCCTGAGCGCCGGGCAGGTCCGTGCCGTAGCAGACCTGGCCAGGCGCGCCGCACGGCACTTCGGCCGACCGCAGGACATTGAGTGGGCTATTGAAGACGGCACGCTCTACCTGCTCCAATCACGCCCGATCACCTCGCTGGCGGCGCTCCCTGATCCGGATGGCAGCCTCAATATCTGGGACAACAGCAACATCGCCGAAAGCTATGGCGGCGTAACCACCCCCCTCACCTTCTCCTTTGCCCGCCATATCTACGAAGAGGTCTACCGCCAGTTCTGCCGCATCATGGCGGTGCCGGATGAAGCCCTCGCGGCCAATGAACGCATCTTTCCACACATGCTCGGACTGGTGCGCGGCAGGGTCTACTACAACCTGCTCAACTGGTACCGCCTGCTGGCGCTGCTCCCCGGCTTCTCCACCAACCGCCGCTTTATGGAGCAGATGATGGGGGTCAAGGAAGGGATACCGGAGGATGTCCTTGCCGAAGTGGTGGCGACATACCAGGTTACACCGTGGCGGGACCGCCTGAACCTGATCGGCAGCGTGATCGGATTGGTGAGAAATTTGCGTGGCCTTGGCAGCAGTATTCCACTGTTCTACGAGCGCCTCAATACGGCTCTGGCTGAACCTGTCCTCACCCTGCAGGAACAGCGGCCCGACGAACTTGCCGCCCATTACCGCATGTTGGAGAGTCAACTGCTCACCCGCTGGGACGCACCGCTCGTAAACGATTTCTTTGCCATGGTCTTCTACGGTCTGCTGCGCAAGCTGACCGCTGCATGGTGCGGCGATGACCGGGAAACATTGCAGAACGACCTCCTTTCCGGCAACGGCGGCATTGTCAGCGCCGAACCGGCCCGGCGCGTCCGGGAAATGGCCCTGGTGGCTGCGCAGGAGCCGGCACTGACAGAGCTGCTGGCTGACGGCGAAGTATCCTCCATGAACAAGGGGATCGCGGCCCATGCCGAAATGGGGCCGCTCTACCGCGATTATCTGAAGAAGTTTGGCGACCGCTGTCTGGATGAACTGAAACTGGAGAGCGCCACGCTCCATGATGACCCTCTGCCGCTGCAGCGCTCCATTGGCGAATTCGCCCGGCGCATCAACAGCCGTGGCGCGGAAAAGCCGTTCGATGAAACGGTCATCCGGCGCGCGGCGGAGAAGCGGGTCAGAGAGGCGTTGACCGGTAAACCAGTGAAACGTCTGCTCTTTACCTGGGTGCTTGAACAGGCACGAAACCGGGTGCGCGACAGGGAAAACCTGCGTTTTGAACGCACCCGTCTTTTTGGCCGGGTACGGCGAATTTTTGTGGAGATGGGAAAGCGCTTCCATACCGACGGCATTCTGGATAATCCGCGCGATATCTTCTGGCTTGAGAAGGACGAGATCTTCGGTTTTATCGAGGGAACCGCTTCCAGCACCAATCTGCGCGGGTTGGCGGAGTTGCGGCGGGCCGAATTCGACCGTTGGGGAGAGATGGAGCAACCGGCTGACCATTTCAACACCTACGGCATTGTCAGTCATGCCCAGGCTTGTCGTCCCACGGTTGCCGCTCCTGCGGCACCACAGGGAGACACGATGCAAGGAATCGGCTGCTGTCCCGGCGTCGTCCGGGGGGTGGTGCGGGTCATCACCGATCCTCGCGGCGCAACCATCCTTCAGGGAGAAATTCTGGTGGCCGAACGAACCGACCCCGGCTGGATCATGCTCTTTCCGGCCTGCTCCGGACTGTTGGTCGAGCGCGGGAGTCTGCTTTCCCATTCAGCCATTGTGGCCCGCGAAATGGGTATTCCGGCGGTTGTCTCAATATCCGGGATTACCTCGTGGCTCAAAAACGGTGATCTGGTAGAGATGGATGGCGCCAGCGGCATGGTGCGCAAACTAACTCAGGAGGAGTGCCCGCATGCGCAGTGAAGCAGCCAGCCACGCCGATTTTTCCGCTATTCGCTACGCCCAGTGCTGGGAGGATGCCGATATCCTCATGGAAGGCCTTGCCATCCGCCCCGGCGACAGCTGCCTTTCCATCGCCTCGGCCGGGGACAACTCACTCGCCATGCTGGCGTGTGGCGCCGGACGGGTGGTGGCACTGGATCTGAATCCCTCCCAATTGGCCTGCCTGGAACTGCGGGTAGCCGCCTATCGCGAGCTGTCACACTCTGAATTGCTGGAACTGGTCGGATCGCGACGCAGTACGAAGCGCGATGATCTGTATCGCCGCTGCCGCTCTCAGCTTGGCGCTGACACGCGCGCCTTTTGGGATGCCAATTCAGCCGTGATTGAGTCCGGCATTGGCGGCGGCGGTAAGTTCGAGCGTTACTTCACCCTGTTCCGCGAGCGGATCATGCCGCTGGTCCATTCGCGCGCCACCATCGAACAACTGCTGGTCGGTGGAGACCTGGCTGAACGGGAGCTGTTCTACCGCCACCAGTGGGACAGCTGGCGCTGGCGGCTGCTGTTTCGGCTGTTTTTCTCCCGCTTCGTTATGGGGAGGCTGGGACGCGACCCGAGTTTTTTCCGTTATGTCGAAGGAAGCGTGGCCGACCGGATTATGGCCCGCACCCGTCACGCCCTGACCACCCTCAATCCGGCCGACAATCCCTATCTGCAATGGATTCTGACCGGCCATCACACGACCGCCCTCCCCTTTGCCCTGCGCCCCGAAAACTTCGCCGCGATCCGCACCAATCTTGATCGCCTCGAATGGCACTGCCTGCCGCTGGAGGAATTTCTCGATCGGGAGGGAGCTGCCTCCATCGACCGTTTCAACCTGAGCGACATCTTCGAGTATATGTCGGAAGAAAATCACCACCGCCTTTTGGAGCGGCTGGTTCGAGCCGGACGGAGCGGCGGCCGGCTGGCGTACTGGAATATGCTGGCCCCCCGCAGTCGCCCGGAAAGCATGGCGGGAGAACTGCGGGCATTGACATCGGAAGCGGAGCATCTCTTCAATCAGGACAAGGCCTTTTTCTATAGCGCCTTTGTACTGGAGGAACTAACCTGATGCACTCACCATGGCTCGGCATACTGCTGGTGCTGATCGTACTGGGAGGCGTCATGGGCGGACTCAGGCTGCTCTGCGGCCGCTGCCGTCTGCATCCGGAAACAAGTCGCAAGGCGGTTCATATTTCCATGGGCCTGGTGACACTCTCCTTCCCCTGGCTGTTCAGAGAAACGTGGCCGGTGCTGCTGCTGGCGGTGCTGGCGGTTGCCGCACTGGCTGGCACACGCCTCATCGCGCCGCTGCGGAAGAGTTTCGGCGCTGTACTGAACGGTGTCGAACGACATTCTCTCGGCGAAGTCTATTTTCCTCTGGCCGTGGCGGCGCTTTTCCTGCTTTCGGCCGGCAACCGTCTGCTCTATGTGATTCCACTTCTGACCCTGACCTTGGCCGATGCCGTGGCGGCGCTCGTGGGGGTACGCTACGGCCAGCATCGTTTTTGCACCTCCGAGGGGACAAAAAGTGCCGAGGGGTCGCTGGCCTTCTTCATGGTTGCTTTTTTGAGCGCTCATCTGCCGCTCCTGCTGTTAAGCGACACCGGTAGGGCCGAATCGCTTCTGATCGCTCTGGTTCTGGGTATTCTGGTGATGCTGTTCGAGGCGGTCTCGATCGGAGGTCTGGATAATCTCTTCATTCCGCTTGGCTGCTATGCCCTGCTCCGGCGCTATCTGACGCTGGCAGCTGATGAATTGCTCTTCAGGCTTGGCGCCATACTGTTGCTGGCGCTGCTGGTATTTGCCTGGCGGCGACGCACGACCCTCAAGGAAAGCGGTCTGCTGGCGGCGGCTTTGGTCGGATATATGAACTGGTCTTTGGGTGGGTGGCAATGGTTGACCGTGTCGCTCGTGCTCTTTCTGACCTATACTCTGCTCTGGCCGCGCAGTGAAGACAATGAGCATCCGGTACACACGGTACGAGTTATTGCAGCGACGGCGGCACCGGGAATGTTCTGGCTGGTGACGACGGTGCATTCCGGCATCAGTTTCTTCGCGCCGTTTACCATCGCCTACGCGGCCCATTCGGTCATGATTGGTGTGACACAACTCGGCTATACACGGCCGGAGATGACTACAGGTCGGCGGCTGCTGCAAGCCGTACTGCGCAGCTGGCTGCTATTTGTGCCGCTACTCTTTCTCCCGGCTGCAGCCGCATGGCGTATGGATGGCCACCAGCTGTTATCCGGACTGCTTTGGGCTCTCGTGGCGGCACCCCTGCTGGCGGCAGCAGGCCTTCTGCACCAGTGGACCCTGCGGCGCTACGGCGATGATGATGCGGGCTATGAGCGTTGGCTGCGCCGTGGAGCCGTCGCATCAGCAGTGTCGCTGGCCGGCTGGATTATATTTGGAATAGGACTGATATGAATGCCGGGAGTGCCATGAGGAGCATACTGCAGATTACTGATGTGGCGGAACTGCCGTGCAGCCATTACAGAGACGGTATCGGCCGGCTCTCAGCGGAAGAATTTACTGCGCATAAGCCGGATGCCCATCTTATGCTCCTTGAAAGCGGCGCGCTTCGCGCCAGATGTTCGCTCTGGTGGCGTTCGGTGCCGGTTGTCAGCGGCGAGCGGATAGCCTGTATCGGCCATTATGAAGCCGCAGACACTGATGCTGCCGACGAACTCTTGAGCGAGGCGTGCCGTATCCTTGCGACAAAAGACGCGACATTGGCTGTCGGGCCGATGGATGGCTCCACATGGCGCCGCTACCGCCTGGTAACCGTGAGGGGTGATGAACCACCATTCTTTCTCGAACCGGATAACCCGGATAGCTACCCGACACACTTCGAGTCGGCAGGTTTTACCCCCCTCGCCCGTTATTACTCGACGCTGAATGATGATCTGGGGAAGAATGTTTCGCTGGCGGGCGAAATGCAGCAGCGATTGCAAAACGCCGGCATACGCATCCGGCAGCTTGATGCCGGAGCGTTCCAGGCGGAACTGTCACGTATTTATGATATTTCAGTCGCAGGTTTCAGCAACAACTTCCTCTATTCAGCAATTTCACATGACCAGTTCGTCGCCATGTACGCCAAAACTGAGCAGTTCGTGCGCCCTGAACTGGTGCTGTTTGCAGAGCAGTGCGGCACACCGGTCGGCTTCATCTTCGCCCTGCCGGACATGCTCCGCATGCAGAGAGGACAAGCGGCCGATACAGTCATTCTCAAATCCATGGCGGTCATACCGGAGCTGAACGGACTCGGCATCGGCGCCTGGCTGTTGGCGCAGGTGTCACAAAATGCGGGCAAGCTTGGTTTCAAGCGGGCGATCCATGCGCTAATGCACGAGAACAACCGTTCCAGAACCATGAGCAGCCGCTATGGTCACGAAATCCGTCAATACACGCTCTACTCGCGGAGATTGTCATGAACATCGTCACCATCTTGCAACGCCAAGCGCACGAGCGGCCCGATGCGGCGGCGATTATCGATATGCAGGGGGACCGGGAGCGGGTCACCACCTTTGCCGGTCTTGAAAACGCGTCAGCTGCCGGAGCGGCCCTGTTGCGGCACACAGGCCTTGTCAGCGGCGACACCGTCCTCGTCTTCCAGCCGATGTCGGCGGAGTTGTACATCGCCCTGATGGCGCTGTTTCGCCTCGGGATAACCGCCATGTTTCTCGATCCCTCCGCCGGTCTGAAACATATTGAACGCTGCTGCGCAATTCTCCCGCCAAAGGTTCTAATAGCATCTCCCAAAGCGCAACTGCTGCGCTTGGTTTCACCAGCTCTGCGACGCATCCCCCATCATATCTGTTTCAGCCGCTTCATGCCCGGCTGCATACCCTGGTGCAGCTCCGGGCGGCTCGAACCGCATCTGCCGATAACCGCTTGTGGGGCAGACGAACCTGCCCTGATCACCTTTACGAGCGGCAGCACCGGGCTGCCCAAGGCGGTAGTCCGCAGCCACGGATTTCTCCTGGAGCAGCACCGTGTACTGGAACGGGCTATCGACCTTGTCCCCGGAACAATCGACCTGACCACGCTACCGGTCTTTGTGCTGGCCAATCTGGCTTCCGGCGTGACGTCACTGTTGCCGGATGCGGATCTGCGCCGTCCCGGAGCCATCAAGGCAGCGCCGGTCCTGCGCCAGATTGATCGCCACCGTCCCGTGAGTGTCGTGGCCTCTCCGGCATTTCTGGAACGGCTGTGCGCAGCGTGCGAAGAGACAGGACGCACCGTGTCCGGATTCCGCTCGGTATTCACCGGCGGCGCTCCGGTCTTTCCCGACCATCTCGACCGTTTCACGGCAATCTTTTCCACTGCCGAGGTGGTGGCGGTGTATGGCTCCACCGAGGCAGAGCCGATTGCCCACATCAGCCGACAGGCGATGAGCGAATCTGATCTGGAAACCATGAATGCCGGTGGTGGACTGTTGGCCGGAAAGCCGGTGGCGGAAATCAGTGTCAGGATAATAGCACCCTGTTGGGGCACTCCACTCGGCGATTTGGATGAGGCCGCTTTTTCAAGTATATGTCTGCTGCCGGGCAAGGCCGGAGAAATTGTCGTTACAGGTGGTCACGTACTGAAGGGGTATCTGCATGGCAGGGGCGATGAGGAGACCAAGTTCCGGGCAAACAGTGCGGTCTGGCATCGCACCGGAGACAGCGGCTATGTTGATGACGCCGGGAGGATATGGCTTTTAGGGAGGAGCGCGGCGGTCATCAACGACGCACGCGGCCAACTATACCCGTTTGCCGTAGAGTGTGCCGCCAGGAATTTTCACGGAGTTTCCGGAGCGGCGCTTGTCAGCCGGAACGGGCAGCGCATCCTGTTCGTTCAAGCAGTGAAAGGGGAACGTATCGACACCGTTGCCATGCGTGACGCTTTGGCATGGGCAGAGCTTGATGCGGTGAGGGAACTTGATAAGATTCCGCTCGACAAACGACATAACGCCAAGGTCGATTATGGCCGTCTGGCAAAAATAACGTAGAGAGCTGCTTCGTACCATGTCAGGTTTTGATCGGATTGATGCAGTACGACCATCTGCTTGCACTGACATTCCTTGAAATTATCAACTGAATTCAGAAAACGGTGGTAAAACAGTGCCTGAAAAATCATGTCGCCCAGTGTGGTTGGCAAAATTCATCCGGGGAGTCTCACCATGAAACTCACATTGCTGGTCATCACCATCCTGCTCACGTTTGTGCCGGCCCTGCCGGCCCTGGCCGCCGACAGCTGCCGACAGCACCTGCTCACAAGCCATGGCACCACGCGGGAGTCGGTGGAACGTTCACTGCAGAAAGAGGTTGCCGCGTTCCGCACCCTGGCAGAACGGGCCCTGACCCTGCGGGCCGAGACCATAAAGGTCGGCATGAACATCAAGAGAAAAATGGACAAGGGGAAGCCGCTGACCGGCGACGATATATCCCTGATCAATATCGGCATCAACGAGCATCTTTCCCTGCGTAATGATCTGCTGGCCGTGGCCGAATCTCACGAATGCTGGCTGGACGGCTCCGAAAAAGAGCTGGCGAGACAGGGGATCACCCGTGAAACACGCCTGACCGGAGTCATGCTGTCGCTCTCATCGGCCATGCTGCTCTACGACAACTATCTGCTGGCGGTTTCGCTCTTCGAGGGAGACAGCAAGCTGCGCCGTATCCTCAATGAACGCGACCCCGGCTATGCCGTTACGAGCGCCGCCCTGGCCAAGGTAACGGTCAATTACAATTCCATCTACAACCGAGCCCGGGTTCGCAAGGCTATCAAGTTTTATGAACGTGAATCAGCTCACTTCAAAACCGCGCTGGCGCTCAGCCCTGACAACAGCTATCTCAACCTGCTGATCGCACAGAGTCCCTCGACCACCATAGTTAAAAACTGGTCACCATTCTATGTCGTCGGGCGCAAGCTCGGTTTCCTGTCCGGCGTAACCACCGACACGCTCAATGGCATGGAGCGCGAAGGGGTCAGCCTGTTCAGCATGGTATTCGGCAACGCCGTCGGACTGATTGAGACCCGCAAGGGGAAGCTGTATCGAAACGGGGATGTTCTCGCCGACGTGAGCAGCACGCTGCGGGCGGGGGATATTTTGCTGGAGAAGACCCCCTTCCGCCTGACGGACAAGTTAATACCCGGTTATTGGGGGCACGCTGCGGTCTGGATCGGCACCGAGGCCGAACTGAAGGAGCTCGGCATCTGGGATAACCCGCTGGTGGCCCGCCACCGCGACGAGATCCGCGAGGGCCGTTTGGTTGTTGAGGCGCTCCGCTCCGGGGTGGAAATGAACACAATCCAGCAATTTCTCAACATCGACAGTATCGGTGTCCTGCGCAAGCCGGACCAGAACCGCGAGGCGCGCGCCAATACCGTTATCATGGCTCTGCGCCAGGTGGGCAAGCCGTATGATTTCAATTTCGACGTGGAGTCAAAGGGGCGGGTCTACTGTTCCAAGCTCGTATATCTGAGTTACAGCGGCGTTGACTGGCCGACCAAAAGATCACTGGGGCGCACTACCTTCACCCCTGATGACGTGGCGGTCAAGGCCGGCCGGAACGGCACCCTGCAGCTCGTAACCTTCTACCATGACGGCCGGCGGGTTAATGATGCACCGGAACTGCGCATGGCGGAATTGATGGGAACAGCTCTCGCGCGATGATGCCCTTTTTATGTATGCAGGCCGAGAGTGATGACGCCTTTGGGAAAACTTTTAGCGGTCAGGGACTAGTTCCCTCCTTATGCCATCATGGCTATGGTCTTGCGGAAGCGCGCCAGCGACACGGTAAAGAGAACGGAGCCGATGAGTAGCAGGGCTAAAAACTGCGGCCAGACAATCGTAAAGTCGGCACCGCGGTACAAAATAGCCTGACTCAGCTTTACAAAGTGGGTGTTCGGCGCCGCCAGCATGACGTACTGAACGAATTCGGGCATGCTTTCGCGCGGCGTGACACTGCCGGAGAGAATCTGTAGCGGCAGCAGGACCAGCATCAGCAACAGGCCGAATTGCGGCATAGTGCGCGCAATGGTGCCGAGAAAGATGCCGAGCGATGTTGTGGCAAACAGGTGCAGTGCCGTACCGGCCATAAAGAGCGGTATTGAACCTTCGATCGGGACTTTAAGCGTTCCCTGCACGACAACAACGAGGGAGCAGGTTGATGCCGCCAGAACGACCAGTGCCATGGCCCACACCTTGCCGGCCATTATTTCAAACGGGGTAACCGGCATCACCAGCAGATGTTCCAAGGTCCCATGCTCGCGCTCTCGGATCAGGGCGGCACCGGTCAGGATGATGGAGAGCATGGTAATGCTGCTGATAAGCTCCATGACGCCGCCGAACCAGACCTTGCTCAGCTGCGGGTTGAAGCGTGACCTCAAGGCAAGATCAACGGTCAGCGCTTCGTCGGAGCGGTATCCCTGCAGAAAGGTACTCACTTCACTGACGACTATGTTCTGGATGTAAGCACTGCCGGTAAAGGCCTGGCTCATGCGGGTGGCGTCAACATTGAGCTGGACGGCCGGCGTTCGCCCTGCAAGCACGTCACGCTGGAAACCGGGGGGGATGTTGAGGGCGAAGGTGTCAAAACCTGCATCCATCCTGGCATCCATCTCTGCCTGCGTTATCAGCACCGGAGTCAGGAAAAACGGCGGGAAGAATGAATCGACGATCCGTGTGGAGAGCTGGGAACGGTCTTCATCGACAATGGCGATGGGTGCCTTGTGCAGACTCTCCGGCATGGCCGTGGCTGCTGAATAGATTGAGACACTGAAGGAGTAGATGATCAATACAATCATCATCGGGTCGCGCAGCAAGCTGCGCAACTCCTTGGCACCAAGGTTAATGACGTTGGCTGGTCGCATATCAGCGCTCCTGCTTCCTGAGCAGCAGAACCCCAAGGAGCGTCAACAGCGGCACCGCCAGCAGTAACGGGACAAACGAAGTCTGGAGGTCGTGATAGCCGAGCCCCTTGGCAAAGGTGCCGCGGGCAATGGCCAGAAAGTGGGTCGTCGGATATATCCGACCGATGAACGCCCCAACCCCTTCCAACGAAGAGACCGGGTCGGTCATCCCTGAAAACTGGACCGCCGGCAGGATGGTCAGAACGGCGGTGCCGAACAGAGCGGCGACCTGACTGCGGGTAAAGGCTGAGATCACCAGCCCAAAAGAGGTGGCCGCAGAGACATACAGCAATGCAGCAGCGGCAAGGGTCGTGAAACTCCCGGTGACCGGCACCTTGAACAGAACGACCGCCATCGCGACCAGCATCAAAAAGTTGCCCATGGCCATGACAATATAGGGGATCTGCTTGCCGAGCAGAAATTCCAGCCGGGTGACCGGCGTGACGTAGAGGTTGACAATCGAGCCCAGCTCTTTTTCGCGCACCACAGACAGTGCGCTCAGTATGGCCGGAATCATCATCAGCAGCAGCGGGATGACAGCCGGAACCATGGCAGGCAGGCTCTTTACGTCCGGATTGTAACGGAAACGGGTCACGACAGTTGCAGCACCTGCCGGCGTAGCGGCACCGAGTTTATGGCGCGCCTGGGTTTCCAGCCAGTTGGCGTGCATCCCCTGGACATAGCCGCGTACTGTTTCGGCGCGCGTGGGCATGGCTCCATCTATCCAGGCGCCGATGGTAACCCGTGAGCCGCGGCGCAGATCACGGCCGAAACCGGGCGGAATTTCAAGTGCCAGACTGATCTCTCCGGCGCGCATCCGTTGGTCCAGATCGGCATAGTCCTTGATCGGTGAACGTTCGCTGAAGTAGCGCGAACCGGAGAGATTAAGAGTGTAGTCGCGACTGGTAGTGGTTTGATCGCGATCGAACACTGCAAACGTGAGGTTTTCAACATCCATGCTGATGCCGTATCCCAGCACCAGCATCAACAGCACGCTCCCCAACAGGGAAAGGGCAAGACGGATCGGGTCGCGCTGCAGCTCCAGCCGTTCTCGCCGGGTAAAGCTGATCAGGCGGCGCAGGCTGAAAGTCTCGTTTTGAACAGCAGAAATATCTGTGTGCGGTTTTGCCGTCTCGGTGAAAGCAGTTACCATGCCGGAGACACCCGTTGCCGCGTCAGCATCGTTGGTTGCTTCCTGAAGGTAACTGATGAAAGCTTCCTCCAGGGTGCTCACCCCGCGCCCAGCTATCAATGCCGCCGGTGAGTCGCTGGCCAGCACCTGCCCGGCATGCATCAGCGAAATCCGGTCGCAGCGCTCGGCCTCATTCATGAAATGGGTTGAGATGAATATAGTCACCTTCTCGCGGTGTGCCAGGTCGAGCATGATGTGCCAGAAGTTGTCGCGCGCCACCGGGTCGACGCCGGAGGTCGGCTCGTCCAGGATCAGTATTTCAGGTCCGTGGACCATGGCGACCGCCAGGGAGAGCCGCTGGCGCTGGCCAAGCGGCAGGGCGTCCGGCAGAGAGTCCATGACGTCGGCGAGCACGAAACGCCGTGCCATCTCCTCCACCCTCCCTTTGATATCGCCTTCCGCAATCCTGAACAGACGGGCGTGCAGTTCCAGGTTCTGGCGGACGGTCAACTCGCTGTAGAGTGAAAAAGACTGTGACATATAACCGACCCGGCTACGGGTAGCGATATCACGGGGGTCTACCGGCCGACCGAACAGCCAGGCTTCGCCTTCAGTCGCCGGCAACAGCCCGGTCAACATCTTCATCGTGGTCGTCTTGCCGCACCCATTCGAGCCAAGAAAACCGAAAATCTCACCGCGAACGATGCGAAAACTGACCCGATCAACGGCGACAAAATCACCAAAGCGCATGGTCAGAGAATGGGCTTCAATGGCCGCCTCGTTGTCACTGTCAGCCTCGCGCGGTTGAATGACAATCGGCTGGTAGCCGACACGCTGCGACTGAGGCAGTAACGCGATGAACGCGTCTTCAAGAGTGGTGGAGTCGGTCTTGACGAGAAGTTCGTGCGGAGTGCCGGTTGCGAGGATCTTTCCGGCATTCATGGCTACCAGCCAGTCAAAACGGGCGGCCTCCTCCATATAGGCGGTGGCCACTATGACGCTCATGCCCGGTTGTCTGGCGCGCAGACGTTCTATCAGTTCCCAGAACTGGCGGCGCGACAGAGGGTCTACGCCGGTGGTCGGTTCATCGAGGATCAGCAGATCCGGATCATGGATCAGGGCGCAACAGAGACCCAGCTTCTGCTTCATGCCACCGGAGAGCTTGCCGGCGGGACGACCGGCAAAGGCGGACAGTCCGGTGGACAGCAACAGCTCATCTATGCGGCATTCGCGTTCTTGACGGCCATGACCGAACAGACGGGCGAAAAAATCAACATTCTCGAATACCGACAATGTGGGGTAGAGGTTTTTGCCGAGTCCCTGGGGCATGTAGGCGATACGGGGGCAGACCGCCTGACGATGGCGTTTGTCGGCCATGTCGCCGCCCAGCACCTCCACTCGTCCGGCCTGGATGGTCCGTGAGCCCGCGACAAGGGAAAACAGGGTGGATTTTCCGACACCATCGGGGCCGATGACACCGACCATGCAGCCGGCCGGCACTGCGAGATCGACCGCATCGAGAGCCACTGTTGCACCGTAACGCTGACTCACCCCGTAAAGCCTAACCACGGGCACCGTTGTCAGTGGCATGATCGGGACATTGTCACTGTTCATTGCGGCAGCTTCACGCGCAGATGGTCAGGCCACGGTTTGGCGGAATCAAGACGTACGTACGCCATGCCCGGCAGACCGGTCTTGACCCGGGCAATGTGCTTCTTGAGCAGCTCAACCGGGATCTGCGCACGCACGCGGAACATCAGTTTTTCGCGCTCACTTGCTGTTTCAACGGTTTTGGGGGTGAACTGGGCTACATCGGAAACGAACGATACCAACGCGGGCACAACATACTCCGGTGCCGCATCGAGAACCAGCCGCACCTCTGTGCCGAGCGCAACCTTGCCGGCTGCAACGGTGGGGAGGAAAAAGGTCATATAGACGTCGCTCAGATCAACGAGACTCAACACACGACCGCCAGCACCGACCACCTCTCCCGGATGGGCCACCAGATATTGCACACGTCCGGCGCGGGGTGAATTGAGGGTGCTTTCGCGGATGTCCGCCTGAATACGTTCGGCGTTAGCCCTCGCCGCCTTGACCGCTGACTCTGCTCCGGCAATCTGTGTGCGCGCTGACATTGCGGCGGCCTCTGCAGCTGCAAGCTGGGCCCTGGCTGAATTCACCGCCGCTTCGTCACTCTGGAGCTGGGCGTAATCATCGTCTGCATCCTGTTTAGCAATCGCACCGACCTTGACCAGACCGGTTGAACGGGCCAGATGCTGCCGGGCTTTTACGAGTCCGGCCTCCCGTTGCCTTATCGCTGCCAGGGCCGCCGCTTTTTCACTTTCACGCTGGGCAAGCTGACTTTGTGCAGTGGCAACCGAGCTTTGCGCCTGTTGCAGCTGCGCATCTGCCTGGCGGAGCTGAGCTTCCAGGTTCTCGGTATCAAGTGTCGCCACAACTTGTCCGGCTGTAACCAGCTCCCCCTCCCGGACCAGTATCTCCTTTATGCGTCCGGGCGACTTCGCCGCAACGTCGATCTCGACAGCTTCAATTCGGCCATTACCGCTGACAAGGCCGTTATCCCTGGCGTTAACAGCGAATCTCTGCCAAGCAACAAGCCCCATGACCACCACAATGAGCAGCCCGGCGATTATGAACACCACTTTTTTTACTTGCTCTGTCACGGTGTTTCCCCTTTTTCTTGATGCAGTGCCTGAATTTGTTTCAGGCTTGCAGATGAATGAGGATTATGGGCCCCTGATGGTGTCTTCAAGTCTTATTGTACCAGTGTTTTTGCGGGCGGCAATCCAGCGAACCTCTCATGCGAAAATTGAAACCGGGGCAGATGCCGTAAGGGACAAGAAAGCAGAGAAGCCCCCATCTCGCATTTTAAGATGGGGGCTTCTCTGCCTTGTAAGGTGAGTACCATAAAGAATTTAAGCCGGGGTGAACTGTTTTCACACCGGATGTAACGAGCTACAGTACCCTACGCCCTTGAATAAGGCGCACAAGCACCACTATAATCGCAATCACCAGCAGAATATGGATCAGGCCGCCCATTGTATAAGAAGTAACTATTCCTAACAGCCAGAGCACTATCAGAACCATACAGATTGTCCAAAGCATAACATCCTCCCTTGTAACTACGATTGTCAGCAGCAATAGCCACTGCGGTTCAGATATTTATGTTCATTTTCAGAGCAAAACAACACCCGCCGGGCGGCGTTCATCCGGGGGGACTCCGCAGATATGCGTTACCCTATTTAACAACCAGATCGTTTTTCAACTCTTTGATGCCCTGAACGCGTTCGGCGATCTCTGCAGCCTTTGTCCTGTTTTGAGCTGAATCAACAAAGCCGCTTAACTGCACGACACCTTTGAACGTCTTGACTTCGATCTGTAAAGATTTCAGCTGTGCATCTTCAAAGAGCCCGGCTTTTATTTTGGTTGTAATGGCAGAGTCATCGATATACTCACCGGTACTTTCTTTCTTTTGTGTGGCATTGCATCCCAGAAATGCGGTTATCACCCCGAGACAGACAAGCAATTTCGTAATACGCAGCAGCTTATTCATGTAATACCTCCTCAAATTAAGTTTCTTATGGTGGTAAAGAGCAAGTACCACGCCAGAAAAAACATGCCGCTGTATTGAGTGCAACTACCTTAATGTACTGAAATATTACTAGATAACTGGCCTGGCGGAGACGAAACAATCACGTGTAACCCGTCATACGATGGCATAAATGTCATATATGACGGGTTACACGGAGATGTAACAGCATTCGTTCGGTAAAAGATAAGGGGAGTGTTGACGTTGTCGTCTTGAAGAAAGAGTCGCTACGAACGCTTTCAATAGTGGAGAGCTTTTCCGCATTACAAAAGGCGGCAGAGGGAAACAACAAGAACTGGATTTCTGATATCAACCTTCCCGGCGCTTTCCGGTTCCGGTTGTCCGCTTATCAAAGCTGGGTAAGATCGCCTTAAAAAATGCGTTCCTGATGAGCCCCACGACTATCTGCAGGGTGCTTGTTTCCGGATTTCCCACCTCCCCTTTGATATCCACCCTCGTGGCGACCTCCTGATGCGACCTGTTTTCAAGAATTTTGGAAACGCCACCGATCAGCATCTCGTACATTTGATGGGTAACACCACTGTCCTTATCTCTTCGTCTGTCATACACGTTCATATCCTTGATGAACGGCTTGATATAGCCGGTAATAGTGCCGTTTTTAACATGTAACTCGGTGACGAGGGAGAAAACCCCGGCGGAAACATCGAAATCACCGTAGGAGAGGAGCAGGTCGTTCATCGCCGTCATTTGGCTTTCCTCTATTTTGACGTAGAGGTCGAGAGAAGATCCCGCCTTCTCCGGTCTGAAAGCAGCAGATGCCGTTGTCAACCCGCTTCCCATAAACTTTGCCTTAAGTTCCACCTTCGCAGCACCATGGGAGGATTGATTGGAAAAATTCTTCGCGTGGAGGTCGGTATTGGAGAAAAATATGCGATATGGCTTGCGTGCAGCCTTGTTCACTATCCCGATGGTGCATCCGGTCAGGCTCACCTCATCGGCGGTCAAGAGAATACCGGGCTTGTTGACCAGCTCCCTGGCTCTCTTTTTCACCATGCCCGCACGTTTTTTTTCAACACCGGCAGTCAGCTGCGAATGGATGTAGTTGATGTTCATACCCTGGATATCCAGATTCTCCAGGTGCGCTATTTTCACCGTTGGCGCAAACTCGGCGTCACCGGATGCACGGAGCAGACCTCCCTGAATGGAGAAGTTCGAGTCGGGGATAGCCGTATTGAAATAATCGACCGGCACCTTCTCCAGCGTAATTCGCCCCTTTATACCGGGAAACGGCTTGGCGAGGAAATTTGCAGCACCGTCGAGACTGCCATGCCCGGTGCCGAAGATAGCCGTATCGAGATGGAACGTGGATGGATATACCTTGTCAGGCAGCTGGATGTTGCGGATATTTTTAGCCTGGAGGTTAAAATGGCTCAGTATGAGAGGTCTCTTCTGGTCAGTGCCGGTATAGGTAATGTCGGCGTTGTAGATCTTTAGAGAGTTTATTTTGAGCGGATAGATATCCTCCACCGCCTGTTGCCAGCCGCGCTCCTTGAGCGGGACAGTGCTGTTCACTTCGCTGCTCAGCTGCAGCAGGTTTATATTTATTTTCGGATCGACCAGCCTGAATTCGGCGACGAGCTTGCCAGCGAATATCTCGCTCCAGTGGATACTGGCTTTAAGAGCAGGAAAGTAGGCGACTGGATGGTCAGGATGAGCCTGCTGAATAACGGTCATTTCTTTCAAGGAGATGGAGAGGTTCAGCAACTGGACATGCAACGCCGGCAGCCGGACCGTATACCCTTTCAGGTCGCGGTTCAATTTTGCCTCAGTGATTCTGCGCAGAGGTTCATCGAGAAGAAAAGATGCCACAAAGAGAACAACGACAAAGGCTGCCGGGATGCCAAAACCCCAGCGAAGCGCCCTGGAACCGAGCATTTTTTTAAACCTGGACTTTTCTCCTGAAATCTCCGCCATAACTCACTCCGCGATAGCTTTTCCATACTCTTTCCACGTTAACGGGTATCCTGCGACTTGTCACACCATCATTCTGAAAAAAGTCAGTCCTTCATGCGGACACGAGTCACCCCGGTCAAAATCGCGACGCCGATGAGTATGACAACGGCAATCATCACATAGACGGTGCTTATCTTTGCGACAACTAAAGCCCACGCAATGCCGCCGATAATAAATGCAAAACCGATAAGATATATTATAAAGGACATGATGTTGCCTCCTGTTTGAATCCCTTGTCTGGCACTCTGTGACAATCTGTTATTCTCATGGTATTGATGCTTCTGCAGTTAACTCTTTTAGAAACCAGTTTTCGTGCCGATTATTGTCATGCCTGTTTTTTTGCGATATTCCCGCATTTCCACTCTCGTGCATTAACACATGACTAACCACCTCAGTGGCAAGCAACTCCCGGAGCAGATCTCCTTGCTGAAGTTTAGCACTATTCAGTATCAGGTCCAGTGGCAGCATCATCCGGTGGTTCTTTGCCTGCAAGGAATTTCTCTGTTTGAGGCAGTCCTGAAACAGCTCCCTGCTTATGTCCCATAGTTGGTCGGGATCCTCGTATTGGTCAAGAGCAGCGGCCTGCCAAACCAAGGGGGTACAGACGAGCGCAATCTGCAATAGCGCAATGATGACTATGTTGCTGTTCATGACGGAATCCTTGTACAAGAAGTGATGTCATAGCCTGATACGCCAGAAGTGATGACACTCTTCATCTTCTGCCACTCTATAAATACTTCGCAACTAACATGCCAGATGCCAGCACGGGCAACCAAGGCGCAAGTGGCTGTTTTTAAATAACAAAACAATGGGGTGTGTACGACGCCAGGAAAAGTTATCATCATAAAACCGTCACGGTTTGCATAACTGCTATATATGACGGGCTGCTATTGTTCCCTTCCGGGGAGTCACCTCAAAATAATCCTTTATATATGACGGTTATGTTAAGACATAACGTATTTAGCTGCCCGCCTTCTCTTCACCCATGCAGGCTATCTCCACAATTATTCCTGTACAATCAAGCTGTTACATCCACTCTGTCCACCAGATGTTTTCTGGCACTTTAGTTGCTATGTTTATTGAAATGTAATTTATACACATTCAGCTTTATCACCACATTAAAAGGAGAAACACCATGATGAACGTGACTAGAATCAGCAGGACAGTTATTGCAGCAATGGTAGTCGGTTTACTTATGGCCGGAACTTATGGCTGCAAAAAAGAAGGACCGATGGAGAAAACCGGTAAGGAAATAGACAAGGCAGCAGAAAAAACCGGTCAACAGATCAATAAAGCGGTCGAAAAAACCGGGGATAAGGTCGAAGAAGCCGGGGATAAAATCAAGGAATCGGTAAAATGATGTAAAGTGCGTTTTCCCAATACCGCTTCGTATGAAAGGGACAGCGCCTGAGAAGAAAACTGCACGCAAAAGGCGACCAATCGGTCGCCTTTTGCTTTTGATATCTCACCGACATGATCACCCAACAAATAACGTCCTGCTCGTCCACGCCACAATCACCTTGGCTTTCGAGGTCCCGGCGCAAAATAACGCCCCAGCTTTGCGTCCAATTCGTCTATCCAACCGGCTTTGGAGTCCGGAAAGGCATCCGCGTAGGGCACGTAGGGTTTGATATCGAGAACAGGTGTGCCATCCAGAAGGTCAACACCTCGAAGGTGCAGCGTCCTGCCTTCAATCCTTACCAATTCTACCGCCGACAGGCCGATAGAATTGGGACGATGAGGGGATCTGGTAGCCAGAACGCCCCGTTTTGGTCCACCGCGAGGCGGTTTGACAGTGCTTTTCCACCCTTCACTCAGATGGAAGGCGAAGATCAGCCAGAGCCTGTCGAAGCCGCGCAGATCTTGAATGGTTTTTTCGTCCAGCCAATCAGCGAGTTCCAAAGTGGCTATCGCGAAAGCCCCGGTTTCCGTGCCTTCCACCACCGTGCTTTGATGGGGTGCATCAATGCGGCGGGAATAGGGGGAGCGCAGGATGCCGATGGGGCGATAGCTAAAACTGGAACCGTGGTTCATGTCAGGCATCTGGTATTCCTTTTCTGGCTTAGCTGGATTGTCATGAAGGCATTTCGAACTCATTCATTATTTGAGTGACTGACGGCACGTTTTTATTATTACTCTTTGCTGGTAGCGGGCAAAACAATAAAACAGCTATATCCCCCTAGGGTTTCCCTCCGCCGGCTGTATCTGTCAGATTCATCGGGACATTACCTTGAGGTGACTGTTCCGGTTTTGTGACGGTTTTAAGGCACTCCCCAATGGAATCTTTTGCGCAGATACTTTTGTCAATCCAGATGGCGCCATCAAGGACAGCCCGATCCAGTTTCGCGGCGGTCAGCGCCGCTTGATAGAAGCTTGCCATTTTCAGATTTGCTCCGGTCATGTCAGCCCGTTCAAGATTGGAACCCATCATGTTGGCGCGCTCGAGATTGGAGCCCCTCATGTCTGCGCCTTTCAGGCTGCTATCGCTCAAGTCCAGTCCGACTAGGTTGAGTCCGCTCAGATTTCTGCCGTCCAGGTTTCGTGTGGTCCTCAAAATTTCAGCAATCTGCTTGAAGGACAGCTTTTCGCCCGGTTTCGGTTCATTCAAGGCTGTTTTTTTTGTGTCCGGTACGGTTGTTACCGAAACATCGGTGGTTGTGACCGTCGTACCCATTTCAGAGTTGACATAGCCCTCCTCGGCCAGGACTGGTGATGATGCTGGAAATGCAGCAATTATCGCCAGAAACAGGCATGTCTTCATAATTACTCTCAATTTCGGTGTCATGTAGTACCTCTTTTGAATTGGGCCTGTTGATACATCTACTGAGCGGGTCTGATTTCTGGTCGTAATTAGATATTCTACCAACTTTTCCCCCTTTGTCCCGAGTAATGAGCTGCCCCGCCACATGCTCCCATATGAAAGAACTTCATAGGTAGCACATTGAACAACTCCTGACGACTGTCGGGTCAGGTGCATCTTTCTGAAGAGTCGTGTAATCTGCCGTTCGTTCATGCCACTCGACGTTAAAATATAAACTCTGAATGTTATCACAAGCTACTGTAATAAAACATAAAAATCCATCTCTGTCCGACTGGAAAGTGGTTTTATCGTAAGGTGATATCACTCCCGGGTACGTCTATTTCTTGTAAGATTCGACAGTTTAATATAAATATAGACGTTACGCATTTTATATACTCATATAAATATATGCAGAGTATATCCGATGTAAAGACCACAGACTGTTACCTCACCCCAGTGAAATGAGTGTATTCAATTGATTTCTACAGATGCAGACCTCAACATTACCGAAGCTCTCCGAAAAATTTCACACCCTGTCCGGATCACTTCCGGGGGGCCGGACAATACACCTCTTGACGTGTACGTCCCGCCGCTCCTTCCGCAGCAACTTGGCGACCGTACGTTCTGTCGTGAGATAGGGATCCGCTATCCCTATCTTGGCGGTTCCATGGCCAAGGGGATCAGCTCGGTTGCCATGGCAGAAGAGTTGGGACGCGCCGGCATGCTCGGTTTCTTTGGCGCTGCCGGACTGCCGTTTGCAACCGTGGATGCTGCCGTTGACAAGCTGGCCGGTGCCGGTTTTCCCTGCGGTTTCAACTTGATACATTCACCACACGAGCCAGACCTGGAGGCCGCTCTCGCCGAGCTGTACATCCGCAAGAATGTTCGCCTCGTGGAGGCATCCGCATTTCTGGCCCTGACGCTACCCCTGGTCCGCTACCGTACCCACGGCATCCATCGTGCGGCGGACGGAACGGTCATCGCGCCGAACCGGATCATTGCCAAGGTCTCGCGGGAAGAGCTGGCCGAGAAATTCTTTTCGCCGCCACCGGAAAAACTCCTGCGCCAGCTTCTGAACGAGGGTGCCATCACCGCCGAACAGGCAGAGTTGGCCGCGCGGATACCGATGGCGCAGGAAGTCACCGCTGAAGCCGATTCAGGCGGTCATACCGACAACCGCCCGGCCATCGCCCTGTTCCCGACCATTTTGTCTCTGGCCGGCCGGATGGAGCAGAAGTTCGGGTATGCTGTCAAGCTGCGCGTCGGTCTGGCAGGCGGTATCGCCACCCCGGCCGCCGCTGCCGCCGCCTTTGCCATGGGAGCCGCCTACATCATGACCGGCTCCGTCAACCAGGCCTGCGTCGAATCCGGAACGTCGGATACGGTGCGCCGGATGCTGGCGGAAACCCGTCAGGCCGATGTCACCATGGCGCCTGCTGCGGATATGTTCGAAATGGGCGTCACCGTGCAGGTGCTGAAGCGCGGCACCATGTTCCCGATGCGGGCGGCAAAACTGTACGACATATATCGCACCCATAACGGGCTTGATGACATTCCGGGCCCTGAACGTGATAAACTTGAAAAAACTCTGTTCCTGGCTCCCCTTGCCGATATCTGGCGCGACACGCGGGCCTTTTTCCTGCAGCGTGATCCACGCCAGGTGGAACGTGCCGAGCGGGATCCGAAGCACCTCATGGCGCTCGTGTTTCGCTGGTATCTGGGACAGGCCGCCCACTGGGCCAAGGATGGAGCTGCAACCCGCACGATGGACTACCAGGTCTGGTGCGGACCGGCCATGGGCGCTTTTAATGAATGGGCCGCCGGCAGCTTTCTCGCTGCTCCGGAGCAGCGCCGGGTGGCGACAGTCGCCCGCAATCTTCTCTTCGGAGCGGCTCTGCAGACTCGTGCCAACATCCTCCGCTACCAAGGTATTAAACTTCCCGCCGATTTCCGTATCGAACCGCTTGAAGACATACACATCAAGGAGTACCTCGCGTGACACAGGACAATAGCAATCAGACGACCACATCCGCCACAGAACCGCTGGCAATCATAGGAATCGGCTGCCTCTTCCCCCAGGCCGAAGACAGCAGCTCGTACTGGGCTAATATTCGCGAAGGGATCGACGCCATCAGCGATATTCCGGCGTCCCACTGGCGAGTGGCTGATTACCATAATCAGGACCCCAAAGCACCCGACATGACCTACGGCCGCCGGGGCGGGTTTCTGTCCGAAGTCCCCTTCAACCCGATGGAATATAACATCCCTCCCGCCACCATGGAGGCGATTGACAGTTCGCAGCTGCTGGGACTGGTGGCGACCGGACAAGCGCTGAAGGATGCCGGTTATGGCGCCGACCGGAGCTACGACCGCGACCGGGTCAGCGTCATCCTTGGTGTGACCGGGACTCTTGAACTGGTTATCCCGCTCGCCGCGCGTCTCGGGCACCCCCATTGGCGTGAGGCCCTCAAGGACGCCGGCGTGGATGAGACCACCGCCGAAGACGTTGTCCAGCGTATCTCCGATTCTTATGTCTCGTGGCAGGAAAACTCCTTCCCCGGCCTGCTCGGCAACGTGGTTGCCGGAAGGATCAGCAAGCATTACGATCTGGGGGGGACCAACTGCGTGGTCGATGCCGCCTGCGCCAGCTCGCTCAGCGCCCTGCACCTGGCCTCCATGGAACTGGCAACCGGCAAGTCCGATATGGTTGTCACCGGCGGTATTGACACCTTCAACGACATCTTCATGTATATGTGCTTCAGCAAGACCCCGGCGCTGTCGCCAAGCGGCGATATCAAACCGTTCGACGCCTCCGGTGACGGCACCATTCTCGGCGAAGGGCTCGGCATCATGGTGGTCAAGCGCCTTGCCGATGCGGAACGCGACGGAGACCGGATCTATGCGGTAATACGCGGCGTCGGCTCCTCCAGCGACGGCAAGGGTGAAGCGATTTACACACCCAGTGCATCCGGTCAGAAAAAGGCCATCAGGAACGCCTATCAGCGGGCCGGTGTGTCTCCCGACAGTATCGGCCTCGTGGAAGCTCACGGCACCGGCACCAAGGTCGGTGACGCGGTGGAAGTATCGGCACTGCGCGAGGTCTACGGCACAGCAGACAAGCCGTGGTGCGCCCTCGGTTCGGTCAAGTCGCAGATCGGCCACACCAAGGCCGCCGCCGGTGCTGCCGGAATGATCAAGGCGGCCCTGGCACTCCACCACAAGGTCATTCCACCCACCATCAAGGTTCAGCAGCCGCTGCGCGAGATTTCTGACGGTCAGTCCCCCTTCTACCTCACCAGTCACAAGCGCCCCTGGCTTTCCAAGGACGGACAACCACGCCGGGCAGCGGTCAGCGCCCTCGGCTTCGGTGGTTCAAACTTTCATGTAGTACTTGAAGAATACACCCCTGCCGCTACCATGGCGGATTGGGACGGCACCGTCCAGATACTCCCCTTCTCCGCTGCCAATACGGCTGCACTGGAGAAGATGGTTGCCGGAGTTGCTGATACACAGAGCTGGAAGGAACTCCGCGCCAAGGGGGCAGAGTTCCGCTCGTCATTTGATGCAAACGCGCCGTGCCGCCTCGCGCTCGTTGTCGAGCAGAAAACCGTACTGTCGTCACTCTGCAACAACGCACTGACCATGCTCCGCAAACAGCCGGACGCACCCTGGAGCACCCCTGATGGCGCCTGGTATGCAACCGGCGCCGCACCGGGCACGCTCGGTGCGCTGTTCCCCGGCCAGGGTGCCCAGTACACCGGGATGCTGCGCGATCTCGCCTGCAGTTTTCCTGACATGCTCGCATGCCTTGACGCTGCAGACCGGGAGTTCGGCACGACCACCGGCAGCAGTCTGTCCGACCTGATTTACCCGCCTACTCCGTTCAACGACGCCGACCGCGAAGCGGCGGAAGCTGCACTGCGCGCCACCGACGCCGCCCAGCCCGCCATTGGTGCGGTCAGCCTCGGTGCTCTGCGGATTCTGGAATCATTCGGCCTTGCCCCTGATGCCGCCGCCGGTCACAGTTACGGAGAACTTACCGCCCTCTGTGCTGCCGGACGGCTCGGCGAAACCTCGTTCCATGCCCTGTCCCGCCTGCGCGGTCAACTGATGGCGGCCGGAGACGGCGACCGGGGCACCATGCTCGCCGTGTCTGCACCTTTAGCCGATGTACAGCAGCTGATCAGTGACGAAAAACTCGATCTGGTCATTGCCAACCGTAATGCGCCGAACCAGGCCGTTCTCTCCGGCAGCAGCGCCGAGATTTCCCGCGCCGCCGAGGCCTGTGCTTCCCGCAAGCTTTCCTGCAAGCGCCTGACGGTTGCCGCTGCGTTCCACAGTCCGCTGGTTGCCGATGCCGCCGCCCCGCTGCTGGCCGCCCTGTCAGAGGTCCCCATTGCAAAAGGGTCGCTGCCGGTCTATGCGAACAGCAGTGCGGCAGAGTACCCGGCAGATGCAGGGGAAGCCGCAGCACTGTTGGCCGGACAACTGGCCCGGCCAGTCGAATTTGTTGCCGAAATCGAAGCTATGTATGCCGCAGGAGTTCGTACGTTTGTCGAGATAGGTCCGGGAGCCCGCCTCTGCGGCCTTGTGTCCGCCATACTTGCCGGACGCCCGCATTCTGCTGTCGCCGTTGATGCGTCCGGCGGCAAGCGCTCCGGAGTTGCCGATCTGGCACGCTGCCTGGCACAGCTGGCCGTACTCGGCCATAACATTTCACTGGCCGGGTGGGATGAAGGGTATCGCCCCGCTCCGCCGGCCACCGGCAAAAAACCGGCGCTGACCATAAACCTGAGCGGTGCAAATTATATCAAACCAAAGGCAAAGCGCCCTGCGACTCCTCCCCGTGCTGTCGTAACGGCAGCCGCAGCCGCACCGGTTTCCACACACTCTGCCACCGCTGCAGCATCATCGGCAACTCCAACAACGGCTCCATCCGCAGTGTCGCATGATGTCCTGACCGAATCACTGAAGGTCACCCGCGAAGGTATGTCGGCGCTCACGCGCATACAGGACGAGACCGCCCAGCTGCACCGCCGCTTTCTGGAAGGGCAGGATACCGCCGCAAAGACCATCCAGCTGCTCCTTGAACAGCAGCAGCGGATTCTTCAGGGGGGGAGCATCGTCCCCTCAGCAGTATCATTTTCGGCAAGCGCAGCCCCGACAGCTCCGATCGTTGCAACGCCAGTTACCCGGGCGGCTGTGACACCCGCAGTTCAACCTGCCGTACCGGTTGCTCAGCCAAAATCGGATCGTGTTGCCGAGACGCTGTTGGAAGTGGTAAGCGAGAAGACCGGCTATCCGATCGAGATGCTGGAGATGGAAATGGGGCTCGACTCTGACCTCGGCATCGATTCCATCAAACGGGTCGAGATCCTGTCGGCACTCCAGGAGCGCCTCCCCGGCTCGCCGGTCATCGGACCCGAACATCTCGGCTCCCTCCATACCCTGGGTGAAATCGCCACCTATCTCGGGGCCGGTTCTCCTTCAGCAGCAACAGCCGCCCCGGCTTCGAGCGGCGCTGCATCTAGCGGAGTGTCAAACGTAGCCGAAACACTGCTGGCGGTCGTCAGCGAGAAGACCGGTTATCCGATCGAGATGCTGGAGATGGAGATGGGGCTCGATTCTGACCTCGGTATCGATTCCATCAAGCGGGTCGAGATCCTGTCGGCACTTCAGGAACGTCTCCCCGGCTCGCCTGTCATCGGTCCCGAACATCTCGGCTCCCTCCATACCCTGGGTGAGATCGCCACGTATCTCGGGGCCGGTTCTCCTTCCGCAGCAACAGTCGCCCCGGCTTCGAGTAGTCCTACATCTATCGGAGTGTCCAACGTAGCTGAAACTCTCCTCGCGGTCGTCAGCGAGAAAACCGGCTATCCGGTGGAGATGCTGGAGATGGAGATGGGACTCGATTCCGACCTCGGTATCGATTCCATCAAGCGGGTCGAAATCCTGTCGGCGCTTCAGGAACGCCTCCCCGGTTCACCGGTCATCGGCCCCGAACATCTCGGCTCCCTCCATACCCTCGGTGAGATCGCCACCTATCTCGGGGCCGGTTCCACCTTGGCAGCAACTGTTACGCCTGCTGTGAGTGGTGCATCATCAGTACAGTCCAACATTGCTGAAACCCTCCTCGCGGTCGTCAGCGATAAAACAGGTTATCCGGTGGAGATGCTGGAGATGGAGATGGGACTTGAATCCGATCTCGGCATCGATTCCATCAAGCGGGTTGAGATCCTGTCGGCACTTCAGGAACGTCTCCCCGGTTCGCCGGTCATCGGTCCCGAGCATCTGGGTACCCTGCACACCCTCGGTGAGATTGCCCGCCACCTGGGTGCCGGTACGTCCACCCCGGCAGCTGATGCTGAAGCGGCGGCTCCACTCGCCATGATCACTGCTGAACCCTGTGACTGCGGCAACAGCGCCCACACGGTCAATCGCAGCACCATTGTGCCGGTACCGCTGACCGAACCGGCACAGAAACTGCCGTTGGCCGACAGTGGCGCCATCTGGATTACGGACGATGGTTCGGATTTTTCCGCCAAACTATGTGAGCTGTTGCGTGCCGGCGGACGTACCATCCAGCTGGTACGTATCGAAGACGCGTTTATGAATGCCTCCGGTGCCGATCTTGCCGGCCTGGTAATCTGTGCTCCTGCGTGCGGAACCGATGATAATTTTTACGAAAACGCGTTTCTCCTTCTCAAGAGTTCTGCGCCTGCCCTGCGCAGGTCCGGAGGAAACGGTGGTGCCCTGCTTGCCACTATTTCCCGCCTGGACGGTTCATTCGGCTGCGGAATTGATACGGTTCCGGGCGACCCGCTTTCCGGCGGTCTGGCCGGCCTGACAAAGACGGCGGCCCACGAATGGAGCGAAGTATCGTGCAAAGCGATCGACCTGGGGCTTTTTGCCGATCATACAGCAGAGGCCGAAGCGGTGGCGAACGAGCTGCTGTTTGACGCCCCGCCGGAAGTTGGCCTGACGCCGGCAGGGAGGACCGCCCTTAATACGGTTGACCTTCCGGAACTCCCACAGCCGGGCGCCTCACCGTTACAAGCCGGTGATGTTGTCGTGGTCACCGGAGGCGGACGCGGAGTGACGGCAGCAGCAGCCGTTGCACTGGCAGCTGCCTATAAACCGATGCTGGTTCTCCTCGGACGCAGCCAGGAGCTGCAGGCGGAACCGGAATGGCTGGCGCCGCTCCAGGATGAAAGTCAGATAAAACGCGCCATCCTTGAACATTCAACCGAAAAGCTCCACCCGAGGGAAATAGAGGAGCGCTACCGGGCCATCGCAGCCGGGCGGGAACTCAAGGAAACTCTGGCCAAGGTCGCACAGGCCGGTGGCCGGGCAATCTACCGTTCCGTGGACATTCGTGACGCTGTCGCCGTTTCCGGGCTGCTCTGCGAAATCCGCCGTGACTACGGCCCGATCCGGGGCATCGTTCATGGCGCCGGAGTGCTGGCCGACCGCCTCATAAGCGACAAATCCCTGGAACAGTTCACCCTCGTGTACGGCACCAAGGTGAAGGGACTGACGGCATTGCTTGCCGCAACCACACAGGATGATCTGCGTTTTATCGCCCTGTTTTCCTCCACGACGGGCCGTTTTGGCCGGAGCGGCCAGGTTGATTACGCCGTTGCCAACGAAGTGCTCAACAAGCTGGCCCAGGCCGAGTCACGCCGCCGCCCCGAGTGCCGGACCGTCAGCATAAACTGGGGACCGTGGGATGGCGGCATGGTTACCCCGTCGCTGAAAAAGGTCTTTGCCGGTGAAGGGATCGGCCTGATCGGCTTGAAGGAAGGGGGAGAACTGCTGGTGCGCGAGATCGCCGCCGCCGGTGAACCGGTCGAAATCATCGCTCTGGCAGGGGTGTCAGCCGGTGCGCTGGCAACCGCTTCATCACAGCCGGACACGCCGCTTACCGAGGCGTTCCGCCTGAACCTGACCGTTGAGGATTTCCCCTTCATCCGTTCCCATGTAATTGACGGCAAGGCGGTCCTTCCCGTGGCCATGGCTGTTGAGTGGCTGGCTCATGGCGCCCTGCACGGCAATCCCGGCTTCCGTTTTCACGGATTCAACAATCTGCGCGTCTGCAAAGGGGTTATCTTTGATCAGGGGAGCTCATGCAGCCTCAGGGTCATGGCCGGTCGCGCCGCGAAGCATGATTCCCTCTTCGTCGTTCCGGTTGAACTGACCGGCAGCAGTGCTCAGGGACAGAGCATCCTGCACATCCGCGCCGAAATTGTACTTGCATCAAAACTGCCGGAAGGGATCCGCTCCATTGTGGATATTCCGGCCACACCATACGCACCGGGCAACAACGCCATCTACGACCGGGAACGGCTCTTTCACGGACCGGACCTGCAAGGAATCGAACAGGTCGGCGGCTGCTCTCCCAAGGGGATAACCGCGCTGGCCAAAGCTGCGCCGAAACCGGATGCATGGATCAAACAGCCGTTGCGGAATAGCTGGCTGACCGATCCGCTGGTGGTGGATTGCGCTTTTCAGCTGATGATTCTCTGGAGTTTCGAGCGCTCCGGCTCCGCTTCGCTGCCGTCGTTTGCCGGCCGGTACCGCCAGTTCCAGGAAAATTTCCCCCGTGAAGGCGCCCAGATCGTCATCAGGGTTACCGCAGAGCGGAATCATGGCGCATCCGCCGATATTGAATTCCTTGACCGGACCAGCGGCAAGCTGATTGCCCGGCTGGAAAACTATGAATGCATCATCGACCCTTCACTGCAAACGGCTTTCCGGCGTAATCAACTGACACAACCGGGGTGTGTAGAGCTGGAAGTCGCCTGATGACTGATTACCGTTCTACCGTAGCCATCGTCGGGATCGGCGGCATCTTTCCCGACGCACTCGATCTGGCGGCTTTCTGGGATAATATCAGGAGCAGCCGCAGCGCTATCCGCGAGGTTCCTGAGGGGCGCTGGATGGTTCCGGCCGACTCCGTGTATGATCCGGAACCGGGAAAAGCCGATTGCGTCTATTCACGCCGCGGCTGTTTCATCGACCGGCTCCCCTCGGCGGCAACGCTTCCTGATCTTGCCATTGATCCGGCGCTGCTTGACGGGCTCGATCCGCTTTTTCATCTCCTGATCCATGCAGGGAAACGCGCTTTTGACGATGGCGTCACCGCACCGCTGGACCGCTCACGCATCGGCGTCATCATCGGCAACCTGGCGTTGCCGAGCGAGACCTCAGCGCTGCTGACCCGCAACTGGCTCGGGCGCACCTTTGAGGAGCAACTGCTCGGATCCGCCTCAGCCCCCTCTCCCACTTCGCCGCTCAACCGGTTTCCCTCCGGTCTCCCTGCCGGAATCCTGGCCCGGGCTCTCGGCCTCGGTGGCGGCGGCTGTACACTCGATGCCGCCTGTGCCTCATCGCTGTATGCCCTGAAGTTGGCAGTCGACGATCTGCTCTCCGGTCGGGCCGATGCCATGCTGTCCGGAGGGGTTTCACGTCCTGATCCGCTCTTTACCCAGATGGGGTTTTCCCAGTTGCGTGCCCTTTCCAAACGGGGCGTCTGTTCGCCGTTCGATGCAGCAGGCGACGGCCTTGTGGTTGGCGAAGGTGCGGGGCTGTTCCTGCTCAAGCGGACCGAGGATGCCGTGGCCCACGGCGACCGGATTTACGGTGTCATCAGGGGCATCGGTCTGGCCAATGATGTGGGGGGGAGCCTGCTCGCTCCCATGTCGGAGGGTCAGCTCCGCGCCATGCGTGCCGCCTACCAACAGGCCGGCTGGCAGCCGGGCGATGTCGACCTGATCGAATGTCACGCCACCGGTACCCCGGTCGGCGATGCGGTTGAAGTTGCCAGCCTCAAACTCCTCTGGGGTGATGTTGACACCGATGACACACGCTGCGTCATCGGTTCCGTCAAGTCCAATATCGGCCACCTGCTGACCGCCGCGGGGGGCGCAGCACTGACCAAGGTGCTGCTGGCCATGCAGAATGAAACGCTCCCCCCCACGGCCAACTTCAGCACGCCGCAGTCCGGCATGGAACTGGACAACAGCCCGTTTCGTGTCCTGACAGAACCAACGCCATGGCAGCGACGGGGCGACGGCGTTCCCCGGCGTGCTGCCGTCAGTGCCTTCGGTTTCGGCGGCATCAACGCCCATCTGCTGATAGAGGAATGGCTGCCGCACTCTGCACCAGCACCATGCATTCCTCAAACTCCACAAAAAACAGGTGACGCCATCGCCGTGATCGGCATGGATGCCCGTTTCGGCCCCTGGCAATCGCTGCGGGAGTTCCAGGAACGGGTGCTCGGCGGCGATGACAGCGCGGCTCCCACTATTCCGAAAACGTGGCACGGTGCATCCAGAAGCAGATGGTTCCGCGCGGAAGGGCTTGATGCAACGCCGTTTGCCGGTTTCACGATGGACAGGGTGGAACTGCCGTCCAACCGCTTCCGCATTCCTCCGCGCGAGATGGAGGAGATGCTGCCCCAGCAGCTGCTCATGCTGCAAACGGCAGCGGAGGCGCTGCACAACGCCGGATGCGACCGGGACGATAACATGGCGACCGGTGTCTTTATCGGCATCGCCCTCGACCTGAACAGTACCAATTTCAGCCTGCGCTGGGCCCTGCCCGGACAGGCATCCCGCTGGGTTCGGGAACTGGGACGAGAGCTGACAGCGGAAGAGTTGACTGAATGGACATCACGGCTGCGGAGCGCCGCCGGACCACCACTGACTGCCAACCGCACCATGGGTGCGCTCGGCAGCGTTGTGGCCAGCAGGATCGCCCGCGAATTCCGCATCGGCGGGCCGAGTTTCACGATCTCCAGTGAAGAGAGCTCCGGCATCAGGGCGCTGGAAGCGGCCATCCGCCAGCTTCAGAACCGTGAACTGGACCAGGCGCTGGTCGGTGCCGTGGATCTGGCGGGAGACCTGCGCGCGGTTCTCGGTCAGCATGCCGTGCATCCCTATTCACGTTCGGGCAGCAGTGCTCCGTTTGACGCAACTGCCGACGGTGCCGTTATCGGCGAAGGCGCCTGTGCCGTGGTACTCAAGCGGCTGGAAGATGCCGAGCGTGATGGCGACCGGATCTATGCCGTCATTCGCGGTATCGGCACTGCAAGCGGTAACCCGGATGCTTCCGGGGATGAAACCTATTGCCACGCCCTTGACAAAGCCTACGCAGACGCAGGGGTATCACGGGAATCCATCGATTTCATCGAAGCGAGCGCCGACGGCACTCCGGAACGTGATTCCGGCGAAGTTGCTGCCCTGGCATCCTGGTTTGCTGCTGATACGGCAGCACCCCGGTCATGCGCCGTCAGCAGTATCAAGGGGGACATCGGTCACAGCGGCGCCGCTTCCGGACTCGCGTCGCTGGTGCGCGGCTGCCTCGCACTACACAATGAAATCATCCCCGGCTGCCGCGGGCTCGCATCACCCGCTCCGGCTCTCCCGGAACAATCGCCCCTCCATTTTCCCCGTTCCTCCCGTTACTGGCTGCGCAACCGGGAGGACGGCCCGCGCCGTGCCGGAGTCAGTGTTCGCGGCATCGACGGTTCGTGCAGTCATGTGGTTCTGGAGGGATGGGATGCGCTTCCGTCCGGAGTCGAAGCAGAGCGGAACGCCCCGCTCGGAGCCGGACCTGAAGCGCTCTTTGCCATTGCCGGAGAAACAGTCGCCGAGCTTCTGGCGCAGCTGGACCTGCTTGAAAAGGTGGCACAGGAATCCCCTGCCAACCTCTACGGTCTGGCAGCAGTATGGTATCCAAACTTTGCGGCCACCACCGGTAAAGCGCGTGCCATGGCGATGGTTGCCCGGGATCGCGATGAACTGACCGTGCTCATTGCGCTGGGCCGAACCACTTTGAATAATAACGGCACTATTCCCGTCAGCGCGCCGAGTCTTCGCGACCGACTGTTCTATTCAGCTCAGCCGCTGGGGCCAACCGGTAAAACCGCTTTTATCTTTCCCGGTTCCGGCAATCATTATCCCGGCATGGGGATGGAACTGTTCAGCCGCTGGCCGGAGGTTCTGCGCCGCCAGGATCAGGAAAACCTTTTGCTGCGGGCGCAGCTCCAGCCGGAACTGTTCTGGAACGGCGCTCCATCATCCCTGATCAATGACGACCACCGGGCCGTGATCTTCGGTCAGGTGGCCACCGGCTGTGCCGTCAGCGACCTCGTCCAGCGCTTCGGCGTCCACCCTGCCGCTGTTATCGGCTACAGCCTCGGTGAAACGGCGGGACTCTTTTCCCAGCGAGCCTGGCGAGACCGTGACGGCATGTATGAGCGGATGAAGGATTCGACTCTGTTTACCGATGATCTGGCCGGAGAGTGCCGCGCGGCCAAACGGACCTGGGGCCTGGAAGCCAGCGAAACGGTGAACTGGAGTCTCGGAGTTATTGCGGCTCCGGAACAGGCAGTCCGGGCGGCGTTAGCGGAATTTCCCCGCGTCTATCTCCTGATCGTCAACACTCCCAATGAATGCGTCATCGGCGGAGACGCCGACGAACTGTCCCGACTGGTGGCGATGCTCGGCAGCCACTTTATCCCACTGCAGGGCGTAACCACGGTACATTGCGAGGTAACTGAACAGGTTGCAACCCCGTACCATGATCTGCATCTGTTCGAAACAGAGGCACCGGCAGGTGTCGAGTATTACAGCTGCGCCAAGGGCGATTCCTACGAGGTCACCCGCGAAAGCGCCGCCGCCTCGATTCTCAACCAGGCGCTGCGAAGCATTAACTATTCTCAGGTGATCGAGTCGGCTTATCGCAACGGGGTCCGGCTGTTTCTGGAGATGGGGCCCGGCGCGTCATGCAGCCGCATGATCGGCAGCATCCTCGGTGACCGTCCGCATCTGGCCCGCTCCGCCTGTTTTGCCGGCCAGGATCCGGTCTCAGTTGTGCTGAAGATGATGGCCAACCTGATAGCAGAACGGGTGCCGGTTGACCTGTCGCCGCTGTTTGATGTGCCACGGGTTGCCGTTGCCGCTCAAAAACCGTCGGGAACGGTACGTGTTCTGCTCGGCGGCGCGCCATTTCAGCCGCCGCAGCCACCTGCGAAGAAATCTGCCACCATGCAGGAAACAGTTGCGCTGCGTCAGGTAGTTCCAACCACCGTTCCTGTTCCTCCTCGTAACGACACGAGCAATTCGCTGATCAGTGAACTGGCCCGTTCCCAGCAGGCCCATACGGAAGCCCATGGTGCGTTTCTTGCCGTCAGCGAGACCGTGACCCGTTCGATGGCGCAGGCTCTTGCCCTCGAGATGTCGCTACGTCAGGCGCTGGGGGGGGATGCACCTGTTGAAACCAACCCTAACCCTAACCCCTCCCGGCCTCCCCTTGTCAGGGGAGGAGACATGCCATTAAGCGCCCCTGACAAGATTGGTGGTGGGGGTGCCTTCAACCGTGAGATGTGCTTTGAATTCGCCATCGGCTCAGTTGGTCGCATGCTGGGCATCGAGTTTGCCGAGGTGGATACCTTCCCGACCCGCGTCCGGCTGCCGGATGAACCGCTCATGCTGGTGGACCGGATCATGAGCGTCGAAGGCGAACCGCGTTCCATGACCCACGGCAGGGTCGTTACCGAACATGACATCCACCCGGGCGCCTGGTATCTGGACGGCGGCCGCATCCCCACCTGTATTGCCGTGGAGGCCGGCCAGGCGGACCTGTTCCTGTCCGGCTATCTCGGTATTGACTTCATCACCCGCGGGCTGGCGGTGTACCGTCTGCTCGACGCCGTGGTTACCTTCCATCGCAGCCTGCCCGGTCCGGGCGAAACGATTCATTACGATATCCATATCGAACGGTTCTTCCGTCAGGGGGATACCTGGCTGTTCCGCTTCTTCTTCGAGGCCACGGTGAACGGTCAGCCGCTCCTCTCCATGCGCGACGGCTGCGCCGGATTCTTCAGCCAGCAGGAACTTGATGCGGGCAAGGGGATCGTCCGTCCGGCGCTTGATCTGCGCCCCACGGTTGGCATCCGCCCGGCTGACTGGCATGATCTGGTGCCGCCGGCACGTGAAGGGTATGATGCGGCTCAGCTCGACAAGCTGCGAAACGGTGATCTGACCGGCTGTTTCGGTCCGTTGTTCGCCGGGCTGCCGCTGTCCCGTCCGCTGACCATTCCGGGCGGCAGGATGCGCCTCGTCCACCGGGTCAATGAAATAGACCCGAACGGAGGGCGCTGCGGAATCGGCATCATCAGGGCCGAAGCCGACATCCATCCGGATGACTGGTTTATCACCTGCCACTTCGTCGATGACCGGGTCATGCCTGGCACCCTGATGTACGAGTGCTGCATGCATACGCTCCGCATCTACCTGCTGCGGCTGGGCTGGGTGGCCGAAGCGGCAGGCTCAGCCTGGGAACCGGTACCGGGAGTTGCCAGCAAGCTCTGCTGCCGTGGTCAGGTACTGGAAAGCACCAAGGTTGTTACCTACGAGGTTACCATCCGGGAAATCGGCTACCGGCCGGAACCGTACGTGATCGTAGACGCTCTCATGTACGCAGACGGCAAGCCGATTGTCGAGATCACCAGCATGTCGGCCCGCCTGACCGGCACGACGCGGGAACAGTTGCAGGCCATCTGGAATGGGCAACATACTTCCGCAAATAGTTCCCTCCCCCTTGGCGGGGGAGGGTTAGGGTGGGGGGGAACTTGCCAGAGCCAAAGTCAGTCGCACCTTCACCCACCCCCTACCCCCCTCCCGTCAAGGGAGGGGGAATTAAAACCGGCGCTCTACACAAAAGAACAGATCCTGGCCTACAGTAACGGCAACCCTTCCGAAGGGTTCGGCGACCGCTATCGCGTGTTCGACGCCGGGCGCAAGATTGCCCGCCTGCCGGGGCCGCCGTTCCAGTTCATGGACCGCGTCACCGCCCTGCGCGGTGAACCGTGGCAGATGACCGCCGGTGCCATGGTCGAGGCCCAGTATGACCTGCCGGCCGATGCCTGGTTCTTTACCGCCGAGCGCCAGCCGCGCATGCCGTTTTGCATCCTGCTGGAAGCGGCACTGCAACCGTGCGGCTGGCTGGCCGCCTATGTCGGCTCGGCGCTGACCTCCCCGAACGACATCTCCTTCCGCAACCTGGGGGGTGCCGCCGTGCAGCACCGGGTGATTACTCCCGACAGCGGCATGCTGACCTGCTGCGCCACCATGACCAAGGTTGCCACGAGCGGCGGCATGATCATCCAGGAGTTTGACTTCTCCGTCGCCGACCGTCACGGCATTCTCTACGAAGGCGATACCATGTTCGGCTTCTTTGCCAAGGAAGCGCTGGCCAATCAGGTCGGCATCCGCGACGCCAAACCGTACCAGCCGACCGAGGCTGAAGCGGTACGGGGCCGTGCCCTACCCTATCCGGATGCAGCTCCGTTCCCGGAGAAGAAGCTGGCGATGATCGACCGGATTGAGCTGTTCGTGCCTGATGGCGGCCCCAATGGACTCGGGTACATTCGCGGCATCAAAGACGTCGACCCGGATGAATGGTTCTTCAAGGCGCACTTTTACGAAGACCCGGTCACGCCCGGCTCATTGGGGCTGGAATCATTTCTCCAGCTCGTGAAGTTTGCCTCCGTGGAGCGCTGGGGATGGCAGGATGGCGCCGTCGTCTCGGCCGTGGCACTGGAGCGGAAGCACCGCTGGCTCTATCGCGGCCAGGTCGTTCCGACCAACAGCCGTGTTACGGTGAGCGCCTGGATCACCGCCGTGGATGATCAGCAACGAATCATGACTGCGGATGGCTTTTTGTCCGTGGATGGGAAGTTAATTTATCAGATGAATGATTTTACCATAACTATGGAGATATAAAGATGAAGTATCGTAAAGTAACGATAGAGGCGCTTGGCTATGAACTGGCGCCGGTTGTCGTCACCACGGCAGAACTTGAAGCCCGCCTGGAACCGCTCTACCGGTACCTGCGCATTGTACCGGGACAGCTGCAGGCGTTGACCGGGATCAGGGAACGACGCTGGTGGGAGCCGGGCTATCCGCTTTCCCACGGCGCCATTGCCGCTGCCCGGAAAGTCATGCTTTCCTCCGGAGTTTCTGCCGAAGATATAGGCGCCCTGATCTATGCCGGTGTCTGCCGTGAGCAGTTCGAACCGGCCACCGCCTGTCGCGTGGCAGCCGGCCTCGGCATCGGCGGCAAGACCGCCGTGTTCGACCTTTCCAACGCCTGCCTCGGCGTGCTGAACGGCATCCTTGACGTAGCCAACCGCATCGAGCTGGGCCAGATCAAGGCCGGCCTCGTGGTTTCCTGCGAGAGCGCCCGCGAGATCAACGACATCATGATCACCCGAATGCTTGAGGAACGGACGATGCAGCATTTCGCCGCCTCGCTGGCGACCCTGACCGGCGGTTCCGGCGCCGTGGCCATCCTGCTGACCGACGGCTCATTTTCCGGTTCCACGCGCCGTCAACTGTTGGGCGGCATCACCCAGACCGCACCGGAACACCACCGGCTCTGCCTCTGGGGCGTCACCCCGGACGGCAAGGGGGGCTACGTCCAGTCCATGTCCACGGACGGGGTTAATGTCATGAACTACGGCGTCGAACTGGGTCGGCGCACCTGGGAAGAATTTCTGCCGCAGGTCGGCTGGAAAACCGAGGACGTTGACCAGGTCATCTGTCACCAGGTCGGTTCCGCCCATCAGAGCGCGATCCTGAAGTCGATCGGCATCCCGGCGGAAAAAGACTTCACCACCTACGAATATCTGGGCAACATGGGCACCGTGTCCCTGCCGCTGACCGCCGCCATTGCTGACGAACGCGGCATCCTCGAAGCGGGCGACAAGGTGGCATTTCTCGGAATAGGCAGCGGCTTGAACTGCCTGATGCTGGGGATGGAATGGTAATAGGCAACCCCCCTTGTATTATGCTCCTCCCCTGATAAGGGGAGGCTGGGAGGGGTTAGTTTTTTTGGAATAGGAATCTAATCTACATGAATCTTGATTTAAATAAAGAATATCCCTTCACCGGCAAACGCCTCGACCTTGACGGCCCTTCGACTTCGCTCAGGACAGGCCTCTCGTATCATTATCTGGATGAGGGCACCGGCGCACCGGTGGTGATGGTGCATGGCAATCCGTCCTGGTCGTTCTATTACCGCAACCTGGTGCTGGCGCTGCGTGACCGGTATCGCTGCATCGTCCCCGACCATATCGGCTGCGGCCTGTCCGACAAACCGGGCGATGATCGGTATGAGTACACCCTTTCCCGCCGCGTCGATGATCTGGAACGACTGCTCGACACGCTTGGCATTACGGAGAACGTCACCCTCGTGGTTCACGACTGGGGCGGGATGATCGGCATGGCCTATGCGGTGCGCCACCCGGAGCGGATCAAACGGATTGTCATTCTCAACACCGGCGCGTTCCACCTGCCGAAAACCAAGCCGTTCCCGCTCGGCCTGCGCATCTGCCGGGACACGATCCTCGGCACGCTGCTGGTTCGCGGCTTCAACGCCTTCAGTGCCGGTGCCTCATACGTGGGATGCAAACGCAATCCGATGACCGCCGAACTGCGTGCCCTCTACCAACTCCCCTACGATTCATGGCGGAACCGCATCGCCACCCTCCGCTTCGTACAGGACATCCCGCTGACACCCGGCGATAAAGGCTATGATCTGGTCAGCGCCGTTTCCGACGGGATCGGACAGTTCAAAAACCTGCCGATATTGATCTGCTGGGGTGAACTGGATTTCGTCTTCGACAAGCATTTCCTCACCGAATGGCGGCAACGTTTCCCTCATGCAGAAGTCCACAGCTATCCGGATTGCGGCCACTATATCCTCGAAGATGCCAAGGATGAGGTCGTGCCGTTGATTTCGGAGTTTTTGGACCGTACATCAATCTAGAAATCGTTATCTTGGTCGGATCTGATTAATTACGTGTTACCTATATAAGCAACAAACGTCCTATATAGGCAGCAAGTTACTTATATAGGGAAACCGTAGATTATCGAGTTGAGCAGAAGAGATAATAAATGAATGAATCAGGCAAAAACAAATTTCTCGTAGATGCTATTCAAACGGCCTATCTGTGGCGTCACAGAGATTATTACGGTACGCGTGACGCGGCGATTCGAGCTTTGAGCAAGCGACGTTCGGCGAAGAGTCTGAAAATTTCAGAATGTGAGCAAGCCTTTGATCTCGGACTTTCAGTTGTCATAGAGACAGAGGACATAATCAAAAAAATGCCAAACACAAAATATCCATCAGAAACAGAAGCAAAGAGTATTGCTGCTGAAATCGCTTCCAATGTCCAGCGGTCGATACCGGAGTGTCCAACGGAAATGGTGGAGTATGCGATAGGGATGCTCTTCTGGATGCCATTAATGAGATAAAATACCCAACACGCGCTCAGACCATGACCGGGCGATAAAGCCGCCCGCCAGGTCAAGCGCAAAGCCGTTAGTCGCGATCAAATTAAATTCCAAATAAATATGAGGCCAGGATTATGATTCGGAAAATTAGTGGTGCATTGACCGGGGGTGCTATTGGAGGGTTGGTCGATAGTATCAACATCACGATTTTAGGCAAGACAGGAATAAGCGATCTATTGGGAGTCAGTATGAAGCCGGAATTCACTGCTCCCTGGCTTTATCAGCGGATGATCTGGGGTGGCATATGGATGCTTTTGCTACTGCTGCCGTTTTGGAAAAAGCAAACAATTTTGCGTGGATGCCTGTTCAGTCTTCTTCCATCGGCTATGATGCTTTTCATGGTCTTGCCAAGCATGGGGAAAGGACTTCTCGGTCTTGGTTTCGGCACTCTGACACCTGTGGTAGTTATTGTCTTGAACTTTATATACGGCATTGTTGCTGCTTATTGGTACAAGTTTACAATCAAATCCGCTTAGCATGCGCTCAGACCATAAGAACAAGGAGTTCAGCCCTTGACACGAAACATGATTGAGCTTCGGCAAGAAAGTCACCCCCAGTAAGCCTTATTGTAAGGACCGAGGTAAGAAAATAAAAGGGTCTACAGATCACAGATTCTGTGATCTGTAGACCCTTAATCGTACTATAGACGTTAAATAAACTATCCTTTACATTTTACACACTAATTGGTAGCATATTTACATACTACCAATTAGGAGGATGTATGCACCTCGTAAAAACTTCCATTACCCTACCTGACGATCTCCTTCAAGAAGCAAAATCGATGTCGAAAAACGTAAGCAGCTTCATCACTGAGGCCCTGCGGGAACATATTCGCCAACGAAAAGTGCAGAAGGCGATGGAATCCTTTGGTAGTTGGAAAGGTAGAGAAGACACAAGCGTAGACATTGTGAACGACCTAAGAAAAGAGGGGGATCGCGATTATGCCGGGCGTTCTCATTGACACTGATATTGCAATAGACTTTCTGCGGGGGGCTGCCTACACACAACCTCTGATAGGTAGTTTGTGGAGCGATGGCCACGCGATGATAAGTGTGTTGACTGTGTATGAGTTGACAGCTGGCATGCGTGATGCGGAGAAGATTGTGACGCATAATTTTATAGAGGCCTGCGGTGTTGAACCAGTTACTCAAGAGATTGCATTTAAGGGTGGGGAATTGTATCGAAAGTATCGCGCTAAAGGAGTTACGCTTACTTCACTTGACTGCCTGATCGCAGCAACGGCAATAGTTAAGGGATATAAGGTTGCTACCAGAAACGTAAAACATTATCCGGAAAAGGGATTGTTGTTTTCCATCTAACTAAGGATGGCTAAGTGGTCAGCCCTTGACACGAAACATGATTGAGCCTGGGCAAGAAAGTCACCCCCAATAAGCCTCATCGTGAGGACCGAGAGCAATAAACTTGATGGTGTTGTTAGGACGCTCAGTACAATCCGCACAGAGGACAATGGCATCGTCTCCCTTCTTTCGACATGTTGCGCAGTAAAGGAAGATAATCAGAAAATTGCGTTTGACGGGGCAACTATAAAAACCACGAAAGTTGCCTTTGAGCGGTTCACCCAAAGTCACCGGGCTTTCGCAGATCATAGCCACCTTTTTTCGAACGGCTTCTTTTATTGAACTGTGTTTTTTTAGAGAAGAGGCAAATTCATCACTAAAAACAAGATTCATTTAAAGACCTCATCATAACTGAGCCAAGTGACTTTACCTGCTTTAACTCGCTCAATTGTGCTTAAAAGCGAATCAGAAAAATCAGGATCTGCCAGTATTGTTTCAGTAGGATCATTCTCTTTAGCCCGCTTCAGCTTTAGTGCGAATTGAGTAAAGACTTCTGAAACCGTTGTTCGCTGTGTTTCAGCATATTCCTTGATAAAGTCAATCAAGTCAGCGTCAAGGGTAAGATTGATTCTGGTTTTTTGCATAGCGCACCTCCTGAGTGTTATACTATGCGCATGATATGCGCTTAGTCAAGTGAGAAAACCACGACAAGTGCACTATTCAACCAACGAACGGAAACACAATGACCAACACCGACATCGTCAACATCTCCCGTCCTTTGACCGAAATGGCCCGGCTCCAGCCGGATACGCCCGCCATCATCTTTCCGCAGGAAAAGCGCTCCCTGACCTTTCGGGAACTGGATCAGGAGAGCGACCGGATCGCAGGCGGATTGGGGCGAATCGGCATTGGCCGCGGCACCAGGGTTGCGCTGCTGGTTCCCCCCTCCCCTGAACTGTTTGCCCTGACCTTTGCCCTGTTTAAAGCCGGGTCAGTGCCGGTTTTCATTGATCCGGGTATCGGAGCGCGCAACATGAAGGGGTGCCTGGCAGAGGCGCAACCGGACGCCTTCATCGGCATCCCCAAGGCGCATGTGGCCCGGCGCTTGCTCGGCTGGGGACGTTCCAGCATCCGTATAAATATCGTCGTCGGTGGCGGCTCTTTTTGGGGCGGCATACCGCTTGACGAAGTGCGCCGCTCTGCTCAGTCGGCACCGTTTGTCGCTGCGGAAACCCGCCGTGATGACGTGGCCGCCATCCTGTTTACCAGCGGCAGCACCGGCCCTCCCAAGGGAGCAATCTATAGTCATGGCACCTTTGCGGCCCAGGTTGATGCCCTGCGGGAGTTGTACGACATCCGCCCCGGCGAGGTCGATCTGCCTACTTTCCCGCTCTTTGCCCTGTTCGCTCCGGCCCTCGGCATGACAGCGCTGATTCCGCAGATGGACTTCACCCGCCCCGGCTCGGTCGATCCCCGCAAGATACTCGGACCGACAGCCGAGTATTCCGCCACGACCATGTTCGGCTCCCCGGCCCTGCTGAATCGGGTCGGACGCTTTGGCGAGTCACACGGCAGCAGGTTTACCCATCTCAAACGGGTGATTTCCGCCGGCGCTCCGGTTCCGGCGGCAACACTGAAACGCTTTGCCGCGATGTTGCCTGCTGATGCCGAGATTTTCACCCCCTATGGCGCCACCGAGGCGCTGCCGGTCAGCTCCATAGGGAGTCGCGAGATACTGTCCGAAACCGGGGCGATGACCGGCGAAGGGCATGGCGTCTGTATCGGCCGTCCGGTACCGAGCATCTCCCTTGCCATTATTCCGATCAGTGATGCGCCGATATCCGCATGGAGCGATGACCTGGCGCTTCCTCCCCTTGCAGTGGGTGAAATCGCCGTGCGCGGGCCGCAGGTCAGCACCGCCTACCTGAACAGGCCCGAGGCGACCAACCTGGCAAAAATAGCTGATGCCGATGGCGGCGTCTGGCACCGCATGGGTGATGTTGGCTACCGGGACAAAAGCGGCCGGATCTGGTTCTGCGGACGCAAGTCCCACCGGGTGACGACCTCCGGGGAGACTCTGTACACTATTCCGGCGGAAGGGATTTTCAACACCCATCCGGCGGTCTTTCGCACCGCGCTCGTCGGCGTCGGCACGCCGGGCAGCCAGCAGCCGGTGCTCTGCGTGGAGCTGGAGAAGAAAACCGGGAAGCCGGAGCAGGAGCGTATCCGCGCGGAACTTCTCGAACTGGGCAGCCGGTATGGCCACACCGCCAACATCCGCACGATCCTCTTCCACCCCTCTTTTCCGGTCGATATTCGTCACAATGCCAAGATATTTCGCGAAAAACTGGCGGTCTGGGCGCAGGAGGCACGGCCATGAAAGCATTGGTGACCGGCGGCGGCGGATTTCTCGGCGGCGTGATCGTCCGGATGCTGCGCGAACGTGGCGACGAGGTGCGCAGTTTTTCGCGCGGCGAACATGCCTCCCTCGCGGCACTCGGTGTCGAGCAGGTCAGAGGGAGTCTGGAGAATCGTGACGCTGTCATTGCGGCGGCCAAGGGGTGCGACCTGGTATTTCATGTCGCCGCCAAAGCCGGGGTCTGGGGGAGTTATGACGATTTTTACCGGACCAACGTCGTCGGCACCGAACATGTCATCGCCGCTTGCCGGAGCAACGGCATCAGCAGGCTCGTCTACACCAGCTCTCCCAGCGTTGTCTTCGACGGGAGCGATGTGGAAGGGTGTGACGAATCGCTCCCCTACCCGGATTTCTATGAAGCAAACTACCCGGCAACCAAGGCACTGGCCGAACAGCTGGTACTGGCAGCCAATTCACCGGAGCTGGCAGTAACTGCGCTGCGCCCCCACCTCATCTGGGGGCCCGGCGACAACCATCTGTGTCCGCGCATCATTGCCAAGGGGCGCGCCGGCAAACTGCGCCGGATCGGCACCCGTCCCAACCTCGTGGATACGGTGTATGTGGATAATGCCGCCCGTGCCCATCTGCAGGCCGCCGACGCGCTGTATCCCGGCAGCAGCGTGGCGGGAAACTGTTACTTCATCAGCAACAACGAGCCGTTGCCGCTCTGGGACATGGTGAACCGCATCCTCGCCGCCGCCGATGTGCCGCCGGTTACCCGCAGCATCCCGCCAAAACTGGCCTACATGGTCGGCTGCCTCTGCGAGGGGATCTGGAGCCTGTTCCGGCTCTCAGGTGAGCCGCCGATGACCCGCTTTGTTGCCCACGAACTCGCCAGCGCCCACTGGTTCAATATCAGCGCTGCCCGCCGCGACTTCGGCTACACCCCCCATATTTCTATCGATGAAGGATTACTGCGGCTGCGCCGGTCGTTGCCCCCCCCCCGGCATGAAAGCAACTCCCCGGCCGCTTGACGGCGACATCCACCTGTATTGCCTGACCCTGCCGGACGATGTCGCGGAGCTGGCGCGCTTCGAACGTTTTCTTTCAACCACGGAGCGTGAACGGGCCTGTGTGCTGAAAAGTGATCCGGCCAGAAACCGCTATATAGCCGGACGGGGGAAACTGCGCGACATACTGGGCGGGTATCTCGGCACTGATCCTGCGGAGGTACGGATTGCCACGGGAGAACAGGGCAAACCGTTCCTGGCGGATGGTGCCGTAGATCTTCGCTTCAACCTTTCACACGTGGATGATCTGCTGGTTCTGGCAGTTGCCGCAGGTGTCGAGGTGGGGGTTGATATTGAAAGAGTTGCAGCAGACAAACCTATCCATGATATGGCACGGTTAGTTTTCTCCCGGCGGGAGCAGGAAGAGCTGCTGGCCATGCCTGTTCCAGAGCAGATCCAGGCTTTTTACCGCTGCTGGGTCCGCAAGGAGGCATGCCTGAAGGCCTGCGGAACGGGGTTTTCTTTGCCGGGCAGCAGTTTCGATGTGCCGCTGCGCTTTGAAGAAACAGCGATGCAGACCATCATTAATTGCAACCGGTCGTTCTGGCATGTCCGGGATATTGACGTTCCAGAGCAATACTGCGCAGCGGTGGCGGTTGAAGCGGGTGATGTGTCTTCGTTTTCACCAGCAGTTGTACCGGTTGTACCAATGTCTGCTTCCCCCCTGATAAGGACCCTCTGGGGCCTAAAGGGGGACTGAGGGGGGTTGTTTTTAGAGACTAGCCTGCCAGCTTGAACTGCTTGATTTTTCGATACAGCGTATTCCTGCCGATCCCCAAAGACCGAGCCGCTTCGGTGATATTCCAGTGGTGCAGATTCAGGGCTTTTTTAATGGTATCAGCCTCCGTCTCCTTCAGGCCTCGCGGAGCTGCAGAGGTGACACCTTTCATCCGCATTACCGAGAGGACCGCCACCTCGATGCCGCGCAGCGCATCAAGCAGACGATCCAATTCCGGACCTTCAAGCGACTCAAACATATCCCCACTACTCGACCGCCCCTGAAAACCCTCGCACGCAAGAAGAAAGTCTTTTGCACCGGATATCTCCGACTTCGAAGCGTTCACCGCGGTCAATGGGATGTTATGAAATCGGTCATTAAGATGATTGGGGAGAATCGTATCATCGGGACACATCACCACTGCCCGCCGCATGACATTGGCCAGCTCCCGGATATTTCCCGGCCAACTGTGGTTCTGCAACAGGAGCAGAGCAGTCGGTGAAATTTGCGCCTTTGGGTTGAACAGACTCACAAAGTGTTCAGCCAGTAGCGGGATATCCTCACGCCGCTGTTGCAACGAGGGGATCTCCAGGCGCACCACATTGAGACGGTAGTACAAGTCCTCGCGGAAGGTCTTCTCGCTGATGGCCTCTTCCAGATTAACATTGGTGGCCGCAATGATACGCACATCGGTCTTTATCGGTCGTTCGCCGCCAACCCGCATGAATTCACCCGTTTCCAGCACCCTCAGCAGTTTGACCTGGATCATCGGGCTGGCGTCGCCAATCTCGTCGAGCAGCAGCGTACCATGGTTAGCCAGTTCGAAAATGCCGCGACGGGTCTGATTGGCTCCGGTAAATGCTCCGCGCTCATGGCCGAACAGTTCACTCTCAAGGAGATTTTCCGGCAGGGCGCCGCAGTTCACCGGAATGAATGCACCCTCGGCGCGGTTTGACGCGGCATGGATGAAACGCGCCAGCACCTCCTTGCCGGTGCCGGTTTTTCCCTGGATCAGTACATTGATGTTCTTGCCGGCGACCTTGTATGCCAGCGACACAAGCCGCCGCATGGGTGGCGAACTGCCGATCTGGAAGCCGACGGCGCTTGCGACTTCCGACCATTCTTCTTTGCCCTGCCCTCCCTGTTGCTGTGGGTCTCCCTGGGCAACGGCCCGGGCGATCAGATCCTCTATTTCACCGATGTCATCGAACGGTTTCTCCAGATATTCGTATGCCCCCTGCTGCATGGCTGTCACCGCTGTTTTGACGGTACTATAGCCGGTCATAATTATGACCTCGCATGCCGGTTGACGGGATTTGATCGCCTGGAGAAGAGTAAGGCCATCGGTATCCGGCAGTTTAAGGTCAACCATGGCAACGCTGAAGCGGTGAGAGGCCAGGGCAAGGAGTGCATCCGGCTCATTGGTGGCCGTGGTCACCTCATACCCCTTCTTCGTCAACAAGCGGCGAAAAAAGCTGCAGACATCCGCTTCGTCATCAATGATCAATACGTGGATAGGCAACAGGTCCTCCTTCGTTTCGCAATATCAAGGCTGGTCAATCGGCAGTACGAGGGAGAAGGTGCTCCCCTGGCCCGGTTTACTGAGTACTTCAATGGTCCCGCTGTGGGACTCGGCGATCCCGAGACTGACCGAGAGGCCGAGGCCGGTTCCCTTGGTGGCTTCCTTGCTCGTATAGAACGGCGTGAAGATCTTGGCCAGGTTTTCCTGATGAATTCCGATACCGTTGTCGGTAACGCTTAGAACTACATAACGGCGCCCGTTTTTGACCTGCAGCTCAGTTGCCACATCAATGGTCCTCTCTCCCATTGCCACGGTTTCAAGCGCGTCCCGGGCGTTGATCAGAAAATTGGTCAGTACCTGCTGGATCTGGGGACCATTGGCGATCAAGCTCGGCAGGTCTGACGCCAAGTGCTCTACGATCTTGATCTGGTCCCGGTTGATCTGATACTTGATCATGCCGAGCACCAACCGCACCTCGGCATTGAGGTTGATTTCCGTTGCCGGTTGCTGATCCTGGCGGGAAAATGTCAGCAGATTCTGGATGATCCGCTTGCAGCGCAGCCCGGAAGAGGCGATGTCGTCCAGCTCGGCGGCACGATCAACTTGACCGCTCTCCCGCAGTTCCCTCGCCACCAGCTGAGCCGTGCCGATAATCACCGTCATCGGACTGTTCAGTTCGTGGGCCACTCCGGCGGCCAGTTCGCCCAGAGCCGCCAGTTTGGCTGACTGCACCAGCCGCCCCTCCATCTTGATCTTCTCGGTGACATCTTTGAGGATGATTGTCACCGCCGACAGCACCTTGTTCTCGTTCAGCACCGGATAGTAGGAAATGTCGAGCACCACCCCGGATTCAATCTGCCAGCGCTGATGTACCGGTTGACCGCTCCGCTGGACCTCCTGGATAGGGCACTCCGGGCAGGTCTCCACGCGGCCATGCAGCTTGGCAAAACATTTCCTGCTGATCGCCTTATCCCAGAAACTTTGTAACTCTGCGGGCAACCGGCCGTTGTGGAGCAGGACATTGTAGTCGGTATCGATCAACAGGATCGGGTCGGTCACCGCCATAAAGGTGGCCTCCCATTCATCCTTGGCCCGCGACACCTGCTTGTAAAGCCGGGCGTTCTGGATACTGATCGACAATTGGTCGGCCAGATGCTCGGCGAAGGTGAGGTCTGTTTCGTCATAGACATCAACAGCGGTACTGGCAACAATCAGGGCTCCGATAACCTCATCCCGCTTGAACATCGGGGATATTGCCATCGAGCGAAGAGGGCCTGGATAGGAAGGGTCAATGCGGATATGGTCAAGATCCTCCGGCGGGAGGTTAAAGATACCGGCACGTTTTTCCTTGATGACCTTGAGGGAGGGTGAATGGGCGGGAAAGTTGTCGATCCGGCAAAAGTCCCGTGGCATCAGCGCCTTGAGAACCAGGCCGTTGCTCTTCACCGCCACCAGGCCAAGAAAATCGCAGGGAAGCGTTTGTGGCAATCTGGCGAAGGTACGCTCGATAATATCGGCAATCGACATGTCGATATTGATGTCCCGGGCCAGCTGGTGCAGGATCTCCAGGCGGCTGTTCTGCTTTAGCACCTCCTGGCTTCGCTTTTTCAGCTCGACGTAGTAATTGAGCTTAGACGAATCGACGCCGGTCAGCTGTTCCAACAGCTTTTCTCGTTCATCCATTGGTGTTTCCTCGCTCGGGGATTATCACATGCATTTTCTGAAAATCAGCGCGATGTCTTCCCGACTGGCGGGACGCGGGTTGGTTACCAGGCACGCATCTTTCAGCGCATTTTCGCTGAGCAGCGGGATAAATTCTTCGGTCAGACCAAGCTCACCAAGACCTTTCGCCAGACCGATGTCGGCGATCAGCCGTCGCACCGCCTCCACCGCCAGTTCCGCCGCAGCCATGACCGATAATCCGGTCACATCCTCCCCCATCGCTTCGGCAATATCCCGGAACCTCTCGGGGCAGGCACTCAGGTTGAACTCCATCACAGCGGGAAGAATCGCGGCATTGGTCTCGCCGTGATGCTGGTCGATCAGGCCGTCAACCTGGTGGGTCATGGCGTGGGTTGCGCCAAGAATGGCATTTGAAAAGGCCAGGCCGGCTGTCAGGCTTGCCATGGACATATTGGTGTTCGCCTCCATATCGTACCGGTCAGCCACCGCCTGACGGAGATTGCCGGAAGCCAGCTTGATCGCCTTCAAAGCATGGATGTCGGTCAGCGGTGTGGCGGCCAGAGAAACATATGATTCGATACCGTGGGTAAATGCGTCCAGGCCGGTTGCGGCCGCCAGCTTGGCATCCATTGTCTGCACAAGTTCCGGGTCAACGATGGCGATATCCGGCACGAGCGACTTAGAAATGATCGACATTTTCAGTTTCCTGGCCGTATCGACGATGATGGTGAACTGGCTCACCTCAGAGCCGGCGCCGGCGGTACTCGGGGCGATGACCATCGGCGGCAGCGGACTGCTGATCTTGTTGATCCCCTCATAATCCTGCAGAACGCCGCCATTGGTTGCCAGAATGGCAATTGCCTTGGCTACGTCAGTGGGGCTGCCGCCGCCGACGGCAACGATCCCGTCACAGCCGGATTCCCGGTAGCGCCGTACCCCTTCTGTTACCTCGCAATCTTTCGGATTGGTTGTCAGTGCGGAGAAGATCACGGATTCAATACCGGCTGCCTGCAGGTAATGCACGGCCCGGTCTACCCAGCCGGCCTTGATAACGCCAGCGTCGCTGACCAGAAACACCTTTGATGCGCCGATGCGGATGGCGCTTTCGCCGAGCTGGCTCAGGGAACCCCGGCCGAAGATGATCTCAGGGGCAACAAATTTGCTGATGTTCATGGCAACTCCTCTTGGCAGCGCCGACTCCGGCACGTAACGTTGTATTCGTGTATACACTGCAAATCCCGTGCTCAAATCCTCTGCACCGCTGTTGTCCGCATTCAGCAAAAAGATATTCTGCAAATGTATCATATTGGAACAATAGACACTGCTCCATTTTAGAACGATGCGTATCAAATTGGAACAGTTTTATGCATACACTTCCGTTGCTAATCAGCTGGTTCCACGTGTAATTCTGTCTACCAATCGTTAAAACCAAACGAAACAAACCGAATTCTATGAAAAGTTGCAATAAACATAAATACTGATATAAAATTTTATGCATCTGTCAGGGGCAGCATTCAATTGCTCATACAAAATGCTGCTATCGCCAACCAAGCCTTGTCAGCACAGACAACCCCACCCCACACATCCTCGATGCTGAAGTTTTTTCACTGTGTTGTTTTTAGTTTAGAATGCAATAATTCCCAGATTTAATCCCGCAGAGGGGTACGATGACACCGCAAAAACATAATCTTAATATTGAAACAAACCAGCCTGATTTTGCAGATATTGAGTTAACCGACGTTATCGACGCTCCTGCCCTGCAGGAGATGATGGACGATTATTATGCCCTTACCGGCATCGGTGTCGGCATCATCGACCTCAAAGGAAAGGTAGTGGTAAGCACCGGATGGCAGGATATCTGTTCTCATTTCCATAGGGCTGTTCCCGAGTCCTGCACGTTCTGCCACGAAAGCGACATCTTGCTCTCCAGCGGCGTTCCACCAGGAACCTACAAGGAATACCGCTGTAAAAATAACATGAGGGATGTCGTCACCCCGATCATGCTTGGAAACAGGCATATCGGCAATATCTTTCTCGGGCAGTTCCTCTACGACGACGAGGAAGTAGATTACGACCTGTTTCGCGCCCAGGCGCGTCATTTCGGCTATGACGAGGCGGAGTATCTGGCGGCGCTTGACCGGATTCCACGCTGGAACAGGGAGGCTGTCCGGAAGTCCTTGGCATTCTATTCAAAGCTGGCCCAGATGATCTCCAAGGCTAACTACCACAATGTCATTCTTGCCGATACCCTGGCCAAAGGGGAACAGGCGGAAGAAACAGCGTGGTTAATGAATCATGTCTTTCATTCATCGATTGCCGCCAACAGCATCGCCGGACTAGACGGTGTTATAACCGAGTGTAACGATGCATTTCTCAAGGTCTGGGGGTATGAGAGCAGGGATGAAGTCGTCGGTCAACACATAGCTGATTTCCTCTGTGATTCAAATGAAGCCGTCGCAATCCTTGCAGCCCTGAACAGAACAGGTCTCTGGGAGGGGGAGTTTTCCGCGAAGAGGAGCGACGGTTCGACCTTTATTGCTCATGGCATGGCTACCGAAGTGCGCAATGTGAAAGGGAATGTGATTAGCTATCAATCATCGTGCATGGACATCACCGAGCGCAGGCAGGTTGAGGCGGCGCTGCGGGAATCGGAGGCGAAATTCTCCCGCATCTTTCGCTCGGCACCGTCGATCCTCACCATCAGCACTCTGGATGGCGGGCGATTCTTCGATGTTAATGATGCTTTCGAAGAGTTGATGGGGTATGGACGAGAGGAAACAATCGGCCACACTTCAGTGGAAATTGGACTCTGGGATTCATTGACACGCAACTCCATTATTCAGATACTGCATGAGCAGGGAAAGGTGCGTGGGGTCGAGGTGCCAATGCGGCAGAAGAACGGAGGTCTCAGGTTCGGGTTGATGTCGGCGGAACCGATCGAGATCAACGGAGAGCAGCGCCTCATGGTCCTTATCAACGACATCACCGACCGCAAGCAGGCAGAAGCCAATTTAATCCAGGCTAAAGCCGCTGCCGATGCCGCTAACATCGCCAAGAGCCAGTTTCTTGCAACCATGAGTCACGAGATCCGTACGCCGATGAACGGAGTCATCGGCATGCTCGAACTACTGCAGCACACCGAACTGAGCCATGAACAGTACGAATACACTGAAAACGCTAAAAAATCGGGCATTGAGCTGGTGCACCTGCTCAACGACATCCTGGACATCTCCAAAATTGAGGCGGAAAAGGTAGAATTGGAGCAGTCCGCCTTTGACCTGCACGCGCTTGTTTCGGATTCCATCAATCTCCTGTCGCTTCATGCCCGAGAAAAAGGGTTGAAGCTGACTTCAGTGATTGACGCCGATGTTCCGAAAAACCTGAGCGGGGACACCGGAAGGGTGCGACAGATCATCACAAACCTTGTCAGCAACGCCATCAAGTTTACCCCGAAAGGCTCCGTTACGCTTCATATCCGGAAAGACACCGAAAATGAGCAGTTCGCAACGCTCCGATTTCAGGTCCGCGATAGCGGCATCGGCATAGCACCCGATAAACGGGAGCAGATATTCGAGCCGTTCACCCAGGCTGACAGTTCCACCACACGCAGATATGGCGGCACAGGTTTGGGATTGACAATCTGCAAACGGTTGGCGTTGCTGATGGGAGGAAGTATCGGAGTGGAGAGTATCGAGGGTGAGGGTTCAACCTTCTGGTTCACCGCCGTGTTGGAGAAGCTGACCGAATGTGATATTGCAGTGCCAGAGCCGGTTTTGGCGTCCCCCCCAGTCAAAGCAAGGGAAACCGGCAGCTGGATTCGATTGTTGTTGGCTGAAGACGATCCTACAGCTCGGGGTATTGTGCCCAAACTGCTGAAGAGCTACGGGTATACGGTAGATGTCGTTGGCGATGGCAGGGAGGCGTTGCTGGCACTGGAAAACAACGATTACGCCCTGGTACTGATGGACTGCATGATGCCGGGAATAAGTGGCTACGAAACCACCGCCATCATACGTGATCCGGCCTCAAAAGTAAGGCAGCATAACATCCCGATAATTGCGCTCACCGGAAACGCCATGCAGCACGATCGGAACAGGTGCTTGGCCATCGGGATGAACGACCATCTCCCCAAGCCTATGATTTTAGGTGATTTGCTCGAAATTCTTAAAAAATGGGCGAATGGATAGATAAGTGACAGGTTTACTTCATTGTTGTTCTTTCTCCCTGTGGCTGATGTTAAGAGATGCGAGACCATTGTGCAGATCTTTCACGGCACCCTCAAGGAGGAGATCCAAGGTCGATCGTTCACTCCCCACTGCAGTTAGAATAACATCCAGATCCCGCATTTCACCCAGCGTTGTGGCCAACGATTTAATATAGATGCCGGGGTGGTCATGGGCCACCCGACTGAGCACCGGTTCCATCAGCGATTCGTCGTTGCACTGGACGGAGATGATTCGCATGGCCGACATCCCGCCGCTGAATGTTGCTAACAGAAACGGCTGCAGCGAACTTTTGAAAATACCTTTAAGCTCGGAAGGGACACCCGGCAGGCTGATGATGGTGGTCTGGCCGGTTTTGAGCAGGACCCCCGGGGCGGTGCCGACCGGGTTGTGCAGCGGAGTGGCGCCGACCGGGAGCCAGGCCATCTTCTCACGGGCCGGGTTGAGACCTCCCTGAGTCAGTATCCCTTGGCCAGCCAGTTCATCATAGCGCTCCCTGATCATCTGCAACGCCTGTTCATGGAGGCGCCACTCAACACCGACACCCAGCGCCACGGCCGCCAGGGTCAGGTCGTCGGCAGTTGGTCCCAGCCCGCCGGAGGTGATGATAACGTCGGCACCGCGCAGCAAGGCAGCCTGCATTTCGGCGGCAATGACCTCGCTGATATCGCGCATAACTGTTGCCCGGACAACCTGCCCGCCCAGCTCGTTGATCTCCTTGCAGAGCCAGTGCGTGTTGGTGTCCTGAATGTCTCCGATCAGGATTTCGTTGCCGATGATGAATATTTCCACGCACGCCGGTTCTGACATACCTGTTCCTTGTACCTGTATATGGATTTTTAGCGCGCTTCAGCGCCCATCGTCATGCACGCCATTCACAATAGCCGGTCAATCTCCTCGAAATCAATAACCTTCTCTGCTAATGAACAGATCAGATCGATCTTTTCGTCATCCTCGGCACTAAGTTTGGAAATATAGCCGGTAACGGCAGAATAGATCTCGGATGTTGTCGATTCGATGATACGGATATAGGGAATATTGCTGTCATCGAGAATCTGCTGGGTAATGGCCGATACCGGAGCGTGACCCGGAATCAAGAGTCCTACGATCATTTTCCGGTATGCGGGAATGTGATACAGCGACGAGAGCGTGACGATCAGCTCGTCACGGCAACTGGTGGTGATCAGCAGAGTCGAGTCTTCGAGCCGATCGATCACCTTCTGTGATGATGCGGCCCCAAGCTGGATGTGGTGTACGATCCTGTTGCGTGCCGTCTCGTCGCCATGCAGCGGGTGTTTCAGGAGTCGCGCCAGGTGATTGAGAGTCGGATCGGCAAGGATCGGCGAGTAGTCGAAGGCCGGGGTAACCGGAAATCCCAGCTGGTTGAACGCCTTGGACAGATAACCCATTGACTCTTTCCTCTTTTCAGCCAGCAGACGGTTAACCAGGAGCAGCTTTACTTCGACCCCTTCCGCCCGGTAGAGCGGCAGGTTCAGCAGCACCGAATCAATCACACTGCCGATGCCGCCGCCACTTACCATTGCAACCGGCGCATTGCACACGGAAGCCACCCTGGCGTTGCTGAGTCCGACTACTGAACCGACCCCGCCGTGCCCCGCCCCTTCAATCACGAGAAAATCACATCTGCGCTCCATCTCCCGGCACGCGCTGACGAGCCGTTCTTCAAGCGCGGCTGTTGTCAGATGCCCGTCGAGAAATCGTTTCGTAGAACCACTGCCGAGCACCACCGGCGACATGAGATGGATATCCTCCTCAAGCCCGAAGACCCTGGCCATCAGGGCGGCGTCCTTATCGACCACGCAGCCGTTGAATTCCAGGCATTTGGGGCCGACCGCCTTGATGAAGCCGACCCGCGTGTATTTCTGCCGCGCCAAATGGACGAGGGAGAGGCTGATGGTAGTTTTACCGGTGTTCTGGCCGGTGGCGGCAATGAAGATTTTTTTGCACATGGGTTGAGGCGCCCCCATTATCTATAAGATGTTACAAGCCGCCGTTCAGGTACGCGTTGATTGCGGCAGCGGCCCGCTTGCCGTCACCCATGGCGAGGATAACCGTCGCACCGCCGCGAACGATGTCACCTCCGGCAAAAGCACCGGGAATACTGGTGGCGCCGTTGTCGTCCACCGCGATGTTTCCCCATTTGTTAAGTTTCAGATCAGGGGCGGTAGCGGTCAGGAGCGGATTAGCCCCGGTGCCCGCCGCGTTAACCACAACATCGACAGCTATATCGTACTCTGACCCTGCCACCGGAACCGGTTTGCGTCGCCCGGAGTCGTCAGCCGGCCCCAGTTCCATGCGGTGGCAGCGTAACGTTGCCGACCACCCTTCCCCGTTGCCAACGATCTCGAGGGGAGCCGTCAGCATAACAAACTCGACACCCTCCTCCTTGGCATGCTTGATCTCTTCGACCCTGGCAGGCATCTCCGCTTCACTGCGGCGATAGACGATCATCGCCCGCTCTGCGCCCAGGCGTCGTACGGTACGGACGCAATCCATGGCGGTATTGCCGCCGCCGATGACCGCCACCCGCCGACCGGCAATGACCGGCGTGGAAGAGCCGGGGTTGCGGCCAGCTTCCATCAGGTTGACGCGGGTAAGCAGTTCATTGGCCGAATAGACCCCTTTCAGGTTCTCTCCCGGAATATTGAGCATTGTCGGCAAACCGGCGCCGTTGGCGATGAAAATTGCATTAAACTCATCACTGAGCTGCTTCAAGGTCATGGTCTTGCCGATGATGACGTTGCACTCAATGGTCACTCCCAGCTCAACCAGGCGTGCCACCTCAACGTCGATGATCTCCTTGGGAAGGCGGAACTCGGGAATGCCGTAGCGGAGTACGCCACCGGTGTCATGGAGCGCCTCGAAAACCGTGACACGGTGTCCCTGTCGTGCCAGTTCACCAGCCGCAGTCAACCCCGCAGGGCCGCCGCCGATAACGGCGACACGTTTGCCGCTGGCAGGCGGGAGCAGCTCGCGGGGAAGCTCGGCCGCATTGGTCATGGCCCAGTCGGCGACGAAACGCTCCAGATAACCGATGGCAACCGATTCACCCTTAACTCCACAGACGCATTTTGCTTCGCACTGGGTTTCCTGTGGACAGACACGGCCGCAGACCGCCGGCAGAGCATTATCACCGCGCAGAATCCGTGCGGCTGCAGGCAGGTCTTCGGCAGCCAGGGCGGCGATGAATTCCGGAATCGAGACCCCCACCGGACAACCGTCAACACAGGGGCGATTCTTGCACTGAATGCAGCGTTGCGCCTCCCGCACCGCCTGCTCGTAGCCGAGCCCGAGGTTGACCTCATCAAAAGTGCGACTCCTGACCTCCGCATCACGCTCTGGCATATGAACCCGCGGGATGGCCAGTCGCTCCTTGACAGTGAGGCTGTCGACAGCAACGTCCAGTGTCAGCCGGCACTCGCCGGCCGCATGACGCGCTTCCTCTTCAAAGTCGCGATAGGTGGTAAGGCGGTCGGTGAGACCAGCAAAATCGACCTGATGACCGTCGAACTCGGGACCGTCCACGCAGGCGAACTTCACGACTCCGCCAACCACAACCCGACAACCGCCGCACATGCCGGTACCGTCGATCATGACCGGATTGAGGCTGACAACGGTCTCGATGCCGTGGGGGCGGGTCAACTCCGACACCGCCCGCATCATCGGCACCGGGCCGACGGCCAGCACAACTCTCGGGGTGCTCGCCTGATCGGCAATAAGATCGGTCAACTCGGCGGTAACAAAGCCTTTGCGCCCAAGGCTACCGTCTTCGGTGGTGATGAGCAGCTTTTCTGAAAGCGCCGCCAGCTCATCGGCCAGAATAATGTACTGACTCGAGCGTCCGCCGATGATGGTGGTCACCTGGTTCCCGGCAGCGGCCAGCGCCTTGACCAGCGGAAAGAGGACCGCAGTACCGACCCCGCCGCCGACGCAGGCCACCCTCCCCCAGTTCTCAATATGGGTCGCCTGTCCCAGCGGGCCGGCGACGTCACGGATAAAACCACCCTGCGGAATAGCAACAATCTTGCGTGTGGATGCACCGATTGCCTGAATAAAGAGGGTTATGGTGCCGGCAAGCGGATCGGCATCGCCGATGGTCAGCGGAATCCGCTCATCACCACGGTCGGCGCGGACGATGACAAACTGACCCGCCTTCCGTGCCGTGGCCACCCGCGGTGCCAGTACCACCATACGGTGGAGGTTTGGTGCGAGAACATCATTACTGATTACTTCAAACATGCTGTCACAACCTTTCGTATTTGTTGAGATCTTGGAGATTAATCAAGACAGTGAAAAACCTGGGCACTCCAGAGACAACTGCCGCATGGTTCGGCATTGGCGTAACAATCCTGCTCAAAGGTGTCGTTCTGAACAAGGTCGCAGGGGGAGCTGTTGCAGCTGAAACAGGAGGGATAATCATGCCTGAGCACTTTTTCGCGATAGGAACGAAACTCACCGCTATTCCAGATTTCCAAACATCCCTGCTCAACAACATTCCCGAACATCAACGGTTGCACCGGATGTTGCCAACCATTAGCAAACGAATGGCAATTATGCCAGAGCTGGTAGCAGGGGTGCATGCTGCCGTCCCAGGAGATGAACGCCCCGCCCTGTTCGACAAAATTGCAGCTGCGTTTCCCGCTCGGCATAATTTCCGGGAGCCGCAGATTAAGTCCGCTTTGACGGGCAAAATTTTTCGCCCGTTCAAACGCGCTCTCAACCGCTTCGATCCGTGCATAGTCCATGGTAAAGAGCTGTTTTAAATTGAGGCTGATACCGCGGCTCAGGGCATTCGCCTTCATGGTTTCTACAAAATCCAGGATTCTTTGTTCCTCGTCTGTCCTGTGGTATTGCCACAGCAGCTTGAAATAACGCTCCATCTCCACCCCGGCCAGATCAGCCTTGCTCTTCCAGGCGTGGAACAATGAGAGCGCCTCATCAGAGCAGGTCTCGTAGGCGCACTGGTCAAGATGCTGCTCATCATAAGGGTGGAGGTGCGAGACGATCGCGAAGTTTACGCCACGCTCAGCAGCCCACGTGAGTGCGGCTGGCAGCTCCTCCAGATTGTCGCGCATCACGACATATTCCACGCCGATCTGCAGATCCGGCCGGGAGCAGATCCCTTTGGCTGCGGTGATGGCGGAGAGGGCACATTCAAGGTCAGACAGTTCCCCTCCCGCACGGATGGCGCTGAAGGTTGAGGGCAAGACGCCATCCATTGACAGGCAGATTTTATCAAGCCCCGCAGCAACGAGCGAATTGGCGCGCTGGTTGGTAAGAAGGAGACCGTTGCTTTGAAAGCCGATCCAGCTTTGCGCCGGCATCAGTTTTTTTGCCTGGGCAATAAATTGCTCCAGATGCGGATTGAGCAGTGGTTCGCCTATGCCGTTCAGTACCAGGGACTCTATGCCGGGGAAAAGGTCGTTCAAAGCTTCAAAGGTGGCCGGCGCCAGATCACCATCGGCTACGGTACGACTCTGGTTTTGCTTGGGGCACATAACGCAGTTGAGGTTACAGTGGCTGGTTGTTTCGACGAAAAGTTTCGTTGGATAGTCCCTGATCGCCGGAGCTGTCAATAATTCTTTGGCATCATTGCCTGCAGATACATTGAGGTGCATTCTTTCTCCCCCGTAATGATACAGCTGCGCTTCTCTCACGCTGACCGGTGACGGAATTTACCTCAGCCCCTCGGCAACCACCTCGGCGATGTCCTTGACCTTGATCTCGGTTGCCCCTTCATCTTTCAGTGCGTCGCCAAACATTGTCATGCAGTACGGGCAGGAAACGCAGATGGTATCCGGATGTGCTCCGAGAGCCTCCCGAGCCCTTTCGCGGTTGATTCGTGTGCCGCTCTGCTCCTCCAGCCACATCCGGCCGCCGCCGGCACCGCAGCAAAAAGAGCTGTTCAGGTTGCGGGAGAATTCTGCCGCAGGCTGACCGGTCACGGTGGCGATCACCTCGCGCGGGGCCTGATAGACATCGTTGTGTCGCCCCAGATAACATGAATCATGGTACAAGACCGTGCCCAACCCGGTCACCTCCCTGTTCAGCGTCAGCTTCCCATCCTTCATCAGCTGGTTGATAAGTTCGGTGTGGTGTATGACTTCGAGCTCCAGGCCATATTGCCGATAATCGTTCTTGAGCGTAGAAAAACAGTGGGGACAGTGGGTGAGTATCTTGGTCACGCCACGCTCCGTTAACATCTGCACGTTTTCGCGGGCCACCCTGTCGAAGGCGAACTCGTTGCCAAGCCTGCGCAGGCTGTCGCCGCAACACATTTCATCGCGCCCCAAGGTCCCCCAGGAAACTCCGGCAGCGTCAAGAATGGTTGCCAGCGCCACGGTGACCTGCTTCTGACGCGAATCAAAAGCCCCGGCACAACCGACGTAAAAGAGGTATTCGGTTTTACCCGCCTCGAATGGCTTCACCTCAAGAGTGGAACTCCACTTGCTCCGTTCGGAAGGGGCTATCCCCCATGGATTGCTGCGTCCCTCGATATTCTCGAACAGGTTTATCAATTCCACAGGAAAACGGGCCTCCATTTCCACCAGATGACGCCTCATCTTGACGATCTTCGGCATCTGTTCAATAAGAACCGGACAGGCTTCCATGCAGGCGCCACAGGTGGTGCAGGACCAGATGGTCTCCTCGCTGCTGGCCCCCTCAGCGGCATCTCCGATCAACGGATGCAGCGGTCGCTCCCCCTTTTTCAGAGATGTGGCGTTGAGGAAGAGATTGGTCTTGATGTCATGTACAACCTGGCGCGGATTAAGCGATTTACCGGTCAAAGTGGCCGGGCAGACCGTCTGGCAGCGGCCGCATTCGGTGCAGGAAACGGAATCAAGCAGATCCTTCCAGGTAAATTCATCGACAGCGCCGACACCGAAACGCTTCCCCTCGATGAACTCTTCGCGCGGCTGGGTGTTGGGCTGTTGAAGGTTGCGGAAAAAACAGTTGGGGATGGCGGTCAGGATATGCATATGCTTGCTGTAGGGAAGGTAATTCATGAACGCCAGCAACACCACGGCATGAATCCACCAGGAAAAAGCGGTGATCGTGTGCAGGACAGCAGGGGTAAAAGCCGAAAACATGCCGGCAAGATACCGGGAAACCGGCATATAGCCTGACGCAGCTTCCGTCCCCAGAGCTATCTCGGCACCATGCATGCCGAAGAAGACGAGCATAAGCAGGGCTATCATGCCGAGAATGACAAAAGCCTCGCCGGTTCGCGCCCCCGCAAACGGAGGGGCGACGATGCGCCGCACAACAGCGCTGCCGACCGCCAGCAGGGCGAGAAGTGACGCCAGGTCGAAAACAAACGCGAGTGCCCCGTACATGGTCGGAGGAAGCAGCGAAAGGCTGATGCCCGGAAAAACACCGTGGATGAGGAAATCCCCGTTGGCAACGGCAAGTGCGAGAAACGCCCAGAAAATGACGGCGTGATTGGCACCGAACGGCCGGCTCAGCACCTTACTCTGGCCGAAGGCGAACTGCAGCGCCGCCCGGATGCGGCCAACCGGATCACTCAGTCGGTCATCCTCCGCACCACATGCGACCAGGCTCAGACGCCGGTAACAGCTCCAGGCGAACAGAACAAGAGAGGCTATCAGTAGTGGAACAAAAATGTACGGATCGGGTGTCATGGTAAGACCTCTTTTTGATGTGTCGGCGTATCTGCCGTTATGCCTTTAGGAGGCGGATCTGTGCGGTCAGCTCCGGCACGACCTGAAACAGGTCGCCCACGATGCCGTAGGTGGCAACCTCGAAGATCGGAGCGTCCTTATCGCGGTTGATGGCGATGATCACGTCGGAATCCT